>NZ_JBNDLT010000003.1:0-1350000 GCF_050436205.1 Paraburkholderia sp. MM5496-R1
CACGCTCGAAACTATCAGCGGTTGTATTCATGAGGTGTCCTCTCACCGGCTATCCGTGAGAGGCATGGAGGGTCGTTGTGAATTTGCTTTGAAGATACGCCGAACCGTATGACGACTCAATGAGTCGCCGCGCAACGAGGCGCGACCAGCGCAATCCGCTTCAGGTCGCTCATGGCCTCGTGTCGGATCGCTAGCGGAGATCGCTTTGCGCGCCCTGCTCGGACCTGTCCTTCTCCGCGACAGCGTCTTCCGGCTCGGTGCTCGCCGGCGCTTGCGCTTCCGCGCTGCCGGCATCGGCCTCGTCGAGGCGGTAGCCGTGCGTATAGATGGTCGTCAATCGCACGCCGTTGTCCGGATGCAGGGCCAGCTTGCGTCGCAGCCGGTAGATATGCGTGTCGATCGTGCGCGACGTACTATCCAGCTCGCGGCCCCACGCAAGCTTCGCCAGAAGCCGCTTGGAAACGACCCGTCCGACGTTCGCGAAGAAATAGGCCGCCACGTCGAATTCCTTTTCCGTCAACAAGATCGATTCGCCGTGCAGAAAAACACTGCGCTGCGTGACGTCGAATACATACGGCCCGACCGCGATTGCACTTTCCACCTTGATGCTGCGTCGTGTGCGACGCAACAGCGCGCCTACCCGTGCCCCCAGCTCTTTGGCCCGGAACGGCTTGACGACGTAGTCATCCGCGCCGGCGTCCAGCGCCTGTACGATGTCGACTTCCAGAAGTCGGCTAGTCACGAACAGCACCGCGGGTTCGCGGCCCAGGTGACGGCGTATCCAGTACAGCACCTCGAAGCCGCTCATGCCCGGCAATTCCCAGTCGAGCACCACGAGATCGACCTCGTTGGCCTGAAGAAAACTGATTGCGTCCTTGCCCCGCTCGACCTTGTTTATTCGATGCCCGGATTGCCCGATTTCCCTTTCGACCGAATCAGCTTGCGCGGGATCGTCTTCCACCAACAGGATATTCATCTATCACCTTTTTTCTTTCGCCCTGGCGACTTGAAGACCGGCCCGCTCGACAGATGCGGCGAAAGACATTCGCATCTGGAATTCCACTCACACGAGCAAGCAGTTCAAACAGGACGAAAAAGCCAACATAAAAAATCGCCTACGGCACCAGGTCGGCGTGAGCGGCCAGCGGCGCCGGCCCCGTATGCATTGTGAATTTCGAGAAGAAAGATAGAGCCAGTCGCCTTTCAAATCCCCCCCCTTTCGGAGGGGGGGATGGTGTTTTCGAAGGGGGGGTCATATTGCACGACCGTCCCCCTTATCAGTGATTCGATCTGGCGCGCGCGAACTATTGCCCGCCGAGCATCTGAAGAGCGACCCCGCATGCATGTTCGTGTGGTTGCGCGTGCCGCCGCCGTGGCGCTCGGACGACTTCGCGGCAAACGCGCTCGCGCGCGGGGTCAACACGATGCCCGCATCCGCGTTCGCGGTCGATCGCTCGACGGTCGAGCACGGCGTGCGCATCAACCTCGCTTGCGCCGAGTCGCGCGAGCAGTTGACGCGTGGCCTGCAGATTCTCGCGCACACGCTACGCGACCGGCCGCGCGCGCTGTTCGGCACGATCTAGCTCGCGGTGGAAGCGTGAAGCGGAGCCGCTAGAATACGGGACCCCCTGTCCAGCCGAGCCGCCTTAATCCGATGACTCCGTCCGACGATTCAAGCCCTTCCTCGCGCACGCACGCCGCCGATGCGCTGTTCGCTTTCCTGAAGACGCTGCCGCTCGGCGACCGCTTGATCGAGGGCGGCTTCATGGCCGTGCAGGCCGTGGCAGGCGCGAGTCTCGCGTTCGGCATCGGTCGCGCGCTGCACACCGAGCAGGCGTTCTGGGCCGCCATCACCGCGATCGCGGTGAGTCAGCATAGTTATATCGACACCCGCAAGCTGTCGCGCGACCAGTTCATCGGTGCGATGGTCGGCGGTATTTGCGGGTTGATCGGCACGCTCGCGGGCGGCGGCCATTTTGCCGCGTACGCGGCGACCGTGGCGGTCGCGATCCTGATCTGCTGGGTCGTCAACGTCGGCAGCGCAGCGCGCCTCGGCGGCATCACCGCGACGATCATGCTGCTGGTGCCAGGCATCGGCACGGCGTGGGACAAGGCCTTTCTGCGGCTTGCCGAAGTGACGCTCGGCACGGTCTGCGCGCTCGTGGTCGCGCGACTGATGGCGTCGTTCGAAAGGCGCGTGTTCAGCAAGGGCGGACCGCCCAGATAGAATCGCCCACGCGTTGAGTCTTTAGTCACTCATCCAGAGCATCGTCCGTTGGTGTGCGGCGCCGGTAACGTCCCGGCGTCACACCGACGCTTTGCGCGAACGCCTTGCCGAACGCCGCCTCCGATTGATAGCCGACCGCCTCGCCGATGTCCGCCGCGCTGCGTTGTGTGCGCAACAGCAGATCGCTGGCGATCGCCATGCGGATCTGCGTCAGAAAATCCATCACGGTCACGCCCGCGCGCTCGTTGAAGTGGCGCGCGTAGGTCGCGCGCGACATCGCCGCGCGCTCGCCGAGTTCAGAGATCGTCCATGCGCGTTCGGGCGCGTCGAGCATGGCCTGCACCGATGCGCCGAGGCGTGCGTCCGTCAGCAACGCGAGCATCCCGGTGCCGTTCGCATTGCGCTCGCCGTGCACGCGCAGTGCCATCGCGAACAGCGCGTGGCTCAAGGCCGTCACGATCGCGAGCGCGCCAGGCTGACGCCGCTCCGCTTCGCCGCGCATCAGAGTGATCACCGCCTGCAACGCATCGAGCGTTTGCGCATCCCCGAGCGATACGTGCAGCGGATCGGGCAGCACATTGAGCAGCAACGCCGATGAACCAGGTGCATAGACGAAGCGGCCGCACAGCAGATCGACGCCGTCATGAACCGCGCTGTCGTTGGGCGCGTGCGCGGCCGTGGCAGTGGTTTCGTGGCCATCGTTGCGCCGCACCGGCAGCATGCCGTCATGCCCGAGCGTCAACGGCAGGCCACCCGCCGAGCGCTTTACGTCGCGCATGCGATGCGCGGCGCCACGCGGAAACAGCATGAAATCGCCGGCCCGCAATTCGAGCGGCTCGCCGGCGGCGGTCTCGATCACACAACTGCCGTCGAGCACCAGATGAAACGGCGCGACGCCCGCCTCCAGCGGCGCATGATCGATGTCGAATGCGCCTGATAGCAGGCAGCGAAGATCGAGACTCGCTTGAGGCCGGGCAAGGTCGATCAGGCGACTGAGCGTGTCCATGAGACGAGCGCGCTAAAAGTTGAGTCGAATGAGTATTCAGGATATCGCGGCGCGGCGCAATACTTTGTCCCACGACGCCGGCAACCGCCGGCGCGCAACGGACCAAGGAGCACTGCGATGTTGAACTGGATCGATTACCGCAAGGAACTGTTCGGCCGTATCGGCGAAATGACGAAGCTCGCGCCCGAAAGCGTGAAGGCGTATCAGGCGATGTCGAGCGCCGGTCAGAAGACCGACCTGCTCGGCGCGAAAATGCGCGAGCTGATTGCGCTCGCGGTAGCGGTCAGCCTGCGCTGTGACGGCTGTATCACGGTCCATACGGCCGAGGCGCTGAAGCACGGCGCGACCCGCGAGGAAATCGCCGAAGCGCTCGGCGTCGCGATGGCAATCAACGCGGGCGCGACGCTGGTGTACTCGGCGCGCACGCTGGACGCGGTCGCCGCGCATACGCAGGGGTAAGCGAGGTTGATGATTAGCCGCAGCGACCGCCAAGTCATCGTCCGTCCTTACGTGCCGCATCGACCGATCATGTCCGGCGATGCGGCGCGCGGCCCTTGTTGAAGCGATCGATCAAACGCGTACCGGCCCGATGACCGTTCTCAGAACTGAATCGTCGTGCGAGACTTTCAGTCTCGCGGACGTCGAGACCTGAGCGAGTGCCGAAACGAAATGGCCGCGGAGAACCTGAGAGCGGTGGATCGTCTTCACGAGTTGGCGTTTTTTCCAGTCGACCCGCCTCAGGCCCACGCGCGCGAGCATGAAACTCGCGCGGCCCATCGATGAAGATTCGGGCTTCCAGGGCGAACGCGAGTACGCCGTCGCGTTATCGCTGCACGACGTGCCGAACCTCGGCCAGTTGCTGCCGGCGTTGCTCGCCCTGCCGCTCCAGCATCCAGCCGGGGTACTCCGCCGGCAGCGCGCTGACTTCGGCCAGCTTCGCGAGCTCATCGGCGGATAGCGCGACGTTGGTCGCCGCGATGTTGTCGTCGAGCTGCTCGATTTTCTTCGCGCCGACGATCACCGTGCTGACGACACGCTGATGCAGCAGCCACGCCAGCGCGATCTGCGCGACCGAGACGTTTTTCGCTGCAGCGATTTTGCGCATCACGTCGATGCAGTCATACGCGCGCTCGCGATCGACAGGCGGAAAATCGAAGTTCGTGCGACGGCTGCCCGCCTCGGCCTGCTGCTCGCGTCCGTATTTGCCGCTCAGCAAACCGCCGGCGAGTGGACTCCACACCATCAGGCCGAGGCCTTCGCTTTGCAGCATCGGCACGAGTTCGCGTTCGAGATCGCGGCCCGCGAGGGTGTAATACGCCTGCAGCGTTTCGAAGCGCGCGGTGCCGAGCCGCTCGGCGATGCCGAGCGCCTTCGCGATCTGCCACGCGGCCCAGTTCGACACGCCGACGTAGCGCACGTGGCCGTGCTGCACGAGCGTATCGAGCGCGCGCACGGTTTCTTCGATCGGCGTGGCGGGATCGAAACCGTGGATCTGATACAGGTCGACGTGATCGAGTTGCAGACGCTTCAGGCTCGCCTTGATGCCGTCGAGGATGTGATAGCGCGACGCGCCGCGCGCGTTTGCGAACTCGCCGGTCTGGCCGAACACCTTGGTCGCGATCACGACCTTGTCGCGCGGTACTTGCAGATTCTTCAGCGCCTGGCCGGTGATCTGCTCGGACAGGCCGCCCGCGTAAACGTCGGCGGTGTCGATGAAATTGATGCCCGCGTCGAGCGCCCGGCCGACCAGCCGCTCCGCGTCGTTCTGCTGCAGATCGCCGATCTGCCGCCAGATGCCTTCGCCACCGCCGAAGGTCATCGTGCCCAAACACAACTCTGAAACAAACACACCGGTACGGCCCAACTGGTTATATCGCATGTCGACGCTCCATCGTGGGTGCAGGAAGAGTCGTCAAGCGTACTGGAATTGGCGGAGGTTGGTAGGAGTGGCACACACGCCGCAAAGACTACGAATTCCAGCAGCGGCGCGAAGCCCGATGCGCCGCGCACGAGCCGCGAAAACCTGCGAGACTGACGGCTATTGCGCCGTCAGCGTGGAATGACCCACAACCGCCAAAACGGTCGACATTGCCCGGTACCGACTGGATATCCCCCCGCGCCGCCCTCATCTGCACAAGCATGACTTCGGCAAAGACTTCCGCCGCACTCGACGCGGCGCCCCGCTCCCGCAAGACCCGCTCCACCGCGAGCGCGGCGCGCCCCGCCGCGCCAGCCTTACCGCCAGCCCAGCAGGCGCTCGACGGTTTTCACCCAGCCGTCGCCAACTGGTTCCAGCAAACCTTCGCCGCCCCGACCGACGCACAAGCCGCCGCGTGGCCGCAGATCCGCAGCGGCCGCTCGACGCTGGTCGCCGCGCCGACGGGCTCCGGCAAGACCCTGACCGCATTCCTGTCCGCGCTGAACGAGCTGGTCTCGCAAGGCCTCGCGAACGGCGGCACGCTGCCCGACGAAACGCTGGTCGTCTACGTGTCGCCGCTGAAGGCGCTTTCGAACGACATCCGCCTGAATCTGCAACTGCCGCTGCAAGGCATCGCCGCCGAACTCGACAGGCTCGGCCTGCCGCCGCTCGACATTCGCACCGCGGTGCGCACCGGTGACACCACGCAGCAGGAACGCAATGCGTTGAAAAAGCGCGCGCCGCACATTCTCGTGACGACGCCCGAGTCGCTGTACGTGCTGCTCGGCTCGGATTCTGGCCGCCGCATGCTGGCGACGGTGCGCACGGTGATCGTCGATGAGATTCATGCGCTCGCCGGCAGCAAGCGCGGCAGTCATCTCGCGCTGAGCCTCGAACGGCTCGACGCGCTCTGCGCCCGGCGCCTGCCGCGCATCGGGCTGTCGGCGACGCAAAAGCCGGTCAGCGCGGTCGCGCGGTTTCTGGTCGGCGGCGCGAGCCTCGAGAGCGACGTACCGGCCGGGTGCGCGGTGATCGACGTCGGCCACGTCCGCGCGCGCGACCTCGCGCTCGAGATCCCGCCGGTGCCGCTCGAAGCGGTGATGGCCAACGAAGTGTGGGAGCGCGTCTACGACCGGCTCGCCGAGCTGGTCGCGCAGCATCGCACCACGCTGATCTTCGTCAACACGCGCCGGATGGCCGAGCGCGCCGCGCGTCATCTGACCGAGCGGCTCGGCAAGGACGCGGTCGCTGCGCATCACGGCAGTCTCGCGAAAGAACATCGTTTCGACGCCGAACAGCGCCTGAAACGCGGCGAGCTGCGCGTGCTGATCGCGACCGCTTCGCTCGAACTCGGCATCGATATCGGCGACGTCGACCTCGTCTGCCAGATGGGTTCGCCACGCGCGATCGCGCCGTTCCTGCAACGCGTCGGCCGCTCGGGCCACCACGTCGGCGGCATGCCGAAGGGGCGGCTCTTTCCCGCCTCGCGCGACGACCTGCTCGAATGCGCGGCGCTGCTCGATTGCGTGCGGCGTGGCGAACTCGATGCGCTACGCATCCCGCGCGCGCCGCTCGACGTGCTCGCGCAACAGATCGTCGCGGAAGTGTCGAGCGCCGAGTGGAGCGAGGATGCGCTGTTCGACATGCTGCGGCGCGCAGCGCCGTACGCGGATCTGTCGCGCGAGCAATACGACGCGGTGCTGCGCATGCTCGCCGAGGGCTACACGAGCCGCCACGGTCCGCGCGCCGCGTACGTGCATCGCGATGCGGTAAGCGGCACGCTGCGCGGCCGGCGCGGCGGCAAGCTGGTCGCCGTGACGTCGGGCGGCACGATCCCCGAAAACGCCGATTACGCCGTCGTGCTCGAACCGCAGGCGATCAACATCGGCACCGTCAACGAGGACTTCGCGGTCGAAAGCCTCGCCGGCGATGTGTTCCAGCTCGGCAACGCGTCGTATCGGATTCTGCGAATCGAGAGTGGCCGGGTGCGGGTCGAGGACGCACAAGGGCAACCGCCGAACATTCCGTTCTGGCTCGGCGAGGCGCCGGGGCGCAGCGACGAGCTGTCTTTCGCGGTCGCGAGATTGCGGGAGCAGGTCGAGCGTTTGCTGACGGAGGGCGAACCGGCGTCACACGCGGTTGCGTCGGTGCCAATCGCCGCGGCGCAATTCGAAGCAGCCGCAACGCCCGCGAAATCCGCGGCAAAGAGAGGACGCAAAGCGAAAGCTGCCGTGGCGCAGAGCGCGACGCAGACCACAACGGCGTCCGCAACCGCCGCAGCCACGTTGCCCGCGAGCGAAGCCGAACCCACGACCGCGCGCCTCGACCACGCCATCGCCTGGCTCGCCGACGAGCTCGCGCTCGACGAGCCCGCCGCGCGCCAGATCGTCGAATACCTGGCGCGTGCCCGCGCCGCGCTCGGCGTACTGCCGACGCAGAGCACGCTGGTGATGGAGCGCTTCTTCGACGAATCGGGCGGCACCCAGCTCGTGATCCACTCGCCGTTCGGCAGCCGCGTGAACCGCGCGTGGGGGCTCGCGCTGCGCAAGCGCTTCTGCCGCAGCTTCAACTTCGAGTTGCAGGCCGCCGCCACCGAAGACGCGATCGTGCTGTCGCTGACCGGCAGCCACTCGTTCGTGCTCGACGAGGTCTGGCGCTATCTGCACTCGAACAGCGCCGAACGTCTGCTGATCCAGGCACTGCTCGATGCGCCGTTGTTCGGCGTGCGCTGGCGCTGGAACGCGACGACCGCGCTCTGCCTGCCGCGCTACACGGGCGGCCGCAAGACCGCGCCGCAACTGCAGCGCATGCGCAGCGAGGATCTGCTCGCGAGCGTGTTTCCCGAGCAGGCCGCGTGTCTGGAGAACGTCGTCGGCGAACGCGAGGTGCCGCGCCACCCCTTAGTCGACCAAACCATCGACGACTGTCTGCATGACGCGATGGACAGCGAACGCTGGCTCGCGCTGCTGCGCCGCATCGAGCGCGGCGAGTTGCGGCTCGTCGCGCGTGATCTGCCGGCGCCGTCACCGCTCGCCGCCGAAATCCTGACCGCGAAGCCCTACGCGTATCTCGACGACGCGCCGATCGAGGAGCGCCGCACCCAGGCGGTGCTGAACCGCCGCTGGACGGACCCTGAAAGCGCCGACGATCTTGGCGCGCTCGACGCCGCCGCGATCGACAGCGTGCGCGACGAGGCGTGGCCGCAGGCGCGCAACGCCGACGAAATGCACGAAGCGCTGACGGGCCTCGCGTGCATCACCGGGGCCGAGGCGCTCGCGCACGAGGATTGGCCGACGCTGCTTGCGGCGTTGGCGAAAGCCGGCCGGGCGACGCGCTTGCCGCTGGCCGCGCAAGCCAACGCGAGCACGGGCAACGACAACGCCAGCGACAGCGCCAGCGACAGCGGCAGCGCACTGTGGCTGCCCGCCGAACGCCTGACCTGTTTCGAAGCGCTGTACCCCGGCATCGCGCGCAATCGCTACATGCCGCCGCTGAGCGCCCCGAAGGGCTACACCGAGAACTGGAGCGCCGACGACGCGCTCGTCGACGTGTTGCGCGCGCGGCTGACCGGCTTCGGCCCGCTGACGGTCGAGGCGATCGCGCGCCCGCTCGGTTTGCCGGCCGACCGGATCGAACAGGCGCTGATCAGGCTCGAAGCCGAAGGCTATCTGTTGCGCGGCCGCTTCACGCCGCACACGAGCGACGAGGAATGGTGCGAACGACACCTGCTCGCACGCATCCACCGCTACACGGTGAGGCGGCTGCGGCGTGAGATCGAGCCGGTCGAGCGGCACGACTTCATGCGCTTCCTGTTCGAATGGCAGCATCTGACGCCGACGACTCAGCATCTGACGCCGACGACTCAGCATCTGACGCCGACGACACAGCATCTGACGCCGACGGCTCAGCATCTGACGCCGACGGCTCAGCATCTGGCGCCGACGTCGCGCGCCGAAGGCCGCGACGCGCTCGCCGCCGCGCTCGACCAGCTCGAAGGCTTCCAGGCTGCGGCCGGCGCGTGGGAGGAAGACATCCTGCCCGCGCGCGTGCGTGCCTACACCAGCAGTTCGCTCGATGAGCTATGCCGCGCCGGCAAGATCGTCTGGACCCGCCTGACCGAGCGGGCGCGCGGCGCCGCCGGTCCGGTCCGCGGCACGCCGATCGTGCTGCTGCCGCGCGTCCAGCTGCGTGCGTGGCGCGCGCTGCTCGATCCGGCGCGCCAGGTCGAGTTGTCGGCGCTCGCGCAAAGCGTGCACGACACCCTCGCGCAACACGGCGCGATGTTCTTCGACGAACTGCTCGCCGAGGTGCGCGTGCTGCGCATGGAGCTCGAAAACGCGCTCGGCGAGCTGGTCGCGGCCGGCCTCGCGAACTCCGACAGCTTCGCGGGCTTGCGCGCGTTGCTGAAGCCGGTCGCCAAGCGCAACGCATTTTCCAGCAGCCGGCGCGCGCGAGCGAGCGCGCTGATCGGCGGCATGGACGACGCGGGGCGTTGGGCGCTCGTGAGCCGTCCGCCCGCCGTTGCGCCGGAAAATCCCCCCGAACGGCGGCGCCAGTTGCCGCCCGAGGCGCTCGAACACGTCGCAATGACGTTGCTGCGCCGCTACGGTGTCGTGTTCTGGCGCGTGCTCGAACGCGAGGCCGAATGGCTTCCGCCGTGGCGCGATCTGCTGCGCGTTCTGCAGCGGCTCGAGGCGCGCGGCGTGATCCGCGGCGGGCGGTTCGTCAACGGACTCGCGGGCGAGCAGTTCGCGCTGCCCGAGGCGATTCCGCTGCTGCGCGAGGTGCGCCGGCAGCCGAACGACGGTGCACTTATTTGCGTTGCTGGGACCGATCCGCTGAATCTCGTCGGCACGCTGCTGGTCGGCGACAAGATGCCGGCCGTGACCGGAAACCGCGTGCTGTATCGCGACGGCGTGGTGGCGGCCACGCTGGTGGCCGGCAAGTTCCGGTTCGACGCGGCGCTCGACGCCAACCCGCCCGAACGCGAACGCGCCCGCGCGCTGCTGGCGCGCCGCCTCTAGCAACGTCATCGTGGCGTCGTTCTGGCGGGTAATAATCGCGCCGCGCGCGGCCGCGCCGGCCCATACTCATGCTTAGCAAAACGTTAATGATTCTTCGCTCGAATTGTCACGCTTAGATACAATGAGGCAGTTTCACTTTAGTATGAGGAAGACTGTCTGCCGCCGCCCGCCTTGCTACGGACCGCCGGCACACTCCGGGGATTTCATGAGCGACCAGCTACACGACCAGGTGCTTCACGCGCGGTTCGGCACGAGCAGCCCTTGCTGGCGCCTGGCGGCCGCCAGCGACACGCTGGAACTCGTGCCTGCGCACGGCCACGCGGCTGTCGGCGTCGCCATTTCCCTCACCTCTTCTCAAGCTTCCCAGGTCCGCGCGCTGAGCGGCGTGACCTCCCACGTCGTCGTCGACGTTCAGTTGGACGCCGCGCCGCTGCGGCTGCATCTGGTCGGCAAGAAACTCGATTGTCATGGCTGGGGCGGCACCGCGTCGGCCGATGGCGACACCGAATCCGTCGCGCGAGCGCTGCTGCACGGTCTGTCGTTCGCTGAACAGGTCGTCTCGGAGGTCAATTCGGTCGTCGTGATCGTTGACCGGAACGGCCGGATACAGCGCTTCAACCGGCTCGCCGAGGAGCTGACCGGGCTCAGCGAAGAGGACATCATCGGCCGCAGCGTCTGGACGTTGTTCATGTCGTCCGACGACGACCGGGTCTCGAACGAGGTCAGCGCGAATTTTTTCAATCGTGGCGAACCGTACGAGATTGAACGGCGCATTAAAACGGTGCACGGCGAACGGCTGTTCCTGTTTCGCAACAAATTCGTGCGCAGCGGCAGCGGCATCGAAGAGCAGTTCCTGATCTGCTCGGGTACCGACATCACCGAGCAACGGCTCGCGCAGGACCGCCTGATCGAGCAGGCCACCACCGACCCGCTCACTGGCCTCGCCAATCGCAACGCGATCCAGGAGCGCATCCAGATCGCGATCGAACTGGCGGCGCCGGGCGAAACCGTCGGCGTCCTGTTTCTCGATCTCGACAACTTCAAGAAGGTCAACGATCACTACGGCCACGTGTTCGGCGACCGCCTCATCTGCGACGTGTCGGACGCGATCCGCGACTGCCTGAATCCGGGCGACTCGCTCGCGCGTCTGGGCGGCGACGAATTCATCGTGCTCGCGGCGAAGGGCTTCGCGCATGAACTGGAAAACACCGCGCAGCGCATTCTCGATCGTATGCGCATGCCGTTCGCTGTCGGGCTCGTCGAGGTCTATACCGGCTGCTCGATCGGCATCGCGCGTTCGCCCGAGCATGGCGAAACCCTCGAATCGCTGATCCGTTCGGCCGACACGGCGATGTACGTCGCGAAGGACGAAGGCAAGCGCACGCATCGCGTGTTCTCGCCGGACATGAATCGCCGCGTCGCGGAGTTCATGTGGCTCGACACGAATCTGCGCCGCGGACTCGACGAAGGCCAGTTGGCGCTGCACTATCAGCCGAAGCTGAACCTCGCGACGGGCGCCGTGCAAGGCGCCGAAGCGCTGGTGCGCTGGAATTCGCCGGAGCGCGGCCAGATCATGCCGGCGGAATTCATCCGTTATGCCGAGGAATCCGGACTGATCGGCGTGCTCGGCCGCTGGGTGATGGAAACCGCAGCGAAACAGGCGGCCCGCTGGAAAGCGGCCGGCTATGACCTGCGCGTCGCGATCAACGTGTCGGCGCGACAGCTCACGGATACAGCCGTGGTCCGCCATTTCACCGAGGCATTGCAGCACGCGAGTCTCGATCCATGCCTCGTCGACCTCGAACTGACCGAAAGCTGCCTGATCGAAAACGAAGCGGCCGCGATCGAGCTGATCAAGCAGTTCCGCCAACTCGGCGCGCAGGTGCATCTCGACGACTTCGGCACCGGCTACTCGTCGCTGTCGCAACTCGGCCGTATTCCGCTCGACGTGATCAAGCTCGACCGCAGCTTCACGCGCTCGATCCACGCGGATATGAAGGCACAGGCGCTGGTGCGCTCGATGGTCGCCGTCGCGCAGGAGCTCGATTTCCAGGTGGTCGCCGAAGGGATCGAAACCGAGGCGGAAGAAGCCTTCATGAAGGGGCTCGGCGTCGATTACGTGCAGGGCTTCCTGTACGCGAGGCCGATGCCCGCCACCGAGTTCGAGCGCTGGCTGCTCGATAGGCGCAAGCTCAGACTGATCGCCTGAGCCCTGCCGTCGCGCGCTTCAGCCGAGGCGCGCGGACCAACCACCCACTTCGTCTTCATCCATCCCGACGGCGCGCGCCGCGCAGTGGATTTGCGTCCACGTAGCCGCGTCGATCGGAATGCCGGCGGCCTCACGCTGCGCGCGCGTCATGCGCTCGGGCTCGCCGGGTTCGTAGATGCGCTCCGCGCCCGCCGCGAGCGGCGACGCCTTCACCCACGCGAGGAACGCATCGGCTTCGGCTTGCGCATCGGGCGCGTCGAATGCGGTGGGATCGATGATCACCGATAGCATGCAGTTGATGATCGCGTGCGTGGTACCGAGCGTGTCCGCATGCGTCGTGAAGCCGCCCGACAGCGCGCCGCCGAAAATCTCGCAGATCGCCGCGAGCCCGAAACCCTTGTAGCCGCCGAACGGCGTCAGCGCGCCGAACGGCGCTTCGTGCATGACTTTCGGTTCGAGCGTGGGCATGCCTTCGTGATCGATCAGCGCGCCGGGTGGTGTGTGCTTGCCCTGGTTATAAGCGACGCGCGTCTTGCCGAACGCGATCGTGCTGGTCGCGAAGTCGAGCACCAGCGGCGGTTTGCCGGGCCGCGGATAAGCGGCGCAGAACGGATTCGTGCCGATGCGCCGGTCCGCGCCGCCGAATGGCGCGACGAGCGGATCGCCCGCCACGTTGACGAAGTGAAACGACACCAGCCCGGCGCGCGCGCACTGCTCGGCCCAATGCCCGATGCGGCCGATATGATGCGCGCCGCGCAAGCCCACCGCGCAGACGCCGAGCCGCCGCGCGCGCTCGATGCCCCGCTCCATCGCCTCGAACGCGATCACCTGACCGAAACCCTTGCCGCCTTCGACGGTCAGTACCGCGCCCGCGTCCTTCACGACGTCGGCGTGTCGATTCAGTTGCAGTTGCTGGTCGGCGAGCGATTCGACATAGCGCGGGATCATGCCGACGCCGTGTGAGTCGTGCCCGGTCAGATTCGCGGCCACCAGGTGATCGGCCACCAGCTCCGCTTCGCGCGGCGTACTGCCCGCTCGCTCCCAGATCGCTCTGACGTAGCCATGCAGTTGATCGGCCGGAATCCGGGGCGTGGTGGTTTGGGCAGTCTGGGAGTCGGTCATTCAGCGTGTCGGTGAGGTTCGAACGGAAGGAATGAAACGGCGGGAAAAACAGCTGCATCAAAGCAGCATCGATAAACAGCGGGCCCGGGTCACGCCCGAGCCCCACTCAAACGAAACCAGAACTCACGGCGCCGCGGCAATCACTTCGGCAACCGCGGCCGTCAGCTTCTTGCCGTACGGCACGTGCAGGAACTCGTTCGGCCCATGTGCGTTCGACTTCGGCCCGAGCACGCCGCACACCATGAACTGCGACTTCGGGAAGCCCGCCTTCAGCACGTTCATCAACGGGATCGTGCCGCCGAGACCCATGTAGGCCGCGTCGGCGCCGAAGTGCTGACGCGACGCATCGTTGAGTGCGGTGGCGAGCCACGGCGCGACCTCCGGTGCGTTCCAGCCGCTCGCCGCGCCCGCATCCGGCTTGAACGTGACCTTCGCGTTGTACGGCGGATCGAATTCGAGCAGCGTCTTCAGTTCGGCGACCGCCTTCTCCGCTTCGATGGTCGGCGGCAGCCGCAGCGACAGCTTGAACGCCGTGCGCGGACGCAGCACGTTGCCGGCGTCGGCGAGCGCGGGCAAGCCAGCCGCGCCCGTCACCGACAGCGACGGACGCCACGTCGAATTGAGCAGCGCCTCGCGCGGATCGGTCGTGGTGGGCAGCACCTGACGGCCGTCCTGGCCGCACGCCCACGGCATCTTCTTCCAGACCTCATCGCCGAGAATCTTTGCGGCGGCCTCCGCTTCGCGCAGACGATCGGCCGGCACCGTGCAGTGGAAGCCCTTCGGCAGCAGCGTGCCGTTGGCGGAGTCTTCGAGACGGTCGAACAGTTGCCGCATGATGCGGAAGCTCGACGGCACGATGCCGCCGTAGACGCCCGAGTGAATCCCTTCGTCGAGCACCTGCACTTCGAGATCGCCGCCGACGAGGCCGCGCAGCGACGTGGTCAGCCACAGCTGATCGTAATTGCCCGCGCCCGAATCGAGACACACGACCAGCCCGACGTTGCCGAGCCGCTCGCGCAGCGCGTCGACGTAGGGCAGCAGATCGTAGCTGCCCGACTCCTCGCAGGTTTCGATCAGCCCGACGCAGCGCGGACGCTCGACACCCTGTGCATCGAGCGCGGCGAGCGCCGTCAGGCTCGCATAGATCGCGTAGCCGTCGTCCGCGCCGCCGCGGCCGTAGAGCTTGCCGTCTTCGAACTTCGGCGTCCACGGACCGAGGTCGTTGCGCCAGCCATCGAACTCGGGCTGCTTGTCGAGGTGGCCATAGAGCACGACGGTTTCGTCGCTGCCCGAGCGCGTCGCGGCCGTCTCGAAGAAGATCACCGGCGTGCGGCCCGGCAGGCGGATCACCTCGAGCTTCAGGCCGCGCACCGGTTGCTGCTCGGCCCATTGTGCCGCGTCGGTGATCACGCGCTCCAGATAACCGTGTTTCGCCCAGTCGGGATCGAACGCCGGACTCTTGGCCGGCACCGCGATGTAGTCCGTCAGCGCGGGCACGATCTCGTCGTTCCACTTGCGCTCGACGAATTCTCGTAGCGTGTCCGGGTTGAGTTGAGCCTGCTGGGTCGTGTCGTCGGTGATCATGATCGGGTCCGTGAAGTACTGTTCGGTCGAAACGATCATGATAGTCCCGATGCGTGTCGGGCTGAACCCCTTGCGGTGATTGGGGTGGAGACTGGAACGCGCAGGTGCGAGGCGCGCGGCCGCCATTCGCGCGACAATCGCTACATGCATCGTGCATCAGGGAGCTTGTATGGGTGGCAACGTGGCCGTTCAGGCCATCGGCGCGGCGTTCGCGCTGGCGCTGTATTTTCTGCCGGCGATCATCGCGGACCGGCGCAAGCGCCGCGACGTGCTGACGCTCGCGCTCTTCAATGCCTGCCTGGGCTGGACCGTGCTCGGCTGGCTGCTCGCGCTGTATTGGGCGCTACAGCCGAATCCGGCGGAGAGCCTCGCGCGGGACGTCGTGGCGACACGCAAGGTGTCGACCTTGCGCGCGTTTTCGTCGGCGCTGACGCTGCGCGTGCGGCGACGCGAGGCCGCGCGCGACCGGCCCGAGCGCTGAAACGATTCGGGCGGCTCGAGCAAGACGAGCAGCAAACGAACTACAGGAAACCGATTGATTGACGTGCACGGGCGTCACTCAGGGGCGTCAGTCAGGCCGCGCGCCCGATGCGACTCCACTGTACCGAGCCCGCCGGAATGGAGCGCGGCTCCGCACGCACGGCTTGCGCGGCAAAGCTTTCGTGGCGCAGTTCGCCGTGTTCGTCGAACCACTCGCAGATCACCCAGTCGCCGGGATTCAGCGCGACCGGACCTGCGTACGTCACGGTCATGCGCGGGCCCCCTTCTTTTAACTTGACGACGTCGCCCACATTGAAGGCGGCGGCGGATGTTGTCTGGAATGCGTCAATGGTAGCGGTCAGCATATTGGGTCCCCCTATCTTGAGCGTTTATTAAGTTGAGCCCGGCTTTATCGACTCCGACCTGTTGAACGTACACTCTAAAGTTAAGACAGATTAACAATCGAATTTAAACGCGGCAAGCGCTTTTTTATTGATACCGTTTTCACTAGACCCGGAGTCCATGCTCGCTGGCTAAAGTTCTCGGCATTACCGAAAAACAATCATCGCGACACCTTGCGGCTAACCCTATGTGCGCTACCGCACAAACGCAACACTTACTGTAGGCCGTTTGCAGGCCGGTAGAAAATGCGAGGTCGATTTCGTCTGATTACAAAAAGCTGATGCGATGTCGTCGAGCCGTTAATCGGAATGAGCCAGTTTGATCAAAATCAGAATTATCTGTGAACGAGTAGATCGCCGGTAAATACGATGCAGTTGGTTATACCGCTTCGTTCAAATTGAACAATTTTTTTCAGCAAGCTAACAAATGAAAACGATTACCAGCGGATTAATTTCAAACTGCCGGGGCCACCGAGCGCCGCACGCCTTGCTGATGACGTACCAGCAGCACGCTCAGGCCAATACACACGAACATCAGCACGGCATTGATAGCGAGGCTCAGCTGGAACGCGTGCGCATAAGAGGCGGGTGCCGAACGGCCGCCGAGCGCCCCGAAGAACGCGCCGCTGATCGCCGCGGTGCCGAACGCGGAGCCGATCTGCAACGTCGACGAGACCACACCCGATGCAAGCCCGGCCTTCTCGGGCACCACCTCCTGCAGCACGATGCGCATGATCGACGGCAACAGCAGACCATGTCCGACGCCCGCGCACACTAGCCCGCAGTAGAACAGCAGATCGGGCGTCGCGGATCGGGTCGCGGACCAGCCGGTCGCAGTGAAGCCCAGCGTCATCATCGAGAAACCAAGCGTCAGCACATGGGCGCCGATGCGCTTGACCACGGCCGGCGACGTCAACGGCCCGATCACGAAGCCGAGCGCGAACGGCATGATCGCGATGCCCGACGCGAGCGGCGTCCAGTGCAGGCCGGTTTGCAGAAAGATGCCGTAGGTCAGGAAGAACGCGCTATTGCAATAGAACAGGAACGCGAGCACGAGACCGAGCGCGAACGCGCGATTGCGGAACAGTTGCAGATCGACGAGCGGATGGCCGCCAGCGCGCTCGACGCGCCGCTCGGTCGCGACGAACAGCGCGAACACCGGCACCGCGAGTGCGAACATGGCGAAGGTCCACGCGGGCCAGCCCGCTTCACGGCCATGCGTCATCGGATAGATGACGAGCAGCAACACCGCCGACAGCAGCGCGACGCCCTTCAGATCGACGCCGGTACGCGTGGCCGGCTGGTTCTCCGGCACGAACTTCCATGTGCCGATGAACGCCGCGATGCCGATCGGGATGTTGATCAGGAAGATCACGCGCCAGTCGAGCCCGAACGGGTGATACGTGATCAGCGCGCCGCCGCCGAGTTGCCCGACGATCGACGACAAGCCGAACACGAAGCCATACAGACTCATCACGCGCGTCTGCTGATGCAACGGCACGACCGCACGAATCGTCGCGAGCACTTGCGGCGCCATCACCGCGGCCGCGATGCCTTGCACGATGCGCGAGATCACGAGCATGTGGCCGCTCGTCGCGAAGCCGCACAACGCCGACGCGATCACGAAAGCCGCCATGCCCGTCATGAACATGCGACGGCGGCCGAACAGATCGCCAAGGCGGCCCCCCGTGATCAGCAGCACCGCGTAGGCGGACGCATAAGCCGACACGACGAGTTGCAGTTGCGCGTCGCTCGCGTTGAGGCCCGTGTGAATCGACGGCAGCGCCAGATTGACGATGAAGTAATCGAGCGGCGCGAGAAAGGCGCCGACGAACAGCACGGCGAGCGCGAGCGCCTGGCGCTGAAAGCCGGGCGCCGACGCTTTGGCGGCGACAGCCATGCCGGCCATCGCCGGGCCGGGACCGCTCACGGCTGCGCTCGCCGCACAACTGACGGACCCACCGAATGCCGCCGAAGCGGACTTGATTGCCTCACGTTTCATGACCGATCGTTCAAAAATTGGTTAAAAAATTTTTGCGCCACTGCTCGCGGACGAGGCGTTACACCAGCGCGCGCATCGCCACATCGACGATACCGATCAGCGCATCTTGCTGATGCGCGACCCGCCCCATGACCCGCAAGCCCTGCATCACGCATAGCAGGAAATCGCCGACGGCTTTTTCGTCGAGCGTCGAATCGAATGCGCCGCTCGCCTGACCGCGGATCACCGCCGCCGCGAGCAAAGTCGCCATGCGGCGCTGAATCGTGGCGACGCGCGCGCGCAGCACTTCGTCATCGGGCTGCATTTCGAGCGTCGTATTCGTAATGAAACAGCTGCGCCGGCCGCTCAATGCGCAGGACACCCTCGCGTAGTGGAGCAGCGCGTCGCGCAGCGCCTGCTCCGGCTCGGCCGTCGCGCTCAGTCGCTGCGCAAGCCGCGCGACCGCGCCTTCCGAGTAATGATCCAGCGCGGCGAGCATGATGCCGTGCTTGTCGCCGAATACGCCGTACAGGCTGCCGCGCAGCAGACCGGTGGCCTTGCACAGATCGTCGATCGACGTCGCGTGGTAGCCGTGATCCCAGAACACCTGGCTCGCGTTCGCCAGCACAGTGGCCGTGTCGAACTCGCGCGGACGGCCGCGCTGACACGTTTCGCCGGCTTTTTTCGCGGCTTGCTTTGAATGACTCAATTGCGATGACCTTGTTGCCTGGTTGCGTCGGTCCGTTGATATTATGACTGGATGTTCAATAAATCAAGGATGGCATTCCGTAGGCCTACTCGCGTCGGGGTCATCCGTTCATACGACAACCGGCATCAAAAAACCGGCGGCGGACATGGCCCGTCGCCGGCTTCGTTGCGCGCTCACAGTGACAGCGGGGCTCAGGTCTCGAGCTTCGCATCCATCGTAATCGTCGCATTCAGCACCTTCGACACGGGGCACCCGGCCTTCGCGTCCGCGGTGGCTTTGTCGAACGCGGCCTTGTCTCCGCCCGGAATCTTCACGGTCACGTCGAGATGCACCGCGGTGATCGCGAAGCCGCCGCCGTCCTTGTCGAGCGTGACGGTGGCCGTGGTGCCGATGCGCTCCGGCGTGATGTTGGCCTTGCCCAGCTCCGCCGACAACGCCATCGAGAAACATCCCGCATGCGCAGCCGCGATCAGCTCTTCCGGATTCGTGCCGATGCCGTCCGCGAAGCGCGTCGCGAACGAGTACTGGGTGTCCTTCAGGACGCCGCTGTCGCTAGAAATCGAGCCCTTGCCGTCCTGCAGGCCGCCTTGCCAGACTGCCGATGCCTTGCGCTTCATTGCTCTCTCCTGTTTGTGCCTTGCCGCGCACGCTGCTCGACCAAAGATGATGCCCGCCGCGGCGGTCCGCCCGGATGTGTCCGCGCCTGGGCATCGGTCGCAGGTGCCGCGCGGCTTGCAGGCGCGGGCGTGGACCGGATTTCATCATAGGCGCTTCCGCGTCCCGGCGCGGAAAAGCGCCTTTTTCACTATCTCAAAACTGGCAATAATATTTCGCCAGAAAGCCGCTTTTTTACTGACCTCGTAAGAAATAGACTGCGTTCAACGGATCGGGAAAGCGGTTCACACCGATCCACCACACAATCAATTGGAGGTCGTCATGAAATCGCTTCTTTCCGCAGTCGTCGTCGCATCCGCTCTTATCGTTCCGGCACTGTCGTTCGCCCAGCAGACAAACGGTCCGGTCACGCGCGCTCAGGTGCGCGCCGAACTCGTAGCCGCGCAAAAAGCAGGCCTCCTGAACCAGAACGACGTCACCTATCCGAAGACCGTGCCCCAGGACTCGACGATCGTCACCGCTTCGGCGCAAGGTTCGCAAGACGTCGGCGGCGCGAAGGCCAGTTCGTCGGACGCGGGCGCGCCGGCGACGGTGCAGCAACGTCTCTTTTCGACGTATCGCGGTAACTGAGCGTGATAACTGATCGTGATAACTGAGCGCGCAAGTCGTTAATGCAGCCCGCAGTAAAAAGCCCCGGTTGCGAAGTTCGGCAACCGGGGCTTTTCGTTGGCGCGCGGCGCTGCTGCGCAGCCGCTCGTTGGCAAAAGCGCTATTCGGGAAACGGCAGGCTTTGCTGCCCCACTGCGCGCATGTCGAACACGTTCAGCGTCATCGCGACCAGCGCGTAGTAGCCGAGCAGGCCGACCAGGTTGATCACGACCTGATGCCCGAAACGCCCGACCGCCTGCGCATACGTCGCGGCCGTCACGCGCTTCGTCTCGTACAGTTCGCTCGCGAAGTCGTAGATCAGCGCGTCGTCGGCATCGGCGAACTCGGGGCGGCGCCCCTGGCGGATCGCCTCGGCGTCCGCTTCGCCGACGCCCGCCTGCAGCGCGATCGGATAGTGGATGTACCACTCCGCCTGGGCCTGCCAGCGCGAAGCGGTCACCAGAATCGCGAGTTCCGACAGCCGCAGCGGCAGCCCGGTCTGGTAGCGGCAAAACGCGCCGAGGCGTTGCGCGTGCTGCGCGAGATCGGGGCTGTGAATCCAGCCGAGGAACGGCCCATTCAGGTTGCCGCGCGGGCCGGACAGGATTTCGTCGAGCACCGCCTTCTGTTCGGGCGTGGCAGTGGACATGTCGAAGTGGGGCAAGCGCTCGGTCATCATCGTTCTCGCAAAAGGCGGTGGGTCGAATCTCAGCGGGCGGCGAGCGACGCGCCGATCGCATCGCTGAGGCGGCTGACGATCTCGTCGATGTCGCGCTCCGTGCAGATGAACGGCGGCGCGAGCAGCACGTGGTCGCCGCTCTCGCCGTCGACGGTCCCGCCCATCGGATACACCATCAGGCCGCGCGCGAACGCTTCGCGTTTGATCGTCGCGTGCAGTTTCAGTTTGGCGTCGAACGGCTCTTTGGTAACGCGATCCTTGACGAGTTCGACGCCGACGAACAAGCCGCGCCCGCGCACGTCGCCGATATGCGCATGTTGCGCATAGTGCTCGCGCAGCCGGCCGCGCAACTGCTCGCCGCGCGCCTGCACGTTCGCCAGCAGATCGTCTTCCGCGATCACCCGCTGCACTTCGAGCGCGGCCGCGCACGCGGTCGCATGGCCGATATAGGTATGGCCATGCTGGAAGAAGCCGGAGCCGCCGACGATGGTCTGATAGATGCGGTCGCTGACCAGCGTCGCGCCGATCGCCTGATAACCCGCGCCAAGGCCCTTGGCGATGGTCAGCATATCGGGCGCCACCCCGTCTTCGTCGCAGGCGTACAGATAGCCGGTGCGGCCCATGCCCGACATGATCTCGTCGAGAATCAGCAGCACGCCGTAGCGGTCGCACACCGCGCGGATCTTGCGGAAGTATTCGCGCACCGGCGGCACCGCGCCCGCCGTGGCGCCGACCACCGTTTCCGCGACGAACGCCGCGACCGTGTCCGCACCGAGCGCGAGAATCTTCTGCTCGAGTTCATCGGCGAGACGCTGAGCGAACGCTTCTTCGGTTTCGTCCGCGCGCTGCTCGCGATATGCGTAGCACGGGCTCACGTGATGCGCTTCGATCAGGATCGGCAGGAACGGCTCGCGGCGCCATGCATTGCCGCCGATCGCGAGTGCGCCGAGGGTGTTGCCGTGATAGCTCTGCCGACGCGCGATGAAATGGCGCCGCTGTGTCTCGCCCTTCTCGACGAAATACTGACGCGCGAGCTTGAGCGCCGCCTCGATCGCCTCCGAGCCACCCGACACGAAGTACACGTGCTCGAGTCCGGCCGGCGCGCTCGCGACGAGCCGGTCGGCCAGTTGCTCGGCCGGCTCCGTCGTGAAGAACGACGTGTGCGCGTACGGCAACCGTTGGGCTTGCCGCTTGATCGCGTCGATCACGCGCTGGTTGCTGTGACCGAGGCACGACACGGCTGCGCCGCCCGACGCGTCGATATAACGCTTGCCGGTGGAGTCGATGATTTCGATGCCGTCGCCCGCGACGGCCACCGGCAAGGATTGCTTCGGAGAGCGATGAAAAACGGTGGACATGATGTTCAGTTCCTGGTAAGGGCGGCGGGCGCTGAAACGCGGGCCGGTTCGGGCGTCGCGCACGCGACGAAAGTGTCGAACGCGCATTGCTTCTGGCGATACGCTTTCATCGACACACCAGCGTTGCCGATTTCGAACAGCGCGGTGGCGAGAGTGTTTTCCTCGTCGGGATCGTAAGGATCGTCGCGATAGATCGGCAAGCCCGCCGGCGCGCGATCGTGCAGTACGTCGAGCAGGGCCGCCGGTTGCAGCGGGCCGGCCGCGGCGAGGCGATTTCGCCAAGCCGGTAGCCGATGTCGTACGGCTCGCCGCTGACCTGAAAAAACACTGAATTCCTGCATCGACGCCACGGGTCGCACCATATTCAACAATCGGTACGTATTTATACGCCAATACAACATTTGTTGTCAAATACCTTGAACGGCATCGAATGGAGCGCGGCGTGCCTCACGCAATCGCTCAAGGCACGTACGCGCCCTTCGCATGCAACGATTGTTCGGCGAGCGCAAGCTGCTCGAGCGCATCCGCGCCTTCGAGCGCGAGCAAGTGCGCGACCAGCGCTTCGGCGATCGCTGTGGCGGCCACCAGCGACGGAAAGAACGATGGGCTTTCGTGCGAGAAGATCAGTACCTTGTCGGCGTTCAACGCGATCGGCGACACGGCGCTGTCGGTGAGGGCGATCAGTTTGCTGCCTTTTTCGAGCGCGGCCTCGGCGACGCGCGCGGCTTCGACCGAATACGGCGCGAAGCTGATGACGATGGTCGCGCTGTCGCGCTCGATCGTGCGCAGTTGCATTTCGAGCGTGCCGGCCTCGCCGTTGAGCAGCGACACCGACGGACGAAACAGCCGGTAGCCATAGACGAGACCGAACGCCACCGCGTAACACGAGCGGAAGCCCGCCACGTGCACGTGCGACGCACGCCGCAACACGCGCGCGGCCTCGACGATCACGCGGCCGCTATGCGCGGCGGTCGTTTCGAGATTGTGCTGCTGCGCGACGAGAAGATCGTTCGCGAGCGCATCTTTCGATTTGACCATCGAGCGCGCCCGGCTCGTCAACGGCTCGGGCCGCGTGCGCACGCGCGCGACGAACAGATCGCGCAATTCGTTCCAGCCGGGAAACCCCAGTTGCTGCGACAGCCGCACCAGCGACGCGGGCTGCACCTGCGCGCGCTCGGCCACCTTGCGCATCGACGACACCGCGACCTCGTCGGGATGATCGAGCAGGAAGCCCGCTCCCATCTGGAACTGCGGGCTCAGTTCGGGAAAGCGCGCCCGGATCAGGGCGACGAGCTGATCGAAGCTGTCTGGCATGGGGAGGTGGTCGGCGCCGGAGTGAGAGATGACAACAAATGTTACCACCGGGCAGGCGCGTTTCAACGGCGCGAAGATGCTCAGTTCACCAGCGCTTCCCGATGCGCGTCGACGAAGTCCGCCATGCTGTCGAAGCGGAAGTCGATGTCAGGCTGCGAGCCCGGGTTCATCGTCGCGCCAAAACCCGGCTGCGAATGACGGCGGTAAATCCAGCACGACGCCAGGCCGAACTCGTTTGCGGGCTTGTGGTCATGGAAGAGGCTTTCTGCCGTGTGAAGGATTTTTTCCTTCTTGATGCCGCGCTGATCGAGCTTCTGAAGCATGTACTCGAAGTTGCGCGGCGACGGCTTGTAGGACCCGACGTCCTCCGCTGTGATGACGGCGTCGAACTCAACCTGCAGCCTGGCGTTGCTGAAGGTGAAACTTTCGTTGTCGATGTTCGACAGGATGACCAGCTTGTAGTGCTTCTTCAGATATTGCAGCGCGAGCGCGGAATCGGCGAATGCCGGCCAGTTTCTGATCGACTGGCCGTACGCCACGCATTCTTCGTGTGTATAGGGCAGGCCCCACTCTTCAGCCATGCGCTTATATACGATGGGAAGCAGTTCCTGATAGCGCTTCGCAGGGGTAAAGTTCTGCTGCGACGACTCGTGGCGAGCGTGCGCTTCGAGAACCTCGTCACGCGTGAGCGGCGTCCTGGCTCGCTCCAGCAGAGGCCTCAGGCCTTCAAGGATGCCACTCTCCCAGTCGATCAAGGTGCCATAGCAGTCAAAAGTCAGTGTATCGAAATCGGTCAGTTTCACGACTCCTCCTGTCGGATGGCGTGCTCAAAGGTTGAACCCATGCCGAAGCGCAGCTAATCTGGTCAAACACGGGTCCAATACCTGGAGACTATATGCGCAACCCTACGGGCAGTGACGTTCAATCGAATAACCCCCAACGCACACATGAAAATCACTCGCACTATTTCGACAGTCGAGGTCCATACCGGCGGCGAAGCGTTCCGTATCGTGACGAGCGGGCTTCCTCGTCTTCCCGGTGACACCATCGTCAAGCGTCGAGCGTGGCTGAAGGAGAACGCCGACGAAATTCGTACCGCGCTGATGTTCGAACCGCGTGGTCATGCTGACATGTACGGCGGATACCTGACCGAACCCGTTAGTCCCACGGCAGACTTCGGAATCATCTTCGTCCACAACGAGGGTTATAGCGACCACTGCGGACACGGCGTTATCGCGCTGTCTACCGCGGCGGTCGAGTTGGGCTGGGTTCAGCGCCAGATTCCCGAGACGCGAATCGGCATCGACGCTCCATGTGGCTTCATCGAGGCGTTCGTGCAATGGGATGGTGAACACGCCGGCAACGTACGCTTCGTCAACGTTCCGTCGTTCGTCTGGAAACGGGATGTCACGGTCGAGACGCCGTCGTTTGGCACGGTAAAGGGTGACATCGCCTTCGGTGGTGCCTTCTACTTCTATACGGACGGAGCGCCGCACGGTCTCGCAGTCCGGGAGTCTTCTGTCGAGGAACTGATCAAGTTTGGCGCCGAGGTCAAAAAAGCTGCAAACGACGCGTACCCGGTTGAGCATCCCGATATCCCGGAAATCAACCACATCTACGGGACCATCATTGCCAACGCACCACGGCACGAAGGCTCGACGCAAGCCAACTGTTGCGTGTTCGCCGACCGCGAAGTGGACCGTTCGCCCACCGGCTCAGGGACGGGCGGACGCGTCGCGCAACTCTATCTGCGCGGCGAACTGGCGAGCAACGAGACGCTCGTCAATGAGTCCATCATCGGCACGGTCTTCAAGGGGCGTGTACTCAGTGAGACGACCGTCGGCGACTTCAAGGCCGTCGTCCCCGAGGTCCAGGGCAACGCATACGTTTGCGGTTTCGCAACCTGGATCGTGGACGAGCGTGACCCGCTGACTTACGGTTTCCTCGTCCGATAATCGGTTCCTTGCAGTCGCTTTTAGCGCGAAACGCCGTGACAGGCATTCCGCGTTGTTTGATTGGCGAATCGAGCGGCCCGGCCGGTAGGTCAAAGCGCGGCTTCGTGCGCGAGGCCAGCGCGTTGGCATCACCTCATCGCCCGTTCTTACCTTGCGTCTTCTTTGCGGTCGCTCTGCTTCGGTTCCGAAGCGCGAAGAACACACCGGCTCCGAGCGCGACGAGCAGAACCACGATCAGGCCGCCACTGACGTCGCTCATGCCGGTCATGCCACGAGATTCGCTCTGGCTGGGCGCCGCCGAGGCAGCCACGGGCGCGGAAGCCTCCGCCGCGACGGGCTGCGGAAGCGCCACACCGGCGGCACTCCCTTGACGCACCAGAGAAGCCTCCGATGTCGGCGAGGCCTGGGACACCTGAGATGCATCAGATGCGGATACGACTGGAGGCGCTTCGGGATTGGGACCGACAGGTGCCATCGCCGCTTCAGAGGCCGTCACGACAGGCGCGGCCGGCTCAGGCGCGGCCGGCTGAGGAGCGACGTCGACGGACCGGGCCATCGCCTTCCACTGCGCGAACACGCCATCCACGCAGTGCACATCGATACAGGCGTTTCGCGCCTGCCGCCACTTCGCCAGTTGCGCGGACGAGAGTTTCCCGCTGCTCAGAAGAGCCTGTTGCTGCGCGAAGATGTCGTCGTACTCGTTGTTCAGGATCGCGTGATCGCAAATGACGCGCTCAGCGGGTTGCTGCGAGGTTGCACACTGAATGTCGTTCGCCGATGCCGCGGTCGAACCCAACGCCGCCATGGATAGCAGCAATACTCCGAATCGTCGTGCCAGGTGCACCCGTCCTCCCAGAATGTGAGTGTCAAAGTCCAGGCACCACGATGAATCCGCCTGGCTCGTCACCGTATGTTTCGACTCTGCCGTCGAGCAGATAACGTGCCGCCAACGCGCATAGCGCCGCGTCGACGTCGTCGATCGAAGTCAGCGACGCTGTTGCGATACCTTCCCGTTCGAGGATTGCCCGGCGCTGCGGACCCTTTTGCTTCGCGGATGCGACGTCCGTCCCGAGGAAAGCGCACGTGATCGCGTGGGGGAATGTCTCGAAGCACACGCGGCCATTGATTTTTTCGCCGCCGCTGAAAAGCGGAAAGTGCGCGACGAATGCGTCGTAGACGCGCTCGCCGTTGAACATCCATCCGTAGAAGCCGCTTTTGCTGGCGATCGCCGTTTCGCGAGCGGGTGTCGCAAACGAAAAGATTCGCTGCCGCGCGAGCGCCTTCTCGGCTAGTCGTCCCGCGGCGCCTGTTCGCCAACGACACGGCGCATCGATGCCGACCGCCGCCACCTCGAGTGCGCGACACCGTTCGAGCATCTGTTCGGGGGTCGCGTTGCCGAGATGGCTCACGATCTCGGTGCCGCGCAGGACGACCAGATGGTTTCCCTTCCGGTCGCCGCCAACATCGATGCCCGCTACCGTGGTCGGCGTCAAAGCAGCGCCACCACCCTCACATCGCCCTGCTCCGCCGACGCCACCACCTTCTCGCCGATCCGGCGGAACGTGATCGACACCGACGCATCCCCGACCCGCAGATCGCTGACCTCGAGCCAGTCGATACCTTCGGGCAGCATCGGCTGTTCGATCAGCACTTCGCGGCGCTCGGCGTCGATCGTGATGCCCAGACACGCCTCGAGCATCATGAACGGCGAGCCCGCCGCCCATGCCTGCGGCAAACACGCGACCGGATAGGCCGTGGGCGGCTCGCCGCGGCGTCGCGGGAAGCCGCAAAACAGCTCGGGCAAGCGCATGTCGAAATTGACCGCGGCCTGAAACAGGGCCTGCAGCAGCTTCACGGCCGACGCCTTGCCGCCATAGCGTGACAGCCCGCGCGCGCACAGCGCGTTGTCGTGCGGCCAGACCGAGCCGTTGTGATATGCCATCGGATTGAAGCGCGCCTGGCTCGCGGCCAGCGTGCGCACGCCCCAGCCGGTGTGGAACAGCGTCGAGTCGAGCGCCCGCACCACCGCCTCGCCGCGCTCGCGCGTCGGCAGGCCGAACGCCAGCAGATGCCCCGCGTTCGATGCCATCACGCGACACAACTCGCCATGACCGTCGAGCGCGATGCCGTAAAAGCCGACCTCGTCCATCCAGTACTTTTCTTCGACGCAGCGGCGGATCTTCTTCGCGCGCTCCGCGTATTGCGCGGCCGCGTCGCGCAGGCCGCGCAGCTTCGCGTAGTGAGCCATCGTGTCGAACGCGGCGCTCGCATAGGCCTGCACTTCGACGAGCGCGATCGGGCCGTCAGGGAAGCGCCCGTCCGCATGGAACACCGAATCGTGACTGTCTTTCCAGCCCTGGTTCGCGAGGCCGCCATCCGATTCGCGCTGGTAATCGAGCAGCCCGTGCCGGTTTTTGTCGCACACGCCCGCGACCCACTGCGCCGCGCGTTCGAGCGCCGGCCATAGTTCGTCGATCAAGCCGACGTCGCCGGTGCGGGCCGCGTAGGCGCCGGCCAGCACGATGAACAGCGGCGTGGTGTCGACACCGCCGTAGTACAGCGCGAACGGGACTTCGCCGGCCGCGGCCATTTCGCCCTTGCGCATCTCGTGCATGATCTTGCCCGGCGCGGCGTCGCGAAACGGCGAGTTCTCGCGCGCCTGATGCTCGGCGAGAAAGCGCAGCACGCCGGCTGCGAGATGCGGTTGCAGCCACAGTGTCTGCAGCGACGTGATCACCGCGTCGCGGCCGAACGGGGTCGAAAACCATGGGATGCCCGCGTACGGGTACGGGCCGGTCGCGAGATCCGTCGTCAGCAGGCCGAGGTCGGCGAACGAGCGGTCGATCCACGCGTTGAACAGCGGATTGCTCGACCGCACGCGCGCGCTCGCGTTGCGTCGCTCGCGCATCACCAGGTGCGCATCCACCATTGCCGCGCGTACCGCCGTGCGGCCGACGCGCGGGCGCTCCGCATCGATCTGCGAGAGATGCGCTTCGCTCAACGCATGCATCGGCTGCGACACGTCGGCGCCGGGCTTGCCGGTCATCGGCACGACATGCACCGCTATCGACAGATAGATCGACACGCATGCCTGCGCGGGCAGCTTGACGGTGTAGTCGGCGCGGTCGGCGAACAGCTTGTCCGGCTGCGGAGAGAACGCGATCCGCACGTTGCGCGCCACGTCGTCGAGACCGATGTAGCCGAGCAGCACCTCCTGATTCTCGATGCGCGCGGGCTGCACGCGACCCTGTTTGTCGCGCTTCAGGCCGCGCACTTCGAACATGTCGCGGAAATCGCTGGAAAACGAAATCGACAGCGGCACGGTCGCATCGTGCGTGCCGTAGTTCGTGAGCTCGATCGCCTCGTTGAGCACGGTGCCGGACAGCACGCGCACACGCTCGACGTGGATCACGCCTTCGGGCGTGCTGTCGCCGCCGAGCGGCGGCAGCGGGCGGTTGGTCAGATGCGCGGTGAAACTGGTGTTGTCGCTGCTGACGCTGCCCGACAGCAGCGACGGCGCGCGGCCGCCGAAGGTCAGCCGCAATTGCGACATCACGCGCGTATCGTTGACGAACAGGCCATCGTCGTGGCCGGTGATATCGCCGAGCGGATCGTTGACGACGAAGGTGTCGCCCGACTTGAGCACGTGCTGCGTAACGCTCGCGACGTTAAGGTTTTCCGTCGGGATGAAAACGCCGTCCTGCTCGGGCTCGCGATGATCGACGCCGCCGGAGTGGGTCAGCCCGCCGAGGGCTTCTGGCTGCTGTATCAAGGTCGCTCCTATGGATTCGCTGCTGCGTTTGGTTGCACTTCGGGTCTCGCCTCGGATCGGCCGCCGGATTGCCCGGTTGCCCCGTCACCCGGGCCCCGGTTGGCCGGCCCCCCGGTGGGCCGGCCCCCGGTTGACCGGCCCATCCGATTGTAGAGGCTCTTTCCGCGTGAGACGAGCTTATCGCCTCGGAGTTTCGGCTTTTTGCGCCGTTTTTTGACGGCGTTTTCGGTGGCACGGGACGTGCAGGCGGCAGGATGCGCGGAACGTAAAAAAACCCACGGCCTCGTGAGCCGTGGGTTGGCGACCGTCGTTGAACGCGTTGTCGGGCGTCTATCCGGCCTGTTACCGCTTCGCGACCGGCTTCGCCTCGCGCAGCGTCTCGCCGATGAACAACTGACGCGGACGGCCGATCTTCTGCTCGGGATCGGCGATCATTTCGTTCCACTGCGCGATCCAGCCGACCGTGCGTGCCATCGCGAAGATACAGGTGAACATCGACGTCGGAATGCCCAGCGCGCGCTGCACGATGCCCGAGTAGAAGTCGACGTTCGGGTACAGCTTGCGCGACACGAAGTATTCGTCTTCGAGCGCGATCTTTTCCAGCGCCATCGCGAGCTTGAACAGCGGGTCGTCGTGCAGGCCCAGCTCTTCGAGCACTTCGTGGCAGGTTTCGCGCATCAGCTTCGCGCGCGGGTCGTAGTTCTTGTACACGCGGTGGCCGAAGCCCATCAGCTTCACGCCCGAGTTCTTATCCTTCACCTTCGCGATGAAGTCGGGAATGTTGTCGACCGAGCCGATCTCTTCCAGCATGTTCAGCGCGGCTTCGTTCGCGCCGCCGTGCGCCGGGCCCCACAGACACGCGATACCGGCCGCGATACACGCGAACGGATTCGCCCCCGACGAACCGGCGAGCCGCACGGTCGACGTCGACGCGTTCTGCTCGTGGTCCGCGTGCAGGATCAGAATGCGGTCGAGCGCGCGCACCAGCACGTCGTTGACCCTCGTACTCCTCGGCGGGATTCGAGAACATCATGCGCATGAAGTTCGCGCTGTACGACAGGTCGTTCTTCGGATACACGAACGGTTGACCGACGCTGTACTTGTACGCCATCGCGACCAGCGTGGGCAGCTTCGCGATCATGCGGATCGCCGATACGTCGCGATGCTGCTGGTTCGTGATGTCGAGCGAGTCGTGATAGAACGCGGACAGCGCGCCGACCGCCGCAACCAGAATCGCCATCGGGTGCGCGTCGCGACGGAAGCCGCGGAAAAAGAAGTGCATCTGCTCGTGCACCATCGTGTGCTGCGTGACGGTGTTCTCGAACGCGGCTTTCTGCTGGGCGTTCGGCAGTTCGCCCTTCAGCAGCAGGTGGCAGGTTTCGAGGAAGTCGGCGTTCTGCGCGAGGTTGTCGATCGGGTAGCCGCGGTAGAGCAGTTCGCCCTTGTCGCCGTCGATATATGTGATCTCGGAGTTGCACGCCGCCGTCGACATGAAGCCAGGATCGTACGTGAATTTGCCGGTCTGGCCGTACAGCTTGCGGATGTCGATGACGTCGGGGCCCAACGAGCCCTGATAAATCGGCAGATCGATGGTCTGGTCGCTGTCGGAAAAGCTCAGCGTTGCGTGTGACTTCGAATTCATGTACGTCTTCCTTTTGCTTGATACCGCACTCGCGCCGGCATGCATCGCAGTCGTACGGCGAGGCGCGACATCGGCGCTCCCGAAGACGGGCATGCTCAGGCTCCGCTGCGCATTCTACGGGTCGGCGTGTCGTTGATTGCGTCGATTGATCGCAACAGTCCATCTCCTTGGGCGCAACATTCGTTGTCGGCACGCGGCGGGTGCATCGCGATGCCGTTGAAAGTTGCACGAAAGTCGGAACACCAGCCGCAACAATGTTTTGCTGCCAGCACACTGCGTCGGCGTGGATCCATCTGCGATACTCGATCCGTGCATTGATGCTTGCGGCCCGCGATTCGAAGCGGGTTTTTTTGATCACACAGAAAAGCAGGACGAATACAAATGAATGTCTCTCTCGAAACGCTGTTTCCGGATCATGTCCATACCGAAGACCACACGGTCACCGCGCTGAATCATCAGGATATCGTCGTCGCGTTGTCGGCGGCGCTGAAGACGCAGAACGTCGCAGTGCTGCACATGCTCTATCCGCGCACCGACGCGCGCACGCATCGCAGTCTCGACACGCTCGTCGACGTGCTGCATGGACACGGCCTGCATGAAGTCGCCGATCTGATCGCGCAGGAAGCGCACTATCTGTTGTTCAAGGACCCGGTAAAGGCGTGGAAGGTATTCCACGAAATCCGCAACGACTCGCTCGCGATCGGCGTGCATCTGTACTATCACGGGCTCGTCGGCGAGGCGGCCGAACGCGCGCTCGACAAGGACGCGCATCGCAAGGCCTGATGCAGTAACGGGCGATCGGCGGCGCGCGCCGGCCGATCGCCCTTGATCTTCGCTTCACTTGCTCAGCGCGCGCTCATCGCCTGAATGAAATCATCCACGTAACGATTGAACGCGGACGGATGCGCGAGGTTCATGCCATGCGACGCACCGCGTACCGTTTCGCGGCGCGCATCGGGCAACCATCCCTGCAACGGAGTGTTTGCCAGCGTCGATCGAACGGCCCATCGCAAGCGTCTTCACGTGCGTCCGCAATAGAGACCTCGGGAGACACGCCGGGCCCGCATCGCGTCGCTTGCCCGTCACAGGGCCGGTAAAGCGCAGCGTCCATTTGCAGCCCGCCTTGCCAAGGGCCGGTTACCTTGCCACCGAATGCCGGGTTTTTGCCGAGCTGTAGTGAAGCCCTTATCCACCGCTCACGCGTCCCCGGCTTCGTCCACCCACCCCGCCGCGGCCGCCGCGCCCGCGCCGCGCACCGCGCAGGTCAGCGGTTCGTCGGCGACGTGCACGTCAAGGCCGATTTCCCGGCTCAAACGCCGCCCCAGATTGCGCAGCAGCGCGCCGCCACCGGTCAGCACGATGCCCTTGTGCGCGATGTCCGTCACGAGTTCGGCGGGAGCCAATTCGAGCCCGCGCTTCACCGCGCCGATCACCTGACTCAGCGGCCCTTCGATCGCCTCCGAAATATCGCGGTTGCTCAACTGCACCGTGCGCGGTAACCCATCGTCGACGCTGCGGCCGGTTGCGTTCATCTGCTCGAGCGGCACGTCGTGCACGGCCGAGCCGATGGCTCTCTTGACGTGCTCGGCGGTCTGCTCGCCGAGCAGCACGCCATACAGATTGCGCACGTAGCCGATGATCGCCGCGTCGAAATTGTCACCGCCGACGCGCACCGAGCCACTATACGCGGTGCCGCCCAGCGCGATCACGCCGACCTCGGTGGTGCCGCCGCCGATGTCGACCACCATCGAGCCGGTCGGGTCGCCCACCGGCAGGCCCGCGCCGAGCGCCGACGCGAGCGATTCGCCGATCAGGCTGACCTTCCACGCGCCAGCCGCCTCGGCCGCTTCGCGGATCGCGCGGCGCTCGACGTGGGTCGCGGAGGCCGGCACGCACAGCGTGAATGCCGCGCGCCGGCTGAAGAGCGAACGCGGCCGCGCCATGTCGACGAATTGCTTGATCATGTGTTCGGCGGCGGAGAAATTGGCGATGACGCCGTGGCGCATCGGCCGCACCGCTTCCAGATTGCGCGGCACGCGGCCGAGCAGCTGGCGCGCCTCGGCGCCGATCGCGGCGATCCGCTTCGACCCGCTCGCGGGCTGCGTCTCGAAGCACACGACGGACGGCTGGTTCAGCACGATGCCGCCGTCGTCGGTATAGATAAGGGTGTTGGCCGTGCCGAGATCCACCGCCACGGCGTGGCGGAACAGTCGCTCAAAGAGCGGGTAATGCGGCGTCGGTCTGGCCATATGCAGGCTCTGATGTGTCGTTATGCGCCGTCCAAGGCGGTCTGGAAATGCGCCCCCGGTACCCCGAAGCCGCGCGACACGCCCCGCTGGGCGTTGCGCTTCCCGCACGGCGGGGGTGATTTTCAAGCTATTGCCCATATGACGGCAAGCCCATCAGAATCTTTAGGGCCACTTTCTAGTGGGTTTGTGTCAATCGCGCGACAGCTCGCCCAGTGCGCGTTCCAGCGCGTCACGGCCGAGCGCGACGGCGTCGGCGGTGATCGTGTGGCCGACGCCGGGCAGCACGTAGGCGTCGACCGCATAGCCGGCGGAGTTGAAAGCGTCGGCCGCGGATTCGAGTTCGCGCACCGGGATCACCTCGTCGTTCTCGCCGTGGACGAGCGTGAGCGGCGTCGCGCGGTTCGACGACACGATCGGCGAGGCGAGCCGCCCCGAATACGCGACGACGCCGGCCGCGCCCTCAACGCTCGACGCGACGTGATGCAGCGCCATGATCGAACCTTGCGAGAAGCCGACCAGCGCAAGCCGATCGAAAGACAGCTGCCAATGCGCGAGCTCGGCGTCGAGCACGCGGCGCAGCGCCGGATAGGCGGCGGCGACGCGCGCCTCGCGGTTCGCCGCGCCGACGTCGCGCAGGCTGAACCACTGGCGGCCGCCGAAGCCGCCGTCGAACGGATCGGTGCCGTCGAGCGACACGAACGCCGTGCCGGGCAGCTCCTCGCTCCAGATGTCGGCGAGCGGCATCAGATCGCGCGCGTTGCTGCCGACGCCGTGCATCAGCACGACGAGGCTCGTCGCGGGCGCGTTTTGCGGCGCGCGCCGCCAGCCGTGTTCGAATTGTTGCCAGCTCATGGTGGGGTCCTTTTTTCCGTGGGATTGGGTGTACGTTTCGGCCTTTGCTGACGCAGCCTCAGCCGCGAGCATACGCCGCGTGCCGCGTTCGCGCCGTCGGGCGCCGCATCGGCTGCTGCCGTGGCCGGCGCCGGCCGGCGATTGCGGGTATGCTTTTGCGCATCGACGGACCCGCCGCCGCGGTGCACGGTCCACGGCATCCTGCGCCGACCACGCATTGCGAATCGCGCGCCCTCGCCGTCCGTCCTCACGCCGTTCGCGCCGTCCGCCGCAAAACCTCCGGAGAACGCCTTTTGAGCCAGCCCAACGCCGCGCCTGATTCCGCGTCGCCGCCGCCTCAGCCACCCGCGCCACCGTCACCGCCCGCGCCTCTCGAAGGCGGCCGGCTGGTTCTCGCGACGATCGCCGTCGCGCTCGCCACGTTCATGAACGTGCTCGACACGTCGATCGCGAACGTCGCGATTCCGACCATTTCCGGCAACCTCGGCGTCTCGGTCGACGAAGGCACGTGGGTGATCACCGTGTTCGCGGCCTCCAACGCGGTGGCGATTCCGCTGACCGGCTGGCTCACGCAGCGCATCGGCCAGGTGAAGCTGTTCGTCGGCGCGATCCTGTCCTTCACGCTCGCGTCATGGCTGTGCGGCATCGCGCCGACGCTGCCGATCCTGCTGCTGGCGCGGGTATTCCAGGGCGCGGTGGCCGGGCCGCTGATTCCGTTGTCGCAGGCGATCCTGCTCGGCTCGTATCCGAAGGAGAAGTCGTCGACCGCGCTCGCGCTGTGGGCGATGACCGCCACCGTCGGCCCGATCGCGGGCCCGGCGCTAGGCGGCTGGATCACCGACAGTTACAGCTGGTCGTGGATCTTCTACATCAACATCCCGGTCGGCCTGTTCGCGGCCGGCGTCACGTGGATGATCTACCGCACCCGCGAATCGCCGACGCGCAAGCCACCGATCGACGTGGTCGGTCTCGGCCTGCTGATCACGTGGGTCGCGTCGCTGCAGATCATGCTCGACAAGGGCAAGGATCTCGACTGGTTCTCGTCGCCGGTGATCGCGATTCTCGGCCTCGTCGCGCTGATCAGCTTTGCGTTTTTCCTCGTATGGGAGCTGACCGAGGAGCACCCGATCGTCGATCTGCGGCTTTTTCAGCAGCGCAATTTTCTCGGCGGCACGATCGCGATTTCGATCGCCTACGGGGTATTTTTCGGCAATCTCGTGCTGCTGCCGCAATGGATGCAGGAGTACCTGAACTACCGTTCGATCGACGCCGGCCTCGTCACCGCACCGCTCGGCATCTTCGCGATCATTCTTGCGCCGATACTCGGCCGCGTGCTGCCGCACTCGGACGCGCGCGTGATTTCGACGGTCGCGTTCGTCGGCTTCGCGATCGTGTTCTATATGCGCTCGAAGTACGTGATCGAGATCGATACGTGGCACCTCGTGCTGCCGACGCTGCTGCAAGGCATTCCGATGGCGCTGTTCTTCGTGCCGCTAACGGCGATCATCCTGTCCGGCCAGCCGCAGAGCCGGATTCCGGCGGCGGCGGGGCTGTCGAATTTCGTGCGGGTGTTCTGCGGCGCGGTGGGCACGTCGATCGCGGGTACCGCGTGGAACAACCGCACGATACTGCATCATGTGCGGCTCACCGAGCAGGCGTCGGTCGACAACCCGCTGTTCACGCAGCAGATCGACAACACGCAGTCGGTGCTGCATCTGAATCCACAATCGGCGAATGCGCTGTTCGATTTCACCGTGAACACGCAGGCCGCGATGATGGGCCTGAACGACGTCTTCTATGTGTCGGCGATCATCTTCGTGCTGATCATTCCGCTGATCTGGATCACGCGGCCGGCCAAGGGCGGAGGTGGACCGGATGCGGCCGGCGCTCATTGAGGCAGATTCGTTTTCGCGCGACGGCGACGCTCGCGCGGTGGCCACGAAGCGGCGTCAGCGGAAATAGCGCGCCGGCGTGTCGCCGAACGCATCGCGAAACACCGCGATAAACGACGACACGTCGTTATAGCCGACTTCGAGCGCCACCTGCGTGACGTTCTCACCGGCACCCAGATGTTCGAGCGCGGCCAGCAGACGCAACTGCTGGCGCCATTGACCGAAGGTCTGCCCCGTTTCCTTCGCGAACAATCGCGCGGCCGTGCGCGCGGTCACGCCCGCAGCCGCGGCGAGTTCCTCCAGCACCAGCGATTGCGCGGGATTCGCGCTGAGCGCCTCGGCGATGCGCCGCGCGCGCGGATCGCCTGGCCAGTTCAAGCCAAGCGGCGCGGCGGGCAAGCCGGCGACGCGATCCAGCAGCACCTGCAGCAGACGGCGGGCGGGTTCATCGGGCGTGTGATCGTGCGGCAGATCGGCCGCGGCGGCGAGCAGCGCCTGCACCAGGGTGTCGGGGATCAGCGCGCCGGTCTGCGCGGGCAGCGGCGCGTCGGCGGAGTCGGCGGTGGCGTCTATTGCGGCATCGGTTGCGACGTAGAGCGAATACGACTGCACCGGCCGCGTCGCGTGCAGGCAGTGCAGCGTATTCGCGGCGATCCACAGCGCGCGGGCGGGCGGCACGACCCAACGGCCGGATGCCGTGCGCACGGTCAGCACGCCTTCGCTGACATGAATCAGACGCGCGCGCCGATACGCGCGCCACGGCTCGTCCAGCGTCGCATGGCGCTCGCCGACCACGAAGACCGCTTGCTCGATGCCGTCCGGATCGAAGGCTTCCGTCATGGTGTCTGCTCTGACGCGGGACGTCCGCGAAGGGAGCAAGATTAGCACGCGCGCGGGGCCCGGCTGCGAGGCGGGCTAACAGGGGCTCGCCACCGTGAGCGCGCAACCCGCCTAAAGCGGGCAGCTCAAAAATCTCTCGAAGGCGATGTTAACTTTCTCGGCAAGCTGTTAGCCTTGAGCACCTGAACAACGAGCCCCTTCGTCAATCGGGCCAGCCGTAGTCAGAGCCTGAACGAGGTTGACAAATGGCGCGATCCCCGGCAACGCTGCTCGCGCCGCCGGGATCGCCACGAGCCTGATCGCCGACAAGTCCTACCACCCGTACTTGAGTTCGACGCCGGCGTAGTCGGCATTGCGGCCGCCCGCCTCACGAATCGCGTTTCCCACCTGGAAGTGCACGGCTTCGACCGAACCTACCAGATTTGCCGCAATCGTCCAGTCCGCGCGCAACTGCACATACATGCCGGTCCACCGGCTGCCCTTGCCCGCCGTGCCCGGCACTGGCTGATTCGGCTGCTGGTACAACGGCGTCGCCGGTCGTCTCGCGCCACTGGAAGCCCAGCGCGCCAAGCAGCGTGAGATTGGCCGAAGGCTTGAGCGTGATGGATGGTTTGATGTGGATCAGGTTCGCGTAGCCCGTATAGCCTGCGAGCGTGAAGTAATAGCCGTTCGGAAATAGCGGATTGAAGGTCTCGAGCCGCCCATCATGCGGGTGCCGGTCGCCAGAGGCAGCGTCGATCTGCACCGCGACGCGCGGCGTCCACGGCAGGTCGAGCTTGTAACCCGCGAGCGAGCCGACCGCCCACGCGAGAACCGTACTATTACCGACCGTTCCCGTCTGCAGCATCGCCTCGGCATCCCAGTCGACGCGGCCGCGCGTGCCGAAATAATGCAGGTCCCAGACGTCGCGGTGCTCAGAACCTTGAGCGTCGAGGTATCGCGCGTTGGTGTTGTTGTAGCGCGACCAGTAGCCGGACATATCACCCGGCCCGACGGATTGGCGCTCGAAACGCACGCCGCTGAAAGTGAGATTGCGGTTCGACACGTCGTCGAACACCGTCGCGTTACGGTACTGCACGGGCTGCGTCGCGTAGGCGATAAAGCGCCACTTCTGGTATTCGTAGTCTGCCCAGATGGCATCGAACGCCTGTCGTACGTTCGGGCCATCGCGTACGGCAATGAAACGCTGCAAGTCGAATGCCATTTCCTGGCGGCCAACGCGAAACTTGAACGTACCGCCGCCGACCGCTCCGGTGTAGGCCACGAATGCCTGCTCGAGATCGAGCGGATTCTTGTCCACCGGCGTGACCACGTTCTTGCCAAACGCCCGCGCATCCACGAGTTGCACGAAAAACTGCCAGTGCTCGGCGAGATGTGCATCGGCATGCACTTCGATGCGCTGAATCAGATACGTATCCGACTGCGCAGAGCCGATACCGAACAGCGGGGCGTCATTGGTTTCGATACGCTCACGCAGGTTCGCGCCAAGCGACAGATATGAGGCGGGGTCGCCGCCGAGCGGAATGTACTTGAGGCTGTCGAGTGGCTTGCGCGGAACGCAGGGGTTCGCAAGCACCGACCAGTCCTCCTGCCAGCGGTTGAACATCACGGCAGGACGTTTGACGTTGCACGCGTCGGTCGTTGTGGCGTCATTCACCACCGTGCCAGTGGTCGCGCCGGCCGAGTCAGCCGCGAGGCTTGCACCTGCAACCGGTTGCGCCGCCGTATCCGCGAACGCTGCATCGGCGCCCATCAGCAACAGCCCGGCGATGGCCGTCAAGCGCGCGGCCTTCTCGAATCGACGCCCGCGCGTCGTGCTCGATACCATGGATTTCTTTGCCTGTGTCCGCTTGTGTTTGTGTTTGCCCGTCCCGCTCACGCGCGGGGCCTGAGCGGGATGATTCCCTGCGCCGCCTGGATTCATGAGTGCCCCGGCGCGATTGCGCGCTCATGCTCTCCCGTGGTCACCGCGAGCCCGACGAGGGCGCACGCCGGCGCAAGCAGCGCCCAGAAGCCCATGTAGACCACCCCCAGTGCCCCGGCCACCGCGCTAACCGCAAACGCGACAATGGCCGGCATCATCGACCCGAAGCGCGAGCGCGCCGCGGCGCGCTCGCTGTCGACCGTGCCCGGCGACAGCATGTCGATCACGTCCAGAACGGCTTGCGTGACGTTGCCCGTCATTACGGTATTCGGCACGCCAGGGCGCTGGATCAGGCGCGGATGCGCATTCTGCACACCCATCGCGAACGCACCCACGACGCCGGCCACGATGACAGGCAAGCTGTCGGGCCGGCTGACCGGCGTCGCCCATACGCCGGCGAGGCAAAAGCCGACGATCAGCACGGCCTGCACCGCATAGAGCAGGCGTGCGCCCTGACGCGCATGCCCCTGCGAGAGCCAACGCACGAGCAGGCTGCTGAGAACGACCCCGCCGATAAACGCGGGGAACACGATCAGCTTGAGCAGAACGCCCTGCCCCGAGCCGGCGATGCCGGCGCCAATCAACACGAAGTTGCCCGTCACGTGTGCGGTGAACAGACCGAACAGTGCAACGAAGCTCAGCGTGTCGACAAAGCCGGCGATCGCGGCAAGGATCGTGTCCTCGGACTTCATTGCGCCGCGCCTGCGTGAATTTCGGCGATATAGCCGCCCGGGAACTGCACGACCGCGGCATCACGCCCGGCCGAGGTGAACGGCGGCACCAGCACATTGACGCCAGCGGCCTTCGCCTTTTGAAGCGTATCGGCCAGATTCGATACTTCGTAGCCGGTCACTTCGCGCCCGAACGGGTAAGGCAGATGACCGTCCGTCACGAGCACGGTCATCTTGCCGAACGGCGATTCGATTCGAATGCGGCGATAGGTGTCGTCAGGTCTGCCGATCTCGACACCCGGCGCCTTCAGGTCATCGGACACCACCTTGCCGTGCGAGAATTTGACGAAATCGTGAACCAGCTTGTGCACGCTTTGCGGCGACACGTAGACCCGATTCTCGGGAATGGTCTGCAGCTTGTCGTAGTGCGGGGCCTCGGTGTGCCAGTAGAGCTGAATGTTGGTACCACCCGGCCACGTGATGATCGCATCGCGGCCGATCGGGTCGGGGAACGTATCGACGATCACATCGGCACCGAGTGCACGCGCCGACTTCACCGCCGCGTCCATGTCCGTCACGAGGTAGCCCGTGCGCTCCGCGCCGAAGGGATACGGCATGGGCGTCTTGAAGCCGAACACGGAGATCGTGCCTGCCGGGGTAAATACGAGCTGCGACATCGTCTGACTCGGTGTCGGCGTGACCTGGAACACACCCTGCTTCGACTTGCTGCCGCCGAACGTCGCCACGAAGCTGTCGGTGAAGCGGTCGAAGTCCTCTGGCGCCACGTATACGTGCGTCGTGTCGTACTGCGGACCGACTGCGACCGACGGCGCTTCGACCGGCGCTACGGGCGCCTTCGCGAAAGAAACGGGCGCGGCGACGAGACCGCCCGCGATCATCAGGGCAACTAAGGCAGTGCGAATTGGTTTCATAGCGGAATTTCCTTGATATTTCATCGTACTGATCAATCGGTCAGGCGCGGTTCTCGCCGGCCGGACGCTGCGAATCGCCAAGCAGGATCGCGAGCACGAGCCCCGCGATCAGTCCCAGATGCTCGAAAAAACTGTTGAGCGCCATGAAGCGCTCGACACCGACATGGTTCCAGAAGTCGTTGGCAACCAGCATCGCGACGACGGTCAGCATGCCGAGGCCGCCTGCGCCGATCCACGCGAAGCGGCGCAATACCACGCACAGCGAGCCGACGATCTCTACCGCCACCGCGAGCGCTGCCCAGAGGGCGGCCCGGTGCAGGCCGAAATGCGCCTGCTCCGCAATTGCGCCCTCGAAGTTCAGCGCTTTGGTGACACCGCCGATGAGGTAGGCGGACACGAGCGCAAGGCGCACGAGCGGCCCAACCCACGGCGGCGATAGCAGCGCACGAACCCATGCGGGGTTGCTGCTGCCGTTCCATATCGTCATGTCAGATCGCCCAGCAAGAGCAGCCGAATGCACCCCAGAAGCCCTTTGCATCCGAAGTCGGCAATGCACTGGCCCACGCGCTCGCATGCGCATGGCCGTGCACATTGCAGGCGCTCGCGCAGGCGCACATCGCCGCGGCAGCGGCGCGTCCGAGCGGCGCGCCCTCGCGCTGCGTAGCGCCCCAGCCGCCATAGCCGCCGTATTGGCGCACCGGCGACCAGTCCGGCATTGCAGGCGGGATTGGCTGATCGTGTTGCGAGAATGGGCCCGCGCCCCAGACGATCTTTCCGCCGACCACCGTGAGCAATGCGGTGGTGCCGGCAATGTCGTCCTCCGCGCACGAGAAGAAGTCGCGGTCCGGAACCATGAGGTCGGCAAGCTGCCCGGGCACCATGCGCCCTTTCTTGCCCTCTTCGTTCGAGAACCAGGTGACGTGCTCCGTCCACATGCGCAGCGCGGTATCGCGATCGAGCAGGTTACGTTGCGGATACATCCGCAGACCGCCGACTGTCTTGCCGCTCACGAGCCATGCGAGCGACACCCACGGGTTGTACGACGCGACGCGCGTCGCATCGGTGCCGGCCGAGACCTTGATGCCCTTCTCGAGCATTCTCGCGACGGGCGGCGTGGCTTGTGCCGCTTGCGCGCCATAGCGCTCGACGAAATACTCGCCCTGATAGGCCATGCGATGCTGAACCGCGATGCCGCCACCCAGCGCCGCAATGCGATCCATCGATCGCTCGGAAACGGTTTCCGCATGGTCGAAGAACCAGTTGATTCCGTCGAGCGGAATATCCTTGTTGACCTTCTCGAACACATCGAGCGCACGGCTGATGGTTTCGTCATAGGTCGCATGCAGGCGCCACGGCCAGCGGTTCTGTGCGAGTACCCGCACCACGCCTTCGAGTTCGCCCTCCATTCCGGGCGGCAGTTCGGGGCGCGCCACGCGGAAGTCCTCGAAGTCGGCCGCCGAAAACACCAGCATTTCACCCGCACCGTTGTGGCGGAAGTAGTCCGAACCATCGTGATACTTGACCGAGCCGGTCCAGTTCACGAAGTCTTCCTTTTCGGCCTTCGGCTTTTGCGTGAAGAGGTTGTACGCGATGCGCACCGTCATCTCGCCCGCATCATGGAGCTTGCGGATGACTTCGTAATCGTCCGGGTAGTTCTGCGAGCCGCCGCCGGCATCGATCGCGCCGGTCACGCCAAGGCGGTTGAGTTCGCGCATGAAATGACGCGTCGAATTGTATTGATACTCCAGCGGCAGCTTCGGGCCTTTCGCGAGTGTCGCGTAGAGGATCGACGCATTGGGGTTCGCCAGCAGCAGCCCGGTGGGGTTGCCCGCGCTGTCGCGCATGATCGTGCCGCCCGGCGGCTCCGGCGTATCCTTCGTGTAGCCCACCACGCGCAACGCGGCGGCATTGAGCAGCGCCCGGTCGTACAGATGCAGGATGAAGACCGGCGTATCCGGCGCGACGGCGTTCAGCTCATCGAGCGTCGGCAGCCGCTTCTCTTCGAATTGGTGCTCGGTGAAGCCGCCGACCACGCGCACCCATTGCGGCGCGGGCGTGATCGCAACCTGCTGCTTGAGCATCTCCATGGCAACGGCGAGCGAGCGCACGCCGTCCCAGCGCAGCTCCATGTTGTAGTTCAGACCGCCGCGGATCAAATGCAGGTGATTGTCGATGAGGCCTGGCAGCACCGGCCGGCCACCGAGATCGATAACTTTGGTCGCGCGGCCCGCGAGCGGCATGACGTCGGTATCGCTGCCGACCGCGACGAAGCGGCCATCGGCAATCGCCACGGCACTGGCGATCGGGTTCGAACGATCCAGCGTGGTGAACCGTCCGTTGTGCAAAATGAGATCGGGATGGGTAGCGGTTGCGCTCATTTGCGTTTCCTCGTTTCTATCAGTTCGATTAAAAGCCCAACAATTGCCTCAGGGATGGAACGGCCTGTGCGCCGATCAACATGCCAAGCAGGCCGATGAGGGCAACGAGCGGAGGCGCGGGCGAGCGGACCTTGATCACGCTGTAGATCACGCCTATCAGCATCCCTGCACCGAGGGACACCAGATAAGATTCCATACGATCAGTCTCTCCGTGAGATTGGAATGCTGATGCGAGACCTCGCGGTTCAACCCGCGTACCTCGCGGGGAATGCACTGCAGCGCAGCGATCGGCAGACCGCGTGCGCTGCCGCCGACTTCACGCGGAGCGCATCGCCCCGATTTCGGCGATCGCGGAGGCGATTAGCGGGCCGGTACAGCCGGCAGCACCTCGTGCGGCGTAGCCGTGCGCTGCGCTGCCTTATGGACCATCGTGTACGCGTAGTCGACGCCCATGCCGTACGCGCCCGAATGTTCCTTCGCGATCGCCATCACGGCGTCGTAGGTCGCGCGGTGAGCCCAGTCACGCTGCCATTCGAGCAATACCTGCTGCCACGTGACGGGCACGGCGCCCGCCTGGACCATGCGCTGCATCGCGAAGTCGTGCGCGTCTTTCGACGTGCCCCCCGATGCGTCGGCCACCATGTAGATCTCGTAGTCGCCTTCGAGCATGGCGCAGAGCGCGAACGTCGTGTTGCAGACCTCGGTCCACAGACCCGCCACGACCACCTTCTTGCGGCCATTCGCGGCGAGCGCGTCGCGTACCTTCTGGTCGTCCCACGAATTCATCGACGTGCGTTCGAGTACCTTGTGCTCGGGGAACACGTCGAGCAGTTCCGGATACGTGTAACCCGAGAAGCTTTGCGACTCGACCGTGGTGATCGTGGTCGGAACGTTGAACACCTTGGCCGCCTTGGCCAGACCGACGACGTTGTTCTTCAGCACCTGGCGGTCGATCGACTGAACGCCGAACGCCATTTGCGGTTGGTGATCGATGATGATCAGTTGGCTGTTCTGAGGAGTGAGAACTTCGAGCTTCGAATTGTTCATGACGGGTATGTCCTTTGAACCGGAGAGAGGAGGAAGCCGCCATGCCGGCATGACCGGCAGGCGTCCAATGTGCATTGGCGCTGGGCAATTCGACATCCAGCTCCGGTTATTTGACACGCAAGGACAGAGCAGCAACAACTAAAAAGGGATTAAATTTTATTGCCCAAAGAATTAATCTTAAAAGCTCTTAATTGATATTTTCTTAATCCAGAGTAGCCGGTAGTCTTTCCACGAATTCGCTGGGTAGATCCTGTAACGGGACAGGTCGTCAATGAGACTCGCACTATGAAACCGTATATCCTTTCCTTGTTGGCCGGCATCCTTGCCGGGGTCGTCTACGGTGCGATCGGCGTGCAATCGCCGGCCCCGCCCACCATTGCGCTGACGGGCCTGCTCGGCATGCTGGCCGGCGAGCAGATACTTCCCCTCGCACGCAAGGTGCTCTCCGGTTACAAGTTGGGTGCCGCATGGCGCGAGGCGAAATGCAGCCAGCACATGTTCGGCTCGCTGCCAGGCGCTCAAGGCTCCAACGCGGCCGCCAGGGACCAGCAGTCATCCTCATTCTGAGCGGCGCTTCACCGAAGCCGCGGTAAATTCGAGGCGGTTGTCTTCACGGCGGTCTTGCTGCGGCGGAGCAGCTTGACCTGGGACTGCCCGATGTCACTCCATGTCTGCTCCGCTCGACGCACGGCGCAATCAAACGACTCGTCTTCCACCGTGCAGCGACCGTCTACCGTGATCAGCCACCCCTTGCGCGTACGCGTGCAACTCACGCGTCCGTCTTCCATGAGGTCGGCGTACCAGCGCCAGACACGCGCATCGTCAGCGTTCGCACGAACGGCGGCAGCGAGACGCGCGATCTCGAGGCTATGCGGGTGCGAGCCTTGCAGTTTCAAACCCATTTCATTCCCTTTTCGAAGCCACTCAAAACTGGGCACTCACGCATACCCCGTCGCACGGCGGGGTATGGTGGTCGCGATTGGCATCGAGCTTAGGCGACGCGCGCCTGAAAGTCCTTGTGACAAGCTGAAGAGTTCTGAACAGACGCGCGTTGCCTCGCAGGCGCGTCACGCAGATCTCGTCGTAGCGCCTCAGGACTTGAGAAACGCGAGCAGGTCCGCATTGACCTGAACGACGTGCGTGCTGCACATGCCGTGCGGCGCGCCCTTGTACACCTTGAGCGTCGCGTTCTTGACGATCTTCGCCGAGAGCTTCGCCGAATCGTCGATCGGCACGATCTGGTCGTCGTCGCCGTGCAGGATCAGCGTGGGCACGCTGATCTTCTTGAGGTCGTCGGTGTAGTCGACTTCAGAGAATTGCTTGATGCACTCGTACTGGCCTTTGATCGAACCGGCCATGCCCTGGCGCCAGAAGTCCTGCACGAGGCCCTGCGAGACTTTCGCGTCGGGGCGGTTGAAGCCGTAGAACGGCGTGGCCAGATCCAGATAGAACTGCGAGCGGTTCGCCGCCACGCCGGCGCGGATGTTGTCGAACACCGACATCGGCAGACCGTTCGGATTGTTCGCAGACTTGACCATTTGCGGCGGCACTGCGCCGATCAGCACGGCCTTCGCCACGCGCTTTTCGCCATGGCGGCCGATGTAATGCGCCACCTCGCCGCCGCCCGTGAAATGGCCCACGAGCATCGCGCCCTTCACGTCGAGCGCGTCCAGCACAGCCGCGAGATCGTCGGCGTAGGTGTTCATGTCGTTGCCCTCGGACGGCTGGCCCGAACGGCCATGGCCGCGGCGGTCGTGCGCGATCACCCGGTAGCCCTGATTCACCAGGAAGAGCATCTGCGCGTCCCACGCGTCAGCCGAGAGCGGCCAGCCGTGCGAGAAGACGACCGGCATGCCCGTGCCCCAGTCCTTGAAGAAGATCTGCGTGCCGTCCTTCGCGCTCACGTAGTTGCCGCCGTGATGATGCGAGGTGCCGTGCGTATGCGCCGAACCGCCCGTCACGGACGCGGTTGCGTTCGCGGACAGGCTCGACATGGCGGCCACGGCGCCCGCCATGCCCGCACTTGCCGAAAGCAGCCTGCGGCGGGACGCCGAAGGCCTGGTCGAATCGATTTGCTGGGTGTTCATGCTAAATCTCCGTCGTTGCATCGCCGCGCGCGGGCGTGGCGACGACCTTGCGTGTTCAGATGGATAGCGATGCGGCGAGGCGCGAGAACTCGCTGAATAGCGCCACATGCAGGCAGGCACTCTAATGACGCAAGCGGCCGAAGTCCTTGGCGCAAACTGAAAAGTTCTGAAACGAAGCCGCAATGCCTTTGCGCCCAGCGAGGCGCAAAAGCTTTAGCCACGATTCGGCGCCGTCGTCGCGCTCACGCACGACCCAAAGCTCGATCGAACGGATATCTCGCATGCGCCAGAGATTAAATATTCTTAATCAGACTCTGCCTGATCCAGACGAACCTATACTTTTTCCGCGAGCCTTTCGCGTAGTTCCTGTCACGCCACGTTCACCAACCAAGACTCGCATCATGAATCCGTACATCCCTTCGCTGCTTGCCGGTACTCTCGCCGGGGTCGTCTACGGTCTGATCGACGTGCAATCCCCGGGCTTCTAGCGGATGAACAACGTCGAGTTTTTTCATTACCTCCTGCTGTTGATCTGCGGAGCGGGCGCCCTGACGTGGCTCGCGGAGCGCATCGCGATCCCGCCCGCCGTCGTTCTGCTGCTCGGCGGCTGTGTGATCGCAGTCGCCGGCAGGCGCGTACCCGACGTGGACCCGAACCTGCTGCTCGCGGCCGTGCTGCCGCCGCTGCTGATGTCGAGTTCGTTCTATACGGCGTGGAAGGAATTCCAACGCGGCATCGGCACGATCGTTTCGCTCGTGCTCGGGGCCGTGACATTCACCACCGTCGCCGTGGCTGTCGCCGTGCATGCCTTCAACCCGAACCTGCCATGGGCGGCGTGCTTCACGCTCGGTGCGATCGTCTCGCCGCCCGACGCGGTCGCCGCCAAAGCGATCCTTCAGCGCCACCCGCTACCCGCCAGGCTCGTGGCCGTGCTGGAAGGCGAAAGCCTCGTGAACGACGCGTCGGGCCTGCTGCTCTATCAGATGGCGGTCTCGGCAGCGCTAGCCGCGACGATCACGGTCACGAGCGGATCGGTGCTGTTCTTTACGCTTACCCTGATCGGCATCGCGGTCGGCATCGTGTGCGGCCAGGCCATGTGTTGGGTGCTGCCGCGTCTGGGCGATCCGATGCTCGGCATCGTCGTGACCTTCGTTATGGCGTGGGCCAGCTACGGTATCGCGGAGGCCGTCGGCGGATCGGGTGTGCTGTCCGTCGTGACCTGCGGTCTCGTGCTCGGCATCCGCCAGCATCGGGTATTCGACGCCGATATGCGCATAAAAGCCAAGGCGACCTGGGAAGCGGTCGTGTTCGTGCTCGAGGCGCTGGTCTTCATCCTGATCGGCCTCACACTGCATGCACTCCTCTCACGGGTGAATCACGAATCGGCCGTGTTGACGGCCGGGCTGCGTGTCGCGTTGCCGGCAACTGCGGCAGCCATCGTTGCGCGCCTCGCATGGGTGTTCGCTGCGATCTGGCTGCCCGACCAGATACGCGCGAAACGCTCGGGCCGCGAGCCGTGGAGCTTCAAGGAAGCGGTTGTGCTCGGCTGGGCGGGTATGCGCGGCGTCGTCAGTCTGGCGGCCGCAATCGCGCTGCCAGACAATTTCCCCGGCCGCGACCTGATCGTCTTCAGCACATTTCTGCTGATCATCGCGACGCTTGTCGTGCAGGGCGGCAGCCTCGCGCCGCTCATCCGGCTGCTGAAACTGCGCCCGACAGCCCGTCACTCCATGTCCGAGCATGAGGCGCGCGCCCATGCGTTCGGCGCCTCTCTCGCTGCGCTCGAGGAAATCGACGAGCGCTCGTCCGGCATCGAACGCGCGACGTTCGAGCGGCTGCTAGCCGAATACCGGATTCGCGTCACCGCGAACGAAAGCGCATGCCAGTTGGGTGCGGACCGAATCGAACACCGTGCGCACTTCCTGCGTGTCGAACTCGAACTCGTTGGCGTGTCGCGCGAGGCATTGCTCGGCCTGCATCGCGACGGCAAGGTGGACGACGCGGTCCTGCATCGCATCGAATCCGAACTTGATTTCGAGGAGCTGCGGCTGTTGCGGCTGCTCGAACCATGACGGTTTGCCTCCACGTCGGCCCTTAACGAAAGGTCTTCATCATGCCCACTACGATCAAGGCTCTGCTCGCGCCACGCGAAAGCGACATCGGCAACCTGATCGTGCGGCGCGTGCTTCCCGCCCGTGCCGCGCGCCTCATCGGACCATTCATTTTCTTCGACCATATGGGGCCAGCCGTGCTGCCCGCTGGCAGCGGCGTGTCTGGTTCGCGCGAGAAAATTGTGGCTGCGCGGCAAGCCTGGGCTGCGCGGACCTTCGGCAAAGTGCCTGGCGAAGAGCATGAGTGGACGCCTCAACCCGAGCGTGGCGCACATTGAGCATTGACTTGGGGAGCGATTGCGTTTGGCGCGTCATGCCGCTCATTGCGCGCCTCAAGAAGCCTTGACGCGCGCTTCGTCTCGACCGAGCCACGCATGAATCTGGCTGACTACCGCTGCGCCGTCTCCTACCGCTGCGGCCACCCGCTTCGGCGCCCCTGATCGGACGTCGCCGATCGCGAAAAGCCCCGGCACGTTCGTCTCGAGTGGGAAGCGCTCAGTGCCTGCGTTCGCATCGGGCGGCCCCGTTTCGACAAAGCCGCGCTCATCCAGTTGAACGCCCATCGATGTCAACCAGTCTGTTTTTGGATCGGCGCCGATGAACAGGAAAAGATACTGTATCTCAATGAGCTCACTGCCCTGTTCGTGATGAAAGACGCGAATTCGCTCAAGACCACCGTCGCTCGCTTCCAGTGATTCAAGCGTGCATCTTGCGCAGATCGACACGTTTGGCAGAGCGCTGAGCCGGTCTATCAGGTAACGGGACATGGTGGCTTCGAGACTATGGCCACGTATCAAAACGCGTATGCTTTTCGCGAAGTTGGCGAGAAAGACGACAGCCTGCCCAGCCGAGTTACCGCCACCGATCAGCACAACGTCTTTCCCGCTGACGAGACGCGCCTCGATGGGCGACGCCCAATAGTAGATCCCTCTGCCCTCGAAGCGCTCAAGGCCCGTCACGGAAGGCTTTCGATACACCGCTCCGCTCGCGACCACGACTGTCCGCGCACGCACGCGCTGTCGATCGGAAAGCGCGAGCACGAAGTTGCCCGCCGCGCCCTCGACCCGATGGACCGCAGTGGGAATGGCCACGTGAGCACCAAATTTCAATGCCTGCTGAAACGCGCGTGCTGCAAGAGCTTGCCCCGATATGCCGGTCGGAAAGCCAAGGTAGTTCTCGATACGTGCGCTCGCACCGGCCTGACCACCTGGCGCGCGCCGATCGAAAACCACGACCGAAAGCCCCTCCGACGCCGCGTAAACGGCCGCCGCGAGGCCCGCCGGACCCGCGCCGATGATAGCGATGTCGTAGCACTGCGACGCACAGAACGTCGGCACCAGGCCGAGCCGGGTGGCGAGCTCCACTTCGTCGGGCGCCCTCAGGACCGACCCGTCCGGGCAAAAAACAAGCGGGAAATCGTCGGCCTTCGAAGTGAGGCCGGCGAGCAGCTGCACGGCGTCCGAATCCTTGTGCGCATCGATCACCGCAGCCGGATAGGCATTGCGCCGCAAAAAGCCTTGCAGGCGGACTACCCTCGCGTCGTCACCCTTGCCGACGATAATGGGACCGAGCCCCTGCTCGATGAGCCCGAGACGCCTCAGGATCAACGCGCGCATGATGTGCTCGCCCAACTGGGCGTCCGCGATGATCAACGCCCGCAACTGCTCTGAGTTCAGGACAAGCGTATCGCAGTCAGTCATGGCAATCGCGTCCACCAGCGACGGCTTGCCGGTGAGTTGCGCCATTTCGGCCATGAAATGGCCGTCATGATGGTCTGTCACGACCGTGGTACGCCTTTGCGGGTCGCACGAATAGATCCGCACACTCCCGCGCAGCAAGATGAATAGCCCTTCTGCAATGCGCCCCGTCCTGAAGATCGAATCGCCGGCCTTGAACGACTTCGGGCGGCCATAGCGGCTCGCACTGCGTATCTCCGCATTGGAAAGGCGCGGAAACATTTGATGCTGCCGATATTCAAGGGACGAAAACGGAAGTTCAGAGTCGAGTGAGCTTGCGTTCGTGTTACCTGCGTCGATCATATTCGCCTCGCCTGCCGGCCGCGTTGAGTTCGAGTCCGGATGTTAGCGACATCAAGCCCAAAAGTTCTTGTTGCGAAGCTGAATAGTTCTGAAGAGACCAGCAACCCTATGGGAAGCGCTTTCCCGTCGAGCGGGCCATTGCGCCACGCGCAACACGAGCTCGCGCGCTGAGTATATTCAGCTGGGAGCTCGTGTTGTTTTGCTTGGTGAGCATCGCACGCGCCTACCGAAGGCTCGAGTTCGGTAGCTGGACTCGCTCGGAAATGCTGGGCGGACGTGACTTTGCCGTGACGCGCCGCTATTTGAACTTGACGAGATCCTTGAAGATCAGTTGAGCCCAGGTATTCCCCCTGGCCTGGACGAGCGAACCGCCATCCTTGAGCGGTCCTAGCGCAATCGGCGCGAAACCGAGTTGTTCAGCCAGAGCCGCGACCGGTGCCACCGCACTTTCGTCATCGCTCGACAAAAACACGACGCGGCTGCCGCCATTCACACTCGGATCAGCGGCCAGAACGGCGGCGGGCAGATGGTTAAAACCCTTTACGAACCTGGACCCGGTAAACGCCTTAGCGACAACTGCGGAGGACGGCAGACCTTGTAGCTCTTCGACGGGAACGCCGTAAGCATTTGTCGCGTCGATGACCGTCTTGCCCTTCCAACTCTTGATCTGCTTCGCGACCTCGCGGTGCTCCCAGAAAGGAACCGCCAGGAAGATCGTGTCGGACGCGATTGCATCCTGCAGCGTCCTGGGGACGACGGTAGGGCCGATCGCTCGTGCCTGCTGCATCAACGTCTCGGGAGGGCGCCGGCTGGCGACCGTTACGTCGATGTTCTTTCTTGCAAACGCTCGAGCGAGTGCCTGGCCTACCGCGCCAAAACCAATAATCGAATAGCTCATGCGAACTCTCCATTCAGGTGACGTTTTGATCAACCACGGATCCATGGTGATTATTGGCAACCGGGCGCGCGGAAGCGTTGCCCGCGTTAGGCGGCCCGCTGCGCGCGATGCGCCACGCGAGCCCCAGCAGACACGCGGAGCCGAGCGCCTTCAACGCCGTTTGCAGCGACAACAGCGCGAGCAGACGTGACAATACCCGCTGGACAATCACCGAAACCAATCCAGCTTTTCGGCGCGATTTCAGATAGCCGAGAAGCCGCCGTCGACAGACAATTCCACCCCATTCACGAAGCTCGAATCATCTGAAGCAAGAAACAGCGCGACCGTCGCAATTTCCTCAGGACGACCCATCTTTCCCCGCGGGATCAGGGATTCGAACATCCGCTTCGCCTCCTCGGTGAGAACCTGGTCCTGCATCGGTGTGGCGATCGGTCCCGGGCTCAGCACATTCACCCGGATATTCCTGCCCTTCAGTTCGTTAAGCCAAGTGCGTGCGAATGAGCGCAACGCCGCCTTGCTCGCCGCATACACGCCGTAACCCGGAAAACCTTTCACCGAAGCAACCGACCCGGTCATGAAGATCGATCCGCCATCGTTGAACAACGGCAACGCCTTCTGAACCGTAAACAGCGTGCCGCGCGTATTCAGGCCGAAGGTCGCATCGAAGTCCTGCTCGGTAATCTCGCCCAGTGGAACGGCTTCGCCCATGCCAGCGCTCGCGAACAGGATGTCGATCTTGCCCTTTTCACGCCTGACTGTATCGAACAGGCGGTCGAGGTCGTCGAGATTGGCCGCGTCGCTGCGCACGCCGGTCACGTTCCGGCCAATCTGCTTGACGGCTTCGTCGAGCACCTCCTGCCTGCGGCCCGTGATGAAAACATAGGCGCCTTCTTCGACGAACCGCTTGGCGCTCGCCAGCGCCATGCCGCTCGATCCCCCCGTGATGACTGCAACCTTACCCTCAAGCTTTCCCATGACATCTCCTTTCGTGGTGTCGGACAGCGTCTCGGTTCCCATCTGCACAAATGTGCTGTATCTTGTGGATCACTGATCCAGATACGAATTCATTATAGACGGATCACCGATCCGTTTGTCAAGGCGATTTATGCGAGCCGACGCCAGAAAAAATTACAGCCATCTACTTGCGGTCGCGCGTGACGTCGTCACCGAGCATGGCGCCGATGCGTCCATGCGAGATATCGCCCGCCGGGCCGACGTCGGGTTGGCCACACTGTTTCGCCATTTCCCGACACGAGAAGCCTTGTTCGAAGCGTTGCTGCGTATGAACGTGGACGAACTGATACAGCAGGCAGCCAAACTAGAAACGTCGAATCCGCCTGACGAAGCGCTGGTGTCCTGGTTTCGCGAAGGGGTTGCATTCGTTCGTAGCTATAGCGGCATTTGCGCCTTGTTCGCGACCGCGCACGCGGACCCTGACTCCGCGCTTCACGCTTCGAGCACAGCGCTGCGTTCAGCGGGCGCGCGACTACTGCGCCGTGCTCAGGCCGAGGGAACGGCGCGCGCCGATATGGATGGGGTCGACCTGTTCGCCCTGATGTCGGCGCTCGGCTGGCTCGACGGCCAACCCGGATTCGCGCCACGCGGGGATCATCTCTTTCACATTATTACGAGCGCCATCCTGACAAACCGGTCGAGCAACGATGTCGAGAAGGCAACGTGTTGAATCAGATCGCCGACGCATACTTTCCTACCAGGAAAGCCCCGGGGATTCGAACCAGACGACGCAAAGCTAACTGGAGCCGACACTCGAATGGCCACTACCGCACTTGATCGATCGGCCGCTTCTGGCCGATCTTTGTCCGACGTCGATCAACGGCACGCGAGCAACTTCTGCCCTTCGACGTGGAAAGACCGCAACAGCAACTTCCAAAGTACAGCGGCCGTTCACGCGGATGTCTATGCGCCACACAAGGCGCGCGCGACGGTCAAAAGGAGAGCCTTGACGGCCTGCCTCGAAGTACTCAGCTTCAACGTCCGATACAAAGACTACGAGCGTCATAACCACACGGGCGCTAGCTGGAGCGCAAACACGCGCCAGTTGAGGCGTTCAGCGTTCCTTGCCATGTGTACTGGAGTCGGGCGCCTCCGTGCAGCGCGTTGAGGCGTAACCTTTCAGCACGCTGATCGTGCACGTGGTGAGGTGGCTTCCAATGCGTCACGCGTTCGGATCTGCGGTGACGCCTCGCCAGCGATACTGCGGCTGCTCATTCGCGAACTCGCCGATGATCGGCCTGCCAGCGGGCACGCGCGTCTGGATACGGGCTTTCCCTTAATCGTGCAAGCAGCTTTGTTAGAAGCGGAATGTTGGCTATCTTTGACTCACCATCTGCCAAGCCGAACGAGAGAGGCAATCATGAAAGCATGGAACGTCGTGAATCTGCTCGTCGTCGTGGGATGCGTGACGTTGACGTCGAACGTCTACGCGCAAGCCAGCAACGCTATGCCGATGGGCTCGAGTCCGGCTGCAAGTTCAGGCAAGGCGACGCCAGCGGACAAGAAGCTGGCTCGGGATGTACGCAAGGCGTTGTCGAAAGCGCCCAACTTCAACGTGTCGAACGTATTCGTCAAGGCGCGCGGCGGCGTCGTAACATTATCAGGCAGCGTGTCGGACGGTCCTCAGATCCAGCAGGCCGCGGAAGTGGCGAAGGGCGTGCCGGGTGTAACGTCGGTGAGTAACCATCTGACGCTCTATACGAAAGGCTATTGACGCTTCGAGGCGGCGCCGGGAAGTACTGGCCGTTTTCAGCCGTGAAAAGAGGAGCCGACGCTCTCGCAGGACGAGATGTTCACCGTGCCGGGTGGACTATCTCTCCTGGTGCGTGGGCCACGAACGCTCGGACCTGAAGTATCTGAAGGATTCGGTGCGCGCGATGTACCGATGAAACGTTGTTCCAAGAGCGCGAAAGGCATTTGCCGACCCGATACTCGGTCGTTCAAGTCCAGTTCGAATGTTCCTTGCGCAGCTTATCCGGCCTCGGGTTGGATTTAGAAATGTTGGCGTGGGTGCGAAGGAACGCGAGATAGTTGTCGTCTTCGGCCAGCAGGTAATCATTGAACTGTTCGGTAGCAGGGTCGGCGTAGACGATGTAGCCGCGTTCGTTGACGAGAAGGATGTCGTTAGGCATGGCGGTGTCTCCTCGAAGATTAACAGTACTTGAAAAGCAGGGGCCGAACAACCCGTGCTACGAGCATGACTAGGTCGGTAAGGCCGGTCTTCGTGGTCAGGGTGCTGAGCCCTCGCGAATTCCGACTCGATGGGGGGGAAGGATTGCGTTCGTCGTCCCAGCTCCGGCCATTCGCCGCGCGCGATACCCGTCGCGCGGCGCGCCGCACGCCCGGTTCAATGCGATCGGCCGTGGCCGCCGCCACCCCAGTAACGGCCGCCGCCCCAGCCGCCACCGCCACCGCCACCGCCGCCCCAGCCGCCACCGCCGCCCCAGTTCGCGTGACCGGCGCCCGAAGCGCTGCTGCCGTAGCTACCACCTCCCCAGCTGGCGTGACTGCCGCTCCACGCACCCTGTCCATTTCCCGAGTAAGCGTGGCTGTAGTAGCCGTTTCCATAGTACCCATGGCCCCAGTAGCCGTGGGCGGCCCAGTAGGTGTGATGGCCATAGTGGTAGTGGCTGTAACCGCCGCAACACCCGCCCCAGAAGGCGAACGACACCGACGGCCACCAGTAGTAGCCCGGCCAGTACCCGTAGTACGGGTATGGATACGCGTAGGGGTAGGCCGGTGGATAGGCGATTGGATAGTACGCCGGCGCGCCATAGGCGGGCGCGGGGGCGAAATCGTACGTCGATGGCGGCCCGTCGGGCGACGTGCCGTCGGGCATGTTGAATTCCTCTGGCGCCGGAGCCTGCTGCGACGGGTCCCCGGGCGCGACGGGCACGCCATGCTGCGTGGCCGCCGTCGGCACGGCGGGATAGCCATTCGGATAGGCAGTGGAATAGGTAGCAGGATAGCCCGGGTAATACCCGTAGCCTGGATAGTAGCCGTACGGTACGTAGTAACAACCAGACAGCGCGCCGGACAACGCAAGAACTGCAACGGCGCTGCCGGCGCGCAACGTTGCATCGAGCGGGTTCATGACATGCTCCCTCGTTATTCGCGCGGCGACATGCGCCTCACACTTTCCATTCAGCTTATGTCAGGGTTCCATGTTGCACGTTATAAAGTGGTAACGGCGTATTTCAGGTAGTGCCCCCCCCCCCGGAGATTGAACTGAACATCGCGAAGTCGTATCCGCCTTCAGCTTTTCGCTGATCGCCCAGATTTCCTTGAGCTTCAGCGGAGGCTTCTGATCAGTGAGCTTTACGCTGGGCCGCGTGCAAGGCACCGTGAGGCCCGAACTAGCCTTTTTGCATCCAGTACTCGCCCTCGCATTTACTCTCATTTAGGTTCTGTGAGACGTCCGTGTTGGTCATAAAGTGAAGGATGCCGCAAATGCCACGCAGCTTCCCCGTGCCGCCGGTGAGCACCGTGCTTCCTATGACGGTGCGGACATCGGCGGACTGGCCGGTTGCAGACTGTGAGATCCCGTCAAACTTGCCGAGAATCTTGTCGCCGCCTTCCAGGTTGTAAAACCCATAGCCGATGACGGTGCCGTTGCCATCGACGGTGTCCACGGTGCCGCGCAGCCATTGCTCCGTGACGCTTACGCCAGCAAACATCAACGCGCCCTTGGGAAAGGTGCGATGCAGTTCATAGAGTGCGAGCGAATGCCCCGGTATGTCTTCAACGTCCAGCAGGTGAAGCAGCGTGTATTTCGAATTTTCGCCTGACACCTCGCAGGATATTTTCTCCCGCCTTTGAGCGGAACTTGACTGGTTCATAGTCAGCCTCCATTGCGTAGTCCGTTCACATTGCCGATGACTTTGCCACTAACTTCGGTAGCGGGCCACCCGGCTCTGTCGACTAGCTAGGCGCTAGGTCTACGGCTGCTCACAGGGGTACAACAGCCGCTCGCTGCACCGGATGCTAACTTACCGCCAACCGCTGTGGGCCCGCACACCGGGCCTGGCCCATGGTGTCTGTGGAGAATTCTTAGAAGATCGCATGGAGCTCATGCTGACAGCCAACCATCAGGGTGAGGCCGCGGCGAGCGCTAGGGCTCGACACGGCTTGCCGCTATTGCGCTCGCTACCTGACTCCCACGCGGGCTTTTCAAACCGTGGAATTCCTAGGCCGCCCACAAAGCGTGCGACAACGGACGGCAGCAAAAAGGGAGTCCTTAAGGCTGCGCCAGCGTTGCGACGTGCATCGTGAAGGGCATTTCGGTATTCGTACTATGCCACGTCGGGACCGCGTGCTCCGGGCGGTTGCCGACGGAGCCCAGCAGCCCCAGCGCGTCGATGGCGCCAAGGAATTGCTCATATTCGCCGACAACTGGCCGCTCAGCGATGCTGCATGCAAAGGTCAGAACCCTGAGACGGCTCAGCTTTTCCTCCTCCAGGTCCGCGATAGCGTTCTCGATGACGAGCGCTCCTTTACTGTGTCCAACCAGCGTCCTGATGTGGTCGGTGTGTTTCAGAACGGAGTGCAGTACGTCAGAAGAGCCGCTGCCATGCTGGAACACTGGAGCCTCGGTTGGGGCCGTTTTCGCTCCCGGCACGGTCGCGACCAGACTCCTTCCTACAGATGCGGCTCCCGGCAACAATACCGCCAGTGTGTTCTGAAGAGGCTGCTTCATCCAGTACGTAAAAATTCCGAACCCGAGGAAACCACCCAGTGCCTGCTGGACGACGTCAGCTAATCCGTAGCCGGGAACAATGCCTGCCACGGGCTTTCCCATTGCGCGGGAAACATTCCACGCCAAGGCCGCAGATCCGAGGGCGGAGCTTCCCACGCCACTTACCGAGATTGAGTCAATACGGCTCACGCCGTCTTTGGCGCGCAGGAACTCGGAGACATCGAAGAAGCACTGGATGTGAGGAGTCGTGCTGGCGTCAACGATAACAATGGCACCCTCTGGGTTTGCTAACGCGCTCAGGTCGACCTCTTGAAGCGCTCGAGCAAACTGCGCGCCGAAGTCACAGGGGCCGTGGATGGTCACGTCCAAACCGTCGAGTTTCATCGCGCGATGAAAAGCAGTGACGTCATAGAAGACCATATCAATGAGCGTATTGGCGAACCGAAGCGAGCTGATGAGCGGCTTGATCTGCGCGCGCTGCACCTCGAAATCGGACAGTTTGAAGGGCTCGTATACAGTAGCCATGGGGATGCTCACAGAATGCGCGACCATACGCCTTTCTGCCGTCACGTATCACACTCCCAATGATCCGCAGGGCTGGGAACAACTGCGCTGGTACGTGAAGCGTTCCTTCGGCTAGGGAGCAGGCCGACTCGCACAAAGGTAGTTAACCCTGAAGCATTGCGGCGGCCAATCTACGTGCTAGGGCCGCCATGCATTGCGCGATCGCTCCACTGGCATCCGGCAGACTCCAGAGTAAGCCCAGCCACTCCAATGACATGCTCGTGGTCGGGCGACCGGCAGCATCTGGCCGAACCCGGTCCGATGATCCGCGCAGAAACAACTACATCGCATAGTCAGAATTGTCGCGGCAAGCACTGACCCATGCCACCGGCGGAGATGCGTTCTGCATCACTTTTCGGTGTCTAGGTGTTCCAGCAATTCGTCAACGGATCATCTCGCATCCTTGTGCCTTGCTGCTTCGTTAACGCACTCCAATCACCGTAGATGCGGCCCGGCGCGGCCGAGACTAGAGCGAGGACGCGGCGCGGGACTGCTGCCGTCGTTGTGGCGATTCGAGGCAACGAGCGGCATAGTGCGGCATAATGCAATTCTCTCAGGTTCTGGCGCGGCCCTCGGAATAGCCAGAATCTTTAGCCGACCGCAACCCGGTCGGCTTTTTTTCGCCCCGAGGGGGAGCATCAACTTAAGCTACCGTCCAGAACACGACGTTTGCGTCCGTCCGAACCGCCATCCCTTCGCCGAATCCTGAATTTCCGTAGACGACCCGTTGCCGACGGTCAAGTCGTCGCGGTTCAAACGGCAGGTATCAAAGTGGAACGGCCATACCGCGCAACGAGTAGCATCTTTTCTGCCGCAGTAATGGCAGATTCAATGTGTGCCAAAGATATCTGCATCCAGATCCCGCTCACCTGCAGGTATCGTCCGGCTACGGGATCTGAGAAAGATTTCGCTTCGCCTCCAGCAATTCGATCAGCGCTTGATCGCGCTGGCGAAGCATTTCTGAAAAATCGTATGACTGAAGTTAAGCATCGACGCCCCTCGCAATAGACTCAATGTAGTCGTCCGTGCCCGGATATTTGCCGAGGTCTCTAGCCCACTCACGCTGGGCGGCACCCAGATGCTGCAGCACATGCGTGATGCCACCGGATCCTCCGGAAGCGTGAAGATTGAGAAACGGACCGAGCAGTGCCCAGCGCAGGCCTGGGCCGTAGGAGATCGCAGCATCGACGTCCTCCACAGAGACGACCCCGCGCAGGGCAACGCGCCCTGGAACGCATTGGCGCCGATCACGATATTGATAAAGTGCGGCGCGTCGTCGAGCCCCTCGTTGATCGCGCGCTGAACATCCTGGACGAAGTCGGCGAGGCTGACCGGCCACAAGGGAACCCTCGACGACGTAGGCTACATCGTCGACAATCGCCATAAATTTGACGCATGCGGGCGTCTTATCAGTTGTGTCGCGCCGTTCCGGAAGCCGATTGATCGAATCCAGGCGGCGAACAATCTGCGTTCGAATGCGCTATCAGGGATATGACACGCTCTTCGAGACCTCCCGCGTCCGGCTGCAGGATGCTCCGCAACGAGGGCGGCCGAATCCGGTCGGATACTCCTCATTGCATTGCAGCAAAGGCGCCGCCGCCGTCCGCACCGGCAGGCGCGCAGTTCGCCCTTGCCGATCCCCGCTCCTTGCCTGCCGCGACGTCACTGGATCAGCGGCACCACGCCGAGCTTTTCAGCCAGCATCCTTTCGTAGACACCAAAGTGCAGATCGACCTCTTCCTGGGTGACCACGGTCACGAAAATAGTGATCTGCGCGGGCTGCAGGCCCAGCACCGTCGCGATCGCCGCTTCCAGCTGGGGCGCGCATAGCCGGTCATCGGCGAACGTGGTGCCGACAGCAATCTCGTAAGCGGACTCCTGCCGGAACACCACTTCAACCAGCCGCGCCCGGGCGCTCATGTTGCTGTCGATCGCCAGCCGGATGACTTCGACCGCCGTGCGCATCGTCTCAGTCGGGAACCCCTTTGTTGAGCGCAACCGGATACGGTGACGCCCAAGAGTGAGCCAATCGTATTCGAATTCCATGGTGTCCTCGCATGGTGTTGCAGGGTGTCGTGAACGTAGGGGTGCGGCAATCCAAATTCAAGAACAAAAAGTCGCCATGGCCCACTTGAAATTTCTGTTTTCAGTCCTATCTTGAATATCGCTCGGGCAGCCGCGCCAGCATGGCGGCGCGCTGCGTGTTTCGATTTGTTTGCCGCAGCATGGCAGACGGACTGGAGCGCGTATGCCGGTTCGTTTTCCTGCTGCATCCAAGGAGGAAACGATCATGAGTGATCTCTACTTCGGGACCGACCTTTTCAGCGAGTTCGACCGTCTGCAACGGCAGATGGCGAGCCTCTTCGGCGGTTTCCCGTCCAGCATCCGCTCGGGGCGCCTGGGCGCCTTCCCGCAGGTCAACATCGGTTCGACCGACGACTCTATCGAGATCGTTGCGTTCGCGCCCGGTATCGATCCGGCGCATCTCGACGTATCCATCGACAAAGGGCTGCTGACCATCAGCGGCGAGCGCCAGACGGGACAGCCGGAAGCGGCCGGCGACGACCTGCGTACTTATGCGCAGGAGCGGTTCGTCGGCACCTTCCGGCGCGTCATTGAACTGCCGCAGCATGCGGACCCTGACAAGGTCACGGCGCAGTACACCAATGGTTGCCTGACCGTGAGCATCGGCAAGCGGGAGACGTCGAAGCCGCGGGCCATCAATGTTCAATGAAACCGGTCGCAGAACTGAGGAGGACATCATGAACGACACGACAGAACTTGCCAGGAAAGACGAAACTGCGGTGGCCCGTCGCGAAGACGAGCAGTCGCAACGCCCGATCACGCTAACGCCGCCCGTAGACATCTTCGAGGACAGCCAGGGCATCACACTGTGGGCCGATCTGCCCGGCGTTACAAAGGACCGCCTTGAAGTGAAGGTACACGACGGCAACCTGTACATCGAGGCCGAGGCGGTGGTGCCCACGCCGGCGGGGCTGCGCCTGCAACATGCGGAGATCCGCCAGCCGCATTTCGCGCGGGCGTTCGCTCTTGGGGCTGACTTCGACGCAACGAAAATCGATGCGAACCTGAAGGACGGCGTGCTGAAACTGACGATACCGCGCCGCGACGAAGCCCGGCCGCGCCGGATCGAGGTGCGGACGGACTGAAGTCGGCAGGTGGGCAGCAACGACAGGGAGAAAACCGGTGGCGGTCGTCTGGCCGCCACCTACTGACTGCGGAGGCCTGGATGCGGACGTCATACATGAATGCTGGCGCGGACGCACGCTCAGCATACGGCGCGGTGCCGGTACGTGAGCTCAGGACGCGCCGCGGATCGCGAGGCGGCCGTGACGGCATTCCGCAGATGCAGTCCGGAATGCCGAGGGCAGAGTCGTGACTTCAGCGCAATGACTGGAATCCAGTTCTCCGGCCACACTGTAGAGGAGGATACGATGAATACGGATCCGAAAAAGTGGAATCCCTTCAAGTTCCTACGCGGGGCGGCCCGCAAGTCCGATGCGGACAGCCCGGAAAGCCCCCCGGCGAACGAACAGTGGCGTGCCCCGTGGCCTGACATTCCGCGGCTGTTCGCACGCGAACCGTGGCGTGCTTTGGAAGAGTTCTTCCATGACCCGTTTGCAGGTCGCGGCGCCCTCGAACGATGGTTTGGCGACTTCAGTTCATCGCGCTTCCAGCCGCGCATCGACGTGGTCGACGAAGGGAAGGTGTTGCGCGTGACCGCCGAGCTGCCCGGGATGGAGCGCGAAGACCTGAGTGTGAGCGTCGAGGACGGGGCGATCGTGTTGCGCGGCGAAAAGAAACAGGACGTGCGCAGCGAGGAAGACGGCTGCTACCGGCTCGAGCGCGCCTATGGAAGCTTCATTCGCACGATTCCGATGCCGGAAAACGCCGACCCCGATCACGCCTTGGCAAAATTTGATAACGGTGTGCTCACGTTGACCGTGCCGAAATCGGAGCCGGCGCGATCCACGAGTCGCACGATCGATATCGGCTAGGCCAAACAGGCAAGAAGTGCCTTGGTCGCGGTGGACATCGGGCGAGACGGGCCGTTAGCTCAGCTGGTAGAGCAGCGGACTTTTAATCCGTTGGTCACTGGTTCGAATCCAGTACGGCCTACCAAAAGATTCAAGGGCTTAGCGTTCGCGCTAGGCCCTTTTTCTTTTCCGACTGTCAACGAAGTGTCAACGGCATTGTTGTGGCGGCCCGCGATTTGGCTTAATTCGCCGAGTATGATTGAACCTCTTGCGATCTCAAGGGGGCTCGGGGCGTCTCCCAAAGATGGCTTCGGCCCGGAGGCGATTCATCGTTGGACTTTTTCCATGAAGTGACCTCCCTGTCGGTTAGGATCGTTTCAAGCGTCGCCGCGTTGCATGTGATGTCGGTTTTTTCGATGAACCTCTTCGAAGGCATCAGACCCAACGCAAGCAGGATCAGACGCTCCTCCTGTGCACCGATGTCGCCCTTGGGATTGAATGAAGTCATGCTGCATCCGCCGAGCAGGCCGAATGCGCCGAGCGGCATAACGCGGCCTGCGGCAACGCAAAACCGTTTGACGGTGTCAGATTGACCGTGCGCACTTGACCCGATACAGGGATCTTCTACATAAACCTGGGATTCTGCATGTCATGTACCCTGGTTGCCGGTAACACCACAGGCGGACGAACTCACCTGCGGCAGCGCCCCTTTGGCTAGCGTGGAAAGGGACCGGCCAACCTGAACCCGGCCGGCCTCACGATGGCTAGCGGCCGGTCGCATCCTGCACAGCTTCCTTCGTCGTTTCCCCAGGTGGGGCGGACTTCGGCGCTGCCACTTCGAGATGTGCTTGCGCGACGCCCGCTTTATGGCGCCTGCGCGAGTAATTCGCTGGCTTGGTAGCGCCCTCCAGTCGCGCCGCGTGAGGCGCGCCCCCGGGACGATGCACGTCGTGCGTCACGAATCCCGAATCGTGATTCGGTATCGCAAACCAGTCCGGATGCTCAAACGACGCGCGAATGTCGTCCAGGCCCGTCTGCCAGTGCTCGCTCATCGTGTCGATGCTGAATTCGTAATCCTTATAGTGCCCCTCATACGCCTTGTTCTTGTATATGAGGTGCACAACATTGACCGTACTGCCATCGGCAACTTCCCGTGCCTCCCGGATGAGCGGATGCTGCTTCTCCAGGCCCGGCGGCACATGCTTCAGTAGCTCCTTGATGAGCTGTGCATGACGCTGGTTCGACCCGAGCATCGCGGTGATAGCGCGGGTCCGGCTGGAATACTGGATGTCCTTGGCGCGCTCGGACACATCCAGCATGTCGCCCGGGAGGCCGCCGCTCGAACTCCACAGGTCAACCTGGAAGACCAGGGTGTCCTTGTGCTGCGGGTCGCTTACAACCTCGGTCAATGGCGTGTTCGACACCAGACCGCCGTCCCAGTAATATTCGCCATCAATCTCGACGGCAGGAAAGCCCGGAGGGAGCGCACCCGAGGCCATGAAGTGCTCTGGCGAAAGGCGCATCTGGGTGTTGTCGAAGTAGACCAGGTTACCCGTGCGCACGTTGACCGCGCCGACGGAGACGCGAATATCGCCGTCGTTGATTCTGTCGAAATCGGCGAATTGCAGAAGGGTCGCCCGAAGCGCGGTGGTATCGTAAAAGCTCACTTCTTCTGGCGAGCGCTTGCCCATCCCTGGGATGGGCACCGGAAGGCGCGGCGAGAAAAAGCCTCGCTGCCCTTCGGTGAGTGCGCGGCCTGCCGCCCAGCAGCTCGACCACTTGCGCGACAGGTCGTGCATGCCCGCGGCGCGGGGTAGCCACGCGCCAAGGTTCCCAAGCATGTCCGCCGGCTGGCAGATGGTGTTCCAGAATCCATGCAATGCCTCGGTACGCTTGCCCGGAGCGTTGCCCGCGATGATGGCTGTGTTAAGCGCGCCGATGGAGATGCCGGAAATCCAGTCCGGATGAATGCCAGTTTCCTCGAGGCCTTCGTAGACGCCGGCCTGATAGGAGCCCAGCGCGCCGCCACCCTGTAGCACGAGAGCGACCTCGTCATAGGCCGGAAGCTTGAAAGTCTTGCGAGGTGTGCCTGATGTTTCTTGATCTTGACGCACTGGGCGGCTCCTTAGTGCATCGACCAGCCGTGGCTGACGATAATGGACTGGCCCGTCAATGCGGACGATTCGAAGCCGGCGAGGAATGCCACGGTGTTGGCGACGTCTTCCACCGTCGTGAATTCGCCGTCGACCGTTTCCTTCAACATCACGTTCTTGACGACGTCTGCTTCCGAAATGCCCAACGCTATCGCCTGCTCCGGAATCTGCCTGTCGACAAGCGGCGTGCGCACGAACCCCGGACACACGACATTGGCCCGTACACCGCGCGAACCACCTTCCCTGGCTACCACGCGTGCGAGACCGAGCAGTCCATGCTTGGCCGTCACGTAGGCAGCTTTCAGCTTCGACGCTTCGTGCGAGTGGACCGAGCCCATATAGATAATCGACCCACCGTTGCCCGCAGCGTACATGTGCCTGACCGCAGCTTTGGTCGTGAGGAACGCGCCGTCCAGATGGATTGCGAGCATTTTTTTCCAGTCGGAGAAAGCATAATCTTCAATCGGGTTGACAATCTGGATGCCCGCGTTCGAGACCAGCACATCGATGCTGCCAAGCCTGTCGACAGCCTGCTTGATGCCGGCGTTGACCGCTTCTTCGCTCGTCACGTCCATTGATACAGGCAGCGCTTTGCCACCCTCCTTGCGGATGCTCTCGGCCACGCTCTCAGCAGCCTTGAGGTTCAGGTCCGCGATTACCACCGACGCGCCGAGCGCCGCGAGCTTGCGTGCGCACTGTTCACCGATACCACTTGCAGCGCCCGTCACGAGCGCGACCTTGTCTTTTACGGACATGCCTTTTCCTTAATATGTCAGAGGGTGCTTACTGATTCGCGGCAAGCTTGAGTGCCGGCGCCTCGGCGAGGTAATCGAAAGCCACCTCCCCGATGTCGAGCGTGAGATTGGCGATAACGTGCCGCGCGCCGACGATTTTGCGCACCGGCAAATCCGCCACCGGAGCCAAGGCATGGGGGTGCAGCTCAAGCGCGGCCGGACCGCCCCACGCGCCGAGCACCGTGACATCCCGCAGGAAGTAGCGCACGAGCTCGCAGATGCGGGCTGAACCGTCGACGTGCGGAATGACTTTCAGTAGATAGTTCGGCGTGTCCGCCAGCTTCTTGCGCTCGACCTCGAGGTCAAGTGGCTCGTACTTGTAGCCCATCGTGCCCGTGGCAATGCGCTGGGTGCCATAGTCGAGCGTTCCAAGCAGCGTGTCGTTGCCGTCAACACGCAATTTCGGACTCGCCAGCTTCTTGGGGAAGCCCCAAATCTCACGACCACCGGCAATCGGGCCTTCGTCGTCGAGATACATCGCGTGTGTGTAGCTGCCTGGCGCGCCGGCATCATCTCTTACCGAGATAACCTGGCCGCTTTCCGTGTAATCGCCGAATCCCGACGAGTCTGGCATGCGAATGAATTCGTAATGCACGAGGGGGCTTGCGACTGTCAGTGGTTCCGGCACCACGGCGCGCAATGCGTCCATGTCGGTCTCGTACGAAATGATGAAGTACTCACGATTAAGGAAGCGAAACGGCGGGCGGGGGTAGGAAGGATTGTGGACGGGCATCGCAAAAGCATCTTTGCGGATTTGTTCGATTTTCAACTATCTCTCCAGTAGTGACGTCAAATGACGTCGCGTCTTTAAAGCCCACGCATGCGCACCAGAGGTGCTGTGCTGCACACCGCGCCTCTGCCTTATCACAGCGTGTCGGGTTCGAGTGGCCCTGTGCTTTGCATCGTTGTACAAAGCACGGGCAATAGTAGCGCCTTGGTCCATGCATCGGTGTCCTTGCTGGCCGTAAAACACTGTCCCCCTCGCCGCAACAATTGGTTCGATCCTTGTGCGCGTCAGCTTCTCATCGGCAAAACGCCGCATATAGCGATGTCGCTTCGTGATAGGCAATGTCGCACATATAGGAATACCTATTAATTGCCACATGGCTCGTTGTTTCGTCCCCGATGCCTCGCTTGCTTCTGGCATGTCAATTCGAAACCGCGTCCCCGAGAATATAAACGCGCGCAAGGTCACAGTTGGACATTAACGGAAGCCGCGACCATCATTGCGCCTGCGTTTCGCGGCGGCGGATCGCCTGCTCTGGGAGAGTACACGGCGTCGCCCGCCTCAATCGGATGACCGCTCAACACGCACGTCCCCGGCCCCTTCGCGATGAACACCCGTCAGGGCTGGTAATCACAGCGACCGCTGCACGAGTCGCACCAGGAAACCGACAGGGTCTGCAAAGGGTTCGGCGCCACTTTCAGGTCAGGCGGATCTTCGGTTGGACGAGACCGTTGATCTGTTCCGCTGTCCACAGCAGCGTCGCCTTTCGAAAGCCATGGAGAGCCTGCTGATGGCGCCGGTAGAGCATGGCGTGACTCAGTTGAGCGAAACGTCCGCGCACGAAACCGCCACGAAAGAGTCCGAAGCGCCCAAGCGTGCCGAACGCGTTGTAGTCGCTCAGCGAGACGAGCGAACCGAAATCGCGGAAACGGAAATCGGCAAGTGGCTTGCCTGCAAGCCACCCCGGAAGGTGACGCGCGAGATGCTCGGCCTGCTGCGTGGCGACCTGCGCGGTCGGTGCAAGTTGCCGTTCGTGACCGGCAAGTGTCAGGCTTGCGCAATCGCCAAGCGCGAACACGTGATCGTCACGCGAAGACTGCAGACTCGCTCCGACGACGATCTGGTTGGACCGGTTCGTTTCGAGTCCGTCGAGATTGTTCATGAAATCCGGCGCCTTGACGCCCGCTGCCCAGACCATCAGATCGGCCTCGGCAAGCGTGCCGTCGCCGTGGCGAAAACCATTCGCCTCTGCCGCGGTAACACGCGCCGAAGTCAGCACGCGAAAACCGATATGCTCGAGCTGCGACTGGCTCGATGCCGATATCTCCGGCGCAAACGCCCCGAGCACGCGCGGGCCGCTTTCGAGCAGCGTCAGACTTAGCCGCTCTCGCACAGTCGGGTCTCCGTAACTCGACGCAACGTCAAGGAAGCGGCTCAGTTCAGCGGACAGCTCAACACCCGTTGCACCCGCGCCGACGATCGCCACACGCAGTGGTTCGTCCTTCGCGACGCTTCGAAATACGCGCGCTCGCAACGCGGCGTTGAACGCTTCGGCCTGTTTTTGACTGTCGATGAAATGGCAGTGCTCTTTCACGCCCGGCACGCCGAAATCGTTCGCCCGGCTACCCAGCGACAGCACAAGCACGTCGTACCCGACCGTTCGCGGACCGAGCACTACTTCACCTTCCGGCGTCCTGAGCTCGTCGAGCTGGACCAGCCGCCGGCTTCGATCGAGCCCGTTCATTGCGCCGGGCTGATAGGTGAAGCCGTGATCGCGGGCATGGGCGAGATAGATCACCTGCTGCTGCTGAACATCGCGCGTGCCGGCTGCAATGGTGTGCAGCATCGGCTTCCATATGTGCGTCGGGCTGCTGTCGATCAGCATGACGCTGGCCCGGCCGCTACGCCCTAACAGGTCGCCGAGTCGGGTAGCCAGCAAAATTCCCGCAATCCCGCCGCCAACGATGACAATCCGTTTTGGTTGTGACATAATCAATTCAACGCGTGATGAATAAATCACATCGTAGCCTAAAGCACGAGCTCCGTCAAACCGCGGCCCTCCTCAGCCTCTCACGCGCCGTCAGTTAAACTTCGGCTGAATTGACGATCCACAACTCACACCCAAATGAACGACGTAACGTCAGGACCTGCCAGGCTGATCGAGAAAAAGCGTACCCGCGGACGACCCGCGTACAGCGCTTCCGTCGGTGCCGACGTCCTCCTGCGACATGCCCGGCGCACCTTCGCAAAGCGTGGATTCGACGCTACCAGCGTGCGGGAAATCGCGCGCGACGCGGGTGTCGACCCGGCGCTGATCGCGCATCATTTCGGGTCGAAACAAGCGCTATGGGTTGCGGTGGTAGAGCAGATCGCGGATCAGGCTGCGCCAATGATCGACGCCACAGCCAGGTTGCGCTCGGCCACGCTAGGTGCGCGTGAGCGTGTCGAACACGCAGTGGTTCTTTTCATCGATCAGGTTTTCGACGAACCCGACCTTGGTATGTTTTTTTCGACTGCCGCGACCGAAGAAGGCGAGCGCTTCAACATACTCATCGGGCGTCTGGTGCGCCCCTATCACGACGTGTTCGTGCCTTTGCTCGAAGATGCATCGAGGGCGAAGGAATTGAAACCGCACCACCCCGAAGTCATGTTTTCCATGCTGATGAACGCCATCAGCAATACCGTGGCTTACCACCATATGCTTCGGGCTTTCTCGTCACTTCCTGAAGATCAGACCAGGTTCAAGCGCGCGGTGCGGGACACGGCGCTGAACATGATCGGAAAGTAATCAGCAAGACCCAATGCCCTTCGCGACAAGCCCAGAATCCTCCACCTGCTTATCGTGCGCGTCGTCCCCTGACGCATTCGCTGCCCAAGAGAACTACCATGGCGATGACCGCCCCAAGGAACGTGTCCACGATCCGTTCGCCGACGAGCGCGAAGGGAGCGCTCGTCCCGCCCACCGCTGAGATGGTCAACGCGGTTGGGGTAATGAAGGTCAGGGCCAGGGCGTAGTGCCGCGCGGCCACGACTTCGATCGCGAACTGGAGCAGCGCGAGGACCCCGACGAGCCAGAGGCCTTTCGGGTCGACGAGCTGGATCAAGCCGAAGACAGCCGCGCCCAGGACCGTGCCCACAACGCGGTGCACGGCCCGAATGGCACTTAAGCGCGAGACGTGGCTGCCCTGCAGCACCGCACCCGCGACCATAACCGTCCAGTAGGCACGGTGCTCCCCCAAAGACAGGCTCAGCAAGCCGGCGCTGGCAACCGCCACGATCACCCTCGCGGCGATCGTGGCCTTTTCCCCGTCGAGCAAGCTGGGAGGAAACCGCATGCGCAAGCTGGGCGCTTCGCCCTTGCGCTGGTGCACAAGCGGCAGCGCGAGGGGTGCGATCACGAGCAAGTACGCACTGAGCGCGCCGACCGCGACCAGAGAGGGGATCATAAAGACGCCAAGGGGCGAACCGCTGAAACGCGCGGAAGCGGCCAGATGACCGCTGACACCGGCGACCAGCACGAACTGCATCGGCCCGGGCGGACCCATTCCGACACCGAACAGAATGATGCTGGCGAGCGCAGCCACGGCGACGAGGCAGGCGATGGTCAGCCACGCATTCGTCGCGCACAGTACGCCCAGCGTGGAGGCGGCCACGAACCCCGCCGCGACGAACGGCAAGGCCTGGAGCCGGTCGCCCAGGCGCAGCGTCGAGCCGTAGAGAGCCGTGAAGGCGCCGAGAGAAGTGATGAGCCCGAGTGACTGGTGGCCGGCCAGCATGAACGCGCTCAGAGGCACGCCCATCGCGACGCCCCCTCCGACGCCGGCCGACCACCGCCACGGGCCGTCGTTGAAGCCAAGCAGGCTTTTCAGTACGCGGGGCGGCAAGAAAGGTCTTCTCATTTGGGATTGTTTTGTGAAGCGGCCAGGCGATTGGATAATGAAATTTGAATCGAAGGCGGAGATCGCGTTTTCGCTCCGACGGCGCTCCGGATTGCACGCCTTGTCTGTCGACACTTCAGAGCCGCATTCCGCAGGGTCGCAAGTGACCAACCGCCTTTTTGCGGCTTCAAGACGGCCCTCTCCTGACCACGTCGGTCTACGCGTTCGTGCTACCAGTTCGTTTGTCGCAAGTGCAGCTTCCCCCGAACCCACCGAGGTTCAAGTGCGCGAGCGCGATCGAATGACGTTCACGTGACGGCCATCATGCGGACCGCTTGCCTCGCGCAACGGTGTGCGACGACGTGATGGCTCCGGTCCTCCGACTTTCAACCAACGCACGCGTACGCTGCGAGATTCGCGCCGCTGCCTCCCGGATCGATTCGACAAGACGGTCCAGATTGGCAAATTCGAGTCGCTGGGTCGGCACGATCACCGCAAGCGAACCGACTGCTTCACTGGAGTCGTCCGTAAATAGCGGCGACGCCAGTGCAGAAACGCTGCTTTCCAGTTCGCCCCTCGACAGATAAAAGCCGGCACGCCGGATTTTGAGCAGCGACGCGCGAAACTCGTCGAGTGTCGCCCCAAGGCCGCTTTGCGCGATCTCGTCGGCATACTGATCGAACAGGACCGCGAGCTTGGCCTTCGGAAAGGTGGACAGGATCGCTTTTGGAGCGGCGCCGAGAAACAGGGGGCGAGGACGGCCCCGGCCGTACCGGAGGTCAAGCGCCGCGCCGTGAGTCTCGCGATGCGTGTCCACGAGTTCGTTACCGTACCAGCGCGACATCACCACATCGAAGCCGGAGTGTTCACTCAACTCACGCATGATCGGCTGCCCGACCGCAAGCAGCGGATCCGACATGCGCAGGTGGTAGTCAAGCTTGATGATGCGAGGGCCGAGACCATAGTCTCCTCCTGCAAACCGGATGAGCAAGCCTGCATCCAGGAGCTCGCGTACATAGCGATAAGCCGTTGGGGTTGAGCAATCGAGTTCGGCGGCAACGTCTTCGACGGACAGGAACGGCTTCGCCTCCGAAAACAGCTCGAGTATGGATAAAAGTCTCGTAATGCTCGACATCTATTGCGCTGCGCCTCCTCGTGTGTGAACGGAATTATATGCACTGGCAAGATCGCCATTGACGCCTTCAACGACCACCGCACGGAAACAGTCGCACGCAGCGCCACGCTTATGCAAGCCCCATGCGCTCGGCCATTTCGGTTTGCCAGACACTTCGCGGCCTGAATCCCGATAGCGTTCTTGCGTGGCGTTCGACAGCCGCCATCAGTTCAGCATCGGGCAAGCCGAAGTCCACCGGCACCCGCATCGGCTGGTCGACGTACCACGGCGTGTCGATGTAGAGCTCGAGGCGATTGCCCTCGGGATCGCGCGCATAGATCGAAACCGAATTGCCGTGGGTGACGGGGTTGATTTCCTGCAGGCCTTCCGCAATGAACTGCCGATGAAACCGCCTCAACGTGGCAAGGCTGTCGGCTGTGAACGAAATCTGGTTGATCGGATTGAACGCCAAGTGCTCGGGGCGGCCGCTCGCGAGCACGATCTGGTGATGCACCGCGGGATCGCGGCTCAAGAATACCAACTGCACAGCGCCGTGCGGCGTCTGCAGCGAACCCCGATCCGTCACGGTGAATTCCATCACCCGCGTATAAAAGTCCTCCACGCGCGCCATGTCGCTCACATAGAAGCCCATGTGACTGAGCGACAGCCCTGCCCTCGCTTTCTTCATACCGTTCATGCCTGTCTCCAAGTAGTGATAAACCCTAGCAAAAAACACGTTGTGACATTAGATAAATTTAGTATATTCTCACCATAAGATAAATGCACGGGTTTTTTACGAATCCTGGCCTTGATCCTACCTACTTTTTATCTACCCGGAGCATCAATGAAACTCGCCAGCTTCTCCACCCACCTTGGCTCATCGTTCGGCATCGTTCGCGATGAAACCGTGTTCGACCTTGGCAAACGTCTCGGCGGCCGTTATGCCGATCTGAAGGCACTGATTGCCGCCGACGCATTCCGCGAGGCCGCGCAGGCCGCCGATGGCGCGCAGGGCGACTACCCGCTGTCGGAAGTCACGCTGCTGCCTGTAATCCCGAACCCTGAACAAATCTTTTGCGTGGGACTCAACTACGCAGACCACGTCAAGGAAACCAACCGCGAAACCACCGAGCATCCGGTCATCTTCATGCGGGTGCCGGCTTCCCAGGTGGGCCATGGCCAGCCGATGCTGCGTCCGCCTGAGTCGCAGAAGTTCGACTATGAGGGTGAGATTGCCGTCATCATCGGGCGCGGTGGACGACGCATCGCCGAGGCCGACGCGTGGAATCACATCGCTGGCTACGCCTGCTACAACGACGGTTCCGTGCGCGACTGGCAGCTTCATACGGGCCAGTGGGGCCCGGGCAAAAATTTCTATCGCACCGGCGCGTTTGGACCGTGGATGGTGACGAGCGACGAGATCGAACCCAATGCGGTGATGACGCTCGTCACCCGCCTGAATGGACAGGAAGTGCAACGCGCGACGACGCAGATGCTGATTCACGGCATTGCCAAACAGATTGCCTACCTGTCGACGTTCACCCCGCTCTCGCCGGGAGACGTGATCGTGACCGGCACGCCTGGCGGCGTCGGCGCGAAGCGCAATCCGCCGCTGTTCATGAAGGCCGGCGACGTGGCGGAAGTGGAGGTTGATCGGATCGGCGTTCTGTCCAATCCAATCGCCGACGAAGCGTAAAAGTCGTAGCCGGGCGCGTTCGTGTGCGCTCGGCGTCTATCTGGCGGAACAAGACATGTTAGAGAAAACTATTTCGACGCACGCGTGCGACTACGACGTGGCCGTTATCGGTCTCGGGCCCACCGGGGCGACGCTCGCGAACCTGCTGGCAATCGAAGGCTTGCGGGTGCTGGTGCTGGAGCGAGACAAGGAGATTTTCGCGCTTCCTCGCGCGGTGCATTTCGACGGTGAATGCATGCGCGTGTTCCAAACCCTCGGTTTAACCGACAAGCTGCTACCCAAGCTGTTCGTGGGTCCCGGCATGAAATTCGTGAACGGGGAAGGCAAGTTGCTGATCGACTGGCAACGGCCAACCTGTATCGGACCACAGGGGTGGAGTGCGAGTTACAAGTTCCATCAGCCCGATCTCGAGAATGCGTTACGCGAGCGTCTTGCGCAGCAATCGAGCGTTGACGTCCGGTTGCGCCACGAAGTGTTCGCGCTTGACGAGGCGAGCGATGGCGTCCAGTTGCGCTTCGAGGATACGTGCTGCGGCAAACTTGGACGTATTACCGCGAGATATGTAGTCGGCTGCGACGGTGCGCGCTCGATTGCGCGACGCTTCATGGGCACCGAATTGAGCGATCTGAAATCGCATGAACGCTGGGTTGTGGTCGACGTATTGCTCGATGCGCCGCGGCCCGATCTTGGCGACTACTCGGTCCAATACTGCGACCCGGCGCGCCCGACCACTTACACGCGTGGTCCCGGAAATCGGCGCCGCTGGGAAATCATGGTGATGCCCGGTGATGACGTGACGCAACTCACGTCCCCCGAATGGCTGTGGGACAAACTCGCTCGCTGGATTTCTCCGGCCGATGCGCGCCTCGAACGTTCTGCCATATATACATTTCACTCGGTCGTGGCGAACGGTTGGCGCCGTGGCCGACTCCTGCTTGCAGGCGATGCCGCACATCAGACGCCACCCTTTATGGGCCAGGGGATGGGAGCCGGCATTCGCGACGCGTCGAATCTCGCGTGGAAGCTTGGTGCCGTCATTCATGGCGAAGCGCCCGATACCCTCCTCGACAGCTACGAATCCGAACGCTCGCCGCACGTGCGCTTATTTATCGAAACGGCGGTACAGCTCGGCTCAGTCATTCAAACGACGAGGTCAGACCTGGCCGAAGTCCGTGATGAAGAAATGAGCGCAGCGATTCGCAATTTCGTGACCCCACAACCCAGGCTTGGCCCGGGCGCATGGATCGATGAACCATCGGGCGTGGCCGGGCATATTGCACCGCAACCCCGCCTGCTGGACGGACAACTCGTGGACGACGTGGTCGGCTATCGGTTTGCGCTGCTTGCGCGACCGGAATTGCTCCGTGAATGCCCCGACGTCGCCAATAGCGCTGCGCAAGCGGGCGTCGGGATTGTGGCCAGCGATGGAGCGGCTGTTCGCGAGTGGTTGGAGTCGATCAACGCTCCAGCGGTGCTTGTACGCCCCGACCGGTATGTGTACGGCGTCGCGCAGGACGGTGAATCCTTGCAAAACCTTCTGCACCACGCCGTACCCCGCTTGCAAACCGAAGGTGCTGTGGCCATGTGAGCCCGCACCCCCCGTTGTCACGCGAGATGTCTCGCGGTCGACGCACATAGACCATCGGACAAAGAATCCGATAATCAAATTGGAGGAGTCATGGGAATATCCCACAACCCGGTCGGCGGCGCCGACCGTTCACAGCCATCCGGCTTGTCCCCGTCGCAGTGGAAGATGATTCTCATCGCAAGCCTTGGCGGCTCGCTGGAGTTTTACGACTTCATCGTCTACGGCTTTTTTGCCCATAACATCGCGGCCCAGTTTTTCCCGAACTCGTCGTCGCTGGTCAGCATGCTGGCTACTTTCTCCGTGCTCGCAATCGGGTACGTGATCCGACCGCTCGGCGGAATTGTGCTCAGTAGCTGGGGCGACCGGTATGGCCGACGTCCAGTGTTTCTCGGCTCAATCATTGTGGTCACGACCGCGACGATCTGTCTTGGTCTGCTGCCCAACTTTCAGAGCTGGGGCATGACCGCATCGATCCTGTTGATCCTGCTGCGCATGCTTCAGGGTTTTTGCGTCGGCGGAGAAATGCCCGGCGCGATTACCTACGCAGTGGAAGCCGCGCCGCATCGGGCGGGGCTCGCCGCGGGCATTATTATCTGCGCGGTGAACCTGGGTGTTTTGCTGGCCACATTCGTCAACCTCGGCATCCAGACCTACCTGTCCGCCACGGACGCGGCGGCGTATGGCTGGCGGATCGCGTTTCTTTTCGGCGGCGTTTGCGGGATCGCCTCCTACCTGATGCGCCGTAATCTGGACGAGTCGCCCGAGTTCAAGAGGATGCAAGGAGCTGTCGTCAAACAGCCGTTTCGCGAGACCTTGCGACGTCATGGCAAAGCGGTCGCGACGGGGGCACTGGCGATCGCCGTGATGGCCGGCGTCAACGGCATACTTTATGGCCACATGCCCGCCTACCTCGTCCAGCAGTTGCACTATGCGCCACGGACCGCGGCAATTGCCCAGAACGCTTATCTGATCGTCAGTTCCCTCGGCCTCCTCGCCGCAGGCTGGCTCGGGGACAAGATTCCACGCCGGTACCTGCTTCGAGCGTCAGCGGCGCTGCTGATCGCATTGAGCTACCCGTTCTATGAAGCGCTGGCGAGCCACACCGTCAATCCGGTGGTGCTGTTTGTGCTTGCCGGCGTGGTTTTTTCACTGGCAAGCGGGACATGGGCGTCGGTGCTCGCCGACCAATTCCCTGTCCAGGTCAGATTCAGCGGAATCGCGCTGGCTTACAACCTGGCCGTTGTCGTATTCAGCGGCTTTGCGCCCTTGCTGGCGACCATGCTGATTCGCATGACCGGCTCCTTGGCAGCGCCAGCCTGGTATGTCATCGCCGCATGCACGGTCGCGCTGCTTGCGAGCTATGGGTTGCCGACGGGAAAGTCTCGGGCCGGGTCGCCTTCGAAGACAGATGGACTGAGCGGCGAACTGTTGCGTTGAGCCGAATCGAGCCACGACGCGGCCGGCACCGTCTCTGGCAAGAGGTATCCATGCAGTATTTTCGGGAGATTTACGATGAAAGATGCGTCCGTTCAGGCCGCCGTCGAGGCGTTGGAACAACAGCGCTGCGACGCCACGGTGGCTGGAGACCTGCACAAGCTCGCGTCGCTACTCGACGACGATCTGACGTTCGTCCATTCAGCTGGCTACGTTCACGGCAAGTCGGAGTATCTGTCCTTCCTTACCGAGAAGATCAAGGTGCGTCAAATCGTGCGTCCGCAACCGCTCGCGTATAGGTTCCTGCCAGACACCGTGATCACGACGGGCCATCTCGAGCAATCCCTGGTGCGCAGGACCGATGGATCTGAGCTCAACATTCGCGCGCTCGTAACTGAAATCTGGGTCAAACGCGAGGGCGGCTGGAAACTGCTGCATCTCCATTCCGGGCGCTTGCCGGATTGACGCAGATCCCTATCTTGCCGTCCATCTCGGGGTAAGCCTGGACACCGATCCTGAACAGGTTCGTGAACTCCCCCTGCTTGTGCGCGATGGAAGCAATCGTAACGATGCGTGGCCGGTCAGGCGATTCAGTCGCGGCAAGTTCGAGAGCGGGCATGAGCAGCGCCGAGAGTGTGTAGCGGCCAGGCATATTGGTGCCGAACTGCAGCTCCAAGCCATCGGCGGTGTTCCGCGAGTTTCTTCTGCGCGAACGAGCGGACCGACGCGACGGAAGCGTGAAGATTGAATATGTGGGATCGAGACTATCGCGGCGGCGAACCAAAAACATATCCGGCGACAATCAAGCCGCGAGCCGCGGGAGCGTCACTGGAACATCCACGAGTGAGCCCGCTTCAACGTACAAGACCGACGGCGGCTGAACGACGCCTGTTAGAAGAGGCGTGACTGTGACGGTATGCGCGGCGCGCCCATGAAGGGCGCGCGCCACCCGGCAATTAGTCGTACAACGAACGAGCACCCACTTGCCGTCAAACGCCGCGCGGTGCGGCAAGAAAACGGCGGCGCATCGGCTTGAGAACCGCAATCGCGAGCAATGCGGTAACGATGTCAAGCGTGATCGCCGCGCCGAACACCGGCAACCAGCTACCCGCGTGCTGGTGCATCAACGCCGCGAGCGGGCCGCCCAGGATCGAGCCGATGCCCTGCGAAATGTAGAGCCAGCCATAGTTTTCCGTGGCATGCCGCGTGCCGAACGTGTCCGTCAGCGTCGCCGGGAACAGCGAGAAGATTTCGCCCCAGCCGAAGAACACCACGCCCGAGAGCAACACGAACAGCACCGCGTTATCGCGCGTGAACAGCCACAGCGCCATCGCGACGCCTTCCAGGGCGAACGCGAAGAACATCGTGTTTTCGCGGCCGACTTTGTCGGACACCCAGCCGAACAGCGGTCGCGTGAGCCCGTTCGTGAAGCGGTCGATCGTCAACGCAAGCGGAAGCGCCGCCATGCCGAACACGAGCACTTTGGTCACGCCGAAATCGGCGGCGAAGGTGGCCATTTGCGACGTGACCATTAGACCGGAGGTCGACATCATCGTCATCATGGCAAACATCAGCCAGAAGATCGGCGTCCTGAGCGTCTGTGACGGGCGCAGATTCGCCACCGGCGAACCGGCCTCATTCACATTCGCGCCGGCGGCATCATGCGCGGGCGGCACACGCAAGCCCTGCGATGCGAGCAGCCCTACCACCGCGAACGCGGTGCCGAACATCCACAGCGTCGCCTCGACACCGCGCGCCTGCAACGACGCTGCGATCGGAAACGTCGTGACGATCGCGCCCATGCCATAGCCGGCGGCGACAGCGCCCGCCGCGAAGCCGCGCTGCGCGGGGAACCAGCGCACCATCAGCCCGACAACGCCAACATATACGATGCCCGTGCCAAGGCCGCCGATCACGCCATACGTCAGATAGAGCATCGGCGCACTCTGGACCTGCGATGCGAACACCCAGCTCAGGCCGGACATCACTGTGCCGAACGAGATCAGCGTGCGCGGACCGAAGCGGTCGATCAGCTTGCCTTGAAACGGCGAAAAAAACGTCTGCAGAATGATCAGCAGCGCGAACGTCACCTGCAGTTCAGGCAACGCGATGCCCAATTTGGCGGCGAGCGGTTTGGTCATCAACGTCCAGACATATTGCGGACTCGAGATCGCCATCATGCAGACGAGACCCAGTCCAAGTTGAATCCAGCGGTTATGCGTGACGGACGTCGAGACATTCTCGATACGCGGCGCGATCGGTTGCAAGCGTGTGTTCATGGTGTTCTCCGTTTCCTGAGCGCATGCCAGCCGGCATGCGCGAGACGTGCGCCGTCCTCCGGGCCTGAACGGCCGGAACGGCAAGTCGTTTGAGAAAAAGCGCGCGGTGTCTACCAGCCCGCAGCGGCCCCGTCACTGCGCGGATCGTAGCCCGCTTCGATTAACCCATCAGGGTGCCGAACGATTGCGCCGGCATGCCCCATCGCTTCATCGTAAGGCGCCATCACCTCGACCTCGTGCCCGAACGCGCTGAGCGTTGCTGCCGTGTGCGCGGCGAAGCGTGGCTCGAGCTCGAGCGTGTCGGTCGATTGGCCCCATGTGCGGCCGAGCAGCCAGCGAGGCGCGTCGATCGCCGCCTGCGGGTTCCAGCCGAAATTCGCGATGCGTGAAAACACGGCGCTTTGCGATTGGGGCTGCCCTCGTCGAGCGAGAAACTGCAGCGCGCCGCGAGCGCATTCGGCGCGACGGCCATGCCCCTCGCGCCGCGCGTCGGATTCAGAAAACTGGATGACATATTGGACGGGGCTTTTGCTTGTATACATACCCATCACTAACGCGAGAAGCATGCCAGCACGCGAGTCGCCCGCTCATGCGCGCCCGATAGGGTTTCGCACGGCTCGGTACGCGCGGCGATGTCGCTACCTGGTGCCCCGCAACCTGGGTGGTGCATAGGGGACCGCATTCGGCCCCATTGCAGTGCGTGCGCGTTGCAGGCGCTCGCCCGTCAAGGTGCGCACCGCAACGCGGCTACCCTCGATATGGCGCGCGATCAACGCAACGCTACGATCCGTTTCGCGACAACGAATCGCATCGAGGATCGCGACATGTTCGCCGTAGGTTTCGTCGATGCAGTCGCCGTACACGAGATCGAGCCGCCGCACGACCCGGATGCGATCGGTCACGCGCTGCATCGCATTGGTCAGCTCGGCGTTATCGGCGGCCTGCACGAGGGCGTGATGAAATGCTTCGTCGAGCGCGACCATCTCGCGGCCGTCACGCCGACGGTGAGCAGGCGGGATCTTCCAGATTTGTTCGAGCTGACCGAGCATCTGTGCGACGCCTTCGGAAAGCGCTCCTTCGGCACTCGCAAGCTTCGAGACCGCAAAGGTTTCAATCAGCTTGCGCATTTCGTACAGGTCTTCGAAGCGCTTGAAATCGACCGGCACGACTTCCCAGCCGCCGCGCACATAGCCGCGCATCAGGCCGTCACTTTGCAGGCGCTGCAAGGCCTCGCGCGCAGGCGTGCGGGACACGCCGAAGCGCTCGGCGATGCTGCCTTCCGTCACGCGGTCGCCAGGCAGCAGGCGCATATCGAAGATATCTTCGCGGACACTCACATAGACATGATCAGCCCGCGAGGGGGGAATGCCGGTGATGTCGTTCACGCTTGGAACCTGAGTTGGCGAGTGTCGGGGCTGAGATTATTGTCCGACCCGAACGCGCCATGTCAACACGCGATGAAAAAACCGGCATCGCCCGGACATCAGCCGCGAGCGAAATACGCCTTTACAGCCGACAGAAACGTATCGATGTCCGCGCGCCTGCAGCACGGACGATTTCGATTGAATTGAAAATCGGGTTATGCCGCCACGCGCTCGCGAGTAGCTGCTGGCGAGCGAAAGCGGCGGATTGCGCGAGGACTCTGACCTCGCCGGCCTCCACGGCAAAACCACGTCCCTGGCTACCTGCCCGCGCGGCCTCGACCGCCGCATTCAGCGCGACGATGTGGTCTGGAACGCGATCCCGTCGATGACCGAGATGATCTCCGCGATGCGCGCCGACGACGCCCGTATCCCATGCATCGTCTCCACCACCCGGCCGACCGCCATGCCGCCTTCCCCAGCCGTTTCCGAGGCGTGCCTGGCAAGCTCGTCCGCGTGTCCCGCGTTCGCAGCGTTGGTGGCCACGCTCGCATCGAATTCCTTGAGTGCGCCGGTGGCCTGCTCGAGCGCGCTGGCCTGGAGCTCGGTGCGCGCGCCAAGATCGGCATTGCCGGCGGCAATCGCGTGACTCATGTCGGCGACTGCATCGGCGCCATCGCGCACCTGTTCCACAATGTCCGCGAGCGCTTCTGTCATCCGCACGACAGTCGCCATCACGCTACCCGTATCGCCGGTGCGCAAGTCGGCGCGCCGGGAAAGATCGCCGCGCTGGATCGCATCGGCGAACGCGATCAGCTCTCGCGGCTCGGCGCCGAGCGACCGGCCTATGTTGCGCACGACAAGCACCGCAACGCCAAGACCGATCACGCACGCAAGCCCGGTCAGCGCGAGCATCATCAAGCGGAAATCGACGCTTATCTGGCGTGCCTCGGCGCCGCCCTGCCGGTTCAGTGCTTCCTGAAAGTCGATCAACTGGTTGATTGCCGCGAGCCACTCGAGCAGCGCGGGGGCTGACGTCCGTCTCGACGGCCAGTACCTCCTTCGCGCCTTCAGCAGCCACGCTGGCAATCGCCTGCGTCGCATGCGCCAGGCGGTCCTCACCCAGATCCGCAATGCACACGCGAAGCCCGAGCTGCGCGAATCGACGTGGTCAACGCCGTCAACGCGCAGAACCTGATCCTGCCGGGCGGCACCGCGAAGATCGGCACGAAGGAATACAACGTACAGATGAACGGCAGCACGGACACCGTAGCCGCGCTCAACGATCTGCCCACCGCAAAAAGAGTTTGACAGACAATCTTAAGATATATATCTTAAGATGCATCTTACGACACTCATAGGAGAGTCCCAGATGCGTCATCCTCATCATTTTTGCGGTCCGCGCGGCGCGCGCGACCGTTTTCATGCCGGTTTCCGCCTTCCCTCCCCGCAGGCGAGCGAAGTCGCCGACCTGGGCGCCGCCGAAGCATCCTCCGGCGCCCGCTACCACTACCTGCTGCACGTTTTGCGTCACGCCTTTGGCCGCCATCACGAGTGGCGCTTCGGCGGCCGTGGCTCGCGCTTCGGCGGTGGTTTCGGCGGTCCGGGCAGATACGGTGGCGGCGGCCCCGGCGGCTTCGGCGGCGACGGCGATGGTTTCCCGCGTGGCCGCAAATTCAGCTCCGACGATCTGCAACTGCTGCTGCTATCGCTGATCGAAGCGCAGCCGAGTCACGGCTACGAGTTGATCAAGGCGCTCGAAACGCGCTCGAACGGCTTCTACAGCCCGAGCCCCGGCATGGTCTATCCAGCGCTGACCTATCTCGAAGAACTCGGCTACGTCACCGTGCAGCTCGAAGGCAACCGCAAGCGCTATGAGCTGGCGGATGCGGGCCGCGAATATCTGGCCGCGAACCGCGAGCGCGTCGAGCTGATGCTCGCGCGACTCTCGCATATCGCACGCAAGATGGATTCGGTACGTCGCGCGTTTGCCGGCGAGGAGCCGGCCGACGTCAGCGAAGGCGGCTGGGTGCCCGAGCTGAATGAAGCGCGCCGCACGCTGAAGAACGCGCTGCTGCGCCGCGACAACGCGCCGGCCGACGAACAGCGCCGCATCGCAGCGATCCTGATGCGCGCGGCCAAAGAAATCGAAGGCGGCAACCGTGGCGACATCGCAAAGCCCGGCAACGACAGCGAGCCGACCGCCTGACAACGCGCGCCCGTCCACGAGGCGACCCGCGCGTCCTCCCGAACCGAACTGGAGCATCGCCCACATGCAAGAGCAAAACACTCGCCCTGATCTCGCCGTGCATCGCGTACGGCATCCGTTGAAGTTTCGTCTGCTGCAGGTCAAGCAGGTGCGCGCGCTGACGCCGCACCTGATTCGCGTGACCTTCACCGGCGCCGATCTGGACGACTTCGTCTCAGCCTCGTTCGACGACCACATCAAGGTCTTCTTCCCCGACCCCGGCGCCGACAAACCTACGCTGCCGCAAGCCGGCCCCGACGGCCCGGTGTTCCCGGAAGGCAAGCGGCCGACCGCGCGCGATTTCACGCCGCGCCGTTTCGATCGCGACGCCCGCGAGCTCGACATCGAGTTCGCGATGCACGACGCGGGCCCCGCGGCGACGTGGGCCGCGCAGGCGCAGGCCGGCCAGTATCTGGGCGTCGGCGGCCCGCGCGGTTCGCTGGTGATTCCGACCGGCTTCGACTGGCATCTGCTGATCGGCGACGACACCGCGCTGCCCGCGATCGCGCGCCGTCTCGAAGAGTTGCCGGCCGGCACGCGCGTCGCCGCGGTGATCGAGGTCGCCGATCCGTCGGCGCGCATCGAGTTCACGACGCAGGCCGAGGTGCATTTGGTCTGGTGCTATCGCAACGAAGCCAACACGCAAAACGGCACGCGCGGCGAAGCGCTGTTGCAGGCGGTGCGCGAGACCTGGCTGCCGGTGAACGGTGAAGGCTATGTGTGGGCCGCCGGCGAAGCGGCGACGATCCGCGCGGTGCGTCAACATCTGTGCGGCGAGCGCGGCGTCGACAAAACGCGGATTCGCGCGGCCAGCTACTGGAAACAGGGCGCGGTCGCGGTCCACGAAACGATCGACGACTGAGCTTCTGCTCGCGCGGCGCGCGGCATTAGCGGCGTACTTCGAACAAACGACAAAAGGAAATCAAGCGATGTACTCAATCACTGCACGGCACGAGCGTCGTTTGTTGTGGCTGCTCGCGCTCACGCAGTTCACGATCATCATGGACTTCATGGTGATGATGCCGCTCGGCCCGCAGATCATGAGCGCGTTCCAGATCGCGCCGGCCGCGTTCGCGACGGCCGTATCCGCGTATTCGTGGTGCTCGGGGCTCTCGGGCCTGTTCGCGGCAACCTATATCGACCGCTTCGACCGGCGCCGTCTGCTGCTCACCATTTACGCGCTGTTCGCGCTGTCGAACCTCGCGTGCGCGCTCGCGTCGAGCTTCGCGCTGCTGCTCGCCGCGCGCGCGTTCGCGGGCATCACCGGCGGCGTGCTCGGCTCCGTGATCATGGCGATCGTCGGCGACGTGATCCCGCTGCAACGGCGCGGCGCCGCGACCGGCACGATCATGACCGCGTTCTCGCTCGCGGCGATCGCCGGCGTGCCGGCCGGCGTGATGCTCGGCGCGCAGTTCGGCTGGGCGGCGCCGTTCTTCCTGCTGGTCGCGTTGTCGCTGCTGGTGTGGTTCGCGGCCTCGCAACAGGTGCCCTCGCTGGCCGCGCATCTGAGCCGCCGGCAGCCGCCGCTCGCGGAAGTACTGCCCGAGCTGTGGCGCCTGCTGAGCAACCGAAGCCATCTGAACGCGTTCGCGCTGACGTTCATGATGATGATCGCGCACATGCTGGTGATCCCATTCATCGCGCCGATGCTGGTCGCCAATCACGGCGTCGCGCCGCGACAGCTGTCGTGGCTGTACATGGCCGGCGGTGCGGCGACCTTCTTCACGTCGCGCCTCGTCGGCAGATTCGCCGACCGCTTCGGCACGCAGCGCGTGTTTCGCTGCGCGGCGCTGCTCTCGTTCGTGCCGGTGCTGTTCATCACGCATCTGCCGAACCTGCCGTTCTACGCGCTCGTGCTGTTCTTCCCGTGCTTCCTCGTGTTGATGAACGGCCGCATGGTGCCGATGCAGGCACTGCTGACCACGGTCCCCGAGCCCGCGCGACGCGGTGCGTTCCTGAGCGCGAACAGCGCGCTGCAGGCGCTCGGCACCGGCACTGGCGCGTGGCTCGGCGGCTTGATGCTGAGCACGTCGGCTGATGGCCGCATCGCCGGGTATGGAACCGTCGGCTGGGCGGCGGTGGCGGTCGCATGCGCGGCGGTGCTGTGGGTCTCGCGCGTGAAGGGCGTGCCGCGCGAAGTGGCGGCGGCCAGCGCCGCTGGCGCGACGATGCCTCGCGCCGGCATCGAAGCTCACATCGCTGGAGAAGGTTAGCGATGCCAGGCAGCGCTCGGTGTCGCTGCGCCAACTGCGAGCCGCGCGTTACGCCTCATCGTCGGTGCTGCCCGTCAGCGCGCGCCGCGCGGCCTCGCCCTGCCCGTGCGACGCCGAGTAAAACACGCGCGCCCGGCCGATCACGATTTTCAGCGTCGCGATCACGGGCACCGCGAGAAAAATCCCAGCGACGCCGCCCAGCTGATCGCCCGCGAGCAGTCCGACGATCACCAGAAACGGACTGACCTCGACGCCTTCGCTCATCAGATACGGATTGAGCACGTAGTCCTGGAACAGCCGGTACAGCCCGATAAAAATCACGAGCCACAACAGGTGCGGATAGCCGCTGAACACGGCGACCACGAGCGTGATCGCGACCGCGGCAAGCGGCCCCGCGAACGGCACGAATTCGAGCAGCCCCGCGCTGACCGCGAGCAGAAACGCGTACGGCACGCCGAGCAGCGAGAACACGACGCCGTAGCTAAATAGCGTGGCGAGCGACAGAAACAGCAGCGCGCGCACGTACTTCGACAGCAGCACGTTCAGATCGACGACGATCTCGTTCCACAGCACGCGATGCCGGCTGTTCAGCAAACCCAGAAACGCGTCGCGCATCCGTTCGCCGTCCTTGATCAGCAGGAAGCTCAGGATTGGAATCAGCACCAGGTAGATCAGGTTGCTCGCCGCGTGGACGACACCGAGCCCGAGGCTGCGCGCCAACGGCACGGCGTTGTCCGAGCCGGTCTCGATCTGGCTGCGCACGAAATCGACGATCCGCTCGCGCAGCGGTTCGAGAAAATGCGGCAGCGGAAAACGGTTCGGCACATCGGTGCGCAGCAGCGCGGGCAGTTGCGTGAAGAGGCGCGTCGCCTGATCCTGCAATTCCACGCCGAACAGTGAGCCAACCACCGCGAGCAGCGCGACCACGACGACGAACACGACCGCGATCGACACCACGCGCGGCATGCGGCGCGGCCTCACGCGTTCGACCAGCACCACCATCGGGTAGATCAGATAGCTGAAAAACACCGCGAACACGACGACGAGCACCGTCGTCGACGCGATATAGATGAGGAAAAATAGCAGCGCGAGCAGAGACGCGGTCCAGACTTTCCTGGCCGCGCCGACGTCGAATCCCAGCATGAAGCGTCCTCGAATGGGCGATGCGGCGCCGGCGCGACGAGTGCGCCGGCTGACTCTGGACCGTAACAGAAATTTACACGTTCCGGGTGTCGAACGCCGCGCCGCGAGGGCGCGACGCGGCGAGCACCGGCAGCGTGCGAGGCGCTACGCACGCGGTGCGTCACTGCACGGCTTGCGTGCCTGACTTGATGCGCCCGAAACCGGGGGGCGGGATAAATGAAGCTGCGGGTACGTGAAGTTTCGGTTCGCTAACTCTTCACACGCTCTGGTACCTGTTCCGTTTCTTCGCCGATTCTCGCCTGTATCCTGCCGGCTATTTTTTCGGCCGCTCCTTCGGCCTGTTTCGCGCGATTGCCGGTGACCTTGCCAATCGCTTCCTTGACCGAGCCCTTGAGCTCCTTCGCTGTACCTTCTACACGATTCCTGTCCATGGTGCCTTCCTGCTAGGTTTGACTGTGGAGTTGCCTGCTGGCGTTGCAACGAAACAGCCAACGTACGGCGCGACGCGCCTCGTTATGGCGCGGATCGCTTCGCCAGAGGCGATCCGCGTCGGAGCAACCTTAAAATTCCTAGCATCCGGCGTTCCCGATACCCAGTGCGCCGCGCATCGTCACCTCACCGTGACGGTGTCCTTCGCGGCGTCGTTGGCGGCATCCTTGCCGTGAGCCGGATCAGGATGATCATCTTTCGCGCCATGAAAGATATGCTTGAAAAGTTCCTTGTTCTTTGCGCCATTCAAGAGGTTTCGCAGCGCGGCTTCGTCATCGGCCGGCTTGAACGAAAGCACTCTCTTGCGGTAGCGCTCCCTGCGTTCATCGAGCATGTAACTCGCCGGTAGCGGCAGTTCGCGGCTGCCCACGTCGAGATCGATGCCTTCGAAGGTCAGCAGCCCCGCATCGTGATTGATGAAGCACGCGGGAGGCTTGGTCCGGTCGATCACGTAGACGCACTGCTTCTGCAGATTGCCGGCGTCGGGCAGCTTGCCGCGGAAGATCTTGTCACGCAGGAACGTGCACATTTCTTCCCAGCACTCCTCGGTGGATTTTCCCGCCGCACAGGACCGCAAGATTTCGGTCTTCAGAATGGCCTCTGGCACGGCATAGTAAATCGGATAACCGGCCCTCAGGTAAAGTTGCAGTTGCAACACTTCGTAACAGCGGCCCAACGCATGGATCGACGGCACGAGCAAAGACCGTTCATCCGACTCGTCGCCTTCGGTGGGTCCGGTCGCCGTCTGACTGCGGATCGACGGATGTTCCGGCAGCCCGGAATTCTCCGGTTCCGGCTGTCCGCCGCCCCACAGGATCAGATCGCGAAACAGGATCATCGGCAGGAACGAATGGACGATCAGATCCGTCGACGCCCTGCGTTTGGCGCGCTCGTTCGCATCGGCTTCCACCGGCAGCGTGGGATGCCACTTGCGCGACGAGCGCACGATATCGCCGATCGCCTTCGCCACGCAGATGCCGTTCGGTAGCCCGCCCCCCTCCTCGTCGGCCCAGGTCTGCACCAGGTCCCACGGCTCGCCAATCGGCACGCCGAGAAAGTAAAGACCGAGCGACACCGCCGTCAGCAACTCGACGTAGAACTGATTCGCCTGATATGGCGCCGCAGGAATGCCCCGCATCAACTGCGAATCGGCGAGCAGCTTCTTGCCCGATCCGACCTTGCACAGCGCGCCGGCGCAGTGCTTGAGCCGGTCGACGAGACCGCGCACGTCGCGACCGGCAAGCGGCGACTGCCCGCCGACCAGGTGGTGTCTGACCATCAGCGAGATCGGCGTCGTGAAGTTCGAGCGGTCCGTGTTTTTCGTCGGCACCACGATGGACATCACCAGGTCGCTGATGATCTCCAGGTCGGCCAGCATCGCATCGATGGAAGTAGTCATCACTCGACCTCCGCTGCTATCTCTTCGATCGACGGATCGTATTGGCCGTCGATGCTCGCCGTCTGCCCCGGCTCGGACGTGGCGATGATCGCCACGGCATCCCGGATCAATCCCTTGCAGCGCGCGGCCAACACTCGCTTGCGAATTCCCGATGGCGCGTCTCCTTCGTTCGCCCATTCCTTGAATCCGAGTCTTTCGAGTACGTGATCCTCGTTCTGTCCGAAGGTGGCCGCGCCGTCCGCGGGTATGGCCTGATGGGCATCGGTCAGGCAGGTGCAGATGTACTCCTCGACGGTCGGGCCACGCGCCGCCAGCGTTTGAATTTCACGCTTGGCCCAGCGGGCGAGCGATACCGAGATCTCATCCATGTCGTGCGTCAGGTTGCGCACCTTGACGTCCTTGCCGCGATCGTCGCCGAGAATCTGATAGACGGTCCGGTCGACCACATGCAGCCACAGCGAAGTCTGCGCAATGCGGATCTTGTGTTCGCACACGACGTCTTTCGAGTCGGCCTCGAGCGCGCGCCGTACGTGCCACAGCACGACGTAATGCCATACGAGTCCAATGAACTTGCCGAAGAAGAGTGCCTTGTCCTGCATCGAGCCGTCGTCGAACTCGGGATATTCGAGAGGCGTCACCAGCGTCATCTTCGTGCGCGCGCCTTCCTTCAAGGTCCGATAGAGCGTCGCCGCGGGGCTGCTGCGATAGCCGTCCCAGGACTCGCGCGCCCACCATTGCTTGTCGATATCGAAGAAACGATAGATCGAAAAAATGCCTTTTTCAGACTCCTGAACGTTCGCCGCGCCGCCGTGAGCCTGGTGCGCCGCGCCCGGCTGCAAGCGCTTCCTCTCCTCTGCGCGGGACTGGTCGTGGTTCGGGTCGCGATAGGCGTCGTAAATCACGCGAAGACCATAGCGGGTTCCCATCGCGTTATCGATGCTGGCCACCTTGTCGCTGAGTTCCTTGCGGATGGTCTCGAGCACCGCTTCCTGCTCGTCGACGAGCTTGCGTTGCTGCTCGAGCGCGCAATAGTGTTCCGCGGCCACGTAAATGGCGGCGAGCGCCAATGCGAGTACGACCGCATCGGTATAGCCCTCCCATATCTCTCCGCCGAACAGCAATACCGCGGGGACGTAGCAGAACACCGGAATGCACCAGCGCGACGCGAACCAGCTTCGCAGGATGCCGACTACACCCTTCGAGCGGGAGTCGACGTCGGGAGCGGCCTCGCCTTCCTCTTCCGCGATACGCTTCTTCTCCTCGAACTCGCGTTCCGCGATGGTCCGCGCTCGTTCTTCTTCTCCACGGCAAATGTGGACATAAAACACGAGGAACGTGAAGGCCGTGACCAGCAACGCAAGCAGCCAGCTCTCGCCCATGCTGGTTGCGCGATCCGCGTCGCTGACTTCCTTCATCACCGCGGCGATCTTTTTAACGCACTCAATGCCGGGAGGAAAGCAATCCGCATCCGGCACGCGATGCGAAAAGGTCACCACCCAGTAGATACCGCTGCCCACCAGAACCGCAATGCCGCCTAGCGCGGTGAGGGCGAGCTTTTTTGCATGAGGGCCCTGCTCGACGTGGGAAGCGGGTTTGTCGCCGAAGGGTTTGGAGCGGCGATTCTCATCTGACGGCTTTTCCATACGCATTGCCTCCTGATCGATCAAGAGCACGGGAATGCGGGAAGCGGTGACGTATAAACGCACCGTAGGTCGGACGAGCGCCGTGATGAGGGCTGCGAGCAGGCTTTGCCGGTCGGGACGGGGCTGAACTATCTATCTAAGATTGCGCCCGGAAAGATGTCAATTGGCGCGCGTAGTCTGTGTCCGCCACACCACAATTGGCACCGGCGGCTGATGGGCGGGACATGCCAAGCAGACCTAAGGGCGGGCGCGGGTGCGCCGGGCCGCGCGCCCCGCGCGGCATGCGATACGCCGCGCAAGTCAGTCGCCATGCTCCGCGCCCAGCGCCGCCAGCGGATGCGCGTCGCCATGCCACGGCGAACTCAGGAAATGCCGCACGCGCTCGGGTTGCACATCGGCGAGCGTCGCCGGTGACCAGCGCGGCCGACGGTCCTTGTCGATCAGTTGCGCGCGCACGCCCTCGCGGAAATCGCCTTCCTCGATCGAGCGCTTCACGATGCCGAGCTCCATCCGGAAGCATTCGGCAAGCGTCATCTGCCGGCCGCGCAGCAGCGCTTCGCGCGTCACGTGCAGCATCGTCGGCGAATGGGCGGTCAGTGCGTCGTAGGTCGCTTGCAGCCATTGCCGCACCTCGCGCGGCGGTTCGCGTTCGAGATCCTGACGCAGTGTCGCGACGATGCGCTCGACGCCCGAACGCCGGTCGAAGTGGCGCAGGATCAGTTGCGTCAGCGCGCCGAGCGGCGCGTGCGGCACGATATTGCACGGCGGCTCGAACACGGCGCGCAGCGCGTCGATGCGCTCGCCGTCGTGCGACATGCGCTGCAAACGTTCCTCGAAGCTCGCGAGCCAGTCGGCCGGCACGCACAGGTCGGCCAGTTGCAGGCGCATCGCGTCGGCGCCCGCTAGTGTCGCGCCGGTCAGCCCGACATACAGCGCAAGCTCGGCCGGCATCACGCTCAGAAAGCGGCTCGCGCCGACGTCGGGCACGAAGCCGATGCGCGTCTCCGGCATCGCGATGCGGCTGCGTTCGGTCACGATGCGCAGCCGCGCCGCCTGGCCGAGGCCCATGCCGCCGCCCATCGCGATGCCGTCGAGCAGCGCGACCACCGGCTTCGGAAACGTGTGCAACGCGTGATCGAGCCGGTATTCGTCGACGAAGAACGCAAGCCAGCGTGGGTCGCCCTGCGTCGCGAGCCGATGTACCTCGCGCACGTCGCCGCCCGCGCAAAAGCCCTTGTCGCCAGCGCCCTTCAGCACCAGCGCGACGATCCTGGCATCGGTGCGGCAATGCTCGACCAGCACCGCGAGTTCGCGCACCATCGCGTGCGACAGCGCGTTGAGCGCGGCAGGCCGGTTCAGCGTGATGATCGCCACGCGGTTGACGACGCGAAACAGCACGTCGGGTTCGGCTTGCGGGTTCGTCGCGGCGCGCATTTCGACCGCAAAGCCGCGCAAAGTGCTCATCGCTGCGTCTCCCGCGATGCACGGCTCGTCTGCCAGCGCGGCGCGCGTTTTTCGAGGAACGCGTTGACGCCCTCGCGCTGATCGGCGCCATCGAACAGATCGACGAAGCGCTCGCGTTCAAGCGCGAGCGCGGCGGCCCGCGGCACGCCATGCCGCGCCTGATGGATCAGCGCCTTGCTGAAGCTGACCGCCTGCGGGCTCAAACCGGTGACGCGCTGCGCCATGTTCAACGCGGCTTCACGCGCGGCGCCGCGCTCCACCACTTCTTCGACGAGACCGATGCTGAGCGCGGTCGCCGCATCGACGCGCTCGCCGGTCAGAATCATCCGCTTGGCCCAGCCTTCGCCGACGAGCCACGGCAGCGTCTGCGTGCCGCAGCCGCATGGCAGCAGACCGACCGCCGTCTCGGGGAGCGCCAGCACCGCATGCTGCTCGGCGATGCGGATATCGCAGGCGAGCGCGCATTCGAGACCGCCGCCCATCGCAAAGCCGTTGAGCGCCGCGATGACGACGGGCCGCGCGTTCTGCAGCGATTCGAAGGCCGCGCCGAAACGCGCGGCCGCGGTGCGCGCGAGTTCGCGATTGCCGTCGGCGAACGTGTTCAGATCGGCGCCCGCGCTGAAAAACTTCGGACCGTCGCCGGTGATCACGAGCGAGCGCACGCGCGCATCGGCGTTCAACTGCGCGACGGTGCGTTGCAATTGCAGCAGACCGTCAGGCGTGAAAGCGTTCGCGGGGGGCCGTTTCAACGTGATCAAAGCAACGGCGCCGTCATGTGCGTAATCGAGGTCGATCATTGCGTGCCTCCCTGGCCGTTACCGCCGCGCTCACGCGAGCGATACAGCTTGATCACCGCCGAAAAGTCCAGGCGCCCCGCGCCGTTCGCGCTCATCGTTTGATAGAGCTGCTGCGCGAGCGCGCCGAGATAGACCGGTTGACGCACGCCGCGCGCGGCATCGGTGGCGAGGCCGAGGTCTTTCAGCATCAGGTCGGTGCCGAAGCCGCCGGTATAGCCGCGCGAGGACGGCGCGGTCGCGATCACGCCCGGCATCGGGTTATACGTGTCCGAACTCCAGCAGCGCCCGGTCGACGTATTGATGATGCTACCGAGCACCTTCGTGTCGATACCGAGCGCCTCGCCGAGCGACATCGCCTCGGCGACGCCCGCCATCGAGATGCCGAGCACGAGGTTGTTGCAGATCTTCGCGACCTGGCCCGTGCCGGTGTCGCCGCAATGCACGATGTTTTTTCCCATCGCCGACAGCACTGGCTTGACCTGCTCGTACGCGCTCGCACTGCCGCCGACCATGAAGGTCAGCGTGGCCGCCGCCGCGCCGCCGGTGCCGCCCGAGACCGGGGCGTCGACGAAGTTGTTGCCATGAGCCGCGGCGAGTTCGGCAAACGCTTTCACGCTGGCGGGATCGATCGTGCTCGAATCGATGATCGGCACGCCCGGCGCGATGCCGGCGAGGATGCCGTCGTCCGCGACGAGCACGCTGCGCACGTGAGCCGCGGCGGGCAGCATCGTGATCACGCATTCGACGTCGCTCGCGGCGGCTTGCGGTGAGCGGGCCGGCTGTGCGCCCGCGTCGACGAGCGTGCGCACAGCTTCCGCACTAAGGTCGAACACGTTGAGCGCGTGGCCCGCCTTCAGCAGGTTCAGCGCCATCGGCGCGCCCATATTGCCGAGTCCGATAAAGCCTATTTTCATGGTGTCGTCTCCGGGTGTGCCCTCAGTCCCTTCAACGCAGGCGGATCGTCGTGTTGACGCCATCGTTGACGGTGTCGTCGTCGAACCAGCGCGCGGTGACCGTCTTGGTCTGCGTGTAAAACTGCACGACCTGCTTGCCGTAGGGACCGAGATCGCCAAGCTTCGAGCCGCGCGAACCGGTGAAGCTGAAAAACGGCACCGGCACCGGGATCGGAATGTTGATGCCGACCTGGCCGATATCGATCTCGCTCTGGAACTTGCGCGCCGCCGCGCCGCTTTGCGTGAAGAGGCCGACGCCGTTGCCGAACGGGTTCGCGTTGACGAGCGCGATAGCATCGTCGAGCGTCGCCACGTTCAGCACCGCGAGCACCGGCCCGAAAATTTCGGTGCGGTAGATTTCCATGTCGGCCGTCACGTCGGTGAACACCGTCGGGCCGATGAAGTTGCCCTGCTCGTAGCCGTGCACGTTCACATCGCGGCCGTCGAGCACGAGCGTCGCGCCCTCTTTCACGCCCGCGTCGATCAGACCGAGAATGCGCTGCTTCGCGGCGCGCGACACGACCGGCCCCACATCGGTGCCCGGCTCGTGACCCGCGTTGACCTTCAGCGTCTTCGCCTTCGCGACGAGTTCGGGCAGCCACTCGCGCGCGGCACCGACCAGCACCGCCACCGAACTCGCCATGCAGCGCTGACCGGCCGCGCCGAACGCGGCGCCGGCGAGCGCGTTGAGGGTCTGTTCGCGATTCGCGTCGGGCAGCACGACCGCGTGGTTCTTCGCGCCCATCATCGACTGCACTCGCTTGCCGTGTTCGCTGCCGAGGCGATACACGTGCGTGCCGACCGCCGTCGAGCCGACGAACGAAATCGCCTTCACCAGTTCATGCGTGCACAGCGCATCGACGACTTCCTTGCCGCCGTGCACGACGTTCAGCACGCCCTTCGGCACGCCGGCTTCGAGCGCCAGTTCGACGAGCTGCATCGTCGACAGCGGGTCCTGCTCGGATGGCTTCAACACGAAGGTATTGCCGCACACGAGCGCCATCGGGAACATCCACAGCGGGATCATCGCGGGGAAATTGAATGGCGTGATGCCGACGCATACGCCGAGCGGCTGGCGCAGCGTGTAGGTGTCCACACCACCGGCGACGTTCTCGGCGAACTCCCCCTGCTGCAACGTGCCGATCGAACACGCGTGCTCGACGACTTCCAGACCGCGGAAGATGTCGCCCTCGGCATCGGGAATCGTCTTGCCCTGCTCGGCCGACAGCGTCTTCGCGATGCGCGGCATATGCTCGCGAATCAGCGCCTGGTACTTCAGCATGATGCGCATGCGCGCGCCGATCGGCGTGTCCTTCCACGTTTTGAACGCGGCGTGCGCGCTGCGCACCGCCGCGTCGACCTCCGCGACGGTCGCGAACGGCACGCGCGCGAGGACCGCCTGCGTGGCCGGGTTCACGATGTCGCGCCACTCGGTCGTCTTCGATTCGACGAACTCGCCGTTGATCAGCAGTTTGACGGTGGCCACGGCGCCGGCAACGTCGCGGCCGGTCTCGTTCGAAGCAAGGGTGCTCATGCTGAAACTCCTGTGATTTAGAAAACAGTGCCCCGACGCGTCGAATCCGAAGCTCGAATTCAACGCGTGCGATTCAAACCGGGGCGGCAAACCAGCAATGGCGAGGAATAAAGACAGTCACCGCAAGTCGGGAAAATCCTCTTCCCAATACTCGTCCGGCAGACGCGCGGGCTCGGCTGCGCGCTCCATTTCGCGGCGCCGCAATTCGACGCGGCGGATCTTGCCGGAGATCGTCTTCGGCAGTTCACTGAATTGCAGACGGCGAATCCGCTTGTACGGCGCGAGTTTTTCACGCGAGAACGCGAACACCGCGCGCGCGAGTTCGGGACCGGCTTCGTAGCCGTGACGCACGGTGACGAACGCCTTCGGCACCGCCAGACGCAACGCGTCCGCGCTCGGCACGACGGCCGCCTCGCCGATCGCCTCGTGTTCGATCAGCACGCTTTCGAGTTCGAACGGACTCAGGCGATAGTCGGACGACTTGAACACGTCGTCCGAGCGGCCGACGTACACGTAGTAGCCGTCGTCGCGACGCAGCGCGACATCCGAGGTGCGATAGAGGCCGTTGCGCATCGACTGCGCGGTCGCGTTGGCGTTGTTCGCGTAACCCGTCATCAGGCCGAGCGGCCGTTCGGCAAGCGGCAGCGCGATTTCGCCTTCGCCGACCGGTTGGTCGTCGGCGTCGAGCAGCTCGACCCGGTAGCCCGGCAACGGACGCCCCATCGAGCCGGCCACGACCGGCTGGCCCGGCGAATTGCCGATCTGGCAGGTCGTTTCGGTCTGGCCGTAGCCATCGCGAATCGTAATGCCCCACGCGTGCCTGACGCGCTCGATGACCTCCGGATTCAGCGGCTCGCCGGCGCCGACGATTTCGCGCAGCTTCACCGGATAGTCGCCGAGCGGCTCCTGCACGAGCATGCGCCAGACGGTCGGCGGCGCGCACAGCGTGGTGACGTTGAAGCGCACGAGCGCGGCGAGTGTGTCTTTCGGCACGAAGCGCGGGACGTTGAACACGAACACGCAGGCCTGCGCGTTCCACGGCGCGAAGAAGCAGCTCCACGCGTGCTTGGCCCAGCCCGGCGAGCTGATGTTCCAATGGATGTCGCCGGGTTGCAGGCCGATCCAGTACATCGTCGACAGATGCCCGACCGGATAGCTCTGGTGCGTATGCTCGACCAGCTTCGGCTTCGAGGTGGTGCCGGACGTGAAGTACAGCAACAGCGGATCGCTGGCGTGGGTGACACCGTCCGGCGTGAAATGCGGCGAAGCCTCGTACGCGGCGGCAACATCGATCCAGCCGTCGCGCGGCGCACCGACCGACAGGCGGGTGAGCGGCACGTCGAGCGCATCGAATTTGCCCAGCTCCGCGCTGTCGACCACGACGAACTTCGCGCCGCCGATCTGCACGCGGTCGCGCACGTCCTCGGCGGATAGCTGCGTGGTGGCGGGCAGCACGATCGCGCCGAGCTTCATCGCGGCGAGCATGACGTCCCATAGCTCGACGCGGTTCGGCAGCATCAGCAGCACACGGTCGCCGCGGCCGACGCCCGCGCCGCGCAGAAAGTTCGCCATCCGCGACGAGCGCTCCGACATCTGCGCGTACGACAGACGCAGGCCGTCGCTGGAAGGATCGTCGACGATCCACAGCGCGGGGTTGTCGTTGTCATGCGCGATCGCGTCGAAGTAGTCGAGCGCCCAGTTGAACTCGCCGAGCGCGGGCCACGCGAATTCGCGGTACGCGCGCTCGTAGTCGGTGCGATGGCGCACTAGCAGATCGCGCGCTTCGAGAAAGGCTTTCGCTGCTGTCATCGTCGTCTCCTGTCGACCAGAGTTAGCGCTTTAGCGCTTACTTCGGTCTCATGCAACGTAGTTGCGAGTGGCGCGGGGCGCGCTCGGTTTTTTTCGCCGCGGAGATCCAGGCGAGCATCCACGGCCAGGCTATTGTGCGCTCAAACGCCGCCCTCAAACATGGCGCGCGATCACCATCCGCTGCACTTCGCTCGTCCCTTCGTAAATCTGCGTGATCCGTGCATCCCGATAGTGGCGTTCGACCGCATAGTCCTCCAGATAGCCGTAGCCGCCATGAATCTGGATCGCGTTCGAACAGATCTCCTCCGCAAGCTCCGACGCGAAAAGCTTCGCCTGCGACGCCTCCGACAGACACGGCCGCCCCGCCGAGCGCAGCCGTGCCGCGTGATGTACGAGCAGGCGCGCGGCATTCAGGCGCGTCGCCATGTCGGCAAGCATATTCGCGATCGTCTGGTGGTCTTTCAGCGGCTTGCCGAACTGTTCGCGCTCGTTCGCGTAGCGGCGCGCGGCGTCGAACGCGGCGCGCGCAATGCCGACTGCCTGCGCGGCGATGCCGATGCGTCCGCCTTCGAGATTCGACAGCGCGATGCGCAGACCCTCGCCCGGCTCGCCGAGCAGATTGGCCTCGGGCACCGCGCACTGATCGAGCGAGATCGGACAGGTGTCGGACGCGCGAATGCCGAGCTTGTGCTCCGGCCGGCCGACGTCGAAACCCGGCGTCGAGGTCGGCACGATGAAGGCGGACAGGCCGCGCTTACCGCGCTCGGGATCGGTGACCGCGAACACGATTGCGAGACCGGCACGCGCGCCGTTGGTCACGAACTGCTTGCTGCCGTTCAGAATCCACTGCCCGTCGCGCCGCTCCGCGCGGGTGCGCAGATTGTTCGCCTCGGAGCCCGCCTGCGGCTCGGTCAGGCAAAACGCGCCGATCGTCCGGCCGATGGCGAGCTCGCGCAGATAGCGGTCTTTCTGCGCGGCGCTGCCGAAGTTCAGGATCGGCGCGCAGCCGACCGAGTTGTGCACGCTCATCAGCGTCGCGCAGGCGGCGCAACCGGCCGCGATCTCTTCCAGCGCGAGCGCATAGGCGACGTAATCGGTGTAGGAGCCGCCCCACTCGGCCGGCACCATCATGCCCAGAAAGCCGAGTTCGCCCAGCTGCGCGACGACCCCCGCCGGCAGTTGCGCGTCGCGATCCCATTGCGCCGCGTGCGGCGCGAGGCATTCGGTCGCGAAGTCGCGCGCGGCGTCGCGGATCATCCGTTGTTCGTCGGTGTAGAAGCTGTCCATGACTGCGTCCTCGTTGGTGCTGACGGCCGTGCTGGCGTTCGCGGTGATGCGGCAAGTGTAGGCAAGCGGCCCGCGCCGTTCGATGCTCGCTCCGCTCATTCTTGCTGAGCGCTTTTGCCATACTGCTACCATGCACGTGCATGGAGCCTCGCCATTTCAGGGGGCTTCATGAACCACGACCCAGCCTATGCTGAGCGCTTTTGCCAGAAAGGCCGAATCCCGATGAAAAGCGACAAAGGCACGATCTCCGTCAGTCTCGTCGAGGAAACGCTCGCGCTCGCGACGGCGCGCGGCCTCGACGCGCGAGCGCTCGCCGAAGCGGCCGGCATTGCCGCGGCGATGCTCGCGTCGCCGAAAAGCCGGGTATCGTCGGCGCAATACGGCGCGCTGTGGGCCGGCATCGCACGCGCGCTCGACGACGAATTCTTCGGCCAGGACTCGCATCCGATGAAAAGCGGCAGCTTCATCGCGATGACGCAGACGGCGCTGGGCGCGCGCAACGGCGCGCAGGCGCTTGCGCGCGCGGTCGGCTTCATGCGGCTCGTGCTCGACGATCTCGGCGCGACGATCGACACCGACGCGCAGCGCGTGCGCCTGAAGTTCGTCGAGCGCGCGGGCACGCGCAAGCCGGCGATGTTCGCTTACGCGACGTATTTCATCCTCGTGTACGGGCTCGTGTGCTGGCTCGTCGGCCGGCGCATTCCGTTGCTCGAAGCGCGCTTTCGCTGCGCCGCGCCGCCGGCCGCGCACGAATACCGGCTGATGTTCTGCGAAGACATGTATTTCGACGAGCCGGAGTCGTCCGTCGATCTCGACCCTGCGTTTCTGGAACTGCCGGTGATCCAGACTTCGCGCTCGGCGCGGCCGTTTCTGCGCGATGCGCCGGGCAGCTTCATCGTCAAGTACCGCAATCCGGGTTCGCTCGCCGGGCGCGTGCGCAAGACGCTGCGCGCGCTGCCGATGTCGGGCTGGCCCGCGGCCGATCAGATGGCCGCGCGCCTGCACGTCGCCGAGGCGACGATGCGGCGGCACCTGAAGCAGGAGGGCCACACGTATCAGTCAATCAAGGACGCGCTGCGGCGCGACATCGCGATCGCCGAACTGCAGCGCACGCAGCGCACCATCGCCGATATCGCCAACGCCGTCGGCTTCGCGGAGCCGAGCGCGTTTCATCGCGCGTTCCGCAAATGGACCGGCATGCGCCCGACCGACTACCGGCCGGCCCGGGCCGCGGGGCTCGATCTCACGCGACGCGCCGAATCGGACTAAGCTTTAAGCGGCAACAGGCCAGCCTTGATCGAGGGTAGGGGCCCGCGCCGCCGGTTCGCACCGGCTGGCGCGACGGCCGTCAGCGATGAACACGACTCCGCGTCTCCCGCTCCGGCAGTCCGGTCCGCGCAGGCCGCTTATCCGCGGCGGCATCGTGGGCCGTTTGATGCGCGGCATCGCCGTGCTCGGCGTGCTATGCGCGTTCGGCTTCGCGACGCGCGAAGCGCTGGCGCCGCTGCAAGCGGCCAATGCGGCGAGCGCGGCGAACGTCGCCGCCGCGACCGCCAACAGCGTCGTCGTGATTCCGGTGAATGGCGCGATCGGACCGGCCACCGCCGATTTCATCGTGCGGGGCTTGCAGCGCGCGGCCAGCCAGCGTGCACAGCTCGCGGTCCTGCAACTCGACACGCCCGGCGGCCTCGATACGTCGATGCGGCAGATCATCAAGGCGATCCTCGCCTCGCCGGTGCCGGTCGCGACCTTCGTCGCGCCGAGCGGCGCGCGTGCGGCCAGCGCCGGCACCTACATCGTCTACGCGAGCCATATCGCGGCGATGGCGCCGGGCACCAATCTCGGCGCCGCGACGCCGATCGAGATGGGCATCGGCGGCAACGAGCCGCCCGCCGGCGGCCCGCCGGCAACGCCAGCCACCCCAGGTACGCCGGGGCTGCCGCACATGCGCACGCTGCCTGGCGGCGCGTCCGCGCCTGCGCCTGCGTCACCCGGCGCATCATCCGAAGCCGCGAGCGCTCTGCCACTCGACACCCAATCGACCGAACTGCGCAAGCAGGTTCACGATGCCGCCGCCTACATCCGCGGCCTCGCGCAGATGCGCGGCCGCAACGCCGAGTGGGCCGAGCGCGCGGTCCGCGAAGCGGTGAGCCTGTCCGATGAGGAAGCGCTCGCGCAGCACGTCGTCGATATCGTCGCGCGCGACGTGCCGGACCTGCTGCGCCAGGTGGACGGCCGCACGTACGTCACGAGCGCGGGCAGCGTCACGCTGCACACCGCGCATGCGCCGCTGATCACGCTCGAACCCGACTGGCGCAGCCGCTTTCTCGCCGTGATCACCGATCCGAGCGTCGCGCTGATTCTGCTGATGCTCGGCATGTATGGCCTTTTCTTCGAATTCGCCAATCCGGGCTTCGTGCTGCCCGGCGTAGTCGGCGCGATCAGCCTGCTGCTCGGCCTGTTCGCGATGCAGATGCTGCCCATCAGCTACGTCGGCCTCGGGCTGATCTTTCTCGGCATTGCCTTCCTGATCGGCGAAGCGTTCCTGCCGACCTTCGGCTCGCTCGGCTTCGGCGGCGTAGTCGCGTTCGTGGTCGGCGCAACGATGCTGATGGATACCGGCGTGCCCGGCTATGGCATCCCGCTGCCGCTGATCGCCGCGGTCGTCGTGTTCAGCGTCGCGTTCGTGCTCGGCGTGTCGCGGCTCGCGCTGCGCGCGCGGCGGCGGCCCGTGGTGACGGGCTCGGAGGCGCTGATCGGCTGCCTCGGCGTGGTGCTGGACGGCGGCTTGCTGCCCGAACCCGAACACGCGGCGGCCGGCCCGCTGGCCGGCTGGGCGCGCGTGCACGGCGAGCGCTGGCGCGTCTCGAGCACCACGCCGGCAGCACCGGGTCAGAGCGTGCGCGTGACGGCGCGCAACGGCCTCACACTGACCGTGGTGCCCGTCACGTCGGTCGACGCCTTACAAGGAGAACGCTCATGATCGGCTTCACATTCGGCTTCGGCAGCATCCTGATCCTGCTCGTGGTCGTGCTGATTGCGTCGTCGGTGCGGATTTTTCGCGAGTACGAACGCGGCGTCGTGTTCATGCTCGGCCGCTTCTGGAAGGTCAAGGGGCCCGGGCTCGTATTGATCATTCCGATCGTGCAGCAGGCGGTGCGCATGGATTTGCGCACCATCGTGTTCGACGTGCCGACGCAAGACGTGATCACGCGCGACAACGTATCGGTCAAGGTCAACGCGGTCGTGTATTTCCGCGTCGTCGATCCGGAGAAGGCGGTGATCCAGGTCGCGCGCTACTTCGAGGCGACCAGCCAGCTGGCGCAGACGACGCTGCGCGCGGTGCTCGGCAAGCACGACCTCGACCAGCTGCTGTCGGAGCGCGAGCAGTTGAACACCGACATCCAGAAAGTGCTCGACTCGCAAACCGACGCGTGGGGCATCAAGGTATCGATCGTCGAGATCAAGCACGTCGATATCAATGAAACGATGATCCGCGCGATTGCGCGTCAGGCCGAAGCCGAGCGCGAACGGCGCGCGAAGGTGATTCACGCCGAAGGCGAGTTGCAGGCATCGAAGCAGTTGCTGGAGGCGGCCCAGACGCTCGCGCGGCAACCGCAGGCGATGCAGTTGCGCTATCTGCAGACGCTGGTGACGATCGCCGCCGACAAGAACTCGACGATCGTGTTTCCGCTGCCGATCGACCTCGTGAGTGCGGGGCTGGAACGCTTCAACAAGCCATCGGCGTGATAGGACGATATTTGTCAGGACATCCATTCGGCGCGGATTAGCGTCGACGTTTCGGCATACCCGCCCGCTTGCGCGTTGCTTGCGCTGAGGTGGCGAACGAGGCTCGCGGCGGGTTCGATTTGCCGGCAGAAGTGGTGCGTTGCTTGTACCGCCTTACCCGGCGCACCGAAAAACCACCAGGTCCGGCTGTTTTTCCGCTCCGCAGGAGCTCGCCATGAAACTGTCTTCCCGCATTGGACTCGGCGCGCTGTTGGCCGCCGTGGGTATCAGCACCGTCTACGCGCAAGCGGTGACGCAGCCCGCCGACCCGTCGGCGCCGAAAACGCGCGCCCAGGTCCGCGCTGACCTCGCGGAATGGCTCGCCGCCGGCTACGATCCGTTCGACTGGATCGACTATCCGGAGAACGCGCAGCGCGCGAGCCGCATCGTCGCGCAACACCGCGAGCAGCAGCAAGGCAACGCCCGGACGGCCGTGCAGTAAAGCGGTCGCGGCTGGCGTAGTCGCAGCAGCCTGAATGCCGCCCGCCGCGAGCGGCATGGCAAGGCTTGCGTCGCGCCAAGGTATCATCCGGTCCCTCCATCCCCCACGCAGCAAACCAGCCGCACACAGCCGGAACCCGCACCATGCCAATCTGGGTCGATGCCGACGCCTGCCCGGCCGTCGTCAAGGACATGCTGTATCGCGCGGCGCGCCGGACCGGCATGCCGCTGACGCTGGTCGCCAATTCGTTCCTGCGCGTGCCGCCGTCGCCGCTGATCCGCGCGATCCAGGTGCCGGCCGGCTTCGACGCCGCCGATCAGTTGATCGTCGAGCGCGTCGTCGCGGGCGACCTCGTGATCACCGCCGACATCCCGCTCGCCGCCGCCGTGCTGGCAAAAAATGCCCACGCGCTCGATCCGCGCGGCAACTGGTACACGCCCGGAACGATCGAAGAACGGCTGCGCATGCGCTCGATGCTCGACCAGTTGCGCTCGAGCGGCGTCGACACGGGCGGGCCGGCCGCCTTCAGCGCGCGCGATGGCAAGGCGTTTGCTGGCGAACTCGATCGCTGGCTCGCGCGTCAGGCGCCTCGCAGTGATGCGCAGGCGCCACAGTCGCACGGCAAGCCGCCCGCCTGACGGGCCCGGGCGGCCTGCTCGCGCCGCCACAGGCGCCGGGGCGCTGCCGTTCGTGATTACAATTCCGCCGTAACGCCGCCGCGCGGCCTGCCTTGCTGCGCCGCGCTGTCACCGCCTCGATGACAAAAACACTGTCTGAACGACGAAAGAGAGGAAACCCGCCACATGGACTCGATCAAACGCTACTTCGGCTTCGACGCCGTCGACACCAACCTGCGCACCGAAGTGCTAGCCGGCGTGACCACTTTCCTGACGATGGCCTACATCATCTTCGTGAACCCGGCGATTCTCGGCGACGCCGGCATGCCGAAGAGCGCGGTGTTCGTCGCGACCTGCCTCGTGGCCGCGCTCGCGTCGCTGATCATGGGTCTGTACGCGAACTACCCGATCGCGCTCGCGCCCGGCATGGGCCTGAACGCGTACTTCGCATACACGGTCGTCAAGGGCATGGGCTACACGTGGCAGGCCGCGCTCGGCGCGGTGTTCATCTCCGGGTGCCTGTTCCTGATCGTCACGCTGTTCCGCGTGCGCGAGGTGATCGTCAAGGGCATTCCGCATTCGATCCGCATCGCGATCACCAGCGGCATCGGTCTCTTTCTCGCGATCATTTCGCTGAAGTCGGCCGGCGTGGTGGTCGGCAATTCGGCCACGCTCGTCACGCTCGGCAATCTGCATGACCCGCACGTCGTGCTCGCGGCGGTCGGCTTCTTCGGCATCGTCACGCTGGATCATATGCGTGTGCGCGGGGCGATCCTGATCGGTATCGTCGGCGTGACGATCCTGAGCTTTTTCTTTGGCGGCAACCAGTTTCACGGCATCGTGTCCGCACCGCCGTCGATCGCGCCGACGCTGTTCCAGCTCGATATCCGCAGCGCGCTGTCGAGCGGCGTGCTGAACGTGGTGCTGGTGTTCTTCCTCGTCGAGCTGTTCGATGCGACCGGCACGCTGATGGGCGTCGCGAACCGCGCGGGGCTGCTGGTGGAAGGCAAGATGCATCGCCTGAACCGCGCGCTGCTCGCGGACAGCACCGCGATTCTCGCCGGCTCGATGCTCGGTACTTCGTCGACGACGGCGTATATCGAAAGCGCATCGGGCGTGCAGGCCGGCGGCCGTACCGGCATGACCGCGATCACGGTCGCCGTGCTGTTCGTCGCGGCGCTGTTTTTCGCGCCGCTCGCCGAAGTGGTGCCGCCGTATGCGACCGCGCCCGCGCTGCTGTACGTGTCGTGCCTGATGCTGCGCGAACTGGTCGACCTGCCGTGGGACGACGCGACCGAAGTCGTGCCGGCCGCGCTGACCGCGCTGCTGATGCCGTTCACCTACTCGATCGCGAACGGCGTCGCGTTCGGCTTCATCTCGTACGCGGGACTCAAGCTGCTGACGGGCCAGGCGCGCCAGGTGAAGCTGGTCGTGTGGATCATCGCGGCGATTTTCCTGTTCCGGTATTTCTATCTCGGCAGCGAATGAGGAGGTCGCGCGGCCGGGGGGTCGAATGTGTCGTCGGGTTCGGGGACCGTTTATCATCCGATGTTTCGAATGATGATCGACCGGGTCGCGACCGACCGGGTCGCGATCGACCCGGTCGCAGCGGCACGGGTCGCCACCCCAGGAGCCTCGATGTCCTCATATAACCGCACGACGGACCGCTACACGAAGCCCGCGATTTTCTTTCACTGGATGATTTTTCTGCTGGTCGCGCTGGCCTATCTGGCCATCGAAATCCGCGGCCCGCGCGGCTCCGACAGCCGCGCGTTCTGGACCGGCGTGCATTTTTGGGCCGGCACGCTGGTGCTCGGGCTGGCCGTGTTGCGGCTGCTGTGGAGATTGTGGGCCGGCGCGCCGGAGGAGCTCGAAAGCAATCGGCTGCTCGCTTTTCTCGGGCGCTCCGCGCACCTCGCGCTCTATGTGTTCATCTTCGCCCAGCCGCTGCTCGGCATGCTGATGGTCAATGCGGGCGGGCGGCCGGTGTCGCTCGCATGGACGGACATCAGCTTCACGCTGGTGCGTGCGGATGCGATCGCGCGGCCGCTGTTGAAGGACGCGCACGAGTGGCTCGGCAACGTGTTCTATTGGGTGATCGGACTGCACGCGCTCGCGGCGATCGCGCACCATGTGGTGTTCAAGGATCGGGCGCTGCGGCGGATCATTTGAAAGTAATGGAGTTGGCTGCGTGCCGCCGATGCATTGCACGCGGTCGCGGCTTGCGCGCAGGCCAGCCAGCGGTAGCGGCACGGGTGAATCCGAACTTCGCGCTTCGGCAGCAGTCGCGCTTGCCGAAGCTTCGGTACCGGTAGCCAGCCGATAATTTCAGATTGGTCAGTTACGCCAGTTCGCCTCGTAAAACCGCACGTAACCGCTTCTGAGCACGAGACACTGCGCGCGCGTTTCCGACAACAGCCGGCGCGTGGCGGCCTCGATGCGCGGCCGGTGCGCGTCGAACGCGACGATCATGTCCTCCAGCCGGGGGGACGCGGCGCCGAAGTGATCTTCAAGCGCTTCCGCGGTGATCATGCACTCCACCCTCTGCCCATCGACCATTGCCGGAAACGCCAAAGTAAGTTCGCGACCTGAATATTCAGGGGCTTCGTTCGGGAATTGGATCTGCATGGGAGTCACCTGGAAGAGTGCGCGCACGATGCGCTCGGGTAATGCACGCGCTGATTGCTTGCTACCGCGTCCGCCGCTCGTTCCTCCTTGTCCCATGCAGCCGGCGCGGGCCGTCGCCTCGACGCGGCATCGTCAGTTCGCGCCACGCGGAGGTGAATTGATTTACTTTAGACGAGTTCGGGCCAGGTGCAAGATTTCCCCGATTTTTTCTTGAAGGCGCGACTGACGCGCCGATGTTGCGGCGCGGCATAAAGCGGTGTCCGATCCCGTGTAAAGTGTCGCGCACCTAGTCATTGACCTGCACGATGTCCGCCCCTACCCGCCCGCCTGTGGTTCGCGTCGAACCGCTCGGCCAGAGCTTCGAAGCGCCCGATTCGCTGACGATTCTCGAAGCCGCCGCTTTCGCCAATCTGCGTTTGCCGCGTTCGTGCCGCAACGGCACGTGCCGAACATGCTTGTGCCGGATGACGTCTGGGCGTGTGCGCTACTCGATTGACTGGCCCGGCGTGAGCCGCGAGGAAAAGGCGGACGGTTATATCCTGCCGTGCGTGGCGGTCGCGGAAACCGACGTGGTGATCGAAGTGCCGGATGCGGTCGCGATACCGGCACGGTGAGCGCGAGCGTGGGCGCCTGGCGCCCCGCTCGCCGGCGCGTTCACGCGCTGTGTCTTAGCGCCGGTTGCCCATTGCGCGGGCGATTTTCTTGTCCGTGTTGTACTGGCTCAGCGAATACACCGACCAGATGGCCGCCGGCACCCAGCCGATCAGCGTGATTTGCAGAATCAGACAGATGATGCCCGCAAACGGACGGCCGATCGTGAAAAACTGCAGCCACGGCAGAATGATGGCAAGCAAAAGACACATTCGGTTTTCCTGTTCCTGTGATTACGGCAGCATGGGTGAGTCCGCGGGGGACGCATCTGCCTCGTTGCTGAACTCATCGAGCGGCGCAAAACGCGGCACCTCGACGCCTTCCCGCTCTACCAGCTCGAAAAACACCGTCGCTGGACGGGTCCAGATCGTTCCATTGGCCGCCTTGTAGACGATCATCGTGACCGTCGGATCCGATTCGAGCGTGGCCTCGCAGACCAGCTCGTAAATGCCGCCTTTGTAGTGTTGGTAGCGCATGGTGTTTGACCTTATTTTGGGCGTCGTCGAAGCATTTTCAAGCACGGCGCGCCTGAGCTTAGCCGCCCTCTTTCATCTGCTTCAGGATCTTGTAGACGGTCGCGCGGCCCATCGTCAGCACCGCGGCCACGTAATTCGCCGAGCTGCGGCCGCGAAACGCGCCCTGCGCGTGCAGCGCCTCGACGATTTCACGCTTGTGCTCGCGCGTCAGCGCATTGATGCCGATTTGCCGGTCGCGCAGCCACGTGTGCAGATACGTGTTGATGCGGTCCTGCCAGTCGTCGCGGAACAGATCGTCGGCAGGCGCGTCCGTCATCGCGCCGCCCTTGATGAACAGATCGAGCGTCGAGCGCACATCCTCGAACACCGCGATGTTGAAGTTCACGCACAGAATGCCGGCGGGCTTGCCGTCGTCGTCGAACAGGATGTTGCTCACGCAGCGCATGCGGCGGCCGTCCCAGTTCAGCTTCTCGTAGGGGCCGATGGTCTGGCCGCGCGCCGCGAAGTGCGCGTCGTCGAGCACCGACGGCGCGCCCACCTCGAGCCGCGACAGATTGTTCACCAGATACGCGATGGTCTGATCGCGCAGATCGTGAATCACCACCTCGGCGCACGGATAGAGCAGCGCGGCGATGCCGTCGGCGATCGGCGCGTAGCGCTTCAGCAGCAGGTCTTTGACAGGAGACACGTTCGGGTTGCGCATGGAAAAAACGCGAGGTTCGAAGGAGGCGGCGCGCGATAGCGGATGACGACGAAGCCAGATGCCCGCCGTGGACGCCGGCGCGCCCGCTCGGTCCGCAATTCAGGAAGCCGCCATTGTAGCGGCCTCGCGCTGGCGCCGCGACTCGACGCCGGACGGCAATTTTGTCTACCTCGCGAGCGCATTTTTTTCGTGCGATAAACACTGATCCACCGACACCCAACCGAACGGAACCAACCGATGGCCACACTCGAAGCGCTTCGCGCCGTGCTCGACGACAAGCGCACGCCGGAGATCATTCGCAACCACATCATCGATTCGCTGCAGTACGCGCTGCGCAACCATGGTCAGGTCTTCACGGCCAAGGAAGTCGAATGGTTGACCGGCTGGGACGATGCGCGCCTGCCGCTGGCGGCCGCGCGCGAATTGCGGAAGCGCGTCGCCGAGACGTCGCGCTGACGCACGCGTTCGAATAGGAGCCTCGCGCGCGCCACTCGCGCGATTCGCGAGCCCGTCATCGGTCCCGCATCCGACACGACTTCGCCAACTGCCCGCGAAGCCCCGCCAGTCGGGCGTTCCGGTCGTGCGCTGAAGTTTGCGCTATCCAATCAGGCCTATTTCAGGCATCATGTTGCAATTGTTGCACCTCGCACCCATATAGCACTGGCAGCACCAGGCAGTCTCAACCCGGCATCTCCGCACCACCCCCGACTGTTCGACCGCCCTTATCTGCGATCCCGTCACTCCGGCAATGCGCCGCCCGTATTCGCCGTCGCGAGAAGTACACCGAGCGGTTCAGCATCATGCGTCCGGCGCCCGAATTGACGCGCCGCTTCAGCGTTTTTTCGGTCGAATCCGCGTTTTCGCGCGACCGCTCGAGCCATTGTCATTGAGCCCGCCGGGTCCACCAGGCCTGTGCCAACCATTTTTAACGCGGCGCGCCCATCGGTGCTGCGCCGCCGGTCCGCGCCGTGACGCGTCAAAGGAGCGTTGCCGGAAGCAGCGCCCCGCACGCGGCGCGTGGACCACGCAATACAGGACATGTTTCTCATGAATCCAGCAGTCAAGACCTACAAGGGTTACGAAATTCACCCGCTCGTTTATCCGCGCCGCCCCGCGGGCGCGCCAGCGACCCGCAATCCGGGCGCCGGTTACGACGCTTCGGTGCGCATCTGCCGCGTCGGCGCCAATCCGGCGGCCGACGGCCGGGTATTTCGCCTGCAGTATCTGTTTCCGTTCGACGGCATGGGCAAGGCGCGCATCGCGTGCATGGCGCATGCGGAACGGCTGATCGACGGCCAGGTGAGCGGTCAGTCGGTCACCGATCTTTGAGCGGCGTCATCGGCGCGTCACTCATGTCGCTCAGCGTGCTTTCGGGCGCCGCTGCTTTTCAAACGAATCCACAGTCGCGCCGCTCGCAATGCCTGCGGCCGGTTTCCCCTATTTCCCCTTTATCCCATCGACCAGGAGTTATGCATGGCGAAAGAAGAACTGCTTGAACTTGACGGTATCGTCGACGAAGTGCTTCCGGATAGCCGCTACCGCGTGACGCTCGACAACGGCGTCGTGGTCGGCGCCTATGCGTCCGGGCGCATGCGCAAGAACCATATCCGTATTCTCGCGGGCGATCGCGTGACGCTCGAATTGTCGGTCTACGACCTGACCAAGGGGCGGATCAATTTCCGCCACAAGGACGAGCGTGCGAGTGGCGGCGGTGCGCCACGGCACGCGGCGCGGCGGAGGTAAGCAGGGGTCACGGCGCCGCCCTGCGTACCTGTGATGTTGTGCAGGCGATGCGGGCAGCCCGCCCGAACCCATGCGAAAGCGCGAGGCCCGACAGACTCGCGCCATACCTTCCGACTCCGCGTTCTGCTTGAACGCGCTACGTCAGCCTCGCCGCCCAAGCGCGTGAAATAGACGTCTTCCCTGACATTCGGGGTGCTCTCCAGCGCATGCGCGAACGTCGTACGCCGCAACACGCGCGGCGTCTTGATTGGAATCTGGCGGCACGCCGCTTCGGCGACCACGCACGTCGCAGAGCGTCTCGCTAAACTCCAAACACCGCCCCCAAATCCTCCCCACCCGCGCTTTTGCGCACCTGCTCGACCACCCGCTCCTCCAGCTCCATCTGCGCCCGCTGCTGACCTCGATCAGCCCGTTGATGACGACGATTCGCGGACGCGACCGGCTTGAGCTTCTACGGCGCGTCATTGTCATTGCTGACCAGTCTGCCGGTGGTCGCGACGAACGCGATGCGCCGCTTCGGTGCATCGGGCGTCCGCTGTCCTGCATGCCCCTCGCCGGTGCAGCGCGACCGGCGTGGCCGCGTCACCTCTTTCGCGGACGATTCGCAGCGATCGCCCGCAAAAAACCCAATCGATCCCCGCCATTCGCGCGAATGCGTTCACACACCTCGCCAAGCCCCGTCGCGCGAAGGCTGGCATATCCATTGCTTCACAGATAGTCAGATGTCCCTTCCCCCGACTCCATGCTGCGTGTTCTCCTTGTCACCGACACCGACAAACCGATCGGCGATCTGCGCGACGCGCTCGCCTGTCTCGGCTGCGAAATGCTCTCCGGCACCGCGACGCCGCAGGCGCTGCATCGCGCGGTTCAGGACGAGCGGCCCGACGTCATCATCATCGATACGGAGTCGCCGTCGCGCGATACGCTCGAACAGCTCGCCGTGATGCACGCGACCGCCCCGCGCCCCGTGCTGATGTTCAGCCACGACGCGAACCAGCAACTGATCCGCCAAGCGGTCAACGCGGGCGTCACCGCGTATCTGGTCGAAGGCCTCGCGACCGAGCGGCTCGCGCCGATTCTCGAAGTCGCGCTCGCGCGTTTCGCACAGGAGTCGCAATTGCGCGAGCGGCTCGCGCAGGCCGAAAACGAACTGGCCGAGCGCAAGTTGATCGATCGCGCGAAACGCCTGCTCATGGATCAGCAGAAACTCACCGAACCGGCCGCCTACGCGAGTCTGCGCAAACGCGCGATGAACCAGGGCGTCAAACTCGCCGAGGTGGCGCGCGAGGTCGTCGCGTCGGCCGGCTCGCTCAAATGATGCGCTCATGAATCCAGCCACTTCCGTCACCGCCGCGGCCTTTGCGGAGCCGCCTGAAAAGACCCATCTGCGGCTCGGTTTCGTCGCGTTGTCCGACGCGGCGCCGCTGATCGCGGCGAAGCTGCTCGAGTTCGGCCATGCGCACGGGCTCACGCTCGAACTGTGCCGCCAGCCGTCGTGGGCCGCCGTGCGCGACAAGCTGCTAGCCGGCGATCTCGACGCCGCGCACGCGCTTTACGGGCTCGTGTATGGCGTGCAGCTCGGCCTCGGCGGCCCGCGCACCGACATGGCCGTGCTGATGGTGCTGAACCGCAACGGCCAGGCGATCACGCTCTCGAATCGGCTCGCCGATGCGCTCGCGAAGCATGGGACCTTGCGCGAGGCGCTCGCCACGCTCGGCCGCAAGCCGGTCTTCGCGCACACCTTCCCGACCGGCACGCACGCGATGTGGCTGTACTACTGGCTCGCGGCGCAAGGCGTCGATCCGTTGCGCGACATCGACAGTGTCGCGATTCCGCCGCCGCAAATGGTCGCCGCGCTTGCCGAAGACCGGCTCGACGGTCTGTGCGTCGGCGAGCCGTGGAATGAAATGGCCGAGGCGCATGATGTCGGCAAAACGATCGCTTATTCGAGCGAGGTGTGGCCCGAGCATCCCGAGAAAGTGCTCGCCTGCCGACGCGATTTCGTCGATGCGCATCCGCGCACGACCCGCGCGCTCGTGCAGACCGTGCTCGAAGCGTGCCGCTGGCTCGACGGCGCCGGGCATCGCGACGAGATCGCCCGCTGGCTCGCGCGGCCCGATTACATCGGTATCGACGAGACGCTGATCGCGGCGCGGCTCGGCGACCACCTCGACACGGCGAACCCGCGCCGCCTGCCGATGCGTTTCTTCGACGACGGCGCGGTCAACTATCCGCATCCATTCGAAGGCGCGTGGTTCCTCACGCAGTTCGAGCGCTGGGGGATCATCGATGCGCACAACGACTACGACGCGGTCGCCGCGCGCATCAACCAGACGCAGTTGTATCGCGAGGCCGCCGCGCGCGTGAACGTGCCGGTGCCCGGCGAGGACGTCGCAAGGGAACTGATCGATGGCGCGGTGTGGGGAAGCGGCTCACCATCCGCCGCTTATGCGCGGCGTTTTGCGATCCGCCGCTGAGCGGACCGCACGCGAAAGCCCCGAGATCCGCTGCGCCGACTGCCCACGACCCGCCAACGGCGATCAGGTGGACAGTCGGCGTTGCCGAAGCTCAGAAGTTGTACTTGTCGATGTTGCTCGCATCGAACGTGGTCGGCGGCCCGAGAATGATTTCGCCGTGCGCGCCAATCGTGCGCTTGCCGAGCTTGCCGGCGTCGAACGTTTCGCCCTCCTTACCCGTGATCGTGCCCGACGCGAGCGACGCCGCCGCGTACGCGGCCAGATAGCCGAGCTCGCTCGGATCCCACAACTGGAACGCGGTCACGGTGCCGTTCTTCACGAACGCGCGCATCTGGTTCGGCGTGCCGAGGCCCGTCACCGCCACCTTGCCCTTGCTCGACGACGACGAGATATAGCGCGCCGCCGCCGCGATGCCGACCGTCGTCGGCGCGACGATCGCCTTCAGGTTCGGATACGCCTGCAGCAAGCCCTGGGTTTCGACGAAGGACTTCTGATCGTCGTCGTTGCCGTACGCGATCTTGACGAGCTTGATCTTCGAGTACTCCGGTTTCTTCAGTTCCTCCTGCATCCACTTGATCCAGGTGTTCTGGTTCGTCGCGTTCGGCGTCGCCGACAGAATCGCGAATTCGCCCTCGCCGCCCATCAGCTTCGCGACCAGTTGCACCTGGCCGCGGCCGATGCCTTCGGCGTTCGCCTGATTGACGAACAGCTGGCGGCCCTCGGGCGCGGTATCGGAGTCGAACGTGACGACCTTGATGCCCTGACCCATCGCCTTCTTCAGATACGGCACGACCGCGTTCGCATCGTTGGCGGCAATCACGATCGCGTCCTGGCGCTGCGTGATCAGCGTGTTGATGTACGACACCTGCGACGACGCGCCCGCATCCGACGGCCCGACCGCCTTGCCCACGCCGCCGAATTCCTTGATCGCGGCGAGGCCGCCGTCGTCGGCGATCACTTCGTACGGGTTGTTGATCTGCTTCGGCACGAACGCGATCTTCAGCCCGCTTTTCAGTTCCGCGGCGAACGCGCCGCCGCAACTGATCGCGAGCAACGCGGCGCAGAGCGCGGCCATGCCGGTGTGACGTAGAGGTTTGAACATGAAGTGTCTCCTGCGTTGTTGTTGGACAGAGAGGGGAAGCTAGGTTGCGGATGAAGAAGACGTGGCTGCGGACTTCGCGATGAAACGCCGGTCGCGCGCCGCCCGCCAGCGCGCGACGAGGTTCGGAATCAGCACCGACGCGAGCAGCAGCACGCCGGTCACGATGGTCAGCGTTTCGCTCGATACGTCGTCGAGCGTCAGCGCGTTCTTGAGCACGCCGATGATCAGCAGCGACAGCAGCACGCCGACCATCGAGCCGCGTCCGCCGAAAATGCTGACGCCACCGAACAGCACCGCGGCGATCACCGACAGCTCGAAGCCCTCGCCGTTATCGCCGCGCGCGCTCGTGAAGCGCAGCGTATAGACGATGCCCGCGAGCGCGCTGACGAGACCCGACAGCACGAACAGGCGCAAGCGGATCTTCGCGACCTCGATGCCGGAGAACGCGGCGGCGGTCGGATTCGCGCCGATCGCATAGAGACTGCGGCCGAACGCGGTGGCTTGCAGCAGAACCGTGAACAGCACGGCGGCGGCGATCACGATCACGAACGGCAACGGAATGAACGTGGGGCCAAGCGTGTTCATGCCGAACGCCGTATACGCGGCCGGAAAATCCGCGACCGCCCGATCGCCGAGCAGCACATACGCGAGACCGCGAAACAGCGCGAGCGTACCGATCGTGACCGCGAGCGACGGCAGGTTCAGCTTGACGATCACGAGGCCGTTCAGCAGGCCCGCCAGCGCGCCGCCGATCAGCACCACAACGATCACGACCGGCATCGGCAGACCCATGTGCCACAGCACGCCCATCAGCGCGCTTGACGCGCCCAGCACCGACGCGACCGACAGATCGATTTCGGCGGCGACGATGATCAGCGTCATCGGCAGCGCCATTAGCGCGATCTCGGTCAGATCGGCGAATACGTTGCTCAGGTTCGCGCCGGTCAGAAACACCGGCGACAGCCAGCGGCCCAACACCAGCGACACGATCAGCACGATCACCAGCAACACTTCCCATTGCAGCGGCGTTTCGCGCTTGCGCGTGAGCAGCGCGGAATCGGGTTTAGCCATGATCGCGTTTCCTCATCATGCGTTTGGCGACGGAGCGGGCCAGCAGCGTATCGGCGGCGATCGCGGCGACGATCAGCGCGCCCTGGATCGCCTGCTCCCAGAATGGCGACACGTGCAGCACGACGAGCGCGATGCTGATCACGCCGAGCACGAGCGCACCGAGCGTCGCGCCGAGGATCGTGCCGACGCCGCCCGTAATCGCGACGCTGCCGACCACCGCCGCCGCGACGACCTGCAATTCGATGCCCTTCGCGGTGCTGGCATCGACGGTGCCGAAGCGCGCGAGCCACAACGCGCCCGCAAAGCCCGCAATCGCGCCGGACAACAAAAAGCCCGACATCACGCGACGCTCGACGTTCACGCCCGCGAGCCGCGCGGCTTCCGGATTCGAGCCGATCGCATAGTGCTCGCGACCGCCGCGAAACTGCTTCAGATACACCGACAGGCCGGCGAGTACGACGATCGCGATCAGCGCGAGCGTCGGGATGCCGAGCAGCGTGCCGGTCGCGAGCCGCGAGTACGCGTCGGGCAGACTGGTCGCGTTGATCTGGCCGCCGTGCACCCATGCGTAATCGGCGCCGCGAAAGATGTACAGCGTCGACAGCGTCGCCACGAGCGAAGGCACGCGCCCCACCGCGACGAGCAGCGCATTGATGCCGCCCGCGACAAGCCCGATCGCGAGCCCCGCGGCCAGCGCGACGAGCACCGGCATATGCGGGAACGCAACGTACAGGCTGCCCACCGCGTACGCGCTGATACCCACCGTCGAGCCGACCGACAGATCGATATGCCGCATCAGGATCACAACGGTCATCCCAGCCGTCAGCAGACCGATGATCGACACGTTCAGCAGCACGTCGCGCAGGTTCTGCAGATTCAGGAACTGCGGCTTCGCGAGCCCGGTCCCCGCGATCAGCAGGATCAGCACGACAAATAACGTGGTTTCGCGGCTCTTCGCGACGCTCGCGACGAGGCCGCCCGATGAAGCGGCGGAACGCTTCGGCAGCGACTGCCGCACCGGCGCGGGATGGGTCGAATGGCGCATCATGCTGCACGTCCCAATGGTGAAAGTCCCTGACCGAGCGCGGCGCCCATGATGCGCTCCTCGTTCGCGTCGGCGCGCGCGAACTCCGCGCTGATGCGGCCTTCGTGCATCACGAGCACGCGATCGGCCATACCGAGCACCTCGGGCAGCTCGCTCGAAATCATCAGCACGGCCATGCCATCGCGCACGAGTTCGGCGAGCGCGCCATACACCTCGGCTTTCGCGCCAACGTCGATGCCGCGCGTCGGTTCGTCGATGATCAGCACTTTCGGGCCGGTCGCGAGCCACTTGCCGAGCACGACCTTCTGCTGGTTGCCGCCCGACAGCGTACCGACCGGCGCCCCCGGGTCGCTCGCCTTCAGGCGCAGACGCGTGCCCCACTGGTTGGCGAGCTGCGTTTCGCTGCGCGTCGAAATGAGCCCATGCCGAACGAGCCGTCCGAGTACCGTCATCGACGCATTGCGCGCGATGCTCAGTTCGAGCGCGAGCCCTTGCTGGCGGCGATCCTCCGGCACGAGCGCGAGCCCGGCGCGCACCGCGGCCGCGGGCTTGCCGGTGCCGAGCCGCTTGCCGGACAGCCACACTTCGCCCGAATCGAGCGGATCGATACCGAAGATCGCCCGCGCGACCTCGCTGCGTCCCGCGCCGACGAGGCCCGCGAGCGCGACGATCTCGCCGGCGCGCACGTCGAACGAGACATCCTTGAACACGCCGATGCGCGTCAAGCCGCGCACCGACAGACGCACGTCGCCCGGTGTGCAATCGGCCTTCGGATAGAACGTTTGCAGATCGCGGCCGACCATCTTGGCGACGATCGCGTCGGTGCTCAGATCGGCGGTCAGCGCGTCGAAGACTGTCGCGCCGTCGCGCATGATCGTCACGCGCTGCGTCAGCGCGAACACTTCGTCGAGCCGGTGCGTGATGAACAGAATCGCGACGTCGCGTTCGCGCAGCTTGCGCACGATCGCGAAGAGCCGCTCGACTTCGGGCAGCGACAATGCGGCCGTCGGTTCATCCATGATCAGCACGCTCGCGTTCAGCGACAACGCCTTCGCGATTTCGATCACCTGCTGATCCGCGATCGACAGACCACGCACCAGTTGATCCGCGCGCAACTCGACGCCGAGCGACGCGAGCAGTCCGTCCACTTCGCGATGCATCGCGTCGTACTGGATGCGGCCGAAGCGGTCGACCGGCTGCCGGCCCATGAAGATGTTCTCCGCGATCGACAGATCGAAGAACAGCGTCGGCTCCTGATAGATGACCGCGAGCCCGGCGTCGCGCGCTTCGGCCGGCGTCGCGAAGCGACGTGGCTCGCCCTTCACCAGAAGCTCGCCGGCGTCGGGCTGATGCACCCCGGCGAGAATTTTCACGAGCGTCGATTTGCCCGCGCCGTTCTCGCCGAGCAGCGCATGCACCTCGCCGGGCCACAGCACGAGGTCGCCGTCGGACAGCGCGCGCACCCGGCCGAAGGATTTGCTCGCGTGCCGCAATTCGAGTCGCGGCACCGTGGAAGGGGATGGCTGCACTGCGTGTCTCCTTTTTTGCGGCTGTCTTCTCTTCGACGCGCCGCGCGTCAAATCCGGTAGTACCGTTGCGCGTTGCGCCGAAACAGCGCGTCCTTCTCAGCCTCGCTCGCATCGCCAACGATCGCCGCATACGCGCGCCACAAATCCGTATACGAACCAAATAGCCGGTCGACGGGAAAATTCGACGCGAACATCGCACGTTCGACGCCGAACGTATCGATCGTTTCGAGCACATAAGGCCGCAGGCTTTCGACGCTCCAGTGATGATCGAACATCGCGAGCCCGCTGATCTTCACCGCGACGTTCGGACACGCCGCCAGCAGGCGCATGCCTTCGCGCCACGCGCGGTAACCGGCCACGCTATTGCGATCGACGAACATGCCCGCATGATTGACGACCAGAAGCGTGTCCGCATGCGCACGCGCCAAGGCGGCCGCCTCCTCCATTTGCGACGGATACAGTTGCAGATCGAACGACAGGTCGTAACGGCGCAGCAACGCGAAATGCTCGCGCCACCGCGGCTCGCGCATGTAATGACGGCCGACGTAATCGAACAGTTTGTTGTCGTGCACGTTGAGAATCTGCCGGATGCCGCGCGTATTCGCGAACGACGCATGCGCTTCGAGCAACTCGGGCGCATTTTGCGCGGACAGGTCCACGGCGGCGACGATCGCATTCGGCATGCCGCGCGAGGCGTCGCGATCCGCGATCGACTGCAACCAGCGCGTTTCCTCGACGGGATCGGCCGGATCGTGATTCGCTTCGACGTGCACGAGCTTCAGCACGTCGATGTCGCCCGCTTCACCGAGCAGATCGTCGAGCAGATAGTCGTGCCTCAGATCGCGCGCATCGCCGACGAACGACACGCCCGGGTTCTCCAGCCACGGATAGCGATGCGTCTTCAGATCCCACAGATGGATATGCGAATCGACAACCTGCATGCGGCACCTTCGTCCGGTGAAAAGCGTTTCGAGGTTCGTGCGTCGTTGCGGGGTTCAACTGGGTTCAGCTCGACTCAATGACTGAGACGAAAGACCGGTTCGAGCGTCTGCGACAGCGGCGTGTGATCGGGCGCGGTCTGCATGATGTCGGCCATGTAATCCCACCATTTGCGCATCACGTCGAGTTGCGGCAACTGGTCCATCGTGTGATCGCTGGTGCGCGAGAGCACCGCGAAAAGATGATGCGTGTCGGGGTCGAAGAAAATCCGGTAGTCGCGCACGCCGGCGTTGTGCAGCGCGTCAACGAGCTCGGGCCAGATCTGCGTATGACGCCGTTCGTATTCTTCGCGCATGCCGGGGTTCAGCACCATCCGAAAAGCGATTGTCTCCATGGCGGCCTGTCTCCTGTCGACCTCTTCGGACGACTATAATTCCTGCATCGATAGCCTCTCAATCCGTTGTTGGGATTGGTCGATCCACAAACCGAATCGCACGGGCACTCCTACTGGCACCATGAGCCAACATTCAGCCGCCGTCGCACTCGTCAATCGTCTCAAGTTCAAGCATCTCGCCCTGCTCGTCGCACTCGACGACACCCGCAACCTGCATCAGGCCGCCGAGACCGTCAACGTCGCGCAACCGAGCGCAAGCCGCATGCTCGGCGACATCGAGGAAGCGTTCGGCTTCCTGCTGTTCGAGCGCAACGCGCGCGGCATGACGCCGACGCCGCTCGGCGTCGTCACGCTCGCATACGCGCGCCGTGCGCTCGCCGAGCTCACACGCTTCGCCGAAGACCTCGATGTCAAACGCCGCGGCGGTCACGGCCAGTTGACCGTCGGCGCGATCATGGGCGCCGCGCCCGATCTGCTGGCGATGTCGGTCGCCGCGCTGAAGACCGAAAGCCCGCTGCTCAGCGTGCGCATCCTCGGTGAAACAAGCGATCAGGTCGTGCAATTGCTGCATCGGCGCGAGGTCGATCTCGCGCTGGGGCGCCTGACCAACCCTCTGCAGCACAACGACTTCAGCTTCGAGCCGCTGGCGCGCGAAACGCTGCTGCTCGTCGTGCGCGCCGTGCATCCGCTCGCGCGGCGCACGCGCATCACGTTGCGCGAACTGGTCGCGTGGCCGTGGGTTGCGCAACCCGTCACGAGTCCGGCGCGCGTGCTGTTCGAGGAAGAACTCGCGCGTGCCGGGCTCGCCACGCCAGTCAATCTGACCGAATGCGCGTCGATCTTCGCGACGCTGCAATTGCTCGAGAATTACGATGCGGTCGCGATGCTGCCGGAGTCGGTCGTGCGCGATCATGTGCGCGGCGGCCTGCTGGTCGCGCTGCCGCTCGAAATCGGCAAGAGTCTCGCCGGTTTCGGCATTCTCACGCGCAAGGAAGAGCAGCTCGCCGAGCCGGCGCTACGCTTCATCGAACTGCTGCGCGGCTTCTCGCGCGACCTCGCGCGCGACGATCCGGCCGCCGCACCCGGCACGCCGACTACGCCCGTCACGGTCAATTGACGCCCGCATCGCGCGTCGCTTATTGCAGGTTCACGAACAGGCCGCCGTCGACGAGCAGCGCGGCGCCCGTCACATAGCGCGCGCGGTCCGAGGCGAGAAACACGACGCAATCGGCGACGTCGTCGGGACGCCCGAGGCGGCCGAGCGGAATGCGCTTTTCGAAGTAGGCCTTCTTCGCTTCGTCGGCGAGATCTTCGGCGTTCAGATCGGTCGCGATCGTGCCCGGCATGACAGAGTTGCAGCGGATGCCGAACGGCCCCAACGCAATCGCGCACGACTGCATCAGCGAATGCACGCCGGCCTTGGTCGGCGTGTAATGCGTTTGCATGCCGCCGCCCACCAACGCGCTGATCGAACTCGTCGCGACGATCGCGCCGCCAGTGCCCTGCTTTTTCATCTGCTGCGCGGCAGCCTGCGTGACGAAGAACGCGCCGTTCAGATTGACCGCGACCGTCGATTCGAGCACGTCCGCCGGCATGTCGAGAAACGCGTGAAACGGGCAGATGCCGGCATTGCTCGCGAGCACGTCGAGCTTGCCGAACGCGTCGAGCGTCCGTCGCACCAGCTCCTGGCCGGTGTCGCGCGCCGCGACGTTGCCTTCCACCGCGATCGCGCGCCGCCCCAACGCCTCGATTTCGCCGACGACTTCCTCGACCGCCGAGCGCCGGCCATACGATGCGTCGTTGTCGCCCCAGTAGTTGATCGCCACGTCCGCGCCTTCGCGCGCGCAGGCCACCGCGATCGCGCGTCCGATGCCGCGCGAGCCGCCGGTGACGATCACGACTTTGTCCTTGAGCAGCACCCTAATCTCCTTTGCGGCGGGTTCGCCGTTCGGCACAGCTTCAAAACGTTCGACACGTTCAATGCTGATAAGGCCGCACCAGCGCGCACTCCGGATTGAGCCGCACGCCAAAGCCCGGCGTGTCCGGCACCTTCATGCGCCCGTTCACCGGCACCGGCTCGCCGAGCAGCAGCGGGTGGAACATCGGCACGACTTCGTCGGCTTTCGGCGCCATCATCAGAAACTCGGAGAACGGCGAGTTATGGCGCGTGACGACGAAGTGATAGCTGTACACCGACGACCCATGCGGCACCACCATCACGTTGTGCGCATCGGCGAGCGCGGAAATCTTGATCAGCTCGGTGATGCCGCCGCACCAGCCGACGTCGGGCTGGATCAGATCGCAGCACTGCATCTCCAGCAGCATCCGGAAGCCCCAGCGCGTCGCCTCGTGCTCGCCGGTCGACACCATCATGCCGCGTGGCACGTTGCGGCGCAGTTCGGCGTAACCCCAGTAATCGTCGGGAGGAAGACATTCCTCGACCCATTTGAGGCCGTATTGGTGCGCGCCTTGCGCGAGCCGCGTCGCGTAGCGCAGGTCGAGGCTCATCCAGCAGTCGTACATCAGCCAGAAGTCGTCGCCGACGCGCGAGCGCATGTCGGCGAGCTTGTCGAGGTTTTGCCTGAGTCCGTCTTCGCCTTCCGCGGGACCATGCTGCAACGGCAGCTTGCCGCCGATGAAGCCCATCTCCTTCGCGAGATCGGGCCGCGCGCCGGTCGCATAGAACACCAGCTCGTCGCGCACCGGGCCGCCCAATAGCTGATACACGGGCTCCTTGCGAACCTTCGCGAGCAGATCCCACAGCGCGAGATCGACACCGGAAATCGTGTTCAGCACGACGCCCTTGCGCCCGTAGTACAGCGTCGCGAAGTACATCTGATCCCACATCTTCTCGATGTCGGTCACCAGTTGCCCTTCGAGAAAACGCGCGAGATGCTTCTCGACGATGAACGCGCCGATCTCGCCGCCGGTCGTCACCGCGAAGCCCACGGTGCCGTCGCTCGCTTCGATCTCGACGACCAGCGTGCCGAGCACATTGATGCCGAACGACTGGCGGCTCTGGCGGTACTCGGGATAACGCGCCATCGGCGTCGCGATGTGATCGTCGATCCAGTGTCCGCCGGCCTGGTCGTGATAGTCCGCGCCGCCGCCGCGAACGATGAAGGCACGCACGTGCCGGATGGTAGGCATGGCCATGAAAGGGCTCCGTGAGAGAGGCGTGGAAGCGGCTCGACAACGCGCGTTCGACGCGTGTGCAATACGCTGCCGGACGTGAGCACTGCGTGAGCACTGCGTGAGCAATGCGCGAGCAGCGCGCTCAATAGGTGGCGCGGCCGCCCGACAGGTCGAATACCGAGCCGGTGCTGAACGCGCAGTCTTCGGAAGACAGCCACAGGATCAGCGACGCCGCTTCTTCCGGCAGCAGGAAACGGTTCATCGGAATCTTCGACAGCATGTAGTCGATGTGCTGCTGCGACATCGAATCGAAGATTTCGGTCTTGGCCGCGGCCGGCGTGACCGCATTGACGAGGATGTTTCTGGTCGCGAGTTCCTTGCCGAGCGACTTGGTGAGCCCGATCAACCCCGCTTTCGATGCGCTGTAGTGCGAAGCATTCGGATTGCCCTCCTTGCCCGCCACCGACGCGATATTGACGATGCGGCCGTAGCCCTGCTTCAGCATCTGCGGCACGACCGCGCGGCAGGTCAGGTACGGGCCGATCAGATTCACGTCGATCACGCGGCGCCACATGTCGGGCGCAAGCTCCCAGGTCGTGCCGTTGCCGCCGGTGATGCCCGCGCAGTTGATCAGCACGTCGATCGAGCCGTGCCCGGCGACCGTTTGCGCGGTGGCCTGCTGAACCGCGGCGTCGTCGGTCAGCTCGACCGTGATGGCGCTGACCTTACCGAGTTCGCTCAGCTCGCGCTGGCTGCGCGCGAGCCGTTCGCTATCGACGTCCCACAACGCGACCGACGCGCCCGAGCGCAACGCCCGCTGCGCGACCGCGTAGCCGATGCCACGCGCGCCGCCGGTGATGACGACCGTGCGCCCCTCCAGATCGATCCGATTCATTGCTGTGCTCCTGTAGGCCGCCGTGCGGCGTGCCATCGAGTTGTTGTATATCGCTGCGGTCAATATACGGGCGGTGCGATGCGCCAACAATTCGACTATTGGAGGGGGCGATAGCAAAAGTGGATCGGCAGCGGGAGCGAGCGCTAAAGGGAAGCGAAGCGGCTAATCATCGGCAGCGACGAAAAGCATCGAGACATACAGAATGGTCGACACGACGATGATGCCGACGCCGACCAGCACCTTGGTCTGGTCGAAGTTGATCCCGCCGATGATCGCTATGCCGATCCCGAACACCGACGACAACGTGCCGAGCGCCGCGAGGCCCACGTGTATCTTGCTGCGGACCAGCCGTTTGCGCTCCGATTCGGCAGTGGTTTCCGTTTCGCTCTGTTCCATTCCCCGCTCCTTCGCGCGCGACGCGATGACCATCGTGAAACCTGAGCCGCAATGGCCGGCGCGACGTCGAACCGCCGGTTGCGGTTCGACGCCGCGCACCTCGATACGCTTCAGCGTAGTTTATTTAAGCCTTCTCGATCGCCGTTATTTGACGTCCGCGCCATTGCGCGACACCGACGCCGCGATGGCCGAGACGAACACCGCGCGCACCGAATCGCCGACCTTCAGTTTCTCGAGCGCAATGTCCGGCGCCACGTCGAGCGTTTCCGTGCGCGACGGCCCGCGCAGCGTGATCGTGCGCTTCTTGCGATCGATCTTGCGCACCGTCGCGACGACCTCGATGCGCCGCGCCGATGCAACGACACCGTTGGCCGCAGGCTGTGTGACTTCGGTATCGATGCGCTGGCGGATTCCGTTCGGCGCGAGTTTGTCGACGCCGACCAGCACCGCCTTCTTGTACGCAATCGTCACGACGTCGCCGACATGCAGCTTGCTGACGTCGGCGGCTTGCGGATTCACGTCGAAAGTTTCCTCGCCGCCTTGCGGGCCGCGCAGCGTCACGCTGTTCGTCGCGGGATCGATCGCGACGACGCGCGCCTGAACGTGCAGCAGCGCGGCGGCGCCAATTGCCCGCTGTTCCGGCGCGGACGCGGCCGCGTTGTCCTGTGCCAGCGCCGGACCCGCCGCGGCGACGCAAACCACCAACGCAACCGCGATTGCCTTCACCTGCATGAGCCCGGAGTCCGTTGAATTACAAGCCATGAAATGCTCCTTTTGATTGCGTCGATGTTACGGCAAATGTTTTGTCGCGGATCGCGTACTACGCTTAGCACCGGCAGGTGCACTCGCTTCGAATAAAAAGAAAAACGGACTATTAATCGCTTTTAGCGGACGGGGTTACACTTTTTGAAACCAATGGCGGTTCCTTTCTAATGCGTCGATTCGTCCTGGAGAGCCAATCGCGAAAAGCGCGTGCTTCTCCATGCGATGCAATCGGTATGCGAGTCGTGGCGGATGAGCTTGCGCAAGGAGCCGCGCGGCTTTGCGCATGCGTTCCCGCGAGCGTCAGCGGAGGGGTAGAGAGCTAGCCATAACATATTCCTCGCAACGAGATGGACTACCGGGCGACCCAACGTGAGCGGGTCCGGAAATTGCCAAACGTTATGACTATTTCAAACGGTTTCGGGGATGCTAGCAAACGCGCAAAGGAATGGCAAGGCAAGTGGCTGCGCATCGCCATTCCTGATTAATCGGGTTTGCCGCGTCAAATCCTTTATGACGGTGGGCGATTCATTTGCCATAAAAATATGATCGCTGCAATTCGCTGAGCTCAGATGCCCGGCGACGCCGTCCTCGCTCTGACTCTGTCCGGTTGCCTGACAACCGTCGAATCGGCGCATTCGATATGCATTGAAAAGCGGTGGGCGCGCGGCAGATTGGCAATCGCCGAACGACTCCGCACAAACCCTTAATGGATGATACTGAAGCGATTACGCATCGCTGCGCGACAAATACAAAAAAATGTCGTCAATCATTGGAATACTGCGAAAACGGGTTATTGATCGAGCGAATTTTGCCGTCAAGGCAACGAGAAAGACGCTTGAGCCGATGGCCACGGTCATATGGGCATCACAGGCACAGCGTTTGCTAAAGCTCGCGTCACCGTCTAACGCACACACATTGTTTATCGAAGGACACCACACATGGTCACGACTCGCCCCTGCACCGCCGCCTGCGTCATCGACGGCCTCCTCGTCACGCTGACGTTCTATCCGGACAACGGCGTATTGCGTATTGCCGATTCGTCCGGCGCCTGTCTAAGAGAAACGCGCTGGCATGGCTCATGGCGCGCTCTGCTCGAGGAGTTCCGCGGTTACTACGAAGCGGCGGAAAACGACGCGGCGCGCGGCGTCGACGATATCGTCGCTCGCCTCGGCGAGCGCTGCGCTGAGGCCCAGCGGGGATTGGCATTCGCGTGAAATGGCATGCGCTTGCGATCAAGCGCGTGAAAGGCGGCGGCGGCAGCGCTCGGCACCTGTTCGTTGCCTCGCGATCCGGGGTCGTTCCTGGCGCCCCGCTGCCGCTCGCGAACTCTGGTCATTGACCGAAATAAGTCTTGCACTCCGTGCTGAACGAGCATGACTGGCTGCGCCGGCCTCCCGCTTGCGACTCGCCCGCCGGAACACCACCATACGACGCGTTGCGTATGCCCTGCTCACGCGGGTCCCAGTTCTGACCGAACGACATGTCGGTCGTCGCCTGCGCCGATTCGTCCGCATCGTGCTCCATCATCGCGCGACCCGACACGGCGTGCTCCGCCTGGCCGCTCAACTCCTCGGCGATGGCCGTTCTCGGCGCGAGAAACAGAACGGCGGTCGCGGCAATCATCAATATACGTACTCTCATTTCCGGACTCCTCGAATCCGGCGCAGCAGTGTTCGTCCTCCACAAGAATTGATCCGCGAACAGCCAACCTGCCCAATCGGGCCGAGGAACGGAGCGATGCCAATGCGCTACTGCTGCGACGGGTCACCGAACTAAACAGATGAAGAATTACCGCGCTTGCACCCGATACTCGACGCGTTCCGGAGCGTCGGCGGAATCGGCGCGCACAAGGCGGCTGTAAGTCTGCATTCGCAGCTTGTCGTCCTTCTTTTATAGTTCGCGCACCCCGGAATTCAATCCAGGAGCTTCCAGCAGTGTCGCCAATCGTCCACACCGTTCGATAAACCGCATTCACCGACAAATTCAACGTGAACTAAGCGTGCTTTGCTCGCGCATTGCGCTATCATGTTGCTACAACGCACAAAAAGCGAACCCGCACATCGACGAAAGTCCGGTGAAAGACGGACAGCGTGGAATGACTCCATCCATTCGCAATCATTGCATCGAGACACAGAGTTTTTCATAGCGAACGTCAGGCTTACCGGCCTCGTTCGTCGCGTTGCGACATGCTGAAATATTTGCTGATCGAGACTCTCGGTTCGAGGGTCGGTTGTTCCAGCGGCCGTCTTTGTCCGAGGCCGTATTGCAATTCAGGGAGCAACGTTTTTTAACCCGGCACATGGCATTTCCGTCAATCGACAACCCCACCGCGGGGCGGCCCCATTCAGTCGGGCTCGACGCTTCGCAGCTTTTTCCCCGCAATCTGTCTTCGACAGCACGCTGCACGTTTTAGAAGGACGAATATCCTATGGACGAAAGGAAGCGAGATAGCATGATTGCCTATCTCCGCCATCGTATGGAAGAGTTTGGTATCAGACCAGAAGACCTTGCCGCAGCGCTGGCGACCGAGTCATTGGCCAAAAAGGCTGAGCGCTATCGCAATGCGACCGGAGACAGCTGGGACGGCAATGGCGAAATGCCGCAATGGTTGAAGCAGGCTATTAGTGCCGGCCAGAGCATTGAGCATTTCGAATTGGCCGCAAAACCGGCGCCCACGCCCCAACCGAAAAAACAGGTGGACTGGTCGAATGACCCGTTCGCCGGCACGCGGCTCGGGCGCCCGAATAACCGCTAGGTGCAGGCAGCCGCGCTCGAAGGCGCGGGCACAATGGCTGCGGCTTCGAAACGAACCGCCGTGCCACGCACCGGTTTTGCGCCACCGCTTGCCACATTGACGGCATTCACCGTATTCCCCGCATTGGCGGTATTCCCCGCATTGGCGGCATTCGCCGCATCGACGAGATTCGCGTGATTCGAGGCAGGCTGCGCATATTGCGGCAGCTCGATAAGCGCGCTGACCTGCCGGACGATCTGCCAGAAGGTCTTGTCGAAAAGACAGGCCTGCTCGTCAGCGGACCCGTGGCCGCCCGCGAGCGGATCGGTAATGGTCCAATAGACGAACGCCGGTGCGCCGGGAAATACCGGCGCGTGCAGTCCGCCGACGAATTCGTCGAGCGCGATCACGATGTCCATGCGCGGCGCCCATTCGCCGGTGAATTCGAGCCAGCTTTTAGGGCTCAGCACCGCGCGCCCGGAAATGCCGGGCCGCAATTGCGCGACCGCGAGTGGATGAAGGCGCGCGGCCGGTTCGGGGCCCGCGCTGAACGCGTCGAACCGGTGCCCCGCCAGTTCGCGCAGTAAAGCTTCGGCAATGATGCTGCGGATCGAATTATCGCGGCAGAGAAACAACACCTTATATTTTCTGGACACGCTTACCCCGTACCGATGTTTTTTATTGGCCTCTGGGCGGAATTGTGCCGCTCCAGTCTTGCGCCCCCGTGACACAACGGCGTCTTTATTATTTGCGCCTCGGGATTCGCACCAGGTATCTCGACTCACGGGCACAGAGCACAACTTTGCGAACGATCGGCAGTGTACCAGTGTCCGGCCCACTGTTTCAGCACCCTGTCAATATTTGCCAGATCAACCGACGCTGCCGCCGGCCCGCCGGTCCGGCACGATGGGCCTGGCCCGGTCGCCGTCGGCGGCGGGTCAGAACTTCAGGCTGTTGAGGAACTGAAACCACAGGTTGCCGAGCGCGCCGGCCGGATGCATGTCGCTGACGGTTTCGTCGCGCTTCGCATGGTTCTCGCGTCTGGAAGGCTGCGTGTCGTGAGGGGCGGTTTGCGAGGCCGCGCCGGTGTCTTGCGCGCGGTCCGCCAGTTCGGGCTCGGACGCCTCGGCTTGCGCCGCTTGCGCGCTCTTCGCGGTCTTTCCCGCGCGCTGGGCGTTTTGCGCGGCGTCCGCCTCGTCGCGGCGCGCGGCCTGCAACGCCGCGACGCTGTCGGCGATCTGCGCGGCGCGCTGCGGTTCGCATTGCCGCCCGAGCAGCACGCCGAACAGCACGTCGCGATTGTGGCCCTGGTCGGCGAAGCGGATCGCGATCGACACCATCTCGGCATACGCGGCTTCGTCGGCCGCGCGCGCCGCTGCCTCGCGCTTCGCCTGCGCGCGTTGCCGACGCGTGTGCTGCGCCTCCCACTCGCGCATCTGCTCGGTGTAGACCGCGTCGTAGACGTTGCGCTGCTCGGCATCGGACAGGATCGCGTACGCGTCCTTGATTTCCTGGAACGCCGCGCGCGCCACTTCCTCGGCACCGTGGTTGCGGTCCGGATGCCACTTCATCGCGGCTTTCCGGTAGGCCCGCTTGATTTCGTCGTCGGTGGCGTGCGCGGGCACGCCGAGCGTCTCATACAGGGTTGCCATGCTGGACTCGATCTCGCGAAAAATCACTGCGGGCATCGTAGCATGCTCAAAGCGGCGTCATCGTGACCCGGCCTCCACGCAAGCACGCGCATGCCGGCATTGCCGCGATGGCACGGCGGCAGATCGTCCTCCAACGGCCCACGAAAAAAAGGCCCCACCACTTGCGTAGCGAGACCGAGTCCCATGTCTAAGGAGATGTCATGGAGGAGACGAGCCCATCTTATCGTCAGACCCGCACGCGCCCAACCAACGGTTCGCCATATGCTTATCGGCCGCGCGCTCACGTGCATTGCAAAGCGGCTCGGCGACCTGCTCATGCATGGTTATATCGTTAGAACAAAAAGTCCTTAGCCGCGCGGCGGCCGCTCATTAAGATGACGCTTCAAAGTCCGGTTCGCTCCGGCCGGTCCGTTCGCGGCCATGCACGTGCGTTGCTAGCGCTGCATGAGTTCCGCATAAACCGCACCGTGAACCGCAATCGAAGGAGCATTTCGTTGAGCAGATCCGATCATTTCCGCCCGCCGCTCGTCGTCGGTATTGGCGGTACGACGCGCGCGGCCTCGTCGACCGAGCGCGCGCTCGCCTTCGCGTTGCGCGGCGCCGAAGCCGCGGGCGCCCATACCCGCCTGTTCGGCGGCACTTTTCTGCATAGCCTGCCACACTATGCGCCAGAACAGCCGGCCCGCACCGACGAACAACTCGAGCTGATCGAGGCGGTGCGTCGCGCGGACGCGGTGATCATCGCGACACCCGGCTATCACGGCGGCGTGTCCGGGCTCGTGAAAAACGCACTCGACACGCTCGAGGAATTGCGCGCCGACGAGCGCCCGTATCTGGATGGCCGCGCGGTGGGCTGCATCGTCACCGCCTACGGCTGGCAGGCGGCGGGCTCCGTGCTGACGTCGCTTCGCTCGATCGTGCATGCACTGCGTGGCTGGCCGACGCCGTTCGGTGCCGGCATCAACACGCTGGAGACGCGCTTCGATAGCGCGGACAGCTGCTCCGATCCGAAGGTGATCGAGCAACTCGCGACCGTCGGCCAGCAGGCCGCGCAGTTCGCGCTCGCGTTCAATGCACAGCGTGCGCACGGCACGCCCGCCGCGTCGAGCCATGCGACTGCGAGCCTGGCCGGCGCACCGAGCCCCGCCACCTCCATCGCCACTGACGGTCGTCCCGCGCGCGTCCTGCACCCGGTCTGAATACTCCCCCAGGCACCGTGACGCCGCCGCAATCGCGCGCGGCGCCACGCTTTGCGCCGAGCGACCGTGCGCCACATAACAGACACCGCGCCTCCACGCGAATAGAGTCACCGGACACAGCGACTTCGATCCAATCCGGGCTTCTGATTACCACTGCGGCCCCGCGCTGGTTTGCTTTCGACGAAAGATTGGTTCAACCGCTGCAGAGCGCGCCCTACGCTTGACCTGCCCGCCGCTTCACTCACCTATGGCAACGACAGGGCCGCGCCGCACGCATTGGTATTCCGCACGACATTCGCGGGCACACAGACAAGTCAAGATCATGAACTCACACATCCGCTACAAGGGCTACGAGGTCGAAGCGGCAACGCAACTGCTCCCCAACGGATTATTCGCCGCCAATCTGACGATCGAGCAGCGCGACGAGAATACGCGCAAGGCTTATTCGTTCGACGCGCTCGACTACTTCTTCGACGAAGAGCATGCGCTCGCCTACGCGTCGGACTGGGGGCGTATGTGGATCGATAATCACCAATAAGGCGATCCCGGAGCGCATCGATATCGATGACAGCGAGCGCGACACGCGTTGCGCATCGCCCGGCATCGGGTTTCAGGCGGATGTGCCAGAATAGGTGAACCCTTGCGTTCGCTGTCCGCCCGCGTGACCTGTCCGCTCCTTCGACGGATGCAGTCGAAACTCGCGCCGCCCGCGACGCACCCATCGATACGGAGACGCCGGTCATGACATGGACCGTCGACGCACAGCTCGCGCTCAGCGCGACACAAGCGGTCGAGGCGCTGCAATCGGGCCGCCTCAAAGCCGCCGACTACGTCGCCACCCTGCTCGCGCGCGCCGCCGCGCTCACGCACCTGAATGCGCTCACCACGCTCGACTTCCACGGCGCGCTCGCGGCGGCGCAGCGCATCGACGCATTGCCGCCGGCTGAGCGGGCACGTCTGCCGCTCGCCGGTTTGCCGATCGTCGTCAAGGACAACATCAACACCGCAGGTCTACCGACGACGGCCGGCACGCCCGCGCTCGCGGGCTTCGTGCCGAACACCAACGCCCCATCGGTGCAACGCCTCCTCGACGCGGGCGCGATCGTGCTCGGCAAGGCCAACATGCACGAACTCGCGTTCGGCATCACGAGTACCAACCTGTCCGCGCACGCGGGGCCGGTGCGCAATCCGTACGATCCGTCGCTGATACCCGGCGGCTCGTCGGGCGGCACCGCGGTGGCGATCGCCGCGCGCATCGCGCCCGCCGGACTCGGCACCGACACCGGCGGCTCGACCCGCATCCCGGCCGCGCTGACCGGCACCGCGGGCTTGCGTCCATCGGTCGGCAATGGCGGTGCCGAGCGGCGCTATCACGACCCCAACGCGGTGGTGCCGATCAGCCATACGCGCGATACCGTCGGGCCGATGGCACGCAGCGTCGCCGACCTGGCGCTGCTCGACGGCGTGATCACCGGCGACGGCGCGTTGCCTGCGATTGCGCTCGATGGCTTGCGCATCGGCTTGCCCGCGCCGCTGTGGGATGCTCTCGAGCGACAGGTCGAGGACGTCGCGCGCGCCGCACTGCAAAAGCTCGAAGCGGCGGGCGTCACGTTCGTGCCGGTCGCGATGAGTGAGTTGGAGTATCTGAACGGGATGGTCGGCGCTCCGCTCGCCATTCACGAAGCGCGCGACGACGTGCTCGCGTGGTTGGTCGCGAATCGGGCGCCGGTGCAAACCGTCGCCGCACTGGCCGTGCGCATCGCGAGCCCGGATGTGCGCGCGATCTACGACGACGTGCTCGCCGACGTGCTCGGCTCGCACTACTCGGCGGCGCTCAACTACTGGCGACCGCGGCTGCGGAACTACGTCGCCGCGACGTTCGCGAATGCCGGTCTCGACGCGTTGCTGTTTCCGACGACGCGGCTCGTCGCGGTACCGATCGACGATCTGAACGGTTCGTCGACGGTCACGATCGACGGCGGTCCACCAATCGATACGATGGAAGCGTTCCTGCGTAATACCGACCCGGCCAGCACATCCGGCATTCCGGGGCTGTCGCTGCCGGCGGGTATCAGCGCGAGCGGGCTGCCGGTCGGCCTCGAACTCGATGGACCGCTCGGCTCGGACAGGCGCCTGCTGGCCATCGGTGTCGCGTTCGAACAGGTACTGGGAACGTTGCCCGCGCCGGTGCTTTGAAGCCCGTGTTTCACGTGCGCGCCATCAGGTTTGTGCTTTAATGCCTGCGCGTTGCAGCCCGCATTCCGACGCTTTGCCCGCACGAACCTCCCCCTAAGCGACGATGACGAACCCCGCCACCGCCCTCTCATCTCGCGGCCTCGTACGCCGCGTCGTTCACTTGAGCGCCGTGCTCGCGGTCGCTTTCGCCGCCAGCGCCTGCGCGCGCCTCGCGACGGTCGATTCCAACGCGCTGTGGAAGATCGTCGACATCCGCTGCGTGCCGTCGCAGCAGGCCACGGGCACACCGGGTCAATGCACGGTCGTCGATCTCGACAAACGCTACGTCGTCCTGAAGGACATTCTCGGCCGCTCGCAGTTTCTGCTGATGCCGACCGATCGCATCACCGGCATCGAAAGTCCGCTGATCGTCGCGCCCGATGCGAAGGACTACTGGCGTGACGCGTGGCATTCGCGTCATTACGTGCAGCAAGCGGTCAAACGCGAGTTGCCCGACGATCAGCTCGGCCTCGAAATCAACTCCGAATCTCGTCGCTCGCAAAACCAGCTGCATATCCACATCGATTGCATGCGGCGTGAAGTCAGCGCCGCGCTCGCCGATCACGCTCACGATACGCCCGGCGAGTGGCGTTGGCAGACGCTCGATGGCGAGCGCTACAGGATCATGCGGGTGAACTCGCTGAGCGGCGCCGACAACCCGTTCCGGATCGTCGCCCGCGACAATCCTGATCCGGCGACGATGGCCACGCAAACCATCCTGGTTACCGGCGCGGGACCGTCCGCGGCTCGGGATGGCTGGCTGATCGTCAACAGCGGCATCGACATCGAAGGCGGCAGCGGCACGGCCGAAGGACTGCTCGATCACGCGTGCCGCGTCGCGGACGATCATTGAGCGTTTGCCGAACACGCAGAATTGGCCCGCACCAGCATGCGAGTAACGGAGTCATTGCCGGCCCGCGCCGTGCAAAACCAGCAAGGTTACGGTTTTCGGCGGCAGAGTAAGGTGCAATTGGCCGCTCGCATAGTCGGTGTCGTGCAGACGGGATATGGCATTGTCCATGAGTTGCCAGGTCTGGGCTTTGCCTTGAATCACATCAAAGTTGTTGATCGCAATGGTGGCGTCAGCCGGTTGATCAAGCTGCTTGTTGATCACCACGATGGTCATGACGCGGTCGTGATCACGCACGGCGGCAAAGGACGAGACCCGATCCGGGTCGGGCTGCGTGTCGGCGATGCTGGTGGTGCCGAAGCCCGAGCCCTGGCCATCGTAGTTGCGATAGAGCTTGATCGCCTTGTAGACCGGCATGTCCCGATTCAATGTGCCCCAGCGCGTGGCAATGTCCAACCCTTCCCGGCCAAAGATGCCCAGCACGTCGGCCTGGGCCGTGGCGCCGTTCATGGTCGTATCGCCGCCCCAACTGTATTCCGTCAGCGCGATCGGCGTACCCGCGTAGTAATAGCTGTCGACCCACCGCCGCATCAACGGAATCAGGGCCACCACGCTATTGATCCAGGTCGGATCCTCGTAGCTCGTATCCCACAGGTCGCGCGTGGAGCGGTTACGGGCGAGTTCGATGGCAGGCGTTTCAGCCGTGGCCGCATTCTGGTTTTCCTTGAATTCTCCGCCCTGTGGGTAAAAGTGCAGGCTGAAAACGTCGACAGGGCGGCCGGCCTGCTTCCATTGCGTGAGCAGCCATGGGACGTAATCCATGCCTCGCGTTTCGTTTTCCCGGTCCGGCGGATTGCCCTGACCGTGCGCGGCGAAGTACTGCTGATCGAAGCCGCTAAAGCGATACCCGGTCCAACCCCACTCTTCCGGCGCCACGACCCGCGCGCCCGGGTCTGCCGCCTTCACGGCGTGCGAATAGGCGATCACCTTGTTCGCTACCTCGCTGGCATGGGCGCCGATGGGATGCATGTCGCGATGGTTGAGTTGCCACAGACTCGGCTCATTGTCCATCAGGTAGTAATGCACACCGTCCGGGCCGGCACTACCGGATCCACGCATGAGTTGCCTGACGCGCTCCTGCTGGCTCTGCGGATCGTCCAGCAACGAAGCATCGTCCGGGTCGTTCCTGATAGGGGTGCCGTCGGGTGCGATGCCGTTGCCCGCGTCAGACAAGCCGTGAGCGTCGACACTCTGCTGCTTGCCGTACCTGTTGACCGAAAAACTGACGAGCGGCTTACCGTCCTTATCGAGTCGCGCTACCCTGCCGATCATCGGGATGGTCAGCATCGGTAAAGCGTGTCCGTCACGGGTAAGCGCCGCGAAACGGTCGTTATATTGGTAGATGTCTTTTGGATCGGTCGGCAGGCTTTCGAAAAACCAGTCCTGGCCCGTGTTGTGAGCGTCGACCCGCCAGTTGTAAGCCGAAGCGGTGTTGCCGCCCGAGCGGTTGATCGGCACGCGCAGATCCCGCAGGATTTCCGCCGTCCCGAAGTTCAAGCCATAGATGAGCGGGCTGATTGGATGCCGGTTGGCCGCGGCATCCACCGTAATGGTCACCGGCAGCGGCGCAGCCATGGGCAGATCGGCGTATAGCAGCGCGCCCGCCCCTAGCATCATCGCCATCAAGCTATGGCAGTTAAAGTGTGCTGGCTTCGACATGCGGAGTCCGTGAGTCTATGGCGCTGGATTTCGGCACGACGACCGTATCTTCCGCTTCGAGCGGCGACTGCAGATCCCGTTCGTCCAATTCCCAAACGACGAGCCTGGGCGGTGTCTGAGCATAAGCCGGACTCGCGAAATAGGCGCGCGCCGAGCCGCCGAACTTGCCGCCCTCGCGTGCGAAATTACCCACGCCTGTTCCGAGTGCCAAAGCGAGCTGAGGCACGAAATCGGACGTCGTCGAATAAGAAGTGCCGATCACGGCGATGCCAGGCAGATCGGCATCGCCGAACAGATCGTCGGCTGACGCGGCCGCCTGAGCCTGAGGAATGTAGTCACGGCTGGCCGCAATCTCAGGCCTCGGCTGCCAGGACGGCGGCAAATCATCCAGGCCGGCCAGACGCACAAGATCGCCGGGCCGCCGGCCGGGAGGCGTGTCCGTGACGCGATAGTCGGGCTTACTCGAACCCAGCGGGACCCCCATCGCACGGATGCGCTGCGCCACGGCCTGCGCCGCGGCACCCGCGCCGTCCTCGGTCCAGTGCGTGTCAGTCCGAAAAAAAGCGCCGCCCGGCGCGCCACGCAGCGCCGCACTTAGATCCAGCACCTGCACGCCGTCAGCGGTCAGACGCGAGGTCCAGTCAGCGAGACGCGCACCCAACGAAACCGGACGATACAGACTGCACAGATGTTGCGGCTCGATACGCGACTTGTCGGGCACCACGGCGACCAGCAACGCGATACCGTGCCTCGCCAGCTCGCGCTGCACGGCGGCCACCGTGTCCGCGCGCGTGGCGAGATGACTGTCGCTATCGGCATACACGCTGAGTTCGTCGCGCAGGAACAACCAGCCCGGGCAGCCCTGCCGCACGCGCGGCCCCAGATCGTGCAGCGTCAGCCAGCCCAGCGCACGCTGCGCGCGCGCCGCGTCGGCGGCGATCGGCGTATCGGCCATGCGATTGGCGAGTTCTTTCGATACCGTACCGTCCAGAATGCCGGCCCGGGTCACGGCATGAGGCAACACCGATTCGGTCGTCGACGCGAACCTGAGATTGGAAAGCAGGCCCGCGAACAGGAAGACCATCAGGATGACGGCAGCGATCTTGCTGGCGCGCGAGGCGGGTAATTGAGGTAGCGGCTTGGGATCTTCCATGGCGTCAGAACTGGAAGTAGAGGAAAGGCACCGCGCCGCGCGCGACGATCAGACCGAACGACAACAGAAAACCCGCGAGCGGCCACCCCGCCTGCCATAGCTGCCGCAGCGCCGTGTCGGGAAGGCGATCCCAACGCTGTTGCCAGAGCGGCAGCAGCACGCACACGATGCCCAACCCGGCAGCCAGAGCGTGCACGGGCCGCAGCAGCACGAGCGTCGCGTCGCTCAGGCCGATGCCATTCAAACCGAACTGGCCGCGATACATGGCGAGCGCGGCAGGGAAACCCGCCGCGCGAAACAGTGTCCACGCGAGCATGACGAAAACCAGCGTCAGCACGTGCGATAACCAGGACGGCATGGTCGGCATGTCGAACCGGCGCCAGAGGCGCGCGACCATCAGGGCGATGCCATGAGCGAGGCCCCACAGCAGGAAGTTCCAGCTATCGCCGCCGTGCCACAGGCCGGCGATCGCCATGGTCAGCAACAGATTGCGGCAGGCTTGCCACTCACCGCGGCGGTTGCCGCCTAGCGGGATGTACAGGTAATCGCGTATCCAGCTCGACAACGACAGGTGCCAACGGCGCCAGAAATCCTGAATGCTGCTGGCAAGGTACGGATGGTTGAAGTTCTCGGGAAAGCGAAAGCCCAGCATCTGCCCCAACCCGATTGCCATGGCGCTGTAGCCCGCGAAATCGAAGAACAACTGCAGCGTGTAGAAACCGCAGCCCAGCCAGGCGTCGGCCAGCGTGGGCGCGTGCAACGAGAAGATCGCGTCGACCATCGGCGAGAGTGTGTCGGCCACCAGCACCTTCATGCTCATGCCCACCATGAGCCGCCTTGCGCCGGCTGCAAAACCGTCCCAGTCGATCTCGCGCGACACCAGCTCGCGCCTCACCCACGCATAGCGAATGATCGGCCCCGCGATCAGATGCACGAACATCCCCTGATAGGCGCCGTAACGGATCATGCTGCGATCGGCCGCCACCGTGCCGCGCTGCACGTCGATCAGATAGGAGATGGATTGCAGCACGATGAACGAAAGCCCGATGGGCAGCACGACGTGTCGCCAGGGGATGGACCCTGCATGGCCTGCCCCCAGCACACTGTCGAGACTATCGACCACGATGTTGGCGTACTTGTACCAGCCCAATATCAGGACGTTGACGACGATGAACACGGCCAGCCAGCCGCCGCGTGCACGCTGGCTCGGCGCCCTGTCTATGACCATGCCGCCGAACCAGCCCCAGAAGTTCAGCGCGATGAACAGCAGCAGAAAGACCGGGCTCCACCAGCCGTAGAAAAGCCAGCTGCAAAACAGCAGCACGCCATTGCGCCATCGCGCGGGCAACGCGACGTAGATCGCCAGAAAGGCCGGCAGAAACAGCGTCAGGAATTCGAGGGACGCGAAAACCATGCATCGTTCTCAATCGAAAAAGATATCTGGACCGACGCGCCATCGCGAAACACACCGAACCCCGCTCTGCCCGTCGTAACCAGATGACAAACGGGGAACAGCCGGAAATCGGCGATAAGCGGCGTCGCTTTCAAGGAGGAGGCGCAAATGCGATCAGTGGCTCACCGCGTCGTTCGCCATGAAGATGCGCGAATGCGCCCCGCCCGGCACGAGCAACACCGTATAACGCTGCCCCGCCGCGAGCGTACCCAGGCTGAGCGGCTGCCCCACAGGCTGGCCGCCGCAGACCAGCTGCACCGAGAGGGCGACCGGGTTGACCTGGCGCCGCCTGGCTTGTCCCACAGCCACGCCGTCGAGCAGCACGATGTCGCGACCCGGCACTTTCAGCGTGGGTGCCGCGCAGCCAGCGTCGAGGTTGTAGAAAGCCACCGAAGCCTTGAGCGCATTGAAGTCGTCGGGTTTTTCGCGGACCGTCACCGTATGCAGGCCACCCGCTTTATCCGCGCCATCGAGCGCAACGATGCTGACGAACTCGCCAGGCTGCACCGTCGCCGATACGTCCTGGTGCGCGCTACCGGCTCTCAGTGTGCCGGCCACCGGTTTGCCGGCGGCGATCGGAAGGAAGTGAGTGGCCGGGTTCGCGGCGTCGAGCGTCAGACGCGCTTTCGACCCCACCGCGCTCACGTCGACCGGACCCGAACCGCCATCGACAAAACGCACGAACGACGAGTCCTCCGCGGGACCGGTCGGGTATAGCGGAATTTCTGCGGCCATGGCCGGCTGCACGGACAAACCGAGACCGGACAGAGCGAAGCCGGACAACAACAGGGAGGAGAGGAAATTTTTCATTCTTTTCTCGAACGGGAAACCTGGGCAGGCGCAACTCGAAGCCCGACGCGTCATTTCTGCGGAACGACAGGCAGCTTGACCAGTGCCTTCATGATGTCCGTGCCCCAGTACTTGTAGCCGGTCGTCGTCAAATGCTGACCATCGACCGTCGCCCATTCGCCCGGCCTGGAAAACGTGAGCGAGTCGATGTACTGACACGGCGCGACATTGGCGGCGAGGAAAGACGACAGCTGCTTCACACGGGCGAAGCTCTTCTGATACTTGCCGCCCTCCGTGCCCCAGACCGGCCCTACCCAGACGCAAGCCGTCTCGTTGGCGGCCAGGTCTTGCGTCAGCGCCGTGACCTGCTGCCAGGCCCAGGCCTTCGGGAAATCGTCCTTGCCGTATCCGCCGATCGTGTCGCCCTGGACGATGATGACGAGCTTGGCCTTGTTCGCGGCGATCAATTGATCGACGGGTTGGGTCTTCGCGTTGTGGTCGATGACCAGGGGCGCCTTGCCGTTACGCTCGGCGCCACCGCATGTGCCGGGCACGGACTTCACCCAATCGCCGGGAATACTGCCGCAGACGCTGTAGGTATGCACCTGCGCGCCAGCGGCGATCAACTGATCCTGCAACGTATCGATGAGATAACCGGGTTCGCTCAGATGGCTATCGCCGACTATGAGAATGCTGAGACCAGCAAGTACGGAAGCAAGCATGACTCTTCGACTCCTGAAAAATAATCAATGTCCGATCGATCAGTATGGCGGGCTACTGATCGCTGTAATGCGACTGGTAAGGGATGACCGGCATATCCAGTGCCTTCGTCTGCGGCGCAAGGGTATAGCGCAGATACAGGCCCGCCGCCCACTGCCGGTAGCTGGACGCGTTGTTGGCGCCCACCGAGGCTCCGCCAGTCAGATGATTGGTGAAGCGGTATTCGGCCGTGGCCAGCAGGTTGTAGCCGAAGCCGGTCGAGGACTGGTCGGGATGGATCGCGCCGTCGGCGAGGCCAATCGTCGAAGCCGCTGAGACTGCTGCGGCCTGCAACCCGCTGTCGGTCGGGAAATACGCCGAGCCGGCCTGGTGGTAGTACTGCACACCGACGGCCGCTTGCAGCTTGTAGGTCCAGCGCTCCGAACGCTGCGCCCACGTGAGCGGCAGGTTGAACGCATAGAACCGCTGCGGGCTGAAGTAGCCGCCGTTGCCGTAGGTGAAGTTGTTTTCGTTGTGGTCGTAGATCATGCCGCTCAGGTTCACGCCCGCGCTCAGCATGCTGTTCTGCGTGCGCAGCAGGTACCAGTACGTCCCGGCGCCGACCTCGGCACCGACGTTGGACTGGACGTTATGGCCGTCCAGGTATTTCGCGGAACCGTAGCCGTAGACGCCGTAGTCCTGATTGTCGAGGCCGATCGCACCATGCACGCCGGTGGCAGTCACGCCGCCCCAGCTCAAGCCGGATCGCGAATCGGTCGAGCCAGCAAAAGACGTGATGCTATCCGTCACGGCGCGGCGCGATACGCCCACGTTGAACCAACTGCCCTGCCCGGCATCGATGGAGTTCCTGAACATCACGCCGCCAACGACATTGGTGTACTTGAAACCCAAAGGCGTGGTGCCGATGTCGGCCATCCAGTTCCCAGTCTCGTAGCCGAGACCCAGACCGACGCCGTAGGCGGTCTGTTTGCCCGGTGCGGCGACCTTGCCGGCCTGCTGCGCCCGGGTGGCGGCCGGGCCGCCGCCGAACTGACTGGCGCTGAAGACGTCGGTAGCCAACGTGCCGCCCTCGAGTTCAACCGGCGTGACGCGAATGGAAAGCTTGCCGTTGTCGACCGGCAGCACCCCTTCCAGAGCTTGCTGCACGCTCGTCAACTGACCCGTACCGGGTGCTGCGTTGTTCGACGAGACGAACAGCCCACCCCTGACTTCCGGTGAACGCTGCGCACGGAGGTCGCTGAGTTCATTACGCATTTCCTCGAGCGACGGCGAACCGTCCTGAGGCTCGCTCACCGCGACCGTGTCTTGCGGCGCCAGGCCGCCGACCGGCGTGCCCGCCACGGTTGGCAGAGCGGATGGAGCAGAGGACGAGCGCTCGCGCGCAGCCGTGGATGTCACGGTCGAGGCAGTCGCGCTCGCTGCGGTAGCAGCCGGAGCAGCAGCGGGCCCGAAACCAGGCTTCTGGTTCGCCGGCACGCTGTCCGGCGCCGCGGGTTGCGGGGCGAACGTTTCGGCAGCGGGCAGGCGACGGTGGCGGTCCTGACGACGGTGAGCGTCGTCGTGGTGGACAAAGGGATTGCCCGCCACGTGGACGTCTTGCGCCTGCACGCCGAGCCGCTTTTCCTTGGCGGCAATGGCGGATTCCAGCAGCGACTGTGCTTCGCGGGTCTTGCCCTGCATGACGTAAATGCGCGCGGCGCCGGCCAGCACGTCGGGATCGTTGGGCGCCTTCGCAACGGCCTCTTTCAATGCCGCATCGGCAACGCTGTTCTTGCCGGCCTGCACTGCCGCCATCGCGACGCCCAGTTGCAAACCCGGATTGTTGGGGTCGTTGACGAGCGCCTTCTGGTAAAGCGACAGTGCCTGGTCATACTTGTCATCGGCGGCGTACATGCGCGCGAGCGCGGCCGTGGCGAGGCTGTCGTTGGGCCGCTTCGCGAGGATCGGCGCCAGCGTGTCGTAGGCCTGCGCGAGGTCACCTTGCTGACGTTGCTGGTCAGCCAGTCGCACGGTGTAGAGGTAGTTCAGTTCGTCCAGTTGCCGGCGCTGGTCCGCGGTCAGCGTCCGGCCCTGCAACTCGCGCATCGCGAGCCCGGCCTGGACATACTGGCCGGTCTTGAGCAACAGGCCCAGATAAGCCAGTTGCACATCCGGTCCGCTGCCCTGCAGACCGTTAGGCATCAGCCCGTGCATCAGGCTCATGGCGCGCGGCGTATTGCCCGCGTCGACATACGCCTGCGTCAACGCGCCCACCTTGGCCGGGTCTTGACCCGCCGCGGGTTCGAGCCGCGCCAGCATACTGCGCGCATCCTCCAGATTGCCTTCGAGCGCCGTTTGCGAGGCTTGCGCCACGACCATCTGAAAATCGATCTGCTGCGCCGTCGCAACCATGTTCGGCGTGCGCGAGGCGTTGGAGATGCGCGTCATCGTGTCCTGCGCGCGCGTCCAGTCGCCCATCTGCATGGCCAGCAGCGCGCTCGCATAGAGCGCTTCGGGATTGTCCGGGTTCGTGACGAGCAGGCCGTCGACGAGTTGCTTCGCTTCGTCGGCATGCCCCTGTTTGAGATCGTAGCGCGCCAGTTCCAGACGAATCCACGGGTTGTCGGGCGCGCTGCGCTGGGCGTCTTCCAGAATGTGCCGGGCCGCGCTCAGATCGCCACGCTGCGCGGCGGCATCGGCCCGAGCGGCGGCGACGGCGGCGCGCAGCCGATCGAGCCCGCCGATGCCGACCTTCTGCTCGGATGACATGCCGTCGATCAACTTCTGGGCCTCATCGGCGCGTCCCGTCTGCGCCAGGATATCGATGAGGCCGCTCGCCGCCTCGCGGTTATCGGGGCTTGTCGCCAGCACGTCGCGGTAGCCCTTTTCAGCACGCGTCAGATCGCCCTGCGCCGCATCCAACCGGGCCGACGCATTGCGCCCGCCCGGCTCGGCTGGATCCAGCCGCAGCGCCTGATCGAGTTCGCGTCGCGCGGCGGCGAAGTCGCCCACGTTTTGCGCGCCCTCGGCCTGGTTCACCAGCAGCCAGTAGCGCGCGGAATTGAGGGCCTTGGCCCAGTTCGCGCCCGCGCCCGGACGCGACACCGCCCGCGACAGCAGCGTCTGCGCCTGCGCCAGGTCGCCTTGCTGCATGCGCACGAGGCCCAGTCCCCCCAGCGCATCCGTGCTGTCGGGTTTGTCACGCAGCACAACGGAAAAGGACTGCTCGGCCGTGGTGATGTCGCCTGACTTGAACGCGGCGAAACCGCGTGTCAGTCGTGCATCCACGACCGGACCGGCCGGTGCGAGCGGATGCGGCGCCAGCATCTGATGGCGTATTTCGTCGTCGTCCGGATGCAGCTTCAGATAGTCTTCAAACCACGATCTGTTTTTCGGCGTGGGCGTGACCCAAGTCAGCACGGAGCGCCAGACTTCGGTCGCTTCGCCGCCGATGTCCGGACGAGCGGCAAGCTTTTCCAGAAGGGCGACACCCGCCGCGCGATCCTGTTCGTCGCGCACCATATGCTGGGCCAGCGGCAACATGGTGTTCGGATCGTTCGGCGTCTCCGCATTCAGGCGCTCGAGGCCCTGGATGGCCTGATCCACACCGCCATCCGTATAGCCCAGATAGCTGTAATACTCTCGCGCCACACTGCCCTGCGGCGCTTTACCGCCCAAGGCCTTGTTATATTCGGCGATGGCCGCCAACAACGCGGCCTGATCCTTCTGGTTGACGGCGTCTTGCGCCATCTGGCGCGCCTTGGCGAAGGTGGACTTACCCGGTTCGACCGCGAGGCGCAAGCTCTGCTCGAGCAGCGGCACGAAGCGGCTGTCCGGCGCGGCCGCACGAAGTCTGGCCAGATACCCGTTCGCCGCCGCGAACTGCTGCTTGCCGACGGCGATCGTGCCCATCCCATACAGCGCCTCGGGCTGCTTCGGGTCGCTCAGCAGCAGTTTCGACCAGGACTGCGCGGCCAGATCGGGCTTGTCATGCGTTTGCCAGTAGCGGCCCTGTTCCAGCAGCATGTTGGACGTAGCATCCAGCGCCCAGCCCGGGTGGCCGACCGAGGCGACCATCAGTCCGAGAATCCAGGCCCGGTTGCGGCTGCGTCTGACTACCATGACTTTCCTTGATTATGATTGTTGCTGCCGCGATGCCCGCAGCCGCTCACGGGCTTCAGCGTCACGCCGGGCCTGGCGGCGCCGCAAGAACGAAAACAGACCAACCGCGATCAGCACGAGCGCGATGATGCCCAGCGCCTTCAGCACCCACGCGAGCGACAGGCCGAATGAAGCCAGCCACCAGTCGAGGCCGCGCCAGACGCCGAGATGCCCGACGTAGTAGGTATGCTCGCTCACGAGCGAATCGACTTCCGTGCCGCGGATCGACACGAGGCTTCCCTGGATGGGCTGCTTGCCCGAGTTCGGCGCATCCAGCAACGCGGAGACCGCATCCGTCAGGCCGTCGGGCTGATTGCTGGCCAGCATGACCACGCTGCGGCCCGGTTGCTTCGGCGATTCGAAGCCTGCGAGCACGGCGCTCACGCCCGGCCCCGACCAGGCCAGCGACAGGCGGCGGGGTTCGGCGTCGAGGCGCGGATTGGCATGGAACCAGCCCAGCACGCGACCCGGCAGATCCGATACGGCGAACTGCGCGCTGTGGTCATACGCTGCGGGCATGGTCCGCGCCCAGTCCTTGAGCCAGGCTTGATCCGCACCCGAGGCGATCACGAGCAGATCCTTGTCGGACGGCATCGCGTCGATGCGCTGACCGCGCAGCACGGTGACGCCGCGCGCCGGATAGCCGGTCGAATCGCCCATGCGGCCCATCACCGCCAGATACGTGCTGTATTCCGATGTGCCCGCGTTGGGGCCCAATACGACGTCCGTTCCGGACAGGTCGGCCATGCGCGTGAACGGGAAGCCCGCCTGGGCGAACGAGGCCAGGTTCGGCATGGCGATGTAGTGCGGATACTGCGACAGATCGATCGTCGATTCGGGATCGACCGCGCCGCGCACGTTGTCGATGATGATGTCCCGGCACTCGCCCTGCTTGATGTAGTCGTACATGTAGCGGAACTGCAACTGGGTATTCGGCTGCAACAGCGCCTCCAGCGGCACTTCCAGTTTCGCCTGGCGCGGCAGGCTGCTGTCGGGCAAAACTTCACCCCGCAGCTTGCTGCCGCCCTCGAGCCGTTCGAGCGAGAGCAGCGGAATCGACTTCATGAACTGGTCACTGACGCTGAACAGCAGCGACGAATTGACCATATAAGGCTGCGGCGTATAGCGGTAATGCAGGTCGATCGGCACGTTGGGTGCATGCCAGCCGAACAGGTCGGGCGGCACGCGCATATTGATGCGGATCAGATCGGGGCTGTAGCCCGACACCTGCAATTGTTTGGTATCGACGAGTTCGCCCAACGACATCGGACGGTCGGTGCGCAGCCAGCGCGGCGCATCGTACGGCTTGCGCGGCGCGAGCTCGGCGAACCGCGTGATGAGCGCGCTCGAACCCGACAGCGTCTGGCTGCCCGTGACCAGCGCGTCGGCGGCCTGCTTGAGTTCCTTGCCGTCACGGCCCATCACCAGCAACAGCTTGCCGTTGGGATCGTTGGGGTTGGTCACGACGGCGAGAGTCGGACCTTGCAGCGGCGAGTCCGCCAGGCTCGCTTGCGCCGCGCTGTCGACGATGACAACCGCGTTGCCCCTGGCAGGCACGGTAGAGATCGATACCGGGAATTGCGCGCCGCGATATTTCGCCAATGCGCCGAACCACGACGACACGGCGCCGGCCGCTTCCAGCGCGGCCGTATCAGGATTGCCGGCGAACACGAACGGCAGGTTCAACCGGCGAATATCGTGCTCGTCGAAGAAGGGTCGCGGCAGGCGAGCCAGATCGCCGGCCTGCGCCAGCGGCTGGGTGTCGATGCTCAGCGTACTGTCGTTGCTGATGTTGGCCCACAGGCTCGAATGCAGCGGGTCTTCGCACTGGTTGGTGTAGTGGCCGATCAGTTGCAGACGCAGCTTGCTGTTCGCGGTGAACAGATACGGCGGCAGCGTGATAGTGCGCTGCAGGTTGGTGCCGGACGTGTTTTTGGGCACGTCGATCGATGCCGCCACCTGATCGTTGACCAGCACATTGATGTGCGACAGATCGGGCAGCAGCGCCGGCGAATAGGCATAGCGCAGGTTCAGTCGCGCACCTGTGACGACCCGATCGTCGCGCACGCCGACCGGCAGCGTATTGCTGCCGTCGACGCCGCGCAGGTTGAGCGCGTATTGCGCGCCGAGTTGCTGCAGCGAATAGGTCACCGTCGAAGAAGCCGCGGTAGCGGCTCCGGCGTCCGGCGCGGACTGCAGCGGCGCCGCGTTGCTATCTGCCGTTGCCGGCCGCGCGGACGGGTTGGCCGCGCCGCCGGCCGAAGCCGACGCGTCCTGCCGCGCAGCGGCGGCAGCCGCCGCTGGTTGCGCGGCCTGGGTTAGCGTCGATGTGACAAACATACAACCGAGCAACAGTGCCGGCCATACTGGTTGCGCAGTCATGCAACGCGCAAGGCGTGCCCGGGAGATGTCAGGCCGTCTTCTAAACATGAGAACCTCTTCGTCCTTCTTCACGTTGCGATGTCTGGGGAATATCCAGGTCTAATCGATTCAGGGCACGCCGGTGCAGAAACACGCCGCCGAGCAAACCTATGAGCACGACGCTGGCGAGCGTCGCCACGAGCAGCAGCAGGATGTGGCTCGCGAAGAACCATTCGAGCGCGAGCCCAGGCGGCAAGGACCCGATGAAATAGCTTTGATCGTTGCTCAGCGTGGTGAGCGTGCCGTCATGCACGACCACGAGGCTGCCGCTGATCTTGTCGTCCGGACGCTTGCTGATGAGGTAGCGGTTGGCTTGCAGCACGTCCACGACAGCGTCGAGACCGTCCGGCGTATTGCCCGATACGACCACCGCGCTGCGGCCGCGAGCCAGCGGCGACTCGAGTCCCGCCAACATGCCGTCATGGTCGTCGCTGCTATACAGTGCGGCGATGGCGGCCTCGCGTTCAGCCTGCGCATGCCCACCCGTCAGCTTTTCCCACCACGCGGCGATCCAGCGGTCCGATGAAGCAACCGGAGCGAAGAAGCCGCGCGGCAGATCATCACGCCATGCTTTGAGCAAGGGCTGGTTATCGCCCGACGCCAGCACGAGCAGGTCCTTGCGACGCAGCGCGTCAACCTGCGCTGGCTCGCCCACCGTCACGCCCAGCACCGGATAACCCGTGGTTTGACCCATGCTGCCCATCAGCGTCAGGTAAGCGGAATAGTCGCCAGCGAGCGGCTGTGCGGGCAGGATCACCGCCGTCTCGGACAGATCGGCCATCCGCGTGAACGGAAAGCCTGCGTCTGCGAAGGCGCGCAGATCCGGCATGGCTGCGTAACGCGGCAGTTGGGAAATGTCGATCGTCGAAGTCGGATCGATGGCGCTCAGGAGCGGGCCGCCGGGCACATCCTCGACGTGGTCTTTCGGCGCCACCGACTCGTAGCGATAGTCGAATTGCAGCGTCGTCAACGGCGGCAGCAGATAGGTCGGAACGCGTATCACCGCATCACCGTCCGACGCGTCGCCTGTCAGCGGCAAGGTCTGCAGGGGCGTGTTGCCGGCCAGCACACCGAGCTCCGAGCGCGTTGACTCCGGACGGGCCGTATAACGGTAATGCAGGTTCAGCACCGCGCCGCTGTTGTCAAAACCGAACAGACCCGGCGGCAGACGCAGGTCCACATTGATCGCCCCAGGGCGAAAGCCCTGCACCGTCAAGCGGTCCACCGCTAGCATCTCGCCCAACTGCACCGGGCGGTCGCCCGGCAGCCAGTTGGGTGCGTCATAAGGCTTGCGCGGCACAACGGAAACCGGGGCGTCGATCTTGACCAGAGAGCCCGACAGCGTCTTTGCGCCAAGCACCAGCGCGGTCGCGGCCTCGCGGATCTGCGCGTCGTTGCGGCCCATGACCAGCAGCAGCTTGCCGTTAGCGTCATTGGGGTTGGGCACGATGGCCAGCATCGGCCCTTCCACCGCAGGCAGGGTCAAGCCCGGCACCTCGCCCGGCAGCGCGAGCACCACCGCATGTCCGTGCGCGGGTATCGCACCCAGGCTCGCGGAGAAGTGCGCACCGCGATAGCCCGCCTGCGCACCCAGCCACGAGGTCACGATACCGGCCGATTCGAGGCGCTGCGCGCGAGGCGCTTGCGGCAGCACGACGGGCAGCTCCACCCTGCGCACATCGCGCACGTCGAGGAACGGCGCGGGCAGTTGCGACAGGTCACTAAACAGGGTCGCCGGAACCACGGTCAGTTCCAGCGCACTGTCCGGCCCGGGCTTCAGCCACAGGTCGGAACTCAGCGGATTGTTGCCCTGATCGCTCGCCTTGCTATGCGCGATCAACTCGAGGGTGAGCTGGTTGAACCCGGACAGCAGCGACACCGGCAGATCCACACTGATATGCGCCGGCGTCCGCGGCGCCGGTTCGGGCAACGCTACGGTCGCCCCCACAACGCTGTTGAGCAACACCTTGAGATGTGAGAGCGTAGGCAGCAAGGTGGACGAGTAACTGTAGTCCAGCACGAGCCGCGCGCTGACTACGCGCTCGTCGCGGCGCAAACCGAAGTCCATGCCCGCATAGGCATCCTCGCCGAGCAAGGTCAATCCCTGTTCCGCGTTTTGCCGCAGCAGCGGGATCCGGTAGGTATACGCGTCGGCCGGCGCCGCCGCGCTGAGTTCCGGGTGCGGGCTTTGCCGCACGGCATCGACCGGGACAGCCGACGCGGGCACCGTCGCGGCCAGCACGTCGCCCGCTCCGAGCAACAGGACCGAACACAACACCGCGCCCAACCGGCGCGCGCTCGTCAAGGAGCGCAAAAGCGACAGGTAGCCGACACTCACGATTGCTTTGTTCCCAAGTCGCTTGCCGGGTCTGCGGACGAACGGCCAAGGCGCTCACGCCCACCCAGGAACAGATGCCGGAACAACTCCCCGAAGCCGCGCATGCCGACGCCGAGCACCTCAAACAGGCTTCGCAGCGGCCTGTCGGGACGATAGCTGCCCCATGAGGCGATCCAACTGTCGGCGCGCGAAAACGTCGCCCCTATCCAGGCGCGCTCCTGAGCGATCGTCAGGGTCGGAAAACTCACGCCGATGGTGCGTCCGCGGCACACCTGCACTTCGGCCGGGAAAACGTCCTCGTAGTCGTCGCGCAACACCGCCACCGTGATGCGATCGCCGTGCTCCGGCAACGGTGCGCCCTCAGGCAGCACCAGCCCCAGACCACCGTGCGAATAGTCGCTGGTCTGACAGTCGATGCGAGTTCCGTCGGCGTGAATCACGGCGGCCGGCAGTTCGATCTGGACCCGCGGAGCGAGACGCAACTGTCTCGATTCGCTCGCTACGCCCGCGGCCGCGCTGAGGTTCATGATGTTGTAGGTTACCCATACCAGGTTGAACAGAATGCTCGTCGCTTCGGGCCAGCCCGGACTGCGGATCAGACCTGCGACACCCACCATGAATCCGGTCAGATTGATGAGCAGCAGAACGATGTAGGGCCGGGCCATCGCCCAGTCCAGGAAGGACTGACGGATCACCCCGCCCTTGGACGTCACGTTGAAGCCTTTGCTGCCTGGAAAGAGTACGGCTTGCAACGCGGGCAGAATCACGTACCAGGCCAGTACCGTTTCGTAGACTTCGCTCCAGAACGAATGTCGGAAACGCCCTTGAATGCGCGAGGCGCCGAGGCTCGAAATGACGAGGTGCGGCACGACATAGGCCAGCACCATCAGCGCGGAAGCATGAAAGACGTGCGCGCCAAAGAACAGATACGCCATCGGTGTGATCAGAAACACGATGCGCGGCAAGCCGAAGAAAAAGTGCATCATCGCGCTCAGGTAACACAGACGCTGAGGCAGTGTTAGCCCCGCGATCAACAGCGGGTTGAAGCGACGGAATATTTCCGCCATGCCTCGTGCCCAGCGTATGCGCTGACCGACGTGACGCCCCAGACTCTCGGTGGCGAGACCCGCTGCCTGAGGGATGGCGAGATAGGCCGTGTTGTAGCCCCTCGTGCTCATCTTGAGCGCGGTGAGCGCATCTTCCGTGACACTTTCCGTCGCCACGCCGCCTACATCCTCCAGCGCCGAACGCCGCAGCACCGCGCAGGAACCGCAGAAAAAAGCGGCATTCCACAAGTCGTTGCCGTTTTGCAGCACGCCGTAAAACAGGTCACCCTCGTTGGGCACCTTGCGGAAGGTTTCGAGGTTGCGCTCGAACGGATCGGGCGAGTAGAAGACGTGCGGCGTCTGCACCATGGCCATCTTCGGATCTTTCAGGAACCAACCCATGCAGACCTGCAGGAACGAGCGCGTGGTGACGTGATCGCAGTCGAACACTGCGATGTACTCGCCGCTCGTCCTGGAGAGTGCCGCGTTGAGATTGCCTGCTTTGGCATGCGCGTTGTCCGGCCGGGTCAGATAATCCACGCCAGCCTGCTCGCAGAATTGCCGGAATTCGTCACGACGGCCGTCGTCCAGCACATACACGCGCAGCTTGTCGGCCGGCCAGTCGAGCAGCGTGGCGGCCAGCACCGACTGCCGCACGACCTGCAGCGGCTCATTGAACGTGGGAATGTACACATCCACCGTCGGCCACGCCGAGCTATCGGCCGGCAATCGCGCAGGCCGGCGATGCAAAGGCCAGAGCGTCTGAAAGTAGCTGCACAACAGCATGAGCACCGCGTACCCTTCGGCCAGCAGCAGAAGGCAGCCGAAGGTCATGTCGAGCGAGGTGGTAAAGGACAGCGTCTGCGTCAGGCGCCAGTACAGGTAGCGCAAGGACACAAACACCGACAATGCCACCAGGGACACCGTGATGATCCTGCCGCGAATGCGGTTCAGCAGAACCGCGACGACCATGCAAAGGATGCCAAACGTCCATTGCTTCGACGCGGCCAGATTGACCGTCATGGCAGAAGTGAACAACAGCGCGGCCAATAGCGTCACTGCCAGCCGCAGCCAGTTCGACGCCCATAGCCGTGTCCCCGCTTCCAGAAGTTTGTCGTCCCAACTTCCGGCATCGTCACTCTGGTCCGTGTTGCGCGTTTGCCGCCGCGGCTCCGTCTTGCTCAGCCTGCGTTTGATCTGTGCCATGGAAAGGTCTTCTAGCGCGTGCGCCGGTTCGGCACGACGCGCTGGTTCGCGGCCACCGTGGTTTTAACCAGGCCGTCATTGACGGAAAAGACTGTGACGAAGTTCATGACGTCTGGCGTTGCGGAACACCTTCTTGAGGCTCACTCCGTTCCCGCAGGCGCGCAAACACGGCGCTCAGAGAGTCCGGCTGTTGAGGAGCGGTGACAGGTTCGGGATTGAACTGAAGGACCGGCTGTTCGGGGGCGGCTTGCAATACCGGAAGAGATCCGGACACGGCAGCGGGGACGGCTGGCGCAATCAACTGCGGCGGCGCGGCGGGGGCCACTTCAGTCACATCGGTGGGAAGAACGGCTTCAGCCTCGCGAGCCGAGTCGTCCCGGGTCGTGTCCCCTGGCGACGACGTGGTCTGCATGGACCAACGCCCACGCGAACCTTGCCCCTGCTCGATTCTTTCTATTTCTTGATAATGCGACGGGCTCACGCCCAACATCTGGAAGAGATTCGAAATGTCTGATGCACTGCTCATACGCCATCCCCGTCGAACTGCCCATATTGTTTGTTGCAGACTGCACCGCGTACCGGTCGGGCAATCTGCTGTAATTTTTACTTAGGAATAAGGATAACCATTATTTCCGTTACATTATTGCGTCCGCCATAATAATTCCCAAATCGTGAGGCGGCACCGTTGATACACTCGCCCTCTAGAGACCTCTTCAGGAGAGCCGCGCCCAGGCCTTATTTTTCAGCCAAGGCAACCGAGGGCCCCGCCGCTGCGGTACCAGCGTGTAAGCGGCGCGTATTGTACAGCGGAACTTAATGCGTGGACCCAAATAATTCCAATCTATATATCGGCCATTTCAGCGCAAAGTTAAGCGTTTAAAATGTTAAATACGGTCAGTCAAACGTTTGCTTTTTATTGGGCGTCCGATTATTCCCGAATTTGCGCTGGGAATCGGTTTTGAAAAGCGCGCCGTGATGTTACGGGCTGTCGTCGCGCCCGAGCATCCACACCCAATGCGGGTCGACGTCGAGCAGCAGCCGTGTCGGCACACCGAGCGCGCCCGACAGATGAGCAACCGACGTGCATACGGTAATGACCAGATCGAGATTGCCGACGAGCGCCGCCGACTCGTCGAACGACTTCAGCTCTTTCGTGCAGTCGACAACATCCAGTCCGTCGGACGCCGCGTTACGAGGGCCGACGTCGGAAATGTAACGCGGGACCGGTCGATAATCGCGTCGTACATCTATGAGGACGTGAAGAACGTCAAGGCAAACGACATGCGACGCGCTCCAGCATCGCTCGTATTCGCAGCGGTCCAGGCTTCACGCCAAGTTTGTCGGCAAGTTGCACGAGCGGCAGAAAACGCCGCTGCAATTTCTCTGTGTGATTCTGCGCGATGTCCGCTATCCGGTGCTCAAGAAACGGATTGAGTAGGCGCTCGCGTAACTCGACGAGATAGGCGAGAGCCTGCTCGCGCTGACCGAGGACCGCAAATGTCGGGAGCACATCTTCCGCCCAGACAGTTTCCAGGCTGGCGCGTAGTATCGGGTCGTTCATTGCCTGACATACGGTCTCGTCAACCGGTCTGCGGTCCTCTAGCCACCGCTGCGCCAGATAGCTGTGACCGAGATTGAGCAGGAACAACTTCAGGCGCTCGAAGTGCTGCAGATCGTCAGTCAAAACGATGTTTTCATGAGTGCAGGGTAGAACCAGCCCCGGCTGCTGCTCAATCGCCCAGAGCGCATACGGTTCGGCAACGGCGCCCACCGGTTCGATCGCCTGAGAAACGATGCGGTCAACGAGCGAATTGGCCCATATGCAACGCGTTCGAAGGTAGGTAGTGAACGGCTCCGGCAGCCGCCACTTTACCGCGAGAGTCACGACAAGTTCGCGCAACGTATCGCCGTTATTGACCACGAGTTCGCATGGAAAAAGGGAGAGCGGCGCATCAGGGTTTCGTTCCCAACGGGCATGAAGCAACACCAGCAGCTTGGCCGGAAAGCTCTGTGGCACGCGCTCCGGATGATTCACGAGCGTCGCGGTATCTCGGTCATCGAGCCGGAATCCCCTGTCTCCCGTATTGGAAACAATCACTTCGACGTGCTCTGCCACGGCGTCTCGCACTTGTGCCCAATGAGACTCGGCGTGCCATGCTGCGCGCACCGCGTCGCCGCTCAGCATCTCGTCCACCAGCACGCCGTGACGCATGCCTCGAACCCGTACCGGATATCGCCCGCCCTCTGCCAGCGCTGCAATACGCTTCTGACTGGACTGGCTGCTGGTGGTCTGCACGACTGTAATGCCACCGAGCGCGGCACCCCGCGTCATGGCTTCCGAAACAAACAGGTCGACATGCGCCTGAAGAAAGCGGCTAGTGCCGAACTGGAGAATTGGCTGGCTCATGGCAAATATCCGATATGCGTCAGAGTCAGCATTCGATGATGGCTTTCACTACACCTTCGGACGGTTCGAGCAATTTCGAAAATTCGGCAGGAACATCGGCAAGCTTCATCCGGTGCGTGTTGAGTGCCGCATCGGGCACCTGACCGGCACGCATGGCCCTGAGAACAGTTTCGAAATCTTCCGCAGTCGCATTGCGGCTTCCGATCAAGGTGGCTTCGCGCTTGTGGAACTCCGGATCGGAGAAAGTGATCTTGTCTCTCACCACGGAAATCAACACGTATTTCCCGCCGTGCGCAATAAACTCAAAGCCGCGCTCCATGGCAGCCGGATTACCCGTCGCATCGAAGACCACATCGAAGAATTCGCCGCCGGTGAGTTTCGCCAGCTCGTCGACGTCGGTATCACCGATTTGCACAGTAGCCGCCACTTCAATTTTCTCAGCGCAGAATGTGAGACGATCGAGCCGTGTATCGAGCGCCGTCACCGTGGCCCCGCGCAGACGCGAAAAGATCATTGCGGCCATACCGATCGGACCTGCACCGACTACCAGCACGCGCTGTCCCGCCTGAACGTCCGCGCGACGAACCGCGTGCGCGCCAATGGCGAGAAACTCGATCATTGCCGCCTGATCGAGCGTGATTCCTTCAGCCTTGTGAACGAACTGACGCGGCAAACTCAGATACTCCGTCAATGCGCCATCACGATGCACGCCCAATACCTGAATGTTCACGCAGCAGTTCGTTTTTCCGTTCCTGCAGGCAATGCACTGACCGCATGACAGGTAGGGCATCACGTAGACCGGGTCGCCGGCGTCCAGGCCGGAATCCGTGTCGGCTTCTTCGACCGTGCCCGACAGTTCGTGTCCCATCACGCGGGGGTAGGCGAGAAATGGCTGATTGCCGGTAAAGATGTGCAGGTCGGTGCCGCATACGCCGACGCGTCGCACGCGCAGCAACACTTCGCCGCGATCGCGCGGCGGCCGTGAGCGCGTCTCAGCGCGTAGTACGCCGGGAGTTTCACAAATAATAGTGAGCATGAGGTTTCCTTTTTCAGCTACAGAACCCGCGAAGCCATAGTGCGGTTTCGATGCGAGCCCGGTTAATTTGTTTCTTCATGGCGAGGTCAAACGAGTGCCGTGTCGAGACAACGCTATTCGAGGTAAAAGACCTCTTCCATCCGTGCCCAGTGTTCCGACGGCGCACGACTCACCAACGGTTTCTGGCACGGGCTGCACAGGCTCCACCAACGTTGTGTTTCCGGGTCGCTCGCAATCTCGGCCATATCGCTTTCATAGTCGGTTCCGACGTATTCCCAGTAACCAAACAACAGGTTCTCGGGCTCCCGCAGGAAAATCGAGTAGCGGGTGACATTCGAGCGTTTCAGGCGATCGAGCACCGTCGGCCACACCTGCGCATGCAAGCGTTTGTATTCGTCGATGTGCTGCGGATCGATACCGATGACCATTCCCATTCGTTGCACTACATTCTCCCTATTAATGGTGATGTGCGTCGATACACAGGCTCACTCGACCACCTCGGGCACAGGTGCGGTGTCCGCGATCAGACCGTCCGACTTCAGTTCCTGCCACAATCCGGCTGGCAGCGCCTGCTCAAACCACGCGACGTTCTGCTGGAGTTGTTCGACACTGCGCGCGCCCACCACGCACGACACAACCGCAGGATGCGCAAGCGGAAACTGCAGTGCCGCGGCGGGTAGCGGAACCTCGAATTCGCGGCAAACCTCAGCCAGCCGGTTGACGCGCGACACGACACCGGCGGGGGCGTCCCCGTAATTGAACTTGCCGTTACCTGCCAGCACGCCAGAATTGAACACACCGCCGACCACGATCGAATTCCCATACCGTACGCAATTGTCGAGAAACGGCGCGAGACAATCCTGCTCGAGGAGGGTATAGCGGCCCGCCAGTAACGTCACATCGAGTTGTAATTCCTGCATGGCTTCATGCGCGACCTGCCACTCGTTCACGCCGAGGCCGATGGCTTTGACCACCCCCGCGTTGCGCAGCGTGTCGAGCGCGCGGAAACCGCCCCCTTCTGTAAGCTGTTTCCAGAATTCGACGTTTGCATCCCCATGTGTCATTCGACCGATGTCGTGCACATACAGCAGATCGATCTGCGCAATACCGAGACGCTGCTGGCTGTCTTCGAAAGACCGCATGACGCCGTCGAAGCTGTAGTCGTAGTGCGGCCGGAAAGGAAGCGGCTCAGCCCAGCCGTCGTCGCCGCATTGAACAGTCGGATCCGGCCGAAGAAGCCTGCCGACTTTCGTACTCAGCACGAATTCGTCGCGTGGCCGCGCTGACAACGCGTTGCCCACGCGGCGTTCCGAAAGCGTGTACCCGTAGAACGGCGCAGTGTCGAAATAGCGCAGACCGAGCGACCATGCTTCATCCATCAGCGCGCGCGCCTGTTTCGGCGGCATCGTGCGATACAAGCCGCCAAGTTGCGAACAGCCCATACCCAGTGCGCTCAGTTGCACCCCGGCACGCGACACCTCACGCAGATCACTTGCTTTCATCAGGAATTCCGTTCCCAGGGATTCATTGCCGGATGTTTAACGCTTCACAGCGCGTCTTGAGTAGCGCTGGACTCAAGGGCGGACAACGCCGTCTGGCGTCGTCCGCATCGCGCTTCAATACAACACATTCTTCGCGGCGGGCTGATCGATGTTGTCCTTCTCGACCATCACGACACCGGTATCCAGTTGCTTCGTAACCGGCTTGTGTTCGATGACATCCACCGCCGTTTTGACACCCTTGTAGCCCATCTGATACGAGCCCTGGACAGCGATGGCCTGGATGGTTCCGTCCTTGATGAAGCCCTGGAGGTCCTGGTTGCCGTCAAAGCCGATCGCGACGACCTTGCCGGCTTTCCCGGACTGCGCCAACGCGCGCCCCATTCCCACAGCAGTCGGTTCATTTGCACCGAAGATGCCCTTCAGATCCGGATTGGCCGACAGCACGTCGGTGGTCTGATTGAGCGCGGTCGCCATCTGCGACTGCGAGTAGAACGGTCCGACAATCTGCAGCTTCGAGTGCTGCGCGAGATACTTCCGGAACCCACCCACGCGGCCAATCTCGGAACCCGCGCCGGCGACGTACGACATCACAGCGACTTTCCCCGTCTGTCCGACACGGTCGATCATCGCTTTCGCGCACAACTCACCGGCCTTGACGTTATCGGTCGAGAGAAACGACTGGTAATACTGCTTGCCGGAATCGGACACGAGCGAATCGATCAGGACGACCGGAATTTTTGCCTCCCAAGCCTTCTTCATTGCCGGGATCAGTGCGTCGGGATCGGACGGCGCGAGCACGATCGCCGCGACATGCCGGTTCACCGCGTTCTCGACCATATTGACCTCGTCCGCCACGGCTGACTCGGTCGCCGGTCCCTGAAACGTCATCGTGTAGCCGTTCAGCCCTTTCATGCCCTCTGTTGCGCCCTTTTGCACGTTCTGCCAATAATTCGAGTTGGCCGTCTTGACGATCACGGCGATCTCTCCGCTCGCCGCATTCGCGTGCGCCGTCACTGCGGTCAAAAGTGCGGCGGCCAATGCCAGATACATCTTTCTCATGTCTCACTCCTTGGGTTGGTGATTGCACTGCTTTGTTGGACTTCTCGAATAGCATCATTCGATGTGCTTCATCGACGGTTTCTGACCTGGTCGATCCAGACCGTGCCGAGAATGACCAGTCCGATGATGATTTGCTGGATGAAACTCGATACGCCGTTCATGTTCAGGCCATTGCGCAGCACGCCGATCACAAACGCACCGATGGCCGTACCGGAGATCGTGCCTACACCGCCCATCAGGGACGTCCCGCCAATCACGGCGCTGGCGATCGCATCGAGCTCGTACATGACGCCTTCGTTTGGTTGCGCCGTGACGAGGCGCGACATCAGCACGCAGCCCGTCAGACCGGCGAGCACGCCGGACAGCACATAGGTAAACAAGGTGACGCGGCGGACATTGACGCCGGAGAGCCGCGCGGCTTCGGCATTCGATCCGACTGCGTAGATGTGGCGGCCAAGCGAGGTGCGCGTCAGCATGATCGACACGGCCACCGCCAGCACGACCATGATGATCACCGGATACGGGATCCCCGGAAATACCGTATCGGGGAACCCGTCTGCACCGATATGCGAGATGCGGAACAATGCGCCGTTTCCGAGTTCGCCGAACGCGTCGCCGAGTCCCGAAACCGGGCGCGCGCCAGTGATCTGAAGCGCGAGACCACGCGCGACCAGCATCATGCCGAGCGTGGCGATAAAAGGCGGCAGACCCATACGCGTGACGCACAGGCCATTAACGAATCCGCACAGGCCGCCCACCACGATGCCGCCGAGCATGCCGAGAGGAATCGGCACGCCAGCCTTGACGAGCAACGCGGCGACCACACCGGACAGCGCGAGTACGGAACCCACGGACAGGTCGATTCCGCCCGTAATGATCACGCAGGTTGCCGCCACGCCGAGATAGGCAATCGACGTCACCTGCAAGGCCACTGTCATGCCATTGTCGACCGAGAAGAAAGCGGAACTGGTCAATGAAAAGACGGCCACCAGCATGATCAGACTGCCAAGCGCGGCAAATTTCTGAATCAGGTCGCGACGCCGGAGCTTCGCACTGGTGTCGACAGTAGTGGCCTGTTCGGATGTTATTTCAAGCATGATTTCGTCCCGATGCGAAGTGCATGATTTCTTCCTGATTGGTGTGGCGCGTCTCCAGGATCGTGGCGATCCGGCCTTCGTGGAATACCGCGACGCGATCGGACATGCCGAGAATTTCAGGCAATTCCGAACTGATCAGCACAACGCCGATGCCCTGCGCGGCGAGCTGGTCCATCAGCGTGTAGATCGCGTATTTCGCGCCGACATCGATCCCGCGCGTGGGCTCGTCGAAAAACAGAATCTTCGATTTGCGAAACAGCCATTTGCCGATCACAACCTTCTGCTGATTGCCGCCGGACAGGTTGCGCGTGAGTTGATGGACCGTCGGCGTGCGGATCCCGAGCGTTTCGACGTAACGCTGTGCGATGGCCGCTTCTTCGGCGAAACGAATGAAGCCGGCGCGACCCGACACCGCCTCGATATTGGCCAGCGTGATGTTGGTCGCGACCGGCATCTTCAGCGCGAGACCGTCGCTCTTGCGGTCTTCCGACAGATACGCGATACCGTGGTGAATCGCATCGATAGGCGAGCGGATCGAGACGCGCTCGCTCCCGATATGAATCTCGCCGCCGTCCGGTTGGTCAGCGCCGAAAATCGCCCGTGCCACTTCGGTCCGGCCTGCGCCCATCAAACCGGCAAAGCCGAGAATCTCGCCTCGCCTCAGTTCGAACGAAACCGGCCCAAATGCCGGTGCGCGCGACAGATTGTCGACACGCAGCAGCACGTCCTGCGTCGGGACCGAGCGGCGCGGCGGGTACGCATCGTTCAGCGCCCGGCCGACCATTCGCGCAACGATTTCATCCATGCTGGTCGCCGCGAAATCGTCGGTTGAAATGTGGTGTCCGTCGCGCAGCACCGTCACGCGATCGACAATCTGCTTCATTTCGTCGAGACGATGAGAGATGTAGACAATGCCGACCCCGCTCTCGCGCAACTCCTTGATGATCCGGAACAGGTGCATGGTTTCGGATTCCGTGAGCGACGAAGTGGGTTCGTCCATGATCAGCACCTGGGCGTCGAGCGAGAGCGCCTTGGCGATTTCGACCATCTGTTGCTGGGCGATCGACAGCGTCCCCACCAGCCTCGTGGGCGGCAACGACAATCCAATGCGGGCGAGCGCGCGCTGGGCGTTCCCATTCAGTCGTGCGCGATCGATGAACGGCCCGCGTTTGGGCTCGCGTGCCAGGTAGATGTTTTCCGCAATCGACAGGTGCGGCACCAGGTTCAGTTCCTGGTGAATGATCGCAATGCCTGCTTCCTGTGCCTCGAGTGAGGACGCGAACCGCCTTTGCATGCCGCGAAAAACGATCGTGCCGGCATCCGGCCGGTATTGCCCGCTGACGATTTTCATCAGGGTTGACTTGCCGGCGCCGTTTTCGCCACAAATCGCGTGTACTTCGCCGCGGCGCAATTCGAAGTGCACGTCCTCCAGTGCAACGACACCGGGAAACCGCTTGCCCAGCCCGCTCAGTTTCAATAGCTCCGGGGGTTCCTTCGAAGCGAAGCCGTCCACCACGCGCGGGGCCAGGTCAGTGCTCAGATCTGTCACACCTGTCTCCTTCTTTTGTGTAGAGGCGCTGCCGCCGGTCAGGCCAATCTGATGCAGATTAAAGAATAAACGGCGATTTTGGTCAAGCCAATTTGCAAGATACTTCTTCCGGCCTTACCAAGGGCAAACCCGCACTGTTCCTGCAAAATGCGCTGAAAACCTTGTCAGGCTTGCGTGGTAGACTTTGATCGCTGGTCGACGGACGACCCGGGCCATTTATCCTTCCGGCAGCAAAATGAAACAGACCGAGCCAAAGCGGCTTTACCAATTAGTCGCCGACCAGATTCGCGGCCTCATCCACGGAGGGGATTTCCCGCCGGGGTCGAGACTGCCGCCGGAGCGCGAGCTGTCGCAGCAACTGGGTGTTTCGCGCCCGTCTCTGCGCGAGGCGTTGATCGCACTGGAAATCGGCGGCAGCGTCGAGACCCGCATGGGTTCGGGCGTCTATGTGCTCGAAACCGCAAACGAACGTGAAGGGTCACTGGCTGTATTAGGCGAAAGTCCGACGGAAATCATGCAGGCCCGGGCCGTCATCGAAGGCAGCCTCGTCGTGCTCGCCAGCACGCGGCTTACGACCGGCTCTCTGGACCGGTTGCGGCGCAGCGTGGATGCGATGCATCGCCTCGCCTCTGCCGGCAAATCTCCTGTGGAACCGGACCGGCAATTCCACCTGATCATCGCGGAAACGGCCGGCAATACGGTGTTGAGCCGGTATGTGGCCGATCTGTTTGACGCGAGGCGCGATCCGATCGGGGCGAGGATTAGCGAACTCGTCGAAAATACGGCCACATGGATGGCTGCGGTTGAGGAGCACGAAAATGTTCTGCATGCACTGCAAGCAGGCGACCCTATTGCTGCAGAAGCGGCGATGCGATCGCATCTGAAATCTTCTGAAGAGCGGTGGGTCGGAAGTGACATCAAGAAAGTTGCACCCAGCGATGCCGACGGTAAAGCTGGCCGCGTGCGACTGGGTTGAGTTGCGAAGTCGACCGGTGTTCCTTCAGCTCGGCCAGTTCCCTGCGCAATCCTGAACATCGCCGTGAGGCCCACCATGAAAGCAGCACTTGTCGCCACAACGTAACGGCGTTCGACGATATTGATAACCGTTGAACATCAATGCTTCAAAAAATTGCACTTCTCGTTCGGGGCGTCTTGAGCAAATATCGATGCTCAAGAACTTCATAAACGCGTCGACAGAGAACGCATCGGAGACAGGCGCGAAACGCACAACAGCGTTTCGCCGCATTCCAGTGCAACCCGGTCACGGGTGCCGCCAACGGTAGCCGATGCCGATCTCGCATGACCCACCTCGCGTTGTGAATCCTGCCGCCGCTTTCAAGCGAGTCCACGGCAGACGAGCATTTCGCGCCTTGCGCAGCGAGCTACGCGAACTCAGTACCTGCTTCAATCGTCATTGCCTTGAATTTCAGGAGACACTCATATGCAGATCACCGGAATGTTGCACGGCGCGCGCCTATTGCAATTCGTCGGATTCCCGGCTAGCGAAGTGCTGGGGCCGAGCGCCAGCGAAGAGGAGATAAAGTCGCTGATCGACCGCCACGGGCAGGTCTTTATCAAGCCGGTATTCAAGGGCGGCGTGGGCAAGAAGGGCAAGGCCGGGTTGCTCGGGCGCGCGACAGATCTCAAGACGGCGCTCGCCGAGAAAGAGCGGCTGTACTTCGCCGAGCACGTCGTGGGTCATGTGAGGGCCAAGGCGAACGGCGTCACGTTCGAAGCAGGCGTACCGGCCAAACATGAAGTCTACTTCTCGATCACCGATTCCACCCGCTTTCGCGCTCCCACCATGACGCTGTCGCACGCGGGTGGCATGGACATCGAAGAGGTCGATCCAAAGCACGTCGCAATGGTGCCCTTTGATGCATTGACCGGCCTGAAGGCGTTCGTCGTCGCGAATGCGCTGAGCGAGATCGGCGCGCCGCGCGAGATCATTTCCCCACTCGTGCAGCAATTGCCGAAGCTCTGGGAGCTCTTTCACGACTTCGGCATGACGACGCTCGAGCTGAATCCGATCCGCATGCGCGAGGACAAGAATGGTCGGCTCACACCCGTGGCCTGCGACTTCAAGTGCGGGTTCGACCGTGACGACCCGCGCTTCTCGCGCCTCGGCCTGCCTGCTCACCTGTTCGCTGCCGACTACTCAGACTTCGAGCAGGAGATCAACCAGCTTCGCACGCACCAGGGTCAAAGCGATGTCTATGTGATCAATGACAAGGGAACGATCCTCGCGCCCACGTTCGGCGGCGGGGCCAACTCGCTCGTCACGGAGATGTTGGGCGACGCAGCCATCATCTCTTCGGATTTCGGCGGCAATCCTCCCTACGAAAAAATGAAGGAAGTGGCGCGCATCTGCTTCCGACATTGGCTGAAGCAGTCCAACGTACTGTTCATCATTGGCGGCAAGTCCAACAACACCGATATCTACGAAACACTGCGCGCGATGGCCGATGCGCTGCGCGAGCACTTCAGCGAGCACGGTCCCACCCCGCTTTATGTCGTCCTTGGGCGCGGCGGTCCAAACCTTGTTCGTGGCATGTCGGCACTGCGCGACACCTGTGATTCGCTCGGTCTTCCCTATCGCCTGTTCGGCTTTGACTCCGACATCAGCGAAGTGATCCAGTACGCACGGAAGGCCGATGCGTGGATGCAATCGGGAGGACGCGCGCAGGTCGCAGCGCGCATCGGCGCGCGTCAGACGCAACCGCAGGCGGATACGGCAAAGGCGTAAGGAGATCGATATGGTCAAGCAAGGCAATAATCATTTCAGGTATTTCGTCGGCATCCAGTCGCTTGCACAAATAGTCACGCGCGAGGACCGCGTTTGTGTGCTCAACATTCTGGGAGGCGAGTCGTCGGACGTGACGCCGGTGAGCCACGCGTTTTCCGGTGGGAATATCGTATTCGGCACTGCGCCTGGCAAGCGCGGGCAGGTGCTCGTGACGCCTGCCGGCGACATCCCCGTCTATAACAACGTGCGCGAAGGCCTCGAAGCCGGGCATCGTTTCAATTGCGGCGTCGTCTATCTGCCGCCGTCCGCCGCGCGCGATGGGGTGGCCGAACTGATCCGCGTCAATCCCGATCTGCGCAAGATTTTTATCATTACGGAGAAGATCTCCGTGCACGACGCCCGGGAAATTCGCGCGATGGGCCAGCAAGCAGGCATCGACATTTTTGGCGCGAACGGGCTGGGCGTCGCGGACTCCTGGCAGCGGGTGCGCATCGGGGGTGCGCTCGGCGGCGATGATCCCGGCGCAACTTTGCGGCGGGGCTCGATCGCGATCTTTTCCAACTCGGGCGGGTTTAGCACCACCATTGCGCAATATCTGCGCATGAGCGGCTGGGGTACAACGACCGTCGTATCCAGCGGCAAGGACGTCTACATCCACTATGCGGCGCCGGAGTTCGCCTTTGCCCTCGCCAACGACGCGCGCAGCAAGGCTGCCGTACTGTACTGCGAGCCGGGCGGCTACTACGAGGCCGACGCCACATTTACGAAACCCGTCATTGCCTGCGTGGTAGGCCGCTGGAAGAGTCGTCTGACGCGCGCGGTGGGGCATGCGGGCGCAATGGCGGGCGGCGCCGACGATGCTCTTGCCAAGGAGCGTTGGTTCATGGAGAAGTTCGGCGTCGAGCGTCTTTTTACGCCGGACGATCCATGCTGCTCGGTGAAGGGCGCCGTTGTGACAAACATCGCGCACATTCCCGCCGCGCTCACCGCAGTGATGCGCGCGAACGCGACGATGCCCGACTTTGAGCCGGAAGGCAGCCTCTCGCTCAAACCGTGGTTTGGCTCGGATCAGGGAATCGAACTGCCAGACGACCTCGCCCTGCCGGTCGTGGAAGCAGTCGCGCCGTACAACGAACAGATTACGCGGGCGAACAGCCAGATCGGCGCAATCCCGCCGCGCCAACCCTTGAAGGACGCTTCGGGCGCCTCGCAGATGGACGCAAAAACGCAGGTGAGCAGCCTGCACGGGGTATCCATGCTCGAAGCAGCGACGCGCTCGCTCGAGGAGAACATCTGCCTCGCGCTGTTGCGGGAGTTCGGCGGGGCAAACGACACAAAGCTCATCGACGTGGCTGTTGGCGCTGCAGTGAATCTGCACGGGACACCAGAACTGGCGGCCGCGCAGGCTTCGCGCGAGGCGGGCAATGCGCCCAATGCCGTGCTCGCGGCCGCGGCGGCGATCGTCGGGCCGAATCGCCAGCTTGCTGCGCGCGAGGCGGCAGCACTGATGATCGACGGCTTCGCGACAGCCAGGCTCACAGACGCGTTCGACGAGACCTTTGATGTCGAGGCCGTCCACACCGCGGACACTGCAGCGCTGTTCTGCGATGAACCCGATCCAGAGGCGCAAGCCATGCTGGGCGGGCTCGCCTCGCGCGGCGTAAGTTCCGCAATCATCCGATGGCTGTCGTGTGGCCCGGGCCATCCGCGCCCGGAAGCAGTACTCGCGGCGATCACGACGACACTCGCCTGGGGCCCGCTCATGCGCAAGCGGATCTCCCGCCTGACCGCAGAAAGCTTGCCGTGGTGGACAAAGCTCTTCGGCACCATGATCGGCGCCTCAGCGGACGCCTCGCGGCACGGCCCGGACGGATTTTGCGGCTTCGCCACCGAAGAATTACTCGGCGAACGCACTCTGACGGAAATCGCCTTCGCAGCGCTGCTAAACCTGAAACCGACTGCCGACGACCTTTTCGCGTTCAAGACCCTTGTCGGTTTGCTGCTCACGAACGGACCCGGCGCCATTTCGGCGCAAGGCGCAAAGGGCGCAGTATCTGCCGATGGCCCGGAAAGTCCCGAACGGGTGCAGCTAAACAAGGCTCTGGCGGGGTTCCTCACGCACACTGGATATACGCATGGCGGCAACGGCTACGAAGGCATTGCGTTCCTCAACGAGGCGTTCCGCAGCAGCGGCCTTGAAGATCCGACCGATGCTCGTCATACCGTGGACCTCGAAGCGCTCGCCCGGCGCTCCGTCGAGCGATACGCGCAGTACAAGACGCGCCAGAAGCAGTTGGGGAGCCTCGATATTGCGAAACTTCCGGGTATTAATCATCCGGTCTTCAAAGACAAGCCGGTGAACCACGACCCGCGGGAAATCTTCATCGCCAACCTTTATGAAGCCCGCGGCGAGTACAACGCGTTTCATGCGTTTTACCGTGTGCTGGTGCAGGCTTTGTTCGACGCAGGTGTCTCGCGCAATATCTATTGCGTCAATGTCGATGCCGTGATTGCCGCGTTGCTGTTGAAGATGCTGTGGCAGCCGCTCAAGCGCGGGGAGTTCAGCGAGGCGGACCTTGAAACGGCCGCGTTCACGATCTTCCTCTATCCGCGCATGCTGGGCTGCGCTGCGGAAATTGACGATCATTTGAACCGCGGACGCAATATGGACACGCGTACGGCCGCTTCCCAGTGTCGTTTCGTGGCCTGACCGCTGGCCTCTGATGGTCGCCGCCACGCGCTGGCGCACAGCTAACGCGCGGCGGCGGCGAAAAAGGGGCGCCGATTGATAACCATTCGACATCAATCGTTCGGAAGATTGCACTTATCGTTTGATTGGCCACGGGCCAAAATTCCCGAACAGACAAAGAGCGGGACCACCGCATATCTCGGGATTTCAGGAGACACATTGATGCACCCCTCGCCCTCTACCCTTTCGCTGGGACATTCAAAGGCCGCGGCGGTTTTCCGCGTGACGGCCGGAAATTTTCTGGAGCAGTTCGACTTCTTTCTGTTTGGCTTCTATGCGACGCAGATCGCCAACGTCTTCTTTCCGGCCGGGAGCGAATTTGCCTCGTTGATGATGACGTTCGCGGTCTTCGGTGCCGGTTTTCTGATGCGCCCGCTCGGCGCGATCGTGCTCGGCGCGTACATCGACGACGTCGGCCGCCGCAAGGGGCTCATCGTCACGCTCTCCGTCATGGCGAGCGGCACCATCCTCATTGCGTTCGTGCCGGGCTACGCGACCATTGGCCTTGTGGCGCCCGCGCTTGTGCTGCTCGGGCGGTTGTTGCAGGGCTTCTCCGCGGGTGCGGAGCTGGGCGGCGTGTCGGTGTATCTCGCCGAGATGGCCACGCCCGGCCGCAAGGGCTTCTTCACGAGCTGGCAGTCCGCGAGCCAGCAGGTGGCGATCGTCGTGGCCGCGGGCCTCGGCTTCGCGCTCAACCAATCGCTGAACGCCGCTACCATCGCGGCGTGGGGATGGCGCGTGCCGTTCTTCGTCGGCTGCATGATCGTGCCGTTCCTCTTCGTGCTGCGTCGTAATCTGCAGGAAACCGAGGAGTTCAAGGCTCGCCAGCATCGCCCGAGCATGAAGGAGGTATTCACGACGCTGGTCCAGAACTGGACCGTCGTAATTGCAGGCATGATGCTGGTGGCGATGACCACCGCGAGCTTCTATCTCATCACGGTCTACGCGCCGACTTTCGGCAAGACGGTCCTGCACCTCAGCACCGCCGATAGTTTGCTTGTGACGCTGTGTGTGGCCGTGTCGAACTTCGTGTGGCTGCCGATCGGCGGAGCCCTCTCCGACAGGATCGGCCGCCGGCCGCTCCTCATCGCCATGACGGTGCTCGCCATCGTGACCGCGCACCCGGCCTTGTCGCTGCTCGCTCACGCGCCCAGCTTCCTCAACATGCTGCTCGCCCTCCTTTGGCTCTCGTTCATGTACGGCATCTATAACGGCGCGATGATCGTCGCACTGACGGAAGTGATGCCGGCGCAGGTACGCGTCGCGGGCTTCTCGCTCGCCTATAGCCTCGCGACCGCCGTATTCGGCGGTTTCACACCGGCGATCTCCACGGCGCTGATTCACATGACTGGCGACAAGGCCGCACCCGGCTACTGGATGAGCTTCGCGGCAGCGTGCGCCCTGATGGCGACGTTTGCACTCTATCGCCGCCGCGCAGCGACGCTGACTCCGGCGCACTGATTCGCGTCTCGCTCCGCATGCGGCTAAACACACAATCTGACACGACTCCGATCATGAGAAATCTGTTTCTGAAACTATGCGGCGCAGCACTGGTCGCAACCTCGGCTGTTGCGGCGAACGTGCAAGCCGCCGACCTGCACGTCATGAGCTCGGGTGGCTTTACCGCAGCGTACAAGGTGCTCGGCCCGAAGTTCGCATCCGAAACGGGCAACACGCTCGACACCGCGCTTGGTCCGTCGATGGGCAAATCGCCCGAAGCGATCCCCAACCGGCTTGAGCGTGGGGAGCCCGCCGACGCCGTTATCATGGTCGGATATGCGCTTGACGAACTGATCCGGAAAGGCAAGGTCATCCCCGGATCGCGGGTCGAGCTGGCCGACTCGCGCATCGGCATGGTCGTGCGCGAAGGAGCGGTGAAACCCGATATCAGTTCGGCAGAAGGTCTTCGGCAGACCCTGCTGCATGCGAAGTCGATCGCGTACTCGGACAGCGCAAGCGGTGTCTACATTGAGCGGGAGTTGTTCAGGAAGCTCGGCATCGAGGATCAGGTCAAGCCGAAGGCGAAGATGATCCCGCGGATTCCAGTAGCCTCGGTGGTGGCGAACGGCGACTACGAAATCGGCTTCCAGCAGGTGAGCGAGTTGCTGCCCGTCAAGGGGGTGACCTTCGTCGGAAAGATTCCTGAGTCCCTGCAGTCGGTCACGCGTTTCGCCGGCGGCATTCCCGTCAGCGCACAGCATCCGAAGGAAGCGAAAGCCCTGCTCGACTACCTCGCTTCACCTGGCGTACAGGCAGACGTCAAATCGACAGGGCTAGATACCGTCTCCGCTCATTGACGCAAACCTGAATGAAGGCTTGCCTCAGGCGGCCTTCCTGTCACATCCCCGAGGTATCTCTCGCGGGATCCCCCGCACCGTCCGCGCCGCCAGGCGCTGCCGCCCCGAGCATTCGCGCAAGACGCGTACGATCGCAAGCACCCTCCCACATGGAAACGAAGATCACCGCGCAGGCGTTGCTGATCACGCTCGTCAGGGCGCGCGCCTCGGACATGAAGCGGTCGATGCCCACCAGTAGCGCCACCCCGGCGACGGGCAGATCGGGAATCACCGTCAGCGTCGCGACGAGCGCCACTAATCCGCTGCCCGACACACCCGCCGCCCCCTTGGACGTGAGCAACATAACGGCGAGCATCATCGCGATCTGCGGCGCGGAAAGCGGCACGTCGCACGCCTGCGCGATGAACATCGAGGCGAGCGTCAGATAGATCGCGGTGCCGTCGAGATTGAACGAGTAGCCTGCGGGCAGCACAAGCCCCACAACGCCCTTGTCGCAGCCGAGCGCCTCAAGCTTCGCGATCAGGCGCGGCAGTACCGGCTCCGTCGACGACGTCGCGAGAACGATGAGCAACTCCTCGCGCATGTAGCGCAAGAGCCGCCAAAGTGCGAAGCCGTGCAGCCGCGCGAGCGGAGCGAGCACCAGCGCAATGAACAGCATGCATGCCACGTAGAAGGACACCATCAACATCCCGAGCGATCCGACCGAGCGGATGCCGAAGCGGCCCACCGTGAAAGCCATCGCGCCGAATGCCCCGAGCGGAGCGAGTCGCATGATCATCGCGAGGATGCGGAACAGAGCCTGGGCAATGCCGTCGATGAGCGCGAGCACCGGCCTGCCCGCCTCCGGACAGGAATTTAGCGCAAAGCCGAAGAGCAGCGAGAGCAGCAGCACCGGCAGCACCTCGCCCTTGTCGAAGGCGCCAAGCATCGTCTCGGGGATGACGCTCAGCGCAAATGCGACAAGGCCGCCCGGCTGCGCGTGCTTCGCATATTGCGCGAGGATGCTCGCGTCCAGATGGTTAGCGTCGATGTGCATGCCCGCGCCGGGTCGCAGCACGAAGGCCGTGACGAGTCCGAGCGCAAGCGCCACGGCTGTCAAAAAATAGAAGAATCCCAGCGCCTGAAAAATTGTGCGCCCGATGGCCTTCCCGCTCGCAAGCGACGTGATCCCCGAGACGATCGTGCAGAAAACGATCGGCGCAATCATCATCCTCACGAGGCCGATGAACCCGTCGCTAAAGGGCTTGAGCAGCGGGCTCGCTTGCGGCAAGAAGTGACCGAGCGCCATGCCGAGCATCATGCCCAGCAAAACCTGCAGATAGAGCGATCGAAGCGGTCTTGCCAACCTCATGATGCGGTTTTCCTGCCTGGCCGCTCTTTTGGAGACGTGTTATTGCCCACGGCATCGCTGCATGCGACGCCGCCGCGCTTCATCTCGACAATCGTTCTGTGAAACTCCTGCGCAGCCGGTGTAAGTGGACGTCCGCGGCGTCTCACGATTCCCACGCGCCGCTTCACCACTGGTTCAACGAGCGGCACGCTCGTGAGGATGGGGTGATCGCGCCCGGGCATGGCCATCGACGGCACTGCGGCGACACCGAGCCCCGCTTCGATTAAACCGAGCATGGTCGTTACGTGACGCGTCTCGCAGACGCTCGGCGCACGCGGCGCCACGGCCGACAGCGCCTGATCGAGCAGCAGTCGGTTGCCGGAAGTTTTGTCCACCGAGACGTACTCGTGCTCGTAAAGCTCGTTCCAGGTCACGCGTTTTTTGCGGGCGAGCGGGTGATCACGGCGGCAGGCGGCCACGAAGCGCTCCTGCAGCAGAACCTTGAACTCGACCTCGGACTCCTGGCTGCCCAGAAAACTCACGCCGAAATCCGCCTCTCCGCTGATGACGGCGCCAAGCACCTCATTCGCGCTCATATCCAGCATCTTGACCCTGATGCGCGGGAAGCGGCGGTGATAGCTCGCGACGGCGCTCGGCAGGAAGTAGTAGGCCACCGAAGGCACGCAGGCGATGGTGACACGTCCCAGTCGGCTCGAAGAAACATCGCGGATGCCGAGCAACGCGACGTCGAGATCATCAAGCAGCTGCTCGGCGCTCGGCGCGAATACCCGGCCGACGGTGGTGAGCGTGACGCTGCGCGTGGTGCGCTCGAATAGACGCACGCCGAGTGCTTCCTCGAGCTTGTCGATCCGGCGGCTCAAGGCCGGCTGCGAAATGCTCACCGCCTCGGCGGCCTTGCGGAAGCTTCCCAGTTCCACTACTGCTCGAAACGCCTGCAAGTCGTTCAAGTCGAAGTTGATACCCACGAGTCATCCTCCACATCCTGGATGCGGCTATTTTGCATGAAGCAGCTCAAAGCGCCCATTGCGAACTACGCCCGTTCGCTCGGCCCTCCGGCGGTACTGCGGACGTGAGGCGCGACGGGCCGGTTTCACGGACTCAGCCGTCATTCATATGAGAGACGCGGGCATCGCCCTCTGGCCGACAACGGGCGAAAGCACGGCGCGCCAAAGTCGTGTGAGACAGCAGCAGGGCGCTAGAACAGCGAGGCCTCTCGATGACAGTGTCGGTCGGGCAGCGGCGCTCGCAACAGGTCACCGGGCTATTTGCCAAAATATGAACGTCGTTTATAATAGCGAATGAACGGCCGCAACCTGGCGGCGATCTAACGCTAGTCGTATGCGGGTGCTCTGTCATCGCGCAGGTATCCGGCACGGCTTTAACCTTTACGCCGAAAGTTGTGGGTGGTTACGAGGTGTGGGCCACACTACACGAGGAGCTCGCCGTGCCACGCGAAGCCGTCACCGCCTGCCGCATCTGCGCCGGCAACTGTTCACTGCGCTTGACCCTGGACGACGCCGGACGCGTCGTTGCCGCGCGCGGCGACCGCGACAATCCGCTCACGCGCGGCTACGCCTGCATCAAGGGCGCGTATCTGCATGAGGCGCATAACAGCGCCGAGCGGCTCCTGCACCCGCTGAAACGGCAGCCCGATGGCAGTTTCGTGCAGATGCCGCTTGACGTGATGCTGGCCGAGATCGCGGCGCAACTCCAGGCACTGATCGAGCGCCACGGCGCCGATGCGGTCGCAGCCTTTCGCGGCACCATGAACTACTCTAACCTCGCCGCCAATCATATGTTGCCCGCCTTCCTCGCGGCGCTGGGTTCGAATTCGTTTTTCTCTACAATGACCATCGACCAGTCGGCCAAATGGGTGGCATTTGAGCGACTGGGCGGCTGGGCTGCCGGCAAAGATCCGTATGCGCTCGCCGACGCGCTATTGTTCGTCGGCACCAATCCGCTGGTGTCGCTATCCACGTTCAACTTTGCATTGCAGAATCCGGTCAAGCAGCTCCACGAAGCGAAGGAGCGCGGCCTTAAGCTGGTGGTGATTGATCCACGAGAGACCGAGACCGCCCGCCATGCCGATGTCTTCCTGCAGGTGCTGCCGGGCGAGGACCCGACCGTCCTGGCTGGCCTGCTGCGCATCATTCTGTGTCGCGGCTGGCACGATGCCGAATTCTGCGCGCGCTACGTCAAGGACCTGCGACGACTGGCGCGCGCGGTCGAGCCGTTCACGCCCGAATACGTCGCCCAGCGCGCCGGCGTAAGCGTCGAAGGGCTCGAAGCCGCCGCTGCGGCCTTCGCGGAACCGGTGCGGGAGGCCGGTGGCCTGCGTCGCAAGCGTGGCTCGGCCGCGTCGGGAACCGGGCCCAACATGGCGCCGCACTCCAATCTGGCCGAGCATCTGGTCGAATGCCTCAACGTCGTGTGTGGCCGCTTCGCTCGCCCCGGCGACCCTGTACCGAACCCCGGCGTAGTCGCCCCACGCTACCAGCGCCGGGCCGAAGTGATTGCGCCACGCCGTTCCTGGGAATCCGGCTGGAAGAGCCGTGTCGGCGGCTATGGCATGCTGTTCGGCCAGAAGATGAGCGGCACACTGGCCCAGGAAATCACTACGCCTGGCGCCGGCCAGATCCGCGCGCTGTTGGTCGACGGCGGCAATCCAGTCGATGCCGTGCCCGACCAGCGCTGCATCGCCGATGCGCTGCGCCAACTGCAACTGCTGGTATGCATCGAGCCTTTCATGACTAACACTGCGCGGCTCGCGCACTATGTGATTCCACCGAAGCTGATGTTCGAGCGCGCCGACCTGCATTCGCGCGACTATGAGTCCTACATCATGTTTCAGCCTTACGCACAATACTCGGCCGCCGTGGCGACGCCGCCGGAGGGATCCGAAGTCGTGGACGACTGGTTCGTATTCTGGGATCTGGCGCGGCGCCTGGGCAAGACCATCATATTCGACGACGTTCCGCTCGATATGCGCGCAGCGCCGACCACCGAAGAGCTGCTTGCGATCCTGGTTCGCCACGGCTCGATCTCATTTGACGAACTGACGCTGTACCCACAAGGGAAAGTCTACGAGATCGAACCGATGATCGTGCAGCCCGGCGAGCCAGGGAACGCCGCGCGCTTCGACGTGATGCCGGACGACGTCGAGTGCGAACTGGCGGGCGTACTGAACGAAGCGGGGGCCCCGCCGGGGTTCACGCATCGCCTGGCGGTGCGGCGCGTGCGCGACGTGCAGAACACCATGTACCACCACCTGCCCGCGGTCCGCCGACGCATGCCGTTCAATCCGGCCTTTGTGCATCCCGATGACCTGGCTGCTCAAGGACTGACCGAAGGCCAGTGCGTGGCCATTGTTTCGCCGCATGGCCGCATTCGAGCTATTGTCAAAGCGGACGCCGCACTGCGCCGAGGCGTCGTGTCCATCCCGCACGGCTGGGGACCGATGCCCGACGAGGAGCCCGAGACCTACGCCGGCGCCAATCCAAACCAGTTGCTCAGCACTACAGTTGGTCTTGATCCGATCAACGCCATGCCGGTAATGAGCGCGATGCCGGTACGCATCGAAGCGGTAGTCTGAATCGCAAGAGAGAACCCCGTTCGAATCGAACGATTTGTTTTCGAGCGCGACGATGCAGCTACCCGGCCGTCCTGCCTTGTCCGAAATCTGGTGAGCGAACGAAAGACTCGACGTCAACACAACGTCCAGCAGCTCTCGCAACTTCGCGACATTGGCCCCCCGCGTCGGCGGCAGGCAGACCGTTGTGGCGGATGCGATAGAAGCCGCCGGGCAGCCGCTGTCGACGCGCTGCGTCACTTCATTGGCAATGAGTCAACGTGGCGGGAACCTCGCGGCGCGGGTCGACAACGCGCGCGATCGGCTGGACCAAGCTCACGACCGGGCGGCGACACGTGGCGCGCCGCTTGCTTCGTTCACAGATGCAGGCGAGATTGGGGGGGTGGTTTCCCCCCAATGGGGGCCGCAGATGGACGATCGAGCTTCGGAGTCGTGCGATCTGCAAAAAGCGAACAGGCAATGAGACTGAGCTGGGAAGAGTCGACATCCCGCTTGCGGCACCGGGCGGGATACGAATGAGGGTGACAATGGATAGCGTGCAGTGCGAGTACGACGATTGCATGGTGCTGATCCGCGCACTACGCAACTGGATTGCCCGCTACTGGCCCGCCGACTACCCGCGGGTCAAGGCCGAGATCAGGCAGCTCATCGACATGGTGGAACGGGCCGGACCGCGCGACGCGATGTTTCACGGTCGTCTCGATGCGGCCCGCTCGCTGATCGTGCTCGGGCGACTGTCGGACGCGCTGGACTGTGTCGATACGCTACTGCGGGTCGTGCAACAAACTGAGCGCAGCCCAACGCGTCGGCCGATTACCGCCCGCGGCTGGCGCCCGTAGAACACGCTAAGGCTTGACGAATCTCAGCGTCATGCGATCCGATTCACCGATTGCGGCGTAGCGCGAGCGGTCGACGTCACCGCCCGCGTAGCCCGGCGGCAGCGACCATACGCCATGCGGATAATCTTTCGTATCTCGCGCGTTCGCGTTGATTTCGCTGCGTTGCGCGAGCACGAAGCCGGCCGCCTGTGCCCGGTCAATCACGAAAGCTTCAGTCACATATCCGGTTTCGATCATCTGCTGTACCGTCGAGCCGGGCCGGGCGCGATGTTCTTCCACACCAAGTTCGCCCCCGTGCTTCAGCGCGTCATGGAACGCACGCAGATTGGCATCGAGCTGCCCATCCTTGATCCAGTTGTGAATGTTGCGAAAAGTAAGCACGCGATCGAACCGCTCGTGTGCATCGAAGCCGAAAAACTGGCCCGCGTGCAATGTGCCGACCACGACGTTCCCGTAGATTGCGGGGGTGCCCGCGAGCTTACGCAAATACTCTGCATCGATTGACCGGTCTTCCGAGGCCAGGTCCGCGGACGTGCTCAGATATTGCGCTTCGTACAGGTGACCCGCGTCGTGCAGATAGGGCGCCAGAATGTCCGTGTACCACCCGCCGCCCGGCGCGATCTCCAGCACGGTTTGCGTCGGACTCAGATCGAAGAAGCGCAACGTCTGCGCCGGGTGACGATAGACGTCGCGCGCCCGGGCGGTCTGACTGCGTTGCGGATTGGCGACCGCCAGGTCGAGCGCCTTCGCCTCGGAAGCTTGCGAAGGTGTGACATGACCGCTCAGTTGTGAGGAGGAAACGCATCCGGCCATGATCGTCGCGATCACCGTCATCGCGAAACGGACAGCACGACGCTTCGAATATTCCGCCAGGGTCGAGCGCACGAGAATCGGCTTCATAGGCACCACGCGGAGTTGACATGGCACACACGATACCCGCTCCTTCGAAGTTCGCGTTTGCCGCACTGCTGGCCGGTGCATCGATGTCCGCGCATGCCGTCGCGCCGGGAAGGACCGCGTGTCAGGGAGCGGGCGATGCCTTGTAGGTGTCTTCTATTGCCGTCAGCGTATCGAACGCGAGGTCCAGGTCCTGTTTGAAAGTATCGAGCACCTTTCGTTCGCGGGTGGGGCGCGTTCATTTCATTCTCACGCAATGACTTAGACCGGAAAACCTACCGGGACCAGATAGACGACGGTCTGGGCGTGAGGCAGGCCGAGCTTGCGCGCCGCCGGAGCCCCGTCGACGGCGCCCACGGTCACCGCGACGAGCCCAAGCGAGACGACCTGGAGCAGCATGTTCTGGGTCGCGTGCCCGACCTCGAGATCGGCATACAGATTCGCTCTCCCGCCATACCTCGCGCTCAGCCGACTGGGGTCGGCGGCCACCACGAGCAAGGCCGGGGCCGCCTCGACGGACGCCTGGTTGACCGCCAGTGCTCTCAGCTCGGGGCGCAGGTCGTGGGTCGCCCGCGTCTCGGCCCGGTGGCCATCAGGCAGATAGTGCATCACCTCCGTGGCGGTCACCACGTAAAGTTCGAGCGCGTACAAAGCGCCGGCCGCCGGAGCCGCGCGCTTGCCGTCCGAGGTGGTGATGCCCTGCCCGGCCCACAGCAGTTGGCCAATGGCCTCGACCGGCAGCGGCTTTGGCGCGAATCTGCGCACGGACCTGCGCTTCTCGATGGCTTCTTCGAGGGACATCGTGCCTTTGAGGTTGGGCTTGGGCAGATCGATCTGACCGGTGAATTTCGCCTGGCTTGCCTGCACCAAGCCGGTAGAACCCTCGGCGAGCGCGCCTGCGGCCAGCGCAACCAACAGTTCACGGCGTTTCATCGGCACCTCCATCAGCAAGAAAGCAGGCTGGCTGGCAGAGCCTGCAGCCTGCGCGAATCTCAGTGCTGCACATTTGCCGCCTCGTCTTTTGCGGGGGGAGGTCCGTCGAACGGCAACGGCGCAGTCGACCACTCGCGCGGAGCAAACACGAACACGGCTAAGCGACGGAACCCACGACCGGTGTGCGCCGCACTTCCGACAGGTAGGTCAGGATCAGCGAAACCCAGACGATCCCGGTGACGACGCCCATGGAGCGAACTATCTTGTCGTGCTGCCAGCGCTGGCGGTAAGCATCCTCCCATTGCCGGTCTTCATCTGTGACAGCACCATGACCATCCGAGAACTGGGGACGGGGGGCCGTGAAGTAACGTAACCTGTCCAGAAAGTGGCTCATGCGCGTGCTGCCTCTGTCAGATCAGGCCGGTGCAAGCTCAAAGCGATGCCCGGCACGCAAGCACCTAAACGCCGTCTGGCATAGTGACAGGTACGGTGTCTGCCTCAATCGGACTTTGGTCCTACAATCGCCGCCCGCGGGTGGTGTAGTGTCACGCGCAACCGACAGGAGAGCAATCATGTGCCGCTGGCTCGCTTATACCGGCAATCCGCTTCAGCTCGAAACCGTGCTGTTCAACGCCCGGCATTCGCTGATCGATCAGAGCATGCATTCCCGGCTCGGCGCCACCACCACCAATGGCGACGGTTTCGGGATCGGCTGGTATGGACATCCCACTGACATTCCGTTTCGCTACCGCTGCATCCAGCCCGCGTGGAGCGACCGCAATTTACGCGAGGCCGCGCGGGCAATCCACTCGCCGCTGTTCGTCGCGCACGTGCGCGCGGCGACCGACACGCCGTCGCAGGAAACCAACTGTCATCCGTTCCGCCACGGCCGCTGGCTGTTCGCGCACAACGGCCTGGTGCGCAACTATCCGGCGGTGCGCCGCGACCTGATGGTGACGATCGACCCCGATCTGTTCCCGTCCATCGAAGGCTCGACCGATTCCGAGGTGCTGTTTTTTCTCGCGCTGACCTTCGGGCTGGAGCTCGCGCCCGTCACCGCGCTCGAACGGATGGTCGGATTCGTCGAAGCCACCGGCCGCCGGCATGGCGTGGATGAACCGCTGAACATGACCGTGTGCGCGACCGACGGCGAGCAGATCATCGCGGTCCGCTATTCGAGCGAAGGACAGTCGCGCTCGCTGTTTCACAGCACGTCGTTCCGTCATCTGCGCGAGTTGTATCCCGACGACGAGCGCATCAAGACGGCCGGCGAGAATGCGTTCCTCGTGTTGTCCGAGCCGCTCGCAGACTTGGCGGGCTTTTGGGAGGAAATTCCCGAGAGCACGGCGGTGGTCGCGCGCGGCGGCGAGATTGGGCAGTATGCGTTCAAGCCGCGACTGGACTGAGCCGCGCCGAGCCAATCGTGCTCGAAGACTTGCCTGACGCGATCGACGAGATCCAGTTGCGGACGAAGCCTCTTGCACACCATGCGTGACGGTGTCCGCCGGCACGGCCCAAAGTTCGTTACTCCCGTTTAGAAACCCGCATTTCCGCGCACTGTCAGCGGAGGCGCCTTGCGCATCTTCGCCGGTGCGCTCGTCGAGCGCGTCCATGATGTGCAGCCGATTCCTATGCCCGCCTCCCGAAGCCGCGCGACGCTGGCACGAATGCCCGGGCCCGCGACTTGCTAAACGTTGCCGCGAGGTGACACATATATGAACGACGAAGAATTGATCGAGCCGGAATCCGCCGTACGCGATTCCGTGGAGCGATCCTGGATCAGACGCCTGGGCCCTGGCCTGATCACGGGCGCCGCGGACGACGATCCGTCAGGAATCGGCACCTATTCGCAGGCCGGCGCGCAGTTCGGATTCAATCTTCTGTGGGTGATCCTGATCACGTATCCATTGATGACCGCAATACAGCTGGTGAGCGCGCAGATTGGCCGGGTAACCGGCAAGGGCCTCGCGTCCAACATACGCGCGCATTATCCAGCATGGCTGCTGTACGGCGCGGTCGCCCTGCTCGTCGTGGCGAACGTGATCAACATCGCCGCCGATCTGTCGGCGATGGGCGCCGCGGCCGGATTGCTGCTGCCAGGTCCGCAGCACCTTTATGTCGTCGGCCTCGGGACGCTCTGCGTCGTTCTGCAGATTTTTGTCCCCTACGACAGTTATGCGCGCGTTCTGAAGTGGACCGCCCTCTCGCTTCTCGCGTACGTCGCGGTCGCATTCATCGTTCCGGTCCCCTGGGGTGAAGTCGCGCGCGCCATTGTGTTGCCGCGCATCTCGCTGACGTCGGACTATCTGACCATGGTCGTCGCGGTGCTGGGCACGACGATCAGTCCGTACCTGTTCTTCTGGCAGGCGTCGCAGGAAGTCGAAGAAATGCGCTCGGCACCGGAACAGGCGCCGTTGCGCCGCGTACCGCACCAGGCGCCCGCGCAGTTGCGAAGGATCCGTTTCGATACGTGGGTTGGCATGGGGGTGTCCAACTTCATTGCATTCTTCATCATGTTGACGGCGGCGGCTACGCTGCATCTGCATCACATCGACGTGAAAACCTCGGCCGATGCCGCGCGCGCGCTCGAGCCGTTTGCCGGGCGCTTCGCTTACGTCCTGTTTGCGCTCGGCATCATCGGAACCGGCCTGCTCGCGCTGCCGGTCCTCGCCGGTTCGGCCGCCTACGCCGCCGCGGGCAGCTTTCGCTGGCGCAGCAGTCTCGCGTTGCATCTGACGCTCGCGCGTGAATTCTATGCGGTGATCACACTGGCCATCCTGGGCGGTGTGGCCATCACCTTCATGCATTTCGACCCGATCCGCGCGCTGTACTGGAGCGCGGTGATCAATGGCGTTACCGCGGTGCCGATCATGGTCATCATGATGCTGATGGCGCGAAGCCGGCGGGTCATGGGACAGTTCGCCGTCAAGGGCATGCTGGCCTGGGGAGGATGGCTCGCAACGCTCGCGATGGCGCTGGCTGCTGTGGGCGTGTTCGTGCCGTCGTAACAGACGCGTGCCACCGTGAACCCGGCTTTCGCACGGAACAGCGGTGCGCCGCAATTCGGGCCGCACGGGTTGCGCAACGGCAAGCGGATCTGAACTTCCCCGTTTCGGGTTCGTCTGAACGGTGCATCCGGCCGGCGCCAGCGCCGTCACATGCTGACGGTTTGCCGACAACAGCGTGGCCGCTCCCGTTCGACGATCAAGGAGGATTGCAAATGCCGAAAAAGCGTTCAGATGAATCGCCGGCCGCACGCGGCAACCGCAGCGACAGGATTCTCGCCGCGCCCGTTTTCTCGCAGCCACAACCCACGCCGGACCCGCAAACTTTCGTGGTCAGGCACGCATCCGATGCCGCAGCCTACAAGGTCATCGACGAACTGAACCGCGAGCACAAGCTGAAGGCGCTGCCGTTTCCGCCACCGCGCGGCGGCACCGAGCCCCGGCTGACGTTTGCGGCGGTGGTGGACAACAACCAGAAGCTCCTCGATACGATCAGCGCGAACGGACAGATCGTCTTTCACGCCACCGGCGATTGCGGCAGTACGAAAGGTCCGGCCACCCAGAATGAAGTTTCGGACAAGATGGTCAGCGACTTCGACGAAGCCGATCCCGCCGAGGTGCCGCAATTCAACTTCCTGCTGGGCGACATCGTCTACAGCTTTGGCGAAGCGCAGTACTACTACGATCAGTTCTATGATCCGTACCGCAACTATCATGCGCCGATTCTCGCCGCTGCCGGCAATCACGACGGAATGGTTTCGCCGTTGCAGCATGAGAAGAGCCTGCAGGCGTTTCTGAGGAACTTCTGCTCCGACTGCTTCCAGGTCTCTCCCGATGCGGGCAACCTTTCACGGACGGCGCAAATTCAGCCAGGCGTTTTCTTCACGTTCGAGGCGCCGTTCGTGCGCATCATTGCGTTGTACAGCAATACGCTCGAGGACCCAGGCGTGATCGCGGACCGTCACATCGGCAACAGCCAGCTGAAGTTCCTGAAAGCGGCGTTATTGCGGGTGAAGAAAGAGAACTATCGAGGCGCCCTGCTTTTCGCGCATCACCATCCGCCCTATGTGGCGCGTGGCCGTCATGGCTGGAGCGTCGACATGCAACAGCAGATCGATACGGTTTGCAATGAGGTCGGTATCTGGCCGCATGCCGACCTCGCGGGACACGCGCACAACTATCAGCGCTTTACGCGAACCCGTTCCGATGGCACCCACATCCCTTACATCGTTTGCGGGAACGGCGGTCACGCCGTGCAGCAACTCACCACCAACGGACAGCCGCCCCTACGCGCGCCGCAACTGATCCAGGCTGCGTCGAAAGACACGGATGCCGTGGTCCTCGAAAGCTACGACGACCGCAACTTCGGCTATTTACGGCTCGTCGCCAACGCGAGGCAACTGCGTATCGAATACCATCCCGCCGTTGACGGACCCAACACGAAGACCCCCGACGATCAGGTGACCATCGATCTGGCCACCCGGCAGGTCGCTCACTACGTGGCTCGCGACTCGGGAATACCCGCTCTTGCGCAGCGCATTCGTCAGTTCGCGCAGGTCAAGCCCCACCAAGGCTGATGGGCGCGCAATCCGCCCCCGATCTCATGCGAACCGCGGTTCCCGCGCGTTTCCCCGCATTAAAGATTTGTGACTTCCTACCGTAATAATAAAAGTGAGGCGGCTCGCAGCGTTCGAGCCGTCGCTCAACCCGGTAGTCGGAGAACAACGTGAGATTCAAAGCGGCTTCGTGCCCTAAAGAAACCAAACCGATTGAGTCCCGGGTCGATAGCGACGCACATGCCAATGGCTGGTCAGCTCGCAACCAGCAGTTTCTTTACTATTTCCTGTCGCGGTACGGTCAACGCAGGACCATACCGTTGTCGAGTCTCTGCATTGCCGTCGTTGCCGGCGTTGGCATCGGTGCTCTTGTGCATCAAGCGGCCGGTGAAGCGGCGATTACCCTACGTGTCGCATTGTCGATGGTGTCGGGCGTCGCCGGTCTCGCGATCGTTCGTCGCAAACTCGGCCTGGATTACGCGCGGCAAAGCGCCGCCACCGCACTGGCGAGCGGGCTTCTGCACGCGAATCGCGACTGCCTGAAGGTGCTCGCTACCGACGGAAAAATGCTGCGGGTGTCGGAGCATGGCGCGATGTTGATGGAAGCGGAGTCACCGGAGCAACTGTCCGGCTCGGACTGGCTCGCATTCTGGACCGGCGAGGACCGCACGGCGGCCGAGAAGGCTTTGGCGGGCGCCGTTTCCGGCAAGAGCACATCGTTCACTGGAAGCTGCGCGACGACGAGGGGGCGTACCAGGTGGTGGAACTCCACGCTCACGCCAGTGACGGGCGACGACGGTGCGGTGAGCGCGCTGCTTTGTGCTTCCGAGGATGTCACCCAGCAATCCGAGCTGTTGAAGACACTGCGCGAACGCGATGAATTGATGCATGAGATGGAGTTGCATGTCCGGCTCGTGTTCTATTCGTATAGCTCGCATTTTGAACACTGTCATCATGTCAGCGCAGGTGTCGAAAGCGTGTTCGGCATTACGCCTCAAGAGCTTGGCAACAGGCCTTCCGCGTGGCTCGATCTCGTGGTGCCGGAGGATCTGGGACCATTGCTCGCCGAGATGAACCGCGTCGCGTCCGAGGTGGCGGAAGGTCGCGTCGAATACCGCATCCGCCGTCCGGATGGTTGCCTGCGCTGGATCAGAAGCACGGCCTATCCCGTGTGCGACGGCTCCGCGAACGTGGTGCGCATCGTCGGTGTCAGCGAAGACATCACGCTGGAACAGGAACGCCTCGCGGCGCTCGACCGTCTGGCCTACACCGATGGTCTGACGGGTTTGGCTAACCGGGGCGCGCTGATCCGCCAGATGAAGACGCTTTGCAGGCAGAACGTCGCCTTCAGTCTGATGTTCGTCGATCTCGACCGATTCAAGGTCCTGAACGATACGCTGGGCCATACGGCCGCTGACCGTCTGTTGCAGGACATCGCCAAAGTCATTCAGGGAGCGCTTGCGCCGGATGCCTGTGTAGCGCGCCTCGGCGGAGACGAGTTCGCGGTGATCGTCAGGGGCGAGAGCGACAAGGCCACGTTGGCGAGCCTGGCGCAGTCCCTGCTGAACCTGTTTTCAAGCGACGTTCGAAAAGACCACGCTGCGCCATTCGTCACGGCGTCGATCGGCATATCGATCTTTCCCGAGCACGGCCGCGATCACGAGGCGCTGCTGACGAGCGCGGATATCGCGATGTATGCGGCGAAAAAAGGCGGTCGCAACGGCTTCCGGTTCGCCGACGAAGCATCCAGCGACGTGCTCGGCGATTTCGAACTCGAGTGCAATTTGCCCACGGCGCTGGCGTCAAACCAATTCGTGCTGCATTTCCAGGGTATTCATGAGCCAGCCTCTCTGGCGGTGAAAGGCGTCGAAGCACTGGTTCGATGGAATCATCCAGCACGAGGCCTGGTGGGTCCGGGCAGCTTCATTCCGATCCTCGAAGAAAGCGGGTTCATCGTCGAAGTCGGGGCATGGGTCGTGGACGCGGCCCTCGCTCAACTGGCCGTCTGGCAGGCCGCCGGCAGGAAAGAGCTGTCCATGTCGGTGAACGTGTCCGCGCGTCAGCTCAGGGATGACTCGCTTGTCGCCATAGTCGACCAGGCGCTGCGAAAACACCGGGTGCCGCCGCGCTGCCTCCAGATCGAACTGACCGAAAGCGCGTTGATGGAAAACCCCTCGCTCGCGCAGGCAACGCTGATGGCGCTCAAGCGACTTGGCGTGCGCATCGCCATCGACGACTTCGGAACGGGATACTCGAGCCTGCGTTATCTGGCCGATTTTTCGCCGGACATCGTCAAGATCGACCGCTCGTTTACGGCAACGCTGGGACGCGACGCGGCGGCCGCCTCGATCGTTCGGGGCATCATTCAGATGTCGCACGAACTCGGCATCAAAGTGACGGCCGAAGGTGTCGAAACGAGTCAACAGTTGCATGCGCTGCGCGACGCAGGCTGCGACTACGTGCAAGGGTTCTTTTTGACGAAGCCGATGAATGCGGAGAATCTGGTTCAGTGCGAAAGCTTCGTGCCTTTGTCCGCAGCGGGAGCAACGAGCGACTGCTCCAACTGACGAACAGCTCCGCGACGACCGCGCGCAATCCGCGATTGGCGGCCTCGACCTACATACGATGACGCAGCCAACCCGGTCCCATTCCGGTTCTCGCCTTTGCCCTCAATGCGTGCGCACCGGTTGCCCGCTCTGTCCCGCACTCATCGCCGCGCCCCTTTCCGCTCGATGCATGGCCGCGACCTTCGCTTCGGCAGCTTGAATGTCGGCGGGATACGAACCGTCGTCGCCGACCGACGGGTTATATCCGGCCGCTTCCAGCTCCTCGAGTTCGTGCATGACTTCCGCGCGGGTGACTTGATGAGGTTCGGGCTCCGACGCAGTTTGCGCATACAGGCTCGCAGAATTGGCCATCAACCTCGCACCGGGCTTCGCAGTGTCGAGCGAGTACGACACTCTGGCGTGCCCGCGATGACGATTCGGCGCGCGTTGCGTGAGTTAGCGACTATGATTGATTGGTTGATTTTGGCCGACCGGAACCACATCGACAGGCCGATGAAAGACTTCTACCAAATCGAATACAAGTGCGGATATGCGGTGTCGGGCGGGATTGCGCGCAAGACGCGACGTGGCGTTGCGCACGCGGTGGCCGCGCCGTTGGCAAAAACAACAAAGGTCAAAGGTCATGGGTACGTCATGGCATAGGGGGCTGATGCCGCGACGTCCGGTGCCGTCTCCAGGCCTCATTGGAAGGAGACACGGCGATGAACTTGAGCAGAGAGTCGTGGCGCGCGCGTGGGCGCGTGCCGTCGTGGGTGGGGGCGTGCTGTGTGCTGGCGCTGTGCGCCATGTGGAGCCACGGCGCGTACGCGGGTTCGACAGCAGGACAATGCCAGGGCGAGGCATGCAAAAGGCACGAGCCGCCACCCCGATCGAAACTCAGCTGTCCGAATCTGAATGGATTGACCATCCGCGCCCGTGAGATCGGTCTGCCGACGACAGGCGCCGTCGTCACCTCGACGACCCAGGTGGCGGCGAGCGGCAGCGGCGCGACGGCTACCGGATCGTACTGCCTCGTGGCCGGCGCGATTCATCCGGTCGATCCATCCGCGCCGGACATCCTGTTCAACGTCGCGTTGCCGGACCAGTGGAACGGCAAGATCCTGATGCTCGGCGGCGGGGGTTTCGACGGCTCGATTCCCGCCATCACAGGTAACGTGCCGAGCGCGCCGGCGGCTCTGCCGGGACCGTTGTCGCGCGGCTACGCGGTGTTCGCGAGCGATTCCGGGCACGAGGCGAGCAACGGTTCGGTGAACGGCGCGTTCTCCGTCAACGCCGAGGCCTACGACAACTTCATGGGAGAAGCGCTGAAGAAAACGCATGACGCCTCGCTCGTGATCATCGACGCGCATTACGGCACGCCTCCGTCCAGGGCGTATTTCGCGGGCGGCTCAACTGGCGGGCGCGAGGCGCTGACCGTCGCGCAGCGCTGGCCGCGCGACTGGGACGGCATCATCGCGTTCTATCCCGCGTACGACTTTACGACGCTGAGCCTTCAGCAATTGCGCGTGACCGAAGGCTTCGCAGCGCCGGGCGCGTATCTCGACACAGCGCAGCGCGCGCTGCTGCTCAACGCGGTCATGCAGGCTTGCGACGGACTCGACGGTGTAGTCGACGGTCTCATCAGCAACGTGCAGGCGTGCAATGCGACGTTCAACCCGGCGACGGCCAGCGTCGACGGCAAGCCTTTGCGTTGCGCCGGCGGTATCGCGCGCGGCGACACCTGCCTGTCGGACCGGCAGATCGCGGCGCTGAACACGATGAACACGCCGCTCGTGTTTGCGTACCCGCTCGAAAGCGGCGAAACGCTGTATCCCGGCTATAACGTGTATGGCGCCGATCTCGGGGTGGGCGGCAGTTCACCGCTCGAAGGCACCGTCACGACGCTCGCGCTCGGCACGACGCAGCCGTCGTATCCGCTGCAAAGCACCGCGATGTTCGACGGCCAGATCGCCGACGACTTCGTCCGCTACACGGTGATGGACAACCCGGACGCAGACTCGCTGCAGTACAACCCCGCGATTGCCGGTCGATGGTCCGGCCGCGTCAGCATGCTGTCGGGGCTTGACGCGACCGATGCGAACCTGACGCCCTTCATGCGGCACGGCGGCAAGTTGCTGATGGCGCACGGCACCGTCGATCAGACCGTCAGCACGCGGGCAACCGAGATCTACTATCAGCGCATGCTGGTGACGATGGGCTTTGGCGCGGTCGGCTCGTTCGCGCGCTTCTATGAGATTCCGGGGCTGCAGCACGCGGTCGGCACCGAGTTCAATGCGTCGTGGGACTCGCTGACGACGCTGGAGAACTGGGTCGAGCACGGCACACCGCCGGCGCACCAGGTGGTCACCGACACGGAGGGTGTGCCGGGACGCACGCGGCCGCTATGCCAGTATCCGGCGTGGCCCAGCTATAACGGCGCGGGCGACGTGAACAGCGCGAGCTCGTTTACCTGCGTGCAGTGAAGCCGGTCATGGAGAGGCTTGCCGGTCGCGGCGCTAACTGGATGAATCGACATCGTGCCGGAATCGACCGGGCCTGCCGCGTCTGATGCGGATTGTCTGGTCAGCGATCCGGTGCTGTGTGTGGACGATGCGCCGTAGACGTCTGGCGGAAAGTGGGCGACGCCTCGCCCGGGGGCATGAAATTTGCGGGAGCCGCGTCAACGCATCCAGACAAGGAGACTGACATGGACACGCGGCAAATCGAAGAGCTCCGTCCCACACAAATGACCCACGGCGCGCGGGAGGTCCGCGAAAAAGCCCGCCAATACCGGTCCCTGAGCAGCCATGACCTGGAGATGGCCATCGCCGAAAAGCCGATACCGGTCGTCTGCGGACCCAACGGCATACCGTTCGCGATCGATCATCACCATGTGGCGGCGGCGCTGTGGCAGGTGGGCGTGCGCGCGGTTCCGGTCGTGCTCGTGCGGGATCTTTCGTCGTACACGTGGGCATCGTTCTGGCTCAGCATGGAAAATCAACGATGGACCTTTCCGTATGACGCGCAAGGCATGCGCCGGCCGTTTGCCGAATTGGCGGAGCACGTGTGGGAAATGAAGGACGATGAATACCGAAGCCTCGCGGCAGCGGTCCGCGATGCCGGCGGCTATGAAAAAACCAGTGTCCCGCTGGAAGAATTTCGCTGGGCCGACTTCTTTCGCGCGACGTTGCCGCGGCCCGATAGCGACGAAAAGTTCACAGCTTTGCTCAAGGAAGCCTTGAAGCTGGCCAGGAGCGACTCTGCATTGGGGCTACCGGGCTATCTCGGTCGCACGGATTGAGTCGGCGGCCCACTTAATCGTGGCCGCTCTGCCCGCCGACACTAGAAACTGATCCATCAACGAGATCTTCAACGGCTTGTCCGCATCGAGCTTCTTCTTCTCGATCACATACTTCCAACCATCCCCGCTACCCGGATTGCGATAGAACGCGACGACCGCCACATAGTTCGTGTCGGCCCGCATCGGTTGCGACAGGCTTGCCGACGCACCGGGATTCAGCACCGATGCCATGCTCGCCTGCAAGTCCTGCGCGAGCACCGTGCGGTCGTTCTTCAGCAGATCATCGTACGACGCCCCATCGAACATCTTGCGGTCCTTCAGCTGATACACGCGCACCGCGACCGATGTCGCACGACCAGCATCGTCGGGGTTCAGCGCTTCGCGCGCGGACAGATCGATGTCGAGCACTTGATCTGCTTGAAAAACACCGCGTGATAAGCGCTCGACGACGCGTCCGATACGGATTGCCAGGCGCCGCATGCCGACAGCAGCGCGGCGGACGCAACGGTGGAAACGGCAAAACGAAGGTTCATCAATGGTCCTTTCGGCGCGTCGTTCATGACGCGGCATGAGTCAGGTACGGATTGGCGGCGGGCTTCGGAAGCGCCCGATAGACCCCGAGTGCGACGTCGATCAGGCGTTCGTTCACGGCAGGCAGCACGGTCGTCCAGCCGAGGCGCGGCGCGGGTCCGGCCGACGACGTCAGCGGCTGCGGATCGCCCGCGCGCGCGAGCGCGGGAAAGAACTCATCGACGCGCACGTCCGCGCCGGGCACCGCGAGCGCGATCACGCCCGCGAGCCCTTCAGGTGTGCGCGTTCGCTGGATCAGCAGGCCGAGCAGCGCGAGCATCCGCGAATCGCACAAGCCGGCGCGTTGCGGCTTGTTGCCCCAGCCAAAGCCGGCGAGGCACAGCAGATTGCGCGAATGCGCATCGCTGCCGCCCGCGCGAAAGCTTTCCGGATAGCGGTACTTCTTCCACGCCCGATACAGCAGCGTGACGAAACGATGATTGAACTGATCGAGAAAGGCCTCGACCGCTTCGTGCCCTTCCTCGCGCATCACGATCTCGTCGATCATGTGCGACGGCATCGCCGCGTCGACGCCGTAAAGACCCATGAACGTCGTGCGCACGGTCGGCGCCGCGGCATTGACCAGGGAATCCGGATCAGCAGCGAATTCGACTGCGGCGATCTCGCCCGCCGGAAAGCCTGTGCGCGCTGCTAATCGAATCCGACGCTACGATTCAGATCTATTCGCGAATTCGCCGGTCGATTCGACCGCGACATTTGTTCACAGTTGCTCGGCGGATAACTGGCTATAGTGGGCAAGGTCGATCACGGGTCCGATCGACCTTCCCAGACAGGCATTGAGTCTGTCCTTCGGCAGCCTCGATCACGCCTCGTGTTCGAGGCTTTTTTCCTTGCTGCTCCATTAGCAAGCGATCACGTGGCCAGTGTGCCGTCCGCCGCATTCATGCGCGCGGGCCGTTCATGAGGATCGGGACTATCGGTCTGAGCCGTCCCCGCCACGGAGACAATAACGGCAAACAGAAAGGATTTTCAAATAAGCATTATTTGTTCCGCTTGCTTTTTCACCCGCATTTCACGCAGCCGACATAAATCGCGAGCTAAACATGCTTTTTTCGTGCGGATGTGGCAGTGCATTACCGAGCGCCCGCAATGTCGACTGACAAAAAAAATCCCGCACAGGGGGGCGGGATTAAAACAACAGGACGCTGAGGAGACGAACACGCCCTGCCTGGGACCCACACGCACCGCGGGGATACGCGTGGTTATTTCGACGCTCGCCACGACCGACAACCGTAGTCGACGGTCAACGATCGCGAGCGCTTTGAAATGCCGGGACCGCGTGGGCACCCCTGTGCGCGATCACGCTGCCGCGTGGCACCACGGCGCCGAGCACCCCGTGTGGAACTCAGGCCGCCTTGCGCGCGAACCCGTCGCCCATCACGCTCACCACGTCGTCGACGACCCGAGTGGCGGCCGCGAAACCAGCCGCCAGCACTTCCCGCAGATCGGTCGACGAACGACCGGGCACCGAAGCTACCCGGAAAGCGGTCGACCACTCGTCGCCGATCAGCCGCGTCTTCAACGTGACGCTCGCCACGTACGCGCGCCGCGCCGTGGCACTGCCGACACGGGTGGACATATCGGTCGCGCGCAACGCGTTGACCACGATGTCGAATCCCCGATAACGATAGGTTTGCTCCATGCTCTTCTCCGTCTTCACCCATTGCTACATAACAGCATTTCGCTATGTATCTATGCTGCATCATTCTCGACTCGCATTTGTCAACAATTGTCATATCCTGGGCAATTCCCGGTTAGGGCTTTCCCTGCTCTCGACCTGCCAATTCCGGCGTCAACCATGCTCAATGACGAGCAAAACAGTTTTACTGTGAGATTAGATATATGCTTTACAGATTTTGGAACAATGAATCACAAGGCTCCATGCAATGTGAAGTCATCGGACCGGCAAATTCGGATTACAAATTCATACCGTTTATTCAGATTCGATTGAATAGCCTTGACGAATCAAGCCCCGCGAACCATCTCGAAATAAAAAGCTATATCCCAAAATAAAGACCGGAACTCCTCCGGCGCTTCGGTAGTCCGAACACTGCCATTGCCCATCGTGGCGCCCTCTGGCGAGCCTGGCTCCGCCCGGTTCGCCGTCATCCGCTCGTGGTCCAATAAAAAGTACGCTGCGTCTGGCCGCATCGTCCGCTGCGTTTGAATAAAGCGTCCGTCCCGGTACGTCGCTCGATCGCCAGCGGCAAAGATCGTGTCATTACAGACCGCAGATCGCTTATCGGATTGAATGAGCCTGAATAAGGAATTGCTGGTGAAACATCTCGCTGGTTCAATATCGCAATTGTGTCGGCATTCTCTGCCTGCCTGTTTTATGCCTTGTCGCGCAAGTTACCTCGGTGCCACCGTGATCACGCGTTCGCGCCGCCGCGAAGCGGGGGAGCGTGCACGATGAGCGTCTTCCAGATTGCCGGTGCGCTGTTCGCCATCGTCGCGCTGTTCGGCGTCCTCAATTATCGATTCATCAGGTTGCCCGACACGCTCGGCATCACCGCGGTCGGGCTCGTCGTCTGCGTCGGCATTTCTGCGCTCGGGTTCTACTATCCGGCGATGGCGATCGCCGCGCGCAAGATCGTCGTGCAGATCGATTTTGCCGACATCGTGTTTCACGGCCTGCTAAGTCTGCTGCTGTTCGCCGGGCGCGCTGCACGTCGATCTGTCGAAGATGCGCACGCAGCGGCGCGCGGTGCTGATGCTCGCGACGATCGGCGTATTGATTTCGATCGCGGTGGTCGGCTTCGGCTTTTACTACGCGGCGCAATGGCTCGGCCAGCCGGTGAGCCTGCTGTGGTGTCTCGTGTTCGGCGCGCTGATCTCGCCGACCGATCCGATCGCGGTACTCAGCGTGCTCAAGCGCGCGGCGGCGCCCGAAAGCCTCGAAACCAAGATTACCGGCGAATCGCTGTTCAACGACGGCACGGCCGTCGTCGCATTCGTCACGCTAGTCGGACTCGCGACCGGCGCGAACGAGTTTTCCGGGGGCGCGATCGCATTCGATCTGCTGCGCGAAGTCGCCGGAGCGCTCGTGCTCGGCGCGGCGCTCGGCTTCGGCGCGTCGCTGCTGCTGCGAGGTATCGACAGCTATCCGGTCGAAATCCTGATCACACTCGCGCTCGCGACCGGCGGCTATAGTCTCGCCGAAGCGCTGCACGTGTCAGCGCCTCTCGCGGTCGTGATCATGGGGCTCGTGATCGGCAATCACGGCGCGTCGACGTCGATGTCGGAGAAGACGCGCGAGCATCTGTTCAACTTCTGGGACCTGCTCGACGAGTTGCTCAATCTCGTGCTGTTCGGGCTGATCGGACTCGAAATCATTGCGCTGTCGCTGCGCGTCGAGATCGTTTGGCTCGGGCTCGTGGCGATTCCGGTCGTGCTGTTCGCGCGCGGCGTCAGCGTCGCGATTCCGCTGCTCGCGCTGCAGAACTTCCGGCGGCTCAGTCCGCATTCGGCTGTCGTGCTGACGTGGGGCGGACTGCGCGGCGGCATCTCGATTGCGCTCGCGCTGTCGCTGCCGGAGTTTCACGGACGCGAAATGTTCATCGGCGTCACATATCTCGTCGTGGTATTCAGCCTGCTGATTCAGGCGACGACATTGGGCCCGCTGATCCGTCGGCTCAATATCCCGGCCGCTCACGCAACCCGGCCAGCCCCGCCGGACGCATCGCCTGCACAAAACGCGCGCTAATCGTAAAGTGGATACCTACGCCGATCTGCACCGCGAGATTGGTGAGAAAATCCAAACACAGGCCGAGACCGGAGCGAGCGGCTCTCGCGTCGATTTCGACATTGGATTGGAGCGCACGATTTAAGCGTTTTCTGAGCAGTGCCGCCGCGATTCTGACCCGGGGCGGCCCACCAGCAGGCGAGACCGATGGCGAGTCGAACCGCCGCCGTCTCCCTCCGGCCACGGTTTACGCCGCGGCCCTGGCTCGGACTTCAACGAGTCCGCCGCCAGTTTCTGGCTTACTTTCCGCCAGCTTCCGGACCGTCGCGCCTGCCGCGGCGCCGGGCATTTGGCCGTCAATGCCGGTTCTCCCACATACCTGGCAGGCGCGGTTTGTCATTCTGTCGATTCAGGCGTCCGAAGGAGTTCGCCATGTCGGTCTATGTCGATGAAGGGTTCCGGCCCTGTGTGACGGAATGCGCGACGGTCGCGTTCCGCGTGTGCTGCGACGATCGTGCGCAGATTTTTGAAGTCAGCGCCGACGCGCTGGTCGAGTTCTGTGGCGCCGTGAGTCGTCGCAAGCAGGACCTGTTGGTCGCGTTCGAGGATGCGCAGGACGAGATCCTCTCCGTAGCCGCGCAGCGATGGCAGTTCACGCCGAGCGAGCCGGTGCGGCTCGGTCTCGACGAATTCAAATTGGTCAGACATTAGGCGCGAGAAACGCCTTCATGAGCTGGATCGCCGCCCTGCCGATGTACAACGTGACACCCGCGCTCGACCTCGAATGGCGCGAGTGGCTCGACGACGTGCTGCGCCGGGTCAAGCCCGCGTGCCGCATCGTCGAACCGGACGAGGAACTGCACGGCTTCTGGCGGCGCCCGAATCTGCTGATTTCCCAGACCTGCGGTTATCCGCTGATGCAGGGGCTGCACGCGCAGGTGCAATTGGTCGCGACACCCTGTTTCGATGCGCCCGGCTGCGACGGCGCGCATTACTCGAGCGTACTGGTCACGCGCGCCGACGCGCGCTTCGACTCACTCGCCTCGTGCCGAGGCGCACGCGCCGCCTACAACCAGGACGATTCGAACAGCGGCATGAACGCATTTCGTCACGCGGTCGCGCCGCTCGCGCGCGCCGGCATGTTCTTCGGCGCGGTGCTGCGCACGGGCTCGCATCTCGGCTCGCTGCGCGCGGTCGCGGACAATCGCGCGGACGTCGCCGCGATCGACTGCGTGACCTTCGCCTTCGTTTGCGACGTGCTGCCGGAACTCGCGGGGCGCGTGCGCGCGATCGGCATGACCGCCGCCTCGCCGGGCTTGCCGCTGATCGCCGCGGCCAATGTGCCGCCGGCCACGATCGCCGCGTTGCGCGACGCGTTGAACGAGGCGCTGAGCGTGCGCCCCGAGCGCGCAAAACGGCTGCGTTTAAGGGGTTTTTCGACGTTGCCGCTGACCGACTACGCGCGCATCGGCGAGCTGGAAAGCGAAGCGCGCGCCGCGGGCTACGAGCGGCTCGCTTGATTCACCTACTCGCTCATCTGCCACTCGACGCGCTTATTCACCCGCCTGCTGCACCTCCAGCACCAGCAGTTGCGCGCCGTCGGTGACCTGATCACCGACCGCATACAGCACCTCGGCGACCGTGCCCGCCGCCGGGGCGCCGATCGTATGCTCCATCTTCATCGCTTCCATCACGATCAGCGGCGCGCCCTTCTCGACCACCGTGCCTGGTTCGACCAGCACCGCGATCACTTTGCCCGGCATCGGCGCGGTCAGCCGGCCTTCGCCGTGCTCGGCATCCGCGGCATGCGCGAGCAGGTTCTGCCATTCGAATGCGAGCGTCTCGCCATGGCAGAACACGTGGAACCTGTCGCCGTCGACGAATACACGCCCCGTCACGCGCGCATCGCCGATCGTCGCGCGGAATTCATGGGCGCCCGCGCCGACCGACCATGTGAAGTCCTCGCGCACGCCGTCGTGTTCGAGTGTTTGCACGAGCGCTTGCGTGTCCCCGTTGCGCGCGAAAACGACCGTGAACGCGTCGGGGCTGTCGTCGTTGGCGCCGTCGTCGATCACGCGCCAGCCGAGCGTTTGCGTGTAGCCGCTATTGAGCCGCCAGTGCGACAACGCGTCCCACGGCGACGCGCCGTGCGCGGTGCCGCCCTCGCGCGTCAACAACGCGGCGCACGCGAGCGCGAGCGCTTCCTTGAACGGCTTCTGTGCCGGCGCGAACAGCACGTCGTGATGACGCTCGATCAAACCGGTGTCGAGCTCGCCGCTCGCGAACGGTTCGCTCGCGACGATGCGCCGCAGAAACTCGACGTTCGTATGCGGCCCGACCACCTCGCAGGCATGCAGCGCACGCGCGAGGCGCACCAATGCCTCCTCGCGCGTCGCGCCGTGCACGATCAGCTTGGCGATCATCGGATCGTAGAACGGCGTGATCGTGTCACCCTCGCGCACGCCGCTGTCGATACGCACCGGCGCCTTGCGGCCCGGCTCGCCGAGCCCGGCCGCGTCGATCGCGAACTCGACGCCTTCGGGCATGCGCAGATGCTTGAGCGTGCCGGTGGACGGCAGAAAGCCGCGCGCCGGATGCTCTGCGTAAATGCGCGCCTCGATCGCGTGGCCGTCGAGCGTCAACTGCTGCTGGGTGAGCGGCAAACTCTCGCCCGCGGCAACGCGCAACTGCCATTCGACGAGGTCCTGCCCCGTCACCATCTCGGTGACGGGATGCTCGACCTGCAGCCGCGTGTTCATCTCCATGAAATAGAACTCGCCGGTCGGCGTCATGATGAACTCGACCGTACCCGCGCCAACGTAGTTGACCGCGCGCGCGGCGGCCACGGCCGCTTCGCCCATCGCGCGCTTGACCTCGGCCGGGAGCCCCGGCGCGGGCGCTTCCTCGAGCACTTTCTGATGACGCCGCTGCACCGAACAGTCGCGGTCGAACAGATAAACGGCGCCGCCGTGCCGATCGGCGAACACCTGGACCTCGACGTGACGCGGCCGGGTCAGATACTTCTCGATCAGCACGCGATCGTTGCCGAAGCTGCTCGCCGCCTCGCGCTTGCACGACAGCAGCGCGGCCGCGAAGTCCGCGCTGCGCTCGACCACGCGCATGCCCTTGCCGCCGCCGCCCGCGCTCGCCTTCAGCAGCACCGGATAGCCGATCGTGTCCGCCTCGCGCTGCAACAGCTGCGGCTCCTGGTCGTCGCCGTGATAGCCGGGCACGAGCGGCACCGCGGCCGCGTGCATCAGCGCTTTCGCGGCGGCCTTCGAGCCCATCGCGGCAATCGCTTCGACCGGCGGTCCGATAAAGACGATGCCGGCCGCCTGGCACGCATGCGCGAAGTCTTCGTTTTCCGAAAGAAAGCCGTAGCCCGGATGCACGGCCTGCGCGCCGGTCGCGCGCGCGGCTTCGATGATCCGCTCGATGCGCAGATAGCTTTGCGCCGCCGTCGAACCGCCGATATGCACCGCTTCGTCGCAGGCGGCGACGTGTTTCGCGTTGGCGTCGGCGTCCGAATAGACGGCCACGCTCGCGACGCCGAGCCGCTTGCAGGTCGCCGCGACGCGGCATGCAATTTCACCCCGGTTGGCGATCAGGATCTTGTTGAACATGAGTGTCTCGATGAAATGGGCGGTACGGGGCGATGGTTGTTAGCGGAGCATGTCAGTTGCGCCAGCCCGGCGTGCGCTTTTCGAGGAACGACGCCACGCCTTCGCGGCCCTCTACGCCGGCCCGCGTTTTCGCAATCCGCACGGCGGTGTCCTTGATCAGCACGTCGCTCAACTCGCGGCCCGCGATGTCCTGCACAAGCCGCTTGCAGGCGCGCACCGCTTGCGGGCCGTTCGCGCACAGCGTCTGCGCGAGCTGCGCGACCATCGCATCGAGCTGCCCCGCGCTCACCGCTTCGCTGACCAAACCCAGCCGCAACGCGGTCGCACAGTCGAACGCCTCGGCGGTGAGGAAGTAGCGCCGCGACGCCTGCTCGCCGAGCGCACGAATCACGTATGGCGCGATCGTCGCGGGAATCAGCCCGAGCCGCGCCTCGGACAGGCAGAAGTGCGCGCTGTCGACCGCGACGACGATGTCGCACGCGGCAATCAGGCCCATGCCGCCCGCGTATGCGTCGCCGTTCACGCGCGCGATCACCGGCTTGTTGCAGCGATACACCGCCGACAGCATGCCGGCGAGCCGCATCGCATCGGCGCGGTTCTCGTCGTCCGAGTAGCCGGCCATTTTCTTCATCCAGTTCAGGTCGGCGCCCGCGCAGAACGCCTTGCCGTTCGCGGCGAGCACGACCGCGCGCACGTCGTCGCGCGTGTCGAGCGCGGTGAATGCGGCGGTCAGCTCGGCGATCATCGTTTCGTTGAACGCGTTGCGCACGTCCGGACGATTGAGCGCGACCGTCGCGGTCTGGCCGGTAAACTCGACCTTCAGCGTTTCGTATTGCATGCGTAGCACTCCTTCGCCTTGCGTCGTCGCGTCGCGGCGCCGTGGGCCATCACATTCTGAACACGCCGAAACGCGTGTCTTCGATCGGCGCGTTCATCGCCGCCGACAAAGCCAGCCCAAGCACGTCGCGAGTTTGCGCGGGGTCGATCACGCCGTCGTCCCACAACCGCGCGCTCGCGTAGTACGGATGGCCCTGACGCTCGTATTGCTCGCGGATTGGCTGCTTGAACGCCTCTTCTTCCTCCGCGCTCCAGTTGCCGCCCTTCGCTTCGATGCCATCGCGCTTGACGGTGGCGAGCACCGACGCGGCCTGCTCGCCGCCCATCACCGAAATGCGCGCGTTCGGCCACATCCACAGGAAGCGCGGCGAATACGCGCGGCCGCACATGCCGTAGTTGCCCGCGCCGAACGAGCCGCCGATGATCACCGTGAACTTCGGCACCTTCGCGGTCGCCACTGCGGTGACCATCTTCGCGCCGTTCCTCGCAATGCCTTCGTTTTCGTACTTGCGGCCGACCATGAAGCCCGTGATGTTCTGCAGGAACACGAGAGGAATCTTGCGCTGGCAGCACAGCTCGATGAAGTGGGTGCCCTTCAGCGCCGACTCGGAAAACAGAATGCCGTTGTTCGCGACGATGCCGACCGGATGCCCCCAGATATGCGCGAAGCCGGTGACGAGCGTGGTGCCGTAGCGCGCCTTGAATTCGTCGAACGCGGAATCGTCGACGATACGCGCGATCACTTCGCGGATATCGAACGGCTTGCGCGTGTCGACCGGAATCACGCCGTAGATGCTCTGGGTGTCGTAGCGCGGCGGCTTCGGCTCCTGCAATACGAGCGGCGCCGGCTTCACGCGGTTCAGATGGCCGACGATGCTGCGCGCGATGCCGAGCGCATGCGCATCGTTCTGCGCAAGATGATCGACGACGCCCGACAGACGCGTATGCACGTCGCCGCCGCCGAGATCTTCGGCGCTGACCACTTCGCCGGTCGCGGCTTTGACGAGCGGTGGGCCGCCGAGAAAAATCGTCCCCTGGTTCTTGACGATGATCGACTCGTCGCTCATCGCCGGCACATACGCGCCGCCCGCGGTGCACGAGCCCATCACGACCGCGATCTGCGGAATACCCGCGGCCGACAGATTCGCCTGGTTGTAGAAGATGCGGCCGAAGTGATCGCGATCGGGAAACACGTCGTCCTGATTCGGCAGATTCGCGCCACCCGAGTCGACGAGGTACACGCACGGCAAGCGGTTTTCGCTGGCGATTTCCTGCGCGCGCACGTGCTTCTTCACGGTGACCGGATAGTAGGTGCCGCCCTTCACGGTCGCGTCGTTGCAGACGATCACGCACTCCTGTCCCGCGATCCGGCCGATGCCGGTGATCACGCCGGCGCCCGGCGCGTCGTCGTTGTACATGCCGTACGCGGCGAGTTGCGACAGTTCGAGAAACGGCGTGCCCGGATCGAGCAGTTGCGCGATCCGCTCGCGCGGCAGCAGCTTGCCGCGGCTCGTGTGCTTGTCGCGCGCGGCCTGGCCGCCGCCCTGCGCGAGTTGCTCGATCTTCGCGCGCAGATCGGCGACGAGCGCTTCGAGCGCCGCCGCGTTCGCGCGAAAGTCGTCCGAGCGTGGGTTCAGTTTCGATTCGATGATCGGCATGACGTTGCTTCTCCAAAGTGCGGCGTATTGAGGGGGCTCACGCGCGCTTGCATCACAGCGTTTCGGCAAACAGCTCCCGGCCGATCAGCATGCGACGAATCTCGCTCGTGCCCGCGCCAATTTCATAGAGCTTCGCATCGCGCCACAGACGACCGACCGGATACTCGTTGATATAGCCATTGCCGCCGAGAATCTGGATCGCCTCGCCAGCCATCCAGGTCGCCTTTTCGGCCGTGTACAGAATCACGCCCGCGCAGTCCTTGCGGACCTGGCGCACATGGTCGTTGCCGAGCGTGTCGAGTTGGCGGCCCACCGCGTACAGATACGCGCGGCATGCCTGCAGCGTCGTGTACAGATCGGCGACTTTGCCCTGGATCAGCTGGAATTCGCCGATCGACTGGCCGAACTGCTTGCGGTCGTGGATATACGGCACGACCGCGTCCATCACCGCGACCATGATGCCGGTCGGGCCGCCCGCGAGTACCGCGCGCTCGTAGTCGAGACCGCTCATCAGCACGTTGACGCCGCCGTTCAATGCCCCAAGGATATTTTCCTCCGGCACTTCGACGTCCTGGAACACCAGCTCGCCGGTGTGCGAGCCGCGCATGCCGAGCTTGTCGAGCTTCTGCGCGACCGAGAAGCCCTTCATGCCCTTCTCGACGATGAACGCCGTGATGCCGCGCGAATTCGCTTCGGGATCGGTCTTTGCATAGACGACCAGGGTGTCGCAGTCGGGGCCGTTGGTGATCCACATCTTGGTGCCGTTCAGCACGTAACGATCGCCCTTCTTCTGGGCGCGCAGCTTCATGCTGACCACGTCCGAGCCCGCGTTCGGCTCGCTCATCGCGAGCGCGCCGACGTGCTCGCCCGACACGAGCTTCGGCAGATACTTGCGCTTTTGCGCCTCGCTGCCGTTGCGATGAATCTGGTTCACGCACAGGTTCGAATGCGCGCCATATGAGAGGCCGACCGAGGCCGAGGCGCGCGAGATTTCCTCCATCGCGACCATGTGCGCGGTGTAGCCCATGTTCGCGCCGCCGTACTCTTCGGAGACCGTCATGCCGAGCACGCCGAGGTCGCCGAACTTGCGCCACAGGTCCATCGGGAACTGATCGGTGCGATCGATTTCCCCGGCGCGCGGCGCGATTTCTTTGGCGGCAAACGACGCAATGCTGTCGCGCAGCATTGCGATCTCTTCGCCGAGCGGGAACTGCAAACCGGGCAGATTGGGCATTGCGGTGTCTCCTGAGTTCGTGGGCGGCCGCTAGTGGAGCGCGAAGCGGCACGCGAAAGCATGTCAACGCGCATTTCACGCCAGATTGACGTATGCGTCAATAGGTATTTCTGAGTGTTACTCAGAAATCTACAAACCCGCATTAGCTGGCCGATTCGGTGCTACGATCGCGCTCATCGGGCACAGACGCAGCGTTCAAACGCCAGCTCGAGCCCCAATCCGCATCAAAAATCTGAATTTCACTCATATGACGGTTGCCGAGAAGGCCGGATTACCTGTCTCGCGTCGCCAGCCGGCCGGGCGCAAGTCGCAGCAGCGCGTGAAGGAGATTCTTCAGGCGGGGCGCGACGTGTTCTCCGAAAAGGGCTACGAACGCGCGACGACCGCGGAAATCGCGCAGCGCCTGGGCGTTTCCGAGGCGACGGTGTTCAGCTACTTTCGCGGCAAGCGCGAGTTGTGCGCTCGTGTCATCGGCGATTGGTACGACGAGATCATCGACGCGATCGAAGCGGGCCTGCCGCGCGACGGCAACGTGCGCCAGCAGTTCGCGTTCATCGTGCGCATGCATCTGCGGCTGATGCTCGTGAATGGTACCGATCTGTGCGCGCTGGTGTTGTCCGAAGGCCGCACGCGGCATCACGAACTGAGCGAAGCGCTGACCGAACTGCAGCGCCGCTACACCGCGCCGTTGATGCGCGTGCTCGCGCAAGGCCAGCAAAGCGGCGAGATTCGCTCCGACATGCCGCTGCGCCTGTTGCGCTCGATGGTGTTCGGCCCGATGGAGCATGTGCTGTGGGACGCGACGCTGACGAACCGGCAGATCGATATCGACGCCACCGCCGATCAGTTGATCGACGTGCTGTGGGTCGCGCTGACGCCGCCCGACCTCGCGCTCGGCGCGTTGCAGCGCTTTCGCGTGGAAGTGGCCGCAGCGAGCCGTCGTTTCGACGAAGCCAGCGCCGCGGCCGGCGAAGGCAAGGCCGAGGCCCACGGCCCGGCAAGCGCCGCGCGCCGCGAGAAAAGCGGCTAATCTACGAGCTTTCCCGCCGCAGCCCGAAGGAGAGCCCAAGTGCCCGCAGCGACAAGCGCGAAGGAAAGCAACAAGCGAAGCGAGAAGTCTGGCGAAGAACGCGGCGACAAACCGCAAACCGCAAAGAAAGCGCCAACGAAAAAATCAACCGAAACGTCGTCCAGATCCACGTCCGCCGCACGCATTCGCATCGGCATCGGCGGCTGGACCTATGCGCCGTGGCGCGGGCCGTTTTATCCGGAAGACCTGACGCAAAGCCGCGAACTCGAATATGCGAGCCGGCATCTGACGTCGATCGAGATCAACGGCACTCATATGGATTGATTTCCGGCAGCATCCGCCACCGTCCGGTCAGTCTTTTTTTAATATATTCAATCAGCTACCTTCCTATAGCGTCCATTTTTGGCCGATAACATCCACTTTGAAACGGGTAGCTAGTTGGGTGGCTTGAAACACGTGTGGGTAGCTATAATGGGCAAGTCCACCAGAGGAGCTACGACATGCCCAAACAGCTTCACGTTCTGGACGATATCCAACTCCGCGCCTGGATAAGCAGAGGTGAGCCGGTTGCCAAATCGGACGGTGACGGCCTCACGTTTACGCTGTCAAAGACCGGGACCGCGAGTTGGATTCTTCGCTACCGTCTCGGCGGCAACACCCGGCGCGAGTTGACGCTTGGCAACTACCCGGACATGTCCCTCGCCGCGGCACGCAAGCTCGCCCGGCAGCACCGGGTCAAGATCGATGGCGGCGGCGACCCGGCGCGCGAGAAGCGCATCAAGAAGGCGCGAGCTGCCGCGGACTGGACCTCAATCTGCTGATCGACGACTATCAAGAAAAGATCATGCCCTCGCTGGCCGAGGGGAGCGCCGGCGCTCGCAAGCGACACTTCAAGAAGAGGATCCGCCCCACCCTTGGCCCCCTGTCCGTGTCCGTCGTGACTGCTGCGGATATCGTGCTCATGATCGAACGCGTCAGCAGTTGGTCGATGGCAGAACAGATCCTGTGCTCGGTGTCGCGCCTCTTTTATCACGCGGTCGGCCGACGCCTCATCAACGCGAACCCCTGTGCTGGCATTTCGCTCGAGGCCATCATGGGAGCCACGCCTCCTCCGAGAAAACGCGTGATGCTAACAGCTGAGGAACTGCACGACATCCTGTCTAAGATAGACCATGCAGCGGGTCGAAGGTACGGTTTGATGTTTCGCTGCCTGCTCGGGACGTGCGTCCGGACCGCCGAGTTGGTTAAGTCGAAAAAGGACGACTTTGACCTCGACAAAGGGACGTGGTGGGTCGTACCGGAAAACGTCAAGACGCGCCACGGAATGCTGATCCCTCTCAGTCCGGCCCTGACCGAATGGGTTCAAGAGTTGATGGAGATGTCAGGGGACTCGGAATGCCTGCTGCCAGGGATGTACACGCGCGAGGGGAGTCATATGAGCGTGACCACCCTGTGGGACGTCTTGTCGGGGCTTCAAGACGATCACGTGTTCAACACGCGCTACTTCACGCCACACGACACCCGCAGCACCGCGAAAGGTCACATGCGCAACCTCGGAGTGTCAAACGAGATTAGCGAACTGGCATTGAACCATAAACGCCGGGGCATCGAAGGAATCTACGACGTGCGCGTAGAGGTTCCGGAACTGCGCGTCGCGCTGCAGTTGTGGTCCGACTATCTAGTGCGTTGCGAGCGAGGGATAACGAACGTCGTGCCGATCACTTCGGCGCGAGCGTGAAATGCTTGCTGGGTCAGGAAAAGCAAAGGAACGCAAGCATCGGTCATCTGATGCTCACATTCTTGGCATGCCCCACTCAATTAACAACCACCTGCTGCAAATCCAACGTTGGGCCTCGCTCGGGTCCCATTGCGGCTGAGGTTGACCCGGTTCGACGGATAGATCTGCAGTTGAGTTTAATGCGGTGTGGCACCTCCCGATAAGATCAAATCGCGGGTTGTCCACGGCCGGGCGGCGGGTCGCCTGTCACGACCACGACACTGCCCGGCGGTGGGCAACCCGCGCGACGATAAGCTTTGATTTTGCGCATGCAGGTTTTCGAATTCGAGCGGCGAACAGTAGCCGATGCTGCTGTGGAGGCGGCGTATGTTGTACCAGCTCTCCAGAAACGAGAACAGACGCCGCCTTGCCTGTTCGTGGGTCGCGAAGTGTTCGCGACAGAGCAGTTCGGCTTCGAGCGTGCCGAAGAATGACTCGCACATCGCGTTGTCATAAGCGTCGCCGGTGGTCCCCATCGACGGTTGTACGCCGGCTTCTCGGCAGCGCCGCCCGAAGGCAATGGAGGTGTATTGACAGCCTTGATCGGAATGTAGAATCACACCGTCATGGCGTCGCTGCTGCAACGCCATGTCAAACGCCCGCAACATCAGTTCGGTGTACAGATGGTTGGACATCGCCCAGCCGACGACGCGACGGCTGAATACATCCAGCACAACCGCCAGATAGAGGAATCCTTCACCCGTGGGTACATAGGTCGCGTCTGCGACCCACAGCACGTTTGTCGCCTCGGCACTGAAGTGCCGGCGCACCAGATCAGGCGCACGCCGGGCGCCTGCGCGTGGCCGTGTGGTGCGCGGCCAGCGCCGCCGGCTTGCCCCGCACAGACCCGCCATACGCATGAGGCGCGCCACCCGCTTGCGCCCCACGTGTATGCCTTCGCGCGCGAGTTGCGCATGAATACGCGGTGCCCCATACGTGCCGCGCGAGCTTGCATGGAGCGTGCGGATATGCGCGAGCAGTTGCGCATCGCTACGCGTGCGCATCGCGGGCTCCCGCACCAGCCATGTGTAATAGCCGCTCGTCGAGACGCCGAGCAGCCGTGCCATCATCGCGATGGGCCAGCGGGCCCGGTTCGCTTTCATGAATCCGTACCGCCCTTCGGTGGAATGGATCCCGTCTCCCTCGCGAACCAGGCTGCCGCGTGAGAGAGTATGTCGCGCTCCATCTTCAGTTGCCGGACTTCGCGACGCAACCGTGTGAGCTCCAGCCGTTCGGCTGTGGTCAGACCGTCATGCCGCACGCCTGTGTCGCGATCAGCCTGCGCCACCCAGTTGTAGATGGTCTGTGCAGTCGGCTCGAACTCCTTTTCCAGTTCCTCCGGCCTGCGTCCGGCCTTCACCAGCCCGACCATTTGCGCCCGAAATTCCGCCGGGTACGGGGTACGATGCTTGCCCATAATCGGCACCTCCTTCTCCAAAGGATAGATGTCCGTTTTTCTGGGTCAACTTCAGATCGTCACCGTGACCTGATCGGGTTTGGGATCGAGCTCGGCCAGCATGTGGCGCGTGTCGTCGCTCAGCCACTTGGCCGCGGCACCTTCGGTCTCAGGCGCGAAGCTGATCGAGCCGCCCACCTGGATGACCATCTCGGGTACGCGGGCGCGCACACCGGCGATTAGCTCGTTGAACTTCGACAGGCGCTTGCTGCCCTTGCCGTCGAGTTCGCGAACATGCAGGTGCAGCACGGTAGCGCCGGCGTTATAGCAATCCACAGCCTTCTGGATCTGCTGCTCCATCGTGACCGGGATGTCCTCAGGGAAGTCGGACGGCAGCCATCCTGGGGCATAGGGCGCGGCCGTGATGATCAGGGGTTGCTGGTTTTCAGGGTAAAGGGAACCGTCGAGAAAGTTCATGTCATGTTTCCAAAGGCAGGTCGGGAGTAAGGAAAGAAACAACCAGCGCGAGGCCAGTGGCGTGGAGAGAATTTTCTGACGCCGTATCCAAAGGTGCTTGGCACACGGCGCCACGGCGTCTCCTTGACCGTCCCCCCCAACTCAGACCGCAGCGCCGGTGCCCAGGGTGCCGGTGAGGGCTGGCGCCACATCCAGCTTCACGTCGGAGATACCGGCCGCATCCGAGTCATAACTGCGCATTGCGATGACAAAAAGCACCGCGGCCAATATGCTGAAGAGAGGAATGACGGTCAGTGCCCACTGCAAACCCCATTGGTCAGACAGGACACCCGCCAGGAACGGACCCACCGCCAGTCCAAGCACGTTTTGAAACAGGGAAAGTACGGCCGCGCCGGTCGAGCGCACACCTGGGTGAATGACGTCCATGGCAACACCGGCAACCAAACCGACGGTGCAGTTCATGCAGAAACCGCCAAGCAGGATCAGCTTGAACTGTGCATTCCCCGTGTATGAGCCGCCAAACGCCACCACGAGAATCACCGATGTGATCAGGCACAACACGGACAGCGCGGACAGTTTGTTGCGCGGTGTGCGAAGTGCCAGGCGGCCCACCACGATGCCCCAGAACGTGCAGCCAAACGCGCTGACCAACACCACCGCCGCGGCCGACTTGGCTGCAGCCTCCGGGGCCATGCCGTGGAAACGGTTCAGGTAGCTGGGCAGCCACGACCACATGGCTGACACCGTAATCAGTTGTGCCGCCGCTCCAACGCAAACCCATAGCAGCGTTCGCGTGCGCGCCATCGCGACAAAGATGTGCTTGAGCGTCCCGCCCAGAGACCGGGTCGCCTGGTTCAAGCCTGGCGTCAGTGCCACCGTCTTGTAGTCGCGCACGAAGAGATAAAGCAGTGCCAGCACGAGCCCAGGTACACCGACCACACCAAAGGCGGCCTTCCAGCCCCACCTCGCCGCGATCATGCCCCCCAACACCACACCGAGTACTGAACCCAGCGATGGAGCAGCGTAGAAGATGCCGAGCGCGGCGCTCCGCAAGCGCTTGGGAAACAGTGTCGAGATAAGGGCTACTCCTACCGAGCCATAGCCGGTTTCACCCACCCCCACCATCGCACGCGCCGCAAACAATTGACTGTAGTTGGTCGTGAACATGCACGAGATCGTGGCAAGGCTCCAGGTGATAGCCATCACCACGATGCTCTTTACACGGCCCATGCGGTCTGCCACCAGCGCTACCGGCAATCCCCCCACCCCCACCACGATGGAAATGATGGAAACCAGGGAACCCAGCTGTTTGTCACTCAGGTTCCATTCGCTCTTGATGTGGGGAAATAGCGAGACGATCACCTGCCGGTCGATAAAATCGAAAAACATGAGCGCGAAGGTCATCGCAAAGGCAAACCAGGCCTGCCGCCTGCTCGTCAGGTGAGTCGTCGTTGTTGCCGCCCTCAGGGTCATCGGGTATCACGTGCATGCTTGTCTCCTAACATTTTTGAAATACCGGCCACGGTCCTGACTTCGCGCGCATCAACCCATCACGAAGCGCTGCCCGTCATCGACCGAAAGCGTCGCGCCCGTCATGAAATCGTTCCCCGGCGATGCAAGCAGCAACAACGCACCGTCGAGCGCTTCGGGCGTGCCGAGCCGTCGGCGCGGCAGTCCTTCAACAATCTTCTTGCCGGCCAGCGTCTGAAACAGTGCACGATTGATGTCGGTCTCGATGAAGCCCGGATTGATCGCGTTGACATTGATGCCGTAAGACGCCCATTCGTGAGCCATCGATCGGGTCAGATGCTCGAGCGCCGCCTTGCTCGCGCTATAGATCGACAGATTCGGCGAGTGCGTTTGCGCAGCGAGCGAACAGATGTTGATGATGCGTCCGGGCAGCGCGCTGGCGACCAGCCGTCGCGCGAACGCCGTTGCCGTGAGAAGCGCGGCCTTCGTATTGACGCCAAACACGCGGTCGAACATTTGCGCGTCGACATCGATCAACGCGGCGCGACCGCCCGCTCCAGCATTGTTGACGAGCGCCCAGAGCGGCGCCATGGTTCGCTGGATTTCGTCGAACACGAGAGCAACCGCCTCCTGGTCCGTGACATCGACCGGAAAGTGGCGCGCTACGCCGCCATCCCGCACGATCATGTCTTCTGTCTCGCTCAACGGATCGGCCCGCCTGCCCAGCAGCGCGACCTGCGCGCCGGCTGCGGCTAGCGTGCGCGCCGCCTGGCGGCCCAGGCCTGACCCTGCACCCGTGACGACGACCGTCAGATCTGACAGGTCGAAGTATCGGGCGACAACACTCCTATTCATCGAACTCATGGTTATCCTCAGTTTGGCGTTATGTGCCGTGCCAGGTGCGAGCGCAAGATCTCGCCACCCGTGCCCCTGCGCTGACTTACTGCGAGAAGCTCGAGAGATCCTTCGGTTCGATGCCGTCCTTGTGGCAATGATCAAGATAGCGGCGCATCGCAGTGCGCCAGTTTTCTGTCGCGGCCAAGTTGCCCTTTCCGTCGAGATAAAGCAGCTCGCCAGAGACGACATTGAACGTGACAACTTCACTGTCCGACACGGCAATGGGCGTATGACTCGTGGCGGCAGTCTCGTAGACCACGCTCCCTTCCCTTGCGACCCAATCGTGCTCCAGATACTTCCAGCTACCCCGAACCGTATAGACAATCACGGTGCTGGTGTGGTGATGCGTCGCGAGTTTCGCGCCCGGCGGTATCTTTAACAGGCTGATCGTTTCGCCGCGGACCGGATCGATCTTGAAGTACTTGATTTGCACGTCGTCCGAATACGGCGCGTAAGGCATCCAGGGAAGGTCTTCATCATTGCGACAACCGGTATCGATGGTTTCAAACAACATGTCGCGCATTCCTCATAGAAAATCCCACGCCTTCGATGCGTGGCTCGGGCACTGTCGTCTTCAAATCCCGCAGGCCCGTCCCTTTTTTCCCCGCCAGTGGCACGTGGCGATCGTTCGGTCATGAGAGTTCGCGAATGAACTCTTCGGCCCGCGGCCACTCGCCATGGCCCGAGGCCGGATTCAGATGCCCGACCTCGCCGAGTTCGACGAAGCGACTGCCCCACGCCTGCGCGAACTCGCTGGCGCGATCGAGACGCGTCAGAGGATCGTTGCAGCCGGCCGCAACGATGCTCGGAAACGGCAATCTGCCGCGCGGTATCGGCAGCCAGCCATGCTCTTTCAGTACGTCGATTGCCGGGTAGCCTGCCGGCATGGGCGTCTCGAGATCCGCGGGTGCCGCAAGCAGTGCGCCGCGTACCTCGCGTGTCGCACCCCGGGCCACCCAATGGGCGACCATCATCGCGCCGGCGCTGTGCGCCACGATGATCACGGGCCCCTCGATGGTGGCCAGAGCGCGGTCGATCGCGTCGACGCGGGCCGCGCAGCTCAGCTTGTCGTGCTCAAGCGGGGCGACGCTGCATGCAGGGGGCAACTTCGCGGCCAACAGGGTCTGCCAGTGGTCCGGCACATGCTCACGCAGGCCAGGGACGATGAGAACGGTTGGCGTCATAGAGTTCATGTCGATCATTCAGTAAGGCCTGTCACCGATGAGGGTGATGCGTTCCATCTTGCGGTGGCACGGCGGTTAGTCCATCACTGCGCAGTGCTGGGTTGAGCGGTTGCCCCGGAACGCAACGGTGTCTTTCTTCCAACGAAAACGCGCGTGACGTAGTGTGGGTGTGGCGTGACGTAGTGTGGGTGTGACGGGTTTCCCCCGCTTGACATTACATGACAGGGACTTACCATTCTGTGCCAGTCTTCTATTCAGCTCTCAGATGTCGTCACTTGTCCGCGCTGCGAGCCTCACCAACTACAGCGAGGTCGCTCGTGCCGCCGGACTGGACCCGGTGCGGATGCTCCTTGACGCGGGGTTAAGCCCGGGCGTACTGCGCGAGCCGGACCTCATGATTCCGGTCGAGCGTGTCGGGCAACTGCTGCATGCCTCTGCAACCATGTCGGGCAACGAGAGTTTCGGACTGTGCATGGCCGAGTCGCGCCGGTTGTCCAATCTTGGGGCGGTAGGATTGCTGATCCGCGACCAGGCGACGCTGCGCGACTCGCTTGACATGCTGATGCGCTATCAGTCCTTGCTCAACGATGCACTTTCGCTGGCGGTCGAGGAATGCGGTGAACTGGTCATCATTCGCGAAGCGGTCATTGCGGGCAATGCGCATCAGCCGACGCGCCAAAGGGTCGAACTGGCGCTAGGTGTCATGGTGCGGTTGATACGCCAGCTCCTCAAGGCCGACTGGCAACCGCGGCGGGTGTGCTTCGAACATCCGGCGCCGCACGACACGAGTACACACCAACGGTTTTTTGGCGGTTGCGTCGAGTTCAACTATGACTTCAACTGCATCATCTGCGCGAAGGGCGATCTCGACGCACGCAACCCGTCAGCCGATCCCGCGATGGTGCGCTACGCGCAGCAGTTGCTAGACGCGTCTGTCGCGTCGAAGCAGGCGACCGTGCTTGAGGACGTGCGGCGCACGATCTTGCTGCTGTTACCCAGTGGACGCTGCGGCATCGAACAGGTGGCCGAGCACCTCGGCGTGGTGTGCCGCACAGTCCAGCGCCGGCTGGCGGAACAGGGGCAGAGCTTCTCGTCGATCGTCAACGACGTCCGCAAGGAACTCAGCACGCGTCATGTCATCGAGAGCGATCGTCCGTTGACCGAGGTGGCGACCCTACTCGGTTTTTCCGCTCCGAGCGCATTCTCCCGCTGGTATCACACGCAATTCGGTTGCAGCGCCAAGGAGAGCCGGGCGGCGCGCGGCGCAGTGCACAGACAGACAGCACCTGCGCCGGCGAGAAGGGCATAACCCTTTACTAAGCCATGTGTATCGCCGAGGACGGCTGATCCAGCGCGTGAAGGAACCGGGGGTGCTGTAGCCCAGTGTCAACTCGTCCCCTGGCGCTTAGCGAGGCCGCCGTATGACAGCGCTGTATCGATGAACCCCCGCACGCAAGGCGAATGCTCGCGAACACGATACGCCACTGCGAGTTCGACCTGATCTTCGAAGTCGCTTAAAGGTTTGAACACCACGTCGGGTTGGGCGAATCCCTGGATGGATTGAGGCACGAGGGCTACCCCGTAGCCCGCAGACGCCATGCTGACCGCAGTAATGAAATCGTTGACCCGATACTCCGGTTGCGCGTCGAACCCACCGACGCGGCCAAGTCTGGCGAGATCCTCCGCGAAGCCGGCCGCCTCATTGAACTGCGGCGCAATGAATGACATCCTCCGCAACTGGGAAGCCTTCACGGCTTTCGCGCGCACGAGTGGGCTGTCCGCCGGCAGAGCAATCAGCAAGCGTTCGCGCTGAACGACTTTGGCTGTGACCCCGTCGGGATAGTGCGCGCGAGGCCGAATGAAACCGACATCGAGGGTCTCGTCCGACAAACGTTCCAGTTGCGTCGGTGTTTCCATCGCCACGATGTGCATGCGGACGTCCGGGCTCGCCATCCTGAATGCCTTGAGCGTATCGGGCAGCAGCCCGGTCGTAACGGCCGAGCCGATATAGCCGAGCGAAACGTGACCTGCTTCTCCTCTTGCGGCCAGACGCCCGATGCGGTCGGCGCGCTCCAGTTGCCGCAGTGCGGCCTTGGCTTCGAACAGAAAAACGTCGCCTGCATTGGTTAGCGTGATCGCCGCACGTTTGTTGCGGTTGAGCAGCCGTACGCCGAGATCGGTTTCGAGCCTCTTGATCTGCTGGCTGAGCACCGATTGTGCGATATCGAGCCGGTCGGCTGTGCGAGCGAAGTGCAAATCTTCGGCCAATGCGACGAATAGTTTGAGTTGCCGGCTATCGATCATCTTTAATCTCGATTTGCAAATAAAAAAACAGTTTATACGTATTTAACGAATCACAGATAAGGAGTCAAATAACCATACTTTCTTCACAAGGACACATTCATGAGCTCTGTCACCGCATTGCCGATGGCCGCATCGGTCGATTCGCAACTGAAGTTTTCGATCGAGCGTCATCCGCATCACGAACGTCTGCGTCATATCACGGTGCAACGTGACGCGTTGCAGAAATTCTTCTCTTCAGTCAAAGACATCGACCTCCAGAACCTCGAGTACGTACCGTTCATGCGCTTTATGGTTGCGGACGCACTCGAGCGCGCAGTCGGCGACAGTTTCGCCCCGGCCCTTCGGCAACTCGTGCGGGACCGATCCACCGGAGGATTCACGTTAGGCGTCCAGGACGGGACCACCGATCCTCGCGATTTCGTCCTTTTCGGAACGGCAGTCGGGTACCTGCTTGGACCGGCGAATCACGACGCGATGTCCGGCACGTATTACGCGCGCTTCCTCGTGAAGGACACGGACAACAGCGACTCATACCTGCGTCAGGCATACCGCCTGTTCACGCTGCACACAGACGGAACCTTTGTCGAAGAGCCGACCGAATGGCTGCTCATGATGAAGTTCGCGGAAAAGAACGCGCTCGGCGGCGAGTCGCGCTTCATGCATCTCGACGACTGGAGCGAGCGCGACACTTTCCTCAACAATCCACTCGGCACCCGGCCATTTCTCTACAAGGCGCCCGGCTCGAAGAACGTCGATGCGCAAGTCGAACGCCCCGTGTTCTTCCAGACCGAGTATGGCCTGGCGATGTCGTTCATCGATCAATTCGTGCAGCCCCGTTCATCCGCCGAAGCGGTTTATCTGCACGACTTGTCGGCGTCGATGGAAGCGTCCTCCGCGACGCGCGAGGTACCGCTTCCCGTGGGCGACCTCGTGGTCCTCAACAATTATTTCTGGCTGCACGGCCGGGCGCCGTTCAAGAAGGATCCGGCGCTTCATCGTGAACTGATGCGCCAACGCGGAGTGTTCTCAAAATGACAACCGTCCAGCATCACCGCGGCTATGACGCGGACGTCCTTATCGTAGGCGGTGGCATCGTCGGTGTATCGACGGCCACGCAACTGATCGAACGTCATCCGGGACTGAGCGTGCTGCTGCTCGAGAAGGAGGCCTCACTCGCAGCTCACCAGTCCAGTCACAACAGCGGCGTGATCCACGCCGGCGTGTACTACGCGCCGGGAAGCCTCAAGGCCGAGTTCTGCAGGCGAGGTGCCGCCGCGACCTATGAGTTCGCCCGCCGCCATGACGTGCGGGTCGAGCAATGCGGCAAGCTGATCGTCGCGACCGAACACGTCGAAATCGAAAGGCTGAATGCGCTCTACGCACGTTGCGAGCAGAACCGGCTCGAACCACAGATGCTCGATGAGGCGGCGTTGAGGGAACTTGAGCCGCGCATCGCGGGTCGCGCGGCGATCCGCGTGGCGTCGAGCGGCATCGCGGACTATCCGGGCATGACCATGACGATGGCGCGACTCGCGCAGGAGCAAGGCGCGCAGATTCTGCTGAACCAGCGTGTCGAGGCGCTCCACGAGGACGAAAACGGCATTACCGTGGAGACCTCGGGCGGCCGCTTCCGGGCAAAGCACGCCATCGTCTGCGCAGGGCTGATGGCGGATCGCCTCGCGAAGATGTGCAATGTCGATCTCGATTTTCGGATCGTGCCGTTTCGCGGCGAATACTATCGGTTGCCGGCGTCGAAGAACGACATCGTGAAGCACCTGATCTATCCGGTGCCAGATCCTGAGCTGCCCTTTCTCGGCGTGCACCTGACGCGCATGATCGGAGGATATATCACGGTGGGTCCAAACGCCGTGCTGGCGCTGGCGCGCGAGGGCTATCGCTGGCGCGACGCAAATCTGAAGGATCTCGCCGGCATGGCAGCGTTCCCGGGCTTCTGGAAGATGCTCGGAAAGCATGGCACATCGGGGCTCATCGAAATGCGCAACTCGCTGTGGAAACGGGGCTATCTCGAACTGTGCCGCCGATACTGTCCGGAACTCGAACTGTCCGACCTCGAGCCTTACCCATCCGGCGTACGCGCGCAGGCTGTGATGGCGGACGGCAGCATGGTGCATGACTTCCTGATCCGTTCGTCACAGCGCAGCCTGCACGTATGCAACGCACCTTCACCGGCGGCGACCTCCGCGTTGCCGATCGGCAGCTATCTCGTCGATGAGTTCGACAAGCGTTTCGATCTTGCTCCACTTACCCGCTCGCACTCGACAGATCAGGCACATGGTCTGGCGACCGGGTAAGCACACGGCCAGGCGACCTTCTGCATAGGAGATCAAAGGAGGCGCCTGCGCATGGCGTGCGCCGTGCGGATGACTTTGGGTCGCGGCCAGTGCGCACGGTGCATACTGCAACTCAAGCTGCGGTATATTGAGCCGGGACAGGAATCTGGGGCTTGACCCATTCAATTCAGAAGCTCGTCAGCCGGGACACTCGCCGCCAGGAGGGAGTTAAGAGATGCTGACGACGGGACTCAGGAGATAGCATGGTTTCCCCGTTCAATATGCCGGACGAGTTCGTCCAGGGTTTCTTCAAATCCGGGCAGAGCCTGCTGCACGCCTTCACCGGCATGAGCGGTGATGCACCCGCCAGCGCAGGAAGCACGCCGGTGCCGGCGTTGGCATTGACCCAGGCGCAAGCCCATTACTGGCAGCAGCAGATGGCCTTGTACATGGGCATGGTCGCGAGCGCTACCGGGAAAGCCCCGGCGCCTACCGTCCAGCCCGAGCGCGGTGACCGGCGGTTCAGCGCGGACGCCTGGAACGACAATGCCTGGTACAGTCTTCTGAAGCAGACATACCTGCTCAACTCGCGCCTGCTCAGCGACATGGTCGAAGCGACGGCCCTCGGTGAGAAGGAAAAGCACAAGCTGCGTTTCTACGCGCGTCAGTTCATCGACTCGATGAGCCCGGCCAACTTCGCCGCCACCAACCCCGAGGCGATGAAAACCGCGCTTCAGACGCGGGGCGAGAGCGTGCGTACCGGTTTCGCCAATCTGCTCGAAGACCTGAAGCGCGGCCGGATCTCGATCACCGATGAAACTGCCTTCGAGGTAGGCCGCAACGTGGCCGTGTCAAAAGGCTCGGTGGTGTTTGAGAACGAACTGTTCCAGCTGATCCAGTACGCACCACTCACCGACGAGGTCGCCGAGCGGCCGCTCGTGATCGTGCCGCCCTGCATCAACAAGTTCTACATCCTCGACCTCCAGCCGGAGAACTCGTTCGTGCGTTTCGCGTGCGAACAGGGGCAGACGGTGTTCCTCGTGTCGTGGCGCGACCCTGACGCGGACCTGGGCCACATCACCTGGGACGACTACATTGAAAAGGGCGCGATCAAGGCGATCGAGGTCGGGCGCGCGATCTGCGGCGCTGACAAGGTCAACGCGGTCGGCTGGTGCGTGGGCGGCACGATCCTGTCGTCAGCGCTCGCGGTGCTGCGCGCGCGCGGCGACGAGCCGGTGGCAAGCCTCACGCTGCTCACGACCATGCTCGATTTCAGCGACCCGGGCGATCTCGGCGTGTTCATTGATGAACAGGGCGTGTCGCAGCGCGAGCAGACCATCGGGCGCGGCGGCATCTATCCGGGCGGCGAACTTGGCTTCGTCTTCCAGACCCTGCGTGCCAACGATCTCATCTGGCCGTATGTCGTCAACAACTACCTGAAGGGCCGTGCGCCGCAGGCCTTCGACCTGTTGTACTGGAATGCCGACGATACCAACCTCCCCGGCCCGATGTACGCCTGGTATCTGCGCAACATGTATCTCGAGAACAACCTGTGCAAGGCAGGGCGGCTCTCGATGTGCGGCACGCCGGTGGACCTTGGGCGGATCGACATGCCGAGCTATATCTTCGGCACGCAGGAAGATCACATTGTTCCGTGGCAGGGCGCGTATCGCTCGACGCAACTGGTGGGCGGCGAGACGCAATTCGTGCTTGGCGCGAGCGGACATATCGCGGGCGTCATCAATCCGGCATCGAAGAACAAGCGCAGCTTCTGGGTCGACGGCACGCTCGGCGATGACCCGCAGGCATGGCTTGCGACGGCGAAGTCGCAGCCGGGAAGCTGGTGGACGCACTGGATTAACTGGCTGAAACCGCATGCGGGCAAGCAGATCAAAGCGCCTAAGCGGGCGGGCAATGCGAAATACAAGCCGATCGAGCCAGCGCCGGGGCGCTACGTCGCGAGGCACCCGCCGGAAGTGATGGGCGCGTGACCGGCAAGGTCCTTTAGGCCCAGCCCTTTCAAGGGCTTCACCATGAAGTCATGTTGCGGGCGAGTTTGCCCGCAACATACGTCAGGATTGGTCCGCCTGCCCTAGTTCGCGCAGATGCGCCTGCGCCTCCTCCGCGCTTTCAAAGATAACGGCCACTGCAGGTGCGGTGCTCCACTTCGTTCACGAACTTGCGCGCGGCGCCCTCCTCGACGATCCTGAGCTTGCCGTTGCCGACGGTGAGCCGCAGCCGGCCAGCAGTGAAGGTTCCGACAAACACAACCTTCTTCGCAGCCTGCGAGATGTTGATGAAGCCGCCCGCGCCGGCGAGCCTGGGCCCGAACCTGCTCACATTCAGGATGGAGTCTCATGAGGAAGTGTTGCGTTAGTGGTGGTTAGCCGAGCTCGCTAACGAGCTCCGGCACGATCGTGAACAGATCGCCCACCAGACCATAATCGGCGACGCTGAAAATCGGCGCTTCCGGGTCCTTGTTGATCGCCACGATGACCTTCGAGTCCTTCATGCCGGCCAAATGCTGGATTGCACCCGAGATACCGACGGCCACGTACAGTTGCGGCGCGACGATCTTGCCGGTCTGGCCGACCTGGTAGTCGTTCGGCACGAAGCCCGCATCGACTGCCGCGCGCGATGCGCCCAGCGCGGCGTTCAGCTTGTCGGCCAGCGGCTCCAGAACCTTCGTGTAGTTCTCGCCGTTGCCCAGACCGCGGCCACCCGAGACGATGATCTTCGCCGAGGTCAGTTCCGGACGGTCCAGCTTCGTCACCTCACGGCTAACGAACTGCGAGATGCCGCTGTCTGCTGCCGCTTCGATCTTCTCCACCGATGCGCTGCCGCCTTCGGCCGCCACGGCGTCGAAACCGGTCGTGCGCACCGTGATGACCTTGATCGGGTCTTGCGATTGCACCGTTGCGATCGCGTTACCGGCGTAGATCGGGCGCTCGAACGTGTCGGCGGAATCCACTGCGGTGATGTCGCTGATCTGCGCGACATCGAGCTTCGCGGCGATGCGCGGCGCGATGTTCTTGCCGTAAGCAGTTGCCGGCGCGAGGATGTGCGTGTAGTCCTTCGCGATGTTCAGCACCGTCGCTTCGATGTTCTCAGCGAGACCTGCTTCAAGTTGCGGCGCGTCGGCGAGCAGCACTTTGCTGACGCCTTCAATCTTCGCCGCTGCATCGGCCGCAGCCTGTGCGTTGTGCCCTGCCACCAGCACGTGAATATCGCCACCAATCTTCTGCGCCGCTGCAATCGTGTTCAGCGTCGCGGCCTTGATCGACGCGTTGTCGTGTTCTGCAATTACCAGATTCGTCATTTCGTCCGTCTCCCTTACAGCACCTTGGCTTCGGTCTTCAGCTTCTCGACCAGCGTCTTCACGTCCGGCACCTTCACGCCGGCGGAGCGCTTCGGCGGCTCGGCGACTTTCAGCGTCTTCAGACGCGGCGTGACGTCAACACCAAGGTCTTCCGGCTTGACGACTTCCAGCGGCTTTTTCTTGGCCTTCATGATGTTCGGCAGCGTGACGTAACGCGGCTCGTTCAGGCGCAGATCGGTCGTGATCACAGCGGGCAACGTCAGCGACAGCGTTTCGGCGCCGCCATCGACTTCACGCGAAACCGTAGCCTTACCGTCGGCCACGACAACCTTCGAGGCGAATGTGGCTTGCGGCAGATTCGCCAGCGCAGCCAGCATCTGACCAGTCTGGTTCGAATCGTCGTCGATGGCCTGCTTGCCGAGGATGACCAGCCCAGGCTGTTCCTTATCGACCAGCGCCTTCAGCAGCTTGGCGACGGCCAGCGGCTGCAGGTCTTCGTTCGACTCGATCAGGATCGCGCGGTCCGCGCCAATGGCCAGCGCCGTACGCAGTGTTTCCTGCGACTGCGTCACACCGCACGACACGGCGATCACTTCGGTCGCCACACCCGCTTCCCGCAGACGAACGGCTTCTTCAACCGCGATTTCGTCGAACGGGTTCATCGACATTTTCACGTTCGCGATGTCGACACCCATGCCATCCGACTTGACTCGGACTTTCACGTTGTAATCGACCACGCGTTTGACTGGTACCAGAATCTTCATACTGTTCTCTCAAAATGATGACGAGTGTCTGCGTAAGCGTGCAACACTCCCGAAAACCCGCTCAGTTGAACTACGCGTCCCGTCAGACGCGCCAGCACACGCTCCATGTCGTACCCGAGACGAATGGCGATGTCGGTCGGAGGCTTGGTCCCGTGGAGAAAAGTCCCGGCATCGGATCACGTAATCAGGGGCGCAATGTTGGGTCCGCGCGCGACGTCAAATGACGCCGTCAGCCTTCAACCGGGAGAGTTGCTCACCGGACAGCCCGAGCAACGTCTGGAGCACGTCGTCCGTGCCCTCCCCCAGTCGAGGCGGCGCGGTTCGTACCGGCAAGCGCGCGCCGTCGAAGCGCCAGGGCGGAGCGAGGACTTGCGTGCTGCCAACCTCGGGATGCGGATGCGCCGTCACGAGCGCGCCATCCCTCGCGCGCTTCGAGGTCAGCGCTTCGTGGAGCCCGAGAACTTCACCGCATGGAATGCCGGCCTGCGTCAAACGGTCGAGCAGACTGCGGCGCTCTCTTCGTCCAATTTCGCGATCGATTTCTGGCACCAGTACCGCCCGATTCGCGGCGCGGCCGATATTGGTCTGAAAGCGATCGTCCTCGGCAAGATCGGGCCGTTCGATTACCTCCCGGCAAAAGCGCTCAAACTGTTTATTGTTGCCGACCGTGATGACGAGCGGCCCATCCGCGGCATCGAACACACCGTAAGGTACGATTGAAGGATGCGCGTTTCCGTAACGCGGCGTGTCTTCGCCCGAGATCAGCGCTTCCACCCCGCAATACGAGGTAATCATCAGTCCGCAATCGAATAGCGCCATTTCAATGTGGTATCCCTTGCCGGTTCGTTGACGCTCGAAGAGCGCCGCCAGAATGGCCTGGGCCGAGTACATCCCGGTGAACATGTCGACTGCGGCAATCCCGAACTTCAACGGGGGCTGGTTGGTCTCGCCGTTGAGCGCCATCAGCCCGGCCTCGCCCTGAACCACCAGATCGTAGCCGGGACGCGCGGCTTCCGGTCCCGTGCGGTCGTAGCCGGAAATCGAGCAGTAGATCAGATCCTCGTGGTCCTGCTTCAGTTGCTCGTAGCCGAGACCCAGCTTCTCCATGCCGCCGAACTTGAAGTTCTGGATCACGACGTCGCTCTTCTGAGCCAGATCCCGCGCGATCTGCTGGCCCTCGGCGGTTTGCAGGTCGAGGCTCACGGAGCGCTTGTTGCGGTTGACGCTATTGAAATAGGCCGTCTCGGTCGATCCGACGCGCAAGCCCCAATCGCGCGTGTCGTCGCCGCGTTTCGGGTGCTCGACCTTGATGACTTCGGCGCCGAGATCGCCCAGCACCATGCCGCACCACGGGCCCGCCAGTACGCGGGAAAGATCGAGCACGCGTACACCCGCGAGCGGCAGCGATGGATTCAGGTTTGACATAGCAAGTCCGTATTTGCAGGAGTTTCTGGTGAATAGCGAGCGAAGACGCTCTTACTGGCGCGAATGAGCAGTCGGAGCGCAACTCAGGGCTGCGACAGCCCCCTGGCGCCGGCGTCGTGCGAAACGTCCAGCCTGAACATCGAAACGGCGGTTTTCAGGTCGCCTGCCTGTGACTTGAGCGAGCTGGCTGCGGCCGCTGCCTCTTCGACCAGGGCCGCGTTCTGCTGTGCGACTTCGTCCATCTGCGTGACGGCCTGGTTGACCTGGCCGATGCCCTTGCTCTGTTCCTGCGACGCAGCGCTGATTTCACCCATGATGTCGGTCACGCGCCGGATCTCGTGAGTGATCTCGCGCATCTTCGTTCCGGCTTCCTGTACATGGCCGGCGCCTGTCCGCACCCGTTCGACGGAATCGCGGATCAGATCCTTGATTTCCTTGGCTGCCGCCGAAGAACGCTGTGCCAACGAACGCACTTCGGAGGCCACCACCGCAAAACCCCGCCCTTGCTCGCCCGCCCGCGCCGCTTCGACGGCCGCGCATTCAACGCAAGGATATTCGTCTGGAAGGCGATACCTTCGATGATGCCAACGATATTGGCGATCCTGTCCGAGCTGGCATTGATGCCTTCCATGGTTTCCACCACGCGTGACACCACGGTGCCGCCCTGCTCCGCCACCTGGGCGGCCTGTGCCGCGAGCTGGTTGGCCTGACTCGCATTGTCGGCATTCTGGGTAACGGTAGAGGTCAGTTGCTCCATGCTAGAGGCGGTTTCCTCGAGCGAGGCGGCCTGCTCTTCGGTGCGTTGCGACAGATCCTGGTTACCCGCTGCAATCTGATGAGCGGCGGTGGCAATCGAGTCGGCCGAGATCTTGATCGCGCCGATCGTTTGCATAAGTTGCTCCTGCATGCGCTTCATTGAAAACAGCAGGCTTGAGCGGTCATCTGGGGCGGTCTTCACTACGGCCGGCTTTGCAGCGGTATAGGCGGTAAAGCCCTTACCGTCGTGTTTGATGACCGCGACCATCTCCCTGAAGAGATACACACCGTTCGGATCCTTGTAGTCGACGACATCCATGCCGTTCAGCTCCGCTTTCGCCGGGTGCATCAGGATGTGCGACTGCGAATTGAGGATCATGAAATAGCCATCTTTGCCGAACCGCATGTTCCGGATGCTGTCCATGGCGCGTTTCTGCGCTTCCGCTAAGGGCATCGAGCCGGCTGCCACCTGGTCGCCAACGGTCTTGACGACACTCAAGGCGAGCTCCGACGCGTGTTTCAGGTCCGCCTTGCGCTCGTCCAGCCGCACCTCTCTCGTCTGATACGCTTCGTAGATCGATATTCCCGCGAGACACAACAGGCTCAGGATCAGCGGCAGCCAGAGCTTCTGGACGAAAGACAGCTTCATATGTTTGTGAACCTTCCAGATCGATAGCCGCGAGCAGGCAAAATCGATGTCCTGCGTTGGTAATGGTCAGCCAGGCTCGCACGCGAGTTCCGGCACCGCCGTGGCAAGACGGAAACGTCACGCGGCAATGCGATCCCGGCCATCGATGCTGTGCAGAGCACAAAGCTCGCCCGGCGTAAGCGGTGTAGCTGGCCCATCAAGGCGAACCACCCGGAACATGGACATCAGAAACCGTCCAGTCGAGGAGGTTCGCCACGCCGACAGCACGCTCAGCCGCGTCGCGCTTCCGCGATGTGCCACCACCGGCCAATGAGGTACACCGTCAAGGGCAGAACTGCCGCGAGGGGAAGCAGGCGCAACGCGCCTTGAAGACCCACCGAGTCCGCTATCACACCGGTGAAGAAGGGACCCGCTGCGAGGCCTAATATATTGTTGAACAGCGTCAGTGTTGCAAATGCCGAGCCATGGATAGCTGGCGGTGTTGCCCCAGCAATAATCGCGCTACATGTGCCGAACGAACTGGCAAGGAAAAACACCGCGGGCGCAAGGAGCGCGAGCTGCAGATTGCCCGGTGGCAAGCGGAACGCGACCGCCAGCAGGATGCCCAGCACGAGGCAATAACCAATGGCCATGTTCCACCGCTTAAGCGACGAGTCCCGGCTGATCCCGTCGGTGATCACACCGCACAGGAGTTGGCCCATGCCGCTGACAAGGACAAGGCCGGCCGCCGCTACGGCCGCCTTGCTGACAGGCATGTCCCAGTAGCGATTCAGGTAGCTGGGCAGCCACACGAAAAGCGTGCCCTGAATGAAGATCTGCAGGGCGCTGCCAAGGTACGCACAAAAGACGGAACGGGACGGAAACAGACCAGAGAAAAGCGCTTGGGGCGTCAGTTTCAGACGCTCGGCCACCGGCGTTCCGCTCGCATTGGCCGCATGCGCACGCGCGAGCCTTTTTTCCGAGACGACGAAGAAGTAAATGATCACCAGCACAAAACCAAAGACCGCCATCAGGCCCATCGACCAGCGCCAGCCAAAGCGAGTCGCAACGACGCCGGAAAGCGAAACACCGAGCACGGACCCAAAGGCAGCGGCAGACGTAAAGCCGCCGGCAATGGTAGAGCGCAGACGCTTTGGAAAGATGCTCATGAGCATCGCGAGTCCGACACTTCCGTAAGCAGCCTCGCCAACACCAACGAAGATGCGCGCGAGAAACATCTCGTTGTAGCTGCTGGCAATCGCGCACCCGAGCGTGGCAACACTCCACAGCACAGCCATCAGTGCAATGCTTTTGACACGTCCCCAACGGTCCGCGATTATGGAAAATGGGAGGGTCAGCACGCCGACCGCCAACGGCACCACGCCGCTAATCGAACCGAGCTTTGTATCGGTCAGCTGCCACTGCACTTTCAAGATCGGAAACAAGGCATTGAGCGCCTGCCGCGACATGTAGTCAGACAGCAAAAGGCAAAACATCAATGCAAATACCACCCAGGCGTAGACTCGGGCGCCACTGGTAGCCGCCGCCGACTCGGCCGGCACTACGTTACTTGTATAAGGGCTCAATTCTGTCTCCTCCAATGATTCTCTAAATTCATATTGAATCGTGCCGCCTGGCGTCGTCTGGCCCGTGTGAAGCAAGACCGCTAAACCGGGACCGGCAGTAGTTTCTGCTGACCGCCAGCATCGCCGAACGCTTTCTTTGTATCGCCGCGCGCGCTTTGGATTTCGACGCTTATTTCAAGCGTCTTGATGACTTGCGGAAGGCGCTCGCCAGCATGAACACCCTCCGTATAAGTGTTGCACCAAAGCCTCCCTTGCGGCTGCGAAGCGCCAGACGACGGACACTGATTTCAGGATAGCACCGAGAATTATTTTTGGCGACATTAATTATTATCCGCACGCGAAACGTCACGCCTGAGCGCAGAAACGAACTGTTTCGAAGCGGCGTAGGCCCCAAGCAAAGCTAAGGTTCCTAATATTGGGGGCACGACGAAACGATCCTCGATAGGGATTTCTCGCACCGGATCGAGCTGGTCCGGCGCAAGTAAAGTTGGAACGTGCGTGGCCTGATCGCGGGATCGGCATGATGCTCTGCGTGTACGCGAATCCGCTGACGCGGGAGCATGAACCCCGCATCGGCGTGTAGCAAGCAACCGGAGGTGCTGGTATACGGTGTCTGCTATTAGGTGAGCGTACCAGCGTCCAGGAGAGGATGGATGAGCGGGAAGCGAAGTCGATTCCGACGACATGACATCCCAACGTGCCGCCACTATGCAGGGAATGTTCCAATCAATTCGTGCCGCATCGCGGCCACGATAGACGGGTCACTGGCAGCGGAAAACCCACCGCGGCGTTCCAAAAGATGGAACGCCGGGCAATCCGGATTCAACCGTCCAGAGCACGCCGGGAGCGACTCACTCTGTAGAGGTGGCGGCTCCTTCGGCCCGCGCCGCCTTTGGGGCACGTGCGGGTCGACTGTCTGCCGGTTTTGCAACGATTGCGCGAATGGCAGCATCCCTGGCGTCGTCCAGCCGCGAGGCTGCAAGGGAAAGCAGTAGCTTGTTGTCCCGTTTGATCGCGGCCTTCTGCAGCGCGCTCCAGACTTTTAAAGATGTGCGAACCGATTGAGGCTTAGCCACAAATCCTAGCCGGACATATCGCAGGGTTCGCAATGAGATGGAGTGCAGGACATCGACCAGAAGCCGGTTGCGGCACAGATCGACCGTGTTGAAATTCAGGAGGAAGCTTTCCACAGCATAGGCGTCTACCGACTCCTCGGCCGCCCTGATTAGCCTTGGCATATGCGCGTTCAGCAACGCCTCGAGTTCGGACGGGCTTTCGCGCGCCACCTGCTCCAACATCGTGACGTAAAGCACGCTGCGCACACGGAAAATGTCCCGAAGTTCATTCTCGTCGGGCGCCGTAACAATCGCCCCGCGCCTGGCCTGAAACTCGACCAGGCGGTCCCGCTCCAGAATACGCATCGCTTCGCGCACCGGCGCGCGGCTGACGTGCAACACCTCGCTGATATCTTTCTCCAGCAAGCGTTGCCCCGACTTCACCAGGTCAAGCGTAATGACCCCGGCCAGCCGGGCAGCGATCTGCTCGGCAATCGGCACCGAGGCATACGCCCAGTCCTGCCCACGCAGCACCGCCCGCTCGACTGCCAGCATCAGTGAATTCTTGGGCGTAAGAAGCGAGGAAAGATCGGGAAGGTTCTGCGTTTTATTTCGGGCCATGGCGTATAGCGCAATGAATTTTCGTCGAGTTTAATCCATTGACCATTATAGTCTCCAGCATTGTAATGTCGACAACAACTCCCTGGCCAACGGGCGTATCGAGTATACGGTGGGTACCAAGGGCGACAGCCATGACGACGCGCTGACCGAGGCAATCAAAGGTCCATACAAAACCGGACTGCGACCACGGGCTGGAGCCCGAACACCTCGAGCCTCGCGAGGACAGGCAAACGGTTAGTATGGTTTATCGCCTTCGATTCCTGCTCGCTCCATCTTGCGCGGAGCCGGCCAATAATCCATTACCGCGTAGTGCTGCGTTGGCCGGTTGTCCCAGATGGCAATACTGTTCGGTTTCCACCGGAAGCGAACCTGATACTCAGGGATCGATGCCTGGCTCTGCAGATAATTCAGCAGAAGGCTCGCACCTGGCGTCTTGTCCAGACCGTAACGCACGTTCTCAGGTGTATGGTAGTTGGCGAAATGCGTCGTGAAGCTGCTGACGTATAGAATCTTTTCGCCAGTCTCCGGGTGCGTCCGCACGACAGGGTGCTCCACCTCTGGATTCCGCGCCGCAAGTTTTCTTCGTTCCTCCAGATCCATTGCCGCACCGAACGAGTGCTCAATGCTGCTTTTTGCTCTCAATCCCTCGATGCGCTTCTTGATCTCTTCTGGTAGTTGCTTATAAGCCTCTACCATGTTGACCCAGATGGTGTCACCCCCAACCTCTGGACACTCGACGCAGCGCAGCACGGCGCCCATAGATGGGTTCGGCCGCCAAAGTCCGTCACTGTGATAGTTATTTTCGTAAGGATTCTTTTGTTCCGATCGATAGATCTGCACGAGGCCCGGGTTTTCCGGATCGCTCTCCGCAACCGGATGTTCTTCCAATTTCCCGAAACGGCTCGCAAAGGCTACATGCTCTTTCCGAGAGATATCTTGATCTCGAAAAAAGAGGACTCGGTGCTTAAGCAACAAAGCCTTGACTTCTGCGAACAGCGATGCATCTCGAGACGCATCCCCCAGGCTCACACCGGACACCTCGGCACCAATGCAAGCGGTCAGTCTTTCTACCTTAATCATGAGCGATATCTCCTTGTTCTGGTAGGAATTTCGCCAATTCCCCCACCGTCGCCGCGTGGCGCCGCAGCTTTACGAAACCGTAAAATATTGTTGCCCTGCATCTGTACAAACACGATAGCAGACCATTTTATTTATGTCGACATTAAGTTATGTTCCTTAGGCTTGGTCGGTCGCGAAATACGATGGCAGGTATGGCTAGCCGTGCGCCGCGCCCGCCGCAGGCCGGGTTGATCGCGAGTTATTGATGCCGCCGCTCGGGCTGTCGGTAGTGCGTGAGCACTCATTTGATCGCGCAACTGGAGCTTGAATAGCCGGATGGATCATCGCGACGCTCTCTGCTGAAGCAGTCATGGCGGGCGCCTGGCGAGCGCGCTGATCAACTGAAGCAATTCCAGCGCTCGCGCTGCGGCGCGAGAACCGTCTGGCAAATCTCCCCGAACATAAAGAGGGCGAAGCTCCTCGATTTCGGTCAGCGCACCAAGCAGTGCGCCTTCCGCAAGGGAATACTTGCGCAGCATGTTCACGACCAGCATCGAGTTGTGGACGATGTCCTCACTGTCTGAAGTGACGCCGCGGCGATGCAGCGCATAGTTCGCCCAGTGTGTCCCAGCCAGCATCGCTGCCTCAATCTTCATTTCCCAGTCATCTTTGCCGAGAAACCTCAGTGACGTCTCGATGTTTTCAGCCTTGAGCCGATGATTCTCTGTTTTCATACTCGGTACCCTTCAACGCCTGTTCGAATGTGTACATGACTTGTGTAAACGCTTGCTCACATTCGTCGACAATGGCTTGTACTGGAACGCGATCTCCGCGAATGCATGGATCCCGGTGATGTTCGATGGTATGCAACGCGTGTTCGAGTTGCCGAATGGCCTGAGGTACGTCTCCCGCGATCTCCGGCCAGCCAACATGGCTCACATCGCCGAGCCCACGCAACTCGCGTGCGTAGCTGCCGTCCGGTTGCTTCACAACGTGCACGCCGGGAATGGTGGAGAACACAGGGTCGTCACGCGTCAGACCAGCGAGATGAAGCGTTGCGTTGAACACGTTGATGCTCGCGGTCAGCGTGGTCCAGAACCACAATTCGAAGTCGGCTAACGGGTCGAGGTGCTGCCGAAGCACCGCCAGGCGTCGCACCTTGTCGAGGTGAGAGATGACTTTCATGACAGGTTCCTCCTTACGTGAACGGCCGGCCTGCATATCAGTGAAGGGCGACAGACTCCATCACATGCCGGGCTTCGAGTTCCAGTTGCGCTTCGAGGGTATTGTCAGCGTGACGACGCAATTTCTTGATCCGGACGATCACCCGCTGCGGACCGGTCGCGAACGTCACTGCCATGGAGATCGCCTCGGTGAGCGCGCGCCCTGAGTCAACGAGGCGGTTGACGATACCCAAACCATGCATGCGTTCGCCCGTGACAGGCTCGCCCGTCAGGCATAGTTCCGTCAGCACTCGCCGTGAGACGAATTCGGACGGGAGCACGGCGGTTCTGTCGCCGGGCGAAAGGCCGACCTTCCCATACGCCACAAAGAAAGACGCATTGCGAGCGGCAACCAGCATGTCACACGCGAGCGCAATCGATAAACCCGCACGCTGAACCTTCGACTGCGGCGATCACCGGCTTGCTGCAACTGCGAATCGAGCGGATCAGGTCGTGCAGACGTTCGATTCCTGCGCGAAGCTCCAGCGGCGTCGTCGTGGGTCGTTGCGCATGCCGGTCCAGATCGCCGTCAGCGCAGAAGGCATTGCCAACGCCGGTGAGAACGATTGCGCCTATACCCGGGTCGGCCCGCGCTTCAGCCAGCGCGGCCGGAAGGGCATCACATAACTGATGAGTCACCGCATTGCGCGCGGTCGCGTTGTTGATGGACATCACTTGCACCGCGCCATCGCGATGCTTGAGAACCGCTTCGTTCATGGCTTTAACTCCGGCCAAGCGCGATATAGCGCGCGAGTTAATGGTCTTCGTCGCCTAGTCGACGATCGATCATTACGGTCCATCGGAAACCCTGACTCCCGCAAGGCGCAGTCGACCGGGAAAAGTCGCACCCGGTTTGCAGACTCGAATCAGATTCAAATCCATTGGGCAAGTCTGTCAATTCAAACTGAACTGGCCTGCGCGCTGCACTACTGACCGAACGGCCGCTGCACCGTGAGCTTGCTGGTCACCGACGCCACCCCCGCGACGCCATTCACGACCTCCGTGACGGTATTGATCTGCGACGCCTCCGGGACAGTGCCGCTGATCATCACGGCCCCGCCTTTCGCAGTGACGCTGATGTTGCCCGCGTCAATCTCCTTGTGCTTCGCGAGCGCTGCGTACACCTTGCGTCGCAGCGCGCGATTCGCCTGCCGCGCGGCTTTGGCCGTCATGCCGCTCGACGCGGAGGCTGCGGTGCCAGCCAATGCCCCTGCCGACGCGCCGTCCTGCGCCCACGCACCGATCGACACTGCCGCGATCGCGACGCCAAGAGCCACCCTGAGTCCATTCATCGTTTTCATCGTTGCTCTCCGTTTCGATTTCAATGCATCAGAAGCTGTGACGCAGGCCGATCATCGCGGCCGTGGTCGATACGCCCGGCGCGACGATCTGGCCGTACATGATCGTCTGGTTCATCGTCCCGCGGTTCGCAACGTACCCGACCTGCGCAGAGACTATCGTGCGCTTCGACAGGCTGTATTCCGCGCCCACTGCGTATTCGCTCGAATGGTTCGCCGAGTTGTTGCGATCCTTCAGGTAGTAGAAGCCAGACGTGATCTTGAAGAACGGGGTGAACTGATAGCCGAGACCACCCGAAATCATTTCGTAGTCCGCGAGGCGCGTGTTCGACGGATTCTTGCCGATCCCGTACGACGCCGACACCGATACGCCGCGGAACGTGTACTTCGCGCCGAAATAATAGAGGCGGTTATTGTCGTACCCGGTCGGCGCGGCCGCCGCGAGGTTCGTGTCGTGGGCGTTGTAGTAGACGGCGGACAGATTGAGGCCGTAGTTCGAATACCTGAGCACCGCCGATTCGCGCGTACCGCCCTGAATCTGGCCCGCCACGCCGCCCGGCGCGTACTCGAGCGCGGCTGACGCGCCGTGGAACTTCGGTGTCTGGTAGACGAGCGCGTTGCTGTCATACAACGCGCCGAGGGGCACATTCGTGTTCGTCCCGGGCCAGCCGGCGGCCTGGTTCAGCCCGAGCCATGCGCCCAGGATGCTGCCGAAGTACTGCGCCGCGCGGACGTCGGTATCGGCCATCGCGTAGATCATCGGCGTGTATTGCCGTCCGGCGTCGAACGTGCCGAACGGTCCGGAGAGGCCGACCGTCGTCTGCTGGTTGAATATCGCAGTCGTGCCCGTCGTGTCGGGCAGCCCGACCTTGCCGTTGCTGCTGTTGAACACCCCCTGTAGCCTGAAGTTGACCTTGTAGCCGCCGCCGATGTCTTCGGTCCCCTTGATGCCCCAGAAACTCCCATAGAGGCTGCCGTCCTTGATGCCGTACACGTGCCCGTTGTTGTGGGCGTTCGGCGCGAACGAGGACGCCGCCGTGCTCTGAAAGAAAACGCCCGAATCGATTGCGCCATACAACGTGACCGACGACTGCGCATGCGCTGCGCTGGCGAATACCGCGAGTATTGCTACTCCGCTCCACTTCAGTTTCATTGACGTCGCCTCTGCCTTTTATGATGACCGGGCGAGCCCGGGCGGATGCTTGCCTGTTACCGAATGGCGCGGGGTCGTCGATCCCCGCTGCCGGCGCAATCGGTGCATGCGCGCGTTCATGTAGCGAAAGATCTTCCCGGTATTGGAGCTGTGGAACTGAACGATGTCGCCGACGACTTCTATACAGAAGGCCGGCGGCGATCGCCCCAACCAGGGTGACCGACGACCCCGCATACGCGCCGCCGCTCAATAACGACGACGGCGCCTCGATATCGACGATTTTCCGCTTCATGGAGCCCTCTTTTCATGCCCGTCGACTGATTTGGACGGGATGCGCAACTTGACGATCCCTCGACGATTCCGGGGCCTTCCTGCAACGGCCCGGCTTGCCGACCGAACACTGACAATGCCGATCATCCTCTAAAATTGTTGATGTCGACATTAATACTTATACTGAGTCGACCCGGCAGGCAGAACGGTATATGGCTTCGCGACAAGCGACCACGACACCCGCGACAGATTCCGCATCTCTATTTTTGTCGACATTATTATTTTATGGGGATACACTGTGAACCACAGTGGCCTTGCACTGCCGCGGCCGATGTGAAGTCAATGAACGGAGGAATTCCGATGCTCTCGACGCAGCCATTTGCGAAGATATTGGTGAACAAAACTCATGCCGCTCGACGGATTGCGGCGCGGATTGCCTCAGGGTTTGTCCCGAGGGGGAATCTCACTCCGATGACTCATGAAGCGCTTTGCTATGCGTGCATGGTCGGCATTGTGATGCCGACCCACCATGACGTCACGCCGACGCATCCGTCTCATTGTCTAAGCCGCTGAGAAGCACGTTGAAGAAGGAACGATTCATTGCGCAGCACATTGCTTCCGACAGAATCGCGCGCGGCATGCCAATGGCTCATCAGGACCCCGATGAAAGTCAGGTGCTGACAATGAACCAGATTGGTCAGCATGATGTGCACTTGATCTCGTTTCGTCCTGCCGTCGCTGTCGGGATCGTGGATGCGGCAGTCGATGATCCGGCGCTCTTGCGTCAGCGGATTACTGTCATGAAAAGTCAAGTGCAAGGCATGCAATGTAAAGCAGGAAGTGACGGCGGGCCAGATGATTCACTGGGCGCATCAGACACTCGATGGTGCTGCGAATGGCGTACTAAAGCTTTCTCATCCAGTTCGACATTCTCACTATTCACAATTTCAATTTGGAGATCCATCACCATGAACTTCCTTGACGGCCACCTGTATCCCGAGAACCAGCAGCCCCTGATCATTACAGCCGCTCCCTATGCGCCGGGCTGGATTCCCTCAGACTTCCCGGAAGATATCCCTGTCACCATGGAGGAGCAGATCCAGAAGGCGGTGGATTGCTACGAAGCCGGTGCCACCGTGCTGCATCTGCATGTGCGCGAAGCCGATGGCAAGGGCAGCAAACGCCTGTCCATGTTCAATGAACTGATCGCCGGGGTGCGCGCCCGCGTACCGGAAATGGTCATCCAGGTGGGCGGTTCCATCAGCTTCGCGCCTGAATCCGAGGGCCAAGCCGCCCAATGGCTAAGCGATGACACGCGGCATATGCTGGCCGAACTCGATCCGAAGCCCGACCAGGTGACTGTCACCGTCAACACGACACAGATGAACGTGACAGAGCATGCCGGTATGGATGACTTCAAGGGTGTTTCGCGAGGATTCCCGCACCTCTATGCAACCTACAAGGACATGATTGTCCCCTCGAATCCCAGCTGGGCCGAAGAGCACATCCGACGCCTGACAGCCGCCGGAATCCAAAGTGAGTTTCAGTGCTACAACATCAACAGCTTTGAAACGATCGAGCGGATGATTCGCCGCGGTGTCTACAAGGGGCCACTGGTGATGAACTGGGTGGCTATCAGCGGCGGCATGGATCAGGCGAACATCTACAACCTGGCCAACTTCCTGCGTGCTGCGCCCGACGGCGCAGTGGTGACGGTGGAGAGTTCGGTGCTAAATGTGCTGCCCGTGAATATGATTGGCATCGCCTTGGGTCTGCATGTGCGGTGCGGCATCGAGGATGTGCTCTGGAACCAGACCCGCACGGGCAAGATGAGCTCCGTCGAGCAGATCAAGCAGTTGGTGCGCATTTCAGGCGAATTTGGCCGTCCCATCGCGACAGCGAAACAGGCGCGAGAGATCATGAAGATTGGGGTCTTCTACGACACGGCTGACGAGACGCTTCAGGCCAACGGCTTCGCGCCCAATCGTAACGGTGGCAACCAGGGCTTCCTGCGCAAGCCGACCCAAGGGTGAAGTAAGCGCTAGCGAGCCGCAGGCGAACTGCGGCAGTCGATACATATCCGCAACCAGCTTGCATCGGACCAGAGTAAGGGCTTTGCATGGGACCAGAGTAGCGCGCTGAAGCGCGAACTCTGGTCGACAGCTAAAGCGCCAACTCTGGTCGACCGCAGATATTGCATGGGACCAGAGTAAGGCGCTAAAGCGCCAACTCTGGTCGACAGGAGACAACATGGCAAAAGTCGTTAAATTCTACGAAACCGGCGGTCCCGAGGTCCTTCGTTTTGAGGACGCTGAAGTTGGAGAGCCGGGACCGGGAGAGGTGCGCGTCCGCCACGTGGCAGTGGGTCTTAACTTTGCCGACACCTACTTTCGCGGCGGTATCTACGAGGTTCCGCTGCCCAGCGGCCTCGGCAACGAGGCATCCGGCGTGGTCGAGGCCATCGGTGCGGGCGTGACCCATCTGGCGGTCGGCGACCGTGTGACCTACACGGGCTTCATCAACACGCTGGGCGCCTACAGCACGGAGCGGCTGATTTCTGCCGCGCCGCTGATCAAGCTGCCGGAGGCCATCAGTTGCGAAGCTGCGGCGGCCATGACCATGCGGGGCTTGTCCGCCGCCTACCTGGTGCGCCGAATCTACCCTTTCAAAGCTGGCGACGCCGTGCTGCTGCATGCCGCAGCAGGCGGTGTTGGCCTGATCGTTTCGCAGTGGGCCAAACTGCTCGGCCTGACGGTGATCGGTACGGTTTCGACTGACGCCAAGTCGGAGGTGGCGCGCGCCCACGGCTGTGATCACACGATCAACTATAGTCATGACGATGTGGCCAAGCGCGTGCGGGAACTCACCAACGGAGTGGGCGTGTCCGTGGTCTTCGACAGCGTGGGCAAGACCACCTTCATGTCCTCGCTAGACTCTCTCAAGCGCCGCGGCCTGCTGGTCTGCGTCGGCACCGCTTCCGGCAAAATCCCGCCGTTCGATCCGGCAATTCTGGCCCGCAAGGGCTCGCTGTACGTGACCCGCCCGGGTCTCGCCGACTACATCGCCGATCCGGCCGAGAAGGCAGAACTGGTCGATGAGCTATTCGGCCATGTGGCGGCAGGCCGCATCCGCATCGGGATCAATCAGCGGTATGCCCTGGAGGACGCGGTGCAGGCACATCGTGACCTGGAGGCTCGAAAAACTACGGGGTCCTCCATTTTCGTGATTTGAATATGTCAGGCTGTTTGGGCTGCGGAACGTAGCCCAGTGATTCGGCATGTCGGGTCAGGTCGTTAATGACCCGCTGCCGGACGGTTATACGTATGAACGTTAGGGCTGCACGGGTCGAAGGACATTCTGGGCAGGAAGTAACAATCACCCTCGCAGACGGCAGCGCCGTACGGGGCACGCATATTCTCGTCGCGGCAGGGCGTATCCCCAACGCCCGAGATATTGGTCTTGACGCGGCAGGAGTTGAAGTTGATTTGCGCGGCTTCATCGTCACAGACGAGCGACTCGCAACGACTGCACAGAACACGTGGGCAATCGGTGAAGTTCCCGGCACGCCCATGTTCACACACGCTTCCTTTGACGACTATCGCTTACTGAAATCGGTTCTGGACGGAGGCTTACGGACAAAGACAGACAGGGTTATCCCGTACGCGCTCTTTGTCGAGCCGGAGCTGGGAAGAATCGGCATCACTGAGATAGAAGCGACAACACGCGGCATTCCGGTCCGGGTCGCAAGCCTGCCGATGGCAGCTGCGCCCGTACCAACGGCGAAACGGATAGATCATAGTTGACCGTGACTCAGACGAGATTCTCGGCTTCACAAGAGGGTTGGCTGTAATTCGTGAATTTTTCGTCAAAACGATGCTAATTCAACGAGTCCAAAAGGAAAAATTTGACCGATCGCAGTGCATTGAACACTGCAAGGGTCGACTGAAAGTTAATGGCAGCTTCAGTCAGGTGGTAACCCCGGCCACCGCGATGCCCATTTCCAGATCGAACCAGCCGTCGCCGGCATGGTGCGCCGTCCGTCGATGGCATGGATCTCGATCACGTTGAAGCGGAACTCAGCTGTCATGGTGACGCGCCAGCCCTAGTCGCGCGGAAGAGGTAACACGTCATTCACGAACGCGTACAACGCATCGGGCTCCGTTATTCCGAGCATCGCATCGGGAAGCGATTGCATACTCTGTACGCGGCCGGCGGGTATCTTCTGCAGCCCGCTCTTGCGCAGCTCCACGAGCCGCTTTTTCTCAGCATCAGCGCGCCGCCTGAGCTGAACAACGCCACCATCGGGATTCGAGACCAGGGTCGCGTCACTACCCGCGTTGAGGCAGGCCCCGTCGTAGTTGTCAAACGAACTAAAGTTGATACGAACTACTACAAAAGTTGGTGCTTTTTCAGTTCTGTGACGAATTCCGGGCTGAAGAGCCTTGTGTAGCAGGGTTTCCGGCTGATTGACGTAAAGATGGTACGCTGTGTAGCGAGAGACTTTGGCCTGTCTCACCCGACGCGTCGCCTCTCAATCAAGAATCTCGAGCCCGTTTTCAGCGCCCCATTGCCTTAGTGCCTTTTCGACAGAGTCGGCTTCAAACGCATACCAGCGTTCCAGAGCACCTTCGCGCTCGAGTAAATCCTTGAAGCGCGCGTATGCCCCTCGCCGCTGGAAAAACCCTTCAATCTGGTCATAACGCGCAGGCAGCTGCTGTGCGGCAAAGCGCAGGGCGAGACTGCTTCCGAGATCAAGTTCGTTCTTGTGCGGTATCGCGAGGTAGCGATCCGGGTCTTCCAGATCCTCGGGAATCGCCTCCTCGATCGTGTCGATGGCATCGGAAATCCAGTAGATTTTTCCCGTATCGAGCGAGATATACGCCTGGTGTTCCATCGGCGCTGCATAGCTGACGAAGTCGAAGGCCGAGGAAAGATCATCGAATTTGACGGCGACCATGACGGTGACCTCATCGGGATGTTTTTGCTTTCTGTGGGGGTCGTGGTGTCGCCGGCGAACGTGTGGGCGGTTTTTGCGTGGCGGTTGAACGGGGCGCCTTTGGAGCCCCCGCGCGCAGCTTGCCGGCAGGTTTTGCGGCAACGACGGGTTTGACCACCGCTTTAGGCGCCGCCGTTTTGCCTTTCGAGGTCGATTTCGCGCTTGCTGAACGGGTCGCCCCTGGTGCGTCCGCACGCGCCTTGCCAGCAGGTTTTGCGGCAACGACGGATTTGACCACCGTTTTGGGTGCCGCCGTTTTGCCTTTCGAGGTCGATTTCGCACTCGCTGCCGGTTTCGCTGGGGTCGATGGCGTGGGAACCCGGCTCGTTTGCGCAGCGGACTGCCTGCCTGTCCGTTTGCGTGCAGCAGGAGATGCGGCGAGCGGCTCGCTGCCGGTGTCGATCTCGATACCGAATACGTCGCCCAGGGCCGCGTCGTCGAGGACCTTGCCCGACACGGGCGCGGGTCCCGCTGCGGACAATCCGGCACCCGCGCTGCTGACGAGATCGGCGGCGTCCACACCCCGCAGCGTGAAGAGCAGTTCGGGCTGCTGGTCGAACCGGGCGCCGATACCGTACAGCACCGCGGCCACATGCTTGCACATCGACGCCCAGTCGAGGCAGTTGCAACCGAACCGGATATCCTTCGGCGACGGAAAGAGTCCCGTGCCCGGCTTGCAGATCCGTTCCATCACGGCGCCCGATAGCTTGCCCTGCAGCAGCTCGACCATGGAATCGATCGATGACGCGCAGTCGGCGACCAACGTGCGCCAGTGTTGATTGGCAGACGCACTGACGTCGATCTTGACCGTGTAGAGGCTCGATCCCATGACCTGTGCGTGTATTTTGCCCGCCGTGATCTGCAGATCGATCACCGAACCGTTACGGACGTAGGTGCGCCCGCGCGGCAGGCGATTGCCGTAGTCGCTGTAGCGCTCCAGATTATCGCACCACGCCTTGCCCCAGAAGGTTTTCGCGATGGCGCCGCGATACGGCGCTATCGGCGACAGCGTCCTGCCGGTCTTGATTGCTTTCGCGACCTGCTGTTCGGCTTTTCTCCGGCGTTCAGCCACCGGGACATAAGGTTTCCATCCACCGTAGTAACCCATCACATTCCCTTTGCGTAGTCAGGTTTCCTGCGCACGATGTATATCGAGCCTGACGAGATCGAGCAACTCCCGATCGGTCATTTCAGTCAGCAGCAGCTCCGCTCCGCCTTCGAGCACATCCTTCACCAGTTGCTGCTTCGTTTCGATTAGCTGGTCGATCCGATCCTCGACTGTGCCCCGGCAGACGAACTTGTGCACCAGCACGTTCCTGCGCTGGCCGATGCGAAAGGCCCGGTCCGTCGCCTGATTCTCCACGGCCGGATTCCACCAGCGATCGAAATGAATCACGTGGGAGGCAGCCGTGAGATTCAACCCCGATCCCCCTGCCTTGAGCGACAGCACGAAGAAGGGTGTCAATTCGTCTTCCTGAAAAAGCCTGACCAGCTCGCGCCGCTTTCCGACCGGGGTGCCGCCATGCAGGATCAAACCCTCGCGGCCAAACAGTGATCCCAGAAACGCCGCCAGGGGCTCGGTAGTTTCGCGAAACTGCGTGAATACGAGTACCTTTTCCTGCTTGGCGGCAATCACGTCGACCAGTTCCCGCAGACGCGCAAATTTGCCGCTGGCCTCAGGCTTCCATGCCGCGTCGCCGAGCCACTGGGACGGATGGTTGCATATCTGCTTCAAACGCATCAGGTAGCTCAGCACGATGCCCTTGCGCTCGATGCCTTGTGCACCGTCGAGCGCGGCGGCCAGGTCCTGAACCGCGCGCTCGTACAGTGCGGCCTGGACGGGACTCAGGTGACACCAGGCCTTGAGCTCGGTCTTTTCCGGGAGATCGGCAATGACATTCCTGTCCGTCTTCAGGCGGCGCAGAATGTACGGTCGCACGAGCGAGCGAAGCGGACCGAAGTGCCCGGCTTTCGCGAGACGCCTGCTGAATCCGGCGAAATCCTTCGCCGAGCCCAGCAGGCCTGGATGCGTGAAATCGAAGATGGACCACAGGTCCGCCAGGCCGTTTTCCACGGGGGTACCTGTCAGGGCGATGCGCGACTGCGCCTGAAGCTTCTTGACCTGCCGGGTCTGCCTGGCGCCGGGGTTCTTGATTGCCTGCGCTTCGTCGACGATCGCCAGGCGCCATCGGATCGTCTCCAGCGCGGGTTGGCGAAGCAGCGCGCCAAAACTGGTGATGACGAGGTCGGTCTGGGCGAGCCGCACCTCATCGAGGCCGCGCAGGGTCTCGGCCGGCGTGACGGAGGGGTGGGCAACCAGGACGCGCAGACCGGGCGCAAAGCGTTCGGCTTCCGAGGCCCAGTTGGCCAGCAAGGAGGCCGGCGCAACGAGGAGGCTGGGACGTGGATCACGCTGTTCGCGCTTCAGGATGAGGAGCAGCGCGAGGATCTGGATCGTTTTGCCGAGCCCCATGTCGTCGGCCAGACACGCGCCCAGTTCGAGCCGGCTGAGCAGGTAGAGCCACTGCACGCCCGCGTGCTGGTACGGTCGAAGCTGCGCATGCAACCCGGGGCCCGGCTCGACGCGCGCCAGGCCTTGCGGTTGACGCAGGTTCTGAAGGGTATCGGCCAGCCAGGGACCGGCCACGACCTGCGCCCAGTCGTGTTCTTCAGGCACTTCGGCATCATTGCCCGGCACGCCTGCCAGCAGGCGTAGCGCGTCGTTGAGTGGGAGCCCCGATTGCGCGGCTTGCCCGAGATCTTCGAAGCGTTGCAGAAGACGGCCGAGCTTCCGGGTATCCACCTCGATCCAGCGCCCGCGGATCCACTGCAGGCCGTCGGCGCCCGTGAGCAGCTTTCGGACTTCGGCGGGGCTTAATGGTTCGCCCTCGAGCGAGACTGCCAGGTTGAAATCGAGCAAGGCATCCTTGCCGACGAGCGACGGCGGTTTCGTGCCCACACTGGCCGTGACGCTCGGCCGCGCGGGACGACCCGTCGTCCACGTACCGGGCAGCCGGACGATGATGCCGGCGGCCTCGAGTGCCGGCAGATCCTGGAGCAGGTGCCAGGCCTCGGTGGGCGTCCAGCGCAGCGGATGATAGATCTCGCGCGACTCAAGCATGGAGCGCACCCAGTCGCAACACTCGGCCGCCCGCTGAACGGGGAGCAGCAGCGAAAGAAGCTGCGCCTTGTTGCGCGTGCCGGAAAATTCCTCGAGCGAGCGCGACAGGGGCTGATGCTGGGTCTTGCCATGCGCGGAGACGCGCGCCGTATAAGTGGCCAGAAAAGCGAAGGGGGCCTCAGGGTCTTTCCGGTTCTCGGCAAGATTGAAGTGGACCCGGCCCACCAGATTCCAGGTGGGGTGACGCGACCTGAGAAATGCCTGAAGCGAGCCGCCCGTGCTGGCCAGCTCCTGGCGCAGGGCGCTGCCGATCTCGCCCCACAGTGTCGCGAGCACTTGCGGCGTGAGATATTCGACGCCCGTCATGGGTGGGGCATCGTCGATCAGCCTCCCGATGTCCCGGGCGTCCGGTTCGGCGACTGCGATGTCCCCGTCTGTGGCCGTCGTGCACAACGCGGTGACGTAACGCATGGCGAAGTCGCGCCACCAGCCCCAGGCGGGGGGCAGTGCCCGTCCGATTACCGTGCTGCCGAGATAGAGCAGACCGTGGCCTGCGCCGGCCTGAAAAGCGCGGTCGAGCGCGATGTCTTCCGGCACAGGGGAAGCATCGGTTTTCGGCACCGCAAGAAGATGACCCGTCGGCGTGATGTTGGGCGCAAGATGATCCGTATTGATCGAAGGCATGATGGTCGAAGGCGCTGATTTCACTGCAAGTCAGACGGTGTACGCTGTTTCCTGATGCGACGTCCAAAGGCCTCAGCGAACTGCCGGGCACGCTTGAGGTCGTCTCCGCGCAGGTACATTGAGGTCGTTGAGATGGACGAGTGGCGCAGGTTGTCGCGTACGCTCGTCAGTTCCGCGCCGCGCGCGAGTGCATGACTGGCGTGGGAGTGCCGCATCCAGTGCGGGCTCGCGCGGCACAGTTTTTCCGCCAGCAGCGGATGATCACCCTCCAGCACGCCAGCGGCTTCCACGAAGAACCGGCGCATGACGCGCCACAGGTGCGCGCCCGTAATACCCGCGCCCTCATTCTCGCCGAGGCTGGCGAGGATTGGCGTCGCCGGGCTCCAGCGCTCCCGTGAGACCGGCAGCCGTCGTTCAAGCAGATATTGATCAAGCGCATCGGTTGCCAGCGGGGGTAACGCCACCCTGCCGGGTTTGCTGCCTTTGCCAATGAGGTGAAGCCACGACTCGCCGTGCCCGTCAGCACGGATGTCGCGCAGCACGGCGCCCACGAGTTCGCTCGCGCGCAGGCCCGTCGCGTAGCCGAAGTCGAGCAGGAAGCGCAGCCGCTGTGCGGCCGGTCCGGACCAGCCGTACGACCACTCGAGACCGTCCGCAAAGGCCCGCAGCAGCAGCCACTCGCCCTCGGTGAAGCCGCGCGTCGTGTCGAGTTCGGGGCGCAGCGCCGCGCCGCGAACCTTGACGCCGGCAAAGGGGTTGGCCAGCACGTAGCGCTGCTCGATGAGCCATCGATACAGCGCCGAGAGGACCGTCAATGCGTAGGCAGTCGAGCGCGCCGACAGGCCGCCTGTGAAGGGGCGCCATTCGACAGAATCACGCGGTCGCGGGGGACCGACCCAGCGTTCACGGGGCGAGGGACGGCGTACAAACCTCCGGTATGCAATCGCGTCGTCGGTCGTCAGCGACGAGAACGCGCGGCCTCGCTCGACGATGGCCCAGAGGATCAGCCGCTCGGCTTCCTTGCGGTAGGCGCGCTGCGTCGTGACTGTTTCGTGCAGCGCGAGCCACGCCTGCACGGCCTCGTAGTCGTTCGTGGCATTGAGCGTGCAGGTCTCGCGCGGGGCGCGCAACGTACCCTGCGAACCGTCGACTTCATGCGGCAGCCGTAGCTGCTCCCACGGCACGATACCGGCCGGCTGCGTGAGCGTGATCAAGGCACGGGCACGCTCGGTCAAGGCAGGGTGCGCGGCGAAGAACGCTTCGATGGCGTGCGCGCCGGTCGCCCCGAGCCCCTTGATCCGGGTCCACCACTGGCGCCGGCGCGGAATGCGTACCGTCAGATCCGTGAGCGTACGAATGCCGTGCGCATGCAGCGCCCGCACTGTGCGCGGCGCGAACCACAGCGCGACGTCGTCGGTCACCTGCGGTTGTGGTACGGGCAACGATCCAAGCGTCCTGATCGTGCGCTCGACCGTGCCCGCCCGTGCGTGCCGTTGCGTGGGTGTATGTTCGAAGACTGCCGCCAGATCGGGCCGATGCCGGCTATGCGCAAAGGCGATCAGTTGCCTGCGGATGTCTCCGATGAGACCCCGCGAGGAAACGCCTGCCGCCCTGCGCCCGCCCAGGTAGCGGGCCACGGCTGCGCGCGAGGACAGGCCCGCATACCAGCTGCGCAGGGCGGCAAGCGAGTCGGCATTGGGGAAACCCTGCCCGGCGGGCTCCTGGGTCTGACGCGTTTCCATGGTGCCAACTTTTCATGTGCGAAATGAATGACGCGATAATATAAATTATCTCACTGCTTCGAATTTGTAAAATTTTTCTCGAGCGCAAAAGACTGTGACGAGCGCTTCGAGCGCCGCCGCGTTCGCGCGGAAGTCGTCCGAGCGGGGGTTCAGCTTTGATTCGATGAAGGGCATCGTTTTAGTCTCCTTTTTCCCGCGCGCGCTTAAATCGTTTCCGCGAACAGTTCGCGGCCAATCAACATGCGGCGAATCTCGCTCGTGCCCGCGCCAATTTCATAGAGCTTCGCATCGCGCCACAAACGACCGACCGGATACTCGTTGATATAGCCATTGCCGCCGAGAATCTGGATCGCCTCGCCAGCCATCCAGGTCGCCTTTTCGGCCGTGTACAGAATCACGCCCGCGCAGTCCTTGCGGACCTGGCGCACATGGTCGTTGCCGAGCGTGTCGAGTTGGCGGCCCACCGCGTACAGATACGCGCGGCATGCCTGCAGCGTCGTGTACAGATCGGCGACTTTGCCCTGGATCAGCTGGAATTCGCCGATCGACTGGCCGAACTGCTTGCGGTCGTGGATATACGGCACGACCGCGTCCATCACCGCGACCATGATGCCGGTCGGGCCGCCCGCGAGCACCGCGCGTTCGTAGTCGAGACCGCTCATCAGCACCTTCACGCCGCCGTTAAACTCGCCGAGGATGTTTTCCTCCGGCACCTCGACGTCCTGGAACACCAGTTCGCCGGTGTGTGAACCGCGCATGCCGAGCTTGTCGAGTTTCTGCGCGACCGAGAAGCCCTTCATGCCCTTCTCGACGATGAACGCGGTGATACCGCGCGCATTCGCTTCGGGATCGGTCTTCGCGTAGACGACCAGCGTGTCGCAATCGGGGCCGTTGGTGATCCACATCTTGGTGCCGTTGAGCACGTAGCGGTCGCCCTTCTTGTCCGCGCGCAGCTTCATGCTGACGACGTCCGAGCCCGCGTTCGGCTCGCTCATCGCGAGCGCGCCGACGTGCTCGCCCGACACGAGCTTCGGCAGATACTTGCGCTTTTGCGCCTCGCTGCCGTTGCGATGAATCTGGTTCACGCACAGGTTCGAATGCGCGCCATACGAGAGGCCGACCGAGGCCGAGGCGCGCGAGATTTCCTCCATCGCGACCATGTGCGCGGTGTAGCCCATGTTCGCGCCGCCGTACTCTTCGGAGACCGTCATGCCGAGCACGCCGAGATCGCCGAACTTGCGCCACAGGTCCATCGGAAACTGATCGGTGCGATCGATTTCCCCCGCGCGCGGCGCGATTTCCTTGGCGGCGAACGATCCAATGCTGTCGCGCAGCATTTCGATCTCTTCGCCGAGCGGGAATTTGAGTCCAGGAATTTGTACCATTGCATGTCTCCTGTATAGGAAACGTTGATTTCAGTTCGTCGCCGGGCGGCTATGCCATGCGACCGCAAGGTTCGGTGTTACGCCGCTACTTTTGGTGTTGCCTGTCTCGCGGTCTCACCGTTTGCCAACAACGCCGCGGCGGTCTTCGCAGCGGCGGCCGCATTGCGCTCCCTGATATGTCCGAATCCACGAACCGTCTGCGGCAACTTCGCAAGCTCAATCCGTGTCGTCATATGCGCTTCGTCAAGACTTTCGACAAGACGTTTCACGAGCTTCTGGTAGTCTCCGATCGCAGCACGCTCGTCCCGCCGTTCCGCCGTGTAGCCGAACGGATCAAGCACGGTGCCGCGCAGAAATTTCGCTCTCGCGAGCAGGCGAAACGCAGGGACGACCCAGCCGCCGTACTGCTTCTTGATGAGGTGGCCTTTCTCGTCCTTCTTCGCCAGCAGGGGCGGCGCAAGATGGAAGCGAAGCTTGAAATCCCCTTCGAATTGTCCACGGAGCCGTGTGAGGAAGCTTGTCTCCGTAAAAAGGCGAGCGACCTCATACTCGTCCTTGTAGGACATCAGCTTGTACAGACTGATCGCCACCTCGCGAGTAAATCGGTCACCACCCACACGGCTCGATTCAAGCGACGCGATTTGTTGGACGAAATCCTCGTACCGCTTCGCGTAGGCCGCATTCTGATACGCCGTCAATCTACCCACGCGATCTGCGACAATCTGTTGAAGAGACGCTTTGCGCTGAGGCATCGCGATGATGCTTACTTTTTCCAGACCTGCTGCCGCGCGAGCGATGGAAAGGTCCAGCGCGGCCTGTCGCCCCCATGCAAAGGCCGACTTGTTCATCTCCACTGCCGCGCCATTCAGTTCGATCGTCTGTAGCAGGGAGCGCTCCTCGAGAGATTCAAACCCTTCTGCCACGCGTATCCCAACAGAAAAACGTTCGTCGCTACAGCATCGCCCATCAGCGCTGTAGCGATCCGCGACGCCTCCAGCGCCTCGGTCACTTGCGTATTCGCCTTGACCTGGCTCAGCAGTCCTGCAGGCGCTGCCTGCCAGTCGGGGTCCCGCGCAAAAGTCCCGGTCGGGGCAACGTCGAGGTTGACGACCGCAAGCGTGCGCAGCGGGCTACTTAACGTCTTCGCGTCTTTGCTCGCAGCAACCATCATGTCGCAGCCGAGCAGAAGGTCAGCTTTGCCCGACGCCACTCGCGCCGCGTGCAATGCGTCCGGGGTCTGAGCGATGCGGATATGCGACATGACTGCGCCACCCTTTTGCGCCATGCCTGCCATGTCGAGAACCAGAACTCCTTTGCCTTCGATATGTGCAGCCATCCCCATCAGAGCACCGAGCGTGACCACACCAGTTCCTCCAACGCCCGTGACTACGACGTTGTAGGGACGTGACAGCCCCGCGATTTTCGGCGCGGGCAACCCCGTTGGAACCGCAACACGCGCCTTTGCGGCTTTACGCAACTGACCGCCCTCGACGGTAACGAAGCTTGGGCAAAATCCCTTCACGCAGGAGAAATCCTTGTTGCAGGAGCTTTGATCGATAGTCCGCTTTTGGCCGAGATCGGTTTCTAACGGCATCACGGAGACGCAATTCGACTGCACGCCGCAATCGCCACAGCCTTCGCAAACTTCTTCGTTGATGACCACGCGGCGCGCAGGATCAACCAGCTTTTTCTGCTTTCTGCGGCGCCGCTTTTCCGCCGCGCAAGTCTGCGCATAGACAATCGCGGTCACGCCCTCGACGTCCCGCAGTTCCTTCTGCAATGCGTCCATCTGGTCGCGATGCAGCAACCGTGTGCCCGGCGGCAGTGTTGCGCCGTTGAACTGCTGCGGCTCGTCACTGACCAGGTGAACCTGCTTAGGCTGCTACTAGCAGACAGGCGTGGGTGTTGTCCGCTACCATTGGCGAGACAGTTGTAATAACGACCCGCAGGTCATGCCTGCATGGACGCACGGTACAGCTATTGAGTTGGAATCGACACCTGAGCGCCCCGAGGCAACCCGGAGCTACGAGGAAAACCGCATATGGCGACACGCACGAAACCGCGAATCCGGGTTGGCGTTGGAGGCTGGACCTATGGCCCATGGCGCGGGGTGTTTTATCCGCCGGATCTGACGCAAAAACGCGAGCTCGAATACGCGAGCCGCCAGCTGACGACCATCGAAATTAATGGGACATTCTATGGCTTGCAGAAACCCGAGAGCTATATGAAGTGGCGCGACGAGACGCCTGACGATTTTGTATTTGCACTCAAGGCGCCGCGCTACGCGACCAACCGGCGTGTGCTGGCCGAGGCCGGCGACAATATCGAACGCTTCTTCGGCAGTGGCCTCGTGCATCTGAAACAAAAACTCGGTCCGATCAACTGGCAGTTCGCCACAACCAAGCAATTCGACGCAGACGACTTCGAAGCGTTTCTCGCGTTGCTGCCCAGGAAGCTCGACGGACTCACGCTAAGGCATGCCGTCGAAGTTCGACACGAGAGTTTCCGCAACGAAGCCTTTGTCGCGCTGGCGCGCAAATATGGCGTGGCGATCGTACTCGCAGGCGATAGCCATTATCCTCAGATCGCCAGTCTCACCGCACCCTTTGTGTATGCGCGCATCATGGGGACGTCCGAAAAGCAGGCCCAAGGTTATTCGAAGAAGGCGCTCGATGCGTGGGCCGAGCGCGCACGCCAGCTTGCCGCAGGCACCATTCCTGAAGATATCGAACCCGTCGAGGCCAAGGCAGCCGCAAAAAGCGCGCGCGATGTTTACCTTTACGTGATCAGCGGCTTCAAGGAACGCAATCCGGACGCGGCAAAAGCCATCATCGAGCGCCTGTGACAGGCTAAAGTTGAGCGATATGCGTACGCGTTGATCGTATTGCGAGCAGAACCCGAGGCGCACGCAACGAAAAAGTGCGAAGCCCGCAAAGGCTTCGCTCTCAAGCTGGCGCGTCACAGCATTAGCAACTTCGGTCCAGCAGCCAATTTTTCCTCCAATGGCTGCTTCGAGTAAACCCAAACAACGCTTTCGGTTCGGACTTATGTATTCATCCAAGTGGGTAGCGAACTTCCACCGTTGCCTTCGGTGAATGGCCGAACTAAAACAGTGTCCCGTCGTACCCATCCTGGTCGACGAGCGTCCGTCCTGTCCGAACTTCAGTCGTTGTGCGCGCAATTACCACTGCCTGCTACTCTGCCATTGCAGACGCTCAGCTACCGACCCTCACCGGGCGGCTGCACGGTGCTAACCGGCCGTTCGCCCGAGCCGGCTCCGGAGCGACGACTCTCACATCGGCGAACGCGTACTTACGGTAGAGTCATGCCCTGAGTGGGTCTGTCAAGTTTTTTGTTCGACATCTACGTCTTGCTATGACGATCATCCCGCGCCCGCCCGTGGACAACGACGCTGCCCACAGCACGAGGCTGTGGACAGCTGCCTGACGGCGGTTCCCTCGTTGCCCACCGTCTCCCCGCGAGCTTCGCCTTCGGCCTGACGCGCCGCTGCGCGGCTTGCCCCGACCAGATAAAAGAGCAGGACCCGGCCTTGACCGCTTTCAGGCGCAGCTATCGATCGAGGCGTCGCCGCGTCGAAGGGGGCTCGCTCCTCATTAGTTGACGTTCGCGAACAGATCGTGACGGGCCGTTTCTGGCCGATCGCGGACTAACAACAGTATCAGTTCGGCGCCGGCATCCGTGGCGCCCAATAGGAAAGAAGTTTGCGAAGCAGCGTGACCGGACGTCGCGCCGCACACTCCGGCGAAATGTGCAGTTTGCCTCGATACCGGATTTATTGCGACGGCTCCGCGATGGCCCCGGACATAATGAGCAAGCGTACGTGAGGTCGAGCGCCTGGCGGTCCGCTACCAGACATCGGATGCTATGGTCCCTTGCTTGGGTTGACGCAATCCGCCAAATTCAGGGTGCTAGCTGTGCCCCATCAATCAATGAGGCCCTCCATAATTGTCCCACCACCGTAACGGCGAACCGAAGTGAATTTCCTTCAAGTGCGAGACCAGGTCTGACAAAAGCTATGAGACAGTCGCAGCCAATTGAATTTTTAAGCTGGCGCTGAGTTTATTGGTTTTGTTAGATGCATGTCATTGATTGAGAAAACGACAGGCAATTAACCAAACCCACATGCACTGACATGCCGACCGCTTTCGCACAAACCGTCGAAGCCCACTTTACCGAGCTTACCCCCACGGCCAAGCGCATCGCCAGTTACATGCTGGCGAATCTCGAACGACTCGGACTCGAGACCGCTGATCAAATTGCGCAGCAGACGGCCACGAGCGGAATTTCTGTGGGGCGTTTTCTGCGCAGCGTCGGCTATCGCAACCTCGACGACCTCAAGCGCGAGCTGCGCGGCGCACAAGCGCGCCCGTGGATGATTACCGACCGGCTCGACGAATACCGGCGTGTGTCCGGACAGTCCGGCAACACCGCGCATAACGGCGAGAACGGCGCCCTGACCCGCTCGCTAGAACTCGAAATCGACGCGATCCGGCATGTGTACCAGTTGGCGCAATCGCCCATGTTCGCCCGCATCGCGGAGCGCATCTCCAATGCGGATGCCGTGTATATCCTCGGCATCCAGTCGACGCGCGGCATCAGCAACGCGTTCTACAGCTACCTCGAATACATCCGTGCGCGCGTGTTCTACTCCGACGGTATGTCCGGCTCATATGTCGATTCGCTGAACTCGGAGTTTGCCTCACCGTACCTCGTCATTACCGATACGCGCGCCTACTCGATGATCGCGCGCCCCTACTGTGAAGCCGCGACACGTCGTGGCGTGCCGTTCACGCTGGTCACCGACATCTATTGTCCCTGGGCTCGCGAATTCGCCTGCGACCTGTTGCAGGTCAAAACCGACGTCGGCCAGTTCTGGGACTCTCTGGCGCCGCTCACCTGCCTGTTCAACCTGCTGATTACCGCGATCGTCGCGCAACTGGGGGCCGCCATCGACGAACGCGTCGCGCGCAATCGCGAGCTGCAAGGCGAATTTAACCAGTTCGATCTCTGAACCCTCTCATATCCGGCATCGTACCGCGCCCTCCATGACAAGACCGCGACTCATCGAAATTACCGCCGCCACGCATGGCGTGGACATCGACCTCGTCTATGCCACCGAGCGCAACCTGACCGGTAAGCCCATCTACAAGATGGCTCACTGCCTGCTGCTCGAACCCGCCGAAGCCGGTTTGCGCAAGGGAGTTGAAATTGCCCGCGGCGCCGGCCTGACAGTGCGGATTTTCGACGCCTACCGTCCGCCCCAGGCGCAACAGGTGCTGTGGGATTTCCTGCCCGATCCCACCTACATCGCTGAGCTTGGCCGTGGTTCGAACCATAGCCGCGGCACGGCGATCGACCTGACGCTGCTGGATGCCAGCGGCAATGAACTCGACATGGGCACGGCCTTCGACGCCATGACGATCGAGTCCGAACACTTCCATACGGGCCTGCCCGAGCACGTGCAGCGCAACCGCCTGTTACTGCTCGGCATCATGCACGGCGCCGGTTTTGCGCACATCAAGAGCGAATGGTGGCATTACGAGCTGCCAGGCTCCCGTGCGCTGCCGCTGATCGACAACAGCGAAAGCGGTCCGTTGCATCTCATGTAGTGGCGTTCGATCTCTCCATCCGTTGTTCCCTGACAGGCTCTACCCCATTCCTTATGGAGCGGCAATGAAACTGGTATCGCGCAATGCACTGACGGCGGCAGCGATCGCCTCCGCCTTGACCTTGTCGTTCACAGCGGCCAGCCCCGCTGCGGCGGCGACGCCGAAAGACATGTTCGTCATGGCCACGCTCCTCGACGAATTCACCACGCTCGATCCAGGCGAAGTCTACGAGCTGGTGCCGGAAGAATATGTGGCGAATACGTATGACCGGCTGGTGCGGGTCGATCTGAAAGACCCGTCGAAGTTCAACGGCGATGTCGCACAATCATGGACCGTGAGCCCCGACGGCCTGACCTTCACGTTCAAGATCCGTTCGGGTCTAAAGTTCCACTCGGGCAATCCGTTGACCGCCGACGACGTCGCGTGGTCGATCCAGCGCACCGTCCTGCTCGACAAAGGCGCGGCGGCCGTGCTGCAAGGCATCGGCCTGACCAGGGACAATGTGCTTAACAACGTAAAGAAGGTTGACGACACAACCGTCAGTGTGACGACAGACCAGAAATACGCGCCGACGTTTGTCCTGAACGTACTCGGCGCGTGGCCTGCATCGGTGGTGGACAAGCAGTTGCTGCTCACGCACCAGAAAGGCAATGATTTCGGCAACGACTGGCTGCGCACCAACGAGGCCGGCTCCGGCGCCTACAAGCTCGTCAAATGGACCGCCAACGACAGCATCGTACTGCAGCGCTTCGACGGTTATCGCTTACCGCTCGCGATGAAGCGTATCGTGTTGCGTCACGTGCCGGAAGCATCGAGCCAACGCCTGCTGATCGAGAACGGCGACGTCGATGTGGCGCGCAACCTGAGTCCGGACGATCTCGTCGCACTGACCAAGTCCGGCAAGGCGCATGTGACCGCGGTGCCGCAAGCGACGCTTCTGTACCTCGGCCTGAACGTCAAGAATCCGAACCTGGCAAAACCGGCAGTCCAGGAAGCGATGAAGTGGCTGATCGACTATAACGGTATCCAGAGCAACGTCGCTAAAACCACCTACAAAGTGCACGAAACGTTCCTTCCGGAAGGCTTTCTCGGCGCGCTGAACACGAACCCTTACCAGCAGAACGTCACGAAGGCCAAGGCGCTGCTGGCAAAAGCCGGGCTTCCGAATGGCTTTTCCGTGACGATGGACGTGCGTAACGGCTACCCGTACAGCGAAATCGCCGAAGCCGTGCAGGCCAATCTTGCGCAAGGCGGCATCAAGGTTCAGATCATCCCCGGGGACAACAAGCAGACGCTTGCAAAGTACCGCTCGCGCTCGCACGACATCTATATCGGTGAATGGTCCGCTGACTACATCGACCCGCACAGCAACGCCCAGGGCTTCACCTGGAATCCGGACAATTCCGACAAGTCGGCCTACAAGATGCTCGCCTGGCGCAACTCGTGGGACATTCCTGGCCTGACGAAGGAGACCAACGCCGCGCTCGCCGAATCGTCGACAGCGAAGCGCGCCGAGTTGTACCAGACGATGCAGAAGCAGATGCTCGCGAACTCACCCTTCGTGATCATGTTCCAGCAGGTCTCGCAAGTGGCCGCGCGACCGGGCGTGACGGGACTCGAGGTGGGTCCGATCAACGACCTCGTGTCGTATCGTGATCTGAAGAAGCAGTAACGTTTGCGGCGAAGGCGATACTGTCCAGGCTTCGCCTTCGACCGAGGAACTCATCATGTCGACTCCCTTCACGACTTTCGAGCGCATGCGCGCGCTTTCAGCTGAAAGCGCCAGCGTGCGCTGGACCTTGCGCCTCGTGCGCTGGATCATCACGCTCGTGATCACCTTCACCGGGTTGCTGGCGGTCACGTTCGTGATTGGCCGTAAAATTCCGATTGATCCGGTGCTGGCGATTCTCGGCGATCGCGCGTCGGCGACGGCCTACGCGGCGGCGCGTCTCCAGCTCGGGCTGGACAAGCCGCTCGCCGTGCAGTTCCTGATCTATGTGCGCGATGTGCTGCATGGCAACTTCGGCATGTCGCTACTGACCGCGCATCCTGTTATCGAAGACATCCAGCGTGTGTTTCCCGCGACGCTCGAACTCGCGACCCTGTCGACCATCATTGGCGTACTGATCGGTGTGCCGCTCGGGGTGATTGCCGCCGTGCGCCACAACCGCTGGATCGATCACGTCGCGCGCTTTGTCGGCCTCGTCGGCAGTTCGGTACCGGTGTTCTGGCTCGGGCTGATGGGCCTGCTGCTGTTCTACGCGAAGCTGCACTGGGTAGCGGGTCCGGGTCGCGTCGATCCGGTATTCGACGGGATGGTCGATACGCACACAGGCAGCCTGCTCATCGATTCTCTCATGGCGGGCGAATGGGACGTGTTCTTCAATGCGTTCTCGCATATTGCCCTGCCTGCTGCCATTCTCGGCTACTACTCGGTCGCCTATCTGAGCCGCATGACGCGTTCGTTCATGCTCGAGCAACTCAGTCAGGAGTACATCACCACGGCACGCGCGAAAGGCTTGCCCGAGCGCCGGGTGATCTGGCGTCACGCCTTCGGCAATATCGCCGTGCCGCTCCTGACCGTGATCGCACTCACGTACAGCTATCTGCTCGAAGGCTCGGTGCTGACCGAAATCGTCTTCGCCTGGCCCGGTATCGGTTCGTATCTGACGGGTGCCCTGCTGAACGCCGATATGAACGCCGTGCTTGGCAGCACGCTCGTGATCGGCGTCACGTTCATCGCGCTCAACCTGTTGACCGATGCGCTTTATCGCGTGTTCGATCCGCGCGCCCGCTGATGTTCCGGAGATTTCCCTCGTGCTTCCCCCAACCGATCAATCTATGCAAATGCAGGACTGGCCGATGAATGCCGTGCCCCGACGATGGAAAGACTGGCTGCTGAGTGACACGCCCGCGTCACGCAAGCAGGCCGCACTCGGCCTCGCTTACCGGCGCTGGCGACGCTTCGCGGGCAACCCGCTGTCGGTCTTCGGCTTGGTGATTCTGGCCTTGCTGATCATCATCGCGGCAATCGGGCCGCTGATCGCACCGCACGATCCGCTGCAGCAAGTCCTCTCCGACCGCCTGCTGCCGCCGGGTTCGCCATCGCACTGGTTCGGCACCGACCAGCTTGGCCGGGACATCCTCTCGCGTCTTGTCTACGGCTCACGGCTCACGCTTTCGATTGCGATTCTCGTCGTGGTGATCGTGGTTCCTGTGGGCCTTTTGATCGGCACCACTGCTGGCTTCTTTGGCGGCTGGGTGGACAACGTGCTGATGCGGATCACCGACGTGGCGCTCGCGTTTCCGAAGATCGTGCTCGCGCTCGCTTTCGCGGCCGCGCTGGGATCCGGTGTCATCAACGCGGTGATCGCCATTTCGATTACGGCCTGGCCGGCCTATGCACGCCTCGCGCGGGCGGAAACGCTGCGGCTCGTGCAAGCCGATTTCATTCACGTCGCGCGCTTGCAGGGCGCGTCGCGGATGCGCATCCTCCTGCGCTATATCATGCCGCTCTGCTCGTCGTCGGTGATCGTGCGCGCGACGCTCGATATGGCCGGCATCATTCTCACTGTCGCGGGTCTTGGGTTCCTTGGCCTCGGCGCGCAACCGCCGAGCCCCGAGTGGGGTTTCATGGTCGCGTCGGGCCGCAACGTGCTGCTCGATTCGTGGTGGGTGGCCACCATTCCGGGCTTTGCCATTCTGCTGGTGAGCCTCGCCTTCAACCTGCTCGGCGACGGTCTGCGAGACGTCTTCGATCCGCGCCATGGAGGCTGACATGCCAGCCGTTACGACCCAACCCCTGTGTGAAATCGACGACCTGCGAATTGGCTTTCGCGGTCATGGCGGCGAATTGACCGAAGCCGTGCGTGGCCTTTCGCTGACGCTGCAGCGCGGCGAGCGGCTTGGCATCGTCGGCGAATCCGGTTCTGGCAAATCGCTCACCGGGCGTGCGCTACTCGGCCTGCTGCCGCCTGCGGCGCAATGCCATGCGAAGGCGATGAAGTTCGACGGTCAGGATCTGCTGGCAATGTCGGTGCGAAAGCGCCGGCAACTGTGCGGCCAGCAGATGGGCATGATCCTGCAAGATCCGAAATACTCGCTCAACCCGGTGATGACCATCGCGCAACAGATGCGCGAAGCGTTCGAACTGCACGGTTCGAAGTTCAGCCGTCGCGAGATGCGCGAGAAGATCATCGAGGCGCTGGCAGCGGTGCATATCCGCAATCCGGAGCGTGTCGCCGATGCCTACCCGCATGAGTTGTCGGGTGGCATGGGGCAGCGCGTGATGATCGCCATGATGGTGTCGTCCGGACCGCGTCTGCTCATCGCCGACGAGCCGACCAGCGCGCTCGACGTGCTCGTCTCGATGCAGGTGCTCGGGATTCTCGACGCGATGATCGAAAAGCACGACACAGGCCTGATCTTGATCAGCCACGATCTGCCCCTTGTAATGTCGTTCTGCGACCGCGTCGTCGTGATGTTTGCGGGACGTGTGGTGGAAACCTGCGCGGCGCGCGATCTCGTCCACGCCCAGCATCCCTATACGCGCGCCCTGCTCGCGGCGAATCCACCGCTCATCAATCCGCCCGATGAACTGCCCGTGCTGAAGCGGGACGCAGCATGGCTCACGCAATCGGCAGGAGAATCAGCATGATTGATGTTAACGCCCTGACGGTCCGCTTCAGGACCAAAACCGGTAACTTCGACGCAGTGCGCCAGGCCAGCTTTCATGTCGACGAAGGAGAAGTGTTCGGGCTGGTCGGCGAATCGGGTTCCGGCAAGTCGACGATCCTGCGCGCGTTGACGGGCCTCGCGCCCGTCGCTGGCGGCCATATGAAGATCGGCTCGCACGTGCACGGAGAGAAGATCGACCGCTCCTTTCGACGCGACGTACAGATGGTTTTTCAGGATCCGTACGGCTCACTGCATCCGCGTTTCACAGTCGATCAGACCTTGCGCGAGCCCCTGACCATCAACGGCATCGGCCGGCAGGAAGAACGCATTGTCGATGCGCTGCGCGAAGTCGGGTTGGGTCCGGCGTATCGTTTCCGCTATCCGCATCAGTTGTCGGGGGGGCAGCGGCAGCGCGTCGCGATTGCACGGGCGCTGATTGTCGAACCGCGCGTGCTGCTGCTCGATGAGCCGACGTCCGCGCTCGATGTGTCCGTGCAGGCCGAAATCCTCAACCTGCTGCGACGGCTTCATCGCGAACGCAATCTCACAATGATGCTCGTGAGCCACAACCTGGCGGTGGTCGGCTTTCTCTGCTTGCGCGTCGCGGTCATGCGTAATGGCGAGATTGTCGAGCAGCGCGATATCGCTTCCATTCGAGCGCAGCAGGTCGAGCACGAGTACACGCGCAGCCTGCTGCTCGCGACCACGGGCTACCGGCGCAAGTCGGCCCGGGTAACTGGAGCGGACACGCTGTTATAAAAGCCAGTAGCGGCGAGGAGTTGTCACCGATCCTGCCCGTCGTCCTGCCTTGTGATTGGTTCAAGGCAGGCGCGTCCGGCATTTCCACTCGTCTGAACGAAACAGTCCAGAAGCAATCTCAAATGAGGCGACCATTAAGCTCAGCATGTGAGCTTCCAGAGGATCTTGTCCGGTTGAGGAAAGTGTCAGGCGTGTCGGACGCGTGTCGCCTGACAGCGTCCTCATGCTCGCATGGGCCCGGTCTGGTTCTGTCCCAACAAGGCGTTGAGGTAAAATTTGGCGGACGGAAATTGCTGACGACCACGATGGCCAAGACGACGAAGACGCCGCGCAAGACGTTGCTCCCTGGCATCGCCAAGGTGCTGAAGCGACTGCACTATCCACTGGATGTGATGCTGTTGTGCGTGCGGTGGTACGTGGCATACTCGCTGAGCCTGCGAAACCTTGAGGAAATGATGGCAGAACGCGGTGTCGAGGTGGACCATTCGACGGTACACCGCTGTCATCAAGCTCGTGCCGTTATTCGAAAAAGCGTTTCGCCAACATAAGCGACCGGTCGGCAAGAGCTGGAGGATGGATGAGTCCTATATCAAAGTGAGCGGCCAGTGGAAGTATCTGTACCGCGCGGTGGACAAGGCCGGCAATACCGTCGATTTCCTACTTCGAGCCCATTGCGACAAGGCTGCCGCCCATCGCTGTTTCGAGAAGGCCATCGAGCGGAACGGGGAGCCGCAGACCATCACCGCGGATAAGAGCGGTGCCAATCTGCCCGCCCTGCAAGCCATCAACGCCGACCGGCAAACGCCCACCAAAATCCGGCAGAACAAGTATCTCAACAACATTGTCGAGCAGGACCATCGCGCCATCAAACGTATCATCAAGCCCACGATGGGCTTCAAGGATTTTCGCTGCGCCCGCCTCGTCCTGCCATTCTTATCGCGACACAACCCGCCCGCGAGCCGCAGCTTCGAAGACTACGCTGTCCTCGACGAGTGCCGGCTCGCTCGCGGCGGTCTTCGCGGGCTGCCAGTCGCCGTCGTTCGAGCCGCGCTCCACGCTATCGTCGCCTCGCGCTGCAGCGTGAACGGCATGCTCAGCTGCACCAATTGCTTGACGTCGCAGAGCTTCGCCGACACGCCTTTCCTCGGCGCCGCGACGCTCGTCTGGTGCCCCGTTCCGATGGCCGCCGGGGCCCTGCCGCCCGGGCTTTTCACGTCCACGACGCGCCGCCCCGCGACGGAGCGCTTGAAGGTGCGCGCCACTTCGGCTTCCATCTGTTCCCATGCGTCCTCGGAAATCAGCGCAAGCTCGCGATGCAGGTTATTCATATTGTGAAGTTCCTTTAAGTGAGCCGATGTTCAATGTTCCCCTGCGGCTTGTTTCATTTGATGGCGGTGCTGGACGGCTGAGATGACGTCGACGCCGCCGCAGAGCCTCTGCCCGGGAGCGCGTCGAGCAGATCGGCGGACGGCACGAAGAAGAGACCGCCCGTCACTGCGCGGCTGTAGTCGAGCAATCGGTCGTAATTGCCCGGCGGGCGACCGACGAACATGTTTTCCATCATCTGTTCGATCGGCGCGGGCGTGCGCGCATAGCCGATGAAGTATGTCCCAAACTCCTTTGCGCCAGGACGGCCGAAGGCCATGTTGTGCCGCAGGATCTTGATCTCCTGGCCGTTCTCATCGATGGTCGTGAGCGAGCTATGCGAGCACGAGGGCTTCACAGCCGCGTCTAGTTCGACGTCGGACAGCTTCTTGCGCCCGATGATCTTTTCCTGTTGCTCCACCGTCAGGCCATCCCATGCATCCATATTGTGAAAGTACTTCTGCACAATCACATAGCTGCCGCCCGCGAATTCCGAATCCTCCTCGCCGATGATCGTGTGGTTCGGGGCGCTTCTCCCTGAAGGGTTCTCCGTGCCGTCGACGAAGCCCACCATGTCGCGCAGGTCGAAGTAGCGAAAACCTTGCACCTCGTCGACGACCGTGACGGCGTCGCCCAGTTTGATGAGCAACTGTGACGCGAGCTCGAAGCATAGATCCATGTGATCCGCGCGGATATGCAGCAGGATGTCTCCGGGTGTGGCAATGGCGCGGCGCTCGCCCGATCCGACCTCGATGAAAGGATGCAGCGACGCGGGACGCGGCGCGCCGAAAAGAAAATTCCACGCTTCGGAACCGAAGCCGCACACGCAAGAAAGGTTAGCGGTAGGCGCGCGCGTGCCGACCGCGCGGACCAGCGCGGCAATGTCGCCGCACCATTCACGCACGGTGTCGGCTGGGCCTTCGCCGCGCGCTACCGTGAGTGTGAGGAAGATCGCACTTCGGGAAATCGGATCACAGACGGCTTGTGGTTCGGGAGTGTCGTTGTTGGGCATCTGAAATTTATTTGATTACGCCAAGGACTCGCTCACCCGAGGAGTCACGACGGCATTCATGCAACGGCGGACCGCGATGGACTCGAAATAATGCTGGATTTCGTCACCCAAGCAAGCCTCGCCCCGTGCGCACATGGCCGACCTAAAGCAAGAACGTTGGAATATCTCGTTCATTAAAACCGGGACGACCCGAAGCGGCAAAACCGGCGCACGCGCTTCCGACAGATTCTATTGCTTTCACCGCGGCCATGGGTCACCCGGTAGAAAATTAGCAGGCACGACACCATTAGCAGGCTGTTGAAATATCCGTCGTTGATGCACTCAGGTGCATTGCGACGGATGCTGAGTTCGCACTTCTGAAACGCGGAACGCGTTTCCGGGCGTTCGAGGCTGCTAACGGTTTCACCATATCGATGTTATCCACTGCATCCCGGCCCTCAACGGGCAAGTGTACGCATACGCGTCAGGTTGTAGCCGACCTGCGTCAGCACGAAGAGCTGGTCCACGCGTTCAAGTCCTCGATACATCGCCTGTCGAATTCGTCCGACTGTCTTGCCCCATCCGAACACCTGCTCAATCCGCTTACGTTTTTGCTGGCTGACCGCGTAACCCGGCCAACGCGTGGTTCGCTCGTCAATCGCTGAGCCTCCTGGACGCCCACCGTTTTGCGCGACATGAGGCGTGACGCGATTTGCTCGACAGGTGGCAACAAAGCCGGCCGTGTCGTAGTTCTTGTCTGCCCGACCGTAATGCCGCCCGGGGCCACCTTCGCGGCGTCAGCAAGCATTTGCGCGGCGCAGTCGCGCTCGGCGGTGCCCGTCGCCAGCGTCACCTGCGCGTTGACTACCAGGCCGTGCCGATTGTCAGTCAGTACATGGCCCATGTAGCAAAGCATCGCACCGGTTCCTTTGCTCTTGCGAAACAGCTAGATATCGGCCCCTCGCGCTGGGACACGGTCGAGCGCCCACGCGAACGCGAACCTGCGATCCATCCCGGACGTCCCGCGCCCCAGCCGCCGCTTGAAGATCTGACACGCAGGCTTGGGCACGGTCCACGGAAACGATCTTACCGCCGGTTCTGGATTCGTCAGAAGCCGAATAAATCGTGCGTCAATCGCACCGGACGACAAGTTGAATCAATACTGTCTGGTTGCAGCCGGCCGGCCCCCTGATTGTCGACAAGCGCGGAACAAATATTTTTCCTACCCTTGCATGAGGCAGCCGTCTTCAGGAGACAAACGGTGGGAAGCATTGAAGAGTGGCTGGCATCACTCGGCTTGTCCGAGTATGTCCATAGCTTTGCCGAGAATGGTATCGATCCCTCGGTCCTCCGCGATCTGACGGACCAGGATCTCAAGGATCTTGGCGTCTTGCTTGGCCATCGCCGCAAAATGTTGCGTGCAATTAACCAGCTTGGCGACAGCGCCGCTGCAATATCTCCAACCGTGGCCACGCCCTTGCCACGAGATGACGCGGACCGACGCCAACTCACCGTCGTGTTTTGCGATCTCGTCGGCTCGACTGCCCTCTCGAAGCGGCTCGATCCTGAAGACATGCGGAAGATCCTCGCCGCTTATTACCGGGGTTGCGCGGATGTAGTTACCAAGGCCGGTGGCGTCATTGCCCAGTACATGGGTGACGGTGTGCTGGCCTATTTTGGTTATCCTCAAGCGCATGAGGACGATGCCGAGCGGGCTGTACGTGCTGGGCTGGCGCTGGTGCGAACCATCGGCAATCTCGATTTCGGGATCGACGAAAGTTTGCGGGTGCGGATCGGGATTGCCACCGGCGTAGTGGTAGTCGGTGATCTGACGGGTGAGGGCGAAGCCCAGGAGCCTGGCGTCGTCGGTGAGACACCCAATCTCGCTGCCCGGCTGCAGACGTTGGCCGAAGCCGGAACAGTGGTGATTTCTACGAGCACGCAGCGGCTGACGGCTGGGCTGTTTGACTACCGCGACATGGGCCTCGTGACCGTGAAGGGTTTTGACGAATCGGTGCGGGTTTGGCAAGTACTCGGCCCCAGCGGGGTCGAAAGCCGCTTCGAGGCGCTGCACGCGACCACGTTGACGCCGATCGTCGGACGCGACGAAGAAATCGAGTTGTTGCTTCGCCGATGGCAGCGGGCGAAGAATGGTGAGCGGCAGGTTGTGCTGCTTGCAGGCGAGCCGGGTATCGGAAAGTCGCGGCTGACCACCTCTCTTGAAGAGCGGCTTCAATTCGAGCCGCACGACCGCTTGCGGTATTTCTGCTCGCGCCGCCATCAGGAAAGCGCCTTTTACCCGTTTATTTCCCAGCTCGAACGTGCGGCCGGTCTGCGGCGCGACGATACGGCTGAACAACGCCTCGATAAACTGGAGGCGGCGCTCGCGTTCGCAGGCGACAATCTGGGCGAAGCTGTTCCGCTGGTGGCGGCGTTGCTATCGATTCCGACGGAAGATCGATATCCAACACTGAATCTTACGCCGCAGCAGTACAAAGATAGGACCCTTAGCACGATTGTTGCGCAGATCAAGGGCCTGGCAATGCGCCACCCGCTGCTGATTTTGTTCGAAGATGTGCATTGGGCCGATCCCAGCTCGCTCGAAGCGCTGGACCATCTTGTCGATCGTATTGCAACCCTGCCTGTCCTGCTGATTGTCACGTTCCGGCCTGAGTTCGTATCTCGGTGGATCGGCCGCTCAGAGGTGACGCTCCTTACTCTCAATCGTCTGCACCCTCGGCAGCAAGCCGAGATGATCGAGCGGATAACCCTTGGCAAGGCACTGCCGAAAGAGATTACAGACCGGATCATCGAGCATACGGATGGAATACCGCTATTTGTCGAAGAACTGACCAAGACAGTGCTCGAGAGCGGCGTACTGCGCGAGCAGAACGGGCGCTACGTCCTCGATCGTCCGCTGCCGCCACTGGCGATCCCGATGACGCTGCACGCTTCGCTGATGGCGCGGCTCGATCGCCTGGCCCCGGTGCGGGATGTAGCACAAATCGGCGCTGCAATTGGCCGGCAATTTTCCTATGAGCTCATCAGCGCGGTCGCGTCGATGCCCACGGAGCGCCTGGACGACGCATTGGACCATCTCGTCGGTGCCGAACTGGTGTTGCGGCACGGGGCACCACCGGATGCGGAATACACCTTCAAGCACGCCCTGGTGCAAGATGCCGCGTACAGCTCCCTGCTGCGGGACCGGCGACAGCAACTGCATGCCCGCATCGCAATGGAGCTCGAGAATCATTTTTCTGACGTAGCGGAGCAACAACCGGAAATCCTGGCTGAACACTGCGCCCAGGCCGGATTGACTGAAAAGGCAGCCCGGCTGTGGCTGCGTGCCGGTCACAATGCTGCAAAACGCGCCGCACATCGGGAGGCGTCGGTCTTGTTCGAGAAAGCCCTGACTTCCCTTGCGGTCCTGCCGTCCTCGGCCGACGCACTCGGAGAAATCATCGACATCCGATGGGATCTTAGCCACTCCCTGCATGCGCTCGGAGAAGTGACACGGAACCGCGCGAATCTGGAGAACGCGAAAGATCTTGCCGAAGGGCTTGGTGACGAGGTACGCCTATCGCGTGTTCTATCAAGGCTGGCTTTCGCGCTCGGTTCGCTAGGCGATTCGGTCGGCGCCGTCGAGGCAGGGGAACGCGCCCTCGCGTTGACGGAGCGGCGAAGCGACCCCGATGCGAAGGCTTGGGCGACCATGATGCTGGCACGATCACGGTATGGCTGCGGAAACTATGAGCGCGCGATGGTGCATGCTCGGCAGGCGCTGGCACTCCTACATGAAGGCCATGGCCACGGCCTCGGACCCGATGAGACTTACGTGAAATACACGCGCGTCAACGCTCGTATCTGGCTGGTGCTGTGTCTTGCCGAACTTGGCCGGTTCGACGAGGCTGCTGCCCTTGGACAGGAGGCGATGGACATGGCCCGAGGGATAAATGAGCCAGAGCAACTGATCTTTGCTGGCCACGGTGTCGGACGGATGCACCTTGTTCAAGGCAATCTCGACGTTGCTGTCGAGACACTTGAGCCCGCATTGGCCATGTGCAAGGCTGAGTTTCCATACTACGTTCCCCGAATAGCCTCCTGTCTGGGGGCGGCGTATGGCTCGCTGGGCCGGACCAAGGAGGCACTGGTTCTTCTGAAAGAGGCAGTTCGCCAGGCAGCGGCGAGCAATTTAACGTTCGGACATTCGCTCGTGCTCTCGATTTTCGGTCGAGTGTGCCAGCTCGCTGGTCGAGAGGATGAAGCCCTTGCTCATGCACATCATGCCATTGACCTGGCACGAGCCTCCGGCGAACGAGGCAACGAGGCCTGGGCCGGGTGCCTGTTGGGCGATCTTGTCTCGGATGGCAACGCTACCGCACCTCGGATTGAGGAAGCTCACAATCACTATCGCATGGCGTTGATGATCGCCCACGACCTCGGAATGCGTCCTTTGCAAGCACAGTGCCTATATGGCCTGTCTTGGCTGCAAAAGATGGGCGGAGATAAAGCATTGGGCGAGAGAAGTGCAGCAGACGCCGCATCGCTTTGCCGGGAAATGGGCATCAAACGATTGACTGGCTGAACATCGTCTCACCTCGCCCCGGTTTGCCGAGAGCCGCTTGCGCGCCGGTCTGCATCAGATCTCAATTACCCCAGTCGCCTTACTTACCCAGCGACCGGTTTGCCTTTTCGGCTGCCGCATTCAATGCCGCGGCGGGTTGAGCTTTTCCCAGGTAGACGGACTGCATGGCATCCGACACGACTTTCGCGGTGTATTCCCACCCAGTGACAGTCGGTGCGAACCGTGCGTTCGGCAACAGTGCGATGAACGCCTTGGTGTCTGGGCCATTGAGTGCCGGATCGCTTGCTTCGGCCTTCGTCGTGGGCAGGAAGCCTTCCGTCTTCGAGAATTCGACGCGCGGGCTCTTTGTGAAGAGGAAGTCGAGAAACTTCCAGGCGCTCTTCTTGACCTTGGAGTTCTTGAACATCATGATCGAATCTGTCACCGCATAAGTGGCCTGCGTCGTTCCCATCGGAATGGGACCAATGCCGTACTTGAGATTTGGCACCTCCTTCGCGATTTGTTTCGACAGGAAAGGCAAGGAGATAACCATCGCCACACGGCCCTGCTTGAACAGGTTCTGAACGCCTTCACGGTTATAGCCGGTGACTCCCGGTTCGGTCAGACCGTCGTCTATCATCGTTTTGTACAGCGTTGCGGCTTTCACACCAGCCTGCGAATTGAAAGCAGCCTTGCCGTCCTTGCCGATCACATCTCCGCCGTAACTCCAGAGTCCATAGTAGAAGTAGACATCTGTCTCGATCTCTTTGCCTTGAAGACCAAAGCCGGCGATATGCATCGCTTTCAGCTTCTTCGACGCATCGATTACGTCGTTCCAGGTCTTCGGGCCATTCGGATAGCCAGCTTTCGCGAGCAGATCCTTGTTGTAGTACAGCGCGCGTGTTGAAGCAGCGAGCGGCAAGCCATACACCTTGCCTTTGATTTCGCCCGGCGCCAGGATCTGGCCAATGAAGCGATCCCTGAAGCTGGCGTCCATGTAGCCATCAAGGGGCTCAGCGACGTCGTCGTGAACGAAATCCAGCAACCAACGGGTAGCGACAATCGCGAGGTCCGAGTTCGCGCCGCCCATGATGTCGGTCTGGAGCTTCTGTTGCAGCGCATCCCAGTTTACTTCTTCGATCTTGATTGTCGTACCAGGGGTAGCTTTCTCGAACTCGTGAGCCATCTTGTTGAAGTATGGGCCAGTCGCGTCACTGTAGTGCGAGACGGTAATCCGAACCGTGTCGGCGTGCGCCGTTACTGCAATACCTGAAAACGCAAACGCTACGATGATCGTGGGTAGCGCGAAAGACACAAGGACTTGCTTGCGCCGGAGATTCACCCTGCTCATGGATTCGCTCCCGCTCGCGCGCCCTTGCCCGACAGGCGGGAGCGCTCCTTCCATAGAATAGGCCGAGCCAGCACGCGGCGTCCGCCATTTTCCCGCGTGGGACAAAACGGCAAGGAACACCGGCAGACGTGCGACACGTCGCCGCTTTGGTCGCGCGGAGTCGGACGACAGCAAGGGGGCGGGACATGACACGTTCGCCTACGTGTCAAAGCGGCGCCCCTTATATTGAGCGTTTGTTGGTCGTTTACGTATGTCGCCTTTCATTCACTGAGCAGGAAGGCGCTCACGATGCGCAAACCGTTCACAACGCCGCACGCAATGCCTCATCAACGCGAAGGCAAGTCGAGCAGCGATGATCTTGACGAAAAACCGATGAACCCGTTGCGCGGCCGGACCGACCGTCCATCATCGACCGGCAGCATGCTCAACCCGCTGGTCGTGAAATGCCGCGCGAGCATCGCGCGAAAGTCGTAGCCGTGCCCTGTCGCACGCGAGTTCGCCGAGCGCAACTCGTCTTCGACCTACTCCAGACCCACGTCGAGCGAATCGAATTCACGAATCCGGAGCTTAAGTGTCCCGGTTTTCGTGAGCAGGTCGCGTGAACGCGGCGTCAGCGCAGTCGGCACCAGGTCCGCATTCTTCGCTGCGCTTAGCTGACTTAGCTTGACGAAGCTGATCGATATCCACGCGTCCATGCCCTGAGTCGATGCAAAATCGAGCACGATGAAACGGACCGGCACCGAATGACTCGCGGCGAGCCGCTCACGCAGGCTCTGGAGAATCGAATTGGCCCGCGAAGCGCGAACGGAGCGGGATATCGGAGACGGTCTGGCCCGGCTTCACATGAATTCCGCGAAGAAAGCGAGGGAGAGGTGGGACGCGCTGCCCAGTACCCGTCGTGACCCGAAACGCCGTCGAACATCATGCGCCGTGCGAGTTGTACGCCTACACTGGGTATTCATCGGCCCGGTTCAGTGCCAAGCTGGGGCCGATTGCATTGGCGAGCGGTGCGCCCGATTTTCGTCTGACGTTTGCGAATCGCATCGCGTCGCGCCGGAGCCAAACCGGTGCGGCAAGCTCGCGCGTGCCGGCTGGCATCGAATGCAGGCCACGAATATGGACATCGCGCAATGGCTCCAGCGTCTCGGACTCGAGCAGTACGCGCTCGCATTCGCGGCGAACGATATCGACGCAAGAAGTGACGCATATGCATATCATCCTCATCGCACCGACCGGTTTGTTCCGCGAGGGCGTTGCACGCCTAGTCCGCGACTTGGAAGAGTGTATCGAGGTGACATGTGCGGACTATCGGATCACCGCTTTCGAAGACTGGACCCGCGCAGACCTGCTGATACTGGATGGCGACCATCAAAACGAAGCACTCGATGTGCTGAACGCATTGCGGCGCGTCTTCCCGCATTTGCCAGCGCTCGCATTGCTGAGCGAGATCGGTCAGCAGACTATCGACTCCTTCATGGCTGCCGGTGTGGCGCGCTGCCTGAGCAAGTCGCAGTCCGCGCAAGCGTTGTGCGACGCGCTACAGGTGGTGCTGGCTGGCGCGGCATACCTGCCGGCAACGTTCTCTGCAATAGAGCACACGCAAGCTTCGCGTGGCGCAACCACGGATTCGCGCGTGGTTCCCGACCCTGCGATGAACAACCGCATGCTGACGCCACGCCAGATCGAAGTACTGGCCCTCGCGGCGCGCGGCGAGTCGAACAAGTCGATCGCGAGGCAACTCAATATCGCGGAAGGGACAGTAAAAGTGCATCTCTATACGGTGTATAAAGCGCTCAAGGTCGAGAGTCGCAGGCAGGCCAGCATCGCGGCCGCGCGGCTCGATCAGGTCGGCGATGCACAGCTTCATCAGGCGCTCGATGCGCAGCTCGCCATCAAGCGGCTCCTCTCTGACTTGCCTCCCCGTCGCTTCAAACGCGGAGACGTGCTGTTTCGCAAGGATGCGCCAAGCGACGCGCTCTACTATGTGTTGCGCGGGACGGTCAGCCTTCAGGAGATCGGAGTCGATATTGGCGCTGGCACGATCCTCGGAGAGATCGGACTTTTCTCGCCGGACCATCGCCGCACCTGGACGGCCTGTTGCAAGAGTGAATGCGAGTTGCTGACGGTTTCCGCGGCCGATGCAATGCGGATGTATTATCAGGATCCCGAGTTTGCGACTTACCTGATCCATCTAGTCACGCGCAGACTGGAGGCCGACAAACTACGCTCGAAGCAGGACAATGCGCGACGCTCCCTTGATTGATTTTCACGCGGCCGACCCTGTCCGCCAGCCAGCCTGCGACGACGATGAAAACGCCAGAAAAGTGGGCGGTGATGCTGACGGCGATGTCACTGAGGCCGTCGTCGATTTGCAGATCCGCCCACATGGACTGCAGCACGTTCAAGGTCGTCTGGGCGAACAGCCAGAACGTGACGACGGCGAGCACGATGCCGGCAATCAGCTTCTCCCCGCGGTTGTATTCGGAGAGAATCGACGGTTCGTCGAAAGACGCCATTTTGGTTTTCCCTCCTTTCTCCGGAGCCGCAGTTTGCCCGCTCCAGGCAGGCTCACTTGCCACTACCTTTGAAGAGTTCCTGCAACCGCGCTGCCTCGCCGTTCTGCTGCGAGTGCACGAGGTCTTGATAGACTTCGGCGCGGGTCTTTCCGTCACCCACGCTATGTCCGCCGGACATCGAGCTTCCCGAAGGGTCGGGACCTTCCGAATTCATCGCGTCAGGCTGTGCTGCGGTCGTTGGATTTGCAGTGATGTTTTGCGCGCTGGCGTGCCAGGCGCACGCGCACAATAGCCCACCCGCGACGAGTAACACTGTTTTCATAGGAGTCTCCGTCAAAAAAGAATGTGGACGCAACGCGCCGTCGCGACGTGTAGAGGCGAGCGCCGGCGCTGCCCCTTGCAGGGGCTACCGGCCGCACTTGCTTGCAAGCTGGAAAAACATCGGAAACTGTGCAGCGAGCTCGTGTGTGCGGCAGGTCGGAGCCAGTATGATTTCCGAGCCTCGCTGCCGCTATATCACTTTGGTAATAGGCGGCAATGGAGAAACTGGCGCGGTGGTGCGCGAGTGTGTCGCAACTGCTCTCATCAAAGCCAGTCGAACGCCGCTGCCGCCCTACGCGAGCCTTGGCAACTCGACCCGGCAGCTGCTTTGCGGTACGAAATACGCTGTCGGGCGGTCCGGAGGTTCCACCATCGGCCGTGATGTCGGCGATGCATCCATACTCACCCGACGCACGCCCCTAGGCGCCCGCTGAAGGACCGGCGATTGCCGGTGTGAAAGGCTCTCCCGCGATCACCGTTCTGCCGTTGCGATTACCGTCGTGCTCGCGGCCCACGCGATCGGATCGTGTTCTCGCGATATGTGGTCACGTATGCGATGCCTACGGCTGGGTTGATCGGGAAGTCGTCCCACTGTCGGCCGCCGGTGATGTTGCACGCGCAAACCTGGCGATACGGCGGGCAGTTGCACCCCGGAAGCAGTCATTGAAGTTGCGCCAATCCGAACGGCCGCTCCGGGTGGCAAGATGACGGTCCAAAAAAACGCGCAGACGTGCCATGAAACGCGAGGTTCGCCGCGAGATTGCGGTGCGCGTCCTTACGCGAACACTGCGCGGTGCTGCGCCGAAGCCGGCGCGAGCTGTGCACCACCGTTAGCGTCAGCGTCGCCCACCTGAAACGCCGCGGCCGCGCGTTGCAGACTCATCGCCTGCTCCTTCAGCGACTGTGCCGCGGCCGCCGCCTGCTCGACGAGCGCCGCGTTCTGCTGCGTCATGCTGTCCATCTGCGTGACCGCGAGATTCACCTGGTCGATGCCAGCGCTCTGTTCCGCCGCGGCCGCAGCGATTTCCTGCACGACACCGGTCACACGCATGATCGCGTCGCGCGCTTCGTCAATCGTCGAGCCGGTGTTTTCGACCAGCGTTGCACCACTGCCGACGCTGCCCACCGCATGACTGATCAGCTCGCGAATTTCCTTCGCCGCGGTCGCGCTACGCTGCGCGAGGCTGCGCACCTCGCTCGCGACGACTGCGAAGCCGCGGCCTTGCTCGCCCGCGCGTGCTGCCTCAACCGCAGCATTCAGCGCGAGGATGTTGGTCTGGAATGCGATGCCCTCGATCGTCGCGATGATCTCGACCATGCGACCCGATTCGTTCGAGATCCCCTTCATCGCCGCGACGGCCTGCGTGACCATGTCGCCGCCGCGGGTCGCGATTTTCGCGGCGCCGGCCGCAAGCTCGCTGGCAGTGCGCGCGTTGTCTGCAGTCTGGCGGACCATCGCCGTCATCTGCTCCATGCTCGACGCCGTTTCCTGCAACGACGCCGCCTGGCTCTCGGTGCGCGACGACAGGTCCGCGTTGCCGTTCGCGATCTCGTTCGCGCCGCACGCGACGTTGTCGGACGCATGCTTGATCTGGCAGATGGTACCCGTCAGCGCGTCGCGCATCCGCTGCATTACGTGTAGGAGGCTCGACGTGTCGCCGTTGCGCGTGCGGATCGCCACCGTCAGGTCGCCCGATGCGATCGCGTCCGCCACGTTCGCCGCATAGGCCGGATCGCCGCCGACCATGCGCGCGATGCTGCGGTTCGTCACCGCGACGAGCGTCACGAGGACCGCGGACACAACCACGAAGATCGCGCCGATCAGCCACAACGACGCCATGAACGCAGAGTCGATGTCGTCAACATAGGCGCCGGTTGCGATGATCCAATCCCACGGCGCATACCGCACCACGTAGCCGATCTTGCCGACCGCCTGTGTCGAAGCTGCGCCCGGATGCGGGAACACGTAGTCGACGAAGCCGCCGTCCGGCGCCTGTGCGGTCGACGCGAACGTCACGTAATGGTGACGGCCGTCCGCATCGGCGCTGTCCGCGAGATCCCTGCCTTCGAGTGCCGGCTTGATTGGATGCATCACCATCTGCGGCTTCGAATTGATCACGAGGAAGTAGCCGTCTTCGCCGTAGCGGACGCCGCGCAGGCGTTCGAGTGCCTGCTTGCGGGCATCCGCCTCCAGCAACGCGCCGCTTTGCGCCAGCGCCGCATACTCCGCCACGATGCCGAGTCCGACGTGCGCGATGTTCGTGAGGTCGTGCTTACGTTCTTCGATGCGCGTCTCGCGCGACTGCCACGCCGCGGATACGGAGACGGCGAGCAACGCGACGAGGCTGATGATCAACGGCAGCCAAAGCTTCTGCGTAAAACTGAGCTTGTGCATCCTGAGTCCTCGTGCAAATGAATGGAAACCGCGCAGGGCTGCCGTGCGAAGTGGCATGTGTATGGGCGCGTCGTGTGGCGCCGGCGGACTGTCCGGGGGCCATCCAGGTGGTTCCTGCTCGAGTTATCGGCGGATACGAGCGAAAGTTTCATCCCGTGAAACCCTCGGTTACCACCTTGCCAAGGCGTATCGGAGGGCCCTTGTGCGTCGGCTCCCACGGAGCGTCATCAGGCACCAGCCGGCCACTTTGAGACACTCGACGCCGCCGCTTAAACTGTTGTCAATCATTCCTCCTGAGGCGAAGAAAATCACAACTGAGATCGAACTCTTGAGGCCTACGACTGCGTTGCTGGCAAGCTACGTTTCGGCCCTTGAGGCGGGATGGTCACCTGACAATGTTCGTAAGGAGGTCGCTGCGCGCGAACAGTTGAATGCCATCGAGTTGAACGCAGAGGCATTCGTCGACGGGCTGGATGATCCGACAGCATCAGGCGGCCCGATTCCTTTGCCCGATGGCTCGACCGTTGCCCGTCTTCCAAGCATCATCCGATGGATTTGGGACGGCGATGTTAGCGGTGCGATCGGATTTCGTTGGCAGGCTGCATCTGCCGAATTGCCGCCGTATGTGCTCGGACATATCGGCTTCTCAGTCGTGCCGTGGAAGCGAGGCAACGGCTACGCCAAGCAGGCGCTCAATTTGATGCTTGGCGAAGCGAGGCTGCAAGGCTTGCCCTACGTGGAACTAACGGTTGATCCTGAAAATATAGCCTCACAGCGGGTGATCGCAGCATGCAGTGGTGTCCTGACTGACCGGTTCAAAAAGACCGCCGCCTATGGATTCGCGGAAACTCTTCGTTATCGCATTGAGCTAGACGACTGAGAAACGTGTCGGACCCTGTTCGGCCAACTCTGGAGATTGATCCATCTCTGTTGGATCGGCGACAATTCAAGCCCTGCACACGCCTATACGATGGAGCATCATGAGTGGCATTCAGCTAAGCCGAGTGATCCGTGCCGACGCCGCCGATTTGATCGCCGCAAACTCAGCAAGTCAGGACTATCACCTGCCTTGGGTCACATCCTTTACCGATCAAACGGGCTTCGATAACTGGTTTTCAGGTGGTCTCACCGGGTCGAACGTCGGCCTCATTGCGCGTGAAGTGGCATCGATTCAAATTGCCGGTGTGGTGAACATTAACGAAATAGTAATGGGCGCTTTTCGCAGCGCCTATCTCGGGTATTACGGAATGTCGAACTTCGCCCGGGCACGGTTGATGACGGACGCGGTACGGGCAGCTGTGATCTATGCTTTCAGCGAACTTAAATTGCATCGGGTGGAGGCAAATATTCAACCAGGGAATATCGCGTCGATCGCACTTGTGCGGCGGTTGGGTTTTAAACAGGAAGGTTTTTCTCCTCGCTATCTCCACATAAATGGCGAATGGCGCGACCACGAGCGATGGGCGTTGCTGGCCGATATGCCCGGTTAGACACAGCCTCCACTCAAAAAAATAATGTGCCGCGCAGAAGTTGTTTTTGTGCCAATATTGACAGCATGGAACTTCGTAACGTCCCGAGCAAGGCTCACCACCATCATCACGGTCGCTATCCGCTGCGCCGTGGGTCGTTACGTCCATAGCAAGGAATTCGACCTCACAGTCCATTCCATGTGCAAACGACCAAGGCGCTTAAGGCGCCTTTTTTTAATTTCCCACCATCAAGAGCTGAAGATGACCGACTCGATAAGCTATCGCCGCGCAACCGTGGACGACATTTTGAAAATTTGCGAGTTGGGTCAAATCTTGAACGCGATCCACCATCAGGCACGCCCTGACGTCTATGCAAACGCCACTGAAGAGTTCGCTCGAGACAAGCCGCACTGGCTATCTAGCCTTCAGGGAGAAGATCGAGCCATGTTTCTCGCCGAGCATGGCAGCACGGCGGTCGGCTTTATCACCGTTCAAGTGATGCAGCCGACAAGTCCACTGTTGCAACCGTTGACCGTTGGCCGCATTGGCTCAGTCGCTGTTTTGGAACGACTGCGGGGACGCGGCGTCGGGAGCACGCTGATGAAACTTGCTGAAGAGTGGGCACGAAAAAACGGTGCCAACGACATGAGGCTGACCGTTTGGGCGTTTAATGAACAGGCGGTCGATTTGTATCAGGAACTTGGCTACGAGCTTCGTGCGTTCGAGATGGGAAAGCAACTGCCTATTGCTGGGGATATGCCAGTCGCATGAGGCGATGCTCGGCCACGAACGGTCAGTCTATATTCGTGCATAGATCGTGGACAATTAATTGTTTACGTGAAACTTTTGAAACCTCTATTATCTGTTGCGTCTTTCCGAAAACGTTCTTGGAGCATTCAATGCGGATTAGAACCACCTATTTGAAAGTGTCGGACATGGAACGCAGTTCTGCTTTCTGGGAAAACCTGTTGGAACGCGCGCCGAACCGCAGGTCGGATAAGTGGACCGAATTCTCGCTCGGTGAAGTCCGCTTCGGGTTGCTGCTAAATGATTTTGGCGATGAGTTCGTCGGGAGCGGATGCGTTCCTGTGTTCGAATTTGACGTATCCGCCTTGCATATATTTCTGGATCGCGCCAAGGCTTTTGGGGCAACAGTCGCTCTCGACGGGCTAAACAATGAAGCCATGAAGAGCATTGTGTTGGTTAGCCCTGATGGCCACGAGTTCGAACTTTGCTGCCGAAGTCGCAACAGGGACGCGCGAAGGCAGACCTGCAGGCGATCTGGATGGCCGCTACGCGTGCGGACGCGTACGCTGCGTTCGAGCGGCGAGTCATCCTTCTGGAAATACCGCTTGATCACCCACGGACCGCGCGTGTGCAGTTCGCCGAACGCGACGTCCGACCGACGACCGGCGGCATTGGCCGATGACGCGACCTCCGTCCCAGCGATTTCAATCCTCTCCCCTCAATCTTTATCGGCCTCCGGTGCAGTCTGCAGCGACGTACGGTATGGCTGTTGAGACTGGAATCGGCGCTGGAACGCAGCTGGGTAGCCAAGTGGGTAGCCGCACTGCTAGCTCTGCGATACCAGCCTTAACTGGCAAGCCTTACAAGATTCCCCCGAGATCAACGGCACGTTCTACGGTTTGCAGAAACCGGCCAGCTATGAGAAGTGGTATCAGGAGACGCCCGACGACTTCGTGTTCTCGCTAAAGGCGCCGCGTTACGCGACCAACCGCAAGGTGCTCGCCGAAGCCGGCGACACGATCGAGCGATTCTTCGCAAGCGGCGTGCTGCTGCTCAGGCAGAAGCTCGGTCCCATCAACTGGCAGTTCGCGCCGACCAAAAAATTCGACGCCGACGATTTCGAGGCCTTTCTGAAGCTGCTGCCCGCGAGCATCGAAGGACAGAAGCTGCGGCACGCGGTCGAGGTTCGTCACGATTCGTTCAGGACACCGGAACTCATCGCGCTGGCGCGCAAGTACAAGGTCGCGGTCGTGCTCGCGGCCGACAGCGAGTATCCGCAGATCGCCGACATCACCGCGCCGTTCGTCTACGCGCGCATCATGGGCACGAGCGAAAAGCAAGCCAAAGGCTATTCGACGAAAGCGCTCGACGCATGGGCCGAACGCGCGCGCCAGCTCGCCGCGGGCATCACGCCCGACGATCTCGAGACCTGCGCGGAGCCGCCCGCGAAAGCCGCCACGCGCGACGTCTATCTATATGTGATCAGCGGCTTCAAGGAGCGCAATCCGGCCGCCGCGATGGCGTTGCTCAAGAAGCTCTGAATCCGCCGCGCCGCCTGCCCGCCGGTCCGCCTGCCATGAGGCCGGCGCGGGTGTCATAATCGCGCCAGCGCATCCGTGCGCGGTCGCGTCGGCTTCGCGTCAAGCCCGACGCAAGACCTTGCGTCAAACCTCGCCCGAGGCACGCAGTAACCCAACCCGCACGGTCCACGTCAAACCCACGCGGCGCCCGCACGCCCTCATCGCGGCGGCGCTCGCATAATCAGGCGGCAAGGCCGCCTCATCAACCGATTGCGGAGAACATCTTGAGCGCCCTCGACAATCCCCTGCACGATCAGGAAGTCGGCTCGGCCGACGCCACCCAGGACACCACGCGCATCGACGACGTGCGCATCGGCGCGGTTCGTCCGCTGATTTCCCCCGCGCTGCTGCAGGACGAACTGCCGGTGCCGCCCGCGGTGCAGTCGCTGGTCGAGAAGACTCGCGTCGAAATCGCCGACATTCTGCACAGCCGCGACGACCGGCTCGTGCTGATCGTCGGCCCCTGTTCGATTCACGACCACGACCAGGCGATCGAATACGCTCGCAAGCTGAAGGCCGCCGCCGATCACTACCGGGACGATCTGCTGATCGTGATGCGCGTGTACTTCGAGAAACCGCGCACGACGGTGGGCTGGAAAGGCTACATCAACGATCCGCGTCTGGACGGCAGCTTCCGCATCAACGAAGGCCTGCGTCTCGCCCGGCAATTGCTGCTCGACATCAACGGTCTGGGCCTGCCCACGGCGACCGAGTTTCTCGACCTGTTGAGCCCGCAATACATCGCCGATCTGATCGCGTGGGGTGCGATCGGCGCGCGCACGACCGAGAGCCAGAGTCATCGTCAGCTCGCGTCGGGACTGAGCTGCCCGATCGGCTTCAAGAACGGCACCGACGGCGGCGTGCAGATCGCCGCCGACGCGATCGTCGCGGCGCGTGCGAGCCACGCGTTCATGGGCATGACGAAAATGGGCATGGCCGCGATCTTCGAAACGCGCGGCAACGACGACGCGCACGTGATCCTGCGCGGCGGCAAGAAAGGGCCGAACTATGACAGCGCGTCGGTGCAGGCGACCTGTGAAGCGCTGAGTTCAGCGGGTCTGCGCGAGCAGGTGATGATCGACTGCTCGCATGCGAACTCGAACAAATCGCACTTGCGGCAGATCGAGGTCGCGGACGATATCGCGCGGCAACTGTCGGAGCGCGAGCGCCGCATCATCGGTGTGATGCTCGAAAGTCATCTGGAAGAAGGCCGTCAGGACCTGAAGGCCGGCGTGCCGTTGCGTTACGGCGTGTCGATCACGGATGCCTGCGTGAGCTGGGCGCAGACCGAACCGGTGCTCGCCACGCTCGCCGAGGCAACCCGCAAGCGTCGCGCGGGCTGACTGGGCAACGCACGGACCGCCCGATCGCGATGGCCGCGGCGGGTCCGCTTTAGACTCGATCGAAGCCGGTCGAGCCCACGAACGTCTGGCTCAAGGAGCCAGACACACGCGCCGCACCAGTTGCCGGCGAGTCGCCTGGCCGGGCTGGGCAGCGCGTGATCCTCACGCCCGACGCATCACTCACGCGCGCCTCACAGCGGGGCTGCGGCGCGCATCGCGAATGCTCCGGCGTGAAGCGCGTTGCTTACGACGCGTTGACGGCTTCCTTGAACGCCTTGCCTGCGGTGAACTTAACCGTCTTGGCCGCGGCGATCTGGATCTCTTCGCCCGTCGACGGATTGCGGCCCACGCGTGCCGCGCGCGCGCCGGTCGAGAACGAACCGAAACCGACCAGTTGCACCGTATCGCCGCTCACCACGGCCTTGGTCACTGCCTCGACGATCGCGTCGATGGTCTGGCCGGTTGCCGCTTTGCTTTCGCCCGTCGCTGCGGCGACTGCATCAATCAGTTCCTGTTTGTTCATAGCACTTCCCGTATGGTAATCATGGAACCGGCGCCCTCTGAGGCGCCGGGACCGACACACTAACGCATAGGCGCACCTTCGCGCAAACCCTTGGTGTAAGGCTTGTATCAAGGCAAAGCCGCCGGTTTGACGTTTTTGCGCCCCAAACTGCCATAAGAATCGCGAGCTTATGCGCGCGCGCCGCCTCATGAGCGTTCGCCGCGCATCACAATCCGTTGCAATTTCAGTACTTTAGGTCGCGTTACGCGATCCCGCGCCGGCTTCCCGATGACGATAGCCCTTTTCGCGATGCGCGGGCGCGCCATTTGCGAGACATGTCACAAGTTAACTATCGGCAAGACATAAAGAAGTGAGAATTCGCCACTTTGCAACATGCGCGCTGCTCGCCGCGTTGTCGTCGGCGGCGGCCGCGGCCGACGACAACGCGTGCGCGACCCTCGTCGGTGCGACGAACTCCAGCGCCGCGCAGAGCTTTTCGCTACGCGACGGCGAACCGGTCGACTTCGTTGGCGGCGGAAAAACCGTGCACGGCAAGCTGCTCGTGTTCAGCGACGGCGACGTGTTTCGCGCGTACTGGCAGCCGGATGACAGCCCGGAAAAATACGTGCTCGCGAATGCTGGCGCCGACGCCGTCCGGCTCGTCTCGGCCGCGCCGCGTGGCACGCCCGCGCCGGCCGGCCAGCCCGGCACCGCCATGCGGCCGCAGCGGGTGCTGTCGTGCCCCACGCTTTGAGCATGCGCGAAGGCCGCCTTTGGCTCGAGTCTCGCGATCGGCATCCGGCACAAACGTCTGGTTCCAGCGCCGCCAACATGCGCCGCCAGGTAGTACTTACCGCCCGACTATCCGTAAGCGCGCAGCCGGGTTCACGGACCCTTGACTGCGATGCTCCGTTACCCCTTTGAGCGCTCAAGTTAATCAGCCTCGCGCCGATATAAACAGCTGCGTTTAGCGCGCAAACGTTAAAGGGATGGCGATGGCTTGGCTTGCGAGATTGAAGAAGGTACTGTCGGTCGCCGAGGGTGACCGGGAGCTGATGCGTGCGCAGTTGCACGCGTTCCGCCGCCAGGTACCGCTTCTCTACTTCATCCTGCTCGTCAACACGGCGGCGGTGGCGGCGACGCATCTGGACAGCGCGCCGGCCTGGCTGTCGATGTATGTGCCCGGCACGCTCGGCGCGCTGTGTGTGTTTCGCTGCGTGCGCTGGTGGCGCAAACGCAAGCATAAGATGACGGACGCTCAGGCGGTCCGCGAATTGCGCAGCGTGACATGGATCGTCGGCGTGTTCGGCGTCGCGTTCAGCGGCTGGTCGGTGCTGCTGTTTCCGTACGGCACCGCCTACCAGCAGGGGCAGGTCGCGTTCTATATGGCGACGACGCTGGTCGGCAGCATGTTCTGCCTGATCCATCTGCGCAAGCCCGCGCTTCTGCTGCTTTGCATCGTCATCCTGAGTTTCTCCGGCTTCCTCGTGTCGAGCGGCTCGCCGGTGTTCTTCGCGATGGCGGTCGACATGGCGCTAGTCGGCGTCGCGCTCGCGGCGGTCATCCAGCTTTACTGGCGCACGTTTGCAGACGCGGTGCACGCGCAACGCGAACTGCAGGCAAGCCAGCACAACACCCAACGGCTCAGCGACGACAACTACCGGCTCGCCAGCATCGACAGTCTGACCGGCCTGCCGAACCGGCGCAGTTTCTTCGCGGCGCTGAGCGCGATATCGGAGCAGGCGCTCGAAACCGGTGGCGGCTTCAACGTCGGCCTCATCGATCTGGACGGCTTCAAGCAGGTCAACGACATTTACGGTCACGCGAGCGGCGACCTCGTGCTGCAGGAAGTCGGCACGCGGCTCGTGTCGATCGGCGAAACGGGCCTGATGTTCGCGCGTCTGGGCGGCGATGAATTCGGCGTGCTCGTGCGCCACAAGGTGTCGAACGAAGCGCTGGTCGAGTTGGGACAGCGTATCTGCGATGCGCTCAGCCAGCCTTATCAAGTCGCCGACAATGTCGCGGAGCTGTCGGGCACGATCGGCTGGGCCGCGTTTCCAGACGCGGGCTCGACGGTCGCGCAGGTGTTCGAACGCGCCGACGCCGCGCTCTATGTCGGCAAGGAAAACCGCCGCGGCATGCCGGTGATTTTCTCGACCGAACACGAAACGCAGATGCGGCGTCTAAGCCTCGTCACGCAGGAGCTGCGCCATGCGGACCTCGAAGCGGAACTGTTCCTCGAGTTCCAGCCGATCTACGATCTGCTCACGCGCCGGCCGATCGGCCTCGAAGCGCTCGGTCGATGGCACAACGCGCGGCTCGGCATGGTCAGGCCGGAGGAATTCATTCGGATTGCAGAGCGGACCGAGCTGATCCTCGGCATCACCGACGTGCTGCTGCTCCAGGCGCTCGCCGAGGTCGCGCACTGGCCCGCCGATCTGTATCTGTCGTTCAACCTGTCCGCGATCGATATCTCGACGTCGGCGCGCGCGCGCCGCCTGATCGACATTGTCGCGGCAAGCGGCGTGTCGCCGCATCGCGTGACGTTCGAAATGACCGAAACCGCGTTGACGCGCGATTTCGAGCAGGCGCACAGCGCGATGACGATGCTGAAGCAGGCCGGCTGCCGGCTGTCGCTCGACGATTTCGGCACCGGCTATTCGAGCCTCAGCTACGTGCATCGGCTGCCATTCGACGCGATCAAGATCGACCGCAGCTTCGTGAGCGACGTCGATACCAATAGCGCCTCGAAGAAGATCATCAAATCCGTGATCGACCTATGCCGCAACCTCGGGCTCGAATGCGTGGTCGAAGGACTCGAAACACCGTTGCAGGCCCAGGTCGTGAAGGCGCTCGGCGCGCGCGCGGTGCAGGGTTATCTGTTCAGCCTGCCGATGCGGGCGAGCGCGGTCGGCACGTTTCTGTGGACCGCGCTCGCCCAGAGCCACGCGGCGCAGACGCATTCGTAGCGCTCGATCGCTCCATGGCAGCGCCGCTCAATACGCCAGCTTCGGATACCAGTCGGTGCCACGGCCGCCCGGCGTCATGTCGAGGATCGTCCACAACGGCATCAGATCGGGCGCGCCGCGCGAATCCTGTCCGGGGTCCGACGTCGACGGCCCCATCTCCTCGGCCCAGAAGTGCCGCACGACGCCGCCCGTGCGCGTGAATACGTTCAAGCGCGGGAAGGTCGTCGCCGGCGGGATCTTCGGCCGCGTAATCGCGATTGAACGTGTTGCCGCCCGACGAATACAGCCGCAGATGCCGCCAGCCGCGCTCCTGCTTAAACGCGACGAGCCTGTCGATCGGCGAGCGGCCGATCACCGCGAAGGCGACGCGCTGCAGGATATCGGGCATTTGGGGCGCTTTCCTGTCATTCACAGGTCTGTGGTCGCGAATGACTCGTCCCGCGGAAAGCGAACGAGTACTTGCGACCCACTTCTGCCCCTCGACCGACGGTATCTCAACGGGAGCTTTAGCTGCGGAGCAGACAGTCGGAAAAGTCGTTCGGAGGGAGGCACGAGCGATGCGCCGGCGTGGGCGCTACACTCATATCTGTACTCCGACTGCGATGACGATGGAGACGGCGAGGATCCACAGCTCGATGGCGGTGAAGCGGGGGTATCCAATCTTTTTCATCGTCTTCCTCTCCTTATGACCCGCAGCCCGAACTTCATTGGGCATTCCCGGCCGGCAAGTACCTGGCTCTGGCCGTCGTCGATGAGCAACAAATCAACGGCTTGTACCTCAGCCGACGGTGAAACCTCGGCCCGAGGTCGAGGTCGACGCGCCGTACTTGGCCGGGGTCTGCGCCTGGCTACCGGTGGCAGGCGCGTTCCGCCGCTCGCTGACCGCTCGGTAAAAAAAAGCCGGCGGAAGCCGGCTTCGAAGCAGGTTCCGTTTTTCCCAGGGGTGCGGAGGTAGGAACCTGAGGAGACTCATTGTGTCAACGCGTTGGCCGGGTGATGTCCTACAACAGTTCACAAGCGTCCAAATAAGACCTGCCGATTCGATCCTCGCCTCCTAAATGACAATCGCACCGTCCATGGAACCATGGTATGCGGATGCTCCCAAGACGGCCATTCTACGAACGGTTGCCGCAGTCGTACGCGAGCGTCGGGCTCTTATACTCGTGTATATCATCGAGACGATGAAGCGGGCCGGGCGTCGAACAAACATATTGCAGTACAACAAGACGGAGCGTGCCTGCCCGAGCGGCGGGTACTGCGGGGTAGCAGACGTCGGAACGTCCGCGAGAAGGTGCCGACCAACGTCAGTAGCTGGCCGAACCCGGTCCGACAGCAAACTTCGGTGAGGGGGCTGAGCACCGCCGGTTGCGTTCGGCGGCACCCGATCCACTTCTACCATTTGAGATCGCATCTGAACTGACGAACGCCAGCTGTCGCCCGATGCGGGACCATCGGAGGTCAATCAAACACGGCATTTGAATCGGGCTGCCCTCACATCGAACCCTTCGACGAGGGGGGGCCTCCGGCCATCTCCACATCAACGGCCCCATAGATTGCGAGCGGGACGCAGCAACGGTAAGCGTCGCGCAATTTTATTGATTTGCGCGGTCACATGGACAACAACGACGAATTTGCGATTGCGCTCATTGTGCGTGGGATCGGATTGTTGGCTTGCGCCGACATGCCTCTCGATTAGGGTTAACCCATTCAGAGCTGTGCCGCAAAGTACATACAGTTCTTGCATACGAGCTTGCTTCAGACGCGGGGGCATCGCCGCCCAGGGTCGTCTGGCGGTGGTTCCTCATTTCCACGAACTCAAAGGAGACGACAGATGGAAATCCGCAACCCTTCCCCCGGCCTCTACAACGAAGATCTCGCACCCGCCAGGGTGCGCAACTGGGGTGCCTTTAGCATTTTCAACGTCTGGACCTCGGACGTGCACAGCCTCTGGGGCTACTACCTCGCCGCCAGCCTGTTCTTGCTGTGCGGCAGCTTTACCAACTTTGTGCTGGCGATCGGGCTCGGCTCACTCGTGATCTTCGCGCTGATGAATCTGATCGGCTACGCCGGCGAGAAGACCGGCGTGCCATACCCGGTGCTTGCGCGCGCCTCTTTCGGCGTGTGGGGCGCCAACCTCGCGGCGCTGGTGCGCGCCGTGGTGGCCTGCTTCTGGTACGGCGCGCAGACAGCAGCGGCTTCGAGCGCGATAGTCGCGCTGTTGATCCGCAGCACCAGCCTGATGGAGTTCCACAAGGGCACGCACTTTCTCGGCCACTCGGGGCTGGAAGTGATCTGCTACTTCATCGTCTGGGCGCTGCAGCTGCTCATCATTCAGAAGGGCATGGAAACGGTGCGCAAATTCCAGGACCTGGCCGGTCCGGCGGTGTGGATCGCGATGCTGATCCTGGCGATCGGCCTGTGCGTCAAGGCGGGCGGCTTCTCGTTCGAGCATGGCATTCCGATGGACGCGCTGCTCGAGAAGACCAAGGACGCCGGCGTCAGCGGCGAGCCCGGCTCGTTCTGGGCGCTGATGGCCGTAAGCGCGACCTGGATCACCTACTTCGCGGCGCTGTACCTGAACTTTTGCGACTTCTCGCGCTACGCGAAAAACCGCGATGCAGTCAAGAAAGGAAATCTGTGGGGCCTGCCGGTCAACCTGATTGCGTTCTCGCTGGTCGCCGGCGTCACCACCATCGCCGCCTTCAAGGTGTACGGCGAAGTGCTGCTGCACCCCGAGCAGATCTCAGCCAAGTTCGATAGCTGGATACTGGCACTCATCGCGGCGGTGACTTTCGCAGTCGCCACGCTAGGCATCAACGTGGTGGCCAATTTCGTCTCGGCGGCGTTCGACATCTCCAACACGTTCCCCAGGCAGATCAGCTTCAAGAAGGGCGGTTTCATCGCCGCAGCCATCGCGCTGGCGCTCTACCCGTTTGCGCCGTGGGAAGGCAACGCCGCGCACTTCGTCAACGCCATCGGCGCCACGATGGGCCCGCTGCTGGGAATCATCCTGGTGGACTACTATCTGGTGGCCAAGGGCAACGTCAACGTTGCGGCGCTCTACCAGGAGCACGGCGAGTATCGCTACGAAAGCGGCTGGAACGTCAACGCGCTGGCCGCGGCGGCGGTCGGCAGCGTGTTTTCGACCTTCCTGCCCAACTTCACTAACCTGCTGCCGGCCTGGTGGAATACATATGGCTGGTTCTTCGGCGTAGCGATCGGCGGCGGCATGTACCTGGTCATGGCGACGCTGCGGCCGCGTACCGCGATCGCCACTACCCGCGTTTAAGGCTCTTTCCATCCCGATCAGCCAGGGTCAAGCACTGGCACGGCACCGCCGGGTGCCTCCCGGAAGCGGGCGGTCGGTCACGATAGCCGCGTGCGACTCGCGAATCGCAGATTTGGCCGACGATCCGCCTGATGGCATCGTTCAAGGAATGGCACTTTCGGCCACAACTTGCCGTTCAGCGAGCCGGGAAATCTGCCGTTGGAGCGGCCGCATTACTCCGGAACCTGACGGACGAGCTACCCGCACAATTCGGCCATTGCCGTCATTCGAGAATCGGCTTTGGTCAGGCAGCTGAGCGCCAGGGTACAACGGCCATTCAACACGAGTCGCGACTGTCAAACGGTTTGGTTTGGTGGGTCAGTTCGCTTGGCGCAATCTGTCGGCAACGTACCAGGGCAGCAACTCGTCGACACGTGTGAACTTGCGATCGGCTCCTGATCAGGCTTTCCGACCGATTTGCGCCTACAGTTCGTCGCCATTGTATGCTCCGACGCGGAGCCGCGCTCAACGCCGCAAGAACCACAACAGCACGGACGCCACGACCGAAAGCACGATGCACGTGACGATCGGGAAGTGAAAGTTGAATCCGTCGCGGACGATATGGATGTCGCCGGGCAGTCGGCCGAACGGGATGCGCGCGAGCCAATGCCATCCGAGGCCGGCAAGAATGCACAGTGTGCCAATAACGATCAGGAAACGGTTCATGGGGCGTCGTCACTCACGGTAGCCGACGTGGTCATCATAGCCCCACGCAGGCGGAGTATCCGCGCCGATTGAATTTTGAGCCACTGCGGACCAGTCAGCCTCGTATGTTGGCTGATTCCATCGCGTTCGTTTCCCGTGTCTGGTCCGCAGGCAACGGGTCGATCCGATTGTCGACAAATTGGCCGCCAACATTGAACGTCCCAAACTGGCCAATACGCGCCCAGCCCAGCGAGAGGTCAAGCCAGCTTTGAATAGATGCGCGTATTCCGCAAACTACCATCTGGAGCGCGCCGCTCCTGTCGCAACACCCCTTCCAGTTGCATCCCGGTGCGTTCACAGACCCGAACGCCTGGTGCGTTCAGATCGTCGCAGATTGCCTCTACTCGCTTCTCGCCGAAATTGCAAAACGCATGGTTAGCCAAGGCATCTTCCTCTTTCACGGCCAGCAGCCGGCCGGGCCAGCGCAGGCTGCTGAGTATCGGGTCGCTGGGGGTCGCCCATTATCGCCGCTACATGGTCTACGGGAGTTCGGCTGCAACGACACCCCCTGATAGCCGATTTACCGTCCTCCGCGGCGCCGCAACTGCGCCTTCTTTCGCGCCAGGACCGACTCAGCGTCCGCTGAAAACAAAATAACAACATCACAGTTGACGATAGAATCAACTTTGGGTGTAATGTCGCCACTCGTCGTCGCGGGCGAGCGATTGGGCGGCATTAATCTCAGGATCCCGAAATCAACCGAACCGCTCTGTTGATGTTGGCGCTGCTTGCCAGTCAGGGGTAACTGGCGATAGCTGAGAGGTTCGCGCATAACCAGAGCCACTAATGGGGCGTAGTTCCCCGATGCCGCGTCGGCGTCCCATTTAAATGAAGTGAAGGCAAAGATGAAGAAGATTCTGATCGCCGCTGCAGTTGTTTTCAGCACTGGCGTCTTTGCAGGCGAAGTCCACGTACCGCAGGTCTATCACGAAATCGCGTCGCTATTCGATCCGTGCAATGCGGCGCTAGTAAGGGGCGACGCGGACTCCGTTGCCAAGGTGGTGTACGCCCCCGATCCTGAAGGCATCACTATGCGCCCGCATATCCAAGCAACGCTAAACGCGGTGCCGGTATATCCCACGGTACAGGCGTTCCAGACTTTCGTGTGATAGCCCAATTCCGGTGGCGGCTGTAGTGTAAGGCCGTACCCGACGCAGTCGCGCTTTACGCCACAATGGTCCCCGGTCTGACCCGCGCAGGTGGCTTTGAGCCAAATCGGGGTTCGTCAAAACATCGCGTCGTTTGTGTTCGCGGCAGCGCCGTCGCGCCGGCGCCGACAAGAAAATCTCATGAAACTTGCCCGTCTAACTCTGCTCGTCATTCTCTTTTCGCTTCAAGCTTGCGGGGGCGGCGGGGGCGATGGCAGCAGTGGAAACAGTAACAGCTCCTCAGATACCGGCTTCTACGCGCCGAGCTACAGTGACGCGAGAAGCGACACCCGCTATGAGGCCGACCTCTCCAGCGTCACCCGTCAGGTGATCAGCTACCAGGACGTGGGAAAGGACCTTGTTTCCAACGTCGGGGTCTCCGACTCGATGGTCCAACTCTTCGGCAACTACAAGGTGCGGCTGACCCAGGCGAGCAAGAACAGTTGCCCGAGCGGCCTGGAAGGTTGTGACACGGCCGATTCGGACTCCTTGGGGGTGGGCCACAGCGCTCTTATCACGAATCTCGAATCCCTGAAGAGCGATATCAAAGATCAGAGCGAACGGGGCACGTGCGTAGCGTTCTCCCTGAACGCCGCAACGGAATTGCTGCTCTCGAGGCAGCAAAACAGTACGAAACTGTCGGAACAGAACACGTACTTCCAGGGAAAGCGACTGACCAACACCTGGAACAACGCCGGACTCGACCCGTACGACACCATCGCTGCATTCGTCGACAACAAGACCAAGTTCGTTCCGGAGAAATCCTGGCCATACAATGGCGATGACAAGTATTGCACCAACTACAACCGCAACTATCCCAATGCCACCTGCTCGCCTACCGAGGCGCAGGGTGGCGGCAGCGATACCCGGCAGCAGGATTCTACCGCAGCGAGCTCCTCAGGATTTCGGACGACCACGGCGCACAAGCTCTATGCGTCCATTGGCCGGATCAAGCAAGCGCTGTATCGCGGCTACCCTGTGGTCATGGCCATCAACGCGAACCTCGACTTTCAGGTTGCGACGTACAAGGGCGGCGTCGTGTCGTGGGTCATCAAGGCGGACAGCTGCGGGACCAGCCTGTGCGGTCACGAAATTCTAGTCGTCGGCTACCAGGACAGCGATCAGGTCGCGGGCGGCGGATATTTCATCATTAAGAACTCCTGGTCATCGGGCTGGGGCGACGGCGGGCTGGCCTACGTCACTTACGAATGGCTGCAACACAGCTTGCTGGACGCACAAGCGCTGGTTCGGATCGACAGCGCCGATTAGTAGAGCAAAACGGTATTGTCAACTTACACTATTGGGGGCACGAAGAACGTGCCAGAAACCGAATCTAACCATGGAGTGAACGATATGGCTTTGAAGGCAGTATTGGTAGCAGTGGCACTTGCAGCATGTATCGATGCGCACGCACAGGTCGCCGGCACACAGACTCTGAGCGTCACTATTCAGCAGTCGCAGGCGCTTTTGCAGGGATGGAGCGTCAAGAAGAGCGTGCTGGGCAAATCGGTCTACAACGACCAGAACGAAAAAATCGGCGCGGTCAAAGATCTGATCGTGGCCCCGGACGGCTCCGTGTCGGCGGCCATCGTCGCTACAGGCGGCTTCCTCGGCGTCGCCACGCATGACGTAGCGGTGCCCATCGCCGCACTCGACGTGCGCGGCGGCAATCTATATCTGCCGGGCGCCACGAAGGACGCCCTGAAGGCAACGCCTGAGTTCCAGTACGCGAAGGTGCAATCGCCGCCTAAGCCGAAGAAGGTTCAGGCAGAGTGACCTGTTTTCAACAGTCCTAAGCTGAGGTCGTTGCGGCTGGCAAGGTCAGTCGCAACGACCTATCGCCGGACTCGAGCTTCGCGCTCAACCGCTTGCCCCTTCAGTCCCCCTTGCGCTGCGCACTCAACACCTTGCCCCCGCGCTGCTCGGATGGGGGTATTGCAGAGTAGCCTCATCCGAACAAATCCCCTTCAGACCGCCTTCCCATTTTTCCATTTCCAAGCCACTTCTGTAGTCAATATTGGCGACTGCTGATTAGCACGGCCGCACGTCTGGACGGGCCACCGCCTTTCATGGATCACCCAACACCATGCAAAAAACTCTCGGACTTGCCGTTGCCATCCTGCTCGCCGTCGCCGCTATTGCGCTGTGGACCCTGCTCGCCCGGTTCGAACCATCCATCAAGTCCGCCATCGAGACGGAAGGCGCCCTTGCGACCCAGACGCAGGTGCTCGTGGGTAGCGTCGAATTCTCGCCCTTCACCGGCGTAGGCGCGCTTGATGGACTTACCGTGGGCAACCCCACTGGTTTCTCTTCGCCCTACGCCGTAGTGGTGGACCGTATCGCCTTGCAGGTGGAAAGCGGCTCACTTCTCGGCGGCGGCCCTGTCATTGTTGATTCCGCCACAGTCATCGCGCCGCAGATTACTTACAAGGCGCAAAGTCCCACGGCCACCAGCAACCTGGAGACCATCAAGAATAACGCCCAAGCCTATTCCACCACCCCGGCCGCCATCCGGGCCGGCAGCAACGCGCGCAAGGTCATCATCCGCAAGCTCACCGTCATGGGCGGCACACTCTCACTTGACATTCACCTGCCCGGAGGCGCGCTTACGGTACCGCTACCTCCGCTGCATCTCGTCAATATCGGCGCGACCACAAACGGCGCCACGCCGCCCGAGATCATCCGTGCCGTGTGCGAGGCGCTCGCGGACGAGGCGAAAAAGGCGGTCACCGAGGCCATCGCCCAAAAGCTGAAATCCGTTATCGATATGCTGAAGCCGCCCGTAGGTGGGTTGCCAAAGCTGCCGTCCCCTCCGTCCCTGCCGTCCCCTCCGTCCCCTCCGTCCCTGCCGTCCCCTCCGTCCCCTCCGTCCCTGCCGTCCCGTCCGTCCCTGCCGTCCCTGCCGCGCCCTCCGTCCCCTCCGTCCCTGTCGTCCCCGCCATCCCTGCCATCGCTGCCCCCCCCACCCGGCCCACCTTTGCCGCCCCCGCCCGGCTTTTAGGGCCTGACCGGGCCACTGCAATCCAGTCCCGATCAGAACCGTAGAGCGTAATAAACTTGTCAGTGCGCCGGGAGACCGGCAAGGAGTAAAGAGTGGAAGTCTCTAACAACGAAGGTCTAGCTCCTCGATTAGTGGCACTCGCCCCTTTGCTCTGGCTATACTGGCGCCACAAAAAGTACAGACAAGAGGTAAGAAGCCGTATGAAAAACCTGTCCGCGTAGGTGAAATGATGAAAACGAAGCTGAGGGCCGCGAGCGCAGCGGTATTGATCGCAGGCGTGCTCACGGGTTGCGCCGATGTGCGATAAGAACACGCCGGAGGCAGCGACCTACGGCACGTACCCTGACGACCACAAAGCCCTGATCGATTCCAATCGGCAGACAATGCTAAATGAACCTTCGAGCGCCGTGGTGCAATATCTGAATGAACCATCGTCGGGATGGACGCGAGCCGCACTTGGAGCGCCTGCTGTGTTCGGTTATCGCGTTGGACTTACCCCTGCGTGACCGGACACGCGGTCACGCTTAGGTTGGAGAATTTGTTCGCCGGCGAAACTCGCGTGGCGACCGGTATTTCAGGGCGCTGTGCGGATGGGACTCGTTGTAGTGGTCGAACGCAATGGCCAAGTTCTGCAGCGCAGTTCTCGCGTCAGGCTTGGGCATCCACGAAACGTAATTGCGCTTCATCGTTTTGACGAAGCTCTCGGCCATCCCATTGCTCGGGGCCGCCACATCCAGGTGCTCGATCTGCCCGGCGCGCAACCCCGCTGCTTGGGGGCGCTCTCCTGGTCATTGCTGGAGTCTTCCAGCTGACACCTTTAAAGCATGCGTGCCTTAGCAAGTGTGCTTCCCCCCTCGGTTTTCTTCTGACCGAATGGCGCGACGGCAGCCTCGGTGCCTGGATCATGGGGTTCTCCGGCATGGGGCCTATTGCGTCGGCTGTTGCGGGGCGCTCATGGCGTTGCTCTTCGTGTTTGGCGTCATGAACGTGCTTTGGGTTGCCGCTCTGTCGATCTACGTGATGCTCGAAAAAATGCTGCCGCAAGCGCGATGGCTTCCTTTTGCGCAGGGGTTGCTGCTGGTTGGCTGCGGTGTCGCAGTTGCAACAACGGGGTGAGGTCGCGACACGAACAGCCGAGTGACTACCCCATCCGAAGATGTCCGCTACGCATCAGAACCCGCCGCCGAAGCGACCGCGCTTCGAATGGCCGCTGACACAGGAACTCGTTTGGTGCGCCGGCTCGTTGCTCGAATGCTCGACTTGTTGTCACTTACGATCGGCCGATACCTCCCTTTGAGTATCGATGACCCTCCATGAAGACCTGCGGTCCAGCGGGTTCAATCGTGCGACTCCTGAAGCGCGGCTACCTCGTTTCCGTCATCGGCTTTCGCGCTGCGAATACGCGCTACTCCGGTTTGCGCGGGAGCACGTGCGCCTCTCGAGATACCGTCGCTTCCTCTCCGACCAGGCCGCGCGGCCTGAAGATGAGTGTCAGCATGAGCACGAGCCCGATCAGCATGACCTGCGCGGCCCCGCCCTTGACCTGCAGGTGGACCGGCAGTGCGGCCTGAGCCGCGCTGCCGCTCAGTGTCCAGACGGCCCACATCAGTACGGCGCCCAGGATTGCCCCTTTGTTATTGCCGCTACCGCCGACGATCAGCATGGTCCATATCTGGAACGTGAAGACGGGCAAGAAGTCTTCCGGACTGATGAAGCCAATGAAGCTGGCGTAAAGAGCACCGCCCAAACCCATGAGGGCGGAGCCAATCACGAAAGACTGTAGTCGAAAGAGGAAGGGATTCTTGCCGAGCGACGAAGCGGCGGTGTCGTCTTCCCGGATGGCCTTGAGAACCCGGCCCCAGGGGGAGCGCACCATGGCTTCGAGAGCCCGGTAGATGATCAGGACCAGTACGGCCATGAACCCGAGCATTAGCAGGTTGACACCCAACACGGACTGGAACAATCCGGGCAGCAGTCTTGGAATACTGCTGGCTCCCCGGCTCCCGCCCGTCAAGGAGGAAGCGTTCAACGAAATCAGTTGCAGGATGGAGCCGATGCCGATCGTCACGATCGCCAGATAGTCTTCACGCAGCCGCAGGGTGGGAATCCCGACGATGAAGCCGACCACGGCAGCGGCGCACAGGGCGCCGGCCAGACCGACGACATACGGCAGGCCGAAGCCGCCGAGATGTGTGTCGTAGGGCGGTCCGCACAAGATGGCGAAAGCATACGCTCCCATCAGAAAGAATCCGGATATGCCGATGTTGAAGAGTCCGGTGTAACCCCATTGCAGATTCAGTCCCAGGCAGACCACGGCAAAAATCGATGCCTGGATGAGGAAGAAAACCAGATAGGAGATCATCCCGCTCATGAACGCTCTCCCAGAATCCCCTTGGGATAGACGAGGAGGATCAGAAACATCAGGAAGAACCCGACCGCCGGCTCGTATGCCGACCCGAGGATCGGCACCGACATGGATTCGGCAAGGCCGATTATCAGCCCCCCCAGCACCGCGCCGTAAATGCTGCCCACGCCGCCGAGGATGGCGGCGGCAAACATCGGCAGGATGAGATTGAAGCCCATCTCCGGGGAGATTTGCACGGTCAGGCCGTACAGCACGCCGGCGATCGCCGCCAGGCTGCCACCTACCACCCAGGTCCAGCGAATGATGCCCTGCACGTCGATGCCGGTGACGCTCGCCAATGCGGGGTTATCCGACACGGCGCGCATGGCCTTGCCCAGCCGGGTGCGCGTCAGGAAGAGATGTAGCGCGATCATCAGGGCGAGCGTCAGCGCAACGACGAAGACCTCGTCGGCGGTCAGTCGCACGCCGGGAAGAATTTCCCTGGCGATGGCGATGCTGCGCGAGTAGTACTCGGGCTGGGGGCCCCAGATGAAGACCACAAGGTTGCGTAACATCAGCGATGCACCAAACGATGCAATCACCAGCGTGACCGCCACTTCGCTTTTTCGTAGCAGCCGGTAGAGCAGCCAGTCGAGTACTAGCGCCACTCCGGAGGTCAAGATGCCGGCGACCACGATCGCCAGCAGGAAGGGTCCGCCGAAGGTTACCGGACCCAGCGCGGTTCCGGTCCCAAAGAGCGCAGTCAGCAACAGCGCGAAGTAGGCGCCGAAGGTGAGGAATTCGCCGTGGGCGAAGTTGGCGAAACGCAGAATGTTGTAGGTCAGCGTGAGGCCAATGGCTCCCAAGGCCAGAGTCGATCCAAGAATGACCCCGTCGGCGACGTATTGCGCGATCATGACAGACCTCGCCGAACGCCCAGATACAGCTGACCCACTTCGGGGTTCGCGAGCAGTTCACTGGCGGGGCCCGTCATCTGATCTCGACCCTCGGCCAGCACGTAACCCCGGTCGGAGATCGCCAGGGCGGCCTTGGCGTTTTGCTCGACCACCAGAATGGTAACCCCCAGGTCGCGCACCTCCCGCACCTTGCCGAATACGACGCCCACCAGTTTCGGCGACAGTCCCGCCGAGGGTTCGTCCAGCATCAGCACCTTGGGATTTGCCATCAACGCACGCGCGACCGCCACCATCTGCCGTTCGCCGCCTGAGAGCATGCCGGCAGCTTGCCTGCGTCTTTCCCGAAGCCGCGGAAACAGCTCGAACATCTGTTCGATGCCGCGCCGGATGTCGGCTCGGTTGCCTTGAATGTATGCGCCCATTTCGAGGTTTTCCTCGATGCTGAGCCGGCTGAAGATGTTGTTGGTTTGCGGCACGTAGGCCAGGCCCCGCTCCACCATATGGTGCGCGGCCACGCCCCCGATGTCATCCCCGAACAGTTGCACTGTGCCCGAGCGCACCGCCACCAAGCCGGCAATCGCCTTGATCAGCGTGGACTTGCCCGCGCCGTTGGGACCGAGCACCGTGACGATTTCACCGCGTCCGACCATGAGCTCCACGCCGCGCAGAATGTCCACGCCTGGCACATAGCCGGCCACCAGCTCATGCGCGTAGAGCGCCGGGGCGTTCATTCCGGAACCCCGCCGAGGTAGGCATCGAGGACGCCCGGGTCGCTTCGCACCGTCGTCGGCGACCCTTCCAGGATCAGCTTGCCTTGTGCCATCACGAGGATCGGATCACACAACGTCATGATCAGGTCCATGTTGTGCTCGATGATAAGGAACGTAATGCCCCGGGCATTGAGTTCATGCAGCTTGTCCATGATGGTAACGAGCAAAGTCGGATTGACCCCGGCCCCAGGTTCATCGAGCAGGACGAGCTTGGGGTCCGCCATCAGCACGCGGGCCAGTTCGAGAAGCTTCTGCTGGCCGCCGGAGAGATTTTTGGCGTATTCGCCCGCTAGCGGTGAGAGGCCGACGAAGACCAATACTTCCTGAGCGCGGTCGCGGCAGGCACGTTCTTCGGCGCGCACCTGCGGGCGGCTGAACCAGTTGTTCCAGAAGCGCTCGCCGGCCTGGCGGGGCGGCACGAGCATACAATTCTCGAGCACGGTCATTTCGGCAAACGGGCGGGGAATCTGAAACGTCCGTACCAGTCCTTCGTGGAAGATCCTGTGGGGCGCCAGGCCGTCGATGCGCCGGCCGAGGAACGAAATGTCGCCCGACGTCGGCCGATGCACGCCGGCAATGGTGTTGAAAAGCGTGGTCTTGCCAGCGCCGTTCGGCCCGATCAAGCCGGTGATGGTGTTAGCGCGCAAGGTGAAGGACACGCCGTCGACCGCACGCAATCCTCCAAACTCCTTGACGAGCTGTTTGACTTCCAGCATTCGCGCAGTGTCCTTCCCGAAACGCCGCCGCCCAGCCGCGAATGCCTCCAGGGGTACGGTGCGTTACCGCCTTGAGGAATCGCGGTTTGATCGGCGTCAAGCCTTGCAGCAGGCTCTTTTGTTCAAAGCCTGGTGCCGCTACTGGATCTTGCTGCGTAGCTCCTTGATCTGATTCACCGTGACCATGCCCGTCGGCTTGACTTTTCCGCCGCTGTCCACGGACCAGACCACCATGGGGGCGTTGATGTCTCCGTACCGGTCAAACTGCAGCGGCCCCGATGCGCCCACATACTGGATCACCTCGTGTTGCGCGAGCATCTTTTCCGCCTTCTTGAGCTCGGCCGCACCGGCATAGACTTTCTTGCCGTGAGGATCGGTCACCTTGGGGATGGCGTCGCGGATGGCCATGCCGTCGGCACGCTTCGCGTAGTCGATGGCGAGGCCGATGATGACCGTCGCGTCATAAGCGTTGGGGATATAGGCTTGCGTAGGTAATTCGCCGAACTTGGTCTGGAACTCCTGCTTGAAGGTCGCAAGCGAAGGTGTCGTCTCCGAGCCGGCCGCCGTGCCGTGTACATGCTTCATGTACTGCGTGCCCACGTCATTGACGAAATCCTGGGATTCCAGCCCGTCGGGCAGAAGGAAGTTCTGCGGACCTCCGGCTGAAATCCATTCGCGCGCGATGGTCGTGCCGTCGCCCGGATAGCCGATCAGGAACAGCGCATCAGGTGCTGGATCCATTGCCTTGCTGACTTCCGCGCGATAGGAGGCCTGGCTCGGGTTGTAGACGACGTTTTGCGTGACCGCGCCCCCGAGCTTCGTGAACGCGTTGGCGAACTCGGAGCTGAGCCCCTGCCCGTAGGCATTGTTCAGATAAAGCACAGCAACCTTCTTTATCCCGGCATCGAGTGCAACCTTAGCTATCGCTACGCCTTGCAGCGCATCCGAGGGTGCCGTCCGGAACCAGTAGCCGTCTGTCTTGCCGTCCTTCGCGAGCTGGGTGAAGGTCGGCGAGGTGGAGGCGGGAGAAATCAGCACGACCTTGCCCGGCACAGCCACGGCGGTCAGGATGGCTCCGCTGACACCGCTCGAAAGCGCGCCGACGATGGCCGGCACATGCTGCACGTCGACCAGCTTCTTGGCTGCATCCACTCCAACGGAGGGTGCGGTCTGGTCATCCAGCAGAGCCAGATCCACAGTGCAGCCGTTGGCACCGCCGGCCGCGTTGAGATCCGACACAGCCAGCTGCACGCCTTTGGCAATCTGCTGGCCGAGCACGCCCAGCGATCCGGTCAACGCCATCACACTGCCGATTGTGGTGGTGCAGGCTGCATGAGCCTGGCCGCAGGTCAAGATGCAAACGCACGCAGCACTGACAAACAAAAGTTGCTTTGACACGGCGAATTCCTCCGTTCTTTAACCTTCGGTTACCGAGAAAGTCAGCCATCGCATAGTTAACTGCCAAGGATGAAACCGGACGAGGCGCATTGACGTATGGTTGTACGGCGCGATGCGCGCCCGACGCAGTTGTGGAATTGCTTATCTCATGCGCGACGGTGGGCCCCGATCAAGGGAAATGGATTGCGCACAGTTTGTCCGCCTGCTTCGTCTGGTTTGTCATGGACGTGCGTACGTGGCTTGGGATCGTGAACAGGTCGGGAAGCCGCGACCTTACGTTCCCTTTGTATTTGAGTTGTCCATCACGAATAAATTCCCGATCGTTGGGATTTGACCATTTTTTCTGCCCGTCCACCGAAAGCAGAAAATATTCCCCCAAACCCCCACCAGACTTGGCTTTCAGGGGGAAAGCTTCAGCATATAATCGCCGGCAGATTACCCTCTGCGTCAGGCTCTTTTTTGTGGTGCTGCTTCGAACGGCTTTGTCACGTTGGCGCTGCGGTCAGTTAAGAAGAAGTGGTGAAGAAAACGAAATCGCTGTATCACGGTCACCGGTTCCCGGCGTCAGTCATCAGCCACGCGGTACACTGGTATTTCAGGTTCCAGCTCAGCCTGCGCTGTCCCGAGGTGCCGAAGAAGATCGTCACTGACCAGTTGCCCAGTTACCCCGCAGCAAAGACCGAAATCCCGGAGCTGGCGAACGTGAAGCATGTGTTCGTCAAGGCGGCCGCCCGCGTCAACAACGGTGCAGAGAACAGCCATCAGCCCACGCGTGAACGCGAGCGACGTATGCGTGGTTTCCGCCTGCCCGGGCGCACGCAGGCGTTCCTGTCGTGCTTCGGTCCGATCCGACAACACTTCGCGCTCAAGCGTCATCTGCTGCGCGCTTCGCTTTATCGAAAGCAGCTCGCGACCCGGTTTGAAGCCTGGCGTCTTTTCACCGGTCTCACCCAGAATCCGTCTGCTGTTTTCTGAGCGACTGTTTCGCCTGAACACGATTCGTCCGGTGATCGGCAACGTGACAAAGCCCAAAGTTCGAAGTAGGTAGAAACGCGAACTAACCGGCCGCTGCAGACGTCCTCTATGCTGTAAAAGAGGAGAATCGCCCATGCAGTTAAGCCATCTCCACTATTTCCCTCTTCCGCTTCCATTCTTTTCGATGCTGGTGGGGATATTTCTCCTCCTCGTGGGCCTTCTTCGGATCGGGGGCGTTGCACTACGTATCCATGCGCCTCGGTATAAGCTTAGGCGCCGCCCTGCTTCTGCTCCTCGGAATGCTGGCAGGCAGCTATTTCAACATCCCGCTAGCCGAGTTGCCGGCGCAGGAAGTACGGTCCGGGCAAGAGATCGTTTTCTTCGGGATGCACTACGTAGTGCCAGTGGTCGTCGAATGGCCCGGGACGGTCATAGCGGTAAATGTCGGCGGAGCGCTCATTCCGGGTTTGATGTCGCTCTATTTGCTTTTCAGACATCACCTGTGGCTCCGGGGTCCCGTCGCGATTGCCCTCGTCGCTGCAGTGTGCCACCCGTTGGCCCATCCCATCCCTGGACTCGGTATCGCATTGCCAGTCTTCGTTCCCGTGATGACTGCTGCCGTGGTCGCGCTTCTGCTCTCGCCCAACCTCGCTGCTCCGCTCGCCTATATCAGCGGAAGCCTGGGCACACTCATTGGTGCGGATCTGCTCAATCTGGGACGCATTCAGGGTCTTGCTGCGCCAATAGCCTCGATCGGCGGAGCGGGGACGTTCGACGGAATATTTCTGACCGGTATCCTTGCGGTGCTTTTCGCCAGCCTTACGCGGCCGCTGCGTCGCGTGGGACATGGCTCCGAAGGCAAGAAAGCTCCGTGATGGCGCCGCCCAGTTGCGAGACAGCAAGTCCAGAGCCGATTTTTTTTCGAAAGGCCTGACCGCACGGGCGGATATCCGATCCCTCGACGTCCTGAGTATGGGCGAAGCCAGCGACGCGAGCGAGGCTTGTCTTCGATATCTTGACGTGCTGGGAGGGCCGGTAGCCAGTATAAGGTGGTCTGCACAGGTAGCGCCGACCGCTAGGGCGTAAAGTGGCCCCGAATGCGCGTCCTGTCGCGCTGCAGAGGTGCCCCTCAAAAACAACGCAAACGGCAGTTGTTGATACGGAGGCGACGGTGGACAAGCAGACGCACTTCAATATCGGTTACACAATTGCCGCAGTCATCGCCATTCTGCTGTTCCAGAGTTGGTGGGTCGCCCGACAGCAAGTCGAGACGATCCCTTTTAGCCAGTTCGAGCAGCTTCTGAAGGACGGAAAAATAGAAGCCGTCAACGTGCGTGGCAATCTCCTTGACGGCAAGCTGTCAAAACCGCTGGCCGATGGGCGCCAGTTATATTCGACCGTGCTGGTCCGGCCTGACGTCTACGCCCTGCTGGACAAGTACAACGTGAAGGTGACCGGTGTGGTGGATAACCACCTGGTTAGTGATATTTTGTCGTGGGTGCTGCCTGCGGTATTTTTTGTCGGCATATGGATGTTCGCGGCCCGGCGTCTTGCCGAACAAGGCGGTATGAGCGGGCTCATGACAATCGGCAAGAGTAAAGCCAGGATCTTTGTCGAAAAGGACACCAAGGTTACGTTCGAGGATGTAGCGGGAGTCGACGAAGCAAAAGACGAATTGATCGAGATCGTCAATTTCCTGAAGAGGCCGCAGCATCATGGCCGTCTCGGTGCCCGCATCCCGAAAGGTGTGCTGCTGGTCGGCCCGCCGGGAACAGGAAAAACATTGCTCGCCCGCGCAGTTGCTGGTGAAGCGGGCGTCCCATTTTTTTCGATCAGCGGATCGGAATTTGTTGAAATGTTTGTAGGAGTTGGAGCAGCACGCGTCCGCGATTTGTTCGAGCAAGCCCGCAAAGTCGCGCCATGCATCATCTTCATCGACGAACTCGACGCACTGGGGCGAGCGCGCGGCATCGGATCCTTGGGAGGGCACGACGAGAAGGAGCAGACACTCAATCAACTCTTGATGGAGTTGGATGGCTTCGACCCTCAAACAGGCATCGTGCTGCTGGCCGCGACAAACCGGCCGGAAGTTCTCGACCCTGCCCTTCTACGCGCGGGACGGTTTGATCGCCAGGTTCTTGTAGATCGACCAGACAAGGCCGGGCGTATTGCTATTCTCAAGATATACCTGAAGGGAATACGAGCAGGAAAGGATATCGAACCTGAGCAGATCGCGGCGCTCACGCCAGGATTCTCCGGTGCCGATTTGGCAAATCTGGTGAATGAAGCGGCTCTCCAGGCGACAAAGCGTGATGCTCAATCCGTTGACATCACGGATTTCACCGTTGCGATCGAGCGGATCGTCGCAGGGTTGGAGCGGAAGAGCCGCTTACTTATTCCAAAGGAGCGGGAGATCGTCGCGTTCCATGAGATGGGGCACGCTCTGGTGGCGTTGGTCACGCCCGGCGCAGATCCGGTTCAGAAGATATCAATCGTGCCGCACGGCATCGGCGCTCTGGGCTATACAATGCAACGCCCGACCGACGATCGCTTCCTGATGAGCCGTACCGAGCTCAGGGGGAAGATGGCCGTGCTTCTTGGCGGCCGCTCAGCCGAGGCGCTTGTCTTCGATGAGATATCCTCCGGAGCGGCGGATGATCTGGCAAAAGCGACGCATATCGCCCGGACGATGGTCACGCGCTTCGGCATGTCCGAAGATTTGGGACAAATGGCCTATGAATCGCAACCCAACGCCTTCCTTGGCGATCCGGCTTCGGTCACCCGCGAGTATAGCGAGGAGACCGCACGGGAAATCGACTGCGCCGTGCGCGCCCTGGTGCGGGATGCAGCGAACGCCGCAATGGAAATCCTGAGAACGCACCGAAAGCAGTTAGACGAAGGGGCAAAACTTCTTCTCGAAAAGGAGACTTTGCTGCCGGACGAGTTACCTCGCATTGGTTAGTATCATCCACATCTGCGCCGATCTTGTTTACCGCTGATATTGCCTACGCCGCAGACTTGGCGACGGCTTTGATAATCATATAGCCGGCCTCGCGCCGTTCCGGTAGGACGGCTATATGATTATCAAAGCCTCCATCGGGCTCGAAAAGACTGGTTATGGTTTCGTCCGGTCGTGATCACCAAACCTGCTCGGGTCAACATTCCCCACGCTTCCCGATACTGGTTATAGACCCTACAGCGATCTACCAGTATTCCGACTTATCGGCGATTGCGGCGGGTTATTCGGCGGCAGCCCACGTCCGGATCCGATGGAGCGGAAGTCGTTTGCCATCGCGCCGCTCGCGATTGGCGAACGGCGGGCTAGAGCGAACTCCGCTTGATGGCGACGGGCGGCATGCTGGAATGAAAAATGCTCGCGGTTTCAGCAATTTGAAAGTCTCATTATCGGTAATGCTGCGGTGTCCACCATCCTTGTTGTCGATGACGATCCCAACATCCTGACCGCCCTCCGGTTCCTGCTTGAGCCGGAGGGTTATCATGTTTTGACCGCACAGAACGGGGAGGCGGCACTAACCGCGGCTGGTATCGAATCACCGGCGCTGGTGGTGACGGACTGGAAAATGCCCCGGCTCGATGGTGTGGAACTGTGCTGGCGCCTGCGGCGCAGTCGCGCAACAGCGGGAATTCTATTGGTTATGGCCGCCGGCATGCTTGCGCCGCCCTCGGCAGGGCGACCGTGGGACGTGTTTCTTCTGAAGCCGGTGCAGGCAGTCTGCCTGCTCAACGCCATCCGCGGGCTCCTGTTGCAGGTCTCGTCTGACACGAACGGAAGCCGATAGGTCACACACCGCTTTTGCATATGCGCGTACAGATCAGGCGGTCGCGTCGTTGTCGGAATAGAAATAGGCGTCGAGCGTCCAGGGCAGCGCGATCTGCCGTCTCACCAACCGGACGAGCGCTCCGGACGAAATGTCGCCGAACGTGAAGGTGATCTCCTCGAAGCCGTGACGGTTGTCAATACCGATCTGGACGTGCTCAACATCAGCGGCGTATTGCCCGAGCGCTTTCCATGCAGCTACGACCTGCAGCGTACCCCGGATTGCGCGCACGGTCAGCCGGTAACGGGGACCGTCGACAGGACTGTTGCGTGAGGAGACGATGCGGATGGCGAAATCATTCGGCAGCACGAGGATCTGCGCACAGTCCGGCGACGCCGGCGGCGTCGAGCGGGAGCGGGAGCGGGAGCGGATCATGTTGCACTGGTGGTTCCCGCGTGGCCCGCAAGACGCTCCTTCATCCAGTTGATGAGGCTCCCGCTCAGTACATACTGGACCTGCCGGGGCGACATCGCGTGGTGAACTTCGAAGGTGCCGCCCCGCGTTGTGTTCTTGACGGTCAGTCCGTGGCTCCTGGTCAGCGCATCGTGGACGCCATCAAGCCGCAGCACGTCGCCGACCGCAATGCCGTCATAGTCGGCGGGATCGTCAAATGCCAGCGCGAGCACGCCAAAATTAACGAGATTCTGCGCGTGGATGCGTGCGAAACTTTTCGCCAGTACAACGCGCAGTCCGAGAAAGCGTGGCGCCAGCGCCGCGTGTTCGCGACTCGAACCCTGTCCGTAGTTGGATCCGCCAATAACAAGATGATCACCGGTTTCCTTCGCACGCCGCGCATAGGCAGGGTCAATTCGCTCGAACGCAAAATTCGCAATTTCCGGGATGTTGCTGCGAAGCGGCAGCACCCGCGCGCCGGCCGGCATGATTTCATCTGTGGAGACGTTATCTCCCGCCTTCAGCATCACCGGCATTTCGATCATGTCGGGCAGCGATTCGAACGCCGGCAGTGGGGCGATATTCGGGCCTTTGAGCAGCGTCACCCGCAACGCTTTTTCAGCGGAAAGCGGAGGGTCGAACATCTCGCGATGGACGATCGGATGATCGGGATCGGCAACGCGCGGATACGGCATGCCGAGCGTGCGCGGATCCGTGATCTCACCCGTGAGGGCCGACGCAGTGGCGGTTTCGGGGCTGACGAGACACACCCTGTCTTCGGGTGTGCCCGAGCGGCCGGGGAAATTGCGCGGCACGGTGCGCAGCGACAACCCGTTGGTTGCGGGTGCCTGACCCATGCCGATGCAGCCGTTGCAGCCGGCCTGATGCAGGCGCGCGCCGGCATGAAGCAGGTTCACGATATGGCCGTCGCTCACGAGCATTTCGAGCTGTGCCCGCGAGGTGGGATTCACGTCGAACGACACACGGTCATGGACGGCGCGTCCACGCACCATGGTTGCCGCTATCGCGAAGTCGCGGTAACCGGGATTGGCGGATGAACCGATGTAAGCCTGATGGATCGGCTCGCCCGCGACCTCGCGCACGGGAACCACGTTGTCCGGGCTCGACGGCATGGCGATCAGCGGCTCGAGGCGCCCGAGATCGATTTCGTCACGAACATCATAGGTCGCACCAGGGTCAGCTATCAGTTCGGTCCAGTCGGCTTCCCGTCCCCACGCACGCAGGAAACGCCGGACCTCCTGATCGGAGGGGAAAACGGTGGTGGTCGCACCGAGTTCGGCACCCATGTTTGCAATGACATGCCGGTCCATGGCGCTGAGTCCATCAAGCCCTGGACCGTAGTATTCGATGATCCTGCCGACGCCGCCATCGACCCCATGACGGCGCAGCATCTCGAGGATCACATCCTTCGCACTTACCCAGTCGGGCAACCGGCCCGTCAGTTTCACGCCCCAGATCTCGGGCATGCGCGTGAAGAACGGCTCACCTGCGATCGCCAGCGCGACCTCGAGTCCGCCCGCACCGATGGCCAGCATGCCGATTGCGCCAGCGGCGGGCGTGTGACTATCAGAGCCGAGCAGCGTCCTGCCCGGTTTGCCGAAGTTCTCCTGATGACACGGATGGCTGACCCCGTTGCCGGGCCGTGAGTACCACAGTCCGAAGCGTTGCGCGGCGCTCTTCAGAAAGAGGTGATCGTCGGCATTGCGGTAGTCCTCCTGGATCAGGTTATGGTCCACATACTGCACGCTGACTTCGGTCCTCGCCCGGTCCAGTCCCATGGCTTCGAGCTCCAGCATCACGAGCGTGCCGGTCGCGTCCTGCGTCAGCGTCTGGTCAATCGAGATGCCGATCTCCGCGCCAGGCGTCATGTCGCCCTCGATCAGGTGAGACCGGATCAGCTTGCGTGCAAGGTTCATGCGCATGGCCCCATCCTCCGAAGCCGGTTCACGGCAGGACCGTACCGGCGATGGTTGACTCCGGTTCGCCAGAGAGCGGAGATGTCTGCGCTCATGTGCGTGGCAGCAGCCGTGACCGCTGGATCGATCCTGGCCACAGCCGATAATCCACGCGACGAGTTCACCCACTGTCGCGTAAGTATAAGTGTAGGGCGAGCACGAAGGAAATCACCACCGGTACGACCGGCTTCTTGTGAGCACTATCGCACTACCGGTTCATGACGCGCCGTCGAGACGCACTGCATTTGTAACGGCAGGCGAACCACCTGGAAAAGGCATTCATGTCGATGGCGATGGCACCGCAGACGTCGGGTGCGGTTGCGATAGATGCACCGTGTTGGTTGCCTTCCGGAAACTGCCAAGGTCCATTAGCGCGCATAATGCGACGAGATCGTTCAGATCGAAATGCTCATCGGACAGCGCGGGCGTGATTGGTGCTTATTTCCAATCGATCGATACCCTGGTTGGATATTCTGGTTGCAATTGACATGGTCGATGTCCTTGTAATCGGCGGCGGCAATGCCGGCCTCTGCGCGGCGCTGATGGCGCGCGAAGCGGGCGCTTCGGTGCTGCTCGTCGAAACGTCGCCGCGCGAATGGCGCGGCGGCAATTCACAGCACACGCGCAATCTGCGCTGCATGCACGATACCCCTCAGGACGTGCTCGTCGGCGAGTATCCCGAAGAGGAGTTCTGGCAGGACCTGTTGAAGGTCACGGGCGGGCAGACGAACGAAGCGCTCGCCCGCCTCGTGATCCGGGCCTCGTCGAGCTGCCGTCCGTGGATGCACCGTCACGGCGTGCGTTTCCAGCCGTCGCTGTCGGGTGCGCTCCATACGGCGCGCACCAATGCGTTTTTCATGGGCGGCGGTAAGGCGCTCGTCAACGCGTACTACCGCAGCGCCGGGCAGCTCGGCGTACAGATACGCTACGATGCGCCCGTCGACCGGCTCGAGCTCGACGGCCCGCGCTTCGTCGCGGCTTATGTGGCCGACGAACGCATCGCGGCGCGCAGCTGCGTGCTTGCAGCCGGCGGCTTCGAATCGAACCGCGAGTGGCTGCGCGCCGCGTGGGGACAGAACGAGCGCGGCGAGTACCCGGCCGACAACTTCCTGATCCGCGGCTCGCGCTTCAACAACGGCACGCTGCTGCGCTTCATGCTCGACGCCGGCGCGGACCGCATCGGCGACCCGATGCAGGCTCACATGGTTGCGATCGACGCGCGAGCGCCGCTCTACGATGGGGGAATCTGCACGCGCATCGATTGCGTATCGCTCGGCATCGTCGTCAACCGGGAGGCCGTGCGCTTTTACGACGAAGGCGAGGACTTCTGGCCAAAGCGCTATGCGATCTGGGGCCGGCTCGTCGCGCAGCAACCGGGCCAGATTGCCTATTCGATAATCGATGCAAAAGCCGTCGGCCGTTTCATGCCGCCCGTGTTTCCCGGCGCGCGGGCGAACAGCCAGCGGGAACTCGCCCGCGCGCTCGACCTTGACGATGCGCGCTTCATGCAGACGCTCGACACCTACAACGCGGCGTGCCGGCCCGGCACGTTCGACCACACGCAGCTCGACGACTGCCACACCGAAAGCCTCACGCCGGCCAAGACACACTGGGCGCGTCCGATCGACACCGCGCCCTTCTTCGGCTATGCGCTGCGGCCGGGCGTCACCTTCACCTATCTCGGCCTGAAGACCGATCAGACAGCCGCCGTCCACTTCGGCGGCGTCCCCAGCCCGAACCTGTTCGTGGCCGGCGAAATGATGGCGGGCAACGTGCTCGGCCAAGGTTACACGGCGGGCGTCGGCATGAGCATCGGAACGGCCTTCGGCCGCATCGCGGGGAGCAACGCGGCCGCCGCAGCACGCCAGGAACACGCAGATGCAGCCGCTTGAGATCCTGATCCGCGATGCCCGGGCCGCGGCGGATGGTTCGTCGTTCGTCCCACCCGCCGCCACCGCGGAGAACGAAGTCGCGCGCATCCTGCAGATCTGCAATGCATGCCGCTATTGCGAAGGCTTTTGCGCGGTATTTCCAGCAATGACACGGCGTCTGGAGTTCGGCAACGCCGACGTGCATTACCTCGCGAACCTGTGCCACAACTGCGGCGCCTGCCTGCACGCGTGCCAGTACGCGCCGCCGCATGAGTTCGCGGTGAACGTGCCTCAGGCGATGGCTCGCGTGCGCCTGCGCACGTACCGCCTTTACGCGTGGCCAAGCGCTTTCGGCAGACTTTACGAGCGCAACGGGCTCGTGGTCTCGCTGGCACTCGCCGCCGGCTTCGCGCTGTTCCTGATTCTCGCGCTCGCGCTGCGCGGCACCCTATGGCGCGCCGCGCCCGGAGGCAGCTTCTACGATGTATTCCCGCACCGGCTGATGGTCGGCGTGTTCGCGCCGGTGTTCCTGTTCGCGGTCGTTGCGCTTGGCGTCGGCGTGCGGCGCTTCTGGCGCGAGATGGGGCCCGGCGTGGCGAGTGCCGCGGAAACGGCCGAGGCCGGCGCGGCGGTGGCCACGCTCAAGTATCTCGGTGGCGGCCACGGCGACGGCTGCAACAACGACGACGACCGCTTCTCGCTCGCCCGCCGACACTTCCATCAGACCACCTTCTACGGCTTTCTGCTGTGCTTCCTGTCAACGAGCGTCGCCACGCTCTATCACTACCTGCTCGGTCTCGAAGCGCCGTATGCGTACATGAGCCTGCCGGCGCTGCTGGGCATCGCGGGCGGCATCGGCATCACGGCCGGCACGCTCGGCCTCGGATGGCTGAATCTGCGCCGACACCCGCTGCAGGGCGATGCGCAACAAAAACCGATGGATCTCGGCTTCATTGCGATGCTGCTGTTCATCGCCGTGAGCGGACTCGCGCTCGCCGCGTGGCGCGCGAGCGCGGCGATGCCTACGCTGCTCGCGCTTCATCTGGGCGCAGTGATCGCCTTGTTCCTGACGATGCCTTACGGAAAATTCGCGCATGGGCCGCTGCGCGCGGCAGCATTGCTCAAGTGGGCGATCGAGCGCCGCCAGCCGAATTGCCTGAGCCTTGCCGACGATTAACGCAGTAGACTGCAGACAGAGAATAGCTTTAATTAATAAAAGCACGCAGAAACGCGGATGATTCGGACCACACTCCGACGGGGCGCACATCACGCTCCAGGATACGGTTAACGAGCGCAAGGAGACAAAAAATGGCAACAATCGAAAAAGGTGTAGCAGCGCCCTCGCAGCAGCAGATTTTCAAGGTTGCGCTGGCCAGCATCATCGGGTCGGTCATCGAGCAGTACGACTTCCTCGTCACGGGGATTATCGCCGCCACCGTCTGGGGCGAGATCTTCTTCAAGCTGCCCAATCTCGCCGCCATCGCGGCCGCGATCGGCGTGTACGGATTGGGCATCGTGATCCGCCCCGTAGGCGCGTTCATCTTCGGGAACATCGCCGATCGCAAAGGCCGCAGGGACGCGATGGTCTATGCGCTGTTGCTGATGGGCGTGAGCACGCTTTTAATCGGACTGACGCCGACTTACGACAGCATCGGCGCCGCCGCCCCCATCCTCCTGATCCTGTTCCGCCTGGTGCAGGGCATCAGCTTCGGCGCCGAATTCGGCACCGCTGCGACGTGGGTCGTCGAGCAGGCGGCGAAGTCCAAGCGTCGCGCGTTCTGGGGAGCCTGGGTCGGATTCGCGATCCCGCTTGGCCTCCTCCTCGGCTTCGGCTCGGTCATCCTGGTCAAGTCGCTGATGTCGCCCGAGCAGTTCACCGCCTGGGGCTGGCGGATCTTCTTTTATGTCGGCTTCGCGGTGGCGATCGTCGGCATCGTGATCCGGACCCGCACCATGGACAGCTTCGTGTTCGAGCGCTTCAAGCATGGCGCCGAAACGCTCAAAAGTCCGGCCGCTCGCGTGTGGAAGGAAATGCCGCTACGCATCTTGCGCACGTCGCTCGTGAACGCGATGTTCGGCGGCGCGTTCTTCCTGAGCTTCGTGTTCGGCACGAGCTACATGAAAGCGGTCGGCTTCGCCGGAACACTCGCGGAAACGATCGGCCTCATCGCTGCCGCTTCGATGCTAGTGTTCATGATCATCGGCTCGCTGCTCGCGGACGTCATCAACCGACGCACGATCCTGCTGATCTCGGCCGTGGTCTTCCTCGTGTGGGCGATCCCCTATTTCTACCTGATCAACACCGGCAACTTCTGGCTCGCGGTGCTCGCCGAGGTGATCGGCTTCGGCTTCGTGTTCGGCTTCGGATATGGCGCGATCCCGACCTTCTATACCGAGAACTTCCCGACGCGCTTCCGCGCGTCGGGCGCGAGCGCCGCCTATCAGGTGTCGCAGGTCTACGGCGGGGGGCTCATTCCGATCATCGCCGGCCTGATCCTGCATGCGTACGGGATCCATCGAGCCTATATTTATATCGGTCTCTTCGTGATGGTCTACGCCGTGGCGGCAATCCTGGCGATCCTCGCGACGCCGGAAACCAAGGGCGTCGATCTCGAATTCTGATTCGGCAAGGAGCAACGCGATGTCGTCTGCCTCGCTCGCCCTGACCCGCACCCTGTGGAATGCGCTCGGCGGCCAGGCCGACGATGTCGACCGACTCGCCTTTCGCGGCACCGGCAGTCTGCCGTCGGCGTTCGCAGTCACCGACTTCGCCGCCGCGTCGGTCGCCGCCGCGGCGCTCGCAGTCGACGAACTGCTCGCGCATGCGCATCCGCACGCCGCGCGCTCGCTCTCGGACGAGCCCACTTCATCCCCCTTTCAGACCCGCCAACCCGCGGCTGTCGAAGTCGACCGGCGGCTTGCCTCGTTCTGGTTTGCGACGTCGCTGCGCCCGGACGGTTGGCAGGTTCCCCCGTTGCGCGATCCATTGACGGGCGACTACCCGACCCGCGATGGCTGGATCCGCCTGCATGCTAACGCGGCTCATCACCGGGCGGCCGTGCGTCGCACGCTCGGCGCGGTCGCCGACCGCCACGCGGCCGCCGCAGCCGTCGCGACATGGGAAGGCGCCGACCTCGAACAGGCGATCATCGATGCAGGCGGTTGTGCCGCGCAGATGCGCGACGCCGACGCGTGGCGTACGCATCCACAAGGCAGCGCGGTAGCGGCCGAACCGGTCGTCGCGTACGACAAGGGGCCAACTGGCACCGTGCCCGGCTGGCCCATCGAGCTCAAGCGACCGCTTGACGGCGTGCGCGTGCTCGACGTGACGCGCGTGCTCGCCGGGCCGACGGCTACGCGCTTTCTTGCGGGCCTGGGCGCGACGGTCTTGCGCATCGATCCCCCGGACTGGGACGAGCCCGGCGCCGTGCCGGACGTCACGCTCGGCAAGCGCTGCGCCCGGCTCGACTTGAAAACGTTATCCGGACATACGACGTTTGCTGGGCTACTGGCGGACGCCGATGTGCTCGTGCACGGCCTGCGCCCGGGCGCGCTCGACCGGCTCGGCTTTGACGCGGCCACGCGCGAGCGCCTCGCGCGCGGGCTCGTAGACGTCAGCCTCGATGCTTACGGCTGGAGCGGACCTTGGGGGATGCGTCGCGGCTTCGATAGCCTGGTGCAGATGAGCAGCGGCATCGCCGACGCGGGAATGCGCTGGCGCGCATCCGCCTCGCCCGTCCCGCTACCGGTGCAGGCGCTGGACCACGCCACCGGCTATCTGGTGGCGGCCGCGGTGCTGCGCGGCCTGAAGCGCCGGCTCGAGCACGGCATCGCGACGCGCGCGCGACTCTCGCTCGCCCAGACCGCAAGACTGCTCATCGACTTCAACGCACCGTGGGACGACACCTCGCTCGCCTCGGAATCCGCAGCCGACGCGAGCGCGGCGATCGAATCGACTCCATGGGGGCCGGCTCGCCGCATTGCGGCGCCGTGGCGGATCGCCGGCGTCGACGTGCACTGGGATTTGCCGGCTAGCGCACTAGGCAGCGCGCCCCCATGCTGGCCCTGAAGTCTTGCGCATGCGCTGCCGATGAACTGTCGTAGGGATCCATTCGTTAAGCCTCGCGGCTCCCATCCTTATCGACGAGGCGGCGGCGCACGAGCTCCGGATGGCCGGCGCAATACAACCCGGCTGCGGCGGACAGCCTGGCTAAGTGGCACAGGGCCGCCGATTGCCGGCGTTTGCGCTTAAACTTCCTGCGTGGCGCAGATAATTGATAAGACAGGACCGCATTCCATACGGTGGGCACATTCCATACGGTGGGTACAGTGGCATCTTTGAGGCCGAGCTTTGCGAGATTGAATTGGCCTTCGCTAATGCCATGCATCAACTCAATGCCGGCCAGAGTGATCGCGGCGTTCCTGAAACGCTTGAAGCCGAGCATGGCATTGGTCCGGGACTTGATGTGGCGATGGTCCTGTTCGATCAGATTGTTGAGATACCTTGAGACCGACACAGTAGAAGACGCAGTCGCTGCTCTTGTTGCCCTGACGCAATTTGGCGTCGGATCTTATCGACGCGCATCATAAGTCTCGCCACGCGTCAGATGGCACAAAAGCCCCCATAAGAAGGCGCCAGACGCTGAGATATCGGCATGCATGCGCGACGCCAACTGCTATTCTTCAGACACGGCGACTCACGCGTCTCCGGTCGGCTCCGCGGGTCGTTGGCGGCCATTCCGCATGCATGCGGAAAGGGGGCTGTATGTCACGTCCGGAACGACCTCGGTCCGCGGGACGCGCACGGAATCGACAGCACTCGCGCGGACACCTCTGGCTCGCTATCGGCATTTCGCTGACGGGACTCTGCCTGACACCCGTGGCGTTCGCGGCGGGCAGCCTGCCGCAGGGCGGCCATTACGTCGCTGGCACTGGCACGATAGCGGGCGCGGGCAACAGCCTCGTGATCACGCAACCCGGTTCGACACGCGGTGTGATCGACTGGAACAGCTTCTCGATCGGCAGGCACAACAGCGTCACGTTCGCCAACGGCACGGGCGCAACCCTGAACCGGGTGACGGGTGGCTCGCTCTCAGCGATCCTCGGCATGCTCAGTGCCACGGGCAGTGTCTACGTGATCAATCCGCAAGGCATCGTCGTGGGTCGATCCGGCGTGGTGGCGACGGGCGGACGCTTCGTTGCATCCACGCTGGACACATGCGACTGCGCGTTCATGAACGGCGGCGCGCTTACCCTGTCGGGCAACTCGGCCGCAGTAGTCGTGAATCTCGGGAAGATCAGCTCCAGTGGCGGCGACGTGTTCCTGCTCGCCCGGACCGTGATCAACGCGGGAACTGTCAATGCGCCTGAGGGCACGGCGGAATTCGCGGCCGGATCGAAGGTGCTGCTGCAGGACTCGTCGAGCGGCCAACAGGTATTCGTCCAGGCGGGCAGCGCGGGCAATGTGATTGATTCGGGTATCACGCGCGCCGCGCAGATCAGCCTGCAAGCCGCGGACGGCAACGTGTACGCGCTCGCGGGCGGCGGCGCGCGCATCCGTGCGACGGGCACGGCGACCCGCGACGGCCACGTGTGGCTCGTGGCGGACGACGGCATGGTGTCGCAACAAGGCGCGATCGTGGCGAAGAACGCTGACGGCAGCGGAGGCACGGTTGATACCGAGGCAGCGCAACTGTCGTTCCAGCGGGGCGCCGCCGTGTACGCCGGTCGATGGAACATCGCGACGCCAGCGCTCACCGTGGACGCCTCAGTCGCGCGTGCGCTCGAGCGCAGCCTGAATGCGGGCAGCACGGTCGACCTGACGACCATCGGCGCCAATGGTGCGGCCGGAGACCTGCTGATCGCATCCGATATCGACTGGCACGGTGCGTCGGCGCTGACGCTCGCGGCTTACCATAACGTCGCGCTTTCGTCGGGCACGAAGATCCGCGACACGGGTTCTGGTGACCTCACGCTGCGCGCGGACGCGACGGGCATCGATAACGGCGGCAGCGTGACGAACGGCGGCACGATCGACTGGTCGAAAAGCACCGGGACGGTCAGCGCGCTGTACGACATGAACGGCACCTACGCACCGGGGACGCTGCTTGCCAACACGGCCTGGACGGCACCGTCCGACAGCGGACTGATCACTCAGATTACCGGCTACCGGCTCGTCAATTCGCTCGCGGATCTGGAAAATATATCGCTCGATCTTGCCGGCGACTATGCGCTCGGCAAGGACATCGACATCAGCACGCCAAGCTACGGCGCAGGTCTTTATGTACCGATCGGAACAGGCGCCGCGCCGTTCGCTGGACAGTTCGACGGCATGGGCCAAACGATCTCGAATCTGAATGCGAGGCAGAGTGTTCCCGCCACAAGCGATCCGGCGAATCCCGCGGCAGCGAGTGGTCTGTTCGGTGTGATCGGCGCGACGGCCGTCGTTCGCAACGTCAGCGTAAATGGCTTCGTAAGCATCAGCGGCTATGGCTCCTTTGGCGTCCTGGCCGGCGTCAACGACGGCCTGATCGTGCATGCCCAGACGAGTGGCAGCCTTTCGCTGTCTAACCCTTTCGTCTCGATCGATTCGATGAGCGGCGGCCTGGTGGGCTCGAATTACGGCACGATCACACGCTCGTCCAGCGACGCGTCGATGGTGAGCGAGGGCGTGTTGGGCGGCCTCGTCGGATACAACTTCAGCACCGGCGTGATCCGGCAGTCGTACGAAGCGCAAAGCCCGGACATCCCGCCACCGTTTGGGCCGGGCACCGTGAATGCCTTTGCTCACACTCAAGGCGCCGGCGGTCTGGTAGGCACGAACGACGGTCTGATTACGCAGTCATATGCGACCGGGACCGTTACGTTCACGCCCGACTACTGCGGTGGCGGCGGCGGCGAGCCCTGCTTTGGCTCGGGGAGCGCCGCGCTCGTTCAAAGCAACACCGGCACGATCGAGCAATCCTTCGCGACGGGCAACGTCGTCCAGGAAATTATCCCAGGCTTGGGGCCGCCCGCGCTCGGTGTTGCGACCAGCAATACCGGCACGATCGCCAACGACGTGTTCTGGGACACGCAGACAACCGGAGCCACGGTCGGCGTGGGCACGGGTACCCCCGTGCCGATCGCGAATGGACTCACCACCGCGCAGATGAGCGTGCCATCGAGCTTCGGCCCGACGTTCGACTTCAGTTCAACCGGCGTCTGGGCATTGCCGGCCGGCGCGACCCATCCCGTACTGCGTTGGCAACTCGATCCTTGAGGGGGCCGATTACTCCGACGCGGCTCTCGGTTGCCGTGGTATCGCCAGTGCGCGGAACCGGTTTCCTGAATGGCCAGATCCCGCTTGGCAACGGACGACTGCAAATCCAAGGTCGGATGTCTCGTTGGGGTCGGGAGTGCGAGTTCGCTGATGCGGGAAGCTGACGTCCGGCTGCGCGCCCACCGTCGCATCGACTACCGCCTACTGGCTGGTCAGCGCGGAGAATGCGGACGGCGCGATCCGGCGGCCCGAGCTCGCCGATTTCAAACGTTGGCTCGTCGACGAGGCGGCGGCCTTCGACGCGCATGCGGACGCGGCGGCGGACGACGACGTAGCAGCGCATAGGTGAGCCACACTCACCTGTCGTCGACATCTTTTCCTTTGCCGGCTGCGCGGCGGGCTGCGACGATGGTGGCCAAAGAGGAGCCGCCATGTCGACGACCCATAGCAAGCAACCCGCCCTCGCTCCCGCGACGACCGTCACCACGACGCTCGTGATCGTCGCCGGTGCGCTGATCCTGAGCGCCGCGATGGGCAGCCGCCAGACCTTCGGCCTGTTCATCGGCCCGTTCTCGTTCGACCGTGGTCTGCCGGTCCCGCTGATCGCTTTCGCGATCGCGCTGCACAACCTCGTGTGGGGCTTCGCGCAGCCGCTCGCGGGCGCGGCCGCGGATCGCTATGGCTCGGCGCCGGTCGTCGCGTTCGGCGCTTCGATATTCGCGGCCGGCCTCGCGCTGTCGGCGGTCGCCCCGAGCGGTGCGCTGCTGGTGACCTGACCGGCATGGGATTGCTGGTCGGCATCGGCGTGAGCTGCACGACCTTCGGCGTGGTGTTGCCAGGGGTCGGCCGCGTTGCGTCGCCGGAGAAGCGCAGCGTCGCGATGGGGCTCGTCAGCGCGGGCGGCTCTGCCGGACAGGTGCTGATGGTGCCGCTCGTACAAGGCATCCGGCTGCATTCGGGCATCGCGACATCGCTATTCGTGCTCGCTTTCGCCATGCTGCTGATCGCGCCGCTCGGCATCGTGCTCGACTGGCGTGCGCCGATCCACGCGACGGCTCAGGCGCGGTTCGAGGACGCGCCCGCGGCGCCGCTGCGCGAGGTTCTGTCACAAGCGATGCGCCATCGCGGCTACCGCTTGCTGACGCTCGGCTTCTTCACCTGCGGCTTTCAGCTCGCGTTCATCGCGACGCATCTGCCCGAGTATCTGACGCTGTGTCATATGCCGATCGGACTGGGCGCCACCGCGCTTGCGCTGATCGGCCTGTTCAACATGGCGGGCAGTTGGGCATGTGGTTGGCTCGGCGGCCGGTTCCGCCAACATCATGTGCTCGGCTGGCTTTATCTGATTCGCAGCGCGACGATCGCCGCGTTCTTCGCGCTGCCGAAAAGCGCTGTGTCCGTGGTGATTTTCGCGGCGGTGATGGGCCTCACGTGGCTCGGCACCGTACCGCTGACGAGCGGGCTAGTCGCCAAGGTGTTCGGCACGCGTCACCTCGGCAGCCTGTTCGGCGTGTGCTTTCTGAGCCATCAGATCGGCTCGTTTCTCGGCGCGTGGCTCGGTGGTCTTATGTTCGATCTGACGGGCTCGTACTCACTGCTATGGGTAGCGACGGTCGCGGCGGGATTGATCGCGGCACTGCTGCATTTCCCGATCGACGACACCGTGGTGATGACGCCCGCGCGGCGTTCATCTCGCCCCGCGCAGGCGTGATGCGAATTGCCGATAGAGATGCTGAAGCGATTCCAGTCGAGGCTACTTTTTCGGTGCATCCGCCGCGGCTTTCGGCACACGCCCCATCAGATAGAACTCGTCGTTCGGACGCATCGAGATCACGTTGGCCATCCGGTTCGACAGCCCGAAAAACGCGGTGATTGCCGCGATGTCCCAGATGTCTTCATCGGTGAAGCCGTGGCCGCGCAGTGTCTGGAAGTCTTCTTCGTCGACCGTGCCCGACGCGCGGCACACCTTCAGCGCGAAATCGAGCATCGCCTTCTGGCGGTCCGTGATGTCGGCCTTGCGGTGATTGACCGCGACCTGATCGGCGAGCAGCGGCGCTTTTTCGTAGATGCGCAGAATCGCGCCGTGGGCGACCACGCAGTAAAGACAATCGTTGACCGCGCTCGTCGCGACCACGATCATCTCCCGCTCGCCTTTCGTTAGACCGCCCTCTTTCAGCATCAACGCATCGTGATAAGCGAAGAACGCGCGGAATTCGTCGGGCCGATGCGCGAGCGTCAGAAACACGTTCGGCACGAAACCCGCTTTCTCCTGCACTTCGAGAATGCGGGCACTGATGTCTTCGGGCCACTCGCTCGGCTCGGGCACCGGGTAGCGGCTGATGGGCTGAAGCGTGGCCATGCGCTGTCTCCGTGATCTCTGTCGGGGTATGCCGACCATTGTAGCAACGCGATTTCGCGCTCGCCCGCGCTTCACCAGGTCCGCTCGATCACGTCCCACATTGCCGCCCGTATCGTCTAGACTTTCAGCTCGGCATGCGTGAAGCCGCCCGGCACGGCGGCGACGAAAGGAGCGACCATGTCAAACGTTACACACGACGCGCGGGCCCCGGTGGTCAAGCTGCGGCCCGAACGGGAAATCGCGACGATGCAGCGGCTGCCCTATTTCGTCGGCATTTCGGCGGGCACCGCGGGCAGCACCGGGCTGTCGATGTACATGGTCGTGGTCCCGCCGGGCGGCCATGCGGAGCCGCACTTTCACGCCGACTACGAGACGGCGATCTATATGCTCGAAGGCAAGATCGAGACGCGCTACGGCCCGGGCTTGCGCGAGTCGGTCATCACCGAGCCGGGCGACTTCCTGTTCATTCCGCCGGGCGTGCCGCATCAGCCGTTCAATCTCGACGCGAACGCCCCGGCGCGCGCGATCGTCGCGCGCAATCACGCGGACGAGCATGAGCGCGTGGTGCCCTATGATCCGTCCGAGGATGCGTGAGGCAACGGGCCTCTTCCCGGACCGCCTCGCCTGAAGCGAGGCAAATCATGCTTCTCAAACCGGTTTGATCCACTTGCCGCGCGGCGCATGCATGCCGCGCCGCGTCGTGCGCCGCGCCCATTCGTCGGTCGCGCGCGATTTCGTCGGCGTTCTTTCACATCGCCGACTCGCCACCTGTGCTAAAGCCGACCAGAACCGCCGCGAAGATCGCCGTACGTCTTGCGGAGTGAATGAACAGTAGACGAAACACGCGGCATCACGCTCGATGCCGCTTTGCCAAAATCTAAAAATAAATTGACGGCATTTTTAGCTCGTATATCCTAGCTAGTGGGAGATCTTGTGGGCGGCGCGGCGAATTAAGCTACTACCGTCCAGTACCGTTTCTTCTCGATCAACCCGTGTCCTGTTTCTTCAATATCCGCTGTGGATTCGAAACAGGCCGTTCAATGCCCTCAACTACGCCAGTCGAGTGTCATCGTGAGAGTCCGAGGCCCTTTGGTGAATTGGAATCGCAGTCAGGCGCGTTGTACTTGCGCTGACGGCGCCAGCGCCGACGGCAGCAACGGCAGCCTTGCGTTTCGCCGCTTTCTGTCCGTCATCACAGTCCTGTCGCGTCGTTCCGTTCGACGCCGCAACGTCCTCTCCGCGCGCGCGTTCATCGCGGTGCGCACAGACGAAGTCGCTTCGCTGCTGCCGTAGCGCCTCTCCTCTTTCATCTCTTTTCGCTGCTCGATTCGTCCGTTTGCTCGCGTTTTCGCGAGCTGGCTGCTTGCGTCCGCGCGGCACTGACTGATCACCGCGCATCGCGACGGATTCAATCGAGCCGCTTCTAATCGGGTAAGCGCTGCGCGTTATTGCGCGGATTCGCTTTGGCGTCGACTCGCCTTCGCGTTTTCCCACCTCGCCGCGCGATATTTCGCGCCTTCGGCGACGCGTGTCGCCCGCGCATGAATACACGAAACCCTGCACACATGACCCAGATCGCGGACCAAAACAGAGAGAACAATCATGCATGACATCGACGAATTTCTGAAAAAGCATCATGTCACCGAAATCGAAGCAATTATTCCGGACATGGCCGGCATCGCGCGCGGCAAGATCATTCCGCGCAGCAAGTTCGAATCGGGCGAATCGATGCGTCTGCCGCAGGCGGTGATGATCCAGACCGTCACCGGCGACTATCCGCAAAGCGATTCGCTGACCGGCGTCACCGATCCCGACATGGTGTGCGTACCCGACGCGAGCACGATCCGGATGATTCCGTGGGCAGTCGACCCGACCGCGCAGGTGATTCACGATTGCGTGCATTTCGACGGCACGCCGGTCGAAATCTCGCCGCGCTGCGTGCTGCGGCGCGTGCTCGATCTATATAAGGCGCGCGGCTGGAAACCGGTGATCGCGCCGGAGCTCGAGTTCTATCTGGTCGACATGAACCGCGATCCCGATCTGCCGTTGCAACCGCCCGTCGGACGTACGGGTCGCGCGGAAACCGGACGCCAGGCGTATTCGATCGAAGCGGTCAACGAATTCGACCCGTTGTTCGAAGACATCTACGAGTACTGCGACGTGCAGGAACTCGAAGTCGATACGCTGATACACGAAGTCGGCGCCGCGCAGATGGAAATCAACTTCATGCACGGCGATCCGCTCAAGCTCGCGGACAGTGTGTTTCTCTTCAAGCGCACCGTGCGCGAAGCGGCGTTGCGTCACAAGATGTACGCGACTTTCATGGCGAAGCCGATGGAAGGTGAGCCGGGCTCGGCGATGCACATGCATCAAAGCCTCGTCGATATGGAAACCGGCCGCAACCTCTTCACCGCCGCCGACGGCGAGCCGACCTCGCTGTTCACCGGCTATATCGCCGGCTTGCAGAAATACACGCCGGCGCTGATGCCGATCTTCGCGCCGTACATCAATTCGTACCGGCGTCTGTCGCGTTTCATGGCCGCGCCGATCAATGTCGCGTGGGGTTATGACAATCGCACGGTCGGCTTCCGGGTTCCGCATTCCGCGCCAGTCGCGCGCCGCATCGAGAACCGGATTCCGGGTGTCGATTGCAATCCGTATCTGGCGATTGCCGCGACCTTGGCGGCGGGTTATCTGGGCATTACGCAGCGGCTCGCCGCGACCGAACCGCTGGCGAGCGACGGCTATGCCCTGCCCTATCAATTACCGCGCAATCTCGAAGAAGGCTTGACGTCGATGAGCGCGTGCGAACCGATTGCCGAAGTACTCGGCGAGCAGTTCGTCCGCGCGTATCTCGCGTTGAAAGAGACCGAATACGAAGCGTTTTTCCGCGTGATCAGTTCGTGGGAACGCCGGCATTTGCTGCTGCACGTTTGAGTGCTGCGGGCCAATCGGTCAATGAGAACCTTGAAAAGACGGAGGGCAGTATGAGCTATAAGAATGAAGACGTAATGTATGCGCAAAAGGAAACGTCGCAGCATGGCGGCACGAAAGACGCGCCGACCTCGCAAGCCACATCTCGCAGCACCGCCGAATACCGCGCGCTCGATGCCGCGCATCACATCCACCCATTCTCGGATATGGGCTCGCTCAATCGCGCGGGTTCTCGCGTGATCGTCAAGGCGCAAGGCGTGTACCTGTGGGACTCGGAGGGCAACAAGATCATCGACGGCATGGCGGGACTGTGGTGCGTGAACGTCGGCTACGGCCGCCAGGAACTGGCCGACGCCGCATTCCGGCAGATGCGGGAACTGCCGTACTACAACACGTTCTTCAAGACGACGCATCCGCCCGTGATTGAACTGTCTGCCCTGCTCGCCGAACTGACGCCCGCGCCATTCAATCACTTCTTCTACTGCAACAGCGGCTCGGAAGGCAACGACACCGTGCTGCGCATCGTCCATCAATACTGGGCGACGCAACGACAGCCCGCGAGGAAGTTCGTCATCGCGCGCAAAAACGCTTATCACGGGTCGACGATCGCGGGCGGCACGCTCGGCGGCATGGCTTATATGCATGAGCAGATGCCATCGAAAGTCGAGAACATCGTACATATCGATCAGCCCTATTTCTTCGGCGAAGCGGCAAGCGATCAGACGGCGGAAGAATTCGCACTGGCTCGCGCGCGGCAGCTCGAAGCGAAGATTCTCGAACTCGGTGCGGACAATGTCGCCGCATTTATCGGTGAGCCTTTCCAGGGAGCGGGCGGCGTGATTTTTCCGGCTGAGACGTATTGGCCGGAAATCGAGCGCATTTGCCGCAAGTACGACGTGCTGCTCGTCGCGGACGAAGTGATCGGCGGCTTCGGCCGAACCGGCGAATGGTTCGCGCATCAGCACTTCGGCTTCGAGCCGGACCTGATCACGCTCGCGAAGGGACTGACGAGCGGTTACGTGCCGATGGGGGCTGTCGGTCTACATGATCGCGTCGCCCGCGCACTGATCGACAACGGTGACTTCAATCATGGCCTCACCTACTCCGGGCATCCGGTCGCGGCGGCCGTCGCGCTTGCGAATCTGAAACTGCTGCGCGACGAGAGGATCGTGGAGCGCGTCAAAGTAGATACGGGTCCGTACTTTCAGAAGAAGCTGCGTGAGACGTTCGCCGGTCATCCTATCGTTGGCGAGATCAGCGGCGCGGGCCTCGTGGCGGGCGTGCAACTCGCCGAGAAGCCGCTCGAGCGCAAGCGCTTCGCGAATGGCGGCGATGTCGGTACGATCTGCCGCGACTTCTGCTTCAACGGCAATCTGATCATGCGCGCGAGCGGCGACCGGATGCTGCTGTCGCCGCCGCTCGTGGTCAGCCGGCCGGAAATCGACGAAATCGTCTCGAAGGCAGAAGCGGCGATCGATGCGACCGCGCGGCAGGTGGGCATCCGATAGCACTGCATGGTTGCGATTCAGTTTCCCTCAGCCCTCGAGTGCCCGCACAGCCTTCAAATCGCCGGTCAGCCGCAGGATCGCACCAATCATCTGCCCCCCGTGACCGCCGCCGGAACGCGCTGCGGTCCTACTTTACGTTGTACCGGTCGCGCGAGCGTTCCAGGTTATGGTCAGAGAGGCCACCAGCCCTTACCGCCGTTGCCTGCATCATGGTCCGGGTGCGACCCGTCATGATGCCCGTGCGTGTCGGCGTCCCGGTCGAAGTCGAAAAGATCGAACAGGTCGCCGATCGCGGGCGCATTGACCGGGCGACTTCGTTCCGTCGAGCACCCCTCGTTGATCTGTTCGACGGCCGCCTGGCCGTCAGCCGTCGTCCGACGCGAGGAAATGCCACGCCTTCTCCTTGCGCGTCTCCATGACCTTGCCCCTGTTTGGCGAATCCCTTAACCGAGGAAATTACGCAGCCTCGCCTTGCTGGGCTGCGAACCAGTTTTTCTCGAATGTCATGGGACTGACGTAGTCGAGTGTCGAGTGTAACCGGCGTGCATTGTAAAAGCCCAGCCAGTCAATCACCTCATCCATTGCGGCACGCCGCGTGGCGAAGTGCCGGCCATGCATGCGTGCTACCTTCAGCGAACCCCACAGACTTTCGGTCGGCGCGTTATCCCAGCAATCGCCGCGTCGGCTCATCGACGAACTCATGCCATAGGCCTTCAACGTGTCCTGGAACAGGCCGCTGCAATACTGGCTACCCCGGTCGCTGTGCACGATTACGCCGGCTTCCGGGTGGCGCCGGAACCACGCCATACGCAGTGCGTCCGTGACCAGCTCAGCCTTCATGTGCGGCTGCATCGACCAGCCCACCACCTGCCGGCTGAACAGGTCGATGATGACCGCGAGGTACACCCACCCCTCGGCTGTCGCCAGATAGGTGATATCGCTCGTCCAGACCTGGTTCGGTGCAGTGGCGGTGAAATTGCGCTCCAGCAGATTCGGCGCCACCGGCAAATCGTGGTTCGAGTTCGTCGTTGCGATGTACTTGCGCTTGTGGCGAGCGCGAATGCCATGCTGCGCCATCAGCTTGCGAACCCGCTCCTTGCCCACGCGCACGCCACGCGCGAGCAGTTCCTTCCACATGCGCGGCCAGCCGTACTCGCCCTTGACCTGCGCGTGAATCGCCTTGATGTTTGCGAGCAGTGCATCGTCGCTCACGCGGCTTCGGTGCGGCCTGCCCTGCGCGGCGAGTTGCCGGCGCTGATGATATCCGCTGGGGCTGACCTCCAGCACTTCGCACAGCACCGAGACCGGCCAGTGGCGTCGATTGCGCTCAATGAATGCGTACTTCACATCGATTCCCTGGCGAAGTACGCAGCGGCTTTTTTTAAAATATCTCGCTCCATCTTCAGGCGAGCTACCTCCGCACGCAGCCGGGCCAGCTCCATCTGTTCCGGGCTTACTGGCCTTGTCCCAGCTCCCGCCAGCTTGCCTTCCCGCTCAGCCTTCACCCAGTTGTACAGCGTCTGTTCAACCACACCCAGTGTCGCCGCCACTGCTGCCATGCTTTGCCCGGCCTTGACCAGTCGCACCGCTTCCAGCTTGAATTCGAGCGTGTACTGTGCCCGCTTTGCCTTGCCTGTCATCGTTCTTCTCCTTGCGTGAGTTTACCTGCTCAGCAAGGGATTCGTTTTTCGGGGGCAAGCTCACCAACCCGTAGCGCCACGCGTGATGACCATTGCTCGCACACCGCAATAGCGTCGGGATAAAAACATTGCAAGCGTATGACAGCGGGCGCGGTTGTTTATCGACGTGTAGCACCGTATGCTTGGATACGTCGCTTTCCGATCGTCAACTTCGAGAAGGTCATTCAGTCATGAACGAATACTGCATGTTCAAGGGAAAACTGCTGCGCGCGGCGCCTTTCAAAGATTCGTATATAGGCAGTCCGCACTATGTGATCACGGTGACTGGCAACGACAACACGCCATTCAACATCGTCGTCAATTCGGCGTCGACGCAACCGGGCGCAAGCGGTACCGACGACGTGTACTTCTATGCCGATCTGAACTTCGCCGATCCACTCACCGCGAAACTGCAGCCCCTGAACCTCGGCCTCTACACGAGCGGCTTTCCACGGCTCGATTACTTCCAGGACAGCAGCCTGCTCGACATTCACCGCATGCGGCCGGTCCCCTACGAGGATCAAAACGGCAACCGCGCCGACGTCAACGACATCATCGACGAAATCCTCACCATCGACGAAAGCAAGCCGTCGCAAAGTCTGCCCTACGACAAGGGCAGCGGCCAGTTGCACAACCGCGATTTCTGGACACCGACCACCGCGGGCATCGTGGTCTACGGGTTCGGCTTTCTGTTTCTGCCGAAGAAGGACGGTCTTCACGAGACTCACATGAATCAGGGCAATCCGCGCGGCCCGCATTACAACGAAAACGGCGCGTTCCAGGACGGCGCGGTGATCGTGCAGCGCGCCGATGGGTTTGCCGCGATGTTTACCGCGTTTCAGACACAGTATTTGCCGACCAATGCGGCCGGCGATCCGGCGGCGAATGCAGTGGCGTTGCCCGTTTATATTCAGCGAGGTTGATAGCGTCGCTCGTGCATTGGGCAAGTGGAAACCGCCGCGATGCGCGAGAAACAGGTTCTTGCAAAGGGGAAAATCAGATCGCGCGCAAAAGTCCCTCGCGATACGAACGCACCGCGAGAGACGTCGCGTCGATCAGCGCGCGCTCGCGGCGCCGCGACGCGGAATATGCCGCTGCACCACCGCCAGCGCGATCAGCACGATGACCATTGCGATACCGAGCATCAGCAGATAGCCCGAAGCGCCACCGGCCGTGATCACCGCGGCACCGGCGAATGCGCTCAGAATCGCGCCGACGCGGCCGAACGCGAGTGCCGACGCGGTGCCCGTCGCCCGCACGCTGGTCGGATAGACGTATGCGCACAGCGCGTACATCGTCGATTGCACCGCATTGACGAACAGACCGTGCAAGCCGAGACCGACGATCATCAACGCCGTATGCTGCGTCGCGCTGACGCCGAGCAGCATCCATGCACTCGCGACGCCGCCCGCGCAGCACAGCAGCAGCGGCCAGCGCGAGCCGTAGCGCCCGATCGCCAGCGCGCACAGCACCGCGCCGATTACGCCGCCGAGGTTGTACGCGCTCAGGCCATAGCCCGCGAGCGACACGCTCAAGCCCTCACTCGTCAGCATCGACGGCAGCCAGCTGAACGCCGCATACACCGCGAGCAGGCACATGAAGAACGCGCCCCAGATCGCGACGGCGTCGCGCGAACGGCCATCGCGGAACAGCGCGGCAAAGCCGACGTGTTTCTCAGCGCTTTGTTCGCGCACATCGGTGAAGCTCGCATCGGCCGACACGTCGCGCGCCATGCGCCGCAGCAGCTTCACGAGTTCGGGCCAGCGATGCGGACGGCGTGCCAGAAAACGCGGCGATTCCGGCAGCGCCGCGAGCAGGACGAGGGCGAGCATGAGCGGCAGCACACCACCCGCTACGAACAGACCGCGCCAGCCATAAACCGGCAGCATCCGGCCGGCGAACAATCCGGCGACCATACCGCCCAGCGGCACGCACAGAATGGTCGCCGTCACCGCGAAGGTACGAAAACGCGCGGGCGTGCACTCGGCGGTCAGCGTCGTCGATGTCGGCAGCGCGCCGCCGATGCCGAGCCCCGCGATAAAGCGCAGCGCCGCAATGGCCGCGACGTTCGGCGCGAGACTGATCGCGCAGGTCGCCAGGCCGAACACGAACACGCTGCCGATCACGGCCCAGCGGCGGCCGAAGCGATCGGCGAACAGCCCCGCGAACGCGCTGCCGATACCCATGCCGACCAGCCCCGACGCAACCACCGGCGCAAATGCGTTGCGCGTGATGCCCCACTCCTTGGCCAGCATCGGAATCGCGAAGCCGATCAGCTGGCTGTCGAAGCCGTCGACGACGATCGACAGCGCCGCGAGCACCACCGCGATTTTCTGCAGCAACGTGTAGGGGCCGTCGTCGAGTGCATGACCGATGTCGACCGTGTTGCCGCCGCGCGCGATGCCGGCGAGCGCCGCGTCGTCGCGCGCGGTCGCGGTCGAGGCCGCGGCCGAAGCGGGAGGAACGAAACTCATGAACCTGTCTCCGTTGTTTGCGCTGCACGCGCGTTGTTCGATTTTTTTTGCTGTCGGCAGGACGGTGCGACGCGATGGCCCGCTTCGGCGAGTTGGCCGCCGAACAGCGAGCCCATCGCGTCGCGCCTCATCAGAACGGATAGTGACGCGGCATCGTTTGCAGCGTGACCCAGCGCAGATCGGTGAATTCCGCGATCCCCGCCTTGCCGCCGAAGCGGCCGAAGCCACTCGCCTTCACGCCGCCGAACGGCATCTGCGCTTCGTCGTGCACGGTCGGGCCGTTCACGTGACAAATGCCCGACTCGATGCGTTTAGCGACGTTCAGCGCGCGCGCCGTGTCGCGGCTGAACACTGCCGCCGACAGGCCGTATTCGTTGTCGTTCGCACACGCGATTGCGGCTTCCTCGCCACGCACGCGCACGATCGGCTTGACCGGCCCGAACGATTCGTCGTGATAGATGCGCATGTCCGGCGTCACGCGATCGAGCGAGAGATGCACGTTGAAGCCGGCCCAGATGCCCGACGCGCCGGTCTCGGCGGCCATCGCGGCCGCGAAGGCGTCGGCCTTCGCTTCGAGCGCGTGCGCGGCCTTCGTCAGCAGCGCGCGGCGCTCGCTCGGTCCGAGCGCGGACCACACCGGAAAGGCGGCCGCGGCGGCATCGACGGCGGCCACGGCATCTTCGACGATCGCGGCTGGCGCGCGCGTCGCGACTTCGCCGTCGAGCGGACTGCGGCGCTCGAAGCTCGCGCCGTTGCGCGCCTGTGTCTGCTCGCCGCCGATCAGCATCGATACGTTTTTCATCGTAGGTCTCTCTCCTGTTCGTGAATGGGAAGCGCCGTTACGCGACGATCGCTTCGACGAGCGTGGGACCGCTTTTCACGTCACCTTCGGTCAGCGCGCGACGCAACACGTCGGCAAGTTCAGCCGCCTCGCTGACGCGCGCGCCAGGGCAACCCATGCCCGCCGCGATCGTCACGAAGTCGAGGCCCGGCAGGTCCGTGCCCTGCACGGTCTCGCCAGGCGCGAAACCGAACACCGGAGCGAAATCCTGCAGCGCCGCGTAGCGCGTGTTGTTCAGGATCACGAATGTGATCGGTAGCTGCATCTGCACCGCGCTCCAGATCGCCTGAATCGAGTACATGCTCGAACCGTCGCCGATCAGCGCGATCACGCGCTCGCCCGGCCTCGCAAGCGCAACGCCGAGCGCCGCCGGCATGCCGTAGCCGAGGCCGCCGCTGTCCATCGTCAGGAACGTGCCGGCGCGCGCGATCGGCAGATAGGTCTGCATGATGGGCCGCGAGCTCGGCGCTTCCTCGACGACGATGCCATCGGGATCGCGCACTTCGGCGAGCGTCTGCAACGTGAACGCGACCGACATCCGCTCGCCCCGCGCGGGCGGCAGCGCTCGCGGCGCCACCGCGCGCGGCGCGGGCAACTCCCGCGCTTTGGGCGCGGCGCGCGCGAGCAGATCCTGCACGCCGAGCCGCACGTTGCCGACCGCGGCGATGCCCTGCGGCGTCCATGCGGCAATGCCCGGATCGTCGATCAACTGACACAGCCGCGAACCCGGCGGCACATGCGGACCATTGCCTTCGACGTGATACGTGAACGCTGGCGCGCCGATCACGAAGATCGCGTCGTGCGCGCCGAGCAACTCGACGATGCGCTCACGCAGCGCCGGCAAAAAGCCCGCGAACAGGCGGTGCGTTTCGGGGAAGCTGCAACGTCCTGTCATCGGCGCGACGTAGACGCGCGCGGAATGCCGCTCCGCGAGGCGCACGACTTCAGCCGCCGCGTCCGCGCGATCGACCGCGCCACCGACCACGAACGCGGGCCGCTCGCACGCGTCGAGCACCGTGCCGATGCGTTCGAGCATCGTCGGATCGGGTCGCATGATGTGCGCGACCTCGCGGTCGGCCACGCGCTCGGCCGGCTGATCCCAGTCGTCGGCGGGAATCGACACGAACACCGGGCCGCGCGGCTCCTGCATCGCGATCGCGTACGCACGCGCGATCGCGAGCGGCACATCCTGCGCGCGAGCCGGCTCGATGCTCCACTTCACGTAGGGCTTCGGCAATTCGGTGGCCTGGGTCGCGGCGAGGAACGGTTCGAACGGCAGGATCGAGCGGGCCTGCTGACCCGCGGTGACGACGAGCGGCGTGCGGTTGCGAAACGCCGTGAAGATATTGCCCATCGCATTGCCGACGCCCGCCGCCGAATGCAGGTTCACGAACGCCGCGTTGCCGGTGGTCTGCGCGTAGCCGTCGGCCATGCCGACCACGACCGCTTCCTGAAGACCGAGCACGTAGCGGAAATCCGCGGGGAAATCGCGGAACATCGGCAGCTCGGTCGAGCCCGGGTTCGCGAAGATCGACGTCATGCCGACGCGGCGCGCGAAGTCGATGACCGCGTCGCGTACGGTCCACCGCGTGCTCTGTTCTTTTGCGTGTGCCTGATTCTGCTGCGGCGCGCTGCTTGTCATGCGAAGTCTCCTGTCTGGTGAGCGCGAAAAATCGAATGGCCATTATCACGACCGCCGGGGTAGCCGAAAATTGCCCAATTCGCAAAAAGGCATTACCTTTCGGCATGACTTACAACCTGCAACAACTGCAGGCGTTCGCGGTGATCGTCGAGAGCGGCAGCCTCGGACGCGCCGCCGAAGCGCTGCACATCACGCAGCCGGCCTTGAGCCGGACCATCCGACGTCTCGAGGAACAGGTCGGCGCGCCGCTGTTCGAGCGGCATTCGCGCGGCATGCATTTGACCGCGGTCGGCGAGGCACTGCTGCCGCACGCGATCCTGCTGCAACGCGAAGCCGAACAGGCGCGCGAGGAAATCGACGCGATGCGCGGCCTCGCGCGCGGCACGATCCGCGTCGGCGCGGTCGGCAGCATCGCGAGCCTCGTGCTGCCGCTCGCGGTGAGCGGCGTGTTGACGAAGTGGCCGAACCTGCGCGTGGAGATCATCGAGGGCGTGTGGGACCGGCTCGCCGATGCGCTCGTCAAACGTCAGATCGATCTCGCGCTCAGCATGGCCGTGCCCGATACCGACGAGATCACCGCGATCGCCGATTGCCGCTGGGAAGACGCGAGCTACGTGGTCGCCGCGCTCGATCATCCGCTGCGGCGCAAGCCCGACCTCACGCTCGCCGACACGCTGGGCGAACGCTGGGCGATTCCGCCACGCGGCACCGGCCCGTTCGAGCACATGCAGAGCGTGTTTGCCGAGCGCGGGCTGGGACTGCCGAACGTCGTCGTCGAAACGCGCTCGGTCACGGCGCTGAAGAGCCTGGTCGCGCGTTCGGGCTTTCTGAGCTGGATGGCGTCGACGATGTACGTGACAGAAAGCAAGGCCGGCGTGTTCGATACGCTCGGCGTGCCGGGCGTGGTCGGGCGGCGCACGTTGACCGCGTTCCGGCGGCGCCAGGGGATTCTGCCGAGCCCGGCGGTCAAGCTGCTGGAGCAGTTGCGGCAGTTGACGGCGGAGGGTATGACCGCGGGTTGATCGTTTCCCGCACACGCTGCCACTTTCTCGGCGTTTACCCGATGAGTAGATTTTATCGACTATTTATCAATAAAGTCTCGCGTAAGATTCCGTCGCCATGCGTCGAGGAAACGAAGCAAAGAGAGCCGGATGGGGGTTTTGATTGGCGTGCCGATCGTGGCACTCGGCTTCGCATTGCGCTTCAACGCGCTGCTGGTGATGACGATCGCCGGCGTCGCGACCGGGATGGCCGGCGGCTTGCAGACGGTGGAGATCGTCAGCGCGTTTGGGCGCCTGCATGCGGCCACCACCGGCCGCGTGCTCTCATCACGCTGGTCGGTACGCTGACGCTCAAGTACGCGCCTTTCGTCGAAACGAAGAATCCGGTTTCTGCGGCACGCTGATGACGCCGATGGCGGCGAACTTCAACATCGTCCCCGCCGCGCTGCTCGAACTGAAGGACCAGAACGGCGTGATCAAGGCGCAATGGCCGACCGCTTTACTATTGCCGATCGTCAACACCATACTGTCGTACGTGTTCGTATTCCGCTTCTGAGGAACCGCCGATGACCACCCAGCTCACCCGCGAATTCGCGTCCAGATTCGCCAATGTCGCGCTCGCCCACCTCACGCGCGAATACCCGAACAAGCTCACGCACTCGCTTGAAGGACCGCAGGACGTGCAGGGTCCGCGCGCCTTGCATCCGATCTTCTACGGCAGCTACGACTGGCATTCGTGCGTGCACGGTTACTGGCTGATCCTGCATCTGCTCGAACGCTTCCCCGATCTGCCCGAGGCCGCGCGCATCGTCGCCGTGGTCGACGAGCATTTCACCGCGGCGAACGTCGCCGGCGAACTCGCGTATCTGGAGCTGCCGCACAACCGCGGCTTCGAGCGGCCGTATGGCTGGGCGTGGCTGCTCGCGCTCGGCGCGCAGTTGCAGTCGATGAAAATCTCGGAAGCCGCGCGCTGTGCGAAGACGTTCGCGCCGCTCACTCAGGCGTTCGTCGAGCGCTTCGAGGAGTTCCTGCCGAAAGCAACCTATCCGCTGCGCGTCGGCACGCACTTCAACATGGCGTTCGCGCTCGCGCTGACGCTCGATTTCGCGCGGCAAACCTCGCGCGAATCGCTCGAGGCGCTGATCGTCAGCACCGCGGAGCGCTGGTATCTGGACGACGTCGCGTGTCAGGCATGGGAGCCGGCCGGCGACGAATTCCTGTCGCCGTCGCTGATGGAAGCGGAGTTGATGCGGCGTGTGTTGCCGTCGGCGCAGTTCACCGACTGGTTCGGACGCTTCCTGCCGGACCTCGGCGCGAAAAAACCGGCGACGCTGTTCGAGCCCGTCACCGTGACCGATCGCAGCGACGGCAAGATCGCGCATCTGGACGGCCTCAATCTGAGCCGCGCGTGGTGCCAGCGTGCGCTCGCGCGTGCGCTGCCCGCGGGCGACGTGCGTCGCACCGTGCTGTTCGATGCGGCCGAGCGTCATCTGCACAGCGCGCTGCCGCATGTGACCGGCGACTACATGGGCGAGCATTGGCTCGCCACGTTCGCGACGCTGGCGCTCGAAGCTTGAGCGAACCGGGAACGAACTGAACCGGCTTTGAAGAGATGAAGCCGTGCTGGTTGGGGCGCTTCAGTACGAAGCGCCCTTTTCATTGCCCGTTCAACAGTCCCTGCCTGCGGCGGTAAAATCGCGCAAGGCGATTGCGCCGCTTTAAAGGTGGAAGTTTGACTGAGTTCGAGCAGGGTTTCATTTTGACCCGACATTGGCGGGACACGCCCGCCGGCACGGAAATCGAGTTCTGGCTGGCCACGGACAGCGGGCCGCGCCACATCCGTCTGCGCCCTCAGCCGTCCGTCGCCTTCATTCCGGCCGAACATCGCGAACGCGCCGAAACGATCCTGCGCCGCGACGCGCCGCTCGATCTGCGTTCGCTCGAATTGCGCGACTTCCAGCATCGGCCGGTCAGCGGGCTTTACTGTGCGCAATACCGGCAATTGAAGGGCTTCGAGAAGCGCCTCAGAGAAAGCGGTGTCGATGTCTACGAAGCCGATATCCAGCCGCCCGAGCGCTACATGATGGAGCGCTTCATCACCGCGCCGGTGTGGTTCAGCGGCGTGCCGCAGCAGAATGGTCCGGGGCTCGATGGCCCCTGGCTCGACAGCGAACTCAAACCGTCCAACGACTATCGTCCGCCGTTGAAGCTCGTGTCGCTCGACATCGAAACGAGCGCGCATGCCGAGCTATATTCGATCGCGCTCGAAGGCTGCGGCGAGCGGCAGGTGTATATGCTTGGGCCGCCGAATGGCAACCTCGGCAACATCGGCAACGTCACCGACGCCATCGACTTCAAGCTCGAATACTGCGAAACCCGCGCACAACTGCTCGAAAAACTGATCGAGTGGATGGAGCGGCACGATCCCGATGCGATCATCGGCTGGAACCTCGTGCAGTTCGATCTGAAGGTACTGCAACAACATGCCGGGCAGTATCGCGTGCCGCTGCGCATCGGACGAGGCGGCGCGGTGATGGAGTGGCGCGAACACGGCGTCACGCGCAATCACTTTTTCGCGGGCGTGGCGGGTCGTTGGGTCATCGACGGCATCGAGGCATTGCGTTCGGCGACGTGGAGCTTCCCGTCGTTCAGCCTCGAATACGTATCGCGCTCGGTGCTGGGCGAAGGCAAAGCGATCGACAATCCGTATCAGCGCATGGACGAAATCCAGCGCCGCTTCGACCAAGACAAGCCCGCGCTCGCGCGTTACAACCTGAAGGACTGCGAGCTCGTCACGCGTATCTTCGCGAAGACCGAGTTGCTGCCGTTCCTGCTCGAACGCGCGACCGTGACCGGCCTGCCCGCCGATCGCAGCGGCGGCTCGGTCGCGGCGTTCACGCACCTGTACATGCCGCGCATGCATCGGCAGGGCTATGTCGCGCCGAATCTCGGCGACGTGGCCGGCGCCGCGAGCCCCGGCGGCTTCGTGATGGATTCGCGGCCCGGGCTCTATGACTCGGTGCTCGTGCTCGACTACAAGAGCCTGTATCCGTCGATCATCCGCACGTTTCTGATCGACCCGCTCGGTCTGGTCGAAGGCATGCTGCATCCCGACGACGCGAGCTCGGTGCCGGGCTTTCTCGGCGCGCGCTTTTCACGCACGCGTCACTGCTTACCGTCGATCGTCGCGCAGGTGTGGCAGGCACGCGAAGCGGCCAAGCGCGAGCACAACAAGCCGCTGTCGCAGGCGCTGAAGATCATCATGAACGCGTTTTATGGCGTGCTAGGCTCGACCGGCTGCCGCTTCTTCGATCCGCGGCTTGCGTCGTCGATCACGATGCGCGGCCACGAGATCATGCACACGACACGCGAGCTGATCGAGGCGCAAGGCTACGAAGTGATTTACGGCGACACCGATTCGACCTTCGTCTGGCTCAGGCACGCGCATGACGAGGAAGACGCCGCGCGCATCGGCCGCGCGCTCGTCGAACATATCAACGCGGCGTGGCGGCAGAAGCTGCAGGCGCGCTTCGGTATCGACAGTGCGTTGGAACTGCAATTCGAGCGGCACTATCGGCGCTTTTTCATGCCGACGGTGCGCGGTGCCGAGGAAGGCAGCAAGAAACGCTACGCAGGACTTATGGTATTGCCGGACGGCCGCGAGGACGTGGTCTACAAAGGGCTCGAAACCGTGCGCACCGATTGGACGCCGCTTGCGCAGCAGTTTCAGCAGGAACTGTATCGGCGCATCTTCAAGCAGCAGCCGTATCAGGATTACGTGCGCGACTATGTGCGCGATACGCTCGCCGGCCGGCTCGACGATCAGCTCGTCTATCGTAAGCAGTTGCGCAGACCGATCGACGCTTACGAGCGCAACGTGCCACCGCATGTGCGCGCGGCACGCGTCGCCGATGAGTTCAATCGCCAGCAGGGACGTCCACTGCAATATCAGAACGGCGGCTGGATCAGCTACGTGATGACGGTGGCCGGCCCCGAGCCGCTCGAAACGCTGCGCTCGGCGATCGACTACGAGCACTATCTGACGCGGCAATTGCAGCCGGTTGCCGACGCGATTCTGCCGTTGCTACGCGACGATTTCACGACGCTGATGTCGGGGCAGAAGCAGTTGTTCTGATCGGGGCGGCGAACGCGCGGCTGCGAGCATGGACGAATTGCCTACTTCACCATGGACGGCGGCTCGGCCTCTTCATCGGAGTGCGTGTTATGCACAGCAAAGGTGCGGCAGGGCGAGTTGCCGCGGGTCGCGTATCGCATGCTCCGCGCTCTCGAGGCCGGCGTAAATCGACGGCGCAATGTAACTGTGCCGCTACATCGGGGATGGCTAAAAATGTCAATCAGACACCGGTAATCCGTGATTAAAGGCGGAAAAAAACTAATCCCTGGTTTTGATTTGCAACCCTATCAACAGAGTTAGAGCGCCATCATAATTTGAAGTATTCTAATTTCTTCGGTTGTTCGCGCAATTGGCGGGATTTGCATTGTTGCTTGACCTAACCCTTTATTGTCCTATAGTGCCATTTGATCCGCCTCAGAAATATTGTGGGGGCGTGTGTGTGATATCCCTGAATCTGTAGCCCCAACGATCTGCAACGACAGGAGAAGATGCATGAAAGCAATCCACGCCGTCAAACTGGTCGGTACCGCCCTTCTGATTTCGGGTTCGATTCACGCCTATGCGCAGGCGAGCAACGCTAACGCCCCTGCGTCTGCCCCGACCACGACGCCCGAAGCCCGATCGCATTACAAGTCAATGAAAGCAGCGAACCGGGCGCTACAGCGTCAGGTTCGAAATGCGCTGGTGAAAGACAGGAACATCTCCACGGCCAATATCACAGTTCGCGCCCGCGATGGTGCTGTCACGCTGCAGGGCAGCGTACCACTTCAGGCAGAAAGCGACCGGGCAACCGAGGTGGCGAAAGGGGTACCTGGCGTAACTTCGGTCAAGAACGCGCTGTCGATCCGTCCTGTGGGCACCTGAAGCAGTCCTGGACCCCGCTTTGCAGGAAGGCCGGCGCTCTGACCGTGCATTCCATTGAGGGCATAGCCAATGCAGCACATGGCGGCGGGCCGGCTCGACAGCCGGCCTTCGCTAGGTGGATATCTTCTCGAGTTCGAGCCCTTTCGTCTTCGGCCCCATCAAGCCAATCGCCAGCATCACGATCAGCATCGCGCCCGCGATGAACACGAAGACGCCGGTCGTGCCAAAGTAGCGCAACACGGCCGCGATCAGAAAGGCCGTGAAAATCGCGGAAAAGCGGCTCCACGAGTAGACGAAGCCGACCGCGCGCGCCCGGATGCTGGTCGGAAACAGTTCGGTCTGGTACGCGTGATAACTGTACGAAATGATGTTGCCGGCCAGCGTCAGGCACACTCCGAGGCTCACGAGGAGCACCGCACCCGATACCTGACTGAACCACAACCCGCACACGATATTGACGCCGGCCATCACGACGATCACCGTCTTGCGCTCGAAGCGGTCGCCGATAAACAGCCCGATGATCGGACCGAGCGGCGCGGCCAATGCGATCACGCTCGAATACATCAGGCTCGTCGTGATCGTGATGCCCTGCTTGATCAGCAGCGTCGGCACCCAGTTCGCGAAGCCATAGAAGCCGACCGTCTGGAAGATGTTGAAGATCGTCATCATCAGCGTGCGGCTGCGGTACGGCGGCACCCACATGTCGCGGAAGCTGCCGCGCGGTGGGATCGGCACCGGCGGCGCCGGCAGCGGCAACTCGCGGCCATATTCGTGACGTACCTTCGCCTCGAGCGCGTTCATCACGCGGTCGGCTTCGGCGAGACGTCCTTGCTGCGCGAGCCAGCGCGGGCTTTCCGGCAACGCGCGGCGAATCCACCAGACGAATAGCGCGCCATGCGCGCCGATCAGCACGACCCAGCGCCAGCCGTCCAGACCGAACAGCGTGCGCGGCACCAGCAGAAACGATAGAAACGCGACCACCGGCACGGCCGTGAAGCCGACCGCCTGCTCGCACGCGAACGCGCGGCCGCGGATCTGCTTCGGCACCAGCTCGGAGATGTACGTGCCGATCGTCACCAGTTCGACGCCGATGCCGACACCGGCGACGAAGCGCCAGAAATTAAGGCCCGTCGCGGTCTCCTGAAACGCCATCACGAGGTTCGCCGCGGTGTACCACAGCAGCGACCAGGTGAACACCGCGCGCCGCCCGAAGCGATCCGCGAGGAAACCGCACGCGATCGTGCCGATAAACAGGCCGCCAAACAGCGCGGCGATGAAACTCGCGACGCCGGTCGAGCCGAACAGGCCATGCGTGGTCGCGGTCAACATGCCGCTTTTCACGAGGCCCGGCGCGATATAGCCGGAGTACAGCAGGTCGTAGAGTTCGAAGAAGAAGCCGAGGCTCAGCAGCACCACCAGCTTCCAGACGGAGCGCGTGGCGGGCAAGCGGTCGAGGCGCGCCGAAATGCTGCCGGCGTCGAGCGATGCGTGGCCCGTCACCTGCGCGGGCGCGCCGCGCTCGGCGCTGCCGGCCGCGTCAGTGGAATGCGCCACGGTACCGCCGCTGCGCGCGACGGACCCCGCGGGATCGGGGAATACCATGTTGTCTGTCTCCTTCTGTTGCGACTGCTTTTACGGCAGGGCTGATCGCTTACCGCGGCCGGTTCGATGCCGGCCTTGCGTCTTGTCGCGCGTCGCACGCGCCACGATGGGTCGGCCGGAGTCCGGCCAGCATTCTAGCCGTGCCCGCGTTGCAATTGTTCGAACGTGGTGATTTTCCCGGCCAGCGCGCTCGCCGCGACCGTGTACGGGCTCGCGAGCCAGACGTCGCCTGGTCCCGAACGGCCGGGGAAATTGCGGTTGATCGCGCTGATCGTCACGTCGTTCGGGTTGGCCGATTGTCCCGGTCCGCAGTTTGCGCACGAGCCGCAGCCAGGCATCACGAGCGTCACGCCCGCGCGCTCGAACACCGGCAGATAGCCCTGCTCCTCGCAATACGCGCGCACCGCCATCGTCCCGAATTGCAGATACAAACGCGTGCGCTCGGGCACCCGTAGGCCGTGCTCGACGCCCCAACGCAGCACCTCGTGATAGAAATCGAAGTCCTCGCGCTTGCCCGCGGTGCACGAGCCGCCGTACGCGATATCGATCGCGACGTCCTGTTCGAGCCGCGTCGCCGGCACGCCATTGCCGGGGTCGCCCGGACGCGCGAGCATCGGTTCGATCGCGTTCGCATCGATATGGATCGTGTCGCGATAGGTCGCGTCCGCGTCGCTTTTCATCCAGCCTTCCAGCACGAAATCGACGCCGCGCCGCTCCTTCAGGAACGCGACCGTGCGCTCGTCCGGTTCGACGATGCCGGTAAAGCCGCCGAGTTCCGCGACCATGTTGGTCAGCGTCGCACGTTCGTCGATCGACATCGCGCGCACCGCCGCGCCGCCGTATTCGAACACGAGGCCGATCGCGCCGCCCGAGCGAATCGCCTCCATCCGCAGCAGATGCAGCACGACGTCCTTTGCGGTCACGCCGTCGCGCAACTGGCCGTCGATCTCGATGCGCAGCGTCTCCGGCACTTTGCAGCGCACGTAGCCCGTGACCCAGCTATTGGCGATTTCGGTCGCGCCCGCGCCAAATGCGAGGCAGCCGAGCGCGCCCGAATGCGGCGTGTGCGAATCGGTACCGCATGCTACCTGGCCCGGCAGCGCGTATTGCTCGGCCATCAACGCATGACAGATGCCCTCGGAGCCGGGCACACCATCGAGCGCGCCGTGCGAGCGCACCGGGTAGCCGCGCGAAAACGACGTGTGGCCTTCCATCAGATTCGCGACGCCCGGCAACAGACCGTCGCGCACGTGAGGGATGCTCTGCGGCGCGAGCACCAGATGATCCTGGAACGCGATGATGTGATCCGGCGCATGCAGCGGCGCGGGCTTGCCGAACGCCCGATGCATCAGATGCGCGCACATGCCGGTGAAATAGTCGTGGCTGAAGCGCCAGTCGGCGGCGATGAACACGCCGTCGCCGCGCTGCGCGCTCGCGGTGCCCGGATGCAGATGACGGTCGATGATCTTCTCGACCAGCGTTTTCGGCTCGGCGCCCGGCGCCTCGTTCGGGGCATCGCTCGCGCGCTCGCCCGGCGCAGGCCACTCCGCAAACCGGCTATACGCGAGCAGCCCGCCGCTGCGGATGATCTGCTGCGTGAGCGAGTCGCGGCCTTTGAGGAATTCGTCGATCGGCACCGCTTCGCCTGCGAGCAAGCGATCGAGCACGGAAAAATCGGTCGTGGTCAGAATGCCGATGTTGTCGCAGTTCTGCTGATAGATACGCTCGAAGCTCTCGGCAACGATCAGGCGAATACCTGCGGACAACTCCGCGAGCGGGCTCGATTCGCGCGAGGAGCCCTTGCCGTAGCGCTTGCCGGCCACCGTCAGGCGAAAGCCGCCGTCCTTCACCGCATTGCGGCCGATCGGCAGACGCTCGCCGGCCTTGAAGCCGACGTACGGGTACTGGCCGAGGCGCTCGTCGTAGGTGAGCATTACGGTGACGGGCGTGATCTCGTCCGTCGACACGTTGTCGCGCAACGGCCCCGCCGTGTCGCGAGTGAAGTTTTCGCCGGCCAGTTGCGCCTCGATCACGGCCGGGTCTTGCGACAGGTACAGCACGCGGCCGTCCAAACGAATCGTATCGCTCATCACTGCGTTCTCCTTGCGCTCACTATACGGTGCGCAAGGCGGATGCCGAAGTGCCGGTGCGGCAACGCTGCCGTCTCGTTTCGCGAATGCTCGATGGCGGAGCGGTGGCGCGCAGTGCGGGTGGTGGAATCGTCTAAGGCGGATTGCCGAGGAACGACACCAGCGCGGCCGCGCTCGCGCTCAACTGCTCGCGCGCCTTGAAGATGATGATCAGATGACGCTCCGCCCACGCATCGGCAAGCGGCAGCAGCCGCACGTCGAGCGTGTTCACGTAGAGCAGGCCGACCGGCTCGGGCACGATCGCGATACCGAGCCCCGCATGCACCATCCGGCACAGCGCATCGAGACTGCTCACGCGCATGCGCACCTCGAGCTGCCGCCCCGCGCTCGCCGCCTGCTGCGCGAGCAAACGTGTGAGCGCGCTTTCGCTGCGCAAGCCAACGAAGCTGTCGTGCAACAGATCGTCGAAGTTCACCCGCGCCGCGCTGGCGAGCCGATGCCCACCCGGCACGAGCACCGCGAGCCGGTCCTGGCGGTACGGCACCTGCTCGAACGCCTCGCTGCCAGCAACCGGATTGCAGATGCCGAAGTCCGCGCCGTGTTCGTCGACGATACGCAGCACGTCCGCGCTGTTTTCTTCTTCGAGTTCGATCGCTACATCCGGGAACGCGCGGCCGAACGCGGCCACGTCTTCAGGCAGAAACTGCACGATCGACGACAGATTCGCGACCACCCTCACGCGCCCTTTGACGCCCGTCGAAAAGCGCGACAACTCCGCGCTCATCTGCTCGATATTGCCAATGATCGCGAGCGCGTAGCGCAGCACGGTCTCGCCGACCGGCGTCACGGTAATGCCGCGCGACTGCCGCTGAATCACCGGCAGGCCGATCAGCGCCTCGATCTCGGCGATGCGCCGGCTCACCGCCGACGACGCGATGAACTCGCGCTGCGCCGCGCGCGCGATATTGCGCTCCTGGCAAACGGCGACGAACAGACGCAGCGAAGTCAGATCGAGTTTCTTGAGCAGGTTTTCCATGGGACGAGGCGACGGATCTTACGACAATGGCGGCAGATCGCTGGAATCGTGGCCGTTATCGTCTCACGGCACGCGGTGTTGCGCCATTGCGCCGACAGCGGCCCTCACAGCGCATCATGAAAGATGATGCCGACCGTATGCCGATGTCCCGAGCGCAGGCGGCTCACGCCGTGCCGCAGATTCACGCGATACGGCCCGCGCGTACCCTGCACGGGCCGGCTGTTCACGGTGAACACGACCGCGTCGCCCTTCGCGAGCGGCACGACTTCGGCACGCGACTGCATGCGCGGACGCTGCTCGGTCATCACGAACTCGCCGCCTGTGAAGTCGCGCCCCGGCTCCGACAGCAGTACCGCAACCTGCAGCGGGAACACGTGTTCGCCGTACAGATCCTGATGCAGGCAATTGAAATCGCCCTCGCCGTATTGCAGGATCAGCGGCGTCGGACGCACCTGGCCGGCGTCCTGGCAGCGTCGAATGAAATCCGCATGTTTCGGCGGATAGCGCACGTCGATGCCCATCGCCATGTTCCAGCGGTTCGCGACCGGCAAGAGGTGCCGATAAAGGGCACCGCGCAAGCCGCCGACGAGCGACGGCAGCGGATACGCAAAGTACTTGTATTCGCCACGACCGAAGCCGTGGCGCGCCATGACGACCCGGCTGCGATAAAGCGCGTCGCGTGTATAGAGCGCGCTCAGCGCGTCGCATTCGCGCGGCGTCAACAGTTGCGGCACGGCGGCGCAGCCGTACTGATCGAGATCGTGTTCGATCCGCGGCCAGTCGAGTGCGTCGGCGCGTTGGTCGATCGTTTGGGTGGGAGCGATTGCGTTCATCGTCGATGAGTGGGCGGCGCGGGCTCGTCGCCCGCGCCATCAAGGTAGGTAGCTCGATGAACTTAGTGTACGAGTGTGGTGGCGGGAAAACACTCCGAGTCTTGCGGTCAAATTCAGCCGCACTGCACGGACGCACGATTCACGCTACGCTGTCGGTATCGTTGCGGCCGCACTTGCCGCCGCCGCATCGCAGTTCATTCCGCCAGGACAACCATGAAACAGCAGCTCACCATCGATTTTGTTTCCGACATCGCCTGCCCGTGGTGCGCGATCGGCCTGTCGTCGCTGCAGCTCGCGCTCGCGCGGCTTCAGGACAAAATCGACGCGCGTATCGTCGTGCATCCATTCGAACTGAATCCGCAGATGGCACCGGACGGCGAAGACATCGTCGAGTATCTCGGCAAGAAATACGGCCGCACGGCCGCGCAGATCGCCGAAACGCAGGCGATGATCCGCGAACGCGGCGCGAGCGTCGGCTTCGATTTCGGTCCGCGCATCCGCACCTACAACACGTTCGACGCGCACCGCCTGCTGCATTGGGCCGGCCTGAAGGGCCACCAGTTACCGCTGAAGCTCGCGCTATTGCGCGCGTATCATGCCGACGGCAAGAATCCGGGCAACCATGACGTGCTGGTCGAAGCGGCCCAGTCGGTAGGACTCGACGCCAACGAAGCGCGCGACGTGCTGACGAGCGGAGCGTATGCCGATGAAGTGCGCGAAGCGGAAAAGAACAATCAGGAAATGGGCATTCAATCGGTGCCGTCGATCATTTTCAACCGCCGCTATCTGGTGACCGGCGGCCAGCCGGTCGAGCAATTCGTGCAGGTGATCGAGGAGATCGTGGCGAAAGAGACAGCGTAAGGTTCATCGTCGAAGCGAAGCGCAATGGACGGCCCATTCTGAGCACCTGGCTCAAGCACGCACTCGCGAATGCTTGCGTGTTGTCTCTTCAACACATCTGAGCAAAGATAGCCTGGGTCCATTGTCCAAGCCGTCCCGGCTGCTTGCAACAGGTCTTTCTTATCCCACTGCACGCGCCTTAAAGCCGCTTACAGATAGCTGCAAACGTAGTCCAGCGTTTCAACCACATCGATATCGAAGCGGCTCTTGCCAGGCACCGAGAACGATTCGCCCGCGCCATAGGTCTTCCACTCATTGCTGCCGTCGAGACGGATGCGGCATTTGCCCGCCTGCACTTCCATCAGCTCCGGCGCGTCGGTACCGAAGTTCAGCGTGCCGGGCAGGATCACGCCGAGCGTCTTGCGCGTGCCGTCGGCGAACAGCACGGTGTGCGACACGCACTTGCCGTCGAAGTACACGTTGGCTCGTTTGACAACAGAAACCTGGTCGAATTGCGTTGCAGCCGTCATGGCGGTCTTCCTCTGGATCATCGTGAAGGGATGCGTTGCGGCCCGGTGGGCGCGGCAGACGGCGCGCGATCCGCGCAAGCCGCCCGCGCAGGGCGCCCTGCCGGGCGCGAGCCCGCCATCATACATGGCTATTGATGGCGCCAATACGGTAAAGTCTGCCAGAACGATATCGACACCTACACAGACTCATTCGACCCATGCGTTCTCCCGCTCCTTCCGCCGGCGCCGTATTGTTGTTGATCGATCTGCAACGCGCGATCGATCATCCGAGTTGGGGCGAGCGCAACAATCCCGCAGCCGAGACGCAGGTGAGCCGCTTGCTCGCGCATTGGCGTAGCCGAGGCTGGCCGGTGTGGCATGTGCGGCACGACTCGACGGAGCCTGGGTCGCACTATCGGCCGGGTCAGGCGGGACACGAATTCAAGGCGTCCAACGTGCCGTTGCCCGACGAACCGGTGATTGCGAAACGCACGAATAACGCGTTCATCGGCACGGGACTCGAAGACCGCCTGCGCGCCGCCGGCCACACGACGCTGGTCGTGGCGGGTGTCATCACCAACAACTCGGTCGAGGCCACGGTGCGGATGGCCGGCAACCTCGGTTTCGATACCTATCTAGTGGCCGACGGCTGTTTCACTTTTGCACGGACCGACTGGAACGGAACGCCGCGCAGCGCCGACGACATTCACGCGATGTCACTGGCCAACCTCGATCAAGAGTACTGCACGGTCGTCACGACGGACGCGCTATTGGGCAACGGGCAAGCGCAATAGCCGCAACGTCGATCTGCTGCGCGGCGAGCGACAATCAGGTGGTACAGGAGGACTTGTGAGAAAAGACAGCGCGAGCACCCTAATTGGCGCCATTGCCGCGGCAGCAATTGCGATCGGCACTGCGACCTGTGCGAATGCGCAAACCAGTGGCGGCATGCCGAACGATGCTTCCGCGCAAAGCCAATCCATCGCGGCATCGCCGGCTCGCAACAGACCCGATAGCGAGCTTGCGCGCGACGTGCGGCGCGCGCTCGCACGCACACCGAACCTGCATTCAACGTCGATTCACGTGCAGGCGCGCCGCGGTATCGTGACGCTGACCGGTTGGGTACCGCAGCGCGCTCAGGTGCAACGCGCGGGCAGTGTCGCGAGATCGGTGCGCGGAGTCAGACAGGTGAATAACCATCTGAATGTGCGCACGAGAGGTGCCAGCGGCCACTAGCGCAAAACGAATAAAAGAAAGTACTCAGCCCGCCACGAATGCGGCGGGCTGAGTACTTTCTATCGGCCAATCAATCGATGCGTGCGAGTATTCGCCGCGGCGTTCCATTGCTGCGCAACGCCGCCACGACTCGCGCAATACCTCAACGCCACATACGATAGCTGTAGACCGGCGCGCGATACGCATACACGCGCGGCTGCGCCCAATAGACCGGCGGACGATAAACCTGATAAGCGACAGGCGCGACCGGTTGAACCACCGTTTCCACGACCTGCGGCATTTCATCGTATTGCGCCTGCGGATAAACCGGCACGTACTGCACGGGCGGCTGAGGATAGTCCTGCCGCACGTATACCGGCTGGTTGTCGTAGACCGGCTGCATCTGCGCGTAGGCCGGCGCCTGCTGGTATTGCATTGGCGGCGGCGCGTACTGCGGCTGCTGGTACACCTGCTGATATTGCTGTTGCGGCGGCGGTTGCGGCACCTGACGCTGCGCGTATTGGACCGGCCGCGGCTTCTGAGGCTGCGGCGGAATACTCGTGTACTTCGAGTTATCGTCTTCGGGAACGCCCGGTGGCAGCGGCGGCACGTCGACCCGCGCGACGTCGGTCCTGGCGGGTTGCCGCTGACCGTGATTGTGCGAGTCGATCATTGCCTGGTAATCGGCCTGATCCTGCTTGCCGCGATTGATATAGCCATTGCGATACGCGCGGGCCACGTCCGACATCTTCGCATTCGGATCTTCTTTCATGCCGTCCGCATTGACCTTGTACTCGTTCGGACTGAGCGAGCCGGCCGGCACCTCGTCGTCGGACGCATACGCCGCTTCGGGTCCGTCGGCCCACGCTGGATAACATTGCAGCGTTAGCACCGAAGCGACCGTCGTCACCCCGAGCCCCCAAAGCGTCCTTGTTCTCACGATCCACCTCGCGGCCGATTAAGAGTATTGAAAGCCGAAATTTTTACTTGCAGGCGTGGCTATTTGTCTGCGCGTGCAATTGTTATTTTCTAGCACATTCCTTAGACGTCGGCATTATTTTTTCTTTGCAAATGAGCGGTGTAGCGCACGAGTGACACGGCGGGTCCAAAGGCGAGTCAGGAGAAACCCTGAGAGTCAGAGTTGCCGAAATGGACCGTTTGGTACGGCGGCTCCGCACGCCGCCGCGGAGCGATTCTTTTCGCCCTGAATGACGTAGTAGCAACGCAGCCTTTTAGCGCGCCATGTCGTATCAAGCGCCACGCGACAACTCGGCTTTCCCTATTGCGCGCAGTACCGTTCTCTGCTCGCGCGAAAGTCAAACGATTCGCATAAAGGGCGGTCAGCAATTCACGTTGAATACCTTCCGAAAGATTCGCGGATTACGATTTACTTTATCTTTGCACGCGGCATTCGGTTTGCTGAATACTGACATTTCTGTCCTGTCCCGGAGACAGCTCATGAAAGACACCGCCACGCCAACCGCCGCGGATCGGGTTCCACTGACCGCCGCGCCTGCATCGAGCGCCGGTGACGACGGCTCGCTGCCGCATCTGCGCGAGATTGCGTCGTTCGGGCACCAGGTGACCGGCGTCGCCGTCGCCGCGGACGGACGCATCTTCGTCAACTTCCCGCGCTGGACAGAAGACGCGCCGATCTCCGTCGGCGTACTCACGCCCGATGGCGACGTCCGTCCTTATCCCGACGATCGATGGAACGGCTGGCGCAATGCCAGGCGTGACGAGTTGAACCCGCAGGATCGCTGGGTCTGCGTGCAGGCGATGCTGTGCGATTCCCAAAACAACCTGTGGGTACTCGACCCCGGCGCGCCGGCCCAGGCGTTCGTCGTGCCGGGTGCCCCTAAACTGGTCCGCATCGATCTTGCGACGGATAGCGTCGTCGGCTGCATTGCGTTCACGCTCGAAATCGCGCCTCAGGGCAGCTATCTGAACGACGTGCGCATCAATCCCGACGGCCGTTTCGCCTACATCACGGACTCTGGAACACGCGGCGCGATCGTGGTGGTCGATCTCGGCACCGGTCAAGCGCGCCGCGTGCTCGACGGGCATCCGTCGACGCAAACGGATCCGGGCGTCACGGTCCATGCAGGCGGCGCACCATTGCGGCGTCCCGATGGACGCGGCGTCGAATTTGCGGCCGACGGCATCGCGCTCACTCGCGATGGACTGTATGTGTACTGGCAGGCGGTGAAGGGCAAAACGCTTTACCGCGTGCCCACCGAAGCGCTTCGCGATACCACGCTCGCGACCGATGAAGTCGGCAACCGCGTCGAGAAAGTGCTCGAGCATCGCCCCGCCGACGGGCTGCACATCGACCGGACGGGACGCCTGCTGATTACCGCGGTCGAAGAACACGCGGTGAAGGTATGGGACGGCGCGACATTGACGACGTTGCTGCACGAGCCCGGCCTGCGATGGCCGGATACGTTCGCGGAAGGGCCGGACGGCACGATCTACCTGACCGATTCACGCATTCCCGAGATGAACTGGTTCAAGCCGGGCCATCCCGACGCGCTGTCTTCGAGGTTGCTGATCATTGCCGACGCCGCTCCGTCAGCGGCGCCGGACACCAAACCGGGCACGCCGCCCGGCTCGCAAAGCGAAGCGGATCGGAACCGCTCACCCGACTGACGCCACACCGCAGCCGCCGTTCGTCCGCGCTGCCCGGCGCGCCGAGGCCGGGCCGGGAACGCGCCATGCTAGTGGAGGACAAGAGCTGGCGCGCGCCAGCGCGTCTGCCGTACATGCACGCGCCAAACGGCGCCAAGGGTCGAGGGATGATCGGCGAAACCTCATTCGCAACGCGCTGCCCGCCTGAAAACGGACAGCCGATGGAGAACGTCGCATGACGATCGGCTGCCCCGAATGCGGCGCGCTCGAAGACATCCCGCCGCTCACCGCCCATACCTACGCGCGTTGCCGCGCCTGTCACTTTCCGCTCGAGCGGCGTAGCGGCCGAAGCCAGACCGCGGCGCTCGCCTGCGCGAGCGCGACCTTCGTATTGCTGTTTCCGGCCAACCTCGCGCCCCTGATGTATGTCCATATGCTCGGCGTCGAACGCTCATCACTGCTGTCGTCGGGCATCGTGCAGATGTGGAACGATGGCTGGTTCATTCTCGCGGTACTGCTCGGCACCTTCGGTATCGTGCTGCCATTCATCCGCTTTGGCGGCCTCGTGATCGTCCTCGCCGCGCTGCGGCTCGGCCGGCGTACCAGAGGAATCGGCGCGCTGTTTCGCTGGACCACCTCGCTCGATATCTGGACCATGCCCGATGTCTATCTGGTCGGCTGCTTCGTCGGTTACGCGCGCGTGACGCAGAATCTGACCGGCACGATCGCCCCCGGCGGCTACTGCTTCATCGCCGCGGCGCTGCTGTCGATGCTCACGCGCGCGTCGCTCGACCGGAGAACCGTGTGGCGCGCGATCGCCGCGGAAAACGAGTTGCCGGAACATGAAGCGCCGCTGTCCTGCACGGTTTGCGATCTGGTCGTGCCGATGTCGCAGGAGGGGCGTCCGTGCCCTCGCTGCGCACTGACGTTGCGCGCTCGCAAAACCGACGCCGTCGTGCGCGCGGCTGCGCTGTCGCTCGCCGCGCTCGTTCTGACGATCCCGGCCAACCTCTTTCCGATGACCACTTCGATGCAACTCGGGCGGACCCACTCAACCCGGATCATCGACGGCGTCTACCAGCTGTTTCACGCTGGCCTGTGGCCGCTCGGCATTCTGATCATCTGTACGAGCATCGTCATTCCGGTGGCGAAGATTCTCGGCATGGCATGGTTCGTCGTCTCCGTTCGGCGCCGTTCGCGCCGGCATCTGCGGGTCAAGGCGCATCTGTACCGCCTGATCGACGAACTCGGCCGATGGTCGTACGTCGACGTGTTCACGATCGCGGCGTTCGTGCCGCTGGTCCGGTTCGACGGCATCGCCGCGGCGAGACCCGCCATTGGCGCCACCGCGTTCGCGCTGGTCGTGTTTCTGACGATGGCCGCTTCGCGCGCCTTCGACCCGCGCCTGATGTGGGACGTCCACCCGCGGAGCAAGCGATGAGCGGCACGCGTCCCCGTCGTTCGCAAGCTCAGGTGCGGCGCAGCTCTTGGCCCGGCTGGATCTGGGCGGTGCCGGTCGCAGCCTTCGCGATGGCCGGATGGCTCGGCGTTCGCGCGTTGATGCATCATGGCGAGACGGTCACGGTAACCTTCGACAACGCGTACGGCATGAAGCCCGACGACACGATCGTCACGCTGCGCGGCGTGAAGGTCGGCGCCGTTTCGGAGATTACGCTCGCGCCCGATGGCCAACACGTGAAAGCCGAGCTCAAGATAGATCGCGCCGAAAAAAAGTATCTGCGCAGCGAGACCAGGTTTTATCTGCGCGGCGCACACGTGGATCTCAACGATCCAGCGTCGATCAAGGGAGTGCTGACCGGCCCCGAGATCGTGATGGAGCCCGGGCCCGGCGAACCGGCATCGCATTTCGACGGTGTCGATCGCCGCCCCGCGCTCGCGCCGGGGCACGGCCCGGTCGTCACCTATCTGGTGCGCTTCGAGGGCGCCGTCGGCGACCTGAAGAGTGGTGCCGATGTGCAATTGCGCGGTTTCGACGTGGGCACCGTCACCAGCGTGCGCCTGAACTACGACGCACGCACGGGCGCGCTGAGCACCCCGGTGCAGATCGCGCTGAACCCGTCGCAGCTTGGCATCGTCGGCGCGCCGCCACCGGCCAACGGGGACTGGCGCCCGCTCGTCGACGGCATGCTCACCCGCCTCGTCGCCACAGGCTTGCGCGCGCGGTTATCGCAAGATCCGCCGCTCGTCGGCGCGGACAAGATCAACCTCGACTTCGTGCAAGGCGCGCCGGTGGCGACGCTCGCCAGCGAGGACGGCCTGCCCGTCATTCCGAGTGTCGCCGCCGCGAATCTCGACACGACGATGGCCAAGGCCAACGAGGTGATCCAGAAAATCGACGATCTTCCGATCCGGCAAACCGGCGAACAGGTCCGCAGTATCGCCGCGCATATCAACGCGCTCAGTTCCTCGCCTCAGATCAAGGACAGCCTGACGCACATCGACCACTCGGTCGCGCAGATCGATCACACATTGCAGCAGGTCTCGCCACAGATCGGTCCGCTCGTCGCGCAATTGCGCGAGACGGCGAACGCGGCCGATCGCACCGTTGCCGCGGCGAACCGGACGCTAGGCGGCGACGCGTCGAGCCAGAACGACCTGCCTGCCACCATGCAGGAGCTGACCAACACCGCACGCTCGATTCGGGCACTGGCCGACTATCTCGACCGCCATCCGGAGGCGCTGATCCATGGCAGGCAGCAGGAGGCTCAATGATGACGAGGTCCACGTTCCCCGTCGGACGCGCCGTCGCCGCATCGCTCGCGACGAGCGTCAGGACGGCGGCGTTTGTCGTAACCGTCGCGGCGATGACGCTCGCCGGATGCGGACACAGCATACCGACACGCTATGTGACGTTGAACCCGATGCCCGCCGACGCGCCGCCCGCCACGGCGCCGATCCCACCGATTCAACTGACCGCCGTGCATATTCCCGCGGTGCTCGATCGGCTCGAAGTCGTCACGCTGGCTTCGCAGAACCGCCTGACGATCGACAATAGCGACCTGTGGGGCGCACCGCTCGCTCTGATGATGCGCAAAACGCTTGCCCAGGACTTGCTCACGCGGCTGCCCGCCGGATCGTTCGTCGTTCCGGATGCACCCGCGCCGCCCGGCACGCGCAGGCTGGTCGTCACCGTGCTGAATGCCACGGCCGACCCGAGCGGCACGCTGACGCTGCAAGCGGAGTGGACGCTGCTGGCCGGGCACTCGGATCAGACGCCGCTGCGGCAGCAGGTGACGCTCGACTCCGCGATCAATGGACACGATGCGCTCGCGCAGGCGGCCGCGTTGAGCCGCGTTCTCGGCGATTTGGCCGACCGGATCGCGGCGGCGGTCCTCGCGCACTGACCGACGGCGTCGAGTTCGCTGCCGCGCCGATCACGCAGTACCGTTATCGCCTTTCCTTGCGCAAAGCCGGTTGAAACGCTGCTCGACCACGCGTGTTCCCCATTGCGTGCCTTCCGATTCTTCACTTGGCCGAAAACCGAATGACTCGTACAGATGACGCGCCGCGTCGAGCCCCTTGAACGTCCATAGATAGGTTTCGTCGAACCGCTCGTCGACGAAACGCATGGCATGCGACAGCAATTGCCGTCCAATCCCGGAGCCGCGCAAAGAATCGTCGACGATGAACCAGCGCAAATGAGCGACACCCGTGTCGTTATCCCCGTCGATCACGACAGACGCGAGCGTGCGGCCGTTTTCGAGGGATAGCCAAAGCCCTTTACCTTTCAACCGCTTGACGGTCAACACCAACGGCACAGCAAAGAAGATATGCGACATGAACCCGCCGATAATCACGGCCGGGTCGAAGTAAGCCGGGTGGCTTGAACTACACATCGGAACTTCAAATCGGATTACCCAGCGGACAGCGCTGCCTTGATGCGCGGCCTTTAAACGGCGTCGGGTACCTGACGAGTCTTCAGAAACGCTTCGAGCGTTTCGCCGCGCATGCTCGCGTACACGCCGAGATTGGTGATCTTCACCACACGCGCGAACTTCTCGAGCACGAAGAAAGACACCCCATAACGGATCAGACCGATCCAGTCGGTGTTGTCGACCAGCGTGCGTTCTTCCGGCGTCAGGCCGGCCGCATCGTATGAGGCGGTGCGGTTTTCGAGCCACAGCGCGCGCGCCGACGCTTCGCGCATCTGCCAGAAAAAGCGGTTCAGGCGCATCGCCTTCATGCTCTGGCGGATATCGAACGGATACGTGCCGGTCAGTTCTTCGACGCCAACCAGTTGCGGATTCATTACGCCACCTCTTTTTCGTAGATCGTCACGGCCATCGCGGTGCTGGTCGCCAGGTAGTAGCTGCGATGCAGTTCGCGGACCTTCTGACCCAGCGCGCCGCGCATCGCGAGCCACATGATCGTCTCGACGCTTTCCGCGCCGCCGAGGCGCACGTAATCGACGTGCTTCATCGCGGCAAGACGCTCCGGATCGCTGACGATCAGGTCGAGGAATTCCATGTCCCATTCGGTGTTGTTGAAGCCGCTGCGTTCGCCATGCACCTGGTGCGACAGCCCGCCCGTGCCGACCACCACGACCTTCTGATCCTGCTCGAACGATTCGATCGCGCGACGCAGCGCCTGGCCGAGCCGGTAGCAGCGATTCGCGGTGGGCAGCGGATACTGCAGCACGTTCACTTCGAGCGGCACCAGCGACAGCGGCCAGCCGCCCTGATGCGGCAGCATCAGCGACAGCGGCGAATTGACGCCGTGATCGAGCGGGCGGTCCTGGAAGACGGTCAGATCGAATTCGTCGGCGACCAGTTGCTCGACGATATGGATCGCGAGATCCGAATGACCGGCGATGTCGGGCAGCGGACGCTTGCCGGCGCCTTCATCGGCGAACTCGTGGTTGGGCGACACCCCGAGCGCGAACGTGGGATAGCAGTCGAAGAAGAAGCTGTTCGCGTGGTCGTTGTAGAACATCACCATCACGTCGGGCTTGTGCTCGGCCAGCCACTGCGCCACCGGTTCATAACCCTTGAACATCGGCGCCCATGCCGGTTCGTTCTGCTTGCCCTTGTCGTACGCCAACCCGATCGTGGGTACATGGGACGTGCCGATACCGCCAATGATTCTTGCCATATTCGTTCTCTTCCGTCACTTCGTGCTGCTGCCAATCGGATAGGTCGCCAGGTTTACCGCGCTAGTCACCACGACCGTCTTGGGATACAAAGATAGAAATTGTGCCGCGATACGGGAAGCACGGGTATACCTCAGGCAGCGCCGGGTTGATGAGTAAAAACCCGGCATTTGCGCGGCCGGAGCGCGGATGAAGCGCACCCCGACCCACGCCGCGCAGGGCTCCCTCGGTATCCCAAGCCAGTGAGGCAAGCCTTCCCCGACGCCTTGGCATCTCGTCACGCGATAAATAAAACAGATGGCCCGGAAAACAACTCGCAACGCACATTTCCAAGGCTTGGAGCGATGCTGCACGCGTGGCTATACTGCGCTGCTTCCGACGAGCGACGAAACGATGAACGAGACCACCCAGCAAGCGATCGTGCAGACCTTACGCGAGAAGATCCTGTCGGGCGAACTGTCGCCCGGGCAGCGGCTCGTCGAAGCGCAGCTTGCGCAATGGCTCGGCGTGTCGCGCACGCCGCTGCGTTATGCGTTGAGCGTGCTGTCGTCGGAAGGCCTGCTCGATCGTTCGGGCTCGCGCGGTTACGTCGTGCGCCGCTTCAGCGTGCGCGACGTGCTCGACGCGATCGACGTGCGCGGCGTGCTCGAGGGACTCGCCGCGCGCTCGGTCGCCGAAAACGGCGTGAGCCCCGCGCTCGCCGCCGCGCTCGACGACTGCCTGCGTGAAGGCGACGCGATCTTCGAGCAAAAGCATCTGCAGCCAGGCGACGACGTGCGCTACGCGCAGATGAACGGCCGCTTTCATGCACTGATCGTCGAAGCGGCGCAGAACCAGGCGGTCACGGCCGCGCTCAGTCTGAACGGCAAGGTGCCGTTCGTGTCGCCGTTCACGATCGCGTTCGACGAATCCGCGCGCGAGCGTCAATTCATGATGCTGACGTACGCGCATCGCCAGCATCACGCGATCGTCGACGCGCTGAAAAAAGGCGAAGGCGCGCGCGTCGATGCGTTGATGAAGGAGCACACGCATATCTCGAAGGAAAGTCTGAATCTGTCGCTGCCGTCGTTGCATCTGATCGCGGGCGCGGCATGAGCAACGACACGCTTTCCGCCGCCACCAGCCAGGCGAGCGCCAAAGCGCCGCTGTCGGTCAGCAGCAAGGACCTGCTCAATCTCGCGCAACTGCGCGCATTCCGGCTCGTCGCCGAGATGGGCAGCGCGACGCGCGCGGCGGCCGCGTTGTTTCGCGCGCAGTCGGCGGTCACGCGCTCCGTGCAGGAGCTCGAGTCGGCGCTCGGCGAACCGCTGTTCGATCGCGGTCCTTCGGGCATGCTGCCCACTCCGGTCGGCCGCGCGGTGCTGCATCGCTGCGAGCGGATCTTCGCTGAACTCGAAGAACTCGCCCGATGGTGCGCCGCGCGACAGACGCGCCGCCGGCCCGTCGCGGAAGGCGCATTGCCCGCGTATCTGCTCAACACGCGGCGGTTGCAACTATTCGCGGCGCTCGCGCGGCATCGGCATATGCCGAGCGCGGCAAAAACCTTCGGCATCAGCCAGCCCGCGGTGAGCACCGCGATCCGGGTACTCGAAAGCGGCTCGGGACTGAGTCTGTTTCACCGCAGCCCGCGCGGCATTCTGCTGACGGCCGAGGGCGAGACGTTCCTGCTTCACGTGCGCCGCGCGCTGAACGAACTGCGCCACGTCCCCGACGATATCGCCGCATTGCACGGCAAGATTCAGGGCTCGGTGACAGTCGGCGCGTTGCCGCTCGGGCGCACGCTGATCCTGCCGAAGGCGATCGCGCGAATGACCTCGGAGAATCCGGGTGTGCGCGTGGTCACCGACGAAAGCGCCTACGAGACGCTCGTGGCCGGTCTGCGAGCGGGCGACATCGATTTCATTCTCGGCGCGCTGCGCGACAACGACGCGACGAGCGGCCTGAAAAACGAGCGGCTGATGTCGGAAGACATGGTGGTGCTGGTGCGCCGCGGTCATCCGCTGACTCACGCGCACGATCTGACCATCATGGGTCTGCGCGACGCGCAGTGGATTCTGCCGCGCAGCAACGCGCCGGCGCGTGCGCTGTTCGAAACGCAATTCAAGCGGATGAAGGTGAAGCCGCCTCTGCCGACCGTCGAGACCGCCGACCTCGCGGTGATTCGCGGCCTGCTGCTCGGTACCGACATGGCGGCGGCCTTGTCGGCGCAGCAGTTGCATCACGAGATTCAGTCCGGGCAACTGGTGGTGCTCGATGTACCGCTGCACAACACGCGGCGCGAGATCGGCCTGACGATGCGCGCGGCGGGCACGCCGTCACCGGCCGCGCGCGCATTGATCGACGCGATCCGGCTGTCGGTCGTCGATGTGACGCGCACCGTCAGTATCGGCGCGAACTGAGCACTTCCATTGATCAGGGCGACAAAGAGTGGAGGCTTCTTGCGTTGCGCCTGGTTCGTGCGTCCCTGGGCATTGGAAAAGGACTTCGTCATAAACCTGCGAAGACGCGCACCGCATTGGACCGCCGCGCAAGGAACCGTGCCGGCTCCGGCGCGAACCGCAAGCGGAAATAGCATAGCGAATGACGCGTTAATGAAGCATCGCCGTATCACGTGCGGCGACAATTCTCCGACAATAGAAGAGCGCGCACCTCACCACGCGGCGCCTCGACGACACCCGGAGAAAACGTAATGAACAAACGCCAGTTCCTGACCAGCGCCGCGGCACTGGGCGCGGCGGTCGCGCCCGCATTCGGCGCGAAGCGTGAGCACGCCGAATGCGGGTCGTCTCCGGTCGTCCTGACGATCTCCGGCGCGATCAAGCACAGCAATCGCGGCGCGCTCAATCCGGATTTCGATCAACTGCTGGCGAAGCACCAGGTGAAGTTTTCGCAAGCGTACGGCGTCGATCTGCCGTGGCTCGCCAGCATGAAGACCGTGACGATCCATCCGACGATCGAATACGATGCGCACATGCATACGTTTAGCGGCCCGCTGCTCACCGACGTGCTCGCAAACGTCGGCGCGCCCGACGCGGGCAGCACGCAAATCGTCATGCACGCGGTCGATGGCTACGCGGTGTTGACGACGCTCGACAAGGTGCGCGAGTATCACTTCATCGTCGCGACACAAATGGACGGCAAGCCGCTGGCGCTCGGCGGCGTGGGGCCGTTATGGGCGATCTACGACGCCGATCAGATTCCCGAACTCGCGGCCAAGCCACTGAAGGACCGCTTCGAATTGTCGCCGTGGGGCCTGTATCACATGCAGCTCACAGAGGCGTCATAGCGCGCCGCCGAATCGCTCGACGCACGCCTGCCGCACGCGCTCGACCGAGCTCGCCCACTGACCCAGCGCGAACGAACACGCACCGGCAATATTGAACGCTTCGGCCCGCTGATCGTTCGGCAAGGCGGAGTCTTCGAGCTGCGGCGCGACGAGGGGCAACGCGTCGACGAACTGCCCGGCCGAACATAGCGCCACGGCTCGCTGGTTGTCGCCTCGGCCTCAGCGCCCCGAAATGAGCGCTGTTTCATCGTCTAATCCGCCGTTATGCCCGTCATTACGAATGAAAGAATCGCGCGGTGATGCTAGAATCGCGCCCGTCTTTTCTTCGACGATCATGACTCGACACTCGCGCAACCACCTGACCGCATGGCTTGGCCTCGTCGCCATGTGGCTCGTCGCGTTCGCGCCGCTCATGAGTCAGTTGCTCGAATCGGGCCGCGCCCACGAGCCGATTGCCGCGCTATGTTCGGCGCTTCACCCGGCTGGTGCAAGCAATGTGAGCGATGCGAGCGTCGTCGCTCAAACCAGCCCCGCGCCCGTGCATCTGAGCCACGACGATGCCTTCGGCGCCTGCGGCTACTGTCATCTGCTCGAACATCACGTCGCGATGCCGACGCTCGCCGCCGTCGAGCCGCCGGCCGCGCTGCCGCTGGCCGGCACCGCGCCGCCCACGCTGTCCACCCGCTTCACCCCGCTTGGCGCCTTCCCGTCGGGACGTCCGCGCGCCCCACCTGCCGTTTCCTGATCGCTACCGGTTCTGATCGCGCCTTCGTCGCCCACATCGACGAGGCCTGCGATCGCCTGTTCAATGCATCGAGGAAACGCTCATGTTCAACTTCGCGCTGCGAAGGCTCTCTTATTGCGTCCGCCGTGACGCTGTCTTTTCCGCTCATCGCGCGGTTCGTCGTTCCGTTCTTTGGCCCGCGCTCATGCCTGCCTTCGTGCCGGCTTTCGTTGCAACACCCACGCATGCCGCCGACGCAAACTCCGACGCGACGCTGCCCGCCGTCAGCGTCAGTGCGAGCGCAAGCGCAAGCGCGAGCGCCGCACCGCGCGCCGTCGACCCGAACCTGCCGGCCTCCGTCGAAACCGTGACGCGCGATCAGTTCGCGAACTGGAACGTCGTCAACACCGAGGACGTGCTCAAGTACATGCCGAACCTGGCGGTACGCAAGCGCTTTATCGGCGATCTGAATTCGATCATCGCGGTGCGCGGCACCAGCAATACGCAGAGCGCGCGCGGCCTCGTCTATGCGGACGGCTTGCTGCTGAGCAACCTGCTCGGCAATAGCTATTCGTTTCCGCCGCGCTGGTCGATGGTGTATCCCGACGAAATCCAGCAGGTCGACGTAATCTACGGGCCGTTTTCCGCGCTGTATCCGGGCAATTCGCTCGGCGCGACCGTGCTGATCAGCACGCGCATGCCAAAGCAGTTCGAGGCCAACGCCGACGTGAAGGCATTCACGCAGCACTTCAGCCTGTTCGGCGTGAACCAGAGCTTCAACGGCAGCGAAGCGAGCGCGTCGATCGGCGATAGCATCGGCAAGTTCTCGTACCGGCTCGGCGTCAATCATCTCGAGAACACGAGTCAGCCGCTGCAATTCGCAACCCTCGCTAAATCGACCACGCCCGCCAAGGCCGGCGACACGCCCGTCACCGGCGCCTATTTCTACAACAACCAGACCAATGCGCCGACGGCCGTGCTCGGTGTGAACGGCGAAGGCATCGAGCACACGGTGCAGGACCAGTTCAAGCTGAAGATGCAGTACGACTTCACGCCGACGCTGCAGGGCGGCTTCACCCTCGGCTACTGGCACCAGACGTACAACAGCGAAACATCGACGTTCCTGCGCGACGCGGCCGGCAACCCTGTGTACAGCGGCAACGTATCGATCAACGGTTACCACTACACGATTCCGGTGGCCGCGTTTGCGCCGGGTGTCGGGCACAGCGAGAACTGGCTCTACGGCGTGTCGCTGAAAACGCGCAACGCGACCGGCTGGAACGGCGAGGCGATCGCCTCGTATTACGACATCGGCAATGGCGTCGCACGCACCGCGAGTGCCGGCGGTCCGGGCAATGGCCCCGGCACCGTGCTGTTCAACGACGGCACCGGCTGGAAGACGCTGGACCTGCGCGGCACCTATACGCCCGCGACGAACCAGCCAGGACTGGCCAATCACGCACTGAGCGTCGGCTACCACTACGACAACTACTTCGTCGACAACCAGACCTACAACACGCTGAACTGGCGCGACGGCGACGCGACCTCGTTCGCCAACGCGTTCACCGGCAAGACGCAGACGCAAGCTCTTTATGCGCAGGACGCGTGGCGCTTTCTGCCGCGCTGGAAGCTCGTCTACGGCGCGCGCTATGAAGACTGGCAAGCCTACGATGGCGCACAGTCGCTGCCCGGCACGACGATCGCGTACAGCGATGCCAGCCAGCGCCACCTTTCGCCGAAGGCGTCGCTATCGTTCGATGTCAGCGACGAGCTGACTTTGCGCGCATCGATCGCTCGCGCGTATCGCTTTCCGACCGCGAGCGAACTGTTCCAGGGGCAAATCAACGGCTCCGCGATCGTCAACAACAATCCATATTTGCAGCCCGAAGACGATCTGTCGAAAGAGCTGAGCGCCGAATGGGCGCATTGGAATGGCGTGTTCCGCTTCTCCCTCTTTCAGGACGACGTGAAGAACACGATCTTCAGTCAGACCGACACCACCGTGATTCCGAGCGTGACGAACTTCCAGAACATCGGCAAGGTTCGCTCGCGCGGCGTCGAAGCAAGCTATTCGGGCGAGGACGTGTTCGTGCGCGGGCTCGATCTGCTCGCGAGCGTCGCGTACACGCAGTCGAAGATCCTCGAGAACGCACGGAATCCGGCCTCGGTCGGCAAGTACTTCTACCGCATTCCGCTGTGGCGCGCGAATCTTGCCGCGACGTATCACTTCGACGCGCGCGCGGCGCTGACGCTCGCTGCGCGTTACTCGGGTCGTCAGTACAACACGCTGACGAATACCGACACGAACCCCAACGTGTTCGGCGGCACCAGCACCTACACGGTTGTCGACGCGAAGTTCACGTTCAAGCCGACGAAGCTCAGCGAACTCGGCATCGGCGTCGACAACCTGTTCGACGCGCGCTACTTCGTCTACCACCCGTATCCGGGCCGCACGTTTTATGTCGAAGCGAAGCTGCATATCTAAGCCTGATGCAAGACGCGGCAAACCGCTTGTCGCAGACGAACCATCGACCCATTTGCCCGACGAGGATTTCATGTCCACGACTCGAACCGCCGAACGCGTGCGCGCGCAGAACGGTACAACCGCCGCCACGAGCGGCCCGACACATCCAGGCTATCGAACACTGTGGCGCTGGCACTTTTACGCGGGCCTCTTCGTGATGCCTTTTCTACTCGTGCTCGCCATCACCGGCACGCTGTATTGCTTCCAGCCGCAGATTGAGCCGCTGCTTTATCGACAGCAACTGGTCGTCGCACCGCAGGCCGTGCCGAGGCTGGCCGACAACGCGCTGCTCGCGAAAGCGCGCGCGGCGATGCCGCCCGGCTCGATCGCGACGACCGCCGTGATCACGCGCGATCCGCAACGCAGCGCCGAATTCGTATTTCGTCTCGCGCACGGCTCGCAGCAGAGCATCTATCTGAATCCGTATAGCGGCGAGGTGCTGGGCACGCTGAGCGTCGAGCATCGCTTGATGCAGGTGGATCGCATGCTTCATCGCAAGCTGCTGCTCGGCAAGCCCGGCGAACTGCTGATGGAACTGGCCGCATGCTGGACGCTCGTGATGATCGGCACCGGCGTCGCACTATGGTGGCCGCGCGGCAAAACGACCGCGCGCGCGGTGCTGCTGCCGCGCCTGGCGCTGAAAGGACGTCCGCTATGGAAAAGTCTTCACGCGGTGATCGGCATCTGGCTCGCCCTTGGCGCACTTGCGTTCGTATTGACGGGGCTGCCGTGGACCGGCTCGTGGGGCAAACAGTTCAAGGCGTTCGCGACCGCGACGAAGCTTGGCGCTCCGCCGGGCGCGTGGGGCGGTTTGCCGTTGCGCTCCATCGTGCCGGGAACGCCCTCGGACCACCCGGGCCACGCGAGCGCCACGGTCGCGCATGCGACGCGCGCCGACATGGACTCGATGCCCGGCATGGTCATGGACGACCTGCCGTTGCCGCTGACGCCGTGGGCCGTGGGCAACGCGAGCGTGCCCTCTTCCGCGGCCACCGACGCGGCGCAGCCTCTGTCGCTCGGGCATATCGTCGCGCTCGCCGCGTCGCTCGGTATCGCGGACGGCTACCGCATCGTGCTGCCGAACTCCGCAGCCGGCGTCTACACGCTCTCCTATTTCCCCGCGAATCCCAAAGACGAACGCACGCTGTACGTCGACCAATACAGCGGCGCGATCCTGAAGGACATTCGCTACGGCGATTACGGCGCGATCGCGAAGGCCGTGTCGTACGGTACGTCGCTGCATATGGGTCGCTACTTCGGCGTCGCGAATCAGATACTGTGCGCAGCCATTTCGCTCGGCCTTGGCGCGCTCGCTGTGACCGGCTTCGTGATGTGGTGGAAACGTCGGCCACAACGCTCGCTCGGCGCGCCGTCGCGCGAGCGCGCCGCACCGCCGATGCGTGGCTGGACAACCGGCCTCGCGCTTCTCGGCGTCGTTTTCCCGCTGATGGGCGCAACGCTCGTCGCGGTGTGGCTGCTCGACCGGCTGGTTTTCGGCCGTGACTCACGACCGGAACCGAACGGCGTCGCGTGAGATCAAGACGAGCCGGGGCGCACCGCTTGCGCCCCACGAGCGTTTACGATACATTTTGCTCGATTATGATCGATTCACACCGGAACGGAGACGAGACCCATGCAGCGAACCCGGGAAGATGCAATCAACGGGCTACTGCCCGAGCAGCGCGAAGCATTGATTCTGGAGCGATTGCGCGCGCATGGTCGCGTGCTCGCGGCCGAGCTGGCCGCCGAGTTGCAGATCTCCGAGCACACCGTGCGCCGTCATCTGCGCGATCTCGCGGATCAGGGCCTCTGCAAGCGCGTGTACGGCGGTGCGCTACTGATGTCGCCCGCCGACAAACCCGCGGCGCTGCGCATGCATGAGGCCGTCGATCGCAAGGCACGCCTTGCCGCGGCGGCCGTATCGATCGTTCGTCCGAAGCAGATCGTGCTGCTCGACGCGGGCACGACGAACGTCGCGATCGCGTCGGCGCTGCCCGACAACGCCGGCCTGAGCGTCGTCACGAATTCGCCCGAGGCCTGCGCGCGGCTGCTGAACCGCCCGGGTATCGACGTGATCCTGATCGGCGGCCGCATCGCCGGCGGCGCGGCGGGCTCGCTCGGCGCGACCGCGCTGCTGCAGATCCAGCAGATCCGCGCGGACCTCTGTTTTCTCGGCGCCTGCGCCTTCGACCCCGACGAAGGCGTCGCCGTATTCGACGCAGAGGACGCCGAACTGAAACGCGCGATGGTCAAAGCGAGTAGCCAGATCGCCATCGCACTGACCTCGGAAAAGCTCATGACAGCGGCGCCGTTCACGGTAGCGCCTGTTTCGACCGTCGATTATCTGTTCGTCGAAGCGGACGTGCCGGACGCGCGTGTCGCGAGCCTGCGGGCCGTCTGCGATAACGTGATGGCGGCACGCCCATGAACTCACTCGTCAGGGAACGCATCGCAACGCTCGCCGTCTTTCTGGCCAACGGTTTCGGCATCGGCGCATGGGCGGTCGAGGTGCCGCGCATCAAGGAAAGCCTGGCGCTCAGCGACACCTCGCTCGGCATCGCGCTGTTCTGCTTCGCGCTCGGCGCCATCGTTGCGATGCCGCTCGCGGGACAGCTCGCGCCGCGCGTCGGCAGCGGCCGCGCGACCGCGCTGCTCGGCGCGGCATTCGCGATCGCGTTGCCGTTGCCCGCGCTCGCGCCGGGCATGCTGACGTTGTGCCTGGTGCTGTTTGCGCTTGGCGCGTCGAACGGCGCGCTCGACGTGTCGATGAACGGACATGCGAGCGCGATCGAAACACGCTGGCGCGCGCCGATCATGTCGTCGTTTCATGCCGCGTGGAGCGCGGGCGGCCTGCTTGGCGCGGCGAGCGGCGCGATGTTGCAGAAAGGCAGCGTCGGCGTCGTGGGCGGGCTGCTCGCGCCCGATCTGTTGATCGCGGCCCTGATCATTTTCGCCGCGTCGTTTGCGTTGCGCGATATCGGTCCGCGCGCGGCCGCCGCGTCGAGCGGCTTCGCATGGCCCGACAGCAGCGTGATGAAACTGGCGCTGCTCGCGTTCATGTGCATGCTCGTCGAAGGCGCGGTGGCCGACTGGAGCGCGGTGTACCTGCGCTCCACGTTGAACCAGGAAGCGAGCGTCGCCGCGATCGGCTACTCCGCGTTCGCGTTTTCGATGGCGGCCTGCCGGATCGCCGGCGATGCATCGGTGCGGCGCTTCGGTTCGAGCAAGGTCGTCGCGCTCGGCGGTCTGATCGCGCTCGCCGGACTCGCGCTCGTGCTGAGCCTGCCGACGGTGCTGACCGCGTGCGTCGGCTTCGCGATGGTCGGCATCGGTCTCGCGAATATCGTTCCGGTGATTTTCAGCGCGGCGGGTCGCTCGTGCGCAACGCCGGCGATCGGCGTGTCGATGGCGGCCACGTTCGGCTATGCGGGCTTTCTGGTCGGGCCGCCGCTGATTGGTTTCGGTGCCGGCGTGCTCGGCCTGCGCGCGGCGCTGGGCGTGCTCGTGATGGCCACGCTGATCGTGTCGCTGCTGGGCGGCAAGGCGGTGCGCGCCGCGCAACCCGCGTAGCCAGCGTTATTTCGCTTTCTTATCGAGCACGGCAAGCGGCTTGCGAACGGGTAACGCATCGCGTGCCGCATGCTGACCCAATGGCCAGCTGAACGCGCCGAGCAGCGAGCTCGGCTGCGTACCATCGTCGAGACCGGTGGCGGGCCACTCGTGTTTCGCGGGCACCCAACGCGTGCCGAACACGTGATCCCACATCGGAAATAGCTGCGTGAAGTTGTGATTGAAATGCTCGGCGCGAATCGAGTGATGCAGCCGGTGATACTGCGGATTGTTGACCCACGTGACGTAGCGGCCAAGGTCCATGCGCAGATTCAGATGCGCGAAATAGTTGCCGAACATGAACACGATCGAGGTCGCACCGACGATCCACGGCTCGACCTTGAACAGTACGCCGACGAGCGGATAAAGCAGGCAGCCCTTGAGCAGCACTTCTATCCAATGATGCCGCAACGTGATCGTCACGTTGAAATCCGCCGCGCTATGGTGCAGCGAATGCAGCTTCCACAGGATGGGCCATGTGTGCTGCAAGCGATGAAACGCGTATTCGAGGAAATCGATCGTCAGCAGCACGATCACGAACGAAGCGAGCGCGCCCCACCCGCGCGACACCAGCACCACCATCCCGCCGCCGAGTGCATTGACGATCGCGACGCTCGCGGCCGCCGTCAGCGGCTTCGTGGCTTCCGCCAAGGCCAGATACAGACCCGCATACGCCATGTTCAGACGCTGCCCCGCGCGCGATTGCAGCAATGCGGCCGGCCAGCGACGCTCGAGCAACGCACCGACGCCCATCATGACCAGCACGAGCGCGTAGGCTTGCAGCCACAGGCTCGCGTGGTGCAGCAATGCGGGAAATGGGCTCGACGCTAACATGGAATTCCCTGATGCGGCGGTCGTTAGCATGATCTTCGCAGCCCGCCGGCCCGCGCGCAAGCGCCCTTTAGCGGGGGCCCGCCGCGAATTCGGCTTCACCCGCAAGCACGGAAAAAAAATGGCGGGGTCATCGCTTCACGCCGTCACGATCGCGAGCGGACGTTAGATGCAGCCGTATCGTCCGCTCGCGTCGTCGTTGTTTGTCGACATCCGTTTGCTATTGGCCCCGCCGCACCTCGCAAGTTGCGCCAAGCTCCCCGGGCGCGAATCGCGAAGATTTTTGCTGCCGTCGGCATTTGTTCACTGCGTGAAATCCCGGCTGCAACATGTGTAGTTCTTGTGCATTCGTCATTGCAATGGCTATGCCATGCTGGAATGAAGGCTTGCTACGTATGGAGAAATGCCTGCCGGGGCACTTCGAAGCGGGCCTGATCGCACGCAATGCATCGGATATGAGACGCCGCGGGGATGCCGCGACGCCTTCGTGCTGGCTCGCACACGTCGTTCGACGCGCGCGGGAATACCCGAACGCGCATTGACGGACCAAGGTTTGCGACCCTTACCAGTCAACATGCCGACACGTCATGCGACGAAAGCGCGCCTGAATCATGCGGACCGGCGTGTCGCAAAGTTGAGACGGCAAGCGGCTTACAGCAGCGCGGTCAATTGCGCGACACGCGACTCGAACTGCCGTAATTCATCGCCGGCAAGCGACCTCTTCTGCGGCAGGTCGACCTTGAGCGGATCCTGCGGCACACCGTTCACGGTGTACGCGGGAGCTTGCGCAGCGGGCGCGACCGGTGCGGGTGCCGACGCCGGTATCGGCACGCGGGCAACGGCCTGCGTCGAGTCCTTGCTCAGGAGCGACACGTCGGGGTCGCCGTTGCGCGACCGGGTTACGACAACGAAGCAAGCATGTTCGACAGCCGTCGGACATGGGCCTTGAACGCGTCGCTCGTTTCGCGGTTCGTGGTGGGATTCAGATGCGAGCTTTCGGCGAGTTGCGCCTGCTCGTGAAAGTCGTTGGCGATCCTGCGCTTGATATCGTCGGGCAGCGACCGCACGATGGAGATCAGCAAAGCCTCTTCGGCATGCAGCATGCCGAGAATCGAATGTGTGTCCATACGGGAACCTCCGTGGGGAACATCGTCGGTGCCGGCCGGCAGTGGCGCCGGCGCTCCTCATGTTACCCCGTTGGTTCCGCGTCGTTGGTCGTGCGCGTTACTCGGCGATCGAATAGCGCGACGGACGAGCACGCGGCTGCTCCGCCTCACGCTCGACGCGCGGACTCGCGCCGCGGATGAACAGGACCGCGCAAAACGCGACCATGGCCCAGATGCAAAGAATGACGGTCAAAGCGCTCATGTCAGTTTCCGGTACTTCGGGATAGTACGGTGATGCTGCCGCGTAGGTTGTCAATGCAGCGTGGACCGCTCGGGCGCACCGAACAGCAGCTCATCGATCAGGGCGGTCGTGAACGTCAGCTGCGTTTCGAGCGATTGGCGCGCGGCTTGCGCGCCCGCTTCGTCGCTCCGGGCGACGGCCGCGTGTGCCTGCGTGGCGAGCCGCACGATGGCTTCGGAACCGCGTTGCAGTTCGCGCATCGCGCGGTCGTCCGGACCCGGCGTCGGCTGATCCCGTTCCGAGGTGGCGAGTTCCGGCAGGTCGGCGTCGAACCGGTGGGGTTTGTCGTGACGGGAAGACATCCGGGGCTCCTGACGGAAAAGCGCGATATACGCGACGGGACGAACCCAGTGTGCGCCGCCCCCCGCGTTTCAATTCACCGAACAGAAGCCGAATCTGAAGCCAATCCGAGGGCTTCGGGAAAAACGAGGGTTTTTACCGAGCAATTAGCGCAGGTGGGCCGCAAATCCCGTCGCCGGGGCGTTGGAAATTCGCGGCAGCGGCAGGAAATCGTCTACCTTGCCGGCGCGGAAAAGACTTTGAGCGGCCTCAAGCTGCCGCAACAACACCGATGCGCAATGCCTCGCCGCCAGCGGCAATCGCCAGCAGGTGGTCGACGTTCGGATGCGCGCCCGGACGGTTGCGCGCGTCGGCCGTATGCTCGGCAAACAGCGCGAGGCCGTGTTCGGCCGCCTTCGCGTCGAGCGTGCCGAACGCGCCGCGCAGGTAGTTGTACACCGCGAGCGAGCCCTGCTTGCCAGGTTTGTTCTCGATGCTAGCGACCACGGTACCGCTGCCATCGACCAGATCGATGCGTGCGATGCCGTCGATCGCCGGCATTCTGGCGAGATTTTCCTTGAAAACGTTGCTCGGTTCGATCATCGAAACCACTCCTTCCGTTCTAAAAAATGCATGGCGGGCCGTATCTTATCCGATGGGCGGCGAGCGGGCGAATTGGTGGCCACGACGGATCTCGATCTGCAGGTGCACACCGTGATGACATCCGCCAAGAGCTCGATCACGCGCACCGATACGCTGAGCTCGGGCACGTTGACGGGCAACCTCGCGGTGGAAACGGACTACACGTCGTTCGCGGACTTCCTGAACACGACGGCGAATAGCGACGGCTACTCGGTCAGCTACACGAATAGCCCCGCGACGAACCCGCTGTCGACCACGCCGATTGGACAGTTGCACTCCAACTTCGCCTGTACGACCAACGCGTTCGCGTTGACGGGCGGCGCCAGCCGCACGCTGACGTGGACGCTGAAGTACGCTGATCCGGCCTGATAGCGGCAAGCGCCTTCCTTCCTGTTTTCAGGCAGGAAGGCCTCGTTCGATGGTTGATAGGGGTAGCAGCCATACCGGTAGCAGAAGTTGGACCTCGCGAGCGAAGTCGGCGAAGGCAAGCGGCCTCTCGATAGTGCGCGCGCGGCGTTGAATGCCGTTATGCAGCGGGTCAACCCGGCGTAAGCTGAAAAGCGTTGATCGAGAAGTCAGCGTGCGAGCAGCGGTTCGCCACGCCGAAAAAAAGCCCGCTTCCGCGGGCAACCCTTCTCTACGCAGCAGCGCCACGCGTGAACAGCATCACCCCTTCGTCGCGCCAAACGTCAGACCCGCAACGAAATGCTTCTGCATCGCAAAGAACATCATGACCGACGGCAGCGCCGCCAGAATCGATCCCGCCGAAACGAGATTCCACGCGGTCGTCCACTGCCCTTTCAGCGCGGCCACGCCGACCGTGATCGGCGCGGCGTCATCGCCTTGCGTCAGACACAAGGCCCAGAAATAGTCGTTCCACACGAACGTGAACACGAGGATCGCCAACGCCGCGAGCGCGGGACGAATCAGCGGCAGCACGATCCTGAAGAACACGGTCCACTCGTTCGCCCCTTCGATGCGCGCCGCCTCGACCAGCTCGAATGGCAGTTGCTTGATGAAGTTGCGCAGAAACAGCGCGCAAAAGCCGGTCTGGAACGACACATGAAACAGAATCAGCGCGCTCACGGTATTGAACAGACCGAGTTGCAACGACAGATCCCGCACCGGAATCATCAACACCTGAATCGGCACGAAGTTGCCCGCGACGAACGTCGCGAACAACGTCGAATTGCCGCGAAAGCGATAGATCGCCAAGGCAAAGCCCGCCATCGCCGCGAGTGCGATCGAACCCACTACGGAAGGAACCGTAATCAGCACGCTATTCCAGAAGTAATGCAGCATCGGCGACGTCGTCAATGCCTCGCGATAGTTATCGAACATCGCGAAGTGCTTCGGCCATCCCCAGTAATTGCCCTCGCTCAGTTCTTCGGTCGAACGCACGGACGTGACCAGCACCGCGATCATCGGCAACAGCCAGATCACGAGTGCAATCGGCAACGTCAGTTTGTATGCGCGGCGCGTGGCCGGCTTCCATTTGTCGATCGGAATCGGAAACATCAGCGGCTCCTCATTGCTCGGCGCGCAGCATCCGCCGCAGGTGATAGACGATGTACACGAGCATGATGCCGAACAGCACCACCGCGATCGCCGCCGAATAGCCGATGCGGTAGTACTTGATCGCCTGGTCGTACATGAAATAGGCGAGCACCGTCGAGCTTTCGAACGGACCGCCGCCCGTCATCACCGAAATCAGATCGAAGCTGCGCAGCGCGCCGATGATCGTCACGACGATCGCCATGAACGTCGTAGGCCGCAACTGCGGCAGGATGACATGCCAGAGCATCGACCAGCCCTGCGCGCCTTCCATTCGCGCAGCTTCGATCTGCTCGGCGTTCAACGTGGTCAAGCCGGTCAGATAAAGAATCATGCAATACGCGGTTTGCGGCCACAGCGCCGCGAACACGATGCCGAGCGTCGCATAGCGCGGATCGCCGAGCACCGGCACGCCGTGGCCGAGCATCATCGCGAGCAGGCCGAAGGTCGGATCGTAGAACCATGAAAAGATCAGTCCGACCACGACCCCCGACAACACGAATGGCGCGAAAAACAGCGACTTGACGATGCGGATGCCCGCCACCGCCTGATTCAGATACAGCGCGACGGCGAGGCCCATCGGCGGTGCGAGCAAAAACAGCACGAGCCAGATCAGGTTGTTCTTGAGCGCCGTATAGAAGGTGGGCGTATGGACCAGCTCGATGTAGTTCGCGAGGCCGACGAAGGTCGGCTCGGTCATCCCATCCCAGTTGAAGAAGCTCAGGCGGATCGTCGAGAGGATCGGCCACACCACGTACACGGCCACCATGAAGCAGGCCGGCGCGAGAAACAGGAACGCGGCGCGCCGCTGCCGCCGCGCGGTCGGCGTGGGGCCGCGCCGGCGCGACGCGACGGACGCGCCGCTCAGCGCACCGCTCGACGCCGGCAAGCCCGGGCCGCCGGGTTCAACAGGACCGTCGACGCTACGACGGCTGACGGAATGCGACACGATCAATCTCCCGATCCAATCCGATGCATCGGACAGCGGCCTTGCGGCCGCCGCCGCTCACTTCTTGTAGATACGCTGACGCGTCTGCTCGAGCTGCGCGAGGATGTCGTCCAGTTTCGACGGATCGGAGACGAACTGCTGCATCCCCTTCATCCCTTCGTCGGCCATTTCCTTCGTCATGTCGCGATCGTAGAACTGCGCAATGCCGCCCTTCGTGTTCGACAGGATCTGGAAGCCGATCTTCGAAATCGGATCTTCTGGCTCCGGCGATTTGCTGTTCGCCGACAACGAGCCGAGTCCCTTTGCGAGTTGCGCACCGATCTGAGGCGTCTCGACGAACGCAAGGAACGTGTGCGCATCGGACTTGTTCTTCGCTTTCGACGGAATATGCAGCGATTCGACCGGTCCGTCCTCGGCGGTCGGCACCTTGGAGTCGATGATCGGGAACTGGAAGTACCCCATTTGCGGCTTCACGTTGTCCGGGAAACCCGCCGCAATGAACGTCCCCATCAGCATCATGGCAGCCTTGCCCTGGAACAGGAACGGCTGCACCGCGTCGAGATCGTAGGACAGTGAATTGTTGATGAAGTAGCCGTCGTCGATCAGTTGCTTCCACGTCGTATAGACCTTCTTCACGCGCGGATCGGTGTACGGAATTTCGCCGGCCATCAGCTTCTGGTGAAACGCATTGCCGTTCAAGCGCAGATCGAGATAATCGAACCAGCCGGCCAGCGTCCAGGCATCGCGGCCTGCCACCGCGATCGGTGCAATGCCGGCGGCCTTCAGCTTTTTCGCGGCGTCGAGAAACTCGTCCCACGTTTTCGGCTCGCCCTTGATGCCGGCCTTCTCGAACAGGTCCTTGCGATAGAACATCCCCCACGAGTAGTACACGGTCGGCGCGGCATACTGCTTGCCCTTGTACGACGATGCTTCCTTCGTCGACGCATACATGTCGTTCCAGCCGTTCTTCTGCCAGTCGCCGGTCAGATCCTCGAACAGGCCACGCTGCGCGTAATACGCCATACGCTCGCCGTCGTGCCAGTTGACGATATCGGGCGCGACAGTCGAAAGCCAACCCGGCAACTGAACCTTGTAGGCTTCCTCGTCGATGAACGATACCTTCACGTCGATCCCGGGATGCGCCTTCTTGAACTCGTCGACCACCTGCTGCCAAACCGCGCGCTGGCTCGCACCCTTGTACGCGATGTTCATCGCGAGCGTGGCCGCCTGCGCGGTGCCGACGACCGAGGTCCCCGCGGCAACCGCGGCCAGCGCGAGCGCCAACAGAATCTTGCGTGGTTTCAGTTTCATCCTGACTGTCTCCTTCTTTCCATGGTTTTTACGTCGTTGTCGCTTCTATATCGAATGACTGCGTGGAATTGCCAAGGCCGGACTTCTATTGCGAGCGGTAGACCGCTACCCCTTGCGGCGCCACCTCCCGGGAGCCGATCACGAATGCGTCGTCGGAAATGTCGTCGAGCGTGTGGGTGCTATCGCCATAGTTGAACACATACGTCAGTCCGCCGCGACGGCTGATGCGCACGCTGTCGCCGAGTGCCTGCGTTTCGAGGCCCGCTTCCTGCGCGATGCGCGCGAACAGGCGCACGGTCAAGGCGTCGTCGAACAGGCTCGCGAAGTAGTGATACGCGCCGCTTCGCACGTACGCCGGATGATCGTCCGCGAAACGCGCGCGCACGTCGAATGAAGATAATGCATCGCTGTCGATGAAATCGCGCCAGTGTCGCGCGAAGCCCTCGGCGGCACCGCCCTGCTGTTCGAGCACGACGGCTTCGGTCACGTTCGGCCGCATCGATTCGACGCGCCACACGCGCAGCGGCAGCACCGACGCCAATGCGCCCGGCGGCAGATTCGCCGGAATCCGCAGCTCGCGCGTCTTCGATCCGGTGCGTGGACCGAGCACGACCTGCGCGCCCGAGCGCGCGAGACGTTCGGCGAAATCGTCGGGCACGACCGGCAGCGGCGGCACGACGACGAGGCTATAACCATCGAACGATGCATCGGCCGGCACGACATCGACGTCGAGTCCGAGCGCGCGCAAAGCCGAGTAGTACTCGAATGCGAACCGCGGATAGTGAAAGTCCGCGCCCTGCGGATGAATCTCGAACAACCACTTCGCTTCATAGTCGTAGACGAGCGCGACTTTCGAGCGGATCGACGCATTGGCGTCGGCGTTCGCGGCGAGCACCGCGTGAATTTCCGACGCCACCCGCGATGCTTCATTGCCGCCGACGTCGAGCCGGTTGTCGGGCGTATTGAGGCCGCGCATGCATCTGCTCCTGCGCGAACGGCGCCTGACGCCAGCGGAAATACGACACGCAGCCCGCGCCGTGGGCGAACGCTTCCCAGCTCCACAGCCGCACCATGCCCGGCAGCGGCGCCGGATTCCACTGCGCCCAGTTCACCGGTCCCGGCTGCTGCTCCATCACCCAGAACGGCAGCTTCGACATGCCGCGATACACGTCGTGATTGAACGACGCGAAGTCCGGATGACCGCTGCGCAACCAGCGCGCCTTGATGTCCGGCGCGAACCACTGCTCTTCGAGCGCGCCGAGCGGATAGCTGTCCCACGTTGCGACGTCGAGATCGGCCGCGACCTTGTAGTGATCGAACTCGGTGAAGAGCTGCATGAAGTTGTGCGCGACGGGCCGCCCCGGCGAATGCGCGCGAATGATCTCGACCTGCATGCGGTTGTAGCGCGCCACTTCGTCGGATGCGAAGCGCCGGTAGTCGAGACGATGCGAAGGATGCGCCTCGGTCACGGTGCCGACCGGCGCGTCGATTTCTTCGAAGCCGCGGTACTCCATGCTCCAGAACACTGTGCCCCACGTCTCGTTCAACGCCTGGATCGTGCGATAACGCGCCTTCAGCCACTCGCGAAAGCGCGCGACCGCGGCCGGCGAATAGCTGACCACCGTGTGATGACAGCCAAATTCGTTATCGGTCTGCCAGAAAGCGACCGCCGGATGCTTGCCGTAACGCTCCGCCACCGCCGTGCAAATACGACGCGAAGCCTCGAAATACGCGGGCGACGAGAAGTCGTAATGACGCCGCGAGCCGAACGCGCGCGGACGTCCATCGGCGCCGACCGGCAGGATCTCCGGATGACGATCGATCAGCCACTTCGGCGGCGTCGCGGTCGGCGTACACATGACGACCTTCAGGCCAGCCGCGCCGAGCACGTCGACGGCGCGATCGAGCCAGCCCCAGTCGTGTTCGCCGGGAGTCGGCTCGATCCGGCTCCAGGCGAATTCCGCAATCCGCACCTGCTCGATGCCGAGCGCTTTCATCCGGCGCGCGTCGTCGTCCCACATCGACTCGGGCCAGTGCTCCGGGTAATAACAGACTCCAAGACGCATCCCTATGTCCCCAGTGTTTTTCAAGCGTAGTGTTCGACGGATTCGAGCGACGCGGCCGCGAAACCGTCCTCGGTAAACAGATGACAGGCCGTGCGCGACACCCGCAGGCTCGCGCGATCGCCTGGAGCGAGGCGCGTGTTGCCGGGCGCCTTGGCGATCAGAACGGCGCCGCCGGGTTGATCGAGGTGCACGTAGCTGTGTTCGCCAAGCTGCTCGACGAGCGATACGGTGCGCGCGAGCACGCCGTCTTGCGACGCGGCCGCATTCGTCGTGGCCGATGCATCGACGAACTCGAGATGCTCGGGACGCACGCCGAGCGTGACCGGCTGCGCTGGCTGCAGTCCGGCGCTGCTGACCGGCACACGCACGTTCTCGCCGGTGTGATCGAGCGTGACGAGCACGCGCTGCGCATCGAGTGACGCCACCTTGCCCGGCAGGAAATTCATTCGCGGCGAGCCGATAAAGCCGGCCACGAAGCGGCTTTTCGGGCGGTGATACAGCTCGAGCGGGGCGCCGATTTGCGCGATGCTGCCGTAACGCTCGGTGTCCTTGCCCGAATGCAACAGCACGATCTTGTCGGCGAGCGTCATCGCTTCGATCTGATCGTGCGTCACGTAGACCACGCTCGCCTTCGCAAACTGCTTATGCAGACGCGCGATTTCGACGCGCGTTTGTCCGCGCAAGGTTGCATCGAGATTGGACAGCGGTTCGTCGAACAGAAACACGCCGGGCTCGCGGACGATCGCGCGGCCGATCGCGACGCGCTGCCGCTGGCCGCCCGACAGCGCCTTCGGCTTGCGCTCGAGCAGTGCCTCGAGTTGCAGGATGCGCGCGGCTTCACGCACCTTGCGTTCGATTTCATCCTTCGGGGTCTTCGCGAGTTTCAGGCCGAACGCCATGTTCTCGAACACGCTCATGTGCGGAAACAGCGCATAGCTCTGGAACACCATCGCTACGCCACGCTGCGCGGCCGGCACGTCGTTGACCATCTTCCCGCCAATCGACAGGTCGCCGTCGGTCACATCCTCGAGCCCGGCGATCATGCGCAACAGCGTTGACTTGCCGCAACCCGACGGGCCGAGAAACACGCAGAACTCGTTTTCGCCGATGTCCAGATCGACGTTGCGAATCACCGGCGCACCGTCGCCATACGCCTTCTGCACGCCTCGTAACGAAATGCTCGCCATTGCATCGACTCCGTGATTTAATCGGTGCGAAGTCGGAGATTAAGCGCTTAATCAGCATGACCGAAAAATCGATCGCAAGGCGATCGTTGGTCTGTCTCCGATATCGTTTTGTACGCTGTTCGATGACAGATGTTGCCGCGCCTCGCGCCGCGACGCAAATGTCGGACAGCCATCCCAAATACTGACCATATCATGCCCACACTCAGCGAAGTCGCGCGTCATGCCGGCGTCACGCCAGCGACGGTGTCCAACGTGCTGCGCAAGCGCGGCCGCGTTGGCGAAACGACCCGGCAACGCGTGCTCGAGGCAGTCGCGGCGCTCGGCTATCGCCCGCATCTCGCCGCACGCGCGCTCGCCGAGGGCCGCGCGCCGACGCTCGCGCTAATGGTGTCGAGCATCGCGAATCCGTTCTATCCGGAGTTCGCGCTCGCGGTCGAACGCGCTGCGCGCACGAGCGGCCACTTCGTGATCATCTGCAATACCAACGACGATCCGCTAAGCGGCCGCGCGTACCTCGACCAGATCGCCGGCACCTTGTCCGAAGGCGTGCTCGTGACCAACGCGAACCTCGATTTCGCCGATCTGCACGAGACCGAAGCGCGCGGCACGCCGGTCGTGCTGTGCATGTGGGAGCGGCCCAACGAGCCGCCCGGGCTGCCGTGCGTCGCGGTCGATTTCCGGCTGGCCGGCAAGCTGGCCGGCGAGCATCTGCTCGAGCTCGGGCATCGGCGCTTTGGTGCGATCGTCGGCAGCAAGGTGTCGGGCATTCACGCGGCGCGCTTCGAAGGTTTCGTCGACGCGTTGCGCGCGGCCGGTGTGACGAGAAATCGCGTGCGACACGCGGCCGACACGATCCACGGCGGCTACCTGGCGGCCCGCGCGCTGCTCGAAGCCGATCCGCAACTCAGCGCGATCTTCGCGACCAACGATTTGCCTGCCCTCGGCGCGATGCACGCGGCCGCGGATCTGGGCCTGCGCGTGCCGGACGATCTGTCCGTGATCGGCATCACCGACATCCAGCTCGCGCGCGAGTCGCGCCCCGCACTGACGACGGTGGCGGTGCCGACGGTCGAGGTCGCCGGACTTGCAGTGGAACTGCTGCGCGAGCTGATCGAGACTTCGTACGGACAGCCGGGACGCGTCGAGCGGGACATGCCGGCGCCCGTGCCGATGCGGATTTCGTCCGAGCCGAAACTGGTCATGCGCGCATCGACGGCCGCACCGCGTTCGCGTTGATGTGGCGGTTACAGCCGCGCCGCAAGGTTGCAGTAACGCGCAATTGCGCGGGCACACCGATGCGTGGCGCGAACGACACCTGTGCGAACGTCCGGACGCGCGCCTGGACCGTTTCGCATGCGAGCGCGGCCAACGCCGCGGTGACCAGAAAGTCGTCGCTGCCACCAGTGCGAAGGCATGGGTCTCTCCGAAAAGTTCGCATTCAGTCGCCGCGCGCAAGCGCTGTTCCGCCGCAACCTCTCGCAAACATTCATCGCCCACTGAAAAAGCGCGTTACGCACCTCGAATTGCGTTGAAAAACCACCGCTGACATTTCAACCCGCTTTCAGACGGGCCAGGACTTTCCCCAAGCGGAGAAGCGCCGCTTCGCACTGCAGCACAGCGCCAAAGCATTACCACACAAGGCTCTCAGCCTGCACGCGGTTCGCGGCGCGGCGAATTTCCGCGTTCACATTTCCTTGACGAGCAGTCGCGGGCCTGCTGTACTAAATCAACCCAAGTGATTTAGGCGATTTCCTTCGGACCACATTACGTCGAAGCGTCATCGTCAAACGTCAAGCCCGCAGCTTCGCAGTTTCGATCTATCTGCAGTCCCATACGTCGTTGCCAATAACCGGAGGAGCGTCTCATGAATCTGAATTCCCACAGGCGTCCTGTCGCCAGGACAATCGCGTCGATGTGCGCCGCGGCAGCGGCGCTGTGGTGCGCAAGCGCGAGTCAGGCCGCCGACCAGCCCGTCATCGGCCTGATCACGAAGACCGATACGAACCCGTTCTTCGTGAAGATGCGCCAGGGCGCGGACGCGGCCGCGTCGAAAGACGGCGCGAAACTGATCACGGCCGCCGGCAAGTTCGACGGCGACAACGCGAGTCAGGTCACCGCGATCGAAAACATGATGACGGCCGGCGCGAAAGCAATCCTGATCACGCCGAGCGACACCAAGGCGATCGTGCCGAGCATCAAGAAGGCACGCGCGGCCGGTGTGATGGTCATCGCCCTCGATACGCCGACCGATCCGCAGGACGCAACCGACGCCCTGTTCGCCACCGACAACTTCAAGGCCGGCGTGCTGATCGGCAAATATGCGAAGGCCGCGTTGAACGGCAAGCCCGCGAAGATCGCCACGCTCGATCTCGCGCCGGGCGTGTCGGTCGGCGTGCTGCGCCACAACGGCTTCCTCGAAGGCTTCGGCATCAAGGAAGGCGATCCGTCGATCGTCTGCAGCCAGGACACGCGCGGCGATCAGGCGAAAGGTCAGACGGCGATGGAAAACTGCCTGCAGAAAGCGCCCGACATCAACGTGGTCTACACGATCAACGAACCGGCCGCGGCCGGCGCGTATCGCGCGCTGAAGGCGGCGGGTAAGGACAAGGGCGTGATGATCGTGTCGATCGACGGCGGTTGCGAAGGCGTGCGCAACGTGAAGGCCGGCGCGATCGCGGCGACCTCGCAGCAGTATCCGCTGAAGATGGCCGCGCTCGGCGTCACCGCCGGCGTCGACTACGCGAAGACCGGCAAGAAGGTGTCGGGTTATCACGACACCGGCGTCACGCTGATCACCGACAAGCCGATGTCCGGCATCGACAGCAAAGACACGAAGTTCGGCCTCGACAACTGCTGGGGCAACAAGTAACGCGCATTGCATAGCAGCCCGTTGCGCGTCGCACCGGGCCGCCAATTGAGTTGCCGCGTGACCTTCATGTCACGCTCATGTACCGAGGACTGCCATCATGTCGACCCCTTCCGCGCCCGCCGGCCGGCCGCGCCCGTCTTTCACCGAGCACCTGCCGTCGCTGTCCGAAATCGGACCGCTGATCGCGCTGGTGCTGGCCTGCGCATTCTTTGTCTCGCAGAGCAGCCGCTTTCTATCGTTCCAGAACCTGTCGCTGATCCTGCAACAGACGATGGTCGTCGCGGTCATCGCGATCGGCCAGACACTGATCGTGCTGACCGGTGGCATCGATCTGTCCTGCGGCATGGTAATGGCCTTCGGCTCGATCATCATGACGAAGTTCGCGGTCGTGCTCGGCGTGCCGCCGATCCTCGCGATTCTGTGCGGCATCGGCGCCAGCACCTTGTTCGGCTTACTGAACGGTCTGTTGATCACGCGCATCAAGTTGCCGGCGTTCATCGTCACGCTGGGTACGCTGAACATCGCGTTTGCGCTCACGCAGATCTACTCGAACGCGGAAAGCGTGTCGAACCTGCCCGATGCGATCATGTTCCTCGGCAGCACGTTCAGGCTCGGACCGGCGGAAGTCACGTACGGCACCGTGCTGACGCTGCTGATGTATCTGGGCACGTGGTTCGTGCTGCGCGACACGGTGCCCGGCCGGCATCTGTACGCGCTCGGCAACAACGCCGAGGCCGCGCGACTGATGGGCCTGTCGTCGCAGCGGATTCTGCTGACCGTCTACACGCTTGCCGGCGCGATCTACGGCATCGCCGCGCTGCTGTCGGTAGCGCGCACCGGTGTCGGCGATCCGCAGGCCGGGCAAACCGAGAACCTCGACAGCATCACCGCGGTCGTGCTCGGCGGCACGAGTCTGTTCGGTGGACGCGGCTCGATCGTCGGCACCTTGCTTGGAGCGCTGATTGTCGGCGTATTCCGTAACGGCCTGACGCTGATCGGTGTTTCCTCGGTGTACCAGGTATTGATCACCGGCATCCTCGTGATTCTCGCGGTCGCCGCCGATAAACTCTCGCACCGCGGCCGTTGATCCCGCACAGGAGCCCTGTCATGTTGACCTCCGCCTCCCCTTCCACGTCCGCTGCGATGCCGGTTCTGCAGGCACGCGGGCTCGTCAAACGTTACGGCAACGTGACCGCGCTCGACGGTTGCGATTTCGAAGTGCTGCCCGGCGAGATCCTCGCGGTGATCGGCGACAACGGCGCGGGCAAATCGTCGCTGATCAAGGCGCTCTCGGGCGCGACGGTGCCCGACGAAGGCGAGATTCTGCTCGACGGCAAACCGGTCAAGTTTCGCAGTCCGCTCGATGCGCGCGCACAAGGCATCGAGACCGTGTACCAGGAACTCGCCGTCGCGCCGGCGATGAGCATCGCCGAAAACCTGTTTCTCGCCCGCGAATTGCTGAAGCCCGGCTGGCGCGGCTCGCTGTTCAAGATGATCGACAAGCGCCGCATGCTCGATGAAGCGACCGCGGCCATGAAGGATCTGCAAATCGGCATCCGCTCGATGCGCCAGGCGGTCGAAACGCTGTCCGGCGGCCAGCGCCAGGGCGTCGCCGTTGCACGCAGCGCGGCATTCGCGCGCCACGTGGTGATTCTGGACGAGCCCACCGCCGCGCTCGGCGTGAAGGAAGGCAACATGGTGCTCGAACTGATCCGGCGCGTGCGCGAGCGTGGCCTGCCGGTGATTCTGATCAGCCACAACATGCCGCACGTGTTCGAGATCGCGGACCGCATCCATATCCAGCGGCTCGGCCGGCGCGCGGCGCTCGTCAATACGAAGGACGTGCACATGTCGGAAGCGGTCGCGATCATGACCGGGGCGAAGGAAGCCGACGTGAAGGCGATCGCATGACGCGCCGCCCAATCCGCTGAGCCACGAGGCCGGTACACGACAATGGACACCCCCAGCACCAGCAGGCGTTCGCCGGTCAAACGCACGGTCGGTTCGAATCAGGTCGGCATGCGGCAATTCAACGAGCGCATCGTGCTGCAAACGATCCGCTTGCATGGACCACTGCCGAAGGCCGAGGTCGGCCGCCTCACGCGTCTTTCGATGCAGACGGTGTCGATGATCGTCGACCGGTTGATCGCCGACGGCCTGCTCGAAAAGCACGCGCGCGTGCGCGGCAAGATCGGCCAGCCGTCGGTCCCGATCGCGTTGTGCGCGGACGGCGCGTACACGATCGGTATCAAGGTCGGACGCCGCAGTCTCGACGTGCTCGCGATGGACTTCGCCGGGCGCATCGTATGCCGCGACGTATTCGAGTATGCATATCCCGATCCGCGCGCGCTGTTCCCCGCGCTCGAAAACAAACTCGCGCGCGTGAACCAGACGCTCGGCGCGAAGGCGGGCAAGGTGGTCGGCGTCGGTGTCGCGGCGCCGTTGTGGCTCGGCGGCTGGCGCGACTTTCTCGGCGCGCCGCCCGACGCGCTCGACGCCTGGAACGACATCGATCTGCGCGCGCGCATCGCGACGATAACCGGCCTGCCCGTCGAGTTCGCCAAAGACACCACGGCCGCCTGCGCGGCCGAACTCGTGATGGGCCAGGGCCGCGGCATCCACAACTTCCTGTATCTGTTCGTTGGCACGTTCATCGGCGGGGGTCTCGTGATCGACGGACGTCTGCATGGCGGTCCGCACGACAACGCGGGCGCGGTCGGTTCGATCCCGCTGCGCGAAGGCGGCGCACGCAAACCCGCGCGGCAGTTGCTGCACGCGGCATCGGGCTTCGTGCTCGAACGACTGTTCAGCGATGCGGGCGCGCCGGCGGCCGCGGCGCATGATCATCGCGCGTTGTCGCCCGAGTTGTGGCGGCATACCGAGCGATGGCTCGACAGCGCGTGCCCGGCGATCGCGAATGCGCTAACCAATGCGGCCGCGTTGCTCGATCTCGAAGCCGTCGTGATCGACGGCGAGTTCGACCGGCTACTGCTGCGCGAGATCATTCGCCGCACCGAGCGCGTGCTCGATCGTTTCGAATGGGAAGGGATGGTGCGGCCGCAATTGCTCGAAGGCGCGATCGGCGCCGATGCCCGCGCGATGGGCGGTGCGATTCTGCCGCTATATGCGCATTTCGCGCCGGTGCATGAGCTGTTCCTGAAGCCGGCGGCGTCGGAGACGGGTTATAACGAGCGGTGAGCGATTCACTGCGCGGCAACTTTCGTCGCCGCAGGCGTCGATCCCGCCGGCGCCGCCGTCACGGTTTTCTGAACCGGCTTGTCGAGCAACGGCTGCAACGCCGGTGCCATCGACTTCAGCAACTGCACCGCCAGCGCGCTCGTGAAGTCGTAACGCGCGGCATACGGCTCGTGCACCCACGCGGTCAACGTGCCGTAGAAGCGGTCGCCGAGCGCGAACACGAAGGTCGCGCTGCGATTCACCTTGCGCGACTCGATCAACCGCGCGCCCTTCGCGTACACGTTCAAGCGCTGATCGCCGGTGCCGGTCTTGCCATAGACTTCGAGCGTTTCGCCGTTCGGGAACGTCATGCCTTGCGCGAGACGCCTCGCGGTGCCACCCGTCACGACGTCGCGCAACAGCATCCGCACCTCCCCGGCAATCTCCGGCGACACCTGCTGCTGCGGCGCGACCACCGCGCGCCTGAAATGCGTTTCGTACGGCGTGTCCTTCGCGAAGTCGATTTGCGTCAGCGTTTCGGTCGGCACCTTGTTGCCGCCGTTCGTGATCACGCCGATCAGTTGCGCGAGCGCCGCCGGACGATCGCCCGACGCGCCGATCGCCGCCGCATACGACGGCGTCAGCGACGCGAACGGATAGCCGAGCGCCTGCCAAGATTTGCCGATCGCGTCGTAGGCGCGCAGTTCGACCATGCGCTTGATGCGGTGATCCTGGGTCACGTGATAGCGCGTCTTGAAGAGCCACGAGTAAGTCGACAGGCGCACGTCCTGGCTCGCGGCTTCGATCTGCGCCAGCGTCGCATCCGGATGCGAGCGCAGGTAGTTCAGCGTCCATAGTTCGAGCGGATGCACACTCGAAATATAGCCGCGGTCGTTCAGGTTGAAGCGGTTGATGCCGTACTTGTCGTACAGATTCGCGAGATCTTCGTCGTCGAGCATCGAAGCCGCCGGCGTGTTCTTCAGCGCCGCGTACATCAACTTGTTGAACCACGCGTTCGATTGATCCGGCGCGACGCTGCGCAACGCGGTCGCCACTTTCGGGGGCGACTTGCGCACCCCGAGCAGCAATAGCGTGATCTGCTGGTCAGGCGTCTTGCCGTGGTACTTCGTGTAGAAACGCTTCATGTACACGCGGCTTTCCTGATCGGCGAAACGCGTCAGGTACATCTTGCGGGTCGCCGGATCGCCGAGCCATTGCGACGACGGCCCGGTGGTCTGCACCATTTCATAGTGCACGATATCGCGCATCAGCCGCACGAACACGAGGTTCACCGAATGCTGGAACGCGCGATGCACGGTCAGGATGCGGCTGTTGTCGTCGGACTCGAAGTTCGTGAAGGTCTGCGCGCCGCCGCCCGTAAAGAACGTTTCGCCCGGGCTCGCCGAGTATTTACGCTCGACGGCGGCGTCGAGCATAGGCTGCAGCGAATGGTCGCGCGTGTGCAGCAGATAGTCGATCGCCCAGCGCGTCAGCCGATCGTTCGGATCGGGCGTGATCGCCTTCAACTGGGCATTGCTCAGCGATGCGTACCGTGTGTGCAAATCGGTGACGATCTGCAGATACGTGATGACGGTGCGCAGTTTCGCGGTCGAGCCGAGGTTCAGGCGCGCGCCGGAATTGATGTCGAACGGCTGGTTCACGCTATCGGTCTGCACGCGCACGAGGTTCGCGTCGCCTTGCCGCTCGAACAGCGTGAAGCTGTAGGCGATATGCGACGGATCGTCGGACCCGCGCAACATTTCGTAGCCGACGAGACCCGCGGCCTTCGCGCCGTCTTTCGTCGCGGCGGCGGCGAGCCGCTCGGCAACGGCTTGTTGCACGTCATTGTTCAGCGTGCCTGTCGCCTGCACGTCGAGGCGGTCCAGTTCATAGAAACTACGCACGCCGAGCGCGGCGAGCAGATGCGAGCGCATCGACGTGACGGCCTTGCGCGACACGAACGAACCGAGATCCGGTGTGCTGCGCGGCGCGCGATGCAGTTCGACGTGCGCCGCCAGCGCCGCGTCGCGCAACTGCTCAGTGATCACGCCGCCACTCGCGAGCAGCCGCATGTAGCTGTCGGTCAGCCGTTCGAGCTCGGGATAGCCGCGCTGCAGAAAAAACGACGGCGCGCGCTGCGCGATCATCAGCGACAGCACTTCGCGAAACGCCAGACCCTGGTCGGGCAGATTTGCATCGGTCGACGGCGCCTTCAGCAGCCGGTTGGTCTCGCGGAAATCGCGCCCATACCAGGCGGCGAGCCCATCGCCGATACCGTTGATTTCGCCGACGCCGGGCTGCGCGGCAAGCGGCACCGAGTTCAGATAATGGACCACGATCTGTTCGCGCGCGGGCAGCGTTTGCGGTCCGTTCAGATAAGCGCGCACCGACGCCGACGCGATTTGCCGCAGCTTTTCCGGCGGCGTCGCGGTGCGGCCGCCCGCCGAGTGACGGAATTTCTCGATCTGCGTCGCGAGCGTGCTGCCGCCGGGCGTCTGTTGATGACGATTGAACACGCGCGCGCCCTGGTCGACGAGCGCGCGGCTGAAGCGCCCCCAGTCGATCGCCGGATTGCGGTTCGGCTGATCCGGATCGAGCAGATAGCGGTCTTCGATGAACAGCAGCGAATTCACCACGAGCGGCGGAATCGCGCCGAAGCTGTCGTACACGCGACCGGGAAACTGAGCGCTGTATAGCGGCACGCCGGTGCCGTCGAACAATTGCAGGCCGGCCGTGTCTTTTTCGTCGTAAGGCAGGAACAGGCCATCATCGGCTAGCGAAAGCATGCGTTCTGAATCGCGCGCCTGCGAGCTGATTTCGAAGCCACGTTGCAACAGACGCTGCTGGATAGCCGGCAACAGCGCGTAGCCGAGGCGCGCGTCGTACGGGCCCTTGTCGGCTTGCGGAAAGCGGATGGAATGACTAGGACCGTCGGTGACCGAAAAAGCGACGTCGCGGGTCAGCTCGGAAAGGTACCGCGCCTGCAGTCGCGAGGTCTCGATCTCGATCTGCACGAGCCGCGCAATCAGCGCCACCGCGAGCAGCAAAAACGCGCCAAGCCCCCATTTGAGCCAACGCCAGCTCCGCACGGTCACGGTGCTGGTCACGCGAAGCGGAAACCGAAGCGGTGGCCGATTCATGGCTGCTCTCCCCGAGCGATGGCCAGGGGGTCGAGCCTGGCTCAGTTCATTCAAAGCAGTGTAGCTCGGAACGAGAAACCCTCATCGGTTCGGATTGATGCGACAGTGTCGCGGCTACAACACCTGCTGGCGTCGGATGACAAAACGCGAACCGGCATGAGATATTGAAGCTCTTTTCACATGAACAACAAACCGCCTTTTCGGGCGGTTTTGCCGTTTCTGGCGGGCCTTGCCGAAAGAAAGTCGCTTTTTGGCTGGCATTCTTACCGGAAACGGGCGGACGGCTGGGCAACTTGTTTACGGCGCGCCTAAATTCGCGCTTTCGTCTGTGCACGCAACAGCGCGATAAACCGTTCCGCCGGCGGCGACAGCACGCCGCCCTTGCGCGTGACGATGCCGAACGTCTGCGATGGCGATTTGAGCCCGACCGGCACGACGCGCAGCATCTTGTGCCGCACGAACGGCCCAGCAATTGCACTCGGCAGCAGCGAAACGAGTTCGGCGCTGCTTTGCAGCAGTGCAACTGTCACGAATGTGGAAGCCGTCGAAATCGGATTGTCGGGCATGTCGAGGCCGGCGAGATCCATCTCGCGTTCGAGCAGCGCATGCAGCGGCATGTGTGACGGATACATGACCCAGCGATGCCCGCCGAGATCGCGCAACATCATCTCGCGGCGCGGCAACGGCGCATGCTGATAACCGACCACCACCGCCAACGGCTCGTCGCCGAGCGGACGATACTGATACTTTGACGGATCGGCCGCGACCGCCGCTCGGCCGACCACCAGATCGAGCCGCCCGTCGTCGAGCTGCGCGAGCATTCGTGCGCTGGTGTCCTCGACCACTTCGATCGACAGACCCGGTTGCGCCGCATGCAATTGATTCAGCGCGGGCACCACGCAGTCGGGAATCGCGCCCATGATCGCGCCGAGCGCGAGCCGCCCGCCGCGCCCCGAACGAATTTCGGCGACGTCCTGGCAGAGCGCGGTCAGGTCCGACGTCACGACGCGCGCATATCGGATCACGCAATGACCGAGCTGGTTCGGGATCATGCCGCTTTTCGAGCGCTCGAAAAGCGGCGCGTCGAGCATCGATTCGAGCTCCTGCAGCGCCTTGCTCGCCGCCGATTGCGTCATCGACATCACGCCGGCCGCTTTGTGCAGCGATTTGTGATCGTCGAGCGCGATCAGCAGATGCAGCTGCTTCATGCGCAGCTTCGACAGCAGGACGTTGAGCGTGTCTTTCATCGGTCGGGTGAGTCGCAAAAGCGATCACGATATGGAAACAATTCAATATACCCGCGAGGCCCAGCGCCGTATAGTCGCCGAAGGAGACATTCATCCAGTTGCGCCGCCCGTTCGCGGGCTTGAGCGCAATCCTTCCATCCCCGTACGGACCACATCGCCATGAGCCAAGCGTCACACTCTCCCGCCCTGCGTGGCGTCTTCCCCGTCGTGCCGACGATCTTCGACGACGCCGGGCGTCTCGACCTCGAAGGCCAGAGGCGCTGCCTCGATTTCATGATCGACGCCGGCTCGAACGGCCTGTGCATTCTCGCGAATTTCTCCGAGCAGTTCGCGCTGTCCGACGACGAGCGCGACACACTGATGCATCTCGCGCTCGAACACGTCGCGGGCCGCGTGCCGGTGATCGTCACGACCACGCACTTCAGCTCGTACCAGTGCGCGGAGCGCAGCCGCGCAGCGCAGGCTGCGGGCGCCGCGATGGTGATGGTCATGCCGCCGTATCACGGCGCGACGATCCGCATCGGCGAGCGCGGCATCTACGAGTTCTATCGTACGGTGTCCGATGCCATCCAGATTCCGATCATGATCCAGGACGCGCCGGTCAGCGGCACGCCGTTGTCCGCGCCGTTCCTCGCTCGCATGGCGCGCGAGATCGACAACGTGTCGTACTTCAAGATCGAAACGCCGCAGGCCGCGAACAAGCTGCGCGAGCTGATCGAACTGGGCGGCGACGCGATCGTCGGTCCGTGGGACGGCGAGGAAGCGATCACGCTGATGGCCGACCTCGATGCGGGCGCGACCGGCTCGATGACGGGCGGCGGTTATGCCGATGGCATCCGCCTGATCGTCGATGCCTATGCGGCCGGTGATACCGAGGCCGCCGCCGCGCACTATCAGCAGTGGCTGCCGCTGATCAACTACGAGAATCGCCAGGGCGGCCTCGCATCGTGCAAGGCGCTGATGAAGGAAGGCGGCGTGATCGGTTCGGACGCGGTGCGTCACCCGCTGCCGCAGATGCATCCGGCGACGCGCGAAGGACTGTTGAAGATCGCACGCCGGCTCGATCCGCTGGTGTTGCGCTGGGGTCGATAACGCAGAACGAAGCGCGGCGGGGCGCCTGTCGACGTGCGGGCTCACGCGGGCTGGACGGGCACACGCGATTGCCGCTAACCTAGGGCGTGTCCACAAGCTCGCGCCCCATGCAAAGTTTCTACGAAGCCACCGTCACCCGCTCCTCCGCCTACGCGCCGCTCAACGGCCGACGCAGCGCGCACGTCTGCATCGTCGGCGGCGGACTTGCGGGACTCTCCACCGCGCTGGGACTCGCCGAACGCGGCGTCGAAGACGTCGTCGTGCTCGAGGCGCAGCAGGTCGGCTTCGGCGCATCGGGACGCAACGGCGGCTTCGTGTTCGGCGGCTACAGCCTCGATTGCGCCGACCTGCTGAAGACGCTCGGGCCGACTCGCGCGCGCGAACTCTATGCGCTGACCACCGACGCGGTCGAGCTGATGCGCAAGCGAATTGCGCGCTATCGGATCGATTGCGACGCGACCGATGCCGGCGTGATCCTCGCGAACTGGTTCGACGAACCTGCGCGTCTCGAAGCGCAACGGCGTCTGATGCGCGATTCGTTCGGCGTCGACTGGGAACCGATCGCTGCCAACCAACTCGCCGCGCAACTGAAAACGAGCCGCTATCACGGCGGCCTGTTCGAGCGCAACGCGTTCCATTTTCATCCGCTCAAGTACGTTGTCGGCGTCGCCGCGGCGGCCGCGCAAGCGGGCGTGACGATACACGAGCGCTCGCCGGCCGTCAGCTTGCGGCGCGACGGCGCGGGCTTCGTCGTCGAGACGCCGCAAGGTGCGCTCGACGCGCGTCACGTCGTGATGGCGGGCGGCGGCTATGCACGCAACGTGTACGCGCGCGTCGAGCGCGCGGTGCTGCCTATCGCCACCTACGTGATGGCAACGGAGCCGCTCGGCGAACGCTTGCACGACGCAATCGCCACACGCGCCGCGATCTATGACACCCGCTTCGCGTTCGACTATTACCGCCCGTTGCCCGACACGCGCATCCTGTGGGGCGGCCGCATCTCCGTGCGCGACCGCGAGCCCGAGGCGATCGCGCATCTGTTGCGACAGGACCTGCTGAAGGTCTATCCGCAGTTGCGCGACGTGCGCATCGAGCACGCATGGGGCGGCCTGATGAGCTACGCGCGACACAAGATGCCGCAGATCGGCCAAAGCACGGACGGCGTCTGGTACGCGGTCGGTTTCGGCGGACACGGCATGGCGCCGACCACGGTGTCGGGCGAACTGCTGGCCGCGGCTATCTCCGGTGAACGGCCGGTGCCCGACGCGTTCGCGACCTTCGGCCTCACGCGCACGTACGGCGCGCTCGGCCTCGCGGCCGCGCAGCTCACGTACACCGCGATGCAAACACGCGACGCACTCGCCGCGCGCCGCCGGCCCACGCGCCCGGTCGCGTAAGCGCCACGCAAGCTCCTTCGAGATGCCTTCGTCGATGCCCGGGACCCACGCCAGAGGCCCGTTTCGCCATGCTAGAATGCGCCGTCACTGCCGCTCGAAACCACAATGAAAAAGGGAAGCAAGGCCGCCGAGCCTGATACCAACGGCATCGTGTCTGGCACGCCGCACGCCGACGCGCGACGTACCGGCGCCAGGCGTACCGACGCCCCACGCAAATACGATCCCGAGCAGACTAAGCGCAACATCCTCGACGTCGCGACCCAGGAGTTCTCCGCGATGGGGCTGACGGGTGCCCGCGTCGACGCGATCGCGGAACGCACGAACACCACCAAGCGCATGCTGTACTACTACTTCGGCAGCAAGGAAGGGTTGTACCAGGCGGTGCTGGAAAAGGTGTATGGAGACATTCGCGCGCTCGAACAGGACCTGCACATCAGCGAACTCGATCCGGTCGAAGGCATGCGCGCGCTGGTCGAATTCACGTTCGACTACCACGACCGCCAGCGCGATTTCGTGCGCCTCGTGACGATCGAAAACATTCACGGCGCGAAGTACGTCGAGCAGGTCAAGACGTTCAAAGGACGCAACGTCACCGTGATTCACACGATCGAGGATCTGCTCGCGCGCGGCATCGCGGCGGGCCAGTTCCGCAGCGACATCGATCCGATCGATCTGCATCTGATGATCAGCTCGCTGTGTTTCCATCGCGTGGGCAACCGGCATACGTTCGGCACCGCGTTTGGGCGCGATCCGTCGCATCCGCGGCTGCGGGCGCGGCATCGGGCGATGATCGTCGATGCGATCTTGCGGTTCGTGAAGAAGGAAGATTGACGCCGGTTGCGCGGCGACCGGCTGAAATGGAAACGGGATGTGGTGAAAGCCACATCCCGTTTTTTATCGCTTCGAGAAACGCAGCGCGTTCAGCGGGAAGACTCAATCCACCAGCACGATCCGCTTGATATCGCCGACGACGAAGATATAGGACAGCGCGCCGATCAACGCGATGACACCGATAAACACCAGCGCGCCCACGAACGAACCGGTCGCCGCGACGATCAGGCCCACCACGAGCGGCGTCACGATACCCGCCAGGTTCGCGGCGAAGTTGAAGATGCCGCCGGTCACGCCGAGCAAGCCCTCGGGCGCGATATCCGACACCAGCGTCCAGCCGAGCGCGGCCATGCCCTGCGCGAAGAACGCCACCGACAGAATCGCGATCACCACGACGTTGCTCTCGACATAGTTGGCGAGAATGATCGTCGACGCGAGCAGCAGACCCGCGATGATCGGCAGCTTGCGCGCGACGTTCGGCGATTTGCCACGGCGCAGCAGCCAGTCGGAGAACACGCCGCCGAACATCACGCCGATCGAAGCCGCGATGAACGGCATGATCGCGAAGAAGCCGATCTTCAGCCACGCCATATGACGTTCGGTGGCGAGATACGTCGGGAACCACGTGAGGAAGAACACCAGCGTCGAATTGCCCGCGAACTGGCCGAGGCAGATGCCGGTCAACTGGCGATGCTTGAGCAGTTGGCCAATCGTGCCCCATTGGAAGCCGCTCTTCTTCGATGCCGCCGTATCGGCTGCACCCGCGGCCGCACCCGCGACATCCTTGTTGCGTTGCGTGAGACCGCCGCCCGCCTCGATATAGTCGAGCTCTTCCTGATTCGCCGACGGATGATCGCGCGGCTCGCGATACAGCAGCCACCACACCACGCCGAACGCGATACCGACGCCGCCGACCACGAGGAACAGCGAGCGCCAGCCGAATGCGCCCATCAGCATGAACAGGAACGGGCTGAAAAACGCGAGGCCGATATATTCGCCGACCGTGTAGGTGCCGGTCGCCATCGCGCGCTCGCTTTGCGGAAACCACGTGGCGACCACGCGGCTATTGGTCGGAAAGCATGGCGCCTCCGAAACGCCAAGGCCGAGACGGAAGGCGAACAGCCCGCCGATGCTCCCCACGAGCCCTTGCGCGAGCGTGCAGAGCGACCAGAACGTCATCGACAGGAAGTAGGTGAGCTTGCTGCCGAAGCGGTCGAGAAACAGGCCGCCCGGAATCTGCGAGGCCACGTAGCTCCACGAAAACACGGAGAACAGCAGGCCCATCAGCGCGGCGTTGATGCCGAGCTCCTTCGTCAGCTGCGGTGCCGCGATGCCGAGCACGGTGCGGTCGAGATAGTTGATCATCGTGCCGACCGCGAGCAGCGCGAGGATCTTGTAACGGGCCTTCGAACGGCGCGCGGGGCTCGCCGCCTTGTTCTGCGCGGGCGAGCCCGCGGAGCTGGATTGGAACGATTGCGTCATGGCGTGCTTGTCTCCTCGATCAGCTTGGGTGCCGGTCTCTACGCGGCCGGTTAGCGTTGCAACAACGATTGAAAGTGGGTGTAGACGCGCTCGGCGTCCGGCTCGAGGCCCGTGAAAATACGCATGGCGTCGACCGCCTGGTAGACCGCCATGCCGCCGCCACTCAGCGTGCGGCAGCCAAGCGCCTCGGCCGCCTGCAGCAGCGCGGTGCGAATCGGGAAATAGACGATGTCGGCGACCCACAGGTCGCGGTGCAGCAATTCGGCCGGCAGCGGCAGGCCCGGCATTTTAGCCATACCGGTCGGGGTAGCGTGAATCAGGCCTTGCGCGACGCCGAGCGAATCTTCGAGCGACGTGCCCGCGCTGACCTTGGCTTTCGGGAAACGCGCCTGCAACTCGTCGGCGAGCGACTGCGCGCGGGCGGCATCGACGTCGAACAGCGTCAGCGACTGCGCGCCCATGTTCAGCGCCGCATGCGCGACCGCCGCGCCGGCGCCGCCGGCGCCAAGCTGCACGACGCGTTCCAGCGACACGTCCGGCAGGCCGCGCTGGAACGCACGCGCGAAGCCGGACCAGTCGGTGTTGTGACCGATGCGCTTGCCGTCCTTGAACAGCACGGTGTTGACCGCGCCGAGCGCGCGGGCGTCGTCGGACAGTTCGTCGAGCAGCGGAATCACCGCCTGCTTGCACGGATACGTGATGTTCAGGCCGTTGTAACCCATCCGTTCGGCCGCCGTCAGCAGCTCCGGCAGCGCGGCGGTGTCGAGCTTCTGCGCATCGAGATCGATGCGTCGATAGACATAGTGCAGTCCGAGCTTGCTGCCCTCTTCCTCGTGCATCGCGGGCGTGAGCGAACCGCTGATGCCCGAGCCGATCAGGCCGACCAGAAAGGAGTGGGGAGTGGCCCGCAAGCTCGCCTGCGCATTGGCCAACGCGGCGATCTGCGCGTCGGTCCGGGAATTTCCCCGAGTGTTCGCTTGAGTGTTCGCTTGAGTGTTCATTTCGCCGCCCTATTCTTAAGAATCGTCGCCATCCGTTCCAGCGCGAGCACATAGCCCTGCGTGCCGCAGCCGACGATGATCGCGTCCGCCACCGCCGACACGTACGAGTGATGCCGGAACGCTTCGCGCCGATGCACGTTCGAGATATGCACCTCGATGACGGGCTTTTCGATCGCGCTCAATGCGTCGGCGATCGCGACCGACGTATGGGTGTAAGCGGCCGGATTGATCACGATGCCGTCGACCTTGGTGCGCGCCGCGTGCAGCCAGTCGATCAGTTGATGCTCGGCGTTCGACTGGCAGAAGTCGATCGCGAGGTCGAGGCGCTCGCCCGCGTCGCGGCACAGCGTCGCGACGTCGTCGAGCGTTTCCGCGCCATAGATGGCCGGCTCGCGCGTGCCGAGCAGATTGAGGTTCGGTCCGTTCAGGACCAGTACGGAGGCAAAGCTCATGACAACGACTCCCGCAAAATAAGGCGCGACTCGAACCGCGGCACCCGCGGCGGTTCTTCGACGCATGGCGAAGTGTGCGCGCATCGGCCGTCGTCGTCATTCGGGGTTTCTACGAATTTGTACCATCTAGTTAGTTTGTATAGACTATCGAAACTCCCGGGTAGTGTGGGGTATTCCGGCCTGCGTCTTGCTTCAGTGCGTAACGAACTAGCTCGTTTTTGCGCATTGCAGCAAGCCCGGCAGGCCGCGCCACCAGGCGCGCCGCCGCGGTTTTTCCCTGAGTTTCCCCCTCGTTTGTCCGTTTTTGCAGGAGCCGTTCATGCAACGTTCGATTGCCACCGTGTCGATTAGCGGCACCCTCGTCGAGAAGCTGAGCGCGATCCGCGCGGCGGGTTTCGAAGGTGTCGAAATCTTCGAGAACGACCTGCTGTATTTCGACGGCTCGCCCGCCGACGTGCGCCGCATCGCCGACGACCTCGGCCTGAAGATCATGCTGTTCCAGCCGTTTCGCGATTTCGACGGCGTCAGTCCCGAACGGCTCGAGCGTAATCTCGACCGCGCGAAGCGCAAGTTCGACGTAATGCACGAGCTAGGCACGGACCGCATCCTCGTGTGCAGCAACGTGTCGCCGGACACGATCTGCGACGACTCGCTGATGATCGACCAGTTGGGCGCGCTCGCCCGCGCGGCCGAAGCGGCTGGCGTGCTCGCCGGTTACGAAGCGCTCGCCTGGGGCAGGCACGTAAAGACCTATCGCCAAGCGTGGAAGCTTGTCGACGCCGTGAATCATCCGAATCTCGGGCTCGTGCTCGACAGCTTTCATACGCTGTCGCTGAACGACACGCCCGACGCGATCGCCGACATTCCTGGCGAGCGCATCGCGTTCGTGCAGATCGCGGACGCGCCGAAGCTTGCGATGGACGTGCTCGAATGGAGCCGCCACTACCGCTGCTTCCCCGGCCAGGGCGACTTCGATCTCGCGAACTTCACCGCGCAGGTCGTCAAAGCTGGCTACAAGGGCCCGCTTTCGCTGGAAATCTTCAACGACGGCTTTCGCGCCGCCCCCACCACGATTACGGCCGCCGATGGCCATCGCTCGTTGTTGTTCCTCGAAGAGCAAACTCGCGCGTTGCTCGAAGAGCAACAACAGCCGCGCAAAACGACAGGCGGCCTGTACCGCTCGCCCGCCGCGCCCGCGCACGTCGGCTATCAGTTCCTCGAATTCGCGGTCGATCACACCACGCGCACGCAGCTAGCCGACTGGCTCGGCAAGCTGCGCTTTCGCCAGGCCGGCCAGCATCGCTCGAAGGACGTAACGCTGTATCAGCACGGCGCGGCCTCGATCGTGCTGAACGCCGAGCCCGATTCGTTCGCGAACGCGTTTTTTCAGCAGCATGGTTTGTCGCTGTGCGCATCGGCGTTTCGTGTCGACGACGCGAGCCACGCATTCGAGCGCGCGGCCGGCTTTGGCTACGCGCCGTTCTCCGGCCAGATCGGGCCGAACGAGCGCGTGCTGCCGGCCGTGCAGGCGCCGGATGGCAGTCTCAACTATTTCGTCGACGAAACGCCCGATCAGCCCACGCTGTTCGAGGCCGATTTCGTGCTGACCGACGTCAACGGCCCGACCGAGGTGGGACCGCTCGAGCGCATCGATCACGTGTGTCTGTCGGTGCCGGCGAGTGCGCTCGATACGTGGGTGCTGTTTCTGCGCACCGCGTTCGGCTTCCTGGCCGAGCCGGGGGTGCTCGTTCCCGATCCGTACGGCCTCGTGCGCAGCCGCGCGCTGCGCAGCCCCGACGGCTCGGTGCGGATCGCGCTGAATGCATCGGTGGATCGCCATACGGCGGTGGCCGAGGCGCTGCACACGTATCACGGCTCCGGACTGAACCACGTCGCGTTCAGCACCGGCGACATCTTCAGCGCTCTCCCCGAGTTCGTCGCCGACGGCGTGCCGATCCTGCGCATTCCGCGCAATTACTACGACGACCTCGCGGCCCGCTACGCGCTGTCCGACACGCTGCTCGAAGCGATGCGCGCGAACAATATCCTGTACGACCGCGACGAACGCGGCGGCGAGTTTTTCCACGCTTATACGGAGCAACTCGACCAGCGCTTCTTCCTCGAGATCGTCGAGCGGCGCGGCGGCTATGACGGCTACGGCGCGGCCAATGCGGCGGTGCGGCTCGCGGCGCAGGCGCAGCGGCGCAAGTAACGGGCGGACACCGGAGGCACGACGGCGGCTTCGTCATTGGAAGTCGCCGCGTCGATACGGATTTCGTCTTTTCAGGCACGCGACCTGCGTCCCCGATCGGGACAGGCTCGCCGTCTCGATATAATGGCGCCTGCTCAGCCGAATCGCCGAATCAACGCCAGGAGAGATATGAAGAAGTTCGCTGCAGTCCTGTCCCTTTCGCTACTGCTCAGCGCTTGCGCGTATTTTCAGAAAGACCCGGATTCCGGCGAACCCGTCACGGACACGACGACACAGCGTTCCGTCGACGACGTGGTCGCCTGTCTGACGCAGATGGCCAATCATCACAACGCCGCGTTCAAGTCGACCGGGATCCCGCAGGGTCAGATGCTCGACTTCGGCGACTCGAACGTCGTCAAGGTACGCAGCGACAACGGCGCGACAACTTACCGTTTCTATGCGGGCAAGCGTCATGTAAGCAACCTGTGGATCGAATCGGCAAGCAAAACCTGCGCGCCGTAAGGCTTTGTGGCGCATAAAGGCGAAGTTGCAGGCGCCGGAATCTGATCCATTGCAACGTTCATGTCACGGTGTTACAGGACAATGGAGTCTTAAGAATCGTTTAAGACTTCGTCCGCAAGATCCCCGGACATGTCCCCGCACGAGGTGCGCTCCATGAATCAGCCCGAAATCAACACCAACGAAACACCGGCCAAACGGCCTACTATCCTGCGCCGTCTGTTGAGCCATCACGAGCTCGCGACGCTGCTGCTGCTGCTGCACGCGCCGATCGATGCATCCGCAAAACCCGAAATTCCGCAGCTTTACGAAGCAGGTCTCGTCGAGACCGTTTCGAACGATGCGGGCACGCCGCATATCCGTCTGACGTCCGAGGGTAATGCGGTGTTGCGAGGGCTTGGGGTGAAGTAAGCAGATCGGCTCGCGACCCGGTCATCCGAGGCCGCGTCAGCGCTTTGCGTTGACGCGGCTTTAATGAGATGGTCAGCCCGACTAAAACAGCCCGATCGACTTACGCTGATCGGGCTGTTTCCTTTTCGGAGATCGCCAACTTTACTTCCATCTCCTGCGCACCGCGGTAAGGCATCGGGTTGAACACTTCGTACAGTTCAGTTCGGGCATCAGCCGTAAGCCGTAGTCCCGCACATAGGTTGTAGACGCGCCGTCAGATGGTGCGATCGGGGACTACTCGCTTAGGAGTCGCTTCAACTCCTGAAGAAATGAGGCGGTCGTGTGACCCCACGGCTCTGGAGCGAACTCGTGCCCATACATCTGTTCGAATGCAATATCGAGATCATGTGGGTGCCTTTTCTCAAACCTGTCTATTTCAGCAAGCATTGATTTATGGTCCGCCACCGGACTATCTCTTTTGTAGCATGCAACAATAGCAGGAATGGTATCACCCCATATATCGAAATCCTGATTCAGATAAACACCAAATAATTGGCTCAGTTCAGGATACTCAGAATGTCGCATTTATCCGACCTCAGTATAGATACGCCGTCAGAACGTAGTATGGCATGCCGTTGTAGGTTTCATATTTCAGAACCACGTGCACGATACTCATTTCTGTCAAAACACCTGTTTTTCTGGATATTCCGTAACCGACCTTCCTCCCCACATCTTTTTCCAATTCGAGTGGCTTGTTCCGAGATGCAGACTGCGCCCATATTTTGATGCGAGACGCGTCGTACCGCATAACCTCTGAAATTGCCCATTGCGCACACTGCAAATTCATAAACGACGAAACCGTTTGCCGCTTTGGTTCACGTACTAGTCGCTCGCGCAACTGCACTTCAGTGCGCCCCACATGCTTTTCGAGTGTATGCCCACCAATCCTTGGATGGAGCGCTTTCGCCTCGTGCATTTCCAGATCGATCCGGCCCATCGTGACGCTCGCCGCGCGTGCAGCTTTGATTGAGCCAGCGAAGCCGAAGGGCACGATCATCTCAAGCGACAGACCGATATTGTTCGCCATGTCAGGACTGGCTTTCATCGCCTCGGCAAGCTTTGCGGCACCGCGTTGGGTGAGCGTGCTGGTATCCTGCGCAGTCCAGACCTGTCGCAGACCCGCCACCGCCGTGTCCGAGCCATGCACGCCAAACACGACGCAACCGACCTTGCTTGCCATCGTCGGCTCTGGCAGCACGCATAATGCACCCGCGCGGACCATTTCCAGTACACCGCCGAGAACCTGCCAACCGCCCCATAGTCGGTTGGCAAGCATCTCAGTCGGGCTAATTGACTGACGGGCCAGTACAGCTGCCAGTTGCGGGGCGCTCAGTACAATGCGGACGCCGTCTGATTCATTCGCCTGTAACATGCAAAAAATCCTCTTATTACTATCGGATCTTCACGCTAACAGGTCGATTCACCATCTGGCTATGGGCGACGGATGATTCTGACAGAACATGCTGTAATTTCTAAAGCGTTTTAAGCAAGTACGAAAGATCAAGATGATCGCTGGCAAACCACATAGAAACTGTGCACCCATATCGGCTCGAATAATCCGAGAAGCCAGATGCCTTAGAAACCAGGAAACATCCAATTCGTAACGCGTCTCTCGATCTCATTAAAAAGCGCCACGAATCGCTTTGGGAGCCCGGCCCCCTACGATGTCGAGGCTTGGGGCAACTTTGTGCTGGTCGTTTCGGGATATATCGTCGCCATCGCAATCGTAGTGCCGGCAAGCGTCATCGCATGGCGGCGAGCACATTGAGCACGCTCGTCACAATGGAATTCGGCGGCGTCAAGCCTTTCAAGCCTGCCACACCCCATACCCCGCCTCGCGCAGCCCGATAGCCAATTCCACTTCCATATCCTGCGCGCCGCGGTAAGGCATCGGGTTGAACACGTCGTACAGTTCGGGCATCAGACGCAGGCCGTAGTCGCGCACAAAGCGATTCGCCTGAATGCCCGCCTTGTGCCGATCGAAGCGCAAGTCCGGGTCGAGCCCCGTCATGCCGACGTACACGCACGGCCTGTCGAAACGGTAACCAGGATTCGCGCGACGAAAGCGCGCCTCGTTCCACACCTTGTCGTCGAGCGCGACGACGTACACGTAGTAGTGATGCGCGCGACCCGCCATGACACGCCCGACGCCGTTCAGCCGCGCAGCGTACCGTGCAGCAACATCCGGTATTCGGTCGGTGTGACGCCGACGGTCGCCTTGAATTGCCGTGTGAACGCGCTGTGATCGGTGTAGCCGCAACGCGCGGCGACGTCGGTGACCTTGTCGTGCGACACCAGCAGCGCGGTCGCCGCATCGAGTCGCGTTTTCAGGAGCACCTGGCGCGGCGTCAGATGAAACACCTTGTGAAAGTAGCGCTCCAGCTGCGCGACCGACATGTCCGCCATCGCCGCAAGCTGCTTCAGGTTCAGCGGCTGCACGTAATTCTGCTGGATCGACTGCACGACGGCGGCAAGCCGGCTGTAGGCCGGATGGCTGCTTTCGTCGGCTTTCAGATCGCGGGAGATGCCGGCGAGGCCGACCACCTTGCCCGTCGCATCGCGCAACGGTTGTTTGCAGGTCAGGCACCAGCCCGGTTGACGGCCCGGATACAGATGCAGTTCGAGCTGATCGAGCATCTGGTTGCCGACGCCGATGATCGCCTTGTCCTGCGCGGTATAGATGCGCCCGAAGCGGCGCGGAAACACGTCTTCCGCGGTCTTGCCGAGCAGCGCGGCCTTTTCCTTGAAGCCGCAACGCGAAGCGAGCGTGCGGTTGACGAGCGCATACCGCGCGTCGGCGTCCTTGACGAAGAACACGACGTCCGGCATTGCATCGAATACCGGCTCGAGCAACCTGAAATGCGACAGCATGCCGGACAGCGTCGTATCGTCAGTTTCGAGCGGATGCGCCAGCGTGTTCATCGTGCGGTTCCGTGGGTGCGTGCCTGGTTGATTGCGTTAGGTTGCGTTCGCGGATCGCTGCGCCGGTGCGGCCGGGCAGCCTGCTCGTGCGGTTGATTGCGGTCGATTATAGAGCCGCGCGTCGCCCGCCAATATCTACCGAGGGTAAGCGCGGAGCCGTCATGGCGCCGCAGTCGGCGGTTCGGCGGCGCTCATCAGCGTGCCGATTTGCGCCGGACTGAACGGCGGACGCGCCGCGGCGGCCGGCCAGCCGAAGTACAGGCTCGCGGCCGCCCCGCAGATGCGCCCCTGGCAAGGGCCCATACCGCAGCGCGTCTGCAGTTTCGCGTCACGCCAGTCGGCGCAGCGGCGCACCTCGCCGACGCTCACGTCCTCGCAACGGCACAACAGCGTCGCGTCGGCGGGCGGCGTGCGCGCGGCCTCGCCCAATGCGAACGACGCTGCGACGCGCGCGCCAAAGCCCCGCCAGCGAGCGCGTTGCGCGACCAGCGCCGCCAGCGCGGCGCGTTGCGTGCTCGCCGCGCCGCTCGCCACGAGACCGGCGATCTCGCCTTCCGCGCCAGCGAGCTCAGCGCCGCCGACGCCCGTGCACTCGCCCGCTGCATAAACGCGTTCGAGCGAGGTGCGCTGTCCGTCGTCGATGACGATTTCGCCCGCGTCGTTGATCGCGCAGCCGAGCGCCTGGGCCAGCGTGACGTTCGGCAGCAGTCCGAAGCCGCACGCGACGCGGTCGCAATCGAGCGTCACCTCGCGTTCGCCGCGCCGGATCGTCACCTGTTGCACGCGCTGCGCGCCACGGGCTTCGCTCACGATGCTGCAGGTCCAGTAGCGCAGTCCCGGGAAGCCGCGCGTGAGGCCGATCGCCTGACGCAGCTTCGCGGGCTCGCGCAGCAGCGACACGCCGAAACGCGCGACCTCGGCCGCCGATGCCTGCTCGACCACCGCGATCACGCGCGCGCCGGCCTCTCGCGCGGTGGCGAGCGCGGCCATCAGCAGGGGGCCGCTGCCGGCGATCACGATCCGTTCGTCGCGCACCGGCATGCCGCCTTTGATCAGCGCCTGCAATGCGCCCGCGCCGGTCACGCCGGGCAAGGTCCAGCCGGGAAACGGCAGAAGACGCTCGCGCGCGCCGGTCGCAAGAATCAGTCTGTCATAGGTGATCGACACGCCGCCGTGTTCGGCGGATTCGAGCAGCAAGGCTTGCGCGCCGAGCGGCGCGATCACGCGCGTCGATGGCCAGTAAGTGAAGTTTTGCTGCGATTGCAACGCCGCGAGCAACGCCTGCAACGCTGCTTGAGGCGGATAGGCGGGCCCCTGGCGCCAGACCTGGCCGCCGGCGCGCGGATTGTCATCGATCTGCGCGACAGTCGCGCCCGCCTGCGCCGCCGCTCGCGCGGCATTGAGCCCGGCCGGACCACCGCCGATCACCACGATGTCGAAGTGCTGCGTCATGCGTGTACTGTCCCGTTTCGTGTCTGCACGCGCTGGCCGTCGCGGCATAGCGTCTGGCACGCGAGCGCGTGCGCGCGACCGTCGATCGCGACGCGGCACTCCTGGCACACGCCCATCCCGCACAAGGCTTCGCGCGGCTCGCCCTTGACCGACAGCCGCGAGCCGCGCACACCCGCGATCGCGAGCGCCGCGGCTATGGTCGTGCCGGGTTTCACTTCGATGCTGCGGCCGTCGACGGTCAAACGGATGCGGGCCGCGTCAGTGTCGGTCATGAGCCACCTGCTCTGCAAAACGCACCGGTAGATAAGGTTCGCACGGAATCGGCGCGGCATGGCCCGCGATCTGCGCCGCGAGCAGTTTCGCGGTCGCGAGCGAGGTCGTCACGCCAAGCCCTTCGTGGCCGACCGCGAGCCATAGGCGGGATGCGGAGCCAGAGCAGACGTCGGGCGCGAACTCGCCGGCCGGTCCGATCAGCGGCAGGCCGTCCAGCGACGCGGCGCGAAACCCCGTCCACGCGCGGATGCCGCTGAGCGCCGGCAACCGCGGCAGATACTGCGCGGCGCGTTGCAGCATCCGGGCGAGCACCGGCATCTCGACGGCGGGATCGGTTGTTTCGAACTGGCGCGACGAGCCGATCAGCAGTTGCCCGGTCGGACGCGGCTGTACGTTGAACGCGACCGACGTGCCGGTCGCGTGATGCGCGCTCTTGATATAGCCAAGTTCGAGCAGTTGATGACGGATCAGCCCCGGGTAGCGGTCGGTGATCAGCAGATGGCCTTTCTTCGGCTGCAACGGCAGCCACGGCAACAATTGCGCCGCCCCGAGGCCGTTCGCGACGACCACGTGCGCCGCGCTGGTGCGCTCGCCGCACGCCAGGGTCACGCCACCCGCACCGACCGACGCGACCGGCGCTCCAGGTCGCACGCTGATATTCGCCGCATGCGGCGACTGCGTGAGCAGCCATTCGGCGGCGGTCGGCGCATACACGATGCTGTCGTGCTCGATGCGCAAGCCGCCCGCCATCGACGGTGCGAGCGCCGGTTCGCAGGCGCGCAGTTCGGCCGAGTCCAGCAATTGCGCGGCGACGCCCTGGCTCTCAAACGCCGCCTGCATTGCGCGGGCGGCTTGCCGTTCTTCGTCGTCGGCTGCGACCCACAGCGTGCCGCAGCGCGCGAACGCGTCGCGCGCGCGCAGCTGCGGCGCGAGCTCGAGCCAAAGCTCGCGCGAATAGCGGCTCAGCGCGAATTCGGCGGGCGAGTCGTTCATCACGACGATATGGCCCATGCCGGCCGCCGTCGCGCCGCCGCCGATGCGCTGCGCATCGAGCACGTCGACGCGCATGCCGAGCGCGGCCAGTTCCGCCGCGCACGCGGCACCGACGATACCCGCTCCGATGATCAGCGCGTCCGGGCTCATGCGGTCCGGATACCCCAAGCGAACGGATCGCGCTCGTCGAAACACAGGCACCCTTCGGCCATGATGTGCGCGTGACCGGTGATGGTCGGAATCACGTGGACGCCGTCGCCCGCCGTGCGATAGCTCGCCTCGAACACGCTGCCGATGATGCTCTCCTGGCGCCACACCGCGCCTTCGGCAAGCTTGCCGTCGGCCGCGAGACACGCGACCTTCGCGCTCGTGCCGGTGCCGCACGGCGAGCGGTCGTACGCATTGCCGGGACACAGCACGAAGCTGCGGCTGTCGAGGTCCTCGCGCGAACCCGGTCCGAACAGCTCGATATGGTCGATCAGCGCGCCGTTCGCGCCGGTGATGTTCCGTGCGATCAGCGCGTCGCGAATCGCCGAGCTGAAAGCCGTCAGGCTCGCGATGTTCGCGGCTTCGAGCTCGTGCCCATGCTCGGCGACGAGGAAAAACCAGTTGCCGCCCCAGCCGATGTCGCCGGTTAGTGCGCCATAGCCTGGCACGTCGACCTGCACCGCCTTGCGGTGGCGATACGCGGGCACGTTGCGCACCGCGACGCCGCCGTCTTCGTTCAGCGTCGCCTCGACCATGCCGACCGGCGTTTCGATGCGGTGTCGTCCCGGCCCGATCCGCCCCATGTGCGCGAGCGACACGACGAGCCCGATGGTGCCGTGCCCGCACATGCCGAGATAGCCGACGTTGTTGAAGAAGATCACGCCGGCCGCGCAAGTCGGATCGTCGGGCTCGCAGAGCAACGCGCCGACCACCACGTCCGAGCCCCGCGGTTCGGTAACGATGCCGGCGCGCCAGTCGTCGAAGCGGGTGCGGAACACCTCGAGCCGTTGCGCGAGCGTGCCGCTGCCCAGATCCGGGCCACCCGACACCACGAGGCGGGTGGGCTCACCGCCGGTGTGCGAGTCGATGATGTTGAGGGTTTTCATGTCGCCCATGGTAGGAATCGCGGGCCGGCGGGTCTTGGTGCGCGTACGCGCGGATTGAGACGATTTCGGCATAGCGGCGCGATGCGTGAGCCGCCGCGCGCGCGGCGCGCGAAACGTCCCGCTATTCGGTAGCGGCGTCGACGACCGTCGGTGCAAACCCGGTAACCCGGCTAACCGATACGGACACGTAAGGAGAATGAACACCGCTGGCGAGCGCGACGGGCTGCAACGCGGATTTCAGCATATACCTGGCCCTGGCGACCTCAGGCCGTACGCGCCCACTGCCAATCTTCACTCCCTGAGCACATGGTCGTGAAGCTGCAGCAACCGGTAGCCGCTTCTGTACACCGGCTGCAGCCGGAAACCATTGTGCGGCTCGATCGCGAGCAGCAGACGCAGCCGTGACACGTGACTGTCGATGGTCCGCGTGAACTCGCGCAGTTCGCGGCCCCACACCGTCGCGAAGATATGGTCGCGCGACATCACGCGATCGACGTTGGAAAAGAACAGCGCCGCGATCCGGTACTGGGTGGGCGACAGCGACACCGGCTCGCCGCGCAGCGTGACCGCCCGGCGGATCGTGTCGAAGCAATAGGGGCCGATCTCGAAACAGGTCGCGGCGCTGAAACGCTCCGGATACGCGCGCCGCAGAAGCGCCGCGACTCGCGCGCGAAACTCGGCGTCACGCAGCGGCAACGCGAGGTAATCGTCGGCACCGCCGGCGAGCGCGCGCACCATGCTTTCCTCCGAGCCGTCGTCCGACACGAACATGATCGGCACGTGCTCGCCTGCCACGCGGCGCACCGAGTGCAACAGGTCCGCGCCGGCGGGCCGCATATCCTGCCAGTCGAGCACCAGCAGATCCATCGTGGAGCGCACGAGCGACCTCGACAACGCAACGCCGTCGTCATAGGCCGCGCAGAAATGGCCGGCTCTCACCAGACTTGATTCAATGGACTGACGCATGACGGGGTCACGCTGAAGAACTGCAACGCGCATGGGATAGACTCTCGACAAGGACATGCAGGCCATTCTCCGAGCCGCACCCCGGTCCCTCCCTTCGGAGCATTCCGATTTTCCGCCGCTTTTTTCGCCCAACTGGGCGCTTCCGCAGGACTTCCGCTTTCATCCTGTAAAATCCGCGCCGGCCTCCGTCGTCAGCGCGCCCGCCCTATCAGGACGGCGCGCCCGTGTCCCGTGCTCTACCCAGCGCCTGCCGCACTTCTCGCCCGACGACCGCCGTATGTCCACGCGTCTCCCGCGTGGCTCACAATTCATCAAAAGACATGGCAATGCAAGCGACAAATCTGGGTGGAGCGCAGGCTGTCACCCCCCGCCCGCTTGGGCACAGCGATTACAAGACACTCGGTCTCGCCGCGCTCGGCGGAGCGCTCGAGTTCTACGACTTCATCATCTTCGTTTTCTTCGCGCCGGCGATCGGCCAGCTGTTCTTCCCGGCGGCGATGCCGGACTGGCTGCGTCAGGTGCAGACCTTCGGCATTTTCGCGGCCGGTTATCTGGCGCGGCCGCTCGGCGGCGTCATCATGGCGCACTTCGGCGACCTGTTCGGCCGCAAGCGCATGTTCACGCTGAGCGTGCTGCTGATGTCGGTGCCGACGCTGCTGATGGGCCTGATGCCCACCTACGCGAGCATCGGCGTGCTCGCGCCGGTGCTGCTATTGCTGTTCCGCGTGATGCAGGGCGCGGCGGTCGGCGGCGAAGTCCCGGGCGCATGGGTGTTCGTCGCAGAGCATGTGCCCGGGCGGCACGTCGGCTATGCGTGCGGCACGCTGACGGCCGGCCTCACGGCGGGCATTCTGCTCGGCTCGCTGATTGCGTCGGCGGTCAATCGCCATTTCACGCCGGCCGATATTTCCGAATATGCGTGGCGTGTTCCGTTCCTCATCGGCGGCGTGTTCGGTATGTTCTCGGTCTATCTGCGCCGCTGGCTGCACGAGACGCCGGTGTTCGCCGAACTGAAGCAACGCAAGGCGATCGCCGCGGAAGTGCCGCTGAAGGCCGTACTGCGCGATCACGGCCGCGCGGTGATCGTGTCGATGCTGCTCACCTGGATGCTGTCGGCGGCGATCGTCGTCGTGATCCTGATGACGCCGACGCTGCTGCAAAAGCAATTTCACATCGAGCCGGCCACCGCGCTGCTCGCGAACTGTGTCGCGACGCTGTGCCTGACGATCGGCTGCGTGGTGGCGGGTTCGATCGCCGGACGCATTGGCGCGGGTCGCACGATTTTCGTCGGCGGTGTTGCGCTTGCGATCACGTACTACGTGATGTTTCGCCAGTTGGCCGTCGATCCGTCCCTGCTCGTGCCGCTGTATGCACTGGCCGGACTTTTCGTCGGCGTGATCGGCGCGATTCCGCTCGTGATGGTCCGCGGATTCCCGCCGGCGGTGCGCTTCTCGGGCATCTCGTTCTCGTACAACGTCGCGTATGCGGTGTTCGGCGGTCTGACGCCGATCGCCGTATCGCTGATGATGAAGTCGAACCCGCTGGCCGCGCCGCTGTACGTCGCGGCGATCTGCGTGCTGGGCGCGCTGACCACGCTGTTCATCAAGGATGCGCCGCGGGCGCGTTGATCCGGCGACATCCATACTTCACGCCACGCCGAAACGTGGCGCGCTGCATCGGGCTTACGATGCAGTCATGAACTCATCCACACCCTCCTTTTCGCCCGCCCTCGGTCGCGTTCTCGCGACCGTCAGCGTCGGCTTCGTGGTCACGCAACTCGACGTGACCATCGTCAACATCGCGTTGCCACGGATCGGCGCGGACCTGCACGCGAACGTCGCGGGCCTGCAATGGGTCGTCGATGCATACACGCTCGCGTTTGCGGTGCTGATGCTGTCGGCCGGCGCGCTCGGCGACCGCTTCGGCGCGCGGCGCATGTATGCGTGCGGAATCGTGCTGTTCGCGCTCGCGTCGCTGGCCTGCGGGCTCGCGCTCGATGCCCCGATGCTGATCGCCGCGCGCGCGGTGCAGGGCATCGGCGCGGCCGCGATGCTGCCGAATTCGCTCGCGTTGCTCAACCAGTCGTTCGGCCACGAACCGAAGCTGCGGGCACGCGCGGTCGGCCTGTGGACCGCCTCCGGCGCGATTTCGATCGCGGCCGGGCCGGTGGCTGGCGGTCTGCTGATCGCGGCGTTCGGCTGGCGCAGCATCTTTCTCGTCAATCTACCAATCTGCGCGGCCGGCCTGCTCGCGACACTGCTGTGGATTCCGCGTCCGCAAACCTCGCAACGCGGCGTGCCGGCCGCCGCTCGCGGCAATACCGGCGCGACGCCACGCGGCATCGATCTCGGCGGCCAGTGTCTCGCGATCGTCGCGCTAACCGCGTTCGTCGCCGCGGTGATCGAATGGCGGCCGCTCGGGCTCGCGCATCCGCTGGTCGCCGGCGGCTTCGTGCTGGCGCTGCTGGCGGCGGGTGCGTTCGTGTTCGTCGAAGCGCGCGTCGTGCGCCCGATGCTGCCGCTGTCGCTGTTCGGCACGCGCACGTTCAGCGCGGCGGTGCTGTTCGGCATCTGCGTGAATCTGACCTATTACGGCATGGTGTTCGTGCTGAGCCTTTACCTGCAGCGCGTGCGCGGCTACACGCCGTTGCAGGCGGGCCTCGCGTTCCTGCCGCTGACGGGCGGCTTCCTGATCTCGAACGTCGCGAGCGGCTGGGTGATCGGCCGCCTGGGAGTGCGCGTGCCGATGATCCTCGGCGCGATCACGGCCGGTCTCGGCTATGGTCTGCTGCATCTCGTCGACGCCGAGACGCCGCTGATTGGCCTGCTGCTGCCGTTTTTGCTGATTCCGTCGGGCATGGGACTCGCGGTGCCGGCGATGACCACGGCGGTGCTCGCATCGACCGAAGCGCGGCGCGCGGGCACGGCGTCGGCGGTATTGAACACGGCGCGCCAGGCCGGCGGCGCGGTGGGTGTGGCGGCCTTCGGCGCGCTCGCAGGCGGTGCGGCCGCGACGCAGATCGTGCCGGGGATGCAAGCGGCGACGGCTATTTCGGTGGGACTGCTGGTGCTGGGTCTCGTGCTCGCGTGTTTCGTGCATCCGGAGCCGCACGCGGCGGCATCGTCTGCGCGCGGCGCGAGCGCCGCGAGTAAGTAAGCGGTGTGTAATGCAGGCGCCTACAGCGACGCCTCCTGAATCGTGCCGGTAGCGATTGCGCGCTCGATCAGGCCTTCGTTGCGCGCTTTGGCGATCGCATCCGCGAGCAGCTTTTCCGGGTCCTCGATGTCCGCCTTCAGCGTGCCGATGAATCCGGACGCATCCAGAACCACCAGCGTCTTCGCCGACTCGGCGAGGCTGATGATCACACGATGCGGCGTCGGCCCTTCGCCGAGACTCGCGCACAGTTGCGTGAGCTTGCCGCCGATCATTTGCTCGAAGTTCTGAATCATCATCTGCTCCCATGATTGGCGCGGATTGGAAATCCTGCTGTGTAGCAGGATGCGGGCCGCGCCGACTGCGCGCGCTCACGCTTTACAGCCCGCCGAGTCCGCTGCGGGGTGCGCGCGCGTTGTCGATGCTCAGACGCCCCGCGCCGGTAACGAACAGCAGCAGGAAACCGCCCGCGATTCCGATGTTCTTCCAGAAATGAATCACCATATCGTGCTGCAACGCAGGGTCGGTGATATTCCAGAAGTCGTGGCCGAGCACCGCCGTCGCGACCGTATACGCCGCCATGACCAGCGCGAGCGGCCGTACCTTGAAGCCGACCACGAGCAGCAGGCCGCCGAGCACCTCGATCGCGGTTGCGATCGGCGCGGCGATCTGCACGAACGGCACACCTTTCGAATGCAGGTAGCCGACGAAGCCCGCATAGCCCAGCAGTTTCATCACCCCGCTCCACAGGAACAGCACGGAAAGCGCAAGACGGGCGATGAAAATAATGCCGAAATCGACGGGACGCGACATGGGGGGACTCCTGTAATGAATAAGCAGCAGACCCGAATGGACGGGCTCAGTTCCCCGCCTCGCCCCTGAGCATATGAGCAATGGCCGCGATTTCCAAGCCCGCTCAAGCTGACGGATACGTGGCGACCTCGATCAGGTTGCCGTCCGGGTCGCGGCAATACACCGAGGTCATCTTGCCGCGCGCGCCGTCGCGCTCCACCGGCCCCGCCTCGATAGCGACGCCTTGCGCAAGCCAGTGCGCCTTGACGTCGTCCGGGCTTGCGGTGGTCACGAAGCACAGGTCCGCCGTGCCCGGCACCGCCTCGCGCGACGTGAACCAGGCGACGGTATCGGCCGACGCGGGACGCAGATTGATCTTCTGATTGCCGTAGTTCATCGCCACGCGCGTGCCGGTGCGCGACGCGAACTCGGTGCGTCGCATGCCGAGCATCCGCGCGTACCACGCCGCGCTCACTTCGACGTCGGCGACGTTCAGAACGAGATGATCGAGACTGGCTAGCTGGAAGCTCATGGGTTTGTCGTGATGAATCGAGAAAGGTGGTAGCGACTATACGCGTGGCGCGTCCGGCGCGAGCAACACGCCTTTCGTGAATACGAAGCAGCCGTAGCCGCGCTCCTCGCCCGTCGCGATCACACAGTATGCCTGGCGCGCACGCTCGTAAAACGCGAACCGCTCGATCGACACGAAGGGCACCTCGCGCCCCTCGCCCGCGTTGACCTCGGCTTGCGCTTCGCGCTGCACCGCGGGAATCGTGTGCGGCTCGCCAACCACTTCCATGCGCGACGCGGGATGCTCGATAAAGGTGTCGAGCGGCAGCACCGACAACACCGCGCGGATCGCGCGCGGCGAACTGACGCCGTCGAGACGCAGCGGCTTGCCGAGCACGGTATCGCGCGCGACGGCGTCGGCCGGGAAGTTGGCGTCGCAGATCACGAGCTCGTCGCCGTGGCCCATCGAGCGCAGCGCGTGCAGGATATCGGCGTTCAGTAGCGGGTCCAGATTTTTCAGCACGGGGTCTCCAGGTCGTTCGGTTGGGAACATGCTGAGGGGGTGAGGTCGTGAGCTTTGCGCAAGACGATGCGTGTCACGCTTCATCCGCACGACGATCGATTGTAGCAAGCGCGCCGGACGTCTTGCGGCGCTGCGCTCGCACCGCATTGCCAGCGCAGCCATCCGACCAAAGCGAGCAGCACGAGCCCCGCGCCGCCGAGCACCGGCTCGCGCCAACCGAGCAGTGCGATGAACATGAACGCCCGCGCGCCGCCGAGCAGCGCGAAACCGGCGATCGCGCTCGATAACGCATCGAGCGCGGCCGCGACGCGCAGCAACGCGAGATGGACTTGTGCGGGCTTGGCAGCGGCGGGCTCATGCATGATCGTCTCCGTGAAAGACGCCTCAGGCGGCGCCGGGGGTTTCGTCGAGAAAACCGGTGACCGCTTGCAGACGCCCATGCGCGTCCACCACGCCGAAGTCCGAGCCCTTCACGATCGCCTCGCCCGCGGGGGTCGTCAGTGCCCACGAGAAGCGCAGGCGATTCGCGAAGCCGTCGACGTCGGTCGTACGGCGAAACGTGTGATGCGGAAAACGCTCATGCACCGCGCGGATCATGGCGTCGATGCCATCGTGGCCCGCGCCCGCCAGCAGCGGGTCGCGATAGTCGGCATCGGCGCTCCACGTTGCCGCGATCAACTCGCGACGACGCGCGCCGTCGATCTCGTTCCAGGTATCGAAATAACGGTCGATCAAATCGGTATGCGCATTCATTTCAAACTCCTCGATTGACAGGACTGAGCACTTCGCGCGGCATACGCATCGCATGCGGCGGGCTCGGAATGAAGATTGACGGCTCGCGTGCATTGCGTCGATTACGTGAGAGGTAATCAAGCGGATGCAGCCTTCGCTGTCACGCAGCGCTTTTCACTGTTTTTCTCGCCAAATAGGTCATTCGGCCGAGTCGTCAAAAAACCTTCGCACCGCTAACCTCAAGTGACTCATCGAAGCCCGCCGACGACATCGCGAGGCGGGCAATGCAATGAACAGGAGGGCCGCTTGGACCGCTTTATCGAGACGCTTTTCGCGCTTGCACGACCGTATCCCCGGAGATACAATCATCCGCAGATCGAAACACCGCGCGTGTACACGATCAACCGCACCGAAGAGTTCGACCGTTGGCTTCACGGCCTCACCGACCTCAAGGCGAAGGCGCAAATTCTCGTGCGGATCCGCCGCGCGGAACGCGGGCTTTTCGGCGACGCGAAGTTGCTGGAAAACGGCGTGTTCGAGATGCGCATCGATTGCGGGCCGGGTTACCGGGTCTACTACGCGCGCGAGGAACGCATGATGTATCTGCTGCTCTGCGGGGGTAACAAGTCCACGCAGCAGGCGGATATCAGGCATGCCGGAGCAATGTGGACAACCATCAGAAAGGAACGGTCATGAGCAAGATCAAAACGGCACGCTTCGATGCATCGAAGTACCTCGACAACGACGAAATGGTCGCGGCCTATCTGAACGCCGCCCTCGACGAAGGCGACTCCGATCTGCTGCTCGCCGCCATCGCGGATATCGCCAAGGCACGCGGCATCACGAAGATCGCCGCGGCAGCGGGCCTGGGCCGCGAAAGCCTCTACAAGACACTCGCGCCCGGCTCCAAGCCACGCATGGACACGGTCCTCAAACTGGCGAGTGCGATCGGCGTCAAATTCACCGCCGTGCCGTTGCGCCTGGCTCCCGCCTGAGCCGGGCACGCGTCTCGTTGACTGAAATTGGCGGGGCATTACCTCTCAGGTAATCGATTGCTTGCACGCTTTGACTATGATCGGTGGCATGAACACACTCTCTATTGCACAAGCGGCTCCATCATCCGCGCCGATCGGCACTCGGGCGGTCGGCGAACTTCTCCGCGAATGGCGTCAGCGGCGGCGCATGAGTCAGTTGCTGCTCGCCACGGAGGCTGACATTTCGACCCGCCATCTGAGTTTTGTCGAATCGGGGCGCGCGCTACCGAGCCGGGAAATGGTCATGCATCTCGCCGAGCGCCTCGACGTGCCGTTGCGCGCGCGCAATGCTCTGCTCGTCGCGGCCGGTTACGCGCCGCTGTTTCGCGAACGTGCCCTCTCCGACCCGCAGCTCGCCGCCGCGCGCGAAGCCGTCGAACTGGTGCTCAAAGGACATGAGCCCTACCCGGCCCTCGCGATCGACCGGCACTGGACCATCGTCGCGACCAACAATGCGATTGCGCCGTTGTTGAGCGGCGCGAGTCCCGAACTGTTGAAGCCACCGGTCAACGCACTGCGCCTGAGTCTGCATCCGCAAGGCATTGCGGCGTCGATCGTCAACTGGCATGCGTGGCGCGAGCATGTGCTGGGCCGCCTGCAACGGCAGATCGACGTCAGCGGCGACGACACGCTGAGCGCACTGCGCGACGAACTGGCCGGCTACCCCGCGCCGCCGGACGCAGACGCCTCGACGCTGGACGATGCAGTCCTCAACCAGATCGCCGTGCCATTGCGGCTGCGTACGCCGCTTGGCGTGCTGTCGTTTTTCAGCACCACCACGGTGTTCGGCACGCCCGTGGACGTTACGCTGTCGGAACTCGCCATCGAGGCGTTCTTTCCGGCGGATCAGCAAACCGCGTCGGCGCTGCGCGAATTTGCCGAACACCAGCGCGGCTAGCCGCTCGCGTACCTCCACTCCACTCGCCACGAATAAGTGAGATGTCCGTCAACGCCGACACCCTGTTGATCCGCCAACTCGGACCCGCCGACCGGGACGCCTATTTCCAGCTTCGTCTGCGCGGGCTGAAGGCGCACCCCGCTTCGTTCGGACAAAGCCACGACGAAGCGCTGGCGAAAGGCGCCGGGCAGCATGACGCGACACTGCAGGGCTCGGAGACGGAAGGTACGTTTCTGCTTGGCGCGTATGCGTCGGCCGACGCTCCGCTGATCGGCGTCGTCGGTCTGCTGCGTAATAAAGCCCACAAGGAGCGGCACAAGGCGAACGTGGTCGGCATGTATGTCGCACAGGAAGCGGCTGGTCGTGGGGTCGGGCGCGCGCTGCTCGGCGAGTTGCTGACGCGCGCGGCGCGCGTCGACGGTTTGCGACAGGTGCAGCTAACCGTGGGTAGCCGCAACGACGTGGCGCGCAGGCTGTATGAATCGCTCGGCTTTCGCAAATATGGGTGCGAAGTCGGCGCCTTGAACGTCGACGGGGTGTTCCATGACGAGGATCTGATGGCGCGATTCCTCGCGTAGCGCCCCCGGGAATCATTGACGACGCCTCCTTGCGGCCATTCCCGGCCCCTCGTCAACGTTGTAATGTCGTCCTATCGCACCGACATCGTGTCAGACAGCCTGCACGGCACTGGCTTCTCGCAGCCTCCGTGCGCAACGTGATCGGTACGCGTCTGCGACCGCTGTTCGGTCTCGGGGTCGAACGCGTGCGACAGACCGGCTGCCCTTCCTCATCGAGCCGTTACAAATCCGGCCCTCGTTTGCGTAGTTTGTAACGGGGGACGCTTCATACGGTTACAGGCTCCATCCGCCCCTCACGCGCCACCCAGCACGAGTATTTATTACCGTATATTCCATCGCTATCTGTTCCTTTCTAATCCAAAACAAGTTTACCGATCGCCGCGCGATGCGGACGCACGCCTCTGACAATCGCGCAGACTTCCCATCCAGCAAGGGTTTTCATGGATCAGAAGCCAGTGTCAAAAGGCTATAAATTCACTTGGCATCATTCATTACAATGGCGTGAAAAACTTACCGAAAAATGATGTAGTTTTTTGAGATATTTTTTTGAGAAGGGTTGATTTCTCGTTTTAGCCTTCATACAATTCGTCCGAGCTGTTACGAAATGTAACGTCTTGTATCAAATGTTCGCTGTCTGTAGCAGGTAGCAACATATAGCCGGAGGCCACGTTGCCGGCGAGGCAGAAAAGACATAACGGCGCAAAGCCGACATAGTAATTCGGGGCTTCGGAAACAGACAAAATGGACCGTAGCAGCGAGACGCTGGATTCAATCCGCGAGATCAACTTGTCTTACATCATGCTCGCGCAACGCATGTTGCGCGAGGACAAACCGGTCGGAATGTTCCGGCTGGGACTGTCGTCGGAACTGGCTGACTTGCTTGCCGGGCTGTCGCTCGCGCAAATCGTCAAGCTGGCCGCTTCCGACCAGCTTTTGTGCTTCTTCCGCTTCAACGACCACGCGATGCTGTCGGCGTTGACCCAAACGACGAAGCACACCGCAATTGCACCGACCCACACGGCGATCCTGCTTGCAGGCCAGCCCGCCGAGCAATTTGCCTGATCGAGGGGACTGCAATGCTCAAGCGAAGCCTGACCGAAGATGCACAGGAAGTATTTCGCGCGATCGCACTGATCGAGCTCGGCGCCCGCATGCAGGTGCTCGAGAGCGAGTTGACGCTGTCGCGCGACCGTATGATCCGCCTGTATCGCGAGGTCAAGGGCGTATCGCCGCCCAAGGGCATGCTGCCGTTCTCGGCGGACTGGTACATGACGTGGCTCGCGAACATTCACGCGTCGCTGTTCTACAACACGTACCTGTTCCTCAAGAACGAAGCGCGCTGCTCGCATCTGGATGCGCTGACCAAGGGCTATCGGCTGTATCTCGAACACTGTCAGCACAGCGAAACCGAGCCGGTGCTCGATCTGACGCGCGCCTGGACGCTCGTGCGTTTTCTTCGACGCCGACATCCTGCAGTTGACCAGATGCTGCCGCTGTACCGGCAAGTTCGTCGCGCACAAGCACGACCTGCAGCACAACGTCGTGTGCGGCGCCTGCCAGCCGCCGTCGCGTGCCGGCAAAACGAAGAAGGCAGCAGCCGCGCGCCGGGAAGCGCTCGATGCGGCGCAGGTTGCGCAGGCCGCTTGACCGATCGATTCGCCGTCGCGAGACGCGCTCGACCCGATTCAAACCGAAGCTCACATGATTCCGCGCAGTAATTGAACTGCGCGGATTTTTTTCGCCTTCGCGCCGGGCAAACCGGCGTGCCGAAGGCCGGTCGTTCAGATCAACCGGCCAGCCCCACCGTGTGGGCAACGAGCCACAGATTCGCCGCACTGATCGCAACAAACAGCGTCCACACGAGCAGGCGCGTCGGCAGCGTGTTGGCGAATTCGCCCATCAGCGATCGGTCGCTCGTCATGCGGATCAGCGGATACAGCGCGAACGGCAGTTGCAGGCTCAGCACGACCTGACTCGCGACGAGCAGTTGGCCAACCGCGCCATTGCCGAGCATCTGCACACCGATCAGCGCCGGGATCACGAGCGATGCAATCGTGTCGATGCGTGACATGCCGATCGCCGAGCGGATCCTGGCCGGATCGCGCTTCACCGTGCGGGTCTGCACGATCGACGAGTGCAGATACAGGTTATGCGGCATCACCGTCGCGCCGAGAATGCCAAGCGTCGTTGATGAGGTCGATGAAGCGCTTGCCAACAGGCTCAGGAATTCAGCGCTTCGCCACCTGCTGCTGCGCTGAAACCGATGCGGCTCCGGCCGCGCCGCCGGAAGCACCAACCGGCACCGGCGCCGCCCCCACCGCCGTATCCCCCGCCGTCACATCGCCCCAACCGCCACCGAGCGCGCGAATCAGATTCACGGTCGCGACCGCCTGCGTGCCCGCCAGATGGCTCGCCTGCAATTGCGACTGCAGCACCTGCCGCTCGCCATCGATCACGTCGAGATAGCTGACCGCGCCCTCCGTGTACTGCGTGCGCGACAGATGCGCCGCGCGCTGCGACGCATCGACCGCGTCGTTCTGCTCGCGCATCTGATCGTCGAGCAAGCGCAGATCGGCAAGATTGTCCTCGACTTCACGGAACGCCACGAGCACCTGCTGGCGATATTGCGCGACGTCCTCGTCGTACTTCGAACGGGCCTGCGCGAGATTGGCCTTGCGGCGGCCGCCGTCGAAGATCGGCACCGTCAGCGCGGTACCCGCGAGCGGACCGAGGATGAACGCGCGGCTCGACCACATGAACAAATCGCCGAGCGTCGCCGATTCAAAGCCGAACGCGCCCGTGATGTCGAGCTTCGGGAAGAACGCCGACTTCGCGAGCCCGACGCGCGCATTCGCTGCCTGCATCGCGCGTTCGGCTGCCGCGATGTCCGGCCTGCGTTCGAGCAGCGCCGACGGCAAACCCGGTGGCACGCGCACCGCCACCGGCGCGAGCGGTTGTTCCGCGAACGAGAAATCCGCGGGCGGCTTGCCGAGCAGAATCGCGAGGCTATGCTCCGAGGCCGCCCGTTGCCGCGCGACGCCGACCGCATCGGCACGCGCGCTCGCGAGCTCGTTACGCGAGCGCGACAGATCCAGCTCGCTGATATCGCCTTCCTTGAAGCGCCGCTCGACGAGCTTCAGCGTGTCCTCGCGCAACGCGACGGTGCGGCGATACAGATCCTGGTCGGTGTCGAGCTCGCGCAACTGGAAGTAGTTCTGCGCGACATCGGCCTGCAACGACAGTTGCACCGAGCGAAACAGCGCTTCGCTCTGCTGTTCGTCCGAGCGCGACGCGTTCACGTTCGAGCTGACCCGCCCGAACAGATCGGCCTCATACGACGCGCCGACCTGCGCGCGCCAGATCGTGCCCGTCGTGCCGCCCGCGCTGTCCGGCAGGAATTGCGACGCCGCCGACGCACGCTCCCGGGTCGGGCCGAAGCCCGCGTCGAGCTTCGGGAACCAGTCGGACTTCGCCGCCTGCGTGACCGCACGCGCCTGCTGCACGCGCGCGGCTGCGGCCTTCAGGTCCTGGTTCGCGGCGGCGGCCTGCTCTTCGAGCGCGTCGAGCTGCGGGTCGCCGAACACCTTCCACCATTCGCCACGCAGGGCGTCGTCGGCGGGCTGGGCCGGCTTCCACGTGCCGGTGTTTTGCGCCGGCGCGGCCGAACCAGCCGCCACGCTTGACGCCGCCGCAGCCGACGTCGCCATCGCGGGCGCTTCCTTGAACGCCGCCGGCGTATCGACGTCGGGCCGCTTGTACGTCGGCTCGACCGAACAAGCGGCCAGCAGGGCGATCAGCAAACCGCTCGCGGCCGCGCGGCCCCATCCGCGCAAAGATACAAAGCGAGATTCAAAGCGAGATTCAAAGCGTTTCATTGTTGTTTTCTCCTCAGGCGTCCGTAACGGGCGCGCCGTAGCGCGGCGCATCCTTCTGCGCGACGTGAATCGTCCCCGCCCGCGAGCGAACGCAGCACCACATAGAACACCGGCGTCAGCATCAGGCCGAACAGCGTGACGCCGAGCATGCCGAAGAACACCGCGACGCCCATCGCGTGACGCATCTCCGAGCCCGCGCCGCTCGACAACACCAGCGGCACCACGCCCATGATGAAGGCGATCGACGTCATCAGAATCGGCCGCAGACGCAGACGGCTCGCTTCGATCGCGGCCTGCAGCGGACTGCGTCCGTCGTGTTCGAGCTCACGCGCAAACTCGACGATCAGGATCGCGTTCTTCGCGGACAAGCCCACCAGTACCATCAAACCGATCTGCGTGAAGATGTTGTTGTCGCCGCCGGTGAGCCACACGCCGGTCAGCGCGGACAGCACGCTCATCGGCACGATCAGGATGACGGCGAGCGGCAGCGTCAGGCTTTCGTACAGCGCGGCGAGCACGAGGAACACCAGCAGCACGCTGATCGGGAACACCCACATGCCCGCATTGCCGGCGAGGATCTGCTGATACGTGAGGTCGGTCCACTCGAGCTTCACGCCGCGCGGCAGCACCTCGGCGGCCACGCGTTCGGCCGCGGCCTGCGCCTGTCCCGACGAAAAGCCGGGCGCCGGGCCGCCGTTGATGTCGGCGGCCGTGTAGCCGTTGTAGCGCACCACCATCTCCGGTCCGTAGGTCGGCGTCACCGTGACGAGCGACGACAACGGCACCATCTCGCCCGCCGCGTTGCGCGTCTTCAGTTGCAGGATGTCGTCGGCGCGTTGACGGAACGGCGCATCCGCCTGCACGCGCACCTGATACACGCGACCGAAGCGGTTGAAGTCGTTCACGTACAGCGAGCCCAGATAGATCTGCATCGTGTCGAACACGTCCGTGACCGACACGCCGAGCTGCTTCGCCTTCACGCGATCGAGATCGACGTTCAGTTGCGGCACGTTGATCTGATAGCTGGAGAAGGTCGGCCCAAGTTCGGGCGTTTGCGCCGCGCGCTTCACGAATGCTTCGGCAGCCTTGTTGAGTTCCGCGTAACCGAGCGCGCCGTGATCTTCGAGCTGCATCTTGAAGCCGCCGAGCGTGCCGAGCCCGAGCACCGGCGGCGGCGGGAACACCGCGACGAACGAGTCCTTGATCGCGCCGTACTGCTGGTTCAGCGCACCGGCAATCGCGCCTGCCGAAAGCTTCTTGTTGCCGCGCTCCTTGAACGGCTTCAGCGTGACGAACACGATGCCCGCGCTCGAACTATTCGTGAAGCCATTCACCGACAGACCAGGGAAGGCCACCGCGCTTTCCACGCCCGGCTGCTTCAGCGCGATCGCGCTCATATCGCGGATCACCCTCTCCGTGCGATCGAGCGACGCACCGTTCGGCAACTGCGCGAACGCGATCAGATACTCCTTGTCCTGCGCGGGCACGAAGCCGCCCGGCACGACCCGCGCCATCAATACGGTTGCACCGACGAGGATCGCGTACACCGCGAGCATCGCGCCCTTGCGACGCAGCACGCCGGTCACGCCGCGGCCGTAGGCTTCCGAACCACGATGAAAGACCTTGTTGAAACGCTTGAAGAAGCCGCCGAGCACACGGTTCATCAGACGCGTCAGCCAGTCTTCCTTCTCGCCGTGGCTGCGCAGCAGCAGCGCGGACAACGCCGGCGACAGCGTCAGCGAATTGAACGCCGAAATCACCGTCGAGATCGCGATGGTCATCGCGAACTGCTTGTAGAACTGGCCCGTGAGACCCGTCATGAACGCGAGCGGCACGAACACGGCGACGAGCGTCAGCGCAATCGCGATGATCGGCCCGCTCACTTCGCGCATCGCCTTGTAGGTCGCCTCGCGCGCACTGAGCCCGCTTCCGATGTTGCGCTCGACGTTCTCCACCACGACGATCGCATCGTCGACCACGATGCCGATCGCGAGCACCATGCCGAACAGCGACAACGCGTTGATCGAGAAGCCGAACGCAAGCAGCAGCGAGAACGTGCCGACGATCGACACCGGCACCGCGATCAACGGAATGATCGACGCGCGCCACGTCTGCAGGAACACGATCACGACGATCACGACCAGCGCGATCGCTTCGAGCAGCGTATGGATCACCGCCTCGATACTCGAACGCACGAACTGCGTCGGGTCGTAGACGATCCGGTATTCGACGCCGGCCGGCATGTCTTCGGCGAGTTCCTTCATCGCCGCGCGCACCTGCTCTGAAATCGCGAGCGAGTTCGCACCCGGCGCCTGGTTGATCGCGAGCGCAACCGCGGGCTTGTTGTCGAGCAGCGAACGCAGGCCATATTCCGACGCCGCGAGCTCGATCCGGGCGATATCGCGCAGATAGGTCACGCCGCCGTCGGGCGCGGTCTTCACGATGATGTCGCCGAATTCGCCCTCGGTCTTCAAACGGCCGCGCGCATTCACCGACAACTGCAACTGCGTGCCCGGCACCGACGGCGACGCACCGATCACACCGGCCGCGACCTGGATGTTCTGCTCGCGGATCGCGTTGACGACTTCGGTCGCCGTGAGACCGCGCTGCGCGACTTTCTGCGGGTCGAGCCAGATACGCATTGCGTAATCGCCCGAGCCCCACAGTTGCACTTCGCCGACCCCCTGAATCCGCGCGAGCCGATCCTTCACGTTGAGCAGCGCGTAATTGCGCAGATACGTCATGTCGTAGCGATCGTTCGGCGAGATCAGGTGCACGACCATCGTCAGCGTCGGCGAACTCTTGATCGTCGTCACGCCGAGCCGCTGCACGTCATCCGGCAGACGCGGCAGCGCCTGATTGACGCGGTTCTGCACGAGCTGCGTCGCGAGGTCGGGATTGGTGCCGAGCTTGAACGTGACGGTCAGCGTCAGATTGCCGTCGCTATTGGCCTGCGACTGCATGTACAACATGTTCTCGACACCATTGATCTGCTCTTCGAGCGGCGCGGCGACCGCCTCGGCGATCACCTTCGGATTCGCGCCCGGATACTGCGCGTGCACCACCACCGAAGGCGGCACCACTTCCGGATACTCGGAAATGGGCAGCTTGAACAGCGAGATGATGCCCCCGAGCAGGATCAATACCGATAGCACGCCTGCGAAGATCGGGCGATCGATGAAGAATTTGGATATGTTCATTGGAAGCTCTTAACGTTGGAGCATGCGCGTTGGAGCATGCGGCTCACGAATTGCCTTTCGCGCCGGCCTCGGCCTTGGCACGCGACTGCGCGAGCGCTGCGCTGTTCGGGTCGTCGTCGGTCGTCATCGGCACCATGTGCGCTCGGACCGTATCGCCGGGACGCACACGCTGAACGCCGTTGACGACGATCCGATCGCCCGGCTTCAAACCGTCCTTGACGACGCGCAGATTGCCTTGCATCGAACCCGTCGTGATCCCGCGATAAACGACGTGGTTGCCCTGATCGACGACCAGCACGAACTTCTTGTCCTGGTCGGTGCCGACCGCGGCATCGTCGATCAACAGCGCCGGATGCGGTGCGCTGCCCCCCACCTTGAGGCGCGCGTAGAGGCCCGGAATCAGCGCGCCGTCCGCGTTGTCGAACCTCGCGCGCACGCGGATCGTGCCCGACGACGTGTCGAGCCGGTTGTCGACCGACTCGATCGTGCCGCTGCGCGAGTAGCCGGATTCATCGGCGAGACCGAGTTCGACCGGCACCTTGCTGCCGTCCTTCGCGCGGCTCAGGTATTGCAAGTAGGTCTGCTCGTCCGCGTCGAACGACGCGTAGATCGGCGACACCGAGACGAGCGTCGTCAGCGGCACCGAACTGGCGCCCGCCGACACCACGTTGCCGACCGTGATCTCCGCGCGCGACACGCGGCCCGACACCGGCGCGACGATCTTCGTGTAGCCGAGATTGATGCGCGCGGTTTCCAGCGCGGCTTGCGCGGCCTTCAGGTTCGCGCTCGCCTCGCGCGCGGCGTTCTGCTTCTCGTCGTAGTCGCGTTTGGCGATCGCGTTGTCGACGATCAGCCGTTGCGCGCGTTCCCAGTCGCTTTGCGTGTAGCCGGTGCGTGCCTGCGCGGCCGCGAGTTGCGCTTGCGCGCGATCGACTTCGGCCGCGTACGGACGCGGATCGATCACGAACAGCGTGTCGCCCTGCTTCACGAGCGCGCCGTCCTTGAAGTTCACTGACACGATCGTGCCCGGCACCTGCGAACGCACGTCCACTTTCTGCACGGCTTCGAGACGGCCCGAATAGGACTGCCAGTCGGTGATCGTCTTCTGCACGACGGTCGCCACGTCCACTTCCGGCACGATGGTGGGTGCGGCCGGCGAGCTCGCATCGACACGAATCGCGCCGAACGTGCCAAGCCCGGCAAGTACGACGACGACCACGGCGGCTAACGCCACGCGGCGGCGGGAAAGAGGAAGGATAGTCATGTGTAGCTCCCGGTATCGTTGATTGAATTTCTGTTTATCGATGAGCGCGCGCGTCGAAGCGCCACTGGAAAAAGCGCACCGCTTCCTGCAAAGCGGGCGGATGATCGGCGAGCGCCGCGTGCGACACGCTCGGAAAGCGCACCACCTGGGTCTGCACGCCCGCGTCGATCAGATTGCTTGCATACTTCTCGGCCTCGACGTGCAGCACGTCGTTCTGCGCGGTCGCGATCAGCGTGGCCGGCAAGCCGGCGAGCCGCGACGATTCGAGCGGCGCCGCATACGGATGCATGCGCTGAGACGCTTGCGGCAGATACGCGCGATAACACGCGGCGCACTCGCGCGCGGTGATGTCGGAACCGAGCCGCCGCTCGTCGCCGAGCCGCGTCAGGCTCGGATCCAGCATAGGGCCGAACAGCGCCTGCGCGCTGATCGGCACGTCGCCACGATCGCGCGCGATGAACGCGAGACAATTGGCGAGTTGGCCGCCCGCGTCATGGCCCGCCACGCCGATCTTTCTGCTATTGCCACCAAACGCCCGCGCCCGCGTCTGCACCCACAGCGCCGCGCGATGCGCGTCTTCCGGCGCGGCTGGAAACGGAAACCGCGGCGCGAGCGAATAGCCGACCGACACCACGAGCGCCGGTAAATGTTCTGCGAAATACCGCGCGGCGAAGTCCGCGCACTCGATCGAACCCTTCGTAAAACCGCCGCCGTGAAAATAAAGCAGTACCGGCAACGCGGTTTTTTTCGTCAGCCGATACAGCCGCAACGTAATGGGTTGAGCGTACCCATCGATATCCACGTCGGTGACTTCAAGTGTCGGGTCATTGGCCTCAGCGCCAGTGTCTTCGGCGGAAACGCCGGTGGAAAAAGGCGGGTACGGCGATTTGAATGCATCCATGTCGAGCCGCGCAAATGCGCATAGAACTTCAATGGTGCGAATTGTGGGTTCGGCAGACTCGCAAATAAATGCCTATAATCCGGCAACACAATTCGGTGCCTTTGAACAATCCCGATGTGATTGTTTTCGCGGACTCCATTCCCGCCTGTGCACCAGCCCCTTCTGGAGGTTTGCAATGGACCGGCTTCAGGCCATGCAAGTGTTCACGCGCGTCGTCGACACCAACAGCTTTACCCGCGCAGCGGAAACGCTCGACCTGCCGCGCGCATCGGTTACTACGATTATTCAGAACCTCGAAGCGTTTCTCGGCACGCGGCTGATGCACCGGACCACCCGCCGTCTGTCGCTGACGCCCGATGGCGCCGCGTACTACGAGCGCTGCGTGCGCATCCTCGCGGATGTCGAAGAGACCGAGGCGAGTTTCCAGAGCGGCAACAAGAAGCCGCACGGCAAGCTACGCATCGACATGCCGGGCTCGATTGGCCGTCTGCTCGTCATTCCGTCGCTGTGCGAATTCCACACGCGCTATCCGGACATCGATCTGCAACTGGGCCTGACCGACCGGCCCGTCGATCTGCTGCAAGAAGGTGTCGATTGCGTGGTGCGTGTCGGCGCGTTGCAGGATTCGTCGCTGGTCGCGCGCCGCATCGGTCTGTTCGAGGGCGTGACCTGCGCGTCGCCCGACTACATCAAGCGCGCGGGCGTGCCCGCTTCGCTCGAAGATCTCGACAATCACAAAGCCGTCAACTACTTCTCGAGCCGCACGGGACGCACGCTCGACTGGGCGTTCCTGGTGAACGGCAACGAAGTGGAAGTGAAGATGAAAAGCATCGTGTCGGTCAACGACGCGGATGCCTACGTGACCTGCGGACTCGAAGGCTTCGGCCTGATTCAGCCGGCGCGCTTCATGGTGCTGCCGCATCTGGGCTCGGGTCAGCTCGTCGAAGTACTGCCGGACTTGAAACCCTTGCCGATGCCGATTTCGGCAGTCTATCCGCACAGTCGTCATCTGTCGCCGAAAGTCCGCGTTTTCGTAGACTGGATCGCGGAGCTGTTCGATCGTTGCCCATTGCTGAGCGGACGCGGCACTCTCGACGCCACCTGCACGAAGCGCACATTCGAGCAGCGCGAGTCCGCGCCGGCACTCGACACGCCGGTGATGACCGAATGGGTCGCATGAAGTACGGGAAGTGAAACAGTGAATTCCAGCCGCGGCGCCAATGCCGCGGCAACCGTGCAATCGCACGGCCCCGATGAAGCCTCGCTCGCGATTGTTCCTGAATCGCGACAATTCATTTCGCAAAACCGCGATTTATCCATACCGCGTCGACGTCTACATTTCACCCTGTCGCGGCGCCATCGCGCTGCCAATGAATCGACAGGAGTGAATCATGAAACGCAATCTGTTGGCAGGCCTCGCTCTGTCACTGCTCGTCAGCGTTCCGGCATTTGCGCAAGGCGGCGGCGGTATCGGCCGCGCGGGAACGTATGACACGCAACCGTCGCCGAGCGCGAGCACGAAGACACGCGCCGAGGTCAAGGCCGAACTGGTCGCCGCGTATCGCGACGGCTCGCTGCCCTCACTGAATCGCACCTCGTATCCGGACAAAGGCCTGATCGGCCAGACGCAAGCCGCGCGCATCGCGTTGCAGGAAGGAACGAACGGCGAAGTGACGCGCGTTGCGGAGGGCCAGTAACGAGTTAGAAGAAGTTGATTCAGAACCCGGCGCGCTTGCGGCGCAAAACTGCGCGCCTCTTCATCGAGGAGCACATCATGACACCATCGGAACTCGACAACTGGAATACCGACACGCCCGTGTGGACGCCGTATCGCCCGGTACAGCATTGAGCGTTGGCTGTCGTTCACGGCACTCGGCTTCATGCGCCCGCGAAGTGGCTTCGCGGGCGCATTTGCATTGAAGCGATCGAAAGCGGTGCGGCCCGTGACGACGCGCTTGCCGTCGTTTCCCTATAATCGAACTTCCTTCCCTCGCAGCGGGTTTGTGCGCTTCACTATAGGAGCAACACGATGGATTATGTGAAACTCGGCCGCACCGGCCTCGATGTATCGCGTCTCTGTCTCGGCTGTATGAGTTATGGCGTACCCTCGCGCGGCACGCACCCCTGGTCGCTCGACGACGAAGCCGCGCGGCCTTTCATCAAGCAGGCGCTCGATCACGGCATCAACTTCTTCGACACGGCCAACGTCTATTCGGACGGCACCAGCGAGGAAATCGTCGGCCGTGCGCTGAAGGACTTTGCGAAGCGCGATGAGATCGTGCTAGCCACCAAGGTCAATAGCCGCATGCATCCGGGCCCGAACGGCGCGGGGCTGTCGCGCAAGGCGATCATGGCGGAGATCGATAACAGCCTGCGGCGGCTCGGTACCGACTATGTCGACCTGTATCAGATCCATCGCTGGGACTACGGCACGCCGATCGAAGAAACGATGGAAGCGCTGCACGACGTCGTGAAAGCCGGCAAGGCGCGCTATCTCGGCGCGTCGTCGATGTACGCATGGCAGTTTGCCAAGGCGCTGCAGGTGGCCGAGCGCAATGGCTGGACGCGCTTCGTGACGATGCAGAACTACGTGAATCTGCTGTACCGCGAGGAAGAGCGCGAAATGCTGCCGCTGTGCGAAAGCGAAGGCATCGGCGTGATTCCGTGGAGTCCGCTTGCCCGCGGACGCTTGACGCGCGACTGGGACACCGAAAGCGCGCGCTCGGAAACCGATGAATTCGGCCGCACGCTGTACGCGCACACGCAGGAAGCGGATCGGCGCATCGTCGAGCGGGTCAGCGAGATCGCGAAAGAGCGCGGCGTGCCGCGCGCGCAGGTTGCGCTAGCGTGGGTGCTGCAGAAGAAGCCGATTACCGCGCCGATTGTTGGTGCTACCAAACTGCATCATCTCGACGATGCGGTTGCGGCGCTCTCGTTGAAGCTCAGTGACGACGAAGTTCGCCGGCTCGAAGAACTGTATGTGCCGCATGCGGTGGCGGGGTTCAAATAAACGCTGTGAAGCGTACTGGCATCCAGTCGGGACGGGCGGAATGACCCGCGATTGCAGCGCACGTCGCTTCGCCTCCGCTCGCCTCCTCTCGCTCGCGGGGTTCATGGACCCGATTCATGCCCGAGTGGAGAAGTCTTCTTTAATTGCGCGGCACATCCGGTTCAAAGAACACCCAGCGCACCTGAGGAAACGTGGCCTGCAGATCGGCCTCGATGACGTTGATCGCATCGACCATCGCGCGGCCGCTCGCGTAGTCGATCATTTCCGCCTGCACCGCCACCACCACGTGACGCCCCCACTGCAGCGTGATCAGGTTGATGATGCCGCGAATCTCGGGACGCGCGCGCAGATGCGCGTCGATGGCGCTGCGCACTTCCGGGCTCGCCGATTCGCCGACGAGCATCGACTTCACTTCCCGCGCGACAAGCCACGCGATCGTCATCAGCAGAAAACCGATCCCCACCGAGCCGAGCGCGTCATACACGGGGCTGCCGGTCACCATCGTCGATAGCACCGCGACGAAGGCGATCGCGAGACCGAATAGCGCGGCGATATCTTCGCCGGCCACGACCAGCAGATCCGATTCGCGCGTCTCGCGAAACCAGTGCCACAAATTTTTATCCGGATGCGTCTTGCGAATCTCCTTGACCGCGCCCCACAACGATAGCGATTCGAGCACCACCGACACACCGAGCACCGCCAACGCGACGAACGCATATTGCAACGGCTCGCGCGCAATCAGTCGATGCACGCCCTCATACACCGAAAACGCACCGCCAACGAAAAACAGCAGCAACGCAACCAGCAGCGAATAGAAGTTGATTTCGCGGCCGCTGCCCATCGGATGCAAAGGGCTCACCGGCTTGCGCGCTTCGCGCAGTCCGAATAGCAGCAGCAGTTGATTGCCGCAGTCGGCGGTGGAGTGAATCGCTTCGGCGAACATCGATCCGGAGCCGGTGAACGCCGCCGCGGCGAACTTGCAGACGGCGATGCCGAAGTTGGCGGCGAGTGCGTAGAAAATGGCTTTCGGCGATTCTTCTTTCATCTGCTGGCGGGGGTCGGTGAGTGGGCTGGGTATTGTTGGGTATTGCACGAGCGAAGTGATCGGCAAGTACTCGATATTATGGATGACAACGACACACCCGGTCGCAGGAATCGGACCTGATGTGCCGTCGTGCCGCCAGTTCCCCAGGCGTCCTTCGCACCATTCGTGCGGCTCACGCCCTCTCGAGCGCCGCCATCTCCCGTACGACAACCAGCAGCACCGAAAGACTCGCGCCGCCCGTCGCGCGCAGATCGGTCAGCAGACGCGTATAACGCTCGAGCTGTGCCGCGCGTTTGTCGCGCCACGCTTGCACCAGCGAATCGGGCGTCGACGCATCGGTCGCGCCGGCCAATGCGCTCGTGGTCAGCGCGCGCTTGAGCCGTGCGAGTTCGGCGAGCGCCGATGCGCGCGCGAGCATGTCCCAATGCGTCGGCGCCGGCAACGAGGCGGCGCGCTCGCTGATCCAGCTGTAATTCAGCAGCGTGCCGAGCGCGAAGTAGACGCCCGCGACCTGTTCGAGATTGCGCCCGCACGTCGACGCGACTTCGGCGATATCGAGCAGAGCGGCCGACACCTCGCCGCTCGCGATCCGCACCGCGAGATCGCTATCGACACCCGCATCGACGAACACCCGTTGCCGCTCCGACAACGCTTCGAGGTCCGCGCCAGGCAACAGCGCCGGCCATTGTGGCGCGAGACGCTGCGCGGCGTCGCGACAGCGCGCGAGCAGGCCGGTCACGTCGTCGCCGGCCGCGCCCGTTTGCAGATGCCGCAGGAACCACAGCGCCGAACGTTCGACGAGCCGCGCGACCTCCGCGAACATGCGTGCCTGCACGTCGTCGGGAACGCGGTTGTCGAGCGCGTCGATGCTGCGCCAGATCTGATCGAGATCGAACACGTCGCGCGCCATGATGCACGCGCGCACGATGTCGCCGGGCTGTGCATCGGTCTCCTCCATCAGCCGATGCACGAACTCGCAGCCGACGCGATTCACGAGCGCATTGGTCAGATGCGTCGCGAGGATTTCACGGCGCAGCGGATGGCGCTGCATCGGTTCGCGGAAACGCTGCTGCAGAGGTTTCGGAAAGTACTCGATCAACATATCGCTGACGAGCGGGTCTTCCGGCATCGACGATTCGAGCAGCGCGTCATAGAGCCACATCTTGCTGTACGCGAGCAGCACCGCGCGCTCGGGTGTCGTCAGTCCCTGCTTCGCGGCCGCGCGCTCGGCGATGTCCTCGTCGGTGGGCAGAAACTCGATCACGCGATTGAGCCGCCCCGCCTTCTCCAGATAGCGCATCAGGCGCGCTTCGGCATCGAGCAGCTCCACGCCAAAACGGCCCGCGATCGACAAAGCCTGGGTCTGATAGTAGTTGTCCGTCAGCACGAGCAGACCGACTTCGTCGGTCATCTCGGCAAGCAACGCATTGCGCTGCTTCTCCGTCATCTCGCCGTCGGCGACGACGAGGCCCAGCAGAATCTTGATGTTGACCTCGTGATCGGAGCAATCGACACCGGCCGAATTATCGATCGCATCGGTATTGATGCGGCCGCCGCGCTGCGCGAACTCGATGCGCCCGAGTTGCGTCAAGCCGAGATTGCCCCCTTCGGCCACGACCTTGCAGCGCAGATCCGCGCCGTTCACGCGGATCGCGTCGTTCGCGCGATCGCCCGCCTGCTGATTGGTCTCGCGGCTCGCCTTCGCATAGGTGCCGATGCCGCCGTTGTAAAGCAGATCGACCGGCGCCTGCAGAATCACGCGCATCAGCTCGGCCGGCGAGAGCGCCGCCGCGCTGATCCCGAGCGCCACCTGCACCGCCGTCGACAGCGGAATCGTCTTCGCGCTGCGCGGGAACACGCCGCCGCCGGCGGAGATCAGCGACGGATCGTAATCGGCCCAGCTCGAACGGTCGAGCATGAAGAGCCGCGCGCGCTCCGCCATGCTCGCCGCGGGATCGGGATTCGGATCGAGAAAGATATGGCGGTGATCGAACGCGGCGAGCAGCTTGATATGCGGCGACAGCAGCATGCCGTTGCCGAACACGTCGCCCGACATGTCGCCGACACCGACCACCGTGAAGTCCTCGCTCTGCGTGTCGACGCCGATTTCGCGGAAGTGCCGCTTGACCGACTCCCACGCGCCGCGCGCGGTGATGCCCATCTTCTTGTGGTCATAGCCGACCGAGCCGCCCGACGCGAACGCGTCGTCGAGCCAGAAACCGTATTCCTGCGAGATTGCATTCGCGTAGTCGGAAAACGTGGCCGTGCCCTTGTCGGCGGCGACGACCAGATACGGGTCGTCGGGATCGTGGCGCACCACGTCAGGCGGTGGCACGACGTTGGTGCTCGCCAGATTGTCGGTCACGTCGAGCAAGCCGCGCAGGAAGGTCTGATAGCACGCGACGCCTTCGCGCATCCACGCATCGCGCTCGCCCTGCGGCGGCGGATTCTTGACGACGAAGCCGCCCTTCGAGCCGACCGGCACGATCACCACGTTCTTCACCATCTGCGCCTTCATCAGGCCGAGCACTTCCGTGCGGAAATCCTCGCGCCGATCAGACCAGCGCAGGCCGCCGCGCGCGACGCGCCCGCCTCGCAGATGGACGCCCTCGACGCGCGGCGAATAGACCCAGATCTCGAACATCGGTTTCGGCTCGGGCAAGCCGGGCACCTGGGCGGGATCGAACTTGAACGACAGATACGGCTTCGGTTGGCCCAGAGCGTCATGGCGGTAGTAGTTGGTGCGCTTGGTCGCCTTGATCACGCCGAGGAACTGCCGCAGGATGCGGTCTTCGTCGAGATTAGGCACCTGGTCGAGCGCGCTGTCGATCGTCTCCAGACAAGCGTTGACGCGGGCCTCGCGTACCGCGCCGAGCGCCGGATCGAAGCGCGCGATGAACAGGTCGACGAGCATGCGCGCAATCGCCGGATTGCCGGTCACCGCGCGTTCGATATACGCGTCGCTGAACGTCGAACCGACTTGCCGCAAATACTTCGCGTAAGCGCGCAGAATCGTCACCTCGCGTGCATTGAGCTGCGCGCGCAGCACGAGGCGGTTGAAGTCGTCGCTTTCGATCGTGCCGGTCCACACCTGCTCGAACGCCTGTTCGAACAGATCCTTGACCCGCTCGATGTCGAACTCGGTATCGTCCGCGAGTTCGAGGCCGAAGTCGTGGATCCACGCGGGCATCGCGCCGGGCGCCTCGATCAGATGAGGCCGCTCTTCGTCGACGCGCACGCCCAGATGTTCGAGCATCGGCAAGCTGCGCGACAGTGCGATCGGCAGCCCCGCGCGATACACCTTGAAACGGAACGCGCGCGGTCCCGATTCGATCGGCCTGTACAGGTTCATCGCAAGCCGCTCGCTGCCCTGCACGCGCTCGATCAGTTCGATATCGCGCACGGCCGTGCGCGCCGGATAGTCGTCGCGATAGCCGGCCGGGAACGAATCGGCGTAGTGCTGCAGCAAACGGTTGCCCTGCTCTTCTCCGTACGCGTCGAGCAATGCGTCGGCCAGATCGTCCTGCCAGCGTCGCGCGACCTGCACGAGGCGCGCTTCGAGCTCGCGCGTGTCGACGCTCGGCATGCCGCCCGCTTTGGCATGGACGACGAAATGAATTCGCGCGAGCGTCGACTCCGACAGCAGCGGCGTGAATTCGACGTTCTCGCCATTGAATGCGTCGGCGAGCAGGTTCGCGATGCGCTGCCGCAGATCGGTGTTGTACTTGTCGCGCGACACGAACACGAGGCACGATACGAAGCGATCGAAGCGATCGCGCCGCACGAACAGCCGCGTGCGCTGATGCTCCTGCAAATGCAGCACGCCGAGGGCGGTGTCGTATAGCTGGTCCTCGTCGGCCTGGAACAATTCGTCGCGCGGATAGGTCTCGAGCACCGTCACCAGCGATTTCGCCAGATGACCTTTCGGCAGGAATGCGGCGCGTCTGACGATATTTGCGCATTTGCGCCTCACAATCGGAATCTCCGCAGCCGACACGAAATAAGCGGTCGACGTATACAGGCCGATGAAGCGCCGCTCGCCCGTCACCTTGCCATCGGCGCCGCTCAGCTTGATGCCGACATAGTCGAGATAGCCGGGCCGGTGCACCGTGGCGCGCGAATTGGCCTTAGTCAGAAAGATCGGCGACGACCCGGAGATGATCTCCGTGGCCGCCGGCGGCAACGGCGTGACTTCCGCCGCGCCGCCCGGCTGCTGCGCATCGCGCAGAATGCCGAGACCGGAGCCCGCGACCGCCCGCAAACCGAAGCCGCCGCCGTGCTGCACCAGTTCGTAATCACGGTGGCCGAGGAACGTGAAATGATCGGCGACCATCCATTCGACGAACGCGCGCGCTTCGACGCCCTCGGGACCGGTTTCGCGCACCTTCATATCTTGAATGGTCTGCTTCGCGCGTTCGATGATCTTCGGCCAATCCTCGACCGCCGCGCGCACGTCGCCGAGCACGCGCGCGATGTCGTCGCGCAACGCGTCGAGTTTTGCGGCATCGCCACAACGATCGACCTCGAAATGGATGCACGAGGTCAGATGCGAGCGCGTATCGCCGGCTTCTTCGGCACCTTGGCTCACGCGCGCGATGCTGCCGTCCGGCGCGCGCCAGACCCGAAATACCGGATGGACGACCGAATGCAGCGCGAGCCGATGCCGGTTGACCGACATCGCGACCGAATCGACGAGGAACGGCATGTCGTCGTTGACGATTTCGATCACCGTGTGATCGGAATGCCAGCCATGCTGTTCGAGGATCGGGTTATACACGCGCAGCCGCTGCTCGCCCGGCACGAAGCGCTGCGCGGTCTGCCAGTGGGCCAGCGCCGCGCCGTACAGATCGGCGATCGAGCGGCTTTGCAGATCGCCCGCGTCGACGAAATCGTAGTAATGCCGCAGGAAGGGTTCGACGATATTGAAGGCCGGCTCCGGCAACCGCCCCCGCGCAAATTCGACAACATCGTTCAGCAGGTGTGTGACGGCTTCTTCGTTCTTTGCTTGCATGATCGACTCCCCCGGCTGGCGGCAATGGTGAGTATCGCGTGATTCGCAGGCAACGTCTGACTTGGAATTATGCGCCTGCCGTACGCGATACGGCCGTTTCGCGCAGTCAGGTAATACCCGCTGACCGGTCGTCGAAGAATCTCGCTGCGGCGCGGCAACGCCGTGCGCGGCTCAACGCGCGGGCTTTGCGGGCGCCGGTGCCGGCGCGGCCGCATCGCTATCCTCGGCGCGCTGGGTAAGCCACGCGCGAATCTGCGCGGCCGTCCACGCGGGATCGTCATGGGGTAGATCGTGGCCGGCCCACGAATGCTTGCGATGCGGCGCGCCCCACGCCGCCGCGAGCTTCGCCGAACAGACCGGGTTGACGAGCCCATCGGCTTCCGACGACAGAATCAGCAGTGCACACTCCGGCGCGGCGGGCGCCGCGCTAAAGCATGCGGCCGCCCACAATTGCCGCAGCGCATTCGCGCGGCTCACCGGCGCGCTGCGGCGAATCGCAGTCCAGGCAGCGAGATCCGCGCCCAAGGTGTGGAGGTTATTGCACGTGAGTCGATGGATGCCGCTCTCGGCATCGGCGGCATCGCTCCAATGCGCCGCGACGCCGAGCAGACCAGGCCACGCCGACGGCCGCAGCCGCTCGTGCATGCGGCTGAATGGCCGCATGCTCGTATTGATCAGCACGAGCCGTTCGATCTCGCCGGGATGACGCTGTGCCCAGTGGGTCGCGACCATGCCGCCGAGCGACATCGCGAGCACGTTGTAGGGGCCCGGCACACCCGTTTCGAGCGCTGCCTGCCGCACGAATGCGACCATGCCCGCGACGCTCGCGGGCGCGCGCCGCCGCACGTATTCACCGTTGCCAGGCAGATCGAGCAGCAGCAAACGCAAGCCGGTCGTGCTCGTTGCGGCTGGGGTTGCATCGCGCAAGCGATCGCCCGAAATTTGACCCAGGGTTTCGCGCAACGCCGCCGGCAAGCGCCCCCAATGCCGCGTTTCCCGCGTCAGTCCGCGCAGCAGAATCCATGTGCTCATACGCGATCCGGCCCGTACCAGTGATCGAGCGCGCTTTGCAGCAACTGCTCGCGACGATTGCCTTGCGGCAGCCAGCGCTGCGCCGAAAACGCCGCGCGCGCGAGGAAGTCGAACAGGTTCGCATGGCGCCGCAGCACGCGCGCGGTGCGATGCTCCATGACCGGATTGAACATGCCCTGCCGCGAAAACAACTGCCGCGGGTTTTTCTTGATCCACAGCCACGAGCCGAGTTCGAGCGTCATCGGCAGAAAGACGTTCGGCGCCGGCGTGCGGTCATACGCGTAGTCCCACAGATCGCCGTGCAGCAGATACTGATGGCTTTGCGGCTCGAACGTGTAGCCGTGATGCGGATGCGCGTGTTCGAACATGCTCTTCAACACGTACATTTCGGGCAGATGCGGCATCTGCCGGCGGGTTCGGGCGTACGGAAACCAGATGCTGTCGCTCCAACCGTAGCCGGAATGGCAATCGAGCGCGATGCTCAACGGCCGCGCGGCGAGCTGCGTCTCGACGACATGCAGCAGCGCGGCCGCCTCGACCTCCATCGGCTCGCCCGCGCGGCCGCGATACCAGGGCAACCACGCGCCGACGCGCTGGCCGCCCGCCAGCAGCGGCACGCGCGCGTCGGCGTCTTGCGGTGCGTTGCGCATCAGGTCGACACCGCGCGGATTCGCGCGCGTCGCTGCCCACATGCCGCCGGGATTCGCGATCGGTAAAAAGATCAGCCGGATGGACTGCAATTGCCGCACCAGCAATTCGTCCCATTCGAGCCGAGCGAGCAGCGCGCGCATATAGTCGAGGACGAGTTGCGAGCCGATTCGCTCGAGCCCGTGAATCCCGCCGAAAAAGCCAATGGCCGGCGCGAGCGGATCGGATGAACCGATGCTCGCGGTGTAGACGGAAAAGCGCCGGCCGCGTACCTCGGTCTCGCAGACCGCGCGGATTTCGAAGCTCGCCCTGCCCTGGTCGAGTATCGACTTGAGATCTTCATATTCGGCAAAACTGTCCGGAAGAAAGCTCAAAGGAGTCGGCATGACGGCGTGACCGGAGTGTCGGGATTATTAAGGAGGGCCGGAAAACCCGCACTATAGCCTGGCTGTGTGTCAGCACGCGCGAGCGCGCACGTGTGCACGCGAATCGTGTCATCCGTATGTCACTTTCCGTTTGAATCACTGACTTCGCAATGACTTCGCAATGACTTCGTTTTGCCATCCTGACGACACATGACACAGCGGAAAACGCGACGCACAAAGATGTAGTCGTCTAGACGTTGCGATGCCTTCACTCAACCGTCACAGTCGCTTCCTAGAATGAGCCCACACCTGCCGGCAGTGGCCGCATGCAAGAGGGAATACAGATGGAAGCGATCCGTGAAGCTATTCGAATCGAGCGTTTGAGCAAGACGTTCGGTAACGGCCGCAAAGCGCTCGACGAAATCGATCTGCGCGTCGCGCCCGGTGAAATGGTCGCGCTGATCGGCGCGTCCGGCTCGGGAAAATCGACGTTGCTGCGGCATATCGCGGGCTTTACCGCGTCGGACGCGCAGCCGTCGCAAATCGAGATTCTCGGCCGGCCGATCCAGCAGAACGGCCGCATCGTGCGCGAGGTGCGCAGCATTCGCCGCGACATCGGCTTCGTGTTCCAGCAGTTCAATCTGGTGAACCGGCTGTCGGTCGAAACCAACGTGCTGATCGGCGCGCTCGCGCGCCTGCCGTGGTGGCGCCGTCTCTCCGGCCGCTTCCCGCGCGCGGAACGCGCGCTGTCGCGGGCCGCGCTGCACGAGGTCGGAATCGGCGAATATGCGCGCGAGCGGGCCGCGAACCTGTCGGGCGGTCAACAGCAACGTGCCGCGCTCGCACGGGCGCTCGTGCAACGTGCGCAAATCGTGCTCGCCGACGAGCCGATTGCCTCGCTTGATCCCGAGTCGTCGCGCCGCGTGATGGACATGCTGCAAGCGCTGAACGTCGAGCACCGGATCACGGTGCTGGTGTCGCTGCATCAGGTCGACATCGCGCTGCAGTACTGCGCGCGCACGGTCGCGCTGCGTCGCGGCAAGGTAGTCTACGACGGCCCTTCCAGTGCGCTGACACCGGCGCTGCTAAAGAAACTCTACGGCGGCGATGCGCGCGAACTGCTCGACGACGCGACGCACGACGCAGACGAAACTCACGACGAGCCTGACGCCCCCGACACCGCCGCCGCGCGCTACGCGTTCGCGTTGAACGCCGCGCCGTCGAACTGAACCGCGCACGCTGTCGCGCGCTTTTGATTCTCTCCGTCCACTCAACCGGATCTCAACCGATGAAATTCCTGCGCTCCCTGATCACGCTCGCGGCCGGCGCTGCCGCTTTCGCCTGCATCGCCGCGGCCCACGCCGAGGACATCAACCTCGGGATCATCTCGACCGATTCGTCGGCGGTGCTCAAGCAACGCTGGGAACCGCTGATCGATGACATGAAGAAACAGACCGGCCTGAACGTGAAGGCATTCTTCGCGACCGATTACGCGGGCATCATCGAAGGCATGCGCTTCAACAAGGTGCAGGTCGGCTATTTCGGCAACGCGTCGGCGATCGAAGCCGTCGATCGTTCGAGTGGCGAAGTATTCGCGAAAGCGCAGCACGCGAACGGCGACAGCGGCTACTACTCGCTGCTGATCACCAACGTGAACAGCCGCTTCAAGACGCTCGACGACGTGTTCGAGGACACGAAGAGCGTGACGCTCGGGTTCGGCGATCCGAACTCGACGTCGGGCACGCTGGTGCCTGGCTACTACCTGTTCGCGAAGCACAACGCGCCGGTCTACACGTCGTTCAAGAGCGTGCTGCCGTCGAGCCACGAAGCGAATCTGCTGGCCGTCGTCAACAACAAGATCGACATTGCGACCAACAACAGCATGATGATGGAAACGCTCAAGCGCGAGCATCCGGACAAGTTCGCGCAGGTGCGCGTGCTGTGGACCTCGCCGCTGATTCCTTCGGACCCGCTCGTGTGGCGCAAGGATCTGCCGGAAGCGACGAAGGACAAGCTGCGCAAGTTCTTCCTGAACTACGCGAAAACCGATTTGCACGAAAAAGCGGTGATGGCCGGCATCACCGAGTACAGCGGCTTCGAGGCATCGTCGGATCAGCAACTGCTGCCGATTCGCGAGATCGTGCTGTTCCAGCAGAAGCAGAAGATCGAGAACGATGCACATCTGTCCGATAGCGACCGCAAGACGCAATTGGCCGCTCTCGACGCGAAGCTGAGCGCGCTCAGCAACGCACAGTCGAAGCAATGAACTCCGCCGATCTGAGCACGTCGCCCGCGCGCGCGAGCGAAGCGGCCGCCGCGCGGACGGCGCAAGATAAAGATCGTGCCGGCAAGCGCAACTGGTGGTCGTTGCTCGGCTGGATCGCGGTGCTCGCGGTACTCGGCGGTGCATGGCACGGCGCCGACATGCGGCCGCTCGATCTGCTCAGCGACTCGGCCAACATGGGCCAGTTCGCCGCGGACTTCTTCCCGCCAGACTTCACCGAGTGGCGCAGCTACGTGCACGAGATGTACGTGACGCTGGCGGTCGCGATCTGGGGTACCGCGCTCTCCCTCGTCTGCGCGGTGCCTTGCGGCCTGATGTCAGCGCACAATCTCGCGCCGCAGTGGGTCGTGCAGCCGATGCGCCGCCTGATGGACGCATGCCGCGCGATCAACGAAATGGTCTTCGCGATGCTGTTCATCGTCGCGGTCGGCCTCGGGCCATTCGCCGGCGTGCTCGCGCTGTGGGTGCATACGACGGGCGTGCTCGCCAAACTGTTCGCAGAAGCGGTCGAGGCGATCGATCCGCGCCCGGCCGAAGGCGTGCGCGCAACTGGCGCGACGCGCCTCGACGAAATTGTCTATGCGGTGCTGCCGCAAGTGCTGCCGCTGTGGATCTCGTACGCGCTGTATCGCTTCGAGTCGAACGTGCGCTCGGCGATGGTGGTCGGCATGGTCGGCGCGGGCGGCATCGGCGTCGTGCTGTACGAAGCGATCCGCTCGTTCAACTATGCGCAGACGGCCGCGGTGATGATCATGGTGATCGTCGTCGTGACGGTGATCGATCTCGGCTCGTCATGGCTGCGTGAACGGGTGATCTGAGGATGGCGCGCGTTCGCGCGCGCGGCACTGAGCAGCCGGATTCAAAACGCCATTCCGGCCTTGTTGCTGCCGCTGCCGGCGCTGGCCGCGTGGCCGTATATCGTTGCGTCGGCAGTGCTCGAATGGGGCTATCTGCTCGCGCTGATTCGCGCGTACAGAAGCGGCGATTTCGCTCAGGTCTATCCGATTGCGCGCGGTCTTTCGCCGATGCTCGTGTTCGTCGGCGCACTCGTGTTCGCGGGCGAGATGCTGAAGCCGCTCGCCGCGCCCGGCATCGCGCTCGTGTCGTGCGGCATCGTCTCGCTCGCCTTTCGGCGCAGACGAGCAGGTTGACGAAGCCGAAATCGTAGGTCGCGCCCGCACCGAGGATGCGCTGCTGGTCGGCGCCCGCGCCCGCCGGGCTCACGACGAACGGTGAACCGAAGCCTCAGCCCGTGCTGTCGGCCGCGCCGCTCGTCAGATTCGACGGTGTCGCGTTGCTGCACTTCGGAAGTGACGTTAGTTGTACACGCTGCAATCAACGCGTGTAATTCACCACCGGCACGGAATACGAAGTCGGCGCGAAATCGGTGCGGCCACCGCGCTGCGACGAGCCATTCGACGGCGCACCGTAGCCGCTATTCTGCGCAGCCTGGTTTTGCGCCGCGACCTTTGCTTCGGCCGCCTGGATATTGGCCGGATAGTCGATCACGTTCGCATTGGACGGATCACGACCGGCCCTTTCGAGCTGAATCAGTTCGGTGCGGACCTGGGCGCGCGCGAGCGGCTGATCGGCCGGATTCGACTGGGCAAACGCCGCGAGCGGCGCGGCAACGAGAGCGGCGATAGCCCCTGCTTCGATCAGCGACCTGATGGACTTCATGATTTCCAACCTCCCGAGATGGCTTCATGCGATTGCCGCGGAGCCTGGTGCGACCATCGCCCATCCGCAGCGGTTAACGCAGTTTAGAAGCCGGTCGAGCCACGTAGTAAGCCCTGAACCATGAATTCACTGTTGCTATAGCGGCCACAATTCGAGGCCACCACGTTCCGGCTCAGCCTCAACGCGATGCACTACACTGATAACGCCCAACGACGCGCCGCAGCCATTGCATTCGATCGAGGAGATAGACGCTCATGTCGCATCCCGTTGCCCTGCCCTCTTACCGCGACGGCGTGCGCGCCGAATGGGTCGATTACAACGGCCACATGCGCGACGCGTTCTACCTGCTGATCTTCAGTCTCGCGGTCGACGGGCTGATCGATCTGATCGGACTGCCCGATGCGGTGCGCAAAGAGCGGCATCGATCGATCTACACGCTCGAGGCGCATCTCAACTATCTGCATGAAATCAAACAAGGCACGCAGGTGCGTGTCGACATGCGCGTGCTCGGCTACGACGCGAAACGTATTCACGTGTATGTCGAAATGTTTGCGCTGGACACGACGCAAAGCCAACGCACCGGCCCCGTCGCCGCGGGCGAGCAGATGCTGCTGCACGTCGATACCAGCGGAGCGCGCGGCGTTGCTTTCGATCCGGACGTCAAAGCGCGCGTACACGAACTCGCGCAAGCCCATGCGGCATTGCCGCCGGCGCGTTTCGCGGGACGTGTGATCGCTTTGCCATGCGCAGCGCAAGCGGGAAACACTACTCAAACGGAGTGACCATGCTCGAGCCGGAAATCGCCGCCTTTATCGAACGAGCGAGCGCGCTCTATCCGTCGCATCACGCGGCGATGACGCCGCGCGAGCAGCGCGAGCTGTATGACCGCTACGCCGCGACGTTGACGCCGCCACTGCCCAGCGAACTCACCACACGGGACGCAAGCTTTCGTACCGACGCGGGCCATGCGATCCCGCTACGGCTCTACCGGCATCGAGCGAAGGCAAGCGAACACGGCACGATCCGCGGCACGGTGCTGTATTTTCATGGCGGCGGCTTCGTGCTCGGTTCGCTGAACAGTCATCAGATGGTGACGGCGCGCCTCGCCGCCGACACCGGCCTCGACGTGATCGCGGTCGACTACCGGCTCGCGCCTGAGCATCGCGTGCCGGCCGCGCACGACGACTGCCTCGAGATCACGCGTGCCGCGTTGAACCACCGCCTGCCGTTCGACCTCCCAGAGCGCGCCGCATTGCAACTCGCGGGCGATAGCGCCGGCGGCACGCTCGCGGCAAGCGTCGCGCTACGCCTGCGTGACGAATGTGCGAGCGGGGTGCGCGGCATCGCGCTCGTCTATCCGATGCTCGGCACCGAGCCGCAATTGCCCGCGCGCGACAACGAGTCCGATGCGCCAATGCTGACGCTCGCGGACGTGCATAAGTTTCGCGACGCTTACTGGGGAAAAGGAGAGGAAGCCGACCCAACGCCCGGCCCCGCGTGGACGATCCCGCTCGCCGCAACCCGCTTCGACGGGCTGCCGCCGACGCTGGCCATCGGCGCCGAGCACGACCCCCTACGCGACGACGCGCGCGTGTTCGTCGAGCGGATTCGCGAAGCTGGTGGAGATGCCCGGCTGCTGGTCGGCACGGGGCTCGTGCATGGATGCTGGCGCGCGCTTGAAACAAGCCCCGGCGTGCAGGCCATGCACAGGGCTGTATGCGAATTTCTCCGCGAAAACGCACGCCATTAGCGCGACGATGTGCACCGCCACGCCCGGCGCGTTATCGCGGCTCAGCAATTGTGGTCGCCGCGCCACTGCGCGAACGTGACGAGATCGAGGCCGACCTCGGCCGGCTCTATGCGGGTCCAGCCGAAAAACGCGTCGTCCCAGCCAGGAATGCTTTGGGGCGTCAGCGACCGGAACTTCATGCCGCCACGATACGCGAGGTCCGGCCAGAACAGCGGCATCACCTCGCGCGTGGCGAGCTGGCGCAGCAGGTCGGACGGGCCACCCTCGTCGGCGACGATCTCGCCCTGCGAGATCCAGTCGTTCTCGGCCCACGCGACGAACACGCTCGGGTTGCCCGCGGCGTCGAACATCAGGATCACGTTCTGCTCGGGCCGCCAGTAATACTCGACGATGCCCTGAGCGGCCACCACTTCGTCGATCATCTTGCGCGTGCGCGGATCGCAGTAGGTCATGCCGTTTTCGCCGAGCGCGAGCCAGCCCGACTCCGCGCAATGGCGGCTTTTGGCGTCCTTCAGGAAATGCGTGAGGCGATTGGCCGAATCCGCGTCGGTCTTGCGCAGGTACAGGTCGACGATGCCGGCGTTGAAGGCCTTCACCGCGACGGTTTCATCGGCGACGCCGGTAAGCAACACCTTCGCGCAACGCAGGTGCGAGATCGACGACAAAAACTCGACGCCGCCGATGCCCGGCATGTCGTAGTCGACGACGACCGCCGCCACTTCCTCGAAGCGCGACGGCTGCGCGACGATGTCGCGCTCCGCCGAGGTCTCGACGAAGCGCTCGACGCCCGGTTCGCTCAGACACGCCGACGCTGCCGCGAATTCGAGCGAATTCTCGCGTGCGTGCTGGCGGATGTAGTTGAGGGCCGCTTGCGGACGCGTGAAAAACAGGTTCGTGTAGGTGCCCGGGAAGAAACGGCGGAGCGCGTCGAGGTAGCTGTCGTTGTCGTCGACGAAAACTACTGTGGACGGGTAAAAAACGGGAGGTCGAATAAAGTTGTTCATATCTTCACGTGTTTCTCACGCCGCCGCGAAGGTCCCCGACCGACTGGTCGGTCGATCTGACGTTTCGCCAAGCGACTGCCCAAGGAATGCCGGGCGATGCCTCGCCCGCGGGTCCGCATGATCAATGGGTTCTTGTCGCTACTACCGGTGACCGCCTGCCGTCGCTGTTCGCGCCGCTATCGACGCTGTTCGCGCGTCTCGGGTGGCGCAGTCTGGCGCGGGCCTGCCGGCATGTGCGCTGCGAGCCAGTCGCTGCAAATCGCTTTCACACGCCGGATAATCGAACCGTGGCTGCCGGTCGTCTGCAATGGTTCGTATAGTACAGGCTCCGCGCATTGGCGGCACAACTTAAATCGCATTCCTGCAGGCGCCGGCCGCGCAATTGCGGGGACTAATTGGTCGAAAAAGAAAATCGCGGCATGCGGAAAAAATGTCCGCTTCTGTCGTGCCGGCGAATGGCTTTAGCGGCAAGCGCGCGCCGTTCGTGCCAGGGCCGTTCGGACATCAATCATCGTGACGCGCCGCAATATGCCGACAAGAAGCGTCGATGTCGAAATGGTCGTTTATCATCAGTCAATCGCAGTTGCTTAATGGTTGTTGCTTAGATATGACGAATACCGGCAAGATGATGATAGTCGGGCTGCTCGTGGTCGATGCGGGCGTCGCCGGTTATCTGCTGTACCCAAGGGACGATCAGGCGCCGGCCGTGACCGGCGCGGTGACCCGCAGCGTCACCGGCGCGGTGGAATCGGAACCGCAGACCGATGCGACGCGTGCCGCTGGCGCCAGCGTGAGGCCTGCGCAACCCGTGAGCCCGCCCGCGCCGCAATCGGCGCTGCCGCAGATGGAGTCGGCCACTCCGGCTCCGGGAGCCGCTCAGGCGCCTGCTGCGGCGCCCGCCCCCGCCCCGTCCCTGCCCGCCACAGCGGCCGCGCCCGTGCCGAGCGTCACGCCCCAATCGAGCCAGACCGCGAGCGGCCGCATCGATAACGCAGCGCCGCCCGCCGCCAATCCGGCCGCAGGCACGCACGCCCTCTCGAAGTCGCAGTCGTACGCACAGGAAAAAGCTCAACCGAGGCCGCAGTACGGGCCGCGCATCGACCAGACCCATGCCCGCCGGCGCGACGACACGCACCCGAATGGCGCCAACCCGGTCGCCGCGATGCTGACGGAGCAACTGGTCAAGGAATCGGCGAAACCCGACCCGTCGCTGCCGATGCCGTCCGGCGTCACCGTGCCGTTGCAGTCTGCCAATCCCCCGGGGGCTGGCGCGGGTAGCGGCCGCGGCACGAATCCGGTCGCGTCGGCGATGACCGATCGGCTCGTCCGCGAATCGTCGAAGGTGGGACCGACGCAGCCCGCCGCGGAGCCGCCCATCATCAAACCCTGAGCGACGCGAGGCTCACGGCCGCGATGCCACCTCGTCGAGGTGCGCGAGCAGATCGGCCGGATCGTCGTAGACGCGCAACGCCCCCGCGCGCTCCAGTTCCTCGGTGCCATAGCCACCCGACAGCAGGCCGACACCGAGCGAGCGGCAGCGGCGGGCCGCAAGCATGTCCCAGATGCTGTCGCCGACCACGACCGTGTGCTCGATCGACACGCCGAGCCGCTCGGCCGCGGCGAGGAACAGGTCGGGATCGGGCTTCGCGTATTTGACGTCGTCGCGCGTGACGACGACCGCCTTTGCCGGATCGACGCCGAGCGCCGCCAGATTCAGCGCGGCGGTTTCCATCCGCCCACTCGTCGCGACGGCCCACGGCGTGCCGGCCTGGGTCAGCGCGTCGAGCAGTTCGCGCGCGCCCGGCAGCGGACAGACCTGGGCGCGCATCCGCTGATAGGCGGCCGCATGCGCGTGCCGCAGCCGTTCGGCGCGTTCGACGCTGATCTCGCCGTGTGTCTCACGCAGCAACTGGTCCGTGAACAGCCCACCGCTCATGCCGATCTTGCGATGGATACGCCAGACGGACAGCGGGATACCTTCGCTGTCGAGCGCCTCTTTCCACGCCAGCACGTGCTGATAGACGCTGTCGACGAGCGTGCCGTCGAGGTCGAAAAGAAAGGATGTCTGGATGCGCATGCGGGCCTCCGGTGATGATGGGTTCAATCACTATGCCATGTGTCGATGAAACGGCCAGGGCGGCTCGTCGCCTTTGACGACGCTCACGGTCTCTACACGATGTGCGCAAATTCCCACAGATGGGCGCGTATTTGCCCCGATTTCGCTTTACCACGGTCTCACGTTCGAGACGATGTACTCGTTTAGCAAAGGCCGGCAACTTCGCGAACCACCGCTCGTACGGCTTCGGCCTTTCGTACGCGCAGGGGCCGCCGGCCGATTCGGTGTTGTCGCACGCGACTCTCAACACGCTGCCGCCGACGTCGACGAATACGCGAGTCGCGGTGACGGTGGGCATGCGTCACGCGTTCTGATCTCGCGCGGCGCAGGCGTGGCGCGCCGCGACAGTGCAATGCCCTCACGACTGCGCCGCCGCGATCACCTGCGACGCGAGCGCATGATGCTGGCCGCGTCGCGAGCGGATTGCGTGAATCTCCTCGATCACGCCGTCCGCGCGGCCGAGCCAGCGCAAGCCCCTCGATAACGTGAGATCTTCGGCGCCGAGCTCGGCGAGCGGAAACACGCCGAGCCCGCGCGCCGCGAACACCGCCATCAACGCGCTGTCCTCGAATTCGCCGACGACGCGCGGCCTGATTCCCTGAGACTCGAACCATCGGTCGAGCCGCGCGCGCAGCGCGCCGTGACGGGTCGGCAGCAGCACGGGCAGGTCAGCGAGACAGAGCGGAAAGCCGTCGCGCGCCGACTTGCGCACGACCTGCGCGGGCCCGTACCAGTCGACCGGCGAGCCCGCGACGCGCTGGCTCAGCACGCGCAGATCCGCGCCGTGCGGCGCCGGCTGACAGGCGAGCACCAGATCGAGCCGATGCAGCGCAAGCTCCGACAACAGCTGCGCGGGCTCCCCCTCGTGACACAGCAGCCTGAGCGACGGCGTGGCCAGCACCGGCGCGAGCAACGCATGCGCGGCGAGCTTGGAAATCCCATCCGACAGCCCAACCGCGAGCCGCACCGAGTCCGCGCCGCTCGCTTCGCGCATCTCGTCGAGCAATGCCTCGCCCAGCTGGAAAATCTGCTCCGCGCGATCGAACGCCTGCTCGCCGGCCTCGGTCATCGCGACGCCGCGCCCGGCCGGCTTCAACAGCTGGCGCCCAAGCGCTTTCTCGAGCTCGCGCACCTGCGCGCTGATCGTCTGCACGGCCATGTCGAGCCGCCCGGCCGCGCGCGCAAAGCCGCCCTCCTTCACGACGATCCAGAAGTAGTACAGGTGACGATAGTTGAGCATGCTGATCCGATACTTCGAAAAATCCGAAACGTCGTTCAGGTTATCACTGGTTCATTCGAACCGCGAATAGGCCCATGATGGCTGTTCCGCCGCTCGCGGCGCACTCGATTCCGCCACCTCATGGACTCCCTGTTCGCACTCGTTGCCGATCCCGCCGCGTGGGCCGCGCTCGTCACGCTGATCGTGATGGAGATCGTGCTCGGCATCGATAACCTGATCTTCATTTCGATCCTCAGCAACCGCTTGCCGGAAGCGCAACGCCCGCGCGCGCAGCGCATCGGGCTGCTGCTCGCGCTGGTGATGCGGCTGCTTCTGCTCAGCACCATCGCATGGATCACGAAGCTGACCGCGGTCGCGTTCACGCTGTTCGATCATGGCTTTTCGTGGCGCGATCTGATCCTCGTCGGCGGCGGCCTGTTCCTCGTGTGGAAGGCGACCACCGAAATCCGTCAGCACATGATCCCCGCTGACGAACTCGCCGCGAAAACCAGCTCGACCGTGCAGTTGACCGTGGCGGCCGCGATCGGCCAGATCATCCTGCTCGACCTCGTGTTTTCCGTCGACAGCATCATCACCGCGGTCGGCATGACCGAGCACCTGCCGATCATGTTCGTCGCGGTGATCGTGTCGATCATGGTGATGCTGTTCGCGGCGCAGCCGCTCGCGCGCTTCATCGATCGCAATCCGACCATCGTGATGCTGGCGCTGAGCTTCCTGCTCGTGATCGGCATGACACTGATCGCCGATGGTTTCGGCTCGCACGTCCCGAAGGCGTATATCTATGCGGCGATGGCGTTTTCCGCGTTCGTCGAGGCGATGAACATGCTCGCGCGGCGCGCGAAAACGAAACGTCTGGCAAGCAGCGAGGAGTGATGCCGTGATGAAATGCCCAGTCTGCAAAACGACCGGTCTGCTGATGACCGAGCGCCGCTCGATCGAAACGATTACTGTCCGGACTGCCGAGACGTATGGCTCGATCGCGGCGAGCGTGCCCTGGAAAGCGAGCGGCAGCGTTACGAGGAGCGTCGCGACGAACATCGCGGCTATCAAAAGAAGCGCTCGATTTTCGATGTGTTCGACTTCGACTGAACGCTTCGGCGGCTTGGCGCACGCAAATTCCAACCGCCGTTAGCGCATCAGCGCGCCTTCTTGCGAGCGCCCTTGCCGGTCGTCGCGGCGCGCGGCGCTTCCTTCTCGAGCGGTGCGCCGCCGTTCATCTGCTCGAGCCACGACAGCGTATCGACATACGACAGAAATTGCTTCAGATATTCCGGCGACAGCTCGCGCATCAACGACAGCGCGCGATGTACGAGGCTGCTCGAATTGAGCGGCCCCGCGTTGCCTGGTACCTGCGCGAGCGACTGGCGCAACTGCTTTTCGGTGCGCAGTTTGGACCAGACTTCGCGGAAGTAGTCGACTGCGGGCAGATCGGGATAGGCGGCACCGTGCGGAGCATCGGCGCGCGCGTGGTGGCGGGCGAGGCGTTCGATCAGCGCCGCGAGCGTGGCGTCGTTGGCCGCGTCGGCTTCACCGGACGTGGCTTGCGACGCGCTCTCGTCCGCAGCGGCACGCTCGACCTCGGCCGTATAGTCGGCCAGCAGTCCTGCCAATCGTTGCTCGAGCACTCGTCGCGGCTCGCCGCTGTGCTGTGCCGCGCGCCGCGTAAGCGCGTCGAGCAGATGAAAGCGCACCGGATCGAGCCGAGCCGCGCCGCTCGCGCGCCATGCATCGAGCCTCGCGCGAGCCGCGTGGATCGCGTCGTCAAGCACCGGACTTCTCCGCTGCCGCCGCACTCGACGGCCGCGGCACCGGCGCGATTTCGACGCGGCGGTTTTTCGCGCGGCCGGGTTCGTCGGCATTCGAACTGACCGGCTGCTCCGAGCCGAACGCCGCCGCAAACACCGACGACGCCGACACGCCCTCGTCGATCAGCGTGCGCGTGACCGTCAACGCGCGCTGCGCCGACAGCTCCCAGTTATCGGCGAAGCGTCGATTGCCTTCGCGCAGGCGTTGATCGTCGGTGAAGCCGCTGACCATCAGAATCTGATCGCTCGCGCGCAGATACGCGGACAGCGGCCCGGCGAGACTCTTCAGCAGCGCGCGACCCTCAGGCTGCAGCTGGGCGGAGTTCAGCGCGAACAGCACGTTGCCGCTAATGCCGATGCGCCCATTGACGAGCGTCACGCGCCCCGCCGCGAGCGGTCCCGCGAGTGCCTGTTCGAGCGTCTTGCGGCGCTGCGTTTCAGCCTGGCGCTGCTTGACCTCCTGCTCGAGCTTGCTCGACAGTTCGAGCTGCACGCCGATCACGCTGACCAGAATCAGCACGAACGCGCCGACCAGCACCGACATCAGATCGCCGAACGCGGCCCAGATCGGCGCGGAGGTTTCCACGCCGCCGTCGATGTCCTCGCTCATACCGCGTCGGCTCCAGCGGTCGCGCGCTGCGCGGCCAGCAACTGCAGGTCTTCGACGATCTGCTTCTGCGACATCACGCTGAGGTCGACCACGTCACGCGCCTGCGCGACGTAGTAGGCGAGCTGTTCGTCGCTGCGCGCGAGCGATTTGTCGAGCGCTGCTTCGATACGTTCGAGATGTGTGACGAGCTTGTCGTTCGCTTCGCCGAAGGTGTGCACGGCCGCGCCGAATGCTTCGCCGAGGCTCGCGACTTCGACCGCGCTGCCGGTGACCTGCGCGGCGACCGTGCCGAGCTTGCCGGTCTCTTGCTCGAGGTGTTCGGTGAAGCGATTGCCGACGCGTTCGAGCAGACCCGCCGACGTCGAGACCAAGGCATCGACGGCCGTGCGTTGCTCGGTCGACGCGTGGGTGACTGCGTCGAGCAGCGTCTCCAGCGTGGCGAGCAGACGACTGCGCTCTTCGAGCATCGCGGTGTCGCGGACCATGCTGTCGGAGAGCTTCTGGCGCAGCTCCGCGACGACTTCGGCAGCGGCCTTCGGCGCTTCCGACGCCGCTTGCACGAGGCGCTCGATTTCGGCGATCGTCGCGCTGGCATGCGTTTGCGTCTGCGCGGAGATATCGCGTGCGGTTTGCGCGAGTGCGTCGCAGATTTGCTGCTGACGGGTCGCGGTTTGCGAACCCGTTTGCTGCCATTGTTCGTCGAGCTTTGCGGTCATCGCGGCGAGCGCTTCGGTCCATGCCGCGAAGCGCTGTTCGTCGCGCGCGGCGAGTTCGGCTTGCAGGTTTGTCGCCGCCTTCGGTGCTTCAGCCGCGGCTTGAACCAGTCGATCGATTTCCGCGATCGTCGCGCTGGCATGCGTTTGCGTCTGCATGGAGATATCGCGTGCCGTTTGCGCAAGCGCGTCGCAGATCTGCTGCTGATGGCTGGCGGCTTGCGCACCCCTCTGCTGCCATTGTTCGCTGAGCTTCGCACCCATCGCGTCGAGCGCCTCGGCCCACGCGCCCAAACGCTGCTCGTCGCGCGCGCTCAGTTCGGTCTGCAAGTTCGCATGCGAGCTACCGACCGCGCTCAGCAACGCCGCGGCATGCTGCTCGAACGTCGCGGCGGCGCGCGCCAACGCCTGTTCGTTGTTGGCGGCGAGTTGGTCGCCCGCGCTTTGCTGCTGAGCCAACGCGTCGCCCCAGGCCTGCGACATGCCGCTCGCCGTCGCTTCGAGCCGCGCGGACACGCCGTCGAGCAGCGCGAGCGAGCGCTGTTCGAACGCTTCGGCAACGCGTTCGACCGAAGCGCGCTGTTGCGCGGCCAACTCGTCGCTCGCCTGCCGATGTCCGGCGAGCGCGCTGTGGCAAATCTCGGCGACGTTCGCGCTGGTCGCCGCGAAGCCGCTCGACATGCCGTCGAGCTGGCGCTGCACGGCCTGGGTCACCGCGTCGTGCAACGCGGCGGTTTCGCGCGAGAGGCCGGCCATCGTCGCTTCGACGACCGGCTGCAGGGCGTTGCCGGCGGCCTGCGCGCTGCCGGTCACGCTGTCCTTCAGCGACTGCTCGATCACACCGGCGAGCCGCAGATAGGCGGCTTCGGTGCGGCCGTAAAACGCGTCGAGGCTCGCGATCTGCCGCTCGTTCGACGCGGCGCTCTGCTGTTCGAGCGCGCTCATCATCGTCTGCAGACGTTCGACCAGCAGCGGCGTCGCTTCGGCCTGGCGTTGCAGCAGCCGGAAGCTTTCTTCGCGCTGATGGCTCTGCGAGTAGACGCGCAAAGTCGTCGCGATCTTCGCGTCGAGCTGTTGCGCCGCTTCGAGCCGCTCGCGGCGGGACAGCGCGGACAGCAGCCCGAGCATCGCGGACGTCGCGACACCCGCGATCGACGTGCCGAACGCGAAGCCCAGCCCCTTGACCGGCGCGGCCAGCGATGCGCGGATCGCCTGCAGGTCGCTCGCGCTCTCCAGCGCAAGGCCGGTGCCGCGCAGCGTCATCACCATGCCGAGCAGCGTGCCGAGCATGCCGAGCAGCACTAGCAGACCGACCAGATACGGCGTCAGCGCGGGTCCCGGCAACGCGACGCGCTCGCCTTCGACGCGCAGCCGCACGCTATTGCGCAGACTCGGATGGACAGGTTCGAGAAACGCGCCGAGGCTCGGCGGTGGTCCGGACAACGCGGCGAGCGCGCCTGTCAGCGTGGCGGTCGCCTGACCATAGCGGCGCAATTCGAGCGCGCCTAGCACGTAGAAGACGCCGATCAGCAGCGTGACGACGAACGCGAGCGGATTGGAAACGGCATAACCGACGGCGATCCAGCACGCCGCGGAGAGCCCCGCGAGAAATACAACGAGATCGATACGATATCTGGACATGGGGTCCCAGTTAGCAGGCGCGAAGAGCCGCGAGCAGCCCTTCGACCGGTTGAAAACGAACCTCCAGCTCGGCCAGCAAAACGCTCTGCATGTCCTTGCGGAAGACGTCGAGCCACGCCTCGGACGCGAGCGGCACGGCAGCGTTGCCGCCATCGGTCGACCTGGCGAGCCGCGTGGCTGCGGTGCTTGCTTTGACTTGAGCCAAGGCTGCTTCCGGCTGCATGGCTGCAGCGCCGGCTTCGACTTCGGCCGACTGCTGCCGCGTGGGATCGGCATCGGCGGCAACTTCGGCCGCTGCTTCCGCCTCCGCCAACCTCCGCTTCTCACCCTCGCGCAAGTGCTCGTAGTGCCCGCCGAGCAACCCGGGCACCGCGCCGAGCAAAGTCCGCTCGCGCTCGCCGAGCGCACGCTCCATCACCGCATCGACGACCGCGAGCCGCGCGAGCGACGGCGCCTGCGTCGCCAGCAGCGCGCGCAGCCGGCCACGCAACGTGCCGATCGCCGTTTCCATCGACTGCTGAAGCGCGAGATAGCGCTGTCGGAACACCGCGTAGTCGGCCTGGGTGTCGACCGCCACGCGCGGCGCCGACATCCGGGCGGACGACGGCGACGGGCCACGCTGCCGTGAGCCGGCGAGCACGCTATCGCTGGCGATTGCGCTCACCAGCGAGCGGCGCACGCGCGTGCACTCTTCCTCTTCCGCACGGCCGAACGCGCGCGCGCCACCAGCGACGGACGGCGGCTTGCCATCCAGCGCCGACGACAACGCGATCGCGTCGGTCCAGCCGAGCCACTGGCTCAGCCGATCCGCCAGCGATTGTCGCGATTCGGCGACGTCGGCCTCGGCGAGACGGGCCAGTAAGCGAACGAGCGCAGGCCCAGTGAGGGCGCTGCGCTGAGGGGCTTGCAACATACCACCGGACGCAAAAAAGTCAGCAGTTTACACGCAGACGCCAGCGAGTCGTAAGTCGCCCGCTCGATCGTGCGTCGAAAGACACGGTTTTGCCCGATCGAACCTGGCATTCGGGCGTTTTCCCGAGCGCGGCTTTTTTGCCAATAGCGAAGCGGACCTATCCCTGTATAAGATGAAAGCTGGCGCCTCGCTGCGCACGAACACGGCGGAGCGTCGACAACACACAGAACACACGCAAGGCGGACAGGGAGCATGAAATTCGATACCGTGGTGCTCGGCGCCGGCATTGTCGGGGTGTGCGTCGCCGTGCATCTGCAGAAACGCGGCCGCGCGGTTGCGCTGATCGACCGTAAGCAGGCGGGCAACGAGACCTCGTTCGGCAACGCCGGGCTGATCCAGCGCGAAGGCGTCTATCCGTACGCGTTTCCGCGCGGGCTCGGCACCCTGCTGCGCTACGCGCGCAACCAGTCGCCCGACGTGCGCTATCACGCCGACGCGATGGTGCAGGTTGCGCCGTTCCTGTGGCGCTACTGGCGCAACTCGCATCCGGCGAAGCACTCGGAAATCGCGAAATCGTACGCGACGCTGATCGAGCATTGTGTCAGCGAACATCGCGCGCTTGCCGCGGACGCCGGTGCCAGCGCGCTGCTGCGGCCGATCGGCTGGATCAAGGTGTTTCGCCATGCCGCCGCGCGCGACGCCGAAACCACCCTCGCCGAACAGTGGCATCGCGAGTACGGCGTCGAGTTCGAAACGCTCGACGCGCCGCGCCTGCAACAGCTCGAACCCGATCTCGACAAGCGTCTGCAAGGCGGGCTGCGCTATCCGCAATCCGATTCGGTCAGCGATCCGAACGCGCTCGTCACCGCATACGCGCGGTACTTCGAAGCGCTCGGGGGACGGTTCTTCATCGGCGATGCCGACACGCTGCGTGAAGGCTGGCACTGGCAGGTCGAGACGCGGGACGGGGCGATCACGGCCGAGTCGGCGGTGATCGCGCTCGGACCGTGGTCGGATCGCGCGAGCACGCGGCTCGGGTATCGGCTGCCGCTCGCGGTCAAGCGCGGCTATCACATGCACTACGCGCCGCGTCGGAGCGCGCGGCTCAACCATCCGATTCTCGACGTCGAACACGGCTATGTGCTCGCGCCGATGGCGCGCGGCATCCGTTTGACCACGGGCGCCGAAATCGCGCGCCCCGAGGCGGCCAAGACGCCGGTGCAACTCGACGCGGTCGAGCCGATCGCGCGCACGCTGTTTCCGCTCGGCGAACGTCTGGATGCCGAACCGTGGATGGGACGCCGCCCGTGCACGCCGGACATGATGCCGATCATCGGGCCCGCGACGAAACATCAGGGACTGTGGTTCGCGTTCGGCCATGCGCATCATGGTCTGACGCTCGGACCGGTGACGGGGCGGCTGATCGCCGAGATGATGACCGGCGAGCAGACGCTGGTCGATCCGCGGCCGTTTCGAGTCGAGCGGTTTTAGCCGGAGGGTCTGAGGCCCGCTCGAAATCTCCGCCTTCATCGCACAATTATCGTCATCTCACGCTAAAGCCAACCTCACGGCACGTCTGCGACCAAGCCACCAGCCGTCGAAGCAACAAAAAAACGCCGCGGGCCAACAGCCCCGCGGCGTTCTTCATCGAGCCGGACAACCGTCGACTAGGCCGTCACGGCAGCCCGTCGCGGCGACACTGCCGACACCGCGAAGCTCACGACGATATTCGCGACGAGCGCGATCAGGCCGATATACAGCGGATAGTTCTCGTGGCCGAAATGCAGGCCATACACCGGCTTGAGCCCTTGCGAAATCGCGAGGCCCGTGCCGAGCACGATACCGACGAGCCAGCCGACGAACAGACCCGGCGTGTTCAGACGGCGCGTGTACAGCGTGAACACGATGGCCGGGAAAATTTGCAGAATCCACACGCCGCCGAGCAGTTGCAGATCGATCGCATACTGCGTCGGCAGGAACACGATGAACAGCAGCGCCCCGAACTTGACGACCAGCGAAACGATCTTCGCATTGGCTGCCTCCGCCTCGGGCGAGATGTTCGGCGACACCAGCGGACGCCACAGATTACGCGTGAACAGATTCGCCGCGCCGATCGACATGATCGCGGCCGGCACCAGCGCGCTGATCGCAATCGCGGCAGCCGCGAAACCGACGAACCACGACGGGAACAGCGTGCCGAACAGGGTCGGCACCACGTCGCTTGCCGACTTCACGTTCACGCCAGCGGCGATCGCCATATAGCCGAGCAGCGCGATCAGGCCGAGCAGCACCGTGTAGGCCGGCAGGAAGATCGCGTTCTTGCGCACCGTCTTTGCCGACGCCGACGACAGCACCGCTGTCATCGTATGCGGATACATGAACGCGGCGAGCGCCGAGCCGAGCGCGAGCGATGCGAACGCCGTGTACTGATTCGGCTTCAGCAGGATACCGGTCGCGCCGCCCTTCGCCTGGAAGTGCGCATCGGCCAGTGCGAACACGTGCCCATAGCCGCCGAGCTTCACCGGAATCAGCCATACCGCCGCGATCACGACGATATAGATCATGATGTCCTTGACGAACGCGATCATTGCCGGCGCGCGCAGGCCGCTTGCATACGTATAGAGCGCGAGGATCACGAACGCGACGATCAACGGCAATTCGCCGCTGACGCCGAGCCCCTTGATCACGACCTGCATGCCCACCAGCTGCAGCGCGATATACGGCATCGTCGCGACGATGCCGGTCAGCGCGATGGCCGCCGGGAACCACTTGCCGCCGTACTCGCCGTGCACGTAGTCGGCCGCGGTGATGTGGTTCTTCGCGTGCGCAACCTTCCACAGCTTCGGCATCACTGCGAACACGAACGGATAAACGATGATCGTGTACGGCAGCGCGAAGAAGCCATACGCGCCCACCGAATAAACGAGCGCGGGCACCGCGATCACCGTATAGGCGGTATAGAAATCGCCGCCGACGAGGAACCACGAAATGACCGTGCCGAACTGCCGTCCGCCGAGACCCCACTCGTGCAGTTGCGTCAGATCGCCGCGTTTCCAGCGCGCGGCAAAAAAGCCGATCACCGTGACGAGCACGAAGAACGCGATGAAGACCGTCATCGCAACCGGGTTCACAGGATTCAGATCGCTCATTTGAGACCTCGATACACGATGTAAATCAGCAGCGAGGTCAACGGCACCCACAGAAACTGATACCAGTAGAAGAACGGAAAGCCCGCGAGCGGCGGATGCGCATCGTTATAGAACGGCAGCCACAGCAGCGCGATATAAGGGATCAGCAAAATGAGCCAGAGCCATGAACGGCCGGCCGAGGGGGAGGTCTCCACGAACGTCTCCTGAGTATTATCGACAGCGCGCGCGATGGCTCGTGGCCCGACGCGCAAATGCCCGGTTGCCTGAGGTCAGGCGGAAAACCGGGGAACGTCGCACACTCGAGCGCCAGGCCTCGCGCGGCGCGGTATGCGACGGGCATGTAGTATTCGCCTTCGCGCACTTGCTTTCAAGCGCGCAACTACGTAAGCCGTCTACGTAATATTACGTAGCCCGTTGACTGGCTTCTTTCAACGATGAAACTCAAAGCAAAGATAGTGCTGCTCGCGATCGTGCCCTTTCTGGTGGCGATCGCCAGCATCGAGACGGGCGTGCGCCGCGAAGCGACCGCACTCGCCGAGCGGCAGCACGCGACCACCCAGGCCGCGTACATGGCGAGTAAGGAGATCGAGCTCAAGCACTACGTCGAACTCGCGACGACTGCGATCGCGCCGCTCTACGAGGCCGGCGGCGACAACGCACGCGACGACGCGCTGCTGCGCACGCGTGCGCTCGCGGTGCTCGAAAAGATGAATTTCGGCGAGGACGGCTACTTCTTCGTGTACGACCTGCACGGCCGCACGCTGATGCATCCGCGCGAGCCGGATCTGGTGGGTCGGGATCTGTGGTCGTTGCGCGATAGCCAGGGCACGCCGACGATCCAGCAGCTACTCGCCGCAGCCGCGCGCGGCGGCGGCTATGTGCGCTATCTGTGGCATCGGCCGTCGACCGGCAAGGAGGAGTCGAAACTCGGCTACGTGGTGCCGCTCGAACGCTGGGGCTGGATGCTCGGCACCGGCATCTATCTCGACGACATCGACACGACGCTCGCGCACATCGACGAGGAGGCCGCGGCCAATATCGATCGCACGATGAAGTGGATCGACGCGATCGCGGTGGCTGGTCTCGCGGTCATTGCGCTGTGCGCACTCGTGCTGAACGTGACCGAATATCGCAGTGCCGACGCGAAGCTGAAGCGGCTCGCGCAGCAGGTCGTCGAGTCGCAGGAAAACGAGCGAGCGCGCCTGTCGCGCGAATTGCACGACGGCATCAGCCAGATGATGGTGTCCGTGAAGCTGCTGCTCGAATCGGCGCTCGCGCGGCTCGAACGCGGCGACGCGCGCGTGCCCGCCGCCGAGGCCGCCCTGTCCACCGGACTCACGCGGCTCGGCGATACGCTGCGCGAAGTTCGGCGCATTTCTCATGCGCTGCGTCCGTCGATGCTCGACGATCTCGGCGTCGCGGCCGCCCTCGAACAACTGACGCGCGAACTCGGCGACGAGTCCGGCATCGCGATCGGCTTCACGCAGATCGCGCATACGCATGCCGCCACGTTGCCCGACACGGTCAACACCGTGCTGTTTCGCATCGCCCAGGAAGCGCTGACGAACATCGTGCGACATGCGCAGGCGTCGAGCGCGGCGCTTGCGCTCGAGGTTTCGCGCGATGCGGTCACGCTGACGATCTCCGACAACGGCCGCGGTTTCGACGTGACCGAAGCATTCGTCGGCGGACGTGAAGGTGTCGGCCTGCGCAACATGCGCGAACGGCTCGAAGCGCTCGGCGGCACGCTGTCGCTGAACTCGCAGCCGGGGCACACCGTCGTCGCCGCGCGCGTGCCGCTGCCCACGACGCATGCAACGGTGCCGTTTCTGCAGGAACTCTGATCATGAACGACACGACCTCTCCTTCCATCGCGCGTCTGCTGCTCGTCGACGATCATCCGCTCGTGCGCGACGGTCTGCGCGCACGGCTCGAAGCAGTGCGCCACTTCGAAGTGGTCGGCGAAGCGGGCGACGCGCAGCAAGCGCTCGCGCTGGCCGAACGACAGGCGCCGCATCTGGCGCTGATGGATGTCGGCATGAAAAGCGGCATGAACGGCATTGCGTTGGCGGGCCTCTTTCACGAGCGCTTTCCGGCGATTCGTGTGCTGATGCTGTCGATGCACGACAACCTCGAATACGTGACGCAGGCGGTGCGCGCGGGCGCGAGCGGCTACGTTCTGAAGGATTCGCCGGCGCTCGAAATCGTTCAGGCGATCGGCGCGGTACTCGACGGCAAGACGTTCTTTAGCGCGGAGATCGGTGCTCGACTGATCCAGGCGTCGGCGACGCAATCGCCGGTCGAACGCTTGACGCCGCGCGAGCGCGACATTCTCGATGCGCTTGCCGAGGGACTGTCGAGCAAGCAGATCGCGCAGCGCAACGATCTGTCGGTGCGAACCGTGGAGACGCATCGGCTGAATCTGAAGCGCAAGCTCGATATCGAAGGGCAGGCCGAGTTGATCAAGTTCGCGGTCGAGAACCGGCGCAACAAGCGTTGAGGTTCGCGGGCGCGCGATAATGAGCGGTCCACACCTGGAGCGACCACGGCATGAAGCGCGTGTTCGAACTGAGTCTTGCCGGTCTGATGATTTGCGTGGCCACGGCTCGCGTTGATGGCGAACCGGCGCGCGTCAATCGCGGCCACGATCCATTCCTGCAGATATCCAAAGCGATCGCCGATTGCCCAACTCCGCTTGGCCCATTCGAAACCGAAAAGGAATGGCTCGACGATAGCCATTACAGAATCGAACGCGGCAATAGCTGCTGGATCGAAGGCCGTTGCCGTTTGCCGAACGCGTATCTGTACGACGCGGAAATCGCCGAGAGCGTGCAACGGCGTCTCGCGAATCTGAACCTCGCGACGCACTGGCGCGAGCAATCGACGCTATGGCTCACGCTGCAACGCCGCTTTATCTACGTCGAAGGCTGCGTCGCGCCGGGCTTCGACAAGAAGACTTTCCTCACCGAACTCGCCAAAACGGCGGACGTCGAGCGCGTGATCGACAACACGATCACCGATCCTCACGCCGCGCAGTTGCCTTACCGCACCCAGGCGGACCCGGACAAGCCCATGCTCGATCCGGGCAATTAGCGCGGTAGTCTCGGCTACTCCGACATCCACGCGTTCGGCGGCGAAATCAACACGCCCAATCTCGATGCGCGGGTGCAATATCCTCGCGCTGCCGCGAGCGGTGCATCGACTATATCGACACCAGTTGGCGCTGATCGAACGCAGCATCGCGCAAGCGCTCACACGACGCCGGCTCGACGACCGTCCGGTCACGCAACAACTGCGCGGCTTTGCCAATGCGTATCAACACGCAAAGGCGCGCCTCGTCGACGTGGCTGCCGTTGAACGCCGCAACGGCAAGCGAGCAGTGCGCCCCGACGTCGAGGCGTATCTGAGCAGCGCCGTTCACTGATCCGTCGGCGCTTCGACTCGTTCGCACCGGCATTCAAAGCTGCGTGTCCAGTAGCCGCACGAATTTTTCGACGAGCTTCTCGGTGAACGAACGCCGCGTCCATGCTTCGAGCGTGACGCGCTTCGACTTCGCGATGTCGTCGTCGAACGCGGCGGTCTGCTGCGTGGCGAAATCGCGGTCGTAGATGTTCAGGTTCGCTTCGTCGTTCAGCTTGAACGAGCGGCTATCGAAGTTCGTCGAGCCGACCGACACCATGTACTCGTCGACTACCAGCAACTTGCAATGGAACATGGTCGGCTGGTACTCGTAGATCTCGATGCCCGCTTTCAGTAGATCGCCCCAACACGCACGCGACGCTTCGCGCACCGTGTGCGTGTCGATGCGTTTGCCCGGCGTGACGATCTCTACTTTCACGCCGCGTTTCGCGGCTTCGACGATCGCGTTGATGGTGAGCTTGTCGGGCACGAAGTACGCGCTCGCAAGCTGCAAACTGCGCGTGGCGGCGGTGATGGCCATCAGATACATCAACTGCATGTCGTCACTGCCGCCCGACGGCGAACTGCTGAACATATGCGCGAGACCCTGGCCCGCTCCTTTCGGCTCGGCATCGATGTGCGGAAAATACTCGGGACCGTGCAATACGCTGCTGGTCGCCTTGATCCAGTTGTCCATGAACACGGCCTGCATATGGCCGACCACTGGACCCGTCACGCGAAAATGCGTATCGCGCCAATGCTTTTCGTCCTGCGCATTGCCAGTCCACTCCGGCGCTATGCCGACCCCGCCCGTAAAACCGATCCGGCCGTCGATCACCAATAGTTTGCGGTGCGTACGGTCGTTCATGCGACCGAGTCCGGTCCAATGCGGCTTGTGATACCTCACCACTTCGGCGCCGGCCTCCCGCAGCAGTTGCAGATAGTGCCGATCCATTTTCGACGAACCGACCCAGTCGAGCAGTACGTGCACGGCGACACCTTCGCGCGCCTTATCGGCAAGCGCACGCGCAATCTGTCCGCCGATCTCGCCAGACCAGTAAATGAACGTTTCAAATGTGATGGTTTCGCGCGCCGACCGAATGCCCTCGAGCATCGACGGAAAGATCTGGTCGCCGTTGAGCAGCATCTCGAAGCGATTACCCGGCACCACGGGTGGACCGAGCAATAAACCCATCGAACGAAGGAATTGCGGATCTTCGCTCTTATAAAGCCGCTCGATTCTGTGTTCTATTTTCTTCTCGCCGCTCCACAGATTGGCGATCAGGAGAACGATCACGAGCGTGACGAACGCGGTAATAGAAATGGTCAGCATGCGTGGCCTCGATGGCAGGCGGCGGGTCACGGCATACGAGTCCCGCATCCGACGGGGGAATGCCGCACTCGTGCCTGGCTTTCACTATCAGCACGTCATGCACGGCGCGTGCCCGGATCAGGACCGCGCCTTGCTTTCTGGTTCCAACGCTTTATCTGACCAATGCAAACGCCTCGCGGCTTGCGATTTCGCCCGCGCCGAATACGCCGATGACCGTATAGTCCGACGCCACGCATTCGAACGTCGATGCCTGAAACGTAATGACGAAATGCCGCCGCGCCGGTGCCTCGGGAGCAATGGCGACGGAGTCTGTCGCCACGGCGGCAATCTCGGCGCACAACGACGAATTGACGACTTCATGCACCGCGCAGCCGACGAGACCTTGGGCCGCGAGCGGATGAATGGCGCGATCGTCATCGCCCGGCGGCCCGAGACGGTGAAAGATGGCGTCGGCGAACAGCACCGCGCAAAAAGGATCGTCGTCGGGATCGAATGGCCCGAACCGTTCAAAGTCCGACTCCGCGATCGGATAAGTGAGGATCACGCGGCGATCGCTGGCGACGATGAATGGTTCGGCCGCATCGGCTGCCGGATGAGGAGCGGAGTCCAGCAGGAAGACCTGATCTTCCTGCCGGGGTGCATCGAACGTGCTAACCATCTACTTCACGACTCCACGGCTATTACGCGCTTGCTTGCGTCTCTGGCGTTTGGGGAGCCGCCGCGACGGGTGCGGCCGTACTCTTTGCAGCAGCCTTGCGCGCCGGTGCTTTTCTTGCCGCCTTCACAACGCTTTTGCGGCCGGCGGTCTTCTTCACCGCGGCTTTCCGGCTTGCGGGAGTGGCCTTTTTGGCTGCGGTCTTTTTCACGGCCGTCTTGCGCGTTGCTTTTTTCGCCGCGGTCTTCTTGCCTACCGCACTCGCGGTCGCTTTCGCCTGGCTGCTCTTTGCCGCCGTTTTCGCCGCTTTCGGAGCGGCAGCCATGCTCGCGTCATCGATCAGGAATTTGCTGCGGTCCTTGACGGCCGCGAGCCATGCCGGCGCCGGACCGCGGCCGCTCCAGGTCGCGCCGGTTTTCGGATTCAGGTACTTCGGCGGCTGGGCGCCTTTCGGCTGTCCTTTGCCGCCCTTCGCGGCGGGAGCAGCCGCGGGCTTGCTTGCGCTCGCAGCGTCGATCAGGAACGCCGTGCGGTCCTTCACGCCGGCGATCCAGCCAGGCGCGCGGCCGTGCCCCGTCCAGGTCGCGCCGGTCTTGTGGTCGCGATACTTCGCCGGGGTTGCCGACCTGGCGGCTTTGCTCGCACCCGCAGGTCTTCCGCGACCCGCCGGATTGCCATTCAGACCTCGCGCGGCACGTCGTGCCTTCGCCTGTGCTTCGAGATCGGCAGTCGTGAGACCGTGCTTGAGCATCAATTCGCGAATCTGGTCGACCGCGGCTTGTGCTTTTCTGGCAATGAGAACGTCAGCTTGCTCCTGGAGCTTCTTAAGCTTGGCTTGGATTTGCTCTAACGAAGGCATTTGATTGCTCCTTATGTGGTAATCGTCGAACTATGCCATGAATGACGGAAGAAAGGCAGTGTATTGACCTATCCCGAGCTTCAATACATCGATACGAGCACCGATGCGGCGTTCAAATAACGAAGCTTTCAGGTTTTTTACCGGGTCATCGAAGCTTTCTTCCTTTTCCTTCCCTCCTGATTCTTCTTTTTCATTTCGGTTCCACCACCACTCAGATAGGTGTAAAAACGACGACCTGGCGATCGGCAATGTACCTCACACTCCGTATGAAGCGGTAGTGTTGACCGTCCGCCGTTATCCGGTTCAGGCCCAGGCGGGTCAGTACCAGCATTTCATCTGCCTGGAAAGCGTCGACGACGCCGGAATCCGTTAAATCCTCCAATGCCCCGGATGGATTTCCGACATAAACGCTGCGCGCCTGCTTGCCGATCCGCATCACGACCACGCTTTTTCCCTCGTCGAGCGCCAATTCGAGAAAGCTCGCGAGCGTGCGCAACGACTCCGGCGTGCAAGTCCTGGTCTGATAGATCGCTGCATTCGATGGCGTCATTTGTGTTTCCCCGTCATCCGCATCGGCGACAGAAAGGGGCGCCGCCGTGCTTTCTGGCATTAGTCGCTTCTACTATAGCCAGGCCTTTGGATATTCAAAGGAGAGTAGTCCACTTTTTATTTGAAAACGGTCTTTTTTCGTGGCCCGCTATAGCGAACGGATTCAAGCATGCGCGAAACGCCACTGACGACGCGTGCAAAGACACCGCCCCGGCTCCGGTAACGTGCCGTTACGATCTTGCAGCACCTGTTGCTCCTGTACCGGCCAAGTCCATTTACACTTCATATCCGTGCCCAGCGGCGGACGTATGGCCAATAGAGAGTCCTTTGTCAGCCGCCATGCTCGCGGCGGCTATTGAAATGGACGCGGGGCCACCCTAATTCCGATCCACTCAAACACGATGGTACTTACAATGAAAGCTGGTTTTATTCGGATCGCCCTCGGGGCAATGGCAGTCTCGTTGGCAATGGCCGGCACCGCGAACGCGGCCGGTTGCCTGAAAGGAGCGGTAGTGGGCGGCGTCGCCGGGCACTACGCGGGACATCATGCGGTGGTCGGCGCGGTCGGCGGCTGTATCGTCGGACGGCATATGGCCAAAAAGCACGCCGAAGAACAGCAGGCGGCGGCTCAGGCTGCGCCGCATCAGCAAGCCCGAATGCAGTGACTGGAGAATACGGGCGCCGCCGCAAACGTTCGCACGAGAGACGCGGCAATGATCTTCGAATCTCCGTTCGCGGCGACGCGCCCTGCTCCGATCACTTAGGCAATGCGTAATCCGCGCGCGGGCAAGATCTCCTGAGTGGTCACGAAACGGTGCTGTTTGACCGCGTCGTGAAAGAGCCGGTAGTCGCTCTTTTCGAAGGCGGTCGTCCACTCCGGTCTGTCCCCGGTGTCGTCATCGCACAACAAACCGGTGGCCTGGTACTTCCACGATCCTTGTCCTTTGGCGATATAGCCGGGCACGGGTTCTTTCAAACCTGGAATACGGCCTGCATTCACCCATTCGCAAACGGTTCTCAGACGCAGGTTGTCGTCGGGTTCGCGGTTCGTATCGAGCAGCCGGGTCAGCGCGTCTTTAACGTCGTCCGGCATGCCTGGCTGGTTTTCGAAATCTTCGCGTCCGGCCAGATAAGCTCGCACGACACGACAACTCATGTCCGCCGCCTGCACGAAATCCGGCAAATTATGTCGTGAGATGAAGTGATTGCGGCCGTCTATGTAATGCCAGCGCGCCCATGGCTGGTCGGGATAATGCAACGCGGCGCCATGGCCGACCGGCAACGCGATCGTCAGAACGTCCTCCTCGACATGCTCGATCAGATGCGCGACCGCTAGTTCGAGGCTCGCGAGCCAGCCTTTGCGCGTGCAATCCTGTGCCTCGAGAAGATGCACGCGATTCCACGGGCTTTCGATGCCCGCGAATCCCTGGTGCGCCCACGTATCGACATAGGTATGAAGCGTCACGCCGAGCCGGTGCAACGCGGTCTCCGAATCGCGCTGCCGGATCGCGCGCCGCACGACTTCGCGCGCAACTTCACTGTCGGGCCGGCAAACCGCCTTTTCCTCGAGACTTTCACCCTCGCCAGCCGGCAGAAAATGGAACGGCGTCCACACGAGCCGGTTCTGGTCGTTCTCGGTATTGGCGTAATCGAATAACTTGTGCGCGGTCGCGAATCGCTCGAATGTCTCGCCGCCTTTGAACCGCAGTATTCCGCTCGTCGTTGCGTCGTCGACATATTGGCAGGCATGCGCGATGGTTTGCGCATCGCCGGCCGTCATGCCGCCGACGCGCGCGGCAATGTAGACCACGCCGTAATGAAAGTCGATGTTCATGGCAAGCGCTCCTGGCGCGCGTAATCACGGCCGGTTCGTGGCCGGCGATAGGGCGAGACGAATAGAGGGAGCTGCGCGTGAGTAGATAGTAAACGAGCGAGCGGCGCACGCATTGAAAAAACATGCGTACTGGACGCGCTTTTCCACGTTTCGCGCCCCGCAACCATTCGGGCTACTGAAGGAACCGCGGGCGCGGCCGGCGAGATGTAACCTGCCGGCACGGAAAGCCGCCGGCCAATGAGGCGGAAAAACGTAACCTGGCCCGATCGGCGCCCGTCAGGTCAAATGTGTAACGGAAAGACGACTATTCCAGTGCTGGTTCAGATATTCGAGCGCAAACATCCGATGGCAATGATGTGGTAAATGTTCACTGCAAAGCAGGCAAGCCGATTCGAATAGCGCGATATCCAGATTACTTTCCACGCGGCGGCGCGCGATGAGGTCGAAATATTCCTCCCGAAAGTTCTCCCAGCTCAATTGCTTGCCCTGGTAGCGTTTGAGCAGGTCCGGCTCGGGAGCCAGTTCCGGTATTTCCACGTACGCCGCATTGCACAACTGGTCGAGAAAGTAAGGCAGATCCTGCTTTTTCGCAAAGCCCGCGAGTTGCGACGTGTTGTTGAGGCGAACGTCGAGCACCGTGCGCACATGGGCGTCCTTCAGCAAACCGAAAAATTTCTGGGCGCTCTTGCCGGTAAAACCAATGCTGGCCACCTGCACGCTACTTTTGTCACGTTTCATGGTGAATCCCCTGGCAGGCCATTCGGCGCCCATAAAAAAGCCTCGCTGCGATTGGCGCAGCGAGGCTCGGGTGTCAGTGCATCTTTAGCGCCGCTCGCGTGCTTTATTTGACGATGTCGACCAGTTCGACTTCGAAGGTCAGATCGGTATTCGGCGGAATCGGGCCGACGCCGCGATCGCCGTATGCGGTCGCCGCCGGGCACGTGAGTCGCGCCTTGCCGCCGACTTTCATCTTCTGCACGCCTTGCGTCCAGCACGGAATCACGCGATTGAGCGGGAACGTGGCCGGCCCGCCATGCTTGGCCGAGCTATCGAATTCGGTGCCGTTGGGCAGCGTGCCGCGATAGTTGACCTTTACCACGTCGGTCGCGGACGGTTGCGGGCCCGTGCCTTGCGTCAGATGTTCGACGATGACGCCGGACGGCAGCTTCTCCGTGGTCGGCGCGGCAGCCATCGCGGTCGAGGACAGAACGGCTGCGGCCAGCAAAGCAACGAGTGATTTCAAAGCGAATCTCCAGTGGGGTAGTCCGTTTGATTGTAACGGATCGGGTGTCGGCCGAGGCTCCCACATATTGCCCGATGCCGCGGGTCGTTGCGCGCCCATCAGGAACCTCGCTGAACCGTCGCGCGACCCCGCGGCCCACATGAACGTCCGGCGCGAGTCGCCGGCAAGCGAATCCGCCACACCCGTTGAGAACGCTTTCGATGACCGAGCCGGCCCATTCCGACGACCCCGCTTGCGATCCCTGCGCAGCGCCAGCCCCCTCCGACGAGCGTGTTCGCGCGCCAAGGCCGCGCCGGATTCCGCGCAGCCGCGCGCAATAGGCGCGGGTCGATGCGCGCCCCGAGTGGGCCGGAGTGATCGCGCTGCATCACGGCTCGCTCGATCAGCAGGTACGCGAGTGGGTCGAACGTGGGTTGAAGAACGGCTTGCTAAAGGTTGTCGTGTGTACGTCTAGTCTCGACCTCGGCGTCGATTTTCTGCCGGTGGAACAGGTGTTCCAGATCGGCTCGCCAAAAGGCGTCGCGCGCTTGATGCGGCGCGCGGGCCGCTCGGGACATGCGCCCGGTTTGCCGTCTCGCGTGACGATCGTGCCGACGCATGCGCTCGAATTGATCGAAGCGGCGGCCGCGCGTGAAGCCGTCGACAAGCAGCAGATCGAAAGCCGCGATACGCCGCAATGCCGTTCGACGTGCTGGTGCAGCACCCTGTCACCGTTGCGATCGGCGGTGGCTTCGACGCGCTCGAGCTGTACGATGAACTTCTGCATACCTATGCATATCGTGATCTGACGCAGCAGGAGTTCGACTGGACGCTGGGTTTCGTCGAAGGCGGCGGCGCGCCGCTGCAATGGGCCGGCAGCCGCATGCCGCTATCGTCCGAGCTCGCCGACGCCACATTGACGATGCTCGCGCGCGCCGCCGACGGCATCTACGACGAACCGGAATTGCGCGCGGTGCGGCCGCTGCTCGAATTGCAGCAGAAGTGGTCGGCGTTGCCCGAGCCGGACGTACTCGTCGTCGAGCTGCTCAAATCGCGCGAGGTCACCACTTCTTCTGCTATCCGTTCGCGAGACGCATTGCGCATATCGGACTTGGCGCTCTGCTCGCGTGGCGAGTCGCGCGCGACAAGCCCGGCACGTTTTCGATTTCGATCAACGACTACGGTTTCGAATTGCTGTGCGCGCAGGCTTTCGATTGGGCCGCGCAATTACAGGATGGCCTGCTTTCACCTGACGAACTCGATCACGACATTCTTGCGAGCCTCAATTCGTCCGAACTCTCCTTGCGACGTTTTCGCGAGATTGCACGAGTGTCGGGACTCGTGTTTCAGGCGCATCCGGGACAGCAGAAGAGCGCGCGGCAATGGCAGGCATCGAGCGGGCTTTTCTACGAGATCTTTCGTCAGCACGATCGCGGCAATCTGCTGCTGGGCCAGGCCGACACCGAAGTACTGCTGCAGGAACTCGACGTGCGGCGCATTCGTATTGCGCTCGAACGAATGAACGCGAACCGCGTCGTGCTCACGCGGCCCAAGAAGCCGACCCCGTTCGCGTTTCCGTTGATCGTCGGACGCCTGCGCGAAAAAGTCAGCACCGAGAAGCTCGCCGATCGCGTCGAGCGAGTGCTGGCCGAGCCCGAACGGGCGGCGCAACGATGAAGCCGACCTCGCTCGCGATCGACGTCGGCGGACGACCTCTCGTGCTGTCGAGCTTGCGCGCGTGTTTCGATCCGGCGCTGCGCGCGCTTTTTATCGCCGATGCGCATTTCGGTAAGGATGCGGTGTTTCGCGCGCGCGGCATTCCAGTGCCGACTGGTTCGACCGCGGAGAATCTGCTGCGGATCGAACGTCTGATCACCGAGTTCGAGCCGACGACGCTGGTGTTTCTCGGCGATCTGCTGCATGCGCGCGAGTCGCTGTCGACGCTCACGCTCGATGCGTTGCATGCGTGGCGCGCGCGGCATGCGGCGAGGCGCGTGGTGCTCGTCGAGGGCAATCACGATCGGCATGCCGGTGCGTTGCCGCTTACGTTGGATGTCGAGTCCGTGCGCGAGCCGTGGCATATCGGGGCCTAGGCGCTGTGCCATCGCCCGCATACGGTCGATCACGCGTATGTGCTCGCGGGGCATGTGCATCCGGTCCTTCGGATCGCGACGCGGACCGATTCAGCGCGTGTACCGTGCTTTCGCTTTGGGATCGATCGGGGGGTGCTGCCGGCGTTCGGTAGTTTTACCGGAGGCGCGCGTGAGACGGGGCGCGTTCTGGGGGAGAGGGTTTTTCTGGTGGTACAGCAGAGAGTGATCGAGTTGAGGAGTTGAGTGGACGGCGGGGCCGTCCACTTTGTTGCCTGGTTGGTTTTTTGTTTGCGGATTGGTTTGCCGGTTCGCTGGCTGGGTTTTTTGCTGGCTTTTTCGCTACAAACTCCCCGCGGCGCGCGAGCGCGGTCGGTGTGGAGGCCGGGCGGCGCCGGCCTCCACCCTCGGGAGCCCCGCAAGGTTCGCGGGACTCCTGCCACTGGTTAGTGGTTGCCGCCGCCGTGGCCACCATTGCCGGAGCCACCGCCGCCGTAGCCGCCACCGTGGCCGCCGCTGCCTTGACCGCCGCCGTTGCCGCCGTTGCCGCCGTTGCCGCCGTTGCCGCCGTTGCCGCCACGGCCACCATGGCCTCCGTTGCCGGAGCCGCCGTTGCCTTCGCCGCCACCATGGCCGCCGTTGCCGGAGCCGCCGTTGCCCTGGCCACCGCCGCCTTCACCGCCATGGCCGCCGTGGCCGGAGCCGCCGTTGCCCTGGCCGCCACCGCCTTCACCGCCATGGCCACCGTTGCCGGAACCGCCGTTGCCCTGGCCGCTGCCTTCACCACCATGGCCGCCGTGGCCGGAGCCGCCGTTGCCCTGGCCGCCACCGCCTTCACCGCCATGGCCACCGTTTCCGGAACCACCGTTACCCTGGCCGCCGCCTTCACCACCATGGCCGCCGTGGCCGGAGCCGCCGTTGCCCTGGCCGCCACCGCCTTCACCGCCATGGCCACCGTTGCCGGAACCGCCGTTACCCTGGCCGCCGCCTTCACCACCATGGCCGCCGTGGCCGGAGCCGCCGTTGCCCTGGCCGCCACCGCCTTCACCGCCATGGCCACCGTTGCCGGAACCGCCGTTGCCCTGGCCGCCGCCTTCACCACCATGGCCGCCGTGGCCGGAACCGCCTTTGCCTTCGCCACCGCTGCTGCCGTGGCCGCCGTCACCATGACCGCCGTCACCGTGGCCGCCGTCGCCATGACCGCCGTCGCCATGACCGCTGGCGCCGTGGCCGCCATCGCCGCGGCCGCCGTCACCGTGGCCACGACCGCCATCACCATCACCACCTTGGCCATGGCCATGACCGCCATCGCCGGCACCATCACCGCCGTGCCCATGGCCATGGCCTCCATCGCCGTCACCATCGCCAGCGTGACCATGACCGTGACCGCCATCGCCGTCACCATCGCCAGCGTGACCATGACCGTGACCGCCATCGCCGTCACCATCGCCAGCGTGACCATGACCGTGACCGCCATCGCCGTCACCGTCACCGCCTTGGCCATGGCCGCCATCACCATCACCACCGTCGCCATGACCGTGACCGCCATCGCCGTCACCACCGTGGCCATGTCCATGGCCGCCATCGCCGTCACCATCACCGCCGTGGCCATGTCCATGGCCGCCATCGCCGTCACCATCACCGCCGTGGCCATGTCCATGGCCGCCATCGCCGTCACCATCGCCACCGTGCCCATGGCCGTGACCGCCATCGCCATCACCATCACCGCCGTGCCCATGTCCATGGCCGCCATCGCCGTCACCATCACCGCCGTGCCCATGACCATGACCATGACCATGACCATGACCATGACCATGACCATGCCCATGACCATGACCATGACCGCCGTCACCATCACCATCACCACCGTGGCCATGTCCATGGCCGCCATCGCCGTCACCATCGCCGCCGTGCCCATGACCATGCCCATGACCACCATCCCCACCACCGTCCCCGCCGTTATCACCGCCTCCGGTACCGCCGCCATCGCCGCCCGTGCCGCCATTCCCCGAGCCATTCCCGCCACCACCGCTACCCGCGCCGCCGTTACCGTTATCGCCGGCACCGCCGTTGCCGTTGTTGCCGCCGGTATTTCCCGGGCCCACCCCGCCCGGGCCGGAATTAGCCGAGCTATTCCCGCCACCGCTTCCCGTGCCCGTCGAGGACGTCCCGTTGCCCGCCGGCGAGCCGGTGGGCGATGTCGGGCCGAGCCCCGCCGCCGCGACGCCGAAGGCGCCCGCCCCGAGCTGCCCGAATCCCTGCGACGTGCAGCCCGGCCCGCCGCCCGACGAACATCCGCCGTGCACGCTAGCCTCGGCGAGCACCATCACTGCGGGATCCGTTGCCGGCGCGGCGGTGCTCCCCGAATTCGTCTGCGCACCCGCCATCGCCGCATAAAGACTGACCGCGACCGCCAAAGCCGCCCGTCGCGTTCCCAATATCCACGCGTCCCCGCTTTGCTTCTTCATTTCACTCTCCGAATTATTTCACCAAAAAGACCGGTCCAATTAACGAGTGAATCTCCGCTCGTCAACAAAACGAAAAGTCAAAGCCCTTGCGCAGCTTCGCTTTATGCGAATTAAAAATTCGTTCGCACTAAACACTTCTCTCACGGAAAATCCCCGGTCCGATTTGGCGTGCTTCGAGAGAATCGGCTGGCCGTGCGCGCACGTGATCGTGAGAGCCGCACAGCGAGGCTTGATGGACGTTGAAGTTATTCGCAGAGCAATCACTCGACCGTGCGCTAGACCACGCAATGCGATATTGCCGATACGGCCCGTCAGGCGGCGTTAAACGACGATCCGCCCGCCAAATCCGCTACTCCACATTCTTCAGACAGGAAGTTAAAAAATCTCGCGCTCAATGCAATCTGATCAGAAAAACGAAAATTAGCCTTTGGTTTTATCGGACAAATACTGACCATTTACACATCATTGGTTTTATTCATGTGGCCATTCGCACATAAAAATAGAAATAGGAAAAACCCAATGAGAGCAACCCAATAGACAACGCAATGAAAATCACCGAAACGCGCGTGCGAAACATTACGCGTCGTCGGGCAATGCGCGTGCGTCGCGAAAATCGCTGTCGCGATGTGCGCTACCTCGCACAGTCGTCGAACGTGTGTCTCGGTCGCACGCGATCACGAGCCACGCCCATATGCAAAGTGTCGTGGCACAACCACCAGCGCGTCGGATAACCAACACATCAGCGCGCACGCTTTTCCCGGAGCATTCCCACCATCTTCGGCAGTACCGCCGCGTATCGTCGTTGCCCTGCCCGCAAAAGCCTGTCCCCGCGAGCCACCGCGCGGAATCGCCCACGAACGCGGGTAAACCTTTGTTTGACTTCGACGCGTCGCCCCGTTTACTGCACGCAGCCGAACCTCTCAATCCGCTTTCATTCACCGCCCGCATTTTTGGTTGGTCTGCGGAGCAGTGTTCTGCGAGCGCCTTCCCCTCTTCGACGAGGTACAACATGGTTACTATCTCCAGCAGCGCGGTCGACGAATTCAAATCCGGACTTCGCGGTCAGCTTCTGCTGCCCGACACGCCGGGCTTCGACACGGCGCGCAGCATCTGGAACGCAATGATCGACCGTTCTCCCGCGATGATCCTGCGCTGCGCGGGTGTTGCCGACGTGCGCCGCGGCGTCGCCTTCGCGCGTGACAACGGCCTGCCGCTCGCGATTCGCGGCGGCGGCCACAACATCGGCGGTAGCGCTGTGTGCGACGACGGCCTCGTGCTCGATCTGTCCACGATGAAATCGGTGCGCATCGACCCGCAAGCGCGGCGCGCCTATGTCGAACCGGGCGCGACGCTGCACGATCTCGATCACGAAGCGCAGGCATTCGGACTCGCGACGCCGCTCGGTATCAACTCGACGACCGGCGTCGCGGGTCTGACGCTCGGCGGCGGCTTCGGCTGGTTGAGCCGCCGCTACGGCATGACGGTCGACAACCTCGTCGCGGCCGACATCGTCACCGCGGACGGTGAATTGCGCCGCCTGAGCGCCACTTCGCACGACGATCTGTTCTGGGCGATTCGCGGCGGCGGCGGCAATTTCGGCGTCGTTACGCTATTCGAGTTCGCGCTGCATGAGGTCGGCCCGCTCGTGTATGGCGGCCTCGTCGTGTTGCCGCTCGCCGATGCGAAGGAAGCGCTGATCAAATACCGCGATGCCGTGCCCGCGATGCCCGACGAGCTGGCCGTCTGGGCCGTCGCGCGGCTCGCGCCACCGCTGCCGTTCCTGCCGCCCGACGTGCATGGCCAACCCGTGCTCGTGTTGGCGATGTGCTACAACGGGCCGGTCGAAAAAGGCCCAGCCGCGGTGGAAGCCGTGCGCGGCTTCGGCAAGCCGCTCGGCGAACATCTCGGTCCGATGCCTTATGAAGTTTGGCAACAGGCCTTCGATCCGCTGCTCACGCCGGGCGCGCGCAACTACTGGAAGTCGCACAACCTCGCCACCATCGACGATGGACTGATCGACGCGCTGATCCGCGCGATCGACACACTGCCGTCCGCGCAATGCGAAATTTTCTTCGGGTTGATCGGCGCGCAAACGCAGCGCGTGGCGGTCGATGCGACCGCTTACCCAAGTCGCGAGACGCAATACGCGATGAACGTGCACGGCCGCTGGGACGATGCGCGCGACGACGAGCTCTGTGTCAAATGGGCGCGCGACTTTTTCGACGCGTCGCGCCCCTTTGCGCTAGGCAGCGTGTACGTCAACTTCATGACGCAGGAGGAAGGCGGCCGTATCGCGGATGCCTATGGGCCCAACTATGAGCGGCTCGTCGCCGTGAAGAACCGCTACGATCCGCGCAACCTGTTCCGCCATAACCAGAACATTCGCCCAACGGCGTAGCGACGACGCGTGACGGAAAACGGCGCAAAAACCCGAACTGCAATGGCCGCGCCGCTCTCGCGCAAGGCGGCGCGGCCATTGGGCACGCTATCTGCTATTTGAGCGGTGAGGTCCGCGATGCGAACGTCGCGGCACGCCGCCGCCTGGCTGCGATGACCGCGCGCACGGAACCTCCAGCGTGCAGATGAGAACAAAGCAAAGCAGGCGACTCGCCGCACTCTTCCAAAACGTACAACACGCGTGAGAAACGCAAAGGAAAACCGTCATGCGCAGACGACAATTCATCATGACCGGCAGCGCTGCATTGGCCGTCGCAGGCCTGAGCCTCACCGGTTGCACGACGACTTCGCCGTCCTCGAACGCATCGCCGTCTGCCAACGCCGGCAAGCGCGACACGATCAACGCCGGCGTCGACTCGACGCTCGCGCGTCTCTACGAAAACGTCGACGGTGCGCGTGAGCTCGTTGCGAAAGCGCGTGGCGTGCTGGTGTTTCCATCGGTGATCTCGGCCGGCTTCTGGGTCGGCGGACAGTATGGTGAAGGGGCGATGCGCATCGGCGGCCGCACGGTCGGCTACTACAGCACGGTCGCGGGCTCGTTCGGGTTGCAGATCGGCGCGCAGTCGAAGGCGCTCGTGTTTCTGTTCATGACGCAGGAAGCGCTCGACGAATTCATGCACAGCCAGGGCTGGGCAGTCGGCGCGAATGCGACCGTCGCCGTGCTGAAAGTCGGCGCGAACGGCGCGGTCGATTCGTCGACCGCGACGAGCCCGGTGCAGGCTTTCGTGCTGACCAACGGCGGCTTGATGGCCGGCGTGTCGCTCGAAGGCACGAAGGTGTCGCGGCTGATTATCTGAGTATCTGAGCGGAGCTTTCCCTCTTGCGGATTTGTGGCGCGTTCGGGCCATAGCGTTCCCGCCCGCTTCGCCAGCGCCGTTCATCGCGCTACGGTAGAATTCACGCCTTTCGTCAACCGTCCGCGCCCAGCGGACGCAATCCTTCGCGCAGCCGCGCGTTGCCACGCCAGTTCAGCGCAGCCCATACAAGCCTCAGCATTGCGCTCGCGCGCCACCTCGTAGAACATGAACACCGCTAGTCCCGCTTCCGGTCGGCCCGCGCGGCTGTCCGGCATTCGCAGCAACGTGCTCGCAGGCTTGACCTCGTCGTTCGCGCTGGTGCCCGAATGCATCGCCTTTGCGCTCGTCGCCCATCTGAATCCGTTGATGGGTCTGTACGGCGCATTCTTTATCTGCACCGTCACCGCGCTATTTGGCGGACGTCCCGGCATGATTTCGGGCGCGGCGGGCTCGATGGCCGTCGTGATCGTCGCGCTCGTCGTCGAGCACGGCGCGCAGTATCTGCTTGCGACCGTGATCCTGAGCGGCCTCCTGATGATGCTGTTCGGCATATTGCGGCTCGGCAAACTGATCCGCATGGTCCCGCATCCGGTCATGCTCGGCTTCGTCAACGGACTCGCGATCGTCATCGCGACCGCGCAGCTCGCTCACTTCAAAACGGTCACGCCGCACGGCGAAGCCTGGCTGCACGGCAGCGCGCTCGCGACGATGTGCGCGCTCGTCGCGCTGACGATGGCGATCGTCTATCTGCTGCCGCGACTTACGCGAGCCGTGCCACCGGCGCTCGTGGCCATTCTCGGCATCGGCCTTTTCACGCAGCTGCTGCATCTGCCGACGCGCACGCTCGGCGACATGGCGCATGTCGCCGGCAATCTGCCGACGCTGCATCTGCCCGACGTGCCGCTCGATCTCGCGACGCTTCGCATCATCCTGCCGTACGCCGTGCTGATCGCGATCGTCGGTCTGCTCGAAACGCTGCTGACGTTCAACCTGGCCGACCAAATCACCGAAACGCGCGGTCAGCCGAATCGCGAATGCGTCGCGCTCGGCGCGGCGAACCTCGCATCGGGGCTGTTCGGCGGCATGGGCGGTTGCGCGATGATCGGCCAGACCATGATCAACCTGAATTCGGGGGGACGCTCGCGGCTGTCGGGAATCGTCAGCGGCGTGATGATCCTGCTGTACATCCTGTTCCTGTCGCCGCTGATCGAGCGAATTCCGCTCGCGGCGCTGGTGGGCGTGATGTTCGTGGTCGCGCAGCAAACCTTCGCGTGGGGATCGCTGCGCGTGCTCGGCAAGGTGCCGCGCAACGACGCGCTCGTGATCGTCGCGGTCACGGTCATCACCGTGTTTGCCGATCTCGCGATCGCGGTGATGTGCGGCATCGTGATCGCCGCGCTCAACTTCGCGTGGCAGCACGCGCGCGAAATTCACACGCATGCCGAGGATCGAGCGGGCCATAAGACCTATGTGCCGCGCGGCACGCTGTTTTTCGCGTCGACGACGCGCTTTCACGAGCTGTTCGATCCGGCGCGCGACCCGGCGAGCGTGACCGTCGATTGCAGTCACCTGCTGCTCGCCGATCATTCGGCGCTCGCCGCGTTGCAGGGTCTGGCCGAGCGCTATCGCAAGGCAGGCAAGCAATTGCGCATGAAGAATCTGTCGGAGCGCAACCGCGAATTGTTGAGCCGCGCGGGGATCGGGTTGGCGTGAGACACGCACCGCGTTGCGAGCCCGCGTGCGGTGAATTCTCGCGCGCGTCGACAACGCGGCCTGGTGCCTTAGCGCTGCTCGGGCAACCGGAACACCGCGATCGCCGCCGACAACTGCCCGGTCTGCGCCTTCAGCACATCGGCCGCCGCGCTCGCCTCCTCGACTAGCGCCGCATTCTGCTGCGTCGTCTGATCCATGCTCGCGACCGCGATGTTGACCTGCTCGATGCCCGAGGTCTGCTCGGCCGACGCCGCGCTGATCTCGCCCATGATGTCGTTGACACGACGTACCGCCTGCACGACTTCCTGCATCGTGTCACCCGCGCGTCCGACGTGCTCCGAACCGCCCGCGATCTGCGCGGCCGATTCCTCGATCAGCGCCTTGATCTCCTTCGCGGCCGCCGCGCTGCGTTGCGCGAGCGTGCGCACTTCGCCCGCGACCACCGCGAAACCGCGGCCCTCCTCGCCCGCGCGCGCCGCCTCGACGGCCGCGTTCAACGCGAGAATATTGGTTTGGAACGCAATCCCTTCGATCACGCCGATGATGTCGCCGATCCGGTGCGACGACTGTGAAATCCCGCGCATCGTGTCGATCACCCGACCGACCACCGCGCCGCCGCGCGCCGCGGTCTCCGACGCGTTGTGCGAGAGCTGGCTCGCCTGCTTCGCGTTGTCGGCGTTCTGACGCACGGTCGCGGTGATCTGCTCCATGCTCGACGCGGTCTCGCCGAGCGCGGCCGCCTGCTGCTCGGTGCGGCGCGACAGGTCCGAATTGCCCGCGGCGATCTCGTTCGATACCGACGAAATCAGCGTCGCGCCGGCGCGAATCTGCTCGATCGCCTGCGCGAGACGCTGCTGCATCCGTTTCATCGCGGCGAGCAGGCTCGTGCTGTCGCCGGCCTTCGCGTCGACGACCACGTCGAGGTCGCCGTCCGCGATACGCGACGCGATCTGCAGCGCGTACGCCGGTTCGCCGCCAAGCTGACGCAGAATGCTGCGCAGAATCACGCCGATCACCAGTGACACGAGCGCGCAAAGCACCACCGCCGCGATCACGTATTGCACGAGGGTGCGGTAGAACACGCCGTCGATGTCGTCCGTGAAGACGCCGGTGACGATGGTCCAGTCCCACGGCTTGTAAAGCCGCATGTAGTTGATCTTCGGCGCAAGCTTGTCGGTGCCGGGCTTCGGGAACTGCAGATGAACGAAGGCCTCGCCTTCGCGCTGCGTTTGCTCGGAACCTTCCTTGAACACGTGGCGGCCGTCCGGATCGGTGACGTTGGTCATGTCCTTGCCGACGAGATCGGCGCGCGTGGCATGCATCAGCACGTGCGCCTGGCTGTCTTCGAGCACGAGATAGCCGCCGGCACCGTCGTAGCGCATTGCGCGCAGGTCGTCCATCGCGGCGCGCTGCGCATCGGCGAGCGGCATCGTGCCGGCCGCGACGATCGCGTTGTAGCGATCGAGCACGCTGTACGCGATGCTGATCACGTTTTTCAGCTCGCCCTCGCGATCGGCGATCATCGTGTCTCGTGTCTTGACCGCCCCCCACAGGCCGATCGCCAGAATGCCCATGCACATCACCGCGAGCGCGAGCCACAGCCGCACTTTCAGGCGAAACCGTTCCATCTTCCGTATCCCTTGTCGTGGTCGGCGGCTGTCCGCGCGAACGGACGCCGCAAACGTTTCATGTCGTTGTCGGGATTAACGGCGCGACGGAAGAAAACTTCAGTGCGGCTTCAAGGTTGCGGGTTTCCGTCCGCAGGCAACGTCAGCGCCGCCACCTCGCAGCGCGGCCATTGCCGCAGCACGTCGGGCGACATCAGCAGCTTGGCCGCGCGCACGCCGGCGCCCATCACGATCTGCGCACGCTCCATCACGGCGGCGTCGACGAGGATGCGCCAGTCGGCCGGCAGACCGAACGCGGTAATTGCGCCGAACTCCATCTGGCTATGCTCGACCGCCGCCTCGCGCTTCGCGAATGACAGCCGCTGTGCGCCGAGCGCGGCCTTCACCGCGCCGTTGATGTCGAGCCGCCGCGAGCCGAGCGACACGAGCGCCGCATAGTGCTCGCCACCCTCTTTCCTGTAGCGGATCACGATCGTGTTCGCGCAGTCTTCGAGACCGAAGCCGTAGCGAGCGCTGAATGCGGCGGTGTCGGAGGCGTCGTCGGTGACGGCGAACACCGTGATCCCGCGCGCCGGCAATTGTTCGATGACGTGCGCGGGCAGATGCGCGCTCCACTGGTCGCGCTCGATGACGTCCAGTTGCTGTACGAGTTCGTGCGAATGCATGATGAGCGGAAAGGTGACATTAACCCGCTGCATTCTAGCGGTACGCGCGGGCGGCCGCGAAACGGGCCGCAAAACAGGCCATGAACGCAGGCCATGCAGCGCGCCGCTTAACTTGTATAGTGACGGGCACGAGGTTTGCGAAAGGCAATGAAGCAAACACCCTGAAGGCGCCCTCACGATTCAGACACGATCATGGACATCGACACGCTCTCTCGCGAGAACCTCCAGCAGGCCGCGCGTCATCAGGCCAATTGGGCGATGGGCGCACTGCGGCAGTTCGCGGAGAACCGCTGTCCTGCGTTGGCGGCGAGCATCGCGTTCTATGCGGCGTTTTCGCTCGCGCCGACGCTCGTGATGGTGCTCGCGGTGGCCGGCTGGTTCTTCGGCCCGGCGGCCGCGCGCGGCGAGCTGTTCGGCCACATCAACGGCCTGATCGGCGACCAGGCCGCGGCCGGCGTGCAGACGATCGTCGAGAACGCGCATCACGCGGGCGCCAAAGGCGGCATCGCGACGATCATCTCGTTCTCGCTGCTGGCGATCGGCGCGTCGGCGACGTTCTCGTCGCTGAACAGCGCGCTCAATATAGTGTGGCCGTACAGCGGGCCGCGCACTTCCAGTTGGCTCGCGCTGGTGCGGGTGCGACTGATTTCGTTCGGGCTCGTGCTCGGCGTCGCGTTCCTGCTGATCGTGTCGCTGGTGCTCGATACGGTGATCGTCTTTATCGGCAACTGGCTGTGGGGCGACTCGCCGTATGTCGTAATCGGCAATCTGCTGCAGCTCGGCGTCGGGCTGTTCGTGCTGATCTTCGCGTTCGCCGGACTGCTCAAGTTTCTGCCCGACGCTCGGGTGCTGTGGCGCGATGCGGTGGTGGGCGGCATCGTCGCGGCCGTGTTGTTCACGGCTGGCAAGAAGCTGTTCGCGCTGTATCTCGCGCATGCGGGAATGGCCAGCGCGTTCGGCGCGGCCGGCTCGCTCGCAGTGCTGCTGATGTGGCTGTACTTCTCGGCGTTGGTGCTGCTGCTCGGCGCGGAGTTCTCGGCGGCGCGCGGCCGGCTGCACGATCCGCGTGGCGGCTGGGGCATGCAGGGCGAGTCGCCGCCGGGCAGCCGCGCGAAGCTCGCGTCGGTACTGGCGGCATCGACCGTCGCGGCAAATGCCGCGCCGTCTGCTCCCGCTGCTGTGGGTGTTGCCAGCCAAACGGCTACGCCGCTGCCCGCGGGAATCAACGCGGCGGCGCAAAGGCGCTCCGCGCATGAGACCGCGGTGGACGTTACGCGCAAGGTGCTCGACGCCGAAGCGCAAGCCACCCGTTTCGCGGCGTCCGCCCTCGTCGAAGCGCGCCGCCAGGCGACGGCCGCCGACCGCTACGTGCGACGCAACCCGTGGACTTCGGTGCTGCTCGCGGCCGCCGCGGGGCTCACGGCCGCGGCCATGGCGCGCCGTGGCGCCGACCGGCGCTGAAGCGGGCGCTTCACACCACGCTACCGTCCATACCCTTATCGATGCGCGTGTTGTGCCGTCAATCCAGTCGATTGCGCCTGGACACACAACGCGCCCCTTCTGTCCAGCCTGTCTAGTCCTTTCGTCAGCCGTCTCTTTTATGATTTCACTACAAAGACGAGTGGACGCGTACACGACTAGGTTACATTTAGCATACAAATCGATGCTCATCGTGCGTTCGTTCACCCAGTCACTATCAACAAATCAACAATAATGCACATCAGACCAATAAATGTTGCGCAAATGGAAACAATCGTTGAGAGCTTTAAATACAAGGGTTTGCATCGATTGTCAGTTTTTGGCGACACTCTTTTTTTTCCGTTTCTACCCCGCCGAGCCGCTGAGCTATTCTGCTTTCCGCAACAACGAACAATCATCTGCGTGGAGAAATGGATGAAACGAATCGCACTGTCTACCCTCTCGCTGGCGCTCCTCGGCGTCGCCGGTATCGCTCACGCGCAAAGCAGCGTGACCCTGTATGGCGTGCTGGATGAATCGGTCCAGTACGTGAATAACGCTACGCCCAACGGCGGTAGCCTCGTACAAATGTTTGGCGGCAACCTGCAAGGTAACCGTTTCGGCCTGAAGGGCACGGAAGACCTCGGCGGCGGCCTGAAGGCAATTTTCCAGTTGGAAAACGGCTTTGACATCAACAACGGCAAGCTCGGTCAAGGCGGCCTGATGTTCGGTCGTCAGGCTTACGTCGGTTTGACGGGCGACTCTTGGGGCACCTTCACAGCTGGTCGTCAATACGACCCGCTGGTCGACATGATCCAGCCGCTGACGGGCGACAACTACTTCGGCAGCACGTTCGCTACGCCGGGTGACGTCGACAACAACGACAACAGCTTCCGCGTGAACAATTCGCTGAAGTATGTGTCGCCGGTGTTTTCGGGCTTCCAGGTCGAAGGCATGTACGCTCTGGGCGGCGTCGCAGGCGCGACGGGTTCGGGTCAAACGTGGGCCGGCGCAGCAACGTACGCAACGGGTCCGTTCAGCGTCGCGGGTGGCTACCTGAGGACTGACAACGCAAGCACCAACCTTCCTGTCCGCACGGGCTGGAACAGCACGACGGTCCCCGGCGCTACGTTCGACACGGCCTTCCCGAACAACGCAGGCATCAACCAGGCTTACACCACGGCGAAGTCGATCAGCATCGCTTCGGCAGCTGCTCAGTACGTGACGGGCCCGTTGACGGCTAACCTGTCGTACAGCAACGCGCGCTACAAGCCGGACGCACAATCGGCGTTCACGTCGACGCAGATCTTCAACGTCGGCCGCGTGTACGTCGGCTACCAGATCACGCCGGCAGCCCTGCTGGGTATCGGCTACGCGTACACCCGCGGTACGGGCGACGCGGTGGCAACGTACAACCAGGTTTCGCTGGGCGGCGACTACTCGCTGTCGAAGCGCACCGACGTGTACACGGTCGCCGCATGGCAGCATGCAAGCGGCCAACAGCGTGATCCGGCTACGGGCGCACTCGTTTCGTCCACGGCTTCGATCGGTTCGTATGGCAACCAGTCGAGCACCAACAACCAGGTCATGGTCAGCCTCGGTATCCGTCACAAGTTCTAATCGGACTTCGAATCGGACCTGCTACGCAGCCGACGGGCTGCGTAGCCAGAGACCAGAAACCAGCCAGAGGCGATGCCGATGGCTGGTTTTTTTTCGTCCTGAGGTTTTGGTGCGGGCCCAAGCGAGCCTGACGCGCGCTCCGAACCCAACGCAGCTAGCGCCGCTGCGCCTTGCCCTTGTCGGCCTGCGCGAGAATCTGCGCGGGCGACACATCCTGCTCATGCTCGACGCCATCGGCGCCGACCGGCGCGCGATATAGCACCAGCGCCCGCTCCGACTGCGGCGACGGCGCATCCAGCGACCGCTGCCAGTCCGGATCGGGAATCTCGGCGAACACCTGGCGCAGACGCTCGCCCCACGTGCGGTGAAGCATGTCGAAGTACGCGTTGTCGCGATCGATCGACACGAACCGCGTGACCCGCAGCGCATCCTTCTCGTACACGAGCAGATCGAGCGGCAAGCCCACTGACAGGTTCGAGCGCAGCGTCGAGTCCATCGAGATCAGCGCGGACTTCGCGGCCTCGTCGAGCGGTGTGGACGGCGTCAGCACCCGGTCGATGATCGGCTTGCCATACTTCGCCTCGCCGATCTGGAAATACGGATTCACGGCCGACGCCTCGATGAAATTGCCCGCCGCGTAGATCATGAAAAGGCGCATCCGGTTGCCCGCGATCTGGCCGCCGAGAATGAAGCTGCAATTGAAGTCGACACCGAACTTCTGCATCGCCTCGGCCTCGCGCTCATGCACGCGACGCACCGCGCTGCCGACCACGCGCGCGGCGTCCGCCATGGTCGGCGCGCTCCACAGCGTGGGCTCGCTGGCATCGGCGGGCTCGGACAGCTCGTGCAGCACCGCTTGCGTGATCGACAGATTGCCGGCGCCGAGCAGCACCAGCATGCGTTCGCCGGGTTGCTCGAACACCGACATCTTGCGCGCGGTACTGATGTGATCGACGCCCGCATTGGTACGCGTGTCGGACAAAAATACGAGGCCGTCATTGACGGCCATCGCTACGCAGTAAGTCATAAGGGATCCGCGAAAGGCAAAGGAACGGGGCTATTGTAATGCGGCGCACAGGCGCCTTTTATCCGTGTTTACGGCCCTTTTTTGCAGCCTTTTTTGCAGCCTTTTGGCAGCTGATTCCGAACACGTGGCAGGAATGTTAAATGCGGACGCGCGCGTTGGCGTTGCAATGCGGCTACTGCGACATCTGCGCGCTGACCGCCACCGCCACGTGAAGCTCCTCTTCGAGTCCGCCGATGCGTCGGCCGCGCACCGGTGCCGCGGCCTCATAGTCACGGGCGACCGCGAGCCGGCAGTAGATCTCGCTGGCAAACGCGGCATGCGTGACGTCGATCGAAATCCACCCTTTGCCTTCGAGCCATACGTCGACCCACGCGTGACTCGCGCCATGCGGCACGTCGCCGGGTTCGATATATCCGCTCACGTAGCGCGCCGGCACGCCGCGCGCGCGGCAGCACGCGAGCATCAGATGCGCATGGTCCTGACACACGCCGTTGCCGAGCGCGAGCGCCTCGGCGGCCGTGCTCGTGACCTCGGTCACGCCGGGCCGGTACTGCACGCGCTGCACGATCTGCTCGGACAGCGTGAGCAGGCTTGCCGGGCTCGCCAGATTCGCCACCGACTCCGCCAGTTCGCGGATCGCGCCGTCGGCTTCGGTCAGACGCGTCGCGCAGGTAAAATGCTCGAGCGGAATCGGGCCGGGCGGATCACCCAGCACGCCGTCGACGAGCGGCATCGTGTCCACCTCGCCCGACACGCGCAGATGAATCTCGTCGTGCGGCTTGTTCATGACGAGCGTGTGCAGCACGTTGCCGTAGGCGTCGAGCGTCGCGTCGAGCTTGCCCGGCGCGTCGATGTTCCAACGCCGCACGGTCTGTCCGGCGCCGCTCGCGGGCGTCAGGCGCAACTGCTGGATCGAATAGTGAACCGTCGCTTCGTAGCGGTAGGAGGTGTCGTGGCGGATCGTCAGGTACATGAGAAAACTCCGTCAGGCCACTGGCAGCATCAGATAAGTACGCGCCACCAGATTGCCCAGATCGAACACGCGAGCGAGGAACTGCGTCAGATAGGCGTGCAGACCGCTTTCGAAAATCTGCCGGATGTCGGCATACAACAGCTCGGCGCGCAGCTTGCCGGCGAAGCGCTCGCACTGGTTCGAGCCCGAGGTGCGCAGCATCGCGAGATTGCTGCACACGCCGTCGAGCGAGGCGAGCAGCGAGCGCGGCATCTGCTGATTGAGGATCATCAGCTCGACGACGCGCGCGGGCGTCACGACGTCGCGATATACCCTGCGGTAGATCTCGAGCGCCGACACCGAACTCAGGATCGAGGTCCAGTAATAGAAGTCCTCGAGCTGGCGCGCCGCGTCGCGTGAATTCGGCTCGACGTTCGCGAAACGCACATCGAGAATCCGCGCGGTGTTGTCGGCGCGCTCCAGATACGTGCCTAGCTGCGTGAAGAAGAACGCGTCGTCCTGCAGCGCGGTGCCGATCGTCACGCCGCGCGACAGATGCGAGCGGAACTTGACCCACTCGAACAACGAGCCCGGATTGCTAGCGGCCTGCCCGCTCGCGAGCCGCTCGTTGAATTCGAGCCACGTGTCGTTGATGGTTTCCCACCACTCGGTCGTCAGCGTGCCGCGCACCGCGCGGGCGTTTTCACGCGCGGCCTGCAGGCACGAATGAATGCTCGACGAATTACTTGCGTCGGCGATCATGAAGTCGAGCATGTGCTCGCGCGTCGGTTCGTCGTAGCGCTGCGCGAAGGCGCTTTCGAGCTCGGAGATGCGCAGCACCGAGCGCTGCGCGCGAGCCTCCTGTTCGGCCGTCTGCGGCAGCAGTTGCGCCTTCAGGTTGATGTCGAGCATGCGGGCGGTGTTCTCCGCACGCTCCATATAGCGGGCCATCCAGAAGAGGTGATCGGCGGTTCGGCTAAGCATGACGACGTTCCATGTCTGTGATCTGAACGCGCGAGGCCTTCGTCAGCGACGAAGGTCCGCGCTGGTTATCCGTTGAGCGCCAGCGCGCATCAGGTTGCGAGTGTCGCGCCCTGCTCTGCTCTGTTGCGAGCGAGGCGAAAAGCGCGGCGGCAACCGCGTCAGTCGACCATCCAGGTGTCCTTGGTCCCGCCTCCCTGCGATGAATTGACGACGAGCGAGCCCTCCTGCAACGCGACCCGCGTGAGGCCGCCCGCCACCATCGTGGTGGTCTTGCCCGACAGCACGAACGGCCGCAGGTCGATATGGCGCGGCGCGATGCCCGATTCGACGAAAGTCGGACACGCGGACAGCGCCAGCGTGGGCTGTGCGATATAACCGGCCGGACGCGCGATCAGCCGCTCGCGGAAGGCCTCGACTTCGGCCTTCGTCGAGGCGGGGCCGACCAGCATCCCGTAGCCGCCCGCGCCGTGCACTTCCTTGACCACCAGCTCCGGCAGATGCGCGAGCGTATAGGCGAGATCCTCGGGCTTACGGCACTGATAGGTCGGTACGTTGTTCAGAATCGGCTTTTCGCCAAGATAAAACGCGATCATGTCGGGCACGTACGGGTAGATCGATTTGTCGTCGGCGATGCCGGTGCCCATCGCGTTCGCGAGCGCGACGCGGCCGGCGCGATAGGCGGTGAGCAGACCCGGTACGCCGAGCGCGGAGTCGGGGCGAAACGCAAGCGGATCGAGAAAATCGTCGTCGACGCGCCGGTAGATCACGTCGACGCGCTTCGGTCCTTGCGTGGTGCGCATGAACACGTAGTTGTCGTCGACGAACAGATCCTTGCCTTCGACGAGCTCGACGCCCATCTGCTGCGCGAGGAACGTATGCTCGAAATACGCGGAGTTGTACATGCCCGGCGTCAGCACGACGACGACCGGATCGTCGACGCCCGCGGGCGCGACCGAGCGCAGCGTATCGAGCAGGAGGTCGGGATAATGCGCGACCGGCGCGATGCGGTTCTGCACGAACAGTTCGGGGAAGAGCCGCATCATCATCTTGCGGTTTTCGAGCATGTACGACACGCCCGACGGCACACGCAGATTGTCTTCGAGTACGTAGAATTCGCCTTCATCGCCGGCGCGCACCACGTCGACGCCCGCGATATGCGCGTAAACACCGAGCGGCACGTCGACGCCCTGCATCTCGGGACGATACTGCGCGTTGGTATAGACCTGGTCGGCCGGCACGATGCCCGCGTGCACGATGTTGCGATCGTGATAGACGTCGTGGATAAACAGATTGAGAGCCTGCACGCGCTGTCGCAAACCCGCTTCGAGCGTCTGCCATTCGCCGCGCGGGATGATGCGCGGAATCAGATCGAAGGGAATCAGCCGCTCGGTGCCTGACAGGTCGCCGTTTACTGCGAACGTGATGCCGACGCGCCGGAACAGCAGGTCCGCTTCCGCGCGCTTGCGTGCGATCGCTTCATCGCCCTGACTGTCCAACCATCGCTCAAAGCGCGCGTAATGCGGCCGTACGCCATCGGCGTGATGGCGCATCTCGTCATAGCATCGCATGTCAGCCCCAGTCTTGTTGTCAAATAGAAGGCGAATGCGCTGCGCATTCGGTATTCGACCTTCGATTAAGCAAGCGTTATGCCATTGAATGTGTCGGGATAGAGCGCGTTGACGTGCCCCCTAACGGCGCATCCGCAGGGCGTCGGATTGCCTCGATCGTACTGTCGTGGATCATGATGCGCCAGTCAGGTGCGTGTGCGCCATCAGGGAGCACACTATGAGAGGGCGCGCTTGCCGTTTCGCCAATGGACTCGACGCGCACTACGAAGCGAGCGCATAAAAAAGTCCCCGTGAATCTTCATCCACGGGGACTTCGATCACCTGCATGCAGGCGCTTTTTCACGCACTCAAACGTCAGGCATGGTTAAACACAACAGCGCCATGCCGACGCCTGAGTCGTGCGAGCAACGCGTTCAGGCTGCCGCTGCGTCCTTCAGCTTCTTCAGCGCGCGTGTCTTGATGCGCACGCTGGCCGGCTTGGCCGGGAACCAGCGCTCTTCACCCGTGAACGGGTCCTTGCCGAAGCGCTTCTTCTTCGCCGGCACAGCCTGCACGACGATCTTCAGCAGACCCGACAGCGTGAATTCGCCAGCGCCCTTCTTGTGCACCGTGCCGAGGATCGTGTCTTCGAGCGCGGCCAGCACGGCCTTGGCGGTCTTCGGTTCCACTGCAGCGCGTTCAGCGATGTGAGCTGCCAACGAGGCCTTCGTGAAGGTGTCCTTGATCGGCGACGGTGCGCCAGACGCCTTCACGGCGACCTTCTTGGCTGCGACGGCTTTCTTCGCAGGAACTTTCTTTGCAGCAACCTTCTTGGTCGGTACCGGGGCAGCAGCCTTCTTGGCCACCTTTTTTGCGGAAGTCGGCATGTTTCTCCTACCTGTTGTGGTCAGTGAATTGCTCGAAGCGCACACCGTATGTGCACGCTTCAACGCCGGATTCTACAAGCGCTAAAGCGATTTGCGCGACTCTTTTATGTATTGCGACGAAGTTTTTTGCGCGGCGCCGACGGTGCAACACGTTTTAGTCCCTGTTTTAGCGCCTAAAACGTGCGTGGCGAGCTCTTTGACATGCAGGAGTAACGCTCGTTACAGTTCGTTTCGGCCGTGGTTTCGAGGCGGTTGCATCGGGGCGAGCCGGTGTTTTCGTCCCTTGAAACAGGGCATTTTCTTCGTTTGACGGGTCAAGCAACGCCCCCCCAACGTTTCGACGATGCCTACGCCTCGCTTGCGGCGAGCTCCGTTTCAGCGTGCGATGCGCTGCAGGATGTCGGCGAGCGTCGTCAGCGCCGTGTCGATATGTTCGGCCGCGATGCTGCCATAGCCGAAGATCAACCCAGGCTGCGGTGTCACGCGATGGTGAAATGGCGCGAGTCCATAGAGGCCGATCGACGCTTCACGCGCGGCGGCAACGAGCACCTCTTCGCCGAGCGACGCCAACGGCCCCCTGAGCCGCGCCGCCAGATGGATGCCGGCGGTCGGCACGATCGGCTCGAACCAGCGTGCGAGACCGCCTTGCAGATGCTCGAGCAGCATCGCGCGGCGGGCCGCGTAAGCCTTGTGCATACGCCGCAGATGGCGCGCGAAGTCGCCATTGAGCATGAACGACGCGAGCGCCGTTTGCGTCAGCGTGCAGCCGTGACAATCGGCGATCTGCCGCGCCTTTAGCAGCGGGCCGTGCAACGACGCGGGCGGCACCAGGTAGCCGATCCGCAGCTCGGGGAAGATCGTCTTCGAAAACGTGCCGACGTAGGCGACGAGGCCGGCGCGATCGAGGCTCTTCAGCGGCTCCATCGGCCGGCCTTCGAAACGGTACTCGCAGTCGTAGTCGTCCTCGATGATGACCGCGCCGCGCTTTTGCGCCCATTCGAGCAGTTCGACGCGACGCTCGAGGCTCATCGGCATACCGAGCGGAAACTGATGCGAAGGCGTCACGTAGACGAGCCGCGCCTTGTCCGGCAGCTTGCCGACGATCAGGCCTTCGCGATCGACCGGTACCGGCACCACGCGCGCGCCGGTCACCTTGAAGCATGCATGCGCGGGCGGGTAGCCGGGGTCTTCGATGGCCGCGATTTCACCGGGCCGCAGCGTGATGCGCGCCATCAGATCGAGCGCGTGCTGCGCGCCCTGCGTGACGATCACGTCTTCCCAGTTGCTCGACACCGCACGGTTGAAAGCGAGGTAGCGCGAGATCGCGAGCCGCAACTGCTGCTCCCCCGCGGCGTCGCGATAGGTGCCGGGGCTGCGCGCCTGGCCGCGTAGCGCATGATTCACGCAGCGGCGCCAGACGTCGAAGGGAAACAGCGTCTTGTCGGTCGCGCCGCCGATGAAGTCGAGCGGCGACGGCACCGACGGCCGCGGCAACGGCAGACTGTCGGGCATCTGCTCCCACAGCGGCTGCGCGCGCGCGGCGGCCTTCGCTTGCGCGGCGGCCCGCTCGCGCGAACGAGCCGCCGCTCGCGCGTGGGCGGAACGCTCAACCGGCAACCGTTCGAGTCCGTCGGCGACGAAGGTGCCCGAACCGGCGCGGGCGCTCAGATAACCTTCTGACAGCAGCCGCTCGAATACGTCGAGCGTGGTCTTGCGCGACACACCGAGCTGCGTCGCGAGATCGCGCGTGGACGGCAGACGCGTGCCGCCGGCAAGGCGCCCTTCGAGAATGCCCGCGCGCAACTGCCGATAAATCTGTCCGGACAGATCGTGATGGCCTTCGACCGCGATGTGAATGTCCATTCGGGTGGTTACCTCAAATAACGGCGAAATGGTTATTTCGACCGACCAGTGGCGAACGCAAGCTTACCGCCACGGACGCCCGACGCGCGAACGCGCGGCGCTCGAATCGACGGAGGCGGTGACGCTGGTCGCGCAAACGCGCGTGCCGGATACGGAATGGGACGCGGTGAAGCCGCATTTCAGCGAGCAGGAAATCAGCGACCTGACGCTGCTGATCGTTGCGATCAACGGCTGCAACCGCATTGCGGTGTCGTTCAGGAAGATGCCGGAGTAAGCGGCGGCGCGTCTTCGCGGAGCTTCAGAAGATCACGGAGACCGCCACCGCGAGCCAGATCGCGGTCACGCCCGCGAGAAACAGATGCCGCGCGATACGCACGCGTGAGTCGCTGTTCTCCGGCTCGACGGGACTCGTCGCCATCCATGGCACGAGGCCCAGGCACGCGAAGCCGGCCAGCGCGAGCACAAAGACCACGACGTCGGCCTTGTGCCAGGCAGTCGGCTCATACATACCCCAGTAGCCGAGAAACACGATGCCGATCGAGAACACGGTCGCGGAAGCGGCGCTGAGCGCGGGCACCGATCCAGTTGGAGCCGGCATGCTTGACCTCCGATCGTCAGGTTGCGGCGGCGCTCGCGTGCGTCGCGCCATCCGCCCGATCCGCGTTCGCGTTGGCCGCGGCGAGCCGTCAGGAAGTGCGGGTCTGGCGAGCTTCGTACGTCTTCAGATGACTATAGGCGATGCGCAGCAGCGACACGCCGTGTTCGTCCTTTTGCGCGTCGCCGCCGCGCGAGATCAGGTCGCCGAGGATATGATCCGCCTCGGTGTGCGAGCGGTTTTCGACGTCGCGCAGCATCGACGCGGTCAGCGGCGACGGCGTCAGCAGCACCTGGGTGGCGCGCACGTCGAAGTCCGCGGCCATCGTGAAGCCGTTGTGCTCGGCCGCCGCGCGGCATTCGCCGAGCAGATTCTCAATCACGCGCTTGCCGTCCGGCGCAGCCAGGATATCGCCGACCGAACCGCGCATCAAGCACGTACTCGCGGCCAATGTGGCGAGGAACACCCATTTTTCCCACATGCGCAGCAGGATGTTGTCGCTGATTGCGACGTCGAAGTTCGCGCCGGACATTGCATCGGCAATCGCCTCGGTGCGCTCCGAGGTGCCTCCCACGAGTTCGCCGAACGTGATCGCGTGCATGTCGTTCAGATGCACGATGTGCTGCTCGGCATCGAGCGTCGCGGCGATCACGCACTGACCGCCGAGCACGCGCTCCTTGCCGAAGCTCGCGGTCAGCACGTCGATATGGCGCATGCCGTTGAGCATCGGCAGGATCAGCGTGTCTTCGCCAACGAACGGCGTGAACGAATCGATCGCGTCGTCGAGACTGTAGGCCTTGCAGCTCAGCAGCACGAGGTCGAACGGCTCGGCGGCGACACCGGCCAGTATCGTCTTCACGTCGGGCAACTGGAGATTGCCGCGCGGGCTGTTGATGACGAGGCCGTCGCTCCGTAGCTTTTCCGCGCGACCGGCGCGTACGAGGAAGGTCACGTCCTGCCCGGCCGCGGCCAGACGTCCGCCGAAATAACCGCCTACCGCGCCCGCTCCTACTACCAGAATTCGCATCTTGAGCCTCTTGAAAGATTTCGATTTGCCGATCATGCGCGTCGCTGGCGGACGCATCTTCATGGTGCCGCGTATTCGGTGCTTGTGCAGGAATGTAGCAAAGATTGGGGGATCGGTTCAGCGTCACGCGCCTCGCTGCCTTCACTGCGCCGCCACCGTTTCCCCCTGCTCCCACCCGCCCCCCAGCGACCGGTACAGCGCGATCGCCGAAAGCGCGTGCTCGCGACGGGCCTGGTTGAGCGACTCCGAGTCGCGCAGATACGCTTCCTGCGCGTCGAGCACATCGAGGAAGCTCGACGCACCGCCCTTATACAGCTCGGTCGACAAACGCAGCGCGTGATTCGACGCATCGAGCGCACCGGCCAGGCGCTGCACCTGCACCGCGCCGCTGACGAGATCGCTGCGATTGTCCTCGACTTCCTTCAGCGCCTGCAACATCGTCTGTTGCAAGCCGAGCTGCGATTCGCGCATGCGGCTCTCGCTCGCGTCGATGTTCGCGGTGATGCGCCCGGCGTTGAAGATCGGGCTCGTCGCATTCAACGCAGCGCTGAACAGGTTGTCGGTCAGCGTCGGCAAGCCAAGGTACGACGATGCGAGCAGCCCATTCGTCAGGTTGATCTTGAACTGCGGATAGCGCTGCGCCTTCGATACCCCCACTTCCGCCGCACGCTGTTCGACGAGCGCATAGGCGGTGCGCACGTCGGGTCGATGCAGCAACGCGTCGGACGGCAACACCTGCGGCGCGCTTTGCGCAGGCACCGGAATCTCGCGCGCGTTGGAAAGCAGCAGCGTATCGAGGCTTTCCGGCGTTCGCCCCGAATACACGGCGATCAGACTCAGTTGATGCTGCACCGCCGATTGCATACGCGGAATCTGCGCCTGCAAGTCCTGCAACTGATTCTGCGCGCGGGCGACGTCGAGCTGCGTCGACAGGCCGTAATGCAGACGCTCCTGCGTGAGCTTCAGCGCGCGGCTGCGAATCTGCTCGTTGTCGTCGAGGATCTGCAATTGCGCCTGCGCCCAGCGTAGATCGATATATGCAGCAGCCGTGTTCGCGGCGAGCGCGAGCCGCAACTGGTTCAGCGCCGCAACGCTACCCGACACCTGCGCCTGTGAGGCGAGCACCGCGAGACGTTCGCCGCCGAACACGTCCGGCGTCCAGCTCGCGGCGAGGCCGAAGCCGGCCTGGCGCACATAGCCGAGCGGCGGCGGCGTGTTCTGCCGCTCGGTCGATGCGCCCGCGTTCGCATTCAGCTCCGGCAGCAGCGCCGCGCGATTCTGCGTCACCAGGTCCTGCGACTGCTTCACGCGTTCGGCCGCGGCCTGCACGTCGAGGTTGCCGGTCAACACCGATTCGATCAGCTGATGCATCACCGGGTCGCCGAATTGCGCCCACCAGGCATCGGTGTTCACGCTGTCTTGCGGCGCGTCGACGCTCCACGCGGCCGGCGCGAGCGTCTGCACCGTATGCGGCAAATCCGCGTGCATCGCGGGTTGCACCGCGCAGGCCGCGAGCGTCAGGAACGCCGCGCTCGCCAGTAACTTCATCACGATTCGTTTCCATGTTGGTCTCCTAATGGGCATCGGGCGGGGGCGCGCTGTTGCCGAACGGGCGCGAAAACAGCACGCTCAGCAAGCCGACCACGAAGCACAGCGCAACCGCCAAAAAGGCGTCCGAGAATGCGAGCACCAGCGCTTCGCGCATCAATGCCGCGTGCAATTCGGCGAGCCCCGCACTCGCGGCGTTCAAGACATCACCACCAACGGCCGACAGATACTCGGCCTGCTTCTGCAAGATCGATTCGACGACCGGACGGCCCGCATTCAGATGTTCGTCGAGCCGTTCGTAGTGCAGGTTCAGACGGTCGTTCAACATCGTGCTGCTGACCGCGATGCCGATCGCACCGCCGAGATTGCGCATCAGATTGAACAGCCCGCTCGCGGAGCGCAGCCGCGACGGCGGCAACGCACCCAGCGCCATCGTCACGATCGGCGGAATACAGAATTGCTGGCCAATTCCCCGCAACGCTTGTGGAATCAGCAACTGCTGCCAGCCCCATTGGTTCGTCAACGGCACGTACAGATAGCAGCCGATGCCAAACAGCGCGAGTCCGAACACCATCAGCATGCGCATATCGACGAAGCGCGCGAGCGTCGAGTAGGCGGCCAGCGCGAGCAACTGAAAACAGCCAACGGACAGCAACGCGAGACCAATCTGCAACGAATCGAAGCCGCGCACGCGCGCAAGAAACACCGGCGTCAGAAACACGGTGCAGAAGATTCCGATCCCGGTAATGAACGACAGCAGACTGCCGATACCGAAATTGCGCAACGCCAGTGCGCGCAGATCGACGATCGGTTCCTTCGCGGTGAACGCATGCACGAGGAACAGAAAGCCGCAGATGGCCGCGACCCACGCGCACAGCACGATCACGTCGTCGCCGAACCAGTTTTTGCGCGGTCCCTCTTCGAGCACGTATTCGAGACAACCGAGAAAACCCGACATCAGCAAGATGCCGAAGTAGTCGCCCTTTTTCAGCAAGGACAGATCGACCTTGTCGATATGCACGTACTTCGGCACCAACAGCGTCACGGCGACGCCCGGTACCAGGTTCAGATAGAACAGCCAGTGCCACGACCATTGCGACGTGATCCAGCCGCCGATCACCGGGCCGATCGTCGGCGCAAGCGACGCGAGCGCGCCGATCGTCGTCGACGCGATCAAACGCTGCTTGCCGGGAAACAGTACGAACGCTGTCGTGAACACGGTCGGGATCATTGCGGCACCGAGCGCGCCTTGCAGACCGCGAAACAGGATCATCGAGTTGATGTCCCACGCGAGACCGCACAGCATGCTGGTGACCGTGAAGCCGAACGCGGAGAAGGTGAAGACCCAGCGCGTCGAGAACACGCGCGTGAGCCACCCCGACATCGGAATCACGATGATCTCCGCGATCAGATACGAGGTTTGCACCCAGGAGAGTTCATCCTGACTGGCGGACAGTCCGCCGCCGATATCGCGCAGCGACGATGCGACGATCTGGATATCGAGCGTCGCCATGAAAAAGCCGACGCACATCAGCGCGAATGCGAAGACCTTGGTGCGGGTCGGCTGGTCGGCGGGGTTGTCAAAAGCGTGAGTCATGATCGGTTCATCCCTGCGCGGCCGGATGGCCCGCATCGAGGTGCACTTTCACGGTCGCGGACAGGCCCGGACGCAGCACGCCCTGCATGTCCTTCGGCACGTCGAGGCGCACGCGCACCGGCACGCGCTGCACGATCTTCGTGAAGTTGCCGGTCGCGTTTTCCGCGGGCAAGACGCTGAAGGTTGCACCGGTCGCCGGTGCAAGACTGTCGACCACGCCGTGCAGCGTTGTGCTCGACGCATCGAGTTCGACGTCGACGCTGTCGCCCGAATGCATTTTGCGCAGCTGATCTTCCTTGAAGTTCGCGTCGATCCATAAACCGCTCGCCGGCACGACGGTCAGCAGCGACACGCCCGTGTTGGCGAGCAGCCCAACGCGAGCGGTGCGATTGCCGACATAGCCATCGATCGGCGAGCGGATCGTCGTGTACTCGACGTTCAACGCGGCGACGCGCTGCGCGGCCTGCGCGGTCGCGATGCGCGCTCTCGCGTCGCCGATCTGAGCGTCGAGCACCGCGATCTGGCGTTGCGCCGCGAGCAGCGCCGCGCTGCTGCGATCGACCGCGGCGCGCGCTTTGGCCAGATCGGCGTCGGCCTTCTCGACGACCTGGTTCGACACCGCGTCGTCTTTCACGAGCTCGCGGTAGCGCGTCTGGTCGGCGGCGCTGCGTGTGAGCTCGGCGCCCGACGCGCGGACCTCGGCGGCCTGCTCGTTGATCGCCGCGAGTTGCAGTGATTTCTTCGCTTCGAGTTCGGTGACGGCGGCCTGCGCGCTCTCCACTTTAGCGCTGGCCTGGGCGAGGCGCGCGTCGTAGTCGCGGGCATCGAGACGCACGAGCACCTGGTTGGCGTGCACGAACTCGTTGTCGTGCACGAGCACGTCGGTGACGAAGCCGTTGACCTTCGGCGCCATCACCGTGACGTCGCCGCCGACGTACGCATCGTCGGTGCTCTCGACGAAGCGGCCGACGAAAAACCAGTACGAAGTGGCAAGCGCCAACACGACGAGAACGGAGAGGATCGCGAGCAGCATCCACGGGATACGCCGCACCTGTCTGGCGGGTTGTACCGCGCTTGGCGGCGCGACGGTCGAAGGAGTTGTGGACATGGTGTCGATATGTGCGTATGCACTCTTCAGATTGAAAAAAACGGCGCAGTGCGCCGGCCTCCGCTATCTTCAGCGTTTATGTCAAAGCGTATCCCGGGTGATCGCAAACAGCTCGGTGCGCAGTGCAGCCGCGCGCTCCTCGCCGAAGCGGTGCTCGAACTCGGCCTGTGCGGCATACCAATGAGCGCGGCCTGCGTCTTGCCGCTCTTCGCCCGCGGCGGTCAGCGAGATCAGCAGCGCGCGCGCATCCGCGCCCATCGCCTCGCTCGACACCAGCCCGTCGCGTCGGAGCGGTTGAATCGTCCGGACCAGCGTGGTGCGCTGCATGCGCATGGCCTCGGCAATCTGCTTCATCGTCATCGGACCGGTGCGCTTCAGGCGCCCCAGCAGCGAAAACTGCGTGATGGTCAGCCCGACATTCGACAGGTGCCGGTCGTAGATCTGCGATATATGACGCGCGGCCTGGCGGATCGCAAAGCAGTCGTCGTCGAAAAGCGCTTCCATTCGCTGCACTTCCTTTGCTCGTTAGTGCATATGCACATTAAGAGGCGTCATAAAACCCGCCGAAGCGGGTTCCTACGCGCGATCTAACCGGTGATGCTGAACAGCTCGGTACGCAGCGTCTTTGCGCGGGCGCGGCCGAACTTCTTTTCGAATTCGTCCTGCGCGGCGCGCCATGCGACGGAGGCCTGATCGAACGTCGTCTCGCCTTTTTCCGTCAGGCTGAACAGCAACGTGCGGTTGTCGTGGTCCGCCGCCTCGGCCAGCACGAGGCCGTCGCGCTGCAGGGGCTTCATCGCGCGGACCAGCGTGGTGCGCTCCATCACCATCGCGTCCGCGAGCTCCGCCATAGGCAGGTTCGGTGTGCGCGCGAGCTTCGCGAGGATCGTGAACTGCGCAGCGGTCAGCCCGACGCTGCCGAGATGGCGCTCGTACATCTGCGTGACGTGCCGCGCCGCCTGGCGCAGCGCGAAGCAGTTGCATTCGTCGTAGGAGAGAGGACGGTTCATGGAGCGAAGTTTATGTGTGCATATGCACTGTGTCAAGTTTTTCGAATGGCAACGGGCAAATGCCTCACCCGTTGCGCTACGGCGGCCTTCATTTTGCGACTTGCCACCTGTAATTGTTATGTTATAACATGACCAAAAATTGGCGCTGCAGCCCTGCCAGCCCTGCCGTTTTTCACACCGGCCCACTGCGACGCCCAACAAAATCCGTCCGACCTATGAGCGGACAGTCCATGCTCAACGACCACTTATGACCGTCATCGCCATTACCGTTCTCATCGAAAAGTAGTCCTGATCGACGGGCCTGCTATCGCGCGTCGTCAACCTCCAGTTCGCCTGTCCTTCCCCTGCCGGCCAGGGGCGAGGTGGGTGAGCTTTTGCCGAACGCTTCTGTTTATCAACGCATCGTCCTTAGCGCGAGCAACAACAATGAAAAACCGCACACTGACCGCACAGGCGGCGATCGTGTTCTGTACCGCCATCTCGAACGCATGGGGTGCGCCAGGCAACGCCATGTTGACGGGCACGGTCTCCGATCCCGCGGGCCATCCCGTCGCTCACGCGAAAGTGGAGGTACAGGACGCGAGCGGCGCCTCCATCGGCACGTCGAACACGGACACGTCGGGCCACTTCTCGATCGACGGCGTGGCGCCCGGCACGTATGCGGTCGTCGTCACCGCGGCCGGTTTTGCAAGCGGCAGCAGCATCGCGACCGCCCAGTCCGGCGCCCCGGCGAGCGTCAGCGTACAACTGCAAAAGAGCGATACACTCGACGTGCAGGTCAACGCACAACGTCTGAACGCTGCCCGCAACGGCTTGCTGCCCGAAACGGGCAGCAGCGTCTATCGCTTCACGCAGGCGGACATCGACACGATGCCGGCGGGCGCGAACACGCCGCTCAATCAGGTGCTGCTGCAAGCGCCCGGCGTCGCCAACGACTCGTACGGCCAGCTGCACGTGCGCGGCGAGCACGCCAATTTGCAATACCGGATCAACGGCATCATCATTCCGGAGCCGATCAGCGGCTTCGGCCAGTCGCTCGACACGCGCATCATCGATCAAATGAACCTGCTCACTGGCGCCCTGCCCGCGCAGTACGGCTACCGCACAGCCGGTATCGTCGACATCCGCACCAAATCGGGCGACACGGGCAGCGGCGGCTCGATCGACGTATTCGGCGGCAGCCATCAGACCGTCAAAACGAGCGCCGACGTGTTCGGCAGCGAGGGACCGTTCAGCTACTACCTGAGCGGCTCGCTCGGCATGAACAATCTCGGCATCGAGAATCCGACGGCGAGCGCCAGTGCGATTCACGATCACACGCGCCAGGGCAATGCATTCGGCTATCTGTCGTATCTGATCAATCCGCTCACGCGTGTGAGTCTGTTGTTCGGCGCGACCAGCAACCAGTTCGAGATTCCGAACACGCCGGGGCTCACGCCGAACTTCGCGCTCAACGGCCACAGCACGTTCGATTCGTCGCAACTGAACGAAACGCAATCGGAGCTGAACAATTTCGCGGCGCTCGCGCTTCAAGGCACCAACGGCGGCGCGCTCGATTACCAGGTCGCCTTCTTTACGCGCTATACGCGCACGAAGTTCAACCCCGATCCGATCGGCGACCTGATGTTCAACGGGGTAGCATCGGAGGACTTCCATAGCAACACAGCCAACGGCGTGCAGGTCGATACGACCTGGCGCATCAACGACAGTCACACGGTTCGCGCGGGCGTCTTCTTCCAGCAGGAACACGCGATATTCGACAATAACGTGTCTGTGTTCCCCGCCGACGCGGACGGCAACCAGCTCTCCGACGTGCCCTTCAACATCCAGGACAGCAGCAGCAAGACCGGCTATCTGTACAGCCTGTACGCGCAGGACGAATGGAAGCTGACCGACCGGCTCACGCTGAACTATGGCTTGCGCTACGACCGCATGGACGAGTACACGAGCGCGAGCCAGTTGAGCCCGCGCGTCGGCCTCGTCTACACGCTCACGTCGTCGACGACGCTGCACGCCGGCTACGCGCGCTACTTCACGCCGCCGCCGTTCGAACTCGTGTCCGGCTCGACGATATCGAAGTTCGACGGCACGACGAATCAGAGTTCGGTAACGCAGAACGATCCCGTACAGCCGGAACGCAGCCACTATTTCGATCTCGGCATCACGCAGAAACTCGGCCCTGCGGTCACGCTCGGACTCGACGCGTACTACAAGAAATCGACCGACCTGCTCGACGAAGGACAGTTCGGCTCCGCGCTGATCTACACGCCGTTCAACTACCAGTACGGCAGAACGTATGGCGTCGAATTCACCGCCAACTACAAACAGGACAATCTCTCCGCGTATCTGAACCTCGCGTATAGCCGCGCGCAAGGCAAGAACATCAACTCCGCGCAGTTCAATTTCAGTGCGGACGAACTGGCGTACATCTCGAACAACTGGGTGTACCTCGATCACGACCAGCGCGTGACCGCATCGTTCGGCGCGGCATACGACTTCCACCAAACCACCTTCACGTTCGACGGAATCGTCGGCTCCGGCCTGCGCAGCGGCTTTGCGAACACCGATCGCCTGCCCGTCTATGCGCAGTTCAACCTCGGCGTAATCCAGCACTTCAACGAGCCGATGATCGGCAAGTTCGACGCGCGTCTGGTGGTGATCAACGCATTCAACCGCGTGTACGAGTTGCGTGACGGCTCGGGCATCGGCGTCGGCGCGCCGCAGTACGGTCCGCATTTCGCGGTTTATGCGGGCGTGACCAAGTACTTCTGATCGACGGCAGGGAGAATCATCATGCAGGAATGGACAGGCTTTATCGCGGCGATGCGCACCGGCGGATGGATCATGTATCCGCTCAGCGTGCTCGGCGTGCTCGCATTGACCATCATCATCGAGCGGGCGTATGTGTTTGCCCGCTTCGCAAGCGCACCGGCGCGTGTTTTGCAACCCACGTCGTCAGCCGATGACAACCGTCTCGACCGCCTCGCCCCGCACCACGCGTTTCGGCGCATGGCCGCGCCGTGGCTGTCGGAATCAGACTCGCCGCTGTGGCTGCGCGAGGCGTCGGCGCAATCGATCGCGTCGCAGATCGAGCGCGACATGGGCCGCGGTCTGTGGCTACTGGAGACGATCGTCACGGCGGCGCCGCTGCTCGGCTTGCTCGGCACGATCGTCGGGATGATGAAGTCATTCCAGCTGTTCGGCGGCAATGGACTCGTCGATCCGGGCGGCGTCACGGGCGGGGTGGCGCAGTCGCTGGTGGCGACCGCGATCGGACTGATCGTCGCGGTCTTCGCACTGTTCGCGTTCAACTATTTTTCACGGCGGCTCGAGCGTCTGATGGATGAACTCGAACTGTTCGCCAACGCGCGACTCAGCGCGCTGCGCCTGCAACAAGAGGCGCGAGGCGAGCGCTGATGAAACTCAAACGCTCGCGCGCCTCGCGGCGCGGCCGCATCGAAATCATTCCGATGATCGACGTGATGTTCTTTCTGCTCGCGACCTTCATGCTCGCCTCGCTGGCGATGCAACGTCTCGACGCGGTGCGGATCAACCTGCCTTCGGGACGCGCGCAGCCGATCAGCACGAGCGAGCCGCTGACGATATCGGTGAACGGCAACAACGAGGTCTCGATCAATCGCCACGTCGTTCGCGCGGATCAGATCGAGCCTGAAGTGAAGCGCCTGCTGCGCGCGGACGGCAACGTCGTCATCGCGGCCGACGATCACGCGGGTCACGGCGCGGTCGTGCAGGCCATGCTCGCGGCGCGACGCGCGGGCGCCGAACACTTTCTGATCGCCGTGCATCGTGATTAAAGCTTGCCGCGAGCTGTCCGAGGGGCACGTTGTGGGAACGCTGCGTACCGCCGTCGCCTGTCTGATCTCGCTGGGTATCTGGCTTCTGGTGCTGGCGGCGCTCTCGTCCGGGTTGCTGAAGTCGAGTCAGCCAGCCCCACCGCCTGCTCCACTGGATATGCGCGTGGTCGTGCTCGACGAGCCTGCGCCGCCTGAATCCCGTCCGTCGCAAACTCCGGTTGCGGTTCCAGCGGAACAGGCGCCACGGCACGCGCAGACGCAATCGCGTACCTCAGCGCATCGCGCGGTGCCGCCTGTGCCAACCAGGCCGCAGACGCTGACGACGCCCGCTGCCGCAGCGCCGTCGGCACCGGTTGCTAGTCAGGCACAACGCCCGTCGCAAGACGAGCAGCCGGAACAAACGGCCGCCGCGGGATCGCAGCAATCATCCGCACAGCGCGACGCCGCTCCAGCCGCCTCGGCAAGCTCCAACACCGCGGCCCGCTCCATCTCGCAACCGCTACCGACGCTGCCCGACGACTTGCGCGAGCAGGCCTATCAGACGATCGCGACAGCCCGCTTCACGATCCACGCCGACGGCTCGGTCGATGTCGAGCTCATTCACGCGACGCCGAACCCCCGTCTCAATCAGCTGCTGCTCGAGACGTTGCGGCGCTGGCGCTTTTTTCCCGCGCTGCGCGATGGCCGGCCCGTCGAAAGCACGCAAAACATCCGCGTGCATTTCAACGTCAGTTGAACAGCGCCTACTGGCTTGCGCAGGTGAAATTCGCCGCGACGTTCACGTCTACAGTGAGCCTCGTTGCGTACATCGCAACCAACGTCGACCCAGGAGGCCGCCAATGTGCCTGGCGGCACGTTTGAAGAAGCATTACTGCCCGACCTTCTCCGATTCGACGACCAGGTCCAGCACATAAGCGACCGACGGCCCATCGGCAGGCGGGTTCCTGACTGTGAAACGCTTCACGCGCACGACGTTACGGATGCCCGGCGTGTGCGTATAGCCTTCGATATCCTGATTCAACGGGTGCCACGGACCAGGCGTGCCGGTCGCCAGGCCCTGCTCGTCGAAGAAGCGATCGCGCACGAGCAGACATTGCGCGTTCGGCATCAACGGATGGTTGCACGGCACGGACTGCGCCGCCACTTCAAGGAACGCTATTTGACCGGGGCCGCCGTAGCGCGTCTCGGCCGTGGGCACACCGGTAAAGCTCAGCGTGTCGCCGCTATCGGTGACCAGTTGCAGGCTCGGCGCGTTGTCCCGCGCGAGCAGGGTCACGTTGACGCTGCCGCGCACACGCTGCGAGATCGCATCGTCGAGTGCGGCAAGCGCGGCATCGTGGCAGGCCATCATCGTGCTGACCATCGGGCCGATCTGCAAATACCCTTTCCTGACGGTGTAACCCGCTCCCATGCTGTTGCAGCTATTGACGACGGTGATCCGGTACGGACTGAAGTCGAGCTGCACTGGCCTGTCTGGGCGCACGAACAGGGCATCGATGTGCGTGCCATTGCGATCGATCGCGTTGTTCAGTTGCCAGTGGTATCGGGTCAACAGATCGGTGCCGGTCGGCGACGCCGGGTTGGCGGCGGCCGTGGTTGCCGATGGCGCCGGCGCGGTCACTTCCGGTGCCTGTGCGCAGGCGGCGAGAACGAGCGGCAGCAATAGCATGCAGTATTTCACGTCGGCACCTCGCTGAGTTCAGTGGTCGTTCCGGGCGGTTGCTCGCGTCGTCGGGCCAAGGGACGCGAGAATCAGGTCGCATGCATGAAAGCCGGAAGTGCCAGTGAAGGGTACCACCCGGCCGCATCAGGCCGGGTTTGCGCACCTGCTTGGTTCAGGCCGCGAGCATCGACTCGACGACCGACAGCATAACGCAGGTGGAAGGCGTAAAAACGTCGCTCGATGCTGATCGGATTCCTCGTTACGTGGCCGAACTGCGGCCAGTGCAGCAGGCTACGCCTGGGAAATGTCACGGCCGACGGAAGGACGGGCGTGACGCCGCTTCAGCCGAGGGCGCAACATCAGATAGAAGGCGGCAACATGCGTGATCGCCAGCGTCGGCACATAGATGATCGGAATCGCGTACAAGGCGCCCAGCTCGCCTGCATGCGCGGGCAGATCGGCCGCGGTTGCGTGGTAGTAGTCGATGATCAGGTCGGCCATACCAACAAGATTGAAAGCGACGACGAACGACCAGAAAAGCGGACGTATCCGGGCCGTCAGCAACGCCAGCATCGCCAGCACCCCCGTGGCGAAATCCCCATAGGCGGCGAACACGGCGAAGCTCGCGGACAGTTGCGGACTGACGACACCAGGCAACAGAAAGGCGAGCCCGAAGAAGCGGAAGCTGTGCAACGTGGCGATCGCGCGTTGCGCGTCGAACGGAGCCATCGACTTGAGCTTCGGCCACACGTAGGTGCCGAAGCACAGCAGCCAGGCGAGATAGCCCAAAACGAGGTGCAACTGGAACAGAAGCCGCGATGACATGGTGCCTCCTTGTCAAGTGTTGGACGCGCAGGTGTTAGGTGTACCATCGTCTCGCGCGGGTGACTATTCCTCACAATGTTGACAGGCTATGAAGCAGAACTTCACAGTCAGGCAGGGCGCGCTCGACGGCGTCGAAGTCTTCCTCAGCGTTGCCGAGCATCGCAGTTTTCGCGGGGCCGCCGCGCAACTGGGCGTGACGCCGTCGGCCGTCAGTCAGGCGGTGCGTGTGCTCGAAGCCCGCCTCGGTGCGACGCTCTTCATCCGCACCACGCGCAGCGTCGGCTTGACCGAAGCCGGCGAGCGCTTTCTCGCTCGCGCCAAGCCCGCCTTCGAGGAACTCGTCGCCGCCAGCGAGGTGGCGCGCGGACTCGGCGAGCGACCGTCCGGCCTGTTGCGTCTTTCCGTGCCGCGTGCAGTCGTGCCGATCCTGCTGGAGCCGCTGATCGCGTCATTCTGCAAGGCCAATCCCGAGGTCGAGGTGGAAATAGCGGCCAGCAAGGAGCTGATCGATCTCGCGACGGAAGGCTTCGACGCCGGCATCCGGCTCGGTCAGTTCGTCGCCGCCGACATGGTCGCGGTGCCGCTCACGGCACCGTTCCGTTTTGTCGTCGTGGGAAGTCCTGCCTATTTCGCGGCGCGCGGCCGCCCCGAGCAAATGGACGACCTGCGCGAGCATGCATGCATTCGCTGGCGGCGCTCCAGCGGCGCGCTCGCGTTGTGGTCGTTCAACGATAACGGCCAGCCGATCGAGATCGCCGTCTCCGGTCCTTTCATCGCCAGCGATTTTCCGAGCGTGCTGGGCGCGGCGATCGAAGGCGTTGGCCTTGCCCAGCTACCCGAGCCGATGGTCGCCGAGGGGTTGCGAACGGGAAAGCTGGTGGACGTTCTGAAGGCGTACGCGCCGATGGTCCCGGGTGTGTTTCTCTACTATCCGAGCCGCCGCCAGATCATGCCGAAGCTGCGTGCGTTCATCGATCATGTGAAGAGCCGCGCGACGCGCTCGATGCCTGGCGACAGTTGACGAAGTTGATGATGTCGTCGAGGAAGCTCAAAGGTCTTCGCATAGCCGTCGCTCGGACCGGACACCGAAGCAGTAACCGACGATCAGCATGCGAATCATGAGCTCCGGCGTTTCGGCAGCGAGCTGATAGGTGCGGCCATGCGAGCTTTTGTTCGTCAACGCAAGCGTTCTCAGCGTCTCTACGCTCAAGCCGCTTCCAGCTTGCGAGATCGGTCGCGTTTGTCCTGAGCCCATCATCTGCAGCAGTTTGCGGATTTTATGCCGATGGTGCTTCGCTCTCATGCCGCGATTTTTTCATCGTCGCCGGATCGCGCACGATGGTGACCGCGCACGGCGCGTAGGCGAGCACCTGGCGGGCGACCGAACCGATCAGCCAGCGATCGAACGGCGTATGTCCACGATGCCCCACCACGAGATGGTCGATAGCATGCCGCTCCGCGTACAGCACGATCTCCCTTGCCGGCGGGCCGACCACCAGATCGAACTCCACGGCCCCGATCGAAGCGGCGAGCTTCGCCTTGATGTCGTCGAGGATCGCGGTGGCATGGCGCACTTCCAGATCGATCAGACTTTTTCGCTCAACTTCTATCGCACCCCAGTCCGGCGTGCGCGCGACGACGAGCACATGCAAGCGCGCGTCGAAACGCTTCGCGAGATCGACCGCGAAAGCAACGGCATATTGCGCGGACGCCGACCCGTCATAACCTACCAGCACGTTCTGCATGATCTGCTCCTGTGCGATTCAAACTGGGCCGTGACTTTGTTGGACGAAATGCATCGAGCCATTTGCGTGAACCGCGAGCGCTCCCCGACTTCACGGCGTCGGCGCGAAAGCATGCGCGAACCACTCGCGAACCTGCCGCGTGGATTGTCATGCGGACGACGTCGGCACCTGCGGCGTTGAATCAGTTGTCGTCGCTTCTGGACGGGAGGTGCTCGTGAGGCTCGGGCTCTGCCGCGTCGGCGTTAGGAAGGTCGTCTGGGGCCGGATTTTTCAGGCCCTTCGGATCGGGCTGGCGAGTCTTGCCGGCGGAAGTTTTCGCGGGGTCGAGAGAGGTGCCGGTCGGCTCAGCGGATGGATTGGAGGTCATGATGTGCTCCTGCGCTGATGAATACAGCTTCTACCATGATAGTTCACCTGGCCGATTTGAGGCATACGCGCTGTCACGCCAGCACTACCGTCACGCCCGCCCGCTGTTTCTAGCCACGCTAACCACAGGATCGCCCCGCGCGCCTTTTGTTGCCGCTGGCGGTGCACGCAAGCGGGCCTACCGAGGAAAATTCCGCGTTCCGAATCACACCGAAAATGCACGGGAAGAAACGCCCGACGGCCTTCGTGAGGACGCGGGCGGGAGTCGTAGGTTGATGGAATCCTTGCACATAGCCTTACTGCGGGCCGGCGCCCTGCTTGAAAGCACCGCACGGCAACTGCCAGTCAATGGGCAACGTCGGGATCGACTCGGGGTAGTCCGATGACAGCGCCAAATGGGCCACCGTCTCGTCGTACTCGTAAGCCTTACCCTCGTTGGCCAACTGACGCACCGTCCGGCACACGCGCCCGATGATTGGCGTAGTTCGGCCCAGTTCCAGCCGTTCGACACGGGCATTCAAAATCGTTTAAAACGTAGTCAGACATGACTCTTTCTCATCACTCACCCTGACGGGTGCCCTTGCGATAGTCAGAAGGACTACTGCCGGTCCAATGTTTAAATGCGCGGCAGAAACTGGTGGCGTCGGAAAAGCCAAGATCGAACGCCAGCACTGCCACGCTCGTGTTCGAGTTTGTCCGCCGATGGACAGCGATATCCCTTCGCAGTCCGTCTTTCACGAGCTGGAAGACTGGACATTCAGCGCATTTCATCACGGTTCCATCGTGGCTAAAACGCGCGACTATCTTGAACAGAATATTGCGCAGCCGGTAACCATACAGGATCTTGCGCAGGCATTGCACACATCTGTACGCACGCTCAACCGTAGATTCGCAGAGGAAGGAACGCACCCGAGTGCCCCCGCGCACCAGACTAGCGATAGTTGACGAAGTCGATCAGGTCATTGAGGAACCAGGGCAGAATAAGTTGCGTGTCGGAATAGCTGGTGCCGACAGTGAGTCTCGGTGGTCTTGACGTGGAGTCAGCGGACGGTGCGCCGTCTGGAATGTGCAGGATGTAGGCGTTCGTATCGACCGCCGGCTGATTGTTCGCCGGAGTCGATGTGCAGCCGGAAGCGAGAACGACGAGAACTGCTGCCAAGCAACGAGACTTCATGAGCGGGTGAACTCCGGCGACGTTTTCTACATTATGGCTGAACTGACTTGAATACCGGCAACGAACTGAACCCCATCGCAAAGTCAACACCATTACGCCCAATGTCGTCCGATGTGCGCCCGCCGCCGACGATCGTCCCAGGGCTGGTGGCCGAACAGATGTACCCGGACGAGCTACGCAATGGACCGAACCGCCTGAGTGCGCGACTAGGGCTTGCGCAGGTGGTCGGAAGAAAACAGAAGCACTGGCGCCGCCACCTACCGGCGCTCTCGCGCGCTTGGAATCTTTGAGAGTCCGTGCTGCGCCGCTGTGCCACGCACTTGAACAGCGTTATGGTTTTCGCCGCCTTGATGTAATGACCCGGTGGGAGCAGCAATCGCAGGGCTTATCTGGACCGCAGAGCCACGGTGAAGGAACGTGATGGCCGGATTGCCGGCGCGAATTCGCTAGACTGACGCGGATGTCGCCGGCCGGCCATGAACGGTCCTTGACAGTCGCATGGCGAAAGTCTCCTGATGAGTGACGAGTCGCCATTTAGCAAAGCGACGGGGTGACTCACGGTTCGTCGGTCGAGCCAACTCCGTTTCCGCACGTTGTGTACGGCGGCCTAGATTCCGAAGGAGAGTTCGTGCCCGCGGATCCGTATGGTTCAAGCGCATCGCGCCAATTGACGTACCTATTCCAGTCTCGAATGATCTCCGCCCGCAGGAGAGGTGAATCTTTTACGGCGACTTGCGCTGGCGCTCTGCAATCAATCTACCGAGCGCGCCCAATGACTCGTCGAAGTAGGTATCGAGATCACTAATGCCGGCACTTTGGTACGCACTACGCGACGAGTCGATCGCTTTCTGCGCTTCCTGCAGGCGGGCCGTGCCACTCTCCCTCTCGCCGAGTTTCCAGAGCAAAGTTCCCAGGCTGAACTGGATCGTCGCAAAGCCCAGCGGATCTCGCTCGTGCGTGCGTTCAGCTAGCGCCTCGTGGTAGGCCGCCACCGCTGCTTCCAGATGGGCGGGGTCATTCTCGAGTTCGCCCAGCGTCGCGAGCGCGTTTCCCAGGTTGTGTTGGGTCGTCGCCCAGTCCAGCGGGACGCGCTTGCACGAGCGTTCAGTTAGCGCCGTCTGGAAGGCTGCCACGGCTGCTTTCAGGTGGGCGGGGTCATTCTCGAGTTCGCCAAGCGTCGCGAGCGCGTTTCCCAGGTTGGCCTGAATCATTGCCCAGAACAGCGGGTCTCGCTCGCTCGAGTGTTCAGTCAGCGCCTCGTAGTAGGCCGCCACCCCTTCCAGCAGGCGGTCCGAGTTTCTCTCGCACCGGCCTTGCATCGCGAGCGCGTTTCCCAGGCCGGACTGAATCGTCGCCCAGAACAGCGGGGCTCGCTCGCGGGTGCATCCAGTCAGCGCCTCGTGGTAAGCCGCCACCGCATCCGCAAGGCGGCCCGTGCCGCGCTCCCGCTCGCTCAGCCTCAAGAGCGCATTTCCGAGATTGTGTTGGATCGTCGCCCAGAACAGCGGGTCTCGCTTGCTCGTGACAGTCAGCGCCTCATGGAAGGCCGTCACCGCCTCCTCCAGGCGACCCGTGTCACTCTCGCGCTCGCCGAGGCTCACGAGCGCATTTCCGAGATTGTTCTGGGTCGTCGCCCATCCCAGCGGGACGCGCTCGCGCGTGCGTACAGCCAGCGCCTCATGGTAGGCCGCCAATGCCTCCTTCAGGCGGTCCTTGCCGCTCTCCCGCTCGCCTAGCTTCGCGAGCGTATTTCCGAGGTTATTCTTGATCGTCGCCCAGCCCAGCGGGTCTCGTTCGGGCGTGTATTCAGTCAGCGCCTCGTGGTAGGCCGCCACCCCTTCCAGCAGGCGGTCCGTGCCTCTCTCCCGCTCGCCTAGCTTCGCGAGCGCTGTTCCGAGGTTGCTCTGGATCTTCGCCCATTCCAGCGGGAAGCGCTCCCGCGGTGCGTCGGCGAGTGCCCGGCGGCTGCTCGCGATCGCAGCGACAAGTGCATCGTTGTTTCCGGAACGATCCCCGAAGTCAAACAGTGTTGCTGCAATGTTCAACGCGTATGCTAAGCGCGGCGCGGGATCATCAATGGGCGCAAGCACGCGCAAGCCTTCAAGGAACCGCGCATAGGCTTCCGTGACGTTGCGTTGCCCCAAGGCAGCCCGGCCGAGTAAGGCGCAGGTCTCGGCCTCTGACCGCAGTCCGGCGATCCACTCCTCGTGTGCTTCTTGCGCCCTGCGACGTCTTTGCTCAGAGATCACGCTCTTTTTTGTGCGGATATCGTTCAGTAGGCTTGTCGCTTTGTCGAAGGCACCTGCATCTAAAGCAGCAACCGCTTGCTGCCTCAGTTCCGCAGTCTCGCCGTCCTCGCTGGCTGTCAGATCCTGGCGCATGGCGCGATATTGCGTAGCGATGGCGATCAACGTGTCTGTCCATCGGTCCGACGGGACATCGTCGTGGCCGGCGATGTGGAGCGTCATCCGCACCGCTTCGCGGGTCATGCCAAGTTGCTCGGCTAATTCTTTGAGCTGCGGCGCATATTGCTGGACAAGTCCATCGCGCTCAGCTTTGATGAGTTGCGCGACGTCTGCCGCGCTGACGCCGACAGAAAGATGCTCTCCCTGCAACACGACAGCATTGTTGCCAACATCGCCGACCTGGAATAGCGGCAGCTCGGAGGGCATGGCGCTATTTCACAAATGTGTCAATTGCCGCCTTGGTGACCGCCTCGGACACCGTGCCGATGGTCTTTTGCGCCGCCTCGCTTTTGAGGATGTCGCCGATCGCGTTGCCTACCCAGGACGCAGTGCTGCCGAACCACGACCTGGCATCGAGCAGCGCGCGACGGAGCGCACCAGGTGATTCCTGAGCCGTGGCAAGGCCTTCGGCAACCGCCGTGGTCTTCTCCTTCGCAAGCGCGCGGGTGTCATCATCGAATGACGCGTCTTTGTCGATCTGCTCCAACAATGCGGCGAATTGCCGAGAGAGCGTCTCGCCTTCTGGCAAGCCGGCGAGCCCTTCGACCCATGAGATGTTCTCGCCCTGTGCAACGCGGGCGCCCTTGCCGACATCGCCAATATGATAGCTACGTTCCGGTGCTGGGTTCGGCTCGTCGGCCATGGATACCTCCTCTGTCGACACGCGGGGCGGCCGCCCCCGTCCATGCAAACATCCTCGTGTTTCATTGTAGCGCCGCTCACTGCAAGGGGCACAACGGCAACTTTGGAGCGGGGTACGGACATTCGCAGAAACCAACCGAGCGGCAGGTCAGGGCCGATCAGCGACATTCGAAACGCCGCTTCTGGACGACCTGTCCCGCCTCCGCTGGCAGGTACCTGCCCAGCTGTGACCAGTATCACCGAATGCGGGGCAGGCTACCTATATCGCAAGATTGTCGGTCACGAACCACGTCTCATCCGTGCTCGCGCCGGACAGCCAATTCACGTCAAGCCACCTTCTAAAGCCCGACGCCATACAAGGGTTGCGGATGCCTACTTGCCGCCGATGCCGACCTTGCCGCGCCCGACCTTTCGATGCGGCACACAGGGGCGCAGCCTCTTCCTTGAGCTAGCCGTCAATGTGACGTGCTCCGCAGGGTAGCGGGTCGTCCTGTTCAGCGCGGCCTGATAGGCGGAATGGCCCGGATCGATGCGCTTGAGAGCTGACATCACTGACTCCTCCTCAGAGGATTCTAGTCCGAAACGGCACGGCGGTTATGTCGCCTTCCTGAACATGCTGTAGTCGAAGTCCGCGACCCGGCGCTCGGCGAACCCGGGCGTGCCCTTGACGATTGCCATGCGCTCGTTCCGGTGTGTGCCCACAGGTAATTATTCGAGCGCGCGGCGCACACGCGCGGGATTCTAACCTTCAATCCAATCGGGACTCGTGCGTCCCTTCCCGGGTGGGGCGGGACACGGCATGCCGTCGGGGCGACAAAAACCGAATCTCGACGGGCACCCCAAGCAACGCATCCTTTCGGCCATCGATCACGACATCGCGAGCCTGCTGGAACAGTCGGCTGATGCCGAACCGGCTCCGGCACCCCGGCCGCGCATGAAGGGGCGGCTTCATAATTCCGACAATAAAGCACGCTAAGCGGTGGACGCAGGTTGCCAGCTGCGCATTCGTGTCCGCCTCTTGTCGGCCGGCCATGAGCGGTCACTGACCCTGCGAGAACTGTTACCCGAAGCGGTCGCTCATGAGCCTACAATAGGAACGCATCATCGCGGCCGCAGGCACCGAATTGCACTGCGGAGAACCAATGGGGGACGGCGATGTTCAAATTCATCGATGGGTTACCGCAAGATGTGCTCGCGATCGAAGCCACGGGCAAGGTTACGCACGACGACTACAAAAGTACACTCATACCCAAGGCTGAGGCGATGATGGGCAAGGGGCCGATCAAGATGCTCTATGTCGTCGGGAAAGAGTTCACGGGATTTGAGGTTGGAGCGCTTTGGGATGACGGCGCGTTCGGGCTGAGGCACTGGCACGATTTCAGCCACATCGCAGTGGTTACGGATCTCGCATGGCTACGGGTTATGGTTGGTATGCTAAAACCCTTTTTTCATGGCGATGTCCGCTTGTTCTCGCTTGCTGAATTGCCTACCGCGAGACGCTGGATCACGGACTCCAAGCGAGTTAGTCGATGAATAACATCCGCTGCTAAAAATCTGAAATCCATCTGCGCTACAAGGCGTTTCTACGGAAGATGAATTTGCCGGAACAACCTCATTGCACCATTTTCGATTCCCTATTGCTGTCAGTCACGAGTGTCTCAAGCGGTCGGCCTCGGCCTTCCGCGCGAGACGCAGCTCGCGAATTCAGGCCCGTGGCGTCATCTGGCAGAGGTCGGCCAGTTAAAGACCTTCGACGTCTCGGCCAAAATTGACGACAATGTTCCCAAGGAAAGATTGCGGGTCGTGCTCCGTCGTCGGAGACGCCGCTGAATCTAAAAGGAAAACATGAGACGACTGTTCCTCGCTGGGCTCGCAGCCACCTCTTTCGTGACTTGCGTTCATGCGCAAAGCAACGCGTCCGGCCCGCTCGTCACGCCCTCGGGTAACTTGCAATTCGTGCGCGTCGACGGCGATTTCGTGGGGATGCTCGACAAGGAAATTTTCGATCGCTTTAGCGCGAGCATGCTCACGCATTTCGACGACGTAGGCAATGCAAATGACAGCGTCACGCGCACGCTCGTGCAGACTGATTCCGGCCCGGTGCTGTACGACTTTCGCCACCATCCGCCGCTTGTGCAACGCTCGGGTAAGCGCATGACGGTCAAGCGCGTGTTCTGGCAAGGCGATGAAGTCGTGATGCAAAGCTCGCAAGGCTGGTTCCAGTTCAAACGCGGCGTGCTGACGAAGCTGCAGTCGTCTACGACGACGTACCATTGATTACGCGCACACCCCCCAACACACGAGCCAGCGATGACATACGTCGCCTCGCCGCGCACGTCGTTGCCTTTTTCCAGGTTGCCTTAACCTCTTGCGGGTCGAGCTCAGCGCGTCGTCGTGGGACAGGTTTCGGCCAATCGACCCCGAAGGCTAAGTCGTTGAAAATCTGTCCGGCGGTGGGCTGGGGGCTAACGATTTGCGGTGCACGGTTGGCGGACTTCGAACGCTTGATGCACGTCTTCCGGTCACCCCATTATTCGAAGAGTTCCGCCGGTTTCTCAGTCATCCGGGTTGCAACCATATTGAGATTTCACGCATGCCGATGAAACCTTCAAACAAAACCACGTCCTCGAAAAGACGACGCATTTTGCAAATTGCGGTCGGAATCACATTTTTGCATGGTGCTCGGAAACAGATGCTCGCCCCGGCGCAAGCGGCGGTGTCCGGAGCGCTCACTCGAGTGCGTCCGGGCGATCCAGGCTGGCCGTCCGAGGCGCAGTGGAACGAACTCAGCCAGCAGGTCGGCAATGCACTGGTGAAAGTGCAATCGCCCCTGGTAGCTTGCCTGAACGCGCCCGATAGTGACGACTGCAGGCAACTATTCAGGGAGCTCAAGAACCCCTATTTTCTCGGCGACGAGGTGGGTCTAACGCAAACCCTCGGCTGGGTTGACGCGTGGACATCGACACCCAGCGTCTACGCGGTGGCTGCCCGCAACACGAATGATGTCGTGGTCGCCGTTAACTTCGCACGTCGGAACAATCTCCGCCTCGTGGTGAAGGGCGGCGGCCATAGCTATCAAGGCACATCGAATGCGCCGGACTCTCTGCTGGTCTGGACGCGAAAAATGAACAACATCACCGTGCAGGACGCGTTTGTCGGCACAGGATGCGAGGGGCATGCGACCCCGGTGAGGGCGGTCACGGTCGGTGCCGGCGCGCTCTGGGCGCACGTCTACGATGCGGTCACTACCAAGGCGGGCGGTTACGTGCAAGGTGGCGGCTGCATGACGGTCGGCGTGGCCGGCCTGATCCAAAGCGGCGGGTTCGGCAGCTTTTCCAAGGCCTACGGACTGGCCGCGGGAAGCCTGCTCGAAGCGGAAGTTGTGACGGCAGATGGCGCCGTCCGGATCGCCAATGCCTGCACGAATCCCGATCTATTCTGGGCGCTGAAAGGCGGCGGCGGCGGGAGCCTGGGCGTGGTCACCCGGCTGACGCTGCGGGTTCACGAATTGCCCGAGACTTTCGGCGCGGTGAACATGACAATCAAGGCGACATCGACGTCTGCGTTTCGCCGGCTGATTGGCGTGATCATCGACTTCTATAATCAGAACCTGATGAACCCGCACTGGGGCGAACAGATCAGATTTCGCCGCGACAACGTCCTCACTATCTCGATGGTGTTCCAGGGGCTCAGTCGCAGTGAAGCGCAAGCGATCTGGCAGCCGTTCATGGATACGCTTGCCGCGTCCCCGGACGATTTCAAGGTCGAGTTCTCGCCACTGAAGATTGTCGCCATCTCGGCCCGCAGTTTCTGGGCTCCAACCCTGTTCAAGAAGCTCCTCGGCTTCATCAGCACCGACGACCGGCCGGGCGCACCCGACGACAATATCTTTTGGTCGGGTAATCGCGGAGAGGCGGGACAAGTGCTACACGGCTACGAGTCCGCGTGGCTCCCCGCGGCCTTGCTGCAAGATGACCGGCGTCAAACCCTGGCCGACACGCTGTTTGCGGCGACCCGTCAATGGAGCGTGTCGCTGCACGTCAACAAGGGCTTGGCGGGTGCACCGGCGGAGGCTGTCGCTGCCGCGAGAAACACCGCCACGAACCCGGCCGCGCTGGACGCCTTCGCGTTGCTTATCGCCGGGGCGGAGGGGCGGCCCGCGTATCCCGGCATTCAGGGCCACGAGCCCGACACCGCGCTGGCGCGCCGGGACCGGCAGGCCATCGGACGTGCAATGGCCGAGGTGCGCAAGCTGGTTCCAGACGCCGGGTCCTACGTGGCGGAAAGCAATTTTTTCGACGCGGACTGGCAGCGGTCCTTCTGGGGCTCAAATTACAGCAGGCTGCTCGCCATTAAGGATCAGTATGATCCCGATGGTTTGTTCTTCGTTCATCACGGCGTGGGGAGCGAACGCTGGAGCGCCGACGGTTTCACGAAAATCGTATGAACGACTCGACCTTCGAACTCGCACATATGGTTCAGCGGAAATCACATTTCGAAATCTCGTATTGAGGCTGCCCGGCACCATTCGGTCATGACAGGCCGCTAACGTGAATGTTGAAAGGCTATATCCGGCCGACTCCCGCCGACCGTATCGGGCAGGACCCGGCCACGAACGGTCCTTCGCAGTCGGTTGGCGAACGTCTGCGGATGAGCTATCAGTCGCCACTTGGCGAAGCGACGGCGACCGATGATTCGCCGGACGAGCCAGCTTCATTTTCAAGCGCTGTTTCGGGAGTGGGCAGCAGGCAACTCGCACCAGATCCGGAGAATTCCCGGCGCGATTCATCGATCAGTTATATCGAGTAACACCTGTAATCCAGTATGAAACCTTCTTTTCCATGACTCGGACTAGACTGGTCTGGCCTTTTCCCCCGGCAGCGCTTCGTGTTTTTCTCCGCTCGGCCCGCGCCTCCTCAACGTGGGCCAATTTTTTGAGCCAGCGTACCCAACGGTAAAACGGCTGCCCGCTGCAAGCGGTTGCGAACCGCACGTATATTGAAGGAGACGTAAATTGAAAGCACGTCCGACAGCCCGTAATGCCGGTCTGCTCATGCACATTCTTGCCGTGAGTGCGGCGGTGGGCGCAGCCATGATGTCGATCGGGCCGATGGCTTTCGCGCAAGCCAGTTCACCCGTTAGTAGCAGCGTGTTCATCCACCGGTCGTTCGATACGGGCAATAGCGCGGTTAATGAAAACTTTCAGTACATCGCGCATCCGCCAATGCGGCCGGTGGCGGCGAGCGAGCCCACCGTGGTACGCAGTTCGCACCGAGGCCATCGCGGGCAAACGGGAGCGACGGGCAGCGGCACGAACAACGCAGCAGCAGTGCCACTACCGCAGATGCCAGCGGACGCACCATCTAACGCGCCAGTTTCGCAGTAGCGCTTTTTCATCAGATCAGGCCAGGCACCGTGACTGGCGATCGATCGCGGGCTCGTGCCTTCAACCGAGAGGTGATGTGGCGTTCGCGGCTGCGACCGCCCGCTGCTGGACCAAGTGCGGTCGCTCAACGGTAGGAGTCGAAAGGCAGTTACGGGTCGTGAACCGACCTCGATCGTTACCCGCGCGACCTCATGAGAATCTCTATTACAAGGATGTACCGCCGCCAGTTATCGAGGAACTGTGGGCGCGCTTCTTTGCGGCCCTGCAGCCACTGCACGTGTGGCGGGCAAGCTCGGCGCGGTGCTATTCCAGTTTCCGCACTGGATAACCGCAGTACCGAAAGCGATGAGGCTCGTCGAGCACTGCGCCGAGCGCATGCACCCGTTTGTGACCGCGTTCGAATTTCGGCACGAGAGCTGGTTGAGCGAGAAGCACCGCGAGTCAAGCCTTGCGATGGAGCGTGAACGCGGGATCGTTCACGTGATTGTCGATGCGCCGGAAGGCGTGACGAAGCGCGCGCACTCAGTTTGGGAAGCGACGTCGCCCGAACTCGCGATCGTACGGCTGCATGGCCGCAACGCGTCGACATGGAGCGGCGCCGAGTCGGCGGCGGAACGGTTCAACCATGACGATAGCGACGACGAGCTTCGCGAACTCGCGCCACCGATTGAGGACATTGCGGGGCGCACGGCGCGCACACACGTCCTGTTCAACAACTGCTATCGCGATATCGCGCGGCGCAACGCTGTGACAATGATGGGGCTTCTGCGAGTCACGCGGTAAAGGCGCTGGAATGGTTCGCGCTGTCCCCGTGCCGAGAATTCCTGATCCTGATAGCCCTTACGAAGCCCATGAGAGTACTTGCCACACCGATGCGCGAGCGCGGCAAAGACCGGCATAAACGCGATATCGAAGCTGCCGAGCCGGTGTGCGGCGACGTAACCATTAATCACGAACAGTCCGCGCAATACAAGCGCACCAGCAAGGTGGCGAGCTTCCAGCAATCCGGCTCGGCAGATGCGCAACCGCTGCCGCCGCTGCAGGATGTTGAACTGAGCTGGATGGGTCCTAACGGCTTCGTGCTGACCGACATCGAGTTCATCGGTGATATCGCCTATGCTCGGTCGTGGTGGTGCCCGGTCGCTGCATGCCTCGGCGCGCGATCTGTGATTCTGTTTCGCGCTGGAATGAAAAGCCCCGCCGAGGCCGGGCCCTATTCTTGTGCTTACGGGTTGATAACCTTGGTGCGTGGGGTCACTCTTGGATCGTTGCACATCCATGCGCAGCTACCTTTACAGATCGGATGCAACTCAACTTCGATCTGGCGGACAGCTAGTTCACCGTCAGCCCGCTTCACCACGAACCCATCCGTAAGAGTTTTCGGCACGATATAGATATTCTCACTTCTGATACCGAGCTTCCTCAAATACGCTTGCACGTTTTCCCCACGGCGCTCCTGCAAAACGTCAAGATCGTGCTCGCCAATATATGCACCGGCCATCACAATCGCCTGAATCTGCACGTCAGGCCACTTCTTTGCCTCTTCCACCGCCTCTGCGATTGCGCGCCGATTTTCCTTTGAAAGTTCGACCGTGTTGAATGGCAACTCAATAGCCGCTACCTCTCCGATAGTACAAGCATTAACCGGGCGTCCCAAGCAAAACCACACGGCAAGCAATGCCGCGAGAAGGCCACCGCGCAAAATCGGTTGTCTACTCATGGTGCGATATTAACTCCATCGAATGTCGCTATGTAGCCAGCGATGCTGTCCGCGTTGCTAATCGCCTGATGAGGCTTATTTCTCGCGAAGATCATCGCCCCCGCTTCGCTGTCGAGATACATGTGGTCTTGCGAATTAAAAGTGTCTGTGAAGTGCGTACATTCATGGATTATCGTCTTGACCTTGCATATTCCCCACAACTGGGCAAATGGACTTTCACAAAACTTCGAGTAAATAGCGATAACCCGTTTTTCCGAATCCGGTTTGCAGACTGCGGCGTGATTGACGCCCGAATCCGGCGTGACCGCACACGACAGGTGCCGGTTTGTTTCACTGTCCCATCGCACAATCCTTTCTGGCTCCAGTTGCTGCATCGCTGCAAGCAATCTCGGAAGCCCTTCGCTAAGTACCCTCTTTGCGTGTACATCCGCACTTGCAAAGAAGGTCGTCACCCGGTCCTGCTCTTTCGTGTCCCAACGTGCAAGGCCCTCAATGCGGTTTTTGATTAACTCGACGCCGATATCGCGTGCCCGCATAGCCTGTCTGCGAAACTCCTTGTTGGTCATGTTCGGGCAGATAGAGGTCGTGTTGATCGTGACGTCCCTATTTGAACCAAGAGTCGTGTTTGTAAAAGCAGTGTCATCGAGAGTTACCCATTCGGTGTTGTCGTTCGCTTTGCTAGCGCTCCACTTCAATCGCAAGAAACTTGAAACCCTGCGTTGTAACGCGAGAAGTCTGCCCGGCTGCGTTTGTCTTGCCGCTACAGATTTCTTTGCCTTCGGCGAGAATCCGGTATCGCACATCTGGCACAGGGTTGCCGTTGTAATCCCTGATGGTGAACCGTTCATCGAACGGGCCTGCAGGTCGACTGCGACAGAGGCACCCCTCGCCTTGCCCTAACGCCTGCCTCATGTCGTAACCGGACGGGAGAGCCCTGATCGCATTAATCGGAATCCGCTCCCCGGATTTAGGATTCGTCGTCATTGCATGAGGCATATCAGGCCACCCTTTGTATATCTTGAATGTAATACGGCAATCAAGACATTCCCGGTTATCTGATCCCTCGAACATATCCGCAAAGCGAGCCTTCATTTCTGCAATGATCGCCTCTGCGGAGCGCATCCTTTCATACATTGGACCCTCCCATAGGTTAATTCGCGCTTTCAGACCAGCAGACCATTGAGCACCCGTAAGAGCATCATCAGTTACCCTCCGCGTTATGGTTCAGATCGAATGCAACTGAAGCCTATCCCGCGGGAAAAATTCGCCGGATTCGACATTGAGACCCATTGCAGACGGTATTGGCGTGAAGTTTAAGTAGACTAAATGGTGATACGGCAAAGCAGGCATTCTTCCTTGCCCACGGCACCATCCTGTTTCAGTTTTCCCATTCGACCTCTTCTGTTTTCCAGAAAAACATCTATCGAATAAACCATTTAAACGGGTCACGGTCAATGACTTTAATTCGAGATAATCCCGTTTTGACAGATATTCGCAATTGCTCTGGCCATCTCATTTTCAGGTGCAGTTTTCCAATATCACCGTCCAACAAAAAAGCGGCATTGAGCCGCTTTTACCGTAAGTGACCGACGCCGGTCAGTGCTTTGCCCATGAAGCGTCCATAGACGCCAGTTTCCCGTTCACGCCCTGCGCAGGGTCAGCGAGAAGCGCTGCCGCGTCTCCCGGTGTCAGTTGGCGGTTAGGAAGCCGCTTGGCGTCAAGCGCAAGCACGGTGAACAGTTCCTGATCGGTGCGATTGGTCGCGTGGTAGTTCTCGCCGATCTGGATCATGAGCTCCAGCAGGTTGCGGCGTTCGTGTCTTTCCTCGACAGTCACAGCAGGACTTCTAGCGGAGCCTGAATTGCGCGAGAAGGCCAATAATCGTTGCTGGTCGATCAGCGTTCCGGGCCACAGACAGCCAACGCGATTCGGCTTTATTCGCGTTCCGTTCGACAATGAGTTGCGGGGCGAATAGTTGGCCGACCTCGGTCCAATACCGGCACAGAACCGCGCCCGCAATCACAACTCCAGCACCGTCACCCCGACTTCCATCCGATGCGCGCCGCCGCCAAGAATCGTCCCGCGAAGCAGTGACACGTCGCTGTAATCGCGCCCGATCGCGAGCGTCACATGATCCAGATCGGCGAGCACGTCATTGGTCGGATCGAGATCGATCCAGCCGCTGGCCGGACAATGCACCGATACCCAAGCGTGCGAAGCATCCGCGCCAATCAGGCGCGGGTGTCCCGGCGGCGGATCGTTGCGCAGATAGCCGCTGACGTAGCGGGCGGGCAAACCAAGCGAGCGCAGACAGCCGATCATCACCTGCGCGAAATCCTGACACACGCCGCTCTTCAGCTCAAACGCGCGTTCGGCCGGCGTGTCGAACAGCGTCGCCGACGGCTTGTACGCGAAGTCCTCGTGAATCCGATGCATCAGATCGATCGCGCCCGCGACGAGCGACCGGCCGGGCGTGAAGCTCGGCAACGCATACGCGCGCAGCGACGGCCGCAGCGCAATATTCGGCGAAGCGAAGCAGTACTCCGCCTCGGCACAGAACTCGCCGCCCACGCGAAACCGCAGCGCCTCGGCCACCGTCTCCCAGGGCGGGGTGGCCTCGGCGTCGAGGTTGGTCCAGCGCGGCGTCAGCGCGACCGTGGTTTCGCTGACGAGTTGCAGGCGCTCGTGCGGTGTATCGAGCGCGAAGTACAGCACGTCGTTGCCGAATGCGTCGATGCGGCTATGCTGATACGACGGCTGCGGCTCGATCCGCTCGCTGCGTGAGATCACACGCTGCCACGGACACGCGAGCGGCCGGATCGTCGCCAGATGCTGCGCGGTTTCGACATACGTCGAGTAATGGTAAACAGTGCGATGCGAAACAGACAGCACCGTCGACGCGTTCTTCATGCCCACACCTGCGAGGCAACCGTGGTCGCGTGACTGAAATAGCGCGCGCTGATCTCATGCGCGGCCGCATTGGCGAAGCTGCCGATCTGATCGCACAGCGCAATCAGCTTGCCATACGAGCCCTGTTCGTCGACCTCGCACAGCGATTCGAGCGTCGGCAGCGATTCGACGGGCGGCAGCAGCTCCGCGAACGGCCGATGCCGCACACTGCCCGCCGCGATGGCGATCTCGTCGAGTTTGTTGCGCAGGCGCTCGTACACGCCATAAATGCCGCGCGGATTATGCGGTTCGATCACGAGCAGATCGAGCAGCGCCGGTACTTCGAAACGTCCCGGATACAGCGAGCGATACGTGAGCGTGCTGTCGAACATTTGCAGCAGCAGATCGAAGCCGGCCGGCGTCGCGAGCTGGCCGTTCACGGCGACGCCGCGCATGAACGCGGCCATCGTCGCGACGCGTTCGATATGACGCCCGACGAATAGCAGCCGCCACGCCTCATCGCGCGTCATGCGGTCGCCCTGCGCGCCGCTGATCGCCGATAGCTGCACCGACAGATGCTCGAGCGCATTCGCCAGCGTCACGCGGTCGTAGCGATCGAACGCATTGCCGCTGCTCGTGGCACCCGCGCCGCCGTTGCCCGCGCCCACGGCTGGCGACAACACCTGCAACGCGTCCTGAAAGTCGTTGCGCGCCGCGAGGATCATGCGCCAATGATCATTCGACAAACGCCCGCGCACCTCGCCGTTCGCGCGCGCCTGGCAATTGAGGTTCTGGCTGATGCTGACGCTGCCCGCGCTCTCGCCGAGATTCGCGACGAGCGCGCGCTCGAACGTCTGCGGCGACGGCAGCCCGTGCGGCGACGCCAGGTCGCCCGACTGCACGAGGCCGCACCATGTCGCGAGTTCGACCAGCGTCGCGAACATCGAATCGGCGTCGTTGCCTTCGAGCGAGCCGAGAATCAGCCGCAGCAGACGCACGTTGTTTTCCGCCCGCTCGCCGTAGCGGCCCGCCCAGAACAGGTTCTCCGCGGCACGGCTCGATACCGTACGATGCTTGCGCGTGAGATCGGCGGGCTGCATCGGCGAAGGCAGCAGTGTGAAGGTCGAGCTTGGCTGGCTCGACAGCACCCAGGTATCGACGCTGCTGCCGCCGTGCTGCATCGATACCGTGGTCTGACGCTCCGCGGCCATGCGCGTGAAACCGCCCGGCATCACGTGCCAGCCGCCGTTGACGTCGGCGATCGCATAGACGCGCAGCACCGACGGCCTTCCGCCGATCGTGCCCTCCTCGAAGCGCGGCGTGCAGGAAAAGCGCTGCTCCTGCTGGATCGTGAACGCGTCGGGCAACGCGTCGATGCGCTCGCGCCATGCCGCGAGCGGCTGCCTGCCCCCTTCGATGCCGGGCGGCGTGTCGCGTCCCGTGAGCGGCCACGTCGGCACGATGAACGCGTCGTCGAGATGCGCGAACGCATGCTCGCGCGCGGCCCGTTCGCCGCACCACCAGGTCGGCACGCCGGGCAGCAGCAGTTCTTCGCCGAGCAACGCTTCGGCGATACCCGGCATGAAACCGTGCAACGCCGGCGACTCGGCGAACCCCGAGCCCGGCACGTTCGACACGATCACATTGCCCGCGCGCATCACCTGCAACAGCCCCGGCACGCCGATCGTCGAATCGGCGCGCAGTTCGATCGGGTCGCAGAATGCGTCGTCGAGCCGGCGCAGCACGACGTGCACGCGTTCGAGGCCGGCCAGGGTCTTCAGATAGAGCCGGTCGCCGCGCACGGTCAGATCCTTGCCTTCGACCAGCGTGACGCCGAGATAGCGCGCCAGAAACACATGCTCGAAATAGGTTTCGCTGTACGGCCCGGGCGTGAGCAGCGCGATATGCGGTGACGCGTCAGCGCTTTCCTCATTGCGCATCGTCGCTTGCGCGGCCTGCACGAGCGTCGCGATCAGTTGCGAATAGAGCGGCGCGAGCCGGCTCACGCGCAGCGAGCGGAACGGCTCCGCGAGGAGCGTCGACACGATCAGGCGGTTTTCGAGCGCGTAGCCGAGACCGGACGGCGCCTCGGTGCGATGCGCGATCACGCTCCACTCGCCGCCCGGCGTACGCGCGAGATCGAGCGCGACGACCTGCAGATACTGACCGCCGGGCGGCGTGAAGCCCTTCACCGAACGCAGATAGCCCGGATGGCCGAACACCAGCGCGGGCGGCAGTCGGCCATCTTCGAGCAGCGTCCGCGGTCCGTAGATGTCGGCAACGATCGCGTTGAGCAGATGCGCGCGCTGCGCGACGCCGCGCTCGAGGTGCGCCCACTCGGCCTCGCTGATCAGGAACGGCAGGAGGTCGAGCGCCCATGGCCGTGACTTGCCGTTGTCCGCGTAGACGTTGTAGCTGATGTCGTTGTCGCGGATCTGCTGCGCGATCGACGCGTGATGGTCCGCGAGCCGCGCCACGCCGTCTTCGTCGAGCAGTGCGAAGAACTGCCGCCACGGCTCGCGCAGCGCGCCCGACGCGTCGCGCAGCTCGTCCCAATGTCCGTCATGACCCGGCAGCAATCGCAACAGGGACGAAGCGTCCGCCGGCAGCGCGGACGCCTCGAAGGGCAAAGTCGATTGAAAGGCCAAGGTCGTGTGATGTCAGTGATGCGTGTTTTTCAACTGTGGCGCAGATCGAGTGTGAACGGAAACTCGAGGCTGCGCTGCGGCGTGCCCACGGCGAGCGGCCCCGGCGTATGACCCGACGCAAAGAAACGCGAGCGTCGCCGGCTTTCCGCCTCGTAGGCGTTGACCGGGAAGGTCTGATAGGTGCGCCCGCCCGGATGAGCGACATGATACTGGCATCCGCCGAGCGAGCGGCCGCTCCATGTGTCGACGAGGTCGAACGTGAGCGGCGCGTGTACGCCGATCGTCGGATGCAGCGCCGACGACTGCGACCACGCGCGAAAACGCACGCCGGCCACGTACTCGCTGACGCGGCCGGTCGGCTGCAAAGGCACCGGCACGCCGTTGACGCTCAGCACGTGACGATTGCCGTTCAACCCGAGCGCGCGCACCTCGAGCCGCTCGACCGACGAATCGACATAGCGCACCGTGCCGCCGCTGGCGCCCTCCTCGCCCATCACGTGCCATGGTTCGAGCGCATTGCGGATCGTCAGGTCGATGCCGCTCAGCGTCATCTCGCCGACGAGCGGGAAGCGGAATTCGAAGTGCGGCGCGAACCACGCGCTTTCGAAGGCGAAGCCGGCTTCGCCGAGCTCGGCGAGCACGTCGTCGAAATCCATCTTCACGAAGGTGCCGAGCAGGAAGCGATCGTGCAACTCGGTGCCCCAGCGGGTGAGCCGCTGCGTGTACGGCATGCGCCAGAATCGCGCGACCAGTGCGCGCAGCAGCAGTTGCTGCACGAGACTCATGCGCGCGTGCGGCGGCATCTCGAAGCCGCGCAGCTCCAGCAGGCCGAGGCGGCCGGTCGGGCCGTCGGGCGAATACAGCTTGTCGATGCAGAACTCGGCGCGGTGCGTGTTGCCGGTCACGTCGATCAGGATGTTGCGCAGCGCGCGGTCGATCATCCACGGCGGCAGGTTGCCGCTGTCGCGACCGCCCAGCAGATCGACCTGGCGTTGCAGTTCGGAGAACGCGATCTCGAGTTCGTAGACCTGATCGTTGCGCGCTTCGTCGACGCGCGGTGCCTGGCTCGTCGGTCCGATGAATAGCCCCGAGAACAGATACGACAGCGACGGATGGTTGTGCCAGTACGCGATCAGGCTCGCGAGCAGATCGGGCCGGCGCAGGAACGGGCTGTCGGCCGGCGTCGCGCCGCCGAGCACGAAGTGATTGCCGCCGCCGGTGCCAGTGTGGCGCCCGTCGAGCATGAACTTCTCGCTGCTCAGATAGCTGTGCGCGGCCGACTGATAAAGGTACTCGGTGTGATCGACGAGCTCGTCCCAGTTCGCGGCCGGATGAATGTTGACTTCGATCACGCCGGGGTCCGGTGTCACCTGCAGCACTTTCAGACGCGGATCGCGCGGCGGCGGATAGCCTTCGAGCACGATCTGCATCTTCAGCTCCGCGGCCGTCGCTTCGACTGCGGCGAGCAGGTCGAGATAGTCGTCGAGATCGGTCAGCGGCGGCATGAATACGTGCAGTAGCGTACGGCCGCTGCCGAACGAATCGGCTTCGGCTTCCGGGCCGGCCGCGCGTTTCGGGTCGCGCGCCTCGACGCACACCGCGGTACGCAGCGTGTCCTTCGACGATTCGCCAAGCGCGGGCAGCGATTCGTCATGGCGCTGCGGCGCATACGCGAGCACGCCGCCGTGCGGCATGCCGCTCAGCAGATCGGCCGCCGGCAGCGACAGCGCGGCCGCCGGCAGCGCGCTGGTCTGTTCCTCGGTGATCTGCCGGCCCTCGCGCCCGCCTTCGTACTGCACGCGCAACTGCGCGGCCGTGCGCAGCGGCTGCGGCGGTGCGAACGGATCGTGCGCGTGCTGATACGGATAGTCGGTCTTCGACACCCACGGCAGCGATTCGAGCGGCAGCCGGTAGCCCATCGGCGAATCGCCGGGAATCAGATACATGCGGTCGTCGCGGAAGAACCAGCGGCCCGTGATCCACGTCGGCGTGATGCCCGGCGCGCCACGCTCGCGGCCGAGCGGCAGCACGTAGCCTGACGGACTCGCGAGCCCCGCATCGAACACGCGCCGCAGTCGCACGCGTTCGAGCTCGTCGTCGAGCCGCGCGTCGAACGGATCGACGTTGACCGGCAGGCGGCGCTCGCGCCACAGGTAGTACCAGGTGTCTTCGTAGCCGGGCTGGATGCAGTCGGGGTCGAGCGACAGCTTCGCGGCCAGATGCGCGATGAAACGTTGCGCGTCGGCGGCCGTGTAGCGGCCCGGCTCGCGTTCGTCGGCGAACAGGGCCGGGTTGTGCCAGCACGGCTCGCCGTCGGCGCGCCAGTACAGCGACATCGCCCAGCGCGGCAGTTGCTCGCCCGGATACCACTTGCCCTGGCCGATATGCAGGAAGCCGTTCGCGCCGTAGCGGTCGCGCAGCCGGTCCACCAGCGCGACCGCGTAGCCGCGCTTGGTGGGTCCAAGCGCGTCGGTGTTCCATTCGGCGGCGTCGCGATCGCGCACCGATACGAAGGTCGGCTCGCCGCCCATCGTCAGTCGCACGTCCATGTCGGCGAGTTCGTAGTCGACCCGCGCGCCCATCTTCAGCACGTCGTGCCACGCGGCTTCGCTATACGGCTTCGTGACGCGCGGCGACTCGAACACGCGTTCGATCGACATCGTATGTCCGAACTCGACCTCGCTTTCGTCGACCGCACCCGAGATCGGCGCCGCGCTGCCCGGCTCCGGCGTGCACGCGACCGGTATGTGCCCTTCCCCCGCGAACAGCCCCGAGGTCGGATCGAGCCCGATCCAGCCCGCCCCTGGCAGGTAGACCTCGCACCACGCGTGCAGGTCGGTGAAGTCGACCTCGGTGCCGCTCGGGCCGTCGATCGATCTGACGTCGGGCGCGAGCTGCAGCAGATAGCCCGACACGAAGCGCGCCGCGAAGCCGAGCTGCCGCAACGTCTCGACGAGCAGCCAGCCCGAATCGCGGCACGAGCCCGCCGCATTGGTCAAGGTTTCCTCCGGCGTCTGCACGCCCGGCTCCATCCGGATCAGGTAGCGGATCTCGCGTTGCAGCCGCTGGTTCAGCGCCACCAGGAAGTTCGCGGTGCCGGCCGGCGTGCGGTCGATGCTCGCGACGAACTCGGCGAAACGCGGCGTCATCGGCCGCTTCACGCGGTAGGGCGCGAGTTCGGCCGCCAGCTCCGGCGCGTAGTCGAATGGAAATTGCTCGGCCGACGGTTCGAGAAAGAAGTCGAACGGGTTGTAGACGGCCATTTCGGCGACCAGATCGACGCTCACCTTGAACTCACGGGTCTGCTCGGGAAACACGAGCCGCGCCTGATAGTTGGCGAACGCGTCCTGCTGCCAGTTGATGAAGTGCCTCGCGGGTTCGACGCGCATCGAGTACGACAGGATCGGCGTACGACAATGCGGCGCGGGCCGCAGCCGCACGACCTGGGGTGACAGCGTGACCAGCCTGTCGTAGCGGTAATGGGTAACGTGATGCAACGCGACGCGTATGGACACTCCGGACTCCTCGACGAAGGGGGGCAGCCCGCCAAAAAAGCAAGCTCTATGCCGTTGCTGGATAAACCCGTATGAATCGTTTGGTGTTGTCTGAACTGCGTTTGCGTTGCGTACCTCGCGCCCTGCCGCGGGCTCGCCTCGGACCGTGCACCAAAGCGGCGCAGCGCCGATGCACGATCATGACCGTACTGTGCGTTAAAGCGGTGACGTCTTGCAATCGCGGCATGAAGATTGCGACCGGCTTTCGTCCGCTATCGCGTTGATGATGCCGCTTACCATGGCTCATCATCGCAAACGACATAGCACCGATCACGAGGCCCGCCCGATGAAAACCTTCCACTGCAATCGCTGCGCGCACCTCGTGTTCTACGAGAACGTCCGCTGCGAGCGCTGCGAGTCGCTGCTCGGCTATCTGCCTGAACTGCGGGAAATCAGCGCGTTCGGGGACGCCGGCGACGGCCGCTGGCGCAGCCTGCATCCCGAGGCGAATGGCGCGCTGTTCCGACAATGCCACAACTACGCGGTCGAAAACGTCTGCAACTGGATGATCCCAGCCGATTCGCCCGACACGCTGTGCTACGCCTGCCAGTTGACCCGCACGATTCCGAACCTGAGCGAACCGGAAAACCGGCTCTACTGGTACCGGCTCGAAGTCGCGAAGCGGCGTCTGCTGTACACGCTGGGCGAGCTTGGCCTCGACGTGCGATCGCGCGACGCGGACCCCGAGCGCGGTCTCGCCTTCGAGTTTCTCGCCGACGGCGGCGCCGGCAAGCCCGTGATGACCGGTCACGACAACGGGCTGATCACGCTGAACATCGCCGAGGCCGACGACGCGCATCGCGAGAAAGTGCGCACCGCGATGGGCGAGCCGTACCGCACGCTGCTCGGCCACTTCCGCCACGAGACGGGCCACTACTTTTTCCGCCACCTGATCGAAACCGAGCCGCGCTGGCTCGAACCGTTTCGCAAGCTGTTCGGCGACGAGCAGGCCGACTACGGCGAAGCGCTGGACGCCTACTACCGCGACGGCGCGCCGGCCGACTGGCAGGCGTCGTACATCAGCGCTTACGCGACGATGCATCCGTGGGAAGACTGGGCGGAGACATGGGCGCACTATCTGCTGATCGTCGACGTGCTCGACACGTCGACGTCTTACGGCCTCGCGCTGCTGCCCGACGATCCGAGCGAGCCGACGCTGACCGACCGCACGCCGGTCGAGGACGCGAGCTTCGGCAATCTGATGAAGCGCTGGTTTCCGCTCACCTATGCGCTGAACAGTCTGAATCGCAGTCTCGGCATGCCCGACGGCTATCCGTTCACGCTCGCCGCGCCGGTGGTCGACAAGCTGCGCTTTGTGCATCGCGTGATCGCGGCAGCGGGTGACAAGCGCGACAAGCGGGGCGACCGCGAGCCAACAAGCGCATAAAAAAGCCCGCCGCCGGACCGGCCGGCGGCGGGCGCATATGACGCGCATCATCGAGCCGCGAGCAACCGGCTACCCGCGCCCGGCTCGCCACTTCAATACGCGACCTCAGTACGCCACTTCAGTACGCCACATAAGGCCCCGTCCCACCCGGCGTCGACTGCTGCTCGATCGCCGCATAGACATTGCGACCGTAGAAGAACGGCAGCCCCCAGTCGAACACCGTCGACGTGACGAATGCCGGGCCCGCGAGCAGCGGCAATGCCGAGTCGCCGCTATCAGTCTGCGCGATCGACATCGCATTGCCGACGCTGAACGTCACCGCGCTCGTCGCGCCATTCACGCCTTCGATCATCGCGCTCAACTGCTGCGTCGAGCTCGGGCAGTAATAAGCGCTGTTCGGGCTCGCGCAGGCCGGCATCAAGGTGGTCTGGAAGAAGAGTCCCGTCGAGCCGCTGTCCATAATGCTGCGCGTATACGTGGTGCCGTTCTGCACCGTCGTGAACGTGCCGTTCGATGGGCTCACACCGACCACCTGCGCCCCGCCGAGCGCATTGTTGCTCTGCGTGCCGATGCCGAACACGAGTTGCCCCGACACCGATGGCGCGCCGCCCGACACAGTCGGCAGACTGAGCATCGAGCCGTTGTTGTCGGTCGCGAAGTATGGCACCGGATTGGCGACCTGGTACGTCTGCGCGAGCGGTATCGACGTGCAGCTGGTGCCGCCGCAACCATAGTAGGTCGCGGGGATCGCCTGCTGCACGCAGTTCGCGCCGCAGTCGTGCTTGAACACGCCGATGCCGAGAATGCCGTTCGCCTGCAAGGCGGCCGGCGTATTGCGCGCCGCGCCGACGGCCGCGCAATCGCCCGGCAGCGACGCGTAGCCCGGATCGATCACCTGGATCGGCAGCGCAGCGGCTTTTTCGCCGGCGATCTGCACATCGGCGAGCTTCACCGCGCCCCACGTGTAGCCGTCGAAGAACTGCATGCATTCGGCAACCAGGTTGCCCGAGCCGTCCTGCTGCTGCGGCAGGCTCATCGACGCGGGCAATTGCGACGCGAACACGCGCACGCCCCACGAGCCGGTATCGACGAGCACGTGATCGATCGTCTGGCAGTTGCTGGTGCCGGGCGCGCAGATCGTGACGCTGACGAACGGCATGTTCGGCACGTTGCTGACGCCCGAGTCGACCGTCACGCGCACCGCGTTGGCGGCCAGCACCTGCGGCGACGGCGACGTGTTGGTCACGGTCGAACCCGACGAGCTGGTCGAGCTGCCCGAACCGTTCGAGTTGCTGGAGGTGCTCGAATTGGCCGTGGTGCTCGCGCTGCCGCCCCCGCCGCCGCCGCACGCGCTCAACAGCAGCGCCAGAACCACGACGGGCGCCGCACCCAGCAGAGTCATCCACGAAGACCTGGATCGCATGATTCGCTCCGTTATTGAATAACGCTGACGTCGACGCCCGCGGGCACCGCCTGCGGCAGATAGGCGTAGCCGGTGAACGCGCGCAGATGGCCGCTCGAGAACACCACGAGGTCACGGTTCGAGACCGCGAGCGGCGCGCCGCGCCGCGCCGCGCTGGCGGCCACGTAGGCATCGAAGGACGCGCCGAGCGTCGCCTTCAGATCGGGCAGCGTCGGGCCGTCCCACGCGACGCCGAACACGATGCCGTTGCCCGCCACGTATTCGCGCACCTGGGTGCCGGACGGCAGCGTCAGCACATGCACCGAATACGCGCCCTGTGCGCTGGCCGCGCGAGCAACCGCATGCAGGCGCGTCTGATCGCCGTCGACGGTGCTGGCGTTCTGGCCGAGCGTCGCGTGCGCGCCGAACGGCAACGCGCAGCTTGCCCCGAGCATTGCGCAGGCAATGCGGGTGAGAAGCATCGGTTTCAAGAGATTTCCTTCGAGGTGAAACGCCGCGACCTGCATGTAGCCGATCACAAACGCGAGACTAGGGGCGCACACCTGACCGGCAAAGCCGGTTGCCTTCACGCCGGTTGGGCTGCGTGAATGCGTCTACGGAAAGGCGAGGCGAAACTTTAGTCAGGGGAATGGCGCGCGGCATCGTTTGCGGCGCGATTGAAACTGTTCGGAGCTGTTGAATCGATCGACCGGGTTTGATCAGCGTGGGCAAAAGCCTTTTGGCGACAATGCTTTGACGCTTATTCGGTTTCCGTCTGACATTCAGAACTGACCGACTGCGGAAATTGCGGCCGCCACGCGTAAAAGTTGCGAACGTGAGCAGCGCTTGTTCATCGATGTAAGCGTCTGCCGCATAACGAGCGGGCGGAGTCCGCATTCCTCTGGCTACATGAGGCTTGCAACGCAAATCCCGACGGGATCGGGTAGGAGGCGGGGTTGCCCCCGCCGTCCTCCCACAACACCGGACGTACGGATCACGTATCCGGCGTTTCCTGACGACTGGATTGCTCCAGCGAGCTTCGTTTCGTGCGTCGTGTCGCCTGTCGTTCAATGGACACCCCAACCTCTCTCAGGCTTCCGGCCGTCAAGTTTGATCGCAGGCTCCCGGCTGTGCCGAGACTTGTGCCCAAACGCTCAGAGAGCACGCGTGACTATCCACTCTCGTCAGGTTCGGCCCTTCACTGCTCCGGTTCCGAGCCGCTGTTGGGTCGGAGGAGGCGCGCTGACGCGCTGGCCTCCGTCCGCCGCTCAAACTGCACGTGCCGTTTTCCGGCATGCAGCTTTCACGAAGATGCAGCATGCTGGGATGCAATAGAAGGTATCAGTTGCACAAGGTTGACTAACCCGAACTCACCATAGAGCCGCGCCTCGGGCAAGACCTTCCAGCCCATGTTGCGCCAGCGCTTGAATCGATGCGACCAGATGCGCCGCACGATCCATCGGTTGAGCCGGTTGAAGATTCGCCGGACGTGGGACCGCTTGTAGTAGTGCCCCCAGCCGCGCAGGATGGGATTGAGCCGTCCAATCAGCTCCCGCGTTCGAAGCGGCACACATCGCTTTGTAAGACGACGCACCTGATCCATGAAGCGCTGGACCGACTTCTCCCGGGGGTACGCGTACAGCGCACCCGACCGGGCGCCACTGCGGATCTTGGCTGCGGGCAGCGATAACTGCCGCCCACGCTTGATCTTGTAGCCGAGAAACTCGAATCCAAACCGAACATGCACAATCCGCGTCTTTTGCGGATTAAGTTGCACACCCAGTGCGCTCAGAATCTTCGTCGCCGCTGCGATGGCAGCGCGCGCTTCTGTCTGGGATGAACAGGTGATCACCCAGTCATCCGCGTAACGGGTAAGCTGGTAGCCCTTGCGCCGCATCTCCCGATCAAACGGCGTCAGGAGGATATTGCTGAGCAGCGGTGAAGCTACCCCACCTTGCGGCGTTCCACGCTCGCTTGGAAACAGACGACCCTTGCCGAAACTGCCGGCTTTGAGCATCGCCTTGATCAGGCCTAGTACGAATGGCACTTACTTAAGCCCGTGGAGCGTGCCCATATTTTTGGACGCGCTCACGTGCGATGTGACGAGGCTCTTTCAGCCATGGGTAGGACTTCGGTCTTCGTTTGCGCATTCGTGGTTCGATGCGACCGGGGCGACTCCCAACGCAAGACTGCGTGATCAGGTTGAACAGGAGACTCTGGTTGTGAGTTGCCGTCAGACCTCTGGCCAGCCATTCAGTCCATAACTGCACCGTGTGTTTGAAACTCAGTGTTCTCGGGTCAGTGGCATGGTGACTGGCGGCCTGAGCCATCAGCAGCCGAATCACGTTGTAGGCCAGCAGATGGACCCAGATCTCCTTTTCGTTCATGTGGGCAGTCTGGCAATGCAGCACATCCATGCCCATCGTCGTCTTGATGTTACGTAGATCCAGTTCCACGTTCCAGCGCCTGGCATACAACTGCGAGAGGTCCTGTTTGCTGGTCTTGCGTGCATCAAGCATCGTGGTGACCAGCACCCGGTGATGCAGCCTGGACTCGCGCACCATCAGTTCATCGGGGAAGGCCTGGTACTGCTCATGCGTCATCCAGTCAGGACGCTGCCGGGGTTTGGGCCACGTCACAATGTGATCGCGCGTGCCCAGGGACCGGCCTCGCCGAAAGTCGGTGCGGCGTGCCCCATGCTGTTCCATCACGACGTCCACCCCGGCGGCGATCATTGAGGCCATCAGAAAGTAGTGGCAGTACAAGGCATCGGCGACGATCACGTCACCTTTGCGAAACGTGCCTTGCAGCATGCGAAACGCCGTCAGCTCCCCGCTGCCTTTGCCCGCGTAAGTTCCGACCGCCGACTCCAGTACTGCGCCGCTTGCCAGACAGATCACCGCAACCAGATAGGCCAATGGAAAGCCCACTCCTTCGGCCTGAGCACTGGACTGCGGGAAACGGGCCTGGTTCGACGGCGTATCGGGCATCGAGATCCCGGTGCCGTCAACCAGCTTGACCGGGCGCCCGCGCCACTTCCAGGCAGCCTCGGCCTGCTCATGCAGTTGGCGCCCCGTCTCGCGCGCCAACTCCCGCACCATCGTCAGCGGCAGTCTCTGGCGAGCGCGGCAGTAGCCTCCCGTACGCACACTCATGGGCCGCAGCCCGTCGGCAGCTCGCTGCGCCGCCCACCCGTTGACTGCCTTCTGACAGGAGGCGTCCTCTTCCAGCGCCTGGCGCATGAACATCGACAGTGTCACCGTCGGCGGATACAGCCGTTCCCGATGTTCTGGCAAATACGCTTCCGTTATGCCCAACAGCCCCGGGCTCGTCAGTATGTTGAAGTAGTCTACCGCCTGGGCCCTGCACGCCCGGCTTTGAACCCTGCTTCGTGTTTGCCTGTGATGACTTCGTGCATTACGATCCATGGGGGCTGATCTTTGGAATGAGACGGTGTTTGCCTGGTAACAACCATCGTATCAATCCCTGGATCAGCCCCCTCCCTTTCTCTTCAAGCACTTACCCGCGTCTTCTCCTCCATGTAGGCTTAAGTAAGTGCCATTCGGCCTAGTACCCGACCGTCAGCGATGCGCTGGGCAACGAGCGACAGAAGTTTGTCATGGTCAACTGATCCAAAGAAGTCCTTCAGATCAGCATCGACAATCCATTCCTTGCCGCTCTCGATCTCCTTCCAGATCTTGCGCAAAGCGTCGTGTGTCGATCGCCCTCGCCGATAGCCGAAGTTGGCGTCGTCGAATACCGGCTCGAAGATCGGCTCCAGACGGTTGAGCAGCGCCTGCTGGCATACGCGATCATAAATCGACGGTATGCCGAGATTGCGGAACTCCCCCGGTTTGCCGACTTTCGGGATCGAGACCTGCCGAACTGGTTGCGGCTGATAGGTCCGCGCACGCAGTTCCGCCTGCAGGCGGTCCAGATGCTGGTCCGCCTGTTCGGCAAAGTCTGCCACGCTGATTCCATCGACACCGCCACTTCCCCGGTTGGCCCGGACCCGCTCCCAGGCGACTTCCAGATTCTTCCGTTGATAAACCTTGTCAATTAATGAGTGGACCTTCCTTGCTTCCATCGGGTTAATCCAGTCAGACAGTCTCCTCGGGCGCGGATGTACGGGTATTTCGCTCATGGAACTGATCCTCCTCCGTGTCCTTACTCACTGTCGTCCGGGTTCTTCCCAATCATCTTCGCCGGCTGCCTTCCCCGACCCACTTCTGTCGCCGATCGCTCGGTCACGTAGTTTTGGCCACGCTTCAGGTACTACTCAGCCGTCCGACTACTGACACAGCACCGCTCGCCACTTCGCTCCTCGCTTATAGGCTCACTTCCCGCGGTGCCACCCGCGGACTGTGCCAGTTCTCCTGGGGTCACACGCTGTTCTTCCGTACCGTGCCGTCCGCAAACACCTTGGTGCGGTGGGTGAATGAGAACGCCTTCGCCTCCATAGTGCAGGCTCGACCTTGCCCCACCTTTGGCCGACCGGTTCGTCATCGGGGCAGCCCCCATCGACTACGGCCCGGTACTTCTCCTCATGCCCTTCGGATTCCGCCTCACGGCGGACACCCTGCCCTCCGGAGAACTGCGAGATGCTGGCTTCAGGTCCGCCTTGTCCGTTTCCGGCTTTCGCCTTCATGCCCAGTTAGACGTCTCCATACCTTCCCACCTCTCTCCGGCCAGCGAGGCATTACCCCCGCTTTCGGATATGGCGCCCCTCATCCGGGCGCCAGAGGGACTTCAACCCTCCGGAACAACGCGCTGCCCAGCGCACACTATGGCCTCTGCTGACTCCCGCCAGCCCATCCCGGCACCTTGCGATGCCAGTAGCACAAGGCAGACTGACGGGGCTCCCAGGGTAATGCGCGCGACCTTCCTGCTTATGCCTGTCGGATCTACGTCGTGGCGTTCCGTGCAAGTATTGGGCTTTACAGATCTTGGACTGCTCACCCCGCCACACCGCCTGATATCCGCTTCCTGTTCGTCAGGCCAGCATTTTGCCTGCGGCTTCCTTCAGATTCCGCCTTACGACGGACACCCTTGCCGTTCAGCTAGCACTTCCCCTTGCCGGGTGTGCAGAGGACTTTCACCCCCAAGTCATCCGGCTCGCCACCACAGCGGGTCGGACAGCGCCAGTCACGGCGCTGCGCGCCATGCCTGGCGCACCAAAAAAAGCGGAGGGCCTGGCGGCCCTCCGCGTCATAGAATCGTCCGGAACTCGCGGCGTGCGCTACTTCTTCGGTTGCTGAAGAAGCGACTTCAACTCCTGCACGTTCTCCTCGACGCGTTTCGCGATCACCCCATACGATTCCGCCTGGGTCTGATACGCGGCTTGTGCGAGCTGTTGCATGTCGGCGAGCGATTTGTGCAGGCTCTGCTGGATCAGCTCCGCGGTTTTGCTCGACGGCGCGGTGCCGGCCGCCGTGAGCTGCACAGTCAGCGCCTGTAGCTCGCCCAGCGTGGTGCGCAGCATGTCGGCCTGTTTCTGCGCGAGCGACTGCATCCCCTGGAATGCTGTCTGATTCGCCTGAACCAGCGCTTCCATGTCCTTTCGGCGCGCTTCCATGATGGCGGGCACGTCGAATCCGGGGAGCTTGAACTGCTCCAGCATTTTGGTTAGATCGCCAAACGGATTGGCTGCATCGGGTCGGTCCATGCGAAATCCTCCTTGCGGTTGAAGACTCATCGCCTCTGCGTCGCCCGCACCAGGCGCGACGCCGATGCCGGCGGCTGCGTGTGCCGCGCGTGCCGCCACAGCAAGGTGCTTTTGGGGTCGCACGGCACATCGGAGCAATCATGCGCTATCCGGCTGGGTTGCGCCAGCGGACTCACCCTGGCGAAAACCGGTTCACGGCAACGTGCGTCGCTTCGGGGTCTGCGCCGCAGAGCCGCGCGCCGCTATGCACGACGGCGGCCCGCGCGGCGACGGGCCGCCGGGGCATGGTCCGATGATGGGTCATCCGAGCCCAGCTTTCGCGGTGATCAATGATCTCGAACAACTGCGCCGTCTGTACGCGCTAAACGGTCATGAAGGCGAGATCGTCGCCGTCTACCGCGACGTGCTGAACAAGACCCAGGACCCGATGCTGCGTCACTACGTGTACGACTCGCTCGCGCGCGAGCAGTTGAAGCCCGCCAATCCCGAGCAGGCGATCGCGACGCTACGCACGAGTCTCGCCGAAGATCTCGTGGCGGCGAACAAGGCGCCGCATGGCACGCCGCCGGGTCAGCCAGCGGCACAACCGCAATAAATTTCATCGCGAATTGCGAATAAAGCGCCGCGCCACGTGGCGCTTTTTCTTTGCGCCGGAGCATGCGAGCGCGATCGAGCGACCGCTGCATCGCCGCATCTCGCCGATGGGTGGAAGCGCTCCTGCCGCCCCGCCCCGCGCGGCTTTCCGCGGCTACGTTGCCTGTCCCACATTGGCGCTTCACTGATGCTTTTCATCTTCCGTCAGGTGATTACGATAGGAGCTCCGCAACGTCAGGGCAGGGTGAAGGAATGCGCTATCCGCTGGACATGGCCATTGCCGCCGCCCTGCTAGTTTTCGTCCTGTGCTGCATCGTCAAGCTCGCTTTGAGCTGATCGGCGGCTCGACGTTCGCGCGCTCTTCTTCGTTTCGCCGTGACATCGCTCGAAATAATTGTTGAATGGAGTTCGGCGAGCCGCTCACCCATACTTCGTTCGCTGCCGGTGCGTGACGAATCACAGACGCATGAGATCGAAAGGCTTCACGTGCGAATCCCTTCGCCGATGATCGACGATCCCACGGTTGCCCGATCATCGGCGACGGACTCGAACAGACTGGCACCGCGTGCCGACCACAGGATCATCATGTTGACTTCAGTGAACTTCATCAAAAAGAACGCCGCCCGTTTCACCTGCATGGCATTCGTGTGCGGCGGCGCGCTGCTGAGCGGCTGCGCCGGCGCCAGCGTGACGAATCTGAGCGCGACGAGCACGTCCGCGACGGCCGACGCAGGCACGCAATCGACGATGCATCCGGACACGATCTACGTCTACACGTTCGATGCCGATCCGCAGCAGGTCAAGCTCGACAACGGCGGCATGCTGCAAAAACTGAAGACGCAGATGTCGGGCTCGTCGGACGCGCAGAAGCAGGTTGCCGATGCCGCCCAGGTGCGCGAGCAGGTCGCCGACGAGATCGTCCATCAGCTGCAGGCGATGGGTCTGCACGCGGTGCGCACCGACGCGCCGGTGCCCGCCGGCCAGAACGTGCTGCTCGTGCAGGGCAGCTTCGAGACGATCGACGCCGGCAATCGCCGCCGCCGCACGCTGATCGGCTTGGGCGCGGGCAAGAGCGAGGTGAGCAGCGCGGTGCGGATCGTCTACCAGCCCGCGGACGGCACGCCGCATGTCGTGCAGAGCTTCACGGCCAACGCGGACAGCGGCAAGATGCCCGGCATGGTCGAAACCGCCGGGGTCGGCGCGGCGGCCGGCACCGTCGCGACCGCGGCAGCGGCCGGCGCGGGCCTGCACGGCGTGACCGAAACGAAGCGCGCGGGCGTGTCGGACGATGCAAAGCGCCTCGCCGATGCAGTCGCGAAACAGATCGCGCAGTTCGGCGTGCAAGCCGGCTGGATGCAGACCGCGCGAAAGAGCTGAGCGGTTGAGCGCGGCGGGTTGCGGGTCCGACTAAAGAGCGCGGTTGAAAAGCGCGGCGGTGTGGAGCGATGTCCACGCCGCCGCGTTTTTTTATCGACGCGCGTCCCCTCGCTAGCCGCGCCACAACCCTCGCAGCAGTGCGAGCAGCGTGGCCGGCGCCGTGCCCTTCTGGCAATAACCGTCGAAGTTGTGGCGCTCGCGGCCGGTTTGCCTCACGTGGTCCTCGTCTAGGGACGTAAACGCGACGATGCCGAGGCCGTGCGTCGGCAGATAGCGGCGCAGCGCGCTCGCCGTTTCGTAGCCGTCGCGCTCCGGCATCATGATGTCGAGCACGACGACCTCGGGCACCCAGTTGCGCACGCAGTGCAGCGCCGCGGTGCAGCCTGTCGCGGCGCGCGCCTCGACACCCTCGTAGGAAAGCCAGGTGGCAAGCGCTTCGGCGGCGTTCTCGTTGTCGTCGATGACGAGCACGCGCGGCACGCCGTGCAATAGCTGGACCTCTCGGGCGCTCCACCTCTGACAGGTAGTCGGATTTCGTGGCATGTATGGCGGCCTGCGAGTAAACCTTTGGGTGGGTAGCAAGCGCTGTACCGCGCCTGCGGCGGCGTCAAACCCGCGCGTCGCGGCCGCTCGACCTCATCGAAAACATCCCCTCTTGCCATCAGTTCTGTAAATCGTTGCGTTTCTACAATAGGAATGATTCCTATTTGCACTATACTTCCGCCGAACCTTTCGTTCCGCGCTCGGACTGCTTACATAAACGGCATCATCCGCGCGTGCAACCAGGAAAAATGCCGCCCGGATTCCAACTAGCGCCCCGGGACGGAAGATCGACGACCACGCCTACTTTCCAATTCATGTCCGTTTCACGCTGGAATCGCCCGCAGGCCACGCCTGCTCAAGCCACTCTGCATCGCGCCACCATCCTTGCCGCCATCGCCGTCGCTTTCAGTGTCCCGGCCAGCGCGTTCGCTCAATCCCACCGACTCCGCCCCCGCCGCCGACGGCACGCTGCCCGCCATCAAGGTTCAGGCGGCCGCCGTCGAAGAGTTGCCCGGCGACCTGTCGCCGACATACGCGGGCGGCCAGGTCGCGCGCGGCGCCGACTACGGTGTGCTCGGCAAGCAGCGCAACATCGACATGCCGTTCAGCATGACGACCTACACGGCCAAGCTGATCAAGGACCAGCAGGCGCGCACGCTCGCCGACGTGGTCGAAAACGACCCGTCGGTGCGAACCGCGTACGGCTACGGCAACTTCTCGGAAGTGTTCGTGATTCGCGGCTTCCAGCTCAATGCCGACGACATCTCGATCAACGGTCTGTACGGCGTTACGCCGCGCCAGTTGGTCTCGACCGCGGCGGTCGAGCGGGTCGACGTGTTCAAGGGCGCCAACGCGTTCCTGAACGGTGCTTCGCCGACGGGCTCGGCGATCGGCGGCGGCGTGAACGTGCAGTTGAAGCGAGCGGAGGACACGCCGACCACCAACGTGACACTCGCAACCAGCGGCTCCGGCGAGTTCGGCGCGCAGGTGGACGTCGGCCGACGCTTCGGCAGCGAAGGCCAGTTCGGGATCCGCGTGAACCAGGCGAATCGTGACGGCGAGACGAGCATCGACGGCGAACACCGCCGCGACAACACTACGGCCGTCGCGCTCGACTGGCGCGGCGACAAGCTGCGTCTGTCCGGCGACTTCCTGTATCAGCGCGAGCACGTCAGCGACGGCCGCCCGGTCGTCTACTTCACCGACGCGATTCCCGCCGTGCCGCCGGCAACGTACAACTACGCGCAGAACTGGTCGTACACGAACCTCGAAGACACCGTCGGCATCCTGAAGGCCGAATACGACGTCCTGCCGGGCTGGACCGCTTATGCGAGCGGTGGTGTGCGCCGCACGGTCGAGCAAGGTGAGTACTACTCGCCGACCTATTCGTCGACCGGCGTCACCGGTGCCCGTCTCGGCGTGCCGTACAACCAGAATTCGAGCTCCGCCGAAGTCGGCGTGCGCGGCCGCTTCGACACTGGCCCGGTGTCGCATCTGGTTGCGGCGGGCGGCGCCATCACGAGCGAGAACACCAACTCCGCGTGGACCTACGCCTTCATGGGCCCGGTCTCGCTCTACAACACGGTGCAGACGCCTTACCCGGCCACGACGATGTCAGGCGGCAACCTGGCCGATCCGGGCATGACGGCCACCACGGTGATCCGCAGCGTGTCCGCGTCCGACACGCTCGGCTTCCTGCATGACCGGGTGCTGTTCACGGTCGGCGCGCGTCGCCAGCAGATCGCGACGGCTAACTACGACAACACGGGCATCGGCAGCGGCAACTACAGCGACGGCATCACGACGCCGCTGTTCGGCCTCGTTCTGCGCCCGACGCAGAACGTGTCGATCTTCGCGAACCGCAGCGAAGCGCTGGCAGCGGGCAGCATCGCGCCGGCGAGCACGCTGAACTACGGTCAACAACTGGCGCCGGTCCGCACGAAGCAGTGGGAAGTGGGTGTCAAGTACGACACCGAAAGGCTCGGTGCGTCGTTTGCCGCTTTCCAGATCGAACAGCCGTCGGCGTTCACCGACCCGGCCACGCATATCTATGGCCTGAACGGCAACGAACGCCATCGCGGTCTCGAAGCCGAAGTGCACGGCGAGCCGCTCAAGGGCCTGCGTCTGCTGGCCGGCGCTTCGCTGATGGACGCGACGCTCGAGAACACACAAGGCGGAACCTACGACGGCAACCGTCCGGTGGGCGTGCCGACTTTCCTGTTCAACCTGGGCGCCGATTACGACATTCCGATGGTGCCGGGGCTCGCGGTCAACGCGCGCTGGATCCATACCGGCGCGCAGGAAGCGAACGCGGCCAACACGCTGTCGATCCCGTCGTGGAACCGCTTCGACCTGGGGGCGCGTTACGAGACGTCCATCTACGGCAAGAGGACGACGTTGCGCGCCACCGTGCAGAACGTGACGAACAAGGCGTACTGGTCAGCCGTGTCGGCCTACGGCGCGACGACGTACCTGACCCAGGGCGCACCGCGTACGTTCCTGTTGTCCGTCAGCACCGACTTCTGATTGTCTGACGTGATGTCGGTCGCCTGTGCCAGCGGTTTGCATGCATGACTAAAACGCTGCCGGGCTTTCGGGCTGGCAGCGTTTTAGTGTTTCCGCGCGAACTGAACGGCGTGGCGCCGCCCCTCGTCACTCGACCGGCGGCTCGCCTTCGGGTTTTTTCTTCGGCCGCTGCGCATCGGCGGCGCGCTGCGGCAGCTTGCTCTTTTCGTTATCGCTGTGCCTGACGGGCTGAGGATGATTGAACTGTTCGTCGACGTCTTTCATGGTGTGCCTCCGTGCCAACGCAACACAACTCAACACACAACACACAAAACAACGCTCATGAATGTTCGGCGGACCGCGCGGTCTCGCCCGTGCCTGCGGCTGCGGCCGGCGCATCGGTTGCCGCGCCCATCGTGACCAGTACGCTGCACGTCACGCGATCGAGCAGCAGCCCGTCGTGCCGGCCACCCCACCATCGCGCGAGTCCGTGACTGCGACGATGACCGACGACGACCAGATCGGCCTTCAGATCGTTAGCGAAAAACGGTATCTCATCGAGTGGTTCGCCGATCGCGAGATGACCGGTCGCGCGAATTCCGCGTGCGGCGAGCTTCCGTAAGCCCTCGTCGAGCAGCGTTTTGGCGGATTCGTTGATGAAATCGACCGGCACCGCGGCCGTAATGTCCGCGCCCTGCATCCACGCCGTATTGTTGAGCACGGAAAGCAGGTGCACTTCAGCGTTCAGGTCTTGCGCGAGAGCGGCACCGTCCTTCAACGCGTGTTGTCCTTCGCGAGTTCCGTCGTAGCAGAGAAGAATGCGCTTGAAGCTCGACATGAGAACCTCCTTGCGCCGTGCGGCACGTGATTGATTAATTATATGTCAGTTCGTGATATATACCGCGCGACACCGATACACGCAAATACCTACAGAAACGCCGTCAAACAGGCACTATTCGCCAGTTTCGGCGGCCACCGAATCCCTGCCCTGAAATAGCGGTTGCTCGGCGCCGCCGGTCAGGAACACCGCGCTATGACTCAGGCCACAAAAAGAAAACATGAGCACCGTTTGCCACGGGGTCGACGGGCAAACCATAGCCATGCGACCGAGCGGTCCATGCCTCGTGCGGCGAACCGTTCGGCCATCTCACGAGCAGCACCGCTCCGCTGGACAACTGGTCGACAACGGTGCCGCCATACACGCCGATCACACTGCTTCGCACCCCCGTGCCGCACGATGCGGCGCAAGAGCCGCACACCGGCTGCGGGTATCGGCCGGTCTGCTGCGCGGGTGAGAACGCATAGGCAAGCGGAACGGCGCAAACCGAAATCAGGACGATTGCGAAACGTCGACACGACGCAAGTTGTTTCATCGCGATTCCCTCGACGAACTACAGCCCCCAGATGATGTCTGCGTCCGAGGCGCGCGCCGCACGCATCATGTCCAGAAACGGCCACGCGCGCTGCGACAGCCGGTTGCGCGACTCGCGTTGATTACTGGTTGAGCAGTGCAATGCTTCGAGGGTCGTTTCCGCGGCCGCGTCTTCGGTGATGGCGGTTTCGAGCCGATCGATCGCGCGGGGCAGCTCGTCGCGGCTGATAACACCCCGCGCGCCGAGCCGCTTGCCGATCAGACCAAGCAGATATTGTGCGAGATCCCTGAGCATGACGACATCCGGCGACGCCGTCGATTGAAATGTGATCATCATGATGGCTCCTTTATCGGTCTATCAGGCAACGGCCAACCAGTCCTCTCAATCCGTCTGCTCTCATTTTATATCACGACGTGACAAAAAAGAACGCGCCGAGGGGTGATTTAAGGGCCATGCTGAAGCACGTCGGCTGTGCTCTCGACTGTCTGCGAGGTGCGACAGATTCCGCGCGCCGCGCGGGGGGGCGGAGAACTTTTATATCATATTGACATATAATCATGACCAGACTGTATTCGCCTTGCCAGGTTTTCCCGGTAATGTCGGGCCCGGCATCATCGACTACTTTCTGCTCCTATCTTGTCCCGCTCTCCTGCTCTCGGCTGGCTTGCCAGCTTTCTCCCTGCACCGCTCACCGTGAAATGGCACGAGCGTGCGCGTTCGTGCCTCGGCGCGCTTCTCGGCATCGCGTTCACCGGCGGTCTGATGTATCTGCTGCTCGGACCTGTCGCGAATATTCCGCGAAGACGTCAAAGCCGTGCTCGGGCGCCGTGACGAACTGCTCGACATCGACACCGGCGCTCGGTCCGATCCTCAACTACTTCGATGGCTGGCTGCGCGGCGATGCGCTTCGCACGTCGGACGTCGGACGTCGGCAGCGTGATGACCACCGACGTCTGCACCGTCGCCGCCACCGATCCGATCACGGAACGGGTGCCGATGTTCGCGAACTTCGGCCATCACCACATCCCGGTGCTCGATCGCGCGGGCCGCGTGGTCGGCATGATCACGCAGGTGGACCTGATCTCCGGCCTGTATCGGCAAACCGCCACCCGAGCCCGCGAGGCGGCCTGATTTTCAACTAAAAGACCGAGGAGACCTGCCGCGCGATGCCGTTGCGACGGCCGCAATTCGCCCAAGTACATCATGACGTGATATATTTTCGGTTTTCTTCACATTGGCGGATTTGCCATGAAAGTACGGACTCGCAAGCTCGTTAAGAGCGATTTCGAGCAGTTGTCGCAGTTTCGCTATCAGATGCGGCGCTTCGAGCGCTTCTCCGAGCAGGCCGCGCAAAGCGAGGGCATCACGCCGTTGCAATACCTGTTGTTGCTGCACATCAAGGGCTATCCGGAGCGCGACTGGGCGACCGTCGGCGAACTCGCGGAGCGTCTGCAGGCGCAACATCACGGCGTCGTCGCGCTGGTATCGCGCTGCGAGGCACTGAATCTCGTGCGCCGCCAGGTCAGCGAGACCGATCGCCGCCAGGTTGAAGTACACCTCGAAAGAGCGGGAGATCGGGTACTCGAACGGCTTGCGGAACTGCATCGCGCCGAATTGAGATCGCTCGAAGGCTCCTTCCAGGTTCCACGGATCGACCTCGACTAACCATGAGCATGGATTCCCACAAACGCGACTTCGCGGCGAATGCACGGCTGCCCGGCATCTTCGCGCTCGCCGCAGGCATCGGCTTCGTCAGCACGATTGCCGCCTTTGTTCTGCTGAACCTGATTCGCCTGTTCACCAATCTGTTTTTCTTCGGCACGCTGTCGTTCGTCGACCGCTCGCCCGCCACCAATACGCTTGGCATTTGGGTGATCGGCGTGCCGGTGATCGGTGGTTTGATCGTCGGGCTGATGGCGCGCTTCGGCTCCGAAAAGATTCGCGGCCACGGCATTCCCGAGGCGATCGAGGCGATCCTGTTCGGCAAGAGCAAGATGTCGCCGAAAGTGGCGGTGCTCAAGCCGTTGTCGTCAGGCATCGTGATCGGCAGCGGCGGGCCGTTCGGCGCGGAAGGCCCGATCATCATGACCGGCGGCGCGCTCGGCTCGCTGATCGCGCAGTGCGTGAAGGTCACGTCGGCGGAACGCAAGACGCTGCTCGTAGCGGGCGCGGCGGCCGGCATGACCGCGGTGTTCGGCACGCCGGTCGCGGCCGTGCTGCTCGCGGTCGAACTGCTGCTGTTCGAATGGCGGCCGCGCAGCTTCCTGCCAGTCGCGGTGGCGTGCGCGGTCGCTGGCTTCGCCCGCGTGATTTTCTTCGGTACAGGTCCGCTGTTTCCGCTACAGACTGCCGCGCCCGATGGCTGGTCGCTGCTGTCGTGCGCGGTCGCGGGCGGGTTGTCGGGCGCGCTGGCGTCCGGCCTGTCCGCCGCGCTCTACAAGGTGGAAGACCTGTTCGGCAAGCTGCCGATCCACTGGATGTGGTGGCCAGCGCTCGGCGGCATCGTCGTCGGTATCGGCGGCTGGCTCGAACCGCGCGCGCTCGGCGTCGGTTACGACGTGATCGGCGATCTGCTGCATCAGCACATTGCGGTGCAGGTCGCCCTTTTGCTGCTCGCCGTGAAGGCGGTGATGTGGGTCATCGCGCTCGGCTCGGGCACGTCGGGCGGTGTGCTCGCACCGCTCCTGATGCTCGGTGCCGGACTCGGCACGGTGCTCGCGCATTGGCTCCCGGGCAGCGAACCGGCGCTGTGGCCGCTCGTCTGCATGGCCGCGACGCTTGGTGCCACGCTCGGCGCGCCGCTGACGGCCATCGTGTTCGCGTTCGGCCTCACGCACGACGCCAACGCGCTGTTGCCGCTACTGACGGCAACGCTGATCGCGCACGGCTTCTCCACGGTCGTGATGCGGCGCTCGATCATGACCGAGAAAATCGCGCGACGCGGCTATCACATCTATCGCGAGTACGGCGTCGATCCGCTCGAGCGCCACTATGTCGACGAAGTGATGACCGCCTCGGTCGAATCGGTCGATGCCGCCACGACGGTCGGCGCAACGCTGCAGACGCTGTTCGGCGCGAACCAGCTGCGCCGCGCGTATCCGGTGGTGCGCGACGGCGCGGTGATCGGCATGGCCGACCGCATGTTGCTCGAACGCTTCTGCGCCGAGGACACGGAACGCAAGCGCGCGATGACGCTCGCCGACGTGTTCGCGCAACACAACACCGCGTTTGCCTTGTCATCCGAAACCTGCCGGCTGGTGGCGACGCGGCTCGCCGTGCTGGGGCTCGAACGCCTGCCGGTGGTCGCCGATCGCAACAGCATGCGTCTGATGGGGATCCTGTCGCGCAGCGATCTGGTCAAGCCGTCGCTCGCGCACTTCGAAGAAGAACACAAACGGGAACGGTTCCGTCGTATCGGGCCGTCGCTCAGCAAGCGGCGGTTCGCGCCGGTTCGCGCCGGTTCGTAAAGCCAGCTAAAAAGACCGCAGCAAAAATCAAAGGCCGAGACCCGTTAGGGCCTCGGCCTTTTTATTCGCGCACGGAGCTATTTGCCCGCGCCACGCGACTCGACGCAACCCAGCACGAGCGTGTCGCCCGATTTCGCGCCGGGACCCAGCGCCGCCGTGTGGAAGTCCGCGTGGTCGCAATGCCATTCGGCGTGGAAGTCGCGTGGGCATGCCATCGTCGTGCCGCCTTTGTGCAGGCCGGGCAGCGCGTAATCGCAAGTTTCCCGTCCGTTGCAATGACGCTCGAGCTCACGAGTCAGGTTGCCGCGCGGCGCGCCGCAATTCTCGCCATAGGTGCCCGATACGATCGTAATCGCGCGCATTTGTGCGTCGGCGTTTGCGGACACCATGAATACGCCGCTTGCCAACGCCAGCGCAGCACGAAGAATTCCACTGGGGAAAATCCGTCCGCGCCGCGAAGATTCCATCGGCCTGTTCACTTTGCACCTCCGTTCCCGCTATAGGCGACGTTCAACCGAAACGCGCCGCCTATAGCCAGGTATAGAGGAAAGAGCAAAAGACTGCCACTAGAAACCATTCCTACGCGCAATAGCGGCCAAAGCCGTTATTCGAGCGCCTTGTCGTTCGGCTGCGCGTACAGCTGTTTCAGCGAATCGCTCATCGGAAAGTCGAAGCTGATGTTCTTCGGCGGCACCGGCTTGATGAACCATCGGTCGTACATCGTGTGGATTTCCGGTCCTTTCATCACCTGTTCGAGCGTGTCGTCGACGAGCTTTCTGAACTCCGGATCGTCGCGGCGCAACATGAAGCCATACGCTTCCGACGATTGCGGCGTGCCGGTGATGATCCAGTCCGACGGCTTCGCGGTCAGCGTGCGCGTGCCGGCAAGCAACACGTCATCCATCATGTACGCGACGGCGCGGCCGCTTTCGAGCGTGAGACGCCCTTCGCCGTAATCTTTCGCGCTGATGATCTGCATGTTCATCTTCTTGTCCTCGTTCATCTTGCGCAGGATGCGCTCGGACGTCGTGCCCTGATTCGTCACGACCGTCTTGCCGGCGAGATCCGGAAAGTCCTTGATGCCCGAGTCCTTGCGCGTCAGAAGACGCGTCGTCGCGACGAAGAACGTGTCGGCGAACGCCACCTGGCTTTGGCGCGCCGCGAGATTGGTCGTCACGCCGCATTCGAGATCGACCGTGCCGTTCTGCACGAGCGGAATGCGATTCTGCGAGGTGACCGGGATGAAGCGCACCTTGAGGTCCGGACGCTTCGTTTTCGCCTTGACCGCATCGATGACCTTGTTGCACAGGTCCTGCGAAAAGCCGACCACCTCGTTGTTCGCGTCGACGTACGAGAACGGCACCGACGTCTCGCGATGGCCAATCGCGATCACGCCGCTTCGCTGGATCTTCGCGAGCGTGGACGTCGCGTCCTGCGCAAACGCGCCCGGACTCGCCAACGTTGCCGCCACGAGCATGGCAACAGTGGACCAATTCATCACTTTCATGGGTATCTCCAATCGTGCAGCAGGTTCCTGATGGATGGCGGGCTGCTGCGCCAGCCGTCTACATATGTTGCCATTAAAAAAATAAATGCAACATATGTTAACTACCGAGTGTTGAAACGCCGCGTGGCGACGCTTTCCGGCCAATCAAGTCATCATCGATCCGTACCGGACATCATTTTCAAAACCGTACAGGTACTGTACCGGCCCCTGTCGCTAGAATGAGCCTCACCGTTTTCTGTTGGCGACACCGGAGCCCCCATGTCTTTCGTCACTCTCAGCGCGCTGCCCGCCGGCATCCTGTTCGCGCTCGTCACCTCGATCACGCCCGGTCCGAACAACACGATGCTGCTCGCGTCGGGCGTCAATTTCGGCTTTCGCCGCACGCTGCCCCATCTGTCCGGCATCAGCGTCGGCGTGGTGCTGTTGATGTTGTCGGTCGGCATCGGCCTCGGCGAGGCGTTCGTGCATTTCCCCGTGCTGTACACGGTGCTCGAAGTCGTCAGCGTCGCTTATCTGCTGTATCTGGCGTGGAAAATCGGCACGTCGGGCGAACTGAAGCTCAGGAACGGCGAGCGTCGCCCGATGCGCTTTCACGAGGCGATCGCGTTTCAGTGGGTCAATCCGAAGGCGTGGATGATGGTGCTGACCGCCGCGACGACGATTCACCTGAGCAACAGCTTCGGCATGAACGCCGTCGCGATGGCTGCGGTGTTTTACGTGATCGGCTTTCCGTGCATCTGCGTGTGGGCCGGTTTCGGCACCGCGATGCGCGAGGTGCTGTCGAACCCGAAGCGGCTGCGCGTCTTCAACATCGCGATGGCGCTGCTGCTGGTCGCGTCGCTGTACCCGATCGCGCTGAAGCTGATCGGGCACGGCGGCTGAGCTTTCGACGCGCGCCGCCGCGTCTACCACACCCCCTGCCCGACCCGCTCGATGAAGCGCCACAACGCGTCGTCGCTCGAATACGGCGCGTTGAAGCGGAACCACGCGCTCGGCGCGTCGTCGGGACGGAAGTAGGAGCCCGGTGCGAGCCAGATGCCGTGCGCGAGCGCGGCGGTCGCGACCTCGGCGGCGCGCTCCGCTTCGATCGGCAGACGCGCCAGCATGAAGAGTCCCGCGCGCGGCCGGTGAAACACCTCGAGCCCGAGCGCGTCCAGCCGTTCTTCGAGTGCCACGTGCGCGAGCTTGAGCCGTTCGTTGACCGTCTCGACGTGGCGCGCGTAACGCCCTTCCACCAGCACCTTGTCGACGATCCGCTCGATCGTTTCCGACGACGTCAGCCCCACCGCCATCTTCGTGCGCGCGAGTTCGCGCAGCACCGCCTGCTCGGCCACCACATAGCCGCAGCGCAGCGACGGCGTCACCGTCTTCGAAAAGCCGCCGACGTGCAACACGCGCTGCAAGCCTTCCATCGCCGCCAGTAGCGGCGCGCCGGCCGGCGCGAGTTCGCGGCTCACGTCGTCCTCGATCACCCAGATGCGCTCGCGCTCGGCGATCTGCAGCAAGCGGAACGCGGCCGACATGCCGAAGGTCGCGCCGGTCGGATTCTGGAGCGTGGTGTTGACGAAAATCGCCTTCGGCTTGTGCCGCGCGACCAGCGTTGCGAGAACGTCCGTATCGACGCCGGCCGGCGTGCGCGGCACGCCATGCACGACCAGCCCGGCGAGCTTCAGGATCTGCAGCAGATTGCAGTAGCCGGGGTCTTCGACGATCACCGCATCGCCCGCGCGCAGCAGCGTGCGCACGATCAGGTCGAGCCCCTGCGTCGCGCCCTGCGTGAGCAGCACGTTCGCGACGTCGACGGGCAGCCCGCGCCGGTCGAGTTGTTCGGCGATGCGCTCGCGCAGCGGCGCGAAGCCGTACGGATGGCCATAGTCGCCGAGCCGCGCGGCCGGCACCCGGCTCAGCGCGCGCAGCGAGTGCTGCAGGCCGCTCTCGTTGGTCCATTCGCTCGGCAGCCAGCCGCAGCCCGCCTTGATCGGCACCGAGTGATCGGCGAACACGTCGGACAGCAGCCACGTCGCGGTCAGGCTCGGCGGCGTCCAGTCAGCGACGGCCGCCCGCGTGGACGACGAGCGCGCCGCCACCCGATAGCCTGAGCCGCGCCGCGCGATCACGAGCCCCATCGACACGAGCCGGTTGTACGCCTCGGTCACGGTGAAGGTGCTCAGCGCGTGGCTTTGGGCAAGCTGCCGCACCGACGGCAGCAGTGCGCCGGCGCGCAGCGATTGCGAGTCGATCGCGCGCGCGAAGCTCTGCACGACCTGTTCGACGAGCGTCGGCGCCGCGCGCCGGTCGCGTTGAAGGTCCAGTTCGATCATGTTTCGGGCGAAAAACGAGGGGCAAAATGACGGACCGCGGACCGCCCGCCTACCGGAACAGTTCGCGCGAATCCACCAGCACAGTTGACACCACACTTGGTCAACTGTTTATGCCGCCATTAAACCGCGAGGGCTACAGTTTGGCTACGTTTAAAGCCCCAACCGCGCCACTTCGAGGAGATGCCATGACTTCGCGCCCCGTCATCGACGATCTGTCGTCCTTCTGGATGCCCTTCACCGCCAACCGCCAGTTCAAGGCCGCGCCGCGCCTGCTGGAATCGGCGAAGGGCATGTACTACCGAAGCACCGACGGGCGCGAGATTCTCGACGGTTGCGCCGGGCTGTGGTGCGTGAACGCCGGCCATGGCCGCGATGAAATCGTCGCCGCGATCACGCACCAGCTGTCGACGCTCGACTTCGCGCCGACCTTCCAGATGGGCCACCCGCTTGCGTTCGAAGCGGCGAAGAAGGTTGCCGAGCTGATGCCGGAAGGGCTCGATCGCATCTTCTTCACGAACTCGGGCTCCGAATCGGTCGACACCGCGCTGAAAATCGCGCTCGCCTACCATCGCGCGCGCGGCGAAGGCCAGCGCACGCGTCTGATCGGCCGCGAGCGCGGCTATCACGGCGTCGGTTTCGGCGGGATTTCGGTCGGCGGTATCGCGCCGAATCGCAAGACGTTTTCGGGGGCGCTGTTGCCGGCGGTCGATCATCTGCCGCACACCCACAACCTCGAACACAACGCGTTCTCGAAGGGCCAGCCCGCATGGGGCGCGCATCTGGCCGAGGAGCTGGAGCGCATCGTCGCGCTGCACGACGCTTCGACGATCGCCGCGGTGATCGTCGAACCGGTGGCCGGCTCGACCGGCGTGCTGGTTCCGCCGCAAGGCTATCTGCAGAAGCTGCGCGAGATCTGCACGAAGCACGGCATCCTGCTGATCTTCGACGAAGTAATCACGGGCTTTGGCCGCCTCGGCAAGGCGACCGCGAGCGAACACTTCGGCGTCACGCCGGACCTGGTCACGCTGGCGAAGGCGATCAACAACGCGTCGATTCCGATGGGCGCGGTCGCGGCGAGCCGCACCGTCCACGACACGGTCGTCGGTAGCGGCGCGCCGGGCGCGATCGAGCTGTTCCACGGCTACACGTACTCGGCGCATCCGGCGGCTGCCGCGGCCGCGATCGCGACGCTCGATCTGTACCGCCGCGACCAGTTGTTCGAGCGCGCGGCCAGCCTCGCGCCGACGTTCGAAGCCGCCGCGCATGGACTGCGCGACGCGAAGCACGTGAAGGACGTGCGCAATCTCGGCCTCGTCGCGGGCATCGAGCTCGAATCGCGCGACGGAGCGCCGGGCGCGCGCGCCTACGAGGCGTTCGTCAAATGCTTCGAGGCAGGCGTGCTGATCCGTTTCACCGGCGACATCCTCGCGTTCTCGCCGCCGCTGATCATCGACGAAGAGCAGATCGCGCGGCTCTTCCGCACCGTTGGCGAGGTGCTGGCGACGGTGCAGTAAGAAGGCCCGCAAGCGCGCCACCAGGCGACGACGAAAGAGCGGCGGCACGCGCATGCGTGCGCCGCTCTTTTTTATTGCTGCCGCTTTGCGAGCCGCAAGCTCAGTGATGCGCGCGCGACGCCCGCGTTTGCGCGGCCTTTTTCGCGGCAGCGGAGCGTCCAGCCGCGCCCTTCGTCGCAGCGGCCTTTTTGGCTGCGGCCGAGCGGCTCGCGGCTGGCCGCTTGGCCGCCGCCGACTTCGCCTGCTTCGACATCGCCGCCGACGACGCCCCGGCCTTGCTCTCGCGCTTGAGCACGCTCTCCGACACACGCGAGCGTTTCGCGCTCGACTCCTTGCTCGCACTCTTCTTCGCAGCGCCTTCGTGCTTGCCCGCCGCGCTGTCCTTCTGCGCTTTCTTGCGGGTCGCCTCGCTCGTGGCGCCCTTCTTCGGCGGCTTTAGGTCGACGCCCGCGCGCCGCGCCTCGGACAGCCCGATCGCGATCGCCTGCTTCGGCGAGCGCACGCCGTGCTTGCCGGCGCGGACCTTGTCCACCTGTTCCTTGACGAACTCTCCCGCTTGAGTACTCGCTGATTTGCCGGCGCGTTTATCGGCCGCGGCACGCTTCAAGGTTTTCTGCTCTGGCATGACGGTTCTCCGGTTGTGGGTGAGTCTCTATCATTCAGCAACGAGCGTGCCGGAGCGCCCATCCGCGCCATGCTCCGGCGGCGGCTGCGCGGCGGGACTCGCGTGCGTCGGCGGGACGGCGTATGGTGGTGGACATGGGACGGGAGTAAGCGCCGAAGCGCTAACTCAAATCGACCGCCTTGCATGGAGACAGCCATGAAGATAGTTACGGTTCGCGCTGGCACGCATATCGAGGGCGTGCACTGGATCGCCGAGTACGTCGAAGACGTCCACGAAATTCGCGTGTTCCGCGAGGGGCAGGAAGTGGACGTGCACAACGCGCCGTCCACACTGTTCGGCGACGAAGAAAACGCGGGCTCGAAAAACACCGCCGATCATCGCGCGATGGAAGCGGCCGTGCTCGCTTATCTGAAGCGCTTCGTCACGGAGCACGACGCGGAAGAGTAGGTTTCGCCGACGGCAACCGCCGTTTTCAAAGCCGCCCGCTCGTGGCAACAGCCGCTGCGGACGTGCATTCACCAACACTCGCGCGGCCATTGCGCGGCAGTCACGACGGACCGCCGCGCGCCACGTCCTCAATCCGCCGGGCGCAGTTTCTTCACCTCGGCGTCCGATGGCTGCACGCTCGCGCCATCCACATAGCGGTACGACGTCATCACACCCTTGCCGTCCTTCACGCCGGTCACGCCGACATACGCGCCCATCGTCGACTGATTGTCCTGCGCGCGGTACATGATCGGGCCGAAGGGCGTCTGCACGTTGAGCCCCTTGAACGCGGCGGCGAGTTTGTCCGGATCGGTCGAACCCGCCTTCTTGATGCCGTCCGCGATCGACATCAGCGCTGAATAGCCGACCACCGAGCCCAGCCGCGGATAGTCGTGATATTTCGCCTGATACGTGTCGACGAACTGCTTGTTCGCGGCCGTATCGATCGAATACCACGGGTAGCCGGTCACGATCCAGCCGGTCGGCGCTTCGGCGCCGAGCGGATCGAGGTAGTCGGGCTCGCCGGTCAGGAGTGACACCACCGCGCGATCCTTGAAGAGCCCGCGCGTATTGCCCTCGCGCACGAACTTGCCGAGGTCGGCGCCGAACAGCACGTTGAAGATCGCGTCGGGCTTCGCGTCGGCGATCGCCTGGGTCACGGCGCCCGCGTCGACGTTGCCGAGCGGCGTCGCCTGTTCGACGACGAACTGCACGTCCGGCTGCGCGGCCGTCAACAGCTTCTTGAAGGTCGCCACCGCCGATTGCCCGTACTCGTAGTTCGGATACACGATCGCCCAGCGCTTCTTCTTCAGCTTCGCGGCCTCGGGCACCAGCATCGCGACCTGCATGTAGGTCGAAGGACGCAGACGGTACGTGTATTTATTGCCGTCGGCCCAGACGATCTTGTCGGTCAGCGGTTCGGCCGCGAGGAAGAAGATCTTCTTCTGCTTCGCGAAGTCGGCGAGCGCGAGGCCGGTGTTCGACAGGAAGCCGCCGAACAGCACCTGCACCTGCTCACGCGCGATCAGTTCCTGGGCGACGCGGATCGTGTCGCCGGGGTTGCCGTTGTCGTCGCGCGAAATCACTTCGAGCTGCTTGCCGAGCACGCCGCCCGCCGCGTTCACCTGCTCGAGTGCGAGATTCCAGCCTTGCTTGTAAGGCCCGAGAAAGGCGGGCTGCGCCTTGTAGCTATTGATCTCACCGATCTTGATGGTCTGCTGTGCGCTCGCGCCGAGCGCGGCGAACGAGCACACGGTCGACACCATGAGGCGAGAGATCCATCCTGCGCGCGTGGTCATGCGTTTCTCCGTTATCAGAAGGAATGGTGGTTTTAGTCAGACATGCGAACCTGAGGACGTGCAAGCGCGTGGACCTGCGCACCTTCGGACGACGGCTGGCGGCTCATTGCTCGCGCGGTTCCGCGCGGATTCTGGCCACGTTCGCGGCGACGTGCTGCCATGCCGGCTTGCCGCCCGCGAACTGCGCGCGCAGGAACGACACGAGCTCGGCGACCTGGGCGTCGTTGAAACTGTCGCGGTAAGCCGGCATCGTACCGAGTTCGGGCCGCGCAGGCGAGCCGATGCCGTCGAGAATCACGCGAATCAGGTTGTCCGGCGTCGCGCCGTGCAGGTTCGTGTTCAGCGCCAGCGACGGATGTGCGCCGAACAACTGAGGTCCGCTGCCAGCGTGATGGCACGCGGCGCACGCGCCGTCGAAAAGCCGCGCACCCGCCGTGACCGGCGCGCCCGTCATCGCGCTGGCCTGTTCGTATTCGCGCGCGGTCGCGGCCGGATCGGCGTTCGGCTCCAGCGGATTGAGCGACGCGAGATAGACGGCCATCGCGCGGATATCGCTGTCGGGCAGCGCCGCCAGATCGCCGATCACCGGCGCCATCGGCCCGGCCGCGACGCCGTGCAACGGCGCGTGACCGTCGCGCAGATAGTGGAACAGTTCGTCCTCGCTCCACGGCACCGGCGCATTCGACAACGCCGACAGCGCGGGCGCTTCCCAGCCCTCGGCGCGGCCTCCGCCCATGAACGCCGCGCCGGTTTTCTCGGCGCCGAACGCGTTGCGCGGCGTGTGGCACGCGCTGCAATGGCCAAGGCCATTCACCAGATACGCGCCGCGATTCCATTGCGCGCTCTGCGCGGGGTTGGCGGTAAACGCGGTGCGGCCGAGAAACAGGCCGTTCCATGCAGCCATCAGCGGACGCACGCTGAAAGGAAACGCGAGCTTCGTTTCGGGCGGCCGGCTGCGCACCGGCGTTTGTGACATCAGATACGCGTAAAGCGCGTGCAGATCGTCATCGGAAATGTTCTGGAACGACGTGTACGGAAACGCCGGATACAGCCGATGACCGTCACGGCTGATGCCGTGCCGCATCGCGCGCACGAACGCTTCGAGCGACCAGTGGCCGATCCCGGTCTGGCCGTCGGGCGTGAGGTTGGTGCTGTAGACGATGCCGAACGGGGTCGCGAGCGGCTTGCCGCCGGCGTTCGGCACGCCGTTGCGGGCGGTATGGCAAACCGCGCAATTGCCGAGCGACGCGAGCAGCTTGCCGCGCGCGACCAGTTCCGGCGCAAACGCGCTTGCAAGCGGCGGCGTGATCGGCGCAAGCGGCGCGCTGGAACCCGAGGCGAACGACAGCGCGCCAAGCCAGCCGACCGCGCCCGCGGCCAACAAGCCGAAAAAGCCGCGCCGCCGGCGCTTTTTCCTGCGCGCCGCCGCCGCGTCTTGCGCCTGCGCGTCGGCGAGCGCGGCGCGGATCTTTTCCGGCGTGAACGGCGGGCGACGGAAACGCACCCCCGTCGCGTCGTACAGCGCATTGGCGATGGCGGCCGCGCCGGGCAGCGACGCCGACTCGCCCGCGCCCATCGGCGGCTCGCCGTGGCGCGGCATCATCACGACGTCGATCACCGGCACTTCGCGGAACGTCAGGATCGGATACGCGCCCCACTCCTGGCTCGTCACCGCGTTGTCGTCGAAACTGACCTGCTCCTTCAGCGCGCGGCTCGTCGTCTGGATCACGTTGCCGTGAATCTGGTGACGCACGCCATCCGGATTGACCATCGTGCCGGTGTCCTGGCCGACCACGACGCGCGTGACCGCCAGTTCGCCGCTGTTGCGATCGACTTCGACCTCGGCGACCCACGCGGACCATGCGGCGCCGAACCCCGGGAATTTGCTGTGCACGTAGCGCGCGTACGCGATGCCGCGGCCGCGCGCGATGTTGCCGTCTTCGTCGTCCTCGCCGCGCGTTCTGAACGCGGGTTCGCGCGGTTCCCACCCGGCTTTCGCCGCGACCGCCTTGACGAGGTCGATCGCGCGCGGATCGGTCAGATGCCTGAGGCGGAATTCGACCGGATCGACGCCGGCCTGCTCGGCCAGTTCGTCGATGAACGACTCGTGCGCGAACGTGTTCGGCAACGCAGACACACCGCGCAGCCACGCGGCGCGCACGATCGGCGGCGTGTCGTCGCAGACGATGCGCATGCTGCGATAGTCGTACGGCGGCACGGCCGTGCGGTCGCCCATCTCGAACACCTGCGGCTGCGCGGGAATCGTGCCGGTCAGCAGCAGCGCGAGCGTGGGGGCGTCGTTCGACGGATAGCGCGTCGCAAAGTCGTAGGCGGCCAGTTCGCCTTCGGCGGTGAGCGCGCCGCGTACGTCCATCAGTTGCGCGGCGCCCTTCGGTTCCCACGCGTGTTCGTCCTCGCGCGAGAGCTGCACGCGCACCGGCGCGCCGACCGCGCGCGATAGCAGCGCGGCGTCGGCGGCGACGTCGTCCGCGCAATTGCGTCCGTAGCAGCCCGCCGCATCCATCCGCACGATGTCGATGCGCGCTTCGTCGAGTGTCAGCAATAACGCGAGGTCGGCGCGCAGCGAATGCGGGTTCTGCGTGCCGGACCAGATTTTCAGCTGCGTGTCGTCGCCGCCTCCGTTGCGATAGTCCGCGACCGCGCACGACGGGCCGATCGATGCGTGCATCTGGAACGGCCATACGTAAGTGCGTTCCAACGTGCGCGACGGGTCTTGCGCGAGCGCCGCATCCACGTCGCCTTCGATCACCAGATCGCGCCGCGTCGCCGGATTCGCGCGCAACGCCGCTTCGACCTGCTCGCTCGTGACGAGCGGCGGCAGGCCATCGACCGTTTTCCAGCGCACGTCGAGCCGCTGCGCCGCCTGTTGCGCAATCTCCTCACGCTCGGCGACGATACCGACGAAATCGCGAATCACGACCACCTTGACGATGCCAGGCAAATCGCGAATCGCCGCTTCGTTCACTTCCAGCAGGCTATTCCCGATGAACTCACCCTGCGCGACGCCCGCATAAGGCGGCCGCACCACGCGTCCATGCAGCATGCCGGGCACGCGCACGTCGTGCACGAAGTTCAGCTCACCGGTCGCCTTCGCGGGAATGTCGACACGCGGCGCGCTTTTACCGACGACGCGGTACGCGTGCGGCGGTTTCAAAGGTGCATCGTTCGACAGCAGCAGTTCGACACGCTGGCCTTTGATCAGCTCGCCATAGTGAATGCCCTGCGCCGGGTCGCCATCGCGTGGAAACACGCGGCTGTCCTGCACGTCGAGATCGTTCGCGTCTACATTCAGGCGCGCGGCCGCTTGCGCGACCAGATACTGACGCGCTTGCGCCGCCGCCTGCCGCAGCGGCACCGCCGAAATCTGGATCGTCGCGCTGGCGATCGTCGGCCCCTGGTTCGGCGCTTCGCCGGTATGGCCGAGCACGATCGACACACGCGTCAACGGCACATCGAGTTCTTCCGCGACGATCTGCGCGAGCGCGGTGCCGATGCCGGTGCCAAGATCCACATGACCGTTGAACGCGACCACGCTGCCATCGTCTCGCACGACCAGAAACAGATCCGCCTCGGTCGGCACGAACGAAGAACGCGAACCCGGCTGGCCGCGCGCGGCCTTGACCGGTGCATGCGGCGGCCGCGCGACGAGCAGCACGCTGTGCGCGTCGTACAACTGCTTGCGCGACGGCGTCGCGCCACGACGATCGACGCTGAAGTCCGGCCCGGTCATACGCGCGCTCCGTCGTCCACGTCCGTTTGCGCGTCGAGCAATTGCGCCGCGCGCTGCACCGCGCGCACGATCTCGACATGCGTGCCGCAGCGACACAGATTGCGCGACAGCTCGCGCTGGATCGTCGCGACGCTCGGATGCGGATCGCGATCGAGCAGCGCCTTCGCGGTCATGATCATGCCGTTCAGGCAGTAGCCGCATTGCGCGGCCTGTTCGTCGATGAACGCCTGCTGCACCGGATGCAACGCGGTGCGCGTGCCGAGCCCTTCGAGCGTCGTGATCTCACGGCCCAGCGCGACTTCGGCGGTCGTCACGCAGGCACGCGTCGGCATGCCGTCGAGCAGCACGGTGCAGGCGCCGCATTCGCCGAGACCGCAACCGAACTTCGGCCCGTTCAGCGCGAGATCATTGCGCAACAAGTAGAGCAGCGGTGTCTGCGCCGCCGCGCTGACCACATGCGTCGCGCCGTTCACCTTCAGCACGAGCTGCGCGGCGCGGTTCATCATGATGCGAGCACCCTGTCGCGCCGCGCGTTCACAGCACCACCGGCACTTCGGTCGCGGGCGGCGTATTGCGGCTGCGCCGGCAGCGGATCAGACCATCGATCATCACCATCCCCACACCCGGAATATCGCCGAGCTGCACGCTTTCGAGCAGCGTGTCGGCGGCCGTATGCTGCGCGCGGTCCATGAACACGAGATCGGCGGGACGGCCCACCTCGATCAGCCCCTGGCGCAGGTGGCGCTGCCGCGCGGTATTGCCGGTCGCAAAGCAGAACGCGATTTCGGCGGGGACGTCGGCGAGGCTCGAGATCAGCGCGATCATGCGCAGAATGCCGAGCGGTTGCACGCCGGAGCCGGCCGGGCTATCGGTGCCGAGAATGATCCGATGCGGGCATTTCAGTTCGATCGCATGGCGCGCGGTCAGCAACGCGATCCGCTCGTTGCCGTTGTGGACGATTTCGAGCGCGCGGCTCGACTGCTCGCACAGATCGCACACGTGCCGGTACGACAGCGACGTATGGCCGCCATTGACGTGGCCGATCACATCGGCATCGGCGGCGAGCACCACGTCCCGATCGATCAGGCCGGAGCCCGGAATCGACGGACCGCCCGTGTGAATCGTGCTCTGGATACCGTACTTGCGCGCCCACGCGACCATCTGTTGCGCTTCCTCGCCGCCCTTCACGCTGCCGAGGCCGACTTCGCCGAGCAGCTTCACACCGGCTTCGGACAGCTCCTTGAAGTCCTGCTCGACCATGCCCTTCTCGATCACCGGCGCGCCCGCCAGCACCTTGACGCCGCCACCGACGCCGGCCGCGCGCATGCCGTCGAACGAGCGCTGCGCGGTGATCGCGAGCGCCTTCACGCCGAGCACGTCTTTCGGACGGCCAGGCAAATGCACTTCGCCGGCCGAGATCATCGTCGTCACGCCGCCGTTCAGATTCGACTCGATCCAGCCGAGCTGATTCTGGCGCGGCGTCCAGTCGCCGAACACCGGATGCACGTGCGAGTCGATCAGGCCCGGCGCGACCGTCGTGCCCTTGCAGTCGACCGTCGTGCGCGCGCCTTCGAGATCGCAGTCTTTCTCGCGGCCGAGCGCGACGATCACGCCGTCGTCGATCACCAGCGTGTCCGCGTCGAGAATCGGCTGATCGATATCGCCCGACAGCAGCAGCCCGATGTTCGTTACCGCGACCTTGCCCGACAAGCCTGTCAACGTCTCTGCTGCCATCTGCCTCTCCTTTCGCCGACACTACCCGATGAATTCACACGCTCAGATAAGCGCGCCTCACTGTTTCGTTCCGTGCGAGTTCGCCGATCGTCCCGCTGAAACGGATCTGCCCTTTCTCGAGCACATACGCGCGGTCGCTGACCAGCTCAGCGAAGTGCAGATTCTGTTCGGATAACAGAATGGATAGCCCTTCGCGTTTCAGTTCGAGAATCATGTTCGCCATCTGCTCGACGATCACCGGCGCGACGCCTTCCGACGGTTCGTCGAGCAGCACCAGATACGGATTGCCCATTAGCGTGCGCGACACGGTCAGCATCTGCTGCTCGCCGCCGCTCATCTGGCCGCCGGGGCGCTTCGGCATTTCGCCGAGATTCGGAAACAGGCGGAACAGCTTGTCGGGCGTCCATTGCGGCGCGCCTTCGCGCGGCGGTTGGCGGCCCGTGTCGAGGTTTTCCATCACCGTCAGGTCCGCGAACACGCGGCGGTCCTCGGGCACGAAACCGACGCCCATGCGCGCGATCTTGTACGGCGCGAGCGCGCTGATGTTCTGGCCGCGAAACGTCACTTCGCCGTGGCGGCGCGGCAGCAGTCCCATCACCGCTTTCATCGTCGTCGATTTGCCGGCGCCGTTGCGGCCCATCAGCGCGACCACCTCGCCGCGGCCGACTTCGAGGCCGACGTCGAACAGGATGTGCGCGCGACCGTAGAACGCGTTGAGGCCGGAGACTTTCAGCATCGGTTCGCTCATTGCGATGCTCCACGATCCCGCACGCTGCCTGACGCGTCTTGCAGTGGCGCGTGCGGCCGGAACGTCTTGCCGGTGCCGAAATAGACCTCCTGCACGCGTGCGTCGTTGCGGATCGTGTCGGCGTCGCCTTCGGCGATCAGCTTGCCGCGCGCGAGCACGATCATCCGGTCGGCGTACGCGAATACGACGTCCATGCTGTGTTCGGTGAACAGCACGCCGATCTCGTGTTCGGTCACCAGCCGCTTGGTCAACGCCATCAATTCGTTGCGCTCCTTCGGCGCCATGCCGGCGGTCGGTTCGTCCATCAAAAGCAGCTTTGGCCGGTTCGCGAGCGCGATCGCAAGCTCGACGCGCTTCACGTCGCCATACGCGAGCACGCCGCACGCGCGCTTCGCGTGCGCGCCCATGCCGACCTGTTCGAGCAGTGCGAACGCTTCGTCGGCATGGTGCGAACCCGCTGGCTTCCAGAGGCCGAAGGTCTTTTTCTCGCGCGACACCAGCGCCATTTGCACGTTTTCGAGCACCGTCATCGAGTTGAACGTCGCGGCGATCTGGAACGTGCGGCCGACGCCGCGCCGCCAGATATCGCGCGGCCGCATGCCGACGAGTTCGTGACCGTCGAGCAGAATCGAACCCGACGACGGCTGCAACTGGCCGTTGACCATGTTGAAACACGTCGATTTGCCCGCGCCGTTGGGACCGAGCAGCGCCAGCAGTTGACCCGCTTCGAGATCGAATGAAACGTTATCGACCGCCTTCAGTCCTCCGAACGATCTCGACAGACCGCTTACGCGCAGCAGGCTCATAGCCCCTCCTTGACCGCGGCGGCCCGTTGCGACGGCGACGCGGCGGCGCCGTTGGTCTTGTCGGCCTGATCGCCGTTCGCGTCGCCGAAACGCTCGCGAATGAAGCCGACGATACCCTGTGGAAACGCGATCACCAGCAGCAGGATCGCGAGGCCGAGCAGCGCCTGCCAGTAGTCGGTCTGGCGCGCGACCGTGTCCTGCAGCCACGTAAACACGGCCGCGCCGACGATCGGCCCGCTCAACGTCTGCAAGCCGCCGAGCAGCACCATCACGAGGCCATCGACCGAGCGGCTCACGCTGATCACTTCGGGCGAGATGTTGCCCTTCGAAAACGCGTACAGCGATCCGGCGAGTCCGCAGAACAACGCCGCGATCACGAACGACGCCCACTGAACCCGCTTCACGTCGATGCCGATCGCCTCGGCGCGTAGCGCGGAATCGCGCGACGCGCGCATCGCATAGCCGAGCGGCGAGAACAGCATGCGGCGCAGCAGCCACACGCCGAGCACCGCGCACGCGAGCGTCAGGTAGTAGAACGCAACCGGCGACGACAGCCAGTTCGACGGCCACAGGCCTAGCACGCCGTTGCTGCCGCCCGTCACGTCGTCCCACTGGAACACGACCGACCAGACGATCTGCGCGAATGCGAGCGTCAGCATCGCCAGATAGACACCGGACAGTCGCACGCAGAACCAGCCGAACACGAGCGCGCCCACCACCGCGAGCAGCGGCCCGAGCAGCAACGCGGCTTCCATCGGCAGATTCAGCACCTTCAGAAACAGCGCCGCGCCGTAAGCGCCAAGTCCAAAGTACGCGGCATGGCCAAACGAATGCAGGCCGCCCGGACCCATGATGAAATGCAGACTCGCCGCGAACAGCACCGCAATCAGGATTTCAACGAGCAGCACCGGCATGTACGGGTACGCGTTGGCCGCGAGCGGCGCGAGCGCGAGCACCAGCAACACGAAGGCGGCCAGCCCCTTCAGACGCCTGCCCGCCGGACGCAATGGCGTTTCCGGCGTACCCATCGCGCGCACCGCGGCGCTCGCGCGGCCGAGCAAGCCCCAAGGCCGCACCACCAGCACGACCGCCATCACGACGAATTCGGCCACCAGCGTGAAGCGGCTCAGCGAAAAACCGATGCCGAAGATCGTCACGTGCCCGATACCGATGCACAGCGCCTTGATCTCGGCGATCAGCAACGCCGCGACGAACGCGCCCGGAATCGAACCCATGCCACCGACCACGACGACCACGAACGCATTGCCGATCGTCTCGAGGTCGAGCGACAGGTTCGCCGACATGCGCGGCCCTTGCAGCGCGCCGCCGAGTCCCGCGAGAAACGCGCCGACGAAGAACACGCCGGTAAACAGCCACGCCTGATTGATGCCGAGCGCGCCGAGCATCTCGCGATCCTGCGTCGCGGCGCGCACGAGCGTGCCCCAACGCGTGCGCGTCAACGCGTACCACAGCAGCAGCAAGACGACCGGACCGATCACGATCAGCGCGATGTCGTACGTGGGCAGCGGATGGCCGAGAAAGTCGACCGCGCCCGCGAGATGCGGCGCGCGCGGGCCGAACAGATCGTCGGGGCCCCAAAGCCATAGCGCGGCGTCGCGAAAGATCAGCACGAGCGCAAACGTGGCGAGCAGATGGAATAACTCCGGCGCCTGATAGATCCGCCGCAACACGACGATTTCGACGAGCGCGCCCAACACCGCGACCGCGAGCGCGGCGGCGAGCACCGACAGCCAGAAGCCGCCCACCGTGTGGCCAAAGCGGCTCGCGATGCTATACGCGACATAAATGCCGAACATATAGAACGAGCCGTGCGCAAAGTTGACGATGCGCGTCACGCCGAAGATCAACGACAAACCGGCGGCGACCAGAAACAGCGTCGACGCGTCGGCGAGTCCATTGACCAGTTGTACCAGCAGATTCGAAAGCATCGCGACCCTCGGCAGCTCGTCGAACGGCGCGCGCGCAACATGCGCAGCGGCCCGATCGGCGGACGTTGCAGCGCGGGCGGCACCATGCGCGCCCGCGTCAACGGCAGGACACTACCAGCGAAACAACCCGCGCAACAAGCGCAGGCAAAAAAGCGGCGAAAAAGCGATTGTTCAGCGCAAACCGTCTTCGCCCTTGATCTCGCTCGCCTGCAGGCCGCCGATGCGCGGCAGCGGCCGGCCCGACGCGGTCACCGCGACCGCCACGACGATTTCGTTCGCGCGCGGCGCATCGGCCACGCGCGCCTCGATCGCGTCGAAATGGCTGCGCACGTAGGCGGCGTCCTTGTGGCCGAGCGGCACGTCGATCGCGGTGCCGAGCGTGCCGATCTTCTTCGCCGACGGCACCAGCGCCGCGCCCTTTTCGACCGCCGCGCGCAGCGGCGCGCCGAGCTTCGGATGCAGGATCGCGGCCGCATGTTCGAGCTCGCCCGCCTCGCCGACGATCGCCGCCTTGCCGTAGCTTTGCGCTTCGCCCGGCGCGATGCCCAACGCCTCGACGCAGCGCTTGCCGAGCAGCGCGCCGAGTTCCTCGCCAGCTTCGATCAGCGCGTCGAGCTTCGCTTCGTAGCGGCCCGCATACGGATTATCGATCACCGCAATCGCGACCGCGCGGCGCGCGGGCGGCTCGACGGTCTGGCCCATTTCGATGCGTGTTTCGTCGACCTGCACGACCAGCTTGCGAAGCCTGATTGCCATTTGCGCTCTCCGAGTTTCGTTGCCTTGCAGTATGGTTGCCGCGCGCCGCTTCAGCGCAAGCCGTCCTTGCCGACGATCGCCTCTTTCGCGAGGCCGCCAACCCGCGCATGCACGCGCTGCCCCGCGCTCATCGCGAGGATGTAGACGATCTCGTCGGCGGCGGGCGCGCCGGGCACGCGTACTTCGATCGCGTCGAAGTGGCTGCGCACGTAGCTCGCGTTGACATGCGTGAGCGGCACGTCGAGCGCGGTGGACGGCGCGCCGACCTTCTTCGTCGACGGCACGATCGCGTGGGTCGGCACGCCGTGCTTTTCGAGCAGCTCGCGCATCGCGTAGCCGCCGGGCACATGCCATAGCGCGCCGTGCTCGAGTTCCCCGCGCGCGCCGACGATCGCGCCCTTCCCATAGCTTTCGATCGACGCATGCGGCACCGCCATCGCCGTCAGCAGCCGCTGCGCCATCTCGAAGCCGAGCGGCTTCAGCGCTTCCATCGCGGGTTCTATTTTCGGCTCGTAGCGGCCCGCGAACGGATTCGTCATCACCGCGGCGATCGCGCCTCGTCTGAGCGGCTGCGCGGGCGCGGGGCCGAACTCGTGGAAGATGTCTTCGACGTGCGTCAGCACGCGGCGTATTTCGAACACGGAGCCTCCGTTGTCAGTGCAGCGCGCGTGGCGGACAACGCGCGTGAATCGTCGATGCCGGTGACCCGCGCCCGTCCTTGCAGGAACAGCGCGGCGCCTTCGATCAAACCCTGGTCGCGCAACCGCTTCGCGACATCGACGCCGCGGGCGAGCGCGAAATCGATCAGCGGCTGCGGCAGACGCGGCACGTCGACGGTCACCAGCAGATCGCCGAGATCGCTATCGTCCTTCAGCGACGACGCCGGACGCCGCACGATTCCCGCATGGTCGAGATCGACCGCGTTCGCGATCATCGTCGCGGCGGCGTCGGCGCTCGCGGCATCGCGCGCGAGCACGGTCACGCTGTCGGCGATGCCGAGACTGAAGCTGCGGCCGCGCCAGCCGCTCGTCGCGATGCCGCGAATCGGCTGCCGAGCGTCGAGCGTCAGATGCGCGTCGAGCGCAGGGTCGTGCGCGAAACGCGTGCCCGGAATTTGCGCGAGGTCCGCCAACACGCCCACGCGATACTGCTGCCCCGCCGCGAGGTGCAGCGCGATGTCGCCGCCGTTGTTGATGAAGGCGCGCGCGATGCCGTCGCGCGCGAACGCGGCGATCAGTTCGTCGGCGACGCTGCCCGCGACCGCCGCCATCGGCGTGATGAAGCTCGAACGATGCGGATGACACGCACGCCACATACGCGTCGCGACCGGCCCTCGAAGCGGGCAATCATGTCGTGCCGCCACAGCCTGCACTGGTTGCCGAAGCACGTTCAATTCGCGGACCAGCTCCTCCAGCACAGGACTGAAGCGCTCCCAGCATGCGTCATATGCGGCACGCACCGCGTCGGGCTCGCCGTCGGCGCCGAGGATCAGGTCGATCGGCCCGTGCTGCCAATGCCAGCGGTGTTCGTCGAGGCGGGTTCGGGTGGGGGTCATCGCGTGATTTTTTCGTCAGGGTGCTTAACCGGGCATTGCAGGCGGCCACGGATTGTCCGGATCGCGAGCCAGCGTCCGCCGCGCGAGCGGCGCGCCTTCCGTATGCGTCGGCCCGCTCGCGAGCACGCTCTGCAACGAGCGCACCGCCTCGACGTGGCCGCCGAGATCGCGGTACGTGTCGTACGTCATCGTGAATTCGATCGGCGCGACGAGCGCCGGTGTCGGCACCGTGCCGAACGAGCGGTCCGGCATGCGCGTCACGTCGACCATCACGGTGATGCCGCCGCCCGGCCACACATAAGCCGGCGCGCCGCCGCACGTGACGTTGACGAGCTTGCGCTTGATCGCGCGCGTGAGCAGCACCGGATTCTCGGTCGCGCCGGCGCGCAGACTGCCGCCCGCGCCGCCGAGAAACAGCACCGTCGCGAGCGACGGCTCGCAGTTCTCGCCGATCCGCTCGACCGTGCGGCGCACCGCGTCGGGCATCGGCGCGATGCGCGGCACGAGCTGTGCGTCGAGTTCGTACCATTGCGCGTGTTCGCCGGTCGTCGAGACCATCAGCACGCGCATGCCCGGCTTCGCGACCGACGGATCGAATCCTTCGACGATCGCGAGCGGGTCCTGAATGTCGGTGCCCCCCCAACCGGTGCCAGGATTGGCAACCTGGAAATAGCGGCCCGGCGTCGATTTGCGGCCGCGTATCTTGAGTCCCGAGCGCGTCATGCCCAGGCAGCGGCCCGCCTGGTGCTCGGTCAGCACGCCCGTAATGTGATCGTCGACGACCACCACCTCATCGACGTGGCCGAACCATTGCTTCGCGAAGATACCGATCGTCGCGGAGCCGCAGCCGACGCGCATGCGCTGCTCCTCGACACCGTCGACGATCGGCGCGACGCCGGCGCGAATCACGAGACTCGCGCCGCCGTCGATACCAAGCTCGACCGCCTCCTTGTTGCCGAGCGCGAGCATCATGTCGCAGGTCACGCGGCCTTCTTTCTTGCTGCCGCCGGTCAGATGATGGACGCCGCCGAGGCTCAGCATCTGCGAGCCGTATTCGGCCGTGCTCACGTGACCGACGATCTCGCCGTCGCAGCGCACGTTGGCCTGTTCGGGGCCGAGAAAGCGGTCGGTGTCGATCTTCACCTTGAAGCTGCAATAGCTGAAGATGCCTTCGGTGACGACGGTGACCATGTCGACGTCATCGAGCTTCGACGCGACGATGAACGGCGCGGGCTTGTAGTCGGGATAGGTCGAGGAGGCACCGACGCCGGTGACGAAGAGGGCCGGTTCGACGGTGCTTTGGTCGGCGGCGGGGGCTGTGCCGAATTCGATCGTCGCATTTGCCTGATCGGCGTCGGCATCATCCGCACGCGACAGAAACACCACCGGATCGACGCGTATCAACCGCCCATCCGCATTCGCATAACGGTCGCACGCGCCGGTGCGCCCTTCCGAGATCTGGCACAGCACCGGACACGCATTGCATTCGATCTTGTTCGCGGCCATGCGCTCGCTGCGCGGCGCCGACTTTGCGAGCACGGTTGGGCCCGGCGTCGACGCGGTATCGCGATCGACACTCTCTGCACCGAAATCGACCTTCGTATGTTCTGTCATCGTGGGGTTCCCTACGACATCACAGGCGCGACATGACTGGCGGTGCTGCGTGGTGCGCGAATCGTCCCGGTTTCAGGGCATTTCCGCGTGGGCCGCCCATTTTCATGTTGCGGTCACTCACCGTTCATGTAGTATCTTCTACACCAAACTCGATTGAAATCTACTCGATCAAAATCGACTGTGCAACGTGTTTTCCGTCACGCGGGATCATGGTGCAATGCGGCATCGGCGTGCTGAGTCTGCGCGCCCGCCGTTCAAACCGACGCTGACAAAAAAGAGATCCGAGACCGTCATGAGCCCCACCGCCGCCCGCAAGCCGGGCGCCATCGGTATCCGCGCGAAACAGGCGCAGGACACGCGCGCCAAGATCCTGAAGGCGGCCATCAGGGTGTTCGCGAAGCAGGGTTATGCGAGCGGCCGCATCGAAAGCATTTCGAAGGCCGCGCGTTCGCACGACCGGATGATCTATTACTACTTCGGCAGCAAGGAGCAGCTATTCATCGAAGTGCTGGAGACGATCTACACGCAGTTCAACGAAGCGGAAAGCAAACTCGATCTCGATCTGCGCGATCCGGTGCATGGCCTCGAACAGATGGTCGAGTTCGTCTGGCAGTACTACCTCGATCACCCAGAGTTCGTGACGCTGCTGTCGAGCGAAAATCTGCACCAGGGCAAGCATGCGAAAAAATCGCAAAAGCTCAAGGAGATTTCGGGCTACGCGATTTCGGTGGTGCAGAGGCTATTGGAGGCGGGCCGCGCGCAGCACGTATTTCGCGCCGATATCGCGGCGCGCGACGTGTATCTGATGATCGCGTCGCTCGGCTATTTCTATAACGCCAATCAGTACACGCTCGGCGCGTTTCTCGGCGAGCCGCTGATGGACAAGGCGGCGCTCGCGCATTGGCGCGAGGTGATCAAGGAGACGGTGTTGCGCGCGGTGTGCGTGCAGGTGCCGGTGAGCGTCGTAGCGACGACTACCGCATAAAAAATATCGGCGCCCGCCGAATTCGCGAATGAATGCCGTGCGGATTCCTTCGATACCAATCCTGAACGGCGCGCATTCCTTCACAACGGTAACAGGCGTCTTCGTTTTGCGGCTTTCGTTTGCTGCGGCTTTCGTGGCTTGAGGCTTCACTTCGCCGACCTTCGTAACGTCCGGCTTTTGCACATCTGCGTTTTGAACGTTCGTTGCGGCTGCATCTTCGCGTTCTTTTTTGTTGCTTTGATTCGCATTCTTTACATTGTGTTGCGCCGGCAATCGTTGCGGCGTGGTTCTGTTTTCCCCACGAATCGGCCCCATACTCATATTCGCCGTGATCTTTCGCGATCAATTGCACTTGCCTCTGTCGGCTCGATACGCGGATGCAGATCAAACTGACGTATATCTTAAAAATTGTGTGCAGCCAGATGATCTGGTGTAATCGTTGGTTCGTACAACCAATGAGGAAAAGACGATGGTGTGGATTTACAAGCATGAGAGCCACTTGTTGTATCACAACGACAAATTAATCACAGATAAGGGATATTCCGGCAAGGGAGAGCACAAGAATAAACACAGTAGCCAATATGTCCGCGACGGGGGACCAATCCCCGTTGGCCTGTATGAAATTACGGCACCGTTTCCGCACCCTAAAACTGGACCGTTCTCGATGCGGCTTAACCCGGTTTGCGGAACGTGCTTAGGCGAACGTTCCGCCTTCATGATCCACGGCGACAGCCAGACCGATCCCGGCAACGCGTCAAATGGATGTATCGTTCTGCACTTGCCATACCGCAAGCAAATCTGGAACAGTGGCGACAGAATGCTTAGGGTGAAACATCCATGAAACGCACCTTTGCAGTCCTGCTGCTATCCCTTCCCGCGCTATGCCTGGCGCAAGGCAGACCGAACCCGCCATGCGACGGGTGGCCGACCAACATCGCCGAAAACAGCCTAAAAAAGGCTGGCATGCTTGGCAATATCGACTATACGAAAACCCAAGCCGTGCAACTGGCGTCCGAGAAAATAGGAAAAGATGAGGATGGCGAACAGTTGTGGCGTGAGGTCTATCACATCACCTTTCACGAAAAAAACGGAAACAAGGTCAAGGTGATTGCTGTGAACGACGCTGGCGAATTTGAATGCTCAATGAGTGCCGTAGAGGTTTTTGTCGTTTCGAAGCATTTGCTGTCAAGAGTCGAGGCTGACAGAATGTTCAAGCAGATAGAGTGAGGTCCTTTGAATCCATGAAACACGCTTTTGCAGTCCTGCTGCTATCCCTTCCCGCGCTATGCCTGGCGGAACCCGGACCATACCCGCCATGCGGCGACCGGTTTCCGGCCTATGTGGCCCAGATGGCGCTAAGAAAAACTGACATCCTCTCCCTGGATTTCGATGCTACGAAAACAAGGGCCGTGCGACTGGCGTCCGAGAAGATCGGTAAATATGAGGATGGCGAACCAATGTGGCGCGGGGTCTATCAGATTACCTTTGAGGAGCGAAACGGAAATAAGATCAAGGTGGTTGCTGTGTACGAGATAGGCGAACTGGAGTGTACGATTAGTGACGAACAGTTCCTTATCGTTTCGAAACAGTTGCAGCGTGGCGGCGGGGACACTCGGTACAGGCATATCGAGTGAACCGCGCCAGTTCAGACCCGGACCCGCATCGCGCGGGTCTTTTTTTGCCTGCGAGCAGCGCGTCATAAGGCCCCTGCCTCGCTCTGTTTCAGTCATTACACCCCTTGCCCGCGCGGCCTGTACGTCTGGTTCGGGTCTGTCCGTAGGCTTCCACGAGATAGTCGCCAAGGCGGGCAATCGATCCGATACCGCTTCCGGCGCGAAAGCCCGTTGCGGGCCGCATGTAACCATCGCCCTCCCAGTCTTCGCACGCGTCGAGTACGGCCAGCTGCGTGGCGCGGAAGTGTCTGGCCGCCTCCCGCACGGTCGGATGCAAACGGATGGTTGGAGGTGATGGAGCCGGTACAGCCGGACTTGACGCAGCGGCTGCTGACGATCTTCTCGGTATCACCAGCGACGGGATGCGACCATACGGAATCTGACCGCGTTGCAGGACTACGCGCGTAAAGCGCAGCGGGTGTGGGGCATCGATAGCAGCCGGAAATATTGAAAAAGGAGTCAGCCGTGCGTCGTTATACTCAGCTCTGCCCGTCAACTTTAAAAAATGGAGGTATGCGTGGGCGCTCTTTCCATATGGCACTGGCTGGTGTTTGTTCTTGTTGTCGTCATCGCGGAGATTATCCCGCTATGGCTGATCCTGAAGAAGGCGGGATATGCGGGCGCCTGGTCGCTGCTCGCCTTCATTCCGGTGGTGAACGTCATTCTGCTGTGGTTCATTGCCCTGGCCCGCTGGCCTGCATTGAACGCAAGACAGTCCTGACCTGTCGCGGCCGGTCGGAATGGACGAACTGAAATGGCCGGCCGCTACCGCAACCCTTCCTACCGCCAGTACTTGCCGCAGGAACTGCTCGATGAACTGCGCGCGGTGTCGAAGGCGACCCACCGTCGGGTGCAGCAGATCGTGCGGGTGGCCGTGCAGCGTTTCCTGCGTAAGCTGCGGAGTCCGTCGTGAGCACGCCTGCCCTCACCTTCGATCTGATCCTGCGCGATGCGCAGGGCCAGTTACGTGTGCTCAGTCTTTACGACTTCGCCGCCGCGGCCGCCGCATCATCCTCGCGAAACAGCTTGTCGGCCAGATGGAACGCGGAGTTGGCCGCCGGCACGCCGCAGTAGATCGCGGTCTGCAGCAGCACTTCCTTGATCTGCTCGCGCGTGACGCCGTTGTTCTTCGCGGCACGCAGGTGCAGCGCGAGTTCTTCGCTGCGATTCAACGCCACCATCATCGCGATCGTCAGCAGGCTACGCGTATGACGCGGCAGACCTTCACGCGTCCAGATCTCGCCCCATGCGTAACGCGTGATCAGGTTCTGGAATTCCTCGGTCAACTCGGTGCGGTTCGCGAGCGAACGGTCGACGTGCGCGTTGCCCAGCACCGCGCGACGCACCTCCATACCGGCTTCGTAACGGTCTTCGTCGTTCATTTTGCCTCCGTCAGGAAGTCGAGCACGGTCTTCGTGAACTCACCGGCCTTTTCGATGTTGGAGATATGCGAGGCATTGAGTTCGACGTAGCGCGCGCCCGGAATCGACTGCGCAAGTTCGCGGCCTTGCGCGGCCGTGGCGGCGAGGTCGTGCGTGCCGCTGATCACGAGCGTCGGCAGCTTGATACCCGGCGTTTCGGGCCGCAGGTCGGCCGCGTCGATCGCGTCGCAGTTCGATGCGTAGCCTTCCTTGTCGGTATGCACGAACACGTCGCGGATCATCGCCAGCACGACCGGCTCGCGCTCGATGAAGTCTGCCGTAAACCAGCGCGGCAGCACCGCGTCGGCGAGCGCAAACATGCCTTCGCTGCGCGCCTTCGCGGCACGCGGCACCCACACTTCCGGCGAGCCGATGCGCGCGGCCGTGTTGCACAGCACGACGCGCTCGAAGCGGTCGCCGTGACGCGCGGCGAGTGCGACGCCGGTCAGGCCGCCCATCGATATGCCGCAGAAATTCGCGCGCGCGATCTTCAGCGTATCCATCAGGCCGAGCACGTCGCCGCTCAGCTGCTCGATCGTGTACGGACCCTTCGGCGCTTCCGAATGACCGTGGCCGCGCGTGTCGTAGCGCAGCACGCGGAAGTGCTTCGACAACGCCGCGACCTGCGGCGTCCACATGGACATATCGCAGCCGAGCGAATTCGACAGCACGAGCCACGGCGCGTGGCCGTGACGATCGCCGTCGATACGATAGTGAAGCTCGGTGCCGTTGACTGCGGCGTAGGGCATGCCGGTTACTCCTTGGAATGGGCGCGCTGCGCGCGCGTGGTGTGAAGCGCCAGCGCGGCGTCGACATATGCGTGCGCCTGGCCGACGTATTGAGCGGGATCGAGCAGCTGCTTCAGGCGCTCGAGCGAAAGATGTTCGGTGACGGCCGAGTCGGCGGCGAGCACGTCATACAGCGTCTTGCCGTCGCGGATCGCCGCCTTCGACGCGCGCTCGACCAGATGATGCGCGTCGAGCCGGCCGATGGAATCGCCGAGCGCGAGCATCACCGCTTCGCCGAGGATCAGGCCGTGCGTGACGTCGAGATTCGCGGCGAGGCGCGGTACGTTCACGCTCAGGCCGGACGCGATCTGTTCGATGTTCGCGAGCGCGCCGCCCGCGAGGCGCGCGAGATCCGGCAGCGCGTCCCATTCGGCCTGCCAGCCGCCGAGCGCGCGTTCGTGCTCCTGCACCATGCCGGCGAACACGGTCGCCACGAGGCCGGGCGCGCTCGTCGCGGCCGTCAGTACCGCCGCGCAACCGACCGGGTTGCGTTTGTGCGGCATCGTCGACGATCCGCCCTTGCCGGCCGCGGCCGGTTCGGCGAGTTCGTCGATTTCGGTTTGCATCTGCAGCGACACGTCGCGCGCGATCTTGCCGAGCGTGCCGATCAGCATGCCGAACAGCGACGCCGTCTCGGCGATGCGATCGCGCTGCGTGTGCCACGGCAAGGTCGGTACCGCGAGGCCGAGTTCCTTGGCGAGCGACTGCGTGACCTGCGGCGCCGCCTCGCGCAGACTCGCGAGGGTGCCGGCCGCGCCGCCGAATTGCAGCACCAGCACACGTTCGCGCAACGCGCCGAGCCGCTCGCGATGACGCAACAGCGCGTCGAGCCATTGCGCGAACTTCAGACCCAGCGTGATCGGCAGCGCCTGTTGCAGCCACGTGCGGCCGATCATCGGTGTCGCGCGATGGGCGGCCGCGAGTTTCGCGACCGCGTCGCAGGTGGCTTGCAGGCCGCTGTCGAGCAGGTCGAAAGTGTCGCGCAGTTGCAGTACCGTCGCGGTGTCGATGATGTCCTGGCTCGTCGCACCCCAATGCACGTATTTGCCAGCTTCGGCATCGGCAGCTTTGACGCGTGCAGTCAGTTGCTTGACGAGCGGAATCGCGAGGTTGCCGCCGAGCGCGGCGTCGCGTGCGAGCGCGTCGGCGTCGAGCTGGTCGGCCTGGCAGGCCGCTTCGATCGCAGGGACGGCGGATTCGGGAATGACTTTGTGCGCGGCAGAGGCACGCGCGAGCGCGGCTTCGACGTCGAGCATCCGCTGCAGCGTGGCACGCGGCGCCCAGATGTCGTTCATCGGCTGTGTGCCGCAAAGAAGGCCAGTCAGACGGGCGCTGGAGTCGAGCATGGTGACGACGATGTTTGAGGGAATCGGAAGCGAAGAAGCGGCACGACGCGCGGCGGTTCGAAGCAGACGCCGTGGCGGAGCAAGCGCTCGTGCCGTGCGTATGCCGCGGTATGTGCTGCGTATTGTGCGCCAAACGCGGTCAAGCCGTCGCTGAAGTTGCCAGGCCAGCGCTGACGAGGAGTTCGCCCCGTCAGCGCTGGCCCGTTCGCGCAATGCCGCTTTCAGACGAGACGCCATCGACGCGGCCGCAAAGCAGACCGCCGCCGCGACGCCTCAGCCAACCATCAGGCCGCGCGCGCGGCCTGCGTGCCGTCGGTCATCGGCACACCGGTCAGCTTCAGCAGTTCGTCGAAGCCGATGTCCGTGAAAATCTCGCGCACGACGAGGCCTTCCTTCGTGACGTCGATCATTGCGAGGTCCGTATAGATACGGGTCACGCAACCGATACCGGTGACCGGGTACGAGCACTCGGCGGTGATCTTGCTCTCGCCCTGCTTGGTCAGGTGCTCCATCATCACGTAGACCTGCTTCGCGCCGATCGCGAGGTCCATCGCGCCGCCGACCGCCGGAATCGCGTCGGGTGCGCCGGTGTGCCAGTTCGCGAGATCGCCCTTCGCCGACACCTGGAATGCGCCGAGCACGCAGAAGTCAAGATGGCCGCCCCGCATCATCGCGAACGAATCCGCGTGATGGAAGTAGGCGCCGCCCGTCAGCAGCGTGACGTGCTGCTTGCCGGCGTTGATCAGTTCGTCGTCTTCCTGGCCCTTCGCCGGTGCCGGGCCCATGCCGAGCAGACCGTTTTCGCTGTGCAGGAAGATTTCCTTGTCAGCGGCGAGGTGGTTCGCCACCAGCGTCGGTACGCCGATGCCGAGGTTCACGTAAGCGCCTTCAGGGATGTCCTGGGCAACGCGCTTGGCCATTTCATCGCGAGTCAGTTTCTTCATGTCGGTCTCCGGGTCAGGCAGCAGCGTCGTGAGGATTGGGCGTGGGGGCATGCGCCGCTTGCGGCACCGCGATCACGCGTTGCACGAAAATGCCGGGCGTGACGATTTCTTCCGGATCGAGGCCGCCGAGCGGCACCACTTCCGACACCTGCACGATCGCGGTCTTCGCTGCGCTCGCCATGATCGGTCCGAAGTTACGCGCGGTCTTGCGATAGATCAGGTTGCCCCAGCGATCGCCCTTGTACGCCTTGATCAGCGCGAAGTCCGCGTGCAGCGGCGCTTCGAGAACGTAGTGACGGCCGTCGATCAGACGGGTTTCCTTGCCTTCGGCGAGCTTGGTGCCGTACGCGGTCGGCGTGAAGAAGCCGCCGATGCCCGCCCCCGCGGCGCGGATGCGCTCGGCGAGGTTGCCTTGCGGCACGAGTTCGAGTTCGATTTCGCCGGCGCGATAGAGCGCGTCGAACACATACGAGTCGGTCTGGCGCGGGAACGAGCAGATGATCTTGCGCACGCGCTTGGCCTTCAGCAGCGCCGCGAGGCCGATATCGCCATTACCTGCGTTGTTGTTGACGATGGTGAGGTTGCGCGCGCCCTGCTCGATCAGCGCGTCGATCAACTCGGACGGCATGCCGGCCGTGCCGAAGCCGCCGATCATGACGGTCGCGCCGTCGTGGACATCGGCGACCGCCGATTGAAGTGTCTCGAAAATCTTGTTGATCATGTCGAATTTCCTTTGGGGGCGCTACGTGCCGCTGGGCTGACAGCCGTAACCGGCAAGGCTCGCGCGGAAACAGTCTCCGGGCATGCTGGCGACGGCTCGCGAGGGGGAGAGCGGGCTGGCGCCTTCGATTGCTTCGCCGCTGAATTGTTCGTTGCGTGAACAGTGATTCGTTTAGCGAACGCTTCGGCGATTATGGTTGTCCTGTGGGCGGGTTGTCAAGGCAGGGAAACCCCCTTCATCATAGGTCGCCGCGCGCGGCGGCGAAGGTCCGGGATGCCCTCGTCCAGCGCTCGCCCTGCGCGCGAAAATGCCGGCCGCGCAAAATCCCACTATGCTTATGGGCGATTTTTCAACTAGGCTTTATAGCGATACGGCATAAGCATTCCCTTGCCCTGCCCGCCCCGCGAGCCATAACAAGCATGTCCGAGACACATCTGGATCTGAACCTGATCCCCTATCTGGTCGCGATGGAAGACACGCGCAACGTGAGCCGCGCCGCCGAGCAGCTCGGTGTGAGCCAGCCGCGCGTGAGCACCGCGCTTGGGCGCCTGCGCGAATACTTCGACGATCCGCTGTTCGTGCGCACATCGAAAGGCATGGAGCCGACACCGCGCGCGCTCGCGATCCTGCCCGCCGCGCGCGACGCGTTGCTGCGCATCGAGAAAGGCATGCTCGACGTGCAGGATTTCGATCCGGCGACGAGCACGCACACGTTTTCGATCGCGCTGTCCGACGTCGGCGAAATCGTGTTTCTGCCGCGTCTTTTGCAGCTGTTCGCCGAGCGCGCGCCGTCCGCGAAACTGCGCTCGGTCACGCTGTCGCCGTCGCAAGTGGAACGCGGGCTCGAATCGGGCGATGTCGACCTCGCCGTCGGCTATTTTCCGGACCTGGCGGGCAACAACTTCTTTCAGCAGCGGCTCTTCACGCATCGCTTCATCTGCCTGATGCGCAGCGGACATCCGCTGTCGAAGGGGCCGCTCACGCTCGAGCAATACGTGGCGTCCGGGCATGCGGTCGTGCGCGCCGAGGGACGCAGCCAGGAAGTGCTCGAGCAGTACCTCGAAAAGAAGCGCATCAAGCGACGCGCGGTGCTCGAAACGCCGCACTTCATGAGCCTGCCTTTCATCCTCGCGCGCACCGACCTGCTCGCGACCGTGCCGCACGCGATCGGCTTCGCGTACGTGTCGGAGCATGCGTCGATCATGCTCGTCGAGCCGCCCCTGCCTCTGCCGCGCTTCGACCTGCGGCAGCACTGGCATCGCAAGTTTCATAACGATCCGCGCGGCAGTTGGCTGCGCGGCGTGGTCGCCGAGCTGTTCAACGATGCGATGGACGAATGGCCGAAGTAGCCGTGCGCAGCACGCCCGCGACTGCCCCGGCCGCGAAACGGGCATCGGCACCTTCGGCGCAAAACATGGAACAATGACCTCAGTTACTGACCCCGCGCGCCGCGCAGCATCGACGCGCGATCCAGGAGGACGACGCATGACCAGCAGCAAGGCAAAGAAGACCAAACCCGTAGTGGCCGCCGAACGCCCGAGCCGCGAAGAAGCCGAGGCAGCCGTGCGCGTGCTGCTGCGCTGGGCCGGCGACGATCCGCAGCGCGAAGGCCTGATCGACACGCCGGCACGCGTGACGCGCGCTTACGACGAGTTTTTCGTCGGCTACCAGGTCGATCCGCGCGACATCCTCGCGCGTACCTTCTCCGAAGTGGACGGCTACGACGAAATGATCGTGCTGAAGGACATCCGCTTCGAAAGCTATTGCGAGCACCATATGGTGCCGATCATCGGACGCGCGCACGTCGCGTATCTGCCGAACCATCGCGTGGTCGGCATTTCGAAGCTCGCGCGCCTCGTCGATGCGTTCGCGAAACGGCTGCAGATCCAGGAAAAGATGACGGTGCAGATCGCCGATACGCTGGACGAGGTGCTGCAGCCGGCCGGCGTGGGCGTGATTCTCGAAGCCGCGCATCAGTGCATGTCGACGCGTGGCGTGCACAAGGCGGGCGTCACGATGGTCACGTCGCGCATGCTCGGCACGTTCCGCACCGATCCGTCGACACGGCGGGAGTTTCTGGCGATCGTCGGGAATCCGGGCGTGGTGGCAGTGCCGAATGCCTGATGAGGTGGACCCGGGGACTGCTCGTGGTTCGTTGACGATGCAGCCCCCGCCCCTGCGAATCCAGCGTGCGCGCCCGCGCGCACTCTCTTCGAGCGCGCCGGCCACCTTGCGGTGGGCACGCGGGGTTGACAGTTAGTTGCGTATTGACGATTGAGGCCGATGGTCGATACCGGCCGTCCACGCATGCCAGCGCAACAGCAGCAACAGGAGCGCCTCAATTGGTCGAGTTTCCGTTGTCGGCGGTTTCAACCTGGGGCAGCGCTATCGTGTTCGTCAACGTCCTGCTGACGCGCCTCGGCGTACCGATTCCGGCCGTGCCGATGCTGCTGTTCGCGGGCTCGGCGATCGCTGCGGGCACCCTGGCGTTCTGGCCGACCCTCGGCGCGGCGGTGCTGGGCGCATTGATCGGCGACGGCACCTGGTTCGCGGCGGGCCGTCTGTATGGACGCAAACTGCTCGCGTGGCTCGGCCGCTTGTCGCCCGCCGTCGATACGAGGCTGGAAACCGCGCGCGCGCTATTCGAACATTATGGCGTGCCGCTCGTGTCGATCTCTAAGTTCGTGCCCGGCCTCGGCCTGATTACGCCGCCGCTGATGGGTACGACCGCCGTCGACATCCGCATCTACGCACTATGGGATCTGGCGAGCGTGATCGCGTGGGCGACGTTCTGGCTGCTCGGCGGCGCGGCCGTGGAACGCGAGGTGCATATGCTGCGCGCGTTCGTCGAGCAGCGCGGCGGCACGATCGCCGACATTCTTCTTGCGGTGGCGCTCGTCTATCTGCTCTACCGGCTGTATCTGCGATATTACGAACGGCGCCGGTTCACGCGAGCCACGTCGGCCCAAGCCGCGCCGATGCAGGCCGCGCCGACGCAGGCTTCATCGGCAAGTGCCGCCGCGTCGAGCATGCCGTCGCGCTGGCGGCGCTCCGGCCGCCTGCGCCGCATGGCGCCGTCCCGCGTGCTCGATGCGCGGCCCGGCGCTCCGCTGCTCGATCTGCGACGCCAGATTCCCGACGCGCGCGCGCTCGATCCGCATTCGCCTGAGCAGATCGACGGCGCGCTGCGCACGCACGACATGGTCATCTATTGCATCTGCCCGGACAGCGCGACCGCGCTCGAAGTCTCGCAACATATGCGCAGCAATGGCTACACGCGGATTCGCGCACTGCGCGGCGGGCTCGATGCATGGCAGCGGCGTGGCTTCCCGGTGGGCTTGCTGGCTTACCCGGATGGTTCGGCCGCCGATCGGCCGCGCTCGGCGTTGCGGGACGAAACACCAGCGGCGGTGACGTTGCGCGGCTTCGCGCCGCGCAGTGCGGAGCGCGCCTGAATTGCGCTGCGTCGCGACAATCTGGGCCGGGAAGGCGCTCACGCTCACGCGAACGAACACCTGGCGTTAAGGCGCCGCCCCCGTGCGCGAGACCCCCTGCGTCGCCGAATCCTCGTCCCACTGCGCCGACCGGGTGCGATTGCGCCCCTCGTTCTTCGCCACATACAACTGTCCATCAGCGGCCGCCATCAGCTCGAGTCCGTTCGCGACATCCGTGGCGCTCGGCAGCGCCGTTGCGCAGCCGACGCTCACCGTCACCGCCTGCGGCGCATCGTGTTCGCGCACGATGACCTGGTTTTCCACCTTGCGACGAATCTGCTCCGCGACCGCGAACGCGCCCTGCGCGGTCGTATCCGGCAGCACCACCGCGAACTCTTCGCCGCCGTAGCGCGCGACCAGATCGGCCGAGCGCAGCGCCACGGACGCGATGCAATCAGCCACCGCGACCCATACCTCGTCGCCGCTCTCATGGCCGTAGGTATCGTTGAAACGCTTGAAGTGATCGATATCGATGAACAGCACCGACAACGGTTTGTTGTCGCGTCGCGCCCGCTTCCGGCCTTCGCCGACCTCCACCGCTGTCAGGATCGACATCGCCAACGCGACGAGCGTGCCGGCGACGCCGGCCACCCACGGACGGTTGCCAACATAGCGGGTCATCCCGGCTCGAACGGCGCGCAACGTCAGGCGCAGCCGATGACGCAGCGAAAGCCCATGCGGTGCCACGCCCCTCGCCTCCTTCGCGGACTATTCTTTCGGACCGCAGCGCGGTGCGCCGTGCATTTTGGGCTGCGGATCCTCCGCGCTAGCGAGGACCGAACGCGCTCTCTCAGCCCAGTAGCTCCGACGCCGCGCGCAAGCGGCGTTTGCGTTTCCTGTCGAGCCAACCCAACGCGGCTTCGATGTGGTCCGCGTCGGCAAGCGACGCGGCATTGTCCCGCAACAGCGTTTCGCTCGCGACGGTATCGTTGAGCATGCCGAAGCGCTTCTGGATTTTTTTCAGGCGCTTGAGCGTGCGCTTATGGCTGGTTTTAAGCACCGGCCGGAAAAACTCGAACAGATAGCGCAGTTTCTTGCCCGCTTTTCTGACATCGTGAAAGGCTGCGTAATTCGAGCGTTTCGCATGGCGCGCGCGTTTGACGCGCTTTTTCAATGAGCGCTCCGACGCCCCTATGCGTCGAGCGGCAAATTTGCGCAGCGCAATAGCCGAATCGTGCGTGGCGTGCAGTTGCGCGGAAGTGGTGGCCAACGCATCGCGCAGCAGGTGTTTGACGTCGGCGTTCAACAACGTCTCGCGGCTGGTCGCCAGCGTGTCGCGGCGCGCCTGCTCGAGCTTCGGCATCAATGCTTGCGCGCCGCTGTCTTGCTGCCTGAGCAACGCGATCAGGATGTCCCAATCGCGCGTTTTACCCGCCGCGGTGGCGAGAAACTTGTAGACCGCGCGTTGCCGGGAATTTTCGCCCTTGTCGAGCAGCGGTGCGAAAGCCCACCATAACGAACGCAAACGCCGCAGTGAAACGCGCAGTTTGTGCAGCGCTTCGGGTGACGCGTCGCCGTGCACCCCTTTGGCGAGCCGGATCGCCTCGTCGACGAGCGGTGCTGCGTAGGAAGTGAAGGCTCGCTGTGCCGGTTCGTCCTCTACCGGCTCGTTGACTATCTCGCTGTCTTGCTTCATCGACGCTCCCGGGAAACATGACCTTACTTCCAGCGTAGCAAAAATGATGCTCAGGAGGATCGCGGCGCGTGTCAGCCGGTTCTTCCCTCACGCGTTGGCGCGTCGCGCCGGCAGCGTCTATCCTCGACCGATAGGATCGCGCGTTGCACGGTTCGGCGAGTGCTCCGGCGACGATGCAGTGTGCAGTGCGGCAATTGCCGCAAACAGACCTTAGGAGGATGTATGCGAATACTCGTTGTCGGTGCGACCGGCCTGCTCGGTTCGCACATCGTGAGGCTGCTCGCCACCGAGCATGACGTGGTCGGCGCGAGCCGCAAAGGCTCCGAACTGCACGTCGACCTGTCGGACAAACGCAGCATCGAAGCGATGTATGCGCAAGCCGGCAGCTTCGACGCGATCATCTGCGCGGCCGGCTCGGCGAAATTCGCGCCGCTCGCGGCGCTTGGCGACGAAGACTTTTCTTTTAGTCTTGCCAACAAACTGATGGGGCAGGTCAATCTGGTGCGCTGCGGCGTGGACCATGTGTCGCAAGGCGGCTCGTTCACACTGACGAGCGGCGTGCTCGCGCAACAGCCGATGGAAGGCAGCGCCGCGGTCAGCATCGTCAATGCGGGTGTCGAAGCGTTCGCTCGCTCGGCCGCGCTCGAGTTGCGAGGCAAGGCCCGCGTCAATGTGGTCAGCCCGGGGTGGGTCGCCGAAACGCTCGAATCGATGGGCCGCGATCCGTCGCAAGGGGTACCGGCGGAAATCGTCGCGCAAGCTTATAAACGCACCCTCGGTGGCAGCGCAAGCGGCGAAGTAGTCAGCGCATCGTAAGCGCAACCGAAGCCCGCTCGCCGCTCGTGCTATTCATCACTTTCTTAGTCCGGTTCGGACATCTTACTATTCCCGTCCGCCAGCCTGCGTAGCATTTACCGGCGTGAGCGGCATAGCATAGGCCGCGCCGCGCCTGCTTTTCCCGCACCCCAATGCCGTCACGTAGTTGTCATCGTTGCGACACACAGCGAAAGCAGCATCAAGAACTCTGCGACCACTTTTTGGGGCTCACGTCATGCCGGAACTTTCGTATCCGCAACCAGGCGCCGCCAGCGGCAAAGGCCGTAACGCGGGCCTGGTTATTTTCGTTGCCCTGCTCATCGCGGGCGTCGTGTACTGCGGCGTTCATCTGATAGACGATCTGCAGCCCGTACGCGAAAGCTCGGTACTGCCGTATCTGCTGCTCGGTGTCGCGCTGCTGATCGCGCTCGGCTTCGAGTTCGTCAATGGCTTTCACGATACGGCCAACGCGGTCGCCACCGTCATCTACACCCACTCGCTGACGCCGAATATCGCGGTGGTCTGGTCCGGCACGTGGAATTTTCTGGGCGTGCTGACGTCGAGCGGAGCGGTCGCCTTCGGCGTGCTGCAACTGCTGCCCGTCGAGTTGATTCTGCAGGTTGGCAGCAGCGCCGGCTTCGCGATGGTATTCGCGCTGCTGATCGCCGCGATCATCTGGAATCTGGGCACGTGGTCTTTGGGCCTGCCGTCTTCGAGTTCGCACACGCTGATCGGCTCGATCATCGGCGTAGGTCTGATGAATCAGATGCTGCATGGTGCGAACGGCACCAGTGGCGTGGACTGGAATCAGGCGCTCGGCGTCGGCAAGTCGCTGCTGTTTTCGCCGATCGTGGGCTTTCTGCTTGCGGGCCTGCTGCTGCTGATCCTGAAGGCCGTCGTGCGCGTGCCCGCGCTGTATGCCGAGCCGAAGGGCAAGGAGCCGCCGCCGTTCTGGATTCGCTGCCTGCTGATTCTGACCTGCACGGGCGTGTCGTTCGCGCATGGCTCGAACGACGGCCAGAAAGGCATGGGGCTGATCATGCTGATCCTGATCGGTACCGTGCCCACCGCCTACGCGCTGAACAAGGCGGTCACGCCGGCGCAAACGCAGAACTTCGTCGCGGTCGCGCATCAAACCGCGGCGACGCTGTCGCGCTACACGCAGGGCGCGGCGCCTTCCGCGGATCCGCGCGCCGACGTCGAGGCCTTCGTGCGCACCCGTCAGTTGACGCCCGCCACGCTGCCGGCGCTGCAGCAGCTGACCGAGCAGATCGGTCGCCAGGTTGCCGAGTCGGGCTCGATGGCCGCGGTGCCGCAAGGCATCGTCGATAACGTGCGCAACAACATGTATGTCACCTCCGAGGCGATCCGTCTGATGCAGAAGGCCAATCAGCCGCAGTTCTCGCCCGAAGACGCGAAGGTCATCGCCAACTTCAGAACGCAGATCGACCACGCGACCAAGTTCATTCCGCCGTGGGTCAAGGTGGCGGTCGCGATCGCGCTGGGTCTCGGCACGATGGTCGGCTGGAAGCGCATCGTCGTTACGGTGGGCGAGAAGATCGGCAAACAGCATCTGACGTACGGCCAGGGCGCGTCGGCTGAACTCGTCGCGATGGTCACGATCGGTGCCGCCGACCTCTACGGTCTGCCGGTGTCGACGACCCATGTGCTCTCTTCCGGCGTGGCCGGCACGATGGCGGCCAACGGCTCGGGTCTGCAATGGGCCACGGTGCGCAGTCTGATCCTCGCATGGGTGCTGACGTTGCCCGCGTCGATCGCGCTCGCGGGCGCACTGTTCTGGGTGTTCCGTTCGGTGTTCTGAGTTCGCCGATCCGGCGGGGCGAAGCAAGAAGAAAAGCGCGGTACGCTGATATACGTACCGCGCTTTTTCGTTGGCCGGCTATTTCATACGATCCGCTTTTAATACACCTCGGGCACGATCATCGACTGAGGTACCGGCTGACGGCTATAGTCTTCGTGATAGACACGCGACGGCAAGTCGATCTGCGGATGCTCGATCTCGTGATACGGCACCTGGCTCAGCAGATGCCGAATGCAGTTCAGGCGCGCGCGTTTCTTGTCGACGGCCTGCACGACCCACCACGGCGCCTCGGGGATATGCGAGCGCTGCAGCATCACCTCCTTCGCCAGCGTATAGGCTTCCCAGCGGCGCCGGCTTTCCAGATCCATCGGACTCAGCTTCCACTGCTTGAGCGGATCGCGAATGCGGTTCTGGAAGCGGATTTCCTGCTCTTCGTCGGTGATCGAAAACCAGTACTTGAGGATCTGCACGCCGCTGCGCGCCAGCATCTTTTCGAACTCCGGCACCGAGCGGAAAAACTCTTCGTATTCCTCGTCGGTGCAGAAGTTCATCACGCGCTCGACGCCCGCGCGGTTGTACCAGCTGCGATCGAATAGCACCATCTCGCCGCCCGCCGGCAGATGCGATACATAGCGCTGGAAATACCATTGCGTGCGCTCGCGATTGTTCGGCGCGGGCAATGCGGCCACGCGGCACACGCGCGGATTGAGGCGCTGTGTGATGCGCTTGATCGCGCCGCCCTTGCCGGCCGCGTCGCGCCCCTCGAAGATCACGACGAGCCGGTGCCCGGTCGCGACGATCCAGTCCTGCAGCTTGACCAGTTCTCCCTGCAGCCGGAACAGTTCGCGGAAGTACTGCTTGCGCGCCTCGCGATGCTCGGGCGTAAAGCCGTCCGGGCCGTCGATGATGCGGTCGTCGACCTCCATTTCGAGTTCTTCGTCGTAGGCATCGATGAGGTCTTCCTCGAAACGGCGTTGCCGCTCCGCCATCAGTTCGATATCGGGTCTCGGGTCCGGCTCTTTCATTGCGGCTCTCCTCGCAACAGGAATGGGATGGCGCGCGGCGGCTAGCGCGACGCGGTCGCGTTCGATTATCGAAGCGCGAGGTGTCAGCCGTGTTACCGCGTGGGCGGCCGCTGCACATGCGTGATAACCCCATGATAGCGAGTTTGCCCCGACTTCCGCCGCTAGGGCAGCGGCCGCGCGAAGCTCAGTTCGTGGCCGTCCGGATCGGTGATATGAAAATAGCGCTCGCCCCACGGCGCATCCGACGGCGCGAACGTCGGCTGCAAGCCTGCCGCCACCGCCCTGGCATGGAACGCGTCGACGTCCGACACGTAGATGATCACGCGCCCCCACCAGTTGACCGGCGCGCGCGCATCAGCGATCAGGTTCAAATACGAACTGCCGAACGCGAACGACGTGAAGGCCTCGCGCGGACCGCCGAACTTGATCGGGAAGCCGAGCGCTTCGTAGAACGCGACGGCGCGCTGCATGTCGCTGGTGGCGAGCGTGATCGCACAGAGCGACTCGATGCGTGGACCCGGCTGCGGGGATTGCGGCGCTGAAGCGTTAGATGCGGACATGAACAGGGTCTCCGTGGCGCGAGCGAGCGACGAGCGACGGCCCGCCCGGGAAAGTGTCTCACGGGCAGTGGCCACCGGTCTGGCGGCGCGGCCGGGACGCCGCCGACGCCCCCGGGATGCACTTGAAAACTCGCGCGGCGCCCCGCATCTCGGAGCCCGTCTATCCGGAGCATCGTTATGGGAAGCCGCCCACGCTTCATCGATGACCTGTCGAGCGCCGCATCCGACGCCCCCGGGCCCCAATCCACCGACCTTTTGACCCACGACGACGACGCGCTGCTCGACGCCTACTCCCGCACCGTGATCGGTGCACTGGAGCGCGTGCAGCAGGCGGTCGCGTTTATCGCCGTCGAACGCCGGCTGCCCGGCGACGCGTCCGCGCATGGGCGCGGCTTGCGGGGCGGCACTGGCTCGGGCTTCCTGTTCACGCCCGACGGCTACCTGCTGACCAATAGCCACGTCGTGCATGGCGCGACGCATATCCAGGTGACGCTGGCCGACGGCGCGAAGTTCGACGCCGATCTGGTCGGCGACGATCCCGGCAGCGATCTCGCGGTGCTGCGCATCGGTTCGCCGGAACCGCTGCCGCATGTCGAACTCGGCGAATCATCGAAGCTGCGCGTCGGGCAGATCGCCATTGCGGTCGGCAACCCGCTCGGGCTGCAACAGACCGTGACGACCGGCGTCGTTTCGGCGCTCGGCCGGTCGCTGCGCTCGAACTCCGGCCGCATGATCTACGACGTGATCCAGACCGACGCGGCATTGAATCCGGGCAACTCGGGCGGACCGCTGATCAATTCGGCGGGTCAGGTGATCGGCGTGAATACCGCGATCATTCCTGGCGCACAGGCCATCTGTTTTGCGACCGCGATCGATACCGCGAAGTGGGTCATCATGCAGATCTTCGCGCACGGTCGCGTGCGACGCGCGTATATCGGCGTGGCCGGCACGACGACGCCGCTGTCGCGGCGCGTGCAGCGCTACTTCGAGCTCGGCACGCAAAGCGGCGTGCGCGTGATGGAGATCGTCAAAGGCAGTCCGGCGGCGCTCGGCGGCTTGCGCACCGACGACACGATCGTCGCGATCGACGCGCAGCCGGTGCAGGATGTGGATGCACTGCAACGCACGCTCGATGCTTCGCGTATCGACAAGCCGGTCAACGTGACGGTGTTGCGCGGCGCGCAGCGGGTGGAGTTGACGGTGACGCCGGTGGAGCAGGCAGGGTGATGGGGCACTTTGCGTTGGGCAGCCTTGCCTGGATGCCCAGAGTGAAACCCTACCGAACCACCCGCGTCACCCCTCGCCCGCGCGGATCGGCCGCCGCCTCCGGCTCGTCCCCATCGATCCTGATCACCTGAACATCGCCGGTGAATTCCTGCCCTTCCAGCTTGTAGCCCTTCGCCTCGAGCTGCTGGGCGAGTTCGCCCTCGATCGGCTTGTACGGCTCCGAATAGATCGTATTCGGCGGCAATAGCTGGTGATGGAAACGCATCGCGGCGAGCGCATCCGGCAACGGCATGTCGAAGTCGTAGATGTCGTTGATCACCTGGAAGATCGTCGTGAAGATCCGCGATCCGCCCGGCGTGCCGATCACGAGCGCGACCTTGCCGTCCTTCGTCAGAATCGTCGGCGCCATCGACGACAACGGGCGCTTCTTCGGCTCGATCGCATTCACGTCGCTGCCGACCACATCGAACATGTTCGCGGCGCCCGGCTTCGCGGAGAAGTCGTCCATCTCGTCGTTCAGCGCGATGCCTGCCCGATCCACCACGACGCCCGAGCCGAACGCGCCGTTCAGCGTGTACGTGTTCGACACCGCGTTGCCCCATTTGTCGACCACCGAAAAATGCGTGGTCTCCGCCTTCTCCGGCATCGAGGTCCCGAGCCCCGGCTGAATGCTCTTCGTGTCCGACGGCATATTCGGATCAACCTCGGCCGCGCGCTTGGCCAGATACGGGTCGTCGATCAGTTGCGCGACCGGCACCTTGTAGAAATCCGGGTCGCCGAGATACTGCGCGCGGTCCGCGAACACGCGCTTCTCGAGCTCCGCGATCAGATGCACGTATTGCACGGAATTGAGCGGCACGTTCTTGAACTCGGGCGCGATATCGGCCTTCATCTTCAGCAGTTGCACGAGCCCGACGCCGCCCGAACTCGGCGGCGGCGCGGTGATCACGCGGTAGCCGTTCCAGTTCGCCTGCACCGGCTCGCGCCAAACCGCCTTGTACTGCGCGAGATCGGCCTTCGTAATCAGGCCGTGGCCGCGCATTGAAGCGGCGATCAGATCCGCAGTCTTGCCCGTGTAGAAATCTTTCGCGCCCTGATCGGAAATACGCTGCAGGACCGCGGCAAGGTCAGGCTGCCTGAAGGTGACGCCCTGCTTCAGATTGCCGAAGTAGGTGTCGAAATTGGTCCTGCCCGCGAAGTTCTTCGCCGCATCGTCGCGCAGCTTCTGCAGTTGCGGGGCGACCACGAAGCCGTCGCGCGCATAGTGAATAGCCGGCGCGAGCACCTGCTGCCATTTCAGCTTGCCGAAACGGCGCTGCGCTTGCCACATGCCGTCAACGGTGCCTGGCACGCCCACCGCGCGATAGCCGACCAGGCTCATGCCTTTGATGATCTCGCCCTTGTCGTCGAGATACATGTTCTTCGTCGCGGCGAGCGGCGCGCGTTCGCGATAGTCGAGGAAATAAGGCTTGTTGTCGACGTACAGCGTCATGAACCCGCCCCCGCCGATGTTGCCCGCATCCGGGAACGTGACCGCAAGGGTGAAGGCGATCGCGGCGGCCGCATCGACCGCATTGCCGCCTTCGTTGAAGATCTGCTCGGCGGCATCGGCGCTGTATGAGTCCGGCACCGCAATCGCCGAACCGGCAAGCACGGCCGGTTGCGTCTTCGCGGGCGCTTTCGCGACAGCAGGCGCCGCCTCGAGAAACCCGGTTGAAACGCAAAGGATTGCGATCAGGGCAAGACCGCTGATCGAAGCACTGGTTGAAGCTTTGACGTTGCGAAACAACTTCATGACCTCCTCATCGACGACGACGGCATCCGTATGATGGCTTACGCGCGCCCGCGACTGCCGCGCGAGATCTCATCGCCCGCGTCTCGCGGCAGCCGCCGCGTAATCGGAATCGACAGGCACGAGAACAGACCGACGACGAGAAACGCCGGCCAGAAATCGGAGAACACGATGTTCGGATGCCCTTGCACACGATGCGAAATCTGCAGCACGATGCCCGAGATCGTCACGCCGAGGCCGAGCGACATCTGCTGGATGACGCTCGCGACACTCGTCGCGCGGCCGACGTCGCTGCCCGGAATATCGGCATAGGCCAGCGTATTGAGCGACGTGAATTGCAGAGAAGGAAAGAAGCCGCCCACCAGCACGATGCACCAGATCACCCAATGCGGCGTGCCGGGAAAGAACAACCCGTACACGGCGATCGCGAGACCCGCGCACGCGGCGTTGACCATCAGCACGGTACGAAAGCCGAAGCGTTCGAGAATGCGCGACGCCACCGTCTTCATGAAGATCGAACCGAACGCGGACGCGCACGTGATCGCGCCGGCTCTGAACGCGGTCATGCCGAGCCCTTCCTGCAACGCGAGCGGCAACAGGAACGGCACGGCGCCAAGACCGATCCGAAACAGCGAACCGCCGATCACGCTCGCATGAAAACTTGGAATGCGCAGCAAACGCAGATCGAGCACCGGCAGCGCGACGCGGCTCGCGTACAGCACATAAAGCAGCAGCAACACGATGCCGGTCACGCACATGCCGACCGATTGTCCCGTCGACACCAGTTCGCCGCCGACCAGCGAGAGCCCGAGCATGAACAGCGAAGCCCCGCTAGCCGACAGCGCGAAGCCGAGCCAGTCGAGCCGGCCCGGATGCGGCTCGCGCGTATTGGCGATGTATTTGTTGGTGAGCCAGATGCCGAGCAGGCCGATCGGCACGTTGATCACGAAGATCAGACGCCAGTGCAGATAGGTCGTGATAAAGCCGCCGAGCGGCGGCCCGACCACCGGACCGAGCAACGCCGGCACCGTCAGATAGTTCATCGCGCGAATGAACTCCGACTTCGGCAGCGACCGGAAGATGATGATGCGGCCCACCGGCACCATCAGCGCGCCGCCGATGCCCTGCACGAAGCGCGCGAGCACGAAGGTATCGAGCGAAGTGGAGGCCGCGCACAGCAGCGAGCCCGCCATGAAGATGCCGATCGCGGTGCGGAACACGGTGCGCGAACCGAAGCGGTCGGCGACCCAGCCGCAGATCGGGATAAAGACGCCAAGGCCGATCACATACGCGGTGACCGCAAGCTTCAGCGTGATCGGATCATGACCGAGGTCGCGTGCCAGAACCGGCAGCGACGTCACGATGACCGTGCCGTCGACGTTTTCCATGAACATCGCGCACGCGACGATCAGCGGAACGATGAAAGCGCCTAAAGCGAGCAGCATTGTCATGGCGACGGGCGGCCAGCCATCAATGGAAAGCGTCGATTATGGCATCGCGGCGACAACAAATGTTGTCGCGCGAGGGGATTTTGCCGGGGTGCCATCGCGCGCTGCCGTGCATCTTCGCGCGCGGCACGGACGCCTCAGCGCGATGCGCTGACGAGCGGCTGCAACTGCGGCAGGATCTCGTTGGCGGCGCGCGCGACGTCGTTCGGAAAGTCGATCTCGATCCACGGCGCGCCGCTCACCTCGGCCGTGTCGAACACCTGGCTGCGCTCGAGCAGCAGGTCGCGCACCGCCTCTTCGTGCGGCATGTTCGCGCGGCCGCTGTCGATATAGCCCGCGACGATCTGCGTGAAGCGTCGCGCGGTTTCCTCGCGGAAGCGGAAGAAACCGACCGACTCGCCGATCGTGTCGTACTCCAGAGTGACCGCGAGCTGCTTGCGCAACTCGACCGGCACGCCGTCCTTCAGGCACAGCTTGACGGGCTCGTCGCCCGCTTCGAAATCGCGGTCGATCAGCAGACGGTTCACCGACTCGCCCGCCACCAGCGCGCTCAGGATGCGCTCGTCGTACAGCACGTCGGCGTCCATCAGCAGCACGTCGCCGCCGCGCGTCAACGCGTCGGCAACGGTATGCACGGTCAGCACGCTGCCAAGATCGAAGCGCGGATTGAGCACGGTCTCGACCTTGTGCGGCCAGTCGATGCGCGCGAGTTCCGCCTGCACGGATTCCGGCTGGAAACCGAGCGCCAGCACGACGTCGGTCACGCCAGCGGTTTTGAGCATCTGCAGATGCCGTTCGAGCAGGCTCATGCCGTCGAACTGCAACAGGCATTTCGGAAACTGGGCTTGCGGCGGCTGCTGGAGACGCAGGCCGAGGCCCGCTGCGAGAATGATTGCGCGCATGCGCGGTCCTTTGAAAAAAGTACGGGGGTCAATCGGCAACCGGCACGCGCCGTGGAGCGCGCCGCCGTTGCCAGCTTCGTTCGCTGAAGTGCAATACAAGCAGGCCCGGCAGGCCCAGCAGGAGTTCACGCGCACGCTTGGCGAGCGACAACGCCAGCGCCGCGTCGGGCGGCAAACCCACCAGCGGCGCGAGCAGCAGATAGCCGCCCTCCTGCACGCCGAGCGAGCCCGGGATCATGAAGGCCGCGCCGCGAATCGCCTGGCCGATGCTTTCCAGCAGCAGCGCGTCGATCCAGCCGACCGGATGACCGAGAAAACGCAGCGCGAGCCATACCTCGGCCGTGCCGACGACCCATCCCACGAGGCTCAGCGCAAAGCTCGCCGCCACGCGGCCGCGCTCGCGGTACAGCGACTGCACGGCGGCATCGACGGCTTCCGCGCGCGTCATCAGCGACGACCAGTCGCGCTTGCCGAACACCTTCGACACCACGCCCAGCAGCCGGCCGAACAGACCGCGCCGCTGGGCGAAGTAGAACGCGGCGATGAGCGCGCCGAGCACGCCGGTCGCAATCAGCGTTGCGGTGCGCAGGTCGTGCAGCGTGCCGTGCGCGGCGTACGCGCCGAACATCGCGAGGCCACCGAGCGCGAACACGATTTGCGCGAGCGCCTGCCAGGTCGTGCTGACGGTGATCGCGGCGGCCGCGTCGCGCAGCAGCATGCCGCGCTGCGACAGTTGACGCACCATCACCACCGGGCCGCCGATCTGCCCAGCGGGCAGCAGGCTATTCACCGACTCGCCGATCCAGCGCGCGGACAGCGCATTGCGCAGCGAGGGTTCGGCTCGTGCAGCGCTCGTCGGGCGGCTGGTTGCACCGCTTGCCGGACCTTCATGCGCACCGTCACGCGAGGCGTGGTCGCGCCTGAACAGCACGGCGATCGCAGCCGCATCGAGCACGAGCGGCACCACGTGGAACGCGGCGACGACCGCGAGGCCCCAGCCGGCTGCGAGCAAGGTCGACGCCACCGAGCCGAAGCCCTGCCAGGCGAGCAGGCCGACGAACAGCGCCGAGCCGATTGACAGCAGAAGCAGGGCCGCCCGACTCACGCGGCGTCCTTGCCGCGCGAGGCCATCTGACGGAACACCTGGCGGAAACCGAAGTACGCGATCGCGTCCTTCATGTTGGAAAGGAAGCGGCGCCACGGCCGCATGTTGGGATCGGTGACGTATTCGAACGTCAGCGACACACGCATCTCGTTCGGCCCGGCCGCCGTGATGCGATGACGCAGCTTGTCGCCATCGAAAAACACGAGGCCGCCCGGCGGAATCTGCACCGAGCCCGGCTGGTCCGGCACCTCCGGATTGCGCGTATGCAGTTCGTAGTCGAGCCGGCACGACGATTCGTCGATCACGCCGAGCAGCAGCGTGTAGCGGCGTCCCTCGTAATACGAAGTATCGTAGTGCCAGCCGATATGGTCGCCGGGGCGCGTGTAGTAGTAGAGCGCGTAGGCGTGCGGATCGTCGGCGGGCGACACCTGCAACTGGTCGCCGCTCAACTGCTCGAGCCAGCCGATCAACTCCTTCGAGCGATACAGCTCGGCGATGAACGGCGCGAGACGGTCGATCGTATGGCGGCTGACACTGCCGCCCTGCTTGTGACCCGGCAGATAGTTGCGGTTCACTTCGTCGAGCAGTGCGCGCGCGCTGTGTACCAGCTGCGCGGTCACTTCCGGCGCGAGGAACTCGTCCAGATACAGAAACGCGTCCTGCGCGGCGAAGTCTTTACGCAGACGCGCGTTGTCGAACGTGCGGGTCCGGCTCGCGACCGCGCGGTCGGCATCGGGCGCGGGCGTGAGCGCCGCGACGGGCGTGCCTGACGACACGGGCGCGATCACGTCGTCTTCGGCGTGCAGATTCATTTGCTAGCCCACTGTCGACGGGATTCAGACGCGCTGGCGGCCTTGGCCGTCGGGCGAGCGCTACGGCGCGCGACGCGCCAGTAGTCGATCACCACCCATACTGCGAACAGCGGCGCGCCGATCGACGCGATCACCACGAACGGCGCGACGACATTCGTCAGCGTGACGATGGGCAGCAGGTACAGCACGTCCTCGGTTTCGAAGCCCCCCATCGACGCCTGCTTCGTGCCGGCCTTGCCGACCATTTCCTCGATCCGCATGCGCAAAAAGAAGATCAGGGCGACCGCGACACCAGCCACCGCGCCGAGCACGCCGGGCGCGAGCTTCAAAGCGTCGATCTGCGCGCCGCCGACACCGATACCCATGCCGACGAACAGCATCACGGTCACGAGCGCATCACAGGCGAGGTCGTAAAAATGACCGATGCGGCTCGACTTGCCGCCCACTCGCGCGAGTTCGCCGTCCGTGTGATCGACGAAATTCGACAGGACGATCAGCAGTGCGCCCGCATTGGCCCACGCGAATCCCCCGTGCGCAAGGCACAGCGCGCCTGCGACGCCGATCAGCAGGCGCAGCGTGGTCAAATGGTTCGGGGTGACCCAGCTGTCGACTAGCGGTGTCACGAGCCGGCGGGCGAGCCGGGCGTCCCACGTACGTGGCGGCGGAACGTTGATTGGAGGTCGGGGTTGCGAAGTCATAAGGCGGAAATATATACGGGATTCTGAAAGCTTGCTGTTATGCCATACGTTTCTCTGCAATTTGCAGATGCCGTTCGTGTGTCCGTCACAAAGCGGAATTCACCGAATCGCTGTAAAGTGCGAATCCAGTTGTGCCAGTCACGCGGAATCTGTTCGATGTGCAGCACCGCTCGTGCCCCCCGGGGGATGGCGCAGTGGTTGCTAATCCACGACATCGACTGTTGACGCCCGCCTACGCTCATGAACCGTCTCCTTGTCCCTCTGCTGTTTGCCGCCGCCGCGCTGCCCCTTTCCTCGTTCGCCGTGGAGCTCGACACGCCACTGACATGCAATGAGAGCGGCCACCAGTTCATTGCCGATCTGATGCAGCAGCAGCTGATCAAACCGAAGCCAAGTCACGTCGAAAGCAACTCGATCAACGCGTTCTCGCCGATGCCCGATGCGCATCTGACCGCGTTCGGTTTCCGCGTATTCGCGGTGGTGGGCTTCGAAAAGGACGACCCGATGTTCCGGGTCGGCGACGGCGAACCGGTCGCCCAGTCCGCGTATGGCGCGGTCGTGTTCGGCAGCGACGACAATGTTAAAAGCGCGCTTGAAAACGCCGGCAGCACGGCGATCGTGCATCACGTCGCGCCGCTCATCACCGCGATTTTCTGCAAGCGCAGCTAGGGTTTGGCGAGACGTCGTATTCGACCGTTTCGCCACGATCGTCGATATCTTCGACCACGAGCCAGTTCGAGTGGCCAGTGAAATAGCAGCGCCGCTCTGCCAACTGCGCCATGATCGCCGGCAGTGTCAGCGACCAGCGGATCCGATCACGACGCAACTGCGCCTACAACCGCCACTTACCCCGGCCGACGAAACTCGTTTGCCACCCACGCCGCGGCGCTCGCCTTGCTGAGCTTGAACGTCGGCGCAACCTGCACTTGCGCGATCTGCTCGCCGAAAATATCGAGCGCGCTCAACAGTGCGTACGGCTCGTCTTCGTCGGGGACGATGTCGAGCGTGATGTCGAGTTCGCCGTTGCCGTCCGCGTTCGGCACGCGCACTGTCTTGTGCAGTTGCGCGCGCAGCTGCTGCTCGTGACGACGCAGCACTTCCGCCGCGGTTTTCACGAGCGTGTTGAACGCCGATACGTCGAGCGGCTTCGGATCCTTCTTGTTGCGGCCCATCGTCCAAGGTCCGACGAGCGCAGGCTCCGCCTCGCCGTCCTTGATCATTTCGACGGCCCAGCCTTCGTCGTCTTCGTTCTTGATGATGCGCGCGGTCCAGCCGTTGTCGCGCCACAGACGTTCTTCATGCACGCTGTCGTCCGGTCCGAGGAACTCGGCATTCGTGTCGGTCGAGGGAAAGGGCGTGTCGGTCATCACAGGTTCACTCACTTCGCGGGGCGCACAAACAGATTTCGAACCCGCGATTCTACCTGCCCAGCCGCTTGGCCCTGCTCGCTCTGACGAACGGACAAGGCGCGTTCGGAACGGCGCAGCCGCTCAACACGCGAAAAGTTATATTCACCTACGCGACGATTTATAAATCCGCTTTAAATTTCAGATAAAAAAACGCGGCCCGAAAGCCGCGTGTAAAAATGAAAAAGACACCCTTTGGTCGAAGGGGTCTATCAAAATTATAAGTGGCATCCCCCCTCGATTTAAGGCTTTCTTCGAAAGACTGCATTGCGCAAAACCGTGGGAATCAGCGCAAACGGCCTCGTCCGCTTTGCCCTTCTGCTCGCCGCGAGGCTCCCGCCATTCATCGTAAAAATAATTTCCTTTTGCGGACCTGCACTTACGCGATTAATTCACATAATCCCCGATTCGGAAATAAACGTTGTAAGGCGCGCAATTAAATATCCGCATAGCGACAATTACAATTTGCTGCGAATCGACAGTCAACGGGGCGCAAGCAGCAACTTTCGCTCGAATGCCGATTCGGCGCGAACGTCGCGGCGATCAATACGCTGGCGCCGTCGTCGACCGGCAACCAGGTCGCCGCGGCAGTCGGTCTGCGGCATCGCTTCTGACGGCGGTTTGCCGTCAGACCAATAAACGCATGGCCGCGCTAGTGACGACGTCGACACATGCTCGGTATACTGCCCCGGCCGCCGTGCGACGCCGCGAAACCGCGCCGCCTGCACGGCAGCTTCGTCGCGAAGCATCGCGCTGTACGTCAGCGCATCGCGCTTCGCCCGCGCCTCACCTTCCCATGCATGACCGGGAATGCCGACGATCGGATCATGAAAAGACTTCTCATGCTTGCCCCAGCTGTCGCCCTCACCGCCACCCTCGCCGCTTGCGGTTCATCGGGCGGCTCCGCGCGCGATGCGTCCGCACCGCTCGTGTACGTGTCGTCGTCACGCACGCCTGCGTCCATCGCCGCCTGCCTCGAAGAACGTCTGCCGCGCGTGCGCACCTCGCACGCCGGCGCGGCGACCGAACTTGCGGTCGGTGCCGATTCGCACAACTCGTACTTCGTCACGCTGACCCCGCTCAACGGCAACACGGTCATCAAGGTCGTGCATCCGGCCAATGCCCCCGACGATCCGCCCGAGGAGGAAATGCGCTTCGATATCGCGCGCTGCGCGACCTGAGCGGCGCGGCGCGCTTGAACGCCGTGCGCGTCATGCACGGAAGGCCGGTGCGCGAATTTTTATCTCGCGCATCGGCTATTTTTTTACGCGCCCATCTGCGAACATAGCCGCCCTTTGTTTTTCGCGCGGCACGTGTGCCGCGAGTTTCGATGGCATCCAGCAAAGCGCATCATGCGACCGGTTTCGCAGCCGGCATCATCGCGGCGGCGATCGTCGCGCGCAGCGGCGGCGGTCCGTTTCATGCTGGCGTGCTGCTGAGCTTCATCGCCGGCGTGGCCGGCAGCACCGCGCCGGACTGGCTCGAAGTCGCATGGTGGTCGCGCGCGCGGCGGCTGTGGATCACGCATCGCACGTTGACGCATTGGGGCATCGGCTGGCTCGCGCTGCTCGCGGTGTCGTATCACACGCTCGGACATTCGATCTTCGCGGCGCCCGCGTTCGGCTTCGCGTGCGGCGGCCTGATGCATCTGCTCGCCGACTGGCCGAATCCGCTCGGCGTGCCGTGGATCGCCCGGCGACATTCGTTGAATCTATGGAATAGCGGGCACTGCGATCTGATCGTCGTCGCGGCATCCTGGGCGGCCGCGTGGTTTATCGGCGAGCATGTGTGGCTGCATGGCATGCATGCGTTGCCGTGGTTGCGCCATTGGCCGATCGGCTAGGCGCAGCGCGATGCTATCGGCCCGGCGTGCGGGCGCGGCGGCTAGCCGTGCATCATTGCCGTCCGTTGTCGGTGCGCTCTCCTTCGCGGACCTTGCCTTGCGATACGCTGCTGCCCGGTGGCACGCTATGCGTGAGCCACACGTTGCCGCCGATCACCGACCCGCGCCCGATCGTCACGCGTCCGAGAATCGTCGCGCCCGCGTAGATCACGACATCGTCCTCGACGATCGGATGCCGGGCATTGCCCTTGATCAGCGTGCCGTCCTCATCGGCCGCGAAGCTCTTCGCGCCGAGCGTGACCGCCTGGTACACGCGCACGCGCTCGCCGATGATCGCTGTCTCGCCGATCACCACGCCGGTGCCGTGATCGATGAAGAAGCTCGGCCCGATCGTCGCGCCCGGGTGAATGTCGATGCCGGTCGCCGAGTGCGCGATCTCGTTGATGAAGCGCGCCAGCAGCGGCACGCCGAGCCGATGCAGCGCATGCGCGAGCCGATGATGCGTCATCGCCCACACGCCCGGATAGCACAGCAGGATTTCGGTGATGTGCTGCGCGGCAGGGTCGCCGGTGTACGCAGCCTGGATGTCGCTGACGAGCAGCGCGCGTATGCCCGCCAGTTGCGTCGCGAACTCGCGCGCCACCGCGAACGCGCGCTCCCGCAACTCGGCGTCCGGCGTCTCGCCGAACTCGGGCAGGAAGCGCAGCGCGCGGCGAATCTGTTCGGCGAGCAGCCGCAATGTGCTTTCGAGCGTGTGGCCGACGTAGTAGTCGACCGTTTCGTCGGTTAGATCGGGCGCGCCGTAATGCGTCGGGAACATCGCGGCGCGCAGACCGGCCACGATATTGACCACCGCTTCGCGCGATGGCAATTCGCGAATGCCGAGCGGATGCCGCGTGCGATGCAATTGCTCGCGCGAGGCGCGCAGGTCGGCGACGATCTGTTCAAGGCCCCAGTTATGGGAAGGCTCGTTGGGCATAAGGGACGGCGCCGTGCGGCGTGCACGGTTCGAAGTGGTTATCGAGCAGAGATTACCGCGTTTTAACGGTGCCCGCCCGGCAGCGCGCAGGTCGGCTCGGATTCATTGCGTCGACGTGCGCTGGCACGCACGCATCGTTCCCTGACTTCAGATAGTCAGACTGCTCGCGTCGATCCAGCGCACTGCCCAATCGCGCGCGTGCGCGATGGCAGCGGCTTCGTCGGAGAAGCGCAGTTCCGTGGGAAAGAAACGGTTAGCGACCAGTTCGCCGTCGCTCGAGCGCGAGATCACCACATACGGTTGCCAGGAGCCGTCGCCCGAGCGCGCCGGTTCGCAATTCAAAAGATAGCCGCGATGTGTGAATGCAGCATCGAAGTGCATGAGTCACCCGCCCCTGAAGCCCCGTAACATTTTCTCAGTCGCGCGGCCATTTGTTTGTTAGTTTTTCCCACCATGCCGGAGCAGCCGGAGCATGCCGTCAATTTTATCCGCGCGTCGGTCGCAGGAGTAAGATCATACCCTGTAGAAAATACGCGTCCATTGAAAAAAACGAAATGAATCGCGGACGTCATCGCCGTTTAATCGCGAGGTAACGCCACTCGCATCGAAGGATGGCGGACAACGCATCGCGACTCCCGCGCACCGCGGCGCCGTGTCAGTCGGAACGGCTTTTGCTCTTTCTTCGAATGTTTGCTTCAGGAGAATGCACGATGAACAGCGCGATCAGCAAACCCGAAAACGCCGGTACGAAACCGGACCCGAAGGACCCACGAAGCACGGACCTGCACAACGACCGCACGCACGACAGCACGGTCGACACCGACGGCAAGAACCGCGAAGCAGCCCGTCTGGCGGGCCACGGCGCGATCTCGCCCGACGCGGTCACGACCAGCAATGCGACGCTCGACAACAGCGTGCCCGAGTCGCTCGATGGCATGGCCGGCTTCGACAGCAGGGTCGGCGGCAACCACCTGCTGCTCGCGCTCGAGCCGGGCTACTCGGTGATCGACAAGGGCATGGCCGAGCCGCTCGACGTCTACTCGGCCGACCATCAGTACGACGACCCGCGTCCGGTCGGACAGCGCCGCGATCGTGGCCGCATTCACTATGCGCTCAATCATTTGCGGCCTGCGCGCGTAATCGAATTACACCGGGTGAAATAGGCGCGCGCGTATCATCCCTTTATACGCGCGCGTTTGAATTACCGGGTTTATTCCGATTTATCAGGCAATCACGCAGCACGCACTGTTTTATTCTGGTGCGTGCTTTGCTTGGTTTAACGTGGGTTCGTTTAACGGAGTTGCGGATGAAAAGAATCGTCGTCATCGGTGCGACGGGCACGCTGGGCCAGGCGATCCGCGCGGAGCTGAAGGCGCGTCACGAAGTGATCGAGGTGGGCGCGACGCGCGGGCAATATCACGTCGATAGCACGGACCCGGCGAACGTCGAGCGGCTGTTTCGCGACATCGGCAAGGTGGACGGCGTCGTCACCGCGACCGGTCAGGTGCATTTCGGTCCGCTGGAGCAGATGAGCATCGAGCAGTTCTGGGTCGGGCTGCGCGACAAGCTGATGGGCCAGATCAACGTCGTATTCGCGGCGCTGCCGTATGTGAACGACGGCGGATCGTTCACGCTGACGAGCGGCATTCTGGGCGACGAGCCGATCCCGCAGGGATCGAGCGCGACGACCGTCAATCTCGCGCTCGAGGGCTTCGTGCGCGGCGCAGCGATCGAACTGCCGCGCGGGCTGCGCATCAACGTGGTGAGTCCGACCGTGCTGACCGAGTCGATGGAAGCTTACGCGCCGTTCTTTCGCGGCTTCGAGTCCGTCAGCGCGCAACGCGCGGCGCTTGCTTATCTGCGCAGTGTGGAAGGGGCGCAGACGGGGCGCGTGTATCGCGTGGGGTATTGAACCTCAGTGAATCTCCGGCTCGCCCGAGCTGTCGGGACTCACGCCGCCGCGCTGCAGGAAGTCGAAATCGCAGCCTTGATCCGCCTGCATCACGTGCGCCTGATGCAGGGCGCCATAGCCGCGCTCGAAGCGCGCAGCGGGTTTGACCCACGCGGCCTTGCGGCGCGCGAGTTCTTCGTCCGATACCAGCAGATTCAGCCTGCGGCGCGGCACATCGAGCTCGATCAGATCGCCGCTTCGCACCAACGCCAGCGGCCCACCGACGAATGCCTCGGGCGCCGCGTGCAGCACGCACGCGCCATAGCTCGTGCCGCTCATCCGCGCGTCAGAGATGCGCACCATGTCGCGCACGCCTTTTTGCAGCAGCTTGCGCGGAATCGGCAGTTGACCCCATTCGGGCATGCCCGCGCCGACCGGCCCCGCGTGCTGCAGCACGAGCACGCAGCTTTCGTCGATGTCGAGCGCGTCGTCGTCGATGCGCGCGGCCATGTCGTCGTAGTCGCTGAACACGACCGCACGGCCCGTATGCACGAGCAGATGCGGCTCGGCCGCACCCGGCTTGATCACGGCGCCGTCGGGCGCGAGATTGCCGCGCAGTACCGCGAGGCTGCTGTCGCGCAGTAGCGGATTCGTGCGGCGGCGGATCACGTCGTCGTTGAAAATGCGCGCGCCGGCAAGGTTCTCGCCGAGCGTGCGGCCGTTCACGGTTTTCTGCGAGCCGTCGATCAGTTCGCCCAGTTCCGCGAGCAGCCCGCGCAAACCGCCCGCGTAGAAAAAGTCCTCCATCAGATAGGCGCCGGTCGGTCTGATGTTCGCGAGCACGGGCGTGCGGCGCGCGATCTCGTCGAAGCGGTCGAGCGTCAACTCGATGCCCGCGCGCCGTGCAAGCGCGATCATATGCACAACCGAATTGGTCGACCCGGACAGCGCGACACAAGTCGTCACCGCGTTATCGACCGATGCCGCCGTGATCAGGTCCGACGGCTTCAGATCCTCCCACACCATCTCGACGATACGCATGCCGGTTTGCGCGGCCATCTGCGCATGCCGCGAATCGGGCGCGGGAATCGACGCGAAGCCGGGCAGCGTGAAGCCCAGCGCTTCGGCCGCGCTCGTCATCGTCGATGCGGTGCCCATCGTCATGCAGTGACCGGGCGAGCGCGCGATGCCACCCTCGACGCCCTGCCAGTCGTCCGGCGTCAGCGTGCCCGCGCGCAGTTCGGCCCAGTAGCGCCATGAATCGGAACCCGAGCCGAGCGTCACGCCGTTCCAGTTGCCGCGCAGCATCGGGCCGGCAGGCAGAAAGATGGCGGGCAGATCCATCGAGATCGCGCCCATCAACAAAGCGGGCGTGGTCTTGTCGCAGCCGCCCATCAACACGACGCCGTCGGCGGGATACGAGCGCAGCATCTCCTCGGCTTCCATCGCGAGGAAATTGCGGTACAGCATCGTGGTGGGCTTCTGGAACGGCTCGGACAGCGTCTGCACAGGCAGCTCGATCGGAAAGCCGCCGGCCTGCCAGATGCCGCGTTTCACTTCCTCGACGCGCTGCTTGAAATGCGTGTGGCACGGATTGATCTCGCTCCACGTGTTCAGAATCGCGATGACCGGCTTGCCCGCGTATTCGTCGCGGTTGTAGCCCATCTGCGCGGTGCGCGAGCGGTGGCCGAACGAACGCAGATCGTTCGCGCCGTACCAGCGATGACTACGCAATTCCTCGGGGGTCTTTCTCTTCGTCAACGTCTACTCCACGATTGGCGCCGACCATGCGTCAGCGCCTCTGTTCTTTCACGCGGGACACGATCTGCGTCGGGCTCACGAATTGTAGTGCGATCAGCACCCAGACCAACGTGATCGCCATATAGATCATCGCCATCGCATCGATCGATTGCGGCGCGCGCACGCCGGTCGAAAACACAGCGTAGTACAACGCGACCACCAGCGTTTGCGTGGCCGGACCGGCCGTAAAAAACGTCAGCTCGAACATGCCGATCGTGCGCACCAGCACGAGCAGCCCCGCCGCCAGCATGCCCGGCACGAGCAGCGGCAGCAGCACGTAACGGAAATAGCGGAACGTGTTCGCGCCGAAAATGCGCGCGGCCGCTTCGAGATTCGGATCGATCTGCTCGATGAACGGCGTCATCACGAGAATCACGAACGGCAGCGCCGGTACGAGATTCGCAAGAATTACGCCCCATAGCGTGCCGGCGAGTCCGACCTTGTACATCGCGGTCGCCATCGGAATGCCGTAGGTGAAGGGCGGCACCATCAACGGCAGCAGAAAGATCAGCATCGCAAGGCGCTTGCCGCGGAATTGCACGCGCGCGAGCGCATACGCAGCCGGCACGCCGAGCAGCACCGACAGCAGCACGACCGCGCCGACCACCTGCACGGTCACCCACAGCACGCTCGCGAGCTGGAAGTCGCTCCACGCCTGCGCATACCAGTGCAACGTGAAGCCTTGCGGCAACGCGGTGCCGAACCAGCGCGTCGCGATCGAATTCACCGCGACGGTCGCAATCAGCAGCACGACGTTGATCAGGAAGAACGCCATCACGGCCCATACCAGCACCTGCCAGATGCGGCCCGGCAGATTCGCGCGCTGACGCGCACGTTGCGCTGGCTCGCGGGCGCCGTCGCCCGGCTGAGGCGCCGCGCAAGCGGAGGTGGACGCGGACCAGTCGGGCTGCGTCGCGCGGCGATCGGTCGTCATCAGCCTTTGCCTCCCGTTACGGGACCACGATAGAACCAGCGGCGCGCGCCGAGCAGCGCGGCGACCACCAGCAGTTGCACGAACCCCATCACCATCGCGATCGCCGATGCGAGCGAATAGTCGTAGCTCTCGAACGCGGCTTCGGCCGCGGCAATCGACATCACGCGCGTCGGACCCGCGGGCGCGCCGAGCAGCACCGCCGACGGAAACACCGAGAACGCCTGCACGAACGACAGACACGCGGCCATCGTGAGCCCCGGCACGAGCAGCGGCAGATAGATGCGGCGAAACTGCTGCCACGGACTCGCGCCGAGCGTCGCGGCCGCGCTTGCGAGCGTCGGGTCGATGCCGGTCACGTACGACAGCGTCAGCAGAAACGCGAACGGAAAGCCCGACACGATCAGCGACAGCAACACGCCCGTGAAGTTGTGCGTGAGCCGCACCTCTTGGGTGTACAGATGCAGCGCCTGCAACGCCTGAGGCAGCCAGCCGTGCGGACCGAAGTACGTGAGCATGCCGTCGGCGATCAGCACGGTGCCGAGCGTCACCGGGATCACCAACAGCGTCGTGACGATCTTCTGATACCGCGAGTAGCGGCGCAGCGCGAACGCGACTGGCACCGACACGCCGACGTTGATCAGCGTGGCCGGCACCGACAGCTTCAGCGTAACGAAAATCGTCGGCCACATCGACGTGTCGGTGAAGAACGTCAGATAGTTGGCCCACACGCCGCCGCCGTTCATCGGCCGGAACGACAGCGCGAGACCATACGCGAACGGATAGATGAACAGCGCGACGATAAAGAACAGCGCGGGCGCGACGAGCCAGGCCTTGGCATCGCGCGGCGCGCGGGACGTAAGCGGGGGGACAAGCGTCGGCGTGTTCATGCGGCCTCGGCGTCGTAGACGAGCACGCACGACGGCCGCGCGCGCAGCGTGATGCGCTCGCCCTCCGCGCATTCACCGGTCACGCGCGCCCACACGTCGCCGAACGCGGTCTTCACGCGCAGCAGCGAATCGTGGCCGCCATACTCGACCGCGTCGATCCGCGCCTCGAACGCGTTGTCGGCGCCGGGCTCGGCGCGCTCCATGTCTTCGGGGCGCAGCGCGACACTCACGCGTTTGCCGTCGAAGCCGGCCATCGGCGTGCCGATGAGCCGCACGCCGTTGGCACTGACCACGACGCCATCGCCTTGCATGCCCTCCAGCGTGAACTCGGCGACATTGCGATAACCCATGAAGCGCGCGACATGCAGATTGCGCGGCCGCGTATAGACCTCCTTCGGCGTCGCGACCTGCTGCACGAGGCCCTCCCTCATCACGACGATGCGATCGGCCATCGACAGCGCTTCGTCCTGATCATGCGTCACGTACAGCGTCGCACGTTCGAGCTGCGTATGGATGCGGCGAATTTCCGCGCGCATTTCGATGCGCAGCTTCGTATCGAGATTCGACAGCGGCTCGTCCATCAGGATCAGCGGCGGCTCGATCACGATCGCACGCGCGATCGCGACACGCTGCTGCTGGCCACCGGACAATTGGCCGGGCAGCTTGTGCTCATGACCGGTCAGTTGCACCAGTTTCAAGGCCTCGCGTGCACGGCGCGCGATCTCGCTTCTGCCGACGCCGCGCATTTTCAGCCCGAAGCCGACGTTCTCCAGCACGCTCATATGCGGGAACAGCGCGTAGTTCTGGAACACCATGCCGAAGCCGCGCTTTTCCGGCGGCAGCACGTCGATGCGCCGCTCGTCGAGCCAGATGCCGCCGCCGGTGAGCGGCTGCAACCCGGCGATGCAGTTCAGCGCCGTCGATTTGCCACAACCCGACGGCCCCAGCAGCGCGATGAACTCGCCGCGCCGGATCGTCAGATCGAGACCCTGCAGCGCGGCGATCGCGTGGCCTTGCGGGTTCGTGAAACTGCGGCTCACTGAATCGAGCCGCAACTGCTCAAAGTGATGCTTCATGGCGGTTCCCTGCTCCGCGTGAGGCGACGGATGTCGCGAGTGCCGCGCTTGCGGTGGGCGCGGCGCATCAGGCACTCAAGCCGAGACGCGCGTGATCGCTGAAAACACGCAGCGCGGCGGAACCTCACGCCGCGCTGCGTTTTGCCCCGTTTCCCGTCGCATTGGTGAAGGCCTATTGGGTCTTCTGCGCGCCGATCTCGCTATCCCACTTCTTGAAGGCGGCGACCATCGCCGCTGCGTTCAGCGGCAACGCATGCGGATGATCGGCCAACATCTTCGCGTATTCGGGGCGGCCATACTTTTTCAGCACCTCCTGGCTGTGCGCGGGCGCCTGCTCGACGGTGACGCCCTTGATCGCCGGACCCGGATAGAAGTAGCCGTCGTCATAGGTCAGCGCCTGCTGCGCGGGCTCCAGCATAAAGTTCATCATCTTGTACAGCACGTCGAGCTTTTCCTTCGGCACGCCCTTCGGAATCACCATGTAGTGCGCATCGTTGACCCACGTCATGTTGTCAAACGGCTGTACGCGGAAGTCGGCCGGCACGATGCCGAGCGCGCGCGGATTGATGTCCCAGCCGGTCACGGTCACGGTCATGTCGCGCGTGCCTTCGCCCAGTTCCTTCATCACCGCCGAGGTACCGCCCGGATAGTACGGTATGCAGTCGTTCAACTGCTTCAGGAACGCCCACGTCTTGTCCCAGCCGTGCACCGGGTCCTGCGGGTCCTTGTCGCCGAGCACGTAGGGCAAGCCCATCAGGAACGTGCGGCCAGGACCGGAATTGGCCGGCCGCGCGTAGATCAGCTTGTCGGGGTGGGCCTTGCACCATTGCAGCAGTTGGTCGGGTGTCTTCGGCGGATCGCTGACCTTGGCCGGGTTGTATTCGAGCAGCGGACCAGCCGGCATATACGCGACCTCGAGCCCGTAGCCTTGCGCGAGATCCTGCATCTTGCGCGGGCCCGGCGCGTACTTGTCGAGCACGCCGGGGAACTGCGCCGCGTTGTCGGGCAGCAGCTTGATCCACAGGTTCTGCTCGATGCCGGCCGCGAGCGCGTCGGTGCCGGTCAAAACGAGGTCGATATCGGAGCGGCCCGCGGCCTGCATCGCCTTGATCTTGCCGGGCAATTGCGGCGCGGGCGCGTTCGTGAACGTGATGTTCGCGACGAGATTCGGATTCTTCGCCTTGAACGCCTCGAAGCCCTTCTGCGTGAGTTGAAGATCGCCGGCCACGTCGACGATATTGATCGTGACCGGATCGGCCGCGTGCGCGGCAAGGGTGAACGCCGCGCTCGCGGCGATACAGACGGATACCAGCTTGAACGACAACCTGTGCGAAACAGTCATTGCGTCTCCTCGCTTCTTGGTATGGAAGCCCGCTGGTCGATGCGTTGCGGGCGGTGTCTTTCTACCAAGGGAACATAGCGAAGCGCAACAGCCGATGTCAAGCAAATAGTCGAGAGTGTGAGTCGGACGAGAAAATGGCTCGTTTTACCTGAAATCCTTGTCGTTCAATGCCCGGCACCGCGGGTTAAGGGCAAACCCGAGCCCTCGCCGCGATAGCAATACATGTTGTCTGGTTAGCGGACAACCGCTCAACCTCCGCGCACGCCCTGCGTATTGACGAACAGCGAATACAACCCGTGGCTCGCCGCCATGAACAGACGGTTGCGATGCCGTCCGCCGAAGCAAACGTTCGCGCAACGCTCTGGCAACGCGATGTGGCCGAGCGGCTCGCCTTGCGGGCTGAACACGCGCACGCCGTCGAGCTCGTCGGTGCCCATGCCCCACCCGCACCACAAGTTGCCATGCGTGTCGACACGAAAACCGTCCGGGGTGCCCGGACCCGCGTCGATCAGCACGCGGTTGTTCGACAGCGTCGTGCCTTTGCCATTGGCCTCGACATCGAATACGCGGATCTTGCGCGGCTCGCCGCGCGATTGGACCACGTACAGCAGCGATTCGTCCGGCGAGAACGCGAGACCGTTCGGGGCGGGCACGTCGTCGACGACCATCGACACCTCGCCCGACTGGCCGTCGATCCGATACACGCACGCCTTCAGCTCGGACTGCTGCTGCTCGCCCTCGTAGAAACCTTCGATGCCGAAGGTCGGGTCGGTAAACCAGATCGAGCCGTCCGATTTGACGACCACGTCGTTCGGCGAATTGAAGCGCTTGCCTTGATAGCGATCGGCGAGCACGGTAATCGAGCCGTCGTACTCGGTGCGCGTCACACGCCGCGTCAGGTGCTCGCAACTGACGAGACGCCCTTCGCGATCGCGCGTATGGCCGTTCGCATTGTTCGACGATTGACGGAACGTGCTGACCGCGCCCGTCGTTTCGTCCCAGCGCAGGATGCGGTCGTTCGGAATGTCGCTCCACAGCAGATAGCGGCCATCGCCGAACCACACCGGCCCCTCCGACCAGCGCGTGCCCTGATACAGGCATTCGACCGACGCCGACGCGATGATCAACGACTTGAAGCGCGGATCGAACACACGGATGGAGGGATCGGGATAGCGTCGGCTGTGATCGGTCATGGGGTTGTCTGCGTGTCGGAGCGGTTCGATTGGGTGGGCGCGAACTCGCGCTCGAGAGCGAGCAGCGTGCGCGCGGTCTGCGCGATCTTCGCATGATGCTCGCGCGGTGTCGAACTGAGCAGCGGCTGCAGCGGCCCCATGTCGGCGAGGCCCGTGAACGTGATTGCATCGTGCAGCACGCGGATCAGCGAGATGTCGTTGCGCAGCGTTTCGAGCGGCATGAACGCATCGTACAGACGTTGGGCGGTGTCGTGATCGGCGCTACCGGCGCTACCGGCGCTACCGGCGCTATCGGCGCTCCGGCCGCTTTGCACCGCGCGCAGCAGCGCCATCACCATGCTCGGCGCGATACAGCCGCTTCCGGTCGTCCACGCTGCGAGTCCGAACTCGCGCAGATGCACGAGCGCCGGCCGCTCGCCCATGCCCGATACGATCTTCGCGGCCGGCACGCGTTGCAGCAGCCGGCGCAGATACGGATCGTCAGCGGGGTTGTCGCGCGGGATCGCGTACTTGACCGCGCTCAGCGTCCCACGCTCGACGAGCCGCGCGAGCGTATCGACAGCGACGTAGTTTTCGCTCTTGATATACAGCGTGAGCGGCATGCCGGCCGTGTCGGCGATCCGCGTGAGGCCCGTCTCGACGCCCTCGGACGTCGTGAAGCCGCCGAGCGGCAGCACCATCGCCGTGCGGTAACGCGTCTGCGCGAGGATGCGCGCCTGATCGAGCATCTTGCCGTAGTCGGGACCCAGCGCCGGAATCACCCGTGTCCCGGGACCCGCGGCCTCGGCGAGCAGGTCCAGCAGCTCGCGGTATTCGCTGACCGCGACGTGATAAAGGTTCGCATTGCCGCCATACAGTAGCGTGCGTACACCGCCCGCTTCGATATGGCGGATCAGCGCGAGATTCTGGGCAGGGTCGAGCGTGTAGTCGGCCCGGCGCGCGAGCGGCGGCACGGCCATGACCGACGCGGCGAACTCGCCGTCGCTAAGCGGTGATTCGTTCATGATGGTTGACGCGGAAACGCGCTAGGCGGAGGTTTCACGGTAGCATCGGCATCACAATGTTGTCAAACAACCTGCGCGTGACGATCGCCCAGCATGCCGTCGCGGCGAATTGCGCGGGAGCCGATCACGAAATTTCCGCGAGCAATAACCCGCTTTCCGAGATAATCGAGTAAACACGATTTAGTTTAAAGCGCGACGAAATAATGCTGTCAACGAAACATATTAAAATCTGTCGCCGGATGCCGATTAGCCGCGCCGCGCACCCGAGAAGCCCGGCCGGGTTAAAGATTTATTTCAATCAGGATAATAATAGGCGACGCCGGCGTTGCTATCACGTGGCGGCTATCGTTTACCCCGCGGCGCACCGGCGCATTACGTTCGAGTTTTTAGTGATAGATTATGCGGACCAAAAGAGCGGACCGAAGTTTGTCTGCCAATAACCGCGGACGGGATGTTTGCGAGCCTGAGAGAGCCAAAAAATTGCCGCTACACTTTATCGAGCAGATGGCACCGCTACTGGACGCCGCCGACGAGGCGGAATGGTTCGGCGTGATTACGGGCTTTGCCGAAACGTGGGGCTTCGACAAGATTCTGGTCGCGATGCTGCCGCGGCCAACCATGCGTCTCGAGGACGCTTACCTGCGCAGCACTTACGCACCGGCATGGCGCCAGACGTACGACGAGCAAGGCATGGTGCATATCGATCCGACGGTCGCACACTGCCTGTCACGCTCATCGCCGCTGGTCTGGACGCCCGAGATTTTCGCCAGCCCGGCGCAGCAATCCCTGTATGAGGAAGCTCGCTCGTACGGCCTGAGCGCGGGCGTGACGCTGCCAATTCATGGGCCGAATCAGGAAGCCGGCATGATGTGCTTCGTCAATGACGACAAGCCGTCAGACGGGTTCAGGCGCCATGTGAACGCCGCGTTGCCGAACCTCGTGCTGTTGCGCGACCTGGTGATCGACACCAGCAAACAGCATCTGAATTCACATGCGCAGACCTTGATGCCGAAGCTCACGCCGCGCGAGCGAGAATGTCTGAAATGGACCGCACGCGGCAAATCCACGTGGGAGATATCTCACATCCTGAGTTGCTCGGAAGCGGTGGTGAACTTCCATATGAAAAACATCAGGGGGAAATTCGGCGTGAATTCGCGGCGTGCGGCAGCCGTGATCGCGGCGCAGCTTGGGCTTATTGACCCGGGTTGAGCAGCGCGGCCGCGTCGCGGCTGTACATCACACGCTCGGCGCGACCCAGATCGGCGTCCGACACGGTCTTCATGAAGTACAGACCCAGCAGGATCGAAACCGGCGCCGGGATCTCCGCGCCCGACTCGAAGCGGCTGCCGCGCGATTGCGTGACGCCAAAGCGAGCCCAGAAACGGCGCTGGCTCTCTTTTTTCTTCTTCCGATAGGCAATGATCAGAACGCGATCCACTGCCGAAGAGACCTCCGAAGGACGCGCCTGGAGGTGGGTTTGCGGTTGCCAGTGATTGTCGAGGAGTTCCATTTTGGACCCTTGTAGGTTGGGGGCGGAGACGTGTCTGAATTCTGATATACCCGATAAGCATCCACACCTATCCAGGTAGGTAGGTGGCGCAAAGATTCAGAATGCATAAGTTTTCCTGCGTATCTGGCAGCCCCCCCAACGCGTACAGGAGAACGTCATGCAAACCACGATCCGAATTGGACTCCGGCAGGAATTCGACAACGAACTGATCAACGAGATGTACCGCTTGCGCGCCCGGGTCTTTCACGGCCGGCTCGGCTGGGAAATTCCGACCATCGCGGGAATGGAGATAGACGGCTACGACGCGCTCGGGCCGTACTACATGCTGATTCAGGGCGAAGACGAACGGCTGCGCGGCTGTTGGCGCCTGATGCCGACCGAAGGTCCGAACATGCTGAAAGACACCTTCCCGCAGCTACTGCATGGCGCGGCCGCGCCGGTCGGGCGACATATCTGGGAACTGAGCCGCTGGGCGATCGAAACCGGCGGTGAGGAACAGTCGTTTGGTTTCACGGATATGACAATCCGCGCAATTCAGGAAGTGATGCGCTTCGCGCAGCGCATGGGCATTACGCATTACGTCACGGTGACCACCACGCCGATTGAGCGCATGCTGCGCCGTGCCGGCCTCGACATCAGCCGGCTCGGGCCGCCGCTGCAGATTGGCATCGAGCGGGCCGTCGCGCTCGACGTCGCGGTGAGCGCGAAAACGCTGACCTCGCTGTTCGGGCCGGTCGCCGTCGCTGCTTGAGCCGCGCCGAAGCGCGGCCTGACAAAAGTCGCGACGCCTTCACCCGCGCGCGGACTCAGGAACCGAACATCCGTTCCAGCGCGTTCTCGAGATGCGCGCGCATTGCGGCCCCCGCGCCCGCCGCGTCCTTGCGGCGGATTGCGTCGAGCACCGCCATGTGTTCGGCCTGCACCAGCCGCTGCCGCTCCACCGTCTTGACGAGCGACAGATTGCGCGACAGGTTCATGCTGAACAGGATCTGCTCCTCGATGAACGACATCACCGTGATGAAAAACGGATTCTTCGACGCGCGCGCGACCGCCTGATGAAACAGGAAGTCATCCTTCGCGCCGATCCCCTGCGCCTCGATGATGCGCTCGAGCTCGTCCCACGCGTGCTGGATCGCGGCGATGTCGTCGGCGTCGGCCTTCAGCGCTGCCTGCGCGGCCGCGCCCGCCTCGGTCACGATGCGAAACTCATAGCAGCGGCGGATATCGGACAGCGTTTCGAGCGGCGCGAAGCGGCGTACGTCCGGATCGGGGCGCCGCGCGACGGTCGTGCCAGAGCCGTGCCGCGTCGAGATGATGCCGTCGGCCCGCAATCGCGCGAGCGCTTCGCGCACGGTCGGCCGGGACGTGGCGAAACGTTCCGCCAGCGCGTGCTCGGTCGGCAATCGCTCGCCTTCCTTGTACTCGCCTTCGAGGATGCGGTTGAGAATGTCGCCGTAGATCTGGTCGGGTAAGCCCTTGGTTTTTCGATCGTTCATCAGCGGACTGGCCAGCTTGTCTGAATATGGCTTGATTGTAAGGCCAACCCTGTTTCGGCTTCAGCAAAGTTTTACGGGTTGTAAGCATGCCAGGCTGCTTCGCGCACGCCGCCGGGTCCGCCATTTTGTCCGCGCCGCGCCGGAATATTTGGCAAATGTTTGATTTACATCCTGGTCCGGTGCATCTTTTCGGGCAATCATCTAAGCTTCATTGGTATAAAAGATCAATAAACCTGCCGCGGTTAGCAATGTGGCAGACGCATTTTTGACGCGGAGCCGATATGTACACACGCATCCTTGTAGCGGTCGACGGCAGCAATACCTCGCGCCGTGCGTTCGAAGCGGCGCTCGATCTCGCCAAATCGAATGGCGCGGTGTTGCGGCCATTTTATGTCGTCGAAAACACCCCGATGTACTTCGAGGCGCCCGGCTACGACCCGTCGATCCTGCGCAACCGCCTGATCGAGGAAGGCCAGGAGCTGCGTGCCGAGTTTTCGAAAGTGATGGCCGAGCAAGGTGTGAAGGGCGACCCGGCGGTCTCCGAGGCTTCGTCGCTCGGCGATGTCGCCGAGATCGTGCTGCAGGCCGCCGCCGAATTCAACGCCGACCTGCTCGTGATGGGCACGCACGGCCGGCGTGGCTTTCAGCGGCTGATTCTCGGCAGCGTCGCTGAACGCTGCGTGCGCCAGGCCACTCTTCCGGTTCTGCTGGTACCGTCCGCCGCGGGCACCGACAAGGAACCCGCCTGACTCTTTCATCAGGCGCAGGGCGGCACGCCACGCCCTGCCTTGCCGGAATCGAGCCACGCTACGCGTCGACGGGCGACGTCGATATAGGCCGCGGCGACTCACCTTCTCACCTTCGTCAGAGCACCGCCGTTGCTCGGACTGCCGAGCAGCGAACGCGTCACTTTGCCGCCAGTTGCGGGTCATAGCGGGTGGGACAATTTCACCACTACCAATAATCGAACATGCTGAATCCTACTGCTGTGACCCGTTCCTCGACCCGCTCCGCCGGCAACCGCGAGGCCGTGGCGGCACGCGCAGCCGCACGTACCGCCGCGCGCTGCTCCAGCTGTTCGATGCGTGAGATCTGCATGCCGCAGGGGCTGTCGGCGGAGGAACTGCCGAAGCTCGAAACGCTGATCTGTTCGGCGCGCTCGGTGCCGCGCGGCGAAGCGCTGTATCGCAGCGGCGACCGCTTCGACAATATCTACGCGGTGCGCTCCGGCTCGATGAAGACCGTGATGGTCCACCGCGACGGCCGCGAGCAGGTCACCGGGCTGCGTCTGGCCGGCGAGCCGCTCGGGCTCGACGGCATCAGCGCGGACCTCCATGCGTGCAGCGCCGTCGCGCTGGAAGACAGCACGGTGTGCATCGTTCCCTATAGCGCGCTGAAGCTGCTGTGTCGCGAAATCAGTTCGATCCAGGAGCGCATGCACAAGCTACTGGGCGCGCAGATCGTCAGCGAAGCCGCGCAGATGATGGTGCTCGGCTCGCTGTCCGCCGACGAACGCGTCGCCGCCTTCCTGCTGGACATGTCACAGCGCAATGCGCAGCGCGGCTACTCGTGGTCGGAATTCAATCTGCGAATGACGCGCGAGGACATGGGCAGCTACCTCGGCATGACGCTCGAAACGGTCAGCCGTACCCTGTCAAGATTTCAAAAACGCGGCCTGATCGACACGCGGGGCAAGCACATTCACATCGTCGATCTCCAAGGCTTGCGGCAGATCTAGCGGCCAGAGTGGCCTGGACGGTCGCGCTGTTAGTCTTGGCACGCCGCCTGCGAGCGGGTAGAGTTTTCAGACCGTCCCCCCACGGCAACCGTGTTGCATGGAGACCCGGCCCCAATGAATCGCGACCCTGTCCCGCATCATCCGCTCGTGCAGCGCCTGCTCGACGCGCGTCAAGTCACCGACGACCTGTTTGCGATCGTCAAACCCGACTACCTCTATGAACGGCCGATCCGCGAGCGTCACCGCGTCGTGTTCTACATCGGCCATCTCGAAGCGTTCGATCGCAATCTGCTCGACCAGCGTCTGTTCGATCTGCCGGCTTTCGCGCCGGAACTCGACCAGTTGTTCGCCTTCGGCATCGATCCGGTAGACGGCGGCTTTCCCACCGATCAACCCGGCGATTGGCCGTCGCTCGCCGCCGTGCGCGAGTACGCGACGCGCGCGCGCCGGCAGATCGACACCGCGCTCCACGAACTCGGCAGCCCGGCGCACGACGAGGCGGCCGTGCAGCTGCTGAACGTCGCGATCGAGCATCGGTTGATGCATGCGGAAACGCTCGCGTACATGCTCCATCAGTTGCCTCTCGCGCAGAAGAACACCGCGTTGCGCGAGCCGGTGGAGACGAGCGATGAGCAGCGCGACGCGTTGTCGTCGATGGTTAGCGTGCCGGCCGGCACGGCCGTGCTCGGCATGCCGCGCGAGGCCGGCCGCTTCGGCTGGGATAATGAGTTCGGCGAAATGAGCGTGGACGTGCCCGGGTTCGAGATCGATCGATACATGGTCACGAACGGTGCGTTCCTCGAGTTCATCGAAGACGGCGGTTATCGCGAGCCGAAGTGGTGGTCGCCGAAGGACTGGGCATGGAAGGAAGCGGAGCGCATCGAGCATCCCGCTGGCTGGTCGCAACGCACGGCGCAAGACGGTCGCCCCGCATGGACGCTGCGCACGATGTTCGACGACGTGCCCTTGCCGCTCGACTGGCCCGTCTACGTGAGCCACGCCGAAGCGAGCGCCTACGCGCGCTGGGCCGGCAAAACCCTGCCGACCGAGGCGCAATGGCAACGCGCGGCGCACGGTGCGCCGCAAGCGGCATCGGGGAACTTCGATTTCCGCAGTTGGGATCCACGGCCCGTCGACGCGCATCCGGACAACGTCAGCACGTTCGGCGCGGAAGGTCAGTTCGGCAACGGCTGGGAATGGACCTCGACGCTTTTCGAAGCGCTGCCGGGCTTCGAAGCGTTTCCGTTCTATCCCGGCTATTCGGCCAACTTCTTCGATGGGCAGCACTACGTGCTGAAGGGCGGCTCGGCGCGTACCGCGCTGTGCATGCTGCGGCCGGAATTTCGCAACTGGTTTCAGCCGCATTATCAGTATGTGTATGCGGGGTTTCGGTGTGTGCGGGTGAGCATGGCGAGAGCTTTGAATGCGAATTTCTAACTCATGACATTGGCGCCTTGCTGGCGGATTAGCATGCCACGCGCTGCATAGTGTCATTATCGTCACGGTGACGACTATGTCACTACGTGGATTCCCTAAAAGCGGCCGAGCGCGTCAGAGGTTGCTGCGCCGGCTGCTGACGAAGTGTTGCTGGCCACGGCATCCGGACGGCGGGCTTGCGTACAGGCGGCGCAAGCCTGCCTTGCCGCCATGCCCGGCGGACTTCGCAACGATGCGGCGTCAAGTGTTACCAGTCCCGGAACCAGCTCCGCGCACTTCCCGCCGCAGACCGCTGGTAGCGACGGTGGCCCGCCGGCCGTCCTTAGCCCTGGACAAGCCCGAGCGCCTTGCGAAATTTCGGAACAAGCATGTGCGCCGATTTCGCCATCCTGTTGACCCACGGCGTCGTCACCAAGCCAAGCACCGGCAGATGCGCGACGCCCTCGCGACTACCGAGAGTCACCACCATGGTCGGGACGTTGGTCTTCGGACGATAGACCTTCAGCGGTCCGGCTCTGCCCGACAGTACCGCACGGATATTAGATTCGGCGACGATGACTTGCCCGTGGATATGCCAAGCCATCTTGTTCTCCGCCAGATCGGTGATGTCGCCCAGTGCGAAGACGCGATCCTCGTCAGCCACGCGCAGGTGGCCGTCGACGCGGATGCGCCCCATTGAATCGAGCAGATGCCCGAACTGAGAGCGCATGAAGTCGGTGTTGGGCCGCCCGCCGATGCACGAGATCAGGAGGTCATAACGGATCGACCGTCCACGGTTCGTCAGCGCCTCCCCGGCGGGTGCGAAAGTCTCGTGTAACGGCGCAGCGCCATCGGCAAGGCGCTCATCAGTCACGATCGTCACCCCGCGCGCCGCGAGAACTCCTCGGGCATGCTCGGACAGTCGCAAAGACGTTCCGCCAAGGATTCGTGCACCTGCCTCGATGACCGTGACGCGCTTTTGCGGGAAGGCTTCGCTGATCTCGCCTGCCACTTCGATTCCGATGGGGCCGCCGCCGACGATAAGGATCCTGTCCGCGGCCAGCAACCTCGCATGAAAGCGACGATAGAACGCTTTGCGCTCGTCCATCGTCTCGCCCTCCGATCGCATCAGCGAACTGGAGAAACGACTGCCCGTCGCAAGCACGGAAACATCGGCGCGCACCAGGCTCCTCAGGCCGTCCGCGTCGGCAATCCTGCCCCCGTTCGCGGTCCATTCGACAAGCCGCGCCCGGACGCGCGTGACGTTTGGCAACGCGACGGCGAACGGGATCATCGCGGGTTCGGCAAATTCAGGATCGACGAGGCTTCGCGGCACCGACATCGGTACTTCGAAGTAGTCGAGCGGATCGATCAGCGTGACATTGAAGTCTTTGCTCAGGCGCCGCGCGAGCAATGCACCGCCGATTCCGCCGCCATAGATCGCAATGGTCTTGCATGAGCCTGCCATAGGAAATCCTTCTGAGAGTCAATTAGCCTTCAATGCAAACGCGCGCTCGATGGCGTCGCTCGATGGCGGCTGAACTAACCGTTGCAGGTGGGAAGACAAGGAGCTCACAGGATGGGAGCAGGCTTGCTTCCTCCGCAGCGCACTGTTCGACCGACATGGCGAACAGTGCGCGCGCATATAATAACATATATGTCATAATGACAATACCGACACTCATACCTGTTCGACAATGCATCCGGAACGCTGCTACTCCAGTGCCGTCGCCTCCGGTTGGGCGCCTGGCGGTTGAAAAAAACACGCCTCGCGCTGGTCCGAGCCCGACGTATGAATGACGTCAACGGCACGTCATGCGGCCCGTGCCATCGTGGCGGGGTTGGCGTGGTTTTCGCGCGTGTCCGAGTGATTTTGTAGTCATCATGACAGGATCGTCGTTTGATCGAGTACGGACAGCGTACAATCGTGTGAATGAAAACTCATGACCATCGCCCACGCGTCGCAGCAGAGCGCCGAGAGCGCATGCGGGCGCGCTTGCTGAAGAGCGCACTTCGTCTCGTGGCGGAGAAAGGCCCCGCATCGACGTCGATCGATGATGTGATCTCTGCCGCGGAAGTCTCCCGGGGAACGTTCTACAAATACTTTGCCTCTCCGGAAGCGCTGATCCGGGAACTGGCCGGGACGGTCGCAAACGAGCTGATTGCTTTCGCCGAGCCGGTCGTCCTGCAATCCGAAGACCCGGCTGAACGAATCGCCTGCGGCATTCGTCTGGTGTCGCGACTCGCTCTGCACTACCCGGTCGTTGCCAGCTTCCTCGTGCGCGTGAGCTGGCCCGATGCGCAAGGACCGGGGCTTCTGCTCGATTTCGCGCGACGGGACCTGGCCAACGGGATACGAACAAACCGCTTCAGGCCAATGCCGCTTGCGCTGGCGCTCAACGTTGTCGCCGGCGCCGTCCTCGGCGCAACGCATTCAATGTTGCAGCCGGGCTGCGATCCGGATTTCGCCGAACAAAGTGCAGCGGCAGCCCTTCGCGCGCTCGGCCTGCCGGGCAAAACTGCCGATCGGCTAGCGACACGAGCGCTCCCGACGCTCGCGAGTTTCCCAACGGGCCTGATGTCAGAGGTGCTCAACCAACCGGCCACTGCGAAGGAGAACACCGTCAGGAGGCGCGGCGTGACAGCCTGAAGCCACTGACGGGGTGTCAGCGCTGCCGCCCCGCGTTCATTGGGCTCGCGCCGATCGCGCGCTTTGGGCTCGGTCATCGTTCACGGGGCCGCCAATACCGGCGGCGAGGACGCGCTTGCCAAGCGATTCTTCCACCTGGATCCCCAGTGAATTGAGCACAGACGCCAACATCTCGTAGTGGCCGATCAACATGCAGAGTTCAATCAGCTTCTTGTCGTCGTACTGCTCGGCAAGTTGCCTCCACGTCGCATCGGCAATGACCCGGTCATGATGGATTTCATCCGCCGCTCTGAGCACGGCCGCGTGGTGTGCGCTCCATGCGGGCGAATCACGGCCTTCGGCGACCCTCGCGATGTCGGTCGGGCTCAAGCCGGCGCCCAGCCCGATGCTGACATGCTGAAACCACTCGTATTTGCTTCGGCAGTTCCACGCAACGCGCAAGATGGCCAGTTCACAGTCAATGCGGCTCAGCGTCCCGTAAGGCATCAGCGTCGAGGCGAACTTCCGCCAGGGACGGATGAGCCGCCGGTGCCGCATCAACGTCAAGAAGAGATTGGGTGCATTGACGCGTGCGCGTTTTCCCAAGATCCTCAACATCACGCGCGGAATCAACGGGAGTTGGTCCCGGCGCAGTGGGCTCAACCGAGGTGCGCGCAGGCTTCTCCACCCAAGGGGCGGCTCCAATGCTTTCTTTCCCGCAGAAGTCATGGCTAGAAATGCCTCCAAAAGGTCTTCGTTCATATCACCACAAACCTGTATAGCTTCCTGTCGACCCGACTATTGGCCGCCCTCGTTGTCCGCGCCTGCCGTCTTCCTGTTGCCCACCCGCACCGCCTCTGCGGCTGCCGCGATCGAGAAGGGAAACGGGAACCGCCCCACTACCGCACTGGCCCTCGCTTCAAGCGCAGCTTCCGGAAGTTCGATATGCAGGGAGATGCCGCTCGACTTGTTCTCGTCGACGCTCACGCGGGCGCCCGCAATGCCGGCTTCGACGAGCGCCGAGCGTAGCGCGTCGGCCGTTTCGCGCCGCTTCAGCTCCGGCTTGAATATCTTGCCGACGGCAGTGAGCGGCATCGCATCCACGATCCGGATCTGCTTGGGCAGTGCGGCCCGCTCGCTGATCTCGCGGCGCACGAACTCCGCCAGTTCCTGCTCGGTGGCGCTTGCGCCGGGCTTGAGCTGGACGTAAGCCACCGGCAACTCTCCGGCGTGCGCGTCGGGCCGCCCGATCGCCGCGGCGATCTGGACTGCGGGGTGGCGGTGAAGCGGTTCCTCGATCGTCGCGGGATCGATGTTGTGGCCGCCCCGAATGATCAAGTCCTTCTTGCGGCCGGTGAGCCGGAAATAGCCGTCGGCATCGCAGCACCCCAGGTCTCCCGTATTGAGCCAGCGCTTGCCATCGCCCAGATCCAGCCAGAGCCCCCTGTTCTGCTCGGGCTGCGCATAACCGGCAAAGACGTTCGGGCCGGAGATCACGAGAATCCCGGCTTCGTTCGCGACGCAGTCGCGGACATATCGGCCGGTGTCGTCGACGATAACGGCCTTCATCGCCTGCCCTGGAATACGCAGCCCGATCGACCCCAGCCGGCGCTCTCCGAGCGGCGGATTGACGCTGCTCACGCAAACCCCCTCGGTGAGCCCGTAGCCCTCGAGAATCCTGATGCCCGTGCGCGCCTGGAAGACACGGAACACCTCGACCGGCATCGGCGCCGCGCCGCACAGGCCGTATTCGAGCGAACCGATATCGCGACCGGCCACGGGAACGTCGAGCAACGACGCGTAGAGCGTAGGGACACCGCTGAAAAAGTTGATGCGGTGGTGTTCGACGATTTCCCAGAAACGCTTGACGACGCCTTCGCCGCGATAACCCTGCGGTGTACCGAGCACCACGTGTGCGCCCCGCGAGAACGGCACGAGCCCCGTCGCCAGAACGGCATTGACATGAAAGAGCGGCAGCCCGCAGAACACCGTCTTGCCCGGGCCGATGCTGTCGCCGAACAATTGGCCGACGCTCCAGGCGTTGGCGACCTCATTGCGGTGGCGGCGCATGGCGATCTTCGGCAACCCGGTGGTGCCGCCGGTACAAAAATAGGAGGACGACTCGTGGGCGCTGAAGCGGCGCCGGCTGTCCAGTGCGGCCCCGGACTCCCGGGCGATCGCACTGCCGAAATCATGGATCGCGACGTGCGAAGGAACGGCGCTGCGAACACCGCCGCCGCCATGCAGCCTCGAACACTCACGGCGTTGCAGGAACCGGGCCGCGAGCCGCTTCGGGCCTCGCACGCGGTCTGCGAGATCGACGAGCACCAGATGCTGCAGGGAGTTCACCCGGTCAAGGACGGCCTGCACTTTAGGCCAAAGGTCGGTCCCCGGGAACGGGGCCAGCGTCACGAGCACCTTGGCCCCCGATGCATTGAGCAGGTCGGCAATGGCAGTGCCCTCCAGCAGGGGATTGATGGCGCAGACGATGCCGGCCGCCTCCCCGCCCCAGATGACAAAATGGGTTTCCGGCAGATTCGGCAGCACATAGGCCACCACGGAGTCGCTGCGCACGCCCAGGCGCGCAAACAGATTCGCGGTTCGAGTGATGTCACGGAGGAGCTCCCGGTAGGTCCAGCACTCCGCCTTCCGGTGATCGTCGGCACGCAGAAAGAACGAGAGCGCGGGCGCTGACGGATCGACGGCCGCACCGCGGCAGATCATCTCGTAGGTGCTCGCGGGCAGATCCGCCGGCACTCCTTGCGCTTCGATCGCAAGGACGTCCGCCTGGCTTGCGATCCCTTTCATGCCGCCTCTCCGACGATGCGATTGCGCTGCACGCCGAGATCGATCAGACCGTCGGGGCTGGCGATACGCGATTCGACGAGGTCGCCGGCCTTCAGATACTGACTCTTGCCCGCTTGCACATTCATGAACATCCTCCACTTGACTGCTTCAGGCAGCAGTGCGGCAATCTTCTGTTTGCCCGGGGACGGAACGCTGAGCGCACAGCCGGACGGCGTGCCCGTCGAGAGCAGGTCGCCGACATACAGGTCATGCACACCCGACAGCTCGGTCAGCGTCTCCGCGGGACCATAGACGAGGTTGGCCGTCGAGTCATTCTGGCGTACGGCGCCGTTAACGGTCAGCGTCAGATCGAGTCGTCGCAGCGTCGGGATGTCGCGCGGCTCGAGCAGACACAGGTAAGGGCCGACCGGGCCGAAAGTGCGGTAGCTCTTGCCTTTATAGAACTGCATCTGCGGGATCTGGATGTCGCGGGCCGAGTAGTCGTTCACGATCACCGCGCCTGCGATGTACTCGTGCAGATTCGCATCGGTGATCGACTGACGGGACGTGATGTCGCGCTTCATCACCAGACCCAGTTCGATCTCGTAGTCGAGAAAGCGCACTTCCTGGGGCCGCACGACGGGCGAGTCGGCCGGGACGACACAGCTCGTCGCCTTCGTGAAGATCATGTTGAACGTCTTCGCATCCGGGTCCATGCCCGATTCGATCATGTGCTGGCGGTAGTTCGCGCCTTGACAGACGAACTGCTGATTACGCGTGACGGGCGAGAGCCACTCCACTTCGGACTCGGGAATCGCCGGCCCGGTCAACGCGGACAGCGTCTCGATAGGGTTCATGCGGATGAAGTCGGCCGTCGTCTCGAACTCGCCCGGAATCGGCGTGACGATGCCCTTGCGGACGACGCCCCACTGGGCGCGGCCTTGATGCTTGTAATGCAGAACGTGCAGTGACATAAATACGCCTCGAATGGCTTTGCAAAATGACTCGCGTCAGGCGAACAGCTTGGCGAGCGTTTTCAGCTTCTCCACCGTCACGTCGGGACTGTGCCGGAGGTTGCGGATGAGCGCTGCCACACTGGCCGGCGTGAACCTGGGTTTGGTGAAGCTGCGCGGCATGGTCGGCCCCCACTGCGACATCGCTTCGCGGCTGACGGCATGCACCCCCAACGGTGCGTCTTCGGTGAACAGGTCGCCGTCGCAGTAGTGCTCGTGCTTGTCGCCCCACGGGTCCTGCCAATAGTCGAACACCTGGCTGCCGAGGATGTGTCGCCCGATACCCCAGGCGTGCGTCCAGCCTTGCTCGCGCAGCACGCGTTGTCCCATCCCGACCGCATCGGCGTCCACCACCTCGTATGCGCTATGGCTGTAGAGCGGTGCGAAGCCTTGGGCCAACGCGAGCGAGTGGTGGTCCGCGGGCGTGGTGCCGAGATCGAGCCGCATGAAGGTGACCGCGGGCGAGCCGTCAGGAAGCACCTGCACGTCGCTTGGGATGAACCCGAAGTGCTGCGTGTACCACGCGCAGGTCTGCTGAAAGTCGGCCAGTTCGAGCACGACGTGCCCGAGGCGGATGACGTCCGGCGCCCCCACCGGCGGGCGCTGCGTCCCGTTGATGCGCACTGCGGCGTCCACGGAGTTCAACGGCAGCGGCGGCCGATGAGGTAGCGCTGACGCCGGCGCCTGGCCGAATATTGCGTCGACGCGGAAACCCGACGGGTCGACCAGGCCCACACGGTAGCCGCCGCCCGGCCACTTCGACGACTCCACGTCCGATGCACCGGGCACGCGCGAAAGCGCCTCAAGATCGGCCCTGCTGTTCACGCGCAAGCCGAAGCCGACGAAACGGGCCTTCGCCGCCTTGCGAGCCACGTAGCAGAAAGGCGCGGCTCCGGTGCCCCGCAGGAACATCCGCTCGCTGTCGCGCGACACGGTACGAAGCCCGAAGTCGTTCAAAAACTGCTCGGCTTTTGCGAGGTCGGGGCGATCGAAGATCAGGTACGCCAGCGCCGACGCTTTCGTCGTCGGGCGCGGATGGCGAGCCGGTTGTACAGTGGTCAGGTTCATGGGGGAAGCCTCAGGCGCAGGGTAGGGTAAGTGCGACAGAGGGCGCAGGCGCGCCGACGGGGGCGCTGATCGGCGCGCCAAGCAAGGCCAGGCTCTCGCGCACCAGCCGGCTCGCTTCGGTCGCCGGTCCGTCGTGGAGGATCGTCCGGTCAGGGCGGATCACGGCGGCCCAGCCGACCGATACGACGCGAGGAAGGAAGACGCCGTCCAGGTCCTCCCAGCTGCCGCCTGGCGCAAGATGCAGCCGCTGCCCGCGATGCGCGATCTGAACGACAGTGCCGCCGGCAGCGGCAAACGCGGTGGCCGTCTCGTTATCGAGCGCAGCGCCCGCGTCGCTGCCGAACCCGATCAGGGTGAGGCCCTTGCCGAGTACGTTGTCGCTCAGGCAGGTTGTGCCGTCGCAACCGCGCACCCAGCCCTGAGCAATGACGGCGCCGCGCACCAGCCTGGTCCGTGTCCGGCCCTTGACGAAGAGCCCGCGCGAACAGGCGTTCTTCGGCTTGAGGCCCAGTTCTTCGAAATGCGCGCGCAGCTGTGGCACGAGCCGCACCATACGCATCAAGCCGTGTGTGAACAGCGCGAGACCGCCATTGCGCGGCATCACCAATTTCCCCATCAACTTCGCGAAGTTGATCATCGCCTTCACATGGGGACGCCGTTCCTGATCGTAGGTCTCCAGAATCTGCGCAGCGGCGCGCCCGCGAATGACCCAGGCGAGCTTCCAGGACAGATTGGCGGCATCGCGCAGCCCGGCGACCAGTCCCTGCCCGACGAATGGCGGCGTGATGTGCGCGGCATCGCCCGCCAGGAAAACGCGTCCTTGGCTGAACGCGTTCACCGTCCTGGCGTGAAAGCGGTAAACAGCCTTGCGCTCGATGACCATGTCGTCAATGCTGCCCCACGGAGCGAGCAGCTCGCGAATGCGCGCCTCGGACTCCATGTCCTCGCGCGTCTCCCCGGGCCGCAGCATGAATTCCCAGCGCTCACGCCCGCCGGGTGCGGGCATATGCGGAGTCGGCCGCCGGTGATCGCAATTGAACTCGACATGGTCGATCGGGCGTGGGACGTTGCGGGCATCGACGATCAGCCAGTCCTCGACGAAGGTCTTGCCTTTGAACTCCTGCCCGATCAGTTGGCGCACGAGCGAGCTGGCACCATCTGCGCCGACCAGGTAGCCGGCCTGGACCGAATGCGTACGCCCCTGACCCAGGTCCAGCGACGCGACGACAAACTCTTGCCCTGCCTGGAATCCGCTGAGCGAAACCCCGAGGGCGGTCTGCACGTGGCCACACCCCGCCAGCCGGCTGCGCAGGCACCGCTCGAGGTCCGGCTGATAGAACGTCACGAGCTTCGGGTGACCGTCCAGGCTACCCAGCGTGTTGGCCTTGCCGAACTCGCCCAGCGCCGGCGAGCGCATCCGCACATAGGGTATGGCCAGCGTCTCGAAATCGCCTTCGGCCACGCCCGCCAGTTGCAAGATACGCAGTGCCTCGTTGTCCAGCGCGATGGCCCGCGGCGCCATGAAGATGTCGGTTGCCTTGTCGATGACCAGGACCTGCACGCCATGACTCGCGAGCAAATTGGCTAGCGCGGCGCCTACTGGCCCAAAGCCGACGACCAGCACGTCGACGACCGACGGCAGCGCTCCGACTGTCCCCCGCAACGGATCATCGCACCCATCGGGTCGAGCGCTCATCTGCGCAATTGTTTCCACTAGGAACTCCGCTTATCCGTTTCGCCGGTTCCGACCGGCTCTTTGTGACATTAATCACCCTGACGGGGCACTCGGTTGTGGGTGTCAACCTACGTTCCACAGCAGCTGGGGACCAGGCAGCATTTGCGCACGATCCTCGCCGATCTCCAGGGCAATCAATTCGTTGCACAACATGGCCATTTTCCAAAGCAGCGCCTCGTTTCCCGGCCGGGCGGCCAGATTGGTCTGCTCCAGCGGGTCGGCCCTGGTGTCGTACAGCTCCAGATCGTTGAATCGCACGAGGTCGGCAAACGAGCCCGGCACATTGTGTTCAGTAGGCCGAAAGTAGCGGGCAAACTTGTACCGGCCGTCGAACACGCCGCGCATTCCGCTTCTCGTTTTCATGCCTTCCAGGAGCAGACCCTTGGTCATCAAAAGTGTCCTCGACAGGGCGCCGTGCGCCGAGGTCACCTCCTGGATCGCCTGGGGGGGCACGCCGTAGATGCGGCTGTCCCACTGATACAGAACGCCTTTGCGGCCACTGCCCGTCGTTCCGCGGTCGCTGGCATGGATTGCCTCCGACAAGTCCACTCCCTGCAGCTGCGGATACGCCGCACGTCGCTCGCCTTCGCTGATTCCGGCGAAGGCAAGGAGCGTGGGCGCGATGTCGATGTGACTGGCAAGGGCAGCGGTGTCCCCGCCAGCGGGCATATCGGGATGCCAGACTGCGAACGGCACGGAGCAGTTCTCGCGGTAGACGACGTTGCCTTTGCCACGCAGCCCGTGCGCCCCGCTCAGCTCGCCGTGATCGCTCACAAAGACGACCACTGTGTCGTTCCACCCTCCGGAGGCATCCAGCGCGTCATAAACGATGCCGATGTTGCGATCCACGTCTCGCAGGCAGTTGAAGTAGTAATTCTGATAGTTCCGCCAGGCGTCGCGATCATCGAGCGGAATGCGTCCGAGCCCCATGTCATAGTCCAACTCGAAGAGCTTGTGCGCAGACACCCGCCCACTGTCGGCATCCTTGCCGAAATTGGCTGGCAGGTCGAAGCCGAGGTTCTGCCGAAAGAGCGGATCGTCGGGCGCGGGCTTGAGCGACACGCCGCCGATCGGCAACTGGACATAGGTCTCGAACTGGCGCTGCGTCGCCAGGAAATACATGATGTCGTGCGGGTTGACGAAGTTGACGGCCGCAAACCACGGTTGGCGGGCGTTTCGTCGGCTGCCGATGAACTGCGCGGCCTTCTCCGCGATGCCGCGATCGGCATCGAACCCGGCGAGGGCGCCGTCGAATTCTCGATCCTGGTCGCTGATGGCGAAACCATAGCTGGCCAATAGGGCCCGCATCCGATCGGTTCCGACCGGCTGGGACGGTAGGTGGCTCAGATGCCACTTCCCGAAATAGGCGGTTTCGTAACCGGCATCCTGCAACATGGTGCCCAGCGTGGGAACCGACTTATAGAGGTCGTGCGCAAACGGAACGGGCACGTTCTCGTAGACACCGTTGTATTGATAGTGGAGTCCCGTGTAAATGTTCCCGCGCGCCATCGAGCACAAGCCGGTTACTCCGTTCATGCCCGAGAATCTCATCGCGCGTTCATACAGCCGATCTCGATGAGGTAGATGGAGGCCTTGGGGAAGCAATGAACCGTGTCTCTCCTGGTCGGTGACAACCAGCAAAATGTTCGGCTGCCGGGCGCGGCGCGCACCAAAGTGAGCGCGCGGACGCTTAGCTTTGCCCAAAGCACGGGCACCTATCATTGCGCCGGCAACCGCAATGCCGGCGCCTATCAATAGTTGTCTTCGATGCAGATTCATGACGTCCTCGGTGCTACTGGAAATATATTCGAAAGCTGTTGTCGGAATTTACGAACGGCGCGGCGTCTGCGCGCGGGATCAGGTTCGTGTTGACATTCACGGCCGGGTCGAGCGTATCGAGCGAGCGCAGCATCGTGCCCCTATATAAAAATGACGATATTGCCATCATGACACAAATGTCGTTTGTACCTTGCAGACAAAGACCGATGGACATCTCGTTTGACCGCGAGCACGCTGGCGGGTAGCCGGGCTTCTCGCTGAGTCCTCGCCGATACGGGCGCGCAGACAGCCGCACGGGCAAGTCACGTTAGTCCCGTTTGAGATCCCTATCGCTACTCGCTGTCAAAAGACCTTGATCAGCCGTATTTGACTGAAGCTGCCTGCCCTTGCATTACGTGACCTGACCGTCGCCATGTACTGAAACGTCAGCGCAGCATTCAGGACCGGCACTTTGGTGGTAAAGAACCCACCGGCATTCAGCGTTTGATACCGACTCGAACCCCAAGGGTTGTTGGAATCGTCCTGAACCTGCTGAACGAAGACGGTATGTAGCCCGAATACTCCGATGAAAGTCTTGTATGCTGCCGCCCCTTCCAGACCCACCCAATTGCCGCTGCGCACGTTGTCGTCCCGATTCCTGGTGTTGAAACCCATGCTCAGCTTTACTGCGAGCGCAGTCTTCGGGGTCGGTAGGTACGCCACCTCGACAGCCGGCCGCACCGTGTAGAAATTGCCGAAGCCGATGTCTGGGGCGGACGGGTTGGACGCGTTATACTGGCCCGTCGGCAGCACAAGTGAAGCGCCTGCCACAACACGAAGCTGCTCGGCGGTATAGAGCCAGCCAGCCTGCAATTCAAGGTCGCCGATCCCCGACACGTCGCCGGATGCACTTGCTCCCTGGCTAGCAAGGTTGCCTTGATATGATGCGCCGAACTGGGTCGCCACAGCGCTTTGCGTTGCGGCCGGAACCGCCGGATTCCACTGCAGAGCGGGCGTTGAAGCGTTGACTTGAGTCGTCTTTGTCTGGGTGCCGTACGGCAGGAGGCCACTGAAAACCAGGTGACCGCCGCCGTAGGTGCCGCTAGTGATATGGCCCAAGGCGAGGTCGAAGAGTTTGAACGTGCCTGTGGAGTCGACCTGGGCAGTGCTGGGGCCATAGGAGGGATACAGCGCCGCAGGCTTCGGCGCGGGCAGGGGCACGGTTCCGCCCGGAATGGAGGCTGTGAGCGTATTACCGTCGTTGCCGGTCACTTTCTGAATGTCCATGTAGGTCGCGGCAACACCGACGGCAAGCCCTGTGGTATCGGGGGGCGTGAACATTTCACCACCAATGCTGCCGGCAATGTTGTACCTCACGTCGAAATCTTCCCCTGCATGCGCAACCATAGCGGTAAGGCTGCTTACCGCCGCCAAGCCAAGATAAATGGAACGATGCAACATCTGTGTCTCCTCCTCTTTGTTGTAGAACTACGGCAACCGGTGGCCCACCGGAGCCATCCATCGGCTCCGGAAAACATGTGTTTCTCGTGGTTGTAAGAAGCGTGGCGGGCGCGTTAGCTGGGCAACCAAGTGCTCTGGACCAGCGTTTCTACAGGCCAGTGCGTGATGAAAGCTCTGGAAGCCGCTGGGATGAACGCTCCGCAAACCGCCTTTAGGGGTACGTGGCTGACCTCGATGTTGCGCATGGCGTTCTCGCTCGCACCGAGCGGGACTCAATGAACCGGTCTTGCAATCGGTCGCATGAACTGAGCGGCAACAGCAGCCCGGGCAAGGTTGCATATCTGGTTAGCCGCATCGTGTTCGCCATGATTTTCTCCAGCAGCGGTGGGCGATGCCGCGCACGATAGGTTGTCGGGCCTTCGTTCGGCGCAAGCCTGCCCGCACCGATAGGGGATATGACCCGCACAAGCCGGGCGACCGTTCCAATATTCAATTTCGATGGTGAGCACGCAGTCATGTCTGCGCAATTGGACGTTGCCGTGAAATCCGATCCCCGAAGTCGCGCGGGCGCGGGGCAACACATTCAGGTATCGGTTCATGGCTGTCTCCCGTCGGCCGGCATTTGTGTTGCATGCGGCATGCGCGTCGCCCATCGCACGACGCAATGATCGTTTATGCGGTTCACATGGTGACAGTATCGTCATCATGACAACACTGTCGTTTACACCTACGCAGCAGGGGTAGCACGTGGTTTGGGAAAATCGCGCTGACCGTGCATGTATGGACCCGATGCCTTTTGCAGGCTTCTTTTTCGGAATGCCGAAGCGGTCTGCATGCGTGTATCCCGCTTGTCCGATGGGTGCTTGCCGAAGCACGCCCGCAGCCGCGATGAGATCCGCGCACTCTTTTCAAATCGGTGCGGAGACTTATCTTCGCATTCCTATCCATCAAAAACTGTCTGCGATCTCTGGCTCCGATCCGAAGCAGTTCAAAGCTGGGGGGCGCAGGCACTGCGCCCATTTGCTGGACCGGCTTGCGCAATGCCAAACCCAATGCCAATTTCTTTGGATACCGCCTGAAATACCTTGCGAGGTACAGCACCTGTTGCGACATGCATGGCGGCTGCGGCGGCGACCCAGGATTGCGTTTCCACTGCTCCAATTCCTGCCTTGGCCATCACCTGCTCGGGATCCCAGTCGTCGAACTGGTCCAATCGACCGGAGCAGTACGCCTCCATGAATGCCTTGTCCCAGCCGTCGTTGAGCCCGGCCAGTTTTGCTGGCATGAGGACGCTAGCGAGGACTTTGGCAATGGTTCGGTGGGCTTTGATCTCGTAGTCGATCCAGGCTTGTTGCGTCACCTGCGTTTGTGCCTTGCCATGCAGGATATAGGGCTTCCATCGGTCCTTCACCGAGTCGATGGGAGGAAACAGCCGGATCGGGTCGTGGGCCAGCCCGCCGGTGCCGATAAAGAGCACGCGAGCCTGAGGCAGCGAGCGCGCAAAGTTGCCGACCGCCTCCCCCAAGGCTCGGGCGCGCGAATAGGGGCTGAATGGCGGTTGGATGCAGTTCACGAAGATCGGCAGGACAGGATAGACGGCTAGCCCGCCGGTCAGGTACTGCAGTGCCTGCGAGAAGCCGTGGTCGACCTCCATGGCGTATGAAACGGTCGTATCGACACCCTGCCCTCGTATCGACTTTACCGCCTGCACCGCCAGGTCCCTGGGGACGTTGAGATGGCCCGGCGTCCCCCCCACATCAGCAAGCGCCGTCGCTTGCACCGCGACACAGAACGACGGCATGCAATTCATTTGCTGCCCCCCATAGTGATCGACGCCAAAGAGGATCACCAGATCAGGTGCGAACGAAGCGATGCGCGCGCGCTGACCCTCGAGTGCCTCGAGAACGTTGTGCACCGAACGACTCTGCTTTGCAGGGAAGTCCAAGAGGGGAGAGTGCGACGCGCACACCATCATGAAATCCATTTACTCACTCCAGGGCAGCTCGCGCCGCCATCTAATCCCTTTTGCCGGGCGGCCCGAGAACAAAAATTTGTCTCTTGCTTGATCGATCAACCAAGGCACGGTATCATGGCAACTTCTACTGGTCAAGCAACGTGGAGGTACCCAAATGAGATTCTGTAGTTTCGAGACCGCTCAGCGGCGGACTTATGGCGTCGTGTGTGACGCAGGTGTCGTGGATCTCAAGGATGCATTGGGTGCGCAAGCACCGGAATCCCTTGAGGCGCTCATTGCAGCGATGGCCGATCATCGCTTGAGACAGGAGACGATCACGGCGGCATTGTTGGGAGTCCAGCCAATTCCATTGAACCAGGTCTCGTGGTGCCCTCCGCTTTCTCGACCTGGTAAGATCATCGGCGTCGCCATCAATAATCGGATGGGACAAGAGTTGGCATTTCGGCCGTTTGCAAATCCCGCCTTCTTTCTCAAGCCTGCCAGCTCGCTGATAGGTTGCGGACGACCCGTAATCGTGCGAGAAGAGTTCGGTCTGACTCACCCCGAGCCAGAGCTTGGGGTAGTGATTGGGCGCGGCGGCAAGATGATTGCGGAGTCGCAGGCGCTCGACCACGTCTTTGGCTACACCATCGTGAATGACGTGACCTCACCCGGGCTGAAAGAACAAGACAGCCTGGAGATTGTTCTGCCCGGGGTGGTCCGTGGCGGCTACCGGGAACTTTTGACCTGGCGTCACGTACGAGACGAGGAGCACGAGCGCTCGATCTATCTGACGTATCACACATTGTCCAAAGGTGCCGATACCTTTGGTCCGATGGGGCCTTGGATCGTCACGCGCGATGAAATTCAGGACCCCAATCGGCTGACGATCAACTCCTTCGACGGCGATGAACTTGTCTTCGAAGATTCAACGGCTAATTTGACATTCTCGGTACAAAGGATTATCGCCCACGCGTCCAAATACATGACGCTTGAACCAGGCGATGTGCTGCATTGCGGCACTGCGATGCAGCCGCGGATCGGTGGCAAGTATCTCATGCTGGCTCATTGGGATATCCGACGCTCAGGCAAGCCCATCTCTGTAGAAATTGAAGGCATAGGCAGACTGGAAAATCCAGTTATCGTGGAGGGCTGAAACAAGCTCAGAAAGAAGATTGATGCCTAATGCAAACGGAAAAACGAAAAAACCGTCGATCCGCACCTCGCTCGCGACCGCATCTTGGCGGACGCGTGTGAGGTGTTTGCCGAGCAAGGGTACACGGCGGCCTCTATATCAATAATGGCAAAAAGCGAACGTTCTATCGGGGTCAATTTATAGACGCAGGCACTATTTGGACGACGCCGTTTTAAACAGGTTGTGCAGGATCGCCTTCATGTCCGGACGGAATCATCGATGACCACTCCGGCCCCTGTCCCGCTTGCGCAGTCGAGCACTGCGCAGGCTTCGTGGCGCTACACCCACACGGCGATGCTGCTGCACTGGATCATCGCGGTGCTGGTGATCGGCAATGTCGTGTTGGGGCTCAGCGCGGATTCGCTGCCTGACGACTGGGTGCGTCCGGTGATCGATACTCACAAATCGATCGGCATCACCGTGCTCTGCCTCGTGCTGTTGCGCATCTTGTGGCGCGTGTCGCACCGGCCGCCGCCGTTGCCGGCCGACTTTCCGGCTTGGGAACGGCGCGCCGCGCACGTCGCGCATTTCGTGCTGTATCTGCTCATGATCGGCTTGCCGCTGTCGGGCTGGTTGCACGATTCGGCCTGGAAAGACGCGGCGACTCATCCGATGCGCCTGTTCAACCTGTTCCCGTGGCCGCGCATCGGCTACGTGACGCGTCTCGATCCGGCGCTGAAGGAAAGCTTGCACGATCGCTTCGGCGCCCTGCATGCGTGGCTCGGCTATGCGCTCTACGCCATGCTTCTGATGCATGTGGGCGGTGCGCTCAAGCATCAATGGATCGATCGCAAGTCGGTGCTCAAACGCATGGTGCCGTGACGGCCGTCGCTGTTCCTTTTGACGCAGGCCTTTTATCAACGCGGTATCGACAGATTCAGCAGCCATTTTGAAGAGATCACTGGAACAGGCGCTCGCGCTCATATCGCCGCGCATTCTGCCGCGCCCCGCCCCGCTGCCGAGCACGCTGATTCACCTGAGTGTCGTCGTGGTATGGCTACTGCTGTTCGCCCGGGCGTTCTTTTTGCATGGCGTGGTGGCGTGGTCCACCGGCCTCGCGTATGTGGCCTACGACACCTTGTTGCTGGCCTTCGTCACACTGAAGACGTTGCCGCTCCTGCGCCCCGCGGCGCCGCTCGATCCGGCCTCGGAGACGCGCAGCTTGCCGGCCATGGGCGTGATCGTCGCCGCGCATGACGAAGCCGCCGTGCTGCCCGTGACGCTTGCCGCGTTGCTGCGGCAGGTGCACGGCCTGATGCAGATCGTGATCGCCGACGACGGCTCCACCGACAACACGCGCGCGCTGCTCACGGAGCGCTTCGGCCTGACCCCGGCCGCGGACGGCAAACTGAGCGCGCCCAGTTCGCTCTATCCCAATCTGTACTGGCTGCGCGTGCCGCATAGCGGCAAGGCGCGCGCGCTGAACGCAGCGATCACCGTGATGACGACAGACACCGTGATGACCGTCGACGCCGACACGCTGCTCGATGACGACGCCACCTACGCGATGCGCGCCGCGTTCGCGAGCGAGCCGAAGCTCGTCGCGGCGGCCGGCATTCTCGTGCCGGTCTGCGGCAAGTCGCTGTCGGGCCGCCTGTTTCAGTGGTTCCAGACCTACGAGTACATGCGCAACTTCATCGCGCGCTTTGCGTGGACGCGCGCCGACAGCCTGCTGCTGGTGTCGGGCGCGTTCGCCGCGTTCAGGCGCGATGCGCTGCTGGCGGTAGGCGGCTTCGACCCACAGTGTCTGGTGGAGGACTACGAGTTGATTCACCGGCTGCGCCGCCATTCGGTGGATCACGGGCTCGGCTGGGCGGTGCGCGTGGTCGGCGACGCGCATGCGCGCACGGACGCGCCCGGCACGCTCGGCAGCTTTCTGCGGCAGCGGCGCCGCTGGTTCGCCGGCTTTCTGCAGACTCAGTACTGGAATCGCGACATGACCGGCAATCCGCGCTACGGCACGCTCGGGATGCTGATGCTGCCGGTCAAGGCGATCGATACGATGCAGCCGATCTACGGCTTGACCGCGTTCGCGCTGCTGCTCGGCTTTCTGTTCGGCGGGCACCGCGCGATCGTGGTGTCGATTTTCAGCGTGATCGGCCTGAAAACCGCCGTCGACCTGGCGTTCTATCTCTGGTCTATCCACCTGTACCGCCGCTGGACCGGCGAGCGCCCCAGCTCGAGTCTGTGGATGGCCATGGCGGCGGCGCTTGCCGAGCCCTTCACGTTCCAGCTGATTCGCCATACCGGCGCGCTGCTCGGCTGGCTGCACTTCCTGCGCGGCGGGCACTCGTGGGGCCGGCAGCAGCGCTCGGGGCTGGTGGCGCCCGACGAACACTGACGAGCCACGCCGGTTGCGCGGTTACGCCGCGAGCGTCGTCCGGTTTGCGCCGGCAGGATCGGCCCGCGCTCGCGTAGCTGCCTTGCCAGGCGATTTCGACGGCAACGGCGGGCTGGCAGACACATCGTCTCGCATGTTCGAGTAGACTGGGTTTCGATGCGGTCCCCGCGTGCGCCGTCGGCCCAGCCTGGTTCCGTTCGCGCCAGGAGGCGTCGCTCATGCATGCAACGCTCCCGCTGGATCGCAGCACCCTCGATGCACCCGCCGAGGCGCCCCTGCGCGATTTGCACCGCGTCGCCATTCACCCCGATCAGACTGGAAAACCCAGTTATCATGGAGGGCTGAAACAAACTCAGAAAGAAGATTTATGCCTAATGCAAACGAAAAAATAAAAAAAAACGTCGATCCGCACCTCGCTCGCGACCGGATCTTGGCGGCCGCACGCGAGGTGTTTGCCGAGCAAGGATACACGGCGGCATCGATATCAAAGATCGCAAAAAAAGCGAACGTGCTTTCGGGGTCAATCTATTGGGCGTTTGAATCCAAAGAGAGGCTCTTTGCAGAAGTCCTTACCATTACCGCAGAGGAATGGAGGCGGAAATTTAAGCCTTTTTCGGATCAGAAGACCGACCCCTATGAAAAGCTGATGGTATTCGCTTCTGGCTTCGTTCAGGCACCGGAATTTTTGCGGCTTATGATGATCGTCGCAACCGAACATCAAGCCAGTCGCCATGAAATACGGGACGCTGCGGTCAAGATCCGGCGCGAATGGAGGGATTATGTCGAGCGATCTGTGGCCCCCCTTTTAGAGGGCTATGAGTCCGACGGTGCGAAGCGCCTTGCCCAAAGAATGGGGCGAATGTTACTTCAATTGCTGGACGGCGTCTTCATGTCGCTTCAGATCGAGCAGAACGAGATGACGGCCGAACAAATGTTCATTGATGTGTCCGGCGTACTGAGACGGGAATTTGAATTTGGCCTTAGTCAACTGAATAGATAAATTGGTGCAACGATTTAAGATGACGAAGTGGCGATTGGCCCGAAGACGCCGGTGCCAGAGGGAGATTTCTTCCGCCAACCGTTGCGCGAGCAGGTCAAGTTGAAGCGTCCGCTCGTGAGTTATCCAATCTAATCGATCGGGATCGGGATGGGGATCGGTTAGCGCAAGCGACTCGCGCTCGCCCTAACGCTAGAAAACCATATCTCGACTAGTTAAACTTGTTTGATACAAGATAAACGCTTATCGCCGCCAAACGGCATTTGCGCCTTCTTGAGCCACCCGTCGTGTCCGGCCCGTCTGAGGCGCTTGGGAAATTGACCTAAAACTGCTCCACAGGGAGCGTGTGCTCCCAGTCCACAGTGAACGGTATGTGGACCGGTAGGCGATGGCCGATACCGGCGTTTGTGTCGCACAGGTCAATGACCGGTTGCGATGTGGATCCGACGTCTGAATGTGCCTCCAACGCGGGAGGCGAATGACGCGTCATGGCCCGACATGAGACAGTCGCCGACAACGCGGAGAGGAACACTTCCTCCTCATAGCTGATTTTCACTGCAAAGGCCGGCCTGAAGGGACAGATCCGGGCCACCGGCCGCTCTAATCACAACGTTGCGACGGCACCGCTGCCTTGTCGTCCGACAGATCCGACTATCGGCGGCCAGAAATGGCCGACAATTAGTGGCAACAATCACCATACTCGACCGCGATCCGCTCGTCTGATCGAGTCGCCGCGGTCTTCGCTGTTTTCAAAGGCCTGTCAGTCATTCCGGTAGGCTTGAATCGCCGAACGACGGGCAAAAACCGCCACATTCGAGGCAATGTCCTATTGATCAGCCGTCGCCGTCCGGGGCATCGGTACACTGCATGTACTATTGGTCTGACACAATGCAAGACCGCCACGGATGTAGCATCATCCGCTGCGTCATTGCGGCCCGCTTCGAAAGCGGTTCTGGGAGACGATGGAATGCGCGTGCTGATCGTCGACGATCACGAACTGTTCAGAGCCGGACTGGCGCTTCTGCTGAGACAGATCTTTCCGGACATCGAGTTGCTGCACGCGAGTACGTTGTCACAAGGTTTGAATCATGCGCTCGGCGAATTCCTGAACATCGTTTTTCTCGATCTCGACCTTCCCGATGGTCACGGTTGCGACGCGCTTGCCGAATTGAAGGAGTCGCGCCCGTCTTTACCGGTGATTGTGATCTCGGCCGACGGTAGCGTGGAAACCATTGGCCGATGCATCGAACTTCGCGCCATGGGATATGTGCCCAAATCGTCATCTCCTGAAGCGCTTCATGCGGCGATAAGCGCAGTGCTGGCCGGCGGCGTATTCCTGCCTGCGTCAAGCATCGCGACGCTCAGGCGTGACATGAGCACAGACGACGCCCCCGCGGATGAACCTCGGAACCCGCAGTCGGGAGGCAACTCAGAAATGAGCACCGCATCTGAACTGGGACTGACTCCGAGAGAGTTCGAAACCTTGGCGTGGCTGGTGCGCGGGCTTCCATCCAAGGTCATCGCGCTGAAAATGGGGCTCGAGGACATTACCGTACGGAAATACATCAGTCATCTGCTCGCGCATTTCAATCTGCGGCGCCGTACGGAATTGATCGTGATGCTTGCAGATAGAGGGATCAAACTTGGCGTTCCGCCAGTCACGGATCCCGCACATGACAAAAGTCTGCCGGCTGTTGGGCGGCAACGAACCGGCTGACTTCAACGAGCGTGTTTTCTGGCGCGGAAGACTTGCGCAGCAACACGAAAGGCTGGGAAAAATCGCGAAGTGATGGCGGGGAAATCAGCTCGCCCGTGATGAACGCAACGGGCAGCGCGCCCGCCCAGTCGAAACGCCGCCTGATCCGTTCGGCAAGCTCAATGCCGTTTGGCCCTTCGCGCAGCCGTATATCGGTGACGAGGACGTCGGGTGCGCGGCCTTCATCGGCCAGAATCGCTTCGAAGCCCGTCATTGACCCGGCAGTATCCACGAGTGCGCCCGCGCTGATAAACAGCCGCCGCAGACCTTCGAGAACGGTCGGTTCGTCGTCGCAAAGCAGGACGTATTTGCCCTTGAGCACGGACGTGTATGCATCATCCTTTCGGTCCTCCGTCCCGATGACCGGCGTCATCATCGAAATTGGAGCGTACAGGGAAAAGTGCGACCCGCGCCCTTCGACCGAATAGAACCTCAAGCTGTGCCCCGGCAGAATCCCAATGACCCGTTGGACGATGGACAGCCCGAGCCCCAAGCCTTTCGAGCGATCGCGGCCCGGGTTGTCAATCTGATAGTACTCGGCGAATATCGCATCCCGATGTGCGGGCGAGATACCGACGCCCGTATCCCAGACGTCGATGCGAAGCCGTTCGCCGACCTCCACCCACCCGATAACGACGCCTCCCGTGCGGGTGTTCTTGATCGCGTTCGATACGAGGTTGGACAATACCCGCTTGAACAGCGAGCGGTCGCTTTCAATGGGCGGCGGGCGGCGCAAGCGCATGGTGCTTCTGATTTCGATGCCCTGCGATCTCGCCGGTTCAAGATATTGTTCAAAAACATCGGCCAGCACGGCTTGTGTATCGATCGGCGACAGGCTTGGAACATACGAACCTAGTTCGCTGTAGTCCTGAATGTTCTTGAACATGTCGAGGATGTCGCCTGCCGTCTCCTCGATGACGTCGAGATCATGCGTTGCGGCGTGACCAGCTTCGAGCTTTGTCCGCGCGCTGCGGATGAAGAGGTTGATTGCGGCGAGCGGCTGCTGGATGTCGTGATAGGCCGATGAAAAGAACCGTTCCTTCTCTCTGACCAGCTCTCTCATGCGTTCATTCTGCCGTTTGACAGCGGAGGACGCCGCCTGAACGCGTGCGCTTGCTGCGCGCAAAGTCCGCCTGAACATAAATTCACGGCGGGCAGCGCGTTCAAACTGAATGCAGATGACAACGCCCATAAAATACATGATGGCCAACACAGACCCACGGGACGCCCAGCCAGCGCCCACCGTGGAAGCGCCCGTCCGTGGCCAGAGAGAAAGGGTAAGGTGAAAGCTTACAACGCCCAGCCCGACTAACCACGCTGCCGTGATTGCTCGAAGTCGGAGCAATGTGAATATCGTGAAAAGGACAAGTAAAAATTCGGGGAATACTTCCCGGAAAGCCAGGGCCGCCGGGTAAAGCTCCATCAACTGCAAGAGGGTGAACCAGCAGCTCAGCATCCATACGCAAAGCAATCCGACCACCCAGCGTTCGTCAAAGGCACGCGGTCCCCACATCAAACATATCGGCACAGCCATACCCACGGCACCTGCGAGCCGCAGATAGCCAACGTGAAAGATGATGCTGGGATCGACCCGGTTCAGCAGCCACCAATCGCGGCGAGCAAACAGGATCCACAGCAGGAGGCTGGCGGCGCCAGCCAGCCTGCGTTGGCCGGCGTAGCGGCGCGCATAGTCAGTACGGAACGCGCGCTCGAGATCTGCCGAGGCAAACTTGCGTACCACGAAGCCTGACAATTTCATAAGGCCTGCCGGACCAGAAAAATCACCGTGGGATAGTGCTCCACATCGATGAGCTTTATCGCCGCACCACTGGCTGGAAAGATCTCCACCGATCGTGGCTAACGGAGCAATGCGGCGAATTGCAGCGAAAGCGATGTCGAAGGCCACGGATGCACAACGCCCTCGTCCGTAGCCGCGGTGCGATAAAAACAGAATAGCAGGTCGCCATCCCTACCATCAGCCACAAATGTATCAGCGACGTGACGTGCCCGCAGCTGGACCGTTCAGGAAGGACCGCCGTCGGGAGGCGAATGTCCGACACGTCATCGGGATCGGGATTGGGATCGGACATCGACAGTGCATACATCTTTCGCCGACGGTGGTTGTTCATCGCCTACGCATGTGCGTTGCGATGGCGTTTCGGCTGACCAAGAATGAATATGACAGCAACGCTGACAGGGCAGTCATCGAGTGCACCTGGATCGGCTGATCGTCGCAAGGAGGCCGAATCTGCGTTGGCTCGTGCGAAGAATGCTGTGGGTCGGCGAGAGAGTGAACAGGCCGATCTCTTAAACTTCGAAGGAGCACTCTCATGAAACTTTATCAATCGGTTACCGTCTGTCTTGTCGTGGTGGCTGGAGTGACAGCAGATGGATGCTTCGCCCAATCAGCGACCAATCAGCAGGAGTCCGTATCGGCTGGCAGCACCCAGCAGGCTCCGGCGGTCGGGGTTCCGGCTGCCACATCGGCAGATCCTGTTTTCCCCGGCAAAACACGCGAGCAGGTGATGCGCGAGCTGGAGGATTTCCAGAAAAATGGCGAAGCAGCGAAGATGGTCGAGCTTTACCGAGGCAGCTAGGTGAGGGGCGCGGGCCAGAAGGATGTTTCGACTATCGAACCGTCACCTTCACCGTCGTCGGCGTGTATAGATCCCTCAGTTCTGGATCTCAACGATGCTATTTCGTCGAGCGGAGGGCCGTCGAGCTGCTCAGTGTCTGGACGATCAGTTGCTGGTGCGCGGTCCTGAGAATGGTGCAGATCTATCCGGGCGACCTGGCTTGGCGGCAAGCGTATCCGATCCTGACGTTTTCCCTTTTCATGATATTCATGGCATTCCGGCTCCGAGGGATCACGGCGGCGTGGCTGATCGGGCTATGCGTTGTCAGTTACCTGGTCATGCTCTATTTCAAGCCCAGCGGCCAGAGCGTCGACGCGCGCGTGGAGTCGGTGATTGCGCACGCCACGATGGTGCCGATGATGTATGTCGTCGGTTTGCTCGTCACCATTCCACTGAAACGTGCCGCGAGCGCGGGCGCGTTCGTGCACGCCGCAGAATCGATGGATGGATTTGACGTCATCCTCGCCGATGACAGCCGCATTCCCGATCTCATCGTCACCGTTATCCGGCTGCGCGACGGAGCCACTGGCAAGGAGGTTGCTGATAGCATTAGGCGTCATTTCGCGGGGGCAGGCGTTATTCCCGTCGCATTTCTCACCGGCGAGCTGCTGTCCGATCGCGTCCTTCGACTTCCCCGAAGCGTGGTGATCTGGGCGCTGTTCTTCATCAAACCACGATAGCGGGTCTTCACGTAACCGCAATGACGGGCGTTGCCGCAAGCGCTTCATCCAGCGCATCTCCAAACCGGATGCCTCCGGCGTCGCGCGATTCGCGGTAGCCGTGAGCAACGCGGGATCGACGAACGCACTCGAGCCCCCGCGCCGGGCGCAAAACGACTGCCTTCCTCGTTCGTCCACGCGACGACCTCGACAGGATGCCGTGTCGCGATGCCCGCTCGATCCAGCGCGCGAAGCACTTCGAGCCCTGCCAGCCCGCCGTAAGCGCCGTCCAGGCGTCCGCCTGCGTATGTATCGATTGCCGGTCAGGTCCGGTGGCAGATCCTCGAGTCCGTTGCGACGAAAGAACAGGTTCGCGCAATCGTCGACGTAAGTCTCCCAGCCGCGATCTCGCGCCTCGTCGAGCAGCGCGCGCCGCGCTTCGCCATCGATCGGTGTCAGCGCTTCTCGAGACACGCGCCATCGGTGCGGCGTCCGAACGCGGCCAGTCGCGATAGACAGCATCAAGGCTGTCGCCGTCGAGCAAGCTGACGATTCGGGCGGCTATCAGCTGATCGCTCGTGCACGGATCGAACACTTCCTGTCTTTGCAATCGTCTCTTTGCAGTGGCTTTCCAACGGAATGAACGTCGTTCCAGAGACTTGCACGAAGCGATTAATGTGCCATTGAATTCACGCCTCGCCCCGCACAGTTTCATCGCAACATGCACCGATTCGCACAGCGACGCGCACTGCAGAGGCGCAGCGGCACCAAGCTTGCGCACCGACGCATCCCATGCGAGTCCACCGAGAAAAAACTTTTTTGACGAGGACAGCTTCCGATTTTTGATTGTGCATTATGCATTGCAGCAACTACTTCATCAGTACGAGACCTTGCGAGGAACGACATGAAGGGATCGAACGCAACAGTCAACACGTTCGCGGAACCGCTGCGCGTGCGGCAGCTCAGTCACGGATTTCAATCGCCCGATCGCTCGACCGTGACCATCTTCGACCGGCTCGACTTCTCCGTGGGACATGGCGAGATCGTGTCCATCGTCGGACGAAGCGGCGCGGGCAAGAGCACCCTCTTCAATCTCATTTCAGGCCTGCTCACGCCGCAGTCAGGCGAGATATCGGTCGGCAGACGCGCAGATGGGGAAGCGGGCCGCATCGCTTATATGTTGCAGAAGGACCTGATGATGCCGTGGCGCACGGTGCTGCAAAACGCGCTGCTCGGCATTGAGTTGTATCGCAAGGTCCGGCCCGATGATGTCGCCCGTGCGCGGCAGATGCTCGCGCGCTACGGGCTCGGCGCCGTCGCCGATGCCTATCCGCATTCGCTCTCAGGCGGCATGAGACAGCGCGTTGCGCTCACGCGCACACTGCTCGTCGATCCGACGCTCGTGCTGCTCGACGAACCCTTCTCCGCGCTCGACTACGAAACGCGTCTCGCACTCGAGGACGACATCATCGCGCTGCGTGCGCAAAGCGGCACGAGTGTCGTGCTCGTCACGCACGACATCGAAGAAGCCATCGCGATGAGCGATCGGGTGATCCTGCTTGGCGGGCGGCCCGCACGCATCGAAGACCAGATCGACATCGAACTGACGACGCACGGACCGCGCAATGCCGTCTCCGCGCGCGAGGCGCCCGAGTTCCGCGGCTATCACGCGCGTGTCTGGAACGGTTTGCGCGGACACGTCACCTCGCGCGACGCAGATGAAGTCGCTCCATCGAGCATCCTTGCAGGAGCCGTCCATGACTGAAGCCGTTCTGTCCACCAACGTCACGCCAAGGAAAGCCGTACGCCGTACGCGCCGCAAGTTCGGCACGACGGGCGCCGTCTTCGGTATCGTCGTTGCGCTGGTCGTTGCCTGGCAACTTGCCGTTAGCGCGGGCTGGATCAACGGCAAGCTGCTCGGCTCGCCGTCCGGCATCTATGAGGCCGCCGTCATCGGGCTGACGCAGGGCACGCTCGTGTCCGACACCTGGGTCACGCTCTATGAAACGCTGGCGGGTCTCGCCATCGGCAGCGGCCTCGGGATCGGTCTCGGCCTGCTGCTGTGGTTCCTGCCGACAGTCTCGGGTGTCGCCGAAGGATTGTCCGTCATCCTCAACAGTATTCCGAAGATTGCGCTCGGACCGCTCATCGTGATCTGGTTCGGTTCCGACGCCTCGTCGAAGATATGGCTCGCCGGCATCTCCACATTCGCCGTCGCGATGATCTCGTCCTGCGCCGCCGCGCGTGAAGTCGACAAGGACCTGCTCAATCTCTTCCATTCGTTCAAGGCGAAGCCGTCGATGATCTTCACCAAGCTCATCGTTCCGAGCGCGCTGCCGTGGATCTTCTCGACGCTGCGCGTGAACATCGGCTTCGCGTTGATCGGCGCGGTCGTCGGCGAATACATTGCATCGCAGTCGGGGCTCGGTCACGCGGTGTTCGTCGCGGGCTCGCTCTTCGATCTCAATACCGTCTGGCTCGGCATCATCGTGCTGACCTTGATGGCCTCGGTTCTCAGCTGGATCGTTCAACTCGCGGAAGCGAAGATCATTTCCTGGAAGAAAAAATGAAGAAGACACATGCTCTGCTCAATAGTATCGCGGCCGCATGTCTGGTCGCATCCGGAATCGGCGCGACGAGCGCTCAGGCCGCCGAGCCGGTGGTCATCTATCAGGCATTTCAGTCGATCCAGTACCTGCCGCTCTATGTGGCTATCGACAAAGGCATCTTCGAGAAGAACGGCCTTGCCGTGCAGAAGGTCACTGCGGGCAGCGGCGCGGCGGGCGTTGCAGCGGTGATCGGCGGTCATGCGGACTTCTCGCTGCAAGACCCGATGACCGCCATGCTCGCCAACCTCAAGGGCGCATCGCTCGTGAACGTGGCCAACGTGGTCGCCGGCGTGCCGGTGTGGGTGATCGCGCCGAAGGATTCGACGGTCAAGGGCGTCGGCGATCTCGCAGGCAAAAGCGTCTCGACCGCACTGCCGCCGTCGACGAGCACGTATCTGCTGCAACGGCTCATCAGCGAACAGAAGCTCGCGGACGTGAAGATGAACACCGTGCAGATCGGCACCGAACTCGCGCCGGTGATGGCGGGGCGCTCGGAAGCCGCCGCGCTCTATATGCCGCAAGCGGAAACGGGGCTCGCGCAGGGTTATCGCATCGTGTATGCGTTCCCGAAGGCGTATCCGGGCGGCTATGCGTTCTCGACCATCGACACGCTCTCTCTCACCGTCAAGAGCAAGCCGAAGATGGTAGCCGCGTTCGTGAAGTCGATCGGTGAAGCCGAAGCTCTGATTCAGCAATCGCACGACACGGCGAAGAGCGTCGCGCGCACCGAATTCCCATCGCTCGATCCGAAGATCGTCGATTCGGCGGTGCAGCGTCTCATCGATCAGAAGATCTATGCGGCCACGCCCGATATTTCCGAGCAGGCCTTCCGCAATGCGCTCGATCTGCAGGAGTCGATCGGCAACATCAAACCCGGCGCAATCACTTACGCCAATGGCGTCGACAACACGTTCGCCGCAGCCGCGAGCAAGTAGCGATGAATCGATCAGATCAATCATTGCTCACGACACTGCTCGCTAATCGTCACGACGAAGCCGCCGCGCGCGCGACGCTGCTGGACGCGCAGGCCCGCGCCGATGCGCTGGAGCCGTGGCTTCGGGCCTTCGTGCATCGGCCGGATACGTACGCCGTGCGCGGCACCGTGGCGCGTGCGCTCGTGGGCGTGCCCATCGGAGTCAAGGATCTCGCCGATACCGCCGACATGCCCACGGGCTACGGCTCGCCGGCTTACGACGGGCATCGGCCCGAGCGCGACGCGCGCATCGTGTCGATGATCCGCGCGCTCGGCGGGACGGTCTTCGGCAAGACCGCGACGACCGAATTCGCCTGGCGCGGACCGGCTGCGACCGTCAACCCGTGGAACCGTGCGCACACGCCGGGCGGCTCGTCGAGCGGATCGGCGGCGGCCGTCGCAGCGGGCATCGTGCCGCTCGCCATCGGCACGCAGACGGTCGGATCGATCATTCGCCCGGCCGCGTATTGCGGCATCGTCGGCTACAAGCCGTCGTATCGCGCGGTGCCGGGCGAAGGCGTGCATCCGCTGGCTGCGTCGCTCGATCACGTCGGATTCTTCGGGCGATCCGTCGACGATGTCGCCGTCGCGCATGCATTGTTCGTCGAAGGCGCTCTTCAGGCAGTCGAAAGCGAAGCGGCGTGGCGCGATCACTTTCCGCGCGACACTTCCGCGCTCACGCTCGGCGTCGTTCGCACGCCGTTCTGGGACGAACTCATCGCGCCGCATCAACACGCCAACTTCGATGCATCGCTGCGGACGCTGAGCGAAGGCGGCGCGCGCATCGTCGAGTTGGACTACGGCGCGGACCTGCCACAAATGCGCGAAGCGACACTGACGATTCTCGCGGTCGAGGCGTATCGCGCCGTCGGCGATGTAGCCGCACGCGCGCCCGCGCTGATGAGCGAACACATGCGCGTGCTGTTGTCCGAAGGCCAGGCGATGCCGCTCGAGCGCTATCAGCAAGCCTTGCTGTTGCAGGCGCAGGTGCGCTCGCAGTCTGCCGCGCTGCTGCAAGGCTGCGACGCGCTCGTGACCTTGCCCGCCAGCGGTGAAGCGCCCCACGGACACGCCGATACGGGCGACGCCCGTTTCTGCGCACCTTGGAGCCTGATGGGGGCGCCCGCCGTCAATGTGCCTTCCGGCTGGAGCGATGCAAATCTGCCGCTCGGCTTCCAGATCGTCGGCGCTTTCGGCGATGATGCGAAGCTGCTGCGCGTTGCCGCGCGCATCGAAAGCATGCTGAAGTTCGAAAGACGCGCCGTCACCATTTGATCGACGAAATGCGCAACATACGATAACGACCGCTCACGGAGACGAACATGAGCCAGCCCTTTCGTACGATTCAGCAATACGTGCTCGGCACGTTGCGCGCCGAGATTCTAAGCGGCGTGTATCCACCGAACTCGCGGCTGCGGCAGGAAGAGATCGCCAAACGCCTCAGCGTCAGTACGACGCCGGTGCGCGAAGCGTTCCGCGACCTGCGCGCGGAAGGGCTGGTCTCGATCGACCCCAACAAGGGCGTCGTCACGCGCGCGCTCACGGCCGCGGACGTCAGCGAAATCTACGAACTGCGCATGGTGCTCGAGCCGATGCTGTCCCAACGCGCCTGCAGGCATGCCACCGATGGCGACCTCGCCGCCGCCGAAAAGGTGCATGATGAAATGTGCGCGACATTGTCGTCCGAGAGATGGGCAATCCTCAATGAGGAGTTCCACAAGCATCTGATGGCGAGCGCCGCCGGCACGCGTCTCTCTGAACTGGTCGAAGGGCTGTCGCTGGTCGCGCGGCCTTACGTGTCCCTCTCGATGCACGTCAAAAGCGATATCCTCGACAGCAACAACCGCGAGCATGCCGATCTCCTCGACGCCTACCGCGCCCGCGATATGCGCGCCGTGCATGAGCAGACGTACGCGCATCTCGAGAACACGCGCGATGCGATCATCGCCTGTGTCGAGCAGGCCTTGCCTTCGCCAGCGGCGGCTTGAGCTCTTATCCGATTCCTCCTTGATGCCCATGACGCACGACTCTCTCGTCTCTCTCTCCGCCGTCGATGCGCGCCGACTGATCGGCGATCGCAGTATCTCGCCAGTCGAACTGCTTGACGCGTGCATCGCGCGCATCGAAGCGATTAACCCTGCCGTCAACGCGATGGCGGCGACGTGTTTCGAACGTGCGCGCGACGAAGCGCGTCGCGCGGAAGCGGCGGTGATGCGTGGCGAGCCGCTCGGCTCGCTGCATGGCGTGCCCATCGGCGTGAAAGATCTGGAAGAGACCGCCGGCGTACTCACGACGTATGGCTCGAAGCTCTTCCGCGCAAACGTTCCGGACGAGGACAACGGGATGGTCGCACGCATTCGGGCGGCGGGCGCCATCGTGACAACCAAGACCAACACGCCCGAAATGGGCGCGGGTGCGAACACCCGCAACGACGTCTGGGGCGCGACGGGCAACCCCTTTGCGCCGCTGCTGAACGCGGGGGGGTCGTCGGGCGGATCGGCCGCAGCGCTCGCAACCGGCATGCTCCCGCTCTGCACCGGCTCGGACACGGGCGGATCGCTGCGCATTCCAGCCGCGGTCTGCGGGATTGTGGGACTGCGGCCATCGCCGGGACTCGTGCCGGGCGACCGGCGCGAACTCGGGTGGGCACCGATTACCGTGAGCGGCCCGATGGCACGTACCGTCGGCGATGTGCGGTTGCTGCTTGCCGCGCAGGCTGGCTTCGACGCGCGCGATCCGCTATCTTACGACGTCGATTCGGCCGCGCTTGCGCAGCGCCGTCCGATCGATGCGTCGGGGCTGCGCATCGGCTTTACCGATGACTTCGGGGTATGCGCGCTCGACGGCGCATCCCGCGCGACGTTCCGCGCGAAGGTCGACAAGATCGCACGGCACGTGGCGGTGTGCGAACCGGTATGCATCGACATGAGCGGCATCGACCGATGCTTCGACGTAGTGCGCGCGCAGAACTTCGTTGCGCAGTTCGCGGAAATCTATGAGCGCGATCCGTCGCAGCTTGGACCCAATACGCGCGCGAACTTCGAGCTGGGCGCATCGATGACGCTCGGCGACGCCGTTTGGGCGCACAAGATGCAAACGACGCTGTATCGACGCTTCCAGTCGCTCGTGCAGCACTATGACGTGATCGTTTCGCCGACGGTGTCCGTCACGCCATTTCCGTGGTCCCAATGGCATCTCGAAGCGATCAATGGCAAGCCGCTCGATACGTACTATCGCTGGCTGGGACTGACTTACCTCGTTTCGCTGATGACCAATCCGGCGTTGTCGCTGCCGTGCGGGGTCGATCATGCCGGCATGCCGTTTGGTGTGCAGTTGGTCGGCCCAGCGCGTGGAGATGGGCGGTTGCTGGACATTTCGGAGGCGCTCGAAGCGGCATTTGCTACGGACGACGCGCTGCGGCGACCTGCGCCGGATCTTAAAGCACTGTCCGAGCCGGTCCCTGAGCTGCGGTCTATCGTGTCGTCCCCGCCGATCTTATCGAATCGTTCGAGGATGGCCTAGTGACGGCTTGACGACAAACTCAGGCTGTCATTCGTGATGCGAGCCCAAGAGGGATCTTGCCAGGGATGCTTCAAGGGGCATACAAGATACACGAGCGCCTACCGTAAGGAGATCAGCCTTTAGTGCCCGATGAAAGGCTTGGGCCCATTCGTTCCTAATGGTCGGATGGCGTCGGCTGTTGTCGACTGAGATGGAATGGACGCCCGCCTCCCTTCGGGGAAACGGGCACGATTGAGGGCCCCCGGGACCGAACGGCATCAATGTGCCAAATCTATGGTCCACCCCGTTTTTGCAACCCTGATTTTCGATGGCGAGTTTGGCTTGCCTAAAGCTATTCGGCGTCGTTGTGGGGATTGCTCCCCGCGCCACGATGAGATTCGCGCCTGATGATCCTTAACAGTGGATCGGCTTCGAAAAGCCTCTTTGGCACTCAGGTTCTTCGTCAGGCCGGTGTGCCGTTCACGTCATCAATTTTCAGTCGTCGCAAATCGCATGTAGGCTCGGGCGCACAGGACGAGCAGGCGCCTGACATTTTTGTCGCCACGTCGGCTGATCCCGAGAAGATTGGTCTTGCCGCCCGTGGTGTATTGCCGGGGGACGAGCCCAACCGATGCCGCAAAATCGCGACTGCGTCCGTACTGCTTTGCGTCGCCCATTTTTGCGGCCAAGGCGCTTGCGGTGACTGGGCCGACTCCCGGGATGCTCATCAGGCGCTGTCCAACTTCGTCCTCAGCGAGCTGACGTGCGAGCTCCTGGTCAATCTCACCGATCTGTTCCTCTAGGTACTTGAAGTGTTGATGGAGGCGTTCGAGAATCGCAACAAGCCGGGGCGGCGACGAAGTCCGCAACCTCGTGGATCAAACCGTCGCCCGCTACGGCCGGCTGGACGTGGCCGTCAACAACGCCGGCACCGAAGGTCGGCCTGGGCCCGTCGTCGAGCAGACCGCCGACAGTTATGCCGACACGTTCGACACCAACGTCCTCGGAACGCTGCTGAGTCTCAAGCATGAACTGCGCGTGATGACCGCGCAAAAGGCCGGCAGCATCGTCAACATTTCGTCGACTTACGGTCACGAAGGCGCTGCGTTTGCATCGGTCTATGCAGGCAGCAAGCACGCCGTCGAAGGCATCACGAAATCGGCCGCGCTTGAAGTTGCATCGACGGGTGTTCGCGTCAACGCAGTCGCGCCGGGGCCGACCGACACGGGAATGCTGGACCGCTTCACCAGCACCGCCGAAAACAAGGCAGCGCTCGCCGCCACGGTGCCGCTCGCGCGCATCGGCAAGCCCGACGACATCGCCACAGCGGTGCTCTATCTCGCTGCCGACGGCGCCGCGTTCGTCACCGGTCAGATCCTGACGGTCGACGGCGGCAAGACGGCAGGCTAATGCGACCTGACATGCTCGCCTGCGTAGCGACTGCTTTGCGGGCGAGTCAGCTCTTCTCATCGAACTGGACCAGTACATGAATACCGATCTCATGCTTTACGAATCCAAGGCTTCTCCCAACGCTCGTCGAGTCCGCATTTTTCTTGCCGAAAAAGGCATTGAGATTCCGACGAAAGCGGTGGACTTTGGGGCGAAAGAGTATTTCTCCGATGCGTACGTCGCGATCAATCCTCGCCGACAGGTTCCGACGCTTGTACTCCAAGACGGCACGGCGATCGGCGAAGTCCCTGCAATCTGGCGCTACATCGAGGACGCGTATCCCGCGAAGGCCGCATTGCTAGGCACGACGCCGCAAGAGAAGGCGCTGATCGCGATGTGGGAACGGCGCGCCGAACTCGACGGATTTGCGGCCGTGATGGAAGGCGTGCGAAACGCGGTCGCCGGATTGAAGGGGCGTGCATTGTCGGGCCCGCATGCTTATGAACAGATTCCTGAGATCGCGCGTCGAAGTCAGCCGACGGCCAGAGCGCCGCGTCCCGGCGCCACCGTCGGCGCGCGACGTGCCGACCCGAACCAGCCTCCATTGCGCGAGACCAGCGCAGAGCGATAGATGCGGTCCACGGATTTCGGGTCTCCAGACCGATAGATCGCCGCCAGTGTCGCAGCTATGTCGGCATTGAAGTCAGTAACGGTCTGATCGAAATGCGTCAGATAGAAGCGGTAGTAGTCCCATTGCCCGTCCGGATACTGGTCGGCGGGATAGAGCGTGCGATCGACCAGGGGCAGCAGACTGCGCAACCCGAAGCTCTCGGGCATATACGGAACGGAGACGAACACAACCGCACGGCTGCGCTTCGCGTGATGCGCAGCGAGCGCCCCGGCCACCGGGCTTCCGAGGTCGTGGCCGACCCATATTGCCGGACTTGCGCCCAGATGGTCATGAAGCTCGACCATATCGTCAACGATCTCTTTGACTGCATAGGCATCGGGCGCGCCTGGTGTCGATGAGCCGCCGTATCCGCGCATGTCCGGTGCAATGCAGCGCCAGCCCTCCGACGCGAAAGCCTCGATCTGCGCGCGCCACATCAGACCGAGCCCGGGCCAGCCGTGAAGGAAGATCATCAGTGGCCCCTCGGCGGGCCCGGCCTCCCAATAGCGCGTGGAATGGCGGGGTGAGGCGAACGTGTGGGCGATCATGGCAGGAGCATTCTCCGGTGGTCGGTCGTCCAGAAAGGACGCGGTTTTCGATTCCATTTGCAGCGTGAGTTCGCAAGCGCAGCGTGACCCACTTGCCGCCCGCCTCGAGAACGGCATTCCGCAAAAGACTAGTACGGAATTCTGATCTATCGTCGTTCAGGATTATGACTATACTCCAGCTCAGATCCGGTGACTGAAACGTTCATCACCCTCCCAATTAACGAATCGAGCGGAGCTTTCAAATGGCTTTTCGTAAATTTTTTATCGCAGGCGCGACTGGTGACACGGGCGGAGCAGCGACAACGGCCCTTTTAGCTGCAGGCGAACAGGTACGAACCCTGGTGCGACGCGAGGACGCTCGCTCAGAGCGGCTGCGCGCACAGGGCGTCGAGGTGCTGGTTGGCGATCTCTCGGACATCGACGACGTCGCACGCGCTCTTCAAGGCATCTCATCGGCCTATTTCGTTTATCCGATCGAAGCTGGTGGGATAGCGGCCAGCGCTTCGTTTGCACAGGCCGCCCGTGAGACCGGAATCGAATCGATTGTGAACATGTCGCAGATTTCGGCTCGCCGTGAAGCGAAAAGCCATGCCGCGCGAGACCATTGGATCTCGGAACAGGTGTTCGACTGGGCCGGCACGCCGGTCACGCATCTGCGCCCCACGTTCTTCGCTCAATGGTTGACCTACCCGGGTCAAGTCGCGTCCGTCAAAAAAGACGGGATGCTGCGTCTGCCTTTTGGCGAAGGGCGCCATGCGCCGATTGCAGCCGAGGATCAGGGTCGGGTGATTGCCGCGATCCTTCGCGATCCGGCGTCGCACGCGGGCAAGGTCTATCCGCTCTACGGGCCGGTCGAGATGAATCACCATGAGATTGCGGCGGAGATGAGCAAGGCGTTGGGTAGGACGGTCTCGTACCAACCAGTCGATCTCGATCTGTTCAAAAAGCGCCTGAATACGGATGCAAAATTCAGCGACACTTTCACGCAGCATCTCCTGTCGGTTGCCGTCGATTACCAGGAAGGCGTTTTCGCCGGCACCAATTCCTTCATTGAGGATTTGACCGGTACTCCGCCGATGACGGTCCAGGCTTTTATCAGGAAGCACGCGGCACGGTTCGCCTGACCGCGATTCCACAGCAGAGAAGACGAACAAAACAGGAGCTTGTCATGCAGTCCTCCCACATTGATGCAGCCAGTGAGATCGGGACCGAGGAATACCTCGCCAATCCCGTATGGATCGCTCTGAGCGAAGCGCCTCCGGCCTTCATCGAGCGCTGCGAAGGCGGAGCCCGGTATCGCCCGGAATTTGCGCCGTTCGGGGCCGCGCAAAATTACACCGCGCAAAGCGTCTCTCAAGTTGCAGCAATGCTCCAGCCGGGACAGCGCCTTTCATTCTTCACGGCGGCCAAACCGGACTTGCCGCCCGGCTTCGACGTGGTGCGCGAGGCTGTTGCAAATCAGATGGTTGCCGCCAACAGGTTCACCGTATCGTCCGATGAGCGGATCGTGCGACTCGGTGTCGACGACACACCTGATATGCTCCGACTCGCCGAAATGACGGAGCCTGGACCATTCAACGCCCGGACCAACGAATTGGGTCACTTCTTTGGCGTCAGGGAGAGCGGCCGGCTGGTGGCGATGGCGGGCGAACGAATGACTGCCGGCAAGTACGTCGAAATCAGCGCCGTGTGCACGCACCCCGAGTGGCGCGGCCGAGGGTTGGGTCGACTGTTGATGGAGCACCTGGCGGCAACCATCCAGGAACGCGACAGAATACCGTTCCTTCATGTGTTCACGAATAATGTTTCCGCCGTTCGTCTGTATCGGGAGCTCGGTTTTCGCATTGCCAGGACTTTGCAACTGACGGCAATTGTGAGGTCGTCGGGCGAGACCTAACCGCTGCTGCGGGAGCGCCGGGCGAACGGCATTGCCTCAGGTTGACTCGTAGCACAATGCATCTTTGAGACTGGAAAATGGGGCACTCACAAGGTAACAAACTGGCCACGCATCAGCGGATTGTGCAGGTCGCCGCACGGCGTTTGCGCGAGCGCGGCATTGAGGGAATCAGTGTCGGCGACATCATGAAAGAAGCCGGCTTAACCGTCGGCGGCTTCTACAAGCATTTCGAGTCACGCGATGCGCTCGTGACGGAGGCTTTCATCATGGCATTGCAGGACATCGAGCATATTCAGGACGGGCTCAAGACGGCGCCTGAGCGCGCGATAGGCACATATGTGTCGGAAAGCCATCGGAACAACCTCGGCAGAGGTTGCCCAATTTCAGCGCTAGTCAACGACGTACCGCGCGCGCCCGAAGCAACCCGCGAGGCATTCACCGAACGTGTCAGTGAGATCATCGCTTTGCTCGCACAGTCTTTGCCGGATACAGAAGACGCCCATGCTAAAGCGGTGATGATCTTCAGCACCTGCGTTGGTTCAATAGCGCTCGCTCGCGCCGTGAATGACCCGAGTCTGTCGAACAGGATAATCGAAGGAGCGCTGGCGGAGATGCTCAAGATGTACGAATGATATCGATCAGCGGAAAAGGATAATTCGCTGGCTTCGATCATAAGCCGGTTGATGGAGCAGAGCGGACGCTCGAATGGCTGCGCGGATCAGCGGCCAAAGGGCCGCACTTGGCCGACTGCTGACTCATAATCCTGCGTGTCGTCCAGTTGAAGCGTACTTCAGCCGGACGTCAGAGCCCGGCGGGGAACGCGTCAGATTAAGGGTATTTCCAACGTAAATTGACACCCTCGCTGCAAAGTCTCAGGACCAAATCTGACAGTTTCGCCGTTGGCGTACGTAAACGTCCGAATCTTGACGGTACCCCGATTACGAAACGGCCGCCTTTGCCGATCGGCGCGGCTATGACGGCATCGGGCTATGACGGCATCGCCGTGGTGCGGGGGATGGTGGAGCGCGGCCGGCAGATCCTCGGCCAGCTCGAGAAGCGCCTAGAACGCGCCAAGGAGGCCGTGCGCGAGCGGTTCGGCACTGCCGACAACCGCTCGCGCTGCGTCTTCGCCATGAACCTCAACTACGGCCCCGACGTCGTGCCCGAGATCGTCGAGGCCGACGCGATCTTGCGCGGCGACCATCAGAAGCTGGCTCCGTTCCGGTGCTATGCCCGCTTATGGCTCGAGCGCGACTACGACGCGGCGGCCGGCAAGGGCGAGGTCATCGTCCAGGGGGACTCAGCCGTAGCGGCGGATCGTTTCCTGCACGCCCGCCAGACCTTTGCGCAGGTCATCGGCATTCATGACCGGCACGAGTTCGATCTTGGCGTTCAAACCAAAGAAGAGCCGCTCGGCGGTATCGGCAATCTGCGATGATTCCGCCATGTTCACGATGAAGAAGCCGCCCCGGTCGCCATTCTCGGCGTGGAAATAAGCGGCTTCGGGCTTCAGATCCTCTGTTAGCTGTTGGAAGACTTTTTCTAATTTGCCGGCGCGGATGGCGGAGTTGCCGGCATCAGCAGAAAACGAGAACTTCACCATAATACGCATGACTTACCTCCCTGACGGTTGCCGGGTCGCCCGGCGACGGGCACCCTCGGTGGATCATTCTGAGCCTAAGCTCACCCGCCCGCAACCTGGATCGGCGGCAACCCCAGGCGGGGGATTTCGATCGCGGGGCAGCGGTTCATCACCAAAACGGACTTTTCGTACGCTAAGCGCGCTACGCTGGGCATCTCGAACGTCTCTGCGCCACCCCAAGCGGACCGCCGCGCGCCGAAACGTCAACGGCTCGTTGCAAAAGTGCAGCGGACGTTCGCCGGGCGAAGTTCACAGACGGTTATTCGGTGGCACATGGGGCAGGTGAAGTAGAGACCGTCATCGTCCATCAACAGCTCAGCGACATCGAGCGTGACCAGCATTTTGCAGCCGTTGTAGATCCACATCGCAATCGAAAACAATAGCCTGGTAACGCATAGTAAGCTCGATAAAGAACAGATAGGGGATGCAGAGCAATGGCGATTGATTTCGCTCAGTGCTTCGGCGGGCCGGTCGAATTCGAAGAGAGCTGGGACGGCTATGAGTCGAGTGAACGCATTGTCTTTTCGGATCGCGACACCGAAGAGCAAACTGAGAAAACCCTGGAGAGACGCATCGCGGCGATTTTCAGCCCGATAGAGATAGCCGACCAGTGGACGAAGCCGGAAGGCCACGTGCCAGAGGGCGACCGCCAAAGGCGTTTGGATGACCGTTACCCGCAACCGAAGCCATTCAGGCTCAACAATGAGCAGTTCCTGAAACGCGCATGCGCCAGTCGCCCGGTCGAACCGGAGGGACGGTATCCGCGCCAGTGCGGCAGGTTCTGCCGGCGCCGCAGCGTTGGGCGGCGCGGATCGACGAGCTGCTTCGCGATCGCAAGCGGCGCGCCGGGCGTGTCGCTTGCCCTGGCCGGATGACGCTATCAGTACGACTTGTAGGGCAGGAATTTGCCGCTGAGCACCACCTGGACCCGATCGCCATTCGCATTCGGCTCGCGCTGGATATCCATCGAAAAGTCGATCGCGCTCATGATGCCGTCGCCGAACTCCTCGTGGATCAACTCCTTGATCGCGGTGCCGTACACATTGACGATCTCGTACCAGCGATAGATCATCGGGTCGGTCGGCACCGCGGTCGGCAGCGAACCTTTGTACGGGACGATTTGCAGCCACGCGGTTTCTTCGTCGGTCAGATCGAACAACTCGCGGGCGACGCCGGCCTGTTTCGCATCGAGCGTCATCTGACCGAGCAGCGCGGCGGTCGTCCACTCCTTGCTCTTGCCGATCTTCGCGGCGATCTCGGCCCACGTCAGCTTGCCGGCAACTTTCGCGGCGACGATTTTCTTCGTGACTTCATTTCGATCCATGATTGAGTTCCTTTTGAAGAGCCCGGCAATACCGGTTGAGAGAGGTGCAGTGATAGTAATAGTAATCTTGGTTGAGATAACAGGAGTGGCCGTCCGGCGTCGCGCTCACTAGATTCGCTGAATTACGCCGAGTTGCACGCCCACGACTGGCGCACCGGGATAAACACCGGAGTCCATACGCGGTATCCACCCGGAGCCGGGATCGCTTTCTTCGACGCTGGTGTCCAGCACGCCATTCAGCAACGCCAAGCCGGCGCTCGCATCCGATTCCGCAACGGCAGATAGAGCTCGGCGGTTCTCGGCTCATATCATTTCGTCCAGAACCGGTTTGCGCCATTCAATGACCCGGATGTCCCGGCGACAATTCCTGAAGGTCCCCGCCACTACGCTCGCCGGATCGAGTCGTCGCCTGGAGCGGACGTTCGGCGCCGTACCTGCGCGAGCAGCGGCAACGCCTATACTAAAGTCTTGCCACCCTTCGACCGGCTCCGGAGCACCGCCGCTGCACGAGGCCGGCTGGCTCAACCAAACGGGGGCGGCAAGATGGGCGCCAACGCAGTACACCGCAATCGCGCCAGGCTCGTTTTAGAGTGTCGGACACGCTTTCACCAAGGAGTGTCACCATGATGCAAGCCAGCGAAATCCAGAAACGTTTCACGCACCTGCAGCAATCCATCGAGCAGGCTTCGCAAACCTGTCATGCCGACGCCACCCTCCCCAAGGACCTCGTCGAGTGCGTTGATGAGCTAGATCAACAATCCTCGTCGGCAAAGAAAGTGATGGCTTCGAACGATCAGGATCGCATGCGCCAATGGGTGGACGATCTTGAGCGGATCGGCGACAGCGCGGAAAAAGCGTGCGAACGCGCTGCGAATGTCAATGCCAACATCAAGAAAGCAGTCAGTTCGGTTCACGCCGAACTGAGCGATCTAAAGAAGCGGTTACATTAATCTCATTCACGTCATGTGAGCGGTCGCCGCGTGCGTGAGCGATCTGCGGCGGGGACATTCGCGCTGATCCGCCCCGCCGCCCTCGATCGATATGACAAGCAGTTCTTCCCCGCTTCGAACACGGTGTCGGTCGCGACGTTCGGCTGGTGCGAGCAGGAATGCTTCACTTGCGTATAGGACTTCAACGCCTGATGCCCTCCAGTGGCGCCACCCAGACTGAGCGTTCGGTGCTGCAATGGCCGTTGCCAAGCCGGATCTTGAGGCGGGTGCCGCGCCTCACAGCGATCTAGCGCTTCTGTCTGAGCGAGTCAAATTGGCGCTGTTGTCTCAGCGAATTCAGTTCGCGCTGCTGCCTCAGCAAATCCAGGTCGCGCTGCTGTTTCAGTAATTGGAGTTGTTCGTTCTGGAGTTCGATCTGTTGCTTCTGCGCTTCCAATTGCGCTCTATAGGCCCCCATGCTTTGGTCAGCCAGCGCTCCCTGCGGGTAAGTCTGCGCGTAGGCGAGGGAACAGCCAGCCGCCAATGTCGCAGCAACGATAAGTGCTTTCATGATGCCCCTCGCACGGATGCTCCTTTGAAATATCTTAGGCCAGAAAGGCCGGGCATCGGCGGGACCGACGTGGCTATCGGCGTCGTGCCAGGATCGGTGATTGCGTATGTTGAGCGAGCGGCGTGCGTGGCAACGCAATGGCCTACGCTCTGGCGCCGTCTCTCAGCATCTCAGGTCAGCTTATTGCGAGAAAACGGTTTATTGCGCGACTGGCGACACTTCGAACACGCAGTGGTCGTGGCCTTCCGCTGCGCATTGCACTTCCTTCGACTGCGAGCGCGGAGCGCCCTCGCCGGCTTCAGTAGTGTCGTTCACCCAGTCCATAGCGCCGGCGAACCAGCCCGCGAACATGTAGCAAAGCTTGCCGTGCTTGCCCGGTTGCGCCAGCACGAAGGATGAGTGACGGAGTTCGACGCGCGCACGCGCGCTCACCGGATCGACTTCGACGATCGTGAAAATGCCCCATCCTCGTTGCGAAAGACGCTTCACGTAATGCTCGAATACGGCTATGCCACTGATGCCGTGCTGCTTTGCTTCCTTGTCGCACCAGTGATAGGCCGACTTGTAACCCGCCTTGTAGAGGATCTCCGCGTAGGCATCACGCCCGAGCGCCTCTTCGACAGCCTTGTGATTGTTCGTGAAGAAATGGCGCGGGACGTACAGCATCGGCAGTGCGTCAGAGGTCCAGACGCCAGTGTTCGGATCGACGTCGATCGGCAGTTGCGGTTGCATCGCGAGGGTGCTCCGAGGGGTGAGTTTCGGTTCGCGCGGGCGCTCGTCACGGCGCCCGTCGCGTTTCGAAGAATGAGGATCGGGCTTCGGTGCTTATGCGCCCCAGACATCGCGGAACACGCGCACCCAGTTTTCGCCCATGATCTTGCGGATGCGCGTCTCGCTCCAGCCTGCGCGCTGCATGGCCGCGGTGAGGTTCGGGAACTCGCCGATCGTGCGGATGCCTTCCGGGTTCACGACCTTGCCGAAGTTCGTCAGACGGCGATAGCGGCCCTTGTCGTGCGTGAGCCAGTCGAAGAAGTCGACGCTGTAGCCCTGCGTGAAATCGGTGCCGATGCCCACCGTATCTTCGCCGGCCAGGTTGACGACATAGTCGATGGCTTCGATGTAGTCCTCGACCGTCGCATCGATTCCGCGCTTGAGGAACGGCGCGAACATCGTCACGCCGATGAAGCCGCCGGCCTCGGCGATTTCCTTCAGCTGTTCATCGGACTTGTTGCGCGGGTGCTCCTTGAGACCCGACGGCAGGCAATGCGAATAGCAGACCGGCTTCTTCGAGAACGCAATGGCCTCCGACGACGTATTGCCACCAACGTGCGACAGATCCACCATGATCCCGACGCGGTTCATTTCGGTAATCACTTCGCGGCCGAAATCCGACAGCCCACCGTCGCGCTCATAGCAACCGGTGCCGACCAGGTTCTGCGTGTTGTAGCAAAGCTGCACGACGCGCACGCCCATGTCGGCGAAGGCTTCGATATAGCCGAGGTTGTCCTCGAACGCATGCGCGTTCTGGAAGCCCAGGATCACCCCAGTGCGGTTTTCCTTCTTCGCACGCGCGATGTCTTCGGTGGTGCGCACGAGCGTCAGCAACTCACTGTTTGCGCGGATCTGCTGCTTCATCAACGAGATGTTGTCGACGGTCTTCGTAAAGCCCTCCCACACCGACACCGTACAGTTGGCCGCGGTGATGCCGCCCTTCCTCATGTCCTCGAACACCGAGCGGTCGAATTTCGAAATGTTCAGGCCGTCGATGATGATGCTGTTCTCATGCAGATTGCTCATTCGATGCTCCGTATAGGCTTCTGGCGTGTGGGGTCGCTATGGCTGTGCGCAGCGCATCGAACACTTCGAGGATCAGGCGGCCAACCTCGCGGAATTCGCCGACGCCAAAGCCGCGCGTCGTGCCGGCCGGCAGTCTCGGGAAAGCTTCGAACGATCCGGGCTACCTGAGCGGTCGCTGCGCTCCGAGCATCTCGCCGATAGCTGGGTCGTTGTCAGTGCCCACATCTTGCAAGGACATTCGTGAAGTTTCTGGAAGCATCATCCCGCCGATCAGGCCCATGAAAGATACGGCGATCAGATACAAAGCGGGCGACAGATTGTTTCCGGTCGTGCCGATCAACCAGGTAGCGACCAACGGCGCGGTGCCCCCGAAGATCGTGTAGGCGAGGTTATAGGTAATGGCCGACCCGGTATAGCGCATCCTGGTTGGGAACACTTCCGACAACAACGCAGCCGTCACCACGCCCGACAACACCGCGCCTGTCGCGAGCATTGCCACGCCGATCAGTGCTGACAGAAATTGTCCCGAGCCCGCGAGCGAGAACGAGGGATAGACGATTACAATCAACAGCGCGCAGGTGGTGAATAATGTCATGCGGCGCCCGGCGAAATCAGAATACAGGCCGGCAAGCGGACAAATGGCCGCAGCAAACAAAAGTGCCACAACGGTGATCAGCAGCGAAGTTGCGCGACTCATGTGTCCTACGACCTGCAGATATGTCGCGAAATAGGTAGTAAAGGTATAGAAGGACAATGCTGTCACTGAAATAAATGCACCGAGCTTCAGAATGCCGCCCGCCTGCGTACGGAACGTTTCGCGCAACGGCGCATGCGCCACCTGGTGCTCGCCTTCAAGAGCGCGGAAGGCGGGTGTTTCATTGAGACTGATGCGCAGGTACAGCCCGATGAGCCCAATGGGTGCGGAGGCGAGGAACGGCACGCGCCATCCCCACGCGCTCATTGCATCGGCTGAAAGCGTTGCATCAAGCGCATAAGCGACGACGGCCGCGATCGCAAATGAAGAAAAAGTCGACACGGGAACAAAGCTGCCGTACCAGCCGCGTTTGTTTTGCGGGGCGTGCTCCATTACGTAGGCACAGGCGCCAGCATACTCACCACCGGCCGAAAAGCCCTGCACGCAGCGAATCACGGTTAGCAACAACGGCGCGAGAGCACCGATGGCGGCGTAGGTCGGCAGCAAGCCGATCAGTGTGGTCGCCCCGGCCATCATCAAGATGGTCAGCGCCAGCGTGCGTTTGCGCCCAATCCTATCTCCAATTACGCCAAACACTATGCCACCGACCGGACGAAATGCGAAAGCCACTGCAAACACCGCGAAAGTCTTCAGGAGGCCCCGCGGATGGATCGCTGTTCGGAAAAAACTCGCTAGTGAGGATAGTTGCGAGGAAACCATACGCTGCGAAATCGAACCATTCAACAAAGTTACCAATCGAGGCAGCCATGATGACTTTGCGCAGTGTTCTAATATCGACTTCAGGGGACGGTGCCTTAGACATTCGATACTCCCGTAGTTGCTGTGAGCGTGCCGTGAAAGCATCACCCACATGCGTAATCGATCGCGCTTCAAAAAGTAAGGATCGGTAGAGAGTAGAAGGGACCAAAAGTCGGCGTCATAGAACATTCCCGCCATTACGTTGTAACGAGAGCGCCAGGTTTTCAGCGCGCTGATTCGGCTTCCGGTATTTTGAGCGAGGCGGAGGGTCGGCCGGGATTCGCAAAAAATCCGCCGTATCCCGCATCTCCCATCTCGACCTAAGCCACTGATTTGAATGCGAAATCGATCGTCGGATCGAGCGGAGGCACGGGTCGCCGGATATCGGGCAGATAGTCACCGAGCGCGTCGTCCAGGCTGAAGAAGCGCTGATTGCGTAGGCGGGCGATGCGGTGGGTTGGCCCGATGGCGGCGCGGTGGCGGTCGCGATCCGGCTTGCCGCGTTGATGCCGCATAGCGGCGGACGCTAGCACGCGCCTTTGGCGCATCAACGAAGCGGAGCCACGCCTTCCACGATGCCCGCCGGCATGCAGATGTGCTTGATCTCGGTGAAGTCGGCGAGCGCGTCGTAACCGTGCAGACGCCCGAGCCCGCTTTGCCGGTAGCCGCCCGTTTCCGTTTCCGCTTGCGCGAACAGCTAGTTGTGATCGTTGATCCACACTGTCCCGTTGCGCAGCGCCCGCGCGGTGCGCAACGCGTGCGCGCCTTCGTGCGTCCACACGCTGGCCGACAGGCCGAAGTCCGTATCGTTGGCCTTCTCAAGTGCTTCCTGCTCGCTTTCAAAAACTTCGAGCGTGACGAACAGCCCGAAAATCTCGTCCTGACAGAAGAACGCCTTCGGATCGCCATGCTCGACGAGCGTCGGCGACAGAAACGCATGGCCGGAGCCCGCGCCGAGCAGCACGTCCTGGCGCAGACGTGCATCCTGCGCCCACGTCGTGCGATCGAACCCATGGCGCGCGGCGGCGATGGCGGCATCGGCTTCATCCGCGCCGCCGTCGGCGAACTGGCCGATGGCCTCGCCCGTGGCGGGATCGATGCTGTCGAGCGTAGGCGTGCCGGTCCATTCGCCGGCAATCCGGCGTGATGCGTTCATGCGGAGCGTTCCTTCAAAGAAGGCGATGGTTCGTTACACGAAATATTCGAGGCTTGATGCAGCTCGTCGCCGATGATCGCGATCAGCGCTTCGGCCGCCGCGCTCAACGGCCTTCGCGGATGGCTCACGCAGACGACATGCCGCACTATGCGCGGCGCGAGAATCGGGCACGCGCGCAAGGTGCCATGCCGCGCCGCGCGCTCGACCACGATGCGCGGCAGGATCGTCGCAAAGCGCGTGTTTTCGACGAGCTTGAGGATGGTCGAGAGCACGTCGATTTCGAAGCGCGGCGCGAGCAGCACGTCTTCATGCTGCGCGGCGCTGTCGAGCACGCCGCGCAGGCCGTGGCGCTTGGTCGGCAGCACGAGTTCCAGTTCGGGCAGTTGCGCGAGTTCAATGGCGTGCGGCAGATCGGGGCCGTGCGCGGCGCTGGTTGCGAGCACCATCTCTTCGTCGAGCAGCGCGCGGGAGTCGAGCGACAGACGCGCGCGCGGCTTGTTGATGATCGCGGCATCCAGCTGACCGCCCGCCACCCAGTCGATGAAAGTCGCGCTGTAGCCGTCGGCGACCGTGACTTCGACATCCGGATATTGCGCATGAAAGCGCGAGAGCGAATCCGCGAGCACGCTCTCCGTGACGGACGCAATCAGCCCGATGCCGACGTGTCCCGTCACGACTTCATCGCGCTGAACGATCTGCTGCCGCGCGTGTGCGAGGTCGCGCATGATCGGCAGAAACAGGCGATACATCAGCCGCCCCGCCGCGGTCGGCGCCATGCCGTGCGCGCCGCGCTCGAAGAGTTGCTGATGCAGTTCGTCCTCGAGCTTCGCGATCTGCATGCTGAGCGCGGGCTGCACGATATTCAGGCGCTTGGCCGCCCGCGTAACCGAGCCGTCCTCGAACAGCGCGATGAAGTACTGAATTTGCTTGAGGTCCATCTCACCCCTCGTGCATCAGCGATGCTAATAGCCACCACCTGCATTATCACGTCAAACGGTGCGTGCCTGCCGCGCGCCGTTGCCGCCCGCGCCCGCCAGTACGGGTTGCGGGACGGATCTATTGATACGTAACCGTAAGAACGCTGTCATCGGGGCTAACACTGATATAAGAGTGAATGATCCAGCGCATCAGAAAACACTATTAGAAGTTATGGCGCGATATCGCTACGCTTGACCCCATCGCACGCTGCGGCATCACTTTGCCGCGCACAGCACAGATGGAGACGCTGATGAACATACGCGATGCCGCAAAGAACGGCATTTCCTCATTCTCGTGGGCCCCGGAAGGCTCGGAGGCGGGCTCGCTCTCGCTGCGCGACTGGCTCGCGCATCTCGCGAAGACGGGACGCCTCGCGACCATCGACAAGCCGGTTGCGCTCGAACACGAACTCGCCGCTATCGCCAAACGCCTCGACGGCACGCAAGCGGCGTTTTTCACGCGCCCCGGCGGCCATGCGGTTCCGGTCGTGAGCGGATTCATGTCGAAGCGGGCGTGGATTGCCGAAGCAATGGGCGTCGACGAAGCCGCTTTGCTCGCACGTTTTTCCGCCGCTGCCGCCGAGCCGCTCGTGTCGAAAGTCATTGCGCGTGAGGACGCGCCGTGCCAGCAAGTGGTGCATACGAGCGGAATCGATCTGCACGCGCTTCTGCCTATTCCCACGCATAGCGAGCATGACAACGGCCCGTACATCACCGCGGGTCTCGTGATTGCGCGCAATCCGCGCACCGGCGTGCAGAACGTGTCGATCAACCGCATTCAGGTGCATGGCCGCGATCGCATGGCGATTCTGCTGCTGCCGCGCCATCTCTACGCGTTCCAGCGCGCCGCCGAGGAAGCGGGCGATGCGCTCGACGTGGCCGTCGCCATTGGCGTCGATCCGCTGACGATGCTCGCTTCGCAAGCGATCACGCCCATCGATAACGACGAACTCGAAATCGCTGGCGCGCTCCACGGCGCGCCGCTGCCGGTCGCGCAATGCGTGACGAGCGGTGTGCATGTGCCCGCATTCGCGGAGATCGTCATAGAAGGACGCATTCTGCCGAACGTGCGCGAGCCGGAAGGCCCATTCGGCGAGTTCCCAAAGTACTACAGCGCGAAGGAAGCGCGCGAAGTCATTGAAGTGACGGCGGTGACGCATCGGCGCGACCCGATTTTTCATACGATCGTGCCGGCCGAAATGGAGCATCTGCTGCTCGGCGCGATTCCGCGCGAAGCGACGCTCCTCGCGCACCTTCAGCGCAGCCATCCGGCGGTGAAGGACGTGCATCTGTCGGTAGGCGGTGTGTGCCGCTATCACCTGTGGGTGCAGTTCGACAAGAAACGCGAAGGCGAAGCGAAGAACGTGATTCTCTGCGCGTTCGGCGCGCATTACGACATCAAGCTGGTCGTCGTCGTGGATACGGACGTGAACGTGCACGATCCCGCAGAAATCGAATGGGCGATTGCGACGCGCTTTCAGGCCGACCGCGATCTCGTCGTCATCGCGGGCGCGCAAGGCTCGCCGCTCGATCCCTCGACGACGGTCGGCCAGCCCGACGACGCCCCTGCGCATCTGCAAGGCATCAGCGCGAAGATGGGACTCGACGCGACGCGCCCGGTCGTCTATCCGGCGCATGTCTTCACACGCGTGCGCATCCCGGGTCAGGACACCGCGGATCTGACCGCGCTCGTCGCCGCCGACAACAGCGCGCTCGACGCCTACCTCGCGCGCGATCATGGCTGAGCGGAAAAAGCGCATCGTCGTGGGCATATCGGGCGCGAGCGGCGCGGTCATCGGCGTGCGGCTGCTCGCTGCGCTGCGGCGCCTCGGCACGCACGAGACGCATCTGATCGTGTCGGCGTCGGGTGCAGTGACGGCGGCGCAGGAGCTCGGCCTCACGCGCGGCGACGTCGACCAACTCGCGGACGTCGTGCATAACGTGCGCGATATCGGCGCGGCCGTGGCGAGCGGTTCGTTCCTCAGCGAAGGCATGGTGATTGCACCGTGTTCGATGAAAACGCTCGCGGGTGTCGCGAACGGCTTCGCGGACAATCTGCTGACCCGCGCCGCCGACGTGATGCTCAAGGAGCGCCGCCGCCTCGTGCTGGTCGCGCGCGAGACGCCGCTCAATCTCGCGCATCTGCGCAACATGACGCTCGCGACCGAAATGGGCGCCATCGTAATGCCGCCGGTGCCGGCGTTCTATGCGCATCCGAAGACCATCGACGATGTCGTCGATCACACGGTCGGGCGCATTCTGGATCTGCTCGGCATCGAGCACGGCGAGATTGCGCGCCGCTGGAGCGGTCTCGCCGATGAATTCGGCAGCCGCGGCGAAGATGACGGAGTGACACCATGAATCAGCGCGAAACCGGATTTGCCGATATCAACGCGCGCGTGGCCGACAGCGATGCCGCGAAGCCGCGGCGCCACGTCGGCCAGCCGATGCAGCGCTTCGAAGACCCCGCGATTCTCACGGGCCGCGGCCGCTACGGCGACGATATCGCCGTGAAGCCCGGCACGCTGCACGCAGCGATTCTGCGCTCGCCGCACGCGCATGCGGAACTCGTTTCCATCGATACCGAAGCCGCATCGAAGCTGCACGGCGTACACGCCGTGCTCACGCGCGACGATCTGCGTCCGTGGTCGCGACCCTTCGTCGTCGGCGTGAAGTCGCCGATGGAGCAGTGGGCGCTCGCGATGGACCGCGTGCGCTACGTCGGCGAGCCGGTGGCGGTGGTGATGGCGGAATCCCGCGCGCTAGCTGAAGACGCGCTCGACCTCATCAAGGTCGACTACGCGATGCTCGATCCGGTCACGTCGATCGAACAATCGGTGCGGGGCGATGCGCCGGTGCTGCACGAGCGCGTCGGCAGCAACGTGATCAGCGACCGGCGTTTCCGCTATGGCGAACCGGAAGCCGCGTTCGAAAACGCGCCGCATCGCGTGAAGCTCGTCGCGCACTATCCGCGCAACACGTGCGCGCCGATCGAATGCGGCGTGGTCATCGCCGAGTATCTGTCGGGCGGCGAAGGCTATGACGTCACATCCAATTTCATGGGACCGTTTTCGCTGCACGCCGTCATGGCGATGGCGCTCAACGTTCCCGCGAACCGTCTGCGTCACAAGGCCCCGCGCGATTCCGGCGGCAGCTTCGGCGTCAAGCAGGCGGTGTTTCCGTATGTCGTGCTGATGTGCCTCGCCTCGCGCAAGGCCGGCGCGCCGGTGAAATGGGTCGAGGACCGGCTCGAACACCTGAGCGCGGCGACTTCCGCGACCGCGCGTCTTTCGACCATCGAAGCGGCCGTTCAAAGCGATGGCCGCATCGTCGCGCTTTCCTACGATCAACTGGAAGATATCGGCGGCTACGTGCGCGCGCCCGAACCCGCGACCTTCTACCGGATGCACGGCTGCCTGACGGGCGCATATGCCATTCCGAATCTCGTCGTGCGCAACCGCGTCGTGCTCACGAACAAGACGCCGACCGGCCTCGTGCGCGGCTTCGGCGGACCGCAGGTCTACTTCGCGCTGGAGCGGCTCATTCAGCGTATCGCCGTCGAACTGAGGCTCGATGTGCTCGATGTGTACCGCCGCAACTTCGTTCCCGCCGATGCCTTTCCGTATCGCGCGACGGCGGGCGCGCTGCTCGACTCCGGCAACTATCAGGAAGCGCTGCGCCGCTCGATGACCGAAGGCGGCTACGACGAACTCGTCGCGCGACGCGACGCGGCGCGCAAAGTTGGGCGTCTTTATGGCATCGGCTTCGCGGCGATCGTGGAGCCGTCGGTATCGAACATGGGATACATCACGACTGTGATGCCGCCCGACGCCCGCAAGAAAGCCGGGCCGAAGAACGGCGCGATCGCCAGCGCGACGGTGAGCGTCGATCTGCTCGGCGGCGTGGTCGTCACCATCGCGTCGACGCCAGCGGGCCAGGGCCACATGACGGTGTGCGCGCAAGTCGTCGCGGATGTGCTCGGGCTCGACCCGAAGGACATCGTCGTGAACGTCGAATTCGATACGCACAAGGACGCGTGGTCCGTCGCGGCGGGCAATTATTCGAGCCGATTCGCGGGCGCGGTGGCCGGCACGGTGCATCTGGCCGCGACCCGCGTGCGCGAAAAGCTCGCGCGCATTCTCGCGAAGCAGTTCGGCTGCGCGCCCGGCGACGTGCGCTTCGAAGGCGCGCGCGTCTTTCCGAACGGTGCCGAAGAGCGCGCGTTGCCATTCGCGCGCGCCGCAAGCAATGCGCCGCACTGGGCGCCCGCGCTGTTACCGGAAGGCGAGGAGCCGGGTCTGCGCGAGAGCGTCTTCTGGTCGCCGCCGCACATGGACGCGCCCGACGAGCAGGATCGCATCAACACGTCGGCGGCGTATGGCTTCGCGTTCGACATGTGCGGCGTGGAAGTAGACCGCGTGACGGGGCGCGTGCGCATCGACCGTTATGTGACGACGCACGACGCCGGCACGCTACTCAATCCCGCACTCGCCGATGGCCAGATTCGCGGCGCGTTCGCGCAAGGCGTCGGCGCGGCGCTGATGGAAGAGTTCCGCTACGGCGCGGACGGCAGTTTCCAGTCCGGCACGCTCGCCGACTATCTGATGCCGACGACCTGCGAAGTGCCCGACCCGTTGATCGTACATCTGGAGACGCCGTCGCCCTTCACGCCGCTCGGCGCGAAGGGGCTCGGCGAAGGCAACAACATGAGCACGCCGCCGTGCATCGCGAATGCGGTGGCCGATGCCCTCGGCGTCGACGATATCCGCCTGCCGCTCACGCCGCCCAAAGTGATGGCGCTGATCGGCATCGACGATCCCGAACCGTCGCGGCCCGAACTGCGCGAAGCACCGGCTGCGAAGCCCGCGACGCCGGGCGGCAAGGCGTTGACGGCGCGCGGCACGGTCGATTTGCCCGCGACGCCCGAAGCCGTGTTCGGCGTGCTGCTCGACCCGAAGGCGCTCGCGAAGGTCATTCCCGGCTGCCATGCGCTCGACGAGACCGCGCCGAATCAGTATCGCGCGGACGTGACGGTGGGCGTCGGCATGATCAAGGCGCGCTTCGAGGCGCGCATCGGCTTGTCGGAGATCGACGCGCCGCACCGGCTGCGGCTCGCGGGCGCGGGCATCTCGCCGCTCGGCAGCGCGCGCGGCAACGGTCTCGTCGAGCTGACGCCGCAGGCAACCGGCACCCGCCTCACTTATGACTATGAAGCGCAGGTGTCGGGCAAGGTGGCGGCGGTCGGCGCACGCATGCTCGAAGGCGCGGCGAAGGTCGTGCTCAAGCAATTGTTCGAATCGCTCGGACGGCAGGCGGCGGGCCAGCCCGTCGAGCAGCGCAAGTCGTGGATTGCGCGGATTTTCGCCCGCTTCAGGAGGCACGTATGAAGCCCGCGCCGTTCGATTATCTGCGCGCCATGACGACGCAAGACGCGCTCGACGCCCTCGCGCAAACCGGCGACGACGCGCGCGTGCTGGCGGGCGGTCAATCGCTGATGGCCGTGCTCAACATGCGGCTCGCGCAGCCGCGCGTGCTGGTCGATATCTCGCGCACCGCCGAACTCGACGCCGTGCGCGTGGATGACAAAGCAGGCCATCTCGTCGTGAGCGCGGCGGCGACGCAAGGCAGCGTCGAATGGCGTCCCACGCTGCGCGACGAAGTGCCGATGCTCGCGATGGCGTTCCCGCATATCTCGCATTTTCAGATTCGCAATCGCGGGACGGTGTGCGGCTCCGTCGCGCATGCGGACCCGAGCGCAGAACTGCCGCTCGTGCTGGCCGCGCTCGGCGGCGACGTGATGCTGCGCTCGAAAAAGAAGCGCCGCACGCTCGCCGCGCAGGACTTTTTTCAGGGAATGCTGATGACCGCGCGCGAGCCAAACGAACTCGTGGAAGCCGTGCGCTTTCCGCTCAGGAAGCCCGGCGAACGCTATGCGTTCACCGAGTTCTCGGCGCGGCACGGCGATTTCGCGATCGTCGCGTGCGCGGCGGTGGTGACGGACGATTCGATCCGTATCGCGGTCGGCGGCGTCGCGGACCGGCCGGTGGCGGAAAGCTGGCCGCGTCTGACCGGCGACGACCTGCGCGGCGCATTGAACGACCTGAGCTGGAAACTGAACGCGCAGGACGACGCGCACATCAGCGCGAAATATCGACGCAATCTCGTCCGGCAACTGGGATGGCGCGTGATCGAGGAGGCTACGTGAGCAGCAACACATCAGACAACATCATGCGGCAAGGGGAGCAGCGGCGCATCACGCTGACGCTCAATGGCCGCGAACGCAGCGGCCATTGCGAGCCGCGCGAACTGCTGTCGGATTTCATCCGCCACGAACTGGGCGCGACCGGCACGCATGTCGGCTGCGAGCATGGCGTGTGCGGCGCATGCACGGTGCACGTGGATGGCGTCGCGGCGCGCTCGTGCCTGATGCTCGCGGTGCAGGCCGATGCGCGGCGCATCGACACAGTCGAAGGTCTTGCGCCCGACCAGACGCTCGGCGATTTGCAGCAGGCGTTCCAGCGCCATCACGCGCTGCAATGTGGCTTCTGCACGGCGGGCATTCTGATGTCATGTGCGGACTATCTGCAGCGGGTGCCGAATCCGACCGAGGATCAGGTGCGCGACATGCTCTCGGGCCATATCTGCCGCTGTACCGGCTATACGCCGATCGTCGCGGCCGTGCTCGATGTGGCAGCGCGTCGTCAGGTCGAGGCGCGCGGCGAGAAGGAGGCCGAACATGCTTGATCTCGGCCGCACGTTTCTGCAAAGCGTCGAGCGCAGCCCGAACGCGCTCGCGCTCGTCGATGGCGACATGCAACTGACCTATGCGCAGTGGCATCGCATAATTCTGAATGTCGCCGATGCCCTGCGCGAACTCGGGCTGCAACGCGGCGACCGGTTGCTCGTCGTGCTGCAAAACCGCTGGGAAATGGCGACGCTGCACTGGGCGGGGCAATTCTCGGGCATCGTGATCGTGCCGCTCAACTGGCGCGCGAAGCCGGAGGAAGTCGAGTACTGCGTGACGGATGCGGACGTGAAGGCGATCGTCTACGAACCCGTTTGCGCCGATGCCGTCGTGGAAAGCGCCGCCGCGCAGCACGTGCCGCGCATCGGTCTGGACGACGCCCCCGGCCGCACGATGGCCTTCGACGCGCTGCTCGCGGAACGCACGCGCACCGGCGAGACGACGCACGCCACCGCCGACGATATCTCGCTGATCCTCTACACGTCCGGCACGACCGGCAAGCCGAAGGGTGTCCCGCGCCGTCATCGGCATGAACGCGCGGGCGCGCTCGCGCACGTCGCGCAGAACCTGTACCGGCGCGGCGAACGCACGCTCGGCGTGATGCCGCTTTATCACACGATGGGCGTGCGCTCGCTGCTTTCGATGGCGCTCGTCGATGGCGTCTTCGTCTGCCTGCGTCGCTGGAACGCGAAGCTCGCGCTCGAATCCATCGCGAAGTACGCGCTCACGTGCCTCTATCTCGTGCCGACGCTTTATCACGATCTGCTCGCGGACAGCGCGTTCGCCAGCACCGATACGTCGTCGGTCAGAAAGCTAGGCTTCGCGGGTGCGCCGATGAACGATGGTTTGCTCAAGCGCCTGTCGGCTGCGTTCGAGCCGGAGATCTTCGTCAATCACTACGGTTCGTCCGAGGTCTACACGGTCAGCATCGATCAGGACGCGACGCGCAAGCCGGGCAGCGCCGGGCGCGCGGGCGTGAACACGCGGCTGCGCGTCGTGAAGCTCGACGCCGTGTCGCCCGATGAGATCGCACAGGCCGGCGAGGAAGGCCAGATCATCGCGGACCTGCTCGGCGACGAAGCATTCGAAGGCTACTGGAACCGCCCGGACGCGAACGCGAAGTCGCTGCGCGAGGGCTGGTATTTCACCGGCGACACCGGCTATTTCGACCGCGACGGCGATTTGTACGTGACCGGCCGCGTCGACGACATGATCATCAGCGGCGGCGAAAACATCTCGCCGGTGGATATCGAATCGGTGCTCTCGCTGCATCCGGCCGTCGATGAAGTCGCGGTCGCGGGCGTCAAGGACGAGCGCTGGGGCCAGCGCGTGGTCGCGTTCATCAAGCGCCGCGAACACGTCGATGCCGAGGCGCTCGACGCCTGGTGTCGCCAGTCCGACCTCGTCAACTTCAAGCGCCCGCGCGACTACGTGTTCGTCGACGATATTCCGAAGTCGCCGGTCGGCAAGATTCTGCGCCGCAAGCTCTCGGCGGGCGAATACGCATCCGACGGCAACGTTCAACCTACACAGACCACAAAGGAGTAATCCGATATGAGCGATTTGAACCATCGCGGCCAGACGCTGCTGCAAGACCTCGACGGCTTCTCGGTCGAGATCGACGCCGAACGCGAGCGCGCCGACATCATCCTGCATCGGCCGCCGTTGAATGTCATTTCGATGCGCGCGCGCGACCAGTTGCGCCTCGTCTTCGAGGCGCTGGACGACGACGAGCGCGTGCGCGTGATCGTGGTGCGCGCGACGGGCGAGCACTTTTCGAGCGGCGGTGACATCAAGGGCTTTCTGGAAGCGTCGCCGGAGCACGTGTCGAAGCTCGCGTGGAATATCGCGGCGCCCGCCCGTTGCTCGAAGCCGGTGATCGCGGCCAATCGCGGCTTCTGCTTCGGCGTGGGGTTCGAGCTGTCGCTGGCTTGCGATTTCCGCATCGTCACCGAAACGACCTTCTATGCGCTGCCGGAGCAAAAGCTCGGGCAGATTCCCGGCTCGGGCGGCTCGGCTCGTCTTCAGGCGATGGTCGGCATCGGCCGGACGAAGGACATCGTGATGCGCTCGCGCCGCATTCCGGGGAAGCAGGCTTACGAGTGGGGCATTGCGGTGGACTGCGTGGCCGACACGGAACTGGAAACCGCCACCGATGCGCTCGTCGACGAACTGCGCGCGTTCTCACCGCTCGCTCAGCGCACCGCGAAGAAGCTGCTGAACGATTCGGAAGATGCGCCGCTTTCCATTGCTATTGAACTTGAAGGGCATTGCTATAGCCGGCTGCGCACATCGGACGATTTCCGCGAGGGCGTCGAGGCGTTCCATGGCAAGCGCAAGCCGGTGTTTCGCGGAAGTTGATAAGCAGCGTCACAGAAGAACAGGAGACAGAGGATGGAACGCTTCGATTACGTCATCGTGGGCGGCGGCTCTGCGGGATGCGTGTTGGCGCATCGGCTGTCGGCCGTGCCGTCGCTGCGCGTCGCGCTGATCGAAGCAGGCGCCGATACGCCGCCGGGCGCGGTGCCCGCCGCCATCCTCGACAGCTATCCGATGCCCGTCTTCTGTGGTGAGACCTACATCTGGCCGGACCTGAAGGCGAAAGCCACCAGGGACGCCGCGCCGCGCGTCTACGAGCAGGGCCGCGTGATGGGCGGCGGGTCGAGCATCAACGTGCAATCGGCCAATCGCGGCCTGCCGCGCGACTACGACGAGTGGGCTGCGAACGGCGCCGATGGCTGGGCGTGGCGTGACGTGCTGCCGTACTTTCGCAAGCTGGAACGCGACGTCAACTTTCCGGGCGGCGAACTGCACGGCAGCGACGGCCCCGTGCCGATTCGCCGCATCATGCCGAAAGACTGGCCGCCCTTCTGCGATGCGTTCGCCAAGGGCTTGCGCGCGAATGGCGTCGCGCAATTGCAGGATCAGAACGGCGAATTTGGCGACGGCTTTTTCCCCGGCGCGTTCTCGAACATCGACGACAAGCGCGTGTCCACGGCCATCGCCTATCTCGACGAAGCCACGCGCAAGCGCCCGAATCTCACGGTGTATTCGAACCTTCGCGTCGAGCACATCGTGATGGAAGGCGCGGCGGCGCGCGGCGTGATCGCGCTGGCGCAAAGCGGCGAGCGCGTGCGTTTCGAGGCGGGCGAAGTCGTGCTGAGCGCGGGCGCGCTTCAGTCGCCTGCGCTGCTGATGCGCGCGGGTATCGGCGATGCCCGCGAACTCGCGGCGCTCGGCATCGCGTGTGCGGTGGATCGGCCGGGCGTCGGGCGCAATCTGCAGGATCATCCGTCGCTCACGTTCTGTCATTTTCTCGAACCGCGCTTTCGCATGCCGCTCGCGCGACGCCGCGCCAGCATGATGGCCGCGCGCATGAGCTCCGGCGTCGCGGGCTGCGACGAGTCGGACCTGTATCTGTCGAGCGCGACCCGCGCGGCATGGCACGAGCTGGGCAACCGGCTGGGCCTTTTCTTCCTGTGGTGCAACCGGCCGTACTCGCGCGGCCGCGTGCAGCTCGTATCCGCCGATACCGCCGCCGCTGCGCGTGTCGACCTGAATCTGCTCGACGACGAACGCGATCTGCAACGGCTCGCTACCGGCGTGCGGATGCTCGCGAGCGTGGTCGAGGCGTCGGGGCTCGGACGCGATCCGCGCGACTTCTTTCCAGCGGCGTTTTCTCCGCGCGTCAAAGCGTTGAGCCAGGTCGGCGAGCGCAACGCGCTTTTGACTTCGATGCTCGGCACGCTGCTCGATACGCCCGCGCCGCTGCGTCGTTTTCTGATCGAACGCTTCTTCACGCGCGGGCTGGACATGGCCGCGCTTTTGGCCGACGACCGCGCGCTTGCCGACTTCATCCGCGCGAACGTGTTCGGCGTGTGGCATGCGAGCGGCACATGCCGCATGGGCGGCGCGCAGGATCGCGACGCCGTCACGGATACCGAAGGGCGCGTGCACGGCGCGCAGGGACTGCGCGTGGTCGATGCATCGCTGATGCCGAGACTGCCTTCGGCCAACACCAACATACCGACCATCATGATCGCCGAGAAGATCGCCCACGCGATGGTCGCGCAGCGACGCGCGAGCTTGGCATCGGGCGCATCCAGCGACTCCGCTGCGCCGCCGCTCGCCGCCGCGCACTGACGATTTTTTAACCTCAACAAGAGCACGCCAAAAGACAAACGTGCCTGCGACACGGGGGCGATCGAAAGACGGCCCAGTGACATACAAGGAGATGCAAATGTCCGTAGCAGCGCAAGAAGGTGCCGCCGCGCTTCACGTCAATCAGCGCCAGGTCATGGGCGCAGTCGTGGCCTCGTGCATGGGTTGGGCGCTCGATCTGTTCGACCTGTTCGTGTTGTTGTACGTCGCGCCGGTGGTCGGGCGTCTGTTCTTCCCATCCGAGCACGCGATGCTCTCGCTCGCGGCGGTCTATGCGTCGTTCGCGGTGACGCTGCTGATGCGCCCGCTCGGTTCCGCGCTTTTCGGCTCCTACGCGGACCGTCATGGCCGCAAGGGGGCGATGATCGTCGCGGTCGTTGGCGTTGGCCTCTCGACGGCGGCCTTCGGCATGCTGCCGACGGTCGCGCAGGTGGGCCTCGTCGCGCCGGTCCTGTTTACGCTGCTGCGCCTCGTGCAGGGCGTGTTTGTCGGCGGCGTGGTGGCTTCGACGCATACCATCGGCACGGAATCCGTCGCGCCGAAGTATCGCGGCGCGGTTTCGGGGCTGATCGGCGGCGGTGGCGCGGGCCTTGGCGCACTGCTCGCGTCGCTCACGTATCTCGCGATGTCGTCGCTTTTTCCCGGCGATCTCTTCGACGTCTGGGGCTGGCGCTGCATGTTCTTTACCGGCATCCTGAGTTCGCTGCTCGGCCTCTTCGTATTCAATAGCCTGGAAGAATCGCCGCTCTGGAAGAAGCTCGCCGCCGAGAAGGCCGCCAAGGCCGCCGCGCAGGTCAAGAGCGGGCAGGTGGAAGTGGTGCGCTCGCCGGTTCGCACGCTGTTCTCGCGGGACTATCGCAAGGTGCTGTTCGTGAACCTGCTGCTGACCATCGGTGGCGGCAGCGGCTATTACCTCACGTCGGGCTATCTGCCGACCTTCCTCAAGGTCGTGAGCCACGTGCCGAACGGCGCGGCCGCCGCGATCCTGATGATCTGCAGCGTGGCGGTGGTCGTCGCCTCCGTTGCGGCGGGGCATCTGAGCACGTTCATCGGGCGCAAGAGCGCGTTCGTGTGGCTCGGCCTCATCCGGCTGGTCGCGCTGCCTGCGCTCTTCGTGCTGCTGCCGACCGCGCAGAACATCACGATGATCGGCGTGTACGCGGTGCTGCTCTCCGCGCTCGGCAGCGCGGGCTATGCGCCGATCCTGATCTTCCTGAACGAGCGCTTTCCGACTGCGATCCGCGCGACCGGGACGGGTCTTTCATGGAACATCGGCTTCGCGATCGGCGGGATGATGCCAACCTTCGTCTCGCTCGTCGCGAAGGATGCGAGCCAGTTGCCGTCGACGCTCGCGATCTTCGTCGGCGCGATCAGCGTGATCTTCCTGATCGGCGCGTTCGTCGTGCCCGAGACGCTCGGCAAGCTCGAAAACGGGGCGGCGCGCAATCCGTCCTGAAGCATGCAAGCATCGGCGGGCGCGCCGAAGAGCGCGCCCGCGCATCGTCCGATAGAAAAAGGAGACGCTCATCATGAAGTATGACGACGACATTCGCGCGCGATCCTACAAGTTTCGCGACGAATATGTGCAGGCGACGCCGTGGTGGTATCGCGGAGAGATGCATCTCGGTTTCACGCTCATTTTCACGACGGCGGTGATCGTCTATTGCGCCGCGCAGCTTCATGCGCCGACGTTTGCGGAATGGCTCGCGGTCGTGCCGCTCTTTCTGTTCGGCAACTGGGCGGAATGGGCCGCGCACCGCTATGTGCTGCATCGGCCGACCAAATATTTCAGCATGGTCTACAAGCGCCATTGCGCGGTTCATCATCGCTTTTTCACGCATGTGACGCTGGAGTACAAGGGCCACAGGCATTGGCGCGCGCTGCTGTTTCCGCCGTTTGCGCCGGTCGCGTTCGTGCTCGCGGCCACGCCGCTCGCGCTGGTGATCGGCTTCGCGTTCTCGCGTAACGCGGGCTATATCGCGCTCCTGACGATGGCCGCGTACTATCTGATGTACGAAGGGCTGCACACGCTTTCGCATGTGACGGACAGCCCGTTTCTCGACCGCGTGCCGCTCATCAACACAGTCCGGCGCCTGCACGTCACGCATCACGATCCCGAACTTATGGCGACGCAGAACTTCAACCTCACGTTCCCGATCTGCGACACGCTGTTCGGCACGCGCAGCGATGCGTCGCGCAGCGCGCGTGAGCCGATGAGCCCGAGCGGCGGTTGAGTTTTCACTAAGCCCGCGCGCCAGTGGTCACGCGCCGGATCTCCTCGGTGATGATCGCAATGAGCGCCTGCGCGGCCGGCCCGATCGGCCGCTTCGGGTGCGTGACCTGAATGATGTGACGCACGATCGGCGGCGAGTCGATCGTGCGCGCCCGCAGCAGGCCTTCGTCCACCTTCGCCTGCACCACGACGCGCGGCAGGATCGTCGCGATGCTGCTCTGCTCGACGAACTGCACGATGGTGCTGAGCAGATCGATCTCGAACTTCGGCTGAATGACGACGTCGGCCGCCATCAAGGCGGCGTCGAGCGCGCCGCGCAGTCCGTTGCGGCGCGTGGGGAGCACAAATTCGATACCGGACTGCGTGACCAGATGCATCGTCTCCGGCAGATCCGGCCCGTGCGCCGCGCTCGTCACCAGCACCATTTCTTCCACCAGCAGCGGCTCCACGTCGAGCGTGAGCCGCCCGCGCGGCTTGTTGATGATCGCGGCATCGAGTCGGCCCGCTTCGACGGCGTCGATGAGTTGCGCGCTGAAGCCGTCCGCGACGGACACTTCGACTTGCGGAAAAAGGGCGTCGAACCGTGCGAGCGATTCGGGCAGCACGCTTTGCGCCTCCGACGACACCATCCCGAGCGACACGCGTCCCGTCACGATGACATCGCGCCGGCTCAGATGCTCGCGGGCATGTTTGATGTCGCGCATGATCGGCGTGTAGAGGCGGTACATGAGCCGCGCCGCTTCGGTCGGAGCCATGCCATGCGGGCCGCGCGCGAAAAGTGTCTGCCGCACTTCGGCTTCGAGCTTCGAAATCTGCATGCTGAGCGCGGGCTGCGCGATGTTCAGCCGCTTGGCCGCGCGGGTCACGGTGCCCTCCTCGAAGAGAGCGATGAAATACTGGATCTGCTTCAGTTCCATGGGGCGGTGGTCGGGCGGAAGGCATCGGCTGTCGGTTGAACGCAGATATCGTAACGCCGCGCGGGATTTGCGTCGCCCTTAAGACATCGGGCCGCTCGCCGTTAGCCCGTCGTTTTTCTGCTGCGGATAACCCGGGGATCATGCGGGCGACGGCGACTGCGGCGACGCATAGCTGCCACCAAAGCGGTAGTCGCCAGATAACGCACCCGAGTTCGCAGCCGCCGACGGGGATGTTTGCGTCGCAACCTTGCATTGCAGCGGTGCGTAAGCCAACAGCCTCGGCGTATCGAGCTTGGCGTAGTCTTGATAGCCTCGGATAGGGACGGACGCCGTGAGTATTCTTTGTCGAATCAAGATTGCCGTGACGGCCTGCTCGGTTGCCGCCGGATGCGTGTCGCAGCCCGTAGGGCCGGCGGTAGCCGTGAAGCCGGGGCGCGACAAGCCATTCACCGTTTTTCTGCGGGACGATGCGCAGTGCAAACAGTATGCGAGGGAGCAGCTGGCGAGCGGTGTCGACACGCGCGCTGCGAGCGACGCCCACGTGCCGCGGGCACAACTGAACGTGCAGCAAAGATACGATCTCGCGTACCTGGAGTGCATGCACGCGAAGGGGAATGATGTGTCGGAGCGTGCGGAGCCAACGACGGAGCCTGAACCGGACATTCGCACCTCGGCAGCCGCGAATTTCCCCTGCTTCCGAGTCACCCGTCTGACGGCGAGTGCCTTGCCTCAGACCAACCACCGCTTGATCGCCTCAACCATCGTCGACGTGGAAATTCCGTAGCGGTCATGGAGCGTAGGTAACGCACCGGCAGCAAGGAACGCATCCGGCAGTCCCACCTGCCGGAACGGACAGGACACGCCCGCGCGCATCAGTTCCGCCGCCACCGCTTCGCCGAGACCGCCAATTACCGTGTGATTCTCCGCTACCACCACGAGCCGACCCGAGCGCTTCGCTTCGCGGAGAATCGTCTCGGTGTCGAGCGGCTTGACGGTCGGTACGTGCAGCACGCCCACGTCGATCCGATCTTTTTCAAACGCCTTCGCCGCTTCAAGTGCACGCATCGTCATGATGCCGGAGGAGATGATCAGCACGTCGGCGCCGTCGCGCAGCATCTTCGCTTTGCCCAGTTCGAAGGTGTAGTCGTATTCGTCGAGCACAGCAGGTACGTTGCCGCGTAGCAGGCGCGCGTACACCGGTCCTTTATGTGCGGAAATCGCCGGCACCATCTGCTCGATATCGAGCGCATCGCACGGGTCGATCACCGTCATGTTCGGCATCGCGCGCATCAACGCGATATCTTCAGCCGCCTGGTGGCTCGGACCATAGCCAGTAGTCAGACCCGGCAATGCGCAGACGATCTTGACGTCGAGGTTGTCCTCGGCGATGGCCTGATGCATGAAGTCATAGGCGCGGCGCGTAGCGAATACCGCATAGGTCGTGACAAACGGTTGCGCGCCCTCGTGCGCAAGGCCGGCCGCGGCGCCCATCAGCAATTGCTCCGCCATGCCCATCTGGTAGTAGCGCTCGGGAAACTCCCTGGCGAAAATGTGCAGGTCGGTGTACTTGCCGAGGTCGGCCGTCATGCCGACGACGTTCGTGTTCTGCCGTGCCAATTCCACCAGTGCGTGGCCGAAAGGCGCCGAACGCGTGATCTGTCCTTCGCCGGCGATCGAGGCGATCATGGCCGAGGTCTTCAGGCGCGGCTTGCTTGTCGTTGCGTTGCTCATGCTTGTCTCCCTGCTTCGAGTGCCTGCAGCGCCAATTGCCATTCGTGGGCATCGACGCGGATAAAGTGGTTCTTCTCGCGTTCTTCGAGAAACGGCACGCCGCAACCCATGCGTGTATCAGCGATGATCATGCGCGGTTGCGCAATGGGATGCGCGCGGGCCGCGTCGAACGCAGCGGCCACGGCGGCAATATCGTTGCCGTCGACGCGTTGCGTGAACCAGCCGAACGCCTCCAGTTTTTCGACGAGCGGCTCGAACGCCATGATCTGCGTGGACGGGCCGTCGGCCTGCTGGTTGTTCACGTCGACCACCGCGATCAGGTTGTCGAGCTTCCAGTGGCTTGCCGACATGATGCCTTCCCAGATCGCGCCTTCATCCAGTTCGCCGTCAGAGAACAGCGTGTACACGAACGAAGCAGAATGCTTGCGCTTGAGTCCGAGGCACCGTCCGACCGCGATGGTCAGGCCGTGGCCGAGCGAACCACCGGACATCTCCATGCCAGGCGTATAGCTGGCCATGCCGGACATTGGCAAGCGGCTATCGTCGCTGCCGTAGGTTTCTAGCTCTTCGGCCGGCAGAATGCCTGCTTCGAGCAGCGCCGCATACAGCGCGATTGCGTAATGTCCGTTGGACAACAGGAAGCGGTCGCGCTCTTCCCACTCAGGGTCTTCGGGGCGATAGCGCATCGCGCCAAAGTAAGCAACGGCCAGCACATCGGCGATGTCGAGCGCCTGCCCGATGTAGCCTTGTCCCTGGACTTCGCCCATCAACAGGGCGTTTCTGCGGATACGGTAAGCGTGCTCGGCAAGCGATGCCGTCGAGGCATTGGATGGACTGTTCATGTCGTCTCCTGTGATCAGTCGGAATGGGTGAAGGAGGTTCAGCGGTTCACGGTTTTAGCGGGCACCAGGAAGACAAGGCAGGCACCGAGCGTGATAGCGGTCGAGATGAAGATCAGCCCCGCTGTTGACTTACCTGTCAGGTCGTTCAGCCAGCCCACGATCGCTGGAGAAAAGAAGCCGGCGAGATTGGCGACGCAGTTCACGGCAGCTATTCCGGCTGCGGCAGACATGCCGCCTAGCAAGGCTGTCGGCAACGACCAGAACTGCGACGACGAGGCGAGGATGCCTGCTGCCGCGATACTCAAACAGACGATCGAGGCGGGGATGCTGCCGAGCGTGGGCAATACGGCGAAGCCCGCGGCGGCGACCAGCATGGGAATCGCCAGGTGCAGCCGGCGCTCGCGGCGACGGTCAGCGCTCATGCCGATCAAGGACAGCGCGATGATGGCGCACAGATACGGGATCGCAGTGAACAGTCCCACCCACAGCGGATCGGCAACGCCGGACTTGCGGATGATCGTCGGCAGCCAGAACGTCAGACCGTACTGCCCGAGCACGACGCAGAAGTAGATCGCGGCCATCAGCCACAAGCGACGGTCCCCGATGAACGATCTGACCGAGATGTGGGCGATCTTATGCGCGTTATCGCTCGCGACATTGCGTGCGAGCAGGGTCTTTTCCGATTCGGTGAGCCACTTTGCCTTGACAATGCTGTCATCGAGATACAGCAGGATCGCTATACCGAGCACGAGCGAAGGCAGCGCTTCGAGCAGGAACAGCCATTTCCAGCCGGCCATATCCAGCGTGCCATGCAGCGAGTGCAAAATCCAGCCCGAAAGCGGGCCGCCGATTATGCCGGCCAGCGGAATCGCCATAAAAAACAGCGAGAGCGCCTTCGCTCGGCGAGCAGCCGGAAACCAGTAGGTCAGATAGAGAATTACGCCAGGTGCGAAGCCCGCTTCAGCGACGCCCAGCAGAAATCGCAACGCGTAGAACGCCGTCGGTGATTTCACAAACACGAAGCTAGCGGAAATCACCGCCCACGTGAGCATGATTCGCGCGAGCCATTTGCGCGCGCCGACACGGTGAAGGACGAGGTTGCTCGGCACTTCGAACAGAAAATAGCCGAGAAAGAAGATGCCTGCGCCCATGCCGTAGACGGTCTCGCTAAAGCGCAGATCGTTGAGCATCTGCAGCTTCGCGAAGCCGACGTTGACCCGATCGAGATATGCGCCAAGGTAGCACAGCATGAGGAATGGGATGAGCCGGCGGCTTACTTTCGCGTAGGTCTTCGATTCGAAGCTGGGCGAGTCGGCAAGGGGCAACACGCCGCCTTCGATGGGCGAAGCGGTATTCTTGGATTTCATGGTTTGTCTCCATCCACTGGCCCCGGGTTCGCCCGGGTACCTGGAATTCAGCGCCCTCTCTCGGGCGCACGCTGTCAGTCAATGAATAAGCATGCCGCCGTTCACGTCGAGTGTGACGCCGGTGAGATACGTTGACAGATCGCTCACCAGAAAGAGGCACGCGTTTGCGACATCGGCAGCATCGCCAAGCCGGCCAAGCGGAATGCCTTTGATGATGTCCACGCGCATCTCCGCGGTGAGTTTGTCGCCGGTAATGTCGGTCTGGATCAGACCGGGCGTGATCGAGTTGATGCGAATGCTGTCGGGACCGAACTCTCGCGCCATCGCACGGGCGAGACCGAGTACGCCGGCCTTCGCGGCGCTGTAATGGGGGCCGCCGAAAATACCACCGCCTCGTTGCGCCGACACCGACGACATGCATACGATGCTGCCACCTTTCTGCTCTTTCATCGCCGGCAATACGGCTTGCGACATATAGAGCGTGCCGCGCAGATTGACGTCGACGATTGCGTCGAAGCCCTCGGCGGTGATGTCTAGTGTGCGCACCGGCTGCGTGATGCCGGCGTTATTGATGAGGCCGTCGATGCGGCCGTATCGTTCGAGCGTCGCCTTTGCGGCCTTCACGCAAGCGTCTTTGTCGGTGACGTCGCAGGCGAGCCCGAGATGGGCTTCGCCGAGATCGGCAGCGGCCTGTTTCGCGTCTTCTTCGCGCAAGTCGAGGATCACGATTCGCGCGCCTTGCTCGGCCAGTGCTTTGGCGGTGGCTTTGCCGATTCCGCGCGGTGAAGCCGCGCCCGTGACGATAACGACCTTGTTGTCGAGCAGCATGATTGTCTCCTGGGTGTTGATCTGATGACGCAGTGTCCGGCACGCGGTCACTCGCATCAACACCGTGGCGCTCAACTATGCTTGAGAAATTTTCAGGTAACCGGCTGCCAGCCCGCGAGGCATGCCGGGTCGCTGTGTCGACGCGCCGAAACAACCCGCATGCTCATGCACGTACCGGAATACCCTGATGCCGATTCGGCGCAGTCATTACGCCGTACGGTCCCTGTGACCGATTTCCCGCTCGATCCAGGCGATGAACCGCGCAACGCGTGGGAGCTCCGCGTTCTGGGGCGGATAGACCAGATGATGCGCGCCCACTTCGACAGAGTGCGAATCAGCGAATACCGGCACGAGCGCACCTTCCTTGATTCGTACCGACGCGAGCATCAGGCTTTCTAACGCAATGCCCAGGCCAAGTGCGGCCGTCTCGAGCGACATGTACGAGCGGTCAAACGAGAAATCGAAAGTCTTGTGCGCAGCGGACACGCCGGTGCGTCCGAACCACTGCTTCCACTGGACGAGCGGCGTCTCCGAATAGATCAGACGATGCTCCAGAAGGTCTTCCGGCGTTCTGACCGGATGGCTTTCCAGATATCTCGGCGAGGCGAGCGGCGCGATGAATTCATTGCGCAGTGTCCTGACCTCGAGATCGCGCCAGTTCGCATAGCCATGCCGCAAGTCGATGTCGTAGTAGCCACTGGTAAACGATACATCTTCATACGAGCAGGCCAGATTCAACTGGATATCGCCATTGGCTTCCTGAAACGACTCGAGCCTGGGCAACAGCCACATGAGCCCGAAGCTGGGGCTGGAATGCACACGCAGGATATCGACGTCGGCGCGGCTCGATGCGCGCTCGGTCGCGCGGCTCAGATCAGCAAGAGAGCCCGTCACGTCCGACAGATAGCGCTCGCCTGTCGGTGTCAGGACGAGACCCCGGCCCGACCGATAGAAAAGTGGTTGGCCGATGATCGATTCGAGGTTGCTGATCTGATGGCTCACCGCCGAAGCGGTCAGACCAAGTTCCTCGGATGCACGGCTGACACTCCTGGTTCGGGCCACGCTCTCGAAAGCGACGATAGCTTTCACGGGTGGGATGCGCATAGTGAAATTTATTTCAGTCGAAGTTGAATGAAACCGCCTTGTTAGCACGCCATCCGCACTGCCATTCTGTGGGCAAGCCGCTTAACCCGGGACCGTGAAGTTTCCTGATGCTGACAGCGTCAATGCCCGGGCAGCACCGCGGTAAACCATAGACATATATTGCGCAGCGCAACAGCTGCGCAGGAGACAGCGATGAATTATCCGTCCTTTCTGCTGACGGCGCGTTCGATCGTCAAAAGCTTCGGACCCACGAGCGTATTGAAGGGTTTTGATATTTCAATCGCCGCAGGCGAAGTGCACGCGTTTCTGGGCGGCAACGGCGCAGGCAAATCGACGCTCATCAAAATCATCTCTGGCCAGTTCGACCGCGACGGCGGCTCGCTCGAATTCGACGGACAGGACATCGGCACATCCGTGGGCGGCCATGTCGCCGCGGGCACCATTGCCGTGGTCAATCAGGAACTGGCGCTGCTGCCGCATCTATCCGTCGCCGAAAACATCGCCATGCCGCGCTTACAGCGCGGGTGCGCCCGCTACAGCGAACGGGCTTCGATGGCCATCGCCATCGAAGCGCTCTCACTGATCGATCCTCACTTGCTCAACCACACCGGCATGCGAGTCGACCGGATGCCGGAAGAAATCGAAGGCTGGAAGCAGGGCATGAAATCGCTCGCATCGGCTCCCAACGTTTTCTGCAAGATATCCGGACTGGGCATGGGAGACTGGAAATGGACGGTGGATAGCATCCGTCCGTTCGTGCTGCACGCGATTGAAGCGTTCGGGGCAAACCGCTGTATGTTCGCGAGCAATTTCCCGGTCGACAAACTGTTTAGCAGCTATGACGCCGTATTCAATGCATTCAAGGAAATTACGCAAGAATTTTCGTCCGACGAGCGGCGCGCGCTATTTCACGACAATGCGGAGCGGGTGTATAGGCTCTGAACTGAGCGTTTTTCCGGCTTGCTGCGAAAAGCAATCTGCCGAGGGGGCACTTCGGGACATGCCCGACTTGCCGATGTGCCGCAATTGGGCTCGTGAACTGCCGTTCGCAGGCGCCTCGCGACACTCTGTACAGGATCGCGAAAAACCGTGGGAACACTTCCCGGTCGCCGGTCAGCGGGAACATCCGCTCGCTGAAATAAACCTGTAACTCCCGGTGTGCGGGTGCAATATGTCAGCGAGCGTTGTCATACAAGGCACAGATGGTGCTATCCCGCAGCGGCGTGCTGACTCGAAAGGCCTGCCAGTATCTTGCCCGGCAAAATGGGCAGGTCGCGCACACGCAAGCCAATGGCGTCGTAGACGGCTGCGGCCACTGCGGCATCCACGCCGGTCGCGCCGAGTTCTCCGATGCCGCGGGTACCGATCGCACTTGCATGCGGATCATACTCATTGACGAAGTGGATCTTGATATCGAGCGGAATGTCCGCACACACCGGGACCGCCACGTTCGACAGATTCTTCGCGAGCCAGCCACCGGTATTGGGCTCCTGCACGCTTTCTTCCATCGTCGCCTTGCCCCAACCCCAGATGATCGCGCCCGTCATCTGGCTTCGCGCCGTTTTCGGATTGATAATCCGGCCCGCGGAATAGGCACCCACCGCCCGGCGCAAGCGCACGAGGCCAAGCTCGGGATCGACGCCTACTTCGACAAAGATCGCACCCCACGTCCGCATCGCGTATGGCGTACCGTCGCCGTCCGCGCTGAAGCTGGCGCCACCCGGAAGCGTGAACGCACCGTCCGCGACCATCTCCGGTAGATTAGCCCGCCGCAGGCTCGCGCGAACGTCTTTCCCGCCGAGCGCATCGAGCTTCGCGTTGATTTCCCGGCAAGCCAGTGCGATCGCGCTTCCCGTGCTGCCCGTGGCGCTCGATCCATAGACGGGACTCGCCGGGTGAAGGTTGGTATCGCCCCACACAATCGACACGTTCTCGATCGGCAAGCCCAGCTCTTCGGCCGCGATCTGGCAAAAGACCGTCTGCGTGCCGGTGCCGATATCGTGCGTGTTCGCCTCGATCAGCGCCGTGCCGTCGGACCTCAGGCGCACGCGCGCCCCGCCGGGAAAGCGGAAATTGCCCATTGAGCTCGTCGCCATCCCATGTCCGATGCGCCACGCTCCGTCTCGTCGTGGCGTCTCGCCGCGCGTGCGCCAGCCATAAAGCCGCGCGCCTTCCTCATACGCCTCGCGAAGCTTTTTTGACGACCAAGGCTTGTTCGTATGCGGATCGACCTCGGCGTAGTTCGCCAGTCGTAGATCGAGCGGGTCGATCTTCAGCGCCACGGCGAGTTCGTCCATCGCGCTTTCGAGCGCCCATAGCCCCGGACCTTCCACCGGCGCGCGCATTGGCGTGGGCAAGTTGATGTTGCGCCGCTCCAGCCACTGCCTGGTGCGAATGGCGGGCGACGCATAAAGCGTCTTGCTTGCTTCGCTTGCGGGCTCCAGATGCGTGTCCGCAATCGCGCTCGAATTGACGATTTCGTGATCGATGGCGCTGAGCCGGCCGTCCGCCGTTGCCGCAAGCTTGATGTCCTGTTTCACCCACGGCTGATAGCCGACGCAGACGAACTGATCGTGACGCCGCAGATGAAGCTTCACGGGCCGCCCCGCGACGCGTGCCGCGGCGGCGGCAAGAATCTGGTGCGGCCACACATATCCCTTCGAGCCGAACCCGCCGCCCGTGTGCGGTGCGATCACGTGAATGTCGTCCGGCCTCATGCCGAGTGCCGCGGCTACGACAAGCGGCACATTCTCGCTCGCCTGAACCGCATCCCACAGCGTGAGCTTGCCGTGCTCGAATCGCGCAACGGTGCCCGATGTCTCCATCGCATTGTGGTGACGCGCGGCTTGAATATACGTCGCCGCCACGCTTGCCTGTGCGGTTCCGAAAATCGCATCGACGTCGCCCATCTCCAGATCGTCGCCGAGCATGCGTGGCTCGGGCGGCGGCTCGCGCGGCGCGGCGCCGGGAAGGATGGGGGCGTCGCGCTCGCAACGGACAAGCACGGCATCGCGGCCGGCTTCCGCCGCCTCGATGGATTCCGCAAGCACGATTGCGACCGGCTCGCCTTCGTACCGAATCGCGTCGTTTTGCAACGGCAGTGCGAGCACCGCCGCTGGCGGCTGAACCGCACCGAATCGCGGCATATCGTGCGCGGTAAGCACCCGCACCACACCGGGTAAGGTAAGTGCCGCGGTGGCATCCACGTCGATCAGCCGGCCCGACGCGACGGGCGCGCCGACCAACGCTGCATGAAGCGTGCCGGGCGGCGTGTTGTCAGCCGCGAATTTCGCCTGTCCCGTGACCTTCGCCTGGCCTTCCACGCGGGAGACCGCCGTGCCGATGCTCATGATCGCCCTGCTGCCGTCAGTAACGCACGCACCGCGGCATTGCGCGCCATCGTCACCTTGTAGCCATTGTGAGCGAGCGGCCGGGCGTCGCTCATTGCCGCGTCGACAATCGGCGTGACCACTTCCTTGGTCGGCGCCTGCCCGGCCAGCGACGCCTCCGCGGCTGGAAGGCGCCACGGACGTTGCGCCACCGAGCCAAGTGCGATGCGCGCCGACACAATGCGATCCCGATCGAGCTCCACGGATGCGGCTGCCGAGACCAGCGCATATTCGTAGCTGGCGCGCTCGCGGACTTTTACGTAGGCCGATCGTGCGTCCGCGCGGATGGGTATGTGAAAGGAGACGATCACTTCGTCGGCAGCCAGTCTCGTCTCGAGCCGGGCGGCATCGCCGCCCATGCCGGCCGCTTCCTGCTGCGTCAGGTGGAACTCCGTCATCTTGATCATTCGACCGCCGTTCGGCCCGATGACCTCAGCTGTCGCATCCAGACAAGCCAGTGCCACAGCCGGATCGGACGGTTGAACCGCGACGCATGCATCGGTCCAGCCAAAAATTGCATGCCGTTCGTTGATGCCATTGCGCGCCGGGCAGCCCGACCCGGGATTGCGCTTGTTGCAGCCCCATGGCAACGGCGCTTCCGAACGAAAATAAGCGCATCGCGTCTTTTGCATCACATTGCCGCCGAGCGTCGCGCGGTTGCGCACCTGCGCCGAGGCGGCGAGCAGACAGGCTTGAGCCAGCGCGCTCGCGTGGGCGCCGACGAGCGCGTCTTCACCGATCACGTTCAGGTCCGTCAGCGCGCCGATCACCAGATCGTCACGCTCGCGCACAATACGAACGAGACCTGTGAGTCCACCGACATCGATGACGCGATCGGGCGCTGCGATGCCGAGCCGCATCCAGTTGAGCAGCTCCGTACCGCCCGCGATGATCGCCACGTTGCCCGCCGCCAACGACGCGACTACCTGTTGCGCGGTTGCGCCACGCGCGTATTCGAAGTTTTTCATCGTTTGTCCCCGGCCGCGCCGGCGGCATCGAGCACGGCCGCCGCGATCTGCGGATAGCAAGAGCAGCGGCACAGATTGCCGCTCATCCATTCGCGAACGCTCGCCTCATCGGTCGCGTGCCCTTCAGCGATGCAGGCGACCGCGGAGACGATTTGCCCGGGCGTGCAATAGCCGCACTGAAAGGCATCGTGCTCGATAAATGCCTGCTGTACCGGATGCAGCGTCCCGTCGGAGGCGGCCAGACCTTCGACAGTCGTGACCTCGCAGCCGTCACATTGCACGACGAGCGTCAGACAGCTGTTCATCCGCTTGCCGTCGACCAGCACGGTGCAGGTGCCGCATGCGCCTTCATTACAGCCCTTCTTGGCGCCGCTGAGACCCGAGTCTTCGCGCAACCAGTCCAGCAGCGTGACGCGCGGGTTCACCGTAGCGGCCCGCGGCTGGCCGTTCACACGCATCGTCACCGTGACGCTGCTTGACCAATGCAGCCCGGCGTCTCCATTTGGAGCTAATTGCTCCCCGAAAGTAGCGTCGTCCATTCCCAATTCCTTGCCGGTTTCAACAATCACTCTGCTTGTATATAGACCATATGGAGTTGATATCAAGGGACGATATCCCTCCTGCTTCCGCACCGTCTCCCAAAGAATCGATCCGGCTCGAACTGCAAGGGCGAGCTGCTCGCATGCACCCGCTCGACACTTGCAAGCCATAGCGTTATACATAAGTCCTTAGCCGAGCCCGTCGCGGAGCGCGCGTAGCGTGTCAGCGGCAGCGAGTACCTGATCGAGCCCTCGCCAGATGGTCTTGGCACCCGGTTCACCGTCGCTCTTTCGGCCGAGGAAACCACCGATTTGCGCAATCAGCCGCACGACCTCATTCACAGTGGGCGGCGGCGTCGGCATCTTCTTTTTGGCCAGCAGGTGGGCGCCACGAATTTCGTCCGGATCGAAGAACAAGGCGGCATCCAGATCCGGACAGGTCCGGCCTTTGCGCATCAGATACGTCACACGCCATGCCACTACCAGGAACAAGGCCAGCGCACGCTCGATCCGGTCGACAGCGGCCAATTGCAGGGTCTCGACTTCGCAGCCGTTCTTGAGCACATGGAAATAGAGGTGAGTAGGCCGCAGGAATCTCACCTCCAGCCTCTCGCAGAACGGTGCGTGAGCCTCTCGACTCACACCGCTCCCATCAAGCGAACGCACCTGTCATCCCCCGTTGCCAGTGTACGAACAGTCGCGGTTGCCGCTTCGCAATGCCTTCGACGAAGAGAGCTGCCCGCGTTCTGTGTCCTTTCAGACGCTTATACTTCCGCATTGCCCAAGCGATCAACGTCCTGTTGAAGTGTCTGAGCACCGGATACATCGCTGACGGACTGAATTTCCCGTAATAGCTCAACCAGCCTCGCAGGACTGGGTTGTGCATACGGGCGATGTCAGCCACGCTGAGATATGTCCGGGTTTGGAAGCGTGCCTCGCGAGTCGTCTGCCGCATGGACTTTAGGGCCGCCGCACTGACGGCTGGCGTGAAGTTCACAAATATGCTGTTGCGTTTGCGATTCCTCACGATTCGCCGTCGAAAGCAGTATCCGAGAAAGTCAAACTGCGTGTTCGGATACCGCCCTTTGCGACTGCCATCCTTGCAGTAGACGATTTTGGTCTTGTCCGGATGCATTTCCAGATGGCACTCCGCCAACCTTGCCTGAAGCGCCGCCTTGACGGCTTGCGCTTCCTGCTCAGTCCGGCAGTGAACCAGTCCATCATCCGCATACCGGCACCAGGGAAGATCAGGAAACGTCCGGCCCATCCAGACATCGATCGTGTAGTGCAGGAACAGATTTGATAGCACTGGGCTGACGACCCCGCCCTGCGGTGTCCCCCGGGTGCGTTCCACCCGGGTTCCGTCCGACAGTTGCAGCGGGGCCTTCAGCCACCGGTCGATGTACAGCATGGCCCAGTCGCTCTTCACATGCCTTCTAAGAGCGCGCTGTAACAGGTCATGGTCGATGTTGTCAAACAGGCCTTTGATATCAAACTCAAGAACCCAGTCATATTTCCAGCACCGCTCCCGGGTTACCCCGACAGCATCCAGCGCCGATTTCCCGGGCCGGTAGCCATATGAGTCCGGCAGGAAGATCGATTCGATCTCCGGTTCAATGACCTGCTTGACCACCATCTGTGCCACACGATCCGATACAGTTGGCACCCCTAGAATTCTCTCCCCGCCATTCTTTTTCGGAATGGCGACCGCTTTGACCGGATCGGGGAAGTAGCTACCCGAGGACATCCGATTCCAAACCTTGTACAGATTGCCTTTCAGGTCCGCCTCGAAGTCCGCGAGCGACTGTTGATCCACCCCAGCCGATCCCGCATTGGCTTTAACCGCCTTGAAAGCCTCGTACACCAGCCACTTGTCAATGACAAACGGTTTTGTCGTGCTCATGAGTTTCCTCCTGTTGCCAGTTGAACCCCAAGCACGACTGCCTGACCCAACCCCTTTGCTCCAGCCGCATTACCAGCCTTCATCGCTCGTACGGGTTGGTCCGTCCCAGTGCTCCGCATCGGTACTCTCGCCTCGTGGCTTCTACCACTTGAGCTTCTCCCTTCACATCGGAACGACTGGTTCCCGCAGTTCCACACAAGAGCCTGGATCAGCTTCACGCCCCCTCTACGCCGGCCGCCGCCTGCCCAGTAATCAGGTTTCCGGCAGGCTTGTCCCAGAAGATAGAAACGCCCCTGGTTTTGACGACAAGTCTCTGGATTACGACGCGTGATCGGAAGGTTCACTTTCGTTCGTCTCTCTGATCCATACCTGCCCGAGGTATATCCTCAGCGCTTTGACCCCAACGCTCACCACCACGGCTCTTTACCGCAGCAGCTTGGGGTGGTTTGAAGCCCGCGCCTGAACGCCGACTCCGAGGGGCCTGCCCTCATCTCTCATGCAGCTTGTACACAGTCCATCAGTTCATACCGAACCTCTTTCCTGTGTGCTGCGGCACACTTTCGATTTCCCATCGGGCCCGGTACCAATTGATCAGTTCGACCGCGTCTTCCTGGGTTGCGACGGCTCGGTTGGTCAGCAAACGCCACTCAATCGGCTTGATGCCAGCGGGCGCCCCCACTTCGCGTGCGATTACGCAGTGAACCTTGAGCTTGCCGCGTTCGCCGTCCACTATCTCGACTTCGCGAGCCCACAGTTGCTGGCGTACGGTGCGGCTCTTCTGAGTCTCGCGGGCGCCGGTCATGAAGGTGATTTCACCCAAGGGCTCAGCGCTGGTTGTACTCGCCCACAGCCTGGCGCCGTCACCGCCGGGCAGGCAGCGGTCATGTTGGGCGCGCACCAGCCAGTCCGCTGGCGTGCCCAGTTCGTGCGCCCGGCGCATCATTTCCACCATGTCCGCCTCGCGGTCGGCCACGTACACCAGTCGCGTGTGCGGCATGTCCGGCGCCATTTCCGCCACGCGCTCGTAGCCTTCGATCCAGCGCGTGCTTTCTTTCGGCCCAGGACGTACACCATCGGCGTCAAGCTCCTCGCGCGCCCACATCCATGCATCGAGCACGCCCAGCGGTTCGCGTTCGGTCGTCACCGCATAGGTCGGGTGCAAGTACAGCCCGCGCCTTGCTTCGTAGTTCAACGGCCCCAGACCGTCGATGTCCTGGCCGTTAAAATCAAGCTCGGTGGTGTCCTGGATGCACAGCACGACCGACTGGCTGCGCATGCGTTCCTGCGTGCTCGCCCAATGCGGCTCCAGGATGGCTTCCCAGGCCACATCCGTATTGCGCAAAAATCGGTACGCCGCGCACGTCTCGCTCCAGCTATCGCACGCCTGGGGGATACTGGCCGTCGGATTGGCCGCAAGTCGTTCCATCAATTTCTTTGCCCTCCTGTCCAGGCGGGCGTCGCCAAGGTCCAGCCCCGCAAATTCCTGCTCGATCCACTGCTGTGCCGCCTTCGTCACCGCGTCCGCCCAAATTACGAGAGTAGACGCGATCCGGCCAAAGTTTACAAGCACGGCTTTCAAGTCATTGAATGTAAACGGCTTGCTGGCGCGGGCGGCTGCCGCAGCGAGATGTGTATAACGCTATGACTTGCAAGCGGGCCAGGATTAAGTGAGCCGATTTCGACCTGATGCTGATTGAGGCCCCAGGTCCCAGGCCCCAGGCGCCAGCGAAATGCAGTCGATGTAGGTGATGGCGGTCCGCACGATCCAGATAAAAAGTGTCGGCGCAGGGTTCAGCGTCGCGCCCGACCCGTTGTTGAAGGCGACGGTGTTGCCGTTGCCGATCGAGAAGCTGTGCCAGTCGATCACGCCGCGGGACGAGGACTGGTCGATCGTTAGCGAAGTGGTGCCGCTCGTTATCGCGCCCTGGCCCCGGACGAAGGCGCCGCCCTGCGGCAGTGGTCCGGCCGCGTGGGCCATCGGCACGCACCACGCGGCGAGCGCGAGCGGCACCCATAGTGCAAGCGTCAGCGGGCGCAGAACACGGTTCCACGCGGAAGGCCGCGACCGAGGCGCGATGAGTGCCGCGCCGGCATAAGCCAGCGAAAAGGACAGCCCATTGCGCGGGGTTGGGGGCGACTGGATCGCCAGTCTGGATGAATGACGCGACATAATCCCTCCCGAAACGTGGTTCGTGGAAAGTCGTCGTCGCGGAACGCAGATTGTTGCGACCAGGCAAGGCGCGAAAGCCGCCATACCGCACAACACAGCCTAATGGCAGCAGCGCGTTTCAAAAGACCAACCGGTATTTGGGCATGCACCCGGTGCTTGCTGGTACCGCTTCAAGCGTGGATGTGTGTCGGTCGCCGCGGCGGCAGGAATGGCCGTTCAACCCTCGGAAGCGGACGGAGAGAGCGGCAAGAAGCATTGGTCGCCGGCAAAAGCGATAGAATGCCCGCTCTGCAAAAGACAATATTGACGGGGTACACGGCATGGAGCGGCCGGGCGCGCAGCGTTGGCATGAGCAAACGTTTCTAGGTGTCTTTCGCGGACAACCTGAGAAGGAGCAGGCGCTCCTCCGGATATGCCTGGGCATGGTCGTGTTGATCGGCTATATCGCCGTCGCCGCGCTCCAACGCACGGCCGCCGCGTATGACACTCTGGGCGTGGTTTTCGCATACGTTGTATTCGGCGTGGCGACATACGTAGCCGCGACCGCCGCGACAGTTCGGCCGCGCCTTCGATTGACGGTCACCACCATTGCAGACCAGGCGCTTGTCATGACTGCCTTGGCGCTCGGCGGGCGCGTGGCGCTGCCCTTGCTCTGGGTCGTGTTCTGGTTCCTTGTGGGTGCCGGTTGCCGCCACGGCAAGCGGCCGTTGCTACTTTCATGTGCAGTTGCGCTTGCAGGCGTCGTGATTTTGATGCACGTCGAGCCGTGGTGGAGAGAAAACCTCGCGGTGGGATTGGGCATCATGCTCAGCATCGCGGCGACTTCCGTGTACTTGATGGCCCTCGTGCATCGGCTCGAACGGCAGGCTGCGACGGACCCTCTGACAGGACTCAGCAACCGCACTCGCCTCGAGCAGGCGATCGCTAAAGCGACTGCGGCGCGAGACGACGATAAAGGACAGTCTGTCTTGCTGTTCATCGATCTCGACGGCTTCAAGTACGTCAATGACGCTTATGGGCATGCGGTGGGTGATGAACTGTTGCAGTGCTTCGCCAACGGTCTGCAGACACGCATTCGCCGCGGCGATACGGTTGCCCGCCTGGGAGGCGACGAGTTCGCGGTGCTCGCCCGCCATGTGCATGGCAAGGTCGGCGCGCGCGCGATTGCCGACGGTATTCACGACATCCTTCATGGGCTTCGAGAGATCGGCGGTCATCCCGTCGCCGTATCGGCCAGCATTGGCGTGCGCATGCTCGGTACCAATAGCGCGGACGAACGTCTTGATGTACACGCCCTGATGCGCCAGGCCGATAGCGCGATGTATCGCGCCAAAGCGAACGGGACGGACAAAACCTCATTCTTCGATGAGACGGGTGCCGGCGCGTAAGCGGACCGGGTTCCCCGCGGTGCCCTGCTCGTGTTGGCGAGCGCATTTGATGCAGGTGCCCGGCCGCGGCCGCTCGTATCTGGGAGCATGTGCGCGTCGTCTCGCTGCGGAAGGTAGTTTCATTTCGCGGCTGGAGTTTGGCCCGGAGTGGGGCGAACTGAGACGGTCGCCATCCGGCCACGAACGGCCATACGCTCGAGCATTCGGACAGACACTCAAACGTCCGGTCCACTCAGATAGCGGACCTATGCCTGTCAGTCGAGCTCATTGCGTTACCTCACGGAAGCACACAACCAGGAACGGTCGCATGCCTTACGGACGGTGTGCTCAGTACACACCTGGCACGCCCGGTGGACGATTCTTGAAGCGTCGATGCACCCAGTAATATTGCTCTGGGCACCGATTGATCTGCGTTTCAAGAAATTCATTCAATCGGCGCGCGTCGATCGTCTCACTTTCTGAAGGAAAGTCGCTGAGCGGCTCGAAGATGGTCAGCTTATACCCGCGGTAATCGGGCAATACTTCAGTCACGAATGGTACAACCCGCGCATGGGCCAGTCGAGCAAGGCGCGAAACCGAAGTGAGTGTGCACGCGGGGACGCCAAAAAACGGCACAAAAACGGAGTTGTGTATGCCGTGATCCATATCAGCAGCCAGCATGACTGGTTTGCCTGAACGAAGTAAGCCGACGATCTTTCTGGCGCTTGTCGAACGTTCAATCATCTCGGCGCCAAATCTGCCGCGTTGCCGCTTGGCTAGACTGCAAAGCCGCGCGTTCGACATGCGTGTATACAGTGAGGCGGCGGGCAGGCGCGTTGAGTAGAGTATGCAGCCGACCTCGATGCTCACGAAATGGAAGCCCAGAAAGATGGTCGGCGGAGCATTCCTGTCTTCCAGATCGATTCGACTTTCGATGTGGACCAGCTTCCGTATCCTTTGCGCGCTGCCAAACCATTGAATGCCTCGTTCGAGATAGCTTCGAACGACGTGGCGAAAATGGTTTCTGGCAAGGTCGTCGTACTCGCGCTCGCTCTTGCCCGGAAAACAGAGACGCAGATTGACGAGAGCGATATGTTTTCGGGAGCTTGGAAGTGCATATAACATTGCCCCAAGCGCGCTGCCGAACCTTGCGACGAGCGTATAGGGAAGGACTGCGAAGACGCGCAGCAACACTACAATCAAGACATAGCCTAATCGCCCCAACAACCTCCCCCGCTTGCGAGAATCACTCATCGCGACACGGAAAAATACGAATACTTACGGATGTATAACAAAATTCGAGATCCTGGTGGCATAGCATGGCGATGGCAGAGAAGTATCGCACGTACTGCGTTGTGACGGGCTACCCAAATGGACGCTAGGGTTCTCGGTTCTCCCTGGCGAGAACGACTGCGTATGGGCAGCAAGCGCCTGCAGCGCGGATGCACCACCAGGCGGCCGTTCTACTTTGAAAGCCGCCGCCGAGTCCGCATTGGGGCGAAGGGCAGATCCGGGTCGCGAGCCGCCGACCGCCGTCAGGCAGAAGTCGGCCCAAGAGCGGCCGCTCGGACGCACGTTGATGCAACCCCTGGAATGTCGGCTCCCGCCCAGACTCCACACCTTCCGTCCGCAATCCGGCCATGGTCTGGCGTCGCATGCCCCATCCATCGCCATAAGCATGGTGGCAACGTCTTCGAAGCTACCGACGCCGCTTCGCTCAAAACGCTTACGTCCACTGGAACAAGCCGGCCCTCTCGGCAAGAGCCGATCGGCGTCGAGGTTTTTTGTTTCGGCAAAGATCCAGGTGACGCGTCTCTCAGCGCCCAACCGGCCTGAATAAGCGATTCTTGTCGAGCGTGGCTGGATCGAGCGTATTCTCGTTGCCTTCCGCAGGCGACTCGGGCGCGGCGTCTTCCAGCGCCGGCCCGGTATAGCGGCCTCGTGGCCGTATGACCTTGCTCACCCGGAGTTGCTCAATGCAGTGCGCGAGCAAACCCACGCTCCGGGCTGTTGCGAACAACGCGAACGACGCATCGCGCGGCAACGCCAGCTGAGCCGTCAGGGCCGCAAGCGCAACGTCGATATTTGGCTTGAGCCCGGTCAGCTCAACCACCTTGTTGATGAACGACATGATCTCTTGAGGCGGATCCAGCACTTCGAGCACTGCGGCCGCCCTCGGATCGCCGTCCGGATACAGATGATGTCCAAACCCGGGGATTGGAATGGCCGACTGCAAGTGATGGGCAACCACGTGCTGCGCACCGAGTCTTCCGACGTCGTCGAACACGGCCCGCACGCGGCCTGACGCGTCGCCATGCAGTGGGCCGGAGAAAGTCGCGAGTCCCGTGAGCAGGCATCCGGGCAGCGACGCGCCGGTGGAGGCGGTAATCCTGGCGGCGAACGCGGAACTCGTAATCTCATGGTCGGCCACGAGGACTAAGGCACGGCGGATAAGTTCGGCGCCATCGCGGTCCTGGCCCCAACCAAGCGCGAGCCGCTCATGCGTCATTTGTGCGTTCGCGCCGCGTCGCGCACCAAACGCTTGTGCGATGAGCGCCACGAGCCGGCCGGCCTCGACATGCAGTGCGCTGTCCGTGCGTCCGAGGGTCGAGTGTCCACAGGCCGCGAGCGCTGCCAGCGATGTGAACGCGCATTGCCTGCCGCGCTCGTCGCCCTGTAGCGGCAACTCGCCGCTTTCGAAGGAAACGGGGGCGCGCGCGTTCCAGAGAATGGCCGCCACGTCTTCAAGCGTCGCCGCGTCCGAAAGCCGGATGCTATCCCGCCCCCGGTAGTAGGGCCGGCCTTTTGAGAAGGTGGTAATGCTGCTGTAAATGCAGGGTTCCGCACCGAATATGGTCCCGGCGGCGAGCGCTTCGCGCTTGCGTCCCACCTGCTTTTTTCGGCACAGACCGGCGACGTCCTCCGCGCGATAGAGGCTCTTGCGTGGGTCGAGCGGATCCGGCATGACGGCGATGGTACCTCGACTTACATACGCATAGACAGTCTGCGCCTGCACTCCGAGTTGTCGAGCCGCTTCAGTCAGAGTGATCCAGTTTCGCATGGGATGGCAAGCAAGGTGATGCAGCGCAACGGGGCAACGGGGGAGTGACGACGCAGATCGCGCCTTGCACTCGAGCACGACCGATCCAGCGCCAATATTGACGTTTTTTCAGGTAAAAGTCATCTCGGCGGGTCGCCGCTCCAGTATCTCAACGAGAACGTCACCGGGCGAGCGCACGAAGCAGGCTCTGACGCCGGGGCGAACCTGCTTGATCGGTTCGACGATTTCCGCGTCGCAGAGCAACAGATGCACGAACGCCGCGTCGATATCGTCCACGACCACGCCGAAATGATCTATGCCCTGCTGCCGCTCGCAGCGAGGGTGGCCGGCTTGGACGCTCGCCAGCGAGGTGATGAAAAGGTTGATGCTGCCGATGCGCAAATCCACTCGCCCAGGACGACGCACGATCTCGGCGTTCAGGCAGCGCGCAAACCATGCCGCAGTGGCTTCGGCGTCCGCCGAGCACAGTTGCAGATGATCCCACTTGAATTCAATCATCCGATTTCACCGTATAGTTGAAAGCATCACAGTTCGATGCGGGAAAGCTTGCCCAGCAGCACGGAATACGAAAACGTTCCGAGCAGGCAGATCGCGCCCATCAGGTTGAGGGCCCAGTAGAAGTGGCCGGTGTGCTGGGTGATGTAGCCGATCATGAGCGGCGTGGTGACGGCCGCGATGTTGGCCGCGAGGCTCGTGATGCTGCTGGTCAGTCCCACGTACTGTCGAGGCGCGATTTCGGAAACGGCGGCCCACGACATCGACCCGACGCCCTGCGCGAAGAACGCGATCGTCAGGATGGCGATCACCAGCTCGTTCGACTCGACGAAATTGACAAGCACGATAGACGCGCCGAGCATCGTGCCGATGATGAGCGGAGCCTTGCGCGCTGTCGAAAGCGCCACTCCGCGCCGAATAAAAAAGTCCGAAAGGGAGCCGGCCGCGAGGATGCCGACCGTGGCGCCGATAAAAGGCAGTGCCTGGAAGATCCCAACCTTGATCATCGACATGTGACGCGCTTCGATCAGATAGGTCATGAACCACGTGGTGAAGAAGACCAGCAGCGTGTTGTTACAGAACTTTCCGAGACAGATGGCGAGAACCTGGCGGTAGCTGAGCAGCTTGAGCGCCATGCGCCAGTCGAACTTCTCGCGGGGCTTGCGCGTCGCCGCGGCACCTTCATTGATGTATTGCAGCTCGGTGGCATTCACGCGCGGGTGCTGATGCGGATCGCGGTAAACCCGGTACCAGAGCAGACTGAACAGAATGCCGAAGCCACCGGTCACATAAAAAACCGTCCGCCAACCGTACGCGGCGAAGATCCACAGCAACACTCCGGTGAACAAGGGCGTCCCGATGTATTGCCCCATTACATAGACGCTGGTCGCGAAGCCGCGTTCCCGGGCGGGAAACCACAAGGTCACGGCGCGTGCGTTTGAAGGGAAGGCCGGCGCCTCCAGTGCGCCGATGGCGAGCCGCGACCCGAGCAGCATCTGATAGCCGGTCGCGAAACCCTGCGTCAGCGTGGCGAATGACCAACCGACCAGAGACAGCGCATAGGCGAGGCGTGAGCCGAGAATGTCGGTCAGCACCCCGCCGGGCACCAGCGCAATGGAATAGGCAAGACCAAATGCCGCAAACAGCTCGCCCATCTGCATCTTGTTGAGCGCCAGCCCCTTCGAGAGGCCCGGCGCAACGATGCCCAGCGCCGACCGGTCCACGTAATTCAGAATGGTGGCCATGAGCAACATCGAGAGCACGACGTAGCGGACTCTGGAGCGATTCGTGGTATCCGCGTAAGCCGGGGTTCCCACCGGCAATGTTTGTTCCTCTGCGATTTTCATCGGTGTCTCCGTAACATTAGCCTGTTGTTTTTTTAGTTGGCTTAAGGGCGATTTATCCGCGGCCGACGAACGGCATGGCGGTCGCCATGATGGTCATATTGAGAACATTGGCTTCGAGCGGAAGACTGGCCATGTGCACGACTGCATTCGCCACGTGCGTCACATCCATTCTTGCTTCGGGTGCCAGGCGTCCGTCCGCTTGCAGTACGCCGCGGTTCATCCGTTCAGTGAGCGATGTGGCGGCGTTGCCGATGTCGATCTGGCTGCAGGCGATGTTGAATGCGCGTCCGTCCAGCGCGATCGATCTGGTGATGCCAGTCACAGCATGTTTTGTTGCCGTATAGGCAATGGTGTGCGGCCTTGGCGAGTGGGCGGAGATCGATCCGTTGTTGATGATTCGTCCGCCTTGCGGGGACTGTTCCTTCATCAAACGATAAGCGGCGCGAGCGCAGAGGAAAACGCCGGTCAGATTGGTGGCCACGACGTCGTTCCAGAAGTCGACTTCGTAGTCTTCCAGAGGGACAGCCCCAGCATTGCGCCCCGCGTTGTTGAACAGCACGTCGAGCCGACCGAATGCCTCGGCAATTCCCGAAAACGCGTGCTCGACCGATGCTGCGTCGCCAACGTCGGCCTGGAATACATCCGCTTCTCCCCCCGCCCTGCCGATTGCTTCCTTTGTTTCCAGCAGCGGCTCGGCTCTGCGCCCGATCAGCGCGACAGCGAATCCTGCGTTAGCAAGTGCGACGGCGGCGGTTCGGCCGATGCCGGAGCCGGCGCCCGTCACGGCTGCGAACTTCTTCGATGCAGACATTTCCTTTCCTCTCGTCAAGTCAATTGGACATGGGAAACAGAGTTGCATTCGCATCAGGGGTTGAGCAATCTTGATTCATTGAATCAACATCCGCGGGCCTTGCGGATGGGGATCGCATCAGGGTTTTCCTGATGCGCGTGTGGCCGCAAGCAAGATTGAAGAGGGACAAGACGGAAACAAATCGCAACGCGCAGGCGCCGCGAACAATAGGGGCGTGTCATCACCGAGGAGTTGATTCATCCAATCAACATTGACGGCCCGGCCAGCGATTTCGTAGTCTCTCGACGTCTGCCTACCAAAGGAAAAACCATGTCGGAAGATAAACGCACCAGCCTGTTGATTGCGCGAACGGTTCCCACCGCCGTGGCGAATCGCGCTGCGGCCGAATTCCATGCCTTCGTGACCGAGTCCGATATGAACTCGTGGTCTGTCGTCGACTTCTGCAAGAAGCACGACGTGCCGGCCGTACTCATCGGGAAAAAATCCGGCCTGCAAGCGGAACACATTGCCGCGCTGCCTTCGACGGTCAAGATTATTGCGAACGCGAGCGCGGGCTTCGATCACATGGACGTAGCGGCGGCCCGTGACAGGGGAATCGTCGTGACGAACGCGCCCGATGCGTTGACCGAGTGCACAGCCGATTTTTCCATGCTGCTCTTGCTGGCTGCGTGCCGTCGCGCGTCAGAATACGAACGGATCATGCGCAACGGATGGGGCAAATCGTTCGGCATGACCGAGATGCTGGGTATGCGAGTGAATGGCAAGACGCTCGGCATCGTCGGATTTGGGCGTATTGGACGGGCGGTCGCTAAGCGTGCGCAGGGATTCGGCATGCGCGTGATCTACACGGACATGCACCGTGCGGCCCCGTCGCTGGAAAATGGCGCGACCTTCTATGCCACTCTCGACGAAATGCTGCCGCACTGCCAGGTCCTCACGCTGCACGTGCCGGGTGGAAGCGTCCCGCTCATGACGAAAAGAGAGTTTGGACTCCTTCCCGCAGGCGCGATTTTCGTTAACGCGGCGCGTGGCGGCCTGGTGGACGAAGATGCGCTTTATGACGCCCTGACGTCGGGTCATCTGTTCAGCGCGGCTCTGGATGTGTACCGGAACGAGCCCAACGTCGACAAGCGGTTTGCTGAGCTCGACAACGTGTTCCTGACGCCCCATATGGCCAGCGCAACGATCGAGACCCGCGACCAGATGGGCTTTACGGCGCTGGACAATATCGCCGCCGTGCTGGAAGGACGGCCCGCCTCGAATCCTGTCTGAGGCTCGCCCTCATGGGGACAGTACGTTGCGACGCACGGCGGATTCAACCGGTCGATGCAATAGTTCGATGGAACCGTTCAGCCGGCGTTTCGTAATCCAACGTCTTCCTTGGACGCTCGTTCAGCCATCCACCACGGCGCAGTTCGTTATCTGACGCCATTCGCGGGGGGCGGCGAAAATCTCTTCCTCTGGCCCGAGACAGGTTTCTCCATGCGCGCCAACCATGCTTCGCCTACGCAAACTGGCATGCCCGTGCTCCAGACGACGGGCCACATCTCCTCGTTCGGCAACGACGCGATTGCATTGCGCTGGACGAACGAGGACAAACGTCTCGCCGGTTTCTCACTGATCGACTGCGAGCGCAAACGCACGTTGCGCGTCGTCGCGCCGTTCACGCTCACGCTCGCTGACGGAACCACCATCGGCCTGGCCGAGCTGAGGGTCGTTGCGCCCGTGAGCGACGCTGCGCTCGAACCCAACCCGCATGCGTCCCGCTTGGGCGAACGAATCGCAGGGCGACGCGCGAGCGTCTCCCTGGTAGATACACATGGACACCTAAAGGTGCAATGGAGCGTGGAGCAGCGCGAAGGGTCACGATATCTGCGCGTCCAGCTGGCGATTACGGCGCTTCTTCAGGACGAAGCGATCGCTGCCGTCTCATTGCTGAAGACGCGCGCTCCAGGCGCCAGGGCCAGTAGTGAGCGCAAGGGCACGCCGGTCATTGCGGGCAACTTCTATCTGGGCTTCGAGCACCCGCTGGCGACAAGTCAGGTGAAGGGCGACAGCCTCAGCTTCATGCTGCATCGCGCGTTGCCGCTGGAGAAAAACAGGACGCTGGTCTACTCCGCTGTGGCAGGTGTAGCCAGCGACGGCCAGGTTCGGCGCGACTTCGGCATCTATCTGGAGCGGGAACGGGCTCGCCCGTATCGCCCGTTTCTGCACTACAACAGTTGGGGCGACATCGGCTACCTCACGCCGTACACGCAGGAGCAGGCGCTCGAGCGCATCGCAACAATCGGCCACGAGTTGCACACAGCGCGCGGGGTGCGGATCGATTCGCTTCTGTTCGACGATGGCTGGGACGACCTTGGCGGCGGCTGGCATTTCAGCAAGGCATTTCCACATGGCTTCGTTCCGCTGCGCGACGCTGCCGCGCGATTCGGCGCCGCTCCCGGCATATGGCTTTCCCCGTGGGGCGGCTACGGTGCGCCGAAACAGGAACGCGTGACGCGAGGACGTGCCGCTGGTTATGAGGTCATCGACAACGGTCTCGCATTATCGGGGCCGACGTATTACCGGCGCTTTCATGAAGTCGTGATGGACTTGCTCGACAAGGGCGGCGTCAACCATTTCAAGTTCGACGGCACAGGCAATGCCGACAGGGTGTTCCCCGGCAGCCTGTTCGACAGCGATTGGGACGCGGCGATTCAACTGATCGAGGACATCCGCGCGGCCAAGCCCGAAATTTTCATTAATCTCACCACAGGTACGCATCCGTCGCCGTTCTGGCTGCGCCACGTCGACTCCATCTGGCGCGGCGGCAGCGACGATGGCCTGGCGGGCAGCGGCACGAACCGCGAGCGCTGGATCACATACCGCGACACGCAGACGTATCACAACGTCGTGGAGCGCAGTCCGTTCTTTCCACTCAATTCGCTGATGCTGCACGGCATCCTCTACGCGCAGTGCAATCCACGCCTCAATGCGTCGGCGGGCGACGCATTCTCCAACGAAGTGTGGTCGTACTTCGGGACCGGCACGCAATTGCAGGAGCTCTACATTACGCCGGCGCTGCTGGGCGAGCACGACTGGGATGTGCTTGCGCGCGCCGCCCGATGGGCGCGAGAAAACGGCGACATACTTCGCGACAGTCATTGGATCGGCGGAGCGCCGGACGAACAGGCGGCCTACGGTTGGGCAGCGTGGGCGCCGCACAAGGCGATCGTGACGCTGCGCAATCCTCACAGTCGCACGCAACGCTTCACACTCGAGCTGCGGCGCCAACTCGAACTGCCGGATAACGCGGTGGCACGATTCGAATCGCGCAGCCTTGGACGTGCGGGGGATTCCGGTATTCCTGCTCAACTGGACGCTGATCTGTCGCAAGCAGTGCAACTGGCGCCGTTCGAAGTGCTTACGCTCGAACTGCTGCCGGTTGCCGCCGCGAAGCGGTGAAGGGGGGACGATACGTAGGCGCTAGCACAACCTGTCGGCCAGTTGAATCGGCTTTGCCTCGATCTGATGGAGGTCGAAGACCAGCACCTCGTTGTTACCTTGCACGAGCCACGGCGCGGGACAATACAGGCGCCTTTGCGGGCCGATGTTCCAGTAGCGTCCGAGATTGTGGCCATTGACCCAGACGATACCCTTGGTCCAGTTGCTCATGTCGAGCCAGGTGTCGCCGACTTCAGTCAGCAGCACGTTCGCCTTATAAAAGAGACCGGGTTTCCCTGGGTTCGTGCAGTCTTCGTTGAGGTTGGCGATAAACGTTTCATCCATCGGCAGCAGGTAGATGTCCCATTCCTCGAGCAACGCGAGCGAGCCGTCGACGTGTTTCATCGTGACCGGCTCGAGCAGACCTTTACGGTCAACGATCGCGGGTCCGAAGTTGACGCGCCCCATGGCCTCGACGAGTATCTCCAGCGCTACCTGGCCGTCCGGGTTCGACCCGTGGTTGTGCCGCGCCGAAGGCAGGGCAAGCGGCGCGCGATGCATCATGTGGAGCGACTGCGCGTACTCCTGCGGCAGTTGCGCTCTCGATACGCCGCCCGCGTACCGTTCACCAAGGAAAACCGTTGCGTAGTCGTGAACGGCGCTGATATCCAGCACACCGCGCGCGTGCTCCGGCAAAGACTTGCGATACAGCACGAAGCCAAACGCCTGACCGTAGCGTTCAAACGACTGCGGCTCGACGCCATGCTCGCGTGGCAGTGCCGCGGGCAGGTTGTCCCAGATCGAGGCGTAGAGCGTCGGCATCAAGGCCTCAGCGCCGGCGCAGTCAAGCGTGGCGATGACCTCGGGTATGGCTGGCAAGGGTTCGGGCAGATAGCTGGCGATCAGGTCTCGATACTTGATGTACTTCGGCGTCGCCATGCCTTGCTCGCTGATCGGCGCGCAGTAGTCGTAGCTCGTGATGTCGGGCTGATAGTTGCCTGAAGCGTCCACGTTCGCGCCGGCAAAAAAGCCAAAGCTCGTGCCGCCGTGAATGACATACAGGTTGAACGACAGCCGCGCCTGCATGAACGTGGCCAAGGTACTGGAGAGGTCGTAGTCCACGCCCGCGAACCCCGCTTCGCCCCAATGCGTGAGCCACCCTGGGTACACCTCGCCTGCCATCGCGGGCACCGAGGGGAATTCGCGGCGCACGGTTGCGATCTGCGCTGCGTCGCCGTTGCTCAGCGCGATCGCGCCGCCCGTTACCGTGGTGCGATTGCGTTCGAGTTGCGGGAGACCGTCTTCGGTGTAGAACGGCCCGGTTATGCCTCCTGCTAGCCAAAGCTGCCTGAGCTCTTCGAGGTAAGCCGGATTGCTCGCATACGAACCGAATTCGTTCTCGATCTGGATCAACAGAATCGGTCCGCCGTGCTCGCTCATCAATGGCTTGATACGCGGAACCAGTTCGTCGATATAGCGAGCCACCGCCGCCATGTAGCGAGGATCGGTGGCCGAGTCGGTCCGCAACTGGATGTCCGGATCGCGTAACAGCCAGGAAGGGAGGCCGCCCAGATCCCACTCTGCGCACACGTAAGGCCCGGGGCGCAACAGCACCCACATCTGCTCGGCTTGGCATAGGCGGATGAAGGCCTCGATATCGCGATTCCCGCTGCGGAAGTCGAACACGCCTCTATGCGTCTCGTGGTAATTCCACATGATGTACAACGCGATGCAGTTCATCCCCATCGCCCTTGCCATGCGGATCCGGTGTCGCCAGTACTCGCGCGGGATGCGGGCTGGATGCATCTCGCCGCTGCGAATCTGGAACGGCAGGCCGTCGAGCAGGAAATGTTCGCCGTCGGGGCTAAAGGAGAAGGTATGGCTGCGTTCGAGGTTCACGATGGGCGTTGTCAAGTTGACGAATGCAGGCTACCTGTAAATCGGCTGCACCTGCGAGAACGGTAGAACGCAGTTCCTTAACGATCAACAGCTTGCGAACTTTTTCGGTCCGCGGCGGCGCCATGCCTCGCACGGACCAAAGGTGTCGTTCGCCGGACCGGCCGACCAACGTCAGCTGAGGAACGGCGGATTCAACCGGTGGACGCGATCGCTCGATGGAATCGTTCAGCCGGCGTGCGTATTGCCGGTGCGTGAACTATTCTGAAAAGATCGCAATTGTTCATTCCTTTTCAGGTATTCGACAGGAGGTGTGCCATGTCGATGTCGCCAACCTTGCAGGACCGCCTGCGCAGCAAGGGTTCCCGCTACGAAGTCGTGCGTCACCCATACAGCCACTCGAGTATCGAAACGGCTGCTGCGGCGCACATTCCGGGCGACCGCCTCGCCAAGACCGTGCTCCTCGAAGACGAACACGGCTACGTGGCCGCCGTGCTGCCGTCAACTTACGCCGTGCAGCTCTCCGAACTCTGGAGCAAGACAGGGCGCCGGCTCGCCCTGGCCACGGAAGTCGAACTACGCGAATTATTCAAGGACTGCGATGTGGGTGCGCTGCCGCCAATTTGTATGGCGTATGGCATGAAAACCTACCTGGAATCCAGCCTGGCAGGCCAGCCCGACGTCTACTTCGAGGCGGGCGATCACGAAGAACTGATTCATATGGAAGCGGATCAGTTCCTCATGCTGATGGACGATGCGGAGCGCGCCCATTTCGCCCGGCGGATGCGAGGGTTGAGCGGGCGGGCCTGACCCAACTGGCCAGCCCGTGCGCTGGCCGCGATAATTTGACCGCCTTTTGGTTCATTTGTCAGGGGGTAACTAATCAGCGGAAGCTAGAATTTTTTTCCAACTTCCGCTTGATTAGTCACGCGTCATTGCGCCAGCTGCCAGCGCAGCACCGGATGCGTCGCGCCGGCAGGCATCGCCCACACCCCCGTCGGACTGAAGTCCTCACCCACGAATGATGCCGGTGTGCTCATCTGCGCGGTGGTCAGCCCGTTCGCCGCGGGAATCGGCGTGCCGTAGACGACGCCGGCTGTGGCGGTCGTGGTGTCGGTGTCCCAGTACACATCGTTCCCGATCGTGCCTGTATTGGCCCGCGCGATGCCGATCGGCTGATAGTTGCTCCGGCTGACCCGGGAAGAAATTCATGGTGAGCTTTGCAGGAGTCCCGCACGGATTACCTGACTCGCCTCGGAAATCGAAAGCTGTTTTTCGAAGAGGGGGAGCGGGTTATCAGCGACCGCGGCATAAATCGACTACCCGTCACACTTCTTGCGTTCGACCTCGATCACTTCAAGAGAATCAACGACCACTTTGGGCACAAGACCGGCGACGAGGTTTTGAGGTCATTCGCGGAAACCGTTCGAACCGTGACGGGTACGGACGCGATTCTTGCACGCATCGGCGGCGAAGAATTTGCCGCCCTGCTGCCGGGCTACGACAGCGACCGCGCAAAAAAGCTAGGCGAGAACGTTCTCAGCCGGTTCGCCGCAATGTCCCATGGCGCCGACGGCGACCGGATTCGCGCCACCGTCAGCATTGGACTCGCCGAGTCAAGTCGCGAAACGGCTTCCCTCACCGACCTGCTCTCAGCCGCCGACCAGGCGTTGTATCGAGCCAAGTCGCTGGGCGGCAATCGGCTTGAACAGACGCCAACGACCGCGCTCGCCGCCGCCAGTTGATCTTCGAGTGGCGGCAATCGGATTCAAGCTCCCGCCGGATAGAGTGTGGGGAAGTTTCCGGTCCCGCTCGAAACACTGAATTCATTTGCCAGCACGGCTCCGTCGATTTTCCGCGTGGCCGAGGAGCCACGCGGATTTTCGTCCGAGCGCGATTGCGCACGCAGGTACGACACATGGATGCTCACGAACCCGACACGCGGCCGACCCAGCCCGTAACCCGCCCTGTCCTTGTCTGGGACGCGCCGGTGCGGTTGTTTCACTGGCTGGTGGTCGTGCTGGTCACGGCCGCGTATGTCACGTTGAAGCTGAACTGGATCGACTGGCACGTGCGCGTCGGCGAGACGCTGCTCGCCCTTGTTATTTTCCGCCTGCTGTGGGGCTGCTTTGGCAGTGAGACCGCCCGCTTTCGCAGTTTCGTGGCATCACCCGCGGCTGCGCTCCGTCATTTGCGCCGCCTGTTTCATCGCGAGCCCGATGTGCAGGTAGGCCACAATGCGGCCGGCGGCTGGATGGTTCTATTTCTGCTCGTCTTGCTGCTGACCGAGACGCTGAGCGGGCTCTACGTCAACAACGATATCGCCGACGAAGGGCCGTTTAGCGAACTGGTGCCCGTGTGGCTCGCCAACGCAATCTCGGCGTTGCACGGCCTTGTCTGGTACGTGCTGCTTGCCGCGGTGGTGCTGCACGTGCTCGTGATCGCCCTCTACGCGGTAGCGAAGGGACACAACCTGCTGCGCCCGATGCTGACCGGCTACAAACTGCTGCCCTCGTCCGTGGACGCCCCGCGGCAGGCGCCAGCGCTGCTGGCGCTGCTGCCATTCGGCGTCGGCGTTGCCGTGGTGATGCTGCTCGCGGCTTATCTGTGAGCCTGCCGCAAACCCGCTCTCCGGGCGCGGCTACCGTGCCTGGATCAACTGCCCTTCGGCGGCTTCACCTGGCCGCGGATCTCGCCATTCGGATTGTCCTTCGTGTGAACGTTGATGTACATGTCACCGGCTTCGAACATCTTGGCGTCGTCCGGAGATAGCGTGGCCTGACCGGTGATCGGGCTCGTCACCTCCATGTTGCCCTTCTGCGACAACCAGACTTTTATGCCTGCGTTTTTACCTGCCGGGGCGGGCCCGTGGAAATGCGCCATCGTGGCCGGACTCGTCAATCCGCTGAAGCTGATGTTCCAGGTGACGACCCGCGTGCTGGGGTCGTACGTGAGCTTGGCGGTGCCGCTGCCAGGCGTCTGCACCGGCGGAACCTGTTGGGCGCCCGTCAAAGGCACCTCGAACGAGACGGGCGCCGCTTGCGCCAAGGTCAGCGTACCCGCGAAGGCCAAACCACAGAACACCATGAAAGCGCGCCGCGTGATGGATCGTGACATCTGGTTTTCTCCTGTTGGGTTTGCCCTTGGTGCGCGGGCGATTATTGAAGACTGCAGAAGACCTCGTCGGCGTTGTTGGCAGCCAAACAAGTGAGTCAAGCATAGACGCAAGCAGGCCGTAACGCGAAGGTTGCATGAGGCCGAAATCCGGCTATGCGCGGCGACCGCCCCGTTACGTCGACGCCAGATCAGTCTGTCCAGCGATTCGAAAGGAAATCGTCGGGCGAAAATCGTTGAAATTTGATCCGGCGCGAAAAATTCTTCCGGTACGAGATGCGCTTTGTGCGAAGGCAGCGGATGTAACTGGCGCGACCTGGTGTTGCGCCAGGAGCCTTCATGGATCACACCCATTGTTGCGCTGCCATGTCCATCCCGAACGCCTTCATCGGCATCGCGATTCTGTCCTGCCTGATGAGCGTCGCCGTTCTCGGCTCGCTGTTTCGCGCTCAGGTTCCGGGGATACGCCATTGGTGTGTGGCAAGTGGCCTGCTGGCCGTCGCGGCCACGCTCCTTCTGTTCCGTCGGTCGGATATCGTCGTACTGGGCGCAAGCGCGTTGCTGCCACTGGCCTCGCTCCTCGCGATCCACGGCTTCCGGCGATTCTTTCATCAGCAAACGGCAGAAACTGCGTGATGCTGGCGGGGTCGTCGCAGCGTGCCGATGACATCGTTTTCAGTTTTTCGGCTTAGGAAAGGCTCCGCGCAGGGCTGCGCAGGAGACGCCTGAGCGATCGTCCATTCGCACTGCCACTGCAAAAAAAAACCGGCACACAGTCGCCCGCATACCGGTCTCTATTGGGGCCCAGTCGCGTCACCGCGAAAAGGGCCGCCGCGCCGATCCGCGCCAGTCCGCGCTTTACTTGCGCTTCAATTGCGAAATATCGCGCACCGCGCCGCGATCGGCCGAGGTCGCGAGCGCCGCATACGCCTGCAATGCCTGCGACACGACACGCTCGCGATTGGTCGGCTGCCATGCGTCGTCGCCGCGCGCTTCCATCGCCGCGCGACGGCGTGCGAGCTCTTCATTCGACACCGCAAGATGCATCTTGCGCTGCGGAATGTCGATCTCGATCACGTCGCCGTCTTCGACCAGACCGATCGTGCCGCCTTCCGCCGCTTCCGGCGACGCATGGCCGATCACGAGGCCCGACGAGCCGCCCGAGAAACGGCCATCGGTAAACAGCGCACAGCTCTTGCCGAGGCCCTTCGACTTCAGATACGAAGTCGGGTACAGCATTTCCTGCATGCCCGGACCGCCCTTCGGACCTTCATAGCGGATCACCACGACGTCGCCCGGCACGACCTTGTCACCGAGAATCGCGTCGACCGCGTCGTCCTGGCTTTCGAACACGCGCGCGCGACCCGAGAACAGCCACTGCGATTCGTCGACACCCGCGGTCTTCACGATACAGCCCTTCTCCGCGAGATTGCCGTACAGCACCGCGAGGCCGCCGTCCTTCGAGTACGCGTTTTCCTTGCTGCGGATACAGCCGCTCTTGCGGTCCGTGTCGAGCGTCGCGTAGGTCGCTTCCTGGCTGAAGGCGACCGTGGTCGGAATGCCGCCCGGCGCCGCGCGGAAGAATTTCTGCGCTTCCTCGCCCGCGCCGCCGGCGATGTCCCACTTCGCGATCGCGTTGCCGAGGGTGCCGCTATGCACGTTGCCGCACGACAGATCGAGCAGCTCCGCGCGCGCGAGTTCACCGAGAATACCGATGATGCCGCCCGCGCGATGCACGTCCTCGATGTGGTACTTGTCGGTCATGGGTGCGGCCTTGCACAGGCACGGCACCTTGCGCGAGATACGGTCGATGTCCGACATCGTGAAATCGACGCCCGCTTCCTGCGCGGCGGCCAGCAGGTGCAGCACGGTGTTGGTCGAGCCGCCCATCGCGACGTCGAGCGTCATCGCGTTTTCGAACGCCTGCTTGGTGGCGATGCTGCGGGGCAGGACCGAGGCGTCCTCTTCCTGATAATAGCGGCGGCACAGATCGACGACCAGGCTGCCCGCCTGTTCGAACAGGCCCTTGCGCCATGCGTGCGTCGCGACGATGGTGCCGTTGCCCGGCAATGCGAGGCCGATCGCCTCGGTCAGGCAGTTCATCGAGTTCGCGGTGAACATGCCCGAGCACGAACCGCAGGTCGGGCACGCGCTGCGCTCGACTTCGGCGACTTCGGCGTCGCTGATCTTCGGATCGGCGGCCTTGATCATCGCGTCGATCAGGTCGATCTTCGCGATCACCTGGCCGTCGGTCGGCGACTTGATCTTGCCCGCTTCCATCGGACCGCCCGACACGAACACGACCGGAATGTTCAGGCGCATCGCGGCCATCAGCATGCCCGGGGTGATCTTGTCGCAGTTCGAGATGCAGACCATCGCGTCCGCGCAGTGCGCGTTGACCATGTACTCGACCGAGTCCGCGATCAGTTCGCGCGACGGCAGCGAATACAGCATGCCGCCGTGGCCCATCGCGATGCCGTCGTCGACGGCGATCGTATTGAATTCCTTCGCCACGCCGCCGGCCGCTTCGATCTGCTTCGCGACCAGCGCGCCCAGGTCGCGCAGATGCACGTGGCCCGGCACGAACTGCGTGAACGAATTCACGACCGCGATGATCGGCTTGCCGAAATCGTCGTCCTTCATGCCGGTGGCGCGCCACAGCGCGCGGGCGCCGGCCATGTTGCGGCCATGAGTCGAAGTGCGTGAGCGATAGTTAGGCATCTGTATCCTCAGGTATTGCTGTTATCGGTTTTGATGAGCGCCCGCGCGGGCGTGGGGATCGCAGCGCGGACTTTGCGCTGGGAACGAATAGTGCAAGAACGCCAGTAAGACGTCCAATATATTTTTTCTGCGTAATTAGGTCGAGGAAAGTATTAAACGATGCCGCCACCGCTCAGCCGATTTCACCTTTTCTTGACATTGCCCGCGCTCACCGCGAATAATGCAGCGTTCGTTTAACGAAACCGTGTTCACCATAAGAACACCGAAACGGAAACAGAGGTCTTTTCGAGCGCAACACCGGGTTCGAGGCCAGGCGCGCCCAAGCCTGGGCCCACCCTCCTGGATTCGCGCCAATCTGTCCGCTGTGATCAAGATCAGGTAAGGCAAGTTTGCCGCCAATACGCGCCAGCACCCCGCGCCGGCGCGCCGTACCCGCCCCTCCGCCCAGCACAGGGCCGGGCACTACACAGAGTCACACACATGAAGCGAGACACTCCCTCCCGCGCCGCCGGCCGACCGGCCGCTTCGCGCGGCATCGTCGAAGGGCTGGTTTATGTTTTCGAGCAGGTCATGCCCGACCCGTTCGTACTGTCGATCTGCCTGACGTTCTTCGTCGCCGTGCTGGCGATGCTGATCGCACCGAACGGCACATTGCCGACGCTGCTCGACTCCTGGTACACCGGCACGTTCGGCATTCTGGGCTTCGCGCTGCAGATGATCCTGATCCTCGCGACCGGCTACGCGATCGCGGAAGCGCCGATCGTGCAACGCGGTCTGCGCGCGCTCGCGTCGCATGCGAACTCGCCGACGCGTGCCGCGCTGCTCGTGTTTCCGGTCGTCGCGGTTGCCGCGTGGCTCAATTGGGGGCTCGGGCTCATCGTCGGCGCGTTGCTGTCGCGGGAAATCGCGCGGCGCGTCGACGTCGACTTCGCATGGCTCGTCGCGGGCAGCTATTCGGCCTGGTCGATCTGCAACAGCGGGCTGTCAAGTTCGATCGCGCTATCACAGGCATCCCACGGCAATGCGCTGAATCTCGTCGAGAAAGCGACCGGCCACGTGGTGCCGCTCAGCGAAACCATCTTCGCGCCGTTCGTGTTCATTCCGACCGTGCTGGTCGTCGTCGTGATGACCGCGATCTTCATCAAGATGCATCCGAAGGCGGAGAACGTCGTCGCGTTTCGTCAGAGCGGCGAAGCAGCCGCCGACGCGCCGAGCGACGACCCGCATGCCCGCGCGAGCAGCGAGACATCGCTTGCGGCGCGCCTCGAGCAGTCGATGCTCGGCACACTGCTGATGCTCGCGCTCGGCATCGGCTATCTGGCGCTGACGTGGCACAAGGAAGGATTCGATCTCGACATCAACAACACGATCCTGATCTTCCTGATGATCGGTCTCGCGCTGCAACGCACGCCGATCGCGTACGCGAATTCGATTCGCCGCGCCGCGCGTCAGACCGGCTCGATGCTGCTGCAATATCCGATGTACGGCGGGATCATGGGCATCATGAAGGGCACGGGTCTCGCGTCGATGATCGCGAAAGCGTTCGTGACGATCGCGTCACCGGTCACGCTGCCGCTGTGGAGCTATCTGAGCTCGCTGATCATCACGCTGCTGGTGCCGAGCGCCGGTGGCCACTGGGCGGTGCAGGGTCCGTTCGTGCTGCCCGCGGCGCTCAGCCTGCATGCGTCGGTGCCGCGCACCGCAATGGGCGTCGCGATGGCCGAGAATGTATCGAACATGCTGCAGCCGTTCTGGGCCGTGCCGATCGTCGCGATCGCGGGTATCCGGATTCAGCGCGTCATGGGCTATACGGCGGTGACGTTCGCGGTGTCGCTGGTGATTTACGCGGTGGCGTTGTGGCTCGTGCCGTAACCACAATGACCTGAGTCGAACGATCTCGCTACCGTCAAAACAAAGGGCCGATGAAGCAATGCTTGATCGGCCCTTTGTGCTTTTGCGGCGTACCGCTCGCTGTTACATCTTGACGACGTCCAGCAGCGTCTTTTTGCCGTCCTTGTAGTCGTACAGCGAGATCACGCCGTGCTGAAGGTCGCCCTTCGCGTCGAACGTCGCGATTGGAGCCGCGTCAATTGGCGGTCGTTTCGTCGCTCGATTCAGCGGGAGGGTTTGATTCGTTCAGGAAATCGTCAGCAAAAGTGACGAGATAAGCAGCAACTCTGCGAATCACGGCTTGAAATCGGCCAGCATCACACCGTCGCGGATATGCGCGAGAGCGGCCGCCACGTAGTCGACGACCGGTGCCGGTGGATGGTCCGGCTTCGCCCACACGAAGCCCGAGCACTTGTGCGGCTCCATGTTCGCCAGTTCGCCTTGCCATGAACGGCACACGAGAAAGAAGCTGATGCGGTTCGTGTCCGAGTCGCGCCGCATCACGAGTTTGAATTCGAGCGCGCCGGGCGCGATCGTCACACCGGCTTCTTCTTTCGATTCTCGAATCGCGCATGCCTCGATCGATTCGCCCGGTTCGAGATGGCCGGCAATCAACGCGTACTGGCCGTCCCTGAAACCGGTATTCGCGCGCTGGATGAAAAGGCACTCGCCCTGCCCATTCAGGAACAGCACGTTCACATCGACGATGCTTTGCATTCGGCTCATTTTCTTGCCGGCATCATGACGGACTAGCCGCGTTGCGCGGTCAGCAGCTTGATGCCGAGCGCGACGAAGACGAGCCCGCTGCCGCGTTTGATGGCCGCGACCCAACGGCTGGCTCCGACGCGCGTATGGATACCGCGCACGCCGAGCGAATAAATGGTGTGCACGAGCGCGACGGTGACCGCGATCGTCAGATACATCACGATGAACTGCTCCGACAGGCCGCGCTCGTGGTCGATGAATTGCGGCATGAACGCCGATAGAAAGATCATCGTCTTCGGATTGCTGCCCGACACGAGCAAGGCTTCGCGGAATACCTTCTTGCGCTCGAACGTATAAGCGGACGATGCGACGCCCGCCGGCTGCGCGGCCCGCGATGCCTCTTTGTTGCCGCCGCGCAGTTGCCTGATGCCGAGATACACCAAATAACCCGCGCCGAGCACTTTCATCGCGACGAAGAGCGGTGGCAGCGTCGTCAATACCGCGCCGACACCTAGCGCCACGAGGACGACGACGACTCCTTGCGCGAGCAGATTACCGGCCACGCTCGCCGCCGCGCCGCGGTTTCCATAGCGGACCGAATTGCGGATCACGAGCAGAACGTTCGGTCCCGGCGAAATAGTGGTGAGCAGATAGGCACCGGCGAAAAGCAACCAGGTATGGAAGGACATGGCAGGCCCAGCGGTTCGTTGTGGTTGAATACCAATACACCGGACATCATCATGCCACGGAAAAAATCGCTGCCGCGTCGCGCGCCGCCTCAACGCTTCAGCCCGTCACCAGTTGCAGCGGCGTCTCGATCACCTTCGACAACTCGCGCTGCTTGCGCCGCTCGGTCACCGCCTTCAACGCGAAGTCGATGCCGAACACGGTCTGGCGGCCGGCGAACTGGTTCATCGTCGCGAGCACGCGGCCGTCGGCGAGTAGCGGCTTGATCGCATCGATCGCGTCGTAGCCGGTGACATAGACGCCGCCGCCGCGACCCGCGTCGCGAATCGCGTCGACCGCGCCCATCGCCATGTTGTCGTTGCCGCATAACAGCGCGCGCAACTGCGGATGCTCGGCCAGCATTTTCGTGGCCACGTCGCGGGCCTTGCCGTACTCCCAGTCACCCGACTCGACCGCGACGACCTGCACGCTCGCGGCATCCATCGCATCGCGGCTGCCGGCCGTGCGCTGCTGCGCATTGCTGCTCACCGAAATGCCTTCGATGATGCCAACCTGATCGCCGGGCTTCAGCCGCGTGGCCAGATATTGGCCGACCTGCTTCGCGCCGTTGCGATTGTTCGGCCCGACGAACGGCACCGAGATGCCGGCGGCCGCTTGCGCCGCATCGTCGAGCGGGTTGTCGATCGTGATCGTGATGATGCCGGCCTTGATCGCGCGCGCGATCACCGGGATCAGCGCCTTCGAGTCGGTCGGCGCGATCACGATCGCGTTCACCTTCGCCCTGATCGCCTCGTCGACCATGCGGATCTGCGCGGCGGTGTCGGTCTGTTTGGCCGTGCCGCGAATCGTCAGGCTGAATTGCGACGAGAAGTGGTCCTGGTAATTGCGTGCAGCGTCGACCATCGCGACCGTGAACGGGTCAGACATCGATTTGAGTACGAGCGCGATCTTCGGCTTCGTGCCGGGCAGCACTTCGGCGCCGGCATCGTCCGCGAACAGCGCGATGCCAGTGAGACCGGTTGCGGCCAGCGCGCCCGCGAGCAGCACGCGGCGGCGCATGTTCTGCGTCATGGCTTGACTCCTTCGCGGACGTGCCGGTTGCGGAGGTGCCGGTTGCGGACGTGCCGGTTGCGGACGGGCCGATCGAACGACGCGACGCTGGCGGCAATTTCGTCGAAGAGCGGCCGGCTGTCGATATCTTCGCTCAGACAACGCGTCTTCAAGGCGGCGAGTTGCGCGTCGAGTCCACCGGATACCTCGCAACGCTCGAGCAGTTCTTCGAGCAGACAGCCGTACGCCCTCACTTCGAGCCGCTGCAACGCGATAGCGAGCTCGCGATCGCCGGCGTCAAAAAACGACGCCGCCCCGAAATCGCCGAGCAGCGCGCGCCCCGCGCCGCCGTGCAGGATATTGTGCGCGTACAGATCGCCGTGCATCACGCCGCCCCGATGCAGATGACTCGCGACCTTCGCGATGCCGCTCGCGATACCGAGCACCGTCGCAAGGTCGAAGCGCGCGTCGTCGCGATAGATGTCGCGCGTACACGATGCGAGGCTCGGCGGACCGGCGAGATTGGCGAAGCGCGTATCGATCAATCCCATCACGAGGCCATGCGTATCCGACGGATGCCCGATCACCTTGCCGAGCACGGGGATCAGGTTCGCATGTTCGCCGCCGCGAATGCAAGCAGCCATCTCGCAGTCGGGCAAACCGTCGCTCGTCACCGCGCCCTTGAACAGCTTGACGGCGACCGCACGCGGCGCGGGCTCCTTGTCCGCGTGCAGCGCCGCGCGATAGATGACGCCCGATGCGCCCTCGCCCAACGGCCGTTCGAGCTGCAACGCATCCCAACGAATGCCGCTGATCGGTGTGTCGATGAGCGCCGCCTGTTCAAGCGCCGCGTTGAACGGATTGCCCGCATACGCGAGCCACGCGAGCCGCGGCAGACGCAGCAACCAACGCGGCAATGCATCGAAACGATTCGCCGCGACCCTCAGCAGTTCGAGCCGCGTGCATGCGGCCAACTCCTCGGGCAGCGCGCGCAGCCGGTTGCCGGCAAGCATCAGCTTCTGCAGTTGCGTGCAGCGGCCGAGCTCCGCGGGCAAGCGTTCGAGACCGTTGTCGGTCAGAATCAGCCAACGCAGCAGCGGCGGCAGCGCGCGCGCCGGCACCTCGCGGATGCGATTCGACTTGAAGCCGATCATGCTCAGTTGAGCGCATTCGCCGAGCACGCCGGGCAATTCGGTGAACGGGTTGTTGGACGCGAACAGGATACGCAGTTTGCGCAGACGCGGCAGATCGTCCGGCAGCGTCGTCAATGCGTTGTTCGACAGGTCGAGCACTTCGAGCGTATCGGCGAGATCGAAAATCTCGCGCGGAAATTCGCTCAGGCCGCACGCGAGTTTGAGTTCGCGCGCACCCGCCAGTCGCCCGGCCCGCAGTTGTTCTAAAGTCGTGGTCACAGTCGTGGGAAAGAAGATCGGGTAGCGCCCGCAGCGCGTCGTACCGAAGCTGTCGATTTTACTGAGTCGAAGGTCATCTGGGGTTCTCTGCGGTACAGTGATGCGAGCGTCGCGGGGGTCACGGCCGTCGCGGCCATGTCGAATGCGAATGAGACAGCAATATCTGGAGCGCGTTCGGGCCACGCAAGCGACACACTATCGGATAACGGCGCAGCCTTCATGCGGTTTTGCGCGTCCGGTCGTCGAAACGCCGCCTCGCAAGTCCTTGCGCCGCCACCCTGTCAGGAGCCTGAGAAAGTGACGTACGCATACAAGTTGATCGATTCGCCGGTCGGTCAGTTGAAGCTGGTGGCGAAAGGCGAATGCCTCGCCGCGATTTTGTGGGAGCACGACAAGCCTGACCGCGTGCGACTCGGCGAGATGAGCGAAGCGAACGAGCTAGCGGTGCTCGTGGAGACCGCGCGGCAATTGCACGAGTACTTCGCGGGCACGCGCCAGGCCTTCGATCTGCCGCTCGACTTTCACGGCACCGAGTTCCAGAAGCAGGTCTGGCGCGCGCTGCTGACCATTCCGTTCGGCCAGACGCGCAGCTACTCGGAGATCGCGCAGCAGATCGGCAACGTCAATGCGGTGCGCGCGGTGGGCGCGGCAAACGGCCGGAATCCGATCTCGATCGTCGCGCCGTGTCATCGCGTGATCGGCGCGTCGGGCGAGCTGACGGGATTCGCCGGCGGCCTCGCCAACAAGATGCTGCTGCTTTCGCTGGAGGCGGGGCAGACCTCGCTCGAAGCAGCGGCGGACCACGCGCAAAGGCGGGCGCCTGAGCGGGGAGCGGCGCAAGCGGTCAAGGACGATGCGCCCGCGAAACCGGCGCATCGTCAGCCGAGCCCGGGGAACGCAGGGTTCGCTGTTCGGTAGCTAAAGCAGCGCACACACCCGGCACGATGCGCCACCCACCGGCCGTAATCGCCGATGCTTCGTCCGCGATCAGCACCATCGCCCGCGCATGCAACACCTATCCTTAAGATGCCCTTTGGGGCATCGAACAGGAGGATGACATGCGCATGCTTCTCAACATACAAATACCGAACGAACCGTTCAGCACACTCGTGCGCGAAGGCCGAATCGGCGACCTGATGAGAAAGATCCTCGAGGACATGAAACCGGAAGCCATCTACTTCACCGAGCAGCAGGGCAAACGCGGCGCGGTGGCGGTCGTCGAGGTCGCCGATGCATCGGCGATCCCCGCGCTTGCCGAACCGTGGTTCCTGACGCTCGACGCCGACTGCGAGCTGCGCATCGCGATGCTGCCCGAGGATCTGATGAAAGCCGGGCTCGACGCGCTCGGCGACAAGTGGAAGTAGCGCGGCCCTCAGGAATGCCCAGCCGATAGCTGCAGCAGCATCGAAGCCGCGGCCGTCGCCGCGACCTGGCAGCCGAGCACGATATGCGCCTCGGCCGTGTCCTCGATAAAGTCGTGACTCACGCCGCCGATGCTCGGCACGAACATCATGCACGCCGGCATGCAACGCGCGATCACCTGCGCGTCGTGCGCGGCGCCGCTCGGCATGCGCAGCCACTGGCCCGGCGCGAGTGCTTCGGCGGCTCGCGCGATGTGCTCCGCGAGCGTAGCGTCCATGCTGACGGGTTCGATCGGCTCGTCGAGCGTCTGCAATTCGACGCTCACCGCGTCGTGCGCGTTGAAATCGCGCACCAGTTCCGCGAGCGCGCGTTCCATGGCCTGAAGCCGTGCGGGGTTCGCATCGCGGAATTGCAGGTACATGTCGGCCGCGCCGGGCACGACGCTCATCGAGCCCGGATCGAGATCGATGCGGCCCACGGTCCAGACGGTATCCGCGTCCGCCAGCTGCCCGAACGCGTCGTTCATCCGCGCGATGAACGCGACGAGCGCCGCGCCCGCGTCGCGGCGGATCGCCATTGGCGTCGTGCCCGCGTGGTTGCGCTGACCGGTGAAGCGCAGCCGCGATTCGCGCAACCCGACGATCGTCGTGACGACGCCGATCGCTTTGCCGATCGCTTCGAGACGTCCGCCCTGCTCGATATGCGGCTCCAGATACGCGACCTGGCGCCCTGCCTCGAAACGCGCACGCGGTCGGCCCGCCAGTCCAGCGGCCTCGAGTACGTCGGCGAGGCGTTCGCCCTGCCGATTCGTCGCGCCGCGAATCGAGTCGTCGACCGCCTCGCCGACGAAGCTGCGGCTGCCGAGCAGGCCCGAGAACGTGCCCTCCTCGTCGATCCACGACGCGACGTCGACGGCGAGGTGCCGCGTCGCGTCATGCTCCGCTAGCGCGCGGGCGATTTCGAGCCCGTACATCACGCCCATTGCGCCATCGAGCCAGCCGCCGGTCGGCTGCGTGTCGGTATGCGAGCCGATCACGAGCGCGGGACCGCTATTGCGTGAGCGTCCGAACACGGTGCCGACGCCGTCGATGCGCGCGTCGAGCCCCGCCTCCGTCATCCGGCCGACCAGCCATTCGCGTGCCGCCAGATCGACCGGCGACAGCGCGAGCCGGACCACGCCGGGACCGGTCGCGCCGAAACCGCGCAGCCGTTTGAGGTCGGCCATCAGCCGGTCAGGATCGATCTTCACCACGTTGTCATCTCCATGAATTGGTTGCGGATATACGCGTGAAGCCCAGCCTCCGGCTCGAACAATCGATACAGCGTGGGCCGCGACAGCTGCGACATGGCCAGCACGCAGTCGACCGTCAGATCAGGTTGGCCGGGATTTGCGTCGATATAGCGGCGCGCTGCCGTGAACATCGCGGTGCGTGCCACCGCCCGCGCACTGCCGGTCAAGCCTGTTTCCTTGCCGAACGCCGCCGCCATCAACAGCGCGCAGATGTGGAGCGCTTCCTGAGCCGCGGGCGCGTCCATCGTGGGCAACGTGCGGCACAGATCGGACGGCCGTATCAAGAAAGCGCCACGACCGCGGGCACTCTCACGAAGCGGACGAGCCGTCCGCTTCCGCCATTCACCAACTCATTTCCACAGCGTGCGGCCAAAGAACGTCAACGTACGATCCCACGCCTGTTGCGCCCAGACCGGGTCGTATTGCGTCCTCGCGATGCGGCCCGACCCGACCGCCGTTTCGTTCGCGAACGCGTGACGCGCCAGATAGCGATGAAACTCGACGTCGACTTTCGCGTCGGTGAGTTTCTTTTCGAGCGCGTCGACGGTGTCGGCGGCGAAGAACTCGTCCTGCAAACCCCAGTGGCCCATCATCGGAACCTTGATCTTCGACGCGTCGATATAGTCGAGCGGCGGGAAGCCATACCAGACGACGCCGGCCGCTACTTCAGGCACGTTGCACAGCGCGAGGAACGTCAGCGCGCCGCCCATGCAATAGCCGGTCAAGCCAACCTTCGCCGCGTGCTGCTGCAGATACTGGACCGCGCCGCGCACGTCCTGCGTCGCGGCATCGCCGAAATCGAGGCCGCTCATCAAGTGGTGCGCCTCATCCTCTTCGACCGTCGACTTGCCGCGATACAGATCGGGCACCAGCGCGAAGTAGCCGGCTTTGGCGAGGCGATCGGCGACGCCGCGAATCTGGTCGTTCAAGCCCCACCATTCCTGGATCACGACGACCGCGGGCGCGCCCGCGGTTTTTTCAGGCTTCGCGAGATAGCCCTGTAGCTGCTTGCCGTCGGGACGGTTGAACGTGATCATCGAACCTGCGTGTTGGGTCATCGGTCGCTCCTCGAGTAGACGAAACCGCTAGCATAGCGCCGCTACCCCGTTTTCTGTTCAATCGGAATCGTGCCAACGCGCGAGCGTGATCCCGCGGAATCTGCGCGTTATGTGAAACGCGACGCAGAAATCAGGCCCGCGCGACATGTGATTTCGCGCACGCATTCAAGCGCTTTTATCCAATGGGTGAATGACTCGACTGAAAGCTTGACGTATTGCGATGCGCGCTAGAACCGCTCTATCACACCGAATTGGACGCCCGCGACCGGCGCGCCCGGATAGGCAACGGGCAGCCCGGTCACGTTGACGCCGCGCAGCGTGAAGCGCGAGTCGTCGTGATTCGCGAGATAGGCGGCGCTGAAATACAGCAGCAGCGTCGGCGACATGCTGTATTCGAATGCCGCGCTGAACTGGTCCGCGCTGCCGCCAGGCGTCGTGTAGTCGCGCACGTGCGCATAGCCGAGCGAGGCACGCGCATTGGTCGAAAAACTGTACTGCGCCGACAGCGAGCCGCCCGCGCCGTGATAGACCGGCGTGCCGCCATCGCCGTTGAAAAAGGACAGCCACACGCGCAGCTTGCCGAAGGCGTAGTTCGCGCCGCCGAGGTTCGCGCGCAGCGCGCCGGCACCGTGCGTCTGCTGGCGCGCGTACAGCAGATGCAGGTGGTCGAGCCGATACGACGCGCTCACGTAATAACCGTCGATGCCGTTGCCGTCGGCCTCGGACGGATCGCGCATCGCCATCATCAGCGTCGCACTGAAGCCGGCAATGCGCGGCGACAGATACGCAACCGCGTTGTTCGCATACGGCGTGATCTTTGACAGATTGTTGAGCCCCGAGGCGATCGTGCCGGCGCCGAACGCGTCGAGATCGCCCTTGAACGGAATATAGATCGGCGAATACTGACGGCCGACGCGCAGTTCGCCCCAGCTGCCGCTCGCGCCGATCCATGCCTGGCGATTGAAGATCGAGCCGGGCACCTGCAAGCTGCCGTCGGTCGAGCTGAAGCCGTTTTCGAGCGTGAACACGATCGCGTTGCCGCCCCCGAGCGGCTGCGCGCCATGCAGCCCGACCCGCGAGCCGCGATACGCGCCGGAGTCCATGCGCGCGACCCAGCCCGAACCGGGGTCGGTGATTTCGACGCTCGTATCGATCACGCCATACAGCGAGACGAAGCCGGGGTTGATTCCTGAGGCGGCGCCGGTGCCGGTATCGATGTCGGTGTCGGTGACGGCGGCTGCGCCGTGCGCATAGAGCAGAAGCGCGCCACCTCCCCAAACCGCTCTCGCGCCGACGCTGATCGTCAAGGCTTCGCGGACTGTGTTCAGCAGGCAAGCCATGGCGTGACGCAGGATGAGTTCCTCCTCGAACACATCGATCGGATATTCCGCGAGCGAACGTACCACGTTCGGGCGTACCCGTGCGAGCCGTCCAGTACGCTCGCGCACATCCCTACGATGCAAGCGCGCGCCAGCGTCCGCGACTGGAGGACGGCGATGCAGGAGTCGCCGCGGCCCGTGTGCGGCGCCGTGCCCGGGGCACCACCTGTTTCCCGCGCCGTGTGGTATTTCGCGCGACGAATTCTTTTGACCAGGGGAAACCCGTATAATCCTCAAGACGTCAGACAACCTGCGTACAATCGCCGGCAGCCTGACCGCGATCCGCCGTGCAGCGTCCACCCCGAACCGCCTTCTGCCCGATCCGTGAATTCCACCGCCCCCGTCAGTTCCGCCGCCGCCGCCCCCGCCCTGCCGTTTCGCCACGCGCTTTACGCGATGCTCGGCATCGGCCTCGTCAACATGCTGGTCGCGCTCGACCAGACCGTCGTCAGCACCGCGCTGCCGTCGATCGTCGCCGAGCTGCACGGCTTCGAATATTTTGCGTGGATCGCAAGCGCGTACCTGCTCGCCTCGGTCGTCACGGTGCCGGTGTTCGGGCGGCTCGGCGACTACTTCGGCCGCAAGCGCTTCGTGATCGCCGCGGTGATCACGTTCACGGTCGCGTCCGTGTTGTGCGGCCTCGCCAACAGCATGCTGTTTCTCGCGATCGCGCGCGGACTGCAAGGCATTGGCGGCGGCATGATGGTCGGCACCGCGTTCGCGTCGATTCCCGATCTGTTCCCCGACCCGCGCACCCGCGTGCGCTGGCAGGTCGTGCTGGCCGCGGCCTACGGCATCGGCACGGCGGCCGGCCCGTCGCTCGGCGGCTGGATGAGCGAGCACCTCGGCTGGCGCTCGACGTTTCTCGTCAATCTGCCGGTGGGCGCGGCGGCGCTCTATTTCATCTGGACGCATCTGCCGAATTTCCGGCGGCCGCATGACGGCGAAGTAAAGATCGACTGGCTCGGCGCGGGGCTCGTCGCGGGCGTGCTCGGCGGCTTGCAGGCGTTTATCGAAGCGGTGCCGAAGCACGGCCTCACCGTGGGCAATCTCGTGCTCGGCGCGTGCGTGATCGCCGGCGCGATCGCACTCTTCAGGTGCGAAAAGCGCGCCACGCATCCGATCGTTCCGCTCGATCTGTTCAAGGACGCGCAGCTCGTCACGCTATTCACGCTCGGCATGCTGTCCGGGTTCGTGATGTTCTCGCTGATCTTCTTCGCGCCTTTGCTGCTGCAAGGCGGCTTCGGTCTTTCGCCGCAGCAGGCCGGCCTGCTCGCGACGCCGATCGCCGCGTGCATCGCACTCGGTAGTGTGGTGAACACGCGCATCGTGATTCACATGAAGAAGCCCACGCGCATTCTGACGATCGGTTTCGCGCTGCTGATGTTCGCGTCGATCGCGCTCGCGTTCGCCAATCCGAACACGCCGCACTGGCGCATCGTGCTGCCGATGGGCGCGGTCGGCATCGGCCTCGGCTTCATCCTGAACAACCTGAACGTGTTCGGCCAGGAGATCGCCGGACGCGAGCGCTTCGGCATCACGACCGCGCTTTTGCAATCGACGCGCATGGTCGGCGGCATGCTCGGCACCAGCATCGTCGCGACTGTCGTGCAGCATCACTATCGCAATGTCGTCACGCGCACGATGAGCGTGCTCGGAGAGCCGGCCTCATCGCAATGGCAGCCGCGTTTCGTCGATCTGCGCATCCTGATCGACGAAGCGTCGCGCACACAGCTGATTGCGGATATGAAGAAGTCGGGACTCGATACGCTCGCGCTGATCGATAGCGCACGCGACGCGCTCGTGCAGTCGATTCATATCGGTGTGTGGCTGACGGCGGTGGCATCGCTCGCGGCCGCGCTGCTGGTGCAGCGGATTTCGCATGTGGTGTTTCGCAAGAGCTGACAAGTGGTCCGATGGTGGCCGCCGACATCCGCGCTGCGGCTATCTCGCACCGTGCAATGCAAAAGGAAACAAAAAAGCCTGGTGAACCGCATCTTTCGTGCAGCCCGCCAGGCTTTTTGATTGAGTTGAATCGTCCTTAACGCACGAGACACGGCCGCTTGTTGTCGAACTTCCAGTTCGGAATCAGATATTGCATGGCAATGCCGTCGTCGCGCGCGCCGAGGCCGTGCTGCTGATACATCGCGTGCGCCTTCTCGAGCGCATCCATATCGAGTTCGATGCCGAGCCCCGGCTTCTGCGGCACCTTGACCTTACCGCCGACGATCTGCAGCGGATCTTGCGTCAGGAACTGACCGTCCTGCCAGATCCAGTGCGTATCGATCGCGGTGATCTTGCCCGGCGCCGCGGCCGCGACGTGCGTGAACATCGCGAGCGAAATGTCGAAGTGGTTGTTCGAATGCGAACCCCACGTGAGGCCCCAGTCGTTGCACATCTGCGCGACGCGCACCGAGCCCTGCATGGTCCAGAAATGCGGATCGGCGAGCGGAATATCGACCGATTGCAGCTGGATGGCGTGACCCATCTGACGCCAGTCGGTCGCGATCATGTTGGTCGCCGTCGGCAGGCCGGTTGCGCGACGGAACTCGGCCATCACTTCGCGGCCCGAATAGCCGTTCTCCGCGCCGCATGGATCTTCCGCGTAGGCGAGAACATCGTGCTTGTCACGGCACAGGCGCACCGCTTCCGCGAGCGACCATGCGCCGTTCGGGTCGAGCGTCACGCGCGCTTCGGGGAAGCGCTCAGCGAGTGCCGTGACCGCTTCGATCTCGGCGTCGCCCGGCAGCACGCCGCCCTTCAGCTTGAAGTCGTTGAAGCCATAGCGCGCCTTCGCGGCCTCGGCAAGACGCACGACCGTCTCCGGCGTCAGCGCTTTCTCGGTGCGCACGCGCTCCCAGTCGTCACGCGCGCCGGCGTTGTTCGCGTACGGCAGATCGGTCTTGTTGCGATCGCCGATATAGAACAGGTAGCCGAGCATTTCCACTTCGTCGCGCTGCTGGCCTTCGCCGAGCAGTGCCGCGACCGGCACGCCGAGATGCTGCCCGAGCAGATCGAGCAGCGCGGCTTCTAGCGCGGTCACCGCGTGAATCGTCGTGCGCAGGTCGAAGGTCTGCAGGCCACGCCCCCCAGCGTCGCGATCGGCGAACTGCGTGCGCACCTTGTTCAGGATCGCCTGCAGATTGCCGATCGACTGACCGACCACGAACGGCCGCGCGTCGTCGATCGTCTTGCGGATGTTCTCGCCGCCCGGCACTTCGCCCACGCCGGTATGGCCCGCGCTGTCGCGCAGAATCACGATGTTGCGCGTGAAGAACGGACCATGCGCGCCGCTCAGATTCATCAGCATGCTGTCGCGACCGGCGACGGGCACGACGCGCAGTTCGGTGACGACCGGCGTGGCGTTCGATTCGGTAGGTTTGGTGGACATGGGAAAAGCACCTGTGTGATGAAGTAGGCCGGCCGGCGGAAGCCGCCGCGCGCGGCGCGCGTGTTCGACCGGACCGGATGAGAACTCGAATACAGAAAAATCGACGGCCGCATGCGAGCCGTCAGTGTAGTCAATGCGCGTTGCCGTGCAACGAATCGGGCAACGGCTCGCGATTGCCGGGCTTGTTGCGCGTCAGGAAGCCGGCCGCCGCCGCGAGCAGCGACGCGACGCCGAGACCGTACAACCCGCCCGTGATCGAGCCCGTGTGTTGCTGCAGATAGCCGAAGGTGGCCGGCGCGAAGAAGCCGCCGAGGTTGCCGAGCGAATTGATCAGCGCGAGCACGCCGGCGGCGACGCGCGCATCGAGGTAGCCCTGCGGAATCGGCCAGAACAGCGACGACGCCGCCTTGAAGCCGATCGCCGAGAAGCAGATCGCGACGAACGAGAACACCGGGTTGCCCGACGTCGACGCGAACAGACCGACCGCCGCGATGACGAGCGCGACCGCGAGCCAGCCCTGCTGATGACGCCACTTCGCCGATACGACCGCGAAGCCGTACATCGCGACCATCGAGATCAGCCACGGAATCGCGTTGAACATGCCGACCTCGAAGTCGGACAGGCCGCCCATCTTGCGGATGATGGTCGGCAGCCAGAAAGTGGCCGCGTAGATGGTCAGTTGGATCGCGAAGTACAGGAAGCAGAACAGCGCGATTTGCGGGTCCTTCAGCAGCTTCACCGTCGGCAGATGCGCGCCGCCTTGCGCTTCGCGCTCGCCCTGTTCGGCCGCGATGGATTGTTCGAGCACACGCTGTTCTTCGGCCGTGAGCCAATGCGCGTCGCGGATGCGCGACTTCAACAGCAACCAGCTCACGACGCACAGCGCGATCGAGAACGCGCCTTCGATCAGGAACATCCACTGCCAGCCTTGCAGGCCGAGGCCGCGAATCGACAGCAGCGAGCCGGTGATGGGACCGGACAGCACCGACGCGAGCGCCGAGCCCGACAGAAAGATCGCCATCGCCTTGCCGCGTTCCTTTTGCGGCAGCCACTGGGTGAAGTAAAAGACGACGCCGGGAAAGAAGCCCGCCTCGGCGACGCCGAGCAGGAACCGCAGCACGTAAAACGACGTGTCGTTCCAGACGAACGCCATTGCGCCCGCCACCAGCCCCCACGTGCCCATGATGCGCGTGAGCCAGGCGCGCGCGCCGAACTTCTGCATCAGCACGTTCGACGGCACTTCGAACAGCGCGTAGCCGATGAAGAACAGCCCGCTGCCGAGCCCGTAGGCGGCCGCGCCGATGCCGAGATCGGCCTTCATGTGCGCGTTGACGAAGCCGATGTTCACGCGGTCGATATAGTTCGCGATGAACATGATCAGGAAAAGCGGCAACACGTTGCGCTTCACCTTCGCGACCGCCGATTCCAGCGGGTCGAGCGCGGTGCTCAGAACTGATGTCAAGTTGTGTCTCCCTGTCGGCCACGAGGCCTGGTGGAACGCAGCGCGGCGCACCCGGTGGGTGCAAGACCCTGCTCTACGCCTGATATGTTGTCTGACGACAGTCTACCGCGTTACTTTTGTCAAATCCAATGGGGTGTTTACCCTGTGTTTCCCGAGGGATCGCCTTGAAATAATGGCAGATTCAAAGGTTGAGAACCCTGTTGACCAACCCGGAATCCGCCTCGAACTAAGACGTCTGATGTCTCCAATTGGCAGACTGTCGTCTGCAGCCCTTGCGTTTGCGCAAATGTCCGCCTCATCCCCGCCCCCAACCGCGCATCCGCACGCAAAAAATAGCCCGCGCCGATGCCGCCGAACGCGGCAGAATCGAGTACAGTCCTGTGCGATACTTTGCAGGATCAGTCAACCAGCCACAAAAATGAGCAGCCTAACTGAAAAGGTGGTGGCCACCCTTTCCGATGAGATTCGCCGCGGGGCGCTGAGGCCAGGCGACCGCATCCCCACCGAAGTCGCGATGATGAAGCAGCTGTCCGTGAGCCGCTCCGTGGTCCGCGAGGCGATTTCGCGTCTGCAGGCAGAGAGGATCGTCGAGACGCGTCATGGCATTGGCACGTTCGTGCTCGCGCCCGCCGCCGAAAAGCCGATGCAGCTTCCCGCCGCCGATCTCACCAGCATGCTCGACGTGATGGCGATCATCGAGTTCCGGATCGACGTCGAAGCGGCCGCGGCCGCGCTCGCGGCATCGCGGCGCACCGAGCGGAACCTGAAGCAGATCCGCACTGCGCTCGATCGATTCGAGTCGGAGCTCGAGCGCGGCAGCACCGACACGCTCGCACACGACATCGAGTTCCATTTGCAGATCGCGCGCGCGAGCGGCAACCGCTATTTCTTCGACGTGCTGAGCCAGCTCGGCCGCTCGGTCAGCCCGCGCACCCGGCTCGGTTCGGCGGAGATCGCGGAGCTAGACCATATCGAGGTGTTGCGCAGCGTGCTCGGCGAGCATCTGATGATCTATCGCGCGATCGAGCGTCAGGATGCCGACGACGCGCGCGCCGCGATGCGCATGCATCTGAGCAACAGCCGCGAGCGACTGCGCCGCGCGCATGACCTGACGAAGGCTGGCGTGTGATCACATGCGGGGCTGAGCGGCCGCTCCGCAATACGACACGCCGCCGGCAATGCCCTCACTGCCCCACGTCGAGATCCATTAACGCCGAGCTCAGCGATTTGCCATGCGCGTCGAGCGCGAGCGAACGCGTAACGCCGCCGCCGAGCGCGTCGCCGAGCACGAAGTTGAATGCGGCAAGGCCCGGCAACTCATGGCGCACCACCTCGCCGCGCACCACGTCGCGCAGATGCGTCTTGACGCGCTCGGGCGTCAGCACATCGCGCAACCGCTCGTAATGCAGCGCGTCGTAGCAGATCACCGAGATATTGAGCGTATTGCCCTTGTCGCCGGTGCGCGAGTGGGCCAGTTCCCGTAGTTTCATCTCAAGCCTCCATCAGCGAGAAAGCCGGCGCCGCATGCTCGCGCGGCAGCAGCACCGACTGCACCGCGACCACCTCGCGCGCCGCCTTCGTCACGCCGCCGCCGCCCGCCGGTCCGTTCGTGTACAGCGTCTCGACCTCGTTGCCGATGCGCAGCGCCTGCGCGAGCGACGCCGTGCGTCCCGCCACCCGGGCGCGCACTTCGTACGGCTCGCCATGACCGGCCGCCGCCGCGTCACCATGCAGTGCGTTCACGCCGATCAGATCGAAGCGCAACTCGCGCGTCTGCACGCCGGTCAGCGCGAGACGCTCGCGCACGATATCGAGCGCGAGCCGCGCCCGCGCGAGCGCGCCGGGTCCGCCGTACGAAATCTGCCCCTCGCCGATATAGCCGTCGAAATACGCAACCGACACTTTCAACGTCGCGGTGCGCTCGGTGCCGCCACCGCCGGTGACGCGCACCCGGTCCACGGCTTCCTGCTCGACGCGCACCTGCGAGAAATCGGCGACCACGTCGGGCTGCAGATAACGACGCGGATCGTGGATCTCGTAGAGCAACTGCTCCTTGCAGGTCGCCTCGGTCACGAGCCCGCCACTTTGCGCGAGCTTCGTGATCACCACTGAACCGTCCCGCGCAACTTCGGCGATCGGAAAGCCGAGCCGCGCGAGATTCGGCACGTCCTTGAAACCGGGGTCCGCGAAATAGCCGCCGGTGATCTGCCCCGCGCATTCGAGCAGATGGCCGATTACCGTCGCCTGGCCGAGCATCGGCCAGGCGTCCATGCGCCAGCCGAATTCGTGGATCAGCGGCGCGACGAACAGCGACGGATCGGCGACGCGCCCGGTCAGCACGATCTGCGCGCCGGCCGCGAGCGCCTCGACGATGCCGCTCGCGCCGAGGTACGCATTGGCCGATATCAGCCGGTCCGCGTGCGCGGCCACCGCCTCGCCCGATTCGACGAAATGGAAGTCTCCCGCGCGCACGACGTCGAGCACGTCGTCGCCGGTGACTGCGGCAATCCTCAGGCCGCCGAGACCCAACTCGCGCGCGATCTGCGCGGTCCGGCGCGCTGCCGCGAGCGGATTGGCCGCGCCCATGTTCGACACGATACGCACGCCGTTGCGCGCCGCGACGGGCAGCACCGCGCGCATGCGCGCTTCGAGCAGCGGGTCGTAGCCGAGCTCCGGGTCCTTGCTGCGCGCCTGCTGCGCGATCGCGATCGTGCGTTCGGCGAGGCATTCGAACACGAGATAGTCGACCTGGCCGTGTTCTGCGAGTTCGAGCGCGGGTTCGATGCGGTCGCCCGAATAGCCCGCGCCCGCGCCGATGCGAACGACGCGTCGAGATTCAGTGGCTGTCATGGTGCTCCCGTTCCTTCAGTGAAGCTCACAGTGGAAAGATCCCGAGCACGACGCACGCGATCGTCATCACGACCGACGCGCCGAACAGCAGGGGAAACGTGAATCGTTGATGATCGGCCAGATCGATACCGCACAGCCCGACCACGAGGAACGTCGCGGGCGTGAGCGGACTGACCGGAAAACCGGTGGTCATCTGTCCGAGCAACGCGGCCTGACCGACGTGCACCGCCGGCACGCCGAGCTGGCCGGCCACTTCCGCGATCACCGGCAGTACACCGAAATAAAACGAATCGGGATCGAACAGCATGCTGAGCGGCATCGACAGCAGGCCGAGCACGATCGGAATATGAGTCGCCATCGCCGGCGGCACGAAGCCGACGGCCGCCTGCGCCATCGCCTTCAGCATGCCGCTGCCCTGCATCACGCCGGTGAACACGCCGGCCGCGAGCAGGATGCCGGCCATCATCAGCGCGGCGCGCGCATGCGCGTCGATCCGTTTGCGCTGCATGTCCACATTCGGATAGTTGACCATCAATGCGATGCACAGGCCCACCATGAACATGATCGCCGGCGGAATCTTCTCGCCCATCACGACCATCGTGCCGAGCACGACGAGCGTCAGCACGATGTTGAACCAGAAGTTTTGCGGGCGGCGCAGCGCCTGTTGTTCCGGCGTCAGTTCGCGTTGGGGCATCGGCACGGAACCGCTCGCAGCGTTGAGACCGAGGCGCTTTTCCTCGCGCCGCCCGAGCCAGTACGCCATCGAGAACACAAATACGAGGCCGATCGCCTGCACCGGAATAAGCGGATTGAACAACGCCGAGATCGGCAGATGCAGCGACGCGGACGCGCGGATCATCGGCCCCGTCCATGGCAGGAAATTGATGCCGGCCGCCATCGATACCGCCGCGGCGAGCACGCGCCGGTCCATCTTCAGGCGGTCGTAGAGCGGCAGCATCGCCGGAATGGTGACGAGGAAGCAGACAGCGCCGGAGCCGTCGAGGTGGATCAGCAGCGCGAGCAGCGTGGTGCCCATCACGATGCGCGTGGGCCGTGTGCCGACCGCGCGCAGGATGCGCTCGATGATCGGGTCGAGCGTACCGGCGTCGGTGATCGTGCCGAAGTACAGGATCGCGAAGACGAACATGCAGACGACGGGCGCGAGGCTCTTGAGGCCATCGACGACGAACTTGCTCGTCTGCAAGCCGAAGCCGCCGAGCAGCGAGGCCGCGAGCGGCACGATGATCAGCGCGACGAGCGGCGACATGCGTTTGGACAGGATCGCGCCGAGCAGCACGACGATGGTAGCCAGCCCCAGCAATGGCAGCATGAGCTTGTCTCCAGGTTGTTTTTTAGTGTGATCGAGCGTAAGTTCGGGGCAGCAATAATGCAATTGAAATGAATTGATTGCAGCAATCACAAATCATCATGGATCTGAATCTCCGGGACATCCGCGCGTTTATCGCGGTCGCGCAAACGGGCAGCTTCACGCGTGCGGCCGCGCGGCTGCATCTGTCGCAACCGGCGTTGACGGTGCAGATTCGCCGGCTCGAGGAAACGGTCGGCCTGCGCCTGTTCGATCGCAACAGCCGCAACGTCGCCCTGACGCCGACCGGCCGCGAGCTGCTGCCCGTGCTGCAGAAATCGCTGCACGACATGGAGCACGTGCTGCTCGATGCGCGCGCGCTCGGCGAAGGCGGGAGCGGCACGGTGCGCATCGCGTGTCTGCCGACCTACGCGGCGAGCGTGCTGCCCGAGCTCGTGCAGGCGCTGAGAAAAGCCGTGCCGCGCGTCGGCTTCGAGGTGCGCGATGTCGTCGCGAGCATGGTCAACACGTTGGTGCGCAACGAGGAAGCCGATATCGGACTGACGGGCGGCGAGCTGAACGACAGCGGGCTCGAGGTACTGCATGCGGGCCTCGACCGGCTCGTCGCCGTGCTGCCGAAGCAGCACGCGCTCGCGCGGCGGCGCCGGCCCGTCACGCTCGCCGATCTCGCCAGCGAGCCGCTCGTGCTGACCGCGCAGGGCACGAGCGTGCGAGCGGTCGTCGACAGCGCGTTCGCCGACGCGCAATGTGAGCCGCGCATCGCCTGCGAACCGACCTACATGATGAGCGCGGTAGCGATGGCGCGCGCCGGGCTCGGCATCACGATCCTGCCGGCGTCGGCGCGCGAGGTACGCGCGGAGCCCGAGCTGGTCGCGCGGCCGATCGACGAAGCCGCGTTCACGCGGCGCATCGCGCTGATCAAAAAGCGCGGCCGAACCTTGCCGCCGGTGACCGAGACCTTCGTCGCGATGCTGATCGAACGGCTCGGCGCGTCATAGGGCCGCACAGCGTCGTTTTGCGCGTCGCGCGCAGCCCCTAATTTTCACGATACGAAACGATGCCGCGCGTCGTAAAAAATCATGTTGCGGGGCACAAAGCGGCCATTTCACGATGCCCGGCGGCGTTGCACATCGCAAAACGGATCGCACAAGCCTTTGTTTTTACACGGATATTTTTAATATAAAGACCGGTTCGATGCCAATTGCCCGCCGATTCGCTGACGTAGACTCTTTCACAAGAGCACGCGCTTCACGCAGTCGGATTCGAGGGGCCTCGCGACATGGCCACCCAAATCCCGCAGATTGCGAAGAAGCCGTCACGAATCGCGGCTTTTTTTATTGGCAACTGGGAGACTAAAAATGAAAGGCTTTCGCTTTGGTTCGACGCAGGGAGCGTTCTACATTCTGCCGGGTCAGGACGGCTGGGAAGCCACCTACGGCAACGAAACGCTCGGAGAATTCTCGAGCCCGCAACAGGCCGCCGACGACCTCGCGCGCGGTCTGAGCTGCGAGCATCTGTCGGAGCTCGACACGTCGACGCTCGAGATTCCGGAGAAGCTCGCCGAATGGGAAATCGTTCACGTATAAGGACGGGCATGACCGACGGCGACGTAGCAGTGACAGTAGAAACGACAATGGCGCCCGAAGGCGCCATTGTCGTATTTGCGGTCCTGCTTGCGGCCTTGTCCGCGGTTGTGCTGCGTGCTTACCGCGCGGCTTTCGGGGCCAGCGCAGGTGCGGCCGCGGCGCTTACCGCATCAGTCGCCCGCGCGAGCTCAAACCACCGAATCGACGATTGCGTTCAGCGTCGCGCTCGGGCGCATCGCCTTGCTAGTCAGCTCGACGTTCGGACGGTAGTAGCCGCCGATATCCACCGGCTTGCCCTGCGCCGCGCCGAGTTCCGCGACGATCTTCGCCTCGTTGTCGGCCATCGCCTTCGCGACGCCCGCGAACTGCGTCTGCAGCGCGGCATCGTCGGTTTGCGCGGCCAGTGCTTCGGCCCAGTACATCGCGAGGTAGAAGTGGCTGCCGCGATTGTCGATACCGCCGACCTTGCGCGCCGGCGACTTGTCGTTGTCGAGGAACTTGCCAGTCGCCTGATCGAGCGTCTTCGCAAGAATCTGCGCCTTCGGGTTGTGATATGCGGTGCCCAAATGCTCGAGCGATGCCGCCAGCGCGAGGAATTCACCGAGCGAATCCCAGCGCAGGAAGCCTTCCTCGACCAGCTGCTGCACGTGCTTCGGTGCCGAACCGCCCGCGCCGGTTTCGAACATGCCGCCACCGGCCATCAGCGGAACGATCGACAGCATCTTCGCGCTGGTGCCCAGTTCCATGATCGGGAACAGGTCGGTCAGGTAGTCGCGCAGCACGTTGCCGGTGACCGAGATCGTGTCCTTGCCGGCGCGGATGCGCTCGACCGAGAACTTCGTCGCTTCGACCGGCGTCATCACGCGGATGTCGAGACCGTTCGTGTCGTAATCCTTCAGGTACTGCTCGACCTTCCTGATGATCTGCGCATCGTGCGCGCGCGCCGCGTCGAGCCAGAATACGGCCGGCGTGTTGGAAGCGCGGGCGCGGTTCACCGCGAGTTTGACCCAGTCGCGGACCGGCGCGTCCTTGGTCTGGCACATACGGAAGATGTCGCCCTGTTCCACCGGCTGCTCGAGCAGCACCGCGCCGGCTTCGTCGGTGACGCGGACCACGCCGTTCGCCGGGATCTGGAACGTCTTGTCGTGTGAACCGTATTCTTCGGCGGCTTGGGCCATCAGCCCGACGTTCGGCACCGTGCCCATCGTGACCGGGTCGAACGCACCGTGCTTCTTGCAGTCTTCGATCACCGCCTGGTACACACCGGCGTAGCAACGGTCCGGAATCACCGCCTTCGCGTCGTGCAGCGCGCCATCGGCGCCCCACATCTTGCCCGACTCGCGGATCATCGCCGGCATCGATGCGTCGACGATCACGTCGCTCGGCACGTGCAGGCTCGTGATGCCCTTGTCCGAGTTGACCATCGCGAGCGGCGGACGCTGTTCGTACTGCGCCTTGATGTCGGCTTCGATCGCCGCGGCCGTTTCAGCCGGCAGATCCTTCAGACGCGCGTACAGGTCGCCGATACCGTTGTTCGGGTTGAAGCCGACCTTGGCCAGTGCTTCCGCATGCTTCGCGAGCACGTCCTTGTAGAACACCGACACCACGTGACCGAAGATGATCGGGTCCGAGACCTTCATCATCGTGGCCTTCAGGTGCACCGAGAACAGCACGCCGTTCGCCTTCGCCTCGGCGATCTGCGCTTCGATGAAGCTGCGCAGCGCGTTCTTGCTCAGCACCGACGCGTCGATGATTTCGCCTGCCTGCACCGGCGTCTTCGCCTTCAGGATCGTGATCGTGCCGTCGGCGGCGGCCAGTTCGATCTTCACGCTACCGGCCTGGGCGACCAGCGCCGACTTCTCGCTGCCGTAGAAATCGCCATCGCTCATGTGCGAGACGTGCGACTTCGAGTCCGCGCTCCATGCGCCCATCTTGTGCGGATGCTTGCGCGCGTAGTTCTTCACCGACAACGGCGCGCGGCGGTCCGAATTGCCTTCGCGCAGCACCGGGTTCACCGCGCTGCCCTTGATCTTGTCGTAGCGGGCCTTGACGTCCTTCTCGGCGTCGGTCGTCGCGACGTCCGGGTACGACGGCAGCTTATAGCCCTGGTCGCGCAGCTCGGCGATCGCGGCCTTCAACTGCGGCACCGACGCGCTGATGTTCGGCAGCTTGATGATGTTCGCTTCCGGGCGCATGGTGAGTCTACCGAGCTCCGCCAGATCGTCGGAAGCCTTCTGCTCCGCGCTCAGGTAGTCCGGAAATGCGGCAATGATCCGGCCGGCGAGCGAGATGTCGCGCGTTTCGACGAGCACGTCGGACGAGCGCGTGAACGCCTTGACGATCGGCAGCAGCGAGTACGTCGCCAGTGCGGGCGCTTCGTCGGTCAGGGTGTAGATGATCTTCGGCGGTGTGGACATGATTAATGCTTTGCTAGGAAGTGATAGACAGAGCGTTGGCAGTCGAGGCCAGCGCAAACCGTGACGCGACGGCTGACGGCGTCAGTTCGGCTCGACGCAACCCCGCGACCTTCGTTTTGCGATACGACCGAGAGTATATGCGCGTTTTCCACTAAATGTGACTAGACAAACAGGTCGCGAGACCCTACCCAAACGGGTCGATCCAGGACTGGCAAGGGTTTGCCGCCGATTACCCCGGTCTTAAGACAGATATCTTATAGATGACTTGAGGAATATTATTTTTGGATGAATGCGAATTGGTCGCATTGACGAGCCGCAAATGCCGCCACCGAGCCGTGACTGCTGCCCTCCAGCGGACGACGCCGCGGGTAGTGATGGGCGGGTGCCGAAGAGTGTGACTCGGATGCCGGCGGCGAAGTGATGGGGTCGCTCGCCGCGGATTGGTTTAGTTCGTATCGTCTTTCCCGTCATTCCAGAATCGTTTGAAGTCGGGCGAGCGCGTCCTCGACTACCTCGGCCGGAGCGCGCTCGACTTTGCGTGCGCCACGGGCCTCGAGGTCCAGAGTGCGCACCATATTCACCAGAGCCACCCCCTGAGTCCCTGTTCCCGAACCCGAGAGCGGTACCGCGAACCCAGCGTATCGAGCGAACTCCCCCCCCTGCGTGATCGGCGCAACGAGCGCGACCCCAAGAGCATTGAATGCGGCAGGCGACAAAACCAGCGCGGGACGGAAATCGCCTTGCTGCTCCTTGCCAGGCGTCGGATTCAGGCTCACGCGCACGATATCGCCGCGCTCGAACTTGATGCGCCTTACCATGCTTCGCGCCCCGCCGGTTTGACTTCACTCCAGACGTCGAGATCGGCTGGCGGTGGCGCCTTCGGATCGCACTGCGCGACGAGTTCATCCAGTGAATACTTGCGACGCGCAGGCGTAAGCAACACCCCCTCGGGTCGCACGTCCGCGTTCAGCGAGCTGCCCACCGACGCATGAATTTGCTCCAACAACACGGCCGGCAACCGTACCGCAGCGCTGTTGCCCCACTTCTGAATCTTGAGTTCCATATCCCAGCTCCAAATGTATATCCATTGTAGATACTCACAGCGAAAACAGCAAGTCGCCCGTATCTACATTGACTCTACATTTGGAACTTGAAATCGCCTGTTAGTCGGCGAAGAAAAGAACCCAAACCTAAACGAGGCAACCAGCCCGCCGCCGCAACGACGCACCAGTCGCCCACAACGACAACCCTGCTTATTGCCCGCGTCCCAGGAACTCCCCCACCATCCGGTTGAACTTGTCCGCGTGCTCCCACTGCGCCCAATGCCCGCAGCGGCCGAACACATGCAGATCGGCGTTCGGCATCCCGGCAACGAGCCGCAGGCCGATGTCCATCGGCACGAAACGATCGTCGCGACCCCAGATCACGAGCGTCGGCGCGGTTACTTCGCCAAGGCGCGGCCCGTAGTCGTTGAACTGCTTCGGATTCGCGGCGAGGCTCGCGACGAAGTTCTCGAGATGATCGCGGCGCGCCAGCATGTTCGCGAGGCGCGCTTGCATCAGGTCTTCGGTCAACGCCTTCGTGTCGAACACGAAGACGCTCATCATGCGCTGCAGGTTCTCGATGGTCGGGTTGCGGTACAGCCCTTGCAGCAGCTTGATGCCTTCGGTCGGCATCGGCACGAACTGGCTCGGGCCGCCGGTGCCGCCGCCCATCAGCACGAGCTTGCCGACGCGTTGCGGCTCGGCGAGCGCGAACGCGACCGCGCTATGCCCACCCATCGAGTTGCCGATGATATGCGCGCGTTCGATATCGAGAGCATCGAGCAGCGCCTTCAGGCAGCGCGCGTTCAGTTCCGAGCGCGAGCCCTTGCAGACGATCGGGTCGCTCTTGCCCCAACCGAGGCAGTCCATCAGGATCACGCGATAGCCCGCCGCGACGAGCGGCTCGACGTTCCGATTGAAGTTGGCCCAGCCGGTCGCGCCCGGTCCCGAGCCGTGCAGCATCACGACCGTTTTCTCACCCTGCCCCACGTCGTTGTAGTGAAGCTGCATCTCGCGGCCGTCTTCGGTGATGCGGACGAATCGGCTGGTCGCTTCCTCGGTGATCGCCGCTGCTTGCGTGTCGGTGTTGCTCATGTCGAATTCCTTTGTTTCACGGATCAAGTGACCGCGAGTCGCCGTTGACGGCGGACCCGCGCGGTATTTCGGGCTGCAAAGCTATTGCGCGGCCACCGGGGTATAACGAAGTGTCGAGCGATTCACGACGAGCCACGCGCCAATCGCGGCGACCGCGATCAGCGGAATGCTCGCGCCGAGCAGCACGCTCGCACCCTGACCGATCGCGAGCAGTTGCCCGGCGATCAACGGTCCGAGGATCGAGCCGAGACGGCCCACCGCCACGGCCGCGCCGACGCCGGTGCCACGCACTTCGGTCGGGTACAGGCTGCTCGCCAGCGCATACAACACCGACTGGCCGCCAACCAGGAACAGCCCCGCGAGCAGACCGCCCCACGCCATCGACGTGCCGCCATGCGCGCTCAGCAACGCGCCGAGCGCAACGACGATGCCGACATACATGCCCGCGACCGTGCGGCGCCGGCCCATCCGGTCCATCATGCCGGCGATCACGATCGCGCCGATGCCGCCGCCGATGTTGAACATCATCTGTACGACACCGGACTGGACGCGCGTCAGACCGCGAGTCAAGACGAGCGACGGCAGCCAGTTGATCAGGAAATACAGCACGATCAGCGTGCCGAGATAGCTGATCCACAACGCGATCGTCGTGCCCGCGCGTCCTTCCTGCCACAGCGCGTGCGTCACGCTCGCCGACGCATCGCGTCGCGCGCCTTTGGTTGCACGCGCCGCGACGAACTGCGCCGACTCGCGCAGGAACAGCGCAAGCAGCGGCAGCACCAGCAACGGCCCGAAGCCGCCGACGTAGAAGATATGCCGCCAGCCCGCGTCGCCCGGGCTGATGATGCCGACCACCGCCGCGAGCGCCGCGCCGAACGGCATGCCGCAATACATGGCGCCGACCGCGCTGTTGCGCTGATGGGGCGGCGCCGCTTCCGAGCACAGCGCGATCAGATTCGGCATCGCTGCGCCAAGACCGAGGCCGGTCAGAAAGCGCGCGGCGAGCAGGCTGTTCAGGTCCCACACCTGCGCGGTCGCGAGCGAGAAGATGCCGAATAGCGCGACTGACCACATCAGCACGCGCTTGCGCCCGAGCCGGTCGGCGAGACGTCCGCCGATCGCGGCTCCTGGCAGCAGCCCGAACGCGCCGATGCTGAACGCCCAGCCCATCTGCGCGACCGCGAGATGAAATTCGCGCGCCATGCGCGGTGCCGCGAGGCCGGTCGATTGCAGGTCCACGCCTTCGAGCAGCGCGACGATCAGGCAGAGCCCGATCGTCAGCGCGCCGCCGGCAAGAGGTTTCGTCGACTGTGTTGTTTGCGTTGCTTGCGTTGACTGCCGCATAAAAGTCTCCAATGTTGAGTCAGCGTCGCTCTTGCGGCGACCTTGCTGGATGAAATGAACGCTGCGCGCGCGGCATGCGGCGCCGTCGCGCAGCGTCCGGGTCATGAAGCCACTGCGTCGGTTGCGTGCGCGCGCTTCAGATCCAGTGCGACGTCGACGATCATGTCTTCCTGGCCGCCCACCATGCGGCGTTTGCCCAGCTCGACGAGAATGTCCACGGTCTTCAGGCCGTATTTCTTCGCGGCCACTTCCGAGTGGCGCAGGAAGCTCGAATACACCCCCGCATAGCCGAGCGCGAGCGTTTCGCGATCGACGCGCACCGGCCGGTCCTGCAGCGGACGCACGATGTCGTCGGCGGCGTCCATCAGCGTGTAGAGGTCGGTGCCGTGATTCCAGCCCACGCGCTCGGCCGCCGCGATGAACACTTCGAGCGGCGCGTTGCCCGCACCGGCGCCCATGCCCGCGAGCGATGCATCGATACGGTCGCAGCCCTCTTCGACCGCGACCATCGAGTTGGCCACGCCCAGCGACAGGTTGTGGTGCGCGTGCATGCCCGTCTGCGTTTCGGGTTTCAGCACCGCCTTCACCGCGCGGAAGCGGTCGCGCACGTCGTTCATCGTCAGCGCGCCGCCCGAGTCGACCACATAGATGCAGGTCGCGCCGTAGCTCTCCATCTTCTTCGCTTCGATGGCGAGGTTCTCCGGCGTAGTCATGTGGCTCATCATCAGGAAGCCGACGGTGTCCATGCCGAGTTCGCGCGCGTATTCGATGTGTTGCTTCGAGATGTCCGCTTCCGTGCAATGCGTGGCGACGCGCACCACGCGAGCGCCCGCGTTGTATGCGGCCTTCAGATCGTGGATCGTGCCGATGCCAGGCAGCAGCAGGGTCGCGATCTGAGCGTGCTCGACCACGTCAGCCACCGCTTCGATCCATTCGAGGTCGCTGTGCGCGCCGAAGCCGTAGTTGAAGCTCGAACCCTGCAGGCCATCGCCGTGGGCAACTTCGATGCTGTCCACCTTTGCGCGGTCCAATGCGCGTGCGATGTCCTGCACGTTCTGGATCGAGTACTGGTGACGAATGGCGTGGCTGCCGTCGCGCAGCGTCACGTCGGAGATATACAGTTTCTTGTCCATGCGGGAAGTCTCCTTAAGCCTCTGATGCCTGCACGAGCGCCTGCGCCATGCGCTCGGCGGTCGCGAGAGCGGCCGAAGTCATGATGTCGAGATTGCCCGCGTAGGCGGGCAGATAGTGCGCGGCGCCTTCCACCTCGATGAAGATCGAGGTCTTCAGACCGCTGAACTTGCCGAGGCCCGGAATGTTCAGCGGCGCGCTCGCGCTGATTTCGTCGAACTGCACCTTCTGCTTCAGGCGATAGCCCGGCACGTACGCCTGCACCGCGGCGGCCATCTGCTCGATCGACTGCTCGACCTTGTCGAGGTCGGCCAGCTCCGACAGCGTATAGACCGTGTCGCGCATCATCACCGGCGGCTCGGCCGGGTTGAGTACGATGATCGCCTTGCCCTTCGCGGCGCCGCCGACCACTTCGATCGCCTTCGACGTGGTCTCGGTGAATTCATCGATGTTCGCGCGCGTGCCTGGGCCCGCTGACTTGCTGCTGATCGACGCGACGATCTCCGCGTAATGCACCTTCGCGACGCGCGACACGGCCGCGACCATCGGAATGGTCGCCTGTCCGCCGCACGTGACCATGTTCACGTTCGGCGCGTCGAGATGCGTGTCGAGATTCACCACCGGCACGCAGTACGGGCCGATCGCTGCCGGCGTCAGATCGATCACGCGAATCGAGGGCTTCAGCTTTCGCAACAGCGCATCGTTCTTGACGTGTGCGCCGGCCGAGGTCGCGTCGAACACGAAGTCGATGTCGTTGAACACGGGTAGACGAGTCAGACCTTCGACACCATCATGCGTGGTCGCGACGCCACGCCGCGCGGCGCGCGCGAGGCCGTCGGAGTTCGGATCGATGCCGACCATCGCCGCGACTTCGAGATGCTTGCCGTGACGCAGGATCTTGATCATCAGATCGGTGCCGATGTTGCCGGAGCCGACGATCGCGGCCTTCAGTTTTTCGCTTGCCATATGAGTTCCCAATCGAGTGCTTGCGAGTGCATGCTTTATGCGGAAAAAGTCGCGCGGACGTTGCCGAGACCTTCGATCTGCGCGCAGTAGGTGCCCGGCTCCTTGACGGCGACCATCGGGCCCAAAGCGCCTGTCATCAGCACGTCGCCGGCACGCAGCGGCGTGCCGAGCCGGACCATGCGATCCGCGAGCCAGGCGGCGGCATTCAGCGGATTGCCGAGACACGCGGCGCCATTGCCGCGCGACAGGACTTCCGCATCCTTCGATAGCGTCATTGCGCAGGCCGCGAGATCAATATCGCGCAGCAGGACCGGCCGGCTGCCGAGCACAAAGCGCGCACTCGACGCGTTGTCCGCGACCGTATCGACGAAACGGATGTTCCAGCCTTCGATGCGGCTGTCCACCACTTCGATCGCCGCGACCGCATACGCGGTTGCGCGCATCAGATCGGCGTACGTGTGCCGCTCGTACAGCAGATCGTGTTCGAGCACGAGCGCGATCTCCGCTTCGACCTTCGGCTGAATCAACTGCTCGAGAGGAATCGACTGGCCGTCGCCATACGCCATCGATGCGAACAGCGCGCCGAAGTCAGGCTGGTCGACACCGAGTTGACGCTGCACCGCCGGCGACGTAAGTCCGATCTTGCGTCCGACGACGCGCTCGCCCGCCGCGATGCGCGCGGCCACGTTGGCCTGCTGCACCGCGTACGCGAGCTCCTCGGCGTCGGCCGGGTTCGACAGTTCGACGAAACGCCGGTCGTCGCGCAACGGCGCGATGGTCGCGCGCGTACGTTCCGATTCGCGCAGGCGCAGGGCCAGCGCGTCTATATTGCTTTGAGTGGTCATAGCGGGTTCCTGATTCGGTTAGACGTGGGCCGTCACGGGTCGGGCATGCATCGCGCCGAAGCCCGCGATCCATTCGGGAATCGGACGGTAGTAATCGAGCGACGCGCGATACGGGCCGCTCGCGTTCAGTGCGCCGAACGCGGCGATCCACGTGCGGATTTCGTGCGCGGACTTGCCGGCCTCGCGCGTGATCGCGTGGTTGGTCAGACCGTCGAGCGCGGTGAGTTCGCCGTCTTCGAGCAGCTTCAGGAACGCGCGATCCCATTCCGGATTGAGCGGATGCAGACGGCTGTCGCCCGCGGCGAACGCGCGCGCCGCCGCGATCGTGCGCGCCTCACGCGCCGCACGCGATTCGGCCGACGGATTGCGGCCCGCGATCAGACGCTCGGCGGCTTCCTCGCTCGCGCCCGCGAGTTCCGGCACCGGCGGCTCGTGCGAGATGCCGCCCGAGCCGATCACGAGCACGCGTTGCTTCGAGCGTGCGAGCGCTCGACCCAACGCATCGCCGAGCAGACGCGCGCGGCGGCATGAAGCCATCGGCGCGGCCACCGAATTGATGAATACCGGCACGACCGGATATCGATCGAGGCCGCCCGTCAGAATCGCCAGCGCTTGCGCGCAACCGTGATCGACCTGCATGCGGTACGAGACGGCGACGTCGACGTCGCTCGCGAGCACCGCTTCGGCAAGGTCGAGCGCGGTATGGACGGGCACCTCCAGCGGACCGGCGAGGCTCTTGAAGTCGCCGATCGCGCTCGCCGATGCGCCGATGCAAAACGGCGGCATCACGTCATAGAAGAAACCGTTGTAATGATCGGGCGCGAACACGACGACCAGTTCGGGATCGAACTCGACGACGCGCGCACGCGCTGCCGCATGCACGCGCTCGACTTCCGCGACGACTTCGGGCGCGGGATCGTAATAGCCGTGCAACGGCGTGTGCGAAAGGCATTCGAGCAGCATCGGCATATCAGGCTCCGGCGGTTGCTGCGGTGGCGAAAGTGGCGACGGCATCGGGCGCGAACGCTGCTTCGTTGCCAGAACCGGCCACGTCAGCCCGCCCCGCCAGGTCGAGATGCAGCTGCCGCGCGAGTGCGACGACGAGTTGCGACACCTGCTGCGGCGAGCCCACGCCCGCGACGAAACGATCGGGACGCAACAGCACCACCGATTCCGGCACTCGCGTGAACCAGTCCTTCAGCCGCGTGTTCACATCGCCGATCGCGATGACGTCTTCTGGCACGTCGTCATGGAAAGACATCTGCGTGTCCGGCTTCGCGACCACGAAGCAGCCGCCGAGCCGCCGCCAGATCGCACGCGCCTGCTCCGACAAACCGAAGGTCGGTTCCGCGCCCCAGCCGACGATCGCGAAGCGGTTGCCGAGCACATCGTCGAGTCGCACGACCTCGCCGCTCTCAGTGCGCACGCGCGGTTGAATGAACATGCGGCCGACCGGCGAATGACAATGCGGGTCGCGTCCATACACCAGACGGCCGAGCCGCGACTCGCGCTTCTCGCTCATCAGACCGAGCAGGCGGCCCGGCGCCGAATGCCCCGAGCGTTCGAGCACGCGCGCGAGCCAGCCATGCTTGCGCGGCGTGCGCGCCAGCAATACGACGCCGCTTTCATAGCGTGGCATCGGCTTGAAACGCATTTCGACGAAGTAGCGCTTGACCGCCGGGAACCAGTTGAACGTACGCACGAACGCGTCGCGAAACTTGATGCCGAAGCGGCTCATCGGCGCGAAGATGTCGCCCGCGACCTCGGAGAGGTGGATCATCGAGCGCGCATGCGAACGGCGCTCGGCGGTGTAGCTATCGAGCAGCGCATCGCCGGCGACGCCCTTGACCACCATCGCGAGTTTCCAGCCGAGGTTGCTCGCGTCGCGAATACCGCTGTTGTAGCCCTGGCCCTGCCACACCGGCATGATGTGTGCGGCGTCGCCGGCGAGCAGCACGCGCTTCACGCGGAAGCTGCTCGCGAGGCGCGCGTTGTGCGTATAGACGCGCTTGCGGATGTAGTCGACCTTCTCCGGCTCGGCGACGACCTTGCGGATCAGCGCGGCCATGTTCTCCGGCTTCGACAGCTCTTCCTCGGTCTCGCCGGGCATCACCATGAATTCGAAGCGGCGAATCCCGTGCGGCAGCGCGGCCGACACATACGGGCGCCGCGGATCGCAATGCATGTACACGTGCGGCGAGCCGATCGGGTCGTTGCGCACGTCGACGACGATCCACTGATTCGGTTTCGTGCGGCCCTCGAACGGCACGTCGAGGGTGCGGCGCACGAAGCTGTTGCCGCCGTCCGCACCGACCATGTACGACGCGCGGATCGTGCGGCGGCCGCTCTGCGCGTGTTGCGCTTCGATCGTGACGCCGCTGCCGTCCTGCGTGAACGAGTCGACCGTGTGGCCGAACAGCACCTCGACGTGCGGGAAGCGTTGCAGGCCGTCGTACAACACGCGATCGGCCAGCGGCTGAATGAACGCGTTGCGGCGCGACCAGCCGAATTCGTCGGTGCGCGGCTCGATAGATGCGAAGCAGTGACCGTTGCTCGTGACGAAGCGCATCCAGTGATCGGGGGTCGTGTGCGGCAGCAATGCATCGGCGAGGCCGACGGACTGAAACACGCGCAGCGCTTCGTCATCGAGGCCGATTGCGCGCGGATAGTCGATGATCCCGTCGAGCTTTTCGATCAGCACGACGCGCACGCCCTGCAGGCCGAGATAGTTGGCGATCATCAAGCCGACCGGGCCGGCGCCGATGATCGCGACGTCGGTGGTGACGGGTCCACTGTGGCCTTGCGCGGCCACCGGGTCGAGCGGTTGGGGCATGTTGTCTCCGTATGTCGACCAGAGTGACCGGGTCGAGATATTCACGGAGCGCGGCGGCGGGAACCGGCTGTCGCCATGGCGAAAAATCGCCTGCGGACAACAGCTTGCGTCTCCATGAAATCGTTGATTTGGTGGCAGTCTAGGACCGGCCACCTGCCCGCTCAACAAAATCTGGAAATTGTGCATAGAATGCACATAGTTGATTTGATTGAGGTTTCAAGTGACCAAATACACGAACGTGCGAGGTCTGTCGCGCGGCTTGCAGGTGCTGCAGGCGCTCAACTCGATGGACAGCGGCCGCGCGACGAGCCAGCAGATCAGCGAGCTGACCGGCCTGCATCGCACCACCGCGCGGCGGCTGCTCGAAACGTTGATGGAGGAAGGCTTCGTGCGGCGCAGCGCGTCGGACGACAGCTTCCGGCTCACGCTGAAGGTGCGCGCGCTGAGCGAAGGCTTCACCGACGACGAACGCATCGCGACGATCGCGCCGCCGGTGATGGGGCGTCTGCTGCAACGCGTCGCGTGGCCGTCCGATCTGACCACGCCCGACGGCGACGCGATGATCGTCCGCGAGACCACGCACCGCTTCAGTCCGCTATCGTTTCATCGCGCGATGGTCGGCCGCCGTTTGCCGATCCTGCTGACCGCGGCGGGTCGCGCGTACTTCGCGATGTGCCCCGACGAGGAGCGCGAGGACATTCTCGATCTGCTGCGCGCGGGCGCGGGCGGCGAGGAGCAGAAGGCGCTCGCGTCGAACGACGCGTTGATTCGCAGTCTCGTGCGACGCGTGCGCGCGGATGGGTTCGGCTCGAATCACGGCGACTGGGCGGATCAGGGGAAGATCGGCGCGGTCGCCGTCGCGATCGTGTTCGAGGAACGCGTGCTCGCGAGCTTGAACGTAGTGTTTCTGTCGCGCGCGGTGTCGCTCGCGGAAGCGAAGCGGCGCTATGTGCCCGAGTTGCAGACGGCCGCGCGGGAGATGGTCGAGGAACTCGCGGCGCAGACCCGCGCGAGGAGCGGAGCGGGCAAGACGCGTGCGGGACGCGAGCGGAAGTCGTGAGGTGGCATTCGCAAGCCGTCCCGCAACTCAGAATCGCGTGCGAATACTCGTCGTCAATTGCAACTGGTTCTTCGCGCCAAACGTCGTCGCGACGACGCAATCATTGTGAAGCTTCCTCTTGTGCTAGAAGCGACCCACGCGGTCAGCCCGCTTTCAAGGCTTCACGTCATCGACGAACTGATCGGTAAACGTGCGCGACAGATCGATATGCCGCCCCTTCACCGCCGGATTGAAGCTCGACAGTACCTTCAGCACCGTCTGCGGACCGTCGGCTGGCATCTTGCCGTCGACGGTGTACATCGGCAGCGAGGCCTGCAATGCGCTGATATACAGCGCCCTGTCGTTGCCGATGTCTTCTTTTGGCATCTGCGCGGCGATTTGTTCCGCGCTGTGGGTGTGCATATAGCGCAGCGTCTTGACGAATGCGCGCGCGAGTTTCGCGGCTTCGTCGGCATGCGCGTCGAGCCACGTGCTTTGCACGTAGAGGCTCGACGCGGGATACATGCCGCCGAGCGCGGCGCGCGTGCCATCGACATTGCGCATGTCGACGAGTACTTTGGCGTCGCCAGCTTTCAATAGCTGAGTGACGGTCGGCTCGGTCGTCATACCCGCGTGAATGCGTCCTTGCCGCATCGCCGCGATGAAACTGCTGTCCGCGCCGACCGGCAGCAGCGTGTATTGCGTGGACCGCACGCCCGCGCGCTGTGCGAGGTACTGCGTGAGAAAACTCGTCGACGAGCCGAGCCCCGTCACGCCGAGCGTTTTACCGCGCACGTCGGCCATGCTCCGGATCGAATCGGCCGATTTCGCCGCGACCAGTTGCACTTCGCCGGGCACCTGGCTGAACACGACGATCGTCTTCACTTCCTTGCCGCGTGTCTGCAGATCGATCGTGTGATCGTAGAAGCCGACCACGCCCTGCACCGCGCCCGCGAGCATTTCGTTTTCGCCGTCTATTCCAGTCGGCTGCGACAGCAGTTCGACGTCGAGCCCTTCGGCCTTGAAATAGCCGAGCTGTTCGGCAAGACGCGCCGGCAGATAGATGAGCTTGTTGGTACCGCCCACCATGATCGCGAGTTTCTCCGGCGCGGCGGCTTGCGCAGACGTCGCGAGTCTCGCGAGCGCGCACAGCGCGAGCGACGCCGCGACGGCGGCATAGGCCGCGCGCGAGAAACGCGTCAAGGAAAGCTTCATTGGGGCTGTCTCCGTTATCTTGCGTCTGGGCGCCGCGCGGGTCGCCTGCCCGTGATTTTGAAGGTGCGAACCCTTCCCGATGCTTTTCCCGGCTGTGCATGTTGCGCAAACCTCGGGTTTATCCCGATCACTTCGGCGTTGCGCGCGGAAACGTCACGGCGATATGCACACCCTTGCCGCCCTCGCCCGCCTTCAGCGTGATCTCGCCGTGATGGGCGTCCGCGATTTCGCGCACGATCGCAAGACCGAGGCCCGTGCCCTCGGTATCCGTCGACGCACGAAAGAACGGCTCGAACACGCGGCTGCGCGATTCGGCCGGAATGCCGGGGCCGTTGTCGGTCACGCTGACCGTCACCGCATTGGCCGCAGTATCAGCGTTCACGGCGACCGTCACGTGACCACCGCTGCCCGTATAGCGAATCGCGTTCTCGGCGAGATTCGCGATCAGTGCCTGCAACAAGCCGAGATGTCCGAGCACCGGCGCCGCGCCGTGCAATTCCGCGCCCAGATCGATTTCACGTGCCTGCGCGAGCAGGCCGAGATCTTCGACGACCTCCATCGCGAGCGGCACCAGATCGACGCGTTCCATGGCGATCTGCGAGTTGTCGGCGGCCTCGGCCTGCGCGAGCAAAAGCAGCTTGTTGGTGAGCCCGACCATCGACCGGTTGCTGCGATGCATCGCGGCAAGCGCTTCGTCGAGCGCGGGATTGAGGCCTTCCTGCTGCCGCGCGAATTGCAGTTGCGTGCCGAGCAGCGTGAGCGGCGTGCGCAACTGATGCGCGGCGTCGGCGATAAAGCGCCGCTGCGCCGCCACCTGCACGCCGAGCCGCGCGATGCACTGATTGATCGCATCGACGATGGGCCGCAGTTCCGTATGCAGACGCTCGACGCGAATCGGTTCGAGCTGCATCGGATCGCGGTCGGCCACCTCGTCTTTCACCTTCATCAACGGCCGCAACTCGAACGTGAGCCCGATGCAAACGAGCGCCACCGCCAGCGCGATCATTTCGAGCTGGCGCACGAGTTGCGGCCGCCACAGCTGTTGCGTCATCGCATCGCGCGAGCGCACGGTCTTGCCGACCGTCACACGCACGGGACGCGTCGCGCCGTTGTCGTACATGAGCCGCACGATGTCGACAGCGCGCACCTGCTGGCCGTGCAACTGCGTGTAGTACGAATCCGGCACGTCGGGCGCCCGCAGCGGACGCGGCGGAAAATCAGGCGTACCCGCGAGCAGCCGCCCCTCGTCGACACGCACGCTATAGAACACCTGGTCGCGATATGGCGATGCGAAGATCTCGAGCGCGGCGGGCGGCACATCGACACGCAGAAAGCCGTCGCTCCATTCGACCTCGCCCGCGATCATCCGCGCCGACGCGACCAGCTGATTGTCCTGCACCAGATTCGCGGTGTGCCGCGCGTTGTCGTACTCGGTCTTGCCGGTCACGAACACATAAAGCGCGAGCGGGACGAGCAGCCACCACAGCAGGCGTATGCGTAGGCTATTGGCCATCGTTACTGGTCGTCTTCCCGCTTGCGCAGCAGATAGCCGAGCCCGCGCAGCGTGACGATCGCGGCCGAGCTGCCATCGAGCTTCTTGCGCAGACGCGAAATGTAGATCTCGACCGCATCCTCGCTCGGCTCGTCGGCGAGCGTGAAGATCGCATCGACCAGCGCCGGCTTCGTCACCGTCTTGCCGAGGCGCAGGATCAGCGCTTCGAGCACCGAACGCTCGCGCGGCGTCACATTCAGCGGCGCGCCCTTCAGCGTGAACTGGCGCGTGTCGATGTCGAACGACAGATCGCCGCACACCACCTCGCCCGCTTTCGACGGCGACTGCCGCCGAATCGCCACCTTGATGCGCGCGATCAGCTCGCGCACTTCGAACGGCTTCACCAGATAGTCGTCGGCGCCGGCGCCGAGCAGCTCCACCTTCTCGTCGATCGAGCCGCTCGCGGTAAGGATCAGCACCGGCGTCGCGTCGCCACGCTGACGCAGCCGGCGCAGCACGTTCTTGCCCGACAGCTTCGGCAGGTTCAGGTCGAGCAGGATCACGTCGTAGTGATTGGTGCGCAGCAGGCGGTCGGCTTCATCGCCGTCCTGCACGGCGTCGAGCGCGAAGGCCTCCTGCTCCAGCATCTTCGCGAGCCAGTGCGCAAGCGTGGGGTTGTCTTCGATCAGCAGCAGCTTCATGGCGGCAACGGCAAAAGTCAGGTCGTCGATTGTGCCTTAAAACAAGGGGGCCGCGCGCATACCGTGTGGTGTGCCGCATACGTCCAGTGCCCGCCGCGAGCGCGGTGCCGATCCGCGCGCAATGTCGGCGCATTTTCGGCGCATTTTCGGGTTAACACCCATGTTTTGCGCCAAACCCCGAAAGCTGCCAGAAGGTTTCGCGTTTCTATAATCGCCCCCATTGACCCAGAAAAGCGCCGCGCACCACGGGGTCGCGGCGACCCACCTAAGGAGACTGCTTCATGCGTACCTTGCGCCAGATTGCCGCTGTATCAGGAGTTGCGTTCGCCCTTGCCGCCGCTTCGGCCGCCGCTCACGCCGAGAAGATCACGATCATGGTCGGCGGCGCCACCAAGATCATCTATCTGCCGGCCAAGCTCACCGAGCAGCTCGGTTACTTCAAGGACGAAGGCCTCGACGTCGAGATCCTGTCGCAGCCGGCCGGCGTCGATGCGGAGAACGAACTGCTCGCGGGCGCGGTGCAAGGCGTGGTCGGCTTCTACGATCATACGATCGACCTGCAGAGCAAGGGCAAGGAAGTGCAGGCGCTCGTCGTCTTCGGCCAGGTGCCGGGCGAAGTAGAGATGGTCTCGACGAAGGCGGCCGATTCGCTGAAGAGCATGGCCGACGTCAAAGGCAAGACGCTCGGCGTGACCGGCCTCGGTTCGTCGACCAGCTTCCTCACGCAGTACCTCGCGCAGCGCGCGGGCGTGCCGTCGACGCAATACACGATGTTGCCGGTCGGCGCGGACAACAGCTTCATCGCCGCCGTCAAGCAAGGCCGCATCGACGCCGGCATGACCACCGAGCCGACCGTCTCGCAACTGCTCAAGACCGGCGACGCGAAGGTGCTGGTCGACATGCGCAACGTGGACGGCACGCGCGCCGCGCTCGGCGGCACCTACCCCGCTTCGAGTTTCTACGTGCAGCGCGCGTGGGCCGAAGCGCACAAGGACGAGGCCGCGAAGCTCTCGCATGCGTTCGCGAAGACGCTGAACTACATCGCGACGCATAGCGCCGAGGACATTGCCGCGCAGATGCCGAAAGACTACTACGGCAACAACAAGGACCTGTACGTGAACGCGCTGAAGGCGTCGCTGCCGATGTTCACGAAGGACGGCAAGATGCCCGCCGACGGCCCGGATACGGTACTGAAGGTGCTGTCCGCATTCAATCCGTCGGTGAAGGGCAAGCATATCGATCTCGCCAAGACCTACACCAACGACTACGTGTCGGCGCCGGTCAAGACCGCGTCGAAGTAACGCTTCTTTCATCTTCACAGAACTGCGAGGCACCCGCCGATGAATCAACCTATGTCACGCGAGACGCCAGCGATCGAAATGCGCAACGTGTCGTGCCGTTTCATTTCCCCGGACGGCAAGGCCACGATCGCGCTGCGCGACTTCAGCATGTCGGTGGCACGCGGCGAATTCGTCGCGGTGGTCGGCCCGACCGGCTGCGGCAAGTCCACCACGCTCAGCATGATCACCGGCTTGCTGAAGCCGACCACCGGCGAAGTGCGCGTGATGGGCGCGCCGGTGGACGGCATCGATCCGCGCATCGGTTTCGTGTTTCAGGCGGATGCGGTGTTTCCGTGGCGCTCGGTGCTCGACAACGTCGCGGCGGGTCCGCTGTATCGCGGCCGCTCGAAATCGGCCGCTTACGACGAAGCGAACGAATGGCTGCGCCGCGTGGGCCTCGACAAGTTCGGCAAGCACTATCCGCATCAACTGTCCGGCGGCATGCGCAAGCGCGTCGCGCTTGCGCAGACCTTCATCAACAAGCCGGAAATCCTGCTGATGGACGAGCCGTTCTCGGCGCTCGACATGCAGACGCGCACATTGATGCAGGACGAGTTGCTGCAATTGTGGGGCGGCGCCGGCTCGGTCGTGTTCGTCACGCACGACCTCGAAGAAGCGATTGCGCTCGCCGACCGCGTGTTCGTGCTAACTGCCCGCCCCGCCACGCTGAAGAAAGTCTACGAAATCGATCTGCCGCGACCGCGCGTCACATCGGAGATCCGCTACGACTCACGCTTCATCGAAATTTCGCGCGATATCTGGCATGACCTGCGCGAAGAAGTGCAGATCGGTTAATCAAGGAACGGCAAACATGTCTACACCCTCTCAACAGATGATGCCCTCGGGCATCGACGCCGCGTCGCTCGCTCACGTCGAGCGTATTGCGCAGAAGAAGATCCGCCAGCGCCAGGTTCTGGTGATTTCGCTGCGCATTCTCCTGCTCGTGGTCGTGCTCGGCGGCTGGGAACTGTCCGCGCGCCTGAAGTGGATCGACCCTTTCTTCTTCTCGATGCCGACCGAGATCTTCGCCCAGATCGTCGACTGGTTCGTGAACGGTACCTCGCAAGGGCCGCTGCTCACGCAGGTGTGGGTCACGCTCGAGGAAACGGGGCTCGGCTTCATCATCGGTTCGATCGGGGGCATCTTCTGCGGCATCGTGCTCGGCCGCAACAAGCTGCTCTCCGACGTGTTCAGCCTCTACATCAAGATCGCCAACTCGATCCACGCGCGTCGTGCTCGGCTCGGTGTTCGTGATCGCGCTCGGGCTCGGCATGGCATCGAAAGTCGCGCTCGCGGTCGTGATGGTGTTTTTCGTCGTGTTCGCCAACGCGTTCCAGGGCGTGCGCGAAGCGGATCGCTACATGATCGCGAATGCGCAGATTCTCGGCGCGTCGCGCCGTCAGGTGACGACCTCGGTCGTGATTCCGTCGGCGCTGAGCTGGATTCTCGCGAGCCTGCACGTGAGCTTCGGCTTCGCGCTGGTCGGCGCGGTGGTCGGCGAGTTTCTCGGCTCGAAGCAGGGCATCGGCTTGCTGATCTCCACCGCCCAGGGCGCGTTCAATGCCGCCGGCGTGTTCGCGGCGATGATCGTGCTGGCGGTGGTCGCGCTTGCCGCCGACTACCTGCTGACCGCGGTGGAGAGTCGATTGTTGAAGTGGCGGCCGAGTTCGGTTTAAGCCACGGCAGCGCAGAGTCCACAAACAGTAGTTCGCTTCACCGATGCCGCTCAGTCTTCTGGACTGAGCGGCATTTTTATTTGCTAACGCACATCCTGTCTCCCGCCAGCAAACTGTTTTTCGCAATACGTTGGCCACCTCGCAACACTTCTTTCTTTCAATCCCCCACCAGAAGCCAACATCCGGCTGCCAGCCCGTTCCATGCGCTATGGCACGCTCGATGCATACCCCACCGCGCAAGTCAGGCGATCGCCAACATCGATCGCGGATCGAAGCGAGGTGAGTCATGTCGAGTGCACAGAGTCAACGCCGGTCAACCAACGGGTACGGCGGCCCGTTCATGCGCGCCAACACCGCGAATCGCCGCGATCGTCATCATTCGAGCGGATTCGTGCTGTTCGGCTTGCACACCGCCGGTGTGATCGGCCGCGGACCGAAACGCCTCTGGCCGTATGTCCTGCCCTGGTTGTTCATCTTACTGACGATCGGCTCCATCTGCCTCGTCGTGCGCGGCGTGCTCACGCGTCAATTGCTGGTACCGCCGGTGGAGACACCGCAAACGCTGACCGAGCGCGGCTATACAGCGAACTTTCTCGCCGAGCGGATCATGTCGGCGATGAAGGAAATCGGCCAGGATGCCGAATCGATTCCGCACGACACGATGACCAGCAACGACGCGCAACAGGACATCCAGATTCCGGGTCAGGAAATGTCGTATGCGACGACGGTGCGCTTCATCAAAGGCGTGCTCAAACGCGACGATGTCGCCGTGCACATCGGCATCACGAAGACGAATAGCAGCGCGGATTCATACGTCGCGCACGTGCAGATAGAACACGGACCGTTCAACGGCCGCGAAAGCACGGTGCCGTTCGAAGGGCGCGACCTCGAAAAGCTCGTGCACGACATCGCCGTCACGGCGATGCGCCTCGCCGAACCTAACATCCTCGCCAGTCATCTGTTCACGCAGGTGCAAAAGACCAAATGCTCGCTCGCGCAATGCGACTATCGCGAGATCGTCGGGATCTATGACGAAGTCCTCGCGTTGCCCTCATCCGAGCAAGCCCAATGGGCAGTCGCGGGCAAGGCGTGGTTGCTCGACAGTCAGCAGCGCTCGACAGAAGCCGAGCAGCAGATCCGCGAAGCATTGACCCAATACAAGCACTCGGCGGTGCTGCGCGCGAGTCTCGGCATTGCACTCGAACAGCAGAACCGCATCGACGATGCGGTAAAAGAACTGCGGGCCGGCGCGAAGGAAAAGTCGCGCACCGCTGAAAACCTGCGACTGCTCGGCGACGTGCTGTTGCATTCGAAGAAGCACGATCGCGAAGCACTCGAAGCATTCCGGCAGGCTGCCAAGATGAACCCCGACTCCGTCGACACGCTGCACGACTGGGCCGAGGCGCTCGTCAAAACCGGCCACGACGACGAAGCGATCGACAAGCTGTCGCACGCCGTCGCATTGCGTCCCGATCTCGCGCCGTCCTATGTGGAATGGGGCCACGCGCTGGAACACAAAGGCGCGCTGCGCGAGGCCGCGCGCAAGTATGCACAGGCATTGCAGCGCGACGCCGGCACGTTGTCGGCGCGCGAACGCGAGCTGGCGCTCTCGACGGACGCATCGCCCGACGAAGCCGACACCCGGACATCGAGGCCTGAGCTGCACGTCAAGCCCGTTTCGAATCCCATGACGTCGTACCCGCTTCGGGCCTCGCTCGATACGGTACGCGACGCCGTAGGACGGGCGATGCGAGCGGCCTGAGCCGCGCGCATTCGCCATTTGAGTTGGCAACACAGCCGAACAGGAGAGAGTTCGATGGACAGCTTCGAAGATGCATTCAAAGCCTTGATCGGAAACGAAGGTGGGTACAGCTTCAATCCGGCCGATCCAGGCGGCGAAACGATGTGGGGTGTGACGGCGTGCGTCGCGCGCAGTGAGGGCTATAACGGCGCGATGAAAGACCTGCCGCTCGATACCGCCCATCAGATCGCCAAGCGCAGGTACTGGGACCCGTTGCATCTCGACGAACTCGATCCGCGCGTGGCTTTCCAGATTTTCGATGCGAACTACAACGGCGGCCTCGTCGTGCTGTGGATGCAGAAAGCGTCCGGCGCCAGGGAGGACGGCAAGTTCGGCCCCGACACGCTCGATGCGGTCAAGAACGCCGATCCGATGAAGTTCGTGATGCGCTTCGCCGCGTATCGTCTGCGCTACCTGCGGAACCTGCATTCGTGGCCGAATTTCAGCCGCGGCTGGACCGAACGCATGGCAGCCAATCTTCTCCTGGGAGCAGCATGATGGACTGGTCTAAAGTTGCGAAGAATATCAACAGCACCGCCCCGCTTCTCGCCGGGCTCGTAGGGGGGCCGGTCGGCCTCGGCGTGACCGCTGCCGCCGCGATCATCTCGCACGCGCTCGGCACGCCGAGCGACCCGGCCTTCGTGGAACCCGCGTTGAACGACCCCGGCGCACTCGAAAAACTTCGCCAGGCCGAAAGCGCGAATTCGCTGCAATTGCAGCAGTTGATGGTGACGGCCGCGCAGTCGAGCCTCGCGCACGACGCCGACATGGCCCGCATCGCCACGAGCGACACCGCGAATGCACGCGCGATGGGTGTCGCCAATCGCGACTGGGTCCCGAAGGTGCTCGCGATGGCGGTCACCACCGGCTTCTTCGGCATTTTGCTGCTGATGGCGTTCCAGCCTTTGCCGGGTACCAACAAGGATCTCGTCAACGTGATCGTCGGCGCGTTGGGAACCGCGTGGATCAGCATCATCGGCTATTACTTCGGCACGTCGGTCGGCTCGATGCGCAAGACCGAGCTGCTCGCGAAGCCGAGCGTGTCGATCACGGCCGATAGCGCGTTGACGTTGCGCGAACCGGCGTCGCAGTCGGGAGCGCACGCACCGGCGGCGGCCGCGCCGTCCGGCGACCACTTCCCATCGTTCGCGCCGGGCGGGCAAGGTCCGATCTTCTCGGGCGGCAGTTGAGTCGATGCTACGCTAAGCGAGTCATGCACGCGACGAAGTACATTGACCGTCGCGTGCATGTCCGCATCAAAGCAGGGCTCTTTCGCCGGCGCGCGTTTTGCGCTAAGTTGGCAACGCGAAGTCCATCCCGTCCCGAGTGGAGCGATAAAAGATGAGTGACGTCGAGCAGAACGCGCAGAACGATCCGATCGAACACGTCGTGCTACTGTTGATGGAGAATCACTCGTTCGACCAGATGCTCGGCTGCCTCGACGCCGTGCACGACAAACTGGACGGCGTGCGCAACGCGGCCGGCAAATCGAACGCCGACGGTCAAGGCCACACCTTCTATCCGCGTGAAACGCGCGAGCGGCAGATGAAGCACGATCCGAATCACGAGCACAAGGCCGTGATGGAACAGATCGCCGCCGACAACAGCGGTTTCGTGCGTACGTTCGTGAACGACTACCCGAAGAGCAGCCTCGCCGCGCGGCAAGACGTGATGGGCTATTACCCGCTCGGCTTTCTGCCCGCGCTGCACACGCTCGGTTCGCAATTCACCGTGTGCGACCGGTGGTTCTCGTCATTGCCGGGGCCGACGTGGCCCAACCGTTTTTTCGCGCTGACGGGTACGTCGAAAGGCGAGATCGAAATGCCTTCGGGACTCGACGGGCTCAATCCGCGCTGGTACACCGAGCAGGATCAGGACACGATTTTCGATCGGCTGAACGCCGCGCGCAAAACGTGGAGCGTCTATTTCTACGACTTCCCCGCCTCGTTGCTGCTGAAGAACCAGCGACGCGCGGAAAACCTCGCGAATTACCGCTCTTTCGATCAATTCTTCGAGGACGCAGCGGGACCCGCCAGTCAGTTTCCGCAATTCGTACTGATCGAGCCGAAGTACTTCGGCGAAGCGCAGAACGACGATCATCCGCCGCACAACATCATGAAGGCAGAGAAGCTGATCGCGGATACCTACAATGCGCTGCGCTCGAATCAGGCGCTGTGGGAGCGCACGTTACTGGTGGTCCTCTACGATGAGCACGGCGGTTTCTACGACCACGTATCGCCGCCGGCCGACGCGCTCGCGCCCGACGACCACACCGCGAGCTTCGATTTCAAACGACTCGGCGTGCGTGTTCCCGCCATCCTGGTGTCACCGTGGTGCGAAGCCGGCGTGTGCAACGAACGATTCGATCATTGCAGCCTGCTGAAGTACCTGTGCGACAAGTGGCAAATGCCACCGCTCGGCAAGCGCACCGAGGCGTCCGCGAACCTCGGTGTGGCGATTCGCCGTGGCGGCGGCGCGCGCACCGATACGCCTCCGTTTATTCGCGTGCCCAATCAATCGCTGATTGCGCAGCACGTCGAACTGGAACGCAAATCGTCGAATGGCAATCAGCATGGCCTGCATCATTTCGCCGACTATCTGCACGCGGAACTGGACCGGCTCGCCGCCGAGGCGGTCGAGGCGGCCGCGCAACTGGCGCGCACCGGCAACGCATGGGTGCGCTTCAAGAGCGCGTTGGGCTCGCTGATGATGAGTCTCGGCCAGTGGCTCAGCAAGGACTTCTACGACGCACGCGACCAACGCGATGCACGCACGAGCCAGGCGTTCACGCGCTTGCGGCAATCGGTCCGTGAGGCGACGCCGGGCATCGCGCGAGACGATGCGGAAGAAACGGCCTTGCCCGTCAATCCGGTCTCGGAGAAATAGCACGCCGCAAAGCGGTGGTAGTGCGGAACGTTGCCGGATGCCAGAGTTCGTGAAATCGGGGACTTTGGATTTCTTCGACTATTTCAATCGTCTTGACGCAGTGGCCGGTTGGCAGTGACGGTATCAGTGAAGCGGACGGTGAATCGTGCCATAGAAACTGGGAGTTTCGGTTCGGACCGCCGCAGCGCAGCGCCGCCGGCTATTTTCCCGGCGACAAGCGCTATCGCGCGAACAACGGCCACAAACAGACAGTCGACACGGTGATCAAAACCGTTGACAATTTCCTCAACGGCTCGCCACTCGTCGCATCGAGATGCCGGCCCAACGACTTCAAACAGTTCCCATCTAACAAGCATGAGCAACGTTCCTCCTGTCGTTTTCGTTCACGGCTTCATCGGTACGCTCGACGTCACCGGATACGAGTTGCCGCATGCCGCGCCCGATCTGCTTGGGTACGGCGAGCACCAAAACGTTCCGTTCAATGCCATATCCCTACCGGGCCAAGTCGAGCATCTGCGAGCGTTCGTGGATGCCCGTTTTGGAAGCAAACCAGTTGACGTAGTTGGTCATTCCGTTGGTGGTGCGATCGCTATGTTGTTCGCTCGGACCTACCCTGAGTACATCCGCAGGATCGTCAATGCCGAAGGGAATTTCACGTTGGAGGATGCGTTCTGGTCCGCGTCGGTAGGACGGATGAACCAGAGCGAGGCTGACGCCATGCTGGCAGATTTTCGTGCTGACCCACTAGCCTGGATCAGCAGTTCCGTTACTACATCTGCGCCGTATGTCGGCGAGATCGCCGCCCGGTGGCTTGCTCATCAGCCAGCATCCACTCTCCGCGCAATGGGTCAATGTGTAGTCACGACGACGGGAAAAGATGATTACCTAAGATTGCTCGAGCAGGTCTTCGATCGGCATCCGGTGTATTTGCTGTCCGGTGAGCACTCCCGCAAAGGCTGGAACGTACCAGACTGGGCATCGAAAAAATGCGCTGGAGATTACACGATTGCCAACAGCGGCCATCTGATGATGCTCGACAACGATGTCGAATTTTCAGCAGCGATCAAGCGATTCTTGGCAGAATAGGTCGGCTGCTGCGGATCACGTGGGGGGCGACAGTCGCCGCGACGCGACAGGCACAGTGCGGCCAAGACGCGTCGTTCGCTTATGCCGTCGCTCTGACGTTCAGACGCCTGTTCCTCTCAGCAAGCAGCCATTCGGCATGCAAAGACGAAGGTCACATCATCACCCGTTTGGGGCATGTACGGCCTGTGACAAGGCAACTACAGGACTTGGGCCGACACACCGAGGTAGTGCGGCTGCACACATGCCCCACTTTGCCCGCAACATCCACCACGCTAGCTACGTCCAGCCTTCTTCACGCCCCGCCGGCGCGGAGTGCCGCTGTCATGGTCCATACTTGCGAACGTCGGCAGCACACTGAGAATTGCATCATAATGGTGTAAAGTGGTGCATCTTAGCCAACGGAACTCATGATGACAATCGGCAGGAATAAGGAAGGGGTAAGAGCGAGGGGCGATGCGGCGGTTCGTGCCTCGGTGAGTTTCCCGCCCGAGTTGTATCGTCTTCTCGAACACATCGCCTTGCAGAAGAAGGTCTCCATCGCTTGGGTTATCCGCGATGCTGCCGAAAAGTACGTCTCCGATCAATTGCCGAATGCGGGTTAATGCTGAACCGGAGCGAATAAGCTTGAATTGCAAGCAGGACATGGGGATGATGCAAAACGATATGACACGATCTCAGGCGCTCAATGAAGCGCTGGAGCAGCCGAATGGCGCGCGTTTTTATCGCTGCGCTCTTCAGGTTAACCCGTTTGCTTACCACGGTCGCCATGCCAAGCGGTCCGCGTTTCAAAACGAGGCGGACTATAACGCCGCGATCATCGAGGCTTGTCATAACAATGGCATCGAAGCGATTGCCATCACTGATCACTACCGCGTTAGTGATTCCTTTGGCCTAATCAATGCGGTTCGGGCGGCTGGCATTTTCGCGTTTGGCGGCTTCGAGGCGGCAACCAGTGATGGCGTTCATTTTCTATGCCTCTATGATCCTGACAAAGACAATCTCCTGGAACGTTTTATTGGCAAAATGGTGGGCGTGCGCGATCACGCAGCGCTCTCACCACTAGGCGACAAGAACTGCCTTGATCTACTGGCCTGCGTACACCATCAGGGTGGCATCGCAATCGCCGCCCACGTCGCCGCAGACAACGGCCTGTTGGCTACCCTTGAGGGGCAGCCGCGCATGAATGCGTGGAAATCCGCTGATCTCTACGCCTGCGCCCTGCCTGGAGCAGTTGACGACGCTCCGCAAAACGTGCGCGCCATCTTGGAGAACAAGGATGCGGCGCATAGGCGAGAACGACGCGTCGCCATTATCAATGCATCCGATGTGAACAGCCCAGAGGAATTGGCTGAGCCACGATCAAGCTGCTTTATCAAAATGTCGGCTCTGTCGGTAGAGGGCCTACGTCAAGCGTTTCTCGATCCAGACTCTCGGATACGCCTGCACAGCGCTCCCCACCCCGAGCCCCATGCCGAGTTCATCGCCATGACTTGGGAAGGCGGATTCCTTGACGGAACGCGCCTGCATTTCAACGGCAACCTGAATGTGCTGGTGGGGGGGCGGGGCACGGGGAAATCGACGGTCATCGAGAGTCTTCGCTACGCCCTTGCCATCGATCCCATTGGAGAAGAGGCAAACAAGGCCCACCAAGGCGTTCTGAAGCACGTCCTGAAAAGCGGTACCAAGATCTCGTTGCTCGTGCGGTCACATCATCCCGCCAGGCATGATTACACGATCGAGCGGACGATACCCAACCCGCCTGTGGTCAAGGACGAGCTTGGTAACGTTCTAAACCTGTCGCCTCTTGATGTGGCACCGGGCGTTGAGATATTCGGCCAACACGAAATCTCTGAACTAACCAAGAGCCGACAGAAGCTTACGCTCCTGTTGGAGCGATTTGTCGAGCGTGATCCGAATGCCGGCGCCCAAAAAGCGAAATTGCGCCTGGAACTCGAACGGTCACGCGGCCGGATCGATGATGTGCAACGGGAAATCAAGCTGATCGAGGAGCGCCTTAGCCTTTTGCCGAGCCTGGAAGAAACGCAAAAGCGATTTCAGGACGCTGGTTTGGAAGAGCGATTGAAGGAGAAGAGTCTCCTAGTACGGGAGGAGCGAATTTTGGGGACCATCAAAGAAAGGCTGTCTCCAGTTTCGACGTTGCGCGAGGAACTGGCCGGACTTCTGCCGATCGATACTGCTTTCCTATCCGCCAAGGCGTTGGAAGGCCTCCCGAACCGTGAGATGCTGCTAGAGGGTGCAGCGATTCTCGACCAAGTGACCGCGCAACTTCAAACGATTGCCGGACAGATCGAACAGGCGCTTTCCACCTCCGATATTAACCTGTCGGCCTTGCGTAGCCGTTGGGACGAACGCAAGCAAACAGCAGAAGCCACTTACCAAGCCCTCTTGCGCGAACTTCAGAAGTCCAAGATTGACGGCGAGGAGTTCATCCGTCTGCGCCGGCAGATCGAGGAATTAAGGCCGCTTCGGGAAAAAAAGGAAGCGCTCACTCGTGACTTGGTCGCGTACGAGCAGAATCGGCGCAACTTGCTCGATGAGTGGGTCAACCTTCAGTCCGCCGAGTATCGCGCCTTGGAGAAGGCCGCCAAGCGTGTCTCCAAAAAGCTGTGTGGCCGGGTGCGGGCCGCGGTTACGATGGGCGGCAATCGTGAGCCGCTAGAAAAGCTTTTGCGTGATGAAATTGGCGGAAATCTTGCAGCACTGCTGGAACGCTTAAAAAGCCGCGATACCCTGTCGCTGTTGGACTTCGCGCAACGCTGCCGTGAGGGTAAAGATTCGCTCGTCAGTAACTACAGCATTCCGCCCGCCGCTGCTGAGCGCCTTGCCCAGGCAGGGCCTGATATTTTCATGCGGCTGGAAGAACTGGAGTTGCCCGCGACTACCAAGATGGAGCTAAACACCTCCTCCGAAGGCGGCCCGGAAACGTGGCAAACGATTGAGGCCCTCTCGACCGGCCAAAAGGCAACGGCCGTTCTCCTGCTTCTGCTGTTGGAGTCGGAAGCCCCTCTCGTCGTAGATCAGCCCGAGGACGATCTCGACAATCGCTTCATCACGGAAGGCGTTGTGCCGACAATGAAGGACGAAAAGCGTAAGCGACAATTCGTCTTTTCGACGCACAATGCCAATATCCCAGTGCTTGGCGACGCCGAGCTAATTATCGGCCTTTCGACCGGCGTTCAAAATGAGGCTGTTCAAGGGCGCATCAACGAACGGCACGTGGGCTCGATTGATATGGCGCCCGTGCGCGAGATGGTGGAAGAAATCCTTGAAGGCGGTAAGGCCGCTTTTGAGATGCGCCGCCAGAAATATGGATTTTAGATATGACCATGACCCACACCGAATTGCTTGAAATCATCCGCAATGGCGAAAGCTCAGGCGTCGAATTCAAGCGTGACGATATTCAAAACCATGACTTGGCGAAAGAACTCGTCGCCTTCTCCAACCTTGAGGGCGGGATCGTCTTGTTGGGGGTTGAGGATGACGGAAGCATCAGCGGCATCACGCGGCAACGCCTAGAAGAGTGGGTTATGACAGCCTGCCGAGACAAAATACGACCAGGGCTGATTCCGTTCTACGAGCAGATCAAAGACGTTGAGCCGGGAAAGGACGTTGCGATTGTGCGTGTTTCACGCGGATTTGATGTTCATACTCTTTGGCACAACAACAGGAATGCGTATTTTATTCGAGTTGGAACCCAGAGTCGCGAGCCAACTCCGGAGGAACTCGGCCGGCTTTTTCAGCAGCGTGGCAGCTTCCGTGCCGAACTGCGACCCGTATCCGGCGCAACCTTGGACGATTTGGACATGCGGCGTCTATCGAATTATTTCGTATACGTGAGAGGGCAAGATGCGCCGGATATCAATGATGAATCTGCGTGGGAGACCTTACTCTTTAATACGGAAATCATGGTCGAGGACGGTATTACTGTTTCTGGCGTTCTTCTGTTCGGCCGGACACCAAATCGATTCCTGCCACAAGCCGGCATCGATGCCGTCGCTTATCCGGGCGTAGAAAAAGACTACGCGGCCCGTGAAAGAGCTGCTTTGCGGGGACCTATATCTCCTTTGCTAAACAATGCCGACGAGATCGTTGATGCCGGTCTTGTGGAGCAAGCCATTGCATTCGTCCAACGCAATACGCCGATTGGCGGGCAACTCGAGGAAGGCGGCGCGCGGCGCGAAAGCCGCCCGACCTATCCCGTCGAGGCTGTTCGCGAGGCGATCGTTAACGCCCTGGTGCATCGAGACTATTTGCTTTCCAGCACCGATATTGAGCTTTCGATCTATGAGGATCGGCTAGAAGTCACTTCTCCCGGCCGCTTGCCTAACGGCATTACACCCGCACGAATGCTTACTGGCTGCCGCGCCGCGCGAAATCAACTTCTCAAAGACATTATGCGCGACTACGGATACCTTGAACATTCCGGCATGGGTGTTCCGCGCAAAATTGTGAAATGTATGCGAGAACACAATGGGACCGAACCAGAACTGATCGAGGATGGAGAACGTTTCACTGTTCGACTTCTCCGGTAATCCGGGCGGCCGGTGAGTGATCCATTCTGTCATAGTGGAATGCAATGATGAGCATGGTATTTTTAGTGATACGGGATGTGGATGTATGTGCAATAGCAAGCGAGTAGCAGTGAGCCAAAAATTGGACAAGATTCGGATAGCGTTATGGCGCGCTCAATATGAGGTCGGACAGGGGTGTTCATCTTGAGCGCGCGCCTAACACCGGGACAGCAACTGGGACCGATTAACGCCCCGATCAACTTCATGGGGCAATCGACAGCTATACTTTGCGGTCATTGCCAAAGCCCGAATCCGAACGACGCTTCCGGGTCGTTCACGGTCCTCCGTCGTCGCCGGTAACGGTTGTCGGTGTAGCGAACAACAATTACGAGGACCAAGGGCAGCGTAACGCGAAGACTCTGATGCAGATCCTCGGCGGCGACGCAATTCAGCCTTGAACGCCAGCAGGCAGCAGTCGGCCAACTGCGGTCAGTCACCGTCACTGGCTGGATTGCCGACAATCGGCTCGCCAGCAATGCAGGTGACATCGCCTCTCTTCACCGCCCAAGCTAGGCTTGCACCAACAGCGCGGGCATCCCACCTCCAATATCTCCGAAGTCCGCCTCGGAAAATATTAGCCTTCTTGCAGACGAGACAATGACACTCCCTTCCCGCATTCCTCTTGTTCAAGCTCCGATGGTCGGTTCTCTGAGCCCCCTTGCAATTGCGGTCAGCCAGGCAGGTGGCCTAGGTTCGCTTGCTTGTGCAGCGCTCACTCCTGCGCAGCTACGCGAACAGATCGGCGCAATTCGCGCGGAAACGTCAGCTCCGTTCAATGTGAATTTCTTCTGTCACGTCTCGCCGAGCCTGGATGAGGAAGCTGAAGCGATATGGCTCGAATTACTCGCCCCCTATTACAGGGAAGTCGGCCTTGATTTGTCCGCTGCCCAAAGAGGACCGGGCAGAGCGCCTTTCAATGAGTCCATGTGCGATGTAATCGAAGAGACCAGGCCACCTGTGATCAGCTTCCACTTCGGGCTGCCCGACGAGGGCCTGCTTGCGCGGGTGAGATGCACCGGTGCGATGATTGTGTCTTCCGCGACGACGGTCGACGAGGCGCGCTGGCTTGAGAGTCGCGGTGTCGACGCCATCATCGCGCAGGGCGCAGAGGCCGGCGGCCATCGGGGCATGTTCCTCACCACCGATATCACTGCGCAACCTGGCTTATTTGCGCTTTTACCGCAGATCGTGGACGCGGTGAGCGTACCTGTTATCGCAGCGGGCGCGATTGCCGACGGAAGGGGGATTGCAGCAGCCTTTGCTCTTGGCGCGAGTGCCGTGCAGTTGGGAACGGCCTACTTGATGACGCCTCAGGCTGGCAGGTCCGGCGTTCACCGCGCAGCCTTGCGTGCCGCGCGTGACGACATGACACGGCTGACTAATCTTTACACGGGTCGGCCGGCACGTGGATTGATGACCCGCTTCATGCGCGAACAAGGACCGATGAGCGCGGTCGCACCGACATTTCCGCTGGCAACCGGTGCCGTGGATCCGCTTCGCGTCGCGTTCGAGAAAAGTGGATACAGCGATTTTTCGCTTCTCTGGGCGGGCGAAGCGGCAGCATTGGCGCGCGAGGAGGATGCCGGGCTTTTAACACAGCGGCTCTGGGAGGAAGCGCTGAAATGCGCGTCCGGTCTTCGTTTGTAGGAGAGTGTGAGCCAGAGGCGCCAGGATCCGGGCATACGCGTGCAGACGCCGTTCACAGCGCTTTCGTCCGGCGCCACACAGGTTCTAAAGACAACGCGTCTTGTTCAACTGTGGGTACGATCCGGACCGGTCCTATCCGCTTTTCTCTGCGGCCGCAACGAGATGCCGGTCCGTGGAGACTGTGTGACCTTGGTAGACACCCGGTAGCCTAGCAGCTGTCGACGTGATCCTCGTGAATGTCTGTGATCGAGAAAGCTGAGGGTGTACTGTGGGTCGCTATGTAAAGCTTTGCATAGCGACCCCTATGTATAGATCTCAACTATGTATAGTTTGCTGGCTTCGAATTCGCGTAATGTAGGCGCAGCGCGGCTGGTGGCAGGCCGGTCAGCGATCTTCTAGACATAGTTTTGGTATCGGAGTCCAGTGGTGGTTCCACTTCAGGAGACCGTCATGGGAAACGTCCGACTGCCTCAACGCAGCTTCAGCAACTGGCTCGACGTGGGGCCCTTGGCGCCTCATGTCGATGCGTTCGTGCAATATCTGGCGGACCGTGGTTACGCCAAGAACAGTTTTGCCACTTACGTGCGCAGCATCGATCATTTTGCGCAATGGATTCATCGCCGTCGTGTGGATGTTTGTCGCATCGACGAATCAGTGCTCGCCGAGTTTCTGAACGAGCACCTTCCGTCCTGCCGTTGCGACGGTGTCGTTCAACGCCATCGACCCAGTCTGAGCGCTGCACTAGGGCATCTGCTGGTAGTGCTACGCGCTCGAGGAGTGATCACCCCACCGGTCGTGAGCAAAGCGCCGGTAAGCGAAGAACTACGCCAGTACGACGAGTACATGGATCATGTTCGTGGCCTCGCTCCCAAGACCCGGGAGTCGGCACTACGCATCGTAGGTCGGTTCCTGACCTCGCGGTTCGGCGACTACGTCATCGACATCCCGATGGTCAGGCCTGAGCACGTGCGCCGCTTCTTCGCCCAAGAGGCAAAGCTCTACAGCAAGCCGGCGAGTGCCGGCGCAGTGGTGGCCGCGCTGCGCGGCTACTTCCGCTACCGCGCGTCACTCGGCGATCTTGTACATGGGCTCATCGGCGCGCTCTCGTATCCTGCCAACTGGCAATTGGCTTCGCTGCCCAAGACCCTGACGACCGAAGAAGTCGAGCGGCTGATCGGGTCTCTCGGCCAAGCCGGCCGCTGCCCGATGCGGCGTACCGCCATCGTACGATGTGCCCTTGATCTTGGGCTTCGCAGCGGTGAAGTTGCGCGGCTCGGCCTTGATGACATCGACTGGCGCGCCGGTACGATCACACTCCGGCACACCAAGGGGCGTCGGGAAGACGTACTGCCGCTGCCATCGACCACCGGCGCAGCGATTGCCGCGTACCTGAAGGATGAACGTCCCAAGACCCGCAATCGCGCTGTCTTCGTACGTCACGTCGCCCCACGCGGCGAGCCCGCAGGCCCCGATCTCGTGCGCAAGACGATTCGCCAGGCCTACGCTCGCGCTGGGCTGCCATACACAGGCTCACACCTGCTTCGCCACACCATGGCAAACCGACTGCTGGCAAGCGGCTCCTCCCTCAAGGAGGTGGCCGACGTGCTGCGCCATCGGTCCCTGAACACGACACTAATCTACGCCAAGCTCGACAGCCGTAAATTGGTCGAGGTGGCGCTGCCGTGGCCGGGGAGCCCATCATGAGCGCCGTCCTCTCTCTGCACGCGTACGTTGAGCGCTACCTTACTGAGCGCCGCGGCCTCGGGTTTGGTCTACGCAGCCCGGCTTATGCCTTACGCAGCTTCGCACGGCACGTTCAGTCCATCGGTCACCGCGGACCGTTGACTGTGGAGGTCATGGCCGATTGGGCGCGACGCGACAGCCATGGCAGCAGCGACCCGCACACGTGGGCGAGACGACTCAAACAGTTGCGCTCGTTCATGCGCTGGCTGCAACAGTTCGAGCCGCGTACCGAGGTTCCCGACGATGCGATCTTCGGTCGCCTGCCGGAGCGACAGGCACCGCATATCTATAGCGAGAGCGAGATCGTTGATCTGCTGGCTGCCGCTCGACAGCTTGGGCCGGCCCCGGGCTTGCGCGGAATCATCTTCGAGACACTGTTCGGACTGGTCGCCAGCACGGGGCTGCGAATCTCAGAAGCGCTGGCGCTGCGCATCGAGGATGTCGACCTCACGCGCGGCATGCTCACCATCCACCAGACCAAGTTCGGCAAGTCGCGGCAGGTACCTATGCACCCCACCACGATCGAAACCCTGCGTCGCTATCGGTTGACGCGTGACCTGTCTGGCGAGTCCGTGCAGGAGGACGCACCGTTCTTCGTCGGCACGCGCGGTCAACGCCGGGGACTGCCGCTGGGCGAGCGCCAGGTACATCGCGTCTTCAAAGGGCTACGCGAGAACCTGAACTGGCGCAACCGCGGGACCCATCACGCCCCGCGTATCCACGATCTGCGGCACACCTTCGTCGTGCACCGCATCATGCGATGGCACACGCAGGGTGTTGATATCGATCAGGCGATGCTATCGCTGTCGACCTACGTCGGGCACGCCATGGTGACCAACACGTATTGGTACCTCTCGGCGGTTCCGGAGTTGATGGGTTTGGCTGCAGAGCGATTCGAGTCGTTCATGCCCCAGGTGGAGGTGCCCGATGCGTAATGCCGTCGCACCCAAGCCGCCTTCATTCGCTTCGCTCGTGCAGCAGTTCTTTACCGAATACCTGGTCACACAGCGCGCGCTCAGCTCGCGCACGGTAGCGTGTTACCGCGACGCCCTGGTGCTGTTTCTGGACTTCGCCGGGCGCAAGCTGGGCAAGGAGCCGACCGCGATGCAACTCGTGGACATCCAGCCCGATCTGATCCTGGCATTCCTGGATCATCTGGAGCGCGAGCGGAACAACTCGGTTCGCAGCCGCAATCTGCGGCTGACCGGGCTGCGCGCATTCCTGAAGTTTGCCGGCCGACGCGATGTCGCCTCGCTACATGTTGTAGAGCGAGCCTTGGCGGTGCCGATGAAGCGCTTCGAACGCCCGATGCTGGGTTTCCTCACTCGCGAAGAGATGGTGGCAGTCCTGGGGCAACCCGGACCGACCTGGTCCTCGCAGCGCGACCATCTACTCATGGCGATGCTCTACAACACCGGCGCTCGTGTGTCCGAGATTATCGGCGTGCGCGTGAGCGATGTCGTACTCGACGGAGCGGCTTGCGTGCACCTGCAGGGCAAGGGTCGCAAACAACGATCGGTACCGCTGTGGAAGACGACTGTGCAGGAAATCCGCGCATGGCTGCGCCTCAACCCACAACTGCGAACTGAAGCAGCCTTGCTTCCTAATCGCGACGGGCGCGCGATGACTCGCTGTAATGTTGGGCAACGCTTGGATCTTGCCGTCGCCCGCGCCGCGACCAGCCTGCTGAGCCTTGCCAACAAGCAGGTTTCACCGCATACGTTGCGTCACACCACGGCGATGCACCTGCTGCAATCGGGCGTGCCCTTCAACGTGATCGCACTCTGGCTCGGACATGAGAGCACCAATACCACTCACCGCTACGTTGAGGCAGACCTCGCCATCAAGGAGAAGGCACTCGCTCGGCTGGAAGCTCCCGCGACCAAGATGCGGCGATTTCGTGCGCCGGATTCGCTCATCCGCTTCTTACAGACGCTATAACTATGTAAAGATCCGTCGGCCCCTCAAGCCCTGCGGAACAGGGGCCGATACCCGCCTTCGAGCCAACCTATACATAGTTGAGATCTATACATAGGGGTCGGTTTCTGCCGATAGTCGTCAAGCAGAGGTCGGCCAAGATCGTTCACCGGTTCACGACCAGCGCTCCTTCGCTCGTGCTACGATCGCGGAGCCTAACTGAAGTAACGAAAGCAGGCCTTGATCCGCCCCACGGTTAACCGTATAAACCTCTATTCGAACAATGCACGCAGCTGCCTGGCCTCCCTCGAAAATGCACTGAAAGCCTGTGTCGATGCGGTAATTGCATCGACGCTGGCGTTCGTCCCGGGCCTGTGAACAACAGTCCGGTGATGTCGCTCGAATCGAATTTCTTGCCTCTAGATTCGTGCGATTGCATTTTCATGAGACCACAACATGCGTATTTTCAATACGATGGCGGCTCGCGCCATCCCGCTCGTTCCTCGTGCACTGATCCGTAAGATTTCTCGCCGCTACATTGCCGGCGAAACGCTAGTCGACGCCCTCGCGCGCATCCACGCGCTCGACGCAAAAGGCTTCCGAACAACCATCGACGTCCTGGGCGAGACTGCGTCCTCTTTGGATCAGGCAGAGTCGATGACTGGCGATTATCTCGATCTCGTTCAGGCGCTCGGTGCGGAAAATATGCGCACCGAGTTGTCGATAAAGTTGACCGCGCTGGGGCTGCATCTCGACGAAAACGCGTGCCTGGCGCGTGTCTCGAAGATTTTGCGGGCGGCGGCGCCGCACGGAATCAGCGCGTGCATCGACATGGAGGACGTCAGTTGCACCCAGAAAACGCTCGACGCTTTCTGCAGGCTCGAAGCCGAGGGGTATCCAGTTGGTATCGCACTACAGGCATATTTGACGCGGACGAACACGGACATTGTCTCGCTGCAGGCACGCAAGAGCGCAATGCGCATTTGCAAGGGAATTTATGCAGAGGCAAACGAGCATCTCGTTGACGGCGCATCGAGAGACCGTGCTGCGATCAATACCCACTTCGTTCGGCACGTTTCGAGCGCAATACAGGCGGGGGCATTCGTAGGTATTGCAACGCACGATGCTCAATTGATAGATGCGCTGATCGATTGGCTGCAACGCGAGCGGATTGACAGGTCACGATTCGAGTTCCAGATGCTACTAGGGGTATGCGAACCGCTGCGCGACGCTCTGCTTGCGCAAGGTTTCAACGTGCGCGTCTATGTGCCATACGGTCATGACTGGTATGGCTACAGCACCCGGCGAATCAAGGAGAATCCGCGCATTGCGGGATATATCGTGGCGACGATGATAGGTAGCGCTCGAGCGGGGTGGTAGTTTCGGCAGAGCGAGCGGAGCGGGACCGACCAAATCGTTGATCCCGCTTCGATGTTAATCGAGGATGACCGTAAAGCCCCGGCCCGCCGCTAGCGCGGTCTATGTTTCGAACGGCCACTTTCGATAAGTCCGGACGGCCGTTGTGGGGTCGTTCACTGCCCTCCGTCGTCGCCGGTAACGGTTGTCGGTGTAGAGAACAACAATTACGAGGACCAAGGGCAGCGTAACGCGAAGACTCTGATGCAGATCCTCGGCGGCGACGCAATCCAGCCTTCAACGCCAGCAGGCAGCAGTCGGCCAGGAACGGACGGTCGACGCCCTCGGTAAGATCGCTGACAATTTACGACCTGCGTCTGCCGAAAGAAGGAGTCGACCGATAACTCATCCGGCATCACGCTTCAATTGTCTAGAAATCCCTCTTCACTCAGGACGCGCTGGACCGTTGACCTATCCCTGACACGTTCGTACCAAGCCTGCAGGTGACGGTGCAAACTGAAATCAACGTTCGCGTTGTACACGGACTGCATCCATGTAGCCTTACCCCAGCCCGTTAGCGCGAACAAATAGGCGTCGGCGATGGTGAAAACGTCTCCCATTAGAAACTGCTTGCCAGCGAGTTGCTGATTAATCCACTCGTACCTGCTTTCGAGCTTTGGCCTAGCGGTATCGACCCATCTGCCCGCCGCGACAGCATAGAGCAATGGGATGAAGCCTTTATGAACTTCAGAAGTCAGAAAATTGAGCCATTCAAGCATTTGGTAGCGTTCTCTCGTGCCGTGGGCGGGTGCCAATCCCGACTCGGGGCGCTGATCGGCAAGATACTGCGCGATGACAGGTCCTTCACGCAAAAACGTACCATCGTCTAGCTGCAAGAGCGGTACGTATCCCAGTTCGGCAAGATCGTAGTAGCTAGTTCCGTCATCCAATAAATGATTGCGGGCATTGACCTTGATGATTTCCGTATTCAACCCGGTTTCCTGCAAGACGATGCAAATCGCTTGTGAGCAACTACCGGGTGCGTGATATAGCTTCATGCGTTTTTCCTCATGACCGAAAACATGTACCGCCACGTTTGTGGGGTGGAAACTAATATCGCCCATCGAGGATAAAAAGAGAAGAAGGCAGAATTTTGTGGTATAGGTACAAAATATATACTTAAGCGGGAAAAAGCAATGAAGATAAGCGCAACAGGGTGTTCAGTTGAAGAGGCAATGCGCTTGCTGGGTGGTCGCTGGCGCCTGCTGCTGGTGTCATATTTGCTGAATGGGCCAAAGCGGTTCAACGATCTGCGCAGGGATGTCCCGGGAATATCGCAGCGCATGTTGACGCTTGATTTGCGTGCACTCGAACAGGTCGGCCTTGTCCAACGGACAGTGTTCGCCGAAGTGCCGGTAAAGGTGGAGTACCAACTCACCGAGGATGGGCAGCGGCTAAAGCCTGTCGTCGACGTCATGCGCGACTTTGGACTTTGGCTTAAGACCCGCCCTGAACTGGAACCTGAAAGTCCAGCGCTCGAATCTCTCGAGGAGACACAAGCAGTTGCGCCTCCGAACAGTACTTGATTTCCGAACGTCCGTTGTTGGCAGAGGCGAGGGGCTGCTCAGGGTCGCTATGCAAAGCTTTACATAGCGACCCCTATGTATAGATCTCAACTATGTATAGGTTGGCTCGAAGGCGGGTATCGGCCCCTGTTCCGCAGGGCTTGAGGGGCCGACGGATCTTTACATAGTTATAGCGTCTGTAAGAAGCGGATGAGCGAATCCGGCGCACGAAATCGCCGCATCTTGGTCGCGGGAGCTTCCAGCCGAGCGAGTGCCTTCTCCTTGATGGCGAGGTCTGCCTCAACGTAGCGGTGAGTGGTATTGGTGCTCTCATGTCCGAGCCAGAGTGCGATCACGTTGAAGGGCACGCCCGATTGCAGCAGGTGCATCGCCGTGGTGTGACGCAACGTATGCGGTGAAACCTGCTTGTTGGCAAGGCTCAGCAGGCTGGTCGCGGCGCGGGCGACGGCAAGATCCAAGCGTTGCCCAACATTACAGCGAGTCATCGCGCGCCCGTCGCGATTAGGAAGCAAGGCTGCTTCAGTTCGCAGTTGTGGGTTGAGGCGCAGCCATGCGCGGATTTCCTGCACAGTCGTCTTCCACAGCGGTACCGATCGTTGTTTGCGACCCTTGCCCTGCAGGTGCACGCAAGCCGCTCCGTCGAGTACGACATCGCTCACGCGCACGCCGATAATCTCGGACACACGAGCGCCGGTGTTGTAGAGCATCGCCATGAGTAGATGGTCGCGCTGCGAGGACCAGGTCGGTCCGGGTTGCCCCAGGACTGCCACCATCTCTTCGCGAGTGAGGAAACCCAGCATCGGGCGTTCGAAGCGCTTCATCGGCACCGCCAAGGCTCGCTCTACAACATGTAGCGAGGCGACATCGCGTCGGCCGGCAAACTTCAGGAATGCGCGCAGCCCGGTCAGCCGCAGATTGCGGCTGCGAACCGAGTTGTTCCGCTCGCGCTCCAGATGATCCAGGAATGCCAGGATCAGATCGGGCTGGATGTCCACGAGTTGCATCGCGGTCGGCTCCTTGCCCAGCTTGCGCCCGGCGAAGTCCAGAAACAGCACCAGGGCGTCGCGGTAACACGCTACCGTGCGCGAGCTGAGCGCGCGCTGTGTGACCAGGTATTCGGTAAAGAACTGCTGCACGAGCGAAGCGAATGAAGGCGGCTTGGGTGCGACGGCATTACGCATCGGGCACCTCCACCTGGGGCATGAACGACTCGAATCGCTCTGCAGCCAAACCCATCAACTCCGGAACCGCCGAGAGGTACCAATACGTGTTGGTCACCATGGCGTGCCCGACGTAGGTCGACAGCGATAGCATCGCCTGATCGATATCAACACCCTGCGTGTGCCATCGCATGATGCGGTGCACGACGAAGGTGTGCCGCAGATCGTGGATACGCGGGGCGTGATGGGTCCCGCGGTTGCGCCAGTTCAGGTTCTCGCGTAGCCCTTTGAAGACGCGATGTACCTGGCGCTCGCCCAGCGGCAGTCCCCGGCGTTGACCGCGCGTGCCGACGAAGAACGGTGCGTCCTCCTGCACGGACTCGCCAGACAGGTCACGCGTCAACCGATAGCGACGCAGGGTTTCGATCGTGGTGGGGTGCATAGGTACCTGCCGCGACTTGCCGAACTTGGTCTGGTGGATGGTGAGCATGCCGCGCGTGAGGTCGACATCCTCGATGCGCAGCGCCAGCGCTTCTGAGATTCGCAGCCCCGTGCTGGCGACCAGTCCGAACAGTGTCTCGAAGATGATTCCGCGCAAGCCCGGGGCCGGCCCAAGCTGTCGAGCGGCAGCCAGCAGATCAACGATCTCGCTCTCGCTATAGATATGCGGTGCCTGTCGCTCCGGCAGGCGACCGAAGATCGCATCGTCGGGAACCTCGGTACGCGGCTCGAACTGTTGCAGCCAGCGCATGAACGAGCGCAACTGTTTGAGTCGTCTCGCCCACGTGTGCGGGTCGCTGCTGCCATGGCTGTCGCGTCGCGCCCAATCGGCCATGACCTCCACAGTCAACGGTCCGCGGTGACCGATGGACTGAACGTGCCGTGCGAAGCTGCGTAAGGCATAAGCCGGGCTGCGTAGACCAAACCCGAGGCCGCGGCGCTCAGTAAGGTAGCGCTCAACGTACGCGTGCAGAGAGAGGACGGCGCTCATGATGGGCTCCCCGGCCACGGCAGCGCCACCTCGACCAATTTACGGCTGTCGAGCTTGGCGTAGATTAGTGTCGTGTTCAGGGACCGATGGCGCAGCACGTCGGCCACCTCCTTGAGGGAGGAGCCGCTTGCCAGCAGTCGGTTTGCCATGGTGTGGCGAAGCAGGTGTGAGCCTGTGTATGGCAGCCCAGCGCGAGCGTAGGCCTGGCGAATCGTCTTGCGCACGAGATCGGGGCCTGCGGGCTCGCCGCGTGGGGCGACGTGACGTACGAAGACAGCGCGATTGCGGGTCTTGGGACGTTCATCCTTCAGGTACGCGGCAATCGCTGCGCCGGTGGTCGATGGCAGCGGCAGTACGTCTTCCCGACGCCCCTTGGTGTGCCGGAGTGTGATCGTACCGGCGCGCCAGTCGATGTCATCAAGGCCGAGCCGCGCAACTTCACCGCTGCGAAGCCCAAGATCAAGGGCACATCGTACGATGGCGGTACGCCGCATCGGGCAGCGGCCGGCTTGGCCGAGAGACCCGATCAGCCGCTCGACTTCTTCGGTCGTCAGGGTCTTGGGCAGCGAAGCCAATTGCCAGTTGGCAGGATACGAGAGCGCGCCGATGAGCCCATGTACAAGATCGCCGAGTGACGCGCGGTAGCGGAAGTAGCCGCGCAGCGCGGCCACCACTGCGCCGGCACTCGCCGGCTTGCTGTAGAGCTTTGCCTCTTGGGCGAAGAAGCGGCGCACGTGCTCAGGCCTGACCATCGGGATGTCGATGACGTAGTCGCCGAACCGCGAGGTCAGGAACCGACCTACGATGCGTAGTGCCGACTCCCGGGTCTTGGGAGCGAGGCCACGAACATGATCCATGTACTCGTCGTACTGGCGTAGTTCTTCGCTTACCGGCGCTTTGCTCACGACCGGTGGGGTGATCACTCCTCGAGCGCGTAGCACTACCAGCAGATGCCCTAGTGCAGCGCTCAGACTGGGTCGATGGCGTTGAACGACACCGTCGCAACGGCAGGACGGAAGGTGCTCGTTCAGAAACTCGGCGAGCACTGATTCGTCGATGCGACAAACATCCACACGACGGCGATGAATCCATTGCGCAAAATGATCGATGCTGCGCACGTAAGTGGCAAAACTGTTCTTGGCGTAACCACGGTCCGCCAGATATTGCACGAACGCATCGACATGAGGCGCCAAGGGCCCCACGTCGAGCCAGTTGCTGAAGCTGCGTTGAGGCAGTCGGACGTTTCCCATGACGGTCTCCTGAAGTGGAACCACCACTGGACTCCGATACCAAAACTATGTCTAGAAGATCGCTGACCGGCCTGCCACCAGCCGCGCTGCGCCTACATTACGCGAATTCGAAGCCAGCAAACTATACATAGTTGAGATCTATACATAGGGGTCGGTCTGAGGCATTCACATAGGTGGGCCGAGTGTTTGACTCGGCCCTGCCACCACCGGTCATTCGACACTGACGCCTGAATCGCTGATAATCGGTAACTGCCCGCCGTTATATCCCTGAGTCTTGGTCGCAATCATGCTCAAACTCGCCTATCTGTTTCTCTCGATCACGCTCGCCACCCCGCTCTCGGCCCTAGCGTACGGTAGTGATAATCCAGACTACGATCAATGCATTCTGCATTCGTTGGGAAACAGTCAGAGCAGCTTTGCGGCTCGCCAGATCAGCAACTCGTGCGACGCGATTTACAGAAATGGCGCAATGCTTTTGCCGCGCGAAAGAGCGTATCACCTGTGTGTCCTGCAAAATGTGCAGACCGTGAGAGGAGCATTTGCGGTCAACGAGATACTGCATGCATGCCGACGTCAAAATCAGATGTAGGACGGACGCCATTGACGATTGCAGCCCTGGGATTCGCAAGATTTAATTTCGATTGCGTTCATTGACCTCGCCCCGTGGAGACGTGGCGAGACACTGGCACGAACGGCTGCTTCCGGAAAATGCCAAGGTCCGCTTCGGGTCCGACTGCTGCCCGACCCGAGGCATCAATGGCGGAGCACGCCGTCAGCTCATCGTCGGACCGGGTTCGGCCACAACCGGTCACTCGGCAAAGCGGCGAGAATTGGCGACAATTTTCGTTCGACGTATCCTTGAGGATCGATGTTCTGACACTCTTGGCCAACGACCCGATAACAAAGCCCGATGCAATCACATCTCAGAATCGCCAGGCCTGTCAGTGACCTTACGCGGGCAGAAAGCATGTATTGCGCCGCGCTCAGCTTGGTTGTGCTGGCAAAATTTCAAGACCATCAGGGGTTCGATGGGGTGATGCTCGGACGTTCCGGCATGGACTATCACTTCGAGTTCACACAGTGCCGCGAACATCCGGTAGCGCCAACACCGACACGTGAGGATTTGCTGGTGTTTTACGCCCCGGATCGAGTTGAGTGGCGGTCGACTTGCGATCGCCTCGCCGAGAGCGGATTTGTTTGCGTGACGTCGCTCAACCCTTATTGGGATGTGTCAGGTAGAACATTTGAGGATCACGACGGCTATCGAATCGTTTTGCAAAACTCGGCATGGTCCTCATGATGCATGCGTAATGCAATTCGACGCCAGCTCGACCGCTTTGCAGCAAGTCGCCCGGTCGCGTAAAAGGCAAACTCCGGCCACAAGCCGTCACTCGACAGTGGCTCTCGAAAGCGGCCGCTCACTGACATTGACCTAAGGAGCGGCAAGCTCTAACATGCCTTTCATGCTCGCTTACGCCCATTCCCCCTCCCGCCTCGTTCACGCATGCTGTCACGGCCTGCCAGGGGGAGCTTGCGTCTAGCGCGCCAATCTGCGTCACGTCCGAGCCTCAACTGGCCACCCGTTGCGAAACCGGTGGCCTTTTTGTTTTTCACGATCGCTCCACCACGCGAAAATTCCAATGCCACTCGTCCTGTATGACACCTGGTCGCGCGCCGTGCGCCCCTTCATGCCGATACAACCCGATCACGTCGGCCTGTATTGCTGCGGGCCTACGGTGTACGACCACGCGCATATCGGCAATCTGCGGACCTATGTGTTCGAAGACGTGCTCCGACGCGTCCTGATGCTAAACGGCTACCCCGTACAGCACGTCGTCAATATCACCGATGTCGGTCATTTGGTCTCCGATGCCGATGAGGGCGAAGACAAGATGGAGAAAGGAAGCCGCCGAACAGGAGAGTCGGCATGGGCGATCGCCGAGCGTTATACAGAGGCTTTCCTGGCCGACTGGCGAGCGCTCAACTTGCTGGAGCCTTCGGTCTGGTGCCGCGCAACCGACCATATCGCGGATCAGGTCGCCTTCATTGTCACCCTTGAACGCGCCGGTTACACGTACCGGACCGCAGATGGCGTGTACTTCGACACCAGCAAGCAGGACGATTACGGCTTTCTGGCTCGCCTCGACCATCAGGGCCTGCAAGCCGGCAAGCGGGTTGCACTAGGCGAGAAAAAGCGCGCCATGGATTTCGCGCTATGGAAATTCAGCCCCGCTGATTCCCGGCGCCAGATGGAATGGGACAGCCCTTGGGGACGCGGCTTTCCCGGCTGGCACATCGAGTGCTCGGCGATGTCGGCCAGGTACCTGGGGTCCTGGTTCGATATTCACTGCGGAGGTGAAGACCACATCGCCGTGCATCACAGCAACGAAATCGCGCAGACGCAAGCCGCGCACGGTACCCGGCTCGCCAACTTCTGGATGCACGGCCATTTCCTTACACTGGACGCTACGAAAATGTCCAAGGCGGGCGGTGACTTCCTCCGCCTGCAGACACTGGTCGACCGCGGAGTCGATCCGCTGGCGTATCGCTACCTGTGCTTGACGGCGCACTACAGAAGCTCCCTGCGTTTCAACTGGGATGCGCTTGAAGCCGCAAAGGTCGCGCTCGACCGGCTACGCAACGTCTATGCGAGTTGGCCCACCGGTGGTACGGCGGATGAGCGTTTTGTCGCCCGGTTCAACGCTGAGGTCAATCAGGATCTGAATCTACCCCGCGCACTAGCCGTGCTGTGGGATCTGGTGAGGAGCGATTTGCCTCCTGCCACGCGACGGGCCACCGTTGACAGCTTCGATTCGGTACTTGGGTTACGACTGCCCGATTGGCAGCCGGACAAGCGGGATATCCCGGCAGACATTGCTGCGTTGGCCGAGCAGCGCGAAAAGGCGCGCGCCAACAGGGACTGGGACCAAGCGGACCGCCTACGTGACACATTGAGAGCCTTGGGATGGCAAATCGAAGACGGTGAGCGCGGGCAACGACTGATCCGGACTGTCAAAGGAACGACGATACTTGGGGACGGCTGCGTATGACGCTCGAAAGATTGGCGGCTGTGCGTCCTATGCGCTATGCGGGGCGCACAACCGCAGGCGAGATGGCAACGGCTCGGCGCGACCGGTTGAACGTCTGCCTCGCGTACGATCGACGGCCCGCTCCTGGTTGCTTTATGCCTTTTGCATGATGCGCACACCGCAGACGATCGTCGTGCTATGTCGCGGGACGCAGTGCGGCAAATTTCGGACTTTCGGTATCGACCGTCAATTCGGTGACAATCGAACCGGGCGGTGGCGCTCCGGTAGACTTCAACTCCTACCCAACCTTGCCGGGATTGCATGGACACCCAGCTTTTTATCATCTGCGCACTTACATTCGTAATTCACGTCATCGCGACACTGGCTTACGCTGTGCGGATCGCGGGTGTTCGCACTCGGCGTATCGCTGTGTCGTTTTCTCTGTTCGGAATCATCGCCCTTGTCTCCCGCACGGCGAACTCCTTTCAAGGGCCGTTCATAGCTAAGCGCGTCGAGCTTGATATCGCTCGGCATCTTGAGGGGGGCCTGCTCGGTGACTTTCGGCTCTTCCTGATTACCGCGACGGCGGCAAGCATAATCGGCGCGTTGCTGATCCCAACGTTCCAGCGCTATTTCAGTCGCGCCGTCGAGCACTTCCAGGCTAATCGTTCATTGTCACGCCTGTTGCTCCACATTTTTAGCCGTGGCGGCATCAACTATCTGCGGGACGGCGCGCAGGTTCCGTCGCGCCAAAACATCGCCCAGCTAGCGAGCGGTACCGGTGTCTCCGCGACGGTGATAGCTCTCAATATCTTCGCCATGGCGATCTGGACTGTCGGCGTTTTTGCGTCGCTCTACGCGGGATACCTCAAGCCAGATTTGCGCGTGACGTGCGCCAATCTATCGTCGGTCATTAATGGCTTTGCGACCGTAGTGTTAGCGGTGGTCATTGACCCGCAGGTTTCCGTCATGACGGACGACGTCATCGAAGGCCGAATCCCCGAAAACACCTTCCGGCGAGCGATCACTACCCTTGCCGGGGCGCGTGTTCTCGGGACCGTGTGTGCACAAATAATGCTCGTACCGGCCGCGCTCATTATCGTACGCGTCGCCGAGCTGATTTAGAGCGCAGTGTGCCATCCTCGGACGCGGTGATTGACCGATCACGGCGATAGTAAGGCCGCTCCGGGATTCGTTAGCGCCGGCATCAGTCAGGCTCGATCCGGCCAATTCCAGCCGCTCGACATCACCGCCGAGATTATCGACGATCTAGGTCGCGACTCGGACGCTGGGTAATTAGACAGAAATCATATGGGCAGTGTCCGCCCATCAGTCTCCGCCCCGTATTACGCCACCAATTTTGGCCTAGTCAAGATCGTCCGGGTTGACCAGTGACGTAAGTACGTGATCGGCCCAAGAGCCATTGATCTTCAAGTACGATCGAGCCACGCCTTCCTTCTCGAAGCCGAGTCGAGCCAGCAAGTGTCTGCTGCGGACGTTCTCCGGTCGATAGTTCGCCATGATTCGGTGCAGTCTCAAACCGCTGAACACATGCTCGATTGCGGCCGTCAGGCCCTCTCGCATCAGTCCTTTCCCTTCGAACATCGTTGCAACAGAGAACCCGAGATGACACGCTTGGAACGGTCCTCGAACGATATTGGTGAAGTTGCAGTCTCCGATCAACTGACCGCCTTCCCGTTCAAACAGCATAAGATGGAGAGCCGTACCAAATGCGGTTTGATGAGCCATCGCGCGGAGTCGGTCAGCGATGGTGTCCAATTCAAAAAACCTCTCTGGCCTCGACGGCTCCCAAGGCTGGAGATGCATTCGATTAACCGTGTGATACTTCTGTAGTTCGCTCGCGTAATCTTCACTAACGGCGCGCAATATCGTACGTTCGGTCACCAATCCATCGACGGGATACGTTGTAGCAGGCGTCATTGTTGTACTTAGCAGTTCGTGTGAAATTCAAGGCGGCATTGTATCGGAGCCGAAATTGGTGTGTTCAGCGCCTTCGATGTCGAATGACCATGTGTTTTCGACCCGACGACGGTTGGGCGCGCAATCAACGGGCGAATGGCGAGCGCAAAAAGCAATGAACAGAACGGGGCGCATGAAATTTCGCTGCTGCCAGCGCCCAAATTGTCAACGCGCGGTCGCGCTGTCAGTTAAATGAACATCCGCTTACCGGCATCGCGACTGGCTCGAACGGGTCGGCTCATGCCCTTTGCATAGCTCGCACGCCAGAGACGATCGTCGCGCTCGTTCGTCGGGCGCTGGTCGGCCACTATGCTCAGGTCGCAACTATGCGCAGATGGTTATAGCGAACGCGGCCAGCCCCTTAAGGGGTGCGGTAGGGGCTGGCGGAGCCTACGCATAGTTACAGCGTCTGCAGGAATCGAAGCAACGAGCCCGGTGCCTGATACCGGCGAATCCTGGCATCGGGCGCCTCTAGCCGACCGAGCGCTTTCTCCTTCATCGCGAGGTCAGCTTCGACGTAGCGATGGGTTGTCATCGGGCTCTCGTGACCGAGCCACAAGGCGATCACGTTGAATGGAACGCCCGCCTGTAACAGGTGCATCGTAGTCGTATGGAGCGGTACCCATTCTGTGGACGCCATGAACTGGCTTTCGAGCGTTGAGTCCATCTGTCGCGAGACCGGCCTTTGCGGCCGTTGGCGCCCCGTCCGATCGCAGCCTGTCCAATGGCTGCTCCCGAAAACTCGGAGGACTGAGGTCGAACTGTTTTCGACCGTTCGAGACTACCGTGACCGGGGTTCGTTTCTCGATATCTGACATACACTCGTTCGACGATAGCTCACGATTCGTCGCGCACCTCTTGGTGAGCCGCCTGCCTGGCTGTCGGCCATACCCGCTCCTCAAATTGATCAGGCGGAACCGGCTCCGAATACAAAAAGCCTTGCGCAAAGTCACAACCCACGGCGGCGAGAAAATCACGTTGATCCGTCGTCTCGACCCCCTCGGCAATAACCTGCAATCCCAACTTGTGAGCGAGCATGACCATTGCTTCGCAGAGCGCCTGATTGCCGCCGTCGAAACCGAGGTTCTGTACGAATGAACGGTCGATCTTGAGATAATCGATGTCGAAGCGCTTCAGATAGGCTAAGGACGAGTAACCGGTCCCGAAGTCGTCGATCGAAATCCCGATTCCTGCCTCGCGGAAACTCAGCAACTTCTCGTTCAATTCGGCGTCCAGTAACAGCCCTTCGGTTATTTCAATTGCCACGCTCTGTCTAGGCATGCCTTGCCGAATGAGGTATTCCGACCATTGGATACACACCAGATTGTCCTGGCGAATCTGCACCGGTGAAATGTTGACACTGATCTGAAACGATGGATGAAATCGTCGGCGCCATTGATGCGCCTGGCGCACGGCCTGTTTGAACACCCAATCGCCGATCGGAACGATGAGCCCCGTGTCTTCGGCCAATGCGATGAAATCCAATGGACTGATCGTGCCGCGCACAGGGTGGAGCCAGCGAATTAGCGCTTCAGCTTTGTAAATTTCGCCCGTCGCCAGATTGACGATAGGCTGGTAATAAACACGGAACTGTTCGGCTTGCAGGGCGGTACGTAGATCGCTCGTGAGACGCTGGCGCTTTTCTGCCGCCACTTGCAACTCGGGCGTAAAGTAGTGGAAACGGTTGCGCCCCGCGGCTTTGGCCGCGTACATAGCCTGGTCGGCATTCTTGAAGAGAACATCCAGTTCTGTCCCGTCGTTAGGGTAAAGCGTGACTCCGACACTCGCAGAAATGAAAGCCTCGTCCGGACCAAGCTTGAAGGGTTGGGTCAGCGTGGCGATGATCGTCTTCGCGATCTGTTCGATGCTCCCGGTGTCGTCCAACTCGGGCAGAATCACCGTGAACTCGTCACCGCCAAGTCGAGCGACCGTGTCGAATTCACGCACACACGAGGTAATGCGCCTCGCGGCCTCGATCAGCAGGATGTCGCCCATATCGTGTCCGAGCGAGTCGTTGACCTCCTTGAAGCGGTCGAGATCGATCAGCATCAAGGCCATCGGCCGCCCGGAGCGATGGGACACGCCGGCTTCATGCTCGAGACGGGCATGAAACATCTGGCGGTTCGGGAGATGGGTCAGCGCATCGTAATTAGCCTGTTTCCATATCGTTGCCTCGAATGCCATCCGGTCCGACAAATCACGACCGACCGCCAACACGGAGTTCACCTCGCCCGACGCGTCGATCTCTGGAGTGAGCCTGATATGGCTGCACTGTTCCTGTCCGTCCTTACTGAGCCATCTCAGTTCGAATTGGCGACTTTTCCCGGTTGCAATGGTTTCGCTGATCTTCTTCTCGTAAGCCAGCGCGTTGGCACCGCCCGGTATCTCCGAGGGCCGTTTGCCGAGCGATTCGCGAAGGCTGCGGGCCGCCGAGACACAGAAAGCCGGATTGGCGTAGGTGCGGCGCAGCTCCCGGTCGTAGCGCGTGATCGTGTCAGGTGAATTCTCGATCAACGTGCGCGACTCCTGCTCTTTGGCGACGAGCTCGGCCGTGCGCTCGATGACCGTCTGCTCCAAGGAAGCGTTGATCTCGTTGATCTTCTGGATCTTCTGCCCGATCGCCGCACTCATTCGTTCGAATCTGTGCGCCAATCTGCCCAATTCATCCTTTGCGCCAATCTCACTGCGCGCGTCCATCCATGCCTCCGCCTCTGCGCCTGCATCGCTACCGGTGTCGTCCATCCTTCGCACCAGATCTTTGAGCGGTACAGAGATGCTGTGTGAAATGAAATTGGCGAGGAAGATCGAAAGCAGAAACCCCGAAATGCCCACCAGTATGATCTGATCGCGTACGGACTGTGCCTCCGCCGTCAACTTCTTCTCCGGGATCGTGCTGACCACAAACCATTTTGTGCCGGCGATACCCGTGTATGCAGCGAGATATCGGTCGCCATTCTTGCCATGGAAGTCGACGAAGCCATTTGGCTCGCCGTGCGGATCGGCGTTTGTGATTCTTTCGAGCAGACCCGGTTCAGCCTTTCCGTCGGTGCTCATTGAAGAGCCGTCGGCATGAACAATCAGCTTGTCGCTGCTGGCGTCAAGTACATAGATCTCCGTTCCACTGCCCACGGCGACGTCATTGAAAATCGATGAGAAATACTCAGGGCGAATCACTAGAACCAGATTACCGATCTGCCGATTGTCGCTCTTGTCGATGATGGCGCGCACCATCCCGAGATCTTGCTGACCGGCCCCGTTGTCATAGCTGCCCCAGTAAGGCCGGCCATTTCGATCGGGAGCCTGCTGGACCAGATGCACCACACTCCGCGTCAATTGCGCGAACGCCTGGGTGTCCGTGATCCGGTTGTCCTTGTCGAGCAAATATTTCTGGTTGATGAAATCAACCGCGCCGTAGTGCTCCAGGAGCAGTCGGGTCAGATCCTGGCGAGCTTCGCTCTGCTCCTTTTCATTGCCGTGTGCAACGCGGGTCAGCGCGTCTTGAACCTGATCGGAGAGCACCAGAAGGCTGCTCTCCGTCTCGATCTGCTCCATCCGCAACGAGATGTTTTTGGATACCTGTTTGACTACCTCTTTGGAAAATATCTCCGCTTTGTGCTTGAACTCTGCTGTTGACTCCACATACGAAATGTAGCTGGAGACAAGTATCGGTATCAGCGAAAGCAGGATGAACGCGGTTATCAGCCGGTAGCGAATTTCGACCCGGCGCAGCAGGTCCAACGAGAAGTAGGCGAATGCGCTTCGCAGCCAGGCGATCAGTGGGCTCATTTGTAGTGCATCTTCGCTTCATTCTTAACAGACTCGTCCAGGAGTTTTGCAGCCTGCATTGGCGTGATTTTCCCGAACAGCACATCCTGTATCAATCTATGCAAGCGCTCGATGGAATTGGAAGGTAGAAACGAATAGTACGGGCTGCCGGTCACAGCATAGCGACTGACCATGTTTGTGTAGTCGACGATCTTCTGATCGCTCACCAGCGTCCCTGGGAACTGCTTGAATGGAGAAATGTTCTGGCGCTTGACCTGGAGGATGGAAAACCCCTGCCCAGCGACGAACTCGAGAAAACGCATTGCCGCGGCCTTGTTGGGCGTTTCCGACACCGCAAACCCGGTTTCGCTGCCGATCACGGGCACCACCTGCTCGCCTGGCGCGTTCCAGGGCGGGATGAGCACGCCAACTTCAAAGGGATTGCCGTGCAGCAACAGACCGGCTGCCCAGCTACCGTGAAAAGCCATCGCGACTTTGCCCTCCTTGAATAGCCGTATGCCATCGTCGTAGCCAGTTGTCGTGAACGATTCCTGTACGAAACCCCGTTCCGGCATCAGCCTGATCCTGGCGAAAATATCCGCTACCTGGGAGGTGTTCAAATCCAGCGTGCCATCGCTGATTTTGTCCTTCCAGTCTGGCTCGCGCGCAACCACATTGTTAGCAAAGCCTGAACTGAAGGGGCCGTTGCCGAGCATATTTGGGAAGCCGCCGTTCCACATTATTGGCGTATAGCCCGCACGTTTGAGCTGTTCGCAAACCGCCAGGAATTCGTTGAAATTGGTCGGCAGCTCCCTGATTCCCGCCTTCGCAAACATGTCCTGGTTGTAATAGATCAAAGTCGTAGCCATTCCCCCCGCTATTCCAAAGTGCCTGGATTGGCGACTGGTCCAGTCCTTTTTGAGAGGATCGAGCATGTTGTTCCAGGCGGATGTCTTGCTAACGTCGGCGAGGAGCCCTTGATCGGCCAGGTCGGCCGCGTAGGCATTCGGGTTGATACTCACCAGATCGGGCAAGTTGCCGGAGGCGATCCGCGGCTTGATATTTTCTTCCACCGAATTGCCAATCATGAACTGCACATCCACGTGTATGTCCGGATTCAGCTTGCTGAATTCGGCAGCAATCTGAAGCATTTCTTCCGGCCAGTCAGGAGCCCAGATCAAGGCGGTGATGGTGGTACTGGCCGGCCCGCTCGTGCTCGAAGAATCGTGGTCTCGCTGATGGCAACCGCACAACGAGAAAAGAATGAAACAGGCCAAGACCGACAGCAAGGAGCCAAACTCAGTTTGTCGCACGTGGGGTTCACTTTTTCAGATTCGGCTTGGATTGGGCGGCCCTCGGCAGAGGCTATGGGCGCATTCGATGGCAAACCGGTGAAACTTTCATCGCGGTCGAATCACTTGCATAACCATGGCGGCGTCCCTGCAGCGGTAAGTTGTGACGAAGCCCGGCATGCCGCTGCGCATTTCATCGCAAATCTTTCTCGCTGCCGGCCGATCTTTTGTCATCGACGACGCCTATCGATCGGCACCGGAATGTTTATAAAACAGGGCTGCTTGGAGCGCTTGACGGGTCGGCACTCACACGGCATATCGGCAACAGACGCAGATACTTTAACTGAAGGGAACGCCTGTACTTCCGGTCGTCCGCTCAGGGCCGATGACCCGCCGAGCGACTGGCAGGAATGGATCGCCGCTGTAGTTTGGAAGCTGCCGAATATGTGGTGACGGGTTCACGGTCGGCTTGGGGTCGATTTGACGCAATCGCGGACCACCTTACTCCCGCAAGGGATGTCGACCGCGCGGATCAATCACGAACTGTGGCAGCAGTCGTTCACCGACCTCGCATAGTTTTCATTTCCTGTGACACCGGCCACACGTCTACGCGTTAACCCTAAAGGTTCCGTCGACTTATATCAATTTTTGCAACAAACATTACCTACCTCACAACTTACTCTGGCCAGTTCGCCAAATTACAATGCAATCACTGACTACGAACAAGCAAGTTCGCAGCAAGATAAAACCCTGAACTGGAGGTAAGTATCATGAAATCGCTGATTCAAGCCGTTGTCATCGCCGTCGCTGTCGCCGCTCCGGTCGCCGCGTTCGCGCAAGCCAACCAGCCCGTGACCCGCGCTCAAGTGCGCGCCGAGCTGATCCAACTGGAAAAGGCCGGCTATCAACCTGGTCACGCCGACCCGCACTACCCGGCTGACATCCAGGCTGCGCAAGCCCGCGTCGACGCGCAAAACGGCGTCGGTCAAGCCGCTACCGGCTTCGGTGGTGTGGTGAGCGGTACGTCGCAAACGAGCCATGCGGCTCCGACGAGTGGCCCGAAGTCGGTCTACTTCGGTCAGTAAGCGGTAGGTGGCAGGCGGTTCGTCAAGCGCAGCTGTGTGGCCACGAAGCCCTACGGCGAAACGAACCGCGAGCACTTCCAAATAGCGCGTCCTTGCGACGCGCACCCCGATTCAAATGAACTGGCCCGCGACTCGGGTATCTCCGAGCGCGGGCCAGTTCGTATGTGGTTACCTCCGTCATCGGGCTCCCGATGACTTCGCCCAGGCCTTCACGGTCTGGGCGCTTTTTCGTGCCGCTCTGCGTGCGCCGCGATGAATTCTCGGCTGCCCGCGCTCAGTCGCGTGCGATCAGATTGCCCACCTGGCCACGCCCGGTCACGAGGCAACTCGACAGGAAGCTCTCGCTCTGCGCGCTCGCGCCAGCGTCACCAAAGCCCTTTTTCAATGCGTCCGATTTGACGAGCGCCGCGCCCTGGTGACACGTAATCGTGCCGACCTCGCCCGCCTGCGCACGCATCAACGCCCGATCCGCCATCAGATAGCCAAGCAAAAGCACCAACGCAATATTGAACGCTTGTCGCATGGGTCGCCTCCTTTTCGAAGAGACTAACGTGAAGCGCGAATGCAGTGGCCTGGGGCTTTCCCGATTGTTGAAGATTCAATGATCCAGAATAAATCGCGACTACTGCGGGCGATTCGTAGTGCATTGAAGCGATTCAGTTTTATTCGATGCGCGTGACTGTGCGCGCAACCGTAGGCGTTTACGCCTACAGCCGAGTCTCGATCCGCGCGATGCGGCTATTGATCGCATGGCGCACCAGCGCATTCGACGGCACCAGCAGCAGCGATGACGCGATGATCCGATACACGTCATGGCGCGTCACCTTCGACACTTTCGCCGGATCGAGCCACGCGTCGTTATCCGCGAGCAGCAGTAAGGTGTCGAGGCCGATGAGGATCGGCCACAGGCAGGCGAGCCGCAAGCGCACCGCGCTCACCGGAATCGCGAGCGTATAGTCGAGCGCCGCGCGGAAATGATCGAGCGTCTTGCGCAGCAGTTCGGCGAGCAGCGGCCGCGCGCGCATCGAATTGGCCGGTTGCAGCAGATCGCGCGCGCTCAGACCGTGGCGCTCGAGCATGCTCTGCGGCAGATAGCAGCGGCCGATGCGCAAATCTTTTCCGCAATCGCGCAGCACGTTGGTCATCTGCAATGCCTTGCCGAAACGCACGCCACGCTGCTTCATCGTGTCGGGTTGTTCTTTCAGCGTGCCCGGCATGTGCGCGTAAGTCATCGTGGTCCAGAACTCGCCGACGCAGCCCGCGACCAGATACGTATAGCGATCGAGTTCGTCGTATTCGCGCAGCGCCGCGATCTGGCCGGAGCGTTCGTCGGGGAACGTGCGTAGATCGAATTCCATGCCCTCGGTCAGCGTCGTGACGATCGCGCGCACCGAGTGGCAGTCGGACTCGCTCAGTTGCGCGAGCACGTCGAGCGCGGGGCTCAACGATTCGAGCAGCAGCTTTTCATCCGACTGCGCCTGCTGACCCGCGACTTCCGCGGCGATGCGCTGGAACGGCGCGCTGTCGACGGCCACGCCATCGACCTGATCGCGCAACGCGAGCAGCAATTCGAGGCGTTGGCCTGGCGCGATCAGCGAAGTGTCCGCAATCGTATCGGCCGCGCGCGCGAGCAGATACGCAAGGCCGATCGGATCGCGCATGCCGATGGGCAGCACGCGCAGCGTCAGATAGAAGGAGCGTGAAACGCCTTTCAGGAGCGGGCCGAGAAGAAAGGCCCGGGTCGGATTCGGCATGGGTTGGATCGGTTGGCAAATAGGCGGGTGTAAGCCCGCTGGGATCAGGCGCTGCCGAATTGTATACGGCGCGGCGCGTCACCCGGTACACCATGAACCAGCATCAGAAGCCGTCCGCCGAAGCCGGCGCCACTCGCAGCCGCCGTTCGAACCTGCACCTGACCTATGGGATCGGCAGCCTCGACCGCAGCCTGCGGCGCCGTATGAGCGAAGTGCTCGCCTTTCCGTTTCATTGCATCGGTTTGCAAGTTCGACCGGCCGCCGCACTTCACTCCCCCTCATACCGCATGCACCGGCTCCTCGCCGCCGGCCTTTTTCGCCCTCTCACGCCGCCATGTCGAGCACACGCCGTTCGCCGGGCAAGCGTTGCCGGATAGACTCCCCGCATTTCACGCCGCGGGAGACTGTCGCTCGCGATCGGGAATGGGGATTGCTGCCCCAACGGATTTGAGCATAGGACGGTTACGACCAGGCCGTCGCTTGCACTTTGAACGACACATCGACAATGACTACCGACGCATCCAACACGTCCCGCCCGTCCGACGCAGCGCGACCTAACGCGGCCCGGCCTGACGCGGCGCGACCTGACGCGGCCCGGCCTGACGCGGCGCGACCTGACGCGGCCCGGCCTGACGCGGCGCGACCTGACGCGGCCCGGCCTGACGCGGCGCGACGCAATGTCGAAACCGGCGTGCCCGGTTTCGACGAGATCCTCGGCGGCGGTCTGGTGAGCGGTGGCGTCTATCTACTGGAGGGCATGGCCGGCGCCGGCAAGACGATCCTGTCGAGCCAGATCGGTTTTCATCGGGTGCGGCAAGGCGAGAAAGTGCTGTACATGACGCTGATCGCCGAATCGCACGACAAGCTGCTCGGTCACCTGAAAGGCCTGAGCTTTTTCGACGAAGCCGCGGTCGCGCAGCAGATGCTGTTCGTGTCCGGCTATCACGAGCTGATGCAGGACGGCCTCGACGGTTTCCTGAAGCTGATCGCGTCGAGCATCTACGACTACCGGCCGAGCCTGATGATCATCGACGGCTTTCGCAGCGCGCGCGAATTCAGCGAAACCGAGCTGTCGCTGTCGAAGTTCATCCACGAGCTGAACGCGCTGGTCGCCGCGATGGACTGCACGACGCTGCTGCTCGCGCCGCTGTCGGGCAACGAGTCGCATCCCGAGCACACGCTGGTGGACGGTCTGATCGAGCTGAACAGCTATCACGACGGCATGCGGCGCGCGCGCGAAATCGAAGTGCACAAGATGCGCGCGCGCGATCATCTGATGGGCAAGCACTTCTTCCGCATCGCCGGCAGCGGGCTGCTGATGTTCCCGCGCCTCGAAGCGCAGTGCGCGGAGCAAGCGGGCCCCGTCGATCTGAAAGCACGGCTCGGCTTCGGCTTGCTGCACCTGGACAACCTGCTCGGCGGCGGCTTCGCGCAAGGCGCGACGACCACGCTGATCGGTCCGTCGGGCGTCGGCAAGACGCTGCTGTGCCTGCAGTTCCTCGCGGCCGGTCTCGCACGCGGCGAGCGTTGCGTGTATCTCGGCTTCTACGAGAGTCCGCAGAGACTCATCGGCAAGGCCGAAGCGGTGTCGATCGCGCTTGCCGATGCGTGGCAGGACGGTCGTCTGATGGTGCTTTGGCACCCGGCGATCGAACTCGCGGTCGATGAAATCGCGTCGAAAGCGCTCGCCACCGTCAAGCAGACCAGCGCGACGCGCATCGTGATCGACGGCGTCGAGGGCTTTCGCGATTCGGCGTTGCGTACCGAGCGCTTCGACCTGTTCCTGAACGCACTGCTGCATCAGTTGCGCGAAGCGGCCATCACGACGCTCGTCACGGAGGAGCTGCCGCTGTACAGCGATCCGGGTCACGCGAAGGCCGTGCGCGTGTCGGCGCTGACCGAAAACCTCGTGCTGCTGCGCTACGCCGAGACCGAAGGCGGACTGCGGCGCGTGATTTCGGTGGTGAAGCAACGCGAAAGCGCGCACGACACGTCACTGCGCGAACTGTCGATTTCGTCGCAAGGACTCGACGTGATCGACGGCTCGCCCGGCGCCGCCGGCATCCAATCGACGCCGGGCCTGTCGGCCACGCTGCAATTGGGGCGAAAAACCTAGCCGCCCATGAAAACCATTCTGGTGGTGGACGACGAGTTCGACATCCTCACGGTGTGGCGGCTGCTGCTGGAACGACACGGCTATGCGGTACGGACGGCGTCGAACGGCTCCGTCGCGCTCGAACTGGTCCGTTCGAGCCGGCCCGATATCATCGTGTCCGATTGCATGATGCCGGTCATGTCGGGCCTCCAGTTGTGCACGACGCTGTATGAGGACCCAGAGCTGCGCGAGATTCCGATCATCCTGTGCAGCGCCGCATCGGACATTCCGGTGCAGCCGAATCCACATTTTGCCTACGCGCGCAAGCCGCTTTCGTTCGACCAACTGCTGGCGATGCTGGTGCGCATGGGCGGTTGACGGCCGCCCTTCCTCCCCCCGCCTTCTCTGCCCCTTTCCCCCGCTAAAACACAGCTTGAGACGCTCGCGCCATTTGTCGAGCGTTTGCAGCGTTCTGCGATTCTCCGTGGCCTTTTACAGTAGGCCATCGATCGCGCATGGCCAGCAACCCGCAGCGCGACGCAACTTTCGGAGGTCGTCATGAACAGCAATCGTGGTGCGGTTCCCGCTGGCTTCTTGAGCATCGCGGTGGGCTCGTTGGCGCTGGCCAACCTGTGGCGCGTCGCAATCCGCCTGTGGCACTTGCCGGCCGTCGCCGGCAGCGTGGTGACGATCGCGGCGCTCGCCGTCTGGGTCATCATTCTGTTCGCCTACGCGCACAAGTGGTTCGCACGGACCGACGACGCACGCGCCGAACTGAATCATCCGGTGCAGTCTTCGTTCGTCGCGCTCGCGCCGATCTCGACGCTGCTTGCCGCGCAACTGCTGCAGCCGTACGCGCATACCCTCGCGCTGACGCTGTACGGCATCGCGGCGATCGCGCAACTTGGGCTCGGCGTCTATCTACAGGGCAAGCTGTGGCAAGGCGGCCGCAAGCCCGAACTGACCACGCCGGCGATCTATCTGCCGACGGTCGGAGCGGGCTTCGTCGCGGCGGCGAGCTCGGCCGCATTCGGCTTCCATCAACTGGGCGAGCTGTTTTTCGGCGGCGGCATGCTGGCGTGGCTCGCGCTCGAATCGATGATCCTGCATCGCGCCGCCGTGCATGAACCGCTGCCCGAAGCGCTGCGCCCGACCCTCGGCGTGCAACTCGCGCCGCCAGTCGTCGGTGGTGTCGCGTATTTGAGCCTCACCAGCGGCACGCCCGATCTGTTCGCCTACGCGCTGCTCGGCTACGGTCTCTATCAGGCGCTGATGCTGCTGCGTTTGCTGCCGTGGATCCGCCAACAGGCATTCGTGCCCGGCTACTGGGCGTTCAGCTTCGGCGTAGCGGCGTTGCCGACGATGGCCCTGCGTCTCGTCGAACGCGGCGCGACGGGTCCGATCGAATTCGCGGCACCGGTTCTGTTCGTGGTGGCGAACGCGATCATCGCGATTCTGGTCGTGAAGACGCTTCAGCTGCTCGTGCAAGGCAAGCTGATGCCGCCCGTGGCGGCGAGTTCGACGGCGGCGGCGCCGGTCACGCAAGTCACGACGGCCGTGCGAATCGCCCGGGTTCAATAAGCTGCGGGCAGCGACCGAACGCGGCGGCGACGCGCAAAGCGTCCCGCCGCGTTTTTGCATTTGTGTCAGAACCCGTGCAACGATACGACGATCAACGCAGCCGCGACGATCGCGACCACGTCCTCGATCAACGCCGCGGGCGCATCGCGCCCGAACATGCTGGCGAGCGAACTGCGCACCTTCGCGCCGCCGAGCGTGCCGATCACCGCGCCTACCGCGCCGACCACCGCGCCCACCACCCCGACGATCATGCCCCCCGCCAGGCCGCCATGCGCGCCGCTAATCGCCGCGCCGCTCAGCGCACCGAGCACGATTCGCGCGCCGAACTGCAGCGGCACCTTGCGGCTCGGCGTTTCGGGCAATTGATCCGTGATCAGTTCGATGACCGCCAGCACGGTGAAGATATACGGCGTGGCCGCGAAGCCGAGGAAGGCAAGCGACGTGCCTTGCAGCGGCAGCCATCCCAGACGCGCGGCCCAGCTGACGGCGGTGGGGGCGATCATCGAGCGAAGGCCGGCGACGACGCCAATCAGCAAGGCCAGAACATACACGGACATAGCGGACTCCCGATCGAGGGCAATGATGCAAGGTTGCACGAGCCGACGGCTTACCTGGACGAACGTCGGCAGAACATGTCGAGCATTCCATCTGGACAGTCAACTTCTCACCACCTACATCGAGGCAATCCGCGGCGGCCGTTCACCGTCGCTCACAATTGCCGGCTCTTCATTGCCGACTCGCCACCGCGCGTCTGGCGCGGCGCCGGGCATACGATTGCCCCCGTCGATGTGGCCCCAGTGTCGCACAATTCGACTAGCGAATAAGAGACAGGGAGTCGGCGAAGTGGGCCGATGGTGATAAGTTAGCCCACTCACAAGAAAATCTTGTATCTGCACCATGAGACCGTATCTTCCGCTCAACGCGCTGCGCGCGTTCGAATCGTCCGCGCGGCATCTGAGCTTCACGCGCGCGGCGCAAGAGCTGAACGTGACCCAAGCCGCGGTCAGCCAGCAGGTCCGCTCGCTGGAGGAGCGGCTCGGCACCGCGCTATTCAAGCGTTTGCCGCGCGGCCTCGCGATGACCGACGAAGGGCTCGCGCTGCGCCCCGTGCTGTCCGACGCGTTCGATCGTATCGAGGCGGTGCTCAAGCAGTTCGACGGCGGGCATTTTCACGAGGTGCTGACGGTCGGTGTGGTCGGCACGTTCGCGCTCGGCTGGCTGATGCCGCGCCTGAAGTCGTTTCGCGACGCGCATCCGTTCGTCGAGCTGCGGCTGCTGACCAATAACAACCTCGTCGACCTCGCGACCGAGGGCCTCGATTTCGCGATCCGTTTCGGCGATGGCACGTGGCCCGGCTCGCTCGCCACCCAACTGCTCGACGCCCCGCTCGCGCTGCTCTGCACGCCCGAGATCGCCGCGCGCCTCGCGCGGCCCGACGATCTCGCCAACGAAACGCTGCTGCGCTCGTACCGCATGGACGACTGGATGAACTGGTTCGCGGCCGCGGGCATCGCGCCGCGGCCGGTGCGCGGACCGGTGTTCGATTCGTCGCGGTTGATGGTGGAAGCGGCGATACAGGGCGCGGGCATCGCGCTCGTGCCTGCGTTGATGTTCGAAAGGGAGATCAATACCGGGCGTCTGGTGCGCCCGTTCGACGTCGAGGTCAAGGCGGGCAGTTACTGGCTGACCTGCCTGAAGGGCAAGCCGATGACGCCGGCGATGTTGCTGTTCAGTCAGTGGCTTGCCACGGAAGCGGCCACGGCGGGTCACGCATGAGTTTCTACGCGGCCGTGCGGCAATACCCGTTCATCGCGGGCCGCTCGGCTTGCGGCGGGAACACGTTCCACGATCCGTCGCCGTGGCGGAAGAAGAAAATCGACAGCAATCCTGCCGGCTTCAACGCCTGCACACATACATAGCGTTGCTGTTGCGACGCGCGATGGCAGAACCGCACCACGCGCGCGGGCATCGACGGCGTGGGCGCGAGCCATTTGTCGACGGCCCAGTGCAAGCTTTTTTCTGCGGCTACCATGATGTTCTCCTCGAATCGTCCCGTTCCCGACGCGCTGCGTTCACGCGACTTGCGCGAGTTGCGCCACGCGGTGTTCGTTCCTCGCCCCGCTCTCGACAAACGCCTTCACGAGGCACAGCAGTGCGCGCATGCCCGTGCTCGGATGGCGCAAGCAGCAATGCACCTGTTCGCTGCGGCTTTCGCCGAGCAGACACCACGCGCAGAAGTGTTCGCAGTTGTTGGTCAGCAGGCGATAGCGGTTTTCGCCGAGGCGGGAGCGCGCGCGGCGCACCGCATCGGCGCCGACGTAGATCGCGCTCGGCGTGGCGCGAACCGACAGCGAATGGCCGGCGGCGAAGCGCGCGAGTTCGACTTCCTCGACCGGTCCGGGATGCGCGGAGGCCGCAAAGCCCGAGTAGTGCACGACGCGGCCATTGCCGACATAGATGCCGTGATGTTCGTAGCCGTTGCGTTGCGTGACCAGGTGCGCGCCGATCGGCAGATCGATCGTCGATGATGCGGTGTCGCAAGCGGCTGCGGATTGCGGGTCGTCGTCGCGTGTATCGAGCGTTTGGGTGTTCATGGCTGGCCTCGTTCGCATTTCCAACACTGTTGCGACAGCTTGTGCATCATCCGGGCCAGGCGCCGGAAAACCCCTGTTTACAGGGTTGACGGCCGATCGAGCGGTTTTCTGAAGAGGAAGATGTCAGGACGGGACCAACAGAAATCGCGCTGATCTGTTGGTGTGCGACGCTCATTTGCGAGTCGTGTCGCGGGTTGATTTCAACTGAATGGAGAACCCGTGGGACCCCGCCGAATGTGTTGGGTCTCACACCTGTTCGAACGTGGGCTTGTTGGCCGCGAGCCGACCGATCGCGTCGACCGCGTTCGTGGTAAAGCCGCGCAAGCCGCGCCAGTCAATGCGCCGCGGGCTTCGCGTCGAATCCGCCCCCGATTGGCATGGCCTTTGCACCGTCTGGTGCAGAGTCCATTCAGCCGCGCGCATTGCGCACGCGGCCAACCGGAGAACGACATGTCCTGCATCAAATTGAACGACCTCTCGCTGAACCTCGCGCTCGATCGCAAGGCGATGGCGGCGATTCGCGGTGGCGGCGGCGCGCCATGGATCTATGGCTGGATTCAGCCGTACGTGCCGCAAACGCCGAGCATTGGGCCGGTGGTCAATCTGTACGAGGTCTCCAACAACTTCTATGCTAACCAGATGATCAACCAGTTCCAGTCGGTCGACGTACGCAACACCGGCGCGAACGCGAACCTCACCGTGTCTCCGGACGCACGCAACCGAAACGATATGGTGTAGCCGTTGTGACATGCGAGAGCCAATTTCGCTGGACGTCGTCCGCGCGTTCCGACACGGGACGGGTCCGCGAAATCAACGAAGATGCCTGCCTCGACGAGCCCGAAGCGGGACGCTGGGCTGTCGCCGATGGGATGGGCGGTCACGCGGTCGGCGACGTTGCCAGCCGCACCGTGATCGACGCGTTGACTCAACTGGCGGCGCCGCACGGCCTCAGGATGCTGATCGCCGATGTACGCACGCGTCTGCAAACCGCGAACCGTCAATTGCGCGACGAAGCCGCGCGCCGCCAGGTGCAGCGCATCGGCAGCACCGTGGTCGTGCTGCTTGCATGCGATCGCTTCTGCGGCTACGTGTGGGCCGGCGACAGCCGCATCTACCTGTACCGCGCGGGGCAATTGCGGCAACTGACGCGCGATCACAGCCAGGTCGAGGAGCTGCGCTCGCTCGGCGTCATCACCGACGAAGAGGCGCGCCATCATCCCGCGCAGCACATGATCACGCGCGCGGTCGGGGCAACGGATTCGCTCGAACTCGACGACGACGCGATCGAAGTCGCCGATGGCGACGTGTTCCTGTTGTGCAGCGACGGTCTCAGCAACGAACTGAGCGACGACGAGATCGCCGCCGTGCTGACCACGGCGGAGCGCGAAAACGCAAGTTGCGAACTCGTCGACCTCGCGCTCGCGCGCGGCGGGCGCGACAACATCACCGCAGTGGTCGTCGAAGCGCAGGACCCGAATGCCGCGGACAAGACCTTGCTGAACCCGGCGCCTTGATGATCTTCAGGCGCGCGTTTCACCGAGCGGTCAGTGGTCCTTCACTCAGCCTTCGTCGTCTTCCTCGTCGCGCTCGTTCGCGCCGTTCTTCGTGGGCGGCGCATTGCGATTGCGGAAATCCTTCGAGTGCAGGCCGTGCTTTTTCAGCAGCATCTGCAAGTGCGAGCGATTCATATCGATGCGCCGCGCCAGTTCGGCGACGGTCCCGCTGACTTCACGCAGTCCGCGTTCGAGGAACGCTTTTTCGGCGTCGTCGCTGGCCGCCCGCTTCGCGTCGCTCAACGACATCAGATTCGCGACGCTGATCGGCTGCTCGCCGCTCGCCTGCCCGCCCTCCGCCTGCGCCGCCGGCGAACCGGGTGCGGCGGGTCGCATATCGAGCGGCAAATGCTCGATGTCGGCCATGTCTGCAGCCAGACATGAGATGCGATACATCACGTTGCGCAATTCGCGAATGTTGCCCGGATACGCGTAGCTCAATAGAAAGTCCCGCAAACGCGGCGTCAACCTGACTGGCCGGCGTTTCAGCGTGCCCGCCGCTTCGTCGCCGAACCACGCAATCAGCAACGGAATTTCGTCGCGCCGTTCGCGCAGCGGCGGCAACGTCACGTGAATCACGCTAAGCCGGTAGAACAGATCCTCGCGAAACCGGCCTTCCTCGCTGAGCTTGCGCAGATTGCGATTGGTCGCCGCGACGATGCGCGTATCGACCGCGATCGTTTCGTCGGAGCCGACGCGTTGAATCTCGTGCGCCTCGAGCACACGCAGCAGCTTGACCTGGCCCGCGAGCGGCAACTCGCCGATTTCGTCGAGAAAGATCGTGCCCGTATGCGCGCTTTCGAATTTTTCCCTTGCGGTCGCTCGACGCGCCGGTGAATGCGCCCTTGCGATGCCCGAAAAGTTCGGATTCGAGCAGATTTTCCGGAATCGCGCCGCAGTTCACCGAAACGAACGGCTTGTCCGCACGCGAGCCATTCGCGTGAATCACTTTCGCCATCAGCTCCTTGCCGGTGCCGCTTTCTCCATCGATCAACACCGGCAAATCGGTTGGCGCCGCTTTTTCCGCGATTTCGAGCGATTCGAGCAAACGCGGGTTGTCGCCGAACGTGCCCTCGAAAATGAAGCTGCGTTCGAGTAGTGCCTTGCGGCGCGCACCGCGCGATTGCTCCGCGCTCGTCTGCGGCTCGCCCGCGGTGGCCGCCTGCACGAAGCGCTCCTTGTGCGAAAGCTGCATCACTTCGTCGCGCAACGACGTGGCCTGCCTCAGCAGCTTGTCGATATCGGCGCGTTCGAGCCGCGACGACCAGCGCAACGTGGAGCGCAGGATCTCGATCCGCTCGATCAGTCCCGCGTACGATATCGCGGGACTCGCCTCTTCAATCTGGTCGAGTATCTTCATCATGATGCACTCAACTGTTTCTGCACGAGCTGATAGTACATGCCGCCGCGCTGGATCAGCTCCTCGTGACGGCCCTGTTCGACGATCGCGCCTTCATACAGCACGAGAATCTTGTCCGCGCGCATGATCGTGCTGAGCCGATGCGCGATGATCACCGCCGTGCGGCCCTTCAGGATGTCGTGCATATTGCCGAGAATATTGCTTTCCGATTGCGAGTCGAGCGCCGACGTCGCCTCGTCGAACACGAGCAGACGCGGATCGTGATACAGCGCACGCGCAATGCAAAGCCGCTGGATTTGACCGCCCGACAAACCGATGCCGCGCTCGCCGACGATCTGCTCATAACCGAGCGGCATCTTGCTGATGAAGCCATGCGCGTCGGCCATTTTCGCGACTTCCTCGATGCGGCGGCGCTCCGGCGCGTCGTCGCCGCTTGCGATGTTCTCGGCGATCGTGCCCGAGAACAGCAGATTGCTTTGCATCACGTAGCCGATTTGCGCGCGGAAATAAGTCTTGTCGATCACGCCGGAGTCATAGCCGTCGATCGTTATTTTCCCTTCGCTCGGCTGATAGAAGCCAACCAGCAGCTTCGCGAGCGTGGTTTTTCCCGACCCGCTGCGCCCGACGATCGCGACCAGTTCACCCGGCTTGATATCGAAGCTGATGTTCTCCAGCACATAAGCGGAATCCTCTTCGCCATAGCGGAAGTACACGCCTTGCAGGCTGATTTCGCCTTGCAGCTCCGGCAGCATCACGCGCGAGGACAAATCCTGCGGCTTCTGTTCGGGCTCGATATCGAGCACATCGCCGAGCCGTTCCATCGCGACACCCGCATCGTTGAGCATGCTCCACAAGCCGACGAGACCCATCAGCGGACTCAATACGCTGCCCATGAATGCATTGAACGCGATCAGCTGACCGATCGTCAATTCACGCGCGAGTACCAGATTCGCGCCGACCCAAAGAATCGCAATCGTCGTTGCCGCATTCAGCAATTGACTGCCGAAGCCGACCAGAATATTGAATGCGTGAGCGCGATATTGCAATTCGAGCGCCTTTGCGTATTTCTTCTCCCAGCGCAACCGTACCGGCCGCTCGATGCCCATGCCCTTGACGGTCTCGACGCCGGACAGAGCTTCCATCAGGAACGACTTCGCCTCGGTCGACGCCGTGAACACCTCGCGGGCGTAGCCCTTGATCTTCGGCGTCGCGATCACCGTGAGTCCCATGATCGGAATCACGAACGCGATCAACACCAGCGTCATCTTCACGTTGTACACGAACATGATCGTGAAGTAGATGAAGATCATCAGCAGATTCAGCGCGGTCGTCACGGTGGATTCGGTCAGGAACGCGCGGATCGTCTGGTTTTCCTGAAAGCGCGCGAAGATATCGCCGGTCTTGCGCTTCGCGAAGAACGAGAACGGCAGCGACAACGTATGCTTGAAGAACTGCGACATCATCGCGAAGTCCATGTTGCGAACCATGAAGTTCGCCAGATACGCGCGAATCGTCGACATCAACTGCGTGAAGACATTGGAGATGATGAGCCCGCCGATCAGCATATGCAGCAGACTGACGTTCTGATGCACGATCACGCCGTCCAGAATGTTCTGAATGATCAGCGGTGGAATCACGCCGAGCACCTGAATCACGAAGGTCGCCAGAAACAGATAGCCGAGTATCTTGCGGTACGGCTTCAGATAGCCGACAAAGCGAATCCACGGCGAGCGCTCGGCCGACATCTGCAGCAGCTGCGATCCGCCGGTAAACAATAGGCAGGTGCCGCTCCACCCGCGTTCGAAATCTTCGACGCTCAGCTTTCTGAAACCGAGTGCCGGGTCTGCCACCCAGACATAGTCTTTCGACAGCCCGTACACGACCACGTAGTGATAGCCCTCCCAATGCACGATGAACGGCAGATCGAAGCCGCGCAGCGAATCGAACGTGCATTGCACGCCGCGCGTCGTGAAGCCGAGCGACTCGCCCGCGCGCGCGAGGCTGTCGAGCGTCGCACCCTGCGTCGTCACGTTCGCGAGTTCGCGCAATTTGCCGAGCGTCATCGGAATGCCGTAATGGCGGCAGATCATCGCGAGACACGCGGCGCCGCAATCCATCTCCTCGGCCTGCTCGACGAGCGCGAAACGCCGGATGATCTTCTCGCCGAGTTCCGGTTTGCTCTGCAGGTCGAGCATCAACGGCAGCTTGCGCCGCTGTTCGAGCCGCTTTTGCCGCTGTAATTCGCGGTCGCCATAGCGGATGCGCTCGTCGAGCACTTCTCGCAGTTTCGGATTGCGCTCGAGAATGAAATGAACGGTGCGCTCGGGGATGACCAGCAGCCGCGTGTCGGTGGTTGCAACGACCGATGCCATCTGTTCCTGGCGCATCAGGCACGCCTTCTCGCCGAATATCTCCCCTTTGCCGAGCGTCGCGAGCGTATAGTCGTGGCCCTCCTCCTGCCGCACGATGCGCACCTGGCCTTGCCGCACCACATAAAGCCGCCTGTCGTCGCGGCCGTCCTGTTTCAGAATCTCCTTGCCGGCAGCGACCCGTTTTGCGCCGACGCTGCGCACGTACTCTTCGAGTTCCGCCTTGTTCAGCTTGCCGCGCAGATCGAACAATTGCGCGACGAAGCCCCCGGCCGAATTGATCGCCACATAGCTGGCGACGAACGCCAACGCGGCGGCGTTGCCCGCCATCACCGGTTCGATCGCGCTGCGCGGAAGGAACAGCACTTCGGTCTTGCCCGACGAACGTACCGACGCTTCGTGAACATACGAGCGCAACATCGCAATGTCGGCAAAGATCTCGCCCGACTTGCGCACGCCCATGCTGGTTTCCTTGCCGTGCTCCTCGGAGAAGATGCGTACCGTGCCCGAGCGGATCACATAGAGACCTTCGGCCACGTCACCGGCCGAGCACACCGTTTCGCCGAACGGATAGAACTTTGCCTGCGCGTACTCGGCAAGCCGCTCGATTTCGTCGCGCGAGAACGGCGACAGGATCTCCACCGAAGCGAGAAATTCGGCGGTGGAAGGCGCGGATGGCGCGGTCTGGAGGGCGTCCATGTATCGGTGAGCCTCGCTTTATCGGGCGCTAGTCGGGCACTAGCGCGCTTCGATCACGTGTTCCTGGGCGCGGGCAATGAGCCAGCTCTCGCGCAGCAAACGGCGGATTTCGGTGGCCACGTCGGCATCGAGCGTGGCCGGATATTTGGCCGTGACCGCGAAGATCTCGAAACACGAACGGTCGGCCGACGGAAACGGCCCAAGCAGATCGCCGACCGCCGCATTGAAGATCTTCGCCTCGATATCGGGCTTCAGCGAACCGCGCAGTACCTTGCCGATCACGCCGCCCGACTCGCGCGTATCGGCAATCGAATGCTCGCGCGCCATCTCGCCGAAGGCGTCGGGGTCGTCGTGCAGGTACGAGATCATTTCCTTCGCCTTGCCTTCGCTATCGAGCACGATATGGCTGACTTCGATCGCGTCGAACTTCGGTGAATTCAGCGCGAAGTAATCATGGATCGCCGCCTCGTTACCGATGTTGTCGAGCATCTTCTCCTGATAAAGCCCGTCGGTAATGAACGCCTCGAATTCGTCGAGGCTCACGTGCAGCGCGTCGAGATAATGATTCATGTCCGCCGCGCGATGCAGCCCGCGCACGCGGCGAAACTGGTCCGCGCGCTGCTGGATTTCGTCGGCGCTGACGGCGACGCCCTGCTTCTTCGCCGCATGGACGGTAAGCTTGTCGCGCACGATCTGCTCGACCAGGCTCTCGAACTGGCCGGTCAGTTTCAGAAGACGAATGAACTCGTCCACGTCCACGACTTCATCATCGATACGCACTATCGCGGTCATTTGCTCGGCTCCTTTCGTGGATGTTTGATTCGCGCGCTCAACCCGCCACCTCTCTGAACGGATCGAGACCGAGGTCGATCAGGCGCCGCTCGCGCACGACGATTTCCGCATTGGCGGTCATGCCGTAACGCAGCGGATAACGCGTGCCGGCCACCTGGTAGTAGTCCTTGTCCAGCGTGACACGGCCTTCGTAGACCGGTTGCTTGTCCTGCGCGGATGGCTTCGTGGCCGGCGAGATATAGGCGAGCGTGCCGCTGATCAACCCGTAGCGCTGGTAAGGAAACGCGTTGAACTTCAATTTGACAGGCAGGCCCACGTGCAGAAAGGCGCGGTCGTGTTCGGAGATTTCGATCTTCAGCACGGGCCGCGCGTCTTTTGGCGCAATGCCGCCGAGCGGTGCATTCGCCTGAATCTTGTCGCCGCGCTGCGTCGACGTGACGTCGGTGATCACGCCTGAAACCGGCGCGAGAATCAGCAGAAAATTGTCTTTATCGATGTTCTCGAAACGCACCCGCGCGGCGGCATCAGCTTCGAGGCGCGCGCTTTGCAGTTGCACGCGCAGTTTGTCTTCCGCATCGGTGATGTCGCGCACCGCCTGATCGTATTGCAGCTGCAGATCGGTGCTTTGCTGGCCGCTCGTCGCCAGTTGCGCATTGGCCTGCGCGTATTCATGGCTCAGACGAAAGTCGAGCTCGGCCAGCTTCGACTGCGCGACACGGTAAGCGTTATCCGCTTCGAGCGCGGCCGTGCGTTTCTGCTCGACCTGTAATTCGGCAATGCCACCGCCGCCCGGCTGCGCGAACAGCCGCGAATAGCGATCGAGTTCCTGATTCGCCGCTTCGCGCGTGCGGCGCGCGTTGTCGAGCGAGCTGCGCGCTTCGTCGAGTTCGGCCTTCTGCCCTTCGGCAAGCTTCGTCGTGCCTTCTGAAACGCGATTCTCGTGCAAGCGCTCCTCGACTTCGAGTTGCGCTTTCAACGACGTGGCCTTGCGTTCCATCAACGCCTTCTTCTCCGGGAACTGCTTCCATTCGCGTTCGGCGTCTTCGAGCTTCAGTTGTGCCTGTAACGCGTTGCTCGCTGCCTCGATCGCGCCGCGCGCATTGAGCCGCGCGAGCACGTCGCCTTTCGACACCGGCTGCCCCTCGGCGATATACAGATCCGCGAGTTCGCCGTCGATCGGCGTATAGATGCGCCGCACCTCCGATTCCGGCGCCAACGTGCCGGGCGCGCTGACGATCACATCCGCGCGGCCGACGAACGACCACAGCAAACCCGACACGACGAGCGCGACCATCGCCCAGATCAGCGCGCGCGCAAGCCGCACCGGCTCGGACGTCAGAATCGCAATGCCTTCGACGCTATGATCTTCGAGCGCCTCCGACAACGGTCTAGGGTGAGGATCGCGTTTCACTCTGATCGCCTCCAATCAACGCGAGCTTCGCTTTCAGCAGCCCAGGGTCCAGCACCATGCGCAACTCGGTCAACGAGCGGCGCTGCAAACTCGCTTCGGCTTCGATATCCGCGAGCAGGCGATCGAAGTCGGCGGGATGATCGGCCTTCAACTGCGTATAGATGCGCATGCCCTGGCGTGCCGCCGTCTGCGCCTCACTCAGCAGACGCGCCTCGTTGCGAAAGCCCGGCGAGATGCCGGCTTCGAGCCGCTGCGTGCCGCCGATCGGGCCGTTCGCGCGGTACGCTTTCCACAGGCTTTGCGCGCGCACCAGCAGATCTTGCGCATGCGCGAGTGCCTTGTCATGCAATGCGGCCACGTCTTTCTGGATCGCCTGCACGAACCATGCGTCGGTCCGCGGATCGAGGCTCGCGTAGAACGACAGCAGACGCTGGTCGTAATCTTTCCCGTCACGCGTTTTCCGCAGATCGTTGTATTGATCGGACAACGCCTGCTTGTGCGTCGCTTCGGCCGCGAGCACATCGGACCACGGGCTCGCCGGCATCGACTGCAAATCGTTCAGCGCCTGCTGCGCGTCGCCGCGCTGCCACGCGGCATCGACCGCGTCCTGCCGTTGAACGATGTCCGGCGACGGCAAGCGCGTCGCCGCAAGCTGCTGGAATTGCGCCTGAAAAGGCGGCGTGCTGAAGCGCACCGTTTTCATCATCGCCAGCAATGACGTCAATTGACGGCTCAACGCGGCATTCAGCAACCCGGTGTATTGGCGCAAATCGTCGCGCACTCTATCGAGCCCCGCGAGCCGCGGATAACGCTGCGCGTAATCGTCGAGTACCGGCGGCAGCGCGTCGGGTTTGTCGCGCGAAAGTTCGGTATGAATTACGCCATTGAGCCGATCGATCGCGGCGACGTACACCGAATCGTCGCTTTCGAGCTTGCGCAGATGGCTGAGCGTGTGTGCGTAGGGCTCCGCGAAGACCGGCACGTAACTCGCAATCCGATCGAGCGCGCGCTGGTGACTCGCCGCGTCGTCGTCCCAGCGGTGCAGCAGACCGTTGATCGTCGCTTCGTCCGTATACATGCGGATCGGCGCGTCGACGCCGCCACGCGCCGCGACGAAGCGTTCGAGATCGCCGACCCATTGCAATTCGCCGACCAGCGACGCGGCATCGGCGTCATTTCCGCTCAACGCCCTCATGTTCTTCAGCAGCGTGTCGGCCTGGTCGAACTGCGCTTTTTGCACGGCTTCGATCCAGCCCGGCAAGTTCGCTTTCAACAACGCCTCGCTCGCGAGCGCGCTGATTTTCGTGTCCGCCGGATGCGTGGCCCGATAGCCGCGCGCCATCGTGAGAGCGCTCGAGTAATCGCCGCTCGCGAGCAGGCTCTTCAACTCCCGTTCCGATGAACCGTGCAGATAAAGGCCCACGCCAAGCGCAACCACGATCGCGATACCCGCTGCGCCCCATGCCGCCGCGCGCCGCACATTGGTGCGCTCGCCGTCCGCTAACGCCTTGTGGAGTTCGCCGGCGACCATCTTCCAGCGACGCGGCTGACCTCTTGCCGCGCTTTTAGCTTTGCCGCTTCTTTCGTTCGCGCCGTCTCTCGTATCGGCGGGATGCCCCGCCTGCGCACCTTTGGCGCCCTGCGCGCCATTTGCCGTCCCTACTCCGTCACGCTTCGCGCGCGCGGAGCCCGGCTGCGCCGCTTCATTCACTTCGTCTTCGCGTTGCAGCGCCGGATCGACGCAAAAGATGTCGAGAAACGAATGCGCAGCGCCGACGAAGGTCGTCTTGTCGGCATCGGCGGCACTGTCGACAGCGGGCTGAAGAGAGAGCTGGGTCACGGTGGGTTCGCCGTCGGCGGAGCTCTGTAGCGACACCCTGTAGACGAAGTGGTCGCCACCAAATGCAACGACGTCGCCCTCCGCCAGTGCAAGCGCCGATTCGCCGATCCGCTGTCCATTCACGAACGTGCCATTGGTGCTGCCGAGATCCTCGACATAGAGCTCGCCGCCCTTCAGAAACAGGTGCGCATGGCGCCGGGAAATGTAATTGACCTGATGCGGATACCGGTCTTTGTAGCGCGAGAAAACCTCGTCCGTTTTACTGATCAGAAATGGAAAAGCCAGCACGTCGACCGGTTGCAGACCCAGGTCATCGCGCTGCGGCACCAGCAATAGATGAATGAGGGGAGAAGCGCTTCCACCCGTGACGACGCGCGCGCGCGGCTCGATGCCGACGCGATAGCGCAGTTCACCGCCAAAGCAGAGTTCATCGCCGGCGCGTACACGCGCGGGGGTCTGTCGCACCGCGATGCCGTTGACCGTCGTGCCGTTCTTGCTGCCGAGATCGGCAACATACATCGCGCCATGCTCGATGAAAACGCGCGCATGTCGGCGCGAGAGAGCGGCGGTCCATGGTGCGGGATAGTCGCTGAACGGCGCTTCGCTGCGGCCGACGGCGAACAGGTTGTCGACGATGCGAATGGCGTCGAGCGCGGGGCGCTGCGCGCAGGCAACCGGTGACAACACCACGTCGAAGGCAGCGTCCACTGTCACGCGCATTTCAGCAATCGGAGCTTCGCCGGTGGCCATTTTATCTGGATCGCTAAGCGTTTACCTGCCGCGGCGGGAACGCGGGGCGAACTGGACGAAGGACAACGGCGCAACGATATTGTCGTGAAGAGCCACGCAAACGCTGACCCCTAAAGGATTGTAAGTCACGCATCGAGAGTGTCAATTTGGATATCGCCGGATGAGAAGACCGCGGATAAGCCGTCAGCCGACGAAATACCCGCGCGGTACGCCAACTCGTGGATTAGCTCAATGTTTCGTTACTTCTCTTTGACCTGCGCTTGCACGTCGACACCGGGCCATCCGCCGCCGAGCGCCTTATAAAGCGTTACCGTGTCGGACAGAATCAATTGGTGGTTTTCCAGCAACGCCTGTTGCGCCTCCAGCAAGGTCCGCTCGTCTTCGAATACTTCGAGTTGCGACACGACGCCAAGGCGCAGTTGCGACTGGATCTGATCAGCGACGATCTGCAGGCGCGACACCTGCTGCAGCAATTCCGCGTGCTGCGCCTTATGGGCACTCAGATTGACGAGCGCGTTCTCCACTTCCTCGAATGCGCCCATCACGGCCACGCGATATTGCTGCTCGGCGACTTTCGATTGCGCCTCGGTCACCTTCACATGTGCGCGCACGCCCGGATCGAACAGCGGAAAATTGATGCTCGGCATCAGGCCGAACGTGAACGACTTCAGCAACTGGTTAAGCGCGTAACTTGCCGTGCCGCCTTGCGCGGTGAGGCCGATGCTCGGCAATTGCGCGAGCTTCGACTGACCGACGAGGTCATAGGCCTCGAGCACCCTGAATTCGGCCGCCACCACGTCGGGGCGGCGCGACAGCAATTGCGCGGGCAAACCATCGGGCACGCCCGGCAATTTCACGCGCTCCTGTAAATGGCCCTGCGGCACATGGAATTCGCCGGCCGGCACGCCGAGCAAGGTGCATAGCGCGTTGTCGGAGACCGCCCGCGATCGGCGCAGATCATAGAGATCGTTGGTGAGCCGGTTGATCTCCGCCTGCTGGCGCAACACCTGCGTTTGCGGCACGAGCCCATTGCGCGCCTGGCCTTCGTAGATCGCCAGGATTTGCTTGTTCGTGGCGATGGTCTTTTGCTGCTGTGCGATCTGGTCGTCGAATTGCAGGATCTGGAAATAGGTACTGGCCACATTCGCGACGAGTTCGAGATATCCCGCGCGCCAATCCGCCTCGCTCGCGTGGAATTCGGCCTTTTGCGCCTGCACGCCTTTTTCGACCTTGCCCCAGATGTCGATGTCCCAGTTCACCTGCAGCGCGAGGTTGTACGTCTTCGTCAAAGGCTGGCCAGTCGTCTTCGTGTAGTCGGCGCCGGCACCGAGGTCCGCGGTCGGCAACGCGGCCGCGCCTGTCTCGCTGATCTGCGTGTGCGCGACTTCGATACGCGCGGCCAGCACCCGGATATCGAAGTTGCCGTCGATCGCCTTGTCGATCAGCGTATCGAGGTACGGGTCCTGGAAGCCCTTCCACCAGTCGCGCTCGATCGTCTCCGCGGCCGATACCGGCGCGCCATTGCGATCCGACCACGATGTCTTGGCCGGCGTGTCCGGGCGTCGATAAGCCGGCATGCTGACGTCGACGCACGCGCTCACTGCCAAAGCGCACATCGTTGCCGCGCAGATCCCGCTTAGCACACGGGCTATGCGGCGAGGCGTCCTGGCTTCAGCAGGAATCCGCTGAAGGTCCAGCGAATCACACGACGAATCGAACGATGATTCCGGCAATGCTGACACGGTGGTCTCCAGTTGCACCCGCCTGTTTCGCACGAGATGCCCGGTTTTTCAGCCCGAGCCGCTTCCGCGCGGCTTCGGCAATGAAGCGGCGGAAAAGTCGATGCGGGGAGCGGCGGATACGCGAAGGATGCGTGGAAAGGACGATTGGATTAGCGGTCTTTTGAGCGATGCGCCTGTTGGGGCACGCACACGCGGCCGCCCGGGCCGCGTGTGCGCCGCTCACTACCCGTTGTTGACGTTGCTCGAGTAAATGGTCGGTTGGATGTAGGTGGCCGTACCGCTGACTAGCGCCGAGTCGTTGCCGTTAGCGCTCTGGATGTTCATTTCCGTGTTGATCATCTGCGTCGTGGAGACGTTCTTGATGCTAGTCGGCGCATAGACGGGCGCATAGCTGAGGTACGACGGCATCGAATAGTAGCCGTTGCCACCGCGCACGGCGCTCATCGCCTTGCTGTCGAGTTGTTCGGTGTTGGACAGGTCCTTGATCATCAGCGTGTTCATGGCAAATCTCCTGGGAATGGGAAAGCGCATCGTGGTGCGTCGGGTTCGAGCAACTTGTCTGCTCGGGCGCTACTGATGCATGGCCTATGCCAGGAGTGCCTTGCTTTCGTCATTCGCGTCCTGAACGCCTTGTAGCAAAGACCAGGAAGATCGGACCCGCTGTCCCGACGCTGACGAGCGGCACAGCGAGACCAGTGAATGGTGGATCGCAGCCAACAGCGCGCGCGACATTGTTGGCTGCTCGATGACAGTCAGCGCGCGATCACCGTGATCTTCTTCGAATACACCGGCGGGTTGTGCGGCATATGCATGTCGTCGCCCATCAACAGCTGCAGCGTATGCTTGCCCGGCGGCAATGAAATCATCGTTTCCGTTTCGCCCGCGCCGAAATGCAGATGATGGCGATCCGAGGGTATCTCCTGATCCATCGGCGGCAGATCGGTATCGATCAGAAGATGATGGTGGCCTGTGTTCGGGTACTTCACGCCTTTCGGCGCGACCCCCATGAAACGCAGACCGAACCACACGCGAAACGGTTTATTGGCGGGCACCACCTGGCCATCGTTCGGATAGCCGATATACGCGTAGGCGCCGGGCGGCGACGGCGTCGCTGCCCACGCGCCCTGCGGCGCGGTCGATACCGTCAGCGCCGCTGCGACGAATGCCGCGGCCGCAATGATCTTCTTCATCAGGACTCTCCGTTCCGGCTTGACCGGTTCGAACGAACGGACCGCGTTAGTTCTTTAGCACGGTGATGGTGATCTTCTTCGAATACACGGGCGGTACGTGCGGCACGTGATTATGGTCGCCGAGAATCAGCTGCAGCGTGTGCTTGCCGGGCGGCAACTCGATGCGCGCGTCGGTTTCGCCCGCGCCGAAATGCAGGTGCTGGCGATCCGATGGAATCTCCTGATCGAGCGCGGGCAAATCCGTGTCGATCAGAAGATGATGGTGGCCGGTATTCGGAAACGCGACGCCCTTCGGACACACGCCCATATTGCGCAGCCCCATGCGCACCCACAACTTGCCGCCGTGAATCACCGCGCCATCCGACGGCCAGATGATGTACTCCTCGGCCCCCGGCGGAGACGGCGTCTGCTCGGCGCGCGCAATGCCGCCAGTGCCGATACCGAGGCAGACCGCGACGAGCGTCGCGCACACCGCCGCGCGTAATCCGCCGCGACGCGCTTGCGCCGGATCACGACTGCCGAAAAGAAAGGAAACATGGGTTCTTCGCATAGCGCACTCTCCCGAACAGGAGTCATGGCTGGGGCCCGGCTATCGATGACAATCCGGGTGTTCGAGCGGCATGTCGCGGGTCGAAACCGGCAGGCAGCCCACCTAGTTAAAACGACCGAGTGACGTGACTTTCTGAATCAGCTTAGGACGTAACTTGCCAAAAAGATACGCAATGCTCGTTAACCGTATGACGCGTTAAGGACTCCCGGACAGTTGTGACGCAAAGCGCGTGCTATCGTTAATAAAGAGCGCGGGCAGCGCGAGCCTGGTGCACGAATGCCTGAACTCTGTCCGGTACAAACGGGATATAAAGATGTGGCGACGATTCCTGCTGGTGTGCATGGTTGGGGCAATCCAGGCGCAGTGGGACGGTGCCGGTGCCGCGACGCAACGTGAAAGCATCGAGCCGAGCCCGGCTTGGGTAGCGAGTCATCCGGCGCGGCCGGCGGAGACCGCTTTGCTCCTTTCACCCTTTGCTTCGTCACGCGACGACACGCATTCGCGGCGTGTCGCGCTCGTGATCGGAAATGGCGAGTACGGTGACGCCACTAACCCGATCCGCGCCAACGCGCCGCGCGACGCCGAATCGATCGGCGCTGCGCTCCGTGCGCGTGGCTTCGAAGTCATCACGCGCACGAATGCTACGCCGCCGCAAATGCGCGCGGCCATCGACGAATTTCAACGACGATTGCAAACAGGCGATATCGGAGTGTTCTATTTCGCCGGACACGGCATGCAGGTAGGCGCACAAACGCTGCTTTTGCCGGTGGGACTCGATGCGCGAGGCGATATCCGCGCGCCGGTGTCGCTACTGAATAACGGCGTCGATCTGAATACCGTTTTGCATGCGATGCAATCCGCCCGTGCCGGCCGGCTCAATCTCGTGATTCTCGATACGTGCCTCGACAATCCATTTGCCCCCGCCGCGGTTGCGATCGATAAACCGAGGATCGCTGCCAACACCGTGATTGCCTATGCAACCGCACCGGGCGGTTTCGCGGCGGACGGTCCGCGGCATGGCGTCTATACCGATGCCTTGCTGCAAGCGCTCAACGACGCCGACGCATCGTCTCGATCGCTCGCCGCGCTGTTCCGACAGGTCGGCGCCGAAGTACGCGCCGCTACACGCGGAACGCAGCAACCCTGGCTCTCTGTCGCGCGGTCATCCATTCCCACAAGTGGCGAAGGCGCTATCGAGTCGTCGAATACATCAGAGCGTCGGGCCATCACGCCGCGCAGTCGCGGCATCATGCCCAAGGAAAGCGGCGAACAATACGAAATCACGTTCTGGGATTCGATCAAGGACAGCAACTACCCAGCCGATTACGAGGCTTATCTGAAGGCCTATCCGAATGGCCGCTTCGCCACACTCGCGCATGCGCGTATCGATCGATTGCGCGCGGCGGCATCGACTCCCGCGGTGAGTGCCGCGCCGGCTGCACCGCCAGCCGCGCCCGCGACGCAGAGCGGTCACGTCGCGCCACCCACGCCGCCTGCCCAGGTCATGCATCCCGCGACGCAAGCCAGCGCAGCCGCGCCGCCGCCGCGCCCCGCTGCCGCGCCATTCGCCGAAAAGACCGTCGCCCATCCACCGACGGCCGGTGAAATCCGCGACTGCGCGGCCTGTCCGGTCATGGTCGCGGTACCCGCCGGCTCGTTCGCAATGGGCAGCAATACCGACGATCCGTCGGAAAAGCCCGTGCATCACGTGAGCATTGGCGCGCCCTTCGCGATCGGTAAATTTCCCGTGACGGTCGAGCAATGGAATGCGTGCGTCGCCGCCGGCGCCTGCCAGAAGCTGACGCCGGAGAGCAATAGCATCAAGACCGCACCCGCGCGCGATCTCAGTTGGGACGACGCGCAGCAGTACGTCAAGTGGCTCGCCAAAACGACCGGCAAACCGTACCGTCTGCCGACCGAAGCCGAATGGGAATACGCGGACCGCGCCGGCACCACGACCGCGTACTGGTGGGGCGAGCAGATGCGCAAGGGCAACGCCAATTGCAAGGACTGCGGCGACCCGTGGCACAAGGAAGGCCCGGAAAACGTCGGCACGTTCGCCGCGAATCCGCTGGGTCTGTACGACATGAACGGCGGCGTCTGGGAGTGGACCGCCGACTGCTGGCACAACACCTATCAGGGCGCGCCCGTCGATGGCCACGCGTGGGACTCGCCCGGCTGCGAGATGCGCGCGATTCGCGGCGGCTCATGGCGCGAAGGCGGCGACTACATGCTCAGCGCGACGCGCTTCAAATACAGCGCGGGCGTGCGCCAATCGCAGAACGGTTTTCGCGTCGTCAAGGATCTGCACTAAAAGCCGTGTCGATTGGCTCCCTGACGGATCATCGCGTCGCGGGTTTGGTCGTAATCGGGGCGAAGTCCGCCAACAGGCGATCCTGCCCGTATTGACCGCCAATCTGCTTGAGCCGGGTCTCGAGCGCGCGCAGATAAACAGCGCGCGCTTCGCTTTCCGGGCGCAGCTTGTCGAACAGCGGCACCGGCGTCACCACCAGCACCACCATTTCCGAGCCGAACGGCTTCGATACGGTCCAATCGCCCGCATTGCTGCCGATCGTGTACGGACCGCCGTTCGCCTGCATCTGATTGTCCGGCCACAGACGACTGGGCACCATGTGCACGACGTGGCCGTCTAGCTGGTAGTAGTCGACGGTCGCAAAGGAATCGAACGGCGGCGCTTTCAGGTCGACCACCAGCGAGTCGTTCTCGGTCAGAAAACCGCTTGGCGGACGCATCTGCAGCGACGCCACGCGCCCCGCCTGCCAGTTGCGCACCAGAAACGGCGCGAGCGTTTTGACGAGGTCGCATTTATCGTCGGCGAGCGGCCGCACGTCTAGCGAAACCGTATCGACGCCAGGCAGCGCCGCCAACGTCTCCTTCAGATGCGCGGCACCGTATCGCTGCGACAGGAAACCGCGTACCGTCAGTGCGTGGTCCTGCACCGCGCCCGATAGAGCCGAACAGGGCACCTGGGCAAGCGTGGGCGTGATCGCGGCGAGCGTCAACGCGGGCTTCGGCGCGGGCGCCGGCGTTGTCTGCGCGACATTCGTTGCAGGCGCGACAGCGGACGCCCCAGCCGCCCGATCGACCTGATCGCCCTGCGATCGCGCCGCCTCGGTTGGCGCGGCTTGGTGCCGGCTGGACCCCGAGCGAAAAGCGAACACGCCCACGGTGACCGCGCACACGACGGCGAGGCCTGCGAGCCCTACCCACGCGAGCGTCCCGGACTTCTCCGCGCGCGCTTCATTGTCGAACTCGGCGATAAAGCGCACGACGCTCGGCATCCGCGTATTGCGATCGAACGACAACGCGGCACGCAACGCGCGCCACTGTCGCGCATCGAGATTCGCCGGACGCTGCGGCTTGAAATCGGCATTGCGCGCCTGCGTGGCCGACAGGCGATCGAACGGATGATGTCCCGTCAACAGCTCGTACGTGATGCAGCCAAGCGCGTAGATATCGTCGCGCGGGTCCGGCTCGCGATGCTCGATCATCTCCGGGCTCGCATAGGCCGGCGTCAACGCGCCCAGACTGCCGGGATCGAACACCGTCGCGTCGCTCTCCTCTTCAGGCCGCTGGAATACGCGCGCGATGCCGAAGTCGATCACTTTCACTTCGGCATTCGTGGTCAAAAACACGTTCGCGGGTTTGAAATCGCAATGGACGAAGCCGCGCTCGTGCGCGTACGCGAGCGCCGCGCACATGCCGCGCACGATCGGCAGCGCGGCCCGCACCGGCATGCCCTGATAGCCCGGCGTGCGCAGCAGCTGGCTCAGGGGCTTGCCGCTCAGGTACTCCATCGTCAGATAGACGATCGGCCCGTCGCGGTCGAAGTCGTAGACGGTGATGATGTTGCGATGCGCGAGTACCTGCGCCTTGCGCGCCTCGCGCTGCAGCGCGACCAGCGAATTCGGATTGCCGCGAAACTGGACGTTCAGCACCTTGATCGCGAGATAGGGCTTGCGATCCGACGCTTCGAGCTTGCGCAGATCGAGCGCCTTGTACACGGTGCCCATGCCGCCCACGCCAAGGCACTCCTCGAGCACGAAGCGGTTGTTCAGCGTATCGCCGATGCCTTTGATGGTCTCGTGCGCGGCGCTTCCGGCAGTACTCGCGGCGCCCGCACTGCCAGCGCTCGACGACCGCAGCGACGGTAGATCGACCGTGGTCTGGATGCCGGTTTCCTCGCCACCCGCCGCGACGTTCGACACGCGCAGCAACTCGATGCGCCGCCGCACTTCCAGGTAGAGATCGTCGGGCAACGGCGACCGATGATGCGCGGCGTACAGCGTCTCCAGCAGCCGCGTCGGACCGAGTTGCTCGGTCGCCAACGCGCTGTCGAGCTGCGCGACGAACTCGTCACGCGATAGCTCGCCGCTCTGGAAGTCGAGAATCACACGCGCAAGGCTAGCCATTTGTGCGAAGCACCGCCGTTGCCGCTGGACCGTGTCGCATGCGACCGACGCCACGCGGGTCGATAGAAAACCTGTCGTATCCAGTTACATGTGCCGTTTCGATACTAGCTCCCGGTCCGCGCTTTCGCAAACCAGGCAAACCAGGCATGAGCCGCGCGCCGCGCCGCGTGCTGGCTCGCGCAATGTCGTGCGCCATCCAACAGGGTCCGCCGCGATGTCGGACCGCGGCCACCGCTCCGAGCGCGTCAGCGTGCTTCGAGCTGACCGGCACGGTGGTCCCTCCACGCGCAAAACCCTTATACGACAGGGCTGTGCCGATTTCCTCAGGAACCTTGATTAATACTGGCACAGCCTGTGCGTTAGTGATGTCCGAGCAAACGAATTGCTCGAAACCACTCGCAACACTGCGAACACTTCTTTCAGGAGACTCACCATGAAAACGCTGATGATCAAAGACCTGTCCGTCACCGAACAACTCGACAGCAAAGCCATGCAAGCCGTACGCGGCGGCTTCGGCCCGAGCAAGTACTACAGCTTCGCCCCGGTCTATGCGCCGACCAGCGTCAAGAACACCAGCACCACGCAACTGATCAGTAACGAACTGAACTTCCAGAACGCCAACGGCAACGATGTTGCGCTCGCCACCGGCATCACGTCGGACTTCTCGCCGTATATCAATTCGAGCAACAGCAACCACTAATAGTGCGTGGTGCGGCGAGGCGCCCGCAGCCGCGGGCCGCTTCGCCGCGAGCCATTCATGTCCGCTTTCCGTACGTCTTTGGAGAAACGCCATGTCATCCCTCATGATTCGCGATCTGTCCGGCACGCGCGAACTCGACCGCCGGGCCATGTCCGGGATCGCCGGCGGCACCGGCAGCAACGTGCCCATGCCTTCGGGCCTTGGTGGTCTCGGCAGCCTTGCCGGCATCGCCAACGTCAACGTCAACGTCAACGTCACTCAGAATCTGGCTCAGCAGCAAATCGTCAACGTCGCAGCGCTCAATGACATCGGTTCGATCGGGCCAGGCGTCGTGCTGCCGCTGAAGCTGAAAGTCGACCCTATCCTGTCGGGCGCCAATTACTCCGCCGTGTAAGCCGGGGCAGCAGCGGGGGACTGGGGGTTCCTTCACTGCCGCGGCAACACCACGGCCATGCGCGCCGCGAATGGATTTCCTATACTGATAGTGCGTTGAGACCGCGGCACAACGAATGACACGCCGAACACATTCCGAGCACGGCGGCCGGCACCCGAACGGGTCTGGCCGCCGGAGCGTTTTTCTGGAGCCATCATGGCCAAGCTGAGCATCAAGGATCTGACCGAAAGCGTCGAACTGGACCGCGAGGCGATGGCCGCGATCGTCGGCGGCGCCCGTGTCGGCGCGCGCTCGAGTCTCGCCGCGCCGCTGGTGCCGGCCGCGATGCGCGTCGTCGAGTACCCGCCGGGCTTTCCGGCCGCGCATCTGCGTATCGCGGAAGCAGCCTCGCCGCGTAGACGCCAGCGCCGCTAGCATTCCTCGCCGGGGCGTTTCACCATCACGGCACGCGCATATGGCGCGTGCCGTTTCTGTTTGCGCTTGCGATTGAGTGTTGGACGCCTGAGTTCGCCGCGCGCGACGCTGCGCTGCGCCCCAACCATTCGCTCGTGACTCGTGGGACGCGCGCAAACACATCGACGCGCAATCGCGATCGTGTTCAGTGCGATTCAACGCGGCTATCGCGCGGATCCTTGCCAGGCTTCGCATCGCGGCCCCCGCTCCATGTTGCGGCGCACGTTCCCTCACATTGGCATAGGCCTTGCAGAAATCGATGCGGGCGCCGCACTGTGCTCGCCTTTCCACGTCAAGGAGAAATGCCATGAAAGCCACTGTGATCATCAAAGACCTGCCGCCCGGCGCGGGCGAGCCATCCGACGAGAAAACGCTGAGCACCGAACAGATGAAGACGCTGCGCGGCGGCCGCTCGGTAGTCGTCAAGGTGGACGGTGGCGGCACGGGTACCGTCGACGATTGGGACATCAACACCGCGATCTTCGAAGGCCGCATCAGCGGAACCTATCTATAGGACGCGCGACGTGTCCGCAATTGGAAAAACGGCACCCGGCTCAGGTTTTGAGCGCGACGGGTGCCGTTTCAATTGGCTCGAGAATCTCCGCACGTGCTGCGCGTCGCCCCGGTGATCTGATTAAAGGATCGACCTTGGGCACAAGGTTTGCTGCCTGGGGATTACCCTGCGGCCCTGTGGCCAACGTAGATAAAGCAGGTCTCTCTCAACCAGGCGGAGGTCATAACATGCTAGGAACCATTCTTCTAATCGTGCTGATTCTGCTGCTGATCGGCGCATTTCCAGCGTGGCCACACAGCCGATCGTGGGGCTATGGTCCGACCGGTGGACTCGGCATCGTACTGATCGTGGTGATCGTTCTGCTGGTTGCCGGTGTGATATAGACCACGCGTAGTGGACTGGAACATGAGGCGGCCCGCCGTCTATCCGCGCGATGTCGCGCGCCGGTAGTTGGCGGCTTCGCTTTTTCGTCGTTGCCGAAGCACTCGATGGAAAAGTTACTGGCCAATCAGATCGCGCTTATTACCGGCGCGAGTTCGGAATCGGCTATGGCATCGATATGGCTAAAGCCGATACGCGGACCATCGGCGTTGCCGTCGATCGATTGCTCGAATAGATCGACATCTTCGAGCCAGGCACGCTGCCTGCTGAAACTCCTGCGTATTCGAACTCCAATACGAAAGGAGATGACATCATGCCTTACCTACTTGGCTGGCTGCTCGGCGTTCCAGTGATCGTACTGATCATCCTGTACCTCATTTTCCATTGATATCGCGCGGTACAGACGATAAGGATGACGTTGTTCCCGCGGCGGCGGTATGCGGATCGTTTCATGGTCAGCGTACCGCCGCCATCAGCGTGCCCATCCCTACCAGCAAGCTCCCCATCAGACGGTTCACGATGCGCAGCCGCGTCGGCCGCTGTAGAACCGTACGCAGACGGTGCGGGAAGATTGCCGCCGATGCCACGCCCAACGCGAATATCAGCGCAAAAGTACTGCCCAGCAAAAGGTACTGATGATTGGCCGACCAAGGCGCTTCATTCGACGAGGTACTGATGGGACAGAACCGGTGAAGCCGCAAACGTGCCGCATCTCCATTGTCTGAAGCCTCGAAAACGAAGGGTATATCCGCGGCTATGTCGCATTGCTCGATCAGCAAAAACAAGATCGCAGGCATTCGCCATAGCCGCTCGATGTTCGCGCTGCGCTGCATGAAGAGCATTCCGTCAATCGCAATCTGATTGACGAGACTGCGGGCGCTTCAATGCGCGGCCCGCGAGGCGGCGATGATCGCGTCGGCCACGGCCTGCGGCTGGCTCAGCATCGCGACGTGGCTCGTGGCGACGCGCGTGATCTTCGCGTCGATGTGTTTCGCCATCTCCAGTTGCAAGGACGGATCGATCATGCGGTCGCGGCCCGACACCACGAAGTACGACGGCTTGCCATGCCACGCGGCGTTCGTCACCTTGTCGTCGATACAGCCAGCGGCCCAAGGCTGCTGGGTCGCCGCGATCAGGCGCTTTTGCGGCAGCGGCAGATCCTGCGCGAAGTCGTCCAGCACCGCCTGGGTCGATAGCGTCAGATAACCCGCCGAGTCCTTGCGCAATTCGCTCGCCCAGACTGGCGCGGGTTGGTCCTTCGTGATGTCCGCAATGGACTGACTGTTGTCCGGCGCAAATGCCGCGACGTACACGAGGCTTTTCACCTTGTCGTCGTTGCCGGCCTCGCTGACCACCACGCCGCCCCATGAATGGCCAACCAGAATCACAGGCCCGTTCTGCTGCGCGATCACGCGCCGGGTTGCCGCCACGTCGTCGGCGAGCGAGCTCAGCGGATTCTGCACGGCCACCACGTGCAGGCCGCGCGCTTCGAGCAATGGGATCACTTTGTCCCAGCTGGACCCGTCAGCGAAAGCGCCGTGTACGAGAACGACGTTCTTGCCCTTCAGGTCATCGGACGGCGCGGCCTGCGCGGACTCCGTGGCCTGCAACGCGAACAGTCCGCCCAGCAACAGAACGGAACCCAGAATTTTTTTCAGCACCGTGGTCATCGTTTTTGTCTCGACAGGTGAGTTAAACAAGGAGTCCGCGCGTCGACGTGAGCCGATGCACGCGGACGGCCTGCTCATTTGCATCGATCACGAATGCGCGTAGATGGAACCGAGGCTGACGATGTCGGAGCCGTCGTACACGCGATCCGCCGCCGCATGCATCATCGGCACGTGCGAGCCCGAAGCGGAACTGCCGTTCGCGACGCCACCGTAGGCGGGCGCGTCATGGCCCGCGCTGATGCGCGCCTCGGCCGCTTCGATGTTCTGCGGGTATTGCGTGTTGTCGCTGGCCGGGTTGTAGCCGGCCTTTTCCAACTGGACCAGTTCCGCGCGGACTTCGGCACGTGTGAGTGCCTGTTGCGGTTGCGATTGCGCGAACGAAACGACGGGAACGGCGACGAGTGCGGCGACGATCAGCGATTGAACGAGTTTCATGAGTCTTCTCCGGGTATCGAACCATCAGGGATAAGGATTGAGCGGGACGCGAAGCCATCGACGCGGATACACTGTGACGTCCCACCTGATTCACGCAACGTTGTGAATCAACCTTGCGTGAAGACATTAGAACGCTCCAACGTATCTGCAATGTTTTCGTCACCCCCCATTTCTGCAAGCGTGTTTGTCTGCGTATGCCGTTGATACATTGCGATACCAAAACCCACTTCCGAACCTGCCGAGCAGGGCCGGCGTCGCATGTGTCGTGCGGGTTGCAGGTGGGTTGCAAATGGCCCGCTCATGAAAAAACCCCAGCAGCCGTACGTTCGACTGCTGGGGCCCGTTCAGAAGAAGCCGGCGCGCGCCGGCTCCATCAAAGGCGGGTAACGTCGAGAATCGCATCCGCAAAGGCTTTCGGCGCTTCCTGCGGCAGGTTATGGCCGATGCCGCCGCTGATATTGCGGTGCTGATACTTGCCGGTAAACTTCTTCGCGTATGCTGCGGGCTCGGGATGCGCGGCGCCGTTCGCATCGCCTTCGAGTGTGATGGTCGGCACCGCGATCGTCGGTCCGGAGGCGAGGCGCTTTTCGAGTTCGTCGTATTGCGGCTCGCCCTGCGCGAGTCCCAGACGCCAGCGATAGTTGTGAATCACCACGGCAACATGGTCCGGGTTATTGAACGATTCGGCGGAGCGCTCGAACGTGGCGTCGTCGAAATTCCATTTCGGCGAGGCGGTATGCCAGATCAGCTTGTTGAAGTCATGACGGTTCGCTTCATAGCCCGCGCGGCCGCGCTCCGTGGCGAAATAGAACTGATACCACCACGCCAGCTCGGCCTTCGGCGGCAACGGCGCGCGGTTCGCGTCCTGGCTGCCGATCAGATAGCCGCTCACCGACACCATCGCCTTCACGCGTTGCGGCCACAGCGCGGCGACGATGTTCACCGTGCGCGCGCCCCAGTCGAAGCCGCCGAGCACGGCCTTGTCGATTTTCAGCGCGTCCATCAGGTTGATGATGTCGACCGCGACCACCGCCTGTTGACCGTTGCGCGGCGTATCCGCCGACAGAAAACGCGTGCCGCCGTAGCCGCGCAGGTAAGGCACGATCACGCGATAGCCGGCCGCCGTCAGCAACGGCGTCACTTCGGCGAAGCTGTAGATGTCGTAAGGCCAGCCATGCAGCAGAATGACCACCGGTCCGTTCTGCGGGCCCGCTTCCGCGTAGCTGACGTTCAGCGTGCCCGCATTGATCGAGCGAATCTTCTCGAACGACGCCACGCGCGCGCCCGCTTTCGCATTGCCGGCCGCGTCGGCCGATTGCGCATGCGCGAGCCCGCCCAGTCCCAATTCGAGCAGGCTGATACCGGCAACCGCCGTTCCGAGAAAGCGGCGGCGGCGACTATTGATCTGATCCGACATGGTTGTTCTCCTTCAAGCAAAGGCTTTGATACGGAATTGATCGGGTCCGCTCGCGCGCGATATCGCACAGCCGCATGCGGGCACCGTGCAGGCAGAGCAGACTTCAATGGCAATCTGAAACGAATCGAACGAGACGGGTAGAACGAATCTGAAACCGGAAATGCCTTGACGACTGAACCACTGGCTTACCGCTGTCGCACCGCTTGAGATGGATAGTGACAGCGCAAGCCTTCATCAGCAAGAGCAACTAAGTTCACAAATCGTTGCCTTGTGGGCAACACATTAACCGCAATCGACAAATCACATGCGCGAGATCAACCAGCAACGCCTTCGCTACTTCAACGAGGTGCTCACGCACGGCACCATCCGCGGCGCCGCCGAAAGCATCAATACGTCACCCTCCGTGATCACGCGGCAGATCAAGCTGCTCGAGGACGAACTCGGCGCGGTGCTGTTCGAGCGGCAGCCGCGCGGAGTCAGGCCGACCGAAGCGGCCACGCATCTGCTCGAATTCTGGCGCGGCTACCGTTCGCAGCAGGAGAAGCTCGAAGATCAATTGCATGCGTTGAAAGGCCTGCAGCGAGGGCAGATCCGGCTCGCGGTCAGCGAAGGCTTCGTCGATACGCTGGTCGACGATGTGCTCGCGCCGTTCTGCGTCCAATATCCAGAACTCGAAATCGGCCTCGATATGCTCGCGGTCGACGCAATCCAGGAAGAAGTCGCCGAAAGTCGTGCGCATATCGGGCTTGCGTACAATCCGCCGCCTCATGCGCGCCTCGAGCATCGCGCGAGTTCGCCGCAGCCGGTCGTATTGTTGCTAAGAAGCGACCATCCGCTCGCGAAGCGCAAGCGACCCGCGACGCTCGACGACCTGCGCGCGTGGCCGCTCGCGTTGATGCCACCGACCTTTGGGATCGGTCATGTCGTCAAGATGACGGAACTCGCCGAAAACGTGTCGATTCCCGCGACGCTGACCACCAACTCACTGAGCGCATTGAAGCGCTTCGTCACGGTCGACAACTTCATGACGCTGATCGGCGAATTCGCTGCCTACCGCGAAATCGCGAGCGGCGAATTGACGACGATACCGATCGCGCATCCGCTGTTTTCCGGCGCGCAGGCGCGTGTGCTCGTCAAGACCGGCCGGCCGCTCGCACCGGGACCTCTCGAATTGCTGCGCTGGATCGAGGAGCGTATGCCGATGTTCTCCACGTCCAGCGCAAATAGCGTCGCGGCCGCGACGGGAATCGCGGTGCGTAAGCGCAGGGCGCGCTGAGCCAGCGTTCGGCTACCGCCGCCTCGCCCCCCGCGCGCATCGGTTCCTCAACCGATTTGTGTCGCAATGTATCCGCGCCATACGCAAACACACTACATTGCAAGCGCGCCTGATCCCCGACATAAACCAGATACGTGCGGGCGTTCCAATACGGCCATCCCAGCCAACGGAACGCCCATCATGCACAGTACGCTCGAAACTCCGCTCGCCCTGCTCGCCGGGCTGCTGACGATTGCCTCTCCCTGCGTGCTGCCGGTGATGCCGATCCTGCTCGGCACTTCCGTCGAACGACCGAGCCGCACGCGGCCACTGTTCATCGTCGCCGGCTTCATTCTGACTTTCGCGTCTTTCGCGCTGCTATTGGGCGCGGTGTCGAGCACCGTGCACGTCGCGCAACAGGTACTGCGCAATACCGGCATTGCGTTGCTCGCGCTGTCCGGGCTTCTGCGTATCTGGCCGCGACCTTACGACTGGCTCGTCGCGCAACTGCAAGGGCCGCTCGAGCGCATCGGCGCGGCCATTGCGCCAGGGACGCAACCCGGCAGCGGCAACGCGGGCGGCTTCGTGCTCGGCATGTCGCTAGGCGCGGTATGGACGCCCTGCGCCGGCCCCGTGCTCGCGTCGATTCTGGTGCTCGTCGTGAAGGCTCAGGATCTCGGTTGGTCGGCTCTGCTGCTCACGCTGTATGCGATCGGCGCGGCGATTCCGATGCTCGCGATCATCTACGGCGGACATTACGTGACGCGTCATGTCCGTGTGGTCTCACGTCACGCGGAGCGCCTGCAACAGGTATTCGGCGTACTGGTGATGCTGACCGCCCTCGCCATCTATTTGCAGTACGACGTGCTGCTGTACGCGCGGCTCGCCGGTCTTTTCCCTTCACTCAAAGGACTTTGACATGACTACCCGCCTGAAAACCTTCGCACTGTCCACCGCGTTTGCCGCCTGCGCGTTGATCGCGACGAGTACGGTCGCCATCGCCGCGCCGCCAGAAAGCGGCTCGCCCGCACCCGAGCTCACAGGCATCACGCAATGGCTCAATAGCGAGCCGCTCAAATTGCAGCAATTGCGCGGCAAAGTGGTACTCGTCGACTTCTGGACCTATAGCTGCATCAATTGCGCCAACACGCTGCCTTACGTAAAAAGCTGGAACCAGAAGTACAAGGATCAGGGGCTCACGGTGATCGGCGTGCATACGCCGGAATATCCGTTCGAACGCGACACCGGCAACGTGAAGACCGCGCTGAAACGGCTCGGTATCAGCTATCCGGTTGCGCAGGACAACCAGTACGCCACCTGGAATGCCTATAACAACCAGTACTGGCCCGCGTTCTATCTGATCGACAAGCAAGGTCATATCGTCTACACGCACTTTGGTGAAGGCGACTATGCGCGGACCGAAGCCAGGATTCAGGCGCTGCTCGCGCAGAAGAATTGACGAAGCGCTTGCTGACTCGTAGAACGGGAAAGCCCGCTGCACCCACGCGATCGGGTGCAGCGGGCCTTCGTTTTTGGCGGACGACTAAAAGAGGTAATTGGCAAAAAGGCCGTACGTAATCTGACTCGTCTTTTCGGTGATGGGGCTGTCGGTCGCGTCGCCGCGCAGCCACGCGAACGACACGCTCGCGCCAACGTTCCAACGCGTTGCGATCCGATAAACCCCGTTGACTGAGAAGCGCAACTGGTTCAAACCGGAGCTGGCCGAGTAGGTCGGCAATCCCGAGCGCGCGCTCTGCTCGGAATTCACGCCAAAATAGGTTTCGTTGTACTTGTCGCTTCCCCACGTCAGGCCCGGGCCTGCGCTGAGCGTCAGTTGCGCAATGGGTTGATAGCGTCCCAACAGATCGAAAGTCGCGACGGTGCCGCGATCGTTGCCGGCAATATCGGTCAAAACGCTCGCGCGCGCCGTGACGAACTCCCACGTATAAACACCGAACAGCTCCGCGTGCGCGGTGCGTTTGACGTCGCCCAGTCCGTGCAGCCGCGAGTCGTCGGACTCGCTGCGCGGTTCGATGAAATCGTAGGTCAACGCCGCGCCGACGCGCCAGTTACTATCACGATACAGATATGCGCCCAGCGATAGCACCGAGCCCGCGTCTGGGTTCGCACCGATAAAGAAGCGGTCGTAATTCACGCTCACCGACGGCACCGCCTCCCATTTCGTGCCACTCGCGCCCGGAAATTTCGGCATGTTCACGACCCCTGCGCCAACCGCAAAGCGCCACGGGCTCGCGCTCGCGCCAGGCGCCTGCGTCACTTCCGGCGCGCCGATGGAGAACAGGCTTTCCGACAAACCGAGCGTATCGTCGGCCATCGCGGTGACGGCAAACAGCGACAAGCCGGCCCCCGCCAGCACCTTGAGCATACGCGGCTTTGACACATCGATCATTTCTGTTTCTCCGTGAAAAATTAAAAAAGACTGAATGCGACTTTTCCGATCCCGGCATTCATGGAGTGGCGGCGAAATTGTGAAATAGTTGAGTTTCTAATTGCAGCGGCGTTAAAAGAATGACCGATCGCCTCGCTCGATAATCGCGATGATAGAAAATACGTTTGTAATAGCCGATGCATCCGCTTTATTGGGACGTTTGTTTGGCGCATCTCCCCCCCAAGCAGGGTAGGGAATCGTGCCTTATTTCGGGGGATTCACTTACAGAATACGTGGCGTGAGCATAGCCCGATCTTTTCGCCGGTCGCAAGCATATTTTTCTAATTACATGCTGCAACCGCGTAATCGAGTAATAGATGCAATTTCAATGCTTGTATCAAGCGACGCGGAATTTGCCATCCTCGTTCGTAGGCGATAATCTGTGCGGGCTTGACTTTCGCGTCGCCAGGTGTGAAATGTAGTCAGATGGCGGCTTTCGATGCACGGTGATCTACGTTACAGGTGAGCTATGCCTTCAGGAAAGTACATCGGCGATAAAGCAGTCAGTGCGTCGTTTTCATGTCTTTGTGACAAGTCTCAAGCGCAGTATGCCAACCGCCGTATCAGTGCCGATCTGTCGCGGCGCGGCTTCGTCACCGGTCTCGCCGCTTCGATGCTGAGCCTGGTTCTGCCCGGTCTTGGCAATGCTCAAACCACCCAACCGCCAGCACCGCCGGACAAGCCGGTGCTGTTCACGAACTTCCGCTTGTTCGATGGCAAATCGTCGACGTTGCGTGACGGTCTCTATATGGTTGTCGAGGGTGACAGCATCAGCCAGTTGGGTCGGGGTCAACCGGCTTCGATCGACGGCAAAACGCTCGTCGATTGCGGTGGCAAGGTGATGATGCCCGGCATGATCGACATGCACTGGCACGCGCTGCTCGCGGCAGTGCCGATTCAGGTCATCCTTCAATCCGACATTGCTTTCGTTCATCTTGCGGCAAGCGCTGAAGCCGAACGTACGCTACTGCGCGGCTTCACAACGATACGCGACGCGGGCGGCCCGTCATTCGCGCTGAAGCAGGCAATCGATAGCGGCATGATTTCCGGGCCGCGAATCTATCCGTCCGGCGCGATGATCACGACCACCGGGGGTCACGGCGATTTTCGTGCGCTGAGCGATCTGCCGCGCGCCGGCAACCAGGTCACCCAACTGGAACGGGACGGTGGCTTCGCGATCGCCGACAGCGAAGACGAAGTCCGCTTGCGGGTGCGCGAGCAGTTCATTCAGGGCGCGACGCAGATCAAGCTGGTCGGAGCCGGTGGGGTATCGACGCCGCGCAGCCCGCTCGACATGCTCACGTTTACCGAAAAGCAGTTGCGCGCGGCCGTCGAAACAGCGGCCGACTGGGGCACCTATGTCCTCTCGCATGCGTACACGCCCGAAGCGGTTCAGCGCTCCGTTGCGGCAGGCGTGCAGTGCATCGAGCACGGTCATCTGATGGACGACAGGACTGCGGCGTTGATGGCGAAGAACGGCACGTGGTTGAGCACGCAGCCGTTCGTCAACGAAGACGACGCGGGTCCGCTCGCCCCACCGATCCGCGAAAAATTTCTTCAGGTGATCGCGGGCACCGACAGGGTTTTCAAACTCGCGCGCAAGCATGGCATCAAGGTCGCGTTCGGCACGGACCTGATCTTTTCGCAGGCCGTGGCCGCACGGCAAGGCACGATGCTCACGCATATGAAGGCGTGGTATAGCGCAACCGAAGCATTGGGCATCGCAACGGGCACCAATGGCCAGCTACTCGCGCTGTCCGGGCACCGCAATCCGTACCCGCGCAAGCTCGGTGTACTCGAGGAAGGTGCGTACGCCGATCTGCTGCTCGTCGACGGCAATCCGCTCGAGAATCTCGACCTGATCGCGAACCCGGAGCAGAACCTGCGCATCGTGATGAAGGATGGAAAGTTCTACAAGAACACGCTGAAAGCGTAATCAACAATTCAGGCGGGCGCGCAACCTGGCGCGCCCGCATTCGCTACACCGTCACACTATTTAGCCGTGCCCCTGCAGACGGATGTCGCGCGACGATGCGCCGACGTACACCGAGCTGCCCGGCACATAGAGCCAACGGTTGCTCGTCGTATCCCACACGCTCTGCATGCGCTGCGTCACGACAACGTGCACACGACGCGATTCGCCCGGGTTCAGACCCACCTTGTCCCAGCCGACGAGACGCCGCGGCGGTTCACCCTGATACGGCACGCCGAGGTACACCTGCGGCACTTCCGCACCGGCGACGCGACCATCGTTACGCACGTCGAACGACACGTCGATCAGGCCGCCCGGCAGATGCTGAACCGACAGACCCGAGTATGCGAAGTGCGCGTACGACAGGCCATAGCCAAACTCGAACATCGGCGTGATGTTCTGCGAGTCGTACCAGCGATAGCCCATATCAAGCTTCTCGGCGTACACCGGGTTCGCCGCGAATGCGCCATTCGTGCCCCACGTCGGCGTATCCTGGTCGCGCACCGGGAACGTGACGGGCAGCTTGCCGGAAGGATTGACCTTGCCGAACAGCACGTTCGCAATCGCATTGCCGCCGCCTTCGCCCGGATACCATGCTTCGATGATCGCCGACACGCTATCCTTCCACGGCATCAGCACCGGGTTGCCGCTTTCGACGACGACGATCGTGTGCGGATTGGCCGCCGCAACCGCTTCGACGAGTGCATCCTGGTTGGTCGGATTCGCGAGGCCCAGGCTCGGCAGATCGCCGATATCCTCACCGGCCGGCTGCGCGACCACGACGATCGCGACGTCGGAGTTGGCCGCCAGCGTGGCCGCCTGGGTGATCTGCTGCTGCGTGTAGGCGGCAAACGGCGACTGCTGATCGCTGTTGCCGGCGAAGGTCACGGTGGCCTGCGGCGCGAGCGCCTTGATCGCCGACACGATCGGCGTGTTTAGCTTCAGCCACGGGTTGGTCCACCAGCTGCAGCCCGTCTCCGTGCCGAACGTCAAGCCGCCGCAACCGGCGAACGCGCCCGTCACCGGATCGCGCGTGTTGCCTGAACCGCCGCCCGTCAGCACCGCCGCGTCAGCATGGCCGCCGATCACCGCGATACGCGACAGCGAACCAGCGGCGAGCGGCAACTGATTGCTGGCGTTCTTCAGCAGTACCATCGACTGCTCTTCGACCGACTGCGTGAAGGCTCTCGCGGCCGAGAAGTCGATGGTCGCGCCACCCTTCGGCGGATCGTCCATCACGCCCGTGCGGATCATCACGTACAGCTTGCGCTCGACCATGTCGTCGAGGCGCGCGGTCGACACCGAGCCGTTCGCGATCGCCTGTTTGACCAGCGTGGGCGTCAGATAGACGGTCGAACCGACGTCTTCCTCCTCGTCGAGACCCGCATTGATCGCCGGTGCCGTGCTATGCGTCGCGCCCCAGTCCGACTGCACCTGACCTTCGAAGTGCCAGTCGTTCTTCAGCACGTCGTTGAGAATGTGTGGGTTCTCGCAGGCCTGGATGCCGTTGACCTCGTTGTAGCTGCACATCACGCTGCCGGGCTGCGCGCGGCGCGCGGCGATTTCGAACGGCAGCAGATAGAGCTCGCGCATCGTGCGCTCGTCGATCTGGCTATTGCCGCCGCCGCGGTTATGTTCCTGCTCGTTGCCCATGTAGTGCTTGATCGTCGCGATGACCTTCTGGCTTTGCGTGCCGTCGGTGCGCTCGGCGAGCATCTCGCCGGCAAGCACCGGATCTTCGCCGAGATACTCGAAGAGCCGGCCACCGCGTGGCTCACGCGCGAGGTTGGTGCCACCGCCGAGCCCCATGCCGAAGCCCTGCTGACGCAACTGGATCGCGATCTGCTTGCCGAAGTTCCACGACAGCGCGCGGTCCCAGCTCGCCGCTACCGCGAGCGTCGCCGGGAAGGTCGTCGATGGCTGGTTGGTGCTGCCCGAACCCGTGGCCGAGTCGACCATGTTCAGGTCGGGAATGCCGAGACGCGGCACGCCCTGAATGTAGCCCGCGCCGCCGCCCGGCACGGCGGACATTGCATACTGCGAGTGAATGAACTGCAGCTTTTCGTCGATCGTCATCTTGTTGACGAGCGTTTCCGCGCGCCGATGCGCCGCTGCCGACGCGAACGCGTTCAGCACCGTCGACATGGGCGCGAAGTCGAGACCAGGAGCGGGTATTTCCGCGTGCGCAGCGGCGCTCACGGCCGCCGCTATCGCGACGGCCGGCCATAGTTTCTTCTGCATAGGTGTCTCTCCGAAATTGTGCTTTTCTGGGGCAACGGAGCGCGTCGGGGGATGGAAAACGGACGCGAAAACAGGCATGCAGCGATGACTGCAAACGTTTGCCTGTGGGAAGAAGAATCGGCGCAACTGGATGGGCTGTAGCGACTCTTCGTGGTGAGTAATGTAAGAATGTAGTCTGACTACAGCATCGGTATTTATACCAATACGTGTAATTTTATGCGTAATGGGGCGTAAGGCTTTTCCGACACAGGCTAATTGAAAGTTAGCGAATCAAAGCGAATAAAGAGTCGGCAATTTTGTGCGGGCTTTTATTCAAATTGGTGAGTGGGCATTTGCGCATTGACAACAAAAAAGCCGCCGTCTAGTTTACTGGAAGCTACATCCCTTAAACTGGATTACATGGACATCAACGCCCAGATCGCGCGCCGGATCAAAGAACTGCGCGACGCTCAAAATTGGTCGCTCGATGCACTGGCCGAGCGCAGCAAAGTCAGCCGCTCGAATATCTCGCTGATCGAGCGCGCTCAGAGCAGCCCTACCGCGACCGTGCTCGACAAACTCGCGACCGCGTTGAACGTGCCGCTCGCGTCGCTATTCGAGCAGGATGGCGCGCCGGCTGCCGAGCCATCGCCGGTCAGTCGCGCGACCGAGCAGGCGGTGTGGACCGATCCGAGCTCGGGGTATGTGCGACGTCATCTGTCGCCGACCGCGCGCTCGGCGATCCAGTTGGTCGAGGTCCACTTTCCCGCCGGTCAGCGCGTCAGTTACGAAACCGGCGCGCGCGACGCGGACATTCATCAACAGGTGTGGATGCTCGACGGGTCGATGGAAATCACGATCGGCGACACCTGTTGGCGGCTCAAGACCGGCGACTGCCTGGCAATGCGGCTCGACAGCCCGATCGTGTTCCGTAACCCCACTCGCAAACGCGCGCGCTATCTCGTCGCGCTGACCACATCGCCAGTCAACGAACGGAGAAACGGATGAGCGATAACGTGACCATACGGCGCGTCGGCGCGAACGAAGCTTCGGCCTGCGTCGAAGCGCTCGCCGACGTGCTGATCGACTGCGTGGAAGGCGGAGCATCGGTCAGCTTCATGCTGCCGATCTCGCGTAACACGGCGCTCGCGTTCTGGCGCAACGTCGTGGAGAGCGTCGCGCGTGGCGAGCGCGTAGTGCTGATCGCCGAAGATCACAGCGGCGATATCGTGGGCACCGTGCAGCTGATTACCGCGCAACCCGAAAATCAGCCACATCGCGCCGACGTAGCGAAGATGCTCGTGCACAGAAAAGCACGCCGGCGCGGCGTAGCGCACGCTCTGATGCGCGAACTCGATCGCATCGCGCGGGAAGAGAAGAAATCGGTTCTCGTGCTCGACACCGTGACCGGCGGCGATGCCGAACGGCTTTATCAGCGCGCCGGCTGGCTACGCGTCGGCAGCGTGCCGAATTGCGCGCTGATGCCCGACGGCGCGTTTTGCGCGACGACGTTCTATTGCAAACAGCTTTGACTGCGCCGGCCCTCCGCTCCGTGCAAGTATTTGAAAATTTCAACTACTTGCCTATAATGCCTGCACTGCGTATGACGGTCGACAGCGGAGCAATTTCTTGTACTCGGACTTCCTGACTTTCAGGCTCGACCTGACCAGCGCGTTGCTGATCAACCGCGCGAATATGGTCTATCGCGAGCGCTGGGATCTCGACGTGCGTGCGTTGCGCGTGCTGCGCCTCGTCTGCGCGGAGCCCGACATCACGCCCAAATCCGTTTCACAGCGCGCGCTGATCGAAAAAACGCTGCTTTCCAAAGTCCTCGCCGAGCTTGAAACGCGCGGCCTGATCACGCGCAACATGCATGCGTCGGACCGTCGTAGCATCGCGTTACGCGCCACCGCGAACGGCCTCGAGGTCGCGCAGGCGTCCGAAGCGGTGGGCACCGAACTCGAGGTCGAGCTGGCGAAGGCGCTCAGCGCGAACGAACGCAAAACGCTCGAACGTCTGCTCGGCAAGCTTTCACACAGCCTGCTCGAAAGCGAGTCCGCAAGCGCGCCGCCTGCGCGATCCTGACAGACGGTCCGCATTTGCCGCCTTCCTTCCCTGGCGTTCATGGCAACAAGGAGCCCTCCATGTCGAAGCTGATCCAAACGATGTCGAGCGCGATCGACGCGCTGCTGCCTGAACTCGAAGCGATCTACAAAGACCTGCACGCGCACCCCGAACTGTCGATGCAGGAGGTGCGCACCGCGGGCATCGTCGCGGACTACGTGGAAAAGCTCGGTTACGAGGTGACGCGCAACGTCGGCGTGACGGGCGTCGTTGCGTTGCTGCGCAACGGCGACGGTCCCACCGTGATGCTGCGCGCCGACATGGACGCGCTGCCGATGGCCGAAGCGACCGGCCTGCCCTATGCGAGCACGGTGAGGGCGAAAGACGAAGACGGGCTCGAAGTCGGCGTCGCGCATTCGTGCGGCCACGACATGCACGTCACGTGGCTGCTCGGCGTCGCGCGTCTGATGGCAGGGCATCGCGACGCATGGCGCGGCACGCTGATGGCCGTGTTCCAGCCCGGTGAGGAAGTCGGCCGCGGCGCGCGCAGCATGCTCGACGACGGCATGACCACGCGCTTTCCGAAGCCCGACGTGATTCTCGGCCAGCACGTGATGGTCGGCGCGGCGGGCTCGGTCGGCTATCGCAGCGGCACGATCCTGTCGGCCGGCGACAGCATCAAGATCAAGCTGTTCGGGCGCGGCGCGCACGGCTCGCAGCCGCAGACGTCGATCGATCCCGTGATCATGGCAGCGTCGACGACCTTGCGTCTGCAAACCATCGTGTCGCGCGAAATCGCGCCGAGCGACAGCGCCGTGCTGACCATCGGTTCGCTGCAAGCCGGCACGAAAGAGAACATCATCCCCGACGACGCGACGCTGAAGCTCAACATGCGCACTTACGACGATGACGTGCGCGAGTACATGCTCGGCGCGATCCGCCGCATCTGCTGCGCCGAATGCGTGGCGTCGAACGCGCCGCGCGAGCCAGAATTCACGACACTATCGAGCTACCCGCTGACGATCAACGACGCGGCCACGACCGAGCGTGTGCGCAACGCGTTCGAGGCGCAGTTCGGCGAGCGCGCGTACGAATCGCCGCCGGCCGCCGCAAGCGAAGACTTCAGCGTGTTCGGCCGCGAATGGAACGTGCCGTACTCGTTCTGGTTCGTCGGCGGCACCGAGCCCGAAGTGTTCCGCCAGGCGCTCGCCGCGAAAAAACTCAACGAAATTCCGAGCAATCACTCGCCGAAATTCGCACCTGTGCTCGACCCGACCCTGCGCACGGGCCTCGAAGCCATGCTGTGCGCGGCCGGTGCCTGGCTCGATCAACACGAAACCACTCAGTGAATTCACACGCTGTCTACACCATTCTCGACCTGATCGGCACCTTCGTGTTCGCGATCAGCGGCGCGGTGGCCGCGCGTCAACGACGGCTCGACCTGCTCGGCATCGTCGTGATCGCCTTCATGGTCGCGTGCGGCGGCGGCATCGTGCGCGACCTGTGCATCGGCGCGATCCCGCCTGCGGGGCTGTCGAACTGGCGCTATCTGGCGACCGCGCTCGCCGCGTCGGCCGTGACGATTCTCGCGTATCCGCAGGTGCGCCGGCTGCGCCAGCCGGTGCTGTTCTTCGATGCGATCGGGCTCGGTCTGTTCGCGGTGTCGGGCGCGCAGAAAGCGCTCACGTATGGCCACAATGCCGAACTCGCGATTCTGCTCGGCATCGTCAGCGCGGTCGGTGGCGGCGTGATGCGCGACGTCGTGCTCTCGCGCGTACCCGCGATTCTCGAACGCGAGATCTATGCGTCGGCCGCGCTGTTAGGCGCGGCGGTGCAAGTCGGTTTTTCGTACGCGGGCTGGACGGACTGGTGGACGCCGTGGTTCGCGACATTGGCTTGCGTGTTGGCGCGGCTCGCGTCGCTGCGCTATGGCTGGCGGCTGCCGATCTTCCAAGGCAGACGCACGGCCGAGACACGCGACAACTCATAACGAGCCCTTCGCGCTTCAGCTCGCGGTTTGCGGAATCGGCACCGCCGCCGCGCCACGTTGTCTCGTGCGTTCCACCGGCTCTCTCCGTTCATTCCCCATGTCGATCCGCTCGCGACGAAGTGCGTGGTCATGTGCCACCCGCCATGCTCGGCGGCAGATCGCGATAGATATGAATCATCGCGGGCCCCATCAGCACGACGAACAGCGCCGGAAAAATGCAGAACATCAACGGAAACAGCAACTTCAGCGCGATCTTCGCGGCCCGCTCCTCGGCGCGCATCCGGCGGCGCGCGCGCAGCGTATCGGACAGCTTGCGGGCGGGCCGCCCGCGCTCGGCATCGCGCTAGTCGTGTGCGTGGTGCCGCCGCTCACGTTCGTCGCGCATCGGTGCTGGACGTATCGCTAAATACGAAGCACGCACAAGGCGACTCACGTCGCGCGCAACGTCTTCTGACACGCCGCGAGTACCGCGCCGGCCGCTAGCAGCAGCGCCGAATACACGAGCCCGCGCGCGAGCCCGGCGCCATCCGACACCCAGCCGATCACGACCGGCCCGACGATCTGCCCGAACGCGAACACGATCGTGAAGGCGCTGATGCCCTTCGCCCAGTGGCTCGCGGGCAGATTGTGGCGCACGAACGCGGTCGTCGACGCGACCGCCGACAGGAACGTCGCGCCGAACAGCGCGCCCGAAACGAACGCGACCCACGGCAGTGTGAAGAGCGCGGGCAGCAGCGTCGCGATCGCCAGCAGCGCGTTGAGCAGGGCGAGCGCCTGGCCCCCGCGCATGCGATCGAGCAGCGTCGACCAGATCCGCGCCGACACCACGGTCGCCGCGCCGAGCAGTAGATAGAAACCGGTGACGACCGCCGCGCTCATGCCGGCGTTGCGCAGCAGCGCGACGATGAACGTCATGTAGCCGATATAGCCGACGCCGAACAGCCCGTAGCCCGCGAGCGCGGCCGCGAAGTGCGGCCAGCCCGGGGCAGGGGTGGCGCCGGCTGCATGCGCCGCAGCCGCCGCGCTCGTGTGCGCGCGCTCGATTCTGCGCGACGCGCCGATCGCGACCGCGGAGAACAGCGCGCAGGCCGCCGCGAGCGCGAACCACGCGAATTGCCAGCCGTGGGCGGCATCAAGGATCGCCACCGGCACCAGCACCGACGACGCGACGATCCCCCAGCCGGTGCCGCCGTAATACAGACCGAGCACGAGCCCCGCGTCGCGCGGTCGCGCCGACGCGAGCCGCGCCGCAAGCACGCCGCCGCCGATGAAGATCGCCGCGCTGCTCGCACCGGTGATCACGCGCAGCGTCAGCAGCGCATGCGTGCTGGCGGTGAGGCCGCTGCCGGCCATCAGCAGCGCGGTCAGCACGCAACCGGCCGCGAACAGCGCGCCGGCCGACCAGCGGCGCGCGAGGCGCGGAAACACGAGCGCGCCGAGCAGATAGCCGAGCGCGTTGGCGGTGTTCATCGCGCCGGCCTGCGCGAAGCTCCAGCCGAGGTCGAGTTTCATCGACGGCAACAGCAGCGCGTACGCGAAGCGCGCGAAGCCGAGCGCTGACGCGCTGCCGAGCGATAGCGCGGCGGCCAGCAGCAGGGTCGGCACACGTTCGGCGGTGGTCGTTGATGGGGCGTGCGATGCGGTGTCGGCGGAACGGGAGGACATGGGCGGACGGATGTAAACGGGAACGCTGCGAGCCGATTCTACCTGGAGCGACGACGAAAGTCGCGCAATGTGCGCGGCTTACCCGCCCGCCCCTTCCGGCTCATGCGGCATGAGCCGCGCCTTCGCGTGGCGCATCTTTTCCAGCGTCTCGGGCCCGGCCTTCAGCGCGACGCCGATCGCGAGCGCGTCCATGATGCACAGATGCACGAGCCGCGACACGCCCGGCGTGTTCGGATCGATCGGGCTCGCCACGCGCAGCAGCAGCGGAATATCGACGAGCCATGCGAGTCGCGAGCCGACGTTGGTCAGCGCGATCGTCGTCGCGCCGCGCTCCTTCGCGATCTGGATGCTTTCATTCACTTCGACGCTGCGCCCCGAATGCGAGATCGCAAACGCGACGTCGCCCGGCTCCATCAGACCCGCGTATAGACGCTGCAAATGACCATCGGTAAACGCGGCCGCCGCGATGTCGATGCGCAAAAAACGCAGCGCCGCGTCCTGCGCGACGAGCCCCGAGCCTGAGCCCACGCCGAAGAAAAACACGCGCCGGGCGCTCGAAAGCGCCGCGATCGCGCTTTCGACCACGGCAGGATCGAGCGCGCCGCGCGCATGCGTGATGCCGTCGATCGCCGCTTCGCCGACCTTGTCCATCAAGGTCTGCACGTCGTCGTCGCGCGCGACCGCGGTCGATGCATACGGCAGCCCGCCCGCGACGCTCTGCGCGAGCTGCATCTTGAAGTCGCGCAGACCGTGCGCACCGATCGCGCGGCAAAAACGCGTGACGGAAGGCTCGGACACTTCGGCGCGCTGCGCGAGTTCGGTGATGCTCGCGCGCATCGCGAAGTCGACGTCGGCGAGCACCATGTCGGCGACCTTGCGCTCGGCGGGCCGCAGACTCGCGAGTGCGTTGCGGATGTGGGGAATCAAGTTCGGTGCGGACACCCGGTGTTCCTTAGGGGCTGTTTCATATGGATCCGCGTCGCTCGCAGCTTGTTCGGCTTGAATCGGCCTGATCAAAGTTCAAGCCGCACGCGGTTCAGACCAGCCTGCGTCCACTCTCCGTATCGAACAGATGGATGTGTTCGGCCGGCAGACGCAGCGCGACACGCTGACCGGGCTCGATCTTCGAGCGCTCGCGCGTGGTCACGCACCACGAAGCGCCGCCTATTTTCCCGTACAGGTGCGTTTCGGCGCCAGTTGGCTCGATCACTTCGACGTCGAGCGCGGCATCCGGTATCTGCGTCGTGATCTCGACGTGCTCGGGCCGCACGCCGAGCGTGGCCTTCGCACCGACCACGGCCGACGCAGGCGTGCGTTCGAGCGCGACCTCGCTGCCGTCCGCGAGCTTCAACGCGAGGCCCGCACCCTGCGTGCGATTGACGATCACGCCCTCGGCGAAATTCATCGACGGCGAGCCGAGGAAGCTAGCGACGAACAGATTCGCCGGCCGGTCATAGAGTTCGAGCGGACGGCCGATCTGCTCGATACGTCCCGCGTTCATCACGACGATGCGATCGGCCATCGTCATCGCTTCGATCTGATCGTGGGTGACGTAGATCACGGTGTTCTTCAAGCGCTGATGCAGGGCCTTGATTTCGGTGCGCATCTGCACGCGCAGCTTTGCGTCGAGATTCGACAGCGGTTCGTCGAACAGGAACAGCGACGGCTCGCGCACCACCGCGCGGCCCATCGCCACGCGTTGCCGCTGACCGCCCGACAGTGCGCGCGGCAAGCGGTCCAGATAGTCACCGAGGTTCAGCATCTTCGCGGCCGCATCGATGCGCGGCTTGAATTTCTCCGAGGATTCCTTGCGGATTCTCGGACCGAACGCGATGTTTTCATACACCGACAGATGCGGATACAGCGCGTAGCTCTGGAACACCATCGAGATGTTGCGCTGCTGCGGCGCGAGCGTATTCGCGCGCGTGCCGCCGATCATCAGATCGCCGCCGCTGATTTCCTCGAGCCCGGCCACCATCCGCATCAGCGTGCTCTTGCCGCAGCCCGACGGACCAACCAGCACGACGAACTCGCCGTCGTCGATGTCGAGATCGATGCCGTGCACGACCTGGGTGTCGCCATAGCGTTTGAAGATGCCGCTCAGTTGCACTGCTGCCATGCTGTCCTCATTGTCTTGCTGTGTGTTGTATTGCCGATGTTGTATTGCCGGTGCCGTAGTGCACGCGCCGCGCGCGGCTCAGAACGACTCGAGCGTCAGCTCCTGCGCCATCAGGCGGTTGCCCGCCATCAAGCCGCCGTCGACCGGCAACGCGACGCCGGTGATCACGCGCGCTTGCGGCGATGCGAGGAACAGCACCGCATCGGCGATGTCGTCGGGCGTCGCGAAGTCGCGCAACGGGTACCACTTCTTCAGTTCCTCGAACACCTGCGGATTCTTGTCGACACGCGCCTGCCACGCCTGCGTCTTCACAGTGCCCGGACAGACGATGTTCGCGCGAATGCCAAAGCGGCCCAGCTCGATCGCGAGCGCCTTCGTATAGCTGATCAGGCCGGCCTTCGCGGCGCTATATGCCGGATGACCGAGCGCGGCGAGACCGTTCACCGAGCCGATCAGCACGAGCGCGCCGCGCTGCCGTTCGATCATCGACGCGCGCACCGCCTCCACCGTGTGATACGTGCCGTTCAGATTCAGATGGATGTCGCGCTGCCAGCTTGCGGCGTCGGTGGTCGCGAGCGACGCGCCGAGCGCCGCGCCCGCGTTCGCGACCAGTACGTCGACCGGTCCACGCTGCGCGACCGCCGCGGCCACCGCGTGCTGCACCGCAGCGGCGTCGCCGAGATCGACCGCGACCGGCACGACCCGGTCCGCGCCCTGTTGCGCGCCCCGTTGCGCGCCGAGTCGCACGCTCAACGATTGGAGCGCGGTCGCGTCGATGTCGAGTGCGAGCACGGTGTCACCCGCCTCGACGAAGCGCTCGCATAACACGCTGCCAATACCGCCGCATGCGCCCGTTACCAATACGACACGATCCATGTGTTCCTCGCTCGTTGGCCTGGCCGTTTCGGCCGTCTTGCCGGCGCCGTCCGCCACCCGGCTCGCGCTACGCGCAACGCTGTAAATTTCCTACATATCCAACCCGCGACGACTGCCGGCCATCCCGAAGAGTGGGTTTCCGTCCCCGTCGCGCCGTGCAGAATACCCATGCTTTACAGCATCTTATGCACAAAACAGCCCGAGAAAAAATATCGCAGACCCTACGTGACAAGCTATTTTGCGTCATGTAGGATTTTTTCAAACAATTTACCCAAGGCGGCCGGCGACGGCAGCAAACCACCCACAGGAGAGAGAAAAATGTCGTTGCATGCCCGTGCTTCCCTCGCGCTCGGCAAAGTCGCCGTGGCGCTCGCGTTTGCAGGTATCGCCGTCTCGGCCCATGCCGAGACGGTCCGCGTGACGGTCGCTCACTACAGCGACGCGACCGCGCCGTACTTCGAGAAAATGGCCCGCAACTTCGAGAAGGCCAATCCCGGCACGACCATCAAGATCGAAGACGTGAACTGGGACACACTGCAACAGAAGCTGCAAACGGACATCTCCGGCGGCGCCAACGCGGACCTCGCGATCGTCGGCACGCGCTGGCTGCTCGACTTCGTGAAGGACGACGTCGCCGAGCCGCTCGACGGCTATATGGACGCGAACTTCAAGGCACGCTTCATCGGTCCGTTCCTGGCTCCCGGCCAGATCAACGGCAAGACCTACGGCCTGCCGATCGCCGCTTCCGCGCGCGCGCTGTACTACAACAAGGATCTGCTCGCGAAGGTCGGCTACCCCGACGGCCCGAAGACCTGGAATGAAGTGATCGATGCATCGAAAAAGCTGAAGGCGCAAGGCATCGCCGGCTTCGGTCTGCAAGGCAAGGAAATCGAAACCGACGTCTACTTTTACTACGCGCTGTGGACGATGGGCGGCGACGTGGTCGGCAAGGACGGCAAGGCCGCGTTCAATTCGCCGGCGGGCGTGAAGGCCGCGACGATGTACAAGCAGATGATCGACCAGGGTCTCACGCAACCGGGCGTCACCGGCTATAGCCGCGAGGACGTGCAGAACCTGTTCAAGCAGGGCCGCGTCGCGATGGTGATCTCCGCGCCGTTCCTCGCCAAGCAGATCAAGAAGGAAGCGCCGAACCTGAAGTACGGCATCGATCCGGTGCCGATGGGCACGACGCACGCCACCTACGCGGTCACCGACTCGATCGTGATGTTCAAGAACTCGAAGGTGAAGAAGACCGCGTGGAAGTTCCTCGACTATCTGTTCACGAAGGAACCGCGCGTCGAATTCACGACGACCGAAGGCTTCCTGCCGACCACGAAGGCCGAAGCGGCGGACCCGGCGTTCAACGATCCGGACATCAAGGCATTCGTCGCGCTGCTGCCCACGGCTCACTTCGCGCCGACCGTGACCGGCTGGGAAGACACCGCGAAGGCCGTGACCGACGCGATGCAGGCGATCTACCTGAACAAGGCGCAACCGGCGGAAGCGTTGAATGCGGCCGCTGCGCAGGCGAACAAGTCGCTCGGTCACTGATACGCGGCTTTTGACAGTAACGAGACGAACAGGGGACGCGCGGCGCCGTAGCTCACGCGCCGCGCGTTGCGCCGCGCCACTCCCACATTCGAGCCTATGCAGCACGATGCACCCTCCGGCCCATTCCGTCGTGCCCGCCGCCAGAGAGCGGGCGCGTCTTACGATCGAGCACGCATGAGCCGTTCCGTTTCTTCGCGCGCGCAGGCGCCCTGGTTGCTGATTGCGCCGAGCCTCGTGCTCGCGCTGTTCATCATCAGCTATCCGATTTTCAACATCGTGTGGCAATCGCTGCATGAGGTATCGCGCTTCGGCGCGATCCGCGACTTCACCGGCGCGCAGAACTTCATCAACGTGTTTCAGGACCCGGTGTTTCTCGATTCGGTACGCCGTACGATCATCTGGACCGTGTGCGTGGTGGGCGGCACGGTGCTGATCTCGGTACCTGTCGCACTGATTCTGAATCAGGACTTTCACGGCCGCGGCGTGGCGCGCACGATCGTGATGCTGCCGTGGTCCGTCTCTTTGACGATGACCGCCGTCGTCTGGCGCTGGGCCTTCAACGACGACTACGGCATGGTCAATGTCACGCTGCAGCGGCTCGGCCTGATCGGCGGGCCGATTCACTGGCTCGCGACGCCCGAGTTCGCGTTCCCCGTCGAAATCGCGGTCGGCATTCTGGTGTCGATTCCGTTTACGGTGACGATTTTTCTTGGCGGCCTGTCTTCGGTGCCAAGCGATATCTACGAAGCCGCGCGTATCGACGGCGCGAGCGCCTGGCAGCAGTTCCGTCAATTGACGATGCCGCTGCTGCGCCCGTTCATCAACATGGCGATCCTGCTGAACGTGATCTACGTGTTCAACTCGTTTCCGATCATCTGGGTGATGACGCAAGGCGGCCCCGACAACAGCACGCACATCCTCGTCACTTACCTGTACGAACTCGGCTTCCGGCTCGGACGTCCCGGCGAAGCGGCAGCCGTTTCGCTGATCATGCTCGTGATGCTGTTCGTGTTCTCGATCGCTTATCTACGTCTGCAACGCGCGAAAGAAGGAGTGCCATCATGAGTCTGAGCGCGAAGACGAAACGCTCGCTGTGGTGCTGGATCGCACTGACGCCGCTCGTGATCGTCATACTGTTTCCGTTCGCGGTGATGTTCTTCACCGCGGTCAAACCGGCCTCGGAGATCTTCGTCTATCCGGCGCGCTGGCTGCCGGTGCAGTGGCAGTGGCGCAATTTCATCGACATGTGGGACGCGGCCAACTTCGGCGTCGCGCTGCGCAACAGCACGATCATCAGTTTCCTGTCCACCGCGCTCGCACTCGCGGTGTGCCTGCCCGCCGCTTACGCGCTCGCGCGCTTCCCATTTCGCGGACGCGGCCTGTATCGGCAGTTCCTGCTCGTCACGCAGATGCTGTCGCCGATCCTGCTGGTGGTCGGCCTATTCCGGCTCGCGGCGATGATTCCGTGGGGCGACGGCAACCTGGTCGATTCGAGGATCGGCGTGATCGTGTCGTACGCGGCGTTCAATATCGCGTTCGCGGTGTGGATGCTGTCGTCGTACTTTCAGACCGTGCCGCAGGATCTCGAGGAATCCGCGTGGCTCGAAGGCTGCAGCCGCACGCGCGCGGTGTTCAAGGTGTTTCTGCCGCTCGCGGTGCCGGCGATCGTCGTGACCGCCATCTTCACGTTCATCAATGCGTGGAACGAGTTCGCGGTCGTCTATACGCTGATCCGCTCGCCGGAAAACAAGACGCTGACCGTGCAGGTGACCGATATGGTCGCGGGCAAGTACGTGGTCGAATGGCATCTGGTGATGGCCGCGACCTTGTGCGCGACGTTGCCGGTTTCGATCGTGTTTGCGTGGTTGCAGCGTTATATGGTGAAGGGGCTCGCGCTCGGCGCGGTGAAGTGAGTGACTGCGCGGCGCGTGCCGCGCAGTGTTCGCTTGCGGGTCGTGCGTCAGTCGGTGCCGCGCACGATGCGCAGATCGCGTTCGACGCCATCGCCCAATGCGGCCAGCGCCTTCTTGTACTCCTCGCTTTCGTAAGCGGCGACGGCCGCCTCGTACGTCGGGAACTCGATCACGACCGTGCGCTCCTTGAGGCCCTGCTCGCGCGCCTCGTCCGCCACGCCTCGCACGAGGAACTTGCCGCCCGCCGCCGCCACCGCGGCCGGGGCCAATTGCGCGTACGCGGCCAGTTTCTGCGGATCGTTCGTCTTGCGGTACGACGACACCCAATAACCTTTGCTCATTCGAATCTCCTTGTGTGATGGACCAACAGGGGACTAAAGGGGACCTAAGCAGTCGCGGTCTTACATAGTAGCAAAGCGGGCCGGCTCGCGGTGCCGAGCGGTACCGCGCCGCCGCGCGCCGCGCGCCGCGACTTGGACAGCATCTGCCACCACCAGCCCGTGATCGCGCATAACGGGAAGTGTCTCTTTCAGCATCGCCAAAACGATTTAGCCATTAAACGGTTTGTGCACTAGGCTTGCCTTTGCACACTTCAAGCGATGGACCAAAGGAGACAACGAATGAGCGAGCGAGACGAGTCGTTTTGTGCATGCTGCGGCGGTCCCGACCACCGGGCGATGAGCCGACGGACTTTCATGAGCCTGCTTGCGGGGAGCGCCGCCGGACTCGCCATGCCGCCGGCGTTCGCCGCGGACACACCCGCCGTGCCCACGATTGCTTACGACTCGATTGCCAACCCCGTTCGTTTGCCGAACGACAGGTACTTCGGTGAATGCTCGGGCGTCGCGCTCAATTCGCATGGCCATATCTTCGTGCTGTCGCGCGGCAACACCACCGGCCCCGCATATGGCGCGGCCGCCGCGCAACTGCTCGAGTTCGCGCCCGATGGACGCTTCGTGCGCGAGATCGGCCACAACCTGTATGCGTGGTCATTCGCGCACACGGTGAAGGCGGACCGGCACGACAACATCTGGGTCACCGACAAGGGCTCGGACATGGTGATCAAGTTCACGCCGGAAGGACGCGTCGCGATGGTGTTCGGCCGCAAGCAGGAAGCATCGGACGAGGAGACGGCGCCGCTCAAGCATCCGAATCCACCGCTGCCGTCCGAACCCGGACGCTTTCGCCAGGTGACCGACGTCGCGTGGGACAAGGCGGGCAACACCTATATCAGCGACGGATACATCAACTCGCGCGTCGCGAAGGTCGACCGCGACGGCAACTGGCTGAAGTCATGGGGCGATCGCGGCACGGGACCGGGGCAGTTCCATACGCCGCATAGCATCGCGGTGGATGCGCACGACCACGTTTATGTGGCCGATCGCAGCAACCGGCGCATCCAGGTGTTCGATACCGAGGGCACGTTCCTGCGCCAGTTCACGATCGACGTACCGGTGCCGCCGGACGCGCGCCCCGCGATCGGCAACATGCCGAGCGAGGCGGACCTCGCCGCGGGCACGTTCGCGCCGGGCTCGCCTTGGGCGATCTGCATCTCGCCGGGACCGAATCAGGTGCTCTATAGCGCCGACGCCTTTCCGGGCCGCATCTACAAGATGACGCTCGACGGCAAAGTGCTCGGTGTGCTTGGCAAAGCGGGCAAACAGCCGAAGCAGTTCGGCTGGATTCACGAGATGGCGTGTCCTTCGGAAAACGTATTATTCGTTGCCGAGTTGCTGAACTGGCGTATTCAGAAACTGGTTCTGCATGCGTGATGGACGAGGGCCGCCGCATTCGTCTGTGATGCGGACGCGGACCGGCCCTGTCGATGTCATGCCGTCTCAGTCGTAACGACGATGCTTGTGATGGTGCTTGCCCGATTGGTGGCCGCGGGAGTAGTCGTTGGCATACGAGTTCGAGCGCGAGATGTTGCCGCCGAGCGCCGAACCCGCGCCGCCGCCGAGCGCGGCGCCGACCAGGCCGCCGGTGCGGCCGCCCATCGCGTTGCCGGCCGCGGTGCCCGCCCCGCCACCGAGCGCGCCGCCAATGATCGCGCCGGTACGTTCACGACGATTCGACGTGACCGCGCCGCCCGCCCCGCCGCCCACTGCGCCGCCGATCACCGCGCCGGTGCTGCCGCCCACCGCGCCGCCGACTGCCGCGCCAGCGACGCCACCGAGCGCACCACCGAGCATGTTGTTCATATCACCGGCGAGTGCCGGCAACGACGCCGCGGCGCTCAATGCAGCCACGGCAACCATCTGAATGATTTTCTTCGACATATCGGGTCTTTGTTTTAGTGAGACGGCGCCGAGTATAGCGGGGCTTTCGAAAGGCCTTTGTAACCACGAGAGTCTGCGGCGGTAAGACGTGTAACAAAATGAATGGGGCATTGTTCTTTGCGGTGACCGTGAAAAAACAAGGGCCGCTCGTGATGAGCGGCCCCTGAAAATTGAATGCCGATCAGTGAATCAAATCTATCCTTCTACCCGCGCCGCTTCTTCTTCAATTCGATCGTCTCGAACAGATCATATTCCGGTGTCGGCGTCTGATCCGCGCCCGGCGCATGGTAGTAGTTCATCGTGATCGTGGTGTCGCCGCCGCGCTGCCCCGGATCGTAGTCGAACACCGCGATGCCGTAACCGGTGCCGGTATCGCGTTGGGCGGACCAGATCGCGTCTTCGACCGCGTCGGCGCTCGCGCGCACGAACGTGCCCGCGGTCGTCGACGGCACCGGGCGATTCGGCTTCGTGAAGATGCGCGCCTGCGGCAGGCCCGTGCCGGTATCGACGCCGTACACGTCGAGCGGCGCGCTCGTGCCGCCGCCGCCGAGAACCAGGTGGATCGTGCCGTGGCTCGTATCGAACGTCGATGCACCCGCCGATACCGCCGACATGATCGGCTTGGGCTGCAACGTATCGACCGGGTGCCCCGTCGCGATGTCGGTGCCCTTGTTGTGATTGCAACCGCGCACCGGATAGCTGCGCTCGTAGTCGTGATCGTGACCGCACAGCACGAGATCCACACCATAGCGATCGAACAGCGGCAGCCACGCTTCGCGAATGCCCTTGTCGGAACCGTTGCCGGTCTTCGACGAACTGAGCGCGTCCTGATGCATCTGCACGATGATCCAGTCCACGTCGTTATCGTGCGATGCATGCCGCAGCACTTTTTCGAGCCAGCGTGTCTGCTCGCCATTGCTATAGCCGCGCACGTACAGCGACGTGCCCGCCGGAATCGGCGGATTGCCGGTACTCGCGACCGGCGTCAGCGGCGCGGGCCCGGCGACGAAAGCGGCGGCATCCTGATAGACGACGTCGTCCGCATCGAGCGAAATGAACAGCACCGAGCCGACGCGGAAGCTGTACCAGCGGCCCGGAAAACGCGTGTGATTATCGGGCAGCACGTAGCGCGACAGATACGACGCAAGGCCCTGCTCGCCGTTGTTGAATTCGAGCTCGTGATTGCCGGGACACGGCATCCACGGCCGGTTCGACGCCGACGTCTGCGCGTTGTTGCCGAAGTCGCGCCACACCTCGGGCTGCTGCGTCGGATTCAGATTCGCATAGCAGAGGTCACCGTTCAGCAGATGGAAGAGCGGCTGAAAGCGCTCGACGGCCGCCACCGCAAAGCGGCTTTGCGGCGACGACAGCACCCAGTTCGTATTCGGCGTCGCGAGATCGCCGTAGCTCGTCCAGCGAAACGGCGCGCGGCCGCGCGGCGCGGTACGAAAACTCGCGGTGAAGGGTTGCGCTGCATTGCCGTCGTTATCGGCCGTCACTTCGTACTGATAGCTCGTGTCGGCCTTCAACTCGCGCACGCGCGCGTGATAGTTGAATACGACCTCGCCGTTGAGGCCGTCGGTGTACGTGCTTTGCACCGCGTGCACCGTATGTTTCGCGTGGTCCCCGTTATTGGCGCCGCTTATGCGCACCTGCGGATTGACCGCGGGCGCGAGCGACGACCACGACACGGTAATTTCGCTCGTCGGGTCGCTGCCCCAGGTCAGATGGATCTGCTCGGGCGTGCCATCGGGTGTGCCGCTATTGGCGCCGCGCGCGGTCGATGCGAGCACGCCCGCCGCCGTCGCGAGACTCGATGCGCCGGCGAACTTCAGAAAGCCGCGACGCGAGACGATCGATGCGCCGTGCTCATCGGCAGGCGTTGTCTTGACGATTTTTCTGTTCGACATGTCCGGTATGGTTGTTCAGGTGGAAGAATGCCAGCGCAAAACAACGCCCCGCGGGGCGAGCGCGGACGGAAAGTGACGGACGATCGTAGCCGGACGGCGATGACAGCCCGATGAAAGATCGGGCGAATAGCGGAAGGAGGGTTCGATATCGAAAGGTCTATAAAAACAGATTGCCGGTGCAGCGCGTGATTCGATCGCGCGCATGCAACCGGCAATCCGCTTGACGTCCGTTCAGGTCTGGGAACTTGTATCGTCCGCGGCCTGAGCGTTGTCGGCGTCGTCCTGCTTCTCTTCTTCTTTCTTTTCCACCAGCGATTCCAGCTTTCCAGCGCCTTCGAAACCGGCGATAGCGGCCACGCCTTTGGTCAGCAGACCCGCTTGTGGATCGACTTTCTCCGCGGCTTCAACGGCGGCAACCGCACCGGCAATCTTGCCCACTTCGTCCAGAAGTCCCATGTCGCACTCCAACAAAAATAAGTGAAATTGCATCGTCTCACGAACTTCGCGGCATGTCCTCAAATGTTAAACCGCTTGACCATGAAGCTTTCGGACTGAAATTTAAGCGGCTGCCTCACACGCGGGCGGGCGGCTGCGGATTGTTCGCGGGATTCGTGTCGTACCTCGAAACGCGAAGAATACCGTTCGCCTCGATCAGCTTCGACAAGCCGGCCTCGAGGGCATCGGCGACGTCCTTGTCATACACTTCGTCGCCATTCACGTGGAGCGTGAACGACTGCAGGTACTTCGCTTTCTTCTCCGGGTTCTCGATGGTTTGCCGTGTCCATTGATAAAGCGGGTAGTTCCCGATGCCCATTTTCTGCGCTTCGCTCACGTAGTCGGCGAATGCATCGAACTGGCATTTGAGCGTTGCGTGATGCGTTTGCAAAATGGCACGTAGCGCTGGATGCGCGGCGCACGAAGGGTCCGCGCGCAGCGAGTTGGCAAGTTCCATCGACGCGGTGATTCGCAGTTGAAATTGCAAGGGAGACGACATTACGACCTCGATCGCATCGGTAACGGATATCAAAAGTCCGCAGGCGCGGCCTTGTCGGCGACACGCGCGTCGAGCACCGCTGCGCACTGCTCGATTTCTTCGTTGCACATCGGCTTGCCGAGCAGATAACCCTGCGCATGCGTGCAACCGCATACGCGCACGAAATTGAGCTGCTCCTGGGTTTCGATGCCCTCGGCCGTGGTCGGCATGCCGATCTCGCGCGCCAGCGCGACGATGCCGCGCACCACGGCCGCCGATTCGCGCCGATGCACGGACTCGCGGACGAACGAACTGTCGATCTTCAGCTTGTCGAACGAGAAGCGCACGAGCGTGGACATCGTCGAAAAGCCGGTGCCGAAGTCGTCGAGCGCCAGCCCGATACCCAATGCGCGCAATCTGGTGATATTGCGGCGAGTCACTTCGTCGTCGTTCAGCAGTGCCGTTTCCGTGACCTCGAGGTTGAGCCGCGTCGGCGGCAGCCTCGTTTTCCGAAGTATTGCCGTCACCGTCGATGCGAACGATTCCTCGCGCAATTGCACCGGCGATACATTGACCGCGACGATCACCTTGTCGCGCCACGCCGACGCCGCCATGCACGATTGCAGCAGCACCCATTCACCCAACGCGAGGACCAGGCCGGTGCGCTCGGCGGTCGGAATGAACGCGGACGGCGACAACTCGCCGCGCGTCGGATGGGCCCAGCGAATCAGCGCCTCGCGGCCCGCTACCGCGCCGGTATGCAGATCGATGATCGGCTGATACTCCATGCGCAAACCATTGAACGACTTCAGCGCGCCTTCGAGGTCGCTGCGCAGCAGGCTCAGGCTTTCGTCGGATACGTGCTTCTCGGCATCGAAAATCGCGAACGCGCTTTTGCCGCTGCGCTTGACGCCGTACAACGCGCGGTCCGCGCAGATCAGCAATTGCGGACCCGTTTTCGCATGTTCGGGATAGAGCGCGATGCCGACGCTCGCGCCGATATGCACGAGCGCTTCGCTCAACACGAACGGCCGCGCCAGCGTTCTGACGATGCGATCGGCCAGCACGCGCACGTCGCGAAGCTGCCCGGCGTCGTCCGAGATCGCGACGAACTCGTCGCCCGCCAGGCGGCCAACGTGGTCGCCGCTCGGCAGCAGATCGCGCAAACGGGAGGCCGCTTCCTGCAGAATCTGGTCGCCGGCGGCATGACCGAGACTGTCGTTGATCGCCTTGAAGCCGTCGAGGTCGATCAGCAGCACCGCGAACGCCTCGCCCTGCCGCGTCGAACTCTCGCCGGTGCGTTCGATCAGCAGCTCGTTGATACGCGCGCGATTCGGCAAACCGGTCAGGCTATCCTGGCGCGCGAGGCGATGACTGTTTTCCCGCGCGAGCAGCAACGCAACGGTGTCGCGATTACTGCGCAGCGCAACCGTGAAGAAGCCGGCCGCGCAAAACGGAGCCTGAAATAGCAGCACGAGCTTGCCATTGCCCGGCGACATCGCCGCGCCGACACTCAGAAAGCCGAGAATAAAAACGATCTGCAATAACGCAAGCCGCGGCGTGCCCGCATTGCGCCCGGACAATCCGCCGATCACACCGACCGCACAGACGTTTCCAAGCAGAAAAAGCGTGGGACTTCCGCTGATATTGCACAGGAATGTGCCAAACCCGAATAACGCGCTCCACAACAGACTCGCGAAAATAAACGCGGAAGTCGGCGTGGGCAGCCCAAGGGCTGCCCGCGTGCGGCATAGCCAGATCAGCGTGAGCCGCGCGATCAGCAATGCGACGACCGCAATGCCCCACGCGGCATATAGAGGAATCGGATAAAGATAATACGCGGTTGCGCATACGCTGATTTCGCAAATCGACGCGAAAACGATCGATGCGGTTCGCGTGAACAGGTTGGCAAGCAGAATCTGCCGGTTGTCCGGACTCAGGTTCTGGGCCGAGGATACGACCCACCTGGAAAATGGAGACCTTGGTTCGGTAAAAGCCATGACCTGCGCATTCGACGGTGGGTGGGTCCGAATCGGCATGCGAATGGACGGCTCGTGCAGCGATTACATAAACATAAAGTATCAGATTAATGCATGCAATGGCGTGAAATGACCGGCAGCCGTGGATCAAAAGCACTGCATGAGCGCGAATCACGACTTGCTCGACGGAGTACGAGCGTTCGGATTACATGTTGTTGCGGCGCAACGGACCGCTCGATATAGCGCGATTCCGAAGTTGCGGAACGGCAATAAAAAAGAGGAAGATCGTGGCTCTCCCTCTTTGAGGATTGCCGCAGCCTCGGCTTCCCGAGTCGCGATCGCCGGCCTCGCTTAGTCGTACAGCACGGCTGCGATCTTCGGATCGTTCATGTTGGTCTTGTCGTACCAGTAAAAACCGGTGTCGATCTTCTTCGGCAGCTTCTCGCCGTGCAGCGCCTTGACCGCCGAGTCGACCGTGCATTTGCCGATACCGACCGGATTCTGCGTAATCGCGCCGGCCATCAAGCCCGACATGATGTTCTCCTTCTGCTCCTTGCCGGAGTCGAAGCCGATCAGCACGAGTTTCTTGCCCGATTCCTTGACGCCGATCGCCGCGCCTTCCGCGGAACCTTCGTTTGCACCGAAGATACCCTTCAGGTTCGGATTCGCCTGGATCATGGTCTTGGCGATTTCCGCGGACTTCAGGTGATCGCCGGCGCCGTATTGCACGGACACGATCTTGATGTTCGGATGCTTCGACTTGATCTGATTGACGAAGCCGTCGCGGCGATCGACACCGGTGCGGCTCGTCTGGTCGTGCACGATCACGCCGACTTCGCCGGAATTGCCGATCAGCGCGGCCATCTTGTCGGCGGCGAGCGCGGCGGCGGCGACGTTGTCCGTCGAGCAGGTCGTCAACGGAATATCGCTGTCGACGCCCGAGTCGAATGCAATCACCGGAATCTTTTCGTTCTGGGCGCGCTTGAGCAAGGGGATGGCCGCCTTACTGTCGAGCGCCGCGATGCCAAGCGCCTGCGGCTTCTTCGCGAGCGCGGCCGACAGCATGTCGATCTGCTTATCGACCATCGCTTCCGTTTCCGGTCCCTCGAACGTGATCCTGACGTTGTTCGCTTTCGCGGACTGCTCGGCGCCCGATTTGACGGCTTGCCAGAACTGATGCTGGAAGCCTTTCGAAATAAGCGGAATATACGGCTCGTCCGCATACGCGAGACTACTTCCGCCGACGAGCGCACCGACACCGACCACGATACCGATCAGTCTTCTCTTCAACATGGGGCCTCCTCCAATGGTTGGGCTGTCAAGCCGCTATCGAGCTTTCGAGGGAGCCTTCACGTGCCCCTCTCTCTCCTGCTCCTGCGTTCCCTGCTTATTTGCTGCTTCCTTGCTCCTGCGTCAACTTCTCCGGCTGCGCCGCAGGATGTCCGCATACACCGCCAGAATGATGATCAAACCGGTCACGACGATCTGCCACTCCTGCGCGACCGACATGATGCGCAGTCCGTTGGTCAGCACGCTCATGATGAAAGCGCCGATGATGGTGCCGAGTATCGTTCCCGAACCGCCGCTCAACGACGTGCCGCCGATCACGACCGCCGCGATCGCATCGAGCTCGTAGCCTTGACCGAGCGCCGGCTGCGCCGAATTGAGCCGCGACGCGATCAGCAGACCCGCGATGCCGCAGATAGCGCCGCCCACGCCGTAAATCGCGATCTTCCAGCGATCGACATTGACGCCCGAGAGCCGCACCGCTTCCTCATTGCTGCCGAGTGCGAACGTATAGCGGCCGAGCGCGGTGCGATTGAGCGTAATAGAACTGACGATCGCGAGAAAGAACAGGATCAGTACCGCATTCGGAATCGGCACGCCCGGCAGGAAATAGCCGATCAGCGAATCCTGGGAAATACGGTAGAAGTTCTCGGTATCGGTGAAATAGATCGGCTTGTCCGCCGACACGACGAGCGAAAGACCTTTGAGCAGCATCATCATGCCGAGCGTCGCGATGAATGGCGGGATCTTCATTTTGGCGGTCAGCGTACCCGATACCGTGCCGCACACCGCGCCGGTCGCGAGTGCCGCGAGCACGCCCGTCCACATCGGCAGATGCCAGTATGTGAGAAATACTCCGCAAATCACGGCGGTAAATGTCATCAACGTACCGACCGACAGATCGATGCCGCCCGTAATGATCACGAACGTGGCGGCAATCGCCAGCACGCCGTTCACAGCTGTCGCCTGAAAAATGCCGAGAATGTTGTCAATCTGCATGAAGGCCGGCGATGCGAAGCTGAAGAACACCAGCAACAGGATAAGGCTCGCGAACGCGAGCATCTTTTGCACGGCGGTCGGCGCGAAAATTCGGCCTTTCAGCCCGGAAGTGCGCCTTTCGTTGTCCAGCGCCGCGGTATCCGTTCGCAATGTCATGTCGTAGACCTCTTCAGGCTTGTACCGTTTTCAGGGTTTCGCGCAGCGTCGCGAGATGCATGATGCGCTCCTGCGTCGCTTCGCTGGCGGACAGCTCGCCGGTAATGCGGCCTTCGCACATCACGACGATGCGGTCGCTCATGCGCAGAACTTCCGGCAGCTCGGAGGAGATCATCACGATCGCCTTGCCTTGCGCCGCCAGCGAGCGCAGCAGCTTGTAGATTTCGCTTTTCGCGCCGACGTCGATGCCGCGCGTCGGTTCATCGAAGAACAGTACGTCGCAATCGCGCTCGAGCCATTTCGCGATCACGATCTTCTGTTGATTGCCGCCCGACAGGAGCCGCACCTGCTGCGTCGCCGAAGGCGTGCGAATCGCAAGCAGCTTGATGAAGTGCTGCGCTCTTTTGCGAATCTGCCCGCGGCGCAGAAACATATTGATTGACAGGAACTTGCCGAGATCGGCCATCACGATGTTCGATTCGACATCCATTCCCGTAGCGAGACCGAAGCGCTTGCGATCTTCGGACAGGTAGCCGATGCCGCGCTTGACCGCATCACTGGGCCTCTTGATCGACGCCTTCACGCCTTTCACGAGTATCTCGCCCGATTCGACCGGATCGGCGCCGAACACCGCGCGCGCAACCTCCGTGCGGCCCGCGCCCATCAAGCCTGCGAAACCGAGTATTTCGCCCTTGCGCAATTCGAAACTGACGTCGCGCACGAGCGGACCTGCGACGAGATTTCTCACTTCGAGCGCGAGTTCGCCTTTCACCGGCGCGCTCTCGACCGGCGTCACGTCGCCCAGCGTGCGTCCGACCATCATGCCGATGATCGTCTCGACGGCGGTGCCCTCGGTCGGCACGGTGGCCACATACTCACCGTCGCGCATCACGGTCACGCGATCGGTGATCTGCTTCAACTCGTCCATCTTGTGCGAGATATAGACGACCCCGACGCCTCGCTCTCTCAATTGACGGATGATCCGGAACAGCTCGGCAATCTCGGCATCGTTGAGCGCGGACGTGGGTTCGTCCATGATCAGCACGCGCGAATCGAAAGACAGTGCTTTCGCGATCTCGACCATCTGCTGACTCGCGACGGTCAGCGTACCGACCATCGTGCGCGGATCGAGTTTCACGTGCATGCGGGCGAGGATCTCGCTTGCCTGCGCATTCAGTTTGTCTTCATCGAGGAACAGACCCAGACCCTTGCGCGGCTCACGGCCGATAAAGATGTTCTGCGCGATGCTCAGATGATTCATCAGTTGCAGTTCCTGATGAATGATGCCGATGCCGACAGCTTGCGCGTCGCGCGGACCTTGAAAATCGACGGGCTTGCCGTCGAAGAGAATTTCGCCGGAATCGCGCGTATAGACGCCGGCGAGAATTTTCATCAGCGTCGACTTGCCCGCGCCGTTCTCGCCCATCAGCGCATGGACCTCGCCGGCCATGAGTTCGAACCGGACGTCATGAAGCGCTCTTACGCCCGGAAAGCTCTTGCAAAGATTGTTGACGGAAATGAGTGGGTTCATGTGCTGGTCTGTCGACGGCTGCCTATATCACCGACGTTGTTACGGTGGAGCTTTTTACGGCTTTCATTGCAGCTTTCATTCAAGGCGCGAACAGGTCGGGCCGCTCTTTTGCGGACCGGTGCAATTCGGCGACGACCTGGTCGAGATGATCGTGCATCGCTTTCGCGGCCGCATCGCCGTCGCCGGCGCAGAGGGCCTTGAAGATGCTCTCGTGCTCTTCCAGCGTATGCGTGAGCCGTTCTGGACTCGCGAGCAATTGTCTCGCGCGGTCCAGCGCATTGCGCGACACCGCGACGATCTCCTTCACGCGCGGCAGCTTCACCGCGTCGAGCAGGATTTCATGGAAAGCCAGATCGAGCGCGTGAAACGCCAGACGTTCGCCATTTCCAGCCAGACTGCGCTGCTGATCGAGATTGCTTGCCAATGCGTCGAGCGTCGCCCTGTCGTGCATCAGCGCGACCCCACGCACCGTCTCGACTTCCAGTGCGCTGCGGATGAACAGATGCTGGCGGATGTCGTCGAGCGCGATCGGTTTGACGCGCGTGCCGCGTTGCGGCAAAACCTCGACGAGACCCGCATGCGCAAGCCTCGCCAACGCGGATGACACCGGAAAGCGCGACACCCCCATGCGTTCGCACACGGCCATCTTGTCGATCATCATGCCGGGTTCCAACGCCAACGTAACAATCGCTTCTCGCAACGCCGCCTCGACCGCGTCGGTCAAGCTGCCGCGCTCGCCGCCGCCGACTTTTTGCAGTGCGACATACGGGTCCCCGGCGGCATTCTCAAGTTCGGTCGAGGAATTCACGAAGGCCTTGATTTCGAGAAGACATGCTAGCATGCTAGAAAGTGAATGCCGCGTTGTCAACGCGTACAAATGCCTGGAAATACCTAGGGATGCCTGGTATCTGGCAACTCCGGGCTTACCCGTACGCGCAGCAGGAACGCGCGCACAGAGAACGTGCGCACGAAACCGATCCGTCTGCGTCCGCGGACGACAAGCCGAGAGCCACAGCCCCGGAGGGTGCGCAGATGACAACGATCACAAGGCTGTCCGTTCGGGACATCCGGTTCCCCACCTCACGTTCGCTGGACGGCTCCGACGCGATGAATGCCGCGCCGGACTACTCCGCCACTTACGTCACGCTCGAAACCGACACGCCGAATCTCACCGGCCACGGCCTCACGTTCACGATTGGCCGCGGCAATGAAATCTGCGTGACCGCCGTGAATGCACTCACGCCGTTGATCGTCGGCAAGAAGCTCGAAGATATCGCTGCGAATATGGGCGCTTTCTGGCGCGCATTTACTTCGGATAGCCAACTGCGCTGGATCGGCCCCGACAAAGGTGCGATTCATCTTGCCACCGCGGCGGTCGTCAACGCGGTGTGGGACCTGTGGGCGAAATCCGTCGGCAAGCCGGTCTGGAAGCTGCTGGTCGACATGAGCCCGGAAGAACTCGTGCGATGCCTCGACTTTCGCTACGTGACGGATGCAATCACGCCGCACGAAGCACTCGCGATGCTGCATCGTCATGCGAAGACCAAGGGCGAGCGTGAAAAGGAAATGCTCGCGCACGGCTATCCGGCCTATACGACATCGGCGGGCTGGCTCGGTTACGACGACGACAAGATTCGCCGTCTCGCGCGCGAAGGCGTCGCGCAGGGATGGACGCATTTCAAGCAGAAGGTCGGCGGCGATCTGGAGGAAGACGTACGGCGCGCGCGCATTCTGCGCGAAGAGATCGGCGAGAACCGGAAGCTGATGATGGACGCGAACCAGGTGTGGGACGTCGATGAGGCGATCGCGAACATGCGCCGTCTCGCCGAGTTCGACCCGTGGTGGATCGAGGAGCCCACGAGTCCCGACGACATCCTCGGTCATGCGGCGATTCGCCGGCGGCTCGGTTCGATTGGCGTCGCAACCGGCGAGCATTGCCACAATCGCGTGATGTTCAAGCAACTGCTGCAGGCGCAAGCCATCGACTTCTGCCAGATCGACAGTTGCCGGCTCGGCGGACTCAACGAAGTGATCGTCGTACTGCTGATGGCCGGGAAGTTCGGTGTGCCGGTGTGCCCGCATGCGGGTGGTGTCGGCTTGTGCGAGTACGTGCAGCATATTTCGCTGTTCGACTATATCTGCGTGTCGGCGTCGCTCGAGAATCGCGTGCTCGAATACGTCGATCATTTGCACGAGCATTTCGTGGATCCCGTGGTGATCCGCAACGGGCACTATATGCCGCCGCAAAGGGCCGGGTATAGCATCGAGATGCTCGAAGGGACGCTGGACAGGTACTGGTATCCGGAAGGAGAAGCGTGGCAGGAATGATGCTGGAGGGTAAGGGTTGGTGTCGTCGCGCAGATCGTCGCGGCGACGGGCGACCGGCTCGAGCGTGTTCATCGCGAGCACGCCGGCCGTCACGCGCGCAGCGCGGTGGATGTTGCGTCGCTGCCGGCAGGGGTCGCCGTCGAGGTCGAAGCGGTTGTCGCCTTGCAGAACGTCTGAATTCAACTCATACACTCGGAGCCGCCAATGTCTTCTCCGCTGTCGCCCGCTGTCATCGACGCAATACGTGCCCGCACACCCGGTGTTCGCAGTACCACGCACTTCAATCATGCGGGCGCGTCGCTGCCGTCGGCCGCCACGCTCGAAGCGATTCACGCGCATCTGTTGCGCGAAGCCTCGATGGGACCCATGGAAGCGGGCGCGGCTGCCCGCGAACAGACCGAACGGGCGCGCACGCTCGCCGCGCGACTGCTGAACGCTCAGCCCACCGAGATCGCGTTGACGACTGGCAACTCGCCGGGCTGGGGCGCTGCTTTCGCGGCATTGGGTCCGTGGCGCGAGGGGCAACGCATCCTCGTTGCGCGGCACGAATGGGGCGGCAATCTCGCGACGATGCGTCTTCTGGCGCAGCGCGCGGGCGCATCGATAGAGACGATTCCTTCCGATGAGAGCGGCAGGGTCGATCCTCGCGCGCTCGAAGCAATGCTCGACGACCGGGTCCGACTGATTGCGCTGACGTGGCTGCCGGCCAATGGCGGACTGATCAATCCGGCCGCCGCGATTGGGCGGATAGCACGCCGTCACGGCATTCCGTATTTCATCGATGCGGCGCAGGCCGTCGGACAGCTTCCGATCGACGTCGTCGAAGTCGGCTGCGATGTGCTGGCCGGCGCGGGCCGCAAGGCACTGCGTGGACCGCGCGGCACCGGGCTGCTATACGTCCGACGGGATTTTCTGCCCCGCTTGACGCCGGCCTTCGTCGACACGTATTCCGCGCCGCTCGACGTCAATGGCGACCCTGTACTGCGCGACGATGCCGTGCGTTTCGAATCGTCGGAAGCGTCGCTTGCACTGCATTGCGGATTGGCGAATGCATTGGACGAAGCGCTGGAAATCGGCATCGACAACATCCGCGCGCAGATCGATCGGACCGCGCAGACATTGCGCGAGCGGTTGGCCGCGATGGAGGGCGTGCGGGTGCTCGACCAGGGTGTCGAGCGATCAGGTCTGGTGTCGTTCAATGTCGCCGGACTCGATGCCATGTCGGTGCGACGCGCGTTGGCGGCACAGGGCATCACGATCGGCTCGAATGGCGTCGCGTACACGCCGTTCGATATGACTAGCAGAGGGCTGACACAGATCGCGCGCGCATCGGTCAGCTATCTGACCACCGACGCCGAAGTTGATAAATTACTGGCTGGGATAGGGACGTTGACGCATTGAGCACTCGAGTCAATGAGAACTTTGCGTCAGTCAAATGAATGGAAACGTCTCTTTCAACTCAATCGCCCGCACACGACCATGAACTCCGCCTCATCGCACCGCCTCGATTTATCAAAGTTTCCGCGCCATGCGCTTCTCGAAGGCCCGACGCCAATTCAGCACCTTGCGCGTCTGAGCGCTCGCCTCGGCGGGGCGGACATCTACGTCAAAAGAGAAGATCTGACGGGACTAGGTGGCGGCGGCAACAAGTTGCGCAAGCTCGAATTCCTGATTGGCGAAGCGCTCGCGCGCGGCGCGGACACCATCGTTACCGTCGGCGCGCGGCAATCGAATCATGCGCGCCTCACGGCGGCCGCGGCGGCTCGCGTCGGACTTCGATGCGAGCTGGTGCTGACGAGAACCGTGCCACGTTTCGACCACGACTACATGGAGAACGGCAACGTGCTGCTCGATGCGCTATTCGATGCGCGCGTGCATGATCTTCCCGGCACGGCCAACGCATTGCAATTCGCCGAGGAACGCGCGAACGAGTTGCGAGCGCAGGGCCGTAACGTCTATGTGTGTCCGTTGGGCGGTTCGAGCCCGGTCGGTTGTCTCGGCTACGCGGACTGCGCAGCTGAACTCGTCGCGCAATCGCAAGCGCAAAACGTGGCCTTCGATCGCGTCGTGGTGCCGAATGGAAGCGGCGGCATGCATGCGGGGCTGGTCGCGGGTCTTGTTGCGCTGGGCCTGGATCCGTCGCGTGTTGCCGCATTCACGGTGTATGGGAATGCTGGCCACGCGCGCACGGTTACTCTGGATAAGGCGAATCAGACGGTCCGGCTGATCGACCCGGGCCTAAGCGTGAGTGATGACGCCATCTCGATCGACGAAGAGCACCTCGGACCCGGCTATGGCATTCCAACCGATAACATGCGCGCGGCTGTTCGGCTGATGGCATCGACGGAAGGTCTGTTGCTCGATCCCGTGTATAGCGGCAAAGCATTTGCGGGTCTTGTGGAAAACGTGAGCAACGGGAAGTACAGTGCCGGACAGAAAATTCTATTCGTGATGAGCGGCGGGCTTCCGGGGCTATTTGCCTATCGGAACGAGTTCTGAGCGCAGAAGCGGAGACAACGCGATGGTCTGATACGGCCGCCGTTGTCTGAAGAAAGCGCGAAGCGCTTGAAGATTCGAATCGACGATTCGAAATGGTGCCCAGGGCGGGATTTGAACCCACACGCCTTTCGGCGCTACCCCCTCAAGATAGTGCGTCTACCAATTTCGCCACCTGGGCAGAGGGGCGCCATTGTATCAGCCTGATTATTTTTTTGAAGCCCCTCGCGTGATTTTGTTCTGCAGTTGCAATACCGGTCGAAAAACCGACGAGGCGTTCACCCCGTATCGCTGCCCGGCGACCGATTCGAGCGCGGCCCGGCGCCTCGCAAGAGCTCGTAAGGTCTGACGCTTGTGGGCCGCTACCCGGGTGAATGCGACAAATGGTGGGCCGCTATGCTCATACGCTGATGCGCTGAAAGAGCGCCCTTCACGCCGAACATATCATGTCACCACGACGCACATCTTCTTCGCGACTTCGGTATCGTCTTTTTCTCGCGTCGCTGCTGGCGTCGATAACGCTGCTGCAGGGTTGCGCAACGACGGCGGAGAACCTTGCCGTAGGGTTTGGTCTCGGCGCGGTCGGCGCCGTGTCGGCGTTAGGCTGCCTGCTCGCCTGCGAGATGGCCAATCAGCACTGGTGAAAGGCTGCATGGCGCGCGACGAGCAGCTAGTATTCGAAGCTCGACATCGATGACTAACGAAAACGGAGCCCCTGTGGCACACCCGCCCTTCCACCTCTACACCGACGCCCAATTCGCCAGCCCCTACGCGATGTCCGTCTTCGTCACGCTTCGCGAGAAGCGCTTGCCGTTCGACCTTTCGACCGTCGATCTCGCGAACAAGGCGAATCACGCCACCGACTATGCGGCCCGCTCATTGACGCGGCGCGTGCCGACCCTGATACACGAAGACGGTCGATAGAAGTAACAAAGACCAGCAAAATAGCTGAATACGAAAGTATTAAAAGATGCGGTAAAAGCGAATATTACATTCGCGTTTTATCAGAGCTTCGCTGCTCCGCCATGGCCCGATTCCGCGCCCGCTCCCTTTGTTTCCTCGCGCGTACGATGCTGACAACGATCAGCACGATCGCAAGCAATGTCAATTCGATCATTGCGGGAATTCGGATGGGATCATGAAACATGGCGGGCCTCCGTCACATGATTTCATCATAGTACGCCGGGCAGGTCAGCCTGAAGTATTGCGCCGCACCATTGCAATCTTACCGCCGCCATTACACCGGCTTTTATCCAGCCGGCAAAAGCCTCGAGTGACAAATTGAAAACATTCTGTCACGCAAAAACTTACAGGATTCAGATAGCCGTCCCTAAACAGTTTATTTGCGCTAGAGTACGTGAGCGATCAGTTGGATCGTGAGCCGTCCCGACAATTCGAAGGCGTTATCTGTCACGCGTTTGCTTGCGTGTACTAAGAAGCACCTGGACTCGTTGAAGACATCGCCCATGCCATATTTTCCTGTCGCCTACTGTGGTCCCGCGGCTGTCCCTGAAAGCTTGTGGCTGCGCTGGAATACGGATCCGCCATTGCTCGTCGCGCTCGCGGCGCTCGCATGGCTCGTGGCCAGCAACCGCTCGGCGAATGCACGGGCGGGATGGGGCGCCGTCGCATTGATGGCCCTCGTGTTCGTGTCGCCGCTCTGCGCGTTGTCCTCGGCATTGTTCTCCGCACGCGTCACTCATCACGTCATTTTGATCGCTGCAGTAGCTCCATTGCTCGCCCTCGCGTTTCCGCTGCCGCGCCTCGCGCATCCGCCGCTCGTGCCGGTGGTCGCCGCTCATGCGGTGATCATCTGGCTGTGGCATGCGCCTGGGCCTTATGCGTGGGGACTCGCGACGGTACCCGGCTACTGGCTGATGCAGATTACTTTGCTTGGCAGTGCATGGCTCATGTGGCGCAGCATCTTCTCGCCGTCGCTGCCGACCGGCCCCGCGCTGATGGCGCTCGTCGCGACGATCGGCCATATGGGTTTGCTCGGCGCGTTGATCGTGTTCGCGCCGGTGCCGCTCTACGTCGCGCACTTCGCGACCACCGCCGCGTGGGGGCTCACCCCGCTCGCCGACCAGCAACTCGCCGGACTGTTGATGTGGGTACTGGCGATGATCCCTTATCTCGCGGCAGGACTTTCGCTCGTCTGGTCAAGCCTGCGCGTCAGAGAGCCCGCGCTGTGACGACCCTGCTGAAGTTCATTCATCTGGCCGCGATCGCCGTCTGGTCGGGCGGTTTGATCGTGCTGCCGTATCTGTTCTGGCAGCGCCGCGGGCTCGTGGCGGGCACCGAACTCGACCGGCTGCACCGCATCACGCGTCTCGTGTTCGTGGAGTTGACCTCGCCCGCCGCTTTCGTCGCGATTGCGAGCGGCACCGTGCTGATTTTTCTGCAGGCCACCTTCGTCGAATGGTTCACCGCGAAGATGGTATTCGTCGGCATCATGGCGATGCTGCATGTGCTGGCCGGCCTCGTACTGCACGATCTGTATCTGCCCGACGGCAGGTTCAGCCGTGCCTCGGCGATCGCGCTGACCATCGCTTATCTGATCGTGATCGTCGCGATCATCTGGATCGTGCTGGCCAAGCCTCACATCGACTCGAACCTGCTGGCCCCGCATCTGTTCGAGCCCGGTGGACTTGGCCGCTGGCTGCATCACTCCTTCGGCGAAACGAGAATTCCGACGCCATGATCGAACACGAGCTTGCCCCCATGCCAGCCGGCGAAGCCCGTCATCACCGAGCTGAGCACCGACAGCACGAGCCCATGCGGCAGGATCTCATCGGGGTAATAAAGGCGCACGCCCCAGTTCGCACCCGCGAGCGCGACGAGCGTCATCGCGGCGACCGCATGCGACCAGCTCGCTTCCTTCAGGCGGATACCGCGCACCAGCAGCAGCTCGGCGGTACCGACCACGCTCGCAGCCACCCCGCTCCAGAACGCGAAGCCGGCGGCCCACAAGCCGGCGCGAATCCAGAACGGGTCGCCCGTCCACCAGTAGATTACGTCGACGCCCAACGTCGCGACGACGAACGCGATCGGGAAATGCACCATCATCACGTGAATCGGATGACCGACGAGCGCCACCACCGACCCCTTGTCGAGCCGCAACAGCTCGAGCATCACTTCGCTTCGCGTCTCGTTTCCAGCATTGCCTTTGTTTGCCATGATGGTGTGTCCTCGCATCGGGTGCCTGGTGGTGCAAACCATCATAGCTGCTTGCGCCTGGCCGTCCAAGCCGGATCGCTCGCCGCGTTGTCCGGCTGCACCGGGCCGCTCTCGACGCTCGAGCCATCGGGTCCGGCCGCCGCATCGATCGCCGGGCTGTGGTGGGTGATGCTGGCGGGCGCCGCGATCCTCTTCGCGATGGTGCTCGTACTGTTTCTGATGACGGTCTTCCGGCCCGGCTGGGGCTCGCACGTGTCGCCCGCGCGCTGGATCGTGCTCGGCGGTCTCGTGCTGCCGGCAGTGATCCTGATCCCGTTGATCTGCTACGCGCTGTACGCGGGCGAGCTGCTGCTGCCGCTGCGCGCGCATGCGCCCGCGCGCATCGAGGCGATCGCGCAGCAATGGCGCTGGACCTTCCGCTATCCGGAGCTCGGCAACGTCGAAACCGAGAACGTGCTGCATCTGCCCGCGGGCACGCCGGTCGACATCGTCGTGACCAGCATGGACGTCGTGCACGCATTCTGGATTCCGCGCTTCGCGGGCAAGATCGACGCGGTCCCTGGCCACCACAACCTGCTGCGTATCCAGGCCGATCAGCCCGGCCAGTACGCCGGCCAATGCAACCAGTTTTGCGGCATCGGTCACGCGGGGATGCACTTCACCGTGATCGTCGATCGTCCGGAAGATTTTCCGGCTGCTGTCAAAAACGCCGCCGCCAACGGGGAGGTGAAGAAATGAGTGTGCCCGTCGAGCCGCCATCACAGGGCATCACCGCGCTGCGGCTGCATCGCCAGCTTGCCGCGATCTGGGCCACCGGGCCAGGCGTGCAGAGACTTACCTCGGTCAACCATACCGTCCTCGGCTTGCGCATCATGATCACGTCGTTCGTGTTCTTCGCGATCGCGGGGATTCTCGGCATGCTCACGCGCGTGCAGCTCGCGACGCCGCATGCGGCCTTCATGGATGTTGAGACCTATAACCAGGTCTTCACGATGCATGGATCGATGATGCTGTTCCTGTTTGCGATCCCGATGGTGGAAAGCTTCGCGGTCTACCTGGTGCCGAAGTTTCTCGGCGCGCGCGACCTCGCGTTTCCACGGCTGACCGCTTACGGCTACTGGTGCTATCTGTTCGGCGGCACGATCCTGACCGTGTCGCTGATCCTGCACTCCGCGCCGGACGGCGGCTGGTTCATGTACACGCCGCTCAGCTCGAACGTGTACACGCCCGGACTGAACGCCGACGTGTGGCTGCTTGGTATCACGTTCGTCGAGATTTCAGCGCTTTCGCTCGCGGTGGAACTCACCGTCTCGATCCTCAAGATACGCGCGCCGGGCATGTCGATCGATCGCATGCCGATCTTCGCGTGGTACATCCTCGTCACCGCGATGATGATGATCGTCGCGTTTCCGCCGCTGATTCTCGGCTCGATCCTGCTCGAGGTGGAGCGCGCGTTCAACCTGCCGTTCTTCGATCCGACGCGCGGCGGCGATCCGCTGCTGTGGCAGCATCTGTTCTGGCTGTTCGGCCACCCGGACGTGTACATCATCTTCCTGCCGATGGCCGGCGTGCTCTCGACGATGATCCCCGTGTTCGCGCGCCGCAAGCTAGTCGGCTATCGCACGATCGTCGTCGCGATCATCGCGCTCGCGTTCCTGAGCTTCGGTATCTGGGTGCACCACATGTTTACGGTGGGCATTCCACATCTGGCGCTCGCGTTCTTCTCGGCGGGCTCGGCGATCGTCGCGGTGCCCACCGCGATCCAGTTCTTCGCGTGGCTCGCCACGCTGTCGCACGGCCGCCCGCGCTGGGACGTGCCGATGCTGTACATCTTCGGCTTCTTCTTCGTGTTCACGTGCGGCGGGCTGACCGGCGTGATGCTCGCGATCGTGCCGTTCGACTGGCAGGCGCACGACACCTACTTCGTCGTCGCGCACCTGCACTACGTGGTGGCCGGCGCGCTCGCGTTTCCGATGCTCGCGGCGTTCTATTACTGGTTGCCGCTGCTGACCGGGCGCACCGCCGTGCATAACCTTTCGGTGCCGGCGTTCTGGCTCGTGTTCATCGGCTTCAACATGACGTTCTTCCTGATGCACCTGACCGGCCTGCTAGGCATGCCGCGGCGCGTCTTCACCTATAGCGGCGACGAAGGCTGGAACTGGCTCAATCTGCTGTCGTCGGTGGGCAGCTTCGTGATGACGATCGGCTTCGCGCTCGTCGTGATCGACATCGTCGTGCAATTGCGTTTCGGCCAACGCGTGCGACGTAACCCGTGGCAATCGACCACGCTCGAATGGGCGATGCCGATTCCGCCCGCGCCGTACGCATTCGCATCGATCCCGCACATGGACGCCGAAACCGAAAAGGTGCCCCCGGGCCAGCTAGCGACCTCTCTAGCGCGCGGCGAGGGTTACCTCGGTTTCACGCGCAACGGCTGGCAGGAGACGCTAGGCGTGCATATGACGTCGGGCGAGCCCGAACAGCTGATCGTGCTGCCGAACTCGACGTATCTGCCGCTCGTCACCGCGCTCATGACCGCCGCCGCGGTGCTCGCGATGCTGTTCAAGTTCTATCTGCTGTCGGTCGCGTTCGCATTCGTGACGTTTGGCCTCTTCATCTACGCGGGCCAGAGCGCGGGGCACGCGCGCGATTACGGCGCGCTGCCGGTCGGCCGAGGCGTCAGCGTGCCGCCGCATACCGAGGTCGTCGGTTCGCCGTCATGGCTTTCGATGATCTGCGCGCTGATCGCGAACAGCACGCTGTTCACCTCGCTGATCTTCGGCACGTTCTACCTGTGGATTGCCGCGCCGAACTGGCCGGCAGCCGTGACGCCGCATCCGAACCGCGGGCTCGCGCTCGTCGCGGCCGTCGCGCTCGCGGTGGCCGCAGCCGCCACGCGTGGCTCGTTGCGCGCGGCCGCCGCCGAGCGCAAACCGCACGGCACGATCGGGCTGAGCGCGATCGCGCTGATCGTCGCGCTCATCGCCTGCGTGATGCTGATCAACGGCGTGACACCGAATCCGCGCGAGCATGCGCTCGGCGCGACGGCCGCGGCGCTGCTCACGTACATCGCAGTTCACGCGGGCGTCGGGTTGTTGTTCCTCATCAGCAACGTGCTGCGCGTCGGCGCGGGCTTCGTTTCCGCGCGACGCCTGACCGATCTGCGTCTCACCCGCCTGTGGGTCGATTACACGCTGGCGACGGGCATCATCGCGCTTGGACTCGTGCTCGCGCTGCCGAGCCTCGTCGCCGTGCTGGGAGCCAGACCATGAATGCGCGTCCGCTTTCGCCGCGGCGGTTGTGGTGGCTCGCCGTCGGCTTCGCGATCTGGTGTCTCGCGTTCGTGATCCTGTATGCGCTGCACGCGATCGGCTGCGCGTTCGCGTGGCCCACCGGCCCGCTGCGCGCGAGTCTCGCGATCATTCTGCTGCTGCATCTGATCGCGCTCGGCTGGCTATGGCGCTATCGCGCCGCGACCCGCGACCCTGGTCCCGAACGCATCAGCTCGTTCATGCATACCGTCGTCGTCTGGACCCTGATCGCGGCGCTGGTCGCGACCGTGATCACGTTCGGGCCCGCGCTGCTGCTCACCACCTGCGTTTGAACGCGGACTGAGCGCGAGCGGGACCGCCGCACCCGGCATGGAGAAGCACCGATGCAGTCTCGAGATCTCGTGCGCAAGGCCGTCTGGTCGGTCATCTATCTACTGTTCATTCTCGCGCCGCTGTTTGCGCTGCTGACCGGCACGCTCCCGCCCGCGCGCAACTTCGGCACCGAATTCTCGGTGGCGCTCGGCTATTCCGGACTCGCGATGATGGGCCTGCAATTCGGCCTCACCGCGCGCTTTCGTCACGTGACCGAGCCGTGGGGCGAGGACGTTATCTATCATTTCCATCGACGTGTGTCGCTGCTCGCGGTCAGCCTGGTCGTCGCGCATCCGCTGATCCTGTTCGCGATCCGCTCGGACAAGGTCGCGATGCCCGGCTCGCTGCTCGAGGTACCGTGGGGCGCGTGGTTCGCGTTCCTGTCGATCGGCTCGGTGATCGTGCTGGTGATCACCGCGCTATGGCGCAAGCAATTGAAGATTCGTTACGAGCTGTGGCATTTGTCGCATATCGGGCTCGCGTTAGTCGCGATCTTCGGCGGCGTGCTGCATATGATCGGCTGGGGCTTCTATCTGACCGATCCGTTCAAGCGCACGCTGTGGATCTGCATGACAGCATTCTGGGTAGCGCTGCTGCTGTACGTGCGTCTGTTCAAACCGCTCTTCATGATCAGGCGTCCGTACCGGATCGCGGAAGTGCGCGCCGAACGCGGCGACACGACGACGCTCGTGATGCAGCCCGACGGCCACGCTGGCTTTCGCTTCAAGCCCGGTCAGTTCGGCTGGCTCAACGTGTGGGGCAGCCCGTTCAGGATCACCGGACACCCCTTTTCGTTCTCGTCGAGCGCCGAGGCCGCGAACGGCCGCGTCGAAATGACGATCCGCAATCTCGGCGATTTCACGAGCCAGGTGAAGACGATCGAAACAGGTCGGCGCGTGTATCTGGACGGACCGTATGGCGCGTTCACGATCGGGCATCCGACCGACATGCACGTGCTGATCGCGGGCGGTATCGGCATCACGCCGATGATGAGCATGATCCGCTCGCTTGCCGATCGCGGCGACCAACGTCCGCTCGTGCTACTGTACAGCGGCAAGACTTGGGACTCGCTGACTTTCCGCGAGGAGCTCAATGCGCTGAAAGCGCGGCTCGATCTGCGCATCGTCTATGTGCTGTCGGACCCGCCCGAAGGCTGGAGCGGGGAAGTCGGGCGCATCGACGCCGCGATGTTCCGGCGACATCTCCCGCCCGAGTTCGCCGATCACGAGTATTTCATCTGCGGCCCGGACTCCATGATGGATGCGATCGAAACGGCGCTCGGCGAAATGAAAGTGCCGCGCATCCGCTACCATTCCGAACGCTACAGTTTCGTCTAGGAGACTTGCGATGCGCCGACTGTTGGCCAACCGTCTCGTCGTTGCCACCGGCGTGATCGTCGTGGCGTTGTCGCTTCTATTCGCGTATCTGCGGGTCGGTTCGCTGCATTAGGGCCCGGTTACGCCAAAGACGGGCTCGCGGCGCGCTTTTCCTCATGCTCGAAGGTTGAATCGATATGCCCTACTTTTTTGGAATTGGTCTTCACGTTTTCATCGCGATCTTTTTCGCCGTCCACGCGATGCGCAATAACCAGGGCATCTACTGGCTATTCATTCTGTTTGCTTTTCCGCTGCTCGGCAGTGTCGTGTACTTCTTCGCAATCTATCTGCCGGGTCTGCGCCACTCGCGCGGCGCGCGCGTGGCCACGCAGGCGATCACCCAATTCGTCGATCCGAATCGCGCGCTGCGTGAAGCGCGCGCCGCTTTCGACCGCGCGCCGACCGTGCAGCATCGGATGCGGCTCGGCGAGGCCTTGCTCGCGGCCGGCAATCCGCGCGAAGCGCTCGAACATTTCCAGACCGCGGCGAACGGCCCATTTGCAAACGATCCCGCGCTGCTGCTCGGTCTCGCGCGCTCGCAGTTCGCGCTCGGCGACTACACGGCCGCGGACGCGACGTTGGCGGATCTGTTCTCGGTCAATCCGCGGGCACGCAACCAGGGCGAGCCGGCGCTGCTGAACGCGCGCACGCTGGCCGCGCGGAATGCGCCGGGCGCACGCGCGGCATTCGAACAGGCGCTGACCTGCGCGACCGACGTCGCGCCGCGCTGCCTGTTCGCCGACTGGCTCGCCGCGCAACCGGAAGATGCGGACCGCCGCCGCGCCGGCGCGCTCTATGCCGAAATCGTGCATGACGCCAAACATTGGCCGCGCCACGCGCGCGAGCACAATCGCGAGTGGCTGCAACGGGCGCAGGCCGCGTTGGCGGCCGGCGCGGCTCGAACGTGAGCAAGCCGAGGAGAACTTCGATGCGACGCACGACCCGGTCTTTTGCTTCGGCGCTGTGCGCCGCGCTTGCGGCGATTGCATTCGGTGCCGGTGGCGCTTCGACTTCCGCGCAGGCTGCTGGCATGGACAAGCAGTTCGAATGGCCCGCGTCGTTCGTCGTGCTCGGCGATGGCTATCCGCACTCGGGCGATGCATGCCGGCGGCTCGGCGAATCGGCCGCGACCGTGAACTATCTCGACCATATGGCGATGCTGGTCGGCTGTCCGGGCTCGCGCGACAGCACCGCCGTGCGCGCGATCGTCGGGCATCAGCGGCACGCGCGCGTGGTCGGCGAAGCGGAAGGCGTGACGCTGATTTCGATTTCGACTGAAAGCGCTCAGGCCGGCTCGCAGAACGGCCACGGGCCCGTGAAGGAATCGCCTATCAGCGCGAGCGGCACGTTGCCGTGCGAGCGCGGCAACGGACAGACCAAAACGATGTGCAAGTTCGGCGTCGTGCATCACAGCGATCGATCGACTACGGTCGTGGTCTACTGGCCCGACGGCACGACGCGGGCGATTTTCTTCGGCGTCAACGGCCGGGTAGTCGGCACGGCCGCGTCCGCGAGCGATCGGCCGATGCCCGGCGACACGCTGACGCGCAAGCATGCCGGCATCAATCTGATTTCAGTTGGCAATGAGCGCTACGAAGTCGAGGACACGGTTCTGTCCGGCAGTTGAATTGCGTTGAAGCACATCGGCGCAAGCCATCCGCGGTCGAACGCCTGATTCGACGCACGCCACGTTCATTTCTATCCCCAGTAACGATGACGCTGACGGCACCGGCGGGATCGAACAACGCGCAGGTATTCATCGATCCGCCGACCTCGAGCAGCGCAGGCGTGCGCTCGCAGCAGGCCGCGTATCTGAGCGCGACGCACTACTGCCCGAGCCTCGCGATCCTGAGCGGCGCGAAGTCGTAAGCGGTCAGCGCGACGCAGTTATCGATGATTCGTTGACGCGTCGCGCAATCGAAGGCACACTCGCTCACTATGCAAGCCCTCACGTACCGCCCGACTGCAAAGCATCATCATGCGCATGCCCGCGTGGGACTGCCTGTGGGGACTCGCATACGCATACGCCGCTAGACATCATTCGCTGCGACATGCGCCAGAAAGCCCCGCCGGCAACGACGGGGCTTTTTGTTTTCCGCGACCTTATCCGCTCATCGAACGAAGGATTGCCGCCATGACACAGGAAGCACAGACGCCTGCCGTATCGAAGACCTTTGCGGCGCCCATCGATCTATACCGCGTCCTTGCACGCGTATGGGCCGGCGATACGTCGAGCCCCACGCACGCGTGGTCGTCGACGAATCCCGCGCAGAATCATTGCAGCGTTACGTCTCTGATCATGCAGGACTATTTCGGTGGCGAGATTCTGACGACGCGTACGTCGGGGGGCACGCACTTCTACAACCTGATCGACGGCAGCAGATGGGATCTGACGGTCAGCCAGTTTGCCGAGCCGATTCCATTCGACGATACGCGTTCGAGTCGTGAGGCGGCGTTCGCTGATACGTCGCGGGAGAAATACGAACTGCTGAAGTCGAGGCTCGCGCAAAGCCAGCTGAAATAAACGCTCAATCAAACACGCGTGGCCGAACTGCATCGATACGCGGTTGGCCACGCCATGTCACCTCAAACAATCACTTCCTGCTTCCCCGGAATGCCTTGCCCGCGCAACGAACACCCGCGCGTTTCAGGCACGTAGATCAACGCAATCGCCCCCACCACGCACGCGGCCATCATGTAATAAGCGGGCACCAGCGCATTGCCCGTATGCGCGACCAGCCATTCGTTCGCCATCGGCGCCGTGCCGCCGAAAATCGACGTCGACACGTTATACGCAATCGCCATCCCCGCGTAACGGACCTGGGTCGGAAACATCGCGGGGAACATCGCCGAGATGCTGGCCAGTTGCGGCACGTACAACAGCCCGAGCACCGCAAAGCCGATGAACGCGCCCGCCACGCCGAGCTTCATCAGCAGGAACATTGGAATCGCCGCGACGAACAGGCCAATCAGCGAAAACCACCAGACGTTCTTGCGTCCCACGCGATCCGAGAACGTGCCCGCGAACGGCAGAAACACCATCATCGCGAGCATGCCGATCAGCGGCACGAGCAGGGACATGTTGTCGCTCATGCCAAGCTGCTTCTGCATGAAAGTCGGCATATAGGCGAGCAGCACGTAGTTGACGACATTCAAAGCAACCACGAGTCCACCGAGTTGGATCAGCGGTTTCCAATAGTCGCGCAGCAATGCCTTCAGCGTGACGCAGCTATGCTGCTCCTTGTGCATCGTTTGTTCGAGCTCGCGAAAGACCGGCGTGTCTTCGAGCCTGGAGCGCAGATAGAAACCGATCAGGCCGAGCGGCGCTGCAATCAGAAACGGCAGACGCCATCCCCACGCATGCATTGCCGTGTTGCCGAGCACGACGGAGCAACCGAGCATCAGAAACGCGCCGAGCGAGAAGCCCGACAGCGTCGCGAATTCGAGGAAGCTGCCACAAAAGCCGCGCTTATTGTCCGGCGCGTATTCGGCCATGAAAGTCGCCGCGCCGCCATATTCGCCGCCCGTCGAAAAGCCCTGGATCATCCGCAGAACGACGAGGATAACCGGTGCCCACCAGCCGATGCTCGCGTATGTCGGCACGAGTCCGACCAGCAGCGTTGCGACCGACATCAGGATGATCGTCAACGCGAGGACGTGCTTGCGGCCGAGGCGATCGCCGAGCGGCCCCCAGAACAGGCCGCCAAGCGGACGTACGAGAAACGAAATGGCGAACGTCGCGAGCGCGAACAACGTGGCCTGCGCGGTGCTGCCGGGAAACAACGCGGCCGAAATATAGCTCAGGCCGTAGGCGTAAATACCGTAGTCGAACCACTCGGTCGCGTTTCCGAGTGCCGACGCCGCGATTGCGCGTCGCAGCAAGCTGCGCGCCTGCGGTTGCGCGCTCTGCGCGGTCCATGAATGTACGTAGTGCATGTCTTCTCCTGGGATGTTTCTATGCGACACAGGCAACGTCGCCCGAATCCACGATACCGGTGACCCGCGCCCGCAACGATGTTCTAGGACGATGCAGGCATCGGGGTTTTCCATAAAGCCCGCAACGGCTGCGGTAATCCGTACGCGTGCGTCGGCATGCGTCGCACGCGTTCGGGAAAAACAACATGATTGGCGTCGCGCAGTGCTCTCAGCGCATCAGCAACGGCAGCGTCATCAAACGACCCCGCTGTGGCCTCGCCTCGTTCTCGCCGCAAAGGCGCAAACACATCCACGCGGTCGCGAGGTTGCTGCTCCACCTCGTCGAACAGCATGATCCGCGGTGCGAGCGCGAGCGCCCGCGCGATCGCCACGCGCTGTTTCTGCCCGCCCGACAGTTGCGCGGGAAGGCTCTTCGCCTTATCGGCCATGCCGACCATGTCGAGCAGTTCGAGCGCGCGCCTCTGCGCCGACTCACGGCTCTCGCCCTTCGTCAGCATCGGCGCGAGCGTCACGTTGTCGAGCACGCTCTTGTGCGGAAACAGATTGAAGTGCTGAAACACCATGCCGATCTTCTCGCGCATCTTTTGCAGATGCCGTTCGTTCGCGGGCACCATCTGGCAGCCGCGGCATATGGAACAGCTGTTCGCCGTCCACTTCGATATGGCCGCCGTCGATCGTCTCCAGCGTCATCAGGATGCGCAGGATCGTCGTCTTGCCCGATCCCGACGGACCGATCAGCGCGAGCTTCTCGCCGGGCATCACGTCGAGCGACAGTTCGTCGAGAACGGTCAGCGCGCCATATCGTTTCGTGATCCGGTCGAGCCGGATCAATGGCTTGCCCGCCGGGCTTTCGTCTCGGCGCGCCGGTGTGCTTGCGGAGGCGACCGCGCGCTCTTCGGAGAAAAGACTTGCCGGGGCGATGCCTGAAACGCTCAACAGATCGGTAACTCGCGCGGTGTTCATATCGATTCGATCCCGTTCGTCGTACATGTAGTGCGAACCAGAATACGCAGCCATATTTGCGATCCAGATTGCTCTAGAACAATTCTTTTCTACACGCGGGCAAGGGCGGCGCAGCGTGTACTGCAACAAACACGCAGCGTCCGTCGATAACGTCGCGAACATTGAACTAGCACATTCAGCGGCGTTTTTTCGCGGCATTAGACTGCGGCGAGAGATACCCGTGGACGCCCCGTTCACTTGCACCGGGCGCCACTTTCCGCAACGACGTCACGCTCATAGAGAGGGGAAGATGTTAGATACGACGCAACACGAATCGCGAATCGCGGCGCCCGTCGTGCGCCTGCCGTTCGAACGCGACGAGTACGCCGCGCGTCTTGCCAAGACGCGCAAGGCCATGCAGGCGGCCGGCATCGAACTATTGATCGTGTCGGACCCGACCAATATGGCCTGGCTCACCGGCTATGACGGCTGGTCGTTTTACGTGCATCAGTGCGTGCTGCTCGCGCTGGATGGCGAGCCGGTCTGGTTCGGCCGCGGTCAGGACGCGAACGGTGCCAAGCGCACCGTCTTCATGCAGCACGATCAGATCGTCGGCTATCAGGATCATTACGTGCAATCCACCGCGCGTCATCCGATGGACTACCTCGCGCGCGACGTGATCGCCGCACGCGGCTGGGCCAACGCGAAGATCGGCGTCGAAATGGACAACTACTATTTCAGCGCCGCCGCTTATCGCTCGCTCGTCGCGCATTTGCCGGACGCGAAATGGCAGGACGCAACCGGCCTCGTCAATTGGCAACGCGCGGTCAAATCCGCGCGCGAGATCGAGTACATGCGCGTGGCCGCGCGCATCGTCGAGAAGATGCACGCGCATATCGTCGAGCGAATCGAACCGGGTATGCGCAAGAACGACCTCGTCGCGGAGATCTACTCGGCAGGCATTACCGGCATCGATGGTTATGGAGGCGACTATCCGGCGATCGTGCCGCTGCTGCCGACCGGCGCCGACGCGGCCGCCCCGCATTTGACCTGGGACGACACGCCGTTCGCGAAGGACGCCGGCACGTTCTTCGAAATTGCCGGCTGCTTCAAGCGTTATCACTGCCCGCAGTCGCGCACCGTGTACCTCGGCAAGCCGCCGAAGCATTTCATCGAGGGCGAGCGTGCGGTGGTCGAAGGGATCGAGGCCGGGCTCGCCGCGGCGAAACCGGGCAATACCTGCGAGGACATCGCCAATGCGTTTTTCGCGGTGCTGCATAAATACGGCATCGAGAAGAACAGCCGCTGCGGCTATCCGATCGGCGCAAGCTATCCGCCGGACTGGGGCGAGCGCACGATGAGCCTGCGTCCTGGGGACAAGACGGTCCTCGAACCCGGCATGACGTTTCACTTCATGCCGGGCCTGTGGCTCGACGACTGGGGCCTGGAAATCACCGAGAGCATTTTGATTACGCGGACCGGCGTCGAGACCTTTTGCAGGACGCCACGCAAGCTGTTCGTCAAACCGTGATTGCGCGGGCGTCGTGCCCGCGTGAACTCGCGAAGCACGACGCCCGTATCAACGAAAGGGGCAACATGCTTCCGAAAACGATGAAGGCCGTCGTGCTGACCGCGCACGGTGGCCTCGACAAACTGGTCTATCGCGACGACGTGCCGGTGCCCTCGTGCGCGGCTGGCGAGGTACTGATCCACGTCACCGCATGCGGTCTCAACAATACCGACGTGTGGGTCCGCCAGGGCGCCTACGGCACCGAGGACGATCCGCAAGCGGTGTCGACGTGGCGACGCGGCCGCTCGACGCTGACGTTTCCGCGCATTCAGGGCGCGGATATCGTCGGACGCGTGGTCGCGGTGGGTCGCGGCGTCAGCGACGCGCGTATCGGCGAGCGCGTGATCGTCGACGCGTCGATCTACAACCGCGACGACGACAGCCTCGCCGATATCGACTACATCGGCCACGGCCGCGACGGCGGCTACGCCGAATACACGGCCGTGCCCGCGGAAAACGCGCATCGGGTCGACTCCAGCTATTCCGACGCCGAACTTGCCACGTTCTGGTGCGCTTATCACACCGGCGAGCAAATGATCGAACGCGCGGGCCGTCAAGCACGGCGAAACGGTGCTGATTACCGGCGCGTCCGGCGGCGTCGGCTCGGCCATCATCCAGCTGTGCCGCGCGCGCGGCGCGATTCCGTATGCGGTGGTCAGCAAGGGTAAGGAAGAGGCCGTGATAGCGCTCGGCGTGCAAGGGGTGATGCTGCGCGACAGCGGCGATTTCGTCGGGGACGTCGAACGGATGACCGAGGGGCGGGCCGTCGATGTAGTCGCCGATCTTGTCGGCGGGGCGCTGTTCGGCAAGCTGCTGAACGTACTGCGGCCCGAGAGGCGATATACGACCGCGGGCGCGATCGCAGGTCCGGTCGTGCAGCTCGATCTGCGCACGATGTATCTGAAGCAGTTGCAGTTGAATGGATCGTCGCAGGGCACGCGCGGTGCGTTCAAACGCGTGCTCGACTATATTCAGAACGGGACGATCCGGCCGGTTCTCGCGGCGAGTTATCCGTTGTCGAAGTTTCATGATGCGCAGACGCGGTTCATGGAAAAGCGCTTTGTTGGCAATATCGTCGTGATTCCGGATCGGCATTATGGCGACTCGGTCGCACGCTGACGCTCGATGCAATAAAGCCGCCGGCCGCTGCAATTAATCCTCGACGGCGAACCAGGCACACTGCGAGCCCGCCCTTCAAGGCGGGCTTTTTTTCGCGCCTAACGATCGTTAATTGTTGTCAATTTACATTTTTCTTTGCCTTGAATCACTGTCCGGTCGTCCATCATTAGGGGCAGCGTAGCGAAGGCGCCGCTCAGACAAGGTGCGCCTTTCCCGAAAATCAACGCTGCTTTCAATCAAAGGAGCATTTACTCAGCATGGGCATTCCCGCACATATGTGGCTAAAGGATGATGGCGGTGCAGATATCAAGGGTTCGTCAACCGTTCAGGATCGGGAAGGAAGTATTGAACTTATCAGTTTCGGTCACGGCGTTAACCTGCCGGTCGATAACGCCAACGGGAGAATTACCGGCGCACGCACTCCCCGGTTTCGTTTGAAAAAGAGTTTGATGCAGCAACGCCCTATCTGCAACAACGCCCTATCTTTACAAGGCCGTGGCGAAGGGGCAAACGCCTGACGTCTGCGGAGATCAAGTGGTATCGCATCAACGATGCAGGAAAAGAAGAAGTCTATTTTGTGATGACGCTCGAAGGCGTGAAAGTGTGCGGCATCAGCCCCGGCATGGCCAATACCAAGCTGGCGCAGGCGTCCGCACTCAATCACGTTGAATCGGTCTCCATGATGTATGACCGTATCACGTGGCATTACCTTGATAGCAACATCAAATACACAGACTCGTGGAATGAGCGCGAATAAGGGGCTTGAAAAATGGCTTATATGGGAAAGTTTTTAGTGAATAACGAACCTCTGTCACCGCTGACCATTTTCGGGATTGGAACATTCAACGCCTTTTCTGGTAATGACCAATACCTGAATCGGGGCGGATGCACGGCGGTGCCGAATAACGGCCCGATACCTGCCGGAAAATACTGGATCGTAGACCGGCCCACGGGCGGCATCGGCTCTCGGCTTTACGCGCAGGCCAAAGACAGCCTGAATACAATTGTCGGCCGTCCGTCCCATCACGAAGAGTGGTTCGCGTTGTACCGGGATGATGGCAGCGTTGACGACATAACCTGGGTTAATGGAATTAAGCGCGGGCAGTTCCGGTTGCATCCGGCAGGCGGCCGCGGTATTTCACTTGGCTGCATCACACTGCCGAGCTATCGCGATTTCATGAGAATCCGCAACGCGCTTCTGCATACTGTCACCATCCCCGCGCGCAGTTCGGGCCTGCGGGCATACGGAACTATTGAGGTCATCACGTATGGCAACACTTGTCCGTAGACTTTTCAAGGTCGTGCTGTTTTGCGGCCTGTTCCGTCTTTTCCTGCCTTACGTTCACACGTACCCCATACCGATGCCCAGAAGCCAGGAGCTTGCATGGCTACATATGGCCAACCGGCTTGGTATCCGCGATCCCGATGACCTATTTTTCGCGGTGACGGTCGCGATGAATCTTATCGCGGCGACTCTAGCTTACGTGGCGATCATGAAGCTATGGCGGCACTATCGACGAACAAGGCGCACAGTGAGAGATAACGAATGACAGTCATCGAGGTCATCACGTATGGCAACGCTTGTCCGTAGACTATTCAAGGTCGCGCTGTTCATTGGGTTGTTTTTTATATCAGCCCGTTATATCCCACTATCCAATGAGTGGACAGAAGGCGAAGCGCATGCATGGTGGCGTGTTTCGGATTGGCTCGGTACTCGCGATCCCGAGGATTTGTATTTCGTGGTGTGGATGACTATTGAATTGATCGTGGCAGCGCTTGCCTATGTGGCCATCATGAAGCTATGGCGCCACTACCGCACGAAGCAAATAAAAGCCCCGACCGCATGACATGACAGCGGCCGAGGCTCTCCTTCACCTCACTTGATCAAAGCGAAGCAGCCGGCGTAAACACCTGCGACGCCACCTCATCCACCGCCTCGCGCGTCAGCTTCACGATCTCGTCCACGTCGCCGCGCGACGTCACCAGCGGCGGCGCAAAGCCGAGAATGTCGCCGTGCGGCATCGCCCGCGCGATCAGTCCGCGCTGCATCGCGGCAGCGGACACACGCGGCCCGACCTTCAGCGCCGCATCGAACGGCGTGCGGACATCCTTGTCGGCCATGAACTCCAGCGCGGCCAGCATGCCCACGCCGCGCACTTCGCCGACGAGCGGATGCGAGTCGAACGCCGCATGCAATTGCTTCAGCAGATAAGCGCCGGTTTGTGCCGCATTCTGCATCAGGTTCTCGCGTTCGAGAATCTCGAGGTTGGCGAGCGCCGCCGCCGCGCAGATCGGATGGCCCGAATAGGTCCAGCCATGCCCCAACGCACCCGATTCCTGCGATGCCTTATCGATCACGTCCCATACGCCTTCGCTGACGATCACGCCGGACAGCGGCGCGTAAGCACTCGTCAAACCCTTCGCGACAGTGATCAGATCGGGTTGAATGCCGTAGTGCTGCGCACCCATCTTCGAGCCGAGCCGGCCGAAACCGCACACCACTTCGTCGCAGATCAACAGGATGTCGTGCTTCTTCAGCACCTGCTGGATCGCGGGCCAGTAACCGGCCGGCGGCGGTACGATGCCGCCCGTGCCCATCACCGGTTCGCCGATGAAGGCCGCGATCGTATCGGCGCCTTCGCGCGCGATCAGTTTTTCGAGTTCGTCGACGCAGTACGCGACGAACTGCGTTTCATTCATACCGGCCGGCGCGCGACGATACCAGTGCGGACACACGGTATGCTTGACGCGCTCGATCGGCAGATCGAAGAACTGGTGGAAGCTCGGCAATCCCGTGAGACTGCCGGTGACGATGCCCGAGCCGTGATAGCCGCGCTCGCGCGAAATGATCTTCTTCTTGTTCGGGCGGCCCTTCACATTGTTGTGGTACCAGACGAGCTTGATCTGCGTTTCGTTCGCGTCCGAACCGGACATGCCGTAGTACACCTTCTTCATGCCCTGCGGCGACCAGTCGATGATGCGCGACGACAGCTCGATGATCGTATCGGTCGAGTGGCCGACATACGTGTGGTAATACGCGAGCTTCTTCGCCTGCTCGTAAATCGCTTCGGCCACTTCGGTGCGGCCGTAGCCGATGTTCACGCAATAAAGGCCGGCAAATGCATCGATAAAAGTCTTGCCTTGATGGTCCTCGATGCGGATACCTTTCGCGCCGGTCACGATCCGGCCCGGCAGCGCGCCGCTCGCGTGATCGTGCGCGTGCGTCGACGGATGCATGAAGTGCGCGCGATCGGCGCTCAGAAGTTGATCGAATTGAGTCATGGGTCGCTCCTTCGTGTGATGTCTGGATGAATGAATCGGTAGGTTCAGGCCATTGCGTCCGTCGCCATCGCATGTGCAGCGGCACGAGCGGGGGCGCTGTCGCTGACCGGCAAGCCAAGCTGGCCAAGGCAGAAATAACGTGTCTCGACAAACGGCTCGAAGCCTTCGACGCCGCCTTCGCGTCCAAGCCCCGACGACTTGATGCCGCCGAACGGAATCGGTGCGCCGGTGAACTTCGCGCCGTTGATGGACACCATCGCGAAGTCGAGTCGGCGGATCAGTTGAAACACGGTGTTCAGATCTTTCGCGCACACGTAGGCGGCGAGTCCGTACTCGGTGTCGTTCGCGCGTTCGACCACTTCGTCGAGCGAATCGAACGGCGTGACTGCCGAGATCGGCGCGAAATTTTCTTCGTCGTAAATGCGCATGCCGGGCGCCGCATCGGCGACCACGGTCGGCTCGAAGAACCAGCCGCCGCGCTCGTGCGCCGCGCCGCCTACCGTGACACGCGCACCCTTCTCACGCGCGTCGGCGACGCGCTGCACGGTCGTATTGAACGCGGCCTGGTGCATCAGCGGGCCGACGTCCACGTTCGGGTCGAATGCGCCGCCCACTTTCAACGCCTTCACGGCATCGCTATATCGCGCGACGAACGCTTCATACAACGAACGCGCGACGAAGATCCGGTTTGCCGCGCAACAGTCCTGGCCCGAGGTCTGGAACTTCGCCGCGACCGCGACGCGCACGGCCTGTTCGAGGTCCGCATCTTCGGTCACGATGAAAGGCGCGTTGCCGCCCAGTTCGAGCGCGGTCTTCTTGATGCCTGCCCGCGCGGCCGTTTGCATCACTAGGGCGCCGACACGCGTCGAGCCGGTGAAGCTGACCGAGCGCACGCGGCTATCTGAAACCAGCGTTTCCATCGCCATTTGCGGCTCGCCGAGCACGACGTTGAACACGCCGGCCGGAAAGCCCGCTTCTTCGGCGAGTTGCGCGAGCGCGAGCGCGGAGAACGGCGTCTCGTGCGCGGGCTTCGCGACCACCGTGCAACCGGCGGCGAGCGCGGCGGCGGCCTTGCGGGTGAGCATCGCGCACGGGAAATTCCACGGCGTGATCAGCGCGGCCACGCCGACCGGCTCGACGATCGTGCCCAGATGAGCGCCATCGATATGGGTCGGAATCGTGCGCCCATTCAGGCGCCGCACCTCATGCGCGAACCATTCGACGAAGCTCGCGCCATACGCAATTTCGCCGCGCGCTTCAGCAAGCGGCTTGCCCTGTTCGAGCGACAGAATCGCGGCGAGATCCTGCTGATGACGCAGAATCAGTTCATGCCAGCGCAACAGCAGCGCCGAACGTTTGGCGACCGGCACCCAGCGCCACGTGTCGAACGCGCGCTGCGCGGCATCGACCGCGGCGGTGATCTGCGCCGCGTCGAGCATTGGCACATGGCCGAGCACTTCCTGATTCGCGGGATTCTGCACCGCGACGCTCGCGGCGCTCGCGCTATGAACCCAGCGTCCATCCACGTAGCACAGCGATTTGAATAAGACCGGATGACCCAGCAACATGACGACCTCCTCTGTGCGATGTCTGCTATCACTGTAGGTCCGGCGGCACTGCGGTTTTTTTTGTTGTCGCTTCTCGAAGGCTACGTTTTTTCTGCAATTCGCCCGCATGGTTATCGTTTTTTCGGGTGGGGCTTTTCGTCGTACGTCGACCGCAAGTAGCGCGCCACTCAGCCGTTCTCGCCAATCGATTGTTCCGCCCATTCGGGCAAGCCTTCGGCCCCGCTTTTCACCACCTTTGTGACGATATAGGTGAAGTACTTTTCGATGCCCAAGTCGTCGGTCAGCAGCGTATCGATGAAGCGCTGATAGTGGTCGATATCGCGCGACAGCACCTGCATCACATAGTCGACACCGCCACCCGTCGCGAGACATTGCACGACTTCGGGCGCGGCCGCGATGCGCTCCTCGAAGCGCCGCATGTCCGGCGCGGTATGACGCGCGAGCGTGACCTCGACCACCACGCGGCTGCCTTTGAACGCGCGCACCCAATCGATATCCGCGCGATACCCGCGAATCACGCCCTCTTCTTCGAGGCGCTTCACGCGCTCCCATGCCGGCGAAATCGACAGATTGATTTCTTCGGCGAGGCGCGACTTCGTGATGCGTCCATCACTCGCGAGAATGCGCAAAATCGCGAGATCGTAGCGGTCGAATTTCATCGCGCGTTCAGACCGTTACCGGTATGCCTCGTTCGAGCACGTCGGCGACCACCGCAACCGTGTCGCCAATCCGCACGAGCCCCGGAAAATGCCGCGCGGCCAGCATGCCGCCGCGTCGCGCGCGATACTCGATCGGCACGGCGCCGGTGCGCTTCGCGTCGTAAATCCGCGCGATCACCTCGCCGCCGTCGACCATGTCGCCGAGGTCCTTGCACAATTCGAGCAGGCCGTCGTGCTCGCTCGTCGTGTAGCAGGTGCCGTCGGGCATATCGAGCAGCGTCGTCGTGCGCGGCGCGCTCGTGCTCGTGCTCGTGCTCGCGCTCGAGTGACCCATTGCTTCATCTCGCCTGATGATTCCCGCATGCTGCAGAAAGCCGCGCACACCACGCTCCGTAATCGCCACGCTCTGCACGGTCGCCGTGCCGCCACCCCCGAGTTCGGTCGACACGAACACCTTGCCCGCTTCCTCGACGGCCGTGTCGTAAAGGCCGACGCTATCGAGTTCTAGCATCCGCATCGAGTACGGCGCGCCGAATGCGCGCATCGCTGCCTCGCAGCGCGCCTGCTGCGTCGTGTCGGGCAGCACGTGAATCGCGGCGAACGGCACGAAGTCGAGCGTGCGGCCACCCGCGTGCAGATCGAGCACATAGTCGGCGAGCGGCAGCAGATAGCGCTGAAAATAATCGGCGATCTTCTCGGTCACGGTGCCGTCCGGCTTGCCCGGAAAGCTGCGATTCAGATTGCCGTGATCGATCGGCGACGTGCGCGTGCCCGCGCGAAACGCCGGAAAATTCATGAACGGCACGATGATCACGCGCCCGCGTACGTCACTCGCCTTCAACGTGGCGGCGAGCTTCGACAGCGCAATCGGCCCTTCGTATTCGTCCCCGTGATTGCCGCCCGTTAGCAGCGCGGTCGGTCCCTCGCCGTTGCTGATCACGGTGATGGGGATCATCTCCGCGCCCCATGCGGAGACGTCGTGCGAATGAGGCAGCTTCAGGAAACCATGCTGTTCGCCGTCGGCATTGAAATCGACCGTCGGTTGAATCGGGGATGCCCGCATCTGTACTACTCCTTCGTGAGCCGCTTGCGCGGCGTATTGCCGTTCATCGCGCGTCATTTAAGCGGCGCGTCGTTGCCGAATGTCGTTCCCGCCTTCGCGGCACGCGCGCGCTGCAATGCGAGCGCGGCGATAGCGGTGTCCTGCGCGCCGGTTCCGGTCAGATCGCAGATCGTCACGTCGGCGTCGCTCGTGCGGCCCGCGGCCTGTTTCGCGATCACCTGGCCCAATTCGACGATCGCCGCATCGTCACGCATCGTGCCCGCGGCGAGCGCGTGATGCAGTTCGCCAAGCACGCGCGTTTGCTGCGCGCGGTCGGATACGTAGCGCGCCGCCGCCAGCGCGGCCGGCGCGATCTCGTTCTTGTGCTCGGCGTCCGAACCCATCGCGGTGACGTGCAGGCCCGGATGCAGATCGGCGGCTTCGATCAGCGGCGTGCGGCTCGGCGTGGTGGTAATCGCGACGTCCGCTTCGGCGAGCGCGTCATGAACGCTGGCCGCGACATCGCATCGCACGCCGAGCGTGTCGTTCACTTCCGCGGAGAAACGCAGCGCGCTCGCCGCGTCGCGCGCCCAGACGCGTACGTGTTCGACGCGGCGCACCAGCATCAAGGCCCGCAGTTGCAAACGCGCCTGCTCGCCCGCGCCGATCACCGCGACCTGCGGCGTGTGCGCTTTCGCGAGCCAGCGCGCCGCGACCGCGCCGGCGGCCGCCGTGCGTATCGCGGTCAGATAGCCGTTGTCGAGCAGCACCGCTTCGGTCAGCCCGGTCTTCGCCGACAACACCAGCATCAGACCATTCAGGCTCGGCAGACCGAGCGACGGGTTGTCGAAGAAACCTGGACTGACCTTGATCGCGAAGCTGTCGAGGCGTGGCAGCCACGCGGTCTTCACGTCGACTTCGCCGTTATGCGCGGGCAGATCGAGCCGCAGGATCGGCGGCATCGCGACCGCCTCGGTCGCGAGCGCGACAAAAGCGGCTTCGATCTGATCGATGGCCGCGAGATCGAGCGGCACGAGTTTGCGAAGCTCGGCTTCGCCAAGGAGCGTGATCGAGGTCATGATGGGGTGTGTGAGTTCGGTGACGGCGCGGCTTGCGAGGATTCGTTGCCGATGATCCGCCGATGCAGATTCATATCGATGTTCGCGCCCGTCACGACGAGCACGAGCGGCCCGCGCGCGATGCGTTCAGCGGGCAGCGCGCGATCGAGCACCGCGGCAATCCCCACCGCCGCCGCGCCTTCGACGACGAGCCGTTCCTGCCGATACGCATGCGCGATGCCGCGCGCAATCGACGCCTCGTCGAGCAGCACCGTCTCGTCGATCAGATCGCGCGTCAGCGCATACGTATAGCGGTTTTCGAGTCCGATGCCACCGCCGAGCGAATCGGCGAGCGTGTCGACTTCCTCGACCAGCACCGGCCGACCGGCGGCGAGACTCGCATGCATCGCGGCGCCGCGCGCCATCGTGACGCCGGTCAAGCCAATCGTGGGATTGGTGCTTTTCGCCGCGAGCGCGATGCCGGCAAACAGTCCGCCGCCCGACAACGGCACGACGATGTTCGCGACATCGGGCAAGGCCTCGACGATTTCGAGCCCGATCGTGCCCTGTCCGGCGATCACGCGCGGATCGTCGAATGGCGGCACGTATGCATAGCCTTCTTCGCGCGCGAGCCGCAATGCTTCGTGCTCGGCCTCGTCCTGACTTTGGCCGGTAATGCGCACGTGCGCGCCGAGCGCCCGTACCGCGTCGACCTTATTGGCGGGCACGAGGCGCGACAGACACACGGTCGCGTCCATACCGAGCGCGCGCGCCGCATGCGCGAGCGCGCGGCCATGATTACCGGTCGATGCGGTCACCACGCGAGTGCAGCCCTGCTCGGCCACCTGCGCGAGCGCATTGGTCGCGCCGCGCAGCTTGAAGCTGCCGGTCGGCTGCACGGTTTCGAGTTTCAGATAGACCGGCGTGCCCGCGTGCGCCGACAGGCTCGGCGATTCGACGAGCGGCGTTCGGCATACGCGACCGTCGATACGGCTGCGCGCGCGGTAAATGTCGGCTAACGAAAGATTGGTTGACGATGGAACGGACATGCACCAGGCCCTGCATCAAAGAGGTCGATTCGCTATTCGATGCGGGCACGGCTATCGCAGATAAACGCAGTGACTCGCGACCGCATCGCTTTCCATGCAGCCCAGTCTAGTGTTCTAAAAAAGGATTTTTATTGTCCTAGTTCATTTCGGTCAGCGCGTTACGCAATTCGCGCACCGGCGCGATCAGGTGAAATCGTGCACCTGCGGGTACTGCTCGAACACGTCGCGCATCGTTTCGAGCGCGGCTTTATAGGCGTCTTCGCTGACCTCGGCGCCGACGCAAACCCGCACCGCGTTGGGCCGGTCGGCGTCGCGCACGAGAAACGGATCGGGCGACGTGACTGCGATGTCGCGGTTGCGCAGTTCGCGCACCAGCCGATCGGTGCGCCAGTGATCGGGCACCCGCAGCCACGCCGAAAGCGCCTGCGGATGCGCGCCCAGGACATATTTACCGAGCGTCTGCTGCAATTGCGACTGACGCCGCCCGAGCCGCTCGCGCTGAATTTCGACGAGCCGCGCGGCCGTGCCGTCGACAATCCAGCGCGCGGCGACCTCGGCCATCGGCGGCGTCGCCATCCAACTGCTCACGCGCAGTACGCTCTCGGCGCGCAGCGCAAGCCGGCGCGGCGTCGTCATATAACCGATGCGCAAGCCGGCCATCACCGACTTCGTAAAACTCGTGCAGTAGAACGAAAGATCCGGAATCAGGCTCGAAATGGGCGTGGAATGTTTGGCCGGCAACGGCCCGTACACGTCGTCCTCGATCACGTATACGCCATAGCGTTCGGCGATTTTCGCAATCGCGCGACGCCGCGAATCGGGCATCAACGCGACGGTCGGATTGTTCAGCGTCGGTGTGCAGACGAGCGCCGAGATGCGCTCGCTGTCGCACATCTCCTCGAAATGCTCGGGGTGAATGCCGTACTCGTCGATCTCGAGGCCCTTCAGCGTGAAGCCGAGCACGTTGGCCGAACCTATCACGCCGTGATCCGTCAGGCTTTCGCACAGCACGGTGTCGCCCGGCCCCACCAGCGAAGCGAGCGCGAGAAAAATGCCGTGGGCGGCGCCGTTCGTGACGAGCAGCGTATCGGCCGAAGCCGGCATGCCGAGCGACGCGAGCCATGCAATACCCGCCTGACGATGATGCTCGAAGCCCGCGATCGGCCGGAACGCGCGAATCCACGGCTGATCGTCGAGCGTCGACAGCGTCGCGCAGACCTTGCGCCACATCGCGTCATGCTCGGACGTGTGAATGATGCGCGCGATCGAAAAGTCGACCACCGAACGCTCGGCCGTATCGAGCATGTAGCTCGACATCGTTTCGGTGACGCGCGCCGCGACGAAGCTGCCGCGCCCGACCTCGCAGCGGATCAGGCCTTGCCGCTCCAGTTCCTTGTACGCGTTGGTCACGGTCTGCACGCTGATCGCGAGTTCGGCGGCGACGTCGCGCTGCGGCGGCAGGCGCGCGCCCGGCGGCAGCGACGTGTTCTCGATGTCGCCGGCAATCGCCTTGACCAGTCGCTTGTATTTCGATTCCACGCCGTGCACCGCGCGCACGGCCTCGCGCCACTGCTCGATCACCGCTGCTCCTCCGTTGTGGCGGGCGCTGGCTCCATATGGAGTCGCGTCGTCTTGCTCGATCTCCATAGTGAGGCCAAAACGAGGCGGAAAAATATTGTCCTAGAGCAATTCGCGGAAGATTCCGCTGATAGGAGTGCTTCGAAGTCATTCCCCGCGTCCCGCGTTGAACGGAGTCGATCCCGCCTGACATGCTTACCGTCGAGACAGCGTTCGCAACACGCCTACTTAAATCTCCTGAGCATTTGTGTCGCACTCGGACTGAAAAACAGCACTCTTTTTCTTGTCGAGTGCCCGCAACGGCATTTTGTTCCGATCGGCGTCGCGCATGGGTCCGTTGCAATGCCTGGCGTTTCGATACATCAGGACGGCACTGTAAGGGTGGTGACATGACCGCGTGGACGCGCCGGGAGATGTTGCACGCAACCGCTCTAGCCGTGGCGGCGGCGGTATCGGCGAAAGTTCATGCTCAGCATGGAAACATGGGGCCGGTCAGACCGCCCGTTCGCCTCACCGATGTTTCGGTAGTCGACCAGACTGGCACGACCCGAACGCTCGAAGCGTTGTTGCGTGAAGGCATCACTGCGGTGCAGACGATTTACACGGGTTGCAGTTCGGTTTGCCCCCTACAGGGAGCGCTATTCAGCGCCGTTCAAGACCGGATGCTACAAGCCCGTACACGCTATCCCATCCGCTTGCTCTCGATTGGAATCGACCCATTTGGCGATGTACCGTCCGCGTTGCGCGAATGGCTCCTGCGTTTCAATGCCGGTCCGCGATGGAATGCGGTCACGCTGGCGCCAGATGACGTCGACCGAACACGAACTGAGTTGGCGGGGCGCGCATCGCTGCCACGCAATGTCGCCGATCATTCGACCCATGTCTATTGCTTCGATCACGACGCGTTGTTGCGCTGGCGCAGCGCTGATCTTCCACGAGTCGAAGAAGTTTGTGATGTTCTCGGTGTACTGGGAGTTTGAATACGTTCGAAGTGATTTGCCTGACCAAAGTTGCCGATCACACCAGCCATACATGTAACCCGAAAAAGGGGGCATCGCGATGAAAGGAAATCTGTTTCCAGCAAGTCAAATACCACCGGCAAAGCCGGTGGCTTGAGATTGTGAGCGCCTCAAAGGCGCCCATAAAACCGTGAGCCGCCCGAGGCGGCTTACTCCATGGCCAGCTTCATCTGGTCATACCGCTCGCCCTCTTCTTCCTGATTGCGGATGTACGCTCGCACCATGTGCTCGTCCAACCCCACAGTGGAAACGAAGTAGCCTCGGGCCCAAAAATGCTCGCCCGTGAAATTTCGTTGCCGGGCTCCGTACTTTCGCGCTATCTGAATCGCGCTCTTGCCCTTGATGTAGCCGACCACATTCGATACCGCATACTTCGGCGGAATGCTCAGACACATGTGAACGTGATCCCCCATCAGGTGCCCTTCGACAATCTTCGATTCCTTGTGGGACGCCAGCTCATGAAACATTTCCCCAAGCTGCCGCCGCAACGCCCCGAAAATCCGTTTCTTCCGGCGCTTCGGGATAAACACCACGTGGTACTTGCAGTCCCATCGCGTATGGCTCAGGCTTTGATACTCTTTCATCGTGAATCTCCTTCTCTTGGCAGAGGTAGGAAATTCGCGCTGACCGTCGTAAAGGTCAAACCTTGGTGAGTCCCCCGGCAAAGCCGGGGGCTTACCTCACTGAGTTATCCAAAGTCGTCAGTAACGGACAAAAAAACGTTGACCCTGATAGTCCTCGGGTCGATGTTGATTGCGACGTGCGAGGATGTAGCAGCGCAGACCGCGCCGCCGTCGCAGTGGTCTGCACCGATTTCTTTGCCACTAGTGCCGGTGGCAGCAGCTAATCTGCCGAATGGAAAGGTGCTGGTCTGGTCAACTGCCAGCTCGCGGTGACGAACGCCTGCGGCACGAGCAGCAGCGCGGAGACGGCGAGGCAGCCGACGATCACGTTCCAGTGCCCGACGCGATCGGCGAACTTACCCAGCCATGACGACGAGATCATGCTGCCGAGCGCCGCGCCCGACATCACGAAGCCCGCGACCATCGTCACGCTTTGCGGCTTCGTGAGCTGCGCGACGTAGACGGTGATGATCGGCTCTATCGACATGTTCGCGACCATCAGCAGCAGACCCGTGGCAAGCATCGCGATGGCCGGCCCCTTGTCGTCCACCGAGGCCCACGCGCCCTGCTTCGGCGCGCTGTCCGCGCGCTTGCGAACCGGCATTTCCCGAATCAGGAACGCCGTCGCGAGAAAGGCGACGAAGATCGCCGCGCCCGAGGCCCAAAAGGTCGCGCGGATGCCGATCAACGGCGGCAGGAAGCCGCCGATCAGCGGGCCGACCAGATTGCCCGCCATGATCCCCGACGACAGCACGCCGAGCGCCCAGCCCGAACGCGCCTTCGGCGTCTGCGTCGCGACGAGGATCATCGAGCCCGACGCATAGCCGCCCAGCAGCCCCGCGAGCAGCCGCAACGCGACCAGTTGCCACGCCGAGTGCGCCATGCCGATCAGCGACATCGCGACCGCCATGCCGAGGCTCGAGCGAATCAGCATCAGCCTGCGGCCGTAGAGGTCGGCGAGCTTGCCCCGCAGCGGCGCGACAAGCGCGGCACTGAAGAAGGTCGCGCCGAACGCGGCGCCGGACCACTGCACGATCGCCGCGTGATCCTTGACGCCGAGTTGCTCGACGTAAAGCGGCAGGAACGGCAGCAGCAGCGTCATCGCGACGATGGTCGTGAACGAGCCGAACACGCATACGCCAAGATTGCGCTGCCAGTGCGCCGTGGCTTCGTCGGCCGTCGTGGCCTGCGCTTGCGGCGGCAGCGGTTCCGCCGATGGGACGTCGAGCTTGCGATTCATCTTTGGGAGTTTCCAGGTTGACTAGAAGCCGGTCGAGCTATCGAAAGCATCGTAACGGCGTGCGGCGCCATCAGGCAGTCAACCCGTCATCCTGGTATCGCTAATACCTCCTCCATAACTAATGGCCCGCGCGCGACGTACTGTGCGACGTCTGCGGCGCGGCCGCCGTCGATGCCGCCGCATCCGATACCCCGACCGCACCGCCCGGCAGATCGGCCCGCTTCGTCGAACTCACCGCATCCGGATAGAGCTGCATCAGCACGCGCAGCACGCCATTGGTCCAGCCGAAACCGTCCTGTAACGGATACTCGCCGCCGCCCGCGGACTTGTCGCTCGCGTCGCCGCCGAAGCGGGTGTTTATTGCCCCATTTCTTTAAAAGCGCTAGCGACTAGCGCTCTGGACGGGGTCGCCGGGTGTGCCGATCTGCTTCCAGCGAAATCGCGCATTCGGATGAAGCAGCCGAACGGTGTGTGAGCCTTGCATTACTCAATAGGGACAATTCTTTGTCCGCCAGATCGTAGTCCCTAGCGGACATTTCCTGCGCTTGATTTTTGATGGCCTAGGATTAACCTCACGATTTGCTAATATTTCCAAGAGGTGGCTACATGAATAACGCACACAACGTTATCGACGTTTTCGGCTCGTTGCAGCTTTGATCCTCGCCGGCATGGCGGCCTCGGGCGCACAAGCGCAAAGTTCGAACGCGGCACCGGCTGCGGCATCTGCGCCGGGTCTTGCAACAGCCGCTCAGGCGTCGTCAAACGCACTGAACCCATTCCCTCATGGCACGCACCCGTCTGGCGTCGGACCGAAAGTGCCGCCAGCCTTCGCCCTCGATGGATCGGACGTAGACAAACAGAACGGCGGAGACAAGATCAATCCGAATAAGTTCCTCGACGATACCGGGCCGGCGGTGGATACGCCGTACCAAGCTCCCGAAGCAGCGACTAAAGCTACATTGAGCCGGACACCAGGGGCCGTCGCCGCGCCAACCTTTACGACGACCGACTGGCCGACGTATGGCATGAACAGGCAGCGGACTGGGTATAACTCAGTCGAGACGGTGCTCACCCAGACCAACGTGACGACGTTGCAACAGCACTGGAAGTCACTTGTCCTGGACGGTGCCATCCTGACTCAGCCGGTACTGGCTACCGGGGTGACAATCAAGGGGGTGCCAACCGATATCGTCTATGTTGCGACAGAGGGGAACACTACATGGGCACTGAATGCCGCGACAGGGGCGGTCATTTGGCAAAGCGCCCCTATCCCTCAAGCTATCTTGACGAAGAACTGCACCGGGCTGTTCCAAGGCAAGATCGGGGTGCAGGGCACGCCCGTCATCGACCATGCCAACAACCGGATTTTCGTTGTGAGCGGGCGAGGCTACCTGCATGCGTACGACCTGGAGACCGGCGTGGATCTCCCGGGCTTCAACCTGCCACTTCTAGACGCAGCCAACGCTTCTCCAACAACGATGGTCTATGGCGGCTTGACGCTCAGTCCCGATAGTTCGTCGATATACGTGGCGACAGCCGGCGACCCCTGCGATACGGAGCCGTACCATGGACAGGTTGTCCACGCGTCCACCACCAACCCAGCTGCGATTCTGCAACGCTGGTACCCAGACGGCGCAAGCGGGCCAGACGGGGGCGGTATATGGGGTGCGGGAGGCGTATCGATTCCGCCTGATGGGACGGTCGTCTATGCACTCACGGGCAACGCATTCGCCAATCCGGAAAATGCCGCGTTCGCGGAGCACGTCGTGAAGCTCACGCCGACCCTGGCGGTAGCCGCGTCGAACTCGCCGCTTTCTCCGCCCAGCACGGACTCCGACTTCGGCGCTACAGCATTGCTCTTCCAGCGTCCAACCTGCCCGACGATGCTCGCGGCCTACAACAAGTCCGGCAGCCTCTTCATTTATAACCGAGCCACTATTCAGCAGCAGGGCCCCATTGAAAAGTTGACGATTTCCCTCAGTTCAGTCGACGGCAGCAACATAGGCCTTCCTGCATTCGACCCGGTGCTAAATCGGCTTTACGTCGTGTCCCCTGGCGGTTCGGGGAGCAACAACTTATACCAACACGGGGTCATTGCACTGTCGATCGACAGCAACTGTACTGTGAACCCCAAACCCGTGTGGCAGGCGGAAGTCGGCTTGAACAGGTCCTCGTTCAACCCGGCTATCCCGCCCGTCGCCGCAAATGGTGTGGTGTATTACGCAGACGGTTTGGGCAACGACTTTTACGCATTGGATGCAGCGGACGGGACCATACTCTTCCACGACCAATACACGCCAGTTCAAACCGGCGAGGGTAACTTCGCGTCGCCGATGGTCGTGAACGGGCAAGTCTTCGTCGCTGGTAGCGACCACGTGGTTCATGCCTATGGCCTCTGACTGCTAAATTCGTTAGGAATACGGTACCTTTTTCGCAAGAGTAACCATTCTGCCCTTATTGCGCGCAGTGATTCGCAGTATCGCGCCGCTGCGCGCGTCCTGCGGACACATCGCAATTCGATGTCGTCGACGCAGGCATTGCCGCGAGCGCTTCATGACATCGCGAATCTTTTTTAATAGTTGATAGCAGCGCGTTCCTTCGCGCTCGGGTCCTTTATTCACAGTGCCCTGACATCGAGTTCGACGAGCCTATCGTCTTAGCTCACTTTGTGGCTGCCATGAAAATGGAAGAAATATTTCGATGTACGAATAACAGCGTCGCAGATTTGACTGCACTCCTTAAAAATCAGATTGAAAAGATAATTTCTCCAACCGATACCGGTGGGACCAGCACGTTCGTTCCCCAGCCGACAGAAGGGATCAAGCTACTGAATTTCGTTTATCGAGAGCCCACGCTGGAAAACGTCAAACGCATGATGAATGTGTTTGTTTATGATCCTTCGGCACTGACCGATGACCTGCTGCAACAGCGTGTCAATAACTTGCAAGCCAACAAGCACCACGTCGAAAACTGGGTGGCGAGTATGGCAGGCAAACCCCAGGCAGTTCACAGACTACCAACTGCGATTGTCGGAGATCAAGGCGCCGACACTGATCATCTGGGGTAGAGAAGATCGATTTTTGCCCTTTGACATCGGGTTGCGCCTGCTATCCGGATTGCAGGAGGGATCGCCGGCCCGAAGCGTGCGTAGCATCACGGGTAGGAGGCGGTCGGGAACGGTTGAGGTGGCACATGGCGACGCTTTCCGGGCGGCAGTCGGCGTTTGCTGCCATCCGCCATGATGGTTTGGCGGATTTTAGCGCACTGAAATGTCCGATAATTCATAAAACGTCCTCCCCGCAGTTGATTGGCCTAGAACAGCGACGCGCTATGGAATACGGCTTCACTTCATCTTCGCTTGTACTATGATGAACCGGTGTGTTCCGTCCTGTCTCTTGAGTAGTCGCGATCGGTGCTGCGACCGGAGGCGCGGTTATTAGCATCGGCACCGTTGGTGTTGGCATATTCGTGATGCACGTGATGCCAGGTTCGGTGCCTTCCGATATTCGCATGTATGTTCCGTGGGCAATGTGCTCGTCGCTACCTACGAAGGAGTAGCATGACTGCATCCGGTTCTAACGTGGCATCGAGGCGAGTCGCCATTCTGGTCCTGCTCTGTCGCGACTACGCAGCGCTCGAACTCACCCTCGCCAGTCACATGGCGTACCGGCCAACAGGCGTCGAGTTCATCCTGCTTCAGAACTGCCGGGGCGGCTATGACGCGGAACGCACGCTTGCCGTCGCGCGGCGCTACGCAAGACTTTTTCCGGGCATCGTTCGGGTCGTCGACGACATTCCGCCTGGCCCACCCTATCGCACGATCAAAAAACTACTCTCGCAACCGGCGCTCGCCGAAATCGACTTGATCTGCAAGGTGGACGACGACGCGTTCCCGATCGCCGGCGAGTGGCTCGACAAGATGCTCGCCACGTACGACGCGGCGGAAAATGAAAGCGCGAACGAGCTTGCCTACGTCACCCCGCTGATCAACAACAACAACTTTGGCTTCCCTGAGGTGATGCGTGTGATGAACCTGGAGCGCGAGTACTTCACGAGCCAGGCGCATCCCCATTTCGTCGGAGCCGACGGGGACAAGCGCTTTCCGATGCGAATCATCCCTGCGGAGCAGATCGAGATCGGCACCAATGGCACGATATGGGGCTATCCGCACATCGCGCGCTGGCTGCATGAACGGACCACGCTTCAGCCTGATGCTTTCATCGCTGCCACGCGGGACCTCGAACCTTGCGAAGTGCCGTCAGAATCGCGCTATTCGATCGGCTGCATTCTTTTTCGCAAGCGGTTATGGGACATGATCGACGACGGTGGGCTCGATGACGAGCACATGATGCATGTCTACTGTGCGCGGAACCGGTTGCGAATCGTCTGTGCGCGCAGCGTGCCATTCGTGCACATCGCGTACTTCTCCCAGCGCGAGGAGAACCGCGACATCGTCGATGCCGCTCGCGCGCTTTACGACGCGAGGCTTGGCCATCCCTTCCCGATTGCACTCTACGCGGACCGTGAACGCGATATCGAAGCACGGCTGCGCTGGCTCGAAGATCACCCGCCGCAGGCCACCAAGGGGACGCTTGAAGCGTCGAAGCGTGTGAGCCGCGCGATCTATCGGCGAGTGCGCGCGCTGTGGAAAAACGGTCGCCGAGCGTGGTATGTCGTGACTGGCAAGCGCGATGCGACGAGCGGCCGACGCTCTCCGTCGCCATGACGATGCGCAAGATCCATCCCCGGATCTTCTATTGCTTCGTGAGAAGCCTCAATAGCCGCTGATCCTGCGAAATGCGCCATCTGGCACATAACGCAGAGCGCGCTGCTATCTATCGAATCGAGTGCGCACTGCGCTTGTTCATGGCGGTGACTCTGGTGCCGTCAACTATCCGAACGATCACGAATACACGAGGATTACGGAGTTCAAGTACCTCACCGGGCAGCAGCATCAGGGAACCTCGATCGTCAGGGAGTATCCGCGAGCCGAAGGCGAGTCGTACTATCCGATTCCACTCGGGCGGCTCAGGCGGTCAAGGTTTTCGACGATCAGCGTATCGCCGGGTACGACGTCACCGGCCTTGATACGCTCGATGAACGCGCCGAGCGCGCCGCCTTTCTTTACGTGCTCGCCCTTGTGAGCGCACTTGCCGCGGTCCTCCATGCGTAAAGAGCGATCGAGTATCAGGCCGTGCTGCTTGGCCCACGCTTCTGCGTAGGCATCCTGCCGCGCGATCGAGCTACCGTCTGCCTGCTGTGAACTCGAAAAACGGGCGCATGTATAGATTCGTGGCGTGTTGCTTATCGCGCTTTGCGCTTTCGTTGACATGGTTCATCTATCCTGTGGCGTACTAGCTATATTCAGCAAATCTATTCGCGGCAATCGAGCTTCGTCGAACTCATCGCGTCCGGATAGAGCTGCATCAGCACGCGTAGCACACCAGCGGTCGAGCCTTCGCTTCCATTCGGCTGAAGCCCTTGCTGGACGGAGCCCTGCGGGCATTCATCTATTGTGCTTTGAGGTCCAACGAGCTTGCCGGTGCGCTGGTAGTACGCGACGTCGGTGCGGATCCAGCGCGTCGCGATATCGCGCGCGAGTTCCGGCTCGCTATAGCGGCGGCGCAGCCCGATCACCGCGAGGTATTGCAGCGGCGCCCAGCCGTTCGGTTCGTCCCACTGCTGGCCGGTGTTGGTCCGCGTCGTCGCGAGGCCGCCCGGGCGCAGCAGATCGCGCCGGATCGTCTGCGCCACTTCACGCGCGTCGTTGCGTGGCGCGACGCCGGCGTAGAGCGGATACACGGTCGCGGCGGTGAGCCGGTGCGTCAGCGTGCCGTGCACGAAGTCGTAGTCGCCGAATGCGTGCAGTTGCGGATCCCACAGGACGCGGCGGATTGCATCCGCGCGCACGCGGGCGCGTAGTTCGAGGTTCTCGGCGTGGCCCGCATCGCCGGTCACGCGGTAGGCTTTCGCGAGTGTGCGTTCGAGGTCCACCATCAGGCAGTTCAGGTCCACTGGCACGAGCGACGTCACTTCGATGGTCGCGAGTGTCCTGCCGTCGGCGAACCAGCGCGAGCTGAAATCCCAGCCGGTTTCGCCGCCCGCGCGCAGTCATCGCTGCGAGTCACACCGGGCTGATCGGTGCGGACCGCCGCGATGACATTGCGTCCATCCTCGTCGAGCTGGGCGAATACGTCGATCCAATCCGCGAAAATGGTCCCCGTGGAGTAGTACTTCTCTCCTGTGACGGTCCAGCGTTCCGCGTGTCGAAGAAGTTTGTGATGTTCTCGGTGTACTGGGAGTTTGAACAACAGTGCCGATTACACCATTCATATCATGTCACCAGAAAGGGGGCGTCGCGATGAAACCAGACCGATTTCCGCCAAGCCATTTAAAGTCGTCAGCAACGGGCAAAAAAGCATTGGCCTTGATAGTTCTTGGGGCGATGACGATTGCGACGTGCGAGGTCGCAACAGCGCAGACCGCGCCGCCGTCGCAGTGGTCTGCACCGATTTCCGTACCACTAGTGCCGGTAGCAGCGGCTAATCTACCGAATGGAAAGGTGCTGGTCTGGTCGGCTGATAGTCCGCTGGATTTTACGGGCGGCGAAGTGAATTTGACGAGGCACGAGAACAACCGGGGCACCTATACCGCGATCTTCGATCCGGTGGCGGGAACGAGCACGCAGCTGTTTGTGACCAATATCGGCCACGACATGTTTTGTCCAGGCATCGCCAATCTTCCCAACGGCGATATCTTTGTGACGGGTGGATCGACTAGCGCGAAAGTCAGTGCTTTCAACACCGCCTCGGGACACTGGACAGTACAGAAACCGATGAACATTCCGCGCGCCTATCAAGGCAGCGTGACACTGAGCAACGGTGATGTGTTCGTATTGGGGGGCTCGTGGAACGGTGGGCTAGGAGGCAAGAGCGGAGAAACGTGGAGCAAGTCGGGCTGGCGCGAGGATTCCGCGGTAACTGCCAACCTGGGCGACCCTGACATAACCAACGATGCCGAAGGGATATTTCGTGCGGACAACCATATGTGGTTGTTCGCGGATTCGAACGGCACGGTTTTCCACGCAGGGCCGAGTCGAGCGATGCAGTGGATTAGCACCGCGGGCACCGGCAGCATATCGGCGCCGGTCAATCGAGGGGCTGACAATGACGCGATGACCGGCAACGCGGTCATGTATGACGTCCGCAGAATCCTCGCGGTCGGTGGTGCGCCTAACTACGGAAACGACTACGCGACGTCGAACGCAACATTGATCGATATCAGCAACGGAGGGGCGAGCACGCGCACGGTAGCGCCAATGAATTATCAGCGCGCGTATGCCAACAGCGTTGCCTTACCCGACGGCGAAGTCGTCGTGGTTGGCGGTCAAACCTATGCGCTGCCTTTTTCTGACGACAATGCGGTTCTGACGCCGGAGATCTGGAGCCCCGCGACCGAAAGCTTCACGCCGCTTGCGCCCCAGGCCGTCCCGCGCACTTATCACAGCGTCGCGCTGCTTTTGCCGGACGGACGCGTTTTGAGCGGTGGCGGGGGCTTGTGCGGGGGATGTGCGACCAACCACCCTAACGTCGAAATACTGACGCCGCCGTATCTTCTCAATGCGGACGGTTCGCCAGCATCACGCCCCACGATCTTGTCGGCGCCTTCCAACGCAAGTCTGGGTTCGTCGATCTCAGTGAGCACTGATAGAGCGGTCAGCGCTTTTTCGATGATGCGCCTATCGTCGGCAACGCATTCGCTCAACAACGAGCAGCGACGTGTTCCGTTAAGCTTTGGCGCGAGCAAAAAGCCAGGCCAGTATGAGCTGCAGATTCCGGGCGATTCCGGAGTCGCCGTGCCCGGCTATTACATGTTATTCGCGCTCGACGCGAACGGCGTACCGAGCGTCTCGACCACGATTCGAATCCATTGATGACGCGCGCCTCGAATCGGGCCGCCTTCAAGATATACGTGGTGGCGGCCATATTTCTGGTTGCGGTCGAACCCGCGGCAAATGGCGTCGATTCGTCCCGATCCATCGAACTGGGACGTGAGATCTTTAGCGGGCAGCACGCGCTGGTCGCGCACTTGCGCGACGACAATCGTACGCTGCCTGACAATGCGGTCCGGTGTATCAATTGCCACGGCCACGCGGACAACGCAGCGTCTTTTGCGCCCCCGTTGACAAGCCAGTATCTGCTCAGCGATACCCGCCGACGCGGCGGCCCGCCGAGTCGTTACGATTTGGGCTCGTTCTGCCGGGCCTTGAATGTCGGTGTTGATCCGACCGGAATCGTCCTGAAAAAGGCGATGCCGCAATACACGTTCAGCGATACAGAATGCGCAGCGCTTTGGAGCTTTGTCACCGCCCGGTAGGGCTTCGCCCGCTGGACATGTGAAGTTTTCTCGCATGGCTCATTGAACTGGATGACGCATACACTCGAACAAACGCGCCAGATCTTCAGCGCTTCGGGTCAGTGTTTCAAATGCCCTCGCGCCAAGGACTATATTCAAACTCTGCCTTCCGGCTGATCGCCCGCTACGGGCGTCGACGGATCATTCCGTCGACTACTTGCGTCAGGACAGATCCAAGGGTGTGTGTCATGAGATGTCCCATTCGTGCATGGTTGGTGCGGCGGCCTACGCAGGTGACGGCGGTCTCGCGGTTTAGGCGATGCTGTCGGGTCCAAGGGGGCTCGCGTTCGGGCGTGACGGAGCGCTGTATGTCGCCGATGGTTTCAGGATCCGCAAGATCACCGGACTCCCAGGTCGTCACCGCTGGGATTGCCGGGACAAACGGCGCTACGGCCTTGACGGCAACGATGGTGACGAAGATTGAGGTCAGAGTTGCAGAGCAAAACAACGGGCATCGCTTGGCCCGGAGAAACCGAAGCTTCCAGGAGCCTGTCCATGTCCGCGCCGAGAATCAGCGTTCTGCTGCCCGTCTACGAGGTCGAGGACTATATCGAAGACTGTCTGGATTCCCTGCTGTCACAAACCTGCACTGATTTCGAAATCATCGCCGTCGACGACAGCAGCCCCGATCGCTCAGGTGAAATCGCCGCCCGCCCGCTCGCGCAACAGGATCGCATTCCATGGAAGTTGATCAGGAACACCGACAATAAAGGGCTCGCTGAAACGCGAAAAATCGCCGCATCGGAAGCGCGCGGCGACTATGTGCTCTGCGTCGACAGCGACGACCACGTTCATCGCGATCTGATTCGCACCGTGCTGCGCGAAGCCGACCAGCACGACGCCGATATCGTCATTTTCGCCGCCGAACACGTGAGCCCCGATGGCGCCGTCAACGCTCGCATCGATTCCGGCGACTGCATCATCACCGGCGTGCAAGCCGTGCAGAAAATCATGGGACTGGAACTGCAAGCCTTTTGCTGGAACAAACTCGTGCGCCGTTCCATTTTCGTCGCGGCCGACCATCCGTGCGCTCTCATCTACGAAGACCTTTGCGTGACGGTGCAGACGCTCGCCACCGCGAAAATCGTGCGGCTCATTCCGGACAGCCTTTACTCATACATGTTCCGCGAATCGGCAATTTCCAGGCGCTTCAACCCGCTGGTCGTCGATCTTTTTGTCATCATCGACCGCGTTGAAAAACGCACTGCGTTCCTCCCGATTCCCGACTACAAACGTCTGTTGTTCCGGCTCAGATACATCTTCGGATACCGCACGATCGCGTTTCAGGCCGCTATGACCGCGCCGAGCTACGAGCTCGCGAGCCCGATCCTATATAGCGTTTCGAAGAAGCTGCGTGTGAAGCGCCTGATCGGCATGTATGCGGACGGGCGGCCGAAGCTCTCCGTTGCGGTGACGATGCTCAAGATCCATCCGTGGATCTTCTATTGCTTCGTGAGACGCTTCAATCATCACTGATCCTGCGAAATGCGCCATCTGGCACATAACGCAGAGCGCGTTGGAAGTATCCGTTTAACCCTCTGAAAGGCACGGCGTTTGCGTACCCCAACGGGCCGCGCCTACTGACGACGAAATCTGGTGACCCTGTGCGTATGACATATATGATGGGCTTATGCTTATGCCGCGCTTGTCCTGAACTTTCATCGAAGTATTGAAAACGGGCTAACTCATGGCGAATCCACTCCGACAGAACATCGTTGCGCTGACAATTCTGCAAGCAGCCAACATGCTGCTGCCGCTTGCAACATTTCCCTACCTGTTGCGCGTGCTGCGCCCGGAACACTTTGGCGCATACATCTTCGCACAAGCCATCATTGGCTACCTCGTACTGCTGACCGACTACGGTTTCAACTGGTCATCGACTGCCCACGTCGCACGGGTCCAGAATGACCGGTACGCGGTGTCGAAGATCTTCTGGGCGACGCAAGGCGCCAAGGCGCTGATCGCGGTGGTCTGCCTCGCGATGCTGCTGTTAGTGGCGTTGTTCGTGGCAAGACTGCGCGAATTGCTGCCGGTTCTGCTGGCGACCTATCCGGTCGTGATCGGAACGGTGCTGTTTCCGCAGTGGCTGTTCCAGGGCCTGGAGCAGATGACGCTGACTACCGTTTCTATGCTGAGCGCGCGGCTGCTGCTGTTTCCGCTCACGTTCGTCCTGGTGCACTCGCCGGCCGACACGTGGATCGCCTCGCTGATCAGCTCGATGAGCGTGGTTGCTGCCGGACTCGTCGCCTCGTTCCTGATCGTAAAAGACCGGATGATTGTCGCGATGGTGCCGGGCAAGGCGGAGATCCTGGAGACGCTTCGTGACGGCTGGCACACGTTCATTTCCACCGCAGCGATCAGTTTGTACACCACCACCAATAGCGTGGTGCTCGGATTTATTGCGGGGGATGCCGCTGTTGGCTTCTTTGGCGTCGCCGACAAGATCCGCAACCTCGCCCAGGCGCCGCTCGGACCGGTCGCCAACGCGGTGTACCCGCGCGTGACGGCGCTCTTTTCCGAAGACTCCGCCAAGGCGTTTGCGCTGGTGCGCAAGATGTTTTACCTGGCGGGCTCGTCCATGTTGCTGGCTTCGGTCGCGCTGTGGGGCGGCGCCGAGTTGATCGTTCGTATCGCGATGGGCTCCGGGTACGAACCGGCCGTGATCGTCCTGAAGTGGATGGCGCCGATGCCACTGCTCATCGGGCTAAGCGGTGTATTCGGCGTTCAGCTGATGCTGCCGCTCGGCATGAAGAAGAAGGTCAGCGAGATCCTGATCGTCGCCGGCCTGTTCAATCTTGCCATCCTCGTGCCGCTTGTATGGTTTTACGGCGCTCAGGGCGCGGCAATGTCAGCGCTGGCCACCGAGTTTCTCGTCACGGCCTCGATGGCGCTTTACCTGATCAAATGCAAGGTTCCGGCTTTCCAAACGAGGGTGCGCACAGATGAAATATGACTTCCTTATCGTAGGCGCCGGCTTTGCGGGCGCGGTCTGTGCCGAACGCCTCGCGGCAAGCGGAAAACGCGTGCTCGTCGTCGACAAACGGAATCATATAGGCGGCAACGCCTACGACCGGCACGATGAGAACGGCGTGCTGATCCATCCGTACGGTCCGCATATCTTTCATACCAACAGCAAGCGGATATTCGAATACCTGTCGGCTTTTACCGATTGGCGCTTCTACGAGCATCGCGTGAAAGCCTATGTAGACGGGGGCCTCTATCCAATACCGATTAATCGCACGACGATCAACAGGTTATATGGCCTCGACCTGAACGAGCAGGCCACCGTGGCGTTTCTCGAGTCGGTACGTGAAGCGCGAGGAACCGTCTCCACCAGCGAAGACGCGGTGCTCAGCAGCGTTGGCCGCGATCTGTGCGAGAAGTTTTTCCGTGGCTACACGCGCAAGCAATGGGGACTCGATCTGTCTGAACTGTCTGCGGGTGTCGCTGCGCGAATCCCAACCCGTTCGAACGACGACGACCGGTACTTCACCGATACTTTTCAATTCATGCCGGCGCAAGGCTACACCGCGATGTTCGAAAAGATGCTTGGCAGTCCAGATATCGACGTACGACTGTCGACCGACTATAACGAGGTGAAAGCGAGTATCGAATGCGGCCACCTTGTGTACACAGGACGGATCGACGCGTATTTCGGCTATCGCTTCGGCAAGCTTCCGTACCGCAGCCTGGATTTTCAGCACCAGCATCTGAGCGACGTGGAGCGCTTTCAGACGACAGGTACCGTCAACTATCCGAACGATCACGAATACACGAGGATTACGGAGTTCAAGCACCTCACCGGGCAGCAGCATCCGGGCACCTCGATCGTCAGGGAGTATCCGCGAGCCGAAGGTGAGCCGTACTACCCGATTCCACGCAAGGAAAACGAGGCATTGTTCCTGCGCTACAACGCGCTTGCGGAGACAGTTGCCGATATTACTTTTGTGGGCAGGCTCGCGCAGTATCGCTACTACAACATGGACCAGGTCGTTGGTGCGGCGCTCAAGACTGCAGAAGGACTCATCCAGGGAGCGGGAATAAGGGAGTTCTAGCTGGCACCTGCCTTCGCCTGCGCATCGGGCGCGCCGTAGTAGCTGTTTCATGGTTTCGCGCGATCGGCGTCGGTCAAATGCAATTCTTCGCGGTGACTGTCTTTCCGTGTCCCGTAATCTGCTCTCAACGCATAGGGAGATTGAGAGATGAAAAAGTACCTGGTCGTTCTGAGGTGTGGAGACAGTTCCTTGCATCCGCAATGGTTCAGCGGCGGACAGGCCCCCAACTTTGATTTGATGCTGAGTTACTACGGGAAGAACGAAGATTATGCAGACATCTTTGCCAAAGCCATACATCGATTCAAAGGATCAAAATGGGAAGGTCTTAACGACTTCATGTTGCAAAATGCCCAATTGATTCTGCAATATCGTTACATCTGGCTCCCGGACGACGACATCCTGACGGATGTTCAAACCCTGAACGACTTCTTCGAGTATGTAGAACGAGAGAATTTCGCACTCGCGCAACCGTCTCTCGACGAGAGAAGCTATTTCGGTCACCAAACGACGTTGCAAAACAGCGCGTTTGAATTTCGCGAAACAAATTTCGTGGAGGTGATGATGCCATGTTTCTCGTCGAATGCTTTGCATGCGATAAAACACAGCTTTGGGATGAACCAATCAGGCTGGGGCGTCGATTTCTTGTGGCCCAAGTGGGTCGCTTCTTTTGGAAAGGTTGGCATTATTGATCGTTTTTCCGTGTTCCATACACGCCCGGTCGGTTCGGCTGGGAGCGGCATGGGAGACGATTCAACTACGAGTCCATTGTTTGAATTGAATCAGACGCTCGCGCAATACGGGATGCTGGGCGCTCCGATAAAGGTCATTCGTGGCAAAACAAGCGATGTAGGCAAATCATATGCGAGCGGTCGACTGGGCAATCCAATGTTGTTCATTCATGCGGTAAAGGGCAGCAATCCGGTGCGACGGAAAGATATCGTCAGTTTTATGAGGCTACTGAAAGAGTATCTCCCGTGGCTTCATCATATCAAGCGCACAACGTGGCCAATACATCCGGCTCCGGAAAGGCGCTCAAGCCGTTGAGAATGATAGAGGTGGGCGCGCAAATTCGGACAGTCGGATAAGTGGAACGCTCGGGGCCTGAGCCGGCGATAATGCCGACAAAGGAACCAGGAAGATGACGAAGAGAACCCGACGGACGCACTCAGCCGCGTTCAAAGCGAAAGTGGCGATGGCGGCGGTCAAGGGCGAGCGGACGCTAGCCGAACTGGCGCAGCAGTTCGATGTGCACCCGAACCAGATCACCGAATGGAAGCGGCAGTTGCAGGAACGTGCCGCCGACGTGTTTGGCGCAGGCGGCACGGCGTCGAGCGAGCCGCAAGTCGATTTGAAGGAGCTACATGCGAAGATCGGCCAGCTCACGCTGGAGAACGATTTTTTAAGCGGCGCGCTCAACAAAGCGGGATTGCTGAGCGCAAAGCGATGATCGATCGTACGCACGCATTGCCGGTCTCGCAGCAGGCGCGACTCGTTGGTATCGCAAGATCGAGCGTGTATTACCGGGCGCAACCGGTGAGCGAGGCAGACCAGTTGCTGATGCGCCGGATCGATGAACTGCACATGGAGTTTCCGTTTGCCGGAGCGCGGATGCTGGCGCGACTGCTGCGTCGCGAGGCACACGAGATTGGCCGCAGGCGCGTGCGCACGCTGATGAAGCGCATGGGTATCGAGGCGCTGTACTGCAAGCCGAACACGAGCCGACGCAATGCTCAGCACAAGATCTGGCCGTATCTGCTGCGGGGCATGACGATCAATCGGGCAAACCAGGTCTGGGCACTGGATACGAGTTATATCCCGATGGCGCGCGGCTTCGTGTATCTGACCGCCGTGGTGGACTGGGCCAGCAGGAAGGTACTGGCCCACCGCGTAGCGATCACGATGGAGGCGATGCACGCTGTCGAGGCGTTGGAAGAAGCGTTCGCGAAGTACGGGCAACCTGAGATCGTCAATACCGACCAGGGCAGCCAGTTCACCGCGATAGCGTTCACCGAGGCCGTGCTCAGCCGGGGCATCCGCTTGTCGATGGACGGCAAAGGTGCCTGGCGAGACAACGTGTTCGTCGAGCGCGTGTGGCGAAGCGTGAAATATGAAGAGGTGTATCTGAAAGCCTATGAATCGGTCGGCCACGCCCGGCGCTCAATCGGCGATTACATCAATCTGTACAACCAGAGACGGCCTCATTCGAGTCTGGAAGACCGCACGCCGGATGAGGCATACTTCGCAACACTGCCTGCGATCAAATTGGCAGCATGACTGCCCCGGACGTTCCACTTAAAAATATCGAGAACCTGTCCGAACAAGCGAGGCCACCTCTCGCGGCGGTGGTGAGAGGTGTGGCGCGTCGTCTTCGGGTGTCGATACCGGGTCGCTGACGTCTTGCCCGTGGATGCCTTTGGCCAATGCTCGTCCTTAGTCGTTTTGATCGTGCCGCACTTGCCGCGCGCCCGGCACGATAGCCGCAGACGTCGCCGATGACGTCGCCGATGAAGCAGACGCAGCCGAAGGCGAGGAAGCCGAAGAAGGTGCCGAGGCAGCCGAAGAAGCCGCCGCCGGATGCCGCGGATCATGCAGCTCATCGGTCGACCACCCGCCGCCCAGATCGCCAAACAACGACGCCGCGTGCAGCAAGCGCGATTCCTGCACGTTCAGCGCGGTCTGCCGCGTCGTCAATTGCGTCGCTTGCGCAATCGCGACCGTCGTGTAATCGACGGTGCCCGCCTGGTATTCGTTGAACGCGATCTCCGCGCCACGGTCCGCGTCGCGCACCGCCGTTTCGAGCACGAGCGCCTGCTCGGCGAGAATGCGCAGGCCGGACAGATCGTCCTCGACGTTCTGGAACGCGCCCAGCACCGTGCCGCGATAGTTGGCAACGGCCGCGTCGTAGGCCGCCTTCGCCGCGTCGACATCCGCGCTGCGCAGGCCGCCGTCGAACAGCGTCTCGGTCGCGCTGCCGCCGAGCGACCACACGTAGTTCGCGGCCTTCAGCAGACCGGACAGCGGCGACTGCGTGAATCCGGCCACGGCCGACAGCGAGATGTCCGGGTAATACGCGGCCACCTCGACGCCGATCGCCGCATTCTGCGCGGCCATCTTGCGCTCGGCGGCGGCGATGTCGGGGCGACGTTCGAGCAGCGTCGACGGCACGCCGACCGGCGCCGACGGCAGCGCCGGCATCGCGGTGCTATGCGTGATCGACAGCTCTTCCGGGTTCTTGCCGACCAGCACCGCGATCGCATGCGCGTTCTGCGCGCGCGCGACGCCGAGCGCGATCAGATCGGACTTCGCGGTATTCAACTGGCTGCGCGCGGTGATCACGTCGCTCGGCGCAATCGTGCCCGCGCGATCCTGCTCGGTGACGACGTCGAGATAGTGCTGATACGCGACGACCGTTTGCTGCAGGAGGTCGATGTTCGCGTCGCTGGTGCGCAGCTCGATGATCGCGGTCGCGAGCGCGACCTGCTCGGAGAGCGTCGCATTCGCGAGCGTCGCTTCGCTCGACTGCGCGCTCGCGGCGTTTTCCTCGACGGTGCGGCGCACCTGGCCCCACAGATCCGGCGCCCAGCTCACGTTGCCTTCCAGCGAACCCGAATTGACGATGCGCGTCGCCGTACCGTTGACGAAGCTTCCCGAGGCACTGACCGAACCGCTGCTCGCGCGTTCGCGCGTCGCCGAACCGGTAGCGCCGATGGTCGGAAACAGGGCCGCGTGCGCGGCGCGCACTTCGGCGAGCGCTTGCTGGTAGTTCGCGTAGTCCACGCGCACGGTCTGGTTCGACACCGCGACGAGCGGTTCGAGTTCGTCGATCAACGGATCGTTGAACGCGCTCCACCATGTGCCCTTCGGGCCGGTCGCGTTCGGCTCGGCCTGGGTCCAGCCCGGCAGTTCCGAGTACGTGGCGGGCACGCTGACCTGCGGCCGGTGATAGTCCGGGCCGACCATGCAGCCGGCGTTGAACAGCGCCAGCAGCGCGACGGCGAGCGTCGCGATGCTCGGCAACCCGGCGCGAGATCCTGTCATTCGTTCAGTCGAAATCTTCATCGTCATGCCTTCGTATCCGCTTGTCCCGGCTTCGCGTCGCGGTTCCAGCGCAGCCCCGCGGACCATCTGACCAGCCGTGCACGCAGACGGTCGAGATACAGATAAATCACCGGCGTCGTATAGAGCGTAAACATCTGGCTCAGGATCAGCCCGCCCATCACCGTGATACCGAGCGGCTGACGCAGCGAGCCGCCCTGGCCCATGCCGACCGCGAGCGGCACCGCGCCGAGCACGGCCGCGAATGTCGTCATCATGATCGGCCGCAGCCGGATCAGCGCGGCCGCGTGGATTGCGTCGCGCGCGGGCATCTGTTGCTGGCGCTGCAACTGGATCGCGACGTCGACCATCATGATGCCGTTCTTCTTGACGATACCGATCAGCAGGATGATGCCGATCATCGCGATCACCGAAAACGGCGTGCCGAAGATCAGCAGCGCGAGCGTCGCGCCGATGCCCGCGGATGGCAGCGTCGACAGAATCGTCAGCGGGTGGATCGAGCTCTCGTACAGCACGCCGAGCACGATGTAGACGACGCCGAGCGCCGCGAGAATCAGCAGCGGCACCACGCCCATCGACTGCGAATAGGCCGCCGCCGCGCCCGCGAACGAGCCGTGGATGCTCGCGGGCATGCCGATCTCGCGGATCGTTTCGTTGATCGCCGCGCCCGCCTGGCTCAGCGACCCGCCGGCCGGCAGGTTGAACGAGATCGTCGCGGCGACGAGCCCGCTCTGGTGGTTCACCTGCGTCGACGTATGGCTGTTCCTATACGAGGTCAGCACCGACAGCGGCACCATCGTTTCGGCAGCCGTGCTGTCCGCGCTACCGGTCGAACTGCCGCCCTTGCTGTTGGCGATGCTGTTGTTGGTCGCGTTCGACTGCGCGTCCGAGTTGCGCGAGTTCGTGTTCGACGACGTGCCGGTCGTGGTCGCGGTAGTCGTTGCCGATACCGTGCCGTGCGGCATCTGTGTCGCGCCCGTGCCGGTCGGATTGCCGGCGGACGTGCTCAGATAGATCCGGTTCAGCGTCTCTGGATACTGCCAGTACTCAGGCGCGACCTCCATCACGACGAAGTACTGGTTCAGCGGGTTGTAGATCGTCGACACGGTGCGCTGGCCGAACGCGTCGTACAGCACGTTGTCGATCTGATTCGGCGCAAAACCGTAGCGCGCGGCGGTCGCGCGATTGATCGTCAGGTAGCTCTGCAGGCCGTTCTGCTGCAAGTCGGAGTTCACGTCGAGCAGCCGCCCGCGCTGCTTCGACAACGCGGCGACGAGCTTCGGCGTCCACGCAAACAGCGCGGCGGAATCGTCGCTCGTCAGCGTGTACTGGTACTCGGCCGCCGATTGCCGCCCGCCGATGCGCAAATCCTGCTGCGCCTGCAGAAAGAGCCGCGCGCCCGACACTTCGTCGAGCTTCGGCCGCAGCCGGTTGACGACCTGGGTGGCCGTTGCGTGCCGCTGCGACAGCGGCTTCAGCTCGATGAACACATTGGCGGTATTGAGCGCGCGCCCGCCGGTAAAGCCCGCGACGGACTGCACCGCCGGATCCCTTTGCACGATCGACTGCAACTGCGCGAGCTTCTTCTGCATCGCCGTGAACGAAATGCTCTGGTCGGCGATGATCTGCCCGATCACGATGCCGGTGTCCTGCTCGGGGAAGAAGGTGGCCGGCACCAGCTTCAGCATGAACACGTTGCCGACCAGCAGCGCGAACAGCAGCAGGATCACCAGCAGCGAATGATCGAGCACGGCCATCAGCGTGCGTGCGTAGACGTGCTTGAAGCGATCGAACTGCCGCTCGATCCACCGCGCCCAACGCGCTTTCGAATGACCTGCGTTGTCGCGGCTCAGCACGTACGCGCACATCGCGGGCGTGACCGTCAACGAGATCACCAGCGAAATCAGGATCGCGATCGACAGCGTGATCGCGAACTCATGGAACATCAGTCCGACGATGCCCGGAAACAGGATGATCGGCAGAAACACCGCGATCAGCGACAGGCTCATCGAGATCACCGTGAAGCCGACTTCGCCCGCACCCTTCAGCGCGGCCTCTTTCGGACTCAACCCCTGCTCGATGTATCGCACGACGTTTTCGAGCACGACGACCGCGTCGTCGACGACGAAGCCGGTGCCGATGGTCAGCGCCATCAGCGACAGATTGTCGATGCTATAGCCGAGCAGATACATCGGCCCAAAGGTACCGACGATCGACAGCGGCAACGCGACCGCCGGCACCAGCGTCGCGCGCGGCGACTGCAGGAAGATGAACACGACGCCGACCACCAGCAGCACCGCGATGAACAGCGTGCGCTCGGTATCGCTGACCGACGAGGTGACCGACTGCGAACGATCGATCGCGACATCGACGTGCACGTTGCTCGGCAACGTCGCTTCGATCGCGGGCAGCACGTTGCGTATCTGCTGCACGGTGCTGACCACGTTGCTGCCCGGCATCGGATAGACGATCACGAGAATCGCCGACTTGCCGTTGAAGAGCCCCGCGTTGCGGATGTTTTCGTTCGAGTCGCGCACCTGGGCGACGTCGCGCAACTGCACCGGCGCGCCGTCGCGATACGCGACCACCAGATCGCGATACGGCGCCGCGTGCGTGATCTGATCGTTCGAGGTGACCACGTAGCGCTGATCGCCGACGTCGATATGCCCCTTCGCGCTGTCGGCATTGGCCGCACTGATCGCCGCGCGCACGTCTTCCATGCCGATCCCGTAGCTATTGAGCTTGCCCGGCTGCAACTCGACGCGCACGCTCGGCAACGCGCCGCCGCCGAGCGTGATCTGGCCGACGCCCTGCACCTGCGACAACTGCTGCTGGATCACTGAATCGGCGGAGTCGTAGAGCTGCGCTTTGGTCAGCGTGTCCGAGGTCAGCGACAGCACCATGATCGGCGCCTCGGCCGGGTTGTACTGGCGGTAGCTCGGATTGCTGCGCAGCGTGGTGGGCAGATCGGCGCGCGCGGCCTGGATCGCCGCCTCGACGTCGCGAGCGGCGCCGTTGATGTCGCGCTTCAGGCCGAACTCGACGATGATCAACGACGAGCCGACATAGCTGATCGAGGTCAGCTCCGCGACGTCGGCGATGGTTGCGAGCCGCCGCTCGAGCGGCTCGGCCACCGTCGACGCCATGATATTCGGGCTCGCGCCGGCCATGTTGGCCTGCACGACGATCACCGGAAACGCGATGTTCGGCAGCGGCGCGACCGGCATGCGGAAATACGCGAGCGTGCCGGAGATCAGGATCGCGATCGCGAGCAGCGTCGTCGCGACCGGCCGCCGGATGAAGATCGCCGGGATGTTCACCGCGTGCCCTCCGCGCCGCCTTCCGGCGGACGCCCACCCGGCTCGTCGCCGCCGTTGCGCTTAGCGCGCTCGGCGCGCCAGCGGTTCACACGCGTGGCCATACGGTCGAAGAACAGATAGATCACCGGCGTCGTGAACAGCGTCAGCACCTGGCTCAGCGTCAGGCCGCCGATGATCGCGAGACCGAGCGGCCGGCGCAGTTCCGAACCGGTGCCGGTGCCGAGCAGCATCGGCAGTGCGCCGAGCATCGCGGCGAACGTCGTCATCAGGATCGGCCGGAAACGCAGCAGCGACGCCTCGAAGATCGCATCGCGCGGCGCCTTGCCATGATTGCGTTCGGCATCGAGCGCGAAGTCGACCATCATGATCGCGTTCTTCTTGACGATGCCGATCAAGAGCACGATGCCGATGATGCCGATCACGTCGAGATCCATACCCGCGAGCATCAGCGAGAGCAGCGCGCCGATACCGGCCGACGGCAGCGTCGACAGGATCGTGACCGGATGGATGAAGCTCTCGTACAGCACGCCGAGCACGATATACACGGCAACGAGCGCCGCGATCAGCAGATAGACCTCGCTGGAGAGCGAATCCTCGAACGCCGCGGTCGCGCCTTGCAGCGACGAGGTGATCGACGGCGGCAGGTCGATCGACTGCTCGGCCTGGTGAATCTCCTTGACCGCGGTGCTCAACGATGCGCCCTTCGCGAGATTGAACGACACCGTCACCGACGGAAACTGCGCGAGATGGCTGATCACGAGCGGCGCCTTCGCGATCTGGATCTTCGCGATGCCGGAAAGCGGCACCTGACCCGTGCTGCTGGTCTGGCTCGGCAGATACAGATTGCCGATCGACTGCACGGTCGGCATCGTTTCCGGCTTCGCGACCAGAATCACGCGGTACTGGGCCGACTGCTCGAAGATCGTCGACACGATGCGCTGGCCGAGCGCGTCGTACAACGCGTTGTCGATCGTCGCGGGCGTGATGCCGAAGCGCGCGGCCAGTTGCCGGTTCACTTCGACGTTCACGCTGAGGCCGTCGCTATTGAGATCGCTCTGCACGTCCGACAGCGACGGAATCTGCTTCAGGCGCGCGACGAGTTCCGGCACGTACTTCTGGAACGCCTGCTGGCTCGGTCCGCGCAACACGAAGCTGTACTGGTTCGGCGACACGGTCGTGTCGAGCGTCAGGTCCTGCGCGGGCTGCATGAACAGCTTCACGCCGGGCACGTGCGCGACTTCCTGCGCGAGCCGGCGCGCGATTTCCTGGGCGGTGTCCGAGCGCTGGTCGCGCTCGCGCAGATTGATCAGGAAGCGACCGTTGTTCAGCGTCGCATTGGTGCCGTCGATGCCCACGTACGACGTCAGGGAGACCACGTCCGGGTCTTTCAGGACCGCCTCGGCGAGCGCGCTCTGGCGCTGCACCATCGCCGCGTACGACACCGAGTTGTCGGCGACGCTGATGCCCTGGATCACGCCGACGTCCTGCACCGGAAACAGTCCCTTCGGAATCACCACATACAGGATGCCGGTCAGCACCACGGTGGCGATCGCGACCATCAGCGTCAGCGTCTGATGATCGAGCACCCAGCGCAGGCCGCGCTCGTAGGCGGCGAGCGTCTTGTCGAACAGGCCCTCGCTGATGCGCTCGAAGCGGCTCGGATGGCGCTCGGCCTGCGCGCGCAGCATCCGCGCGCACAGCATCGGCACCACCGTCAGCGACACGACCGCCGAAATCACGATCGTGACCGCGAGCGTCACCGCGAACTCGCTGAACAGCCGCCCGATCACGCCGCCCATGAACAACAGCGGAATCAGCACCGCGATCAGCGAAATAGTCAGCGACAGGATCGTGAAGCCGATCTGCCCCGCGCCTTCGAGGGCGGCTTCGAGCGGCGACATGCCCTCTTCCAGATAGCGCACGATGTTCTCGATCATCACGATCGAGTCGTCGACCACGAAGCCGGTCGCGATGATCAACGCCATCAGCGACAGGTTGTCGATCGAGTAGTTGAGCTGGTACATCACCGCGAGCGTGCCGATCAGCGAGACCGGCACCGAGATGCTCGGAATCAGCGTGGCGGGCACGTTGCGCAGGAACACGAAGATCACCGCGACGACCAGCACGATCGCGAGAATCAGTTCGAACGCGGCGTCCGCGACCGACGCGCGGATCACGCCGGTGCTGTCCGACACCACGGTCACTTTCATGCCGGCCGGCAGCGTCGATTCGAGCTGCGGCAGCTCCTTCATGATCTGGTTGACCGTCTGGATCACGTTCGCGCCCGGCTGGCGCTGCACGTTCAGCACGATCGCGGGCGAGCCGTTGTACCAGGCGCCGCGCTCGACGTCCTGGGCGGCCTGGCTTACGCGCGCGACGTCTCGCATGAATACGGGCGAGCCGTTCTGGTAGGCGATTACGGTGTCGAGGTAGTCCTTCGGATCGGTGATCTGATCATTGCCGTTGATCGTGTAGTCGAGATCGGGGCCGTCGAAATTGCCCTTCGGCTGGCTCACGTTCACATAGCTCAGCAGCGTGCGCAAATCGTCGATGTTCAGACCGTAGGCGGCGAGCTTGTGCGGGTCGGCTTCGACGCGGATCGCGGGCACGTTGCCGCCGCTCGTCGTCACGACGCCGACGCCCGCCACTTCCGAGATCTTCGTGCCGAGGCGGTTGTTCGCAACGTCCTCCAGTTGCGTCAGCGACATCGACTTCGAGGTGACCGCGAGCGTCAGAATGGGCTGGTCGGCGGGATTGACCTTTGCGTAGGTCGGCGGCGCCGGCAAGCCAGACGGCAGATAGCTGTTCGCCGCGTTGATCGCCTGCTGCACGTTCTGCTCGGCGATGTCGAGGTTCAGCGACAGATCGAACTGCAGCGTGATCACCGACGCCCCGTCCGAACTGTACGAGGTCATCTGCTGCAGGCCCGGAATCTCGCCGAGCTGCACCTCGAGCGGCGCGGTCACAGTGGTCGCCATCACCGTCGGGCTCGCGCCCGGATAAAAGGTCTGCACCTGAATCGTCGGATAGTCGACGTTCGGCAGCGACGACACCGGCAGCACGCGCATCGCGATCAGACCGACGAGCACGAGCGCGATCATCAGCAGCAGCGTCGCGACCGGGCGAAGAATGAACAGGCGGGAAATGTTCATCGGCGCGGGGGTCCGTTACGACGAGGCGGCTTCGGACGCGGCCGGCGCAGGCGATGCCGACGCGCTCGACGCCGGCGCGGCTTCGGACGCGGCGGCGGGCGCTTTCGGGCCGGCGGCGGACTTCGGATGCGCCGGCTGGATCTTCGCGCCGTCGTTCAGACGATCCATGCCGTCCGTCACGACCGGGTTGCCGGCCGCGAGTCCCGACACGATCACCGTGTTCTTGCCGTCGCTCGGTCCGAGCTTGACCTTGTGCACGGACACCGTGCTGTCCGGATTGACCAGATAGACGAAGTCGCCCGGCGCGCCGGACTGTACCGCGGCGGTCGGCACGAGCACCGCGTTCTGCATCGTGTTGACGAGCAGCTTCACGTTGACGAACTCGTTCGGGAACAGCGTTTCGTCGTCGTTCGCGAAGGTCGCGCGCAAGGTGACGGTGCCGGTCGCGGTCGCCATCTGGTTGCTGACCGCGTACAGCGTGCCGGTCGCGATCTCGCGCGAGTTATCGCTCGAATACGCGGTGACCGGCAGCTTCGCGCCGGTGGCGAGACGCTGCACGATCGACGCGAGCGAATCCTGCGGCACCGTGAACTGCACCGTGGTCGGCTTCACGGTCGTGATGACGACGATGCCGGTCGACGACGACGCGGTCACATAGTTGCCCGGATCGACGAGCCGCAAGCCGACCTTGCCCGCGATCGGCGCGGTGATGCGGCAATAGGCGAGGTCGAGATCGAATTGGGCGATGTTGGCGAGGTCGACCTTCACCGCCGCTTCGTCCTGCTGCACGAGGAATTGCTGATCCGCGAAGGTCTGCTGCGCGATCGACTTGCGTTCGTTCAACTGCGTATAGCGCTCGAGATCGGCGCGCGCCTGCGCGAGCGACGCGCGGTCTTTCGCGAGCGTCGCTTCCGCCTGCTGCTTGCTGATCTGATACTGGCGCGGATCGATCTGCGCGAGGAACTGGCCTTTTTGCACCTCCTGGCCTTCGTGATAGCCGACTTCGGTCAGATAGCCGCTCAGCTGCGGCAGCACGGTCACGGTTGCGATCGGCGTGACGGTGCCGAGCTCGCTCAGCGTGACCGGCATCGAACCGAGCGTCGCCTGCGCGACGGTGACGACGATCGCCGCGTTCTCGCGCACCGGCTTCTTGCGAGTCATCAGATGAACCACGACGAGCGCGACCAGCATGAGCACGACAACCGCGAAGATGATGAGCCCGCGTCGGGAGCGCTTTGGCGGCGGGGACACGGTTTCGCTCATGTTGATCTCCGGGAACGGATATTGGTGTCGATACTCGGTTGGAAACTCGTCCGCTGACGGGACTGCGCAAAAGTGCCATGGTTCACGCGCGTTGTCATCAGTCGAACGCCTCCGGACGTGTTGTTATGAAGACGTAAGGAAGTGGGGCGAGGGCTTGAATACGGGCATGCGTGAATGTAACCGGCTTGCGCCGGCCTTGAGTTACAGGGGCGCAACATGTTGGCCGCTGGAAGAGTCCGGGGCATCGATCGGGCGGCACGTGGGGGCGGACACCCGCATGGGCAGAGTTATGGGCCCGGCGGGACATCGCAATATGCGGTAACAGACGACAGCCAACTGACAACCGGGCCGTGCGTCCGGAATCGTCACAATCGTCCGCTATCATCGCGAGCCAGCGTCGCGCGCGCCGCGACTGTCACGACACCCCACAACCTCGCCCCGATGTCCATCACCGTCAATTTCCCAGCCGAAGTCCGCGACTGGATCGCCGCCAACCTTTCGCGCGGCGTCGCGCCCCAAGCGATCGTCAACGAACTGGTGAGCCGCGACAACGCGGCCGAGCTCGCGTCGGCGATGGTCGATGCGGTCGCATCGGCGTTCCTGTACGGTATGGCGCTGCCCGGCGACAAGCTCGAAGTCGGCAGCGCGCCGCTCAGCTACCAGCCCGAGCCGCTGCGCGTGCCCGACGCTCCGCTGATCCAACTCGGCGAGCGCAAGGTGCGCGTGCTGTCGCGGCTGCAACGACCGGCCGCCGTGCACATCGCCAACTTCCTGAGTGCCGATGAATGCGAGCAGCTGATCGCGCTCGCACAGCCGCGGCTCGACCGGTCGGCCGTCGTCGATCCAGTGACCGGCCGCGATGTGATCGCCGGTCATCGCAGCAGTCACGGGATGTTTTTCCGTTTGGGCGAGACGCCGTTGATCTCGCGCATCGAGGCGCGCATCGCGGAACTCACGGCAACCCCGGTCGAGAACGGCGAAGGCCTGCAAATGCTGCACTATCAGGAAGGCGCGGAGTCGACGCCGCACGTCGACTATCTGATGACGAGCAACGAAGCGAATCGCGAGTCGATCGCGCGCAGCGGCCAGCGCATGGGCACGCTGCTGATGTATCTGAAAGATGTCGAAGGCGGCGGTGAGACGGTGTTTCCGCAGCTTGGCTGGTCGGTCGCACCGCAGCGCGGGCACGCGCTCTACTTCGAATATGGGAACCGCTACGGGCTGTGCGATCCGAGCTCGCTGCACGCGAGCACGCCGCTGCGCACGGGCGACAAGTGGGTGGCGACCAAATGGATTCGTACGCGGCGCTTCGCGCCGCGCGTTCAGGCTTGAGAAGTCAGGCCTGACAGGCAACGCTTGCAGCGTCGCGCTGCTAGCCGCGGCGGGCTGCAGCGCGAAGCCGGTAGCAGGATGGGCGCGTCAGACGCCGCGCCCTCGAAGCAAGGTAATCAGAACTGCTCGATCCACGTGGCGAGGCGATCGGCGGCGAACTCGCTACCGCGCTGCGCCGGCCGGAACGCGATCGCATCGCCTTCACTGGCCGGCTGCAGTGCAACGTCATTGCCGTCGAGCCACAGAAGGCTCGCCAGCCATACCGCGTGCCCGCTCGACACCGCGTTGTTGCCCGGCTCCGCGAGAAACTCCGCGAGTGTGGCCGGCTGGTCGCACACGAGACCATCGCCTTCGCGGCGCACATTGATGCCTGCCTCGGAAAATACCCCGGCCAGCGTCGTCAGTGCGTCGCTCGCAGTCACGCTCGCGCTGCCGTGACGGTTACGCAGCGTGGCGAGGTGCGCGGCCACCGTATGACCGAACGCGCCGCTGCGGGCACTCTCGGCCGCGATCAGATCGGAGTAGTCCTGCAGCAGCCAGTCCGGCTCGGAGTTCGGCACGTCGGCGAGTACCGCTGCGGCGAGATACGTCTCGACCGGCTGAAAGCGCTCGGGCCCGATCAGCGTGGCCGACAGCGAACGCACCAGACCGATGCGAGTGGCGACCACCTGCTTTTGCAGCACGCCCAGCTTCTCGCGCACCAGCGTATCGCGCTCCTTGCGCAGCTCGGCAAGCTCGAGCGCCTGCTTCAGCTCCATGCGCAGCGCCGTGATGTCCCAAGGCTTCTTGATGTAGCGATGGATATGACCGAGGTTGACGGCCGCGACGGTCTGATCGATTTCCGAATACGCGGTGGTCAGGATCCGCACGACATGCGGAAAGCGCTCGCTCGCATAGCGCAGCAGCTCGTTGCCGAACTCGCCCGGCATACGCTGGTCGGAAACCAGCACCCCCACCCTGTCGCCGTGCTCGTCGAGCAGCGCCTTGCCCTCTTCCACCGAGCCGCCAGTCAGGACCGGCGCCAGGCTTCCGATGGCACGCTGGAAGTACTTTACGGCGGTAGCTTCGTCATCGACGAAAATGATCGCCGGCGCCAACTCCTCTGTGGCTTTTGCTTCGTTCATCAACAACTCCTGTGCGTTTGACCTTTGATATGGGGGAAATCCAGCACTACGGTGGTGCCTCCCCACGACGTGGACTCGATCCTGAGTCCGCCGCCACAGGACTGCATGACACGGTTGCATAGAATCAGGCCCAAGCCGTTCCCCCCGGATTTCGCGTGCGTTGTAATTGGGTCCGTCAACAGGCGGTCTTTGATCTCGGGCGGAATTCCCGGCCCGTTGTCGCAGATGCCGATGCTCGGGTGGGGTTCCGTTGTCACGGTAAAGCGCACCGACGGCGACGGCACATCCGCGAGCGCGCGCAACGCGTTGGACAACAGCGACGACAGCACGAGCGCCACGCAATTCGGTTGCGTGAGCACGGCAAAGTCGCTGTCGACGTCGACCTGTACCCACGAGCGCTGCGCGGTCGTAAACGGATACGTATCGAGCAACGCCGAGATCAGCCCATGCGCGGTACTCTCGATGCGCGCCTCGTCGCCCTCCAGTTGCCGGCGCCGCCCGTTGTGCACCGAGCGCCAGAAGGACGACACCACCGCCATGCAGTACTGCGCGCTCTCGCGCATCGATTTCGCGGCGCCGAGAATTTCGCCTTCCGCATCGCGCTCCGCGTCGATGCGATCTTCGATGCTGTGCGCGTTCAACGCGATCGCCGCGAGCGGCGTGTTCAGTTCGTGCGCGATGAACGCCAGGGTTTCGTCGATGGCGATCAGGCGCTGATTCTGCATCGCGCGTTCGTGGTAACGATCAAACGCCAGTTGCAGCGTATCGCGCACTGCCGCCGGCTTCAGCGGCTTTTCGAGGATGCGGAACACCTCGCCGGTGTTGACCGTCTGCAATAACATCTCGACGTCTGCATAAGCAGTGACCAGAATCCGCACGATGTGCGGATATTCCAGCGCCACCTGGCGCAGCAGGTCGCCACCGTCACGCCCCGGCATGCGGAAGTCCGTGACCAGCACCGCGATGCGGGCGTTGTCCTGCTCGAGGATAGCGATCGCCTCGTCGCTGCTCGTCGCGAGCAGGACCTCGTAATCGGCACCTACGGTGCGCGCGAAATATTTGCAGGCCAACTCTTCGTCATCGACGTAGAGAAGAGTGGGCTGTGTCTGTCGGATGTCATTCATGGTGTTTCTCAGGGTGCGGGCGACAGATCGAAACTGAATGACGCCCAACTTCCCTGCTCGCTCTCAGCAAACAGCAGGCCGCCATGACGCTCGATCACCGCATAGCTGATCGACAGCCCGAGGCCCAGGCCTTGTCCCACTTCGCGGGTGGTAAAAAATGGCTCGAACACGCGCGCGAGATGCTCCGGCGCGATGCCCGGCCCGTTGTCTTTTACCGTCACATGCAGGCGGTCTTCGGTCCATCTGACGTTGACATGAATCGCCGGCGCGGGCGTGCCCGCCTTGCGCATCGCCAGCACCGCATTCGACAGCAGGTTGATCAGCACGCCGATGATGGCCGCCTCGTCGCCCTGCACCAGCGTATCCGCGGGCAGCTCGCGCGTGACGGTGACGCCCCGCAATTCATGCCCGACGAGCCGGATCGCCGAATCGAGCGCCTTTTCGAACAGGAACGGCGTGCCCAGCTCCGCCTCGGCGCCGGGCTTGCGATACGCGAACGTCTTCAGGTCCGACACGATGTGCTGGATCCGCTGCATGCCCTGCCGCGCATCGACCAGACATTCCTGCAGCGTCGGCTCCTTCTTCGAGATCGGCTCTTCCAGCGCAACCTCGATTGCCATCAGACAGAAGTTCACCGGGTTGTTCACCTCGTGCAGCAGGCCGGCCGCGAGCGTACCGATCGCCGCCATTTTTTCCTGCTGCAGCAGTTGGCCCTTGATGTCGAGCAACTGCCGATTGATCACTTCGAGTTCGGCGTTCTTCGCGGAGACCTCCGCGTTTTTCTCGGACACCTCGGCCTTCAGGCGAAACAGCATGAAGCGCACACGTTCGTTGAAAAACGTGTAGACCGCACTTGCGGCAGCGGCGAACAGAAGGAGCAGAACATTGACGGTCATCGTGCCGAGCGGCACGCCGTCATGCGGAGGCAACAGGCAGGCCAGCAGATACAGAAAGCAGGACAGCACGCCGACGCACACGAGGTTTTGCCACAGACCGAATGGCAACGCAATGCCGGACGCGAAGATGGCCAGATTCAGGCCCATGTAGTAGGGCGACAGAACACCATCGGTGCGCCAGATCATCCATGAAATCATCGCCTGCGGCAGCAGCAGCCAGGACAGCGTCAGCCATGGAGTAAGCCGCCGCCCCATGCTGGTGTCGAGCAAGGCGATGATACCGCCGATCATCAACGACACGAGCAGGCGCGCGAGCGCGAACGACGTCTGATACTGCGGATACTGCGCGTAATCCAGCCCCACGCCGAGCAGCACGAGCGCAATCGCTGTGCACGCGCCGCCCCGGCTGAACGTGACGCGAAAGTCGGCCAGCTCGGTTTGATAGCCGCTCTGCAGGGGACTGGTAGTCATGAAAAGGGATGTCGACACGGTTTCAGAGGATCGTGGCTTCCGCGAACACATTCACCCCGGTCTCGTCGACGTAGAGCTTCTGGTCAGTGGAGTTGGCGGGAAGCAGCGAGCTCATGCCGCTTTCGTTCCGATAAATCAGATACCACTCGAGCAGATGCTCCATCCCGTACTTCTCCGGATTCGCCGAATGGACGTTGGTGACCAGCAACTGGCCGCCAGCTCGCGTGCGAGCGGCGAAGTAACTCAGGAGACGCGCGCAGACCTTGTCCGACAGATAGTCGAACAGACCCGCGCAGTACACCGCGTCGAATTCGCGCGCGGAGGGGTCCGTTGAAATTTTACGCTTGAGCAGATCGTGCACCGACTGATGCACCATTTGCACCGAGGCTTTATGGCCCGCGGCATTCGCCGAGCTTTCGATCGCGTCCTTCGTAAACGCCAGCGTTTCCTCGCTGAAGTCGACCAGCTCGAACGACAGCAGCTCCGGATGCGGATATTCGCGCACGAAGCGCTGGATCTCGAAAGCGGGCCCGCAACCGACGTTGAGGATGCGCAACGGCCTGCCGGCAGCGCGCGCCGCTTCGGCCTGACGCGTCAGAAAGTCGATCAGCAGCGTGATGCGGTTGCGGTGCGCAGTCGCGACCGCCGCGTGCAGGAACGCGGTATTGACGATCTGGAAGTATGTGGTCGGTCCCTGCTGCGGATCGCTAAGGATCTGGTTGACCATCTCGTAGTCGCCGGCATAGCCGAGCGGCTTGGTGAACGTGCGGTAGACGAATGGCGCGCGCAGCAGCAACGGATGCAGTGCCGCTTGCGCATACGTGCGATGCACGGGTGCGGTCTCGGCGTCGACGCGCTCGGCCTCTTCCTCCAGGCGGTCGAGGAAGAACTTGATCTTGAGCATGATCGGCGTGGCGAGCTCGTAGAACAGGTCCTCGCGCAGCCTGCCTTCTTCGGTCTTCGGCAAGCTCTCGGTCAGGTCGACCTGCTCGACCCAGCGCGACACTTCCGACAGGAATGCGCGCATCTCGTTCACGACGATCTGATAGTCGCGCCGGATATTGAAGCGCGCGTCCCAGTCGCTAATAAAGAGTTCTGCTTCCCGGCCGACCGATTTCGCTTCATTGGGCAGAACGCTAAGCTCGCGCCATTCGTCGATGAGTGCCAGCGAAACCACCGCGGTCAGACCGGTGTTCACCAGACTCACCACCACCGCCTTGCCGAGATAGGCATTCTTGGTGCCCATGCGCACGCTCAGCTCGCTTAACACCTCGCTGACCTGCACGATGGAATAGGGGTTATAGACCTCCATGACCAAAGACTTTCTCTGGAGGTTAATGATCGTCCCACGCACGTGCTCGCGCTGCGAGTTGCGGAAGCTGATCACCGGGTCGATTTGCGTTTGAGAGTACACGGTATTAGTACCTGAGGAATCCGGGAACGCAGCAGGGTGTTGGAGAAGTCCAGTGAATGGCTGCCGCACGCACGACACCGGCGACAAGTCGTGGACGCGTTTCAAACCACAGTTGAGCTGGAAACACCAAAGCCCTTTGCCAGAATGGCTCCAGCGGGTTGCAGTGTAACATCAACACGTTCAATTCTGACTGAGTTCAAATTCAGGATGAAACGTATATGCAAGGATTTCTTGCGAGCATGTCCGTGCTGTAGAAAGCCGTTTTTGCAAAGTACCATTTGAAACGAGTTGGCGAGCGCACGGGGGCAATCGCCGACAATTCGTTTCTCGACAACGACTTGCAATCGCATTGCCACGATGGCGGCACGATCCGCTATTGAGGGGGTGCGTTACTTGTGCCTTTCTGATCTATGCCCTTTGGATATGCCCCGTGCATTCTCCGAATAAGCCTTTTTTAACGCAATTCGCGTCCGGCGCGGCAAACGTTTTTCTTTTAGAGTTCGGCGCGAGTACCGTCGACAATCGAGCGGCTCGCGCACTCGTTGACTCATTCGTGCAAGGCCAAACCTTTCACGGCCTTATCGACGGCTTTCTTCGGTCCGTGCAGTGCGAGACCGACGAGATCGAGATTCGCCGCGTCCTCGGCGCGAAAGACTGCGCGATTCGCCGCGTCATGCCCCGTCGAAAACATCGCGTGCACATACGGCACAATTCCGAGCTCGCGCGACAACGCCTGCCGATGCGCGCCCTGCAGACCGAACCGGTCGGCGGCGAACACCATCATCGGCTGGCCGAGCATGCGGCCGTAGCGGTGCCCGGCGGCATCCTCGTAGGGTTCACCCAGCGCATCGGGCGCCGCGGCCGCCACACCGGTCGCGAGAAACGCGACCACATTGAGCTTCTGCCAGACCGCGAGATCGCTGCGCACGATCAGCGCCACTTTGGTATCGAACATGATGACTCCTCGTTGAGCCGCTCATGATCGACGATGCCGCGCGATCAGTCTGGAACGTTTGTGCACATCTGCCGGTACGCCGCCGGCGTCATGCGGTACGCCCGACGAAACCAGCGGCCGAGATGGCTCTGATCCGCGAAGCCGACTTCGGCGGCGACCTGCGCGGGCGTGCGGCCGGTCGCGAGCAGGCGCCGCGCGGCGCGCAGGCGCAAGCGCACCAGATACGCGTGCGGCGAGGTGCCGAACGCGCGCTGAAACAGACGCGTCAACCTGAACCGGTCGATGCCGGCAACTTCGGCGAGTTCGTCGAGCCCGAGATTGCCGTCCATGTGTTCGTGCAACAGATCGCGCACCCGCGTGATCGCAGGTGACGCGGCGGGGTCGCCGGTCAGCGGCGCATCGCGTAGCTGGGCGCCGAGTTGCAGCAGCAGACGATCGAGCGTCTGGTCGCGCGCGAGCCGGCCCTCGTTGCCGTAGATCGCGGCGAAGGCCTGGCCGATCGCATCGATGAGCGCACGGTCGTCGACCAGCGTATGGCCGAACGCCGCCTCGACGCCGGCCAGTCCCGGCAGATCGAGCCGCCGCGCCGCGCGCTCGACCCAGGCTTGCGGCAGATACAGCATCGCGTAGGTGAAGCCGGCCGCCTCTGGCGCGTGACCGTCGTGCAGCGCGCCGGGCTCGATCAGGATCGCGCGGCCCGGCACGCTCGTGTGCAACGACCGATGACACTGGAAGCGTTGCACGCCCTGCTCGGTATAGCCGATCAACATGCCGTCGTGATCGTGCGGATCGTAGGCGTGACCGCCGAAATGCGCGCGCAGGCTCTCGATGCCGGTTTCGGCATCGCGGCGGGCGATTAGCCAGTTGGCGAGACTGAGTGGAGTGGGCATGGGTTGGAGCTGGCGGGCAGCGGGCGATGCGGCCAGCGGATAGTGTACGGCAGCGGGGGAATCAATCGGGTCGGGCCAACGACCGTTCCTGTCGACGAAGGCAACCAGCGTCACGGCTTCTTCGAACGCGGTGGCCGTGCGTTGACGAACGGGTTATACCCGCGCGAACCCGCCGGCCGATCCTGTTCGGTCGCGCGGCGGCGCTTGCTGGATCGTCCGTCGCCCGACAATTGCGCAAGCAGTTCTTGCGATTCGGACTCCGACTCCGCGTCCGTTTCATCCACGGGCGGCGCGGTTTTTTTGCGTCGCGCGGTTTTTGGCTGCGCTGCTTTCTCGTCCGTATCCGGCGCGACGCCCGCGATGTGTTCGATCACGGTCATGAACGATGCCGATGCCGATCGGACAGGTTGTCCCGGCAGCATCGTCAGCGCGACGATTTCGTACAGTGAACGACCGTCGACGGAGCGGCCCTCCACCGTGTCATGCCAGTCGACATCCGCTTGCGCGAAGGCGCCGATCACACGTTCGAGCACGGCCGGCGACAGGACGCCGCCGTCGTATAACCGGATCACGACGCTTTCGAACATCTGGAGCGGGGCGATGCCCGTTGTTTTCGGCGCCACGTTTTGTCATCCGGTTGGTTTCTCTTCCAGTATCAGCCAGCAAATCATATGCCGATGTGGCGAGTAACTCATCGTGATCGCCGAATACGGCATGCACCGACGGTTACTCGGTCACGCCGGGCGGCCCGAAAGCGCTGCTGCGATAGCGGGGTTTATTCGTAGCGAAACCAACGGAACGCCGGGGAAAGACGTAATCGAGCTGGCGATATTGGTCTACGCGAGCAGCAGTAACGCGTCCGCCAGTGACAGCACCGTTGTGCGTGAATCGAATGCGGTAGAAAACAGATGCTCGTGGACCACCTGGTCCGGGTCGTAACAGCAATCCTTCACCGTATACAGGCGGAAGTCCGCGTCGCTGGCGTACGCGACCGAGGAGAGCACGACTCCGGTCGACGCGATGCCGACCATGATCAGCGAATCGATACCTTGCTCCGAAAGCTTCGCCTCCAGATCGGTGCCGAAGAACACGCTCGCACGATGCGCGATGACGAGCGGTTCGTTGGCCTGCTGGCCCAACTCTGGCGCGATCCGGTCTGCGAGGAAGAGGCCAAGACTTTTGATTCCCTGCCCATTCCTGTTCAACGGGCTGACTTCCGGATAGCCCGGACTGAACCTGAGGTTGGCGAAATAGACGCTGACGCCTTTGGCCCGGGCCGCGTCGCATAAGCTGCGCGTATTGGCGAGCAAGGCGGGCGCGACCGACGGAAAGAGTCCGAGAATGTCGGTCTGGTAGTGCATGACGACAAGCGCGGTTCGCGATGGTGCGATGGCCGGAATCCGTGCACTTGTGCGAGTGCCGCCGAGCCCGTCGTTCGCGGTGCCGTCAGAACCTGCGTTGGTTGTCATCACGCCTCCTTCATCCGGGTTTCACGTCCTGTTGTCGGAGCGGCCGCTTCGATGCCGTGGAAATCATACTTCATCGCATCGCGCGGGTGATCATCGATTCCGCCCGGACGCATACCCTACTTCAACGGCCCTGCCCGCTTGCTACACTATGTACAAAGGTCGCCGGCGCTCCCGCAAGGGTCATGAACCACCTGCGACGCAACTTCGCTAAAAAAATAGAGGATGAGCATCCAAATGACGCTTTCGACGAGAAAATTTGGTCGTACCGGCTGGAATGTGTCGGAAATCGGTTTTGGGGCATGGGCGATCGGCGGCTCGTGGGGCAGTGTTGCGGAAGATGACGCCAAGGCCGCGCTAAATGCCGCGCTCGATAACGGTGTCACGTTCATCGACACGGCCGATGTCTACGGCGATGGTCGCTCCGAACGGATCATCCGCGACGTGCTGCGGCAACGAGGCGGCGAACGTCCGATTGTCGCCACCAAGCTCGGGCGCCGACTCGACCCGCATGTGACCGGCGGCTATCTGAACAAGCGCGAGCTCGAAGCTTTCATCGACCGGAGTCGCTCGAATCTCGGCGTCGACACGCTCGACCTGGTCCAGCTGCATTGCCCGCCGACGGAGGTTTACTACCGTCCCGAGGTGTTCGACGCAATGAACGACTTCGTCGCCGCCGGCAAGATCCGCTACTACGGCGTGTCGGTCGAAAAGGTGGAAGAAGCGCTGAAGGCGATCGAATATCCGAACGTGGTTTCGGTGCAGATCATCTACAACATGTTCCGTCAGCGTCCATCCAATCTGTTCTTCAGGCAAGCGCAAAAGAAAGACGTTGCGGTCATCGCGCGAGTGCCTCTGGCCAGCGGCATGCTCACGGGCAAGATGTCTGCCGATTCGACTTTTGCATCAGACGACCATCGTGCATTCAATCGGCATGGCGAGGCGTTCGACGTCGGCGAAACGTTCTCCGGCGTGCCCTACGACGTCGCGTTGCAAGCGGTCGATGAACTGCGCGGCCTGGTACCCGTGAACGCCTCCATGGCGCAGCTGGCTCTGCGCTGGATCCTGATGGAGGATGCCGTCTCCGTCATCATCCCGGGCAGTAAAAACGCGGCCCAGGCGGCGTCGAACGTCTCGGCCGCGAGCCTCGCGCCGCTGTCCGACGAGGTAATGCAACGGGTCCGGGATGTGTATCAGCGCCATATCGCGCCGCACGTCCACCAGCGCTGGTAAAGGCAACGCGGTGGCGGCTTCGCGGTGGGCGCGTTCGACATGCAGGGAGCACCCGGAATAAATTGTGTTTGCACCTCGACTCTGGAGAACCTCATGACAGACATCGCACTTGCACGCAAAGATGCTTGCCTCGCAGTGGTTCATGCGGTAATGACGGACTTGAGCGACGACAGCAATCTGATCGGCGCGGCTCTACGTGTTGCGGACTACCTCGTAGATGATCTCGAAGGCAAGATCACCGAGACCGACGCCATACTGCTTGCTGTCACCGCACTAACCAAGGTCAATCGCGCGATTCGCGAGTGGAACGACGTGGACGGCAACGCGATGGACGCGATGAGAGTCGCGGATTTCGTCATCGATGAACAAATGAACGGGTACGACAGCGCGCCACATCAACCGACTTCGTCGGCGGCAAGAATCGAGGCGCGAGCGGCCGCGGTGATCCGGCCGACGGGGTCCCCGGTGCGGCCTGTTCACCACTGAGTTTCGTATCTCACTCCGGGCGCGCCACCGCCGGCCGTTTCAGCGGCTGGATGGTGGCCATCGCAAGCCCCGCTCCGGCGAACGCACACGCGGCGCAGACGAGCGCGACGGCCCGCAGCGCGTCGGTCATCGCATCGGCTTGCGCGCGCGCCACGGATGTCTCGCGCGGCGTATGCGAGTCGCCCGCCGCCCCTCCCGCTTGCTCGACCGGCGCCAGCAGTTGTCCGATCTGGCGCGTATCTTGCGGCACATGCAGTTCGTCGAGGCGCGCCGATAGCGCCGCGTGGTGCGACCACACGAATACGATGCCGAGCACCGCAATCGCCAGCAGGCCCGCCACGCGCGCAACGGCGTTATTGATGCCGGACGCCACGCCTGTGCGGTCGCTCGGCACCGCGCCCATCACGGTCGTGGTAAGCGGCGCGACGGTGATCGTCATGCCAAGCCCGAGCACGACGAGCGCAGGGAAGAATTCAGCCCAATAGCTGCCGCGCACGAACGGCAGCCCCAGCAACGTGAACCCGACGCCGGCGACGCCCGGGCCAATGGTCAGCAGCGCGCGCGAACCGAAGCGGCTAGTCAGACCGCCTGTGAAGCGCGATAGCAAACCGATGATAAAAGGCACCGGCAACAGCGCCGCTCCCGCTTCGGTCGCGGTGTAGCCATGCGCGCGGATCAACGTGAACGGCAGGAAAAAGAACGTGCCGCCAAGGCCGAAGTAAAGCAGCAGTGTGACGAGGTTGGCGCCGGCGAAGTCGCGCGAGCGAAACAGGTCGAGCGGCATCATCGGGTTGGGGCTGCGCGCCTCAATGGTCACGAATGCGGCGAGCATCAGCACGCCGGCGCCAATCGCACAGAATACGAGCGGATGCGCGAAGCCACGCGCCGATGCTTCGGTCAGGCCGAACGTCAGCGCGGCAAGGCCCGTGGCTGCGCTCAGTGCGCCGGGCCAGTCGAGCTGTCCAGGCGCATCGGCTCCGTGGCTGTTGGGCACCGCCGATATGGCGAGCGCGATCGTCAGCGCCGCGAGCGGGACGTTCAGGAAGAAGATCGCGCGCCACGACCACGCGTCGACGAGCCAGCCGCCCGCCACCGGCCCCACGGCCGAGGTGATCGCGCCGACGCCCGCCCAGGTGCCGATTGCCCGTCCGCGCGCTGCGTCGTCGAACACCGCGCCGATGATCGCGAGACTGCTGGGTACCAGCAGTGACGCGCCGATGCCTTGAACCGCGCGCGCGGCGACCAGCGCAAAGGTATTCGGTGCAAACCCGCAAGCGGCCGACGCCAGCGTGAAAAGCGCGACGCCCGCGATGAACACCGTGCGCCGGCCGAGCTTGTCGCCCATCGATCCGCCGACCAGCACGAGGGAGCCGAGAAACAGCAGATACGCGTTGACGACCCACTGCATCGCCGCGACGCTCGCGCCGAGTTCGCTCTGAATGGCCGGCAGCGCGACGTTGACGACGGAGCCATCGATGAACGCCATGCTCGAACCACCGATCGTCGCGGCCAGCGCGAGGCGCTTGCGCCGGCACGGGCGGCCGGTCGTGACGGGCTGCGTGCGGATGACGAGCTCGTCGCACGGGCTCGCCTGCGCGGCGATGATGTGCGCCGTCCTCGGCTTGCTACCAGGATGATCAGGGTCGGCCACGTTCGCTCCCGTGCTGGTCGATGAAGACTTAGAGCCTGTTCGTGCCACCGAGGCTAGTCAACCCCGCAGCGCGACATCGCGGAGCGGGTTTTGCCCATTCGGGGTGTCCCGCGCCGCCGGACGGGACGCCAAGGACTTCGCCGGCGAGCGGTTACAGGTGATAATCGGTTGGAAGCAATCGATCTAAAAAAGCGGAGAAGGAATGGACAAGCAAGGTTTCACCACTGGCATCGTTCACGGCGACAGAATTGCGGGCACGGAGCACGGTGCCTTGCGTCAGCCAGTTCATACGTCCGTGCAATATGGTTTCGAGCGCGTCGAGGACCTGATCGGCGTGTTCCAGGGCACGAAGAAAGGCGGCTTCAATTACGCACGGCAAGGCACGCCCACCACCGCCGCGCTCGAGCGCAAGATCACCAGCCTCGAAGAAGGCGTCGGCACGGTCTGCTTCAGCACAGGCATGGCCGGCATCACCGCGACGTTCCTGACGCTGCTGCGCGCGGGCGATCATCTCGTGTCGAGCCGTTACGTGTTCGGCAACACCAACAGTCTGTTCGGCACGTTGCGGGGGCTCGGCGTCGAAGTCACGACCGTCGACGCGTGCAACGTCGACGACGTGAAGAACGCAATCCGGCCGAATACGCGCATGGTGTTCGTCGAAACCATCGCGAATCCGGGCACGCAGATTCCCGACCTGCAAGGTATCGGTGACGTGTGCCGTGAGCGCGGCATCGTGTACTTCGTCGATAACACGATTACCTCGCCCGCATTGTTCAAGCCAAAGGCGGTCGGCGCGAGCCTCGTCATCAACTCGCTGACGAAGACTATCGCGGGTCATGGCGCGGCCCTCGGCGGCGCGGTGACGGATACCGGTCTGTTCGACTGGAGCGCGTATCCGAATATCGCCGACGACTATCGGCGTTCGGCGGCAAAGGATCAGGGGCTGCTGCAGATCCGCAAGAAAGGCCTGCGAGACATGGGCGCGGCATTGTCGTCCGAGCAGGCGCACTCGATCGCGATGGGCGCGGAAACGCTCGCCTTGCGCGTGAAGCAAAGCAGCGACAATGCGCTCGCGCTCGCGCAGTTTCTCGAAGGGCACGAAGCGATCGGCAACGTGTTCTATCCTGGCCTGAAGAGCCATCCGCAATACGAGATCGCACAGACGCTGTTCAAGGGCGCGTCGTGGCTGTTGTCGTTCGAATTACTCAACGTGGATCGCATGGTCGAAGTCGTCAACGCGCTCAAGCTGCCGGTCAAGGCGACCGGTCTCGGCGACACGCGCACGCTGATCATTCCCGTCGCGCCGACGATCTTTTTCGAAGCCGGGCCGGAAACGCGCAAGGCGATGGGCATTTCCGACGGCATGCTGCGGCTGTCCGCGGGCATCGAGGATATCGACGACCTGATTGCGGATTTCGCACAGGCGCTCAAGTTCGCGGCGTAGTTTTTCGGGCTTTCGAAATTCTGAACGAGGCTGGTACGCCGGCCTCGCTTGTTTAGTTCCTGGCAGTGCAATCGGACGCCGGGGTATCAGTTGAAGGTCTGGGCTACTTCCTGCGCCGCTGATACATGAGCTTCACGATATCGGTCGTCGGCCCGCTGGTCATGAGGCGACGGATCTCGTCCATGTGAACCCAGCGACACCTGGATATTTCGTTACTCGGGCGAGCTTTGGCCCGATTCGGGATTTCGCAGGAAAACACGTGATGGTGCTTCTGCTTGCCACGGAAGTCGAAGAGATGCTTGGCCGACTTGCCGGATAGTTGAGTTTCTTCCTTGAGTTCCCGAAGTGCGGCGTCCGTGCGATGTTCTCCACGCTTGAGGATCCCGCCCGGTAAAGCCCACTTTGCTTGACTACGTGCGACCAGAAGGATTCGCTTACCTCTGCGACAGATCACGGTGGCGCGTTTCTTCAAACCGAACTCCCACTTATGCCCCAGATGCTCTCAAGACGCGCACCACACGGCGGCGTATCGGGCGTTGCCAGACATAGTTGAGCATCCTAATACAGAACAGCAGAAGCCGGTAATGTTTCGAAACGAGGACAGCGGACGCGCGGCAGCTTAATGTATGTCATCACCGCGTCACAATCTCGGCGCTCGAGGGTCGCTATGGTAAGGTCTCGGCAAATGAATTTCTATCCGACTCGAGGCTGCAATGGATATGGATGGTGACTGGTCCTTGCCACGGCCAAACACTCTCTTCAAAGTCAACCGCCGGACGGCCGGTTCATCACTTTCAAAAACGAGTTCCATCGCCAGTACCTTCTCATCGCTGGCGGCGCCAGTGGTGGCCGAAGCCGTGCAAAGGGCAAGAGAGCTATCCACGCAGAGCGATGCAGAAGGGTTTCATCAGCTTCGCGTCGCTTTCAGAAAGCTTCGGGCTTTGTACTGGGCGTACTCTCCATACCTCGGAGAGGAATCGACTGCGCAAGCCACCGAAGAATTCAAGCGTCTTGCGGCCGTGGCAGGCCGAACCCGTGACTGGGACATAGCAGGCGATCTGCTGAGAGCAGCCAAGGAGTCCGGCGCCTCGATCGAACTGCTGGTGGCCGCGGCGCGCGAGAAGCGCGCGCAGGCGGTGGTGCATAGCCGGACGATGATCAAAAGCGACGATGTCGAGGCGTTTCTGAACGATGTCATGTTTCGCGCGCAAACCACACTGCTGTCGCGTTGCGACAATCTACCCATTCAGGCGTTCGCCGAGAAGCGTGTCCGGCTAGCGCGGCGTGCACTTCAAAAGCGAAGCAGACGCGCTGCACGCAGCGAGGACACCCACGAGCAGGATCTTCACGACGTTCGAAAGGCAGGCAAAAAACTGAGGTACCTGCTGGAGTTTTTTCAACCCGTTATCAAAGGCGGACACGGTCGCACCATCAAGGAATTGACATCCGTGCAGAACAAGCTGGGGCAGTTCAACGACATTGCCGCAAGCGAGGCGCTGATTCGCAGCGCGTCATTCAATGAGGTTCCGCCCGAGGTCGTGCGGGAATCGCTGCAATGGTTGGGAAAGCAGAAGTCCCAACGGATGCGGGAGGCATCGCGGCGGGTCCGAGGCATCTCTAACTGAGGCGGGCGCGATCTGACTGAGTGGATGCCGAAGTATCACCGGGTTGTTGCGCGGTTGGTAAACGGCTGCGCTCGGCCGCGAGGAGCCGCTCACCGGGAGCATCGCCGGGACAGTCAAACGTCAGTGGCAATCTGGAAAGCGGAGATCCATCGGCACACGACGATATGCTCAGGCGGTTTTCTCGGGTGGCGAGCCGTTGGTAGCTCGCATGACAGGACCGCAATCGAAGCCTTCCAGGTTAATTCTTGACAAATCAATCTGCCTACCTACCCTTAGCAGAACTTGGCAACAACTCAATCGCGTGCGCACAACCAGTAAGGCAACGACTGTTCGGGGAGATGCTTTCCAAAGTCAACGTCGATGGGTCGGTCTCCCGAAGTCAAGCTCGCTTGACCTGGCAAACTTCCACCGGCAGGTAACGGAGGGTCGTCGTGGCGGCAAGAGCGATTCATCGCGCATCGTTAAGCACGTTGGCCGGCGGCGCGCACGGTCGATTGACGATTCCGCTGACGACGCGGCACCAGCGACTCAACTCTTTCTGCACCCTCCATGCCATATGGCTCATGGGCCTGGCACCCGTGCCGGCATTGGCGCAGCAGACGGTGACTGAACGGCCCAATCTCTCCGGGAGCGAAACGATCGACACCCCCGCCAACAACGTCCTGTTTGTTGGCACCGATAACACGAGCACCAGCTTCTCCGGCACGATCAACAATGCTGGCGTTGCGAGCGATCCAACGTCGCAACAAGGCCAGTTTGTCAAAACGGGCGGCGGAACACTGACGATCGACGGCGCAAGAATCCGGGGGGGCTCCGCATTCGTGATTGGCGGTGGACTGGCGGCGACGAGCAGCGACGCCGCCATCGACTATCTTTCGCTGGGCCTGGGCAATGCCCCAACTCTTCCCGGATCGACGTCGTCTGGCACGTTGAACGTGAGCGGCGGCACGCTCACGTTCAACTCCGCGCTCCAGGTCGGCGACTTCGGCGGCACGGGCACGGTTACGCAGACCGCGGGCAACGTCGTCTTCGGTATGCCGGGCACGCCGGTGTCGCTGAACATCGGCAACCAGGGCGGTACGGGCACCTACAACCTGGCGGGCGGAACGGTCACATTCGGCAACAGCACCACCGACTTCATGACGCTCGGCCGCAATACGCAAGGCAACCCGAGCAGCGGCACGCTCAATCTGAGCGGCGGCACCTTCAACGTGGCTAATGGGACGCTGTTCATCGGCTCGAACGTCACGTCCACGGGTAGCCAGGGCACCGGTACGATCAACCAGACCGGCGGTACCCTTGCAATCGGCAGCGCGTCGAGACTGTTCCTCGCGGCGGCCGGCAACGGCACGTATAACCTGTCGGGCGGCACACTGCAGATTGGCGGAAGTTCGCTGTTCGGCGACTTCAACAATCTGGGTGGCACCTATGCATTCAATCTCGGTGGAGGAACGATACAGGTGGTGGGTTCGGCGCTGAGCGCAGGCGTCAACGCAACGCTGGTCGGAGGCACGACGTCGACCATCGACACCAACGGCATGGGCGCGACATGGTCCGGCGTGCTCTCCGGAAGCGGGGCACTGGCCAAGGCCGGCAACGGCGTGCTCACGTTATCCGGCCAGAACACCTTTACTGGTCCGACCAACGTTCGCGATGGCGTGCTCAATCTGACCGGCTCGTTGCAGTCGCCGGTCAATGTGGAGGCGAACGGAACCCTGGGCGGTACAGGAACGGACTTGAACACCGTCACTAATGCCGGAACGGTTGAGCCGGGCTTCGGGCTCCCGGCAGGGCAATTCGGTGCGATGACTGTCAAAAATTTCGTGGGTGCCGGCGGCACGCTCGCGCTGCGCACGTTCCTCGGTCTGGATGGCTCGCCGTCGGACAGACTCATCATCAACGGCGGCAGCGCCGACCCTTCAGCCGTACGTATCACGAACGCAGGCGGCTCCGGTGGATTGACGACGGGGAACGGCATTCTCGTCGTCGAGACAACCAACGGTGGCACCACGGCGTCGGACGCCTTTTCGCTCGTCGGCGAGGCGCGGTGGCGCCGAAGACTATCGTTTGTTTCGCGGTGGCGTCAACAGCAGCAATCCCGAGGACTGGTTTCTGCGCTCGTCGTTCGTGGTGCCGCCCCCACCGGGGGGAAGCGAAGAGGAACCGGAAACTGGACCTGGCACCGAGCCCCCACCGGATCCGCTGCCGCCAGGCGTCTACCCGATCATCGGGCCGGAACTGGCCACCTATGGCGTAGTTCAACCGGTCGCCCGGCAGATGGGTGTCGAGATGCTCGGGACGCTCCATGAGCGCATCGGCGACACGCTCACGACGGAGAGCGGCGGCGCGGGCGGCTCGGGCTGGGCAAGCTCCGCCTGGGGACGCGTGTTCGGCGGCCAGATCGACAACCGCTACGAGGCTTACACCGATCCGCGCGTGAGCGGCGGAGTCGGAGGCGTGCAGACCGGTCTCGACCTATGGCGTGGAAGCGTCTGGCCCGGTCATCGCGACGCTGCAGGCGTCTACTTTGCATACGGCTACGGCAGTGCAGATGTCGATGGCCTGGTCACCAACGCAGCGGCAACCGGATACACGCTGGAGCACACCGGCTCAATGCATCTGAATGCATATACAGGCGGAGGCTACTGGACGGACTACGGCCCCAGTGGCTGGTATGTCGATGCGGTTGTGCAGGGTACGCACTACGACGGCGCCGCGACCACTCAGTTTGCGAATCTGCCGGTCCGGGGTACGGGCTTCGCGACATCACTCGAGGGGGGCTATCCGATCCCGCTGCCGCTCGGCCCGGGTTTCGAGCTGGAGCCGCAGGCGCAGATCATCTGGCAGCACGTGTCGTTTTCCGACGCGAACGATGGTCTGGGTGAAGTCTCCCTCGGCTCCACTTCGGGCGCGAGTGGCCGCCTCGGCGTGCGCGGGAAGTGGACCATCGAAGGCAGCCAGGGAGCGGTGTGGCAGCCGTATGTGCGTGCCAACCTGTGGCGGGATTTCAATGCCGAGGCCACCACGACCTTCGCCAATGACCGGGTGCCGCTGAATGTGCAGGCCACGCGACTGGAGCTCGCCGGCGGTGTCACCGCCAGGCTCAAGGAGCGGCTGAACCTTTACGGACAGTTCGGCTACCAGTTTGCCGTGAGTGGAGACAGCAATGTCCGCCGTAGTGGCGTCGCGGGCGATCTCGGCGTGCGCTACCAATGGTAGGGCCTCTAAAGTGCAAGGTGTCCTGCATCCCGACCTTCCAGGTCGTGGATGCACAAATGTAGGCAGGCAAAGGAGACTTATAACTGCCTTGCCAGTCCTGATATCAAGAGTCGACTACGGTCGAGAAGTCGTCAGCGATCGCCCCGGAGACTGGCCGAAGTGCATCAAAAACAGCCTGAGGATGCGGAAGCCGTCGACGGGCAGCAGCGGATCGAGCCTGTATGAAAACGCGTTGATCGCCTGAACTGGATCAACTTATTCAGCATGGGTGACCGGATGAAGCTTCAGTGCAGCGTGTAGAGAGTCTGCGGCCCCTCGGCATAGAGGGTCATGGCGACCTTCAGGATCTCGTTGCGATTCCGGTCGAAGGAGGCCAGCACCTCCGCTTCGTCAGTACCGAGGGCGGAGTCGAAATGCTTCAGTACGCGGTCTTCCACAAAGAAGGTAATCTCGCGTGCTTTGTCGTATCCCCAGAACCACACGCCATGCCTGATCCCATCATAGCTGCGGCTGGGGTTGGAAAAACTGAGTGCCATGTGTCGTCCTTCGTTCTACGCCTCAGATGGACCGGGTTGCACGCTCACTACCTGCGCGGAGCGCTCCCGCTAGTGCGGATCGCCTTTCATGCTTTCGGCTTCCATCGCGGCATGCAATTCCTCATACGCCTCGATTGGTTCCATGTCCTGATCGACGAACGCGGCTGCGCGCTCAGCGGCGCTCGACGCGTCGCCCGGAATATCGCTCTCGCTGTCGTCTTCGGTACTTGGCGGCAGCAGCATGTCCTCAAGCATCCCGCGCAGCTCGGGAGTATTCCATGGCTTGCCCAGCTTGGCCTTCCTGTTCAGGTAATGACGAATTTCCGAGTCTTGCTCGGCCGTGAGCGGAAGCCCACGAAAAGTGGGGTCCGAGTGGTGATGGATCATGATGCACCTCCCGAAGCGGTTTGCGCCTTCAATGTGGAGATATCAATTTTACTGCGGTGAACGTTACAAGTTGCATGTGATCGCTGTGCCGCGTGTCCGCGGCCAACCGATTTACGTCTTCTTCTTGGCGACACCTTCGTTCGCAACCCGCGAACGAACCGTGCTGAACGGCTTTGCCGGCACTGACGGCTTCGCGGGTTGCTTGGGCTTTTTCGCTTCGCGAGTGCTGCGTAATTGACTCTTGGCCATGGTGTTGCTCCTGGTGCGTTGCGTGACAAGGTGGTATTCCCAGCATACGCGCTTAGTTTGGTCGCGGCGTCAAAATGAACTGATGTGGAGTGTCGCTACGCGGAAAACTGACAGGGTTGGCCCATTTTAGCGAAGTGCCGCCGCCACGGCCTCGTCAATCTGCAGCGCAAAGCGCGCTTCAACATCGGGCACCGCGTAGCCAATTGACAGTTCCAGATACGCGTCGCCTAGCACCAACTGAACGAATGTCGCTGCCCGCAATACAGCAGTCGATTCGTCAAATCGCTTTCGCAGAATTTTTGCCGCGAAGGCACGCACGACCTTTGCGCCATTTTCGTAAAACACCTGGCCGAGTTCCGGAAGACGCTCGGCCTCAGCGACGATGGCCCGGTAAAGCCGCAGGTAATCCGGCACGATAAGGCTTCGTGCCAGCAACCACCCCAACTCGTGCAACTCGACTTCGGGTGATCCATCGGATTGCTCGTCCTGAGCCCCGGCAAGAAGTCCACCCACCTGAGCGCACATCGAACTCACCAGACCAATGAAGAGCGCCTCCTTCGACTTGAAGTGGCGGTAGACCGTCTGTTTGCCGACGCCAGCGGCCGCGGCGACATCGTCCATTGTTGCCAGGCCGAAACCTTGGCTTAAAAAAACGGTTCTCGCGCCTTCGAGGATGGCGGACCGCTTACGGCGTTGCAGCGGGCTCAGGTCGGGGAGAGAGGGTGTGTTCATCCCAGATAAATAACAGATCGCCGAGTAGTTGACAAGACTGGTCAGTCTCGTTTAGATTTGCCAGAACGAGACCGGCAAGTCTCGTTCGTGTGACTTTATCAACTTCGCAGGCAATCATCGAGGAGAACGCTATGGAACTGTTCATGACAGGTGGTACTGGCTACATCGGGCAAGCGGTCGCGCGCAAGGCAATCAGCCGCGGCCATCAGGTGACGGCGCTGGTGCGCCAGGACAGGTCGGCTGCTGCCAGCGCGCTGGCAGATCTCGGCGTGAAACTGCATTCCGGCGACCTGCGTGAGCCACAGTCTTTCGCTGCGACTGCCGGGGCCGCCGAGGGCGTGGTGCACATGGCGTCGACCAATGATGCTTCCGCCGGTGCCGTTGATGAGGCTGCGGCTGTAGCGATGCTTTCGCATTTGCAGCCGGGCGCGGCGTTTGTCTATACGTCGGGCACCTGGGTCTACGGCAATACGGAGGGCGAGCCCGCGACTGAAGCTTCGGCGCTGAACCCGACACCACTCATCGCCTGGCGGCCCGCAGTGGAGCAACATGTGCGGGCGCTAGCGGCGAGCCGCTCGATTGCCGCAGTGATTCTCAGGCCGGCGATGGTGCACGGCTACGGCGGTGGCGTCTTCGGCATGCTTGCCGGGATGGTCCGTCAGACCGGCAGTGTGAGGGTCGTCGGCGATGGTCGCGATCACTGGCCTGCCGTTCACGTCGACGATCTCGCCACGGCTTACCTGAGCGCGGTGGAGCAGGCGGCAAGCGGGGACGGTCGGGTCGCGGGACAGATCTTCAACGTGGTCGCGGAAGATGCCGTTGCCGTTGCCGAAATGGGTGAAGCGATTCGGGCCTCGGTCGGCGCCGATCGCGTCGAACTCTGGTCGCTCGACGATGCTCGCAAATCGCTTGGACTGTTCGCTGACGCACTGGCGCTCGACCAGACAGTAAGCGGCCAGCATGCCCGCCGAGTTCTTGCGTGGGAGCCCCATGGCCCCGGCCTGATTGCGGACCTCTCTGCACAAAAACACTTTCAGCAAATCAACGGAGCATGACGATGGTGTGGAACAGTGCGTCTTTAGAATCGATCCTCGCGACGATCGTAGCGGTTCTGTTCGCGGTTGCTGGGGTGGTCAATCTCGCAAGACCCGGCGCGGTGAAGCGCGACTTCGCACGCTGGGGTTATCCGGCATGGTTTCAGTGGCTCTGTGGCGCTCTCGAGTTGTTGAGTGCGGCACTTCTTGCTGGACGACAAACCAGAGTCTTAGGCCTAACCCTGGCCGGTGCGATCATGATCGGTGCGCTCTTCACGTTGCTACGAAATCGGGAACCGTTCCGGCATCTCGCCCCGGCGCTGATCTTCTCGGCTCTCATTGTGGTTACTGCGGCGGTCCGCGGTTGAGGGTTCCTTGCCACCAGGCGAGTGAGCCCGGGACGCTAACAGCCCGTGCGGGCAATCCGTGCTGCAGGTACTTGAAATACGCGCACGGATAGCTGCACTGGAGCAAATCCAGTTTGATCGCGTGCGTCATGCTTGCGCTTTTTGTAGCGATGGCTGGGCGCTCCGGGTCGCCTGCCGCAGATCGCCGCTTTACGAGCCACGGGAAACGGTCCCTCATGCATGGGGCAGCGCGCGGCCACTACCGGCCATTCGTGGCGCATATCGCCGGCGTGGAAGATGGGATCGGAGAGTCGCCCGACGTGCCAGAACTGGGAGACGATCAGACCGCCGGCTGCGTGAACCGCAGAGGTCACCTCCTTCCAGCCCGCGACCTGCTTTTCCGTCCAGATGCCCGCGCGCAACGAGCGGGCGCTCCGGCCCCTTCAGTGCGGCGCCGGAGCGTCGAGATAGACGCCTGCCGACAACCCGGCCTTCACCTGCCGCGTGAACTCGTCGGTGGACACTTCCTCCGCCCCTGCCTCGATCGCGTCGTATGCCTGACGCACGACGTCGGCCGGCGTCTTATAAGGGAGAGATCGATGGGGGTGTCACGACAGCAGGCCGCCGAGAACCGCAGCGCGATCGTCGCGGCCGCCGAGCGGCTTTTCCGGGTACGCGGAGTCGATGCCGTGGGGCTGACGGAGTTGATGAAGGAAGCCGGTTTTAGCCAGGGCGGCTTCTACAACCACTTCAAGTCGAAGGATGCGCTGGTCACCGCGGTCATGGAAAAGGCGATGCAAGACTACGCGGATTCGCCAAGCGGCGGCAGCCTGGGGAAGCAGGCGGCACGCTACCTGTCCGCCTCGCACCGCGACAACCTCGCAGCAGGGTGCCCGCTGTCCGGCTTCGCTGGCGACGCTCTGCGGATGACCGACGCGGCGCGTGCGTCCTACGCGCGCGGCCTCGCCGCGTATCTCGACCGGCTTGCAGCCATGATCGCCACGGAAGGCGCGACGACGGAACAAACCCGTCGCGATGCGATTGCAGCGTTCAGTCAGATGGTCGGGGCGCTCGTGCTGTCGCGTGCGATCGCAGGCGCCGATCCGGCCTTCGCCGACGAAATCCTCGACGCGGGGCGGCGCACGCTCGTCGACGCGCTCGACGACCCGGTCACGCCGGACAGCGGGCGCCGCAGCAGGTCGGATCGCTGATACGCCGCCTGCGGCCCCGGGGGCCCTGCGTGAAGTTGCCTTCAACATTGACAATCCGGCGGACGTCTCCTGGATATGCGTGTGCAAACAGCATCGCGATCGATCCGCCTATCGAGTGACCAACGACATCAACACGTCTTGCTCCGAAGCGTGCGTCAGCGAACCCGCGAATATGCTCGACTTGCGCGGGTAAGGAAATCTGCTCGAACGGGACGGACCGATGCTCTCCATAGCCGAGCAAATCGGGGGAGGCGTGCTTGGGTTCGTATTGCCATACGTCCAAGGTTCCCATGAAGCCGTGAATGAAAATGACGGGCGGGCCGTTCTTCATATCGGTCGTCCTCTCTTTGGGCGTGTTTCGGTTTTCTTCAGTTCGTCATCAAGTTCTGCGAGTTCAAGCAAATGAGTCCGATCGTGGTCAAGTAACTCACGCACGAGTTCTTCGAGAGTCATGTGCCGCATACCATCGCGAAGCCCGCAACGCATAAGCTGCTCCGCTCGCAACCCAGATTGAACGGCACATGAACCGGATTCCGGACGGCGTCCACTCTTCGTCAGCCTATGACACGACGACTGTAAATTCGACCCCTGATTCAAAGTCGAGCGTCGTGGTCGAAAAGCGCGGATCGTCGTCGAGGTAGTGCTTGTATGGCCGAACGGCGTCCTCGGCGGTGTACATGTTGTCGGCGAGAACGATAGATCCCGGGCGTAGCAGGCGCTCAATCTGCTTGAACAGATTCAGATAGGTGTTGGCCCAGACGTCGATAAACACCATGTCGAAAGTGCCGTCCAGTCCGGCAACTGTCTGGAATACATCGCCCTCCCGCAGGTCAACATAAGCGTCTACGCCCGCCGTTCTGACGTGGGCCCGAAGTTGTGCGCACTTAACAGCATCGAGTTCAGTCGCTACAACCGTCCCACTGCCTAACGTGCGAAGGGCCTCGGCGAAATACAGCGTGGACACGCCGCAGGAACTGCCGAGCTCGAGGATTCGGGCCGGCTTGTGCGAAAGCACCATGTTGCGTAAGAACCGTCCCGTTTCCGCTGACACGGCTAACGATAGAGCAGTGCCTTGCGAGAATTCGAAATCTTCGCTCGATAGCCCGAGCGTTTCGAGAAACCGTCCACGGAGTCGAGGTACGAGCGTTTCGTATTCCTCCGCGAGACTCAGAAACTCCTCGCTCGATACCTGAAATTGCGCCTGTGCGCGGGCTATCACTTCTGTCTGGCTCTGTTCGTGAAGCTGTCGCAGAAGATCCGTGGTTGATGAAGCCATGTGCGCTCCTTGAGGAGATCGATAATACTGACCACGGCGCCAGGCGGCCTGCGCTTTTCTTAAAACGCGTAACGCTATGCCGTTCTGGCGAGCTTGATCGCGCGTTCAGGGCACGCCGTCACACAAAGACCGCACGACCGGCAGGCGTACGCGTTCGGTGTGTAGACGACTTTCATTCCATGCACGCGTAGCTTGAGGCGGTGCATCAAATCGAGGCTGAGATAATCGACGTCATCGATGCGCCGGATCTCAAACACATTCTCAGGGCAGACCTCCAGGCAATCGCCCTTGCCTTCGCAACGTTTCAGGTCGACGACTGGCGCAATCACGCCCGGCTTCTGTTTGCAGTCGTCCGTTGATTTCTCGCGCATGTTCAATCTCCCGCGCGCCGGTCGCGGCCCGATCGCCATGCCGTCTGGAAATGCTCCCGTTCTTCGGGCGTCATCGCTTCCCATTTGCGCCAGTGACGCCGTTCGCGCCAGCCGCCGTGTCCGCGGAATCCGCCAAACAGGATGCGGCTCAAAACCAGCAAGCCCAACGCGTGTGCGAAGTCGATCGCACGGGCGCCAACGAATAGCGCCGGAATCACCCAATTCCATAGCGTCATGACCACCCATCCGAGCACGGCTATGGCGACCACCACCAGCAGCGCTTTGCCCACATATCTGATTCGAAACTTCATCCCTCGACTCCTCTATATATCCAGTTCGTCATAAATGGCCTGCAGTCGGGCTCGCAGATGCAAGACCGCGTAGCGTTTGCGCGCGAGCAGCGTATTGAGCGTGACGCCGCTTTCCGCCACCATGTCTTTGAAGGGCCGCCCCTCCAACTCGTGCGCGATAAATACCTCACGTTGATTCGGCGGCAACTCGTCGAGCGCATCCTGCAAGGCCTTGAGCAATACAGCGCGAGCGTAAAGCGCTTCGGGGCCTGCATCGTGCGCCGGCAGGGCGAGGTCGAGGCGATACTCACCGGTGGTCTCGTCCTCGGCCTCAGACAGATCGGTCAGCGGTTGCTCCTTCTTCTTGCGAAAACGATCGATGATGCGATTGCGCGCGGCACGGAAAAGCCACGCGCTCGCCTGTTCGATCGGAGCGGGAAGCCGGTAAGCCTGCACGAATTCGTGGAACACATCCTGCAGGATGTCTTCGGCGTCGTCCGGGTCGCGTATTCGACGCCGGATAAAATTGACGAGCCTCGTGCGCTCACGCACCACGGTCGCGGTGATGTCGCTGTCTCGGTCGGTCATCGGGTGCGAGGTGGGTGGCGGTTCCATGCGCCTGAAGACGTTTCAGGAGCGCGAATATTGTGGTGAGCGCGAAAAATCTTTCCGTGAGCAACTGCCGGTTCGCTTGAGGCAGTGCGTGACAGGGTTGTGACCATTGATTGACCGGAAGACGTGGGTGCGTTTCCGTAGCGATGCCGCGCAATCCAACCAACGTCCATTGGACCGACACCCGATCCAGGCATAACCGCGTTCGTTTCAGAAAGAGCCGCCGCAACGACAACCGCGCATGTAAGTAGAATCGTCAACATTCGGCCCGGCATTTGATGGCCGTTCCCGATTGGCGAGACACAGCGATGAAGGTAACGATTGCGTACATCGAAGAACCCCCGTTCGGTTGGACGGAACCAGATAGTACCCCCACGGGCGCTGACATCGATCTGGCCGACGCGGTTCTTCGGGCGATCGGCGTAGCCCGGATCGAGCATCATCCGACGTCGTTTAGTGAACTCCTGCCCGGCGTTGAAGCAGGCAGGTGGGATATGAACGTTCCGCTGTTCGTCACACGCGAACGCCCCAATATGGTCGCATTCAGCGTCCCGGTATGGGGGATCGCAGACGGTTTTCTGGTTCGGACTGGAAACCCGAAAGCGCTCGACAGCTACGTGTCGCTTGCCAAACGCGCTGATGCGCGCCTTGGCATCATAGCCGGACAGGTGCAGCACGACTCAGCGAAAGCGTCTGGCGTAAGCGAGGACCAAATAGTCGTCTTCGAGCATCAGGCCGACGCTGTCGAAGCGGTTCTCTCTGGCGCCGTCGATGCGTATGCGAGCACGGCCTTGGGGAATCGGATCATTGCGAACCGGATCGGAGGCTCAATGCTCGAGGCTATCGAGCACGAACCGGGAACGAACGGCAAGCAGCAGAAGCCTCCGCTCGGGGCATTCTCGTTCAATAGAAGTAACAGCGATCTGATCCAGGCGGTAAACAAAGCCCTTCGTTCATATCTGGGTTCGCCAGATCATCGTGCTCGCATGGCGGAATTCGGCCTGACAAACAACGAGATCGATCCCGCTCTCGCGGGTCGAGTACAAGACGGGCGTCGGCCAGGTCTGGTGCTCAACCGCGCGTGGATGTGATGATCATCACACGCACTGCTCAGGCGCACATCGCCCCGCATAAGCAATATCGTTGAGCAACGCGTCCCACTGGCGGATGTACTCGTCGTAGTACCGCCGCTCTCGCATCAAGAGCGGCGCTTCTCAATGGCGCGCTTAGCGCTACATTCCAACGCTCATCCCGCCGCCCGCGCTTGTGCCGGTGTTCGTACCCGTGTTCGTGCCCGTGTTCGTACCTGAGCTCGACGTCGTATTCAGATCGATTCTTCCGTAGACGTCATCGGCTTTGTCATTCGGCCCCGCCGCGAAGAAGAGCGTGCTGGAAGGCTGATTGCTGAGATCGTTGCCAAACGCGATGCCCCACACGCCCTGCTCGACGATCGGACTGCCGTTCGGCCCACTGATCTGTCCCATCGACTGACCGCTCGACGCGTTGAACGCATTGGTCGGCCCTACCGCGGGTGCCCAAGCGGTGATGGTGCCGCCTTCGCCCGTGAAGATGAATGCAGCGATTCCAGACTTGCCGTTTTCCGTGACGCGGAAGCTTTGTGTTCCATTGAAAACGATGCCCGTGGGCGATGCGGAGCCGTTCTTGCCGTCGGGTATCGTGACGACCAGCGATTGCGGCACGCCATTGCCGTCATAGAGCGTCGCGACGTTGGTGCCGTTGTCCGCGACCCAGACGAAACCTTTGGGATTGAAGGCCAAGCCCCAAGGGTTTTTCAGATTAGCGTCGGTGTGTGCAGCGGGCACCGCGCCATCGGATACGAGGGCCGTCGCTGTGAATGACGACTGGACGGGTGGGCTCGCGCTGCTCGAACTCGAGCCACTGCCGCCACCGCCGCCGCATGACATCAGAGTCGCGACGGCCGCGCCGCATGCAACGACGCCGAATAGAGCGAGTAGAGACTTCATGACCGCACTCCTTGTTCTGCGCAAAGGACCTAACGGTCAATGAACGAGAACGGCACGGGATTTATTCCGGCGGAGAGCGGCTTATTTCGCGGCAGATTTCGTGCGATCCAAGGGCTGGATTCGCCCCACGACCGCCACTTCATGCGCCGCCGATCGCGTCGCTACCTACAAAAGCACGCGGCACGCTGTTTGCGACATTGCTGTAGCGCAGGCGGCAACTGTCTGCGTCTATCTTCCAGTCCAATTAAGGAGGGGCGGATCATGAGCAAGGCAACCATCACACTAGTCGCGGCCGTCGCCGCACTCTCGCTGTCGGGCGGCGCTTATGCGCAGGCGGCCGGAGGCCAGAGCGGCAGCGGTTCGACCGGCACAGCCGGCAGCACGGCTAGTCCGTCGAACCAGATGAACGGCGCAACCACGGGCGGCTACGGCATGCCAGGCACCACCAACACGGACAGCGGCATGGGCGCCAAGGCGCCAAACTCGGGCCTGCCGGGCAGCAATAGCAGCTCGACGTCTGACACCACCGCCGCTCCCAAGAGCAACAACACGCTGGCGACCCCGAGCGTGGTGTCGCCAGCCGCTACCGGCCATTGACAGCTGGTAGAAATGACCGTCAGCCGCGAATCAGCGCAAGCACAAAGGGCGGCCATCGCAGCGACATAGGTGCAATTGCGACCGGCGCGCAGTTTCCCGGATAGCAGGCGCTAGCTAATACGACCGATCTACGCGGTTCCACGTTGTCGCTATTCGACATTTCTCCACCGGGAATTACGCGCCGGGTTTCCAGGCAACGCGTGAACTCCAGGATTTACGGCTCGCATCATAAGCCGCAGCCGGTAGGCCGCGCGTTGCCGGTCACTCGATGCCGTGCAGGAGCGTATGGCCGTCACACGCGAACCCATTTTTCACAATATCGATGCCAGTTTGGGCAATCGAAGCAAAAGTCCAGCAAGCAGATAGCACAACGCGCAAGCGACGCTACCCGTGACCGCGAACTTCAGCAGAGGAGCTGCGGGTACGTTTCTCCACGCCAACGCGACGGCAACCAGAACGGGCGGAGGGATAACGTAGATCGTGCAGGCACGTCGCGACAGCGGCTGCCACGCGCCAACGAGTCTGTCGAAGCGTCGCTGGAAATTGCTTGCGAGAAGTAATATTGTTCCCCACGCGACAAATGGCTCCCAGAACGCCTAGACGATTGCCAGCGGACGACCGCGCAATTCAGGAAGGTATGCGCCAAGAAAGTACACGAGCGGCAATATAGGTAACGTGATCAGGGTGACGCGCCACTCGGTCAATGGGTTGCATGTGACGCGTAGTGGCTGGAGAGAGGCGCCTGGCATGAGCATGCGGCCCACCGCCTCCCTATTGAAGCCTCATGGAGAGGCTCAAAGCCACGTGCCCCCTTGCCGCGCGCTCGGCTCTTGCGCGAGCGCATCGAAATCGTGAATCCAGTCGAGGTGATGCAGCATGCTGTCGCGCGCCCCTAGCCGCGCGTTGCGTTCCTGCGCGGCGGGGCCGTCCGGCAGATGCAACACGTCCGCGGTGCTGATCGACGCGTACTGCACCTTGCGCGTGCGGCCCCGGCGCAGACGCTCGTAGGCTTCCTGCGCTTCCCGCCACTTACCCGGGCCCGCCTTGGCGAGTTGCGCGGCCAGCACCACGGCATCCTCGATCGACTGGTTGGCGCCCTGGCCGTGATGCGGCACGAGCGCATGCGCGGCATCGCCGATCAGCGTCACGCGGCCCTTGCTCCAGCGGCCAAGCGGCGGACGGTGAAACAGGCCCCAGCGCTGACTGATCGGCACGGCCGTGATCATCTGCACGACGGCCGGATGCCAGTCCTTGAACAGGCGCAGCTGCTCGCCTTCGGTCGACGGCATGACCCAGTCGCGCGACGGCCACGGCGACGGATGACGCTCGACCAGCAGGAAGTTCTGATCGCCCTTGTCGCCGATCGGATAATGCAGCAGATGGCCGCCGGGCCCGACCCAGAACTGGATCGTCTCCGGATCGGGCAACAGGTCCATGCGCTCGGCCGGCACGATGCCACGAAAGCCCGAGCAACCGGAATACAGCACGTCGTCGTAGCCGAGCATCCAGCGCCGCGTGATCGAGCGTGCGCCGTCGGCGCCGATCACGAGATCGGCATCGATGCGCCGACCGTTGTCGAACGCGAGACTCACGCGATCGGGATGCTGCACGAGATCGATCAAGCGATGGCTGAGCTCGATGTGCTCGAGACCAACTGCCTTCGACAGCACCGCCTGCAGATCGGCGCGATGAACGCCCCAGTACGAGCCACCGAACTGCTCGCGATAGCTGGGCATGCCGCGATGATGTCCAATGACGCTGCCGCTGCGGCCGTCACGATAAATGAGCCCGGGTACTTCGGCGCACACGTTTTCGAACGCGGAGCGTAGCCCCATGCGCTCGTAAAAGCGCGTCGCGTTGGCCGACAGTGCGACGGCCGCGCCCACTTCGCGCAACTCATCGGTCTGCTCGTAGAGTTGCGCATCGATGCCATGTTCGCGTAGTGCGAGCGCCAGCGTAAGGCCGCCGATGCCGGCGCCGACGATCGCGATGCTCAGATCCATCCGGTTCATGATTGTGTCTCCGATTTGCGGGTTTATCGATTCGGGCCACTTTGGAACGCGCGCCCGGCGCGTCGCATGCGGATACCGTGTTGGTATTTTCAGCACTAGACGATCATTGCTCAATAAGATGAAATGAATCTACTTCATCACTGAAATGAATGACCTTAGGTCATGCCGAGACCATGGAACTGAGCGATCTCGATCTCAACCTGCTGCTGCTGTTCCAGCGGCTGATGCAGGAGCGGCGCGTGGCGAGCGTCGCCGAGCAAATGAACATGAGCCAGCCGGGCGTCAGCAATGCGCTCGCGAAGCTGCGCCGCCTGCTCGGTGATCCGCTGTTCGTGCGGGCGCCGGGCGGCGTGGTGCCTACCCCGTTCGCGCTGCGTCTCGCGGAACCGGTCTCGCAGGCGCTCGCCACCTTGCACGCCGCGCTCAATCCGGTGACGGGCTTCGATCCGCTGCGCGAGATCCGTACGATGACGATCGGTATGACCGACATCGGCGAAGTCGTGTTTTTACCCGCATTGCTGGAACGATTGTCGCGCGTCGCGCCAGGCATCGCGATGAATACGGTGCGCAATACGAGCGTCAATCTGAGCAACGAAATGGCCGACGGCCGGGTCGACCTGGCGATCGGTCTGTTGCCGCAGTTGAAGGGGGGTTTCTATCAGCGGCGTCTGTTCGATCAGCACTACGTCTGTCTGTTCAGGCGCGCTCACCCACTCGAGGACGCGCCGCTCACGCTTTCCGCGTGGCGCGAAGCCGAGCATCTGGTGGTGGTGTCGGCCGGCACCGGCCACGGTCAAGTGGACGAGTGGCTGAAACGGCGCGGCGTGCGGCGTCAGGTGCGACTGACGGTGCCGCACTTCATGAGCGTCGGCTACATCCTGCAACGTACCGACCTGATCGCCACGGTGCCCGAGCGCCTCGCTCTGGAGTTGGCCACGCCGTTCTCGCTCAGCCTGCGCGCGCTGCCGATGACGCTGCCCGCCGCGCCGATCCATTTGTTGTGGCACGAGCGCGTCCATCAGGATGAAGGCAATCGCTGGCTGCGCGAGGTCGTGATCGACCTGTTCGCCGATACCGTGGCGGGTGGCAGGCGAGCGCGGGACGTGAGGAAGAAATAGGCCTCCGTTTGTAAGCGTCGATCGGAAGCTTCGCGCTTACTCGAACGTTCCGGTTCGGACTTCGCCGTTGCGGGTGTAGCGCGTGATCAGCACGCCGCCGGGGGTGCTCGTCGCGTGTGCCAGCCTGAAGGCGGACGCTTGCGCGTCGTTGCCGAACAGGCGTTTGCCGTGCCCGAGCATGACGGGATAAATCAGGAGTTGGAGTTCATCCACGAGGCCCGCCGCCAGCAGTTGGCGCACGATGTCGCCGCTGCCGAACGTCAATAGATCGGCACCGTCGTGAAGTTTCAGCGCGCGTATCGCGTCGGCAAGGTCTCCGTTCAGCGCATGACTGTTGTGCCAACCGAGCGCATCGGATCGATGCGTGGCCACGTGCTTGCGGACCTGATTGAACTGGTCGGCCATGTCGCGGTTGCGTGAATCGGCCGGTACATATGGCCAATAAGACGCGAATATGTCGTACGTGCAACGCCCTAGCAGCAACTCGAACGGCTGTGCGAGCAGATGATGCACACTTGCGCCGACCGTTTCGTCGGCGTAAGGGACGATCCACCCACCCAAACGAAAATCACCACTGGCATCCTCCTCGGGCGCGCCGGGGGATTGAGCGACGCCATCCAGACTGAGGAACATGGAAACGATGTGCTTGCGCATGATGTGCTCCTGGGCGATGAACCTGATCGGTTCCATCTATACGACGAACGAGTCGCGTGCGGATCGACAATCGACGTCCGCACCGGGTGAAGCCGCGCGAGCGAGCATCGCGCGGTCGGCGCACAATGACTGGACCCACGGGTGCCTGCGCCGCAGGTGTGAAGGTGCGCACCACTCGCCAGCGCATGGTCGGAAGATCGCCCGACACAGTGATGCGGACATAGCAGCCGGCGTAACGTCCGGTCGCCCGTGGCATTTCGTTCGATGGCCGATGGGTCTCAGCGGCCGTATTTGGCGTGCCCGTGCTACGCGTGGCAAGACGCGAAGCAGCCGCATCCGCCTGCGTTTCATTAACCCCGTTGCGCTTCAACCTTGAAACCGCCCGGAAAGCACATTTCGCAGAGCATGGACGTCATGGTCATGACGGGTTATCAACTCGGGTTTGGCGGCGCCGTTCTGCTTGCGGCGGGCTACGCGACCGGTGGTTCGTTGCACGCGTTCACGCTGGGATCGATGGCATTGCTGGCCTATCTCGCTTTGCTGTCCGCAGTGGCCTTCACCTTGTGGAGTCTTCTGCTGAAATATAACCAGGTTGGCAAAGTTACCGTTTTCAATTTCCTGGTGCTCGTATGCGGGGGGATCTGGCTGGTCACGCGGCCGGCGCAACGGAGCGCTGGCTATTCGAAGGCTGGCGCGGCTTTGGGGCAAGGCCAAGGCTGAGCTTGTGGGGGTTCCGAAGCGCCGATTCCCCCTCAAACACTATCCGACGCAACCGGCAACCCCTCCGTCCTCCACCGCAGCATCCCACCGGCAAGATTCGCCACCTTGCCGAACCCCGCCTTCGTCAGCAACACGCTTGCCTGCGCCGAGCGCACGCCGGACCGGCACACCGCGACCACCGGCCGCTCGCGCTCCAGTTCATCGAGCCGCCCTGTCAATTGCGACAGCGGCACCAGCTTCGCGCCCGGCAGATGACCCAAACGATCGATGAACTCGGGCGCCTCGCGCACATCGACGATCTGAAACGCGGCGCCATGCTCGAGCAGCGCCATCGGCTCGATTTCCCACACGCCGCTAAAGCGCAGCGTCAACGGTGCCCAATCCGGCGTTTCGGTCGCAACTTCGGTGCCGCCTTCCGGCTGCCCGCAACGCATGTTTGCGGGCACCGCGACCGCCATCTGCTTCGGATGCGGCAAATTCAGGTTGTTCATGTACCCGGCGAAATCGCCGACGTCGACGTCGCCGCCCAGACGCGGATTGAAGCGCCGCTCCTCGGTCACGCTCGTCACCGTGATGCCGCGATAATCGTGCGCGGGATAGAGGAGGCAGTCGTCCGGCAGTGACAGGATCTGCTCGCGCACGGACGCGAACAACTGCTGCGGACTGCCCTGCTGGAAATCGGTGCGGCCACAGCCGCGAATCAGCAGGCTGTCGCCGGTAAAGGCCATGCTCAGATCGTCGAGCACGTAGGTCAGGCAGCCGTTCGTATGGCCAGGCGTCGCGCGCACGCTCAGATGACGCGTGCCGAAGTCGATCCGATCGCCATGCGCGAGCGCTCGCGTGACGCCTTTCGCCTCGACGACCCCGGCAAGCCCGATCTCGCTGCCGCAACGCAAACGCATGCGCCATGCGCCGGTTACGTGATCAGCGTGCACGTGGGTATCGAGCGTCGTGAGCAGCCATAGGCCCAGCTCGCGCAGCAGCGCCTGATCGCGCGGCACCTGCTCGTAGACGGGGTCGATGAGCACCGCCTCGCCGCTGTCGCCGAGTAAGTACGTGTAGGTCGACGAAGCAGGATCGAACAGCTGACGAAAAATCATCTGTATCCCTTAGGAAGGTCGGCGAGGCGGCCGCAAGCGGCCGCCGTGCCACATCTGTCAGCCCGGTTGTTTGGTGGTGCGCAGATACGGTTTGATGGTCTTGAAACCAGGGAAAATCTGCTGCGCCTCGTCGTTGCTGACCGCGGACGTGATGATCACGTCTTCGCCCTGCTTCCAGTTGACCGGCGTCGCGACCTTGTGTTTGGCGGTCAGTTGGATCGAATCGAGCACGCGCAGGATTTCGTCGAAGTTGCGGCCGGTGCTCATCGGGTAGGTCAGTGTCAGCTTGATCTTCTTGTCGGGACCGATGATGAAAACCGAGCGCACGGTCGCGTTGGTCGCGGCGGTGCGGCCCTCGCTGGTATCGCCCGCGTCGGCCGGCAGCATGTTGTACAGCTTGGCGATCGCGAGGTCGGTGTCGCCGATCATCGGGTATTTGACGGCGGCGCCCTGCGTTTCCTCGATGTCCGCGGCCCATTTTTCGTGGTCTTCGACCGGATCGACCGACAACCCGATCAGCTTCGCGTTGCGCTTGGTGAACTCCGGCTCGATCTTCGCCATGTAGCCCAGTTCAGTCGTGCAAACCGGCGTGAAGTCTTTCGGATGAGAGAACAGGACCGCCCATTGGTCGCCGATCCAGTCGTGGAAATCGATGGTGCCCTGCGTGGTCCGCGCGGTGAAGTTGGGCGCGGTGTCATTGATACGAAGTGACATATTGCCGTCCTGTGAAGTCGTGGTTAAGCGGAAGACCCGAGCCAGGCCTGTCTGCAACGGTCCAACACGAGCCCGGTTAATCTCGGGGACTGAAAATCACCAACGCTCACAACGATAGACGAAGCTTTCGCGGCGCATACACGCGCGGCAAGTAGGGCGTCGCCGTGCAGAAGAAGCTCGAGATCGCCGCCTGTCGGGCGAATACGAGCGTTGCCGCATCGCGCAGTGAGATTTCAAATATAGCGCGTTACGCACAAGCCATGCTGACACCCATCGAAGTCAGTCCGGCTGGCCACTTCGAAACGGCTTAGGGAACGACCTTTACCGGTAAATCATGGACATTCGACTCGCCGGCGTGTGTTCGATAGCGCACAGATTTACCGACCCTGATTTGATCAGACCGTTCGGTCGTCGACGCCATGCGAGCAAGCGCGAGGCGCGTCGGAGCGTGCGGTACTGAAGCGCTTGCAACAAACGTCGGTTCGTCAAAGACGACTGCCAGATCGCCTTTTCACTGATAAACGGTCGGAACATGGCTGGCGGACGCCGCGCATCTTTCGGAGACGGGATAAGCGGCTTTTAAGGTTGCAGGGCGTACCTTCATATCCACGCACTGAATACCGGTCACCCCGTCGATCGCTATCTGTTCGCGGTCCACCTCAGCGTGAAGATCGACTCGCTTTCAATGCAGTTAGCGTGGTCCATTCGATCCATCGAAATTTGCCTATTCACCAAGGAGCCAACTTATGAAAGTACTTATCGCTCATGCGATCCTTGCAACCACAATCGCCATTCCAGCGCTCTCGTCGGCGCAGCCCCTCACTCGCTCCGAGGTGGAAGCGAACGTCATACAGGCCGAACAGAACGGCACGCTCCATCAGTCGAAACTGCACTATCCGGACGAGAGCAGCCCGCGGCAGGCACACGCGAATAACGACTACGGTTCAGGGCCGGTAGTGAATTCGCAATCCGGACATCGCCTTTCCTTCGCAACGCCCTCAGATAACGCGCTTTTCTCGCATCACTGAAGTGCTGGTGAGCGTTCGACATTCCATACGAGCGCGTTTCGATACTTCCACACGCCTAACTTCCGGTTCTCATGCGGACGTCGCGCGTCCGATCCAACGTCGATATGAAAAAGCTAGTGCGCTCGATTGACTTCATTCTGTTGACCGCCGCGTCGGTGGGCCTCGTCATGTTTGTCGTCTGGCGAGTGGCGACGGTAAAGGGGTGGTTTTAGGCTCACGCGAAACGGTGTCCGTTAAAGGATCGCCCTGTGGTTGGCGTTCCGAATCGACATTGCACCAATACCTCGCGGAATGAAACCTTTCGCATGCTTCGCGAATGTGGATGAGCCGCAATCAAATACTAAGGAGTTCTGCGTTCACACGTCTGCGAAGCATGTGCAGCTTCCACCATCAGGTCTTCCGGGATACCTGCGAATCGCGCCACGATATCCGATACCGCGTAATCAGTCGAAACAATGCCGTCATAATTCATCCGCACAATCCGACGCCACCAACAACCACAAGAAAGTCTCGTGATGCCTCATTTTCGCGTCCCTCTCCCGCTGCGCCTCACGGTGCTCGCAAGCGTGGCGGTACTAGCCGCGTGCGGTGGTAGCAATGATTTTTCTACGCCGAGCGCCTCGAACACTTCGACGACGACGGCGACGGCCACGATCCCGGCGCCCCCTGCCGACCCCGGTTTTGTCGACAACGCCGCAATCCCCGACGTGCCCGCGTTCGTCGACACGATTGCGACTAACCAGCGCGGCGATGCGCGATATGCGACGCTCGCCACGAATGCGGGCGTGCGTGTCGTCTCGCGATTCCTCGACATCTGGCAACCGTTGACCGAGATCGTCGATGCGGGCGTCTCCGCGCCCGCCAATGGTTCCTTTCCGGCTGTCGTGCAGTCCACGTGGACAGGACTACCCAATGACGGTACGCCGGGTGGGGCTGTCGTGAACAGTGCCGTCCATGCCGCAAACATTCAATTCGTGGTCACCGAGACGACCAACCGGACTCAGGCACAGGCCGACGCAGCCTACTACGACGACCGGCGCGGCAAAGGTTATAGCGTGACCGATGGCATGGGACCGCTCACCAATGCGTGGCGCGCGGCGGCGCAGCAGGTAACGACCATCACGTCGATTCCGGCGGATGCGACGATCGTTCTGTACAACGACAACGGCAACAACATCGGCGTCGGCAGCAGTGGCGGCAACACCAGTTTCGGCCAGGTTGTCGACCTGCTCAACATCATGGGCAACAACGCGTCCACCGAGCCGGCCAAGCGCTTCTACAAATACGCCCGGCCATACCGCTGGAGCACGAGTGTCGTGGTAGATCCGACTCTGGTGCCTGCCGAGAGCACCACGCCTTCGACCGATGGCGGATTTATCAGCGGTCACGAGGCGGAGGCCATGCGCGACGCGATGACGATGGCCTACGTGCTGCCGGAGCGGTTCCAGGAGATGGCGAGCCGCGGCCTCGAACTTGGCGAAAACCGCATTTTCGCCGGTATGCACTCGCCGCTCGACGTCATTGCTGGTCGAATGTTTGCACTTGCGGCGACTGCTGCGAATCTTTCCGATCCGAGCAACGCCACCTTGAAGAGCGCCGCATTTAGCCAGGCGCACGCGGCCCTGATGCAGTCGACGAATACCAATTCGACGAGCTTCGCCGTTTTCGCCCACTCCGGCACGGCAGCGACGGACCGCTTCGCCGACTACGCGACGAACAAAGCGGACTTCACTCGCCGTATGACGTTCGGCTTTGCTCCGATCGAATCGACCAATGCGCCTCCCGTTGTGCCGAAGGGTGCGGAGGTGTTACTGGAGACGCGCTTTCCGTATCTGAGCGCTGAGCAGCGCCGCGTGGTGCTCAAAACGACCGAGCTTCCTTCCGGCTATCCGGTCATGGACGATGCGGAAGGGTGGGGCCGCCTCAACATGTTTGCAGCCGGGGACGGATATGGTGCGTTCCATGGCAGCGTCATCGTTTCGATGGATGCGTCCCAGGGCGGATTCAACGCGTCGGATTTGTGGCGCAACGACATTGCCGGCGCAGGGAAGTTGACGCTGCAGGGTAGCGGAACCTTGAAGCTCGGCGGCAACAACACCTGGTCGGGCGGCTCCCAGGTAAGTGGCGGCGTGCTCGAGGCCGATTCTCCGAATGCGTTCGGCACGGGCGACGTGTATGTGGGTGCGGGTGGCATCACCATCGCGGCGGCGTCGCCCGTGTCCATCGTCGGCAAGTACACGCAGCTCGCCGGCACGACACTCGAACTCGACGTTGACGGTAAAGGCGCCGGCCAACTGCACGTTGGTAATCAGCTAACCATCGACGGCGGCACGCTACACGTGAAGTTCGTGAGCGGCTATGCGCCCAAGGTCGGCGACACCATCGATCTGATCGATGGCAACGGGGCGACGAAGCGGTTCACGACGATCACGGTCGACGGCCACAAGGCGACGCCGGTCTACTCGTCGACCGGCGTGTCGGTGCACATCGATTCGTAATCGGGCCATATTGGCGTGGCTATGCGACGCCCGGATAACCCGCTGTCTGTAATGCGGAGCGTCCGGCTATGCCCGTCTGTCGTTGATCGTCTAAAGCGGCGATTCCTTCGTCAAAAACCGCCTGATGGCAATGGAGACGATTTCTGGAAACTCTTCGTGAATCGCGAGCTTGCCCTTCATGACCCATTCAACCTGAACATTTGGCAATTGTCCTAACGCCTCCATTTCGACACGCGATTTCGGCGGCGTCTGATCGCCGTAGATCACGAGGATCGGAATGTTGGCTCGGCGCGCAAGATCAAGGAACGCCGCACGGTTGGCGACCCGGTCTAGCGCACCGGTCACAAAGCGTACCGAACTGTGCCGGGCTCCGGGTGCACGGGTGACGGCGAGTTTGGCCGCGAGACGATCGCCGCCAAGCCAGTCAGGATCGCTGTAAACGTGTTCTCTCGCCATCATGGTGATGACGTGGCGGCTGACGTTGAGCCGGTAGAGAAGCGGGCCAGCGAGGGGGTGATCAATGGCAGAGCGCACACGGGAGAACCAGGCCCGGTGGCCACCCATCATCGTCGGCAACGGGCCGCGCCACGTCGGTGCGATGAGGACCAGGCGATCAACCGTATCTGAGCGCAAGACGGCCTGGTAAAGCGCATAGGTGGCTGCATGTCCGGCCGCCACAATGGCGTGCGGTGGTGCCACGATGTCGCTTAGAAACCAGTTAAGAAACTCCGAGAGAAGCTCCGGCGACCATTCTTCCTTTGGCCGCGCCTGATCGCCGAACCCCGGCCAATCAACCGTCGTCACATGAAACTGAGGCGCGAGCAAGTCGAGCAGCGGGCGCATCTCCAGGCGCGTGGAAATCGTACTCAGGGCCGGCAGGAGGACGACCGAAGCGCCGCTACCGGCCTCATCCACGTCCAGCGCGAACTCTCCACTGTCCCACCGGCAGCGTATCGTCTTCGTCATTGCCTTTCCAATTTGACCTTCATACGAATCACGCGGTAGAGATTGATGACCAGTTTAATTAGAGGACGGTCTCCGGCCATGTATGGATGCGTTTTTCGTGCTGTAGAGTTCTACGGCTGCCTTGTGCCTCCGGCGATCGCGCCTGAACACCAGGGAAAGGAAGTCGAAGCGTCGGGCTGCCAGCCGCGAGGGCGCTGCTCTGTAGCTCCAGACGCCCGACGTTTGCATCGCGGCACTGCCTGGAAATCAAATGCGCCACGCCTGTCTTTGACGTTTAGCCATCGGAGACGCGTCGTAGCAGATACACGACAATCACTGCGGAACCGCTGACAAAGATTGCCAGCCCGATCGCTTTACGCGCGAGCGTGCGAACGCGCGCGCGGAGCGTGTAACGCACAAACCAGGAACTGGTTCTGCGCAACATCATTCACTCCATGGGCGCCTTGACGGGCGCGTCGCGTCGGGGAGAGACAGCCCCCTATGTTGCCGGAGCGCAGGCCGTATCGCGACGTGTATGTGCCCTGATCTTTGCTTGACGGTCTTTACCACTTCGATCTCTTTGAACTGAGGATAGCGGGATAGAGCGGGTAGATGCCGGTATGCGGGCATTCTGAAACCGGCAACTGCAATTATCGCACCTCAGGTTCAAAGGCACAGAGCAGATGTTTTACGGTCTGCTGACAGGTTCTTTGCACCAGCCGGTCCAGACCAAATCCAGGCGCACATGAACCGGCCCGTTTGGGCATTGGCGCAATGCAGGGATGTTCTCAGGAGGGACTGCGGCGAGCCTTTGCCGGTTGCCGCCACTGTTCAAGGAAAAACTGCAAGCCGCCCAGTTGCTGTGCGATGTAGCCGCCCGTGGCCATCGATTCCGGTGCGCGCCGGTCGCCTGTAGGCGGGTACTCGGCGGAGAAGTCCGCTGTACCAAACAGGACGTCCCAGATCGGGAACACGGCGCCGTAGTTACAGGAATTGCGGCCGGCCGCGCGCAGGCCATGATGCAACCGGTGAAAGCGTGGCGAGACGATCAACCGGTCCCCGAGCCAGCCGAACGAAAGCTTGATATTGGCGTGGCTCAGGCTTTCGATGAAGCGCATGAACAGGAACAGCAGCGGAAACTGCAGCGGCGGAATACCGATCGCGAGGCCGACGATGCCGAACCAGATTGCGGCGACCAGGTCGTCAAGCAGATGGTTGCGGTCGTCCGACCAGAAACTCATCTGCCGCTGCGCATGATGCAACGCATGCAGTGCGTACCAGCTACGGTATGAGTGCGACAGGCGGTGACGCCAGTAATCGGCACAGTCCAGAATCAGCGCGTACGCGATGAAGGTAATGACCGGATGTCCGAGAAGCGGCGGTATCAACGTCTCAAGCGTTGGCGGTATGTAGCCGTGATCGACCACGAAGCCGTTCACCCACACCTGCACCTGGTAGAACAGCAGGAAACTGACGACAGGCAACACCCCCACGCGGTTGAGGATCGTATAGAACGCGTCGGTTACGACGGCTTTGCGGTCATCCCAGCGTTCGATCGGAAAGAGTGCTTCGAGCGGCCAGCAAACCGCATACGTGACGATAACCGCGAAGAGGCCATAGACGCAGATCAGCGCCCAGTCGAAGGAAAGCTCTTCCCATTGCATCCAGCCGAAGTGATACAGCAACGGCAGAACGAGATACTGGTCGATTTCACCGGCCAGCATATTGAAGAATCTGTCGAGAAATATCAGCATGATGGACGTTAGAGCGTTTCGGCGGTGACGAGACCTGGGCGGCTCATTTCGGTGGTGAGGAAGATGCCGTGCGGCGAGCGTCCGACATTAATGGTCTCATAGTTACCGCTGGCTGGATCGAGTACGGCGACCTGCTCCCGGAAACGCAGCGTCACCCATAGCTTGCCGTCGGGGCCAACAGCAATATCATCTGGCCCCGCAGCGTGGAACGGATAGGTACGACGAAGCTCGAGGGTGGTTGGATCGAGCGCCACCAGCGAGCCGCCGATCCGGTTGCTCACGTAGAGCGTCGCACCGTCGGGCGTAAGAAAGACATTGTGCGGGCCGACGCCGGTTTTCACCCGCCGCAGCACGTTACCCGTCACTGGATCGACTTCCGCCACATGGTCGCTGCCCATCACGCAGACCAGTACCTTGCCGTTGTGCCAGAGCACGCCGGCGGGGGTCGATCCGACGTTCGACTTCCAGCGGATCGTCAGGTTCGTCAGGTCGAATGAAACGAGCGTGCCGGACTGCTGCATCGAGTTGAAGCTCCAGCGCGAGTCCGGCGAGAAGTCGAGGTGGCTCGGCATGCCGCCGGGCGAGAAGCGCTTGACGAGCGTCAGGTCGTCGGGGCGGTAGATGTCGACATAGTTGAGCCGCAGTGCATTGACGACGAGGTAGCGGAAATCCGGCGTGAAGCCAAGCTGGTACGGATCGGCGATCACCTTATGGCCAAGCGCCAAACCGGTGTGCGGGTCGACAATGAACAGTGCATTGCCGCTGGCGTCGGCAATATAGAGCTTGCTTCTGTCGCGCGAAAGCGCCCAGTGACTGGGTTCGCGCAACGTCGGCAATGTCCGGACGATCTTGTGCGACGCCATGTCGATGACCGAAACGCTGGCTTCGCCGGAATTCATTACGATAGCGAGATTGGGGGGCGCCGCGCTGGCGATACCTGAACGAAGGGCGAGGAAAGGCGACAGGCCGAGACTCAGGGGAATGGCCAGACTACGGCCAAGTACTTCGCGACGTGAAAGCTTCATGGAGGGCATGCATGAGAGAATTAACCACTCATTCTGCTGGATGGATTCACCGTCACGCAAGGACGAATTGCGAATGGCGCTGATATGGAGCGATGCTCAAGCGCTTCCTGTCAGTTGCCTAACAAATTTCGGGCGAAGCTGACGATGCGCATGCGATTTCGCCGTATTTGACCGAGCTTCCCGCGGCCCCGGGCGCGCTTTGCGCAGCACCCGCCCCGATCATCCGCGGAGTTTGGCCGTTGTATATTGCCATCACGCGCTAAAGAACCTGGAGTAATAGCAGTGCCACGTACGTCCAGAGAAGTCGGGAAGTGTCCATGAACAGCACTGCCGGCAAAAATACGCTCACAGATCGCACGACTGTTGCGATTCGCGATGTGCTGGCCGGCAAACGACGCGGCTTGCGCTCTGCGCTGCTGTTCGCCGGACCCGCAGTGATTGCCTCGATCGCCTACATGGACCCAGGCAATTTCGCGACCAACATCCAGGCCGGTTCCCAGTTTGGGTACACGCTGCTGTGGGTGGTACTGATGGCCAACGTGATAGCCATGCTGTTCCAGGCGCTCTCTGCCAAACTCGGCATCGTGACGGGCCGTAATCTGGCGGAAATGTGTCGCGAGCAACTGCCGCGCAAGGCCGTCTTCGTCATGTGGTGTGTCAGCGAAGTGGCTGCGATGGCAACCGACCTGGCCGAATTCCTCGGTGGCGCAATCGGCCTCGCGTTGCTGTTCAAAATGCCGTTGATGGCCGGCATGGCGGTGACCGCGGTGGTGACATACGGCATCCTCGTGTTTGAAAAAGGTGGCTACCGGCCAATGGAGATCATCATCGGCGGGCTCGTTGCTGTGATCGGTCTGTGTTACCTGGTCGAATTGTTCATTGCGCCCGTCGCATGGGGACAGGCCGGATTGCACTCGATCTTGCCCTCAATGCCGAACCGGGAAGCGCTGACCGTTTCGGTCGGTATCGTGGGCGCCACCGTGATGCCACATGCGATCTATCTCCATTCCGGGCTGACTCAGGGCCGGACTCCGGCGAGCGACGCGAGCGAGCACCGCGCGCTGCTGCGTTTCTCGAACCGGGAAGTCATCGTTGCGCTTTTCTTCGCAGGTCTCGTCAACATGGCTATGGTAATCATGGCCAGCGCGGCATTCCATGCCGGCCACCGCGACGTCGCGGAAATCGAAACTGCTTACCATACGCTCACGCCGTTGCTCGGTGCGGGCGCGGCGGCGGTTTTCCTGATTTCGCTCATCAGCTCGGGTATCTCCAGCTCCGTTGTCGGCACCATGGCTGGCCAGATGATCATGCAGGGCTTCGTCGGTTTCCGGATTCCCGTCTGGGTGCGACGTCTGGTGACCATGGTGCCGGCGTTCGTGGTGGTCGGCCTCGGCGTGAATGCCACCCAGGCGCTGGTGATCAGTCAGGTCGTTCTTTCGTTTGCGTTGCCGATCCCGATGGTGGCGCTGGTGCTCTTCACCCGCCGCAAAGACATCATGGGCGAGTTCGTCAATAGACGGCTAACGGACGTTGCAGCGATTGCCGCGACGGTCGTCATCCTCGCGCTGAATGCGGTGCTATTGCTTCAGTCGTTCGGCGTCAGCATTCCGGGCATGCCTGCAAGCTGATGCAGCCCACCCGGACTCTTTCGGGATGGGCCGCGCTCCCGGTGCGATGGACGGCGAAGTTTGTTCGCTAGCCATCGACTGACCGCTGGGGGACCAGAGCTCCTGCTCCAAAAACGGCTTGTCGATTCGTTCGCTTTCGTCTGTGATGCCGGTGCATGCATAGGGACGACCGCTGCTTCCATGTTCGCCTTGAGTTGTGAAACATACGGTAAGAACGGCGTTGACCCATGGGCACCTGGCTGGCTATGCGGATGAGGTCCGAGGCGGCATCTCCTGGTGCAAGCGTACGTCGACCTGGCGGGCTTCTCCGTTGTCTGGGCTGATCGTCCCAAAGAAAGCCTCGCCGGTGCGAGGCCCGGGGGTGGCTATTTGTACGGTCAGGCAAGCGCCGGGTAATCCGTGTACCCTTCTGCCCTTGGGTGATAGAACATCTCGGGCCGCGGCTCATTGAGCGATGCGTCCAATCTAAGTCGGCGCGGCAGGTCCGGGTTGGCGATGAACATCTGCCCGAAAGCAACCGCGTCGGCCTCGCCGACCGCAAGCAAACGTTCGGCGGTGTGCTTGGTCATCTTTTCGTTGGCGATATAGATGCCACCGAATGCTGCCTTCAGTGCGGGTCCGAGCCGGTCGTCTCCCAGCGCTTCACGCGCGCAGATGAAGGCAATGCGGCGTTTGCCGAGCTCGCCTGCGACATAGCCGAAGGTTGCCGCAGGTCCGAATCGCCCATCGACTTCACGTCACCGCGCGCAGACAGATGCACGCCGACCCGGTTGGCGCCCCATATGGCGACGCACGCGTCCGTGACTTCGAGCAGCAGTCTCGCACGGTTCTCGATCGACCCACCCTATGCGTCAGTGCGCTGATTGGTGGAGTCCTGCAGGAACTGGTCAAGCAGATAACCGTTGGCGCAGTGGACTTCCACGCCGTCGAACCCTGCCTTTCTGGCGTTTTCAGCGCCGTGCCGGTAGGCCGCAACCACGCCGGCGATCTCGTCGGTTTCCAGGGCGCGCGGGACCTCCCTATGTGTCCGGGCGATCTTTCACGATAACCGGGACCGCGCATGACCAAACCCACCAGGAAGCAGCAATCTCCCTCCCGTCCCTCCGTAGACGCTCTCCAGTATGAACGGCTCGCGCTGGCCGCCTTCCATCTTTGCGACCGGCAGGGGCGGCAACTCCGACATCTGATTACACTTGCGACCTCGATGTTCAGGAGTCCTGCTGTGACTGCCGAGGAAAGGCACGAACACCGGAACCTGCTGGAGGTGATGATCCAGCTCGGCGAGGACTACCACGCCGCCAACCGCTGCGATCAGGAACTGTTCACGGTGCTTGCACTCGACGCCAAGGGGCTTCCTAACCGCCAACTGACACCGCAGGACGCCGCAGCGATTCTCGCTGACGCTGCGCAGGGCGCGAACGGGAAACTGGCGGCTATGGACGCTTCGTGGACAAAGCACTAACCGGCGTCGATCACTTACGGAAAAAGCGGCTCAATGCCGCTTTTTTTGTTGGACGGTGAGATTGGAAAACTACACCTGAAAATGAGATAGACAGAGCAATTGTGAAGATCTGTCAAAACGGTTTTATCTCGAATTAAAGTCATTGACCGTGTCGCGTTTTGGATGGTTAATTCCTCGGGTGTGTTCTGGAAAATCAGCAGAGGTCAGATGGAACAACAGAAACAGGATGAAACCGGGGGCAAGGAAGAATGCCAGCTTTGCCGTATCACTTATTCAGTCTACTCAAACTTCCCGCCAATGCCGTCGGCAATGGCGCTGAATGCCGAAACCGGCGAATGGTTTCCGTTCGACACGCTGAAGTCGTATGCAACTGGTTACGAGATGGCCGAAGCCCTAGGTTACGCGTGGGCGTGCGATTGTCGCGGACGCTCCCCTAATACCGTGCAGAAAAAAGGCCCGTTATCGCGCTACGGCGCAACGCCCTGGCCGGTGCTTCCGCAGTCGTCCATCTGTCTCGAATGCATGATTCACGCTGCCGGACAAGGCGCGATGACCCTGGAGCGCTGATGATTCCCGCCTCTGTCAATGAACAGCTTCGACAGTATGGGGAACGGCACTACAGCGGCCACGTGCTGGCGCTAGTGGACGGTATCCAGTACCAGCAGCATACCGGCCAGCAACTCACGCCCGAAGACCACATGACGGTTTCGCTGTTCGCGGGCACGAACGACATGGCACTCGCACACGCGGGGCCGTGGCTGGTTGATCCGAGGACGGCGCGCGACCATCTTGCGGACTTGGGCGAACTCGAACAGGCCCGCCCTGGCGTGATCTGGCTGATTACCTCAGAAAGCCTGGAGAGGCAGGCCGCAAAGCTGCGCCCGCACCTGAATACCGGCATACCGAAAGGACGAGCCGCCCTGCTGCGCTTCTGGGACCCCAGGGTGCTGCATGCGCTCAATGCGGTATGCCACGGCAAGAGCGAGCGCGAGCTTTTCAGGGCTGCCGACGCGTGGCACTACCTCAACGAACGACAACGGCTCACCATCAACGACAATGGAATTTACTGAAGGGCAATGGGCGCTTCTGAAAGCCTATGAAGACCGTAACTATGTGGACTTTATCCGTGGTCATATCGTGTGCGATTATCCCGCGCTGGCCAATGATCCGACTTTGCGCGACCGGCTTAATGCGGCCTTCGCGCGAACAAAGTTACTCCGCTTCACGCATGACGTGCCGATAGTCGATTTCCTGTATGTGGAAGCAACGACGCCGGAGTTTTACAGCATTCCGGCGGTCATAGCATGGCTGTACAAATCAGGAGTTCCGGGTGAACAGCGATTCGAAATGTTGATGCAGGCAACGGGTAAAAGACAACAGGAAATGAAGGAGAAACGGTGATGGGTATTCCATTCCCGGCGACGCTGGCACGCGCAGCAAACGCAATGGTGCAAGCAATGCCTATGCCCGTTCCGGTCCCCACCGCCGCACCGTCTGCTGCTCCCGCAGGCAGCAGCGGTACTGGCGCGGGTGCAGACGGCGGATGGGACGAACTGCCGCGTGACCGGAGCCGCGAACGCGAAAGACCGTGCAAGTGCCCCCCGGAGAAAGGCGCACTGGTGCGAAAGAACCACAGCATGAACCCTGAGCCGCGACGCTACCAGGCGCGCATTACCGGCTTCGAGTATGCGATAACAACGGACGGAAAAGGCCGTGAGACCGCCGAAGGCTGGAATATGGAATGGGACTGGCTTGACATAGACTTTGATGGGTTTCAGCATTCCCAATGTCTCTTGCAGGAAGCCAAGGGAAATTACGATCAATTTTTCAAAGAAAATAAGGAATTGAAATTTCCGTTTAAAGGATTCACAAAAATGCAGGAGCAAATAGCAACTCAAGGAGAAGCTGTTCGCGCCAATCCGCCGAGCAGATTAATGTGGTACTTTGAGACACCGCAAACGCGAGCTTACATGATGAACACACTTCGCCAGTTTGGCGTGCCTTCGGTCCATCAACCGTGAGTGATTATCGTGAATTTACTTGAACAACATCGGGATCAAGCTGCCGCACCAAAAGGCGCATTCGAATTTCATCTTCAACGCATTAAAGCCATTGTCGACTTTATTGCAACCAAGGACGAAACCTTGGGTGGGAACTGGTATCTCGCAGGAGACACGCAACAAGATGCACTTCAATATGAGGTCTTCGCAAATGGAGCAGCGTCGAAGGCTGCTATAGATGTTTTGAAGGCAGAATATGGACATGGGAAAAAAATTGATCGACCGAAAGTCATAGGCATATGGAACGGAAGACAAACTGACGGCGCGACCGCCATCATGTCCTTAATGATCGACACGGGAGTTATTTCCAATAACATCGAATTGTCTCTGGATGAGAAAGCGAATGGTCTTTCGCGGCTAGGCAATTACAAATCCGTGGCCGAAGTTGTAGCCAAAGTGGCTGAGCTTTATCGCTCGCTGTATGTGACGTTCGGGCCGCGCGCTTATCAGGATCAACAGGTCTTTGATGCCCGCTTAGGCGTAAGCTGGATGCTCTACCTACCGCACGCTCTCGCGCCGGCCCAGGTGCCGGAAGCGCGCGACTTAATCCCTGTCATGCGCGATGGCAAGCAGCAAGGCACGATCATCGTCAGCGTGACGGATGAAGTCTTTGATGTGAACAACCTGGAGCACGTCAAGGCGGCTAACGATATCGAAATCCGCCTCGCCGATCAGGACCTGTTGCCGCGTTTCGTTGATCTCTGAGTTCGGCTCGCTATCCCCGCTTCGGCGAGGCCTTTTCCTGCGAAGAGGCCCGCTACCGCGCGGGCCTTTTGCCGTTACGCCTGATTCCAGCGATTGGGCCTCAGGGGCGATCCACCACGATGCCACTTGCGCCATTCTGTTGCGATTTTCTCCAGCAACTGCAACACCTCTTCGCGGTTGCCGGCTTTATCCGCCTGTTCCATAGCGGCCCGGTATTCATCAGGCGTCGGCTCGACACCGTCACAGCACCGGTTCACCACCACCGTAAGCGCATCCATCGGCGGGCCGACATACCGGGCACGCAACGATAACATCGCATCATGCGTGAGTTGGGTCAGATCGTCGGTCTGCAACACGGCGGCGCTGATTCTCAGCACGGGTTCCATCCACGCAAGCAATTCTGCCGAATGCTGCTTTCGCACTTCGAGCGAACGAAGATTGTCGTAGCAGCGCTTCCTGTTGTTATGGTCGAACGTGGCGGGCGCGAAACGATACGTGAACTCGGTTCGTGTCCATCCGAGGTACTCGACGCTTTACAACGCGATGCTATCCATCCAGGGTGGCTGCGGACGTGCGCGGGCGCTGCGCACCAGTCAGCACATTTCTCCCTTCCGTTTTGCACCGGTTTGTGCAGGAACGAAGCGGTCTTATGCTTGTGCTGGCAACTCGAAAGCGACGCATTCCGTGTCGAGGGTCGTTTCGTGCGATGTCGTCGGGAAAGGGTATGTCGCGGCGTTTTCTACGGTTGCATCGCAACAGAAAGTACGTCGTAGTGAGACGACAGGTCCTGGCCGGATAATCCTGGTGGACAGACCGCGCCCTCGCGCTTGCCGGTCAGTAGGTCTGTTCGGTAATAACCCGGGCCACTGTTTCCAGCGACCGGCGCAGCGTGGCCAGATCGACGGACCCAATCGCGAGGCGGATGGCGTGAGGTACATGCGTCGATGTCGCGAACGGCAGGGCCGTCGACACTGAAATGCGCTCACGCATCAGCGCCATCGCAATCGCGTCGGCGCGGACTTCCTGCGTCAGGGGCATCCAGATGAAGTACGACGCTGGATGGCTCATCGTCTTAAGCTTGCCGAGCGCTTCGGCGGCAAGGATTTGGCGCGTCTTCGCATCCCGCCGCTTCTCGTCTTCGAGCCGGGCCACCGTGCCGTTGTTTATCCAGTTGCAGGCGATTGCCGTCATGGTTGCGGGAGTGTTCCACGTCGTGGCCCGGATTACCCGTTCAAGCCTGGGAATCCATTCGCGTGGTGCGCAGACGAAACCGACGCGCAGACCTGTCGCGACACTCTTCGACAAGCTCGAGACATAGATCGTCGTCTCCGGAGCAATCGATGCCAACGGCGGCGGAGCATCTTCTGCGAGGTATGCGTAGGCCCCGTCCTCGATGAGGATCAGTCCATGCTGTCGAGCGATACTGACAAGCTCGCGGCGCCGCCGCGCGCTCATTACCCAGCCAAGAGGGTTGTGCAGCGTCGGCATTGCGTAGACGGCGCGTACGCGTCGTCGCTTGCATAGGGCCGTCAGCGCGTCCAGATCGGGGCCGCGCCCCGCGGCTGGGATCGGCACGAGTTCCAGTCGAACGGCCTCGGCGGCCAGCTTGAATCCCGGGTAAGTCAGCGCGTCGACGGCAACCACGTCGCCGGGTTCGAGCAGCGCCATAGTGGCCGTCGTCAGTCCGTGTTGCGCGCCGCTCACGAGCAACGTCGTTCCGGCTGTTGCTGCCAGACCTCGGTTCGCCAGGTGGCGTGCCGCAGTAGCGCGCTCGTGCTCGCGGCCACCGTGCGGCTGGTATCGAAGCAGCGACTCGAGGTCGCCGGCCGCCGCAAGCTGGCGCAGCGCTGCCCGAAGAAGGTCTGTCTGACCCGGTGCAGAGGGATAGTTGAAGCTCAGGTCGATCGTAATGGCGCTCCAGGCGTGCAAGTCAACGCCTTGGCCGCGAGGAAGTGGTTCCTTGACGAATGTGCCACGGCCAGCTTCGCCGCTCACCAGACCCATCGTATGAAGCTCGGCATAGACACGCGTCGCGGTGACCAGCGCCAGGCCCTCGCGAGCAGCCAGCTCGCGGTGCGTGGGCAGACGCGTCCCGGGGGGAAGGCGGCCGTCGCGGATGTCAGCCGCAAAGCGGTCAACCAATTGCTTGTAACGGGCCCCAGGCATGGCTCAATGTATCCATGACAATAATTTGATTGTATTGATTATCGGCCCTACCATGATCTTTCACAACCTCTCCATCTGCCCGAGGACGTCATGCACATCACCATTCTGACCTTTGAAGGCTTCAACGAACTCGACTCGCTAATCGCGCTGAATATCCTTAACCGGGTCAGAAAGCCGGGCTGGCAGGTATCGATTGCCAGCCCAGCGGCGAAGATCCGTTCGATGAACGGAGTGGTCCTGGAGGCGCAAGCGTCGCTGAAGGACGCTTGCGAGGCCGACGCGGTGCTGGTCGGCAGTGGAATACAGACACGTGGAGTGGCCGCCGATGCCGCGCTGATGTCGCAGTTGCGGCTCGATCCGACGCGCCAACTGCTGGGCGCGCAATGCTCGGGCACGCTGATACTCGCGAAACTGGGCCTGCTGGATGGCGTTCCGGCCTGCACGGATCTGACTACCAAACCGTGGGTCGAAAAGGCGGGCGTGCCGGTGCTCAATCAGCCGTTCGTGGCGAAGGGGAATGTCGCGACGGCAGGCGGGTGCCTGGCTTCGCAGTATCTGGCCGTGTGGGTGATCGCGCGTCTGGAGGGCGTCGAGGCTGCGCGCGCCGCGATGCAGCATGTCGCCCCGGTTGGCGAGAGGGAGATCTACGTGACGCGGGCGATGGCGAACATCGCGCCATTCATCTGACGCAAAACAGAGGCGCTTCGCACGTCCTTCAAAGCCGACATTGCTGGAGTCCGGTCTGTGGTCCTTCGCGATATTTTCTGTCGTAGCGACCGTTCTGCAATGGAGTGCGCTGCCGCATACCGGCCTGTTTCTTTGTTGCTCGTCGCAGGGCTCGTGGTCGGTGTGACGCTTTTTGCGGCTTATGTCGGGGCCAAAACGAACGAAACCGCTCGCGCGGTAAGGGGCTCCGGCCAATACCTGCCGGTCGACGCTGGTGTATAGATCGTTTTCAATTGCAGTGCACGGTCGTCAATTGTCACGTGGAACTGTGAGCATCTGCTCTTGCGACTATGCTAACGAGCGCGGACTTGCCGTCATTTCTCTTGAAAGAATACGGTCATGAAAACGCGGAAATTCTCCGACGCAAGGCCGCGGTCAAACAGGGGCTCACTGGCGTTCTTATACGGTTCCCACGTAGCTATCAAATGCGCTCACGAGATGCTGGATCGCCTGTTCGAGGTCATCTGCCGGCGTTTCAAAAGACTGATTCAGTTGCATCGCTTCCCTCGACATCAGGGCTTCCAGCAGTGTGGCGGTCATCTCATCGTAGCGATTGGCCCTTTCCCGGTCATGTGCGTCCGGTTCCCCGCTCCGAAGGACTTCGATCACCGCGGCGGCGCCGCAAACCACCCGCACCGCGACGGTCAGGTTCCGCAGTTGTTCGAGCCGCGCAGATCGCCGCTGGCCCTCCAGGAGCATACGTTCTCTCGCAACTTCAAGCCGTGAGCTGGCGAGACCGGCTTCGCGTTGGAGGCGATCGAGGGTGGCGGTCGATCCTCCAGCCATCCGAAGCGCGGCGGACGCGAATGCCATGTTGGCCGAAATCGCGGCTGAGATCACGGCATTCAGCGCGTTACTCTCCCTCGGCGGCCAGAGAAGAAAGCTCGCCGCCACGCCTACGCAGGCACCGACGAATTCATTGGTAAGACGAGCGACAATCAATCCCTCCGCCGGATGGATGAAATCCGACATCAGCATGAACATCGGCGTCAGGAAGACAACGAACAGACCGTAGTTCACCAACCTCAATGCGACGGTCACCGCGGCAAGCGGCAAGATTGCCAATGTCACCGCAACCGGACCGGACAGACTCGTCAGAAGAACAGCGGCGATCGTTGCGCCGATGAGGCTGCCGCATGCACGCTCCAGCACGCGCAACCATGTATTGGCGGAAACCGGTTGGGTCACGACGATTGCAGCGATCACGCCCCAGTATGCAAACGTGACACTCAGCGATGTGCCGATCATGAAAGCGAGCACCGATGCGACAGCCACCCTCAGCGCATGGTCCCAGACCAGCCTTTCAATCTTGACCGCGCGAGCGGCGGCAGGCGTGGGCGTCTCGGGGTCCATTGCGAGCGCGTGTCGCCCGTCCGCGAGCCGAGCGATGGCCCTTGCCGCAAAGGCAACGGCGCTTGCCGTTTGGTCCGTCCGTTCAGCCGTCTGCCGCAACAATGCGTGTGCTTGCGCTAGCAGCGTATCGGCAATGGGCAGTTCTTGCTGTGCCTGCGCGGCCATGCTTTGCAGCAACTGTCGCAGGCCCTGGAGCAATTGCCGCGATCCATCGTCGTCGGCAATCGCTGCGTTGCGGCGGGCATGACCGATTGCGATCAGCGTGGAAAACACCCGGCCCGCGGCATCGACGCCCGGCCCGAAATCAGGGCCGTTGCGAACATCATGCGCCGCCAATGCCCTGCCGCGCTCGATCGACATGCGCACCCCGCGGCGATGAACGGTATCGAACTCGGTCCAGCCCTGCACATCCATTCCAGGCCGCGAATCCAGCGACTCCAAAAAACCGGCCATGTCCTCGAGCCTGCCGAAGATCGTCGCGAGCGTGAAGCCCGCGGACTGTGGGAACGGGACGGGCCAGAGGAAGATGCAAAACAGCATGGTCCAGGCTGACCCGAGCAGAAAATAGCCACCATGAGCGAGTGCAACGGCAAGCGGCTCGGGCGACGCAATTCCGATCACGACCGCGAGCGAGGCAACCAACCCCGCCTGCGCCGGCATAGGCCCGAGCGAGGGCTTGTAGGAGCGTGTCAGTCCACAAAGGAAGACCAGGACAAACAGGGTGACAATGCTGACGGCATAGCCCCAATGCGCGGCATAGGACGCCAGCGGCATGACGACAACACCCATGGCCGTGAAGATGGCCATCGCCTTCAGGCGCTGTGACCTGGACCCTTGCGGATCGCAGAGACAGTTCCAGAACGCCGCGACGGCTCCGAAAGCGATATCCGAACGACCGAGAATCGCCGCGGCACAGAGCATTGGCGCCATCGCAAGCGCAGCGTGTATCCCTTCCGCAATCCCGATGCGCTCGGGCGTTATGGCGAAGACATGACCTTCAGCCCGCAAGGTCCGACGGCTTACCAGGGATACGAGCTTACCTATTATTGTCATCGCACCTTTGCTGCTCTCGAACGTTGATTGCTGGAGGACAAGGCCCAGGAAATGGGCGCTTCCCGGATTCACGCTGCCAGCGCGCTGAGATAGCCGCCGACTCCGCGCTGTGAACGTCTGCTTTTCGCCTATGCGACTGGCGCCTCTGTTTCATTTGCAACACTCCCGCCGCTCATGCGACGTTCATTGTGTTGCATCGACCGGTTGAATCCGCCAATGCGGAGGAGACGTACACGCAATCAGCTTTGGGCGGCCGGGCGGCTAGCCCATTTAGAATCCACGCAGTCTTCCTCTGCGGCGGGCTACGAGGATCGCCGCGCGTATGTTCATCGAATATGCGATCGCGGACCTCTCTAGAGAAGCCGGAGAAGGAGACTCGATCTCAGCATTAAGCGATGCGCGCAGCATCGAGTCCCACCTCCTCGCACAACCAGTCGCAGAAGCACTTCACCTTCTCCGTGTTGCGCTCGTTCACGCGATACGACAGAAAATGCGTCTCGCGGGAGACCGGCTCGAAGACCTCCGCGCCCAGCTCAACCAGTTCGCCGCGCGACAACTCGCGCTCGGCGAGACGCGTGGTTTCGAGCGCGACGCCCATGCCATCGACAGCGGCGGAGATCGCGAGCGCCCCACGATCGAACGAGGGCCGCGCCCGCGACGGGAACGGGAGTCCGTTGAGCGCGAACCAGTCGGACCACGTCACGCGGCTGAGCTGGGAATCGATCAGCGTCATTTCCCCGATCTGCTTCTCGATGGGAACGCCGCTTCGCACGAGCGCAGGCGAACACATCGGCACGATGCGTTCTGCGCCGAGCGCGCGTGTCACGATGCCCGCGCGCTCGTGTGCGACCGCGTATGAGATGGCGACATCGACTTCATGCACCCGGGTGAGGTCGATCGGCTCGGGACCGGACGACAGACGGATCGTCACGCCCGGATGCGCCTGCGTGAATTCAGGCAGGCGCGGACCGAGCCACTTGGCGGCGAAGCTCGGCGCGCTGTGCACCGCGAGCACTTGCGCATCGGGCGCGAGCGCGACCTCGCTGCATGCAGCCTCGATCACATCGAAAACGCGTCCGAGGCTCTCATAAAGGCGCCGTCCTTCCGATGTCGCTTCCACCCGCCGATTGCGTCGATGAAACAGCGGCCGGCCGAAATATTCTTCGAGCTCCTTGACCTGATGACTGATCGCGGACTGCGTCAGATGCAGCTCCTCGGCCGCCAGCGTGAAGCTCTCCAGCCGCGCGGCCGCTTCGAAGGCGCGCAGCAGCACGAAATTGGGAATTCGTCTCATGTCTTTCACCGAAACATGAATGTGGTTCATCTTTGTATGAACAGCCATCGTTTGTCAATGACGGCAGCGACCGCGACCATAGGGCCCATCGAAGCAATCCGCTTCGACCGGTTCAAACCTCACTTCAAAAAGGAGTCGACCCATGGCAGCAGTGATGGAAACGCGGCCGCAGGCGCTGATCAAGGACGGCAAGGTTTCGATCTATCAGCCGGAGCAGGAAGGACTCATCTTTCCGGAGCTTCCGTCATTTTCGAATCCCGCCGCGCAGCGGCAGCATGTGAAGGAACGGCTGGTCGGCGCCTGTCGCGCGTTCGCCCAGCAAGGGTTCGATTACGGCTTCGCCGGACATCTGACCGTGCGCGATCCCGAGAATCCCGGCCTTTACTGGACCAATCCGATGGCCATCCACTTCTCGCAAGTGAAGGTCTCGAACCTGATCTGCGCGGACCATCAAGGGCACGTCGTCGAGGGGCGCCATGCAATCAACCGCGCGGGCTTCGTACTGCATGCGGCCGTGCACGAGATGCACCAGGACATCGTCGCGATGTGCCATGCGCATACGGTCTACGGCACCGCGTTCGCGTCGCTCGGCAGGCAACTCGAGCCGATCACGCAGGACGCCGCGGCGTTCTACGAGGATCACGTCGTGATCGGCGACGAGGCAGGACAAGTAGCCGTCGAGGTGAAGGCGGGTCACAAGGTCGCGAACGCATTCAAGGACGTGAAGGCCGCGATCCACCAGAATCACGGGCTTCTGACGGCAAGCCGGCACAGCATCGAATCGGCGGCGTTCTGGTTCATCGCGCTCGAACGGTGCTGCCAGCAGCAACTGCTGGTCGAGTCGACCGGCATCGCACCCAAGCTCGTCACCCCCGAACGCGCGCGCTACAGCCGCGAGCACGTCGGCAGCGACTACATCGGCTGGCTGCACTTTCAGGCGATCTGGGACGACCTCGTCGCCACGCAGCCGGACATGTTCGACTGATTCCGTAGAAGCAGTCCGAGCACGGCGACAACGCGAGACGAGCGCTAAAAAACGCAGCGTTGCGCTGCAACCTGAACACCAGGAGACACCACAATGAGTTCCCCCAGTCCGGTTGCGTATTACCAGGGCAGAGAGTCGTCCACCTATGCGAAGGTGACATGGCGGCTCTTGCCGTTTCTGTTCCTGTGCTATCTATGCGCGTATCTCGACCGAATCAACGTGAGCTTCGCGAAGCTGCAGATGCTGCAAGCGCTCAAGTTCAGCGACGCGGTCTATGGCGCGGGCGCCGGCGTCTTCTTCGTGGGCTATCTTCTCTTCGAAGTGCCCAGTAACCTGATCCTGCTGCGCGTCGGCGCGCGCCGCTGGATCGCCCGCATCATGATCACCTGGGGCATCGTCTCGGCGAGCATGATGTTCGTCAGAACGCCGATGAGCTTCTACATCATGCGCTTCCTGCTGGGCGTCGCCGAAGCGGGCTTTATCCCCGCGATCCTGCTCTATCTCACGTACTGGTTCCCGGCCTCGCGCCGCAGCAAGGTCACCGCGCTCTTCTTGACGGGCATTCCGATGTCGGGAGTCGTCGGCGGGCCGCTGTCAGGCTGGATCATGAATCATATGAATGCATCGCACGGGCTGGCGGGCTGGCAATGGCTGTTCCTGATAGAAGGCATTCCGACCGCGATCCTCGGGCTGGTCGCGTTCTTCTATCTCGACGACACGCTCGCCGATGCGAAGTGGCTCACAGACTCGCAGAAAGCCATGCTCGAAGCCGGCCTGAAGGACGAAGAGCCGGCTCACGCGCTGCATTCGGTGAAGGACGGCCTGACGCATCCGAAGGTGCTGCTCCTGAGTGCGATCTACTTCTTCTTCACGATGGGCCTGTACGGCGTAAGCTTCTGGCTGCCCACGCTCGTCAAGGCGAGCGGCGTGGCCGATCCGCTCAATATCGGCCTGCTTTCCGCGATCCCTTACGCGGCGGCGGCCGTCTCCATGCTGCTCGTCGGTCAGAGCTCGGACGCCCGCGGCGAGCGGCGCTGGCATCTCGCGTTGCCCGGGGTGGTCGGAGCGGCCGGACTGTGCACGAGCGTCGCGTTCGCCCATTCGACGCCAATCGCGATGATCGCCCTCACGATCGGCACGATGGGCGTGATGACGACAATTTCGCAGTTCTGGGTGTTGCCGCCCGCTATCCTGGGCGGCGCCGCCGCGGCGGCGGGGCTTGCGCTGGCGAATTCGGTCGGCAGCGTATCGGGTGTCGTGAGCCCTTACGTGATCGGGCTAATTCAGACAGGCACGGGATCGACCGGCAACGGCGTACTTGGGCTGGCGGCGAGCCTGATCATCGGCAGCGCGCTCGTCTTCACCGTGCCGGCCGCACTCGTGAACGGCCGGCGCAAGCGGGCTTGAGCGAAGTCCCGCTCCACGCAAAGATCCCGCGATCGCGGGATCATCGCATCAGCTCACTTTTTCTTCCTGCCGATCGCTCAGCACCTGCCCGAGCCGCTCGACGAGATTCTGCCGCGCCCGAGTCGTATGAAGATCGGTCAGTTCCGTCGCGCGCTGCGGATCGCCATCGGCGATGGCCGCGGCGATGGCTGCGTGCTCGTCCCAGATCGCCTGGCGCTGCCCCGACGACTGCAGCACCGCGCCCATCACCCGTCGCAGATGGACCCAGTGCATCTGCGCGGTCTCCACGATTAGCGGATTGCCCGACGCGGCATAGATCGCGGCGTGGAACGCCATGTCGGCATCGATCATCGCCTTCACGTCGTCGGCCTTCGACGCGCGCCGGCCGTTCGTGATCAATGCCTTGTCCAGCTTCGCGCCGCGACCGGCGGCAAGACGCGCGGCGAGCGAGTCGAGCGCGCCGCGGATTTCATAGAGATGGCTGATCCAGGCCGCGTCGAGCGGAGTCACGAGCAAACCCCGACCGGGCGCGTCCTGCACCAGTCCGTCCTTCTTGAGCAAGCGCAGCGCCTGCAACACCGGCGAGCGCGACACCGCAAGTTGCTCGGCGATTTCTTCCTGCGTGATGCGCGTCCCGGGCGCGAGCGTCCCAGAGCTAATGGCATCGAGCAGCACCTTGTAGACCTCGTCCACGTAGTCGGTGCGCGCCTGAAGCTTGAGCAGTTTCGTCGCCATGATCAAAACTCGTTTATGGATACAGAATACGGCAAGGGTATAACCGCACCGCGGGACGCGTCAATGTCCGGCGCTGAAGCGGAAAAGGTGAATCTCCGCGTTTACCCATAGAGACATCGCCGTATCGCGCGACTAATCTTTGGATACAGAGTACGGTGTTCTGAATATCGAGTTCGGCGTTCAAAGTGCCGGCGACTGACAACTCCACCACCTCAAAATAGGATTTGCGATGACGATCAAGGAAGACAAGCTGGAAGGACAGAAGACGAGCGGCGGCAATGTCGTGTCAAAGAAGCTGATTCCATATGGCGGTTACTACACAAGCAAGGTGCCTGGCCACGATCCCGAGCTCACCGAGACCGGCCCCGGCACACCGATGGGCGAGTTCATGCGCGCGTTCTGGCATCCCGTGTGCATGTCGATCGAACTGACGGACACACCGCGTTATCTCAAGATCCTCGGCGAGGAACTGGTGGCGTTTCGCGATGGCAGCGGGCGCGTGGGCGTGCTGCATGCGCATTGCGTGCACCGCGGCGCGTCGCTCGAATACGGCGCGATCCAGGAGCGCGGCATCCGGTGCTGCTATCACGGCATGGTGTTCGACGTGGACGGCACATGCCTGCATGTGCCGTTTCCGAAGGGCGAAGAGAAGGAAGCCGAGAAATTCGCGTGCTCGATCCAGCAGGGTGCGTACAAGGCGGTCGAGCGCAACGGCCTCGTGTTCGCGTACATGGGACCGCCCGATGCCGAGCCGCCCTTTCCCGAATGGGAAGGCGACTTCACGGTGTTGCCGGGCGACGAGCTTGTGCCGTACAGCAACTTCCAGCATTGCAATTGGCTGCAGGTGCAGGACAACGCCGCCGACAACTATCACCCCACCGCGCTGCATGCCGGCAAGAATGTCGTGAATGGGCAGTACCAGGGCACGACATTCGACGAGGTCGGCGCGGCATCAATGGAAGTCGCGCCCGACATGCACTTCGTGCCGGTGCAGCAGGGCCGCAGCCTCGCCTGCGCGGGCGCGCGTCGAGTCGACAAGGACCGGCTCTTCGTGCGCGTGCAACATCAGGTGCTGCCGAATCTGAGCCTGCATGCGTACACGTCGGAAGACGGATCGAAGAAGAAGCTGTTCAGCCGCTTTCACATCATCCGCTGGACCGTTCCCGTCGACGACGAGAACAGCAAGATGATCGGCTGGCGCGTGATGGGCCCGGGCATCGATACGCGCGGCGTCGGCAAGAAGGAACTCGTCGGCTATGAGTCGATCGACTTTCTCGAAGGACAGGTCGCGATGCGGCGCCCCGAGCGCTTCGGCGAATACAAGCTCGAGGATCTGCCGCCCATTCCGCCGAATCATCGCGAGCGCGAGAACTACAAGGCCGCGCAATACGCGCCCGGCGACTACGAAGCGATCATCAGCCAGCGACCGATCGCCGTGCACGCGCTCGAGAACCCGACGAAGTTCGACGCCGGCCTCTTCCTCTTTCGCAAGTTGCTACGCGATGCGCTGCGCGGCACGAATCCGGCGGCATCGGCGCAGAGCTTCGCCGAGTGGTTCCGTGCGAACGCGGGCGCACCCAACAGCTATTGCTCGGGCAACGTGTTCGAGATTCCCGAAGGCGACACGGTCGAAGAAGAAGTCGCGCGGCGCCGCAAGGTCACGAAGACGATCGTCTCGATCCTCAACGAGAGCGAGCGGCTAAAGGCGGATGAACGCGCAGTGTTCGTGCGCGAGAAGTTCGAGGAACTCGAACAATCGATGAAGAACTGAAGCGCCACGACAAGCAAGGGGCGCGTTGCGCGCCTCGTGCGGCGAATCGGGATTCGGCAGCACATATGAGGGATCAGGAAAATGGCAAGCGAACAGACATCGAACTCCGACGGCAGCACGCTCCAGTTGCTCGTGCGACAGGTTCGTTTCGAAGGCAAAGGCATCAACTCTTACGAACTGGTCGATCCGTCCGGCGCCGAGTTGCCGGCTTTCACTGCCGGCGCTCATATCGACATCCATCTCGGCGACGGCCTCGTGCGCCAGTATTCGCTGTGCAACGCACCCAACGAGCGCCATCGCTATGTGATCGCCGTGCTGCGCGACGAGCGCGGCCGTGGCGGATCGAGAGCGCTGCACGAGCGCGTGCATGTGCAGGACATCGTGCGCGTGAGCCGTCCGCGCAACCAATTTCAGCTCGTCGACGATGCGCGCAGGGTGATCCTCATCGCGGGCGGCATCGGTGTGACGCCGCTCACGTCGATGGCGCATTGGCTGGAAGACGCCGGCATCGAATACGAAATGCACTACTGCGCGAAAGATGCGGACTGTGCCGCGCTTTCCGGGGAACTCGAGCCGATGCGCGTGAACGGCCGCGTGCACTTTCACTTCGACGGCGGTGATCCGAAGGCGGGGCTCGACATCCGCCGCTTGCTGAGCGAGCCGTCGCACGGCGTGCACGTGTATTACTGCGGTCCGGCTGGTTTCATGCAGGCATGCGCGGATGCGAGCGCGCACTGGCCCGCCGGCACCGTCCACTTCGAGCACTTCAAGGCGCCGGGGCGAAGCGAACCCGCGAGAGCGGCGAACGATGTGGCGGACACGTTCAGCGTGAAGATCGCGAGCACGGGACAGATGATCGAAGTCGCGAACGATCAGAGCATCGCGGACGCACTCGAACAAGCGGGCGTCACAATCGAAACATCGTGTCATGCGGGGCTGTGCGGGACATGCAAGGTGCGGTATCTGTCCGGGGAAGTTGAGCACAACGACTGCATTCTCAACGACGACGAGAAGGCCGAATTCCTGACGGCCTGCGTATCGCGCGCGAGAAGCAAGGTACTGGTGCTCGATCTTTAGCCGAGATGTTCGATTAGACTCGCGATGGAGCTGTAGCCTCTCGAGCGCAAGGGGCCGTTGTCGGATATGAAGCCGACCTTCGTATGTCTCTTCTCACGCACGGACGAAAGGCTGATGATGGCCGGACACCGCCGATGGAAGGGATCGAAGCTAATCTTGCCCACCACCTTTGACAAAGGCGAGCCGGCTCCAGGTCACACCCATCCGCTGATTTCCTCGTTGGGTGGATTCGGTCCGGACATTTAGCACAGTCCTGAAGCTATGGGCGCTTGCTAACCGAATGGTCTCTGCTGCCGAAACATCAAACATTCGGCGTCCTTCGGGGACTGGACCGTGACGTAAAGACATCACCACCATCGCACCTTCCCGCAGCAAGGAGCTGACGGTCGACATCGCCTGACAACGCTCGTCTTCGTCCAGATGCATCCAAACGGCGGACAGCATCACCAAGTCGAATTCTCTTCGTCGCGAACGTACAGACATGAGATCCGGCAGACTGTCGTCCACCCATTCAATCCGGGAAGACGAATGCAGCCCAATTCCTGCGACGCGCAACGCGTCCACTGGTTCTACGGCCATAACTGTATGCCCCATAGCTCCTAACGCAGCTGCATCGGTTCCGATACCGGCGCCAACGTCAAGAATGTGGGCCGGGGGCATCGGCAAGAGATGCATGACGGGCCCGTGGCTGTTCTCAAATGAGATGTCCTGCCATTGATCGATGAGCGATTGAGCGTTCTCAGCGTAGCCTGCCCGACGGCAATTGAATGCGGTCGCCGACTGGACGAAACGTTAGGCTGCTGGCGCTATCTATTCTGTTGACGGCGCCAGTTCATCGAAGCCTGGGCGCGACAAGTGCAGCACTTCGTAGCTTTCGCCTGGGACAACTGCTTCTGGTGTGTCGGCCCAAACCGTGAAGGTGACACGCTCCCAGGAGCGCGGATCAATCGCACAGGCGCTGGCGATCACACTACTATGCCTTGCGATACGCTCGACTTCAGCGACCGCATCTCGCGCGGCCTGCGCGAGATCGGCTTCGCGAGGAACGACCACTCGCTCCCGCGTCGCCGCGCAAGGCAATACGCCGGACGCCGGTCCGCGCTGGCACAGGAGGCCCGACCATGTCAGCACGACGGGCCGTCCGAACGATTCGACGATGCCTTGGAAACCGCCTCCTTCCCACAGGAAACGGTTCATACCAACGGTGTCATTCCACAAGTAGAACGGCGAATACTGGTTGAGCGTCGCACCTGCCTTGTCGCGCTCGCGGATCAGGTAAGCCTTGAGACCAAGGCCAGCGAACGTGTCGGTCATGTGCCCGCGGTCCGCGACGCGATTTCGGATGATCTGCATATCGTAGTCGGCGGGCAAGGTGATTTCATAATGCATCGCATACATGGTCGGGCTCCAGATTTTGCTACAACCAGGCGAGCGACATCCATTGCGAGGGTGCCGCCGCCCGCGATTGTCGCTGACCCTGAGCTGCCCTTCGGCCCAGTCTAGCTGCAACGGCTTCTTTGAAGCCAGAACGGCCGAAAGATCGATGAAAGCAAGAGAGCGACTTTCCGGCGAAGACGCTTTGAAGGGGGCACGACTGCGTCCGTACATTCGGCTTCTGATGTGCTTGCTGCTGCACGAGCCATCATGGAAATTTGCGCGCTTGCTCCTCATCGGCCTTCTGGCTTCGTACTGCAGCCGCCGGATATATCAGGATCTGCAAGCGCCGGTCCGACCGGTTCGCCATGCTTGCTGCTTCTTGCGCAATCGCGAAAGAAATAAAGCAATACTCAATATCTGTTGCCTGTTACGCAACTCGGAAGCAGCCGTTACCTGTCAATATTGCCCATGCAATGCGCGCCGTCTTGTTCGCCAGGGCGATCGCAGCAATGCTCACGTGGCGGCGTTGCATCACAGCCTTGATCCAGCGACTGTGCCGATCGTCGCGACGGTTCACGAAGTGCATGACCGCGCGGGCGCCCTGTACAAGCAGGGTTCTCAGATAGGTGTCGCCGCGTTTTGTGATACCGCCTAACCTGGTTTTGCCTCCGCTTGATTTTTGCCTCGGCGTCAGCCCCAGCCAGGCCGCAAACTGCCGGCCGTTCCTGAACTGGGACGGATCACCGACACTGCAGACGAGCGCGGTCGCGATCACTGGCCCGATTCCTGGAACGGTAGCGAGCCGTTGGCAAGCTTCATTGCTCTTGAAGATCTCCGCTATCTCGGCAGTAAGTTCGTCGAGCCATTGCTGCAGTGCCTTCAGTTGCTCGAGGTACATCGAGCCAAGCCGTCTGAGCAATGCGGTAATGTGGGCATCGGGATTGTTGACGAGCTCAACCACTCCCTTTCTCAATTGCGGAAGCCCGACCGCGAAGATCACCCCCTCTTCAGCAAACATGCTCCGGATCTGATTCGATTTCGCTGTCCGCTCCAGGATGAGCCGTTGGCGCATGCGATGAACCGACTGCAGCGACTGCTGTTCAGCGCTCTTGATCGCAGCTCACGGGCCCAGAAATGGGAGCCGTGACAGGCCTCGATACCAACCAGACTGCATTCCAGTTTTGCGAAGAACTTCAACACCTCAGCTCGGCGAAGTTTCCGCTGCACAACGGTCTTGCCATGACGATCGACGCCATGAACCTGAAACACGTTCTTTGCGATATCCAGACCAATGGCAAGTGCAGGCATTGACGTTCTCCCGGGAATTGGTGAGGTAAATGTCGCCCCGAAGGGGGCGGGAGTCCATGCCATCAGCCTTTTGTGCAGCCTGACCGGCCGACCGCCGTCGCGATCGGTCGGGTCCGCCGGGCTGTCGACTTCGCAGGACCTCCCGATCCGGTTTCGTGTTCACGGGCGAGCCGGATGTCAACATCCAGCTGGTCGAGTTCCTGCTGCAGTTCGCGAAGCGTCTTCATCGGGCCGCCCCGTCATGCAAACACGTTAAGCCCAGACACTTCCGGACGTCGTGTCATTCCGGCTAGTCCTTCTGGCGATCACCGGATGCGACCAGTTCCTGATCCATCAGCGTGAGCTTCAGCGGGGCATCGGCAGACAGATTCTTCTTTATGATCACGTATTTCCAGCCATCGCCATTGCCGGGATTGCGATAGAACGCGACGATCGCCACGTACTTCGTGTCTGCCTGCATGGGCTGAGACAGGCTGACCGACGCGCCAGGATTGACGACGGCCGCCATACTGGCCTGAAGGTCCTGCGCGAGTACGGTCCTGTCGTTCTTCAGCAGATCGTCGTAGGACACGCCGTCAAACAGCTTTCGATCCCTGAGCTGATAGACGCGGACCGCGAGTGACGTCGAACGGCCCGCGTCATCCGGATTCAGCTCGGCACGCGCGGTCAGGTCGACGTCAAGCACCTTGACCTGCCTGAAAAACACCGAGTGATACGCGCTGGAAGTCGTATCAGATACGGACTGCCAGGCGCCGCATGCGGAAAGCAGCAGACCTGACGCGAGGGCGGCCACGGTTAAACGTAAAGGCATGATTTCTCCAGATTCAGGCGGCACGTGGAACCAGATGCGGGTTCGGTCCGGGCGTGGGAAAGACTTCGTAGACGCCGAGCGCAATGGTGATGATGCGTTCCTCATCAGACGGCAACACGACGGTCCATCCCAGCCGCGGTGCCGGGCCGGTCGCAGCCGTGCCGACCGACGGCGCGGGCGCGAGACGCGACGACACCTCCATCCGCAGGTGTACGTCGGCCTTCGTGCCCACATACAGGCGGATGAACGCCATCAGCTCGCGATGCAGCCATGCGCCGGGCAGCATGTCGTGCGCCTGCTGACCGTCCGAAGGGCGCAGCGTCACTCGAACGGCGCGGCTGCGATACTCGAGGCGGTTGCCGAGCACGTAGCCCCCGCCAAGTCCGCGGCGCTTGCTGTCTTCCTGAGCGCCGGCGAGCCTGCCTGACGACGTGAGGGGCTGCGGCTGTCCGGCACGCTTGACCGTCGGGCAGAACTCGTCGACACGCACCTCGACACCGGGCACCGCCAGCGCCACCACACCAGCGAGTCCCTCGGGCGTGCGCGTGCGCTGGACCAGCAGACCCAGCAGCGCGAGCACGCGTGAATCCGGCAGACCCGACCGGGCCGGCTTCCCGCCCCACCCGAAGCCGGCGAGGCACAGGAGGTTGCGCGACTGCGCATCGGTGCCGCCCGCCTGGAAACTCTCCGGGTAGCGGTACTTCTTCCAGGCGCGGTACAGCAGCGCCACGTAGCGGTGGTTGAACTGGTCGAGAAACGCTTCGACGGCTTCATGTCCTTCCTCGCGCAGGACGATCTCATCGATCATGTGCGATGGCACCGCGGCGTCGACGCCATACAGGCCCAGGAAGGTCGTGCGCACGGTCGGCGGCGCATCGGGACCGAATGTGTCCGACCCGTCATCGAATTCCACCGCGGCGATCTCACCGGCCGGGAACCCCAGCCGCGGCCTCGGCCGGAACCTCACCGGCTCGTGCTCCGGCGTGTCTCGCGTGCCGAAGCCGGGTTGATCGGGTACGCGCACTTCGAGCAGCCTGCATAGCTGCATGAAATTCATCTTCGGCGCGCGCGCAAGCAATGACGCCACGAGCGGTTCAAGATTCGGCAACTCGCGTGGTTTCATAGGGGAGCGCGCTGCGCCTTGCTGCGCGGCCAGTCGGTACGGGTTTGCGAAGGCAGGCTCACGATGGCGAGCTTCGTGAACAGGTTGATCTCCGCATACAGCCCGAAGAAACGGTGCAGCAGTTCGCCGAACAGCATCACGTCGCCTTCGCCCGCGAACGCGTGCGAATCGAGCGTGACTTCGATCAGTACGCCCCGCTCGACCGAGCCGCCCGACACCTCCTCGAGCAGTTCCTCCGACACATGCAGGATGCCGGCGAGGCGTCGGCGGTTCAGCTCGTCGTTGGTCCAGTCGTAGAGCGCCAGTGCGCCCCGCAGCACTTCCGCGTCCATCATCGACAGGAAGTTCGGCGCGAGGTGCGACAGGACTCTCCACTGGAAGCGGTCGCCGGTCGGCGGATAGAGTGGCAACGTCGGCGCCACCAGGTTGCGTACACCCGCGACATTGGGCGTGCTTGCGGCCAGTTCGTCAATGCTGGCCTCGCGCAGACCCTTGCGCGGCAGCATGCCGTTCGTGCCGGTTACGCGCAGCGATACGCTCTCCTCGGGCAGATCCTCCATCGTCTCCCACGCGTGGCCGCCGAGGATCACCCATGTTTCGTGCAGACCGGTCACGCCTGGCCGCACGCGGGTGTGGAAATAGCGCTCGGGTGCTTCATGGCGCAGCATGCCGCCGCGATGCCGGAAGGTGGCGAACGGCACATACTCGTAACGCTCAGCCGTCACATGGTCGAACGATTCGATCGCGTCGACCGAATATGTTTCGACATGCTCGCCCTGGTGCCCGGCCGGGACGACCCGGTACTCCGTTTCGTGGTGATCGATCACGATCGGCGCGGCATCAAGCTCGAACAGGTTAATGACCGGCGTGCAGAAGAGCCGCACGTTCTCCGCGCTGAAACGCTGGTCGGACGGATACGCCCGCTTGAGCACGATCTCCAGTTCGAAGCGCGTTGTGCTCGCCGGCAGCTTCGTAACATCGAGTCCGCACAGGTCGACAAAGAGGAATTTCTCGCGGAACGTGAAATATTCGAGGAGCATCTGGTAGCCGGAAAACGACGCCTCGGCTTTTGGCCATAACCGCTCTTCGGTTGAGAAGCCCGCCGGCTCGATCGTGACGCCGGCCAGCGGCAGCGCCTCGCCATCACGCACTTCGGGGATCCGCCATGCAACCGAATCAACCTGGCGGGTCAGCGCAAGATGCATCGCGAATGCGGTCGGAAGATCGGCGTTCAGATGGAGGCGCACACGGGACAGGTCCGTCGCTTCGCGTCGCGCAGACTGGTCCAGATGGAATCCGAGGCGGATCACCGAGCGGCCGTCATGTCGCACGGTAGGGCCCGCATGCGTGAGGCGCAGCGGCTGCAACGTCACCTCCTGCGTGGTCCGGTAGAGGCACTGCACAGTCCTGGGCGTGGTGCCCTCGGCGCCCGCTGCCGGCGGCACGGCGATGGATGCGGAACGCACCGGCACGCCGGCAGGCACGTTTTCCGTCTTCTGCAGTGTCTCGGCCAGCGGGATCAGCTCGACGACCGACAGCGACGGCATCATGCGCAGGTAGTGTGGCCACAGCAGGCTCACGAGACCTTCCGTCAGTTCGGGCAGTTCGTCGTCGAGCTTCTGCTGCAGGCGCCCCGTCAGGAACGCGAAGCCTTCGTGCAGGCGCTCGACATAAGGATCGCGCTCGCCCACGCGATCGAGGTTGAGCATGCGCGCCCGGTCGGGATGCGCTTTCGCGAACTCCTTGCCGGACTCGCGCAGATAGCGCATTTCGGCTTCGTAGTAGCGCAGGATCGGATCGTCGTTTTCCATGGTGTTCTCTTATTTTCGTTCTCTTATGACAGCGTCAGCGCACGGGACGGGTCGAGCACAGTCAGCTCGTCGCGCAACTGACCGATGCGGTGCGCGAGCGCCGGCTTGTCCGCGTCCTTGCGGCTGCTTGCCGCTTTCAGCGCACGCATCAACTGGTGCTTGACCTCGAAGATGAGCGCCGGCTCCCAGCGCATCAGCGGCAACGAGCGGGCAGCAGCATCGAGTTCGGTCAGCAGCGCCATCGCCGTATCGGCGCAGCCCGCATGATCGGCGAGTCGCGCCATCACGAGCCGCTGCAGGTAGCGCTGGCGTTCGGTCCGGATGCCAGGCAGTGCGTCGAGCCATGCGAAGGCTGCCTCGATACCGTCGCCGGCCACCATGTCGCGCGCCTGCGCTTCAATCTCGGGCCAGTCGCCAGCAGCACCATCGTCGCTGTCAGCGGATACGGACAGTGGTGCAACGCTTTCGCCCGCCTCGAGATCACGCACGACCGCGTGGCGGGCGATCCATTCGAGCGTCGCGTCGTCGGCGAACGGCGTGCCGTCGTTGAACGCGAGCCGCTCGATACCGGGCAACCTTTCGAGGAACAACGCGAAGTCGGCGCGCAGCAGTTCCCGCCACGTGCTGTAGGGCGCACCGACGTGGTCGAGCGCGACGTGCTGGAAGTACTGCAGGTCGAACCAGAGGTGGTTCACGCCCTCCATGTACGCCCCTTCGACGCGCTCCAGCAGTTCGTGCCACTGCTTCTGCAGCACGAGCCGTTTCATCTGCTGGCGAAGTTCGCCGCGAGGCGGCACGAGGCGCGTGCGTGCGCTCGCATCCGCTGGCGGCACCTCGTGGAGTGTGTCCCAGCGGATGCTGCGCACGAGCCGCACGGAAGGCAGGTAGCCGTTTTCCTGATCACGCAGCCACGTTGCCATCGTGCGCGCCTGGTCAAGCAGATCGCGCGTGGAGCCGATCGCGCTGGATGTTGAAGGGGAACCTGCCACAGCGGAGGGCGCGGTCGAGTCGGGTTCCGCGCTGCGTGCCGGATCGTCGCTGCGCTCGAAACGGGACACGAGGGGGCGCAGGTTCGGACGGGCCGCTTCCGGCCACACCCCGGTGCGGGTCACGAGCAGATCGAGCGCGGCGAGCGCACGTTCGAGATCGGCCGGCGCGAACTCGCCGCGGCTCTCAAGCAGATCGATCATGCGGGTGGTGGCCAGCATATCGAGCGCGCCCTTCTTCGCCTCGGCGCGTGCGGGCAGCAGCGCCTCGCCGAACCGCTCCACCAGCGCGGCCGCAAGCTCCAGACCGTCCGCGAAGCCAGCCGTCCCATCCTGGCGCAGTCGCGCGAACGCGTAATACCCCACCACGCGCAGATCCTTGCCGGTTTCCTTCGTGAGCTGCTCGCAGGAGCGCACGATCAGGCCGTCATCAATGGCGGAGAGCCTGTTCGCCTCGTCCTTCAGTTCGAAGAACGCATCCTCGTAGCCCGGATCGCGGCCCACACCGTGGTCGCCTGGTAACGGGTCCAGCCACGCGTCCCACGCATCGAGACGCGCGCGCATCAGTTGCTCCGCATCACGCGAAGGAAACAGGGTTTTGAGCAGACCGGACAGCATTTACTCGACCTCCGGCATCGCGCCATGCGGCAGCGGCATCGCAGCGTGTTTCGCTGCTGCAATCGCTGACGGCGGCAGTGGCGGCGGATTGACGGCCGAGAGCTTCGGTCCGCCTTTCGCCGTGCTGGTCACGAAGATCCGCGGCGGCAGCGTGAAGTGGCGTAGTTCGAGCACGTCGAGTGGCCCCGCTCCAGCCTCGCTGCGAAGCTGTACACGCAGCGGAATGCCCTGGCTCCGGTCCGGCGTCCATGTCAACAGATAGCGCGCGCTGTCCTGCGGCGACACCTTCGCGTGCTCAAGCAGCCGGATCAGCCCGAACCGGCCCTGGGCGTCGAGCCCCGAGCGCAACCCGCCCTGCTCGGTCTGCCACTCGATATGCGAGAGATTCTCCAGCGAGTCGCCGGGCCAGATAAACGGCGTCCACTCTTCCTTCTGGTTGAAGTAGTGCAACTCGCGGCCCGACAGCACGAACTTCATGTCGGTCACGCCTGGTGTGGGTACCGCGCGTAGCTCATAGCGCACATGCGCGTCGCCGGATGGAAACAGCACGGTCGCCACGCGGGTGAGCCTGTTCAGGTCCGCGAGGAAGCCCGGATCGAGTGTGAGCGCGCCGTGGTTTGCTCCTTGGGCCGCCACCCATCGGTCGCCCTGACGCTCGACGATACCGGCCAGTTGCGTCGTGACGAACCCGGTGATGACGCCGCTGTCCGGACGCATGAAGCGCGCCATCTCCGGCAGCGAGGCATCGTTATCCGAATCGGCGAACGGATAGCGGCCGCCGAACGTCCGGTTCCAGTCCGCGACAATCGCCGTGCGCCAGATGTCGTTCAGGCTCGCCGCGGCCGGCTGTACCACGACCTGCCAGGTCTGGTCGAGCGGTGCCTGAAAGAGATTGCCGAAGCCTGCCCATTGCTCGCCGAGGCTCGCAGCCAGACGGCTCGCGTAATCCCGGCTGTCGGCGATATCAGACGTCTTGCCCTGCAGCACAGATTGTGCGGCCGAGCGGGCCATCGCGTCCGCGTCGGCACTGTCGACCATCTGCTGTGCCTTCAGCCGCATCGCGCTCACCCGTTCGAGATAACGCGCGAGGCTCAGGTCGCCCGTGGCCGCCAGCCGGGTGGCGGCCTTCGTGTTTGCGGGCGCGCCCGAAGCCAGGGAAGCCAGGTCGCTGCCCGTCAGGCGCAGGACCGGTCCGAAGGCCACGGCCAGCGGTGCCAGTTGCGGCTGGGTCTGCTTCGATGGATCTTTCTCGTCGGCGCCGACAAGCTGCTGCGCCTTGCTGATCAGCGTATCGGACAGCGATTGCGTCGCGGTGCCCGCGCCTGCCTGATAAACCACTGCGTTCATCAGGGCAACAAGAGGCGAGCGCTGCGGATCACTGAGCAGCGTCAGCTGGTCAACCGTGCCTGACAACGTCGGCGCCGGCTGCCAGCGCAGGCTGTTGAGAAACAGCTCCCAGGCCCGCGCGTAGTCGTCAAAATAGCGCTGACGCAGTTCGGCTTTCAGCGAGCTGGTCGACGGTGCGCTCGCGTGGACGTCTGAGAGCACCCAGTCGCCGGTCACGTTGCGCTGCTCGCTCGCGTCGTCGATGGCTTTCGAGATCCGCTCGTCCCACGCAGTGCGCGTGAACACGCCCGGTACGGTCACCGCGGTATTGAAAAGCCCCTTGCTGCTCGTATCGCCGAGCAGCGTCGCGAGCGACACCGGCGGATATTTCGGCTTCGCGTCGTCGAGGATCTGCTGGTAGATCGCGTCAGTCGAGTTCTGGATGCCGCGCACGCCGATGATGGTCTGACGCGCCGTGGCCACCAGCGCGCCGTCCGGAACGATCGCGAGCGATGAGTCCCCGGCGGATCCATGGCGCCCCAGGTGACTCGCAAAGAACGCGATTGCACGCTGGCGCAGGTCTTCCCACGTGCCGGGTGTCAGCGGCGAACTGGCCGGGTGCGCTGGCACGGCCGTGGCGATCAGTTGCGGCGTCAGGAATGCGGCAACCGCGCGGTCCGGCCTCGCGAGCATCAGGTAGGTCTTGAGTGTGTCGTAGGCGGCCTGGACCTGCGCGTTGCCGCCGCTGGCGATTTCCGCATCCGAGAGCGAGGCGAGCTGGTGCAGGCGCTCCTCCAGTTTCAGGCGGATCGGTGCGACGAGGATGCGGCTGACGGCGTTTTCGTAGCCGGGCCAGGCGGCGGTCAACAGCACGCTGTCCTGGTTCAGGCCGAAGCGTGTGGTCCACGGTGCGCCGTCGCGCTGACGGACTTCTAGGGTGTCGAGCTGCTTGTCCAGGCTGTCGAGTGCGAGCGCCGCCTGCGTGCGGTCCTGCGTTGTCGAGAGTTTCGTCAGTGTGTCGGCCGACGTCTGGATCGTCGACCGATTGGTGAAACCCGAAAGCATCGTGCCGGCGATCCAGCATCCGACGAGTGCCGTCGTTACCCACGCGGCCATGGTCGACAGCGAGGAACCGACGCGCCGGCCGTGGATCCTGCGGCTATGGTCGCCGACCGTTTGCCAGATCGTACGTTGCTGCGGCGGCAGGGGTTCGCCGTCTTCGGAGTCTGGAGTGGGGGCGGTCAGCTCCCGCTCCTCGAACAGTGGAGCGAACAGCAGCCCATGAACCGCATGGCGCCACAGACGTGACTGGCCGGTCTGCATGACCAGATCCGACAATGCGCTGCGCAATCCCGCAATGTGCCGCGACAGCTCGGCCGGGTACCGGTCATCCCGATCCTGCGTGATACGCATCACACCCGCGTCGGCGAGATTGTCCGCGAGTCCCCGCAGCGAGGCGTCGATCTCGTCGGGACGGATGCGCCCGTTCGACCAGGTGAAGCCGATCGCTTCGTCGGGGCCAGACGGTTCGTTGCCAAAGTCGGTGACGTTCAGCAGATACGCGGGCGCCGCCCAGCGTAGCGCGCGCGCGTGACGTGCGAGCCGCTGTGCGGTGCCCTCCGCGTCGAACGGCGTGTTGGCTGAGCTCCGGTTGCGCGTCACGGCTACGATCGCGTCGGCAGGGCGTCGCCGGCGCAGACGGCGGATCTGGTCGAGCCATTCGGCATCGAGCTTGTCGGTGGTCTGCTTCGCGTACAGCAGCACGGTATCGCCGGTGATCGCGTAGCCGGTGTCCGCGAGCCCGGGCACAAGACGCCTGACGAGCGGCTCGTCGCCTGCGACGAGCAACCAGCGGTCGCGATAACGCCAGCACCAACCGTGACGTTCCCGAAGAAAGTCGCGAAGTTGCGAAACGGAGAATGCAAAGGAGTGTTGCCCGTCTGCGGGTCTGGCGGTTTGCTGTTTTTTCTGGCGACTCTGCTCGAACGCCCGTGCGACGCGCGAATCCGCTGCCCACTGGCGAATGCCGCGCTCGTAGAGTGCGGCCATGAGCATGCACGCGAACCATCCGGCGACGAGCGTAACGCCTACAACGCTCCGGTTGTCGGCAAGCCAGCCTCGCTGCGGGCCTTCATTCAATAACCACAACCAGACGCCAGCAAACAGCGCTGCCAGCGCACATCCCAGATAGATCAGCACCCTTGCGGAAGCCTTTTCGTTCAAGTCTTCTTTCGACATATCATTGCGACCAATTCGCCGCCCTGTTGATCCAGAATCAGTTGTGGGCTCACGCTTTCCTGCGCGTTTGCAGCGGCAAGTGCCAGTGCAAGCCACGGGGTGGCAACACCCGCATCGCCGATGGTTCGAACCAGCTCTACGGCCGGCGCTTCATTCACGGAACCATCGAGACTCCTCAATGCGGCCGCGAGCGGCTCAACCAATCCCGGATTCCAGACGGTATCGATACTGCCTTGAGCGCAATGTCCCCAGCGCAATGCATTCGCAACCACTTCATCGAGTGATCGGGCAGTGCCCCTGGAGGGCCGGTGTACGCGGACTGGTACCCCCGAATCCGGTGATTCGGCCGACGTGCCGGTCAGCAGAACTGCCGCGCCGGCTTCCGCCTGTCCAGCCTGAATGCCGCCACTAATGGCGCCTCTCAGTTGCACCGCGATCGCAAGATGACGCGCACTGCGCGCTCTCATGTCGAACCAGGCATCAAGCGAATAAAGCGACATCGGCTCCAGCAACTGGACTTTCTCTGCGTACCTCAGCCCGAGCGTTGCCCACGCTCGGGTAATCACCGTCTTTGCAACATCCGCGGTCAGATCCGAATCGAGACACAACCAGACGGTGAGGCCGCGAGCGGCCTTCAGCGGGGCCATCAGCGGCCTGATCAGTTCAACGAGCAGCCATTCAAGCACGACTGCGTGCCGACGCAATTCGTCGGCCTCGTTGCCCCGGAAAAACGCTCGACCGGGAATGACAAGCCCGCCCGAGCCAGCCGGATTTTCCGTGGACTCGCGGGTCTTCATCGCGTCTTCGAGTCTGTTTTGGCCAGCGTCGCCCGAAAAGCGCCAGGACTGCGCCATGACCGCGAACGGCACGCTCGCATCGCCGTGCAGGCGCGCTTCCTTGCGATCAATGGCTGCATTGTCAGCCAAAGCATTGCGCAAGCGGTGAGCCCCCAGAAATCCCCAGCCGAAATACAGCCCCAACCAAACAAGCAGTGGCAGTCCGAACATGCGAATCCAGAACCACGGAGTCTGCGTAGGTCGTCCCGCCGGCCATGTCGCAATACTGGTTGCCGCCCCGGCCGCGACAATGATGACCACCGCGATCAGCCAGGGTACGACTGCCTGTCTCCCATCTGGAATGGCCCCCCGTGCTGGAAGTGCATCGAAGTCAACAGGCATCAGCGAATCCTCGCCGCCCCAGACGACGCGATCAGGACGCATCCGCACCGCGCGCGATGCCCGTCCAGGGCAAGCGGAACATCTCCATCTTTGATTCGATCAATGCCTTCGATGATTTCGTTGTCGCCATGCAGGGGGCACGACACGAGGTCGCCTTTTCGGGCCGCACGGCGACCACGAATCCGGATGCGGTCCGAGCCGGAGATGACCTTACCGCCGTGGCTGGTCGAATCACCTTCGAGTATCAAATTTGACATGATCTATTCTATTTTCTTGGTATGAGGTACGGTTCGATCATTTCAGGCTGGCATTTTTGGCTAGATACAATCGTTCCTTTTCTTTCAACAATGACACCACCCGAGCTCGTGTCCCCGCCATTTCCAAATTTGACGGTGTATTTGTATCCACCGTTCTCAAACGATTCGGCCTCTTTGTTGGCAACATAGTTGCTATCTATCTGCTTGGACAAAGACAGTTCAATTTTCCGATCGGAGCCGGCACGATACTCAAGAACTGCAGCGCCGTTCATATTTCCGGAGCAGACAGAGATGACCCTTTTGTCAAGTTTGCAGACAAACACATCGAACTGATCGTCGCCGCACAGACTAACGCTTTTCCCCAGGAACTTTCGACGTATCAGGTTTGCGATCGACGAATTGACTTCATTGCTTAGTTGGCTCGTATAGCTATGAGAAAATAGAGAATCCTGCTTGCGAATCTCGTTCATCAGATCGGGAATGGCGAAAAATATCATCGCGTTGTCAAGAGCTTGATTTCCATCTGGGCCAATGAAACCTGATCTATTTTTTGAGACTGATTGGATTAAATACGCCATTTCAGTTTCACCGGATTTATTAATCCATTTCGGTGAAATCCGGTTTATCTCAATATATTTTCCGTTATCCAAATCAGACTCGACCCCGCCGATAGTTGTTAGGCCTTCGTCACCAGGATAAAGAAATGTCACATTATACGAGCCATTCATGCCGCCATTTTTCTCGGAAATTGCCAATAATCCGAATGCAATTTTTTTTATGACCGGCGGAGCCTGAACCGGAAATGTATATACTTCTGGAGTCGTCGTCTTTCCGGCCTTGTAGGTCACCGTTGCGAGTCCCCAAATCCCATCAGGACTAGAGGGCTTAGTAGCGCTACTTAATTCCAGAGTAAAATTGCCTCCGGACATGGTTTGCCCAATAAGCTCAGCGGATAGCGCGGGCAGGGTCAGAAATGCAACCTGAGTAAAAATTAATATACAAATGTAGCTGCGAAGATTGAATTTTAACATGCGACATCACTCATTAGTGGGTATCTATAGACCTGCTAAAGCACCTTCGACTTCTGTCGCCTTGGATATATGATTGTTGTACCAATTTGAGGTACCTACGGCGCTCTCAGCGAATACGAAGTGTTTAAGCTTGACATTCACCGCATTACAGCACTCATCCAGCTTGAGGAGCGGAGCTAGCTTCAGAAGAAGCGAGTTTCTTTCAAACACGTGTCTATATCCTCCGTTAACTGCGATCGTTACATTTAGAAAATCGCTTCGCTCGGCCATTGGATTGATATCCCCCCAAGCGCTGCCCTTTCTCCAGTACCAGCATGCCGATTCCACGGTATGCGCTACTTGCTGGCTTACGATATCAGGATCTGTTGCAATCGAAGAATTGCCAACCGCGCTTCCATATTTGGTGTAGTTATCGTCATGGGTTAGCTGAATCAACCCTCTGCCATGGAAGTTTGATCCGCCACGGTAATTACTCCATCCCGCAGGGGTGGATCCATCTCCATTTCGGTATTCTTCGTTTGTTCGTAGCTGATCGCATTCATGGGAAAATTGAGCAAGAAAATGGACCTTATGGATGCAATTCACGATTCCGTGCTTTTGAATATTTTCATTCAAAAGAGAGAGAAAGTTCTCAATGGAATAATTGCGAATGCCAGCAAAATTGGCTTTATAAAATAGCCCATGCTGAAGGACGTCGCTCGGCAATATGGCTCGGAGTTGTTCCATGGTTATGGCTTTTCCGCACGAGCACGCTCCAGATAAAAAATTCCCAACAAGTGAGATTGGGTGGATATGATAAACGTCCGAACTCGACGGAAACGGCCCCTTTACTGCATTCTTAACATCGTCCCACCAGACAAGTTTTTTAACGCGCTCGATCTCTGCGTCGTGATACGGTTCTTTCGCTACCCGTTTCAGTACCTTGTCGAAGAAGGTCTCGTATTCGCTTTGACTGGCCCATTCGCTACGATGTTTCGGGATCAGACGCGACGCACGGAAGCGTAACCATTTGTCGTCCTTGTGCGCGCGCAACTCATCCGCTGCCTGCTGCTCGTTGCGCATCGGTGACAGTTCCCGATACACGCTGGACGCCACTGGCTTGAGCCTTGAGGCATCACCGGTCGCGGGCTTGTCCTCACGGAGCATATGATCCAGCCACGCATCGACCGTGCTGAACATCGTCGGATTGCCGGCGTCGGAACCTGTGACTGTCTCGAAGTCTTTCCATCCATGCGGTGATTCGCGCGTGACACCACCATTGGGTGGCATCTGACGATTGCGCACCCAGCCGCTGATATCAGCATGACGACTGTCGGCGCTTGTCACTTTCCACCACGGTTCGCCGTCTCCATACGCATCGTCCTTGGGTCCCTTGCTCTCGGCTGGCAGCGCATCGAGTGCGGCCTGACTGTAGATCTGGAGCACGGACGTTTCGGGGGCATCTGCACCTTCTTCATTGATCGAATGACCCGCAAAGAGCTTCACACCCTTGCCGATCCGCAGCAGGGGAAGCCTGTCGAAATCGGTGATCTTCTTTGCGGCCTTGCGACTTCCCGACAGGAAGCTGCTTAGTTCGTCGCCGCAGAACACCTCAATGTGGACCATCCTGTTGTCCCGTGCCGGATCGTCCGGCAGCCAGTACTGCCCGAGGTGGCCGATCAGATCGCCAGCGTTGACGGGGATCGGTTTCCCCGGTATCACCACCTGGTCGCACTGCGCGTCCGACACGACCTCGGCAAGCAGCACATGCCCATGCTCCTTGCTGAGGTAAAGCCAGCCCTTATCGGCACCTGGCTGCACAACACTGGCCACGCGCGGCGGTATCGGCGTGCCTGATTCGATCGCTTCGATTCTTCCCCATTTGCCGGTACGGTCGCGCTCACCGATACGGACCAGCGCCCCTCGGGGCAGGATCCCAAGGATTGTGCGGCTTCCCGCCTCGGCATGAATATTCAGTCCCACCTGCCCAGTCGGGGCTGGGCCCAGGTGCGGGTCAGTTTTGGGTCTGTCCGAGGCGTACTGCGTCACCTCGCAGGACCGTGCCCAGTAGGCCGGTGCCGGCATCGAGTTCTGCTGATAGTCGGCCAGGCTTTGCAGATGCATGTACAGGCTGAAGAAAGTCAGCCGGTTGTTCGCGGGATATTCGAGCGTATGCCGCACCAGCGTGAAAGCCGAGCTGTAGTGGCCGGTCTGGGCAGGCTTGCCGTTGCCGGCCGCAATCTGGCTGGCCAGCGCAATGCGATTCATCCGATAGGCCACCACTTCGCCGACCGCAATGCACCGCGCACCGTGCCTGAGGTCGATCTGTTTCCCGGCGCCGTCCGCCGATACATGAATTCCGCCGTGCCACATGCCAGAACCGGTGATCGCGAAACTGCCACTTCCCTCGCTGGCAAGCCAGTCGTAGAACACGTGTTCGTCAACGATCTCCTTTCCCTTCGCGTCGCGGAACGGAAAGGAGAAGCTGATCATCGGGGGTTCAGGATTTGATTGTGTCGTCATGTCAGTTTCCAGTTAGCCTGAAAATCCCGGTTTGATATGTTGCTGGACATCTTTGAGCGGCGCATCAGACCACTGAGGAAATGCAAAACTGCTACCGTCCGGACCATTGATAGTCAGATTGCCCCTCAACTCGATTTCACCCGCCGGACTGCCAAGGGTGATCTTGCCGCCTGCCAGCTTGATATAGGCCCCCGATCCATCGCCGAGCGTCACTCCCTTGCGCCCGGTGATCATGACTTCTCCGTCGGAGGAGCTCACCACCATGTCCTTGAGCGACATCAACTCCATTGCATCCCCCTGGGCCTGCAACTGCACCTTGCCTTTTACCGAGAACAGCCGAATGCCGAGTTTTGCCGCAAAGAGCGAAATCGCGTCGCCGGCCGCAACCGTGATGCGCTTGAGCACGCCAATGTCGAGTCCTGCCCCGGCCGTGACGAACATCTGCTTTGCGGCTGCCAGCTGCATGTGCTGACCGCTCGCCAGACCAATACCCTCAGGAGCGCTCGCGACGATCACCGGCTTCTGGAGTTTCGCGAGCTTCTGTTCGACAAGCGTACGTTGCTGTTCGACCTCAGCCAGCCACGCATTCGCGGCGCTCGCTGATTCATTGAGCGAGCGCAGTATGTCCTCGCCCTGCTGGAAGGTGGTATCCGCGTTGGGCATTGCGAGCTGCTGGCCCGATGCACCAGGCTGCGCTTCGGCACTGAGCAGCATGCCTTTGGCCGTCCTGGCCGCCAGATGTCCGTCAGTGGTGAGTTCTGCGCCCTGTCCCCGTTCCTTGCCGTCGGTATCGACCATGTGCCCGAGGTTCAGCTGGCTGGACTGGAACGGCGTCATCACGTGGATGTGCTCTATCCCTTCCTTGTCCTCCATCCGCTGCGTATTGCCCGCGGCGGTCACGATGAGGTTCCGGGTGTTGTTGAGGTTATTGACGAGGTCGGGATGGAGACTGTCGTGCATCGAACCAATGATGACGGGCCGATTTGGATCGCCCGCCGTATGGATGATGGCTACCTCCGCCCCATCGATCAGCGGAAAATGGTGGCCGTAATTGTCGCCGCTGTATGGCTTCGCGAGGCGCACCGGCCGGCTTGTGCCACCTGGGCTCCAATCGTCGAGATCAAACGGCAGCTTGATCACGTACCAGCCTTGCTCGGTCAGGTACGCGTATTTGTATCCGCCCGGCGACGTAATACGCGCCGGCAGGATACCGTCGATCACCGGTCTTTTGATCGTATCGAGCGACGTGCGCCACACCCGGTCGGCCGGGATCGCCGTTAGCGTATTGGTGTAGGACTGGCTGCGGCCACCGCTGGATTCCACCGAGGTGATAAACAGCCCATGCGGCGCATCGACCGGGTTCTGGTCGAGCCGTACGACCTCGCCAGCCTCGATGGCGAATGCGTTACCCGTTGCCTTGTAGGTGACCTGTGTTGCGAGATAGGCTTCATGCCGCAGCCGTGCGATACGCCGCCCTTCTTCAGGCGTCTCGTAATGTTCGCCCCAGCGATAGTCAACCGCGTTGGTCGTCTTGTCGCCGCGTGCGGCGTTTTCCTCGACGAGCAACGACACGTCGGCCTGCCGGTGGTTATAGTCGTGCAGACGTACAGCTTCCGGGACACGCTGCGTATATCGCTCAAGTGTCTTGATCGCATCTACGCCGACGCTTTCGAGTCCCGAGTGTAGCCGGAACGGCACAACGCGCTGATTGCGGGCATACGCGTCCAGATCGTCGCCGAACACAATCACGGCGTGATCGCGCTTCTGCTCGAAGCGGAACCAGATGCCTTCCTCCGCGCAGATCCGCTGGATGAAGGCAAACGTCGTTTCCTCGCACTGTGTGATGTACTCGTGCCGCTTGTATTTCGCACGCAGCTTGAACTCGAAATCGACGCCCGCGCGGAAACCATAGTGGCGCAGCGTATCGGTAATGATTTCTTCGACCGACTGCTTCTGGAACAGCCGGCTCGTGACACCGCGATTCAGATCAGCGAGCTTCGGCTCCATCACGACCTTGTAGCGCGTCTCGTCAGCCGAAGTCCCGAGCTCATCGAACTTCGTGATAATGCCGTGGACTGTGTGTGCAGGCGGCATCTTGCTGAACTGCCAAGCGTTCTCGCCGAACATCCTGCGCAGATAGTCCATGTTCGGGTCGATCGGGTCGATGATGAACTTCGCCGGGCGCCCCAGCACCTGATCCATCGGAATTCCGGCCATCGGGCTCGTGAATTCGATCTCGTACCGGTAAAGCTCGCTGAGCGCGTCGCGCCCGCTGAACTTCAGGATCGAGAACGGCGCCGGGTGCGGCGCCAGTTTCAATTCATAGGCCTGGGAAGGCAAAACCATCGACATTTTCTAAAGACCCCTTGAACACACGTCATATCGCAAAGGACAACGCCGGGACGCATGTTTCAGCGCCCCGGCGGGGGTTACATCAGGTAATGAGGATCAGCTCTTGGCTTTCGGCATCTGCGATACCAGCGACAGGCCGATGTCCATGCCTTCCACCTGGAAGTGCGGAATGATGAAGAGCTTGATGCGGAAGAAGCCCGGGTTGTCCTCGATGTCCTCGACCGTGACCTTCGCCTCACGCAGCGGATGCGACGACTGCAACTCGTCGCCCGGATCCTTCATCTCTGTCACGAGGCCCTTGATCCAGCTGTTCAGCTCAAGTTCGAGCAGACGCCGGTCCTTGGTCGTGCCGATGTTCTCGCGCTGGATCAGCTTCAGGTAGTGCGCGATGCGCGAGAGCAGGAAGATGTAAGGCAGGCGCGCATTGATGCGGCTGTTCGCGGTCGCCTCCCTGGTCTCATACAGCGCCGGTTTCTGTGCCGAGCTGGCCGAGAAGAAGCACGCGAAGTCGTGGTTCTTGTAGAACGAGAGCGGAATGAAGCCGAGGTTGGCGAACTCGAATTCGCGGGTTTCGGGAATCAGCACTTCGGTCGGAATCTTCGGCTGCGCGCCGGTGCCCAGGTCGTACAGATGAACCGGCAGGTCCTCGACCTTGCCGCCCGCCTGCGGGCCGCGGATCTGCACGCACCAGCCGTTGTTGACAAAGCTGCGCGTCATGTTGGCCGCGAAGGCGAACGACGCGTTGACCCACAGGTATTTGTCGTGGTCCGGACCCTTGACCGCTTCCTCATAGTTGAACGAACGCACCGGCGTCGTATCCTTGCCGTACGGCAGGCGACCGAGCACACGCGGCATTGTCAGGCCCACGTAGCGGGCGTCATCGGTGTCACGGAAGCTCTTCCACTTGATGTACTCGGCGCGATCAAAGTAGTTGCCGATATCCTGGATCGCGGCCACTTCTTCCATCGACTGCTTGCCGAAGAACGCGGCGCCGACTGAGCCGACGAACGGCATGTGCGCGGCTGCGGCCACCTTTGAGACGTTACGCAGCAGCGCCACGTCCTGCGGCGAGTTGGTGAACTCGTAGTCGCTGATCATCGCGCTGATCGGCTGACCACCCGGCGTGTCGTACTCCTCGATGTAGGTGAGGCGGTACAGGCCGCTCTGGATGATCTCGGGCGTATCCTCGAAATCGCGGTGCAGTGCCTCCTTCGACACGTCAAGCACTTCGACGCGCGCGTTGCGACGGAAGTCTGTCCGGCTCACGAGCATCTTGAGACCACGCCAGCGACCTTCGAGCGCCTGAAATTCCGGCGTATGCATCACTGCGTCGAGCTGCCGGCTGATCTGGCGGTCAATCTGGCCGATGTGGAAATCGAGCAGCGACTTGTCGAGCCGGTCGACCGGCTTGCTCGCCTTGCTCACGAGATCCAGGAATGCGCCCATGCCGCGCGCGATACGCTCGTCGGCCGACGCTTCAGAGAGCATGTCGTTGTCGCGGAAGGCCAGGAGCGGTCGCGCTTCGGCGACGGGCTTCAGGTTGATCTTGCTGCACAGGGACGCGTAGACGCTGTCGCTGCTGCTGTCATGATTGCCTTGCGGGGCGTCCAGCACGACGGTTTCGGTCGTGCCGCCTTGCTGCGATTCAGTGGGATTCATTTCGTGTCCTGTCTGCGATACTATCGCTACCTGCATATCTGTCCGGTTATGGAACGCGGTGAAGGCCGTCCTGGGCCGACGCCGTTCAGGCATGGCCTTCAGGCTGGGTGGCCGCCGTCGCGATCTGTGCGAGTTCGCCGCGCAGCTTGTCAGAGAGCGGCTTATCCTTCAGAATCTTCTCGAACTCACGGCGGAACGTGCCGTTATCGAGCAGATTCGATTTCAGGTCACGCAGCAGATTGCGCACCGCCAGCAGCGCCTGCATCTCCGGGATCTGACGTGCCACCTGTTCCGGCTCGAAGTCTTTCAGCGAGCGAAACGAGAGGTTCACCGGCAGTTCCGAGCCGTCGCCAGCCAGGGTGTTTTCCGCAGCGACCTTGAGGTCCGGCGCGTAGTCAGCGAGAACAGAATCAAAATTATTCTTGTTGATGTCCGTTTTCTTGCGCTCGGCGAGCGGCGCCTGTTCCTTGCCCGCGCTGAAGTCACCGGCGACGAGCAGCTTCAACGGCAGCTCGACCTTCTTCTGGGCACCGCCCGTATGCAAATCTAACGTGATCGAAACCCGACTTTTCGGAATTTCGCGCTGGAAGCTGTCCATTTGTATTCCTTATTGAACGACGTTCAGGATCCCCGCAGAACTCGCCCGGTGCGATGCGGTGACCTCTTTCGATCGGGCGCACACGCATATGCGTGTTTCGCTCGCGAAGGACTCCTTGTGGTACCCCATAGCGCGGCCTCCATTCATGCGATCATTATTGCCACGCGCTATTAAACAGGTTTACCCGCGCCGAGTCAAAGTACGTCGGCGCTGTGAAATCGATACGAATTATAAAGACATCGTAAATAATTGTTAATGATCGTCAATTCAATTCGCATTCAGACTCGTCAATATGAATAATTTGATAAACGAGGTATGCGAATGCGTGACAATTTTCACGAAACCGTTGCTGGCATGGGCTCACAAGGGCATGACATTCTCTGACAATCTTTCAATGATGAAGGCGGTACGATGGCAACATCGCGCTAACCATGCATCGCGAATATTGCCTATTCTGGCACGGACAATATCTCAAAAATAATCATCCTCTATTTGATGTAGTTCGCATGCTTAACTATTCGCAACTGTATACGGATCACAAGTCACGCGTATAGAATCGCCACTCACCATAATCCAAGATAACGGCACAACCACACCCATGCGGATCGATAAACCGCTCTTTCACGAAGGGCTGATCCTAACCCAACAGCACTTCCAGCAGCTGGGTCGAAACGTCGACTTCACGTTGAACCAGATCGCTGCCGCCTGCGTCGCCGAGCCGTGGGGCACGCAGGGCATCGATATCGACGAGGAAGTGCTTGCAGCTGGGCGTCTGAAGCTCACCCGACTGAAGCTGCGTTTTCCGGACGGCACACTGATCGACTCCACGGTGACCGATGCGTTGCCGCCTGCACGTGATCTGACGCAGGGACTGCCAGCCGATGTGCAGAGCGTGGTCGTGCTGGCCGCCCTGCCGCTGTTCAATGCCACGGGCAGCAACTGCCGGTTCGACGAAGCGACGCTGGCGCGGCCGCGGCGCTCATACCGGGAGTTCGTCAAGGTCATCGACCTCAACGGTACCGGCGAGGCCGAGATTGCCGCCGAACGCCATGCGGTGCGACTGCTGTTCGACTTCGAGTCGCATGCCGACGACACGGTGTGTGCGATTGCCCGGTTGACGCGTACCACGAGCGGGCAATTTCAGGTCGACCACCGATACGTGCCACCGTGCCTGACGCTTGGCAGTCATGCGCTGCACGTCGAACGGATCAATCGTCTTGCCGACATCCTGCAGGCGAAGAGCACGGCGCTGGGTTCGCGCAGAAGCGAACGCATCGAGCAGGTTGCCGAATACGGCGTGGCCGACGTGCAGCTGTTCTGGTTGCTCCACTGCATCCATACGGTCTGGCCGCAACTGCGGTTCTTCTCGACGCATCCGGGCCAGCCTCCCGAGCGGCTGTACTCGACGCTTGCCCAGCTGGCGAGCGTCCTCATGACGTTCTCGACCGGCTCGCAGCTCGGCGACATTCCGGCGTATGACCACGTACGCGCCGATGAAGTATTCGCCAGGCTCGAGACACAGATCCGTGATCTGCTCGACGCGATCATTCCGTCGCGTGTGGTGTCGATCGGGCTCACGCACAGGAATCCGACGACGTGGGCGGGCCAGTTCCTCGACGAGCGCATCGTAGCGAGTTCCGCCGACTGGTACCTGTCGGTCCACGCCGCGTCGCCTGCATTCGAACTCGTCGAGCAGTTCCCGAGGCTCTGCAAGATAGGTGCGCCGGACGATATCGAGCACATCGTCAATTCGGCGCTCCCAGGCATTCCACTCAAGGCCGTGCAGCGTGTGCCGGCCGCCATTCCGGTGCGGCTGGACAACCAGTACTTCGCGCTCGACGCGAGCGATCCCGCGCACGCGCGGATGCTGGCCGCCCGCGCCTGCCAGATCTACCTGCCGACGTCGGTTCCCGACGCGTCGCTTGAACTTTACGCGGTGTTGCGCTCATGAGCACGCTGACTCCTGCCCGCGGCGAGACCGCCCTGATGGGTGGATTCGCCTCTGCGAACCGTACTGCCGCCAGTGGTATCCGGGACCTGCTGCGCGACACGGCCCTGCTCGTGACGCGATTATCCGAGGGTGGCCACGCGGAAGACCCGGCTACCCTGCGTCAACGTTGCAAGCAGCTGATGGCGGGTTTCTCAACCGCGCTCGATCAGCGCGGTTTTGCGGCGGACGTCCGCGAAGACGCAGAGGTTGCCCAATGCGGGCTGCTCGACGAGGCCGTACTGCGCAACCTGAGTGCGCAGAACAAGCCGGTCTGGGATGCGCAGCCGTTGCAGGTCGAGCGGTTTGGCAAGCATGACGCGGGCGAACGCGTGTTCGAACGGCTCGAGCAGCGGATGCGTGAAGCGTCGCCGCACATTGCGCTGCTCGAATGCTACGCGGCGGTCCTCGGGATGGGGTTCATGGGCCGCTACGCCCGTGAAGGCGAAGCGAAGCGTTCCGTGCTGATCGCCTCACTCAATACGCAACTCGAAAAACTGCGCCCCGAAGGAAGTCCCCTTGGGGGGCGCCCGGTCGCTGCCCGCCCTTTCTTTGCCGATCGTACCGGCAGGCGGTTCTCGGACTGGTTCTACCGCCTCTCGCCCTGGGCGATTGCCGGCCTCGCGTGCGTGGCGGCCGCGGTGATCTGGCTGATATGGGCACAGGTGCTCGATGCGCAGCTCGCCCACCTCGTACCAGCTGTACCGACGGCGCCGCGGCCGTGAAGTCCGATCTGCACGAACCGTCCGGACCGGCGCTCGGGGACTCGATCCGCACACTGGACCAGGCGCAGAGCCGCGCGCTGGAGGGCCTGGGTTACCCGTTCCGTGCCATCGTGACACTGATGGCCGCGCTCGCGCTCGCCGTTATCTGGCTGGTGTTGCCTGTCTCCCAGGAGGGCTTCCTTCGACCAACGGAAGTCCCTGTGGGACCGGGCGCCGGACAGGGTCTCGCATGGACGCTCACTGTCCCCATCGTCCTGTCCTGGCTGGTACTGATCTGGCTGCGCACCCGTCAGCTCTCACGCGCGCGCGAACAGAACGTACACGTACTGACTGCACCCGGCGCCGCTACGTCGAATATCCCGGTCAACCTGCGCACCCGCATGCCGCTCGTGCTCGTGACCGGCGACGCCTTGGGGAACCTGTTCGACCGGATTGCCGGAGAGCGACGTCTCGCACACGTTGGCGACGGCGCAATATGGCTACGGGCCGACCGGCTGCAGGATCTGCCCCGCCTTGCGGTGGCCGTAAAGCAGTGGCGCGATGGGCGCGCACCCGATGGTGTCGTGCTGTCGGTTGCGCCGGCATTGCACGCGGGTGAAGACGTCCTGACGCAGAATCTGCGCGTCGTGCGGCAGTCCGTCGCTGACGCCTCGCGCATGCTCGGCGTGCGCCTGCCAGGCTTTGTTGCCGTCTACCAGCGGCTCACCAATGCGCCGGCCACACTCGCGATGCCACAGTGGTATGGCGTGTCATCGGCTACGCGCCTGGCTGACGCAAGCCGTTTTGAAGCCGTGGTCCAGGTGGCCGAAACTGAAGTTGAGCGGGCCGGAGGCGACCGTGCCGTGGCGGCACGCGCGGCAAGCCTGGCTTCGATCGTCGGCTGGACCCAGCGCGTCGTGATCGGCGTGCTAAGCGACCGCCGGCAGCCGGCCACGCCGTGGGCACTGTTCGGCGCGGGCTGGATCGATTGCGGGCCGGCGAGCGGTCCGGGCAGGCCCTGGGAGCGCGACGTCGAAATGCAGACCCGGGTCGTGCCGCCTGCACTGCCGGCGTCCCCGCTGCCGTGGCCGCTGCCCCAGCCGTTGATCGAGGCCATGCCGCGGCGGTTGTGGATGTCGCCGCGCCTGGCGGCTCTCGCCCACGCCGTTGCTCTGGTTGCCTGCGCGATCGCGGTGGCGTTTTGGGGCGCCGCCCGGAACAATCAGGCGCTGATCACCCGTATCGGCGCGGATCTCGGAAGATATTCGATGATTCCTGCTGCACACGACGCCGCGAAGCGCGATGCGCTGCAGGCTCTCGTGGCCGATCGCGACCAGCTCGACCGCTATTCACGCACAGGGGTGCCGCTCGGACTTTCCTTCGGCATGTACCGCGGTGCGCAGTTGATGCCGGCGCTCAACCAGGCGATCGCAACCTACCAGCCGCCGCCGCCTCCACCTGCGGTGGTCACGCTTGACAGCATGTCGCTGTTCGACAGCGGCCGCGCGCAACTGAAGCCCGGCTCGACGCGCGCGATGGTCGGCGCGCTTGAAATGATCAGGTCGCATCCGGACAAACGGATTCTCGTGGCCGGTTATACCGACAACGTTGGCAGTCCGGACAGCAACCTGACGCTGTCGGTCGCACGCGCGGGCGCGGTGCGCGACTGGCTCATCGAGGTGTCGGGCATTGCCGCCACGCAGTTCGCGATCCAGGGCTACGGCGATACGCGGCCGATCGCGAGCAACGATACGCAGGAGGGGCGAGCCAGGAACCGGCGCGTCGAAATCACGCTGGTGCCGGACGCCCCAAAAGAAATCCCGTTGGAGGATTCGACCAGATAGCAGGACCATTTTTAGCCCTCGAAGCGAACGCTTCGGGTTTCAGAGGCTCGGGGGCTGGCTCCGGGCGATTGTCGTAGTACCAGAAAAGGGAGTGAAAGATGGCAATTCCGGCTTACATGTGGGTCAAGGACGACGGTGGTGCGGACATCAAGGGTTCGGTGACAGTCCAGGGTCGCGAAGGCAGCGTCGAGCTCGTCGCGTTCGACCATGGCGTGAACATCCCGACCGACGGCAACACGGGCAAGCTGACCGGTACGCGCGTGCACAAGCCGATCAAGCTGACCAAGGAAACCGATGCGTCGACGCCGTACCTGTACAAGGCGGTGACGAGCGGTCAGACGCTGAAGTCGGTCGAGATCAAGTGGTACAAGATCGACGACGCGGGCAAGGAGAAAGAGTACTTCAACACCAGGCTCGACAATGTGAAGATCGTGGCCGTCAACCCGAAGATGCTCGATATCAAGAATCCGGACTACGAGAAGCACAACCACATCGAAGAGGTCGAGTTGCGCTACGAGACGATCACGTGGTCGTACAAGGACGGCAACATCATCCACAAGGATACCTGGAACGAGCGTTCCTGATCCTGGCCACAAGCCATGTTGTGCCGGAACCGGTACTGCAGCCCGCAGCCGGTTCCTTTTTTGCCAGCCCCGTACGTGGGCTGGCACTTTTTTGATACGGGTAGAGCGGCGTTTCTGCCCCGTTCCGTGATACGGCATTGATATGACACTGCGCGACTCTACCCACCTGCTTCGCCGGCTCAACCCGCACTGCGCGAGAGCGCTCGAGGCGGCTGCGAGCCTCTGCCGGACGCGCCTCGCGGACGAGATCACCGTCGAGCACTGGCTGCTCAAGCTTATCGAGGCAGACGACGGCGACATTCCTGCGATCCTGTGCCACTACGGAATCGACATCAATGCCGTCTGGGACGCGCTGATCGCGGCGATCGATCACCTGCCCCGCAACCTGCGCGGCAAACCCGCCCTTTCCCTGCAGCTGGCGACCGTGCTGCAGGATGCCTGGAACTGGGCATCATCGCAGGAGGCTGACCAGCCCATCCGTTCCGGTCATCTGTTGCAGGCGATTGTTGACGCGCCGCACGTGCTGCGTGCGCAAAACGCGTGGCCGCTGCTGTCGGTCAGTAGCGCGCAGATCCAGCGCCTGATCCCGCGACTCGGCCACCAGTCCTGCGAAAACCAGCCCGACGAAGCAGAACCGGCGGCGCCAACGACAGCGTCAGCATCCGGAGTCGACGCAAGCCAACCGCCGTCGGCCACGAGTGCGCCCACGAAACATGCGCCGCCGCGCTCGACCGACGGCGAGGCACTTGCCCGGTTCGCCATCGACCTGACCGACAAGGCCCGTCGCGGCGAGATTGACCCCGTGTTCGGGCGCGAACGCGAAATCCAGCAGATGGTCGACGTGCTCGCGCGGCGACGCAAGAACAATCCGATCCTCGTCGGCGAGCCGGGTGTTGGCAAGACCGCGCTGGTCGAAGGCCTCGCGCTACGCGTCGCTGAAGGCAGCGTGCCCAATGTGATCCGCGACGTACGCATTCTGACGCTCGACCTGGGCCTGCTGCAGGCAGGCGCAGGTGTGAAGGGCGAATTCGAGCAGCGCCTGAAGAACGTGATCGATGAGGTGCAGGCTTCGCCCGTGCCAATCCTGCTCTTCATCGACGAAGCCCACACGCTGATCGGCGCGGGCAACGCGGCCGGCGGCGCCGACGCGGCGAACCTGCTGAAACCCGCGCTCGCGCGTGGTGAACTGCGCACGATCGCGGCCACCACCTGGTCGGAATACAAGGAATATTTTGAGCGCGACGCGGCACTCGAGCGGCGCTTCCAGATCATCAAGGTCGACGAGCCCGATGACGAAGCAGCGTGTCTGATGCTGCGGGGGCTCGCGAGCCGCTACGCGAAACACCATAACGTGCATATCCGCGACGAAGCGCTCGTCGCGGCCGTGAAACTCTCGCGCCGCTATATCCCGGCCCGGCAGTTGCCCGACAAGGCGGTCGACCTGATCGACACGGCCGCTGCGCGCGTGCGCATGGGGCTGGAATCGCCGCCGTCCGAGCTGCAGCGTGCCCGCGCAGCAGTCGCCGCGATCGAAATTGAACGCTCGACGCTCGACGCGGACGAACGGGCCGGCGCTAGCAATGTCACTGCGGACGTCACGCTGCGACGTGATGCGCTCATTGCTGCTCTTGCTGATGCGAACAGTGAACTGATGGCTTTGCAGGCGCGCTACGAGCATGAGTTGGGGCTTGTCCAGGCGTTGCATGTACAGCGGGACACGAAAGATTCAAAACCGGATGCCGGAGCGCTTGCGAGCGCGAAGCGGACACTGGCCGATGCACAGGGCAGGACAGCGCTGGTTTTTGCGGACGTTGATGCGCAGGCGATCGCACGCGTAGTCGCTGAGTGGACCGGCGTGCCGGTCGGCGAACTTGTCGAGGACGAACTCAGGAGCCTGCTGACGATCGAGGACAGTCTCGCGAAGCGGGTCGTCGCACAGGACGATGCGTTGGCCGCGCTCGCGGAGAGCCTGCGCACCGCCAAGGCGGGGCTGAAGAGCGAGCGCACGCCGCTCGGCGTGTTCCTGCTGGCTGGTCCCTCGGGCGTCGGCAAGACCGAGACAGCGCTTGCGCTTGCCGATGTGCTATTCGGCGGTGAGGCGGCGCTCACGACCATCAACATGTCGGAGTACCAGGAAGCACACACGGTGTCGCAACTGAAAGGCTCGCCGCCTGGCTACGTCGGCTATGGCCGCGGCGGCATCCTGACCGAAGCGGTGCGGCAACGCCCGTACAGCGTCGTGCTGCTCGATGAGATCGAGAAGGCTCATCGCGATGTGCTCGACATCTTTTATCAGGTGTTCGATCGCGGCATGATGCGCGACGGCGAAGGCCGCGAAATCGACTTCCGCAACTGCGTGATCCTGATGACCTCCAACCTCGGCAGCGCGCAGATCGACGAGGCGACAGCGGAGAACCCGGCCATCTCGCAGGCCGAACTGCTCGAGGCGATCCATCCGCAGCTCGTTGCGCACTTCCAGCCCGCGCTGCTCGCGCGCTTCCAGACGCTGGCGTATCGCCCTCTGGACGCAGATGCGCTCGCTTCGATCGTGCGGCTCAAGCTCGCGAAAATCGCCGACCGTCTGCGCAGGCAGCACGACGTCGCATTGACCGCCGATGACGCCCTGACCGATTCACTCGCGCAGCGTTGCCTCGCGCGTGAATCGGGTGCGCGCAACGTCGATGCGTTCCTGAACCAGCGGATCCTGCCCGCCGTGTCGCGCGAACTGCTCACGCGGATGGCGAACGGCGCGGCGCCGGCGGAAATCCGGCTGTCGAGTTCGCCTGAAGGGAATCTCACGATCGACTTTGTTGAGCACGATGATGTGCCAGCAGCCGGGGCGAACGCACCAGCAGTGGAGCAAACGGGCGAACGTGTGCCGGCCGACGCCGGCATCTAGGAGAGCACACGATGCCAGCAGGCCCGTCCCTTTACGACATGCTGCTCGGCCAGATCGGCGGTGAGCCGCTCGACGCCTATGACGACAGAACGCTGGAAATCATGAGCGTGCAGCAGAATGTGCGGCGCATCCTCAACACGCGCGCGGGCGCGCTCAAGCACCTGCCCGATTATGGCCTGCCGGACCTCACGAACATTTACAAGGCACTGCCCGCTTCGTCCCACCTGCTCAGGCAGCAGATGGAGGCAACGCTTTTGAAGTACGAACCCCGGATTCGCGCAATCGACGTCGAGATCATCGACAATCAGGACCCCGGCGTGCTCGTGAGCTTCGAAATGACGTGCCACATGAAGAAGACCGGCCTGGTGCGGTTCGGCACGTACTTCGAGCCACCGGGACGGATGCGACTTGAGCGGAAGACTGAAGCAAAGTAGCCCTTCGATGAGTGAAGAACCCGATAGCCAGAAACCTTTGCGGTGCGCAAAAAAAGTTCGTCGCGGATTTTTGCTGCAAGTCGAATGCGCTTTTCTCCGGGCGTAGCCCAAGCCCTCCTAGTTCTCGCCTGCTTCGATGCAGGCTTTGTTGCGCGTCTCCGAAATTTACTTGACATCTAAACTATCAAAACCTAAATTAATCTCACCGCAGAGTTCATTTTGGGGAACCAGCATGCGCATAGTCTGTATCGGCGGCGGTCCGGCCGGTTTGTACTTCGGTCTGTTGATGAAACAACGCAACCCCGGCCATGAAGTCATGGTAATCGAGCGCAACCGCCCCTACGACACCTTCGGCTGGGGCGTCGTGTTCTCCGACCAGACGCTCGGCAATCTGCGCGCCGCCGACGCCCCGAGCGCCGAGGCGATTCTCGACGCGTTCAATCACTGGGACGACATCGAGATTCACTTTCGCGGCCGCAGCGTGCGCTCATCGGGCCACGGTTTTTGCGGCATCGGTCGCAAACGTCTGCTGAATATCCTGCAAGCGCGCTGCGAAGAACTCGGCGTGAAGCTCGTGTTCGAAACCCAGGTCGTGGACGACAGCGCGTACGACGCGGACCTGATCATCGCGAGCGACGGCCTGAACAGCCTCGTGCGCCAGAAATACGCGGACACCTACCAGCCGGACATCGACGTGCGCGACTGCCGCTTCGTGTGGCTCGGCACGAAGAAGCTGTTCGACGCGTTCACGTTCGCGTTCGAGCAAACCGAATTCGGCTGGTTCCAGGCGCACGCCTACCGCTTCGACGATCAAACCTCGACGTTCATCGTCGAAACACCGGAACGCGTGTGGCGCGCCGCCGGTCTCGACGAAATGAGCAAGGAAGACAGCATCGCGTTCTGCGAGAAGCTGTTCGCGAAGTACCTCGACGGCAACGCGCTGATGTCGAACGCGGCGCATCTGCGCGGCTCGTCGCAATGGATCCGTTTTCCGCGCGTCGTCAACAAGGAATGGGTGCATTGGCGCAGCAACGCGAACGGCACACGAACGCCGATCGTGCTGATGGGCGACGCCGCGCACACCGCGCACTTCTCGATCGGCTCGGGCACCAAGCTCGCGCTCGAAGACGCGATCGAACTCGCGAACAGCATCAGCGCGCACCCGGGTTCGCACCTGGACGATCTGGCCGCCGCATTGAAGCACTACACCGAAGTACGCAGCGTCGACGTGCTGCGCATCCAGAACGCCGCGCGCAATTCGACCGAATGGTTCGAGCACGTCGATCGTTATACGTCGTTCGAGCCGGAACAGTTCGCGTATTCGTTGCTCACGCGCTCGCAGCGCATCTCGCACGAAAACCTGCGCGAGCGCGATGCGCAGTATCTGTCCGGTTTCGAGGACTGGCTCGCGAAGCGCGCGGGTGTCGAGCGCGCAGCGGACAGGCATTCGATTCCGCCGATGTTCACCCCCTTGAAGGTGCGCGGCGTCAAGCTGAAAAATCGCGTGATGGTGTCGCCGATGGCGCAGTACTCGGCGGTAAACGGCGTGGCCGGCGACTATCACCTGATGCATCTCGGCGCGCGCGCGATGGGCGGCGCCGCGCTCGTGATGACCGAGATGACCTGCGTGTCGCCCGAAGCGCGTATCACGCCCGGATGCCCGGGCATGTACGCGCCCGAGCATCTGGTCGCATGGAAACGCATCGTCGATCTGGTCCATCTGCAATCGGATGCGAAGATCGGCATCCAGCTCGGCCACTCGGGGGCGAAAGGTTCGACGCGCGTCGCGTGGGAAGGCATCGATCAGCCGCTCGACGATGGCAACTGGCCACTCGTTTCGGCGTCGCCGCAGCAGTATCTGCGCGGCATCAGCCAGCATTCGCGCGAAGCCACGCATGACGAACTGCGCACCATCGAGCAGCAGTTCGTCGAGGCGACGCGCATGTCGATCGAAGCGGGTTTCGACTGGCTCGAACTGCACTGCGCGCATGGCTATTTCCTGTCGAGCTTCCTGTCGCCGCTCACGAATCACCGTACCGACACATACGGCGGTCCGCTCGAAAACCGTCTGCGTTACCCGCTGCGGGTATTCAGCGCGATCCGCGCGGTGTGGCCGCAAGACAAGCCGATCTCGGTGCGGATTTCGGCGCACGACTGGGTCGAGGGCGGCAACACGCCCGACGACGCCGTGAAGATCGCGCAAGCGTTCAAGGCGGCCGGCGCGGACATGATCGACGTGTCGTCGGGCCAGGTCAGCAAGGAAGAAAAGCCCGTGTTTGGCCGCATGTTCCAGACGCCGTTCGCCGATCGCGTGCGCAACGAAGCCGGCATCGCGACGATCGCGGTCGGCGCGATTTCGGAAGCGGACCACGTGAACAGCATCATCGCGGCGGGTCGCGCCGATCTGTGCGCGATCGCGCGGCCGCATCTCGCGAATCCGTCGTGGACGTTGAACGAAGCGGCAAAGATCGGCTATCTCGACGTCGCGTGGCCGAAACCCTATACCGCCGCGAAAATGCAGCTCGAACGCAACCTCGAACGCGAGCGTGCGCAGGCCATCGCCAACGCCGGCCTCACGGCGCAACAACGCGCGCAACGCGCCGAAGGAACCGTGTGAACACCTCAGACACTCCTCTCGCCGGACAACACGCGGTCGTCACCGGCGGCGGCGGCGGCATCGGCGCGGCCATCGCGCAGGCGCTGCTGCGCGCCGGCGCGCGCGTCACGCTGATGGGCCGCAACGCGCAACGCCTCGACACGCAGCGAGAGCAATGCACGGCGCTCGGCGACGTCGCGTGTATCAGCGTGGACGTCACGCAAGAAGATTCGGTGGCGCGCGCATTCGAGCAGGCGGGCGCCGTCGATATCCTCGTGAACAACGCGGGCCAGGCGCAGGCCGCGCCGTTCACGCAGACCGATATCGCGCTGTGGCAACGCATGCTCGACGTGAATCTGACTGGCGTGTTTCTCGGCACGCGCGCCGTCCTGCCCGGCATGCTCGAGCGTGGCTATGGCCGCATCGTCAACGTCGCGAGCACCGCGGGGCAAATCGGTTATGCGTACGTCGCCGCGTATTGCGCCGCGAAGCACGGCGTGATCGGTCTCACGCGCTCGCTCGCGCTCGAAACCGCGACGCGCGGCATCACGGTCAATGCAGTGTGCCCCGGCTACACCGAAACCGAGCTGCTGCATGCCTCGCTCGAACAGATCACGAGCAAGACCTCGCGCACCGCAGCACAGGCGCGCGAAACGCTGCTGCGCTCGAATCCGCAGCGCCGCTTCGTGAATCCGGAGCAGGTCGCGAACGCGGTGTTGTGGCTGTGCCGCCCCGGCTCGGATGCGATCACGGGGCAATCCATTTCCATTTCGGGTGGAGAAGTGATGTGAGCAAATCAACCCAAGCAAAAAAGTCGGCGGCGGCATCGGATGCGAAGCTGTCGCGCAAAGGCGTGGCTCAACCCGCGGAGAACGTCGTGGACCTCGAAATGAGCACCGGAGCGGACAGCCACATGGGCCTGCGTTTGTGGCTGCGCATGCTGACCACCACCAACCTCGTCCAGGCCGAATTGCGCAAACGTCTGCGCACCGAATTCGACACCACGCTGCCGCGATTCGATCTGATGGCGCAGCTCGAACGACATCCCGATGGCCTGAAGATGACCGAGCTGTCGCGCCGTTTGATGGTGACGGGCGGCAACGTCACTGGCATCACCGATCAGCTCGAAAAAGAAGGGCTCGTCACGCGCGACACCGATCCGAACGACCGCCGCTCGATCAGCGTGTGCCTGACGCCCGCTGGCCGCAAGGCCTTCGACAAAATGGCCGTCGCGCACGAGCAATGGGTCGTCGAACTGTTCGGCGGCCTGAGCCTCGACGAAAAGATGAAGACGCATCAGGACCTCGGCAAGCTCAAGCAGCATCTGCTCGACAGCCTGAGAGGCTGACTTCGCACTGGAGGAATACATGACACGATCCAACGCCGACGCACTGTTGTCCGGCAACCGCCTGACCCTGGCAGGCTACGAGGCGAAGCATGTCGGCTGGTCGGTGAGCGACAAGGTCGCGACGATCACGCTGAACCGTCCCGAGCGCAAGAACCCGCTGACCTTCGAATCGTATGCGGAGCTGCGCAACCTGTTCCGCGATCTCGCATACGCGACCGACGTGAAAGCCGTCGTGCTGCACGGCGCGGGCGAAAACTTCTGCTCGGGCGGCGACGTGCACGACATCATCGCGCCGCTGATCGATCTGCCGATGCCCGAGTTGTTGATGTTCACGCGTATGACCGGCGACCTCGTCAAGGCAATGCGCCATTGCCCGCAGCCGATCGTCGCAGCCGTCGACGGCGTCTGCGCGGGCGCCGGCGCGATCCTCGCGATGGCTTCCGATCTGCGCCTCGGCACCGCGCGCAGCAAGCTCGCGTTCCTGTTTACGCGCGTCGGCCTCGCCGGCTGCGACATGGGCGCGTGCGCGATGCTGCCGCGCATCATCGGCCAGGGACGCGCCGCCGAACTGCTGTTCACCGGCCGCTCGGCAAGCGGCGACGAAGCTCACGCCTGGGGCTTTTACAACCGCCTGTGCGACCCGGCCGCGCTCATCGAAGAAACACAGAAGCTCGCCGCCGATCTCGCGGCCGGCCCGAGCTTCGCGCACGGCATGACGAAGAAGATGCTGCACCAGGAATGGAGTATGAGCATCGACGAAGCGATCGAATCCGAAGCGCAGGCGCAGGCGATCTGCATGGGCACGCGCGATTTCGAGCGCGCGTACAACGCGTTCGCGGCGAAGACGCGTCCGGTGTTCGAAGGAGACTGAGTTGAGCGCTGATCATCAGAACATCCCGATCGATTTGCACAGCCCGCTCGCGTGGCCGTTTTTCGAGCCGCGTCATCGCGAACTCGCGGCAGGCATCGACGCATGGTGCCGCGCGCATCTCACGCATAACGAACATGGCGACACCGATGCGACCTGCCGTGTGCTGGTGCGCGAACTCGGTCACGCCGGCTGGCTGAAATACGGCGTCGGCGGTGTCGCCTATGGCGGCCACGGCGACACGATCGACACGCGCGCCGTATGCCTGCTGCGCGAAACGCTCGCGCGCTATTCGGGCCTCGCCGATTTCGCACTGGCGATGCAAGGCCTCGGCTCGGGCGCGATCTCGCTCGCGGGCACGCATGAGCAGAAATCGCGTTATCTGCCGCGCGTCGCGAGCGGCACGGCGATCGCCGCGTTCGCGCTGTCGGAGCCGCAAGCGGGCTCGGACGTCGCCGCGATGGCGCTCGCGGCTCGCGAAGAGGGTGAGCAATACGTGCTCGACGGCGAAAAGACGTGGATTTCGAACGGCGGCATCGCGGACTTCTACGTGGTGTTCGCGCGCACTGGCGAAGCGCCGGGCGCGCGCGGCATCAGCGCGTTCATCGTGGATGCGCAGACGCCGGGCCTCGACATCGCCGAGCGCATCGACGTAATCGCGCCGCATCCGCTCGCGCGCCTGCGCTTCACGAACGCGCGCGTGCCGAAGAGCCAGATGCTAGGTGCGCCAGGCGAAGGTTTCAAGATCGCCATGCGCACGCTCGATATTTTCCGCACCTCGGTGGCGGCCGCATCGCTTGGCTTTGCCCGTCATGCGATGGCCGAGGGCCTCGCGCGCGCGGCGTCGCGCAAGATGTTCGGCCAGACGCTCGGCGACTTCCAGTTGACCCAGGCGAAGCTCGCGCAGATGGCGTTGACGATCGACAGCAGCGCGCTGCTCGTCTATCGCGCCGCGTGGCTGCGCGACCAGGGCGAAAGCGTCACGCGCGAAGCCGCGATGGCGAAGTGGCACGCGAGCGAAGGCGCGCAGCAGGTGATCGACGCGGCAGTGCAGCTTTACGGCGGCATGGGTGTGCAAAGCGGCAGCGCGGTCGAGATGCTGTACCGCGAGATCCGCGCGCTGCGCATCTACGAAGGCGCGACCGAGGTGCAGCAGCTGATCGTCGGCCGCGATCTGTTGAGGGCGCATGCCGCCGCGAACGGGAATGCGCAATGAGCACTTCGTTCGAGCGGCCCATACGCATCCGCTTTTCGCACTGCGATCCCGCGGGCATCGTGTTCTTTCCGCAGTACCTCGTGATGACCAACGTGCTCGTCGAAGACTGGTTCAACGAGGGCTTGCGCATCGACTACGCGCACATGATCGCGCGGCGCCGCATCGGACTGCCGATCGTCAAGCTCGACTGCGAGTTCTCGCGGCCGAGCCAGATGGGCGAAACGATCCTGCTCACGCTCAAGGTCCGAACCATCGGCCGCAGTTCGATCGGCATCGAGATTCACGGTCATTGCAACGGCGAAACGCGTTTCCGCTCTAAACAGGTGCTCGTGTTCATATCGTTCGACAGCGGCAAATCCATCGATATTCCCGGCGATGTCGCGAGCGCGCTCGCGGCGTACGCTCCATCGGCCCCCTCCATCGAGGCGCATCGCTCATGAAACAGGCTCTCCCTTCCCGCCGGCTGGGTCAAACCGCGCGGCTATGCGAACGGCGTCGCTGCGAGCGGCACGCAGGTGTTCATCGCCGGCCAGATCGGCTGGGACGAACAGGCGCAGTTCCAGTCCGATGACTTCGCGCAGCAGTCCGAGCAGGCGCTGAAGAATCTGCTCGCCGTGCTGCGCGAAGCGGGCGGCAAGCCCGAACACCTCGTGCGCCTCACGTGGTACGTGACCGACAAGCGCGAGTATCTCGCATCGCTGAAGGACATCGGCCGCGCGTTTCGCGAGCTGATCGGCGACTACGACATCGCGATGAGCGCGGTGCAGGTCGTCGCGCTGATGGAAGACCGCGCGAAGGTCGAGATCGAAGCCACCGCGGTGATTCCGTACTGAACGTCGTACAGGTACCGAACGCACAGGCAAGCCCTTCACACCGAACGAAGCGCATTTTCCGGCTCAACGCCTCGGGAGACCATGATGGAACCGTCAGCACACGTCGATACTTTCGCGCGCGACAATCTTCCGCCGCAGGATCAATGGCCCGTCTTGCTGCTCGACAATCCGGACGTCGCCTATCCGCCGAGGCTGAACTGCGCGACCGAACTGCTGGAGCGGACCATCGAGGCGGGGCATCGCGACCGGCCGGCGATCTGGTCCGACGTGGACGGCAAGCCGCAAGCCACCACGTACGGCGAACTGCTCGCGCGGGTCAACCGCAGCGCGCATGTGCTCGTCGATGAAATGGGCTTGCGCCCCGGCAACCGCGTGCTGCTGCGCGGACCGAACACATTGCAGATGGCCGTCGCCACACTCGCGGCGCTGAAGGCCGGGCTCGTCGTCGTGCCGACCATGCCGCTGCTGCGCGCGAAGGAGCTCAAGCAGATCATCGAGAAGGCGCAGGTCAGCGCCGCGCTTTGCGACGCGCGCCTGAGCGCGGAACTCGAGCGCTGCACGAATCCGCGGGACGAGTTCTACTGCGCGGTGCTGAAACAGACCCGCCGCTTTCACGACGACTCCGCCGATTCGCTCGACACGCTCGCCGTAAACAAGCCCGAATACTTCACCGCCAGCGACACCGCCGCGGACGACATCTGCCTGATCGCGTTCACGAGCGGCACGACCGGTGCGCCGAAAGGCTGCATGCATTTCCATCGCGACATGATCGCGATGTGCGACCTGTTCCCGCGTCATGTGCTGAAGCCTTGCGCGAACGACATCTTCTGCGGCACACCGCCGCTCGCGTTCACGTTCGGGCTCGGCGGGCTGCTGTGCTTTCCGCTGCGCGTCGGTGCCTCGACGGTGTTGGTCGAAAAGCTGACGCCGCAGACCTTGCTCGAGGTGGTCGAACGATTTCATGCGACCGTGATGTTCACCGCGCCGACGTTCTATCGGCAGATGGCGCCGCTCGTCGCGCAACATGACCTTTCGTCGCTGCAGAAGACCGTGTCGGCCGGCGAGGCGCTGCCCGATTCGACGCGGCGCCAGTGGCGCGAGGCGACCGGCATCGACATGATCGACGGTATCGGCGGCACCGAGCTGATCCACGTCTTCGTTTCGTCGCAAGGCGCGGAAATCCGGCCGAACGCGATCGGCCGCGCAGTGCCGGGCTACGTCGTGCAAGCCGTCGACGACGACATGCAACCCGTGCCGCCCGGCACGATCGGCAAACTCGCGGTGCGCGGCCCCACCGGCTGCCGCTATCTGGCCGACGAACGGCAGTCGCGCTTCGTGCGCGACGGCTGGAACCTGCCGGGCGATTCGGTCTATCTCGACGCGGACGGCTACGTGTTCTACCAGGCGCGCGCCGACGACATGATCGTGTCGGCCGGCTACAACATCTCCGGTCCTGAGGTGGAAAGCGTGCTGATGCAGCACGAGGCGGTGGCCGAATGCGGCGTGATCGGCGTGCCCGACGAAACGCGTGGGCAAATCGTGCGAGCCTTCGTCGTGGTGAACCCGGGCTACGCCGCCGACGATAAACTGGTCGCGCAGCTGCAGGATTTCGTTAAGAATAACGTCGCGCCGTATAAATATCCCCGCGTCATTACGTTCGTCGGCGCGCTGCCGCGCACCGAAACCGGCAAGCTCAAACGTTTCGAGTTGCGCATGATGACGTAACCCCTATCTTTCGTGAGACTGGAGGCAGACTGCATGGCCGGCTCTTTCATCGAAGTCGTCGCCCACGATGGCGGCCGTTTCAACGCATACGTCGCGCGGCCCGCGCAGGGCTCGGGCCCAGGGCTCGTGCTGCTGCAGGAAATCTTCGGCGTCAACGACACGATGAAAGCGAGCGCCGATCGCTACGCCGAAGAAGGCTACGTCGTGCTCGTGCCCGATCTGTTCTGGCGCATCAAGCCGAGCATTGCGCTTGGCTACGGCGACGCCGACATGAAAGAGGCGCTCGGCTATCTGGGGCAGTTCGACGCCGAAGTCGCGGTCAAGGACATCGCCGCCACCGTCGCCGCGTTGCGCGAACTGCCCGAGCAGTCCGGCAAGGTGGGCGTGGTCGGCTACTGCCTCGGCGGCAAGCTCGCGTTTCTGAGCGCGGCGCGCACCGACGTCGATTGCGCCGTCAGCTATTACGGCGTGGGCCTCGAAGCGCATCTCGACGAAGTATCGGCAATCAAATGCCCGATGGTGTTCCACTTCCCTGAAAACGACGCGCACTGCCCGCCCGAAACGCGCGAGCGCATCAGCGCCGCGCTGCTCGCGCGAGCGCAAATCGAGCAATACGTGTACCCCGGCTGCGATCACGCGTTCGCCGCGCCGCAGCGCAAACAGTACGACAAGCCCGCCGCGATGATGGCGTACTCGCGCACGCTCGCGCTGCTGCGCAAGGTGCTCGGTCCGGTCTACGATCTGAACGCGCTGTGGGAAGCGCACTGCTATCACGAGTTCGCGACACGCGACGTCGACGCGGTGATGCCGACGATGGTCGCCGAGCCCTACGTCAATCACGTGCCGACGATGACAGGCGGCGTCGGGCATGACAATCTGAAGCGCTTTTACACGCATCACTTCGTCAACTCGAATCCGCCCGACACGAAGCTGATTCCGATTTCGCGCACGATCGGTTCGGATCGTGTCGTCGACGAATTCATTTTCAGCTGCACGCATAGCTGCGAAATCGACTGGCTGCTGCCGGGCGTCGCGCCGACCGGCAAGTACTTCGAGGTGCCGATGCTCGCCGTGGTGTGCTTCCGCGGTGACAAGCTCTATAACGAGCATATCTATTGGGATCAGGCTTCGGTGCTCGTGCAGGTGGGGCTGCTCGATCCGGAGGGCTTGCCGGTGGCGGGGATTGAAAGTGCGAGGAAGTTGCTCGACGAGACGTTGCCGTCGAATGGGTTGATGGGGGGTAAGTCGAAGGTTTAAAGAAGTGGTGCTGCCGTCGCTGTGCATCATCCGAATGACTCGCGCCGGCAGCGCGTATTAATCGCGGCATGCAAGACCGAAAAACTCATCATCCAATCGACGAAAATCTGGCGATCATGCGGTCATAGAATGACGGCGGCAGCTTTATAAACGACGCGTCGTCGCCGCCGCGGGAAAATGAAACGCCTTCGTCGTCCACCCAAATCAATTCAGGAACCGGAGTGCTGAAGGTTCTGCGCACTAGCAGTTTGCCTGACGCGGCGTCGTAGACCTGACTGAGATAAGCCGGGTCGTTGCCGCCTCTCCATTGGAGCAGGCATCGCTCTGCAGTGTAGCGGCCGTTTTTTGACGTGCTTTTGATGCATTCGCTCGCATTCCTGTGATCGGTGTGCGTCGCGACGAGAAGCACGGCAAACGCGACTGTGAGCACTACAGCGCCCCATCCGATCGATCGCCCCGGTTTCATAAATACACCTTGATCGGTGGGTCAATTCGAACAAGCTTTCGATCCGAATAGATCACGAAGTCACCTCCTCGCTGGTGTTTTATTGCCCACTCTCTAAAGTCCTTATTGTGAACCGGGTAGTACACGTTGCCCCTGACCTTCGGGTTCCCCAGTGCAACGGGATAGGAAAAATACAATCGCGGTTCGTTCAGATATGACATCGCACCGTTGTACGCCAGAACGATCACGCCGTTTTTGCTCCAATGGCCAAGATATTGCGACGCCTCGCCAGGCTTGTCGGTGAAGTCGTAACTATCCTTAATATAAACGTAGATACCTGAGATTTCTGCAACCCTGGTATTGCCTTCCTTCCCGCTCGAAGCCGCCACCGCGCGCGGCTTCGCGCAACGCCGCCGCCCAGGATTTCGTAGTTGGACGCTAAATGTGCGGGTGCTAGACTCGAAAACCCATCGTCGGTGATCGACCGAATCCGCGTAAAGGGGCGTCCGCATGACCCATTCCCTCCACGGCAAGCAACGCTGGCTCGCGCTAATCGTGCTCTGCCTCGGCGTACTGATGATCGTGCTCGACACGACCATCGTGAACGTCGCGCTGCCGTCCATCGCAGCCGATCTCGGCTTTAGCGAAACTTCGCTCGTGTGGGTCGTCAACGCCTACATGCTGACGTTCGGCGGCTGCCTGCTGCTCGGCGGACGGCTTGGCGATCTGTACGGACACCGCAAGCTGTTTCTCAGCGGCATCACGCTCTTCACGCTCGCTTCGCTCGCCTGCGGCCTCGCGAATTCGCAGGTGCTGCTGGTCGCCGCGCGCGCCGTGCAGGGCCTGGGCGGTGCGATCGTCTCGGCGGTATCGTTGTCGCTGATCATGAATCTGTTCACCGAAGCCGGCGAACGCGCGAAGGCGATGGGCGTGTATGGCTTTGTCTGCGCGGGCGGCGGCAGCATCGGCGTGCTGCTCGGCGGACTGCTCACCAACCTGCTGAGCTGGCACTGGATCTTCCTGGTCAATCTGCCGATCGGCATTGCGGTGTACGCGCTGTGCCTCGCGCTATTGCCCGCTGCGCGCGGCCACGCGCATGGCGAACGGCTCGACGTGGCCGGGGCGCTCAGCGTGACCGCATCGCTGATGCTGGCGGTCTATGCGATCGTCAACGGCAACGAAGCGGGCTGGACTTCGGCGCAAACACTCGGCCTGCTGTTCGTCGGGCTCGCGCTGCTTGCCGTGTTCCTCGCAATCGAGGCGAGAATCGAACACCCGTTGATGCCGCTCGCTCTGCTGCGTTTGCGCAATGTCGCGACCGCGAACCTGGTCGGCGTGTTGTGGGCGGCGGCGATGTTCGCGTGGTTCTTTATTTCGGCGCTGTATCTGCAGCGCGTGCTCGGCTATCGGCCATTGCAGGTGGGGCTCGCGTTTCTGCCCGCGAACCTGATCATGGGACTCTTTTCGCTGGGATTGTCGGCGCGCGTGGTGATGCGCTTCGGGCTGCGTCGTCCGCTCGCGGCCGGCCTGCTGATCGCGGCATGCGGGCTTGCGCTGTTCGCCCGTGCGCCCGTCGACGGCAGCTTCGTACCCGACGTGTTGCCCGGCATGTTGCTGCTCGGCTTTGGCGCGGGCATCGCGTTCAATCCGCTGCTGCTCGCCGCGATGAGCGACGTCGATCCCGCCGATTCGGGCCTCGCGTCGGGCATCGTCAATACATCGTTCATGATGGGCGGGGCGCTCGGGCTTGCGGTGCTCGCGAGTCTTGCCGCGGCGCGTAGCGAGGCGATGCAGGCGTCGTCGAGTGCGGCGGCTGCGCTGAACAGCGGGTATCACGTCGCGTTTCTGTTTGGGGCGGTTTTTGCGGCGGCGGCCGGCGTGCTGGGTGGGCTGTTGCTGAGGCCGGGGCAGGCGGGTGGCGCCGCGGGCGTGCATGGTGACGCGGCGGAATCGTCTCGGCCCTCCGCCGCGACTGCAAAACCGCAAGCGCGATCAAATGCGTGAGTTCGCCGCTGACTATGCTGGCTTCATGCTGACATGAGAGCCGAGATGAACCCGGTTGGAAAAGCGCTCTGGTATATCGAAAGCCACTTCGCCGGCGAGTTGACGCTCGACGACATCGCCCGCTGTGGTTGCGTATCGCGCTTTCACCTCGCGCGCGCGTTCGAAGCGGCCACCGGGATGCCGGTGATGCGCTACGTTCGCGCACGGCGTTTGAGCGAGGCCGCACGACGTCTGGCCGATGGTGCGCCCGACATCCTCGCAGTCGCTCTCGACGCTGGCTACGGCTCTCACGAAGCATTCACGCGCGCGTTTCGCGAACAGTTCGGGCTCACGCCCGACGCGCTGCGCGCGCGGGGTCATCTCGACAACCTGACCATCGTGGAGCCGATCAAAATGGACGAAACCCTGCTCACCCATCTGGACCCGCCGCGCTTCGAAGACGCGCGAGCGTTTCTCGTCGCTGGACTGAGCGAGCGCTATACGTGCGACAGCAGCAAGGCGATCCCATCCCAATGGCAGCGCTTTGGCGCCTGGTACGGCAGGGTGCCGGGACAGGTCGGCAAGGTGGCTTATGGCGTTGGCTATAACGCCGATGAACTGGGTAACTTCGACTATATGTGCGGCGTCGAAGTCAGCGATTTTTCCGCATTGCCGCCAGAGTTGAGTCGTGTTCGCATCGCCGCGCAACGGTATGCGGTGTTCGCTCATCGCGAGCACATCTCAGGCATTCGTCGCACGATGAATACGATCTGGAATCAGTGGTTGCCCGCGTCAGGGCACGTGCCTGCCGATGCGCCGCATTTCGAACGGTATGGCGAGCAGTTCGAGCCGGTGACGGGGATGGGTGGAGTCGAAGTCTGGTTGCCGCTGAAAAGTTGATGGTCGATTCGGCGGATGGCCGTTGTGGATGGCCGTTGTGGCCGGCCATCCGCCTGATCGTTCACGGAGTGGCATGTCTGCTGTCACGCAATGCATGCACATCGTCGTATTCCCGCGAAATGTCCTTATTCGTGTAATCGCCCAATCGCATGGCGGCGGCCACGCTAATCACCGCGCACGCGAAGACATACCACGCCACCGCAAATCCCGAATGGAAGTAAGCATAAAGCGCCGTCGCAATCAACGGTGCCGGACCGCCAGCGATGACGGAAGCCAACTGATAGCCCATCGACGCACCGCTGTAGCGCAAGCGCCCCGTGAACGATTCGGCGATCAACGCGGCTTGGGGACCATACATCATCGCATGCGGCACCAGCGAAAGTACGATGGCCGCGAAGATCCATATCGGGTTATGGGTTCCAACCATGAAAAAGTACAGGAAGCCGAATAGCCCGACAGCAGCGGCACCGATCACATACATGCGTCGACGTCCGATCAGATCAGACACGTGACCAAACAGCGGAATGGTGAAGAATTCCAGCACCGAAGCGGCCAGCACTGCCGTGAGCAACAGATCGCGTGTGACGCCCAGACTCATCACACCATAGGTGAATATAAAGGCCGTGAAAATATAGAACGGCGCCTGTTCCGCCATACGCGCAAGAGCCGACAGAAGAATGTCTTTCGGCTGCCGGCGCAATACTTCACGCATCGGCGCCTTTTCGATCCTGCGCTCAGCGAGCAGCTTCGCGAAGATAGGCGTCTCGAGGATACTCAAGCGGATATAAAGGCCGATCGCGACCAGCACGATACTGAGGAAAAACGGCACCCGCCAGCCCCAGGTGAGAAATGCGCTGCCGGAGATCTGACTGATGGCAAGCACCACCAGATTCGCGACGAACAATCCCGCCGGTACGCCGAACTGCGGCCAGGACGCGATGAAACCGCGATGCTTGTTGGTACGTGCCCACTCCATCGACATCAACACCGAACCGCCCCACTCGCCTCCAACGCCCACACCTTGAATGAAGCGCAGCGCCGTGAGCAGGATTGCCCCCCAGATACCGATCGTCGCATAGGTTGGAACAAAGCCCACGGCAAACGTCGCGAGGCCCATCAGCAACAGCGTCACGATTAACGTGGCTTTACGTCCGATGCGATCGCCATAGTGGCCGAAAATCGCCGCGCCCACCGGCCGCGCGATAAAGCCGACAGCGTAAATCAGAAAAGCCTGCAGTGTGCCGACGAGCGGGTCCGATTCAGGAAAGAACAGTTTCGCGAATACAAGACCCGTGACAATGCTGTACAGGAAGAAGTCATACCATTCGATTGTGGTACCAATCGTGCTGGCGATGACAGCACGGCGCAACTGGCGCCGAGCCTCCTCATCCGAGAGGGGCACCGCCCCTGATTGCGTGGCAGCCATTTGATATCTCCCCAAAATGGACGGGTGACATCTTTTTTTGACATTTGAGGTATTGCGTGGTTCCAGCGAGGACGCGAGGTACCTGCAGCGAAAACAGAGACATTTCGAAATTGCATTTTTTGCCGAATTAGCAATCCGGCACCCCTCGCTCAATGCAATTGATACCGATGCCTAAATCGAATTGGAATTCGAACGAACCGCGGCTTCGGACATGAGCTTTCGCGAAGAATGGGAGCGACTTGCTTCGCAATACAGGCATCGCACATGCTCGTCACACCCATTCCCCAATCACACCAACGGAAGGTAGATATCCGTCTGCCACTGATCCAGCGGCGTCTCAGGATAGACGCTCGGGTAGTGGAAAAACAGCGGATGATCCCGCAACTCTTCCCCACTCGAAGGCAACCAGTCGCGATAGACCGGGTACATCGTCTCGCCGATGTGGTCGGTCAATCCCGTGTGCCGAACCACCGCACACCGTCCACCGGGCATCACGAGTTCGCGCACGCCATAGAGATTCGGCGCGACCGGCTCGTCGATCTCTCCGCAGATATCGAAACGGAATTCATCCGCTGGCACGGTGTCTGGATTGCCGTGCGGGATGCCGAAGGTACGGCTCGACGCCACCGGTGATTGTCCGCTTTGAATACGCCAATCGATGAACTTGCGCGCACTCTCGTTGACGAGTCCGGGCGAACCACAATGTTCGAGCGCGGCATCGAGAGCCGGGCGCGACGCAAGCGCATCAACTGCACGTAGCGTGCGACGGGCACGTAGGCAGCGGTGGCGTCTGTGTGAGCTAACATGGTCTGGATCGTGCGAGTTTCGATATGGTCGCCGAGGTTGGACACATCTTACCTAGCCGGACTTGCTCGATCTTCAATTGGCTCGCTGCCGAGCCTGGAGAATTTACGTAAACTTATCTTCGTTCACCCGCGCTTCCTGAGATTGTCCGCCGATGCCCTCTTCGATCAGCAATTCGCTCCTTTGGATCTTCGACGCGTTCGAACGCGATCCGACGTATATGCGTCGGCGGATGTTTGGTAGCGACGCTGCGTATATCGATGGGCTATTGTGCCTGGTCGCCGTCGATCGCGATAAGCCGTGGAATGGGCTGCTCGTCTGTACGTCGCGGGAACGCCATGCTGCTCTGATTACCGATATGCCTGCGTTGCAGCCTCACCCGGTGCTTGGGAAATGGCTTTACGTGCCGCAGGAGGATCCTGCGTTTGAAGACACTGTCGAGCAGTTGACGGCACTCGTGCTGGAGCGGGACCCGCGAGTGGGTGTCGAGCCTAAGCCGAAAAAGCGGCGCGGTAAGTCGGTGTTGCCGGAGGGTTGAAGCACGGCAGTGCCGTTTCGGTCTCTCTTCCTGTCCGAACGCGCGCGCATGCCGGGCAATCATCCAATCAGCCGCGAATCACGCTACCCCGTCATACTCTCGCCGACGAACCCGGCAGGGATGTAGAAGGGCATTCGATTGAAGTGGAGTTGCCGCGCTTTCATTGGTGACTACGCGAATTGCGGTCGGGCTTAAAGACCGGAAATAAGATTCGGCTTTGGCACACGCAAATCGATTCAATCACTTATTCAATGGTCACGCAGTCTGCCGTCATCGCGAACGGTACGGCTTTCGTAGGAACCACATCGAACGAAGAACTGATGGCCGCCTATGTCCCTCCGCCTGCCTGGCAGTGCGTTTCCGCGGCAGCGTCGTCGCACTCGATGTCGCGACCGGCGCAGTAACGTGGACCACGCCGGACCCGCTCGGAAGCCGCGCGGAGGCAGCCGTCGGTGTCGCCAATGGCGTGATCTTCGAATGCAATCTCGATTACACGAATGGCACGATGTACGAGCTCGATTCTTCCAACGGAAAAGTCCTGTGGTCATTCAATAGCGGGGGTGCATGCAATGCCGGGCCGGCCATTGCGGACGGCGTGGTGTTCTGGGGCTCTGGCTCGACGAGTGGACCGGGGCCGCTGAAATTGTTCGCCTTCGGTCTGTAGGAAACGCCCGAGGCCCCGTCCGTTCGCGGCGGGGCCTTTGGCTCTTTGCTACGATGTGCGTCTGTTCCGAAGCCGGCGCATTTGGCGCGTAGCGCCCGCCGGCCGGCAGTCATCACCGAACTCACCGAGCACTAGACCTTGACGATCCACATCCGCCCCGCCACCGCTTCCGACGCCCCCCTGATCCTGCGCTTCATCACCGAACTCGCGATCTACGAAAAAGCCGAGCACGAAGTCGTCGCCGGCGTCGAAGACATCGAGAAGAGCCTGTTTTCCGAGGGCGCGCCCACGAAAGCGCTGATCTGCGAAATGAACGGCGAGCCAGTCGGTTTTTGCGTGTACTTCTTTTCGTATTCGACGTGGCTCGGCAAACAGGGGCTTTATCTGGAAGACCTGTACGTATCGCCCGCATCGCGTGGCAGCGGCGCGGGCAAACAGATGCTGCGCCATCTCGCGCAAATCGCCTGCGAAACGGGCTGCGGCCGATTCGAATGGAGCGTGCTCGACTGGAACGAGCCGGCCATCGGCTTCTACAAGTCGATCGGCGCGAATCCGCAAAGCGAATGGGTACGCTATCGTCTCGCCGGCGACGCGCTCAAAGCATTCGCCGAAGGCGAAACCGAACGGAGCACCTAAGCCCGGTCACTGCGCGGACGCCGCGACGGGCGCCACCTCGAATGCATCGCCCGTCGCGAAGAAGGTACCGCCGGCCACGTAATGGCATGTGCGCAGGTCGGGATCGTCGTTGTCGAGTTCGACGCCCGCGTGCGTGCCGACCGCGAGCGTTTGCGCAGCGAAACCGCGGCTCGGCAACTGCAGCCCGAACACGCCGCTCGCCTCGATCAGGCGACGCGTCAGCGTCCGGCTATCCACGACCACCACCACCTTCGGCGGATTGAAGTCGAGCGGCATGGCCCATGACGCGGCCATCACGTTCGATCGACCATCGTGTGCGCTCGTGATCAGCGTGACGGGTCCGTGATTGAGCAGTTGAGTCGCGCGCGACAATTCCACGGTTTCTCGGGTGGCGTTCATAGCATCGTGATGGCGTCGAAAGGATGACGCTGATTGTAGCGGGGCGGAAGAAATGCGATGCGGCGCAGGGCCGAGCGATACGAGAGCGATTCGAACCACGCGCGGATGGCGGCCTAATCGAACTGCCGGGCGGCGGCCCACAAGCCGCCGCCCGACCGGACTTCAAACGAATTTCAAGGGACCCTCAATGCGGCGCCTTGCCGTTCGGCACCGCATTGAGCGGCTTGTGCTGCTCGTCGCCGAGTCCCGGGAAGAACGCGTTCCAGGCGGCGCGCACGCCTTGCGCCGCGGTGGCTTCGGCGCCGACCGACTCGGCCGCGCCGTCTGCGGCTTTCGAGGGATCGGCGCACAGGCCGCGCCAGTGCGTGAATACGAGCAACGGCTTTTCGGTCCACACGCCGTCGCCAAATTTCGCAAACGCCGTGTCCCCGCTCGCCAACTGCACTTCGTACCAGCCTTCGCGTACGGGCGTATGGATGGCAAGGTCAAACCACGGGGTCGGTTCGATTTCCTTCATGTCTTCTCCGGTCGGATAGATCGTCATCGATAACCACACTGAACGCATTGTTCGTGCCCATCGCCGGCGCCACACCCGCCGCGCGACGGGACGGGCAACCGCGGCACATGCGGGCAAACCAGCACATCGGACCTGCGAAGTCGCCGCGCATACGACACGATAGCGCGACATGGGCCAGGCGGACAGACGTAAAATTACACGCCCGGAGTGGCGGGCGTACGGCGTGGCGGGGCGGGTTTTTTGCGGGACCGGACGACGGTTTTTCCGCCCCGTTTTGACGCGCGCTTCGCAGCCGGTCGCGCCTCGCCCTCCATCTGCCGCACCACCTCCGCCAGCGCTTTCACCGCGGGCTCCAAGCGCTCCGCCTCCGTATTGCCATACCCGATCACGAGCCCGTTCGTCCGCTCCGACGCCCCGATCGAAAACCCCGACAGCGCGCGCGGACTCAACCCCAACGCCTGCGCCCGCGCAGTGAGCGCGGGATCGTCGAGCGACGCCGGCAGCCGCAGCGTCAGATGCATGCCGCAATCGCCGCCAAGAATCGTCGCCGCCGGAAAATGCTCGGCCAGCGCGTCGCGCAGCGCCTGCTGCCGCTCGCGGTACAGCCGCCGCATCCGCCCGAGATGCCGCCCGAATTCGCCGCTTTCGATGAAATGCGCGAGCGCCAGTTGCTCCAGCCGATGCCCGCCGCGCAGCATCTCTTGCAGCGCAACAGCGGCGTGCGCGGCCATCGCGCGAGGCAGCACGACGAAGCCGATGCGCAGCGCCGGAAACATCGTCTTGCTGAACGAGCCGACGTACAGCACGGGCGCCGCGTCGACGAGGCCCTGCATGCTCGCGATCGGCTCGCCGGTGTGACGCACCTCGCCGTCGTAATCGTCCTCGATCAGCCACGCGCCGCGGCGCCGCGCCTCGGCAATCAGCGCAAGCCGCCGCGCCACCGACAGCACCGCGCCGGTCGGATACTGATGCGCGGGAGACGTGTAGATCAGTTTCGGCGGATGCGTGTGCCACGCGTCGGCCGGCACGGCCATGCCTTCGGCGTCGACGGGAATCGGCAGCGTGCGCAAGTCGCCCGCGTTGAAAGCGGCCTTCGCGCCGCGATAGCCGGGGTCCTCGATCCATGCGATATCGCCGGGATTGGTCAGCAGTCGTACGCACAGGTTCAGCGCCTCCTGCGCGCCCTCGGTGATCACGACCTGCGAGCCATCGCAGCGCACGCCGCGCGACATCCGCAGATGCGCGGCGATCGCGTCGCGCAGCGCGGGCTCGCCGGCCGGCATACCGTAGCCGAGCGCGCGCGGTAATGCGCGCTCCATCGCACGTTCGAGCGCGCGCCGCCACGCGGCAAGCGGGAAACGGTCCAGCGCGGGCGTGCCGGGGGTCAGCGCGTACCCGTTGTCGGCGTGCTTGTGCGACGCCGCGAACTGCTCGACGCGCGCCGCGTATACGACCTCCGGCGCGGCCGACGCCGCCGCCCGCTCGCCGCGCGCGGCGGGGCTCGACAGCGGGCTCACGCGCGTGCCCTGGCGATCGGCGATGACGTAGCCGACCGCGGCAAGATGCTCGTAAGCGATCACGACCGTGTTGCGCGACACGCCCATTTCGGCGGCGAGCAGCCGCGACGACGGTAGCAGCGACCCGGCCGGCAGACGACCGGCGAGAATCGCCTGCTGCAGACGTTCGATCAGCTGCTTTTGCAGCGGCGCGGGCCGCTTGGCCCCGCTGGCGCCGCTCGCGGCGAACGCGTCGTCCGCATGGACGAGCGGTCCGATGATTTCGATCATGGTGGCTGGACCTATCGAATAAGCACGTCGTGGATCTTTTGAACATACCACGTTTGCCGTATCGTTCCTGCATCGACACGCATCGGCATCCTCCGGCATCGCTCATTCATCGACGGGAGAACAGACATGGAACCCACACGTAACGCCTACGGCCAGCCAATCGGCGCGCCCCTGCCCGGCTGGCACGGCGCGCAGCCGCCGGGCCGCGAGCCGCTCGGCGGCCGCTATTGCCGGCTCGAAGCGGTCGACGTCGAGCGCCACGCGGCCGACCTCTTCGACGCGTACGGCTCGGCCACCGACGGCCGCGACTGGACCTATCTGGCGGTCGGCCCGTTCGACAGTCTCGCGGCCTATCGCGAGCGTCTGACGCAGATGGCGGCATCGAAAGATCCGCTGCACTACGCGGTCATCGACCTGGCGACGGGCAAGCCGGTCGGCACGCTCTCGCTGATGCGGATCGATCCGGCCAACGGCGTGATCGAAGTCGGCCACGTCACGTATTCGCCGCGGCTCAAGCGCACGCGCATCGCGACCGATGCGATGTACCTGCTGCTAGGCGAAGTGTTCGACAAGCTCGGTTATCGGCGCTTCGAATGGAAATGCGATTCGCTGAACGAGCCGTCGCGCAAGGCCGCGTTGCGCTATGGATTTACGTTCGAGGGGATCTTCCGGCAGGCGATCGTCTATCGCGATCGCAATCGCGACACGGCGTGGTTTTCGATCATCGACAGCGAGTGGCCGGCATTGCGCTCGTGCTATGAGCGGTGGCTCGACGCGGGCAATTTCGATGCGCAAGGGCAGCAGGTCGAGCGGCTCGCCGATCTGATCGCGCAGCGCCGAGCGGCGGACGAGGCCCGGTAAAACCAGACGATCGATAACCAGGCAACAGCTCGACCAGTTCGCCAAGCGCGATGCCGAGCCAACCGCGTGCCCGAATCCGTGAAATTGTCGTGAATACTGCGCCGGGCGTGGCAGACAGCGGTGGCACCGCCTGCCATCACCGCCCTCCTACGTGATCTCGTATCCACCTTCGTCCGCCAGCGAACGCGAGGCCAAGCGCGGTTCGCGCCGTGCATGGTAAATTCCAGCGTCGGCAAGACAACTCCAAGAACGTTCGGGTGCCCTGAACATCTTCGTCCGGTCCACCCGCCATTGGCGATACAAGGTAGATCGATGATCGACGTGAGTCAGCGTATTGTCTGGCGGCGCCTCTACGTTGCGTTGTGCAGCTGCGTCGCGCTGGCCGGCTGCATGGTCGGCCCCGACTACCACGCGCCGCCAGCACCGGCCACCGACACCTTCACCACCACGCCGCTGCCCGACCAGACCGCCTCCGCGCCCGGCCCCGCAGGCCTGCCGCAGCGTTTCGCGCCGGCCCGGGACATTCCCGCCGCGTGGTGGACGCTGTTTCATTGCGAGCCGCTCGACGCGCTGATCCGCGAGGCGATCGCCAACAGTCCGAACATGGCCGCCGCGCAGGCGGCGTTGCGACAGGCTCGCGAGAATTACACGGCGCAAGCCGGCGGCACCTTGCTGCCGAGCGTCGACGCGCAACTGAGCGCCACGCGCGAAAAGATCAACGGCATCGCGTTCGGCGAGCCCGGCCTCGTCGAGGAATTCAATCTCTACAACGCGTCGGTCAACGTCTCGTACAAGCTGGACGTGTTCGGCGGCGCGCGGCGCGAACTCGAAGCGCTGCATGCGCAGATCGACTATCAGCGCTTCCAGCTGCAGGCCGCCTATCTCACGATATCGGCCAACATCGTGACCGCGGCGGTCAAGGAAGCGTCGGTGCGCGCGCAGATCGACGCGACCGAGCGGATCGCTTCCGAGGAAGAGCAGCAACTGAACGTGCTCGACCAGCAATTCTCACTCGGCGGCGTGAGCCGCACGGCCGTGCTCGCGCAGGAAACGCTGCTCGCGCAGACCCGCGCGACGCTGCCGCCGCTGCAACAGCAGCTCGATCAGGCGCGCCATCAGCTTGCGGTACTCGCCGGCAAGCTGCCGAGCGATACCTCGGTGCCCGGCTTCACGCTCGACATGTTCTCGCTGCCCGACACGCTGCCCGTGAGCCTGCCGTCGTCGCTGGTGCACCAGCGCCCCGACATCCTTGCCGCCGACGCCACGCTGCATCAGGCGAGCGCGCAGGTCGGCGTCGCGACCGCGGCGATGTATCCGCAGATCACGCTGTCCGCGAGCTACGGCGCCGAAGCGTTGACGCCCGCGCAGGTGCTCAGGGCCGGCAGCACGATCTGGAGCATCGGCGCGGGCTTGCTGCAACCGGTCTTTCACGGCGGCCAGCTGAGCGCGCAGAAGCGCGCGGCCGAGGCCGCCTACGAGCAGGCCGGCGCGCAATACCGCGAGACGGTGCTGCTCGCGTTCCAGAACGTTGCGGACACGCTGCGCGCGCTCGAACACGACGCAACCGGCCTCAAGGCGCAGACCGACGCGTCGCGCGCCGCGAGCGATTCGCTCGAACTGACGCGCGGACAGTATCACGTCGGCGGTGTCAGCTACCTCGCGCTGCTCGACGCGCAACGCCAGTATCAGCAAACGGTCGTGAGTCTCGCGCAGGCGCAGGCCGCGCGTTATGCCGATACCGCGGCGCTGTTCCAGGCGCTCGGCGGCGGCTGGTGGAATGCCGCCGCGCCCGAGTCCGCGGCCGCGCCGGCCGCCGACTCGGCGAGCGCGTCGAACACGTCGTCGCCATCAGCAACGACGGCAACCGCCGCAACGCCACATTGACCGTGCCCTGACGCAACCCCAGCCCTCGCCCCAAGCCGAGCAAGGACATCACGATGGCCGAAAGAAAACCGATGACAAAGCGGATGGTGATCATGTTGATCAGCGTCGGCCTGCTGCTCGCCGCGCTGGTCGGCTTCAACCTGTTCCGCGCGCACATGTTCGCGAAGTTCATGGCGGCCAACACCGCGCCGCCCGCCACGGTCTCGGCGGTGGTGGTCCACTATCAGTCGTGGCAGCCGCAGCTCGCGGCGGTCGGCAGCCTGCGCGCGGTGCGCGGCGTAGACGTGACGACCGAAGTCGCCGGCCTCGTGCGCGAGGTTGCGTTCGTGTCGGGGCAGGAAGCGAAAGCCGGACAGATCCTCGTGCGACTCAACGCCGACAGCGACGTCGCACTGCTGCAATCGCTGCAGGCCGCGGCCCAACTCGCGCAGACGGTCTACGAGCGCGACCGCGCGCAGTACGACATCAAGGCGATCGCGAAGGCGCAGCTCGACGCCGATGCGGCCGACCTCAAGGGCAAGAAGGCGCAGGTCGCGCAACAGCAGGCGCTCGTCGACAAGAAGACGATTCGCGCGCCGTTCGCGGGGCGCCTCGGCATCACGACGATCAATCCGGGGCAATACCTGAATCCCGGCGACGCGATCGTCACGCTGCAAGCCATCGATCCGATCTACGCCGACTTCTCGGTACCGCAACAACAGCTCGGCCAGCTCGCGATCGGCGCGACCGTCAGCGTCGATACCAACGCGTACAGCGGGAAAACCTTCAGCGGCAAGATCCAGTCGGTGAGCCCGAAAGTCGACAGCGCGACGCGCAACGTACAGATCGAAGCGAGCGTCGACAATCGCGAGCGCAAGCTGCTGCCCGGCATGTACGCGAACGTGAAGATCGACTCGGGCGCCGAACAGCGCTACCTGACCCTGCCGCAAACGGCGATCACCTACAACCCGTACGGCGCGACCGTGTTCATCGTGAAGCCCGGCACGCAGCCCAACGCGCACGGCAAGACGCTGCCCGTCGCGCAGCAGGTGTTCGTAACGCCGGGGCCGACGCGCGGCGACCAGGTGGCGATTCTGAAGGGCATCGACGACGGCACGCAGGTCGTGACGAGCGGCCAGATCAAGCTCAAGAACGGCACGCCGCTGATCATCGACAACCGCGTGCATCCGTCGGACAGTCCGAATCCGACGCCGCAGGAACAATAAGCGAGGCCGCCCGACCATGTTCACGGACATCTTCATTCGCCGGCCGGTACTCGCTTCGGTCGTGAGCCTGCTGATCCTCGTGCTCGGGTTGCGCGCGCTCGCGGTGCTGAAGGTCAGCCAGTATCCGCAGACCGAGAACGCGGTCGTCACGATCACGACGGCCTACTATGGCGCGAACTCGGACACCATCGCCGGCTTCATCACGCAGCCGCTCGAAGCGGCGATCGCGCAGGCACAGGGCATCGACTACATGTCGTCGACGAGCATCACGGGCGTGTCGACGATCATCGCGACGCTGCGTCTGAACTACGATGCGAACCGCGCGCTGACCGAGATCAACACGCAGATCGGCTCGGTGCGCAACCAGTTGCCGCCGCAGGCACAGCAGCCGGTGCTGACGGTGCAGACCGGGCAGACCACCGACGCGATGTACATGGGCTTCTACAGCAGCGTGCTGCCAAGCAACAACGTCACCGATTACCTGCTGCGCGTGGTCAAGCCCAAGCTCGATTCGATCCAGGGCGTGCAGACCGCCGAAGTGCTGGGCGGGCGGCAGTTCGCGATGCGCGCGTGGCTCGACTCGGCGCGGCTCGCCGCGCACGGCGTGAGCGCGAGTGACGTGTACACCGCGCTCGGCAACAACAACTATCTCGCCACGCTCGGCACGACGAAGGGGCAAATGGTCAGCGTCGACCTGGAAGCGGGCACGGACCTGCATACCGTCGACGACTTCAAGCAGCTCGTCGTCAAGCAGAAGAACGGCTCGCTCGTGCGTCTCGAGGATGTCGCGAACGTCGTGCTCGGCGCCGACAGCTACGACTTCAACGTCGCGTTCAGCGGCAAGCGGTCGGTGTTCATCGGCATCAAGGTCGCGCCGGATGCGAACATTCTCGATGTGGCCAAGCGCGTGAAAACCGTGTTTCCCGATCTGCAGAAGCAGTTTCCGACCGGCATGACGGGCGACATCGTTTATGACGCGACCGACTTCGTCAACACCGCAATCAGGGAAGTGATCAAAACGCTCGTCGAAGCGCTCGTGATCGTGACCGTCGTGATCTTCCTGTTTCTCGGCAGCTTCCGCGCGGTGATCGTGCCGTTGATCGCGATGCCGCTGTCGCTGATCGGCACGTTCTTCGTGATGCAGGTGCTCGGCTATTCGATCAATCTGCTCACGCTGCTCGCACTCGTGCTCGCGATCGGGCTCGTCGTGGACGACGCGATCATCGTCGTCGAGAACGTCGATCGGCACATGAAGCACGAAGGCAGGACACCGTTCGACGCCGCGCTGATCGCCGCGCGCGAACTGGGCGGCCCGATCGTCGCGATGACCGTCGTGCTGATCGCCGTGTACGCGCCGATCGGCTTCCAGGGCGGGCTGACGGGCGCGCTCTTCACCGAATTCGCGTTCACGCTCGCGGGCGCGGTGACGGTGTCGGGCGTGATCGCACTCACGTTGTCGCCGATGATGTGCTCGCGCTTCTTCCGCGCCGCGCAGGAGTCGGGCCGCTTCGCGCGTTTCGTCGACCGCCAGTTCGAGCGCGTGCATCGCGGCTACGGCCGCCTGTTGCATGCGACGCTCGACACCTGGCCCGTGTTCGTGATCATGGGCGCGCTGCTGCTGTGCGGCACCGTGTATCTGTTCATGACCTCGAAGTCGGAACTCGCGCCGCAGGAAGACCAGGGCATCGTGCTCTCGCAGATCATCGGGCCGCCCAACGCGACGATCCAGCAGATGCAGACCTACGCCGACCAGGTGTTCGATGCTTCGAAGACACTGCCCGAATATTCGCAGATGTTCCAGCTCACGGGCTCGCCGACGGTCAACCGGGGCATCGGCGGCGTGCTGTTCAAGACCTGGGATCAGCGCGGCAAGAACGCGACCGTGCTGCAGCAGGAGTTGCAGCAGAAGTGGAATCAGATCGCGGGCGCGCGCGTCGCGGCGTTCCAGTTTCCGCCGCTGCCGGGCGCGCAGGGATTGCCGGTGCAGTTCGTGATCAGCACGACCGAGCCGTTCGAAAACCTCAACGAGGTGTCGCAAGCAGTGCTGGAAAAAGCGCGTGCGAGCGGCATGTTCTTCTTCGTCGATAGCGACCTGAAAATCGACAAGCCGGAAGTGACGCTCGTCGTCGACCGCGACAAGGTGGCCTCGCTCGGGCTGTCGCAGAGCGACGTCGGACAGGCGCTCGGGTCGGCGCTGGGCGGCGGCTACGTCAACTACTTCTCGATTGCGGGACGCTCGTACAAGGTGATTCCGCAGGTGTTGCAGATCGACCGGCTCAATCCGTCGCAAGTGCTCGACTACTATCTGCGCACGCCGGACGGCAACGTGATTCCGGCGTCGACGATCGCGCATCTGCGGCACAGCGTCGTGCCCGAATCGATCAACCACTTCCAGCAGTTGAACTCGGCGACGATCTCCGGCGTGATCGTGCCAGGCGTGTCGCAAGGCCAGGTGCTCGATTTTCTGCGCAAGGCGACCGCGCAGGTCGCGCCGGCCGGCTACTCGGCCGATTACTCGGGAGAGTCGCGCCAGTTCGTGCAGGAGTCGGGCGGCTTCGTCATCACGCTGCTGCTCGCGACGATCATCGTGTTCCTCGCGCTCGCGGCGCAATTCGAGAGTTTCCGTGATCCGATCGTGATCCTGATCTCGGTGCCGATGGCGCTGTTCGGCGCGCTGATCTTCATCAACATCGGCCTGACGACGCTGAACATCTACACGCAGGTCGGCCTCGTCACGCTGATGGGGCTCGTCAGCAAGCACGGCATTCTGATCGTGCAGTTCGCCAACGAACTGCAGCGCGCGGGCCGCGCGAAGCGCGAAGCGGTCGAGGAAGCGGCGGGCGTGCGGCTGCGCCCGATCCTGATGACGACCGCGGCGATGGTGCTCGGTGTGGTGCCGCTCGTGATCGCGTCGGGCGCGGGCGCGGCGGGCCGCAACGCAATGGGGCTCGTGATCTTCACCGGGATGTCGATCGGCACGCTGTTCACGTTGTTCGTCGTGCCGGCGATGTACATGTTTCTGGCCGCCGAACACCAGCGGCATGCTCAGGCGCCGAAGGCCGACGAGGCGGGTCAGGCGGGTTAGAGCCTGGGTGATCGCGTACCCGGCGCGCGGGTTGTTGTCCGAAATCTGAAAGCCGTCGTCCTGATGCCCTTACTCGCATCACTTAGACTACGGTGCATTCGCTGCGCAACGCGGCGCAAGACCAACCGGAGCCACGCACGATGAAAGCGATTCAGTTCAAATCTTTTGGCAACCCCGAAGTGCTCGAATACGTCGATCTGCCGACGCCGAAGGCCGACGCGGAGCATGCGGTCGTGCGGGTCATGGCGGCCTCGGTCAATCCGAGCGACGTGAAGAACGTGTCCGGCCATTTCGAACATACGGTGCTGCCGCGCACGCCGGGGCGCGACTTCAGCGGCGTGGTGGTGGACGGCCCGGCCGCGTGGCTCGACGCCGAGGTGTGGGGAACCGGCGGCGACATCGGCTTCACGCGCGACGGCACGCACGCCGAGTACCTCAGCATTCCGGTCGCGGCGCTGTCGCGCAAGCCCGTGGCGTTGAGCCACGTCGAGGCGGCGGCGATTGGCGTGAACTTCGTGGTCGCGTGGCTCGGCACCGTCGAATACGCAAAGTTGCAGGCCGGCGAGACCATTGCCGTGCTTGGCGCGAGCGGCGGTGTCGGTGGCGCGGTCGTGCAGATCGCGAAAGCGCGAGGCGCGCGCGTGATCGCCGTCGACCGCCGGCCGCTCGATCCCGCCACGCCTGCGGGCCGCCTGATCGACGCCTACGTAGCGTTCGACGAACACGCGGCCGCACGCGTGCGCGAACTGACCGGCGGCGCGGGCGCGGAAGTCGTGTACGACACGGTAGGCGGTGTCGCGTTCGAGACCGCGCTGAGTCTCGCGAAGCGGCGCGGCCGCGTGCTCGAAATCAGCGGGACCGGCAAGCGCCGCGTCGAGTTCGATCTGATCGACTTCTATCACAACGAGACGCAATTGCTCGGCGTCGACAGCGCGAAGCTCGGCGTCGCGGAATCGGCGCCGCTGATGACGGCGCTCGTCGAGGGCTTCGACAACGGCAAGCTGAGCGGCCCGGCGATCGCGCAGGAATTCCCGCTCGCCCGCGCGCGCGAAGCCTACGAGGCGGTCGCCGCCGGCACGCGCGGGCGCGTCGTGATTCGCATGCAATAACCGTCCCTCTGACACAGTGCATTGAAGCTGCGGCCTCCGGGCGTCGGCCACACGCTAAGATTGAAGCCGCCGGGCGCCCGCCCCGTCCGGCGAGAACGACAAAAGCATTGCCTCGGAGAATCTGATGTCTGAAGAATATGAAGTGCACGGTCCGCACGACCATGCCGTCGAACACGCCGGCCACGCCGCGCATCACGACGCCGATCCGTTCGCGAGCCGCATGGCCGTGATGACCGCGATCCTCGCGACGATCGGCGCGCTGTGCGCGTACCAGAGCGGCAACGCCGAAAACCTCGCGCTGTTCTACAAGAACGAAGCCGCGATCAAGAAGACCGAAGCGTCGAACCAGTGGAGCTACTACCAGGCGAAGGGCGAAAAGGAAAACCTCGCGGAACTCGGCGCGGCGCTGTCGGCGCCCAATAGCGACGCGCACGCGAAGTTCGTCGCCGACGTCGAGAAATACAAGCAGCAGAAGGAGCCGATCCGCGCGAACGCAGAAGCGATCGAAAAACAGGTCGTCGCCGCCGATACGCACAGCGAAACGCTGTTGCACGGCCATCATCGCTGGGCTCAGGCGACGCTGCTGATTCAGGTCGCGATTGCGCTGTGCGCGATCACGCTGCTCACGCGCAAGAACTGGCTGCGCAATCTGTCGTACCTCGTCGCGGGAGTGGGCGTCTTGACCGCGGGCGCGGCGTTTTTCGGGCTATGAGCGGGATGCTCGCGTTACTTTTCACCCAGAGCTTCGGCGGCGCCAGCGCATGTGAGCACCGGCATGTTCACCGCGATGCTCGGCATGGTGTTCGTCGTCGCGAGCAGCTGGTATGGGTTCGTCGCGCTGGCGCTGTCGCATCAGCGCATCGCGTCGGCTTATCGGCGCGGCAAGAGGTGGGTGGATCGTGTGTGCGGCGGCTTGATCGTTGCGTTGGGGGTGCGGCAGCTGATTCGTTGAGGCGGCACTGACGTGTGCGTGAGCACCAATGTGCCAGCACCAATGTGCCAGCCTCAATCCGCGAGCCCGCGCGCACGCTCCAGCAACAACTCGCGCTCGCGCGTATTGCGCGTCATCGCCGCGGCGCGCTCGAACTCCGCGCGGGCTTCGTCGACGCGTCCAAGCTTGACCAGCAGATCGCCGCGCACGCTCGGCAGCCAGTGATAATTCGCGAGCGCCGAACCGGCGGCGAGCGCATCGACGATCTCGAGTCCGGCCGCCGGCCCGAACGCCATCCCCACCGCGACCGCGCGATTCAACTCCACTACCGGCGACGGCGCGACCTGCGCCAACGCATCGTAGAGCGCGACGATCTGCGCCCAGTCGGTGTCCTCGGCGCGGCGCGCTCGCGCATGGCACGCGGCGAGCGCCGCCTGCAACGCATACGGCCCGCTCTCGCCGCCGAGCGCATGCGCGTTGTCCAGCGCCGCGAGGCCGCGGCGAATCAGCAGCGGGTCCCAGCGGCCGCGATCCTGATCGAGCAGCAGTACCGGACGCCCCTGGGCGTCGATGCGCGCGTGCGTACGCGACGCCTGAATCTCCATCAGCGCGACGAGACCGTGGACCTCGCTCTCGCCGGCTACGAGTCCGCTCAACACGCGCCCGAGCCGCAACGCCTCCTCGCATAGCGTCGGGCGCATCCAGTCGTCGCCGGCCGTGGCCGAATAACCTTCGTTGAAAATCAGGTAGATCACCTGCAGCACCGACGCGAGCCGCGCCGCGCGCGCGTCCTCCTGCGGCACCTCGAACGGCACGCGCGCCGCCGACAGCGTGCGTTTCGCGCGCACGATCCGCTGCGCGATGGTCGGCTCCGGCACGAGAAACGCGCGCGCGATTTCGTCGGTGGTGAGGCCGCCGAGCAGGCGCAGCGTCAGCGCGACGCGCGCATCGGTCGACAGCACCGGATGGCACGCGGTGAAGATGAGCCGCAGCAGATCGTCGCCGATGTCGTCGGCGCGCGCGGCGTCGAGCGCATCGACGAAATCGGGCACCACGTGCGCTTCGATCGCGTCGAGATCGTGGCCGAGCTCCTCGCGCTTGCGCGCATGCAGCGCTTCCTGGCGCAGGCGATCGAGCGCGCGGTTCTTCGCGGCGGTCATCAGCCACGCTCCGGGGTTGTCGGGCACGCCCGCGTCCGGCCAATGCTCGAGCGCGGCCACCAGCGCGTCCTGCGCGAGTTCCTCGGCGAGTCCCACGTCGCGCACGATCCGCGCGACGTGAGCGATGACCTTCGCGGATTCGATCCGCCAGACAGCGTCGATCGCACGATGGGTGGCCTGTATCGTCACGGCGTCAGCCTTCACCTGCTGCCGGCGGTTGCGCGTTCAGGACCATGTATGCGGGCTCCCAGGCGTAGTCCATCAAATCAGCGGCGATCTTCTTCGAGCTTGTGAAAGCGCTCGACTTCCGGCCCCGGCTCGAAGTCGTCGAGTTCGAACAGCTGCCGCACTTCGATTTCGCCATCGGCGTGCTCACCGAACGGCGCCGGAAAACGCCGCGCCCATTCCATCGCCTCGTCGCGCGAGCGCACCTGGATCAACGTATAGCCCGCGATCAGCTCCTTGGTCTCCACGAACGGCCCGTCCACGATGCTCCGTTTGCCGCCGCTATAGCGCATGCGCCAGCCTTTCGAGCTCGGCTGCAGGCCCGTCGCGTCGAGCAGCACGCCGGCCTTCGCGAGTTCTTCGTGGTAGGCGCCCATGGCGGCGATCAGCGACGGTTCGGGCATCTCGCCGGCTTCGCTCGCGGCGGTGGCTTTGACGATGATCATGAATCGCATGTCGTTGCTCCTTGTTGTTAGTGGTTGGTCGTGAGTGGATTCCTGTGAATCGCCTGGCGAGGCCACGCCGGCTCGCCCCTTACTCACACGACGCACGATGCACGGTCCGATCGACACGCGCGGCGGTCCCCACATCCCAGGGAAAACACCGAAGCTGGTGAAGCGGGAGTCACGCGTGCCTAGATGAAGCACGGTCCGAGCTTGCGCACCTCGACCGTGCACCACGACGCCGCCGGGCAGGTTTGCGCGATCGCCACGGCCTCTTCACGGCTGTCGCAGTTCAACAGAAAGAAGCCGCCGATCATCTCCTTCGCCTCGGCGAACGGCCCGTCGACGAGCTTCGATTGGCCATGGCGGACCTGCACGCGCACGGCGTCCTTCTGCGAAGTCAGTGACTCGACCGCGAGCAGCTTGCCGCGCGCTTTCAGGTTCTCGGAGAAACGCACCATCTGGTCGTAGAGGTCGCGGCCCGCGGCTTCGGCGCGCTCCTCGCGTTGGTCCGTGGGTTCGACGATCAGCAGCATGTAGGACATGATGTCTCCGATAGGGCTCGGTTGTACGCGCGCGTCGGCATCGCAACGACGCCAGCGACGCCTGGCCTCGGCGGTATGCGGGAGGTACGCGAGCAGGTAGGCGGCAAGCAGGCGCAGCCAGTCTAGCAAGCGGGAATCGCAGCGGCAAACGCGCCCGGCGGGACTTCTACGGACACTCGTAACAAGCCGCGCCACGCGCACCAGCCGGCCTCGCGCGACACGTCGATGCCGCTTTCAATGTGTCCGTAATCCATTTACGTCCGCGCTGAAATGGTCGTATCAGCCGTTCGACGAAACGCAGCGCAGCGGGCAGCCACTCGCCCGGGCTCGCCGATAGCGCATTGAGCGAAGCGCCGGTGACCCGCGACGCTTTCGAAATGCGCGCCGCCAGATGCGTGCCGCTCAAACCGCCGCTTCCGCCAGCGCCCGCAGTCGCGCGGAACGCATCAAACCTTCGATCATTTTCGCTTCCGCGCTCGCCAGCTCGCTCAGCGACGCCGCCGACAACTGTCCGTCGAAAATCGCTAGCGCCGCGCACAGACTTGCGTAGTCGTCGTCTTCGAGCGACCAGCGGCCAGTCTGGCGCTCGCGCACATCGAGCCGCACCATCGCCGCATGCGCGCTTTCGATATCGGCGCGCGCGTCGGCGCCCCATCCGGCATGCACAAGTTCCTGCGACACCAGCAAATGCCGGCTCAGCGTCGTGTGCAGAATGCGCGCGCCGTGGCCGCGGCGCAATGCATCGAGCGCGGCGTAGGCCTGCAACAGCATGGTCTGCGTGACCGGCGCGTGCGCGGTGCGGCTCTGGGTCAGAGAACGCAACAACGGGGACATGGCCGTGCGGCCGGGCTTGCGAACTCGCGACTTGCTGGACATCGATTCAACCTCCTTCTTTCGGCAGCGCGCCCGGACTTCGGCACGCGACGGCGGCAAACGCCGCGCTCAAACGTCCGACGTATTTCGCGCCCGACAGTTCACCCCATGCGGACGCGCCCGTGCTTCGAACGTATCGAAGAACGCAATGTCCGCATATCGGTTCGACGCCGCCAGAAACAAGAAGCCCGCTTCGTTGCGACGAAAAAAAGCCCTGGTCCGCGAGGAACAGGGCTGACAGGATGGAACGGCCGAGCAGGCGCGTGGATGCCTGCCAACCTATAACCACCTAACCTGCAAAGCTATTGCTTACGTGTACTGCACCGGCAATTACTACCGCTCGACAGCAAGCTTCAACTGCCGATTCAAACCACCACTTCAATTGCGACTGCATGTGGGCCGGTCCTCGCTATCTGCTACTTCTGGCCGCTACCCCTGTTGCTTCGCGCTCGTGCTCGATGCATTGCGCGCTTGTATTGCGTCAACTGCGGACTGCCAACTGCCAGATACGCACTGCGAACTGCAGACTACTTATCAACGGTACGGTTCAAATCCGACACGAGGGGAAGATCGCATCGATGGAGGGCGGTGATTCCTCGCTCCATGGAAAAGAGTGTATGCGCGCACGCGCGAAAGCAATTCAGCGAACCGAAGCGCTTTGGTGGGTTAATTTGGCGAATCGATGTAACAGCGGCCCCACGGAGCGCTCGATGTGAAATCAGCGATTGCACCGAAACGGTGCTGCGAAAGCCTGCGAAAAAAACGCGAAGTGCGAAGCCGGCCGCATTCAGGCCGAGCGGAGCCGGTGCCGTCGCGCCGGCGTCATCGCGTGTGCAGCTTCGAGCGATGACGCGCGCCACGCCAAGCACGTCAACCGCGTGTGGAGAAATCGTCGATCGTCAGCAAGACCTTCTCGCCGGGACGCGCGAGCATTTTTCGTTCGGCGATCGCCGTAATACGTTTGCGCCCATCCGCGAACGTCTTCAGAACGCGCGCCTCACCCGCGCCGCGTTGCAGCCAGAAGTGCTGCTCGAGCGCCTCGCGCGTGACCGCGCATTCAAGGTCTCGTCCCTGCGACGAAAGCTGGAAAATCACCGCGCGTCCATCTGCCGAGACGCTGGGTACCACCTCGATCATCGTCATAGCCCACCTCGCAACGTTGATTACGACGTTCGCCGCATCACGCGAACGTCCCCGGCTAAGCGCGGCCGCGATGGGTCGACGACCGTGCCCGCGAAAAGCGAATCAACCTTTAGCAATGCGCATGCCACACAGCGCAGCAAGCGGCGCCTCGCCGCATCGAGCGTTCGCCCTGCATCGCAAAGTGAGAAGACTGCAACATAGCCGCGTGGTAAAAAAGCGCAGCCGGCGCGACAATCGACGACAATTCTTACTAGCGCTTCGCACGATCATCGCGCGCCACCACCTTGCCGACATGTCCGCCCAACTGCCCGACCAACGATCCGGGTTGACCTTGCGCCCCGCGCAACCCGACGACGAAGCCTTCCTGCTCGAACTGCGCAAGACGACGATGACCGAACACCTGGCGCGCGCCGGCGAGCCGACCGACGACGACGCCCATCGCGCGCGCCTGTTGCATCGCTACGACGCGGCGCAGGTGGTCTGTATCGACGGCGCGCCCGCGGGCTTGTTGAAGGCGCATCGCAACGACGACGAATGGTTCGTCGTGCAGTTGCAGATCGCGCCGGCGCTGCAGGGTCGCGGCATCGGCGAGCAAGCGCTGCGCACGATCCTGCGCGCCGCCGCGGCCGAAGCGTTGCCGGTCAGCTTGCAGGTGCTCAAGGGCAATCCCGCCAAACGGCTGTACGATCGTCTTGGCTTCGAGATCGTCGGCGAGGATCAGACACAGTTTCACATGCGACTTGCAGCGCGCGCGCCGGCGGAAAGCGAAGCAGAACGAATGTCGGATAAAGACTGATACGGAACGAGCCTGGCAATGAACTCTGATATGACTTTTCGCGCTGCTTCAGCGATACAAAGCTGGCACGCGCACATCTACTTCGACCCGGCGAGCCGCGATGCCGCCTGGGCGTTTCGCGAGCAGATCGACGCGCATTGGGGCGACAAACTGCAGATCGGGCGCTTCCACGAACGGCCGGTCGGGCCGCATCCGATGTGGTCGTATCAGCTCGCCTTCGCGCACACGCAGTTCGCCGACGTGGTCGGCTGGCTCACGCTCAATCACGGCGCGCTCGATGTCTTCCTGCATCCGAACACCGGCGACGCGCTGCGCGATCATCGCGACGCCGCCGTGTGGATCGGGCACTCGCACGAACTCGTGCTGAAGGCGCTGCTATAGCACCGCTGCGAACGCTACGGCGGCGTGCTCACATATTCGTATACGCGCTGCACCAACCGCGCGACGCGACCTGTTTAGTGCCGAACAGCGTGCAGCCGCCGTATGCGTCCGATGCCTTGCCCTGGAACAGCGAGCAGTTCGCGCACGATTGCCCGGCCGCGAAGTTCGGAAATCTGGCCTTGTCGACCTTCGACGCATCTTCGGTATAGCCGACCGCCTGCGCCTGCGGATCGCTCTCGCTGAGCGCATTGGGAACGGTCGCGGCGAACGCGACCCGAGACAGCGCGAGCGAAGAGCCGACGCCCGCGCTGACCAACAGGAAATGGCGCCGCGATGTTTTCATTGTCGTTTGCCTCTGGGTGGGGACTGAGGGATGCGTTCAATCGAGAAAGCGCGCGAAGCGCTCGACCGGTTCGCGCTCGGGGCGCAGCGTATTGACCGGCGCGTTGGGGTCGCCGAAACCGAGCGACATGCCGCACACAAATTGCTCGTTTTCGGGCAAGCCGAGATGTCCGGCAATCAGTCGATGAAACTGCATGAACGCGGCCTGCGGACAGGTGTCGAGACCGCGCCCGCGCGCGGCCGTCATGATCGCCTGCAGGAACATGCCGTAGTCGAGCCAGCTGCCGCGCTCGAGGCTGCGATCGATCGTGAACAGCAGGCCGACGGGTGCGTCGAAGAAACGGAAGTTGCGCGAGTGCTGTTCGTGCATGCGCGCCTTGTCGCCCTTCTCGATGCCGAGCAGGCTATACATGTCCCAGCCGATCTTGCGACGCCGGTCGATGAACGGCGACTGCCACTGGCGCGGATAGTACGCGTACTCCTCCTGGTACAGCTCGTCGCGCTGCGGATCGTCGTAGGCGGCGAGCAGATCGCGCGACAGACGCGCGAGCGATTCGCCCGTCAGCACGTACACCTTCCACGGCTGCGTGTTGGTGCCCGACGGTGCGTGGCTGGCGGCTTCGAGAATCGCTTCGATGTCGGCGCGCTGCACCGGTGTCGGCAGAAAGGCGCGCACCGAGCGCCGCGTGGTCAGCGCGGTGTCGACGGGGTTCGCGGAAGAGGTCATCGGCGGATGGCGGCAGAGCCTGCGGAGTAGGTCTGCGACGATTCTAGCGCGGACCGATCAAAGCCTGCCCGCCAGCGCGCAGGCGTCGCCCGAAGCGTTGCGCTGCGCCCTTACGTCGTCCCCAACACCACCGCCGCCGCAATCGATCCGACCACGAGCGCGAGCCCCACCGTCTTGCGCTTGTTCAACTCGGTCCACAACAGCACGCCCGTCAACGACAGCAGGATCAGGCTGCCCGCGAGCGTATCGATCAGCAGCACCCAACCGACGCTCAAGCCGACACCCTTGTGCATGTTCGTCAGCATCGCGAGAAAGGTGGTCGCGCTGCGCTTGACCGTCACGGTGTGGTTGCCGACCCAGTATTCGGCCGACGTGTTTTCCTTCGGCGACCCGAAACTCAGTTGCCAGTGCTCGGGCTGCACGACGCTGCGATCGCCCCACGCCACCGGATGCTCGGCTTCCTTCTGCACGCGCCCCGGATTGCCGGCGATTTTCAGCTCCTGCTTGAGCCACTTCGCGAGCTCGCGCGGCGTTTGCGGCGCCGGTTGCGGCAGCGGCACCTGCATCACCGACACCTGCGGCTCGCCGGTCGAGACGCGCAGCGGGCCGCCGCGATGATTCAGAAAGAAGCCCGTCGTGCCGAACAGCAGACCGAGCGCCGCGCCCCACAGTCCAACCCAGCCATGCACCTGGCGCAGCCACTTGATGAAGGTCGCGCGACGCGAGCGCTGCTGGCGCGATTTCAGTTCATGGTCATCGAGCCGACGCGGCTCCTGCGCGTCATGTTCGCCGGCCGCGGGCGGTTGAATGTCGAGGGTGTCCGATACGCTCACGTTTCACTCCAGGTGCGCAGCAGATTGTGATAACAACCGACGAGGCTGCGTCGCGCAGCTTCGTCGGCATGGGTGGTATTGAGCCGTTGAATCGCGGTGTCCATATCGAACAGCAGCGCGCGATGCGTGTCGCTGCGCACGAGGCTCTGCACCCAGAAGAAGCTCGCCACCCGCGCACCGCGCGTGACCGGCGTCACCTGGTGCAGACTCGTCGCCGGATAGACGATCATGTCGCCGGCCGGCAGTTTCACCTGCTGCACGCCGTAGGTGTCCTCGATCACGAGTTCGCCGCCGTCGTATTCGTCGGGCGCGCTGAGAAACAGCGTCACCGACACGTCGGTGCGCAGCTTCACGCCGTTCGGCAGCACGCGCACCGCGCCATCGACGTGGCTGCCGAACTGCATGCCGCCCTCGTAGCGGTTGAAGAGCGGCGGATAGACCTGGTTGGGCAGCACCGCGCTGATGAACAGCGGATTGCGTTCGATCGCCGCGAGAATCACATCGCCGAGTTCGCGCGCGAGCGTCGAGTGCTCGGCAATCTGCTGATTGCGCTTGACCGGCGCGCCCTGATAGCCCGCGGTCGCGCGGCCATCGACCCATGCGTCGCCGGCTCGATCGAGCCGCTCGCGTATGAAGCGCAACTGCCCGGCGTCCAGTACCTTCGGAATGTGCAGCAACATAGTGTGTCCTTCGCGTCGGCTTGCCGTTTGCAGAAGCGGCAAGCCGTACGCATGCGCTCAGTGCGTATCAAAAGCGCGTATCAAAAGCGGTAGTTGAACGTCGCGAGCAGCGTGCGGCCGATGCCCGGCACCGAACGTCCGCCGTCCGACGGAATCAACGCGTCGTAGTAGTACTTGTTGGTGAGGTTCAGCAGGTTCAGGCGCACGTCGTACTTCTTCGCGTGATAGGCCGCGGTCGCGTCCCAACGCGTGTAGCCCGGCACCTTCACGTAGTTCGTATTCGACGCATAACGTGGCGACATGTAGATCGGACCGCCGCCGATTTCCCAATGCGGCGTGATCGCGTACGTGGTCCAGAACGTCAGCGTGTTGCGCGGCGTGTTGGCCGGCGTGTGGCCCTGCGTGCCGTCGGCCGCTTTCAGGATCGTCGCGTCCATGTACGTGTAGCCGCCGAAAATCTGCCACTTGTCGGTGATGTGCCCCGTCACGCCCGCCTGGAAGCCGTCGACGCGAATGTTGCCGGCCAGTTGGTACTCGGTCGGTGACACCTGCGTGCGCGCGTTGTCCTTTTCCTCGCGGAAGATCGCCGAGGTCACCGACATGTTGCCGCCGAACAGATCCCACTTGCCGCCGATTTCATACGACTTCGTCGATTCCGGCGCGAGGTTCTGAGTGAGGTTCGTGACCGTCAGGTTTTCGAGCGACGGGTTGAACGACGTGCCGTACGACACGTAGTACGACTGCCAGTCGGTCGGCTGATAGATGACGCCGGCGCGCACGCTCGTGAAGTAGTTGGTCTGGCTCGCGTAAGCCGGCGCGCTAATCGTATTGCGGATTCCCGCCGAGAAACGATCCCAGCGCACACCGCCGATCAGCTTCCAGTGCGGCGTCAGCGTAATCGTGTCGTTCAGGTAAGCGGCAATTTCGTTCGCGCTCGAATCGGCGTAGTTGCCGACCGTCGTCGTCACGTTCGACGGCGTGCCCATGATCGGCGGATTGAGCATCGGCACGATCGGCAGGTTGTTGCGCGTGTACGCCTGGTTCGTATAGCTGTCGTGGCCCACTTCGACACCGACGATCAGGTCGTGCCTGATCGGTCCGGTGTCGAATTTGTATTCGAGCATCGTGTCGTTGTAGATCGCATGATTCTGGATCACGCGGTCATGACTCTGCAGCTTGATGAACAGCTGCGATGGCGACAGCGTCGTGAAGTTGCCGTTGGTCAACGCTGTGCTGGACGACAGCGGTCCGGTCAAAACCGCTTGCGGCGCGGTTTCGCGCGCGTCGGTGGTCGAGTGCGAGATCTGCGTCTGGTTCGTCAGCGTCAGGTCCTCGGAGAACTTGTGCTTGATCGCCGCGGTAAAGATCTGCACGTCCTGGATCGTGCGGTCGCTGGTCAAACCGTAGAACGTGTTCTTCGGTACCGGCGACGGGCGGCCGTTCAGCGCCTGGATGCCGTAGTCGGGCATGTCGTGGTTGTGCTGGATCAGCGCCGACAGCGTGATCTCGGTCGGCGTGCCGATGCCGAAGCGCAGTTCCGGCGCGACGCCGAAGTCCTTGTTCTTCATCACGTCGCGCGTCGAGCCGAGGCTCTGGCCGAATGCATTGAGGCGGATCGCCGAGGTGTCGGTGAGCTTGTGGTTCACGTCGACGGTGGAGCGGTAGCGGTCGTCGGTGCCGATCATGCCGGAGACTTCCGCCGAGTCCGTCAGGTTCGCCTTCTTGCTGACCTGGTTGATCACGCCGCCGGTCGAGCCGCGGCCGAACAGCATCGACGACGGACCGTACAGCACCTCGAGCGATTCAAGATTGAACGTGTCGCGGTAGTACTGGTTGCGGTCCCGAAAGCCGTCCAGATAGATGTCGTTCTGCGCGGTGAAACCGCGCAGGTTGATGTTGTTGCCGATCTGGCCGCCTTCGGCCGCGCCGATCGTCACGCCGGGCGCGTTGCGCAGCGCGTCCGCAAACGACGTCGCGCCCTGCGAGGCGAGCAGGTCGCGATTGATCACGGTGACGGTCTGCGGAATGTCACGCAGCGCGGTCGGCGTCTTGGCGCCGACGGTCGCCCGGTCGGCCTGGAAGTCCTGCTGAACGGCCTGAGCCTGCACGCCGATGGTCGGCAGCGTCTGCGCGGCGGCGGGTGTGTCGTTCCGTGCGCTGGTTTGTGCGTTCTGCGGCGCGCTTTGCGCGAGCGCCGGGGTCGACAAAGGAATGGCAAAAGCGAGCGCTAGCGCTGTCGCGAGCGGCGTGTGATTGAGCATGGAAATCCCGTCAGAAATGCGTTTGTCAGATCCGCATCACTGACGTCGAATTCATGACAAAGCCGCAAATGGCTGGCTGCCGCTCTCCGTAGTGTGAGAAGGAGATGACGGGATGGCTGGCTAGGTTTAAATGAGAATCGATATCATTTCACATCTACTGGATGTCAGCAATCCCGGCGTGCGTCAGGCACATCGAATCGCGACTCGGTTTATCCTTTTTACAACAATGTAGTTTCATCGCTTCGGCAGCGCTTTCCTTCCCTCTGGAGTCGACTTTATGCAATATCGCCAATTCGGCCGCACCGGCCTGACCGTTTCTCGCCTGTGTCTCGGCACCATGACCTTCGGGCTGCAAACCGAAGAAGCCGCATCGCACCGCATCCTCGACACGGCCGCGGACGCCGGTGTCAATTTCATCGATACCGCGAACGTCTATCCGCTCGGCGGCGACGAAAATCTGGCCGGGCGCACCGAGGAAATCGTCGGACGCTGGCTGAAGGGCAAACGCGAGCGCTTCATCGTCGCGACCAAGGCGGTCGGCAAGATGGGGCCCGCCGCGTGGGACCAGGGCGCGTCGCGCAAGCACCTGCTCGATGCGATCGACGCGTCCTTGCAGCGCCTCGGCACCGACTACGTCGACCTGTACCAGCTCCATTCCGACGACGCGAAGACCCCGCTCGACGAAACGCTCGAAGCGCTCGATGCGATCGTGCGCTCGGGCAAGGCGCGCTATATCGGCGTGTCGAACTTTCTCGCCTACCGGCTCGCGCGCGCACTGGGGCGCGCGGACGTACTCCGCGTCGCGCGCTTCGTGTCGGTCCAGCCGCGCTACAACCTGCTGTTTCGCCAGATCGAGCGCGAGCTGCTGCCGCTGGCCGCCGAGGAGCAACTGGCCGTGATGCCATATAACCCGCTCGCGGGCGGACTGCTGAGCGGCAAGCACCGGCTCGACGCGACGCCCGCCGAAGGGCGCTTCACCGAAAGCGTCGGCAAGGCTGGCGCGATGTATCAGGAGCGCTACTGGCATAAGCGCGAGTTCGACACGATCGAAAGGCTGAAGGCGATCGTCGCGCCGACCGGCGAAGCGCTGACGAAGGTGTCGCTTGCGTGGGTGCTCGCGAATCCGCTGATTACGTCGGCGATCATTGGTGCGAGCCGCGCGGAGCAGTTGAGCGATACGCTCGCGGCGGCCGGGCTCACGCTCGACGCCGCGATCAAGACCCAGCTCGATGAAGCGAGCGTGCAGTATCGCTGGGGGGACGCGGCGCGCTAGGCGCCCGCCGGCAGATCAGGCGCGGCCCAGCGTTCGGCCGCGCGTCTTCATCGTCCGTAGCGCAGCACGGTGCTCGTCGCGGCGAGCACGTGATCCTTGATCGCGGCGTGGAACGCGTCGCGCGTCAAGCCGGCCGGCAATGCGTCGGGCGGCAGATCGAGCGCATAGACCTGCGCCAAGTAGTGATGCGGTACCTCGCCGACGGGCGGACACGGGCCGTAATAGCCGGGGCCGCCGGTGCGATTCGTGCCGGCGACGCTGCCCGCCGGCGCGGCTTCGCCTTCGGCGAGTCCGGTCGTGGTAGGCGCGATGCCATAGACGATCCAGTGCACGATGCCGAGGCCTTTCGCGCCGTCGGGATCGAAGATCGTCACCGCGAAACTTTTCGTGCCGGCCGGCGCGTTATGCCATTGCAGCGCCGGCGACACGTTGCCGCCGCCGCAATTGTTCGCGCTCGCCGCGTGGCTTGCGTTGAGCGTGCCGCCATCGGCCAGTCCCGGCGACGACACCGCGAAGGCCTGTGCCGCATACGCATGCGCGCACGCGTAAGCGAGCAGCGCGCACGCGCCGACGGAGAGGAGGCGCCGCGCGAGGTTCAGGTGGATGCGAGTCATTGGGAGTCTCCAGGGTTGGACGTGCCGTTGAGAGCTTTGCAGTTCAGAGAGCAACTATAACGAGAATGTTGTTTTGAGATGGAAGAAGCGGCATATTGCGCATGGGGCTACGCGAATCAAACAGATAGCGATCCTACGTGATCGATTGATTAATTCGTTCTCGCCCCTTTGTCGTTCAAAGAAAGAAATGGAGTTGCCTGAATGTCTACAAAACACGCCCACTCGCATCGCCCGACGAAGACTGCGCCGCCGCAATGGAAAGAGAAGCCGGCAAGCATTGTGCCGCTCACGGTTCAGAATGCGCTGAAAGACGCCATGCGCACCGAGCGCATTCCAGACACGGATTTCAGCGATCTGCTATGGATCATGGCTCAGGAATCCGCCGGTGTCGTCGATGCGCGCAACGGGACTTCAACAGCACGTGGCCTGTTTCAACTGCTGCGCGCGCAATACAGCTTGAACCCGCGCGGAGAGGCATCATTCGGTAATGCGAAGGAGGAGTGCCAAGGCGGCATCCGTTACATTTATGGCCGCTACCATTCCGCAAATATGGCCAGGGGATTCTGGCAACAACACCACTGGTATTAAAACGATGCGTCTTTCGTCCTGGCTTATTGCCACATTGATGTTCGGCGCAGTATCCGGTTTGGCCCTTGCGGAATCGGTTCTCAGGTTTGAGGATTGTCCCGCCACTGTCGAGTCCAGGCACGCTGCGATGCCACGCATGATATTCACGGACGCGACGGCACGTCATTACCGCAGCATTCTTCGTGAAGCCGCAAAGGAGCCGATTAACTTCGCGGGCCACTACGTTCTCGCTACGTGGGGATGCGGTGCTGGCTGCGTGATGGCGGCGGCAATCGATACGAACTCGGGCCGCGTCACTTCGCTGCCGTTCACGGTTTCCGATTGGCCGCTGGACATCACGGATCCGCTTGCCTATCGCGCAGACAGTTGCCTGCTGATCGCTCACGGTAGCCGCAATGAAAACGCCGAGCACGGAACCTACTACTACGCGTTCGACGGCAAAACATTTACCTTGCGCGCGAGTACGACAAACGTCGGGCGTTAGACAAACCGCGGAAGCAGTGAACGAGACCGTCACCCCGTGATGGACAACTGGATTGCGCGAAAACTACTGTTACGACCACTGCTATTTCAACGAACCTGAGGCGAAGTATCGCACTGACCGCGCGAACTTCTGGAGTTTACCGTGAAGAAGGTCGGGGTTGGCATCCTAACTGGTTTTGCCCTCATCTTCGGCATGTCTGCTTGCTATGCAAAAGGCGATCAACGTGCGACTCCTCAAGCTGGAGCACGTACTTATGCACAGAATTACAAAGACATGGTTCTGGCTACTTGCATAGCGACCGCCTACAGGAACGACAAAGATGCTGCTATGGATGCGGGAAGCAGCGTCAGTGCATTGCGAGACTGGACTTACTACGACTTGGAGAAGGCTCCAGACGCGATCAAAACCTTGGTGGACAATTATTTGGCGCGAAATTATCAAAACCCGCTGGTTGAATCGGAAACTGAAGGTGTCCGTTTCGATTTCCTGAAGTGTCTGGACCTGTATCACAGTAAGGAATTGGACGCACAGGTCAAGCGTTTGGTCATTAACCCCAGGCGCACTTACCGGCAAGATAATCCGTTGCCAGCAAAGCCCGAAGTAGTTATGAGCACGTCCAGCGTCGAAGCGCTGACCAGTGCTCGGGCACGGATCGCCTTGGCAATCGTTGAGGGGTTGATATGAACCCTTGGACGTGGCGCCGCGGCACTGGATACGTGATGGCAGCGGCAATCCACCCCCCTCACTTCGGCTTGAACCGCCCCGTCTTCTGCGTCGCCTCCGGATACTGTCGCGTCTCGCACACCGACAGCGGATGCCACAATTTCGCGCCGCCCTCGATCCCCGCGTCGTTCGATACGGTCGCCACGTTCGCCGGCAGCGAAAACTTGATGCGCGCCGCGTTGCCGCCGCCGATCCACAGCTTGTCGTAATTGACCAGTGACTCGAGAATGCCGATCACCTTCTCGACACGCCGGCTCCAACGCTTGTTGCCGATCTGCTCGCGCGCGGCCTCGCCGATGTATTCGTCGTACGCCACGCCCTTCTTGCTGACCGGATGATGCGCGAGCTCCAGATGCGGCATCAGTTCGCCATCGCGAAACATCGCGGTGCCGGCGCCGGTGCCGAGCGTCAGCACGAACTCGAGGCCGTGGCCTTCGATCGCCGCGAAGCCTTGCATTTCGGCGTCGTTGATCATCCGCACCGGCAGTCCGCCCAGGCGCTGCGCGAGCGAATCCGCGAGCGCAATGTCGTGCCATCCTTCGATGCCGAAGTGCGGCGCGGTCAGAATGCGGTTGTTGCGCACGACACCCGGAAACCCGATCGAGATACGGACGGGCCGCACCTGCTCGATGAGCGGAGCCACGAGTTGCGCGAGCGCGTCCACCAGTTGATCCGGCGTGCACGGATGCGGCGTCGCAACGCGCACGCGCTCGGTTTTCATCTGCCCGTCGGCGTCGATGATCGCGGCCTTCAGGCCGGTGCCGCCGACGTCGATCGCGAGGATGTGCTCGCTGCCGCTTGTCGGCGCATTCCGTTTCACTGCGTTCTTGTTGCGTGTTGCCACGATGTCTCCCGATTGTGTTGAGGCGGTTGTGACGCGGGCCTGCGGGTTGGTTCAAAGTTGCCGCTACGACTTGCCGCCGGGCGCTTTCTGCTGCAACGGGCGCCACGCGTGGCCATCGCGCGCGAGCAGCGCGTCGGCTTCGGCCGGCCCGTCGCTGCCGGCCGCATAGCCGCGCACGGCAACCGCGCCGCCACTCCTCGGATGCAGCACGTCGTCGACCGCGCACCAGCTCGTCTCGATGCTGTCGGCGCGCTGAAACAACGTCGCGTCGCCAAACATGCAGTCGTACAGCAGCGTCTCGTAGCCGACGTTCGCGCTTTCCGCAAAGAAGTCGCCATAGTTGAACGACGACTGTACCGGACCGACCTGCATCACCGGCCCCGGCACCTTCACGTTGAAATCGAAGCTCGAGCCGTGCTCGGGATCGATGCGAATGGTCAGCACGTTCGGCGTCAATGCGTTGACCGGCGTATCGCGGAACAGGCGGAACGGCACCGGCTTCAGCTGCACCGAAACCTCGGTGCGGCGCACCGCGAGCCGCTTGCCGGTACGCAGATAGAACGGCACGCCGGCCCAGCGCCAGTTCTCGACGAACACGCGCGCCGCCGCGTAGGTTTCCGTCGTGCTGCCGGGCGCGACGTCGGGCTCCTCGCGATAGCCCACGCCGGCTGGCCCTTTTTCGTACTGGCCGAAGACGACGTCGGCGGACGTCAGCGGCTGGATTGCGTCGAACAGCTCGGCCTTCTTGTTTCGCACGGCTTCGGCCTCGAACGAATTCGGCGGCTCCATCGCGACGATGCCGAGCAACTGGAACAGGTGGTTCGGCACCATGTCGCGAAACGCGCCGGTCTGCTCGTAGAACCTGCCGCGCCCCTCGACGCCGATCGTTTCCGCCGCCGTGATCTGCACGCAATCGATGTACTCGCGCCGCCAGATCGGCTCGAACATCGCATTCGCGAAGCGCACCGCGAGGATGCTCTGCACGGTGTCCTTGCCGAGAAAATGATCGATGCGGTACACCTGCGACTCCCGCGCATACGACAGGATGTGCGCGTTCAGATCGCGCGCCGATGCGAGATCGGTGCCGAACGGCTTCTCGATCACGAGACGCCGAAAGCCGCCGTTTGCGCCGTCGCCTTCCTTCAGCAGGCCGGCTTTGCCGAGCCGGTCGGTGATCGGTTTGAAAAAACGCGCGCCGACCGCGAGGTAGAAGATCGCGTTACCGCCTTTCGACTGATCGAGCTTCTGCTTCAGCTTCGCGAACGTATCGTCGGATTCGAACTCGCCCGCCATGTATTCGAGGCGCTGCGCGACCCAGTTCCATGCGCTGTCGTCGAGCTTGCCGGCGTGAAAGGTGCTGGCCTTGTCGGCGGCGAACTTCTGCAGCGAGGTATGCAGTTCGTCGCACCATTCGCGCGTTTCGCGCTCGCCGTGATTGACGCCGATGATCTTCATGCTGTCGTCGAGCAGGCCATCGACCGCGAGGTTGTAGAGCGCCGGCATCAACAGACGTTTGGTCAGATCGCCGCCCGCGCCGAAGATCACGAGCGTGCACGGCGGCGCGGGCTTCTTGCCGGCCGGCGACGACAGGGCGTCGTATCGGTTCGCGCTGAGCTTGCAGCTCAGGGCGGGCGTTGCGTTGGGTTGATCGGGAGAAGCGGAAGGGTTCGGTGTGCTCGACATGGGATTCACTTGGACCTCGGTAAGCCGATAGAACGAACGCGGCGATATATGAAAGACCACGGGCGCTGCCGCACAGTTCAATTGCGTTCGCGCGTGAGCGTGCGGCGTGCTTATTTCGTCGTCGTGGCCGCGAGCGACGGTACCGGTTCTTTCGCCACCGCCGGCGTTACCGCGGATGCAGAAGCCGCCGGCACCGGAATCGGCGCGGGCGCGGCCACCGGCGCCGGTTCCCCCGCCAGCGGCACGTTGCCCGATGCCGCCATCGCGCGCGGCTGCAACAGCAACGCGACGAGCCCGGTCCAGCCGGTCTGATGCGAAGCCCCGACGCCACGACCGTTATCGCCATGAAAATACTCATGGAACAGGATCAGATCCTGCGAACGCGGGTCCGCCTGCAGCAGCGGATACGCACCCATCACCGGCCGCTCGCCGTTTTTGTCCTTCAGGAACAGCGTGGTCGCGCGGCGCGCGAGTTCGTCGGCGATTTCGCTCAACGAGAACTTCTGGCCCGACCCGGTCGGATACTCGACGCGGAAATCATCGCCGTAATAGCGATGAAACTCGTACAGCGATTCGATCAGCAGATAGTTGACCGGCATCCACACCGGCCCGCGCCAGTTCGAATTGCCGCCGAACACACGGGTATCGGATTCGGCCGGCAGATACTTGACGCAGAAGCTGTTGCCGTTGTGCTGGTACACGAACGGATGATCGCGATGGCAACGCGACAACGCCCGCACGCCGTGATCGGAAAGAAATTCACTTTCGTCGAGCGCGCGCCGTAACAACGCCTTCATCCGATGCCCGCGCAGCAGCGACAGCAAAAGCGCGTTGCCCTTGCCGGGCTCGTTCCAGCGCGACACCAGCTTCGCGAGATCGGGCCGATGCTCGAGAAACCACACGAGGCGCTCGCGCAAGCTCGGCAAGCCGCCGTGCAGACGCTCCTCGAGCACGTGCACGGCGAACAGCGGTATCAGTCCGACGATCGAGCGAACGCGCATCGGCATGCTGCTGCCGTCGGGCAGGCGCAGCTTGTCGTAGAAGAATTCGTCCTCGCTGTCCCACAGGCCCGTGTCGCAGCCGTCGTCGCAACTGACCGCTTCCGCGATGTACAGGAAGTGCTCGAAGAACTTCACACCGATATCGACGAACACATGATTCGCGTAGGCGAGTTCGAGCGCGATACGCATCAGGTCGAGCGCGTACGCGGCCATCCACGCGGTGCCGTCGGCCTGGTCGATGTGGCCGCCGGTGGGCAGCGGCGACGAGCGGTCGAAGATGCCGACGTTGTCGAGCCCGAGAAAACCGCCCTGAAAAATATTGTGGCCGTCGGCGTCCTTGCGGTTCACCCACCACGAGAAATTCAGCAGCAGCTTGTGAAACATGAGCTCCAGAAAATCGCGGTCCGCCTTGCCGGTCAGCGCTCGGTCGATCTCGTACACGCGCCACGCGGCCCATGCATGGACCGGCGGGTTCGCGTCGCTCAAGGCCCATTCGTAAGCGGGCAACTGGCCGTTCGGGTGCTGATAGCGGTCCTTCACGAGCAGCAGCAACTGCTTCTTGGCGAACGCCGGATCGATCAGCGCGAACGCGGCCGCGTGAAACGCGAGGTCCCACGACGCGTACCACGGGTACTCCCACTTGTCCGGCATCGACACGATGTCCGCGTTGCACAGATGCCGCCAGTCGGTGTTGCGGCCGTGCCTGCGCGCGGCGGGCGGGCTCGGTTGCAGCGGATCGCCGTCGAGCCAGCGCTGCACGTCGTACTGGTAGTACTGCTTCGACCACAGCATGCCGGCGAGCGCCTGACGTTGCACGAGACGCGCATCGGGGTCGGTGATCTCGTGTTGCAACGCGCCATAGAATTCGTCGGCTTCGGCGCGGCGGCGCGCGATCAACGCGTCGGCATCGAATGGCGCTTCATCGGTCGCCGATTGCGGGTGCCAGCGCAGATACACGACCGCGCGTCCGTGCGGCCCGAACTCGAGCGCCGCATGCGCGGCGGCCCGGGTGCCCGCGTCGTGACGGATCGCGTTCGCGTCGCCGTGCACGAGGTAGTCGTTGAAGCCGTCCTTGAACGGGCCCGCGCCGTCCATGCCGAACAGCCGCTTCACGTTGGTGTCGTTCTCGCAGAACAGCCATGCGAGTTGCGGCGCGTCCTTCGACCACGCGGTCACGACGATCGGTTCGTGCACATGGTGATGGCCAAGCAGACGCACTGCGCCGTCATGACCGGTACCGGCGACGAGCTTCGGCTTGTCCTTGTTCTCTTTCCACGACCACGAGTTGCGCGCCCAGATCTGCGGCAGCACATCGAGCGACGCCGCTTCGTCCGCGCGATTTTCGATCGTCACGCGCATCACGATGTCGTCGGGCGTGTGCTTCGCGTATTCGATCTGGACGTCGAAATAGCGCTGATCGTCGAACACGCCGGTATCGAGTACTTCGTACTCTGGCATATCGCCGCCGCGGCGCGCGTTTTCGTCGATCAGGTCCTGGTAGGGATAGGCGGCATGCGGGTACTTGTACAGCATGCGCATGTAGGAATGCGTGGGCGTGCCGTCGAGATAGAAGTACAGCTCCTTGACGTCCTCGCCGTGATTGCCCTGCGAGTTGGTCAGGCCGAACAGGCGCTCCTTGATGATCGGGTCCTTGCGGTTCCACAGCGCGAGCGACACGCACCAGCTGAGCCGGTCGTCGCCGAAACCGGCGATGCCGTCTTCGCCCCAGCGGTAGGCGCGGCTGCGCGCATGGTCGTGCGGAAACGAGTCCCAGGCGGTGCCGTTCGCGCTGTAGTCCTCGCGCACCGTGCCCCACTGGCGCTCGCTCAGATACGGCCCCCAGCGCTGCCAGTGGCCGCATTCGGGCGAATGCAGCCGGGAACCTTCGATCGTGGCGAGCAGATTGGCAGCGCGCAGCGGTGGCATGAAACGTCCTTGCAACAGGCCTGGCGGTGGGACCCACATCGTAGCGCGGTTTACGCGCCGTTGTGCTCGAACCGGGCAAGCAGACTTTCGACGCGCAGCAATTCGCCTAGCGACCAGGCCTGGAACGGCGTGCCGGCGGGCGCGTGCGGCGCGTCGCCGGCGGCGATCTCGGACAGGTGATCGAGGCCCGCGTGATCGAGATGCGTGTACAGCGGGGCGAGAAAGCGCGCCCTCGCCTGCGCGAGATTATCGGCACTCGCGCCATTCACTCGCAGCCACGCTTCGACGAACGGGCCGATCAGCCACAACCACGCGGTGCCCTGATGATAGGCGCCGTCGCGTTCGCGCGGCGCGCCGCCGTAGCGGCCGCGATAGGCGGGATCGGACGGCGCGAGCGTGCGCAGGCCGAGCGGCGTCAGCAATTGCGCTTCGACCTGACCCACCACCGCGCGCGCCGCCGCGCCTTCGAGCAGCGGAAACGGCAGGCCACCGACCGCGAAGATCTGATTCGGCCGGATCGAGCGGTCGACCGTGCCCGGCACATGATCGACGTCGACGTTATCGAACAGCGCCTGGGTGGCCGGATCGACGAAGCGCCGGCGAAACGCGAGCGTCGCGCGCTCGGCAGCTTGCCGCCACTGCGGGTTCCATGCTGACGCGATTCGCAGCGCGTTGGTCCACAGCGCCTGCACTTCGACCGGCTTGCCGATGCGCGGTGTGACGACCCAGTCACCGACTTTCGCATCCATCCACGTCAGTTGCACGCCGGGGATGCCGGCGCGCAGCAGGCCGTCGTCCGCGCACACGCCGATGTTGAAGCGCGTGCCGTTCGTGTAGCCGGTCAGGATCGTTTCGGCGGCCTGCTGCAGATGCGCGCGCGTTTGCGCGCCCGCATGCGGCGTTGCCAGATAGTCGTGAACCGCGACGATGAACCATAGCGACGCGTCGACCGAGTTGTATTCGGGCGCGTCGCCGTAGTCGGGGAAGCGGTTCGGTAGCATGCCTTCGGACAGCGTGCCCGACCATTCGAGCAGGATCGCTTCGGCATCGTCGAGACGGTTCGACTCGATCAGCAGGCCGCGCATCGCGATGAACGTGTCGCGGCCCCAGTCGGTGAACCACGGAAAGCCCGCGAGGATCGTGCGGCCTTCGTTGCGCGTGACGACGTAGGCGTCGGCCGAACGTTGCAGGCGCGAGCCGAGTGCGGCGCGGCGTTGTTGTTCGGTGTGGGCGAGTTGGGCGGCGTGGGCGGTGGTTTGGGCTTTATCGTTCGCGCATTCGGTGGCGGACGTGCTCGACGCGCTCAGAATCATCACGGCGTCGCCCTCCGCGAGATCGAAGCTGAACACGCCGGGCGTCGCGAGATCTTCGCTGCAATCGAGACCGCGCTCCTGCTCGCGCACGTAGCAGAAGTTGCGATACCAGTCGGGCGCATGCGTATAGGCACCGTTCGTCGCCGCTCGCACGACCGGCAGTCCGCCATACGGTTGCCAGCTCGCGCACGATTGATCGGCGCTGACTTGCACGCCGAAGTTGAAGGCCGGATTCTCGTGATGCAGCGCATGATAGTCACGGCCCGACAGCAGCGGTCTGATCTTCAGCACGGGCGCATCGAGTTCGCCGCCTTCGAGCCGCCAGCGCAATACCGTTTCGCACGTCGCTTTGCTGACGAACACGTCGGCGATCATCGCCGCGTGCGCACCGAGTTGAATGCGCCACGTCGGCCACGGCGCGGTGTCGAAGCCGGCAAGGCGGCCGCGCAGATCCGGATAGATCACGTCAGGCCCATAGCGTTGCATGGTCAACGCGAAGCGCTCGCCGCCCGCCTCGACCCACGCCTCGATACCGTTGACGAGCACCATGCGCCCGCCCGGCGCGCGCGTCGCGGCTAGCAGCAGCGCATGGTAGCGGCGCGTGCGCAACATGCCGAGCGTGCCCGAAGCAAAGCCGCCGAAGCCGTCGGCTTCGAGCCATTCGTCTTCGAGTTGCGAGATGTCGATGGGTGAATCGATGCGAGTCATTGGATCGTGCCCATGCGCGAACGATAAAGCAGCAAACATAGCGCAGATGGCAGCGCCATGAACATTGACCTTCCCGATACTTTCCATTTTCTTTCGATCAACCGACGATTTATCGAAAGTTATGCCAGGCGCAAACGTTTCACAATTATTTCTTGAAAGGAATGGAGACTGCACCCGCTTTCATCGAACCGGATGCAGACATGAGAACAATCAGTTGCATCGCGAGCGCCGCATTGCTGGTGCTTGCCACGATAGCGTTGAACGGTTGCGGCGCGGACGACTCCTCTTCCACGAGCATCGCGACGACCACGAGCCTTGCGCCGAACGACGCGGCGCAACGACCCGCAATGGCGGCAGCGGCAGCGGCAGTGGCGACTCCCAACGCCTCAGCGCCATTCGCGGACAACGCGGCGAACAACACGGCGAGCAACGCGGCAAGTGGCGCAACCGCCACCGACGCGATCACGCAAAACATGCAGGCCAGTCTCGCGGCCGACAGCCAGCAGGTCGCGCCGGTCATGCGCTACGCGCCCGGCGACAGCGCGAACAACTAGTCCGCAACTGATCAGCAAGAGCAACGCGTAACCGACCACGAAACACCCCAAGGCACGCTCACGCGCGCTATTCTTCCCCTACGCAGAAGGTGATATTCGATGACATCAACTAGCCGTCGCCGTTTCCTGCAAACCGTGGCTTCATCCGCGGGCGCCGCCGCCGCGATGACCGCATTGCCCGAGTCGATCCGCAACGCGCTCGCCGTGCCTGCGTTTTCGCGCACGGGCACGATTCGCGATGTCGAGCACATCGTCGTGTTCATGCAGGAGAACCGCTCGTTCGACCACTACTTCGGCCACCTGCGCGGCGTGCGCGGCTACAACGACCGCTTCCCGATTCCGCTGCCGAGCGGCCTGCCGGTGTGGAATCAACCGTCGAAGGAAGATCCGACCAAGCCGGTGCTGCCGTTCCATCTGGACACCGCGACGACGAGCGCGCAGTGCGTCGGCGATCTCGATCACTCGTGGTACAAGACCCAGTACGCGATCGACGGCGGCCGCTACGACCAGTGGCCCGCCAATAAGACCGACATGACGATGGGCTACCACCTGCGTAGCGACATCCCGTTCCACTACGCGCTCGCCGACGCCTTCACGATCTGCGATGCGTACTTCTGCTCGTTGCCGGGACCGACGCACCCGAACCGCGCGTATCTGATGACCGGCATGGTCGACCCGACCGGCACGATGGGCGGTCCGCTGCTCGACAACAACGACTGGGTCGACGGCGATGGTCCGCCGAACTATCAGTTGCTGTCGTGGACCACGTACCCGGAGCGTCTGCAGGCCGCGGGCATTTCGTGGCAGATCTATCAGCAGGGCACGACGGGCGCCGATCCGCTGAATGGCAACTACGGCACCAACATCCTGCAGAACTTCACGAACTTCATCAACGCGCAGCCGGCTTCGCCGCTCTACGAGCGCGCGCAAACCGTGCGCACGATCGACGACCTGAAAGCCGACGTGCTCGCGAACCGGCTGCCGCAGGTGTCGTGGCTGTGCCCGCCGGCCGCCTACTCGGAGCATCCGAGCTACACGCCCGCGTACGGCGCCGAATACACGTCGCAGATTCTCGACGCGCTGACGTCGAACCCCGAGGTGTGGAGCAAGACCGTGCTGTTCATCATGTACGACGAGAACGACGGCTTCTTCGATCACCTCGTGCCACCGCAGCCGCCGACGACCTCCACCCAGGGCAAGTCGACGGTGACGACCGACGGCGAGATCCACAATGTCGTCAATCCGCTGCGCGGCGGCAGCTACACCGCCGACGGCTATCCGTACGGCCTCGGCCCGCGCGTGCCGATGACGATCGTGTCGCCGTGGACCAAGGGCGGCTTCGTGTGCTCGCAGGTGTTCGATCACACGTCGGTGATCCGCTTCATCGAAACGCGCTTCGGCGTGCATGAGCCGAACATCACGGCATGGCGCCGCGCGGTATGCGGCGACCTGACCACCGCGTTCGACTTCCGCACGCCGGATGCGAAGATGCCGTCGCTGCCGGACACCAGCAACTACATGAGCATGGCCGACAACCAGTGCAAGACGCAACCGAAGCCGACCGTGCCGACGACGCCGACTCCGGTCGATGCGCAGGAAGCGGGCATCCGTTTCGCGCGCGCGTTGCCGTACGAACTGCATGTGAACGGCGCGGCGAACGCGGGCAACGACACGTTCGAAATCACGATCGGCAACACCGGCGACCAGGGCGCGCACTTCTACGTGTACGCGACGAATCGCACCGACGGTCCGTGGCGCTACACGGTCGAAGCGGGCAAGTCGCTCAGCGACACGTTCGACCTGAGCACGACGAACGGCGTGTATGCATTCGACGTGTTCGGCCCGAACGGCTTCGTGCGCAAGTTCGCGGGCAACACCCAGGCGAGCACGCAAAGCACGCAGAAAGGCCATGGCAACGGTCATGGCGACAACCAGCCGGCGCGGCCTGAAGTGACCGCGCAATACGACGTCGCGAACGGCAACGTGTTCCTGAAGTTCACCAACAGCGGCGGCGGCATCGCGCATCTGACGGTGATCGACAACGCGTACGGCGCGCGCCCGCGCACCGTGGTCGTGCCGGCCAATGCGCGTATCGAAGAAGGCTGGGTGCTTGCGTCGAGCCATCACTGGTACGACCTGACGGTGACGAGCAGTGACGACGCAAGCTTCTCGCGCCGCTTTGCCGGTCACGTCGAGAACGGCCGGCCGAGTATCAGCGATCCGGCTGCGGTTGCGCCGGTGCTGAGCGCGAGTTGAGGCAACCACCGCCAGCCCTGCTTACTCACAGTAAGATTCGGCATCCTGTCCCGCCTACGTGGCGGACAGGGTGCCGATGTTTTTTAAGGCTCGTATCGAAACGCGGTGCTTAGAGACCGACGTCCGGCAGCGCCGGACGCGTGCCGAGCGCCTTGGCGACGATGTCTTTGACTTCGGCGAGCGCGTCGCCTTGCAGCGCGAGGCGCGGCGGACGCGTGACGGCGCTGCCGCGGCCGAGCAGTTCCTCGCACAGCTTGATGCATTGCACGAGGTCGGGGCGCGCGTCGAGGTGCAACAGCGGCATGAACCAGCGGTACAGCGACAGCGCTTCATCGAAACGCTTCTGCGTGGCGAGGCGGAACAGCGTCTCGCCCTCCTTCGGGAACGCGTTCGACATGCCCGACACCCACCCTTGCGCACCGACCGCGATGCTTTCGACGACGACGTCGTCGAGGCCGGCGAACAGCACGAAGCGGTCGCCCACCGCGTTGCGCAGATCGATGAAGCGTCGCGTATCGCCCGACGAATCCTTGAAGCAGACGATGTTCTCGCAGTCCTGCAGTGCGATCAGCACGTCCGGCGTGACGTCGTTCTTGTAGATCGGCGGGTTGTTGTAGATCATCACCGGCAGATCGGTGCTGGTCGCGACCGAGCGGAAATGCGCGGCGGTTTCGTGCGGCTTCGCGGAATAGACGAGCGCCGGCATGACCATCACGCCATCGACGCCGACACGCGCGGCTTCACGCACCGTCTGCCGCGCGAACTCGGTCGTGAACTCGGCGACACCCGCGACGACCGGCACCTTGCCGCCAGCCGCGTCGCGCGCGGCCTCGATCACCTGCAGTTTTTCCGACGTGCTCAGCGAGGTGTTTTCGCCAACCGTGCCGCAGACCACCAGACCCGACACCCCGTCCTTGACGAGATTGCTGACCACGCGGTGCGTCGCGTCGATGTCGAGCGAAAAATCCGGCTTGAACTGAGTGCTGACGGCGGGAAACACCCCGCTCCATTGGGTAGCCTTGCTCACTTTGTCCGTCTCCTTCAAAAAGCCGGCCGCGCCGACACACGTTGAGTATGACGACGAGTATCGGCCTTTATCCGGAGGCGGGCTTGGGCTTTTTCGTGGCTGAAAGAGATTAAATCCGCACAACAGGCGAGGCGCCGGATCGCCGGCCGGGCGGCGCCGGCTACTTCGCAGCAAGGCGGCTGAGGCGCACGTCAGCACCGTCGCGTGAGGCGTCGAGGCGGCCCCTGGATGCCGAGTCCGGCATAGCCGCTACGCGATCAGGCGCCCAGCAACACGCCCGTTCGGATCGGCCGCGTGCCGGTCACGCGACCGAGCGGCGCACCGGCCGTCACGAAACGGATCGCGCGCCGCATGTACAGCACCCCTTCGGTCTGGCTCGCGATCGTGGTCGTCTCGTCGGTCAGCGGATCGACGATATCGAACAGCGGCTGGCCGATGCGGATCTTGTCGCCGATCTTCGCGCGGTGCACGAGAATGCCGCTCACCGGCGCATAGAACTGCTCGCTGCCCGCGAGCGGCGTCGCCGGCGACAGCAGCGGCGGCAACGGTTTGGCCTCGCCCCGAATCGCGCCGCGCCACACCAGATAGTCGACGAGCGCGTCGGCATCCTGCTGCGCGACTTCATACGACACGTCGCGCTGGCCGCGGCATTCGACCGTCACCGCGATCGAGCCGGTCGGCACTGGCTTACTCGCCGGCATCTGCTGCTGCAACGTCCACCACAGCAGGCTGTGGGTTTCGTCGAACGCGCCGCCGCCCGAATCGGTCGCGAGCAACGACGCCTCTGCACCGAGATAGCGCGACAGCGGCTCGAACTCGGCCCAAGCGGATTCGCTCGTGTACACATGCATCGCCGCTTCGAGCGAGCAATGCAGATCGATCACGACGTCCGCGTCGCACGACAACTTCAAGAGCGCCAGTTGCAGCGACTCGAATTCGGTCAGCGGCTTCTGTTGCGCGAGTTCGGCCGCGAGCAGCTCGCGCACGATGCGGCGGTTCTGGTTCGCGTCGGCGCCGAGCGCCTCTTTCGCATTCGCGACGAGCTTTGCGAACTGCACGAAATGCCGGTTGAAGTTCTTGCCACTGCCGAGATCGAAGCGGCCGATGAACTGCCCGAGCACGTGTTGACTGAGCCCGACCGGATTCGACACCGGCACGAGCACGATTTGAGCGCTCAGCGCGCCGGCTTCCTCGAGCTCCCGCAGACGCCGCTTCAGCAGCACCGTGGTCAGCATCGCGGGCGTTTCGTCGGCATGCAGCGACGCCTGGATGTAGATCTTCTGCCCGCTATTGGCCGGGCCGAAATGAAACGACACCAGTTCGCGGTGCGTGCCGATGGCTGGCGACACAAGCGGAATCGATTGCCTGTTCATGAATGGAAAGCCGTGAAGATAATGTTGGAAATCTGCATCAATTGCCGTACGGATCGAAGTCGAAGTACTTCTTCGCGATCCGCGCATAGGTGCCGTCTTTGCGCATCGACGCGATCGCCTCGTTGATCGATGCCTGCAACGCGGTTTCGTCCTTGCGCAAGCCGATGCCGACGCCGCGATCTCCCATCGAAAGCGGCTCGCCGACAAACGCGAAGCCCTTGCCCGCGGGCGTGCGCAGGAAGCCGTAATCGGCCTCGACGGTGCCGAGCAACGCGCCGTCGAGCCGGCCGTTCTGCAGATCGGCGAACACCTCGTCCTGGCTCTTGTAGGCGACCACGTTCGCGCCGAGCGGCGTCCAGTTCTTCAGTGCGTAGCTCTCGAACTGCGTGCCCGACTGCACGCCGATCTGCTTGCCGGCAAGTCCGCTCGCCGTAGGCGCGAGCGACGAGCCTTGCCGCGCGATCAGCCGCGACTTGAACTGGAACAGCTTCGACGAAAACAGAATCTGCTGCTCGCGCTTCTCGGTGATCGCCATCGACGACAGCACCGCGTCGATCTTGCGCGCCTGCAGCGCCGGGATCATGCCCGAAAACTCGAGTTCGACCCACTGACAATGCGCGTGGATGCGCCGGCAAATCTCGTTGCCGAGATCGACGTCGAAGCCCTTCAGGCTGCCATCGGGCGCCTTCGAGTCCATCGGCGGATAGGTCGGATCGATGCCGAGGCGCAACGTGTTGGCGTCAGCGGCGAACGCGCCGCTGCTGAAAGCCAGCGCGGCGCAGAGAGTCATCAGTGGAGTTTTCATGGAAGGCGACGATGAGCGGATCAGGACAGCGTGATCGTAAGCCGCTGTGGCGCCTCAAAGAAGTCCCGTTCGGACTATCATGATCACTTTTACCGATCAGCAAACCCTGTCGCCATGGCATTGACGATTTCCCAGCTGCGCGCGTTCACGGCGGTCGCCGAGCATGGCAGCATCCGCGCGGCCTCGCGCGCGCTCGGCATCGCGCAAAGCGGCATCACGCAGCAGTTGCAGAACCTCGAATCGATGCTCGGCGCGACGCTGTTCACGCGCACCAATCGCGGCATTGCGCTGACCGCGCTGGGCCAGCGGCTGCTGCAGCGGGCCGGCGCGATCCTCGGTGAATGCGAGCGTGCCGAGGAGGACGTGCGGCAACTGCGCGGCGACTACGTGGGCGAGGTCACGTTCGGCATGACGACAGAGCCGCTCGTCGACGCGTTCGCGCCCGTGTTGATGGAATTTCGTGCGCGCTTCGAGCGCGTCGCCGTGCATCTGCGCACGGGCACGTCGCGCATGATGATTTCGTGGATCCGCGAAGGCACGCTGGATTTCGCTGTCGCGCTCGTATCGAAGCAGACCGACACCGCCGATCTGTCGGTCACGCCGCTCTATCCGTCCGACCCGGTGATCGTGTGCCGGCGCGGTCATCCGAAGGCGCGCGCGAAGTCGCTCGCCGAACTCGTCGATTGCAGGTGGGTGACAACGCGCTCGCCGAATCTGACCGAGGAGCCGCACGTCAACCGGTTGAGCCATCTGTTCGATAGCTACGGCTTGCCGCCGCCGAAGATCGTCGCGACCGTCGAGGGCTTGTACGAGACGCTGCACCTGGTAGCCGCGACTGATTGCCTGTCGCTCGAATCATCGGTCATCGCGAAGCGCGGGCCGTTCGCGGACGTGCTGACGACGATCCCCGTGCGCGAGCGCGCGTTGCAGCAGAACGTCTGTCTGCTGCAACGCGCCGCGATTCCGCTGACCCCAGCCGCGCAGGAGTTCGCGACGATGATGGCGTCGTACACGCGCGCGGTGCGGGCGCATTGAGCGTTGAGTGTTGAGTGTTGAGCTCCAATGCGCCGCTCAAGCCGCCGTTGCTTCGAGCGCTATCAGTTCTTCGATGCGCTGCCTGCGCCGGATCAGCCGCGCGTTGCCGCGCTCGATCAGCACCTCGGGCGCGAGCGGCCGGCTGTTGTAGTTCGATGACATCGACGCGCCGTACGCGCCCGTGTCGTGGAACACGAGCAGGTCGCCCATTTGAGGCGCGGGCATCGACCGGCTCGTGACGACACCGCCTTGCGCCTGCGTGAACACGTCGCCGGCTTCGCACAGTGGCCCCGCCACGCTGAACGAGCCGGCCGGCGCATCGCTCGGCGTGCCGTTGCGCCGAAGCACGCTGATCTCGTGATAACTGCCGTAGTACGACGGCCGCACCAGGTCGTTGAAGCCCGCATCAAGCAACGCGAATTGCCGCGACGGCCGCCGGTTCAGCGCGTGCACTTCGGCGACGAGTACACCTGCCTGCGCGACCAGAAAGCGCCCCGGTTCGATTTCGAGTCGCACGCGATGCCCGACGCGTGCTTCGATGCGGCGCCGCGCGTCGTCCCACAGCCGGAAATAATGCGCGGTATCGACACTTAGCTCGTCATCGCGATACGGCACCGACAAACCACCACCCGCGGAAATCGCCTCGATATCCTGATCGAGTTGCGACACCGCATCGACCATCGCATCGCACACTTTCGCGAGATGCGCGTAATCGACACCCGAGCCGATATGCATATGCAGCCCGACGAGCTTCAGCCGATAGCGCCGCACCAGTTCAAGCGCGCGTGGCAGTTCATCGCGCCAGATGCCGTGCTTGCTGTGCTCGCCGCCTGTGTTGGTCTTGCTGCTGTGGCCGTGACCGAAGCCGGGATTGATCCGCAGCCACACGCGATGGCCTTCGCTCGCGTGTCTCCCGAGCCGTTCGAGCATGTCGGGCGAGCCGGCGTTGACCGTGATTCGCTCGTCGAGCACGGTGGCCAGCGTCGCGTGGTCGAGCACGTCGGCGGTGAAGACGACGCCTTCGGGCCCACCGTTCGATGCGGGTTGAGCCGCATAACCCGCGGCAAAACCGCGCGCGAGTTCACCCAAAGAGACCGCATCGACCATCACGCCTTCGTCGCGCATCAGCTTCAGGATGTGCACGTTCGAACAGGCCTTCTGCGCGTAGCGGATCGTGTCGAAACTGCGCAACTGCGCGATGCGCCGGCGGATCGTGTCGGCGTCATAGACCCATAGCGGCGTGCCGTGCTGGCGCGCGAGGTCGGCGAGTTGATGGGAGTCGAATGGCGTCATGGTCGGTTGCATGTCGAAGCTTTGCGAAAGCGATAGCCGACATGATGATCCGTGGCGATCATTCAGTAAAATACCAATCTATTGCTCACCTATTCACTTTTGATATAGCACGGACCCACCATGGCGCTCACGCACCGGCACATCGAAATCTTCCGCGCGCTGATGACGGCCGGCAGCGTGACCAAGGCAGCCGAGATGCTGTTCACGTCGCAGCCCACCGTAAGCCGCGAACTTGCGCGCATGGAACAGAGCATCGGCTTCGCGTTGTTCGAGCGAGTGCAGGGCCGGCTACGTCCCACGCAATCCGCGCTGACGCTGTTCGACGAGATCAAGCGCGCGTATGTCGGGCTCGAACGCGTCGCGTCGACCGCGGCCGCGCTGCGCGAATTCAAGGGTGGCCAGCTGTCCGTGATCGCGCTGCCGGTGTTTTCGCATTCGATCCTGCCGGGCGCCGTCAAACGCTTTCACGATGTGCAGCCGGGCGTCAGCGTATCGATCGCGACGCAGGAATCGCCGTTTCTCGAAGAATGGCTGAGCGCGCAGCGCTACGACCTCGGCCTCACCGAGCACGACGCGCCGCCGCCCGGCACGCGGCTCACGCCGCTCATCGCGGTCGATGAAGTGTGTGTGCTGCCCGACGCTCACCCGCTGCTCGCGAAACGCGTGATCGCATTGAAAGATTTCGCCGATCAGGCGTTCATCAGCCTGTCCGCGAACGATCCATACCGGCTGCAAATCGACGAAGCGTTCGCGCGAGCCGGCATCGCGCGCCGCCTGCTGATCGAAACGCCGACCGCGGTGTCCGTGTGCAGCTTCGTGCGGCAAGGGCTCGGCATTGCGATCGTCAATCCGCTGACCGCGCTCGATTTCGCGGGCCAGAATCTGCATATCCGGCCGCTCGCGTCGTCGCTGCCGTTTCGCGTCAGCGTGATCCGTCCCGAGCACCGGCCCGCGCATCCGCTCGCGGACGCGTTCGTCGGCGCACTGCAAAGCGAAGCCGCCGCGCTGCGGCTACAATTGAAGCGCCGCACCAGCCCCAAGCGGTCATCGCATTCATAGCAGTCACGGCGGCGTCCCCGCTTCATCGCCGGGCGAATCCGCGCAGCGCCACGCGCGTTCGCGCGGGGCCATCGCCCGAACCGTCCGCCGCGCGAACCGGGCACGCTTCGAGCTGACATCACCCGCATACCGATTACCGACGCGCCGCGCGTCTGCGCCGCATCGGGGCGCCGTTGTTAGCGCCGTTTCCCAGTCTTCACGTCATAGACCCTCAACAGGAGTGTTCCAAATGATGAATCGAGACAATCCCGTCTGGCTGATCACAGGCTGTTCCACCGGCTTCGGCCGCGAGCTCGCGAAGCTCGTGCTCGAACGCGGCTGGCGCGCGGTCGTCACCGCGCGCGATGCATCGAAAGTGAAGGACATCGCAGAGGGGCACGGCGAGCGCGCGCTGGTGCTGCCGCTCGACGTGACCAATCGCGCGCAGATAGAAACCGTGGTCGCGCAGGCGAAGCGCCATTTCGGCCGCGTCGACGCGCTCGTCAACAACGCGGGCTACGGTTATCTGGCCGCGATCGAGGAAGGCGAGGACAGCGAAGTCCGCGCGATGTTCGAGACCAACGTGTTCGGCCTCGTCGACATCACGAAGGCCGTGCTGCCGATCATGCGTGAGCAGCGCAGCGGTTTGATCGTCAACGTGTCGTCGATTGGCGGGATTGCGAGTTTCGCGGCGACCGGCTACTACCATGCGACGAAGTACGCAGTGGAAGGGCTGTCGGAATCGCTCGCGCTGGAAGTGAAACCACTCGGCATCGGCGTGCTGATCGTCGAGCCTGGGCCGTTTCGCACCAACTGGGCGGGTCCGTCGATCAAGCAGTCGGCAACGTTGATCGACGACTATGCGTCGACCGCCGGCGAGCGCCGCAAGCAGACCGAAGCGCGCAGCGGCAACCAGGCCGGCGACCCGGTGCGAGCCGCGCAGGCGATCATCGATGCGGCGTTGTCGGACGCGCCGCCGCTGCGTCTGCTGCTCGGCAAGACCGCGCTCGATCTCGCGTACAGGAAGCTCGACTTTCTGCGCGGCGATTTCGACACCTGGCGAGCGACGAGCGAGGGGGCGGATTATCCGGAAGGGACGGCGTAGAGCGGGTTTATCAGGCGAGCCTCGGCCCGCCGTTTAAAACTCCACCAGCGCAAAATCTTCCTTGCCCACATCGCACAGCGGGCAGCGCCAATCGGCCGGCACATCGGCCCAGCGCGTGCCCGGCGCGATGCCCTCTTCCGGCACGCCTGCGGCTTCGTCGTAGACCCAGCCGCAGATCACGCAGACCCATTGCTTGAAGTCGTCGGCTGTGGCGACGTTCGCGGCCGACGGCGCATCGGGCGTACCGGTCGCAGCGGCATCCGCCGCGCACGTGCGCGCCGTCGCATCGAGGCTCACGACGAGCGGCGCGACCGTGCCGCTACCGGTTCCCGCGAGCCGCGCCTTCAGGCTGTCGAGCAGTCGCTGCGCTTCGTCGTGGGTCAGATCGATCCAGTACGGATCGCCGGCGCCGTCGTTAAGCCGCTCGGGGGAAAACTGGATTTCTACGGCTACGCCCTTCTTGTACATGGCAATCAAAAATCTCGAGAATGCCGGCGACGCGCCGGCATATGGCCGCCCGCGCGACGCGGGCGCTGCTTCAGTGCGCGTGGACCAGCAGATTCAGCGCGATCGAGGCGATCAGGCCAGCGGCGCCGATCAGGCCAAGCAACTGCAGCAAAGTGAGGGATTTACGCGAGTTGGTGGGGGTTTGTTGCGAGGTCACGAGCGAGTCTTGAAGTTCGGAAAAAGCGCAATGGTACACGGGTGGGGACGCGACGAATGTCGATTGGCGCAAACTCGCGCGCAATCAAAGTACCGGGCGATATTATCGCCGCTCGCGCGCCGCGCATTGTCTACCGTGGGAAGATGGATTAATTCCCGGCGAGGGGGAAAGCCGTGGCGGGACGGGGTGCGCGGCGCCGGTGAACACACCCGCGCCGCGCTCAGGTCTTGGCGAGCGGATCGCCGTGACGCGAATCCCAGAAACGGATCACCGCCGTATCGCCGGTGCCCGCGCCGACCACCTGGTCCGGCGCGCCGCACTCGCGCAGCAGCGCGCGCAAGTCGTTGATGACCGGGAACACCTCGTGATTCCAGTCCGCTCCCTGCGAATCGTGGGCGCGTTGCTCCGCCTCGACGATCTCGCGATCCTCCTTGAAAATGCGTTCGGTGAACCACACCAGCAGCGGCCATGCGAGATTCATCACACCCGGAATGCCGGGCTTGCGGATCGACAGCAGCCCGAACGTTCGGTTGGTGCGCTGCTCGCGGTCGAGCGGCACATAGACGATCCACAGGTCCATCACCAGCGTCTGCTCGTCGTTGCGGATTTGCAGCGTCTGGAACGGGTATTCGGTGCGGATCGTCATGACGTCTTTGTCGCCGGAGCCACCGGTCTTGCGCCTCTCGCCGAACACCATCGCCTCGCCTAGCGGCTGCTGCCCCTCCATGCGCGCAAACGTGTAGTCGACCTCGACCCAGCCCTCACCGCGCCGCCGCCCGAGCGAACGCGCGCGCATGCGCCCCATCTGGCGGCGATGCAGGAACTGATGATTCATGTCCATCAGGTTCTCGTGCATGAATGAATAATGACACTTGACCGGACGGCCGAAACGGCGCGTCTTGTACTTCGGGTCGGACACCGAGCGAAAGCCCGGCAACGGCCGCTCCTCCGCGAGCGCGGCGTCGCCGGGAAACACGAAGATCAGCCCCTCCACTTCCTGACACGGATACGAGCGCACACCGTTCGGTAGACGCTCGCGGCCCAGGTACGGCACGTCGATGCACTTGCCCGAGCAGTCGTAGGTCCAGCCGTGATAGCCGCAGCGAATCGATTCGCCGTCGACCACGCCCTGATGCAGCGGCACCTGCCGATGCGCGCAGCGATCTTCCAGCGCGAACACTTTGCCGCTCCCGGTGCGCGCGAGCACGATCGGATCGCCGGCGAAGGTCACGCCGAGCGTCTTGCCGCGCTTCACTTCATGCGACCACGCGAGTGGGTACCAGTAATCCGGATGAATGGCGACGCGGCGCAGATCGCGCACCGGCGCCTCGTGAGTGGCTTGAGCAGGCGCGGCAGCGAGCGTTGCGCCTGCGGATTCCTGTTCCTGTTCGAGCGGGGGAACTGCATGCATAGGTCAAGCCTCCGTGCACCAGCGGATGGAAGGTTGCCGCGCTGCAGGGCAGTGCGGCATCTTCATCAGTCTACTTGATGCAGCCGCCGCATGGCACTTTCGCCGGCATGCGCGATGCATCGCAGCACACATTGCGCGGCAGCGCGCATCAGGGTGACGAGCTTCCTTTACCACACCCGCCCTACGGAAACATTGACCTGCACTTCGAGCTGCTCAATCCTCGTCGACCGCAACGAGCCCGGAGCGCCGTTGCACGCCCCACGCGCGGCCGCCGCGCAGAAAATGCAGCCAGCCGAGCGCGGCGCCCAGATGACGCGCGAGCTGGAACGAGAACGGCTCCGCAACGGCCGCGAGCATCGCCATGCCGAGACTGTTGCCACTGCGCTCGCCGGTCCAGCGCCGGTAGAGATGGATGCTCCACAGGTAAAACGCCAGATCGATCGCCGTTTTCAGGCCGATCACGCTGAAGATCGACACGACGATTGCCCCGTGTCCGCCGAACAGAAAACCGAGTAGCAATGCGAATGCCGTAAGGCCGTAGATCGGCTGCATCGTGTCGACCGCCTTGACCGGCAGCATCAGCATGCCGAGCGTACCGTAGCGCGGATTGCCGGTCATGTCGCGGTTCCAGTACTGCGTCTGCAGGAAGCCCGCGAACCAGCGGCGGCGCTGGCGCAGAAAGCTTGCGAGGGTGTCGGGCGCATCGGTGCGCGCATGCGCTTCGCCGACCACGCGCACGTCCCAGCCGAGCTCGTGATCCACCGAATAGCGGCGCAGCCGGTGAATCAGTTCGTAATCCTCGACCAGACACTGCGGATCGAAGCCGCCGACCGCGACGAGCGCATCGCGCCGGAACGACGCGAATGCGCCCGAGATCAGCAGCAGGCTGTCCGCGCGCATCCACGCGAAACGCGCGATGAAGTTGCGCATGTACTCGTAGGTCTGGAACCACTGGAACACGCGGCCCGACAGCGACTTGCCGCAGACCGGCACGAGAATGCCCGCTGCCGCGACGAGCGACGGCTCGCTCGCGAACGCGGCGCGCATCGCGTAGGTGGCGTCGTCGTCGAGCATCGTGTCGGCGTCGACGGTCATCACGGTGTCGGTCGTCATCACGGTGATCGCGGCGTTCAGCGCGCGGGCCTTGCCGCCGTGCGGCACGCGCAGCCAGAACAGGTTCGGATGCTGCGAGCTCGGCGCGCTCAGCACGCCGTCGGCGGCGGGCGTGAGGCCGAAGCGTTGCGTGAGCAGCTCGGCGGTGGCGTCGGTGGAGCCGTCGTCGGCGATCACGATCTGCGCGGGGCCGTGCGTTTGCCGCAGCAGCGCGGCGAGCGTGACCGGCAACACGGCCGCCTCGTTACGCGACGCGACGATGACACCCATGGCCGGCAACTCGCGCCGTTCGTGGTCGGCTTCGAGCGGCGCCGCGCCGCGCGTGAGCGGCAACGACTTCCACGTGACGAACGCGAGCAGCAACGTGTCGTATGCGACATACGCAATACCGGTCGACCACGCGAGCGCGCCACGCAGAAAGAATGCTCGCGCGAACAGCAGTGCCCACAGCACGACGACGCTGGAATGGATCAGCGTGCTCGATAGCGTCGCGCGACGCGGCAGAATGCGCGGCGACGCGACAGCGAGTGCCTGTTCTAGGGTCTTCTTCAAGGTGAGTGTTTCAGGTTCAACTGGGTTGCGGTTAGTTGGCGAAGCTGTGTTCGCGCCATCAAAAACACGCGGCGGCTTCACGGCGTCATGCGCTTCAACACCGATTTGCGATCGAGCCACTCATGCTTGAGCGCGCCGCCGATATGCATCGCCAGCAACGCATAGAGCGCATAACCGAGCCACGCATGCAGCGCGCCGAAGCGATCGTGCAACGTCTCTTTCAGCGTCGGGTCGAGATGCATCACATAGCCGAAGCGCGGCCATTGGAACAGGCCGAACCACTGCATCGGATGCGTGGCCGCGTCTTTCCAAGCGGAATCGTGCAGCCAGCCGGACAGCGGCAACGCAATCATCAGCAAATACAGCGCGAAGTGCGCGAGGTGCGCGGCAATCTTTTCCCACGACGGAAACTCGCGCGGCAACGGCGGCGGCTTGTGCGACACGCGCCACAGGATGCGCAGCAGCGCGAGCCCGAGCACCGTGATGCCGATCGATTTGTGTGTGTCGATCACCGGACGCACCCAGTCGTCGGGCAGCGAATCGGCGGACAGAGCGAGCACGAAATTGACGCACATCAGCAACGCGATCAGCCAGTGCAGCGTCATCGCGGTGCGCGTATAGCGCGGCGGGCGAGAGGCATCGGTCGAATCGGTCAGGGAATTCGCTTGGGTGTTCATGGGGGTTCCGTTCGCGAGGGCGATGAATGCCGTGAAAGCTGTTTGAAAATCGACGCTACTGGTATCAGGCAAACGCCCAAGTGTGCCGTTTTATTCCGCAAAGCGCTTAACCTGCGTGTTTCAGTTTGTTTCGAGCTTTGGAGGCACGACACGCGCGCAAATCGCACTCGCGTGGCTGCTTTTTAGCTGGTGTTTTGGCCCATGTTCTGGCTGGCGTCCCGCAGATCAGCGCGGGACGCCCGGCAGCATCGTGTTCACCTTGCGCTTGCGCGCGTTCGAGCCGTCGCTCGAACGCGGTGTCGAACGTGACAAGGCCAGGCGCGATGTAGCGATCAAGCGTCTCCGATTTCTATCCGATCAATTCGCCAGCACCCTTTTGAGCGCCTTCTGGTCACGTTCGAGCTGCATTCTCATGTGCCGCATGAACTGCCTCGCGGTTTCCGTGAGTGGGGTACCAGGGCGAAACACCAGCACTCCTGTGAACATTACCTCGATGTCGATCGGCTTCACGACGAGTCCCCGCTCTGCGAAGTCCAACGTCACGAGCGGATGAGCGATTCCTATACCGACTCCAGCGAGCGCCAGTTCGCAGATCGTGTGCGAATACGGCGTCTCGACGACCGGTTTGAGACGGATTTCGCGTGCCGTGAGTTGCGTTTCCAGGCGTAGCCTGGTGCTGTCTTCGGGATTCAGCGCGATGAAAGGAAATTCAGGCAGGTCCGCAACAGCGATGACAGGACGCGTGGCCAAAGGATGATGCGAGTTCATCACTGCGACAGCCCGCATACGCGCGAACACCGAGTGTTCGAGGCCGGCCATCGACATCTCGTCGGACATCAGGCCGAAATCCACCTGTCCAGCCGAGACCTTCTCATGCACTTCGCGCGAACTCATCACCTGTAGCGAAATTTGCACGTTTCTGGACGGGGCATCGAACGCCGCAATGACACGTGGCAGAAAGCCTGTGCCCAGTGCCGGCAGAGAGGCGATCGCCATCCGGCCCAATCCGTAGGAGCGCAAACTACGGATTCGATGCTCGATGACCTCAAATCCGCGAAAGTACTGGTCAACCTCACGCATCAGGGCGACGGCTTCCTGGGTGGGAACGAGCCGGCTGCGTATCCGCTCGAACAGGCCGAAGTCCGCCATGGTTTCCAGACGCCTGATGGCCTGACTGACAGCCGGTTGCGAAATGCCGAGCAGGGCCGCCGCCTTGCTCGTGCTTCCTGCGTTCATGACCGCCCTGAACACTTCAATATCCCTGATCCGCATAACCTACACTTATTGACCTAATTATTTCCGATGTTGATGCAATCCCGGGTAAAAGTAAACTTCGATCATCAATCCACCACGAGGCATCGCCGGGAGCAAGATGACAAGCAATCCCCAGAAAGCGCCGCAGCCGTTCCGCAGCCTGTCCCCATCTGTCATGCGGGCATCGACAGTTGTATTCGATTCTCTGGCCGAGTTTTCGCGCCGCAAGGAGCGGCAACCGGACGGTTACAGCTATGGCATCACCGGAACGCCAACGGCTCGTGAACTGGAGCACCGCATCGCCGAGCTCGAAGGTGGCGCGCATTGCGTGGTGACGCCTTCCGGTCAATCCGCGCTGATGACGACCGTGATGGGCTTCGTGCGCGGCGGCGATCACCTGCTGGTGTCCGCTGCCTGCTACGGCGCGCTCAAGACATTCGCGCATAAGTGGCTGGCGCACTTCGACGTCGAGGTCGAACTGTATCCGCCGGCAATCGGGGCTGCGATTCAAAAGTACATCAAGCCCAACACCCGCATGATCTGCATGGAGTCGCCGGGGACGGTGACGATGGAGATGCCCGACATTCCGGCGATCGTCGAAGTCGCGAAACGTCACGGCGTATTGACGATGATGGACAACACCTGGGCAAGTCCGCTCGCTTTCAAGCCGCTCGAACATGGTGTGGATTTCAGCGTCGAAGCCGCGACGAAATTTTTTGGTGGTCATTCGGATCTACTGGCGGGCTGCATCAGCATGAACGACGCGGATTACTACGCGACCTTGCGCGAGACGCAGAGCGTTCTCGGCCAGCAGACCAGCCCTGATGACTGCTTCCTCGTCATGCGAGGCCTGCAAACCCTGAAGGTCCGCTTCGCTGCCCAGAGCGCCTCAACGCTGCAGATTGCGAGGGAACTAGAACGTCACCCGGAAGTGAGCAAGGTGCTGTTCCCGGCACTGCCGTCCGATGCCGGTCATGCCATCTGGAAGCGGGATTTTGCGAGCAGCGGGTGTCTCTTCTCCCTGATCCTCCAGCCCGCGGCGGAGGACGCGTTCAACGCATTCTTCGATACGCTCCAGTATTTCCCCATCGGGGCGAGCTGGGGAGGCGTGCATAGCCTCGCTGCCTACTACCCGGCCCCGTTGCAGGCCGAGCGTGCGTTCCCGCTTACCGACCAGCCTATCGTGCGCCTTTCGATCGGGTTGGAGGACCCGGCGATGCTGCTTGCGGATCTGAATGCCGGTCTTGACGCATTCGGACGCGCCCGGGCAACCGCTGCGTAGATTTTTTAATTCAATTTACCTGGATGAGTGAGTACGAGATGAAATCAATCAATGGATGGAGACGCTTTGCCACGGTAGCGAGTTTCGTGACGCTTTCCGCGGCATTCAGTTCACCCGCTACTGTGCAGGCAGCGGATCTTCTCGCGCAGGTGAAGGCGAATGGCACATTGCGCGTGGCCAACACCCAGAGTAGTCCCCCATGGAGCATGCTTGACGAAAACAATCAACCTGTCGGCTATGACGTTGCAATTGCAAAGGAAGTCGGCAAGCGCATTGGCGTGCCGAACGTAGTATTCGTCGCCGATTCGTTCAAGAACTTCGTGGAAGGGTTGAAGACGGGCAAGTACGACCTTGTGATGAACGATCTCACGCCTACACCTGAACGGCAACAACAGGTTGATTTCGGCGAACCATACGGCGTGGAGGATTTCCGCATTTTCGTACCCGCCGGCAACACAGACATTAAGGGCAAGGAAACCCTTAAAGGCAAGCGAGTGGGAGTGGTCACTGGCTCGAGCAATGAAACTTGGGCACGAGCACACCTGCATGACTCCGACATTCGTTCGTACGATAACGGGGGACTCGTCTTCAGCGATCTGGGCAATGGACGTATCGACGCAGTCATCATCTCGCACTTCGGCGGCATGAAGTACGCCAACGTCAACCATTTACCGGTCAAGGAAGTGGGCGAACCCTTGATCTACCAGCTATCAGCGCCGGCTTTGCAGAAAGGCCAACCGGCCCTGCTCGCAGCGGTCGATAAGGCGATTGCAGACATGATGGCTGACGGGACGATCGAGGCCCTTGCCAGGAAGTGGGTCGGGCAAGATTACGATATGGCCGGCACGATCACCAAAGCGAAGGCACACAAGGAGTAGTCATGATCGAGCTTTTCATGCGCTCGCTTCCGCTGTTAAAGAGTGCGGTGCTGATGACACTCTTTCTCGGTTTGTTGTCGTTTGTGCTCGGTTCGACGCTAGGGTTGCTTGTCGCCTTGGCTCGTATCTCCAGCATAGGCGCACTACGCGCCTTCGCATTCGCATATGTATCCATCTTCCGTGGTACGCCGCTGCTCGTGCAGATACTGCTGATCTATTTCGGTTTGCCCCGGTACGGTCTGACACTTGACCCGGTTCCCGCCGCGCTCCTCGCGCTCACACTGTTTTCGGCCGCGTATCTGAGCGAGAACTTCCGTTCCGGCATCAACGCGGTGGACAAGGGCCAGTGGGAAGCTGCGATGTCGCTGGGCATGGGTTACTGGAAAGCCATGTCGCGGGTTATTCTTCCCCAAGGACTACGCATCGCCATTCCGCCTGTCGGCAGCCGCATGATTGCACTCATCAAAGATACATCCCTCGCTTCGACAATTACGGTGGTAGAACTGACCCGCGTCGCCGACCAGGTCGGCGCCTCCACCTTCCGCTACATGGAAATGTTCCTGATGGTCGGCCTGATCTACTGGGGCATCAACCAGATTCTCACGATCGTCCAGACCGTCCTCGAGAATCGCATTTCGAGGCGTTTTGTATGAATACTGATATCAGGACGATTGAAGTCCGTGGACTTTCGAAGGCATTTGGCGACAACCATGTCTTGCGCGGCGTCGATTTCAGCGTATCGAAAGGCGAGGTTGTCGTTGTAATGGGTCCCTCCGGGTCGGGCAAGACCACGCTGCTGCGCTCGCTGAACTTCCTCGAGGTACCGGATGCCGGCAGCGTGACAGTATGCGGCATTGATGTCGAATGCAACGGTTTGTCAAAACCGTCACGCCAGAATCAGAAGAAGATCCGCGCGATCCGCCAGCGCACCGCGATGGTGTTCCAGTCGTTTAACCTCTTTCCGCACAGGACAGCACTGGAAAACGTGATGGAAGGTCCGGTCAGCGTCAAGGGTGTCCCTCGTGCGCAAGCGTCGGAGCGCGCAATTCACCTGCTGACACAGGTTGGGCTGGCCGCAAAAGCCAACGAATATCCGGCACGGCTGTCCGGCGGTCAGAAGCAGCGCGTAGCGATCGCGCGGGCGCTCGCGATGGATCCTGAGGTCATCTTCTTCGACGAGCCCACGTCTGCTCTCGATCCAGCGCTGCGGGAGGATGTCCTGACCGTCATGCGCGACGTTGCCAAAGCGGGCATGACGATGCTGATCGTCACGCACGAAGTGCGGTTTGCGCGAGATGTAGCGGATCGGGTTGTTTTTATGGACGGCGGCGTGGTTGCCGAAGACACGACACCGCAAGCCTTCTTTGGTGAAGGCAGCAGTCCACGGGTAAGGCAGTTTCTGCATCTGATCGAGACCTGAGTATTGAGTACGCCGCGACACCGCCTTGAATCACGCGTAGGGCTTCCGTTGCAAAAGCGTTGGCGGAAGAGTTCGTGCTTTATCGCGAGGAGGAGAGGCGGAAAGCGTCGGCGACGTAACACAGCCCCGCTAGCTCAACCGCAAACTCCGCAATACGTCGAGCACATGCTGAGTCGGACGCTCCACGGGACCCGCGCGAAAGGCCAGGCCCAGCTGTCGCCATAACGCAGGGCGCAGCGCCCGTGTGACGATGCGCGCGTCGGCCGACGAGCGGCTCGGTTCCTGCGGCAGCAGCGCGGCGCCGTATCCCGCTGCGACGAGACTCTTGATCGCATCCGAGTAGTTGAGCTGGATGCGCGGCGTGGGGTGCTGCCCCGCCGCGCTGAACCATTCCGTCGTCAAACGCGAAAGCCGTGTGGTCGCGTCGTTCAGAATCAGCGGCTTCGCAGCGATCCATTGCGGCGTGATGCGAGCTGGACACGTCCACCCGGCCGGCATGAACGCGACCACCGGATCGCGGCGCCATGTTTCGATCGATAGCCCTCGTAGCAGCGCTTGCGGCAGCGCCACGACGCCCACGTCGAGCGACTCCTGGGCGAGTCGCGTCAGCGTTTCCTGCGAAGTCAGCACGGCGATTTGCACATCGATGCCGGGATGCCCGGCGGCCAGTCGTTCCAACGCCTGCGGCAGCAGATTCGCGATGGCCGCGGTGGAAGCGCCGAGCCGAACCCGTCCGCCGAGCCCTTCCACCTGTCGCCGCACGTCCTCCAGTGCCTGCTCGGCATTGGCCAGCATCTGACGCGCATAGGCCACCAGCGTCTCGCCGATCGCCGAGGCCCGCACCTGACCGCGTTTGCGCGACAACAGCGGCGCGCCGACGCGGCTCTCGAGATCCGCGATATGCATTGCGGGCCGCGGGCGGCTTCGCATCGGCTAGACGCAATATCGGACGACGCCAGGTCCTTACTGCTCGGGCTCGTCTTTACAGGCGTCGTGCTGGCTTTCGCCGTGATGGCGATGATCTGGACGGCGTCTCGCCCCCCGCTCAAAGGCAAGGACTGCTCCGGCCGCATCGCAAACGACGAGCATGCGAGCTTCGTCGCGTTCTTCCAGGACCCGGCAGACCAGGGCGCGTTGCTGCGGTCGATCGAGGACTGCGCGAAATGAGCCTCGTTGCGGCGGGATAGCGCGCTCGTCGGCCGCGCCATTCCACACCCCCGCCAGGGACTATCCCACTTCCTGCCATACGACGGGCACAATACCCGGCGATAATGCCGGGGGCATTCGCGCCTTTTCCGTTCGATATCCGAACGCATCGATGCCCGCGCCGCCAGTGTTCCCTTTCGATGCGCCCATGAGCCACGCCACCGCCGACCACCCCGCTTCCGCCGACTCCGCCCCGAACTCGCCGCGCTTCCTGCTATTCCTGATCTGCCTGTTCGCGTCCGCCGGACAGCTCGCCATCGACATCTACGTGCCCGCGCTGCCCGCGATGGCGCGCTACTTCGGCACCTCGCCGCAAGCGATCCAGATCAGCGTCACCGGCTACATGGCCGCCTACGCGTTCGGTCAGCTGATCTTCGGTCCGATCGCCGACGCGTATGGCCGCAAGCGCGTGCTCGCGTTCGGTCTGACGGTCTATACGGTCGGCTGCCTGCTGTCGCTCGCGGCGCCCAATCTCGAGACGTTCATCCTCGCCCGCGCACTGCAGGGCTTCGGCATCGCGAGCACGAACCTGCTGGCGAAGGCGATCATCACCGATTCGTTCGCGGGTCAGGCCTTGCTGCATGCGTTCACGTACATGTCGATCGCGTGGGGGCTCGCGCCGATCGTCGCGCCGGTGATCGGCGCGCATCTGCAGACCGCGTTCGGCTGGCGCGCGTGCCTCGTGTTTCTGCTGATCTATTCGCTGGTGATGTGGGCGCTGCTGTGGCGTTATCGCGAGACCTTGCCGAAGCCCGTCCATCTCGAACCGCGCACGCTGACCGCGAACGCGCGCAAAGTGCTCGCGAGCCCCGTGTTCCAGAGCTGCTTCCTCGCGCAGGGCCTGTGCTACAGCATCCTGCTGGTGTTCAACATCGTCGGGCCGTTCATGGTGCAGACCACGCTGCACAAGCCGCCGACCTTCTTCGGCTACCTCGCGCTCGGCATCGGCATGATGTACTTCCTTGGCGGTCTGTCGAATCGCCTGCACGGTCCGGGCCTGCCGAGCGCCGAGCAGCGGCTGCGCATCGGCGCACGGCTGATGGCGGCCGCGTCGCTTGCGATGCTGCTGCTCGCGCTGACGGTCGGTCTGCGCGTGTGGACGCTCGCGACGCCTGTGCTCGTGATGGGCTTCTGCGCCGGCGCGATGTATCCGACGCTGATGGCGAAGGGCAACTCGCTGTTCCCGCACATCGCGGGTCTGACGAGCGCGATTCTCGGCTGCGCGCTGCTGCTGGTTTCATCGGCGATGATGGGGTTGGCCGGCTTCGTGTCGGTGCAGGTGCTCACACCGCTCGCGCTGTTCTTCGTGGTCCTCGCGTTCGTCGTCGTTGTGATGGTGACGAAGCTGCTGCGCCATCTCGAGCAGGTACAGCCTGCGGCCGCGGCGAGCGCGAGCGGCAAGGCAGCGTGAGCCGGCACATGAGCTCGACCGAACGCCAGACCTTCATCTGTACACGCGCGGACCGATGAGCGGCATGCGCGAGCGCGCCTGCGCATCCGCTTCCACGCGGATCGATCCGACCGTGTGGAAAGTCGCGGCGGTCGTGTCGATCGGCTCGTTCATGTCGCAGATGGACTCGACGCTGGTCAACGTGTCGCTGTCGGCGATCGGCCATACGCTCGATGCGTCGATCGCTACCGCGCAGTGGATCGTCAGCGGCTACCTGCTCGCGATGGCGTTGATGTTGCCGCTCAACGGCTGGCTGGTCGACCGCATCGGCGCGAAGCGGCTGTACCTGTTCTGCTTTTCGACGTTCACGATAGCGTCGATGCTGTGCGGCGCGGCGCAGACGATCGGCGAGCTGATCGGCGCGCGCATCTTCCAGGGCCTCGTTGCCGGTGTGCTCGGGCCGATGGCACAAATGATGATCGGACGCGTGGCCGGCAAGAACCTCGAGCGGGTGATGGGCTACACCGCGCTACCCATTCTGCTTGGTCCGATTCTCGGCCCGGTGCTGGCCGGCCTCGTGCTCGCGCACGCGAGCTGGCCCTGGCTGTTCTTCGTCAACGTTCCGGTGGGCGCTTTCGGCGTCGCGATGGCGGTGTTGCTGCTGCCGCGCGATACCACCGAGTCGCAGAAGCGATCGTTCGATTTCACCGGCTTTGCGTTGATCTCCCCTGGGCTCGTCGCGCTTGTCTATGGACTTCAGGACGCGTCGCGAGCGGTGGGCTTGGCGTGTCTGCTCGCGGGCGTCGCGTTTCTCGCCGGCTTCGGGCTGTACGCGGCGCGCAAAGGCCACACCGCGCTGATCGACGTGCGCCTGTTTGCGACACGTACGTTCTCGGTCGCCGCACTCGCCCAGTTCTTCGCGAACGGGATCATGTATGGACGGCAGCTCGCCGTGCCGCTTTTTCTGATCGCGGGCTGCGGTTTGTCGGCCACGCACGCGGGCGGCCTGCTCGCGGCAACCGGCGTCGGCATGATGTGCTCATTTCCGCTGCTCGGATGGTTGACCGAGCGGCTCGGCTGCCGCGCGCTCGCGGCGGGCGGCGCATTGCTGGCGTTTCTGAGCACGCTCGTGTTTCTGTGGCTGAGCGTTGATTCGTTCTCCGCCGGATGGGCCGCGGTCGGTCTGTTCTTTGCGGGCGTCGGTCAGGGGACGATCAGCGTGCCGTCGATCTCGGCCGCGTATTCGTCGATCGGGAGAGAAAGGCTCGCGGTTGCGAATACTGCGTTGAACATCGCGCAGAGAGTGGGCGGTCCGTTCGCGACGACGCTGCTTTCGATGGTGATAGCGTCGACGTTGCACGGTGTTTCGGGTGCACAGCCCGGCCGCTTTCTGCCGACGTTCGTGCTGCTGGCCGGGCTGCATTTGTCGTGCTTCGCGGCGGCGATGTTTCTGCCGGTTCGCGTTCAGCGGGCGAAGAACGCCTGACCACGCATTCCCGCGCCCGTACTTCACAGTAGCCGCAAGCCGCCATCACACTCAATCACCGCCCCCGTCATGAACGTGTTCTCCAGCAAAAACTGCAGCGCGTGCGCGACATCGTCGGCCTGCCCGACGCGCCGCACCGGTAGCGTTTCGCTCTGCTGCCGAAACAGCTCACTCTTCACGCTCGCGGGCAATCTGTCCCACCACGGCGTATCGATCACACCCGGCGACACCGCGTTTACGCGCAGCGGCGCAAGCTCGCGCGCCAGCGTGCCGATCATGCTTTCGAGCGCGCCGTTGATCGCACCCAGACCCGCCGTGCCCGGATTCGCGATGCGCGCCGAAATCGCGGTCAGAAACGTCAGGCTGCCGTCGCGACGCAGCGTGGGTAGCGCGGTCTGCGCGGCTTCGAGCTGCGGCCAGAACTTGGCCTCGAAGCCACGCCGCAGCGCGGCCAGATCCAGTTCGGCAAACGGCCCCGCGCCTTCGCCGCCCGACAGCGTCATCACCAGATGATCGATCCGGCCGAGGCCGCCGAAGAAGTGTCCGAGCGCTGCGCGATCGGCGCAATCGAGCGCCTCGCTCGTCACCTGTCCACCGATGCCAAGCAGCGCATCGTCCAGTTTGGCGCGGTCGCGCCCCACCGCGACGACGCTCGCGCCAGCCGTCACGAGCCGCTTCACCAGCGCGAGCCCAATGCCCGACGAGCCACCTAGCACCACGACCTTCTGATTTTGCCAGTCCATGTCATTGCTCCTGAGTGTGAACGGAAGACCCCGTGGCAGTAGAATGCGCGGTGCGAGCCCATCACTCAAATCGTTTAACGTCATGGCCAACATCATTGAAAATGATTTTCGGCGCTTCGACCTGAACCTGCTGCTGACCTTCCGCGCGCTGCTGGAAGAGCGCAGCGTCACGCGTGCCGCGCAGCGGCTGTTTCTTGGGCAACCGGCCGTCAGCGGCGCGCTCAAGCGCTTGCGCGAGACGTTCGGCGACGAGTTGTTCGTGCGCACGCCGCAAGGCATGACGCCGACGCCGCGCGCGCTCGAACTCGCGCGGCAGATCGAGCCGTTCCTGCAATCGCTGCATCAGGCGCTCACGCAGCCGTCCGTCTTCGATCCGGCCCGCGCGCAGCGGGTGTTCCGCATCGGCCTCAGCGATTCGCTCGAACTGCTGCTGATGCCCGAGATCATCGCGCGCCTCACCGACACCGCACCCGGCGTGAAGCTGATCGCGCGCTCCACAGATTCGACGCGCGCCGCCGCGATGCTCGACGATGGCGCGATCGAACTCGCGGTCGGCGTATTCCGCGAATGCGTGCCGTGGCAGCGATTCACGCCGCTGTTTTCATGGCGCTTCGTGAGCGTCTACAACCCCCAGCTCGTCAGGACGCGCCGCAAGCATCTGTCGATAGACGAGTTTCTGCGCCACCGCCATGTGCTGACTTCGTTCAGCGCCGAGCTGCGCGGCTTCATCGATGAACGACTCGAGATGCAGGGACTGAAGCGCGACGTCGTGTTTTCGAGCTCGAACTTCGCGACCAGTCCGTTCATCGTGCAACGCACGGCGGCGATCGCGACGGTGCCGGAGTTCATCGGCCGCGTCTGGCGCGATACGCTCGGTCTCGCGCTGAGTCCGCTGCCATTCGAGGTGCCGGGCTACGAGGTTTCGCTGATGTGGGCCGCGGCGCACGACCAGGACCCGGCGCTCGCGTGGTTGAAGCGCGAGTTCGCGGACGCGTTCGGCACGGCCGACAGTACTGCGCGTGCAGCGCCCTGACAGCGACGTGTGCTACGGTTCGGAAGCGTCACGGTTCGTTTCGCCGCTTCGCCGTCGCCCGTTCAAGCCAGGAGGAAATTCCGATGACTCACCACGTCGCAAAAGGCACCTTCATCGTCTCCCTTCACCCGATGCCGTTTGAAAACGCGGAGGCCGAATCGAAGCTCGGCCGCATGTCGATCGACAAGCAGATCTCCGGCGATCTCGCCGCGACCACCCAAGGGCAAATGCTGAGCGCGATGACGAACGTCAAAGGCTCGGCCGGCTATGTCGCGCTCGAACAGGTCACTGGCACGCTGGCGGGCAAGCAGGGCACGTTCGTGCTGCAGCATATCGGCGTGATGAATCGCGGCGCAGCGGCGCTGGCGGTGACGGTCGTGCCGGATTCAGGCACGGGCGAGCTGAGCGGCATTGAAGGCGAGTTCCGGATCGACATCGTCGACGGCGCGCATTCGTACGAGTTCGCTTATCGTCTGCCCGGCCACTGACATGCCGAACGCGTGCCGGCGGGATACGGCGCTCGACCCCGTACCCCGCTACCCGGCTACCAGGCTTTCCAGTTCAAAACCTCAGCGCTCAATGCCCCGCGATCGTCACCGACGCCGTCAACGCATTCGGATCGCGCGAAGAAGCCCCCGCGATCATCTGATAGACGCCGCCGTTGAGCTTCCACACGTGGTTGGTCGCGTCCCACGTCGACAGCAGCTTCGGCGCAATCGATACGCTGACCTGCTGCGACTCCCCCGCCTGCAGCGCGACCTTTTGCCAGCCGACCAGACGCTTCGGCGGTTCGCCCAGACCGCTCGGCAACGCGGCATAAACTTCGGCGATTTCCGCGCCCGCGCGCGAGCCCGTATTCTTGACGGTAAAGGTCACCTTCACGTTGCCGCTCGCATCCACTTGCGCGTTGAGGCCCGAGTAGCTGTAGCTCGTGTAGGACAGCCCATAACCGAACGGGAACAGCGGCGCGATCTGCTTGCCGTCATACCAGCGATAACCCATGAAGAGTCCTTCGCTGTAGGTAACGGTGGTATCGGTGGCCGAGATCGTCGGTTGCGGGAGATCCGCGTCCTGCATCGGGAACGTGATCGGCAATTTGCCGGACGGGTTCACGGCGCCGAACAGCAGATCGGCAATCGCCTGGCCGCCCTGCACGCCCGGATACCACGCTTCGAGCACGCCGTGCACGTTGGATAGCCACGGCATCAGGACCGGGCTGCCGTTCTCGAGCACGACGATCACGCGCTTCGCTTGCGCCGCGACCGCGCTGATCAGCGCGTTCTGATCGTAGCTCTGGTTATAGCTGTCAGTCGTATTGCTCGGCAGGCTCAGGCTCGGCAGATCCGCGCCCTCGCTTTCCCATTGCGTCGCGAACACGATCGCCACATCCGCCTTCGCGGCGGCGGTCGCCGCTGTCGCCGCGTTCGTGCCGTCGACGAAGGTCACGCTTGCGTTCGGCGCCTTCGCCTGGATCGCGGCCAGCGGTGCCGACTTGTACCACGTCGCGCAGGTGCTCAACAGCGGCGACGGCGACACGCAACCGGACACCGCGTTGCCCGCGGCCGCCGGCACCGCGCCCGAGCCGCCGCCCGACAGCACGCCTGCATCCGCGTGAGCGCCGATCACCACGATCGACGACAGCCCCGCCGCGTTCAACGGCAGCACCGGCTGCGAATCGCCGCTCGCCACCGCGTTCTTCAGCAATACCGACGATTGCTGCGCGACCTGCAACGCGAGCGCATTGCCCGCGGTCTGATCGACGCTTCCTCCGGTGGTTGGCGGCGAATCGAAGACGCCGTAGCGAATCATCGTGCGAAGCTTGCGCTGAACCATGTCGTTGAGTCGCGACATCGGCACGCTGCCGGCGTTGACCGCGCTCGTCAGCGCGGTGTTGAAATACGACGTCAGCGTAAAGCCCGGAATCGACGCTCCGCCGCCGAGATCGCCGGGCTCTTCTTCATCGAGGCCAGCCAATGCCGAGGCGACCGTACTGTGCGTGGCTGTCCAGTCCGACTGCACCACGCCCTTGAAGCCCCACTCGTTCTTCAGCACGGTGGTCAGCAGATACGGGTTTTCGCACGCATACACGCCGTTCACCAGGTTGTACGAACACATCACGTTGCCGGGCGTTCCCTGCGTGACGCCGAGCTCGAACGCGAGCAGTTCGGTTTCGCGCATCGTGCGTTCGTCGACGACCGAGTTGCTGGTCATGCGGTTCGTTTCCTGATCGTTCATCGCGTAGTGCTTGATCGTCGCGATGACGTTCTGCGCCTGCGTGCCGATCGTGCGCGCGGCGCTCAGCGTGCCGGTCAGTACCGGATCTTCGCCCATGTACTCGAAGGTGCGGCCATTGCGTGGTTCGCGCGCGAGATTGACGCCACCGCCGAGACCTTCGCCATAACCGAGCACGCGCAGCTCGGTCGCGATACGCGCGCCGTATTGGTTCGCCAGCGTGGGGTCCCAGCTTGCCGCGAGCGCCACCGGCGCGGGCAGCGCCGTCGCGTTCGAGTTGACGACATTGACGCCGCCGGCCGAATCGGCCATTGCAAGGCCCGGAATGCCGAGCCGCGCGATGCCGGGAATATAGCCGGCTCCGTTGACGCCGGCCGGATACGGACCGCCGAGTCCCGCGTTGGGGATGCCCACGCCGTGCACGAGCTGAATCTTTTCGGCGGTCGTCATCTTCTGGACGAGCGCGGCGGCACGCGCATCGGCGCGCGCATCGGGATCGGACGGCAACGGCGGGTCACTGATGTTGCTGCCATTGCCGCAGGCGGCGAGTACCAGCGCGACACCGCAGGCGATGGCGCTTGCGGCAAAGGGTATCGTCAGCTTCCTTCTCATCATCTCGCTCCGTGTTGTCGTTGTCGGTCATGTGATTTGCATTGCGTAACGTTGTATCGACGCGCTACCGGCATGTGACGCGTCCTGTTACGCTAAGCGCTCGTGGTAATGCGCCGAAAGAAATTCTAGGGATGCGCCCGAAACGCGCTTGACCGATAGGTGCAGCACTTGACCGATGAAGAGTCAGGAAAACCCGCAGACAGGTTTCGACCGGAGGAGGCAAAGTGGATTTGCGTCAGAAGTCCGTTTCAGCGCGCATCTATCGAGGGTTGCTCGACGCGGCGGAGCGCGAGGGCCTCGATCGCAGCAAAGTGGCCCACGATATCGGCATCGACGAGGCCGACATCGCCGCGGCCGATGCGCGCGTGCCGGGCGACAAGCACGTCGCAATGCTCCAGCTTGCGGAAAGCTGCCTGATGCGCGGCGCGCCGGAGGGCGACGTGTTCGATGGTCTGCTGTATTTCCCCGAGCTTGCGGGCGTGCTCTGCAATAGCCCGACGCTGCGCGATGCATTGCGCAATTACGTCACGTATCGTGACCTGATCGGTAATGTCGACTGGCTCGTCATGCAGGAGCACGGCGACGAAGTCGCATTCGAATATGTGACGGAAGGCGAGGGGCGCAACGCATCGAGCGCGCTCGGCAACTTCGCGCTGATAGCGGGTGTGGCAAAGCTCTACGACGTGCGACTGCGCGTGCGCGACGCGGGTGTCACCGATGCGCGGCTCGGGGCGATCGCGGCGCTTAGCGGGACGTTGGGCGTGCGCGTTCAACTCGATCAGGCGTGCAATCGGATGGTGTTGCAGTCGTCCGCGCTGGATCGCGCGTTCGAGGTCTACAACGCGCCGCTCGCGAAGATTCACATGCATGCCGCGCATGGAATCTTGCAGCGGATTCGCGAGCAGGGCCGCTTTTCTCCGACGGTCGAGCGATGTCTGCGTGACGTGCTGCGCGAGCACGCGGATGCGATCGAGCCGAAGAGCCTGCAGACGATCGTCTGCGAGCGGCTGTCGCTGACGCGCTGGACCTTGCAACGCAAGCTCGCGGCGGAGTGCAAAACCTTCAGCGAGGTGCTGATGCAAATGCGTATCGACGAAGCACGCATGCTGCTCGCGCATACACCGATGTCGATCAGCGAGATTAGCGAACGGGTCGGCTTTGCCTCGACGACGGCGTTTACGCGGTTTTTTACGCGTGCATGTGGGGCGCCGCCGGCGCGGTATCGGGGGCGATGCCGGGTGTGATCGTCCTATGATGAGCATCGATCAGGACATGACTCGACTGTTCGGTGTCATGGGATCGATCGTATCCTTGGTCGCGTTTCTGCCTTATGGACTTGCGATCTGGCGCGGCACCGTACGCCCTCATCTTTTTACCTGGTTGATCTGGTCGCTCGTCACGGCGATTGCGGCTGTGGGACAGTTCGTCGCCGGTGCGGGTCCTTCGGCGTGGTGTACGGCGGCGATCGCGGCCACCTGCTTCTTTGTTCTCGTATCGAGCGTCTTTCGGGGTGAACGGCAGCGGACCGCTTTTGATTGGCTTTGCCTTGCTGCTGCCTTGTCGGCCATTCCGCTCTGGATACTCACCAATGATCCGACGTTGTCGATCTGTCTTGTGACGCTGATCGAACTCGTCGGCCTCGCGCCGACGGTTCGCAAGACTATTCGTGATCCGTGGAGTGAGAGTCTTTTGTACTTCGCGCTCTGTGTTTTTAAATACGCGCTCGCGATTCTTGCGCTGCCGAAATGGAGTGTGGCCGTGGCGTTTTATCCGGCGGTGAATATTGTGGCGGCAAGTGGGGTTTGTTTATTGATGGTGGTGCGGCGTCGACGGGTGCGAGCGTATTCCGAGGACAAGGTTCGGTGAGGGGCTCCCGAAAGACAGCGCGACGACTCGCAGCGCGCGATCTGAATGTGCCTTCCTTTTGTCCGATATTCATCAGGTCGCCGCAAGTAGCATCGATTACACTGGTTTTCGCTATGCGACTTTCAGGCGTGGCTGACCCACGAAGTCACCATTGCGCGGACTTTCGTGCATCCCTTCCGCACGTATCCGCCGACACCGGGCGAAATACGACTGCTTGGTGAAAGCGTTTCGCCATTCACCACTTTGGCCCGCCCCTGGTCCCTCACACGACGGCGACCAGGTATCGCTGCGGCCATTTCAAATCGACTATTTTCGCTTGATTGAATCAGGCGCCTGATCCGGCAGCCGATAGGCCCCTTGCACGGCGCGATTTCACGCGCCTGATTCGCTGACAAGGAGATGAAGATGAAGACCCGCCAATTGAGCATTTGGTCGGCTGTAGCCGTTGCACTTCTGTCGCTGAGTGGCACCGCGCAGGCCGGTGGTGATGACGGCGACCGTGGCCGCGGCGGTGGCGGCGGTCTTTGCTCGAACGCAACGCTAAAAGGACCCTATGGGTTCATCGGTCACGGCGTGATCCTTGGGTTGCTGGATTCGAGCAACGTGCTGCATCCGTTCGCCACCCAGTCGATCCTCGATGACGTCGCTCTCGTGACATTCGACGGCAACGGCAAATTTACCCGCACCGATTTCGGGAGCATCAACGGCGTGCCGAAAGGTGGACAGATAACCTTCAATCCGGCGCAGACAGGCACTTATTCGGTGAACTCCGATTGCACCGGCACCATGTCGGTTGTCTATACCGCCGGAGGACCCGTGCCAGCCGGCGTCGTGACCGACCTGAACATCGTGGTCACTTCGGACGGCACGCAGGTCGAATCCGTCGTCTATCGGGCGAGCATCCCGTCGGCCGCGTCGGCCCCGGACGGCTACAGTTGCCCGATGGATTGCGTGCAAGGTGTGCAGGAGGCGTTCGAAGGGAAGAAGGTTCTGGTCTACGGCTTCCGGTAGTGGGGTACCGACTTATCGGATGGATTCACGCTTGCCGCCGGCATTTCAACCGGCGGCGCTCTCGTATCATCGATGTTTAGCTCAATGCCCCGGCCCTTCGCCCACTGCGACCGGCGCATGCTTCGTCTGACGGCTCAACATCAGCGTCACGACCGCCGACACCGCCAACGTCGCCCCGACCACATAAAGCCCTGCCGTATAGCCGCCCGTCACGTGCTTGAGCCAGCCGATCGCAAACGGCCCGACGAAGCCGCCGAGATTGCCGATCGAGTTGATCATCGCAATGCCCGCCGCCGCTCCGGCGCCCGACAGGAACATGCTCGGCATCGCCCACAGCGGCGCCTTTGCGGCACTGATGCCCACGTTCACGACGACGAGCGCAAGCACGATCATCAACGCGGTGGTCGCATTACCGGCGAACACGAAGCCGAAGCACGCAAGCGCGCACGGAATCACGACATGCCACGTCCGTTCGTCGGTGCGATCCGAGTGCTTCGCCCATAGCACCATCGCGATCACCGCGAGCACGCTCGGCACGCCGGCGAGCAGCCCGGTTTCGAACGTGCCGAAACCGTATTGGCGGATGATCAGCGGCGCCCACAAGCCGAGCGTATAAAGTCCCGCCGAGGTGCCGAAGTAGATCAGCGCGAGCGCGAGCACGCGCGGATCGCGCAACGCGCTGAGCGCGCCGGCCGTGTGGCCCGCATGCGCGTGCCGCGCGTCGGCTTCGAGCTTCAGCCTCGCGATCAGCCAGTCGCGCTCGTCGGGCTGCAGCCACTCGGCTTGCGCGGGCTTGTCGATCAGATACCTGAGCACGCAGAAGCCGAGGATGATCGCGGGCAATGATTCGAGTATGTAGAGCATTTGCCAGTCGACGAGTCCGGCAATCGGCGGCAGTTTCATGATCGCGCCGGAAATCGGCGAGCCGATCGCAGTCGAGATCGGCGCGGCGGCCATGAACCATGCCGCCGCGACCGCACGCTGCCGCGCCGGAAACCACAGGCTCAGATACAGGATGATGCCGGGAAAGAAGCCCGCTTCCGCGACACCGAGAATGAAGCGCAGCGCGTAGAAACTGGTCGGCCCGACGACGAACGCCGACGCGAGCGACACGAGCCCCCACGACACCATCACGCGAGCAATCCAGCGCCGCGCGCCGACCTTGTGCAGGATCAGGTTCGACGGCACTTCGAACAGAAAATAGCCGATGAAAAAGAGCCCGCCGCCGAGGCCGAACGCGGTCGGCGAAAGACCGATCGCCTTGTTCATCGACAACGCGGCGAAGCCCACATTCACGCGATCGAGAAAGCTCACGAAGTACAACAGCATGACGAACGGGATGATCCGCAGCATCAGCTTGCGGGACACCCGGCTTTCGAGTTCCGAAGTCATTGTCTCCTCCTGCGGCGCCCGGCTATTGACCGCGCGCGAGCCTCGCGCCGGCCGACGTTGGGCCGAGCTAGTCGAGTCAAGGTTGGGTGCCGGCCACGTCGTGGCCGGGGCGTAGACCGCGCGCCTGATTTGCGCGCGGTTCCGCTCAGTCCGGTTCAGTTCGCGCGAAGCCGGCGCTCAAGCCGCGTTCGCCGCGGGCGTCGCCGCCTGCTCGATGAACGCGCACACGGCCGCCGTCACCTGCGCGGTCGTGGCCGTGCCGCCGAGGTCGCGCGTGTGCAGCGTTTTGTTCGCGGTCACCGCTTCGACGGCCTGCATCACGCGCCTGGCCGCGTCGAATTCGCCGAGGTGTTCGAGCAGCATCACGACCGACCAGAACGTGCCGACCGGATTCGCGAGCCCCTTGCCCATGATGTCGAACGCGGAGCCGTGGATCGGCTCGAACATCGACGGATAGCGGCGCTCCGGATCGATGTTGCCGGTCGGCGCGATGCCGAGGCTGCCGGCGAGCGCGGCCGCGAGGTCGCTGAGAATATCGGCGTGCAGATTGGTGGCGACGATCGTGTCGAGCGTCGCGGGACGGTTGACCATGCGCGCGGTCGCCGCGTCGACGAGTTCCTTGTCCCACGTGACGTCCGGAAACTCCTTCGAGATTTCGAGCGCGATCTCGTCCCACATCACCATCGCATGACGCTGCGCGTTGCTCTTCGTGATCACGGTCAACAGCTTGCGCGGACGCGACTGCGCGAGGCGGAACGCGAAGCGCATGATGCGCTCGACGCCGGCGCGCGTCATGATCGACACGTCGGTCGCGGCTTCGATCGGATGGCCCTGATGCACGCGGCCGCCGACGCCCGAATATTCACCCTCCGAATTTTCGCGGACGATCACCCAGTTCAGATCCTCGGGCTTGCAGTACTTCAGCGGTGCGTCGATGCCGGGCAGGATGCGCGTCGGGCGCACGTTCGCGTATTGGTCGAAGCCCTGGCAGATTTTCAGTCGCAGACCCCACAGCGTGATGTGATCGGGAATGTCCTTGTCGCCCGCCGAGCCGAACAGGATCGCATCTTTGTTGCGGATCGCGTCGAGCCCGTCGGCCGGCATCATCACGCCGTGTTGACGATAGTAGTCGCCGCCCCAGTCGAAGTTCTCGAACTCGAACGTGAAGGCGCGCGTGGTCTTCGCGAGCGCCTCGAGCACCTGCGCGCCGGCCGGCACGACCTCCTTGCCGATGCCGTCGCCGGGGATGGTTGCGATGCGATAGGTCTTCATGTCTGCGTCCTGTGCTTGGTGAATGGCGTGAGTGGACTCTAGCGCGATCCCACGGGTAAAAACCGGTGCTAAACTCAAAGCATCTTTAACTTGCATTCACAAATGCGAAGACGCGGAAAAGACGATGCGCGACACCGTCCAGCCAGCCGATCTGGGCTTTTTCTCGACGCTCGCCGCGAGCGGCAGCCTCAGCGCGGCCGCACGCGAACTGGGGCTGACCGCGGCGGCCGTCAGCAAGCGCCTGACCCAGATGGAGCAGCGCGCGGGCGTCGCACTCGTGAACCGCACGACGCGCCGCATGATGCTGACGCCCGAAGGCGAGCTATACCTCGAGCGCGCGCGGCGGATTCTCGACGAGATCGACGAACTGGCCGAACTGCTCGGCTCGGCCAAGAAGACACCGAAGGGCTTGCTGCGCGTGAACGCGACGCTCGGCTTCGGGCGCAGCCATGTCGGGCCGGCGATCTCGCGCTTCGTCGCGCGGTATCCGCAGGTGTCGGTTCAACTGCAGTTGTCGGTCACGCCCCCGCCGCTTACCGACGACAGCTTCGACGTCTGCATCCGCTTCGGCGAGCCGCCCGATACGCGCGTGGTCGCGCGCCGGCTTGCGCCGAACCGGCGTCTGCTGTGCGCGGCGCCGTCGTATCTCGCGGCGCACGGCATGCCGCTCACGGCGCACGATCTGACGCGCCACAACTGCATCGGCATTCGTCAGGGCGACGAAGCGTACGGCGTGTGGCGGCTGACCTCGGGACGCGGCGCCGCGCGCAAGACCGAGGCGGTGCGGATCAAGGGCACGCTGACCACCAACGACGGCGAGATCGCCGTCAAATGGGCGCTCGAAGGACACGGCATCCTGATGCGCGCGGAATGGGACATCCGGCAGTATCTGACGGAAGGATCGCTCGTCCAGTTGCTACTACCCGATCACGACACACCGAATGCGGATATCTTCGCGGTGTATTCGCCGCGGCATCAGATGTCGAATCGTATTCGCGCGTTTGTCGAGTTTATTGCGCGGGAGTTGGGGGGTGAGGTGGGGGTGGGGGCGTAGTGCAGCACAGCGATCGTGCGCACTCATGATGTCATCAAAAGAGCGAGCAGCACATCGGCCAAATTTTGCCTCGCTTTCCGAGTCGTCTGATTGAGCATGGTTCCGTCTTCGCCGAAGCTGACTGTGTCACGAACGTTACCTCGAGTCACCCGTCTTCTCGCTTCCGTCGCCACCACGGAGTGAACGCCTTTTCGATGTGTAAACCATGCCCGCCGAGTGCTATTTCACGCTTAACCGTCGACTCATCTCTGTATTGACCTGCAAAGGCTTTGGCAACGTGTCTGCTTTTTCGGGCAAACCAGCCCATGTCAACACCCCGCAGATACAGCGGTCGCCGAAAGCGGTCCGCTTCCGCAAGGCCTGTACTACATCGTAGACCGACAGAGTGGCGGTCATCTGGGATGGCTGTATGACCTTGTCAAGGACGCATGGTCCGATGTCGATCATTCGATCTGGTTCGCGCTTTATCGAAACGACGGCGTGATTGACGATTGGACATTTATCAATGGCGTGAAGCGAGGCAACTTCCGCCTGCATCCGACTGGTCGCTGGGGAGAAAGTGAGGGATGCATCACGGTCACGGACCAGTCCCAGTTCGATCGCTTACGCTCGTTCTTGCTGTCGCACCCAACCCGGAAGATACCCGGCACCACACTGCAGTACTACGGTACGGTACTTGTGCAATGAAAACTGCGCTGCGGATTTTTACGGCCTTCGTGTTGACTGTCCCAGTCTGCATTGCGTTGTCGACGATCGACCCGCTTGCGCGCTGGGTGGGCAGCGAATCCACGTTAGAAATGCTTCGCCCCCTCTTCAAGCTCGTTGGCGCCGTCGGTGTGGAGGGCGAAGAGGACGTGGTGGTTACGCTGCTGCTCGCAGTCAGTTTCCTACTATGCTGGGGGCTCTCGTGGGGCGGGTCCGTGCTTTTTGTTAGAAAGAGGTGTCGCCTTGATGTCAAATGACGTTTTCATAAAAATCGACGGGATTACGGGCGAGTCGCAGGACGCGACACACCCGGACGAAATCGAGGTGATCAACTGGACATGGAAGATGGCACAGCGGCTCTCCATGATGGCCGGACCAGGAAGCGGCGTCAGCAAAGCCTCGGTCGACGACCTCGTGTTCTTCCACAACGTGGACCGGGCGAGTCCGAGCCTGATGTCCTATTGCCTGACCGGCACGCACGTTTCGAAAGCGGTTCTTACCATGCGCAGGGCGGGTGGCAGCCCCCTCGATTTCCTCAGGCTCACAATGAACGATGTATTCATCACGGGCGTAGAGATGACCGCACAACACGAACAGGTTCGCCTCTCTTTTGCCAGGTTCAAGCAGGAATACATCGTTCAAAATGCCCAAGGCGGCAGCAACGGCGTAGTTACCGGAATCTTCGACATCAGGGCCAACCGACCTGTGCCCCGATGACAGTGTCAGCCAGACCTTTTCAATGCACATCACTGACTATCCAATAAAACCCTCTGATATCGTAAAGTTGAGGAAATAGAGACCGCCTCCATCCCATCAGTCACCAAGGCCGGACCTGACCAAACCGGGTAACGATGCCGAGACCAGACCCCGCGCTGTACCGCAACCCGAGAACCCCGATGACGCGGCGGCGCCGGCGTCTTCTGATCGTCGGCGCGATCGTGCTCATCGCCGCATTCGGCTGGATGCTCGCGCTCGTGCTCGAGCCCGCGTTCCAGCGCACGATCGTCATCACCACCGGTGCGGACGGCGGCATCTATCGCGGCTTCGCCGATCGCTACGCGCCGCTGCTCAAGCGCGAAGGCGTCAAGCTCGACATCCGTAGCTCGTCGGGCTCGGTCGAAAACTACCAGCGGCTCGCGGACCCGAACAGCGCCTATCAGGTCGGCTTCATCCAGTCGGGCACGACCAGTCCGAATGACACCGACAATCTGGAAACCATCGCCGCCGTGTCGTACGAACCGATCTGGGTGTTCTATCGCGGCGATGCGACGATCGACCGGCTGTCGCAACTGCGCGGCAAGCGCATTTCGATGGGCGTGCCAGGCAGCGGATTGCTCAACGTCTCGCAGGTGCTGCTCGGCTATAGCGGCGTCACGAGTCAGAACTCGACGCTGCTGCAGATGGATGCGAACGCCGCATACCAGGGGCTCGAAAGCGGTCAGGTCGACGCGGCATTCTTCATTGGCCGGCCCGACGCCGACATGCAGCACACGCTGCTCACCAGCAACCTGAAGCTGATGAGCTTCGCGCAGGCCGATGCACTGGCGCAAAAATTCCCGTCGCTGTCGAAGATCATCTTGCCGCGTGCCTCGACGAGCGTCGCCGACGATCTGCCGCGCAGCGACGTCACGCTGCTCGCGGCGACGGCGCTGCTCGTGTCGAAGGACACGCTGCATCCGGCGCTCGTCTATCTGCTGCTCGACGCGGCGCGCACGGTGCACGGCGGCGAGGACTACTTCACGCCGCTCGGCACGTTCCCCAACCTGAACACCGAAGAATTCCCGATCTCCGACGAAAGCGTGCGGTACTTCAAATCGGGCCGGCCGTTTCTGTATCGCTACCTGCCGTTCTGGCTCGCGAGTCTGATCGAACGGCGGCTGCTGATTCTGGTGCCGTTCCTCGCGCTGCTGATCGGCCTCGCGCAGGCGCTGCCGCGCATGCTCGAAGCGCGGATGAAGAAACGCCTGATCGTTTGGTACCGCGCGATCAAGGCGCTCGAGGACGAAGTATGGAAGAACGCCGAGCCGTCTCGCGCGCAGATCGCGCAATGGAGTGAGGAGATTGAAAGCATCGACGCGAACGCTAGCCAGATCCGAATTCCGTACCGCTACTTTCAGGATGTTTACGCGCTGAAGCAGGCGATCGGCGTCGTGCGCGACCGGATCGCGCATGTAGCGCAGAAAGTGCAGAAGTAGAGACGGCGGTCGCTTAGCCCTGTGCGTTTCCCGGGTATTCACCACCGCGCACCCAGTTGATTTTCCGCACGTCCTCACCGCGTGGGTGCTTGCCGCAGCGCAAGAAAAAAATCTCTGTGAAATCAGTCGAACGATAGGTCGATTCAATTGGCGCGCTCGCGATTCGCATCCTGTAATGGACTCCTGCCGTCCGCGTACCGTCCATCCAGCCTGCCGTCCTACCCGGAGAGAGACCATGTCCCAGCCTGAGCCGAATGTAGACGAAGTGGTCCGAAGCATCGCCGAGGAAACCGACACGCCGGCAGAAACGGTGTCGCGCATGTACGCCGATACCCTCGCCGAATTCCGGAACGAGGCGCGCGTGTTCGACTACGTGCCGCTGTTCGCCGCGAAGAAGGTCCGCAACGAGTTGCGTCACAAGCAACGTCGCGAGCACTGACTCGCGGCATGCGGTGATGCATCGGCTCACCGCGCTGTCGCACGCGTCGTGGCTCCAGATTTTGCGAGCATGGTGGAGCTAACAATCGCGTCGCAAATTTTTTATGCTGGCGGTTCCACAGCTTTTCAAAGGAGCCGTCCACATGTCCGCCCCGCTGCAGATTCGCGCCGTCACCCGTGACGATTTCGATGCATGGCTCCCGCTATGGGACGCCTACAACGCGTTTTATGGCCGCTCGGGCGAGACCGCGTTGCCGCGCGAGATCACGCAAATCACGTGGAATCGCTTTTTCGATGGCTACGAGCCGATGCATGCGTTCGTCGCAGAACGCGCCGGGCAGTTGCAGGGCATCGTGCATTTTCTCTATCACCGTCATACGACGATGGCGGGGCCGATCTGCTATCTGCAGGACCTGTACACGCTCGATAGCGAGCGCGGCAAGGGTGTCGGCCGTGCGCTGATCGAGGCCGTCTATGCGCGGGCAAAAGCCGACGGCGCGCAACGCGTCTACTGGCAGACGCACGAGACGAATCACACCGCGATGCAGCTCTATGACAAGGTCGCGGATAAGTCCGGCTTCGTGGTATATCGCAAAGCGCTTTAGCGCTCAGCGCGTCATCAAGGCTCATCAAAGACGAAAGGCGCACTACCCGGTGCGCCTTTCGTTTTACTGCTCGAGCGGTCATCACGCAGTCCCGGTCAAGCCTCGAGCTGCTCCAGCACCTTGCCCTTGGTTTCGATACCGAGGAAGTGCACCGCGACCGCCGCGAGGAACGGCACGGCAGCGAGGATATAGAACGCCACTTCCAGGTTGCCGCCGATCATCGTCTTCGACACGATCGCCGGCGCGAAGATCGCCGCCACCTTCAGCCACGCGCCGCCGACGCCGCAGCCCATCGCGCGGATGCTGGTCGGGTACAGCTCCGGCGTGTACACATAGGCCGTGATGAAGCCGCTGGCGAGAAAGCCGAGCGCCAGCGCGCAGCAGGTTGCGACCACATACACCGACGAGCCGTGAAACACACCCGCCATGCCCAGCGACAACGCGCACAGCACGAACGAGATGCTGATGATCGGCTTGCGTCCCACCTTGTCGACCAGTAACGCGCAGGCCAGCGATCCGAGCACGCCGAGCACCGACGCCGCGACCGCCAGGTTCAGCGCGAGTTGCAGCGGCGCGTGATAGATCGTGCGGTAGATCGTCGGCAGCCAGGTCGACAGGCCGTACTGGATGAAGCCGCAGGTGACCCACAGCATCGCCACGGCGAGCGTGCGCTTCAGATAGGCCGGGCCGAACAGGTCCGCGACGCGGCGCTTCGGATGGCGATTGACCATCTCGTCGAACTCCGACGCCTGCGCGACCGGCGGCAGCGGCACCTTGGCGGCACGTTCGAACGCGAGCACGGCGGAATCGGCTTCGGCCATCCGGTCGCGCACGGCGAGCCAGCGCGGCGATTCCGGCACGAGCTTGCGCAGCACGAAGAACAAAATCAACGGCATGCCGCCGATGAAGTACATCGCCTGCCAGCCGAAGCGCGGCACGATCCAGGCACCGAGCGCGCTCGACGCGAGCAGCCCGATCGGGAACACGATTTCGTACAGCAGAACGAAGCGTCCGCGGCCGTGCGCGCGGCTGATCTCGTTGATATAGGTCGCGGCCACCGGCAACTCACCGCCGAGGCCCAGGCCCTGGACGATACGCAGCGCGACGAACACCGCGAAGGTCGGCGCAAAACCGCACGCGAGACTGGTGATGCCGATAATGCCCGAGCTCAGCGCGATCGCCTTCACGCGTCCGCCGCGTTCCGCGTACCACGGAAACAGGAACGCGCCGATCAGTTGTCCCACGGCGCCCGAGCCAAGCAGGAAGCCGACGTCCCACGGCGTCAGATTCCATTTCGCGATCAGCAAGGGCAGCGTCGCCGCGATCGCGATGACGTCGAAGCCATCGAAGAACGTCGCGAGACCGATCAGTATGCGCGCACGCACCTGCATCCGGTTCCTCGGCAAGCGCTCCAGACGCGCGATGATCGAGCCTTGCGTCACAGCGCCTGAAACACCGGCGCTGCTGCGGTCTCCTGTTGTGTTTTCGATGGTTCTCATGCCGAGGTGCCGTCCGTAGAAATGATTAGGCAAGCGCCGTGGAGGCGTCAGTCAGGGTGACAAGGTCGATGGTCCGGCCCTGGTTCATCCACTTGCGCGAAAGCTTCAGCTCACGCGGGGTGTTGATCGCGATCACGCCACGAATCGTGTTGTCTTCCAGATAGAACAGCGTTGCGCGTTTGCCGGGCAGATCACCGCGCACCGCGAGTTCCGCGTTGGCCGGAATGTCGCCGAGAATCTGCAGGTTCACGTCGTACTGATCGGACCAGAACCACGGAATATCCGCGTACGGTTCGAACGTGCCGAGCAAGGCCTTCGCCGTGGAGATCGCCTGGTTCTGCGCGTTGGCCCACGATTCGAGCCGCACGCGGCGCTTCAGCCACGCGCTCGGATGATTCGCGACGTCGCCGCACGCGAAGATGCGCGGGTCGTCGGTGGCGCCGAAGTGATCGACGACGATGCCATCCTCGACCTTCACGCCCGCCGCTTGTGCAATCGCCGTATGCGGTGCGAGACCGATGCCGGCCACCGCGAAATCGGCGTCGAGCGTCGAGCCGTCCTTAAACGTCGCGCGCAGCCGGTTCGCGTCGTTCGGATGATCTTCGAGCTTGACCAACGCCGCGTTCAGACGCACGTCCACGCCGTTCGCGCGATGCAGCTCCAGCAGGAAATCGGACACCAGCGGCGGCAGCGAGCGCACGCACAGACGCGGCGCGCCTTCCACCACGCACGCCTCGACGCCTAGCTTGCGCGCGGTCGCCGCGACTTCGAGACCGATCCAGCCGCCGCCGATCACGAGCACGCGCTTGCTTGAGCGCAGCCGTTCGCCGAGCGCGACCGCTTCGTCGAGCGTGCGCAGATAGGCGATATGCGAGGTCTTCACGAGCGCGTCGGGCAGACGGCGAGCCGCGCCGCCGGTCGAGATCACGAGGCGGTCGTACCGCACTTCGCGGCCCGACTTCGTGCGTACGATGCGCTGCTCGCGATCGATCGACGTCGCGCGATCCGGTTGCCATGCCTCGACGTTCAAGGCGTCGAAATCGTCGGGCTTCACGAGCCGCACCGTGTCGATGTCCGCGTCGCCGGCCAGCACGGCCTTCGACAGCGGCGGACGCTCGTACGGCAGATGCACTTCGTCGGCGATCATCACGAGGCGGCCGTCGAAGCCTTCCCGGCGCAATGTCTTCACGACCCAGCCGGCCGCCTGGCCGCCGCCGATCACGACGATCGTGCGCGGCGCCTCGAGCCCCGCATGCGCGGTCTGGGCCTTTTCCGCGGCAACGTCAGTCATTCTTGCGCTCCGTCATGAACTTGCCTTCCGGCGCCTTCGCGTCTTTCTGGCGCCGCGTGTTGCCGTCGATGCCGCCGTCGATCGCCCATTCGGCGAACACGGTCGGGCCCGGCTCGAAATCGCGTGGCTGCCAATCGGGCGTCAGTTGATCTTCGTCGGCGTAGTACTCGATCAGGCCGCCGGCCGGATTCTTGAAGTACCAGAAGTACGCCGACGACACCGGATGACGTCCCGGGCCGAGTTGCGTTTCCCAACCGCAGCGGCTGATGTGCATGCCGCCGCCGAACACTTCGTGGATGTCGCGCACGGTGAACGCGACGTGGTTCAGGCCGCGTTTGCCGTTCGGCAGCGCCAGCAGGAACAGGTCGTGATGGCCGCCGTGCGGCGCGCAGCGCATGAACGCGCCGCGGCCCGGATAACGGTCCGAGGTCTCGAAGCCGAGCAGTTCGTGATAGAACTTTTCCTGTTCGGCGAGCCTGTTCGTGAAGAACACGACGTGGCCCACTTCGACCGGCTCCGCGCGCTCATAGACCGGAGACGGCTGATCGACGCGCAGCGTCTGGCCCCACACGTTCGACGGCGAACCGTGCACGTCGACCGCCCACTTTCGCGTGACTTCGACGCGCACCGCCATGCCGTTCGGGTCGATGCAGCCAACCGCGTCGTCGGTTTCGTAGTGACCCGGCTGGCCGGCTAAGCGGCCCCGCAGCGCGTCGAGCTCCGCCTTCGTCGCGACGCCCCACGTCACTTCGCGCAAGGTCGGGCCTTCTTCGAACGCGGGCGGCAGCGACGCATCGTTCGCCTCGACGACGAGCACCGTGCAGCCGTTCAGCGTTTCGAAGCGCGCGTGGGTTTCGTCGTGGGCGGTCTCTTTCATGCCCCAGTCCGCGAAAAATTGCCGACAGGTGGCGAGATCCGTCACGCCGTAAATAATCTGTTCAATGCCGAGAATCGTCATAACGTGCCTCTTCGTCCCGCTTCAGTTCGCCCACGCCAACGGCGCGTCGTTCAAGCCCCAGTAGAGGCTCTTCTGTTGCATGTATTCGCGAATGCCGACACGGCCTTTTTCGCGTCCCATGCCGCTCTCCTTCCAGCCGCTGAACGGCGTGGAGATCGAGAACAGCTTGTAGGTGTTGATCCAGATGGTGCCGGCTTCGAGCCCGCGCGCGATCCGGTAGGCACGCTTGTAGTCGCGCGTCCAGATGCCGGCGGCGAGGCCGAACACGCTGTCGTTCGCTTCCTTCAGCAGCGACGCTTCGTCGTCGAACGGCATCGCGACGAGCACCGGGCCGAAGATTTCTTCCTGGCAGATGCGCGCGTCGTTGGTCAGGCCTTCGAGAATGGTCGGCTGGAAGTAGGTGCCGGCTTCGCGGTTATCGCCGACCGGACGTTCGCCGCCGCACAGCAGACGCCCGCCCTCTTCTAGACCGAGCGCGACATAGCGTTCGATCGTCTCGCGATGCGCCTGCGTGATCAGCGGACCCATCTGCGTGTTCTCGCGCGACGGATCGCCGACGCGCAGCTTGCGCGCGCCTTCGACCAGACGCTGCATGAACGTGTCGTAGATCGAGCGCTGCACGAACAGGCGCGAACCTGCGATGCACGCCTCGCCCGACGAGCTGAAAATGCCGTACAGCACGCCGTTCACCGCATGATCGAGATCGGCGTCGTCGAACACGATGGTCGGCGACTTGCCGCCGAGTTCGAGCGACACCGGCATCAGCTTGTCCGCCGCGATGCGCGCGATGCCGCGGCCCACTTCGGTGCCGCCCGTAAACGACACCTTCTTCACGAGCGGATGGCGCACCAGCACGTCGCCGATCACCGAGCCCTTGCCCGGCAGCACGCTGACCACACCCTTCGGCACGCCCGCTTCCTCGCAGATGCGCGCGAGCGCGAGCGACACCAGCGGCGTGACTTCGGCGGGCTTCAGCACCACCGCATTGCCGCCCGCGAGCGCCGGCGCGAGCTTCTGCGCGTCGGACGCGATCGGCGAATTCCACGGCGTGATCGCCGCGACCACACCGATCGGCTCGTAGATGCTCATCGTCAGATAGTCGCCGCGTGACGGCGTGACGTCTTCATCGAGCGTTTCGAGGCAGGCCGCGAAATAGCGGAACGTGTTCGCCGCGCTCGCGACCAGCACGCGCGTCTCGCCGATCGGCTTGCCGTTGTCGCGGCGCTGCAGATTCGCGAGCGCTTCGTGGCGCGCCATGATCAGATCGGCGATGCGATACAGGATCAATGCGCGTTGATGCGGCTTCAGACCCGACCAGTTGGACTTGCGCCACGCCGCGTCGGCGGCTTCGATGGCTTCGCGCGCGTCGTCGGCGCTGGCCGTCGAGATTTCCATGTTGACCGACTGATCCGCCGGATACAGGCTTTTGTACGGGTTGCCGCGCCCCTGCCGCCATTCGCCCCCGATGAAAATATCGCCGTTGGGCACGAGGCTGGTATCGAAGTGAGTCATGTCGGTCGTTCCGGTTCTTTCAAGCCAGGGGCTTAACGGGTCTTAGATCACGCAGCGCGCCGCGCGATTGCGCAGTGCGCGGATCGCGCTATAGGCGGTCAGCGCGGACGTCTTCGGGTTGTCCGGCAGCGGCTTGCCGCTCATTTCGAGCGCCATCTCGCCGAACGCGCCCCGCGCGACGATGCGATGCACGTTGCGCGTCACGTTCGGATCGGCGATCAATCGCACTGCCGTGTTGTCGAGGCCGAGGCCCGCGAGCGCGATCGTCGCGGCGACGTTCGCGTTCTTCGGATAGAGCCGCGCGGCCTCGCGCGCGCTGCCCTCGAAAATCACTTTCTCTTCGGCGAGCGTGGCCAGATCGCAAACCGCTTCGGCCGGCGTGCCGAGCCAGCCGACCGGCGGCTTGCGGCCCGTGTACAGCACTTCGTCGAGACCGCCGAAGCGCGCCGCCGAGATCGCGTCCACACCGCCGATTGCGCCCGACAGCAGCGTGACCGTCGCGTCGCCTTGATCGGCCGCGGCCGCGAGCGCATCGAGCAGCCCGACATCGGACAGCGCGCCGATCGACGCGACCGCACAATCGGTGCCCGCCTTCAGCAACGGCACGACGTGAGCGACGAGCGCGCTGTGGCCCGCGCATTCGAGCGCGAACTGCGGCTTCGTGCTCAGCGCCGCCACCGACGACACCACGTCGACGCTCGCGCCCACCACTTCACGCACCGACGCCACATGACTTTCAGGCACGATCACATGCGACACGCGCACCGCCGGATCGGCGGCGACCGAGCGGTACACCGCCTGGCCGATCGCGCCGAAGCCGATCATCGCGATGTCGATGGGCGCGTGATGTCCCGCGTAGCCGGCCTCATGCATGCTGCGGCTCCTCTTTCTTGACCGGCGGGCCCGCGAACGCGGTGGCGAACGAGCCGACCGACAGCATGTCCACTTCGACCAGCACCGGACCCGTCTTCGCCATGCCTTCGCGGATGATCGCGGCGGCGTCGTCGAGCGACTTGATGCGGTAGTGCGGGAGCTTCAGGCTTTCGCAGAACTGCGCGAAATCCGGCTGATGCAGTTGCACGTAGCAGCGGCGGCCGCCGTACTGCGCGTCCTGAATGTTGCGGATCACGCCGTAGCATTGGTCGTTCATCAGCACGATCATCACGTTGGCGTTTTCCTGCACGGCCGTCGCGAGTTCGCCGACGTTGACCATCAGGCCACCGTCGCCGCACAGAGCCACGGTCTTCGCCGCATTGCCCGCGAGCGCCGCGCCGATACCCATTTGCATACCCTGGCCGATGCCGCCGCCGAGCGCGTGCACGCCAGCGCGCGGCGTGAAGATCTTCAGCAGGCGGTTGCCCCACGTGCTGTTCGAGATCGTGACGTCGCGCACCCAGTTGTAGTCGCGGCCCACGGCTTCCTGCAGCGCGTCGACGAGACGCTTGTAGGGCCCAAGACCCTTGCTGACGTCGGCGACCGCGCTTTCGCGCGCGGCGGCCAGGTCTTGCGCGAACGCCGGATCGATCTTCAGCTTGCCTTCGAGCAGCGTCGCGAGTTCGTCGAGCACCGCGGCGGCGTCGCCGTGGATGAACATGTCGTTGCGATAGCCGCGGTTGTCGGCGAGCGCGTCGGCGTCGATGCGATACAGCGGCTGCGGCAGCGCGAGCTTGTACTTCAGTGTTTCATTGCCACGCAGACGCGAGCCGACCACGACGAGCGCGTCGCAGGTCTTGTAGAAGTTTTCGACCGCCGGGTGCACGTTGAACGCGCCGAGCGTGGCCGGGTGATCTTCGGGCAGCACGCCGCGACCCTGCACGCTGGTCACGACACCAAAGCCGAGCGCGACCAGACGTTCGACCGCCGCGCGCGCGTGGCGCGTGCCGCCGCCCAGCCACAACAGCGGGCGCTTCGCCTTCGTCAGGTGCTGCGCGAGTTGCGCGACGCGGTCCTTGCAATGCGTGAGCGTACTCACGTGCGGGGCGCCGAGATCGCTCGGCCATTCGACTTCGGCGGCCTGGATGTCGATCGGAATCTCGACGCTGACCGGGCCGCTCGGCGCGGCTCGCGCGACGCGCACGGCTTCGCGGATCGTCGGCAACGCGGTTTCGACCGAGCGCACCCGGAACGCGGCCTTCGAGATCGATTGCAGCATCGACAGCTGATCCGGTGCCTCGTGGATGTACGCGAGGTCCTGATCGAGATAATCGGTTTCGATCTGGCCGGTCACGTGCAGCAGTGCCGTGCCCGCCGTCAGCGCCTCGACCATCGCGCCCGCCGCGTTGCCCGCGGCGGTGCCGGTGCTCGTAAAAGCGACGCCGAGGCCGCCGGAAACGCGCGCGAGGCCGTCAGCCATGTTCACCGCGCCGGCTTCGCCACGCGCGCCGACATAACGGATCTTGCCGCGCGTGTTGATTGCGTCGAGGATCGGCATGTTGTGGATCGAGATCACCCCGAAGGCGGTTTTAACGCCGCATTGCTCGAGAAAGGCGGCGATCAGTTCGCCAACGGTGGTTTTGTTAGACATGTCGTGCAACGCCTCCAGAAACATCGATGTGACTGCCAGTCGTGTACGACGACAGCGGGGTAGCCAGATAAAAGAGCGCCTGTGCCGCTTCTTCGGGACGGCCGAAGCGGCCGAGCGGGATGTTTTTCTTGCGCGCGAGTTCCCCGGTCCAGTCTTCCCAGCTCTGTCCGGGCTCGGCCTGGGTGGCATAACGGCGGCGCCATTGACCCGATTCGACGATGCCGATCAGGATCGAATTGACGCGCACGCGCTGCGGCGCCAGTTCGACCGCGAGCGACTTCGTCAGGCTCAGCAGGCCCGCGCGCGCCGACGACGTCGCCACCATATGCGGCTCCGGCTGCAGCGCGAGCAGCGAGTTCACGTTGACGATCGCCGCGTTGCAGCCGGCGCCGGCCGTGTCGCGGAGCATCGGCAGGAACGCGCGGGTCGGGCGGATCACGCCGAAGTACTTGAGGTCGAGTTCCTCGCGCCAGGCCTCGTCGGTCGTATCGGCGAAGGTCGACACCCGGCCCTGGCCCGCGTTGTTCATCAGCATGTCGGTGCGGCCGAAGCGCTGCTGCACCGCCTGCGCGAACGCGTTGACTTCGTCGGCGTCGAGCACGTCGCAGCGCTGCGCGAGCAGTTGCGCGCCGGAATACTTCTTCGTGAGCGCGGCTTGCGCCTGGGCGAGCCGCTCGCTGTCGCGGCCGCAGATCGCGACCGAAGCGCCGGCGCGTAAAAACAGTTCGGCGGTTGCGAGGCCGATGCCGGACGAACCGCCCGTCACCACCGCTACCTGTCCGGTCAAATCGATTTGGATCATCAGAGCCCCAGTGCCTTCATGTACTTGTTGCCGCTATTCGGCCCAGACTTCGGCCGGTAATTGAGCCGCTGCGACAGCTCGTCGGCCGCGCGGCGCACCTTGTCGACGAGACCGCCGTCGAGCAGCGATGCATCGATCTCGCGGCGCGGAATCGTCGTCGTGATCACCGCGACGATGCGGCGCGAGTCGTTACGCACCGGCGCGCTGACCACCGAAATGCCGCGCTCGAACGAAGACTCGCTGATCGCGAAGCCGCGCCGCGCGTCGTCGCGAATCCGTTCGTACAGTTCGTCGACCGTGGCCGGCGTCTGCGTCGTGAAGCGCTCGAGTTCCGGCTCCGGATAGAGCTTCTTCAGTTCCTCGAACGTCAGATCGCCCATCAGCACCTGGCCATGGGTCGTCGCATGCGCGGGCAGGCGCGTGCCGACGTTGACCTTCACCGAACTGAAAATCGGCGCATGGCTTTGCGCCTTCGCGACGAACACGACGTCGCGTGCATCGCGAATCACGATGTGGCTCGTGAGGCCGGTCTCGTCGCGCAGCTTTTCGATGATCGGCAGACCGAGATCGGTCAGTTCGAGCGAGCTCAAATATTCGAAACCGAGTCGCAGCACCGCGACGCCGAGGCGATAGTTGCGGTCCTTGTCGGCGCGTTCGAGAAAGCCGAGGAATTCGAGCGTCTGCAGCAGACGGAACACCGTCGTGCGCGGAATGCTCAGGCGCCGCGACAGCTCCGGTGCGCCGAGCACCGGCTCGCGCGGCGAGAACTCCATCAGGATCTTCAAGCCGCGTTCGAGACCGGGCACCCGGTAGCCCGAATCGCTGCTCGTTTCGTTGCCCTCTGCGGCGAGATCGCGCTCTGGGTCAAGTGTGTCGGGCGTCATGCTTTGGCTCCGCTTTGGCTCAGTGGGCTGTCGCTTGCGCGGCAGAACGTATCGATGATCGTGGTGTACGCGGCGGGTGCCTCGATATAGCCGGCGTGGCCCGCGCGCGGCACGATCTGCAGGCGGGTCCGCGCGGCCAGAGCGATCTTTTTGCAGGCCTCGGGCGTCGTGACCGTGTCTTCGGCGCCGACCGCGACGTTCACGCGACCGTCGTAGCGCCCGAGGTCGGCCGCGAGATCCGCGTTGGCGAGCAGGTGCGTGGCCTGCGCGTAGCCATGCGGCATCACTCGTGACATGTTCCAGCGGACCCATGCGCGTGCTTCGTCGCTCGCGTGGGCGGACAGCATGTTTGCGCTGCGCGTGTTGGCGAGACCCTGGGGCCCCAGTTCGTTCAGCATCGCGAGCCGTTGATCGCGTTTGGCGTCGCGCACCTCGGGCGCGGCCGCACCGTAGCCGCCCGCGGGCGACAGCAGCAACAGACCCGCCAGATAGCGGGGATGCGCGGCGGCAAACGCGCCGGCGACGATCGCGCCGAGCGAGTGCCCGGCCAGCACGCAGCGTTCGATGCCGAGCGCGTCGAGCCATTCCTTCAGTACGACTGCGTAATCCTGCGCAACTGGCGAAGCTGCCGCGACCGGCGAGGAAGCGCCATACCCCGGCGCGTCCCAGGCCAGCACACGGCGCGTCGCGCCGAGCGCGTCGAGCTGCTGCACCCACGAAGCCGCGCCCGAACCGATGCCGTGCAGCAACACGAGCGGCAGCGCGTCGTGGCCAGCGCGATCGACTTCGCGATAGCTGAGCACGCGTTGCGCGGCGAGGCTGCCTTGCTGCGCCGGATAGCGTGCGAGACGCGCTTCGAGCGCGGCAAGCTGTTCGGCGTTGACGGACGGGACTGCGGACATGATTTCCTTCGCGGGTGAAGTGGAACGACGTGGACGGCGTGGCAGCGCGTTAGCCGCGCTTGATCTTCGCGAGCGGCGAATCCGGCGGATACGTGGGCGTAATCGGCTTCGGCGAACCGAGCATCACGCACATCAGCGCGTCTTCCTCGCCGATGTTGACTTCCGTGCGGTACACGCCGGGCGGCACCGAGATCAGGTCACGCTCGCCGAGCACCGCTTCCCACGTCTCACCGTCACGCTCGCAGATCACTTTCATCTTGCCGCGCAGCACGAAAAAGATTTCTTCGACGTCCCTATGAATATGGCTCGGGCCGATGTTGCCGGCCGGGATCACCATCGTCGAGAACGTGAAGTTGCCTGCGGGCACCGTGTTCATGTCCTTCGCGACGCCGGTACCGCCGGTACCGACATAGCGCATCTGCGCACGTCGATACTTCGGATCGTAGTCGGCCTGGAACTTCAGCGCGTCCCAGTCGTAGCGACGCGTCTCCAGGCGTGCGACGCGGCTGTCCAGCCATTGCTGGAAGCTTGCGTCCGCGGGTTGGTCCCAGGATTTGCGTTCGTTGTCGGCGTCCGCCATCTCTTTCTCCTTTCGATTCGACAAGATCAATTCATCACGAAGCCGCCGTTGACCGGCAGCAGCTGGCCAGTCACAAAGCGAGCGGCATCGGACAACAGAAACAGCACCGGCCCGGTCACATCGTCGGGCACTTGTGCGCGCGCGAGCGCGCGGCCTTGCAGGTAATACTGATGACGCTCGGCGGGCACGTACGCGGTTGCCTCCACTTCGGTCAAGCCCGGCGCGATCGCGTTGACGGTCACGCCGTACGCGCCGAATTCGCGCGCGAGCGAGCGGGTCATCGAGATCACGGCGCCCTTGCTCGCCACATACGCGAGCAGCTTCGGCGCGCCCCACATCGCCGTGTCCGACGCGATGTTGACGACGGCGCCGCGGCCCGATTCGCGCAGATAGGGCAGCGCGGCGGTGCTCATCAGCCAGGTGCCGCGCACGTTGACGTTCATCACGGCGTCCCACGTTTGAACGGACAGCTCATCGGCGAACTTGCCGCCGGAGTTCGTGATCGCCGCGTTGTTGATCAGCGCGTCGAGACCGCCGAGCTGTGCCGCGCCTTGCTCCGCGAACTGCTTAACGCTGGCCGGATCGGCGAGGTCGAGCGGCAGATAGGTCGTCGCGTGGCCCTGCTCGCGCAGCGATGCCGCGAGCGCGCGGCCTTCGTCGTGCAGCACGTCTCCGAACACGACCTGTGCACCAGCTTCGACGAGCGCACGGACGAACGCCGCGCCGAGACCGCGCGCGCCGCCCGTCACGAGGACGCGCCGGCCCTTGAGCGCTGCGAGTGCGTCGTTATGCATGGCTGTGACCGGCTTCGTTGGCGGCGGCCGTCGCGTTGGCCGCGCGATGCGTTCCGAGCGCGGCGAGATCCTGCTGTGCGCGTTGACGCAGCATGCGGCGCACACGCGTCATGCCGACGTCGTGCTGATAGAGGAACTCGTGATCGCGCGCGTTCGGGGCGAGGCTTTCGAGGACGTAGCGGTCCTGCTCGAGCACGTCCCAGTGCAGACCTTCGAGGCGGTTGCGATACAGGAAGCGCCATGCGTCGCGCTGCCAGCCCTGCACCTTGCGGGTACGCCAGAAGTAGACCTGGCAGTTGTCGCCGTCGACCGGAACCGCGAAGCCGATGATGCCGAAGCTGCCGCCCGGGCCGAACTTCTTCTTGTACGGAATCGCGAGACGCATCCACAGCGCGCCGGTGTCACCGAGTTCGACCCAGTCGAAGTTCACGTCGCGCTGGCCGATCTTCTCGAAGATCAGACCGGTTTCGGTCTTGCGCACGCGCATCTCGGCCTGCTTGTCGCCTTCGGCCATCGAGTGCGACGTCGCGTGCAGATAGGCGCCGTGCATCGGGTCCATCACGTTGTCGATTGCGTACTGGTAATTGCACTTCCAGTTCGACATGCACAGGAAACTTGCGTATTCCTCGCCGACGAGTTCGTCAGGCAGCACTAGCGGCGCCGGTTCTTTGTGCGCGTCGTCCCCGAACCACAGGAAGATCGCGCCGGCGTGTTCTTCGGCCGGGTACGACTTCACGCAGGTCTTGCCTTCGAGCGGACAGCTCGACACGGCGGGCACGTTGATGACGGTGCCGCTGCCGTTCACTTCGACGCCGTGATACCAGCACGCGACGCGATCGCCGAGGTTCCAGCCGAGCGACAGACGCGCGCCGCGGTGCGGGCAGCGGTCTTCGAGTGCGTGGACTTTGCCTTCGCTATCGCGCCACAGCACGATCTGGTCGCCGAGACGCGTGACGCCGATCGGCGCGTTGCCGACCTGCCAGCTCGGTGCGACGGGATACCAGTAGTTGCGCAGGCCGCGGTCCAGATACGACTTGACCGGATCGGCCGTGCCTTCAGTTGTAATGGGGGACGTCATGAAGAGACTCCAGTACGGATGCGGTGAAACGTGTTCTGAAAAGCGCGCCTAGTCGGCGAGCTGACGGAATTCGGCGGCCAAACGCTCGGCGTTCCACTGAGTGCCTTCCGGGGTGCGGAAACCGTCGCGATTCAAGCCCTCGACGACCTCCTGCAGTTCTGTTGCGCCGGCTTCGAAAACGCGTTCGAGCGCATCGCCAAAGTCGTTTTCGTACTGGGTCGGCTCGGCCTTGCGGTTCTGCCAGACCATGTTGCTGCTCTCGCCCGGCTTCTCGATCACGCCCTTGCCTGCGACGTTGTTCGGTTGCGGCGCGAGCCACGGCTGCAGGAAGGGATTGAAATTCACGGCTACCTCTCGCATGTCATTCCACCTTGATCTGGATTTCTTCGCCTGCGAGACGTACCGAGTACATCTTCAGGTCGCGGCCGCCCTGCTCTTTCAGGCACTTGCCGGTCGGGATATGGAACACGGCTTCGTGCAGCGGACATTCGACGGTGTCGCCGTCGACGAAGCCCTGCGTCAGCAACGCGTACGCGTGGGGGCAGACGTTTTCCATCGCGTAGATCTCGTCGCCCACCTTGTAGATGCCGATCTCCGTGCCGTCGAGCTTGAACTCGAGCGGGGAGTCTTCGGACAGGTCACCGGCATGTCCGGCACAGCGCCATGGTTCGGTCATTTCTCACGTTCTCCTGAGCCTTGACGTTCCATATACGGAACATCAGTTCGTGTATGGTCGATTATAGGAGTCGGTCTACGCCGAGAAAATAAAAAAATGGGCTCTTAGGGGAAAACACCGACTGTCGTTTTTGGCACACATCGGCATGCCATGCCGCGCGCACAGCCCTAATCCACGCGGGCCTTCGTCAAGCATGGCCTAGCCGGAATCCCAGACGGGGGACGATCGGCAACCACGGGTTTGTACCGATCTCAAAATCTATTTTGGATGAACTCAGCTTCACTATACTTTCCATAGGCGATACGTATGTCCATAGGTGGAACATATAACGTAGGACCGATGTGGTTCTGGCGCAGAAACCAGAACGGAATTAACCCCAGAGAACAGATCAGGGACGGCGCATTCGGCGAGTGTCTACGTCGTTTGATCAGGAGGACCAACGGTGAAGCAAATCATTGCGGCCGGTTTGACGGCAGCTTGCATGACCACGGGCGCGTGGGCGCAGAGCAGCGTGACGCTATATGGCAGCCTCGATGCAGGTGTCGCGTACATCAGCAACGTGGGCGGCAGTTCGAAGTGGATTCAGGAACAGGGCAACATGCAGCCTGACCGTTGGGGCCTGAAGGGCGTCGAAGATCTGGGTAATGGCCTGAAGGCGGTGTTCCAGCTCGAAAACGGCTTCTATACGAACACGGGCGCGATGGCGAAAGCGGGCGTGCTGTTCAACCGTCAGGCTTACGTCGGTCTCGCTTCCGACCGGATCGGAACGCTGAGCTTCGGTCATCAGACGCCGTTCAGCTTCGACGTGCTCGGCCCGTTCAGCACCGGCTACCAGGCGGCGAGCTGGTACGCGTTCCACCCGGGCAACATCGACGCGCTCGCCAACACCGCGGTCGTGCCGTACGACAACTCGGCGAAATTCCGTTCGGCGTCGTTCGACGGCTTCACCTTCGGCGCGATGATGGGCCTCGGCAATCAGACCAACTTCGCGATCGGCCGCTCGTATGGCTTTGCGGCGACGTACGCCAACGGCGGCTTCAAGGCAGGCGCAAGCTATTCGAACGAGAACAACCGCACGCCGTCTATCGTGACGACCGGCATCACGACCTTCCAGGGTCAGCCCGCCGCGACCTACACGGCCGACAACCTGCAGAACATGGGCCTGGGCCTGTCGTACCAGTTCGGCAGTGTGCTCGTACACGGCCTGTACACCCGCGTGAAGCTCGAAAGCGCCGGTCACTCGGACACCTATCAGAGCTACGACGCTGGCGCGAACTGGCAGGTCACGCCGTTCAACACGATCGCAGGCGGCGCCGCGACGACGACGCTGGCCGGCCATCGCTGGACGCAGTTCTTGATCGGCAACGTCTATGCGCTGTCGAAGTCGACGCAGGTGTATATCAACGCGCTGTATCAGCGCGCGGGCTCGAACACCGACGCGGCGTTCTTCACCGCGGGCGTCTCGAGCGGCCGCAATCAGGCGATCGTCCTGAGCGGCATCCATCACTCGTTCTGATGATTTGACGACGTGACACGGCGAGTCCGGCTGTGCAATGCAGCAGGACTCGCCGACAAATTATGAAATAAGTATTGGAAGTAGTAGCGCCGTGCAGTCAGCGCGCACTCAATGCGCGGCAACCGATCTGCGGCGTGCCTGCATCGCGGTCGGATCGTCCGGCCTCGGGTGATAGCTCAGGCGCTCGGACAGCTCCAACGCCGCCTGGCATACGGCGATGATCAGCGGCTCGCGCTCGGCGGTCTCGCCGATATCCGAACGCGGGATCGTCACCGTCAACGCGGCGGCGATCTTACCGCTCTGGTCACGCACCGGCGCGCTCACCACCGAAATCCCCCGCTCGAACGACGCCTCGCTGACCGCATAGCCAAGCGCCGCGCTCTCGCGTACCCGTCCATACAGTTCTTCGACGGTCGCCGGCGTGCGCTCGGTGAAGCGTTCGAGCTGCGGTTCCGGATACAGCTGGCGCAACTCTTCGAAGCTCAGATCGCCCATCAGCACCTGGCCATGCACCGTTGCATGCGCGGGCAGGCGCGTGCCGACGTGCACCTTGACTGAACTGTACATCGGCTCGTGCGTCTGCGCCTTCGCGACAAACACGACGTCGCGCTGATCGCGGATCAGCAGATGCGTGCTGAGCCCGGTCGCGTCGCGCAGGCGTTCGAGAATCGGCGTGCCGACGTCGGTCAGCTCGAGCGAGCTCAGATACTCGAAGCCGAGCCGCAGCACCGCGACGCTGAGCCGGAAATAGCGGTCGCCGTTGACGCGTTCGAGGAACCCGAGCGCCTCGAGCGTTTGGAGTAAACGAAACGTGGTGGTGCGCGGGATGCCGATCCGCTTCGATAACTCCGGCGCGCCGAGCACCGGCTCGCGCGCGCTGAATTCGGCGAGGATGCGCAGGCCGCGTTCGAGGCCGGGCACCAGATATGTGGATCCGCCGGCGCTGTCGTCGTCGTTGGCGGAAGCGGACACGTCCGCGCTTTGCGCGTGCGACTGCGCCGGTTCGTGTTGTGCCGCGGAGGCTGCCGCCGCACGGGGTTTGGCCTGCCTGCGTCCCACTCCTGTCTGCTCTTCTTTTGCCATCTTGGCTGCCGTCTCTATGCGGTTCATCGGGTTCAATTCAGGATCATAGCGCGAAGCACGCGGCGAATCGGCCATGGGCGGTGCTATGCTTTGATCCGGTCCGGCGGCGCGGTGTATTCCAGCCGCTCGCTCGCGCCGCCCAAGCGTAGGAGGCCACGTCATGTCCAGCGCGGTCCAGATTCAGGTTGCCGACTCGCATCTTTATCCGGGCTGCGCGGTGCGCATCGCGAATCTTCCCGAGCCGGCCTGCGCGTCAAACGTCGCCGAGGCGCGCGTCGAATTCGCGGACGGTTCCGGTGCGCACGCCACCTGCCATCGGCGCGCACATGACGAACTCGAATTGACCGTCGACCGTTATGCGACGCAAAAACGTCATCCGATCGACGCACGGCACTGGCTACTATTGGCCGTCGATGCCACGCATCACAGTTGGCGCGTCAAGCGTCGGCTGCCGTAAAGCCGCGAGGCCTGCCGCCCTCGGCGGACCCGTAACCGGTGTCGCGCGCGCCGCTTCGAGCGGCGCCGATGCGACCGTCACGTCTCCTTCGGAACTCACCGATGACCGACCACGATCCTCACCTGCCGCCGAAACTGGACAACCCCGATTCAATCGATAACACCAACGACGCCCCCGACGATCCCGAACGCCGGCGCGTACTGACCGGTCTCGCGGCGGTCGGCCTCGGCCTTGCGCTGACCGGCTGCAAAACAGGCGAGGGACTCGCTGGCAACGGGCCGCCGCGCAGCGCCGCCGACTTGCGGCTCGACGCTGCGCTGCACGATCAGGTGAAGAACATCGTGGTGATCTACGCCGAGAATCGCAGCTTCGCGAACCTGTACGGCAACTACCCGGGCGTCCAGCATCCGCTCGACGCGCTCACCGCCGAGCAATACGTCCAGCTCGACCGCGACGGCAAGACGCCGCTGCCGCGGCTGCCGGCGATCTGGGGCGGGCTCGTGCCGCAGGCGCAGGAAGTGGACGGCAAGCGCTACATGATCGGCGAAAAGGATCTCGATCATCTGCGCAACCGGCCGTTCCGCATCGTCGATGCGCACGGCGCGCCGCTGCCGACCGGCGTGATCACGCGCGACCTCATCCATCGCTTCTATCAGAACCAGATGCAGATCAACGCGGGGCGCAACAACCAGTTCGCCGCGTGGGGCGATTCCGGCGGCCTTGTGATGGGGCACTACCGCAATTCCGCCGACACGCTGCGTCTGTGGAATCTCGCGCAGCAGTACACGCTGTGCGACAACTTCTTCATGGCCGCCTTCGGCGGCTCCTGGCTGAACCATATCTTCCTGATCTCGGCGCAGGCGCCCTACTATCCGGACATTCACAACAGTCCGGCGAAGAAGATGGTGTCGGTCGTGGAAGGCGACGATCCGACCGGCACCCGTTTGAAGCTCGCGCCCAATTCGCCTGCGTCGGCGCTCGACGGTCCGCCGAAGTTCGTCAATGACGGCGCTTTCACCGCCGACGGCTACGCAGTCAACACGATGGCGCCGCCGTATCAGCCGAGCAGCGTGCGTCCGGCCGAAGGCGGCGACCCGGCTTTCGCGGATCCGTCGAACCCGCGGGTAATGCCGCCGCAGAATTACGCGACGATCGGCGACCGGCTGACCGGCAAGGGCATCGACTGGGCGTGGTACAGCGGCGCGTGGCAATTCGCGCTCGATCATCGCGATACGGGGTCGATGCCCGACTTCCAGTACCACCATCAGCCGTTTAACTACTTCGCCAATTACGCGCCGGGCACCGCCGCGCGCCGCCGCTATCTGCGCGACGGCGGCATGGGTAACGACGCGTCGACCAATCGCCTGATTGCCGACATCGACGCGGGACGTTTGCCGACCGTGACGTTCTATAAACCCCAGGGCGACCTGAACATGCACGCGGGCTATGCGGACGTCGCCTCGGGCGACCGTCACATCGCGACGCTGATCGAGCACATCCAGCGCGGCCCGCAATGGCAGAACACGGTCGTGATCGTCACCGTCGACGAGAACGGCGGTTGGTGGGACCACGTCGCGCCGCCGATCGGCGATCGCTGGGGTCCGGGTTCGCGCGTTCCCGCGCTCGTGATCTCGCCGCTGGCGAAGAAGGCTTATGTCGATCACACGGTGTACGACACGAACTCGATTCTGCGTTTCATTAACCGTGTGCATGGACTCGCGCCACTCGATGGCGTGGTCGCGCGCGACAAGGCATTCGCAAGCAACGGACTCGCGCCGCTCGGCGATCTGACCGCTTCGCTCGATCTCGCTTGAGCGCCTCTCGGCTGCGTTGATTTGTCGCGGCTCGCGGTCTGCATGTGGTCGTTACTGCATGCATATCGCGTACGCCGCGGCGCAGTAAGGATTCACCGTACCTCGCCACACCTTTTGGCGACCTGATTTTCCATTCGCACATCATGCCTTTGTCTTGCATAAAGCGCCGCGCCGCCTAGACTGATAAAGCGCTTCGCAATTTATGAACGGAACTGATATGCGACTGACCATCCTGATTAACGGTTCCGATCCCACCGTAAGCCATGATTACGCTGTGCTCTGGCTCGATACCGATGAACATCGGTGGTCGAGAGAAGCGCATCAAGGGATCGACCTGCCCCCATGGGGCGAACTGCGCGACGAAAACGGCGTGACCACGCTGTGCGCACCGAGCGCCGAGGCGCCGCTTTGTACGTTGCGCGGTCTGCACGTCGATCGCAAGGAGCGAGTGAGCGCCGCGCAAGGCGCCGCTGCATGGACCGCGCTGCAAACACGCAAGGCGACTAGCGGCTTCTGGCGTTTGCAGGCGGTGGATCGTCAAAAAGTGCGCGCTGAAAACAGCGTGTTCGGTAATTAAGTTCTGGCGCGATTCGTCGCGCTTCTCTTTTCCGGTCGAAACTTCCGGCTCATTGCACGAGCACTGTTCGTACGCGTAAATCTGTTCGTGCGCAATCGAACATAACGTGCCGCGATCTCGCAAGCCTTAAGACATTCTTAAGATTGCGTGCGTAGATTCGGAAGTCCACGCATTCGGGTCGCTGCAAAGCGGCCCACTTTTTTGTCCGGCGCACGCCGCCTCTGCCGTTTCCAATTCCCTTCCTTCGATTCGCATTGTGCAGTCGCTCGATGCGGGCCACGACGCTATACTTGCGTCCCCGTTCATCGAACCACCGACCCATGAAGAAGTGGCTTGCCTGTCTGTTACTCGCCGTCGCCGCTCATGCGAGCGCGGCGCCTTCCTGCACCGGATTCACGCCGAATGCGCAATGGCCCGTCCTCACCAATCAGAAGATGGCGCCGAAAACGCGCCTGCTTTGTTATAGCGATTTCGCGGTGCTGCATTCGGGTATCACGCACGGTCCGCTGTGGTCTGCCGAGCATCTGACGCGTGAGCACATCGAAGAAGCGAAGGACATGGTGCGCACCAACAAGTTCTTCGAAGACGCGCGTCTGCCCGAAGGCGAAGGCGCGACACTCGCCGACTACAAACGCAGCGGCTTCGATCGCGGTCATATGAGTCCGGCGGGTAATCGGTGGAACGACGAGGCGATGGCGCAATCGTTCTCGCTCGCGAACATCGTGCCGCAAAATCGTCAGAACAACCAACGATTGTGGGCACGCATCGAAACTGCCGTGCGCAAGATCGCACTCGCCTACGACGACACGTACGTCGTCACCGGCCCGCTGTTCACCGGCCAGCAATTGCAGACGATCGGACCGACGCGCGTGTTCGTGCCCACCCAGTTGTACAAGGTCGTCTACGTGCCGTCGCGTCAACTGGCCTTCGCAGTCGTGGTTGATAATGTAGCGACCAACCGCTACGACATCCGCACGATTCACGAACTCGAAGCGATGTCGGGCATCCGCTTTCCGGGCATTCCGGACAACCTCAAGGACCAGCGGCCAGGAGGACTGAAAGGTGTTTAAGCCCTATTCGAACGATGACGACGTGCTCAACATTCAAGGCGATGCGCTCACGCTCAGCAATGGCACGACGCGTGTCGTGCTCAACGGCACGCTCGAATTGACGCGCGATCAACGCGGACTGAAGGCGGCGCTCGCGTTGAAGGAAGCGCTCGATGCGATCGTCGCGAGCCTGCAGGCGCAGAAGGATTTACCGGCAAAGGTGCAGGACGAGCCGGATGCTAAACCGGGTATCGTGCAGAACCCGTTTCAATAACGGATTCGGCAGCGTTGCATTTGCGCAACTTCGCAGATCGCAATTTTTACTGATGTCGGTCACGCAAACCTTTGCGTGACCGCTAGTTTTCTAATCTCGCGCCAATAGAGCGGATCGCCTCGCCTCTGTCACATAATGTACATAGAGAAACCTTAGCGTGCGAGGTTTCTTCACACATCGACTGGCGTCGCCATGCATGCTGCGTTCTCGAGATTTCGCCGTTCTTCCGCACAGGGTAATCCGCGCACTGCCGGAGACTTGTGCCAGGAAGTTCCATCCGTAGACGTTGAAGATCCCAATTCCGTGGTCATGGAGATCTTCTCGGCACGCCGCGACATGCAGAGTCTCGCTGTCATCGACGACCACCGTCCCATCGGCCTGATCAACCGCGATATCTTCATGTCGCAAATGAGCAAGCCGTTCCATCGAGAGCTTTACGACAAGAAGAGTTGCATCGCGTTCATGGACAAGGAACCGCTCGTCGTCGACGCCGACGTGAGCATCGAAGCGCTGACCTTCAGGACCGTCGAGGCGGGAGAAAAAGCGCTGGTCGATGGTTTCATCGTGACACGTGACGGACTCTTCTCGGGTCTCGGCAGTGGTCTGCAGCTCATCAGTGCGGTCGCGGAAATGCAGGCGGAGAAGAACCGCCAGATCATGCAGAGTATCGAGTACGCCAGCGTGATACAGCGCGCCATGTTGCGTGCTTCCAGCGAGACCCTGTCGATGAAGCTGCGCGACGCGGCGATGGTCTGGGAACCTCGCGACGTCGTCGGCGGCGACTTCTATCATTTCGCGGCCTTTCCGAACGGCTGGTTTGGCGCTGTTGCCGATTGCACCGGCCATGGCGTACCGGGCGCCTTCATGACCTTGCTTGCTTCGGCGTCACTGTCGAAGGCGCTCGAACAGATCGGTCCGCGCGACCCCGCCGCGCTACTGGCGGCCGTCAATCAAAACGTCAAGGGCTTGCTTGGGCAAGTGAACAGTGCCGACGAAGGAACCCAATCCAACGACGGTCTGGATACCGCACTCTTCTGGTTCGACGCCACGCAGAGCGTGCTGCATTTTGCCGGCGCGAGGATCGCTCTGCACATCCTGTCGCCCGATGCCGCGGAGTTCGAAACGATCGGCGCCGACCGCATGGGTGTCGGTTATGTGGACAGTCGCGCCGACTATGCGTGGAGCTTGCGCTCGATTCCGATCACGGCGGGCAGCCTGCTGTTCATCTATACCGACGGCCTCGCCGATCAGATCGGCGGCCCGCGCAACATTTCTTTCGGCCGGCGCCGTGCGCTCGACCTGATACTCGAAAACCGCGCCGAAACTCCGGCGACGATTTGCGAGCGCGTCCGGCTCGCGCTCGCGGATTGGCAAGGCCAGCAACCGCGCCGTGACGACGTCACGCTTTTCTGTGCCCGTATTTAGCGAATTCCCAGAATGTCCCAACTATTAGAACAAGACAGCGCCTTTTTCGAACTCGCGCAGCGGCGCAACGTGCTCTTCTATCACAAGGGCTACTTCTCCCATAACATCGTCGCGTCGATGGGCGAAGTCGTGAAACTGCAGCTCGAAGTCGCCGGCGTCAGCGGTCCTACTCGCCGCAAACTCTTCTCGTCCTTTATCGAGCTGGCACAGAACATCGTTCATTACTCGTCGAACGCGCTGGAGCCCGGTGGCGAACGGGCAGGCGAGATACGCGAGGGCGCGGTGTGCATCTCCAGGCACGGCGAACATCACGTAATGTTGTGCGTCAATCCCATCGCGACCGCCGAAGTCGAGGACCTGCGAAGCAGGTTGGAGCCTCTGCGCAACATGTCACTCGAAGAAATCAAGCAAGCGTACAAGGTTTCATTGCGCACCGATGCTCCGAAAGACAGCAAGGGCGCCGGGCTCGGCTTCCTGACGATGGCGCGCGATGCGAGCGCGCCGCTTGAATTCGCTTTTCATCCGCGTGCCGACGAACCGGGCACCACGCTGTTTTGCCTCATGGCCATCATCTGAGCAGGAAGGCACACGAACAATGGAAAACCTACACATCCCGGCGACGACGACGTCGCCCGAAGTCGATTTTCGCTTCGACCAACACGCGTTGTCGATCAGGGGAGAGTCTTACCCCGAAAACGCAGCCGCCTTTTACGCGCCGATCATCGAGCAGATGCGCAAATACCTCGCCGCGAACGCCGGGGCCGAGATCACCATCGACGTCGCGCTGACGTACTTCAATAGCTCGAGTACCAAAATGCTGTTCAGCATCTTCGACGCGCTCGATCAGGCGGCGGAATCGGGAAGCCGCGTGTCGATGAACTGGTATCGCGACGAGGAAGACGAGACCATTGCCGAATTCGGCGAAGAACTGAAAGCCGATTTCCGCGCGATCGAGTTCACCGATCGTCCCATTGCGCAGCAGGGAAAGTAAAGTGCGTTCGACCTCTTCCCTTGACGTGTCCTCGGGCGGCGCACCCGATCTGTTCCAGAACGAAAGCACCGCGCTGGCAAAGGCTCGGGCCATGCATTCGATCATCGATGCGGACCCCGCGGAGTATCGCCAGTCGTTGGGCGAACTGATCGAGCACTTCCAGCGCCTGATGCGCGAGACACGGCGCCTGATCGGCCGCAGCGACCGGGCCGAACGCGAGATGCAGGCGCTGGCCCAGCAGTTGGCGTATCGCGCATCGCACGACGCGTTGACGGGCGTACTGAACCGCAGTGCCGTGATCGAACGGACCACCAAGGTCTTGCGCATCAGCAGCGCGGTGATGATCATCCTCGACATCGACGAATTCAAGCGGATCAACGACGACTACGGCCACCCCACCGGAGACGCGGTCATTTCGGGGGTCGTCGATTGTCTGCGCAGAATCGTCGGGGAACAAGGCTTCATCGGGCGAGTGGGCGGTGAGGAGTTCACCGTGCTGCTGCCCGGTCATGAACCGGCCAGCGGTGCCATTCTTGCCGAGCGCATGCGAGAAGCCATCGGTGACTCGCTGGTCGTTCCACCCGTCGAGCGCCGCATCACGGCCAGCTTTGGCGTCAGCATCAACGAGGTCGGAACCTGTTTCGACACCGCATATGGCCTCGCCGATGCGGCTCTGTACCGCGCCAAGCGAAGCGGGCGCAACCGCGTGGAATTTGCCGATCGATAGGCGGATAAGCAGACCCATCGCGCGCCGTTACAGGCAGATCCGCAGCGCCCTAAGGCAAGTCATGCAGCCACCTAAACATTCACTATCCGGGCGGGTCGGTGTTCGCCCGCGCCGGGTTGACGGAAAGGGAAGGGCCTTGGGACAGGAAGCAACGCGCAAAGCCGGTACTGTCATAGCCGTACTTGCCATTCTCGCTGTCATTGCGACGAGTACCTTCCTCGCAATCCGCCAGAGCAGCGAGCAGGACAGTTCGCTTCGGACGATCCAGGCTTCCGGGCGGCTGCGCCACGACCTCGACCGGGTTCAGCAAGTCATGCTCGATGAGCATGCGACGCTCTACACCTCGATCGCAACGGTGCCGCTTTACAACCGCGCCGCTTATAGCTTTCCGATGCTGGAACTGCTCGCGTTGACGCGCGACGCGCGCGAGAGCTGCAGCGAGAATCAGGAATGCATATCGAGGCTGTCGGATCTGGACGACATGATCGGCAGACTTAGCGAGCTGAGCTTTGGTCTTGCGCGCAAGATCGCGGAACATCCCGGCAGTGTGGCAGTGGGCGACCCCAGACTCGAACAAATCGACGCCTATTTCTATAGCGTTCTCGGGCGGGTCGTCGACGTACGACTCGCGGCCGACGCCAAGGTCGCTTTAGTCGTCAGCAAATCCTCGTTGGATGGGAAGTGGTTTACGCGCATGCTGTTGAGCTGCGGCGTCGCTTCGGCCTTGTTGCTGCTTTCGCTGATTCACTGGAACGGGCGCATCGGAGCGCATCTTCGTCGTTCGCTCACAAGACTCGAGCATCAAGCCAGATACGACGCCCTGACCGATCTGCCCAACCGGGTGCTGCTCGGCGAACATCTTTCAGAGTCGCTCGTACGCGCGGCAGCGACAGGTCAGAACGTTTCCGTCCTGTTCCTCGATCTCGATCGTTTCAAGGACGTCAACGATTCGCTCGGACACCGCATTGGCGATTTGCTGCTACAGGCCGTGGCGCGAAGGCTTCAGCGTCTGCTGCGCGCGACGGATTTCGTCGCGCGCTACGGGGGCGATGAATTCGTCATCGTCGCGGAACGGGCCGACGCGAAGCAACTCACCGAAATGCTGGACACGCTGATTCACGAGATGAGCGAGCCGTATCGCATCGGCGAGCACGAGCTTTATCTCGAAGCAAGCATCGGCGTCAGTACTTTTCCACAAGACGGCGCCCAGCCGGAACTGCTCACGCGAAATGCCGATGCCGCGTTGTACGTGGCGAAATCGCGCGGGAGAAACGGCTATCAATTCTACGAACCGGAGCTGAGCCGGGCGGCCGCCGAGAAGTTGCGGCTCACGACGCGACTGCGGCGCGCGGCGAAAGCCAATGAGTTGTATCTGGCGTATCAGCCGCAAATCGACATGAAAACCGGATGCATCGTCGGTGCCGAGGCACTTTTGCGGTGGCACGACGACGAACTCGGTGAAGTCTCGCCGGCCGTCTTCATCCCGCTTGCCGAAGAAACCGGTCTGATCCAGAGCATCGGCACGCGGGTATTGCGGCAGGCGTGTCTGCAGGCGAGCGCATGGGTACGCTCGGGGCTTCCGCCCGTGCGCATATCGGTCAATGTTTCGCCACTTCAACTCGAACGGGCAGACCTTCCAGGCGTAGTGCGCTCGGCACTCGACGATGCCCATTGGCCCGCCGAACTGCTGGAGCTCGAAGTCACCGAGGGCACGTTGATGCGCAACGCTGAAGAAGCGCAACGGGCTTTTCGCGAACTGCGCGAACTCGGTGTGTCCATCGCTATCGACGACTTCGGCACCGGTTATTCGAGCCTCAGCTATCTGAAACGCTTTAGCGTCGATCGCATCAAGATCGATCGCGCCTTCGTTTGCGAAATCGGCAGAGACAAGGAACTCGAAGCTCTGTCGCTTGCCATCATCGCGATTGCTGAAACGCTGAGCTTCGATGTCGTCGCTGAAGGGGTCGAGCTCGATGTCCAGCGCGAGTTTCTGGTCCGTCACGGATGCACGGTGGCCCAAGGGTTCCTGTTTAGCCCAGCGGTCTCGCCGGAGGCTTTAGCGCAATTGCTCGTCAAGACCGCGGTCGCGTCTTCATTGAGCGTGGCGCCTTTCCGGGGATTCGCTTGGTGAGTCGCAACATGTATCCGCGCTGACGCACTACTTACGTTTTGTCACCAGCGCGGCGTCAACTCCTGTATTCCGCCCTACGTTAAACCGGCAGCGCTGAAATGATTCAGCCGCGACAAACGAATCCACCGATTCAACCTGGAGTCACATCATGAAGACGCTTTTCGCCGCTGTTGCTTCCGCACTGCTCGTGTCGACCGCCTTTGCTCAAACGGCCGCACCGTCTGCCGCACAACCCGCGCAAACCACGCAGTTGCCAGCCACCGGCCAGGCGAATCTGAAGGCAAGCACCGCGGTACAAGCCGGCGCGACCGCAACGAAAGCGCCTGCCGAAGCCGCTACGCAAAAGCACGTGAAAAAGACTTCCGCCCATACGAAGAAGGCCCACAAGTCCACGGCCAAAAATGCCGTCGAAACGAGTGCCGCGAAGACTAAAACGGAGAGTGCGAAAGAGGCCAGCAGTGCCCCGGCGAAAGCCGACGGCGCACAAGCCGACACGACCAAAACGCAATAACACGTGATCGGTTTCGGCGCTGACCGGCCATGCAGGTGCTGTTCAAATAGAAGTTGATCGAAGCCGGACTGTGCCGTTCAGGGAGGGCGAGTCTTATGACTCGCCTTTTTTTATGCCGCGTGTCATTCCCCGTCGTATCTTTTTGCCGACAAACGCGCGAATTTTTGCACCGTCTTTACTCGCGGCCGACTACTCTCGAATTGGGTGAGTAGGCCGCAGGAATCTCACCTCCAGCCTCTCGCAGAACGGTGCGTGAGCCTCTCGACTCACACCGCTCCCATCAAGCGAACGCACCTGTCATCCCCCGTTGCCAGTGTACGAACAGTCGCGGTTGCCGCTTCGCAATGCCTTCGACGAAGAGAGCTGCCCGCGTTCTGTGTCCTTTCAGACGCTTATACTTCCGCATTGCCCAAGCGATCAACGTCCTGTTGAAGTGTCTGAGCACCGGATACATCGCTGACGGACTGAATTTCCCGTAATAGCTCAACCAGCCTCGCAGGACTGGGTTGTGCATACGGGCGATGTCAGCCACGCTGAGATATGTCCGGGTTTGGAAGCGTGCCTCGCGAGTCGTCTGCCGCATGGACTTTAGGGCCGCCGCACTGACGGCTGGCGTGAAGTTCACAAATATGCTGTTGCGTTTGCGATTCCTCACGATTCGCCGTCGAAAGCAGTATCCGAGAAAGTCAAACTGCGTGTTCGGATACCGCCCTTTGCGACTGCCATCCTTGCAGTAGACGATTTTGGTCTTGTCCGGATGCATTTCCAGATGGCACTCCGCCAACCTTGCCTGAAGCGCCGCCTTGACGGCTTGCGCTTCCTGCTCAGTCCGGCAGTGAACCAGTCCATCATCCGCATACCGGCACCAGGGAAGATCAGGAAACGTCCGGCCCATCCAGACATCGATCGTGTAGTGCAGGAACAGATTTGATAGCACTGGGCTGACGACCCCGCCCTGCGGTGTCCCCCGGGTGCGTTCCACCCGGGTTCCGTCCGACAGTTGCAGCGGGGCCTTCAGCCACCGGTCGATGTACAGCATGGCCCAGTCGCTCTTCACATGCCTTCTAAGAGCGCGCTGTAACAGGTCATGGTCGATGTTGTCAAACAGGCCTTTGATATCAAACTCAAGAACCCAGTCATATTTCCAGCACCGCTCCCGGGTTACCCCGACAGCATCCAGCGCCGATTTCCCGGGCCGGTAGCCATATGAGTCCGGCAGGAAGATCGATTCGATCTCCGGTTCAATGACCTGCTTGACCACCATCTGTGCCACACGATCCGATACAGTTGGCACCCCTAGAATTCTCTCCCCGCCATTCTTTTTCGGAATGGCGACCGCTTTGACCGGATCGGGGAAGTAGCTACCCGAGGACATCCGATTCCAAACCTTGTACAGATTGCCTTTCAGGTCCGCCTCGAAGTCCGCGAGCGACTGTTGATCCACCCCAGCCGATCCCGCATTGGCTTTAACCGCCTTGAAAGCCTCGTACACCAGCCACTTGTCAATGACAAACGGTTTTGTCGTGCTCATGAGTTTCCTCCTGTTGCCAGTTGAACCCCAAGCACGACTGCCTGACCCAACCCCTTTGCTCCAGCCGCATTACCAGCCTTCATCGCTCGTACGGGTTGGTCCGTCCCAGTGCTCCGCATCGGTACTCTCGCCTCGTGGCTTCTACCACTTGAGCTTCTCCCTTCACATCGGAACGACTGGTTCCCGCAGTTCCACACAAGAGCCTGGATCAGCTTCACGCCCCCTCTACGCCGGCCGCCGCCTGCCCAGTAATCAGGTTTCCGGCAGGCTTGTCCCAGAAGATAGAAACGCCCCTGGTTTTGACGACAAGTCTCTGGATTACGACGCGTGATCGGAAGGTTCACTTTCGTTCGTCTCTCTGATCCATACCTGCCCGAGGTATATCCTCAGCGCTTTGACCCCAACGCTCACCACCACGGCTCTTTACCGCAGCAGCTTGGGGTGGTTTGAAGCCCGCGCCTGAACGCCGACTCCGAGGGGCCTGCCCTCATCTCTCATGCAGCTTGTACACAGTCCATCAGTTCATACCGAACCTCTTTCCTGTGTGCTGCGGCACACTTCCAATTCACCATCGCGTCGCACCAACGCCGCATCACATGGCTCTTACCCAATCGCTCGACAAACTCTCGCCGCAACCTGCCAGCAAGCAGGTTCAACACAGCAACGTCATTGCGTTTCCGTCGGCGCGCGCGGCTCTACTCGTGACGCTGCCGCACGCTCACTTGCGCGCACTGCTTCATTCGCCGCTCGGCGTCTATGTAATCAACACGGAAACCGTGCGCGAAGAAGACCGCGTGCAACTCGACATCGCGCGCGAAGATCTCCACTTCACGTTGCACATGCTGCTCACCACGTTGCCCGCCGCGACGATCGGTCCATTGAAACGTCGCGTCAGGCACCCGAGCGCGCGTTAAATGCGCTCGACGAGAGACTGTTCACGCAGCTTGTCGGCATCGACGATTTCGATCTCCGCATAACGCAGCTTCAACGCGCCCTGCGTCTCGAAGTGCTTGAGCACCTGATTGATCGTCTGCCGCGACAACGCGAGCATCATCGCCAGGTCTTCCTGCGGGACCTTCAGCACGTTGCGCAATGCGCCGGGTTCGCCATAGCCGCCCGCCATCAGCAACAGGCGCCGCGCGACACGCGGTGCGGCCGGCAATAGCGCGGCTTCCTCGATCGCCTCGAACGCCAGACGCAACTTGTGCGCGAGCAGCACCGCGATTATGCTGGCTTTGACACAGGAGCGGCACTGATGAGAACGCTGACGCAGCAACTGACGCAATACGCGGCCTACCATCGCGACCGGCGCAATATCGCCACGCACTTCGTCGGCATTCCGATGATCGTGCTCGCGCTCGCGGTGTTGCTGAGCCGCCCGTCGTTTGGCGCCGGGATGTTCCCGGTCACGTTGTCGCCGGCGTGGCTGCTGTTCGTGGCGGCGACCGTCTACTACCTCGCGCTCGACGTGCCGCTCGGCGTGCTGATGGCCTGTGTCTCGGCGCTCTGTGTCGGGTTCGGCGAGTGGATCGCCGCGCAAACGACGCTCGTGTGGCTCGCGACCGGCATTGGGCTGTTCGTGGTCGGCTGGGTGTTCCAGTTCGTCGGCCACGTGGCCTACGAACATCGCAAGCCGGCATTCGTCGACGACGTGATCGGCCTGTTGATCGGCCCGCTATTCGTGCTCGCCGAAGCGCTGTTCGGTGTCGGCTGGCGTCCCGAGCTGCGCGATGCGATCGAGGCTGAGGTAGGCCCGACGCGCATCGCTGAGCGAGCGCCGTAGTTCAGTTTGACGCGAACCGAACGAAGCGCACGCTGTGCAGCGCGGTCAGCGCGACGGCGATCCAGATCGGCACATAGGTCGCGAGTTGCGCGACGCTCAGCGTTTCGCGCAGCAGCGTGATCGACACGAACACGAGCAGCACCGGCTCGACGTAGCCGAGAATGCCGAACAACGCGACCGGCAACAGTCGGCTCGCCTTCAGATACGAAGCGAGCGCGAGCGTGCTCAACGCACCGAGCCCCGGCAATAGCAGACACCACATTTCGGCGCGGCCGGCGATCGCTTGCAGCGAGCCGCCGCTGAGAATGCACACGGCGGCCACCGGCAGCAGCAACGCCATCTCGACGGTGAACATTGCAAGCGAATCCTGATTGATCTGACGACGCACCACGAAATAAGGCGGATAACCGAGCGCGACGACGAGCGTCGGCCACGAGAACGCACCCGTCACCCACAGTTCGTGAGCGACGCCAACCGCCGCGCACGCGACCGCGAGCCACTGCAACGCGTCGAGCCGCTCGCGATAGTGGAAGCGCCCGACCAGCACCATCGCGAGCGGCAGCAGGAAATAGCCGAGCGACACTTCGAGCATGCGTCCATGCAGCGGCGCCCACAGAAACAGCCAGAGCTGTACGCCGAGCAGGCCCGCAGCCACGGCCATCGCGGCACCGAGCTTCGGCTGCGTCATCATTTGGACAACGAGCGCGCGCAGAATCGGCAGGCGCTTGCGCACCGCGACGAGCAGCAGCGCGCCAGGCACGGTCCACACGATGCGCCACGCGAAGATGTCGAGGCCCGACAGCGGTTTGAGCAGCGTCGCGTAAGCGGACAATAATGCGAACATCGCCGACGCGCCGACCGACAATGCGATCCCGCGCCTGAAGTCGTTGTGATTCATTGCGCGGTCGGGGATCGGTGTGACGCGTGGGCGTGCGGCGCGCGACGCAGGCTCGCGGCGTTCGTTGTCGTCATGAATATGATGTCTCGTGAGCAGGCGGCCACGCGGGGAAAGCGGCAGACGCTGCGTTGTTGTTCTGAAGCGGCGGTGCAAAACCGTAGGAAAACGGGCATTCTAGACGGGTTATTCGCCAACGGGCTTGCGCTTTTTCGTCAGTCGGCTGCAATTAGTCGTGCGCGTCGCGCGTCGATGCACTAGAACATAACTTCGTGCGCCGCGGCCGGCGAAGCCATTCCCGGTTCGTCCTCGCCTCGCGCGAATCTTGCTACCCAAGTTTTGCACGCTGTGGCCGGACCACTCGCGACAACGACGTCCACAGCGGCACGCAACGAGCAGCAGCCACGAGCCGGGTCGGCGAATGCAGCCTCGAGCGCAGTCTGTCAGGCCGCCACGAATCACCGCCCGCGCATCTCGCCCACGGCATGCCTCAACTGCGTTTCGTCGCGCATGCCACCGCCCGGCAGCAATCCCGCTCATCGAATGTGACTACTGGAGCCAGCATGACCCAGCCAGCCCTATCGCTCAGCAACTCGCCTTCCGAACTGCGTCGCGCCTTCGCCGCCGACGTGTACGCCGGCCTCACCCATACGCCGCAAAAAGAGCTGCCGTCGAAGTATCTGTACGACGAGGTCGGTTCCGCACTTTTTGAAGTGATTACCGTATTACCCGAATATGGCGTCACGCGCGCCGAAGAACGTCTGCTCGCGAAGCACGCGGCCGACATCGTCGAGCATTTGCCGCATGACGTCACGGTCGCCGAACTCGGCAGCGGCAGCGGCCGTAAAACGCGGCGCATTCTCGAGGCGCTGTGTAAAAAACGCCCTACTTCCTACTGCCCGATTGAAATTTCGCGCAGTGCGTTGCAGTTGTGCCGGCGCGAACTCGGTGACATCGAGCGGATTTCGATCGTCGGTTATGAGCGCGACTATCTGGCCGGTCTGGCCGAAGTGAGCCGGCAGCGCGCGCCCGGCGACCGCTTGCTCGTGCTGTTCCTCGGCAGCACGATCGGCAACTTCGGCAGGCTCGCGGCGACGCGTTTTCTGCGCGAGATCCGCAACATGCTCGCGCCCGGCGACGCGCTGCTGCTCGGCACCGATCTGATCAAACCGACGCCGGTGCTGGTCGCAGCCTATGACGACGCGATCGGCGTGACCGCGTCGTTCAATCTGAACCTGCTCGCGCGCGTCAACCGCGAACTCGACGGCGACTTTCCGCTCGATGAGTTCGAGCACGTCGCGCGCTTCAATCCGGACGCGCGCAGCATCGAGATGCATCTGCGCGCGAAGCGCGATATCACCGCTCACGTGCGCGCCGCAAAGCTGACGGTGTCGCTGAAGGAAGGCGAGACGATCTGGACCGAAAGCAGCCACAAGTATCGCGCGGAAGAGCTGCCCGCGATCGCCGATGGCGCCGGCTTCGTGTGCAGCCATCAATGGATCGAGGATGAGTGGGGATTCGCGGAGAGTTTGTTGGTGGCCCGGTAAGCGCTGACCACGCGGCCAATAACGGCCGATAAAGGCATAAACGAAAAAGCGGCGCGCCCTCCTCTGGACGGCGCGCCGCTTTTTTAACTCGCGCAGCTTGAGCTCAATGCTGCTCGAAGCGCTCGTAACGCCTGTCCGTCACGCGCTCCTCGCCGCTCACTTCGGTCACGCGCGCCGCCGGCGGTCCGTGACGCAGCCAAGACAACATCCTGTCGATCTGATTGGCCGGTCCCTGCAACATCGCCTCGACCGAACCGTCGTCGAGATTCGCGACCCATCCCTTGATGCCGAGCGCGTGCGCCTGGCGCACCGTCGCAAGGCGAAAACCAACGCCCTGCACGGTGCCGCGCACCCGCGCGTAATACGTTTCGATCCGCTCATCCAGATCCGGGGCCATGCCGCTACCTCCTTTTAATGCCTGACAATCTTTCAAGCCGGCATTCTAGTCGCGTCGCGGCGAGCGCGCTCGGCAACGCCCATCCTTTGCGCGCGCCACGTACAATCCGTCGACCGTCACGCCGGAAATGGAAACAGAATGACCGAACAGAATCGCGATCTCGTGCTCGTGACCGGCGCGTCCGGCTTCGTCGGATCGTCGGTGGCGCGCATCGCGCAGAGCAAGGGCTTTCGCGTACGCGTGCTGGTGCGCGCGACGAGTCCGCGCAAGAACGTCGAATCGCTCGACGCGGAAATCGTCGTCGGCGACATGCGCGACGAAGCATCGATGCGCAACGCGCTGCGCGGCGTGCGCTATCTGCTGCACGTGGCCGCCGATTATCGGCTGTGGGCGCCGGACCCCGGCGAGATCGAGCGCGCCAATCTCGAAGGCACCGAGGCGACGATGCGCGCGGCGTTGAAGGAAGGCGTGGAACGCATCGTATATACGAGCAGCGTCGCCACGCTGAAGGTGACGAGCTCCGGCCAGTCCGCCGACGAAACCTCGCCGCTTCGCGCCGACCAGGCGATCGGCGTCTACAAGCGCAGCAAGGTGCTCGCCGAGCGCGCGGTCGAGCGCATGATCGCCGAGGACGGTCTGCCCGCGGTGATCGTCAATCCATCGACGCCGATCGGCCCGCGCGACGTGAAACCGACGCCCACCGGGCGCATCATTCTGGAGGCGGCGCTCGGCAAGATTCCCGCATTCGTCGATACGGGGCTGAACCTCGTGCACGTCGACGACGTCGCCGCCGGTCATTTCCTTGCGCTCGAACGCGGCAAGATCGGCGAGCGCTATATTCTGGGCGGCGAAAATCTGCCGTTGCAGCAGATGCTCGCCGATATCGCGGCATTGACCGGCCGCAAGGCACCGACACTGAGCCTGCCGCGCTGGCCGTTGTATCCGCTCGCGATGGGCGCGGAAGCGGTCGCCAAATTCACGAAGCGCGAACCTTTCGTCACCGTCGACGGACTGAAGATGTCGAAGAACAAGATGTATTTCACGTCGGCGAAGGCGGAACGCGAGCTGGGGTATCGGGCGCGGCCTTATCGCGAGGGGCTCGCCGATGCGCTCGAATGGTTCCGGCAGGCGGGGTATCTGAAGCGGTGATCAAGGGATAAGTGAACGGTCAAGTGAAGGGCTGAACAGCGGCCGTAAGCATTTTGTTACAAGTCCCGCGCCGGCGACGGGTCCAAGCCTGCGCGCAGCGGGTAAAATCGCGGGTCCTACCTGAGAAACCTCGCATGAACCTTCACGAACAGCTCGGCGCGCTGGAAATGGGCGTCGATCAGCTCATTCAGGCTGTCGTGGCCACGCAGGCCGAGAACACTCTCGAGACAAGCGCTGACGCTGCGGCATTGCCCGCGGCGGTGGAGCATGCCGCGCACGAAGCAGCGGCGCAAGCAGCGGCGGAACAGCCCGCGAGCACCGAAGCAAACGCAGAAACGCACGCCGAAGCGATCGATACGCCGGCCGCCCCGCAATTGCAGCCGACGCTCGAAATCAACCGCCCCGCGCGCGACGAAATCACGATGACGATCGGCGATCAGACCGTCGCGCTACGCCCGGACCAGATCAGCCGGCTGATCGAGGAACTGTCGAACGCACGGGCGTCGATGACGCCGGAGCAGCCGCAAGGCATCCCGCCGGGCTGGCAATTTGTCTCGACGAAGAATCCGATGATGGCCGTGCAAAAGCAATCGAACGGCGACCGCTTGCTGGTGATGCGCCACACCGGCCACGGCTGGGTGCCGTTCACGTTCTCGCCGGACATCGTGATCCAGATGTACATGATGCTGACGAACGCGTGATGAAACGCGCTACGTAGAAAAAGCGGCCTGGAGCCGCTTTTTTTTTTTACGTCTGCCTTCTGCATCCGACGAGCGCATCGGCCATCGACAGACTTCAGCGCTCCTGCACTGGTGCCTGCACGCGCGCCTTCCACTGCCCACCCTTGCCACGCCAGTAGCGCACCGCCGATGCGAACGTTGCGCCGACATAGAACAGCGCCACGAGTGGCAGAAACGGCGCCCACAGCGGTGAGCGCCGGTAGTAGACGAGCATCGGCGCATAGGCGCAGCACATTGCCGCCCACGCGATCCAGGCCGGCCAGCCGAGTGGCCCGAGGATCAACGCCGCGACCGGCGGCAACAGATAGATGATCGCCATGCCGACGAGCGTGCCCGCGAGCAGCAGCGGCGAGTAGCGCAGCTGCGTGAACGCAGTGCGCGCGATCATGTTCCAGATGTCGCGCCAGCTATCGTAGGGACGCAGCGACACGCTCTTCGCCGCCACATCGAGCCGGATCGGATGACGGCCGGTGCCACGATGCTTGATGCGCGCGGCAAGACTGCAATCGTCGATCAGCTCGGCGCGAATCGACTCGATGCCGCCCGCTTCCTCGAGCGCCGCGCGGCGCACCAGCATGCAGCCGCCCGCCGCGGCCGCGGTGCGGTTGCGTGGATTGTTGACCCACGCGAACGGATACAGCTTCGCGAAGAAGAACACGAAGGCCGGAATCAGCGCCTTTTCCCAGAACGAATCGCAGCGCAGCCGGACCATCAGCGAGACGAGGTCGCGCTTTTCGGCATCCGCGCGCGCGACGAGCTGCGTCAACGCCTCGGCGGGGTGGCCGATGTCGGCATCGGTCAGCAACAGGAATTCGGCCGGCAGATCGAGCGTGCGCACCGCCTCGATGCCCTGCGACTGCGCCCACACCTTGCCGGACCAGCCTGGCGGCAACGGCTTCGCGCTCAGCACGGTGAGGCGCTCCGGACATTGCAGCCGCAGCGCTGCGGCACGCACGGCGTCGGCGGTGCCGTCGGTGCTGTGATCGTCGACGACGATCACGTGGAACGCGCCTGCATAGTCCTGCTTGAGCAGCGACGTAACCGCCTCGGCGATCACGTCGACTTCATTGCGCGCCGGTACGACGGCCGCGACGGCCGGCCATGCGTCGCGCGCCGCGATGGCCAGCGGCGCGGCGGGACGCGCGCGCCAGAAGCCGCCACGCGCGAACAGCAGCACGCACCAGATCAGCAGGGAAACACACGAAAGAACGAACAGGACCGCCGCCATTAAGCATTACCCTCGATTGAGCGCGCCGCCATGCCGACGCGTCTGGATAGTCGCATTTTCAGGGTGCGCGCCGCCACCACGCACCAGTCGAACAGATTGAGGACCGGGCGCGCGCGGAACACATCGTAATCCGCGCGCTCGATGCGCTCGAGAAACCGAAGGCCTGCATGCACCGCGCCGCACAGCTCGATGCCGAGCCGCCCCGGCATGCGCAGCGCGAGCGGTGCGCCGCGGACCAGCGTGGCGCGCACGAACGCGATTTCATACGCCATCAGCGCGCGCCACGCATCGTCGACGACACCATCGGCAATCTGCGCCTCGGTCACGCCGAAGCGGCGCAAATCGGCTTGCGGCAGGTACACGTGCTGTCGTTGCCAGTCGGCGGCGACGTCGAGCCAGAAGCTGATCAGCTGCGACGCCGTGCAGATCGCGTCGGCGTCGGCAAGATTGTGCGGCGTCGCCGCGCCGACCAGACGCAGCAGCAGATGCCCGACCGGATGCGCCGAGCGGCGGCAATAGTCGACGAGCGCGGCGCGATCCGCATAGCGATTCGTATCGATGTCCTGCGCGCAGCCCTCGAGCAGATCGTAGAACGGTTCGAGCGGCAGCTCGTATTGCGCGATCACGCCAGCGAGCTTGCCGAACAACAGCGCATGCACGGGCGCGGCGCGCCGTTGCGCGATCGCGTCAAGCCCGGCGCGGAAATCGGCCAGCCGGGCATGCCGCTCGGCGGCGCTCCACTGGCCTTCGGCGGAGATATCGGCCGCAGTGCGCACGACCTGATAGATAATACCGACAGGCGCGCGTAGGGCCTTAGGCAGCAACACGCTCGCGATCGGAAAGTTTTCGTGCTGATCGACGTCCATCCAGCGAGCCTCGAAACCATTCTGTAATACAGCGCGATGTCCGCGCGGCAAGGATCGGTAGTTTAAGGGTTCCGCCGTGACGGTGCAGTGTGCGGTCATGGTCGGGCGCGTTACGAGGCAATCCCGCGCTGACTCCTTACATCGTTGTAACGCTCGCCGCCCCGGTCGTCCGCACGGCCCAGCGGGTGCGGCAAGCGGCCAACACACGGGCCGCAGCAAAAAGCAAAGTGGCCCCGATAGCGTTAGAATGCGCGTTTGGTTTTGCTGTACCGGCCGGTCGCCGGGGCTCAAGACGTCAACTAATCAAGATGAGCGCGGCGATAAAGTCAGTTTCACGACTTCTTCGAAACCCGCGTTAGTCGGAGTTCGCCAACTTATGCGAGTCATCCTTGCTCAGCCGCGCGGCTTTTGTGCGGGCGTTGTCCGCGCAATCGAAATCGTCGATCGTGCGTTACAGCAACACGGCGCGCCCGTGTATGTCCGCCACGAGATTGTCCATAACCGTCACGTGGTCGACAATCTGCGCCAGAAGGGCGCGCGTTTCGTCGAGGAACTCGATGAAGTGCCGCAAGGTGCCGTCGCGATATTCAGCGCGCACGGTGTTGCGCAAACCGTCGAACGTGATGCCGAAGCGCGCGGCCTCGACGTGCTCGACGCAACCTGCCCGCTCGTGACCAAGGTGCACGTACAAGGTCGTCAGTACGTGGCCGCCGGCCGCACGCTGATCCTGATCGGCCACGCCGGCCATCCAGAAGTGGAAGGCACGATCGGCCAGATCCCCGGCACGGTGATGCTCGTGCAGAGCGAGGCAGAAGTCGCGAAACTCGAGTTGCCGGTCGATGCGCCGCTCGCCTACGTGACGCAAACCACGTTGTCGGTCGACGACACGCGCGGCATCATCGACGCGCTGCTGCGCCGCTTTACCGACATGGTCGGTCCCGACACGCGCGACATCTGCTATGCAACGCAGAACCGCCAGGCGGCGGTGCGCGAATTGAGCAAAGAGGTCGATGTACTGCTGGTGGTCGGCGCGACCAACAGCTCGAACTCGAACCGGCTGCGCGAAATCGGCAGCGAGAGCGGCGTGGCGAGCTACCTCGTCGCCGACGGCTCTGAAGTGAAGCCGGAATGGTTCGCCAACGTGCACACGGTCGGCATCACGGCCGGCGCGTCGGCGCCCGAAGAAATGGTCGAAAACGTAATCGATGCGCTACGCGCATTGGGGCCCGTCGATGTCACGACGATGGCGGGCCGTGAAGAAAAAGTCGAATTCAAGTTGCCATCGAAACTGATGCAACCACTCGCTGCACGCGAAGTTTAAGGAGGACGCCTTGTCTATTCCGCTGCTACAGAAAGTCCGCGTCGGCGCATACATCATGCGCCAGCATCTCTCCGGCAACAAACGCTATCCGCTCGCCCTGATGCTGGAGCCGCTGTTTCGCTGCAATCTCGCCTGCAATGGCTGCGGCAAGATCGACTATCCGGATCCGATTCTGAACCAGCGTCTGTCGCTGGAAGAATGCCTGCAGGCCGTCGACGAATGCGGTGCGCCGGTCGTGTCGATCGCGGGTGGCGAGCCGCTGCTGCACAAGGAAATGCCGCAGATCGTCAAGGGCATCATGGCGCGCAAGAAGTTCGTGTACCTGTGCACGAACGCGCTGCTGATGGAAAAGAAGATGGACGACTACGAGCCGAATCCGTACTTCGTGTGGTCGGTTCATCTCGACGGCGACAAGGAAGCGCACGATCACTCGGTGTCGCAGGAAGGCGTGTACGAGAAGGCCGTGGCCGCGATCCGCGAAGCGAAGCGCCGCGGCTTCCGCGTGAATATCAACTGCACGCTGTTCAACGACGCGCAGCCGGAACGCGTGGCGAAGTTCTTCGACACGTTGGGCCCGATGGGCGTCGACGGCATCACGGTATCGCCGGGTTATGCGTATGAGCGCGCGCCGGATCAGCAGCACTTCCTGAACCGCGACAAGACCAAGCAGCTGTTCCGCGAAATCTTCAAGCGCGGCAACAACGGCAAGAACTGGTCGTTCAGCCAGTCGGCGATGTTCCTCGACTTCCTCGCGGGCAACCAGACCTACGAATGCACGCCGTGGGGCAACCCGGCGCGTACCGTGTTCGGCTGGCAAAAACCGTGCTATCTGGTCGGCGAAGGCTACGTGAAGACCTTCAAGGAACTGATGGAAACCACGGACTGGGACAAGTACGGCACCGGCAACTACGAGAAGTGCGCGGACTGCATGGTCCACTGCGGTTTCGAAGCGACGGCCGTGATGGACACGGTTGCGCATCCGCTGAAGGCGCTGAAGGTCAGCATGCGCGGCCCGAAAACCACGGGCGCGTTCGCGCAGGACATTCCGCTCGACAAGCAGCGTCCCGCCGAGTTCGTGTTCTCGCGTCACGTCGAGATCAAGCTCGAAGAAATCACGCGCGCCGGCAAGGGCAAGAAGGTGGAGACCGCGACGGCCGCGCACTGAGGCGTTCGACAGGAGAGCGGCCGCGCGCCGCCCCTGTATTGCGCCTGATCGTTAGCGCAAGCAACTCGAAAAAAAGCGCGGTGGCCAATCAAGGCCACCGCGCTTTGCTTTTACCGATTGAAACTTCTGTCGACCGACCCGCTTACGCGCCGCGCGCATTATGCGCGGTCAGGAATTTGATCAGCCCGTCGATGCCGCCTTTGGCGATCTGGTCGGCGAACTGCGTCTGATACACCTGGATCAGCCACGCGCCCATCATGTTGATGTCATAGATCTTCCAGCCCGACGGCCCCTTGGTGAGCCGGTAGTCGATCGCGTCATCGCCGCCGTTGCTGATCACGTGCGATTGCACGACGATGTCGGTCGCGCCGCCTTGCACGCTGACCGGCGCAAACTGGAACTTCACGTCCTGGTCGCGCAGTTGCGACAGCGATGCGGCATAGGTACGCGTGAGCAGCAGCGTAAACTGCTCGTACAGTTGCTTCTGCTGCTCCGGCGTCGCGGTCGCCCACGGCTTGCCTACCGCGATACGTGTGGTGCGCTGAAAGTCGGTGGCGGGCAGGAAGTGCGTCTGGACGACCTGGGTGATCTGCGCCATGTCGCCGCCGCGCGCCTGCGGGTCAGCCTTCATTGCAGCCACCGTGCCCTGGACTGCACTTTTTACCACCGCGTCGGGTGCGCTCTGCGCAAACGCCGCCGTGGATACCACGGCCGCAGCCACAAAAGCAGTCAGATATCGTTTCATACGCTTGTCATGACTCGAAAGAAGTAGCGCCGACGGGCCGCAGCCCCGCGGCTAAAGAGGGGTACACCAGTATAGCGGGGATTACGTTCCCATCCGGACGAAGCCGTCAGGAGCCGTACTTGCTACCGAAGTCGGGCTTGCTTGCCCGGGCTCTGTATACTTATGCACCTTCGTCAAAAACAACACCCGTGATAAGGCCACGTCCGCCTACATGCTGAAGTCATCTATCGTCCGTCTCGTCGCGTATTCGGTGCGTCATCCGCTGAGGATCATCGCGCTGTCGATCGTGCTCGCTGTCCTGAGCGGCATATACGTCGCGCATAACTTCAAGATCAACACGGACATCAGCCGTCTCATCGAGACCGACAAGCAATGGGCGGCAGTCCAGAACGCGCTCGACGCCGCCTTCCCCGACCGTGGCGACACCGTGCTGGTGGTGGTCGAGGCGCGCGCGCCCGAATTCGCCGACGCCGCCGCCAACGCGCTGACCGCCGCGCTCAGAGCCGATCCGAAGGAGTTCACGTCGGTCTCGCAGCCCGCCGGCGGCCCCTTCTTCGAACACAACGGCCTGCTGTTTCTGTCCACCGACGAGGTGATGTCCACCACCTCGCAACTCGTGCAGTCGCGCCCGCTCGTCAATCAACTTGCGCATGATCCGAGCCTGACCGGTCTCGCCGGCACGCTGACTACGACCCTGCTGCTGCCGCTGCAACTCGGCCAGGTCAAACTCCCTGACATGAGCCGGCTGCTTGCGCAAAGCGCGAACACGCTCGATCGCGTGCTGGCCGGCCAGCCCGCCGCGTTCTCGTGGCGCGCTCTCGTCGATAAAAGCGTCGCCACCAATCCGGCGCGTTCGTTTGTCGTCGTGCATCCGGTCGTCAACTACGACGCGCTGGAGCCGGGCGCGAGCGCGTCGAGGGCGATTCGCGCAACCGCGGTCTCGCTGCATCTCCAGCAGCGCTACGGTGCGACGATCCGCCTGACCGGCGAGCAGCCACTCGCCGACGAGGAGTTCGCGTCAGTGCAGGACGGTGCGGTGCTGAACGGCATCGGCACTTTCATCGTCGTCCTGATCATTCTGTGGCTCGCGCTGCGCTCGGGCCGCATGATCGCGGCCGTGTTCATCACGCTGTTCGTCGGCCTCGCGATCACGGCCGCGCTCGGCCTGTTGATGGTCGGCGCGCTCAACATGATTTCGGTCGCGTTCATGGTGCTGTTCGTCGGGCTCGGCGTCGATTTCGGCGTGCAGTTCGGCGTCAAGTATCGCGAGGAGCGCAACCGCGACGACCGGCTGTCGGCCGCGCTGATGCACACCGCGCACAGCATCGGCGTGCCGCTCACGCTCGCGGCCGTGGCAGTCGCGCTGAGCTTCTTCTCGTTCCTGCCGACCGCTTATCGCGGCGTGTCGGAGCTTGGCCAGATCGCGGGCGTCGGCATGTTCGTCGCGTACTTCACCAACATGACCTTGCTGCCAGCGCTGCTGAAGCTCTTCAATCCGCCGGGCGAAGTCGCCTCGCCCGGTTTCAAGCAGCTCGAGCCCGTCGACGACTTCCTCGACCGCCATCGCAAGCCGGTGCTGATCGGCACGCTGCTTGTCGTGATCGGCGCGACACCGCTGCTCACGCACCTGCGTTTCGACTTCAATCCGCTGCATCTGAAGGACCCGCACACCGAGTCGATGGCAACGTTGCTGTCGCTGAAGGATTCGCCCGAAGCCGCGGTGAACAACGTGCAGGCGCTGGCGCCGTCGCTTGCCGACGCCGACGCGATGGCCGAGCGACTGCGCAAGCTGCCGGAAGTGGGCCGCGTCAACACGTTGAGCACCTTCGTGCCGGCCGACCAGCAGCAGAAGATGATGCTGATCGCGAGCGCCGCGCAACAGCTGCTGCCGGCGCTGCAACAGCAGCCCGCGCCGCAAGCCACCGACGCGTTGCGCGTCGCCGCATTGAAGCGCGCGGCGAATCAGTTGTCGCTCGCGGCCGAGGACCATCCGGGCCCGGGGCGCGGCGGACGCGCAGCACCTGTCCGCGACCTTGCAAAAGCTCGCCGCCGCCAACGCCGCCACGCGCGACCGCGCCGAAGTCGCGATGTCCGACACGCTGCGCATCGCCTTGAAGCAGCTTGAGAACCTTCTGCAGCCGACCGAAATAACCCAGCAGACCCTGCCGCCAGGCATCACCGCGATGTGGATCGGCAAGGGCGGTCATGCGCTCGTCGATATCGCGCCGAAGGTGCCGCCCGGCGTCGATCCAAACGACGACCAGATGCTCGCGCGCTTCGCGCACGCGGTGAAGAGGGCGGAGCCGGGCGCGATCGGCGGACCGATCTCGATCCTGCATTCGGCCAACACGATCATCAAGGCGTTCCTGGAGGCGGCCCTCTATGCGCTGCTGTCGATCGCCGTGCTGCTGTGGATCGCGCTGCGCCGTGTCGGCGACGTGCTGCGCACGCTGGTGCCGCTGCTGGTGTCCGCGATCGTCACGCTCGAACTGTGCGTGGTATTCGGCATGCCGCTGAACTTCGCGAACATCATCGCGCTGCCGCTGATGCTCGGCGTCGGCGTCGCGTTCAAGATCTACTTCGTGATGGCGTGGCGCCACGGCCAGACCGGCCTGTTGCAGTCGAGCCTCACGCATGCGGTGCTGTTCAGCGCCGCCACAACGGCCACCGCGTTTGGTAGCCTGTGGCTGTCGCACCATCCGGGCACGTCCAGCATGGGGAGGCTGCTCGTGCTTTCGCTGTTCTGCACGCTGATCGGAGCGGTGGTTTTCCAGCCGGTGCTGATGGGCAAGCCGCGTCAACGTCGCGGGAAGCAAAAAGGAATATAAGCATGAAGCTGCGTAACACCGCGCTGGCGCTCACCGCCGCGGGTTTCATTTCCGGCTGCGCGACCGCTCCGGATCGCAAGCCGGGCGATCCGTTCGAGCCGGTGAACCGGGTGATCTTCAATTTCAATGACGGAGTCGATCGCTATATCGCGGTGCCGGTCGCGAAGGGCTACCAGAAAGTGACGCCGCAGCCGCTGCGCACCGCCGTCAGCAATTTCTTCTCGAACCTCGGCGACCTCACCAACGCCGCAAACGCGCTGCTGCAACTGAAGATCACCGATGCGACCGAAGACATCATGCGCTTCGCGTTCAACTCGGTGTTTGGGATTGGCGGCCTGCTCGACTGGGCGACGCCGGCCGGTCTGCCCAAGCATCATCAGGACTTCGGTCTGACGCTCGGGCATTGGGGCATTCCGTCGGGTCCGTATCTGGTGCTGCCGCTGTTCGGGCCGAGCACGGTGCGCGACAGCATGGGGCTCGTCGTCGATGTGAAGTTCAATCCGCTGAACTATATCGAACCCGCGACCCGCAATCCGCTGTACGTGCTGCAGTTCGTGAGCACACGTGCGGATCTGCTCGGCGCGACCAGCCTTCTGGAGCAGGCTGCGCTCGACAAGTACTCGTTCGTGCGTGATGCCTATGTGCAGCAGCGCCTCGCGCGGCTGCGCGGCACGAGCAATAACCCTCCGCCGCTGCCGAACTACGACGATCAGGGCGATACGGGCCCGGCTGCTGCCCCAGCGGCAGGCGCGCCGGCGCGCGGCCTGCCGAATTACTCCGATCCGGGCGATGTGGGCGAGACGCCCAATGGCGCTTCGGGAGCGGGCGGCGCGGCCAAGGGCGCGCCCGGCGCGCTGCCGAATTACAACGATCCGGGTGAGTCCTCGCCGGCGCCCAATGGGGCTTCCGGTGGAGCGACCAACGCGCCCAGCGGGGATCTGCCGAACTACACCGATCCGGGTGACAGTGGCGCTGGCGCTACGCCAGCCGTGCCTGCTGAGCCGGCGTCGGCCCCGCAATAGCGCTCCAGGGGTCTGGGCACGTCGATCCAGCGCTCCAAGGCACAGCGGGCGCCCTCGATGGGTGCCCCGCGTGGAAGTACAGCCAAACGTCGCCCGACCAAGCCCGCGGGCATCGCTGCAACCCGCTCAGTGCAGGCTCTCGACCTCGCTGCGCGCCGCGCCCCGATCTTCCTCGACCGCCGCGACTGGTGCCGTTTGCGGCACTGGCTTGGAGTTCGCGCGATAGTGAGCGAACTGCTCGTCCGCATAACGGATACGTGTGCGGCCATGTGGCACCGGATCGCCGTTTTCGTCGAGATTGACGAATACCATTTTCTCGACCGTCAGAATGCTCTTGCGTGTGATCTTGTTGCGCACTTCGCAGCGCAGCGTGATCGACGTGCGGCCGAAATGCGTGGCGGTCATGCCCAGTTCGATGATGTCGCCTTGGCGTGCCGAACTGACGAAGTTAATCTCTGACATGAACTTGGTCACGACGCGCTGATTGTCCAGCTGAGAGATCGCGTAGATCGCGGCTTCTTCGTCGATCCAGCGTAGCAGGCTGCCGCCGAACAATGTCCCGTTGGGATTCAGGTCTTCGGGCTTGACCCATTTTCTCGTGTGGAAATTCATTTGGTACTCCGTGTCTGAGGCTCCCGGGAGGGCGCGTCATGCGCCGGAACCTAAGGGTTAACACTAACATTGTACCAAGAGTAAGGGTTTTCCCTGATATTTCAAAATTGCATAATTAATCGTGCTGATAGTCTTGGGGGCCCACGATGGACCACCGCTAGTGGTCAACCGCTTCGGGCGATGGCTAGGAGGCACGTCCATCACGATCCCCGCAATTTTTAAGAAGTCGCTGATTGGTACCCAAAGTTGGCATCCCCAACTACGACGGAGGCTGACAATCTATGAATTCGGTCACTTGTGGCAACTTCGAAGGGCATTTGCAGCAAATATGAACGCGTTGGGGCTTCCTTCGCCGAGCAGCCTGTTCGGCACTCTCGAGACGGCGACGTCCAATATCACGGCCATGCTCAACGCGCTGAAGACACTTGGACCTAGCGCAACGGTTGCCGAGTTGATCGGCGCAACAACGACACTGGAGGCGCTATCCGTCGCTGGCGCGCTAAGTGCGGCGTTCTACGTCGGTGCATGCATCGGTTCGCTGATCGTCGCGACCAAGCCAGCGATAACGTGCGGCACCAGCAGCGCGGCGGTCACTGCGCGAATTGCAGCGGCCCGCCTCGGATTGGTCGTTCCAGAGTCGATGCTGGCATTCATCCATCGCCATCCGGAAGTGCTGACAAACAGGCCAGCGCGCCGGCACTACGCCTGTCTGGCGCTCCATCGAGCGGAATTGGTATGAATTGGATCGTCGATAAAGTGGCGCTTCTGCTCGCCGCTATCGCCTGTGCGGCGATCGCATGGGCGCTGATTCGCTACAGCGGCCAGTGGTTTCCGCTGCTACTGTTCATACTGGCATTTGCGGGGCTTTACGCAGATAACCAGCGGCTGCACAACCGCCTAAGGGACCTGGGCGAAGACTCGAGTCGCCGCTCCAGGGGTAGGTCACGCCCACGCTAGCGACTTGCTGCCGGCCCCAGACGCAGTCGGGATGGCTAACCGCCATCCCCGTCGCTCAACTGCTGACGCCCGCGATCCGCAGCGCGCCGCCCTTCCCCAAGGCCTCCCGCGCCTCGACCAGCGTAGTCCGCGCGGCGCGCGCATCGCCGGCGAGGCGCAGCAGCGCGCCGAGTTGCGACGGCTGCCGCAGCAATTCGCGCAGAATTGGCCCGAGGGCGGTGCTGCCGTCGTCGCGCAAACCAGCGGTCGCGGCCGGCGGCAGCGTGCGCCAGGCCGGATCGACGATCGCGCGACACACGGCGAACGGCAGACCGTGCGCGACAGCGATCGCGCCAGCGATGTGCGATTCCATATCCACCGCGAGCGCGCCGGTCGATTCGTGCAGCGCGCGTTTGTCTTCGGCGGTGATCAGCGGCGCGGCGACCGCCGCCACCGCGCCACGGCGCAGACGTCCCGCGAGCCCTTCGGCCGTCCTGACGTTGGTCACGGCGGCGGCAATCCGCTCCGCCCATTGCCGATCCGTGTCGATACGCCCGAACGGCCCATGCACGGCATCCGCGACGATCAGCGCGCCCGGCTGCAGATCCGGCGCGAGCCCACCCGCCGTGCCGAAACTGACGATCCCCGCCGCGCCGCGAGCGACCGCGGCGTTCAGCGCGCGCTCGAGCAGATCGGCGCGCGCCGCGTACACGACTTCGACGCGCTCGCTGCCGTCGCCGCGTGCGATGCGCGCCTCGAACGCCATGCCCGTCACGACGATCACCGGCAAGCTGCTATCGCCCGTCCCCACGGACGGCGTCATCGACACGGACATCCGTCACATCCCGACCGTGACGCGCGTGAGCCCATTGCGCTTCAGATGACGGAAGCGCGCGAGCGCCCACAGCGGGAAGAACTTGCGATAACCGTGGTAGCGCAGATAAAACACGCGCGGAAAGCCGGTCGCGGTAAACCGGGTTTCGTCCCACAGCCCATGCTCGCGCTGCTCACGCTGCAGATAGTCGATACCGCGCGCCACCGCCTCGTGATCGACCTCCCCCGCCGCCATCAGTCCGAGCAGCGCCCAGGCTGTCTGCGACGCGGTGCTCGGCGCACGCTCGTAGCCGCGATAGTCGAGCTTGTAGCTCTCGCCGCCCTCGCCCCAACCGCCGTCGTCGTTCTGGATCGACACGAGCCATTGCACCGCGCGCCGCATGCGCGGGTCGTCGTGCGGCATGCCGGCCGCGTTCAGCGAGCACAGCGCGGTCCATGTGCCGTAGATGTAGTTCAGGCCCCAGCGGCCGTACCAGCTGCCGTCCGACTCCTGCTCCTGCAGCATGTAGTCGAACGCGCGCCGCGCCGGCTCGCTGCTTTGCGGCAGCTCGCCGATCTGCGCGAACATCGACAGACAGCGGCCCGACACGTCCGCGGTCGGCGGATCGAGCAGCGCGCCGTGGTCCGAGAACGGAATGTTGTTCAGGTAGTACTGCGTGTTTTCCGGTTCGAACGCGCCCCAGCCGCCGTCGCTGCTTTGCATGCCGACCACCCATTCGCGCGCGCGGGCAATTGCTTCGCGATCGACATCGGATTGCGTGAGCGCCGCCGAGCGGTGCATCGCCATCGCGACCACCGCGGTATCGTCGACATCCGGGAAATGCGCGTTGTTGTACTGGAACGCCCAGCCGCCCGGCCGCACGTTGGGGCGGCGCGAAATCCAGTCGCCGCGCACGTCGAGAATCTGCAGCGGACGCAGCCACGCGAGCCCGCGTTCGGCCGCCTGTTCGGCGCGCGCTTCGCCGGTTTCGAGCAAAGCGTGCGCCGCGAGCGACGTATCCCACACCGGCGACAGACACGGCTGGCAATACGCTTCGTCGTCCTTGATGACGAGCAGCTTGTCGAGAGATTTGCGAGCGATCGCGCGATGCGGATGATCGGCCGGATAGCCGAGCACGTCGTACATCATCACCGAGTTGGCCATCGCCGGGAAAATCGCGCCGAGGCCGTCCTCGCCGTTCAGCCGTTCGTCGACGAACGCGACCGCCGCGCGGATCGCGCGCTCGCGGGTCGCCTTCGGCAACAGGCCATCGACCGCGCGCAGCACCGAATCGACACAACGGAACAGGCCGAACCAGCCCGCGTGCTGATGCGGTGCGCGCTCGTTCATGCCGGTGTTCACCGGCGCGCCGCGGAACAGCTCGTCGATGCGCACCTTGCGCGGATTACGCGCGAGCGGCCGCTTCGCGTTGAGCACCAGCAGCGGCACGATCACCGTGCGCGCCCAGTACGACACCTTCGACAGATGGAATGGGAACCACACCGGCAGCAGCATGATCTCGACCGGCATCATCGGCACCGCGCGCCACGACACCACGCCAAAGAGGGCGAGCAGGATTCGCGTGAACACGTTCGCGTGTTCCGCGCCGCCGTGCGCGAGGATCGCGTCGCGCGCGCGCACCATGTGCTCGGCATCGACCGGGTCGCCGATCATCTTCAGCGCGAAGTACGCCTTCACACTCGCGCTGATGTCGAGCGCGCCGTCGGTGAAGAGCGGCCAGCCGCCGCTCGGCAACTGGATGCGGCGCAGATAACGCGCGATCTTCTGTTCGAGTTCGAGGTTCGGCGTTTCGCCGAGATAGTGGACCAGCAACACGTATTCGGCCGGAATCGTCGCGTCGGCTTCGAGTTCGTAGACCCAATGGCCGTCCGGCTGCTGCGCGGCCAGGATCGCATCGGTCGCGCGCGTGATCGATGCGTCGAGCGCGTTCGCGCCCTGCACGGGCGCCGGCGTTGCGGTTGCCAATGCGTCCGCCACGGCGGGCGCGTTGGCAACCACGGCAGCTTCGGCCAGGTCCGGCGCCGCATCGGCGGCTTCGGGCAGCGCCGCGTCGAGCGGCTGGGTGTGAGATAAGTCGTTCATCTGCGTTCCATCGGTTGATTCAGCAGCGTATCCGCGGCCTTCTGGCCGGAGCGGACCGCGCCTTCGAGCATCGCGGGCAGGCCGGTGGCCGTCCAGTCGCCCGCGAGCAGCAAATTGTTCCAGCGAGTGCGCGTGCCCGCCCGCAATGTCTCCTGCGCGGGCAGCGCGGCAAACGTCGCGCGCGATTCCATCACCACCTGCCAGCGCGGCAGCGGCGCGGCCGGCAGATTGACCGCCTGCGCGACCTCGGCCCAGACGGTCGCCGCCAGCACGTCATGCGGCGTGTCGAAGAGCCGCTCGGCGCCGTTGAGCGTCACCGACAGGCGGTCGTCGAACGCAAACAACCATTCGGCCGTTCCGTTCAGCAGCGCGGTGATCTGCGGCAGGCCGAACGGCGGCTCGACCGCGAAATGCACGTTGAGCACGGCCGCGAAACGCGTCGGCGCGCGCAGGCCCGGCACGAGAGCCACCGCGGCTTCGGGCGGCAGCGCGAGAATCACCGCCTCGTTCGCGCCGAGCGCGATGCTCTCATCGTCGAAATGCAGCGTCTGCACACGGGCCGGGTCGGCCGCGAACGTGATGTCGCGCAGACGCGAACCGAGCCGGATCGTCGCGCCGCCATGTTGCAGCAGACGCAGCGCCGGATCGACGAACGCGCTGCCAAGACCATTACGCGCGACCAGCGGCCGGCACGCGAGCCCGCCCGCGAGCAGCGTTTCGCGCACGAGCGCGCCGGTCAGTTCGGCCGAGGCGTCGCGCGGCTCCAGATTCAGCAGCACATGCAGCAGCGGCCGCAGCAGCCGTTCCCACAGCGGACCGTGACAGCGCATCGTCTGCGCGACGCTGCGGCCCGGTTTCGCAAACAGCAGCGGCACGAGCGACAGGTAATCGGTCGGGTTCGTGTTCGGCACGCGCGCGTGCGCATCGAAAATCCACCACGGCAAACTCCCCGGCGACAAACGCACGCTCCAGCGCGAACGCGTGGCCAGATCGACGAACGGATACTCGGGCTGCGTGGGGCCGACCAGTTCGTCGGCGGCGCCGATCGCGCGCACGTAGTTGAGCGTCGCGGCATTGGCCGACAACACGATGTGATTGCCGCTGTCGAGCGTCGCACCAAGCTTCGCGTCGTAGTACGAACGGCAGCGGCCGCCCGCGTGATCCTGCGCTTCGTGCAGCAGGACCCGCGCGCCGCGCCGCTGCAGTTGCACGGCGGCGGCGAGTCCGGCCACGCCCGCGCCGACCACGTGGACGAGCTTCGGCATCAGCTCAGAAAAGCGCGTAACGCGCGACGATCCACAGCAGGCGCAGCTTCGGCTTGCGGACCTTCGTGCGCGGAACGTCGAAGCCGCGCTCCAGCGCGCGCTCGAGCAGCACGCGATAGACGCCCGACATGATGCGCGGCGCGCGCACCTGAGCGCGGGGCTCGCGATCCATGATCGCGTCGGACTCGGCGAAGTGCTGCTTCGCGCGCTCGGCGAGCGTCGCGCAGACGCGCGGCAGCGTCGGATCGTCAGCGATCTGTCGCGGGTCCGTGGCCGCGATGCCTTCGCGCGCGAGCAGCTCGCGCGGTAGATAGCAGCGGTTGATGACGGCGTCTTCGTCGATATCGCGCAGGATGTTGGTGAGCTGCAGCGCGCGGCCGAGATGGTGCGCGAGCAGCCGGCCCGGCTCGTCACGCATCCCGAATATCCTCACCGACAGACGGCCGGCCGCGCTCGCGACGCGGTCGCAATAGAGGTCGAGCGTGGCGTCGTCGGGCGCGCAGATGTCGGCGGCGGCATCCATCGCCATGCCGTCGATCATTGCGTGAAAATCCTCGCGTTGCAGATGAAACGTGTGAATGTGCCGCGTCAGCGCGCGCAACGACGCGCGCGGCTGGCCGGCGTAGCAAGCGTCGATCTCGGCGCGCCATTGCTCGAGCCCGGCCGCGCGCTCGGCGCGCGGCCGGTCGCTGTCGGCGATGTCGTCGACGGCGCGGCAGAAGGCGTAGACCTGGTACATCGCATCGCGCTGCGCCGCCGGCAAGATGCGCATCGCAAGATAAAACGAGCTGCCGGACGTGGCGGCAGCGGCGTCGGTTTCAGTATCGTCCACGACAAGATTGGAAACAGCCAAGACGATCTCCGCTGGAGGCGCCCGCTGAAAGGCGTTCAAAGAGGTTTTTATGCCGACCCGCAGGGCAGTGGGCCCGCGCGCGCGGACACGCGCGAAACATCCGGCTGGGCGGCCGGAAACGGCGAAAAGTATAGCAATCTTTGCCGGTGACCGCAGTTTCGCCGGTCAATAGGGGGACGGGAAGGAAGGCCGCCGGGCGCGGCGGCCTCGACCGCGCCGCCCCCGCTGGCGAATCAGGCTCCCGCGAGCCGGAACGCGACCGCGCAGTTGCGGCCCTGACGCTTTGCGCTATAGAGCGCCGCGTCGGCCTCGTTGATCAGCACGTCGTAGGCGGGCACCCCGGCGCGCGCCGTCGCGCCGCCGAGGCTCGCCGTGACCGGCACGCTGGTGCCGATCAGCTCCACCGGCGTTTCCTCGATCACGCGACGGATCTTCTCGGCCACCAGCATCGCGTCGTCGAGCGGCGTGCACGGCAGCAGCAGCGCGAACTCTTCGCCGCCGAAGCGCCCGAACGTGTCCTGTGCGCGCACCACGCCGGCGACGCGCTGCGCCATCACACGCAGCACCGTATCGCCGACGCCATGACCGAACTGGTCGTTGATCTTCTTGAAGTGATCGAGGTCGAACAGCAACATCGAGATGTCGCCGCCGTAGCGCTGCCAGCGCGTGAACTCGTCGCGCAGCCGCGTTTCGAAAAAGCGCCGGTTCGCGATGCCGGTCAGTCCGTCGCGATTCGCGTACTCCTGCAGCTTCGCAACTGCCTCCTCGCGTTCGCGCTGCACGATGCTCACATGCGTCACGTCGGAGATCGTCACGCACACGGCCACCACTTCACGACCGCGCATCAGCGGCATGAACGTGCAGTCCTGCTGCATGAAGTCGACCCCACCGGTGATCGGCCGGTCGTGATCGAACTTGAACAGATACGGGCGCTGCTCCCACGAGCTGAACGCAAAGCTGCCGAGCTGAAACACGCTCTCGATCTTGCGCGACAGCCACACGCGCGGCAGCTCCGGAAAGTTCTGATAGATCGAGTGGCCGACCACCTGCTCCGCCGACAGGCCGCTATGGTCCTGCATGAAGCGATTCCACATCAGCACGTTCAGTTCACGGTCGAGCACGAAGATGCCAAAACCGACCCGCTCGACCACGAGGTCGCTCAACGATTCCACGGAGACGTTCATATACTGGACAGCAGCGCATCGAGCGCTTCGTTCATGTGACGGATTGATTCTTCGGCCATCAGCATCACCAGATGCGCGCGAAAACTCTGATGTTCGAGCGCGAAATTCACTTCGACGAGCAGCGCCACCTGCCATTGCAGCACGCCGGGCTGGAACACTTCGTCGAGCGTCAGCGTGTCGCCGAGCATGCCCGGCGCGGAAAACACCGGCGTGCGGCCGAGCTGGTCGAGTATCGACGACACGCACGCGCCGGACAGCAGGTTCGCGACGTCGAGCATCAGTTCGCGCTCGCCGACCTCCTCGTAGCTCGAACGCGCGTACGGGTCGCGGACGAGCGAACACAGCTGCGCGATGCTGTCGCTGCGACAGATCACCAGCACCTCGCCCTTGATGTCCGAGCGAAAGCCCTGACGCACCGCGCTGACCGTGTCGTCGATATGGGTCATCTCGCGCAGCGTGCGCGCCGCGTCGCTCACCGCGACCATCCGCACGCGCGGCACCGACAGTTCGATGAACGAATCGAGCAGGCCCGCGAGCCGCGTCGCGGCCCGGCCCATCGCGAGATTGGCGATTTCCTGTAGCGCGTCGCGCTGGTCTTCGGTGAAGGCGGGCTCAGACATACAAGCCGTACTCCTTGAGGATGGGCAGGACCGCCTCCGGCGTCACCGGCTTGGCGATGAACGCGATCGCGCCGAGCTCGCGCACGCGCTGCTGGGCGAGCGGCTGCACGTCGGCGGAAACGACGATCACGAAGGTGTTGAGGTCCTCTTGCTGCAACGCTTCGAGGACCTGGTAGCCGGTCATGTCCGGCATCGTCAGGTCGAGGAACATCACCGATGCCTTGCCCTCGCGATATAGCGTGAGCGCCTCGTGCCCGTTCGTCGCGTAGGACACGTCGACTGCCCAGTCGGGCGGCAGTGCCTTCGTGAGCAACTTGCGGGCGAGCAGCGAATCGTCGGCGATCACAATGGGGAGCATGGCAACGGCGGGTCGGGCGGTTTGGGCGGGTCGGATAAAGGAATCGGCTGGTTCGTCTGCGCGCTTTCCGCGCCTGGTTGTGTGCGTATTTCGTTCGTCGCGACAGCGGAGGGTGGCACACCTTCGCGTGATGCCGACCGATGCGCGACCAGGTACAGTGGCGCCTGTCGAATTGCGATTGCCTTTGGCGAGAGGGGTGCGAATGCAGCAGGACGCGTTTGGCGAACCTTGACGATCCGGCGCACAGAGGTGGCAGCGGCCCTTTTATCGTGACGAGGATTGTCGAAGTAAAGTCGCGCAAAAGCAACTCGCCAGAATCGCTGACGGTAACGATCTGTTTCTCTGCTAGGCGAATATCAGAAATAGATCTATCGTCGGGGCGGACATTCTTTTATCTTTATCCTTTTGTGTACGTTTGCGCTTCCCGATTCGTCGCTGTTTTAAAGCCGCTCTTAAAGAACGGCCGGCACGGCGGACGCCCATCTCCAACGCGTTGCGGCAAATTATTCCGTGCTGCGTCTATGCTTGTTCTGAAGGCGGCATGGTGCCGGCAACGGCCCGATACGGGGCTGCCACATCCGAACGACTTTTCGCGTCAACGACAATGACATCAGACCGGGTCGACTCCGCCCGCGCGGGCCGTCTTTCGCGTCGTCCTGCCCGCGAGCAGGACGACGCGTCGTTTCCCACCGTGCCGGAACAGAATTTCCAGGTGCGTCGCATCACGCTGATCGCGCTGCTGGTCGCGGCGATCGTGCTGCCGTTCGTCTACGTCGCGGCGATGGCATTCGCCGATCTGCGCTCGCGCGAGGCCGACGCGACCGATCTGGCGCTGCGCACGGTGCGGGTCGCCGAAGAACACGCGTTGAAGGTGTTCGACATGAACGAGACGCTGAACTCGCGCATCGTCGAACTGACCGACGGCCTCGACGACGACGGCATTCGCGCGCGCGAACACACGATTCACGACAAGTTGCGCACGATGGGCGGCGGCTATCCGCAGGTAGCCTCGGTGTCGATCTTCGGCCAGCAGGGCGCGCTGCTCGTGAGCAGCCGCCTGTATCCGTCGCCGGAAAATTCGGTCGGCCAGCGCGACGATTTCGTCGGCATCCGCGACGGCAACGTGCTGGAACGCGTGTCGAAAGTGATGACGGGACATGTGAGCGGCGAGCAGGTGTTCAACATGGGCGTCGAGCGCCAGGCGCCCAATGGCTCGTTCGCGGGCGTCGTGTCGATCGCGCTGCGGCCCAGCTATTTCGACGCGTTCTATCGCGAGTTGCTCGGCAGCAGCGACGCTACGCCGATCATCATGAGCCTCGTGCGCACCGACGGCGCGGTGCTCGCGCATTACCCGCGCGGCCCACGCGAGCCGACCGCGCTCGCGTCCGATTCGCCGTTCGCCGAAGCGGTCAGGCAGGGGCAGCGCTCCGGCGTCGTGCGGATGCGCTCGAGCTTCGCCGGCGGCAACCTGATCGTCGCCTTCCGGCACGTCGGCTCGTATCCGGTCTACGTGCTGTGCGGCTATCGCACGTCGGCGATCTGGGCCGCCTGGTACAAGCACCTGAGCGTGCTGGTCCTGTCGATGTTCACGCCGTCGATCGCGCTGTGGTGCGTGATCTGGCTGTCGCTGCGCCGCCTCGGCGCCGAAGAGGAAGCGTGGCAGCGTTGGCAGGCCGAGGCATCGATGCGCCGCTCGATCGAATCCGCGTACCGCCAGTCGCGCAAGATGGAAGCGCTCGGCAGGCTGGTCGGCAGCGTCGCTCACGACTTCAACAACCTGCTGATGATCCTGTCGGCCAACGTGCAGATCGTGCGACGGCGCGGCGTCGGCGAACTGGAGCGCGAACTGTCGGCGATGGAGCGCGCGCTGAAGAGCGGCCAGTCGCTGACGCGGCAACTGCTCGGCGTCGCCCGCAAGCAGCCGCTGCGCACCGAGACGCTGTCGCTCGAACGCTGGCTGCCGTCGTGCCGCGAACTGCTGCGCGCGTCGCTCGGCGCGAAGGTGTCGCTCGTGATCAATAGCGGCGTCGATACCTGGCCGGTGCGCGTCGACGTCGCCGAGCTCGAGCTCGCGCTGATCAACGTCGCCGTCAATGCGCGCGATGCGATGGCCAACGGCGGACGCTTCACGGTGCGCGCGAGCAATGTCGTGTTCCGTCACGAGGACGGCTTTCCGCTGACCGGCGAGTTCGTGCAACTGTCGCTCGAGGACACCGGCGGCGGCATGGCGCCCGACGTGCTCGCGCGCGCGTTCGAGCCGCTTTTCACGACCAAGCCCAAAGGCATGGGCACGGGACTCGGGTTGCCGCAGGTCTTCGCGTTCTGCGAGGGCTCGGGCGGGCTCGCGGCAATCGACAGCGCGATCGGCGCGGGCACCTCGGTGCGGCTCTATCTGCCGCGCGCGTCGACCGAGCCGCACACGGCCGGGCCTGCAGAAGCGCTAGCGACCGAAAGCGGCGTGCCACAGGGTCTGCGCGTACTGCTCGTCGAGGACAACGAAGAAGTCGCCGCCGGCACCGAGGCGCTGCTGCAGATGATGGGTCATCAGGTCACCTGCGTGTTCAACGCCGACACGGGGCTGCGTGTACTCGACGACGCCCGCGCGAAGCGTGCGAGCACCGGCGAGCCGCTGCCGTTCGATCTGGTGCTGTCGGACATCCACATGCCCGGCAAGATGAACGGCATCGATCTGGCCGAAGCGGTGCTCAGGTTCGACCCGCAGCTGCCGGTCATCCTCGTCACCGGCTACGCGGAAGAGCTCGACCGCGCGCGGCACGCGAACGTGCGCGTGCTGTCCAAGCCGTTCGATATCGGACTGCTGGAGCAACTGCTCGAAACGATCCAGCACGACGCCGTGCAAACGAGCAACGATGCCGCCACGCATCCGGCCGATACCTGATGTCCGCGCCGTGCCGGCGTCATTTACCGGGCCTTGTAAAAAGCGCGGCGTGTACACGCCGCGCTTTTTTCATCGTGAACCCGCGTCATGCGTAGCACGCCGGGCAGCGCGGCTGGGCATGGGACGCGGCGGCGCCGCGCGGCGGTGCGGGGCATGAAGGTTGCTTGCCTGCACACGGCAAGGGGACGACGCCGCGAGCGTCGCCCTTTCCAGCAGAACATGTCGGGAGACAACCATGCAACATACCGTGATTGGTTTATTCGACACTTACATGCAGGCCGAAACCGCCCGCGACACGCTCGTGCAAACCGGCTTTGCGCGCGAGAAGATCGAGTTGCAGGCGAACGCCGAACCTTCGGTTGGCTCGGCCACCAGCGAAGTCGCCAACGCGGGCGTGCTCGCGAATATCGAGCGCTTTCTCGCCAGCCTGTTCTCGACCGGGCCGCGCCCATCGGACACCGCGCGTTATGCCGAGGCGATGCGGCGCGGCGCGGTGCTCGTGTGCGTCCACGCGGCAAGCGAGTCGCATGCGGAGCTGGCGCGCAATACGCTCGTGCGGCTCGGCGCGACGGATATCGGCGACCGCCCGCCCGAGGCGGACACGCCGGCCGCCACCGACCGCGACCACTCGATACTCGATGAGCTGGGCATCGGCGCGGTGATGCCGGGAACGCCGCGCACGTCGAGCGTAACGACCGAGGCGGTTGCGACGCCCGGGATGCGCGACACCACTGCGACACCGGGGGCGGCGGGCGTGAGTTCGAGCAGCGGCGCAGCGGGTGCGGCGGCCATGACCGAATCGACCGGAATCGCCGGCGCGACGGGCGCCACTTCGGCGACCGGTACGACCGCACCCGACACCATGCCCCCTCCCGCCGCCCCGCGCCCTGATCCGCTGACCGCCATGCCGCCGGCGGACATCGGCGCCGCCGCCAAGCCGTTCGCGCCGCCGCCGATCAGCGAACGGCCGATGAGCGATCCGGTCAACGAACCCATCGTCGATCCGCTCGCCGGCGATGCGGGACGCCGCGCGATCGCCGCCGGCTCGGTACCAGGTTCGGGCGCGGTGATGCAGCCGTCCGACATCGTCCCCGAAGGCGGGCAGCCGGGCACCGGTCCCGGCGCGCAGATGCCGAACGAATATCTGGAGTACGAAGAAGATTTCCGCGCGCACTACGACGAGCAGTACGCCGCCGCGAACGCGCGCTACGAAGACTATGTGCCGGCCTATCGCTACGGCGCGGAGATCGCTCGCGACGCGCGATTCCGCAATCGTCCGTGGGATGAGATCGAGCCCGAAGCACGCCGCCATTGGGAAACCACGTCGCCGGACAACACGTGGGAGCGCTTCAAGCTCGCGGTGCGTCACGGCTGGGAGCGGGTGACCGGCCATCACCACGTGTAGGCGATGCGCCGAGCGACACGAGCGCGGCCGCCTTACGCGGCGCGCGCTGGGTTCGCGTTGCTTCGGCGGATGGTCAGGACGCGGTCAGCGGCGCTAAGGCTCGGCTACACCGCCCCGTGCCGCTTGATCCACGTGACGTAGCGGTCCATGAACGTCTGCAGGAACTTGCGCGTGCCGTCGTTGACGATCTCGCCTTTTTCGTTGATCACCGCTGGATCGTGCTTGATGAACACCTCGGGCTGCCCCATCGCCGCGACGTCGAGATAGGCGAGCACGTTGCGCAGATGCTGCTGAGCGAGCGCGCTACCGGTCGCACCGACCGAGGTGCCGAGCACCGCGCCGGGCTTGTTGGCCCACGAGTTGGTGCCCCACGGCCGCGAGCCCCAGTCGAGCGCGTTTTTCAGCACGCCCGGTATCGAGCGGTTGTATTCGGGCGTCACGAACAGCAGACCGTCCGCGGCTTGCACGCGCGCCTTGAGCTTCTTGCCGGCTTCGGGATAGTCGGCGTCGTAGTCCTGGGAGTACAGCGGCAAGGAGCCGATATCGATGTATTCGAAGGTGAAATCGGCTGGAGCGAGGGAAATCACCGCCTGAGCCAGCTGACGATTGAACGAATCGCGCCGCAGGCTGCCGACGACCACTGCAATGTGATAGGCCATGTTCGCTTCCTCAGGTAAGGCGCTCGACGCGCAGAGAGTACGAACTGTCCATCATAGGCAAAAGCCGCGCGAAACGCCCAGGCCCTGGCGGATTTGGCCAGCTCATAGCGGATCGGGAAGGATTCTTGCGGCACCTGTCGGTGGATAACCTCGCGGCTCGAAAAGTTATCCACAGATTCGCTGAATAACCTTGTGGATAAGTGGAACTTTTGCCTTGCCAATCAAGCATGCCTTCGGGCCAGGGCGATCTGAGGCAAATGGGACACCATCGACATTCTGGAGGACCGGATCATGAGTCTCGACTATGCAGGAAAATCCCACGACGAAGCGGTCGCCGCGCGCAAGAAGGCGCGGCAGCGCGCGCAGGAGCCGGCGGGCGGCGAGATGGCCGTCGACGGCGTCGAAGCCGACGCCACGCATAGCTGCGGCGAGTTGTCGGAACGAGGCAAACAGGTGTGGCGCACGGGCGCCGGACTCGATGGCGGAGGGAAGGCGCCGAGCCGCTAGGACTCTCGCGGGTTGTCCGTCGGCCGTGGCTAGAAGGGGCCGCTTGACGCCGCCGTATTCCCATGCAGGCCGAATGCTGAATACTGGAATACGAAAGGGCGCCGTTGCCGGCGCCCTTTTCTCATGCTTCCTTGCTGCGTATTTCGACGTGCCGGTCAGTTGCCAAAAAATACGTTGCAGTACGACGCCGGGCCGTTGCAGGTCGAAGCCGGAGCGTCGGCGTGAGCGACACCCGAAGCCGCTGCGAACAGCGCGGCCGAAGCGATCAGGGCGGAGAAAATGCGTTTCATGGTGTGCGTCCTCGTTTGTGTGTGGGTTGCGCGATCTGATGCGATCGATGGCGTGAAGAATAGCGAGCGAGCCCGCGTCCACAAACAGCGAAGATGAGAAGACATTATTTTATAAATTGAAATAATCGCTATTGTGCGATTGCGTTGAATTGGTGGTCGACTGCGACGCGTTGATCGGCCCGTATGGCGATCCAACAGCCTTGTCGCGCGCAGACTCGAAATATCATTTCTTGCAACAATTAATTTCCGGCGTCATAAGCGGCCGCGCCGCGCGACGAAGCTCCCAGGCATCGATTGCCAAGGGGCATATGTTCAATACCGATTCGCTAGGGCAGGAGCGTGAGGGAGAATGGCGCACGCATCCGCAAACCGTGCGAGGACGACCATCCGCTCATGAATCACGACGTTTCAGGACGACACGCGCAGCGACGGAGCATGCCGTGACGCAGCCAGGCGCTCCCTCGCTGGACGATCCCATTTATCTCGCGCAATTGCGGCGTGACCTCGTGCGCTTCGCCCGTCTGCAATTGCGCGACGCCGCGGCCGCCGAGGACGCCGTGCAGGAAGCGCTGACCGCCGCGTGGACTCAGGCCACGCGTTTCGCCGCGCAGTCGGAGCACAAGACCTGGGTGTTCGGCATCCTGCGCCATAAGCTCGTCGACACGCTGCGCGCGCGCCAACGCACGGTCAATCTGTCGGCGCTCGAAGCCGAACTCGACGGCGAGGCGCTGCTTGATCGCGTGCTCTTCAAGGACAACGGCCACTGGTCGCGCGAGACCAAACCGCGTCCGTGGCCGACACCCGAAACTGCATTGCGCCAGCAGCAATTCTGGACGCTGTTCGAGATGTGCCTCGAGCATTTGCCCGAGCACATTGGACGCGTGTTCATGATGCGGGAGTTTCTCGACCTCGACATCGCGGCGATCTGCGCCGAACTGCAGATCAACGCGAATCATTGCAGCGTGCTGATCTATCGCGCGCGGCTGCGGCTACGCACGTGCCTGAGCGAAAAAGGCCTATCCAGCGAGGATGCGAATGGGGAAATGTAAGGACATCACGCGGCTGCTATCCGATGCGCTCGACCGCTCCCTGTCGACTGGCGAATGGCTCGCGATCCGCCTGCATCTGCCGACCTGCAGCGGGTGCCGGAACTATCGCAAACAGATCCGCCTGCTGCGGGTCGCCGCGCATGTGGCGAGCGGAGTGGCGAACGTGGATGGAGAGGTGAGCGGCGACGAGTGATTTGCCGCTTTGCAATACCGTAGTTCAGCGCTCGCCGATCGGCACGTCGCGATAGCGTTCGAAAAAGCGAGCATGCGATGCTTCATCGATGCCGACAGGATGCGCATCGGCACGCGCCGGATGTTTGGCGCGTTGCGCGCGGGTGCGAATCGGCCGATGCGCGAAATTGCCGCCGCAATTCGGACACACGTTGCGCAGCCTCGTCAGCGCGCAGACCTCGCAGAACGTGCATTCGTAGGTGCAGATCATTGCGTCGGGCGCGTTCGGCGGAAGTGACTTGCCGCAGCCTTCGCAGGTTGGTCGCAATTCGAGCATGACGGTGGCTCCTGTTGTTGATGACGCGAGGCGCGGCTTGCCGCCTGGCGTCGCGTGAGGTTCTGCGCGCGTGTTCCGCTGTGCGCGCGTCAATACGCTGCCCAAATGGGTGAGGCTGTCGCGCGCGCCGTGCTCACGTCAACGCGCTCCACAGCACGAGCGTCAACGCGAGACCGACGACCGATACGATCGTCTGCAAGACCGACCACACCAGCACAGTCTGTTTAAGCTGGAGTCCGAAATATTCGCGGACCATCCAGAAGCCGGCGTCGTTCACATGGCAGAAGAACACCGAGCCGGCGCCGATCGCGAGCGCCATCAGCGAATTGTGCGTCGTGGCGACCGTCGCCGAGCCGGTGGCCTGACGCAGCGCGACGGCGATCAACCAGGCGAGCAAGATCAGCGGCATAGGCGCCCCGACCGCGATCTTGCCGATCGTCGCGCTGATGCCCGCTGCGACGAGCGCCTGCTTCAGGCCGCCGCCCGCGCCGATCGTCAGCAACAGCGCGACGATCGGCGGCAGGCTTCTGCGCAGAATGCCCCCGACGCGCTCGCGCGCCATGCCGCGCGACCAGCCGAGCGCGACCACAGCGAACAGCACGGTGAGGCCCAGCGCGATCAGCGGCTCGCCAAGAAAATTCAGCATATCGAAGAGCAACGTTTCGGGCTCGAGCAGCAGCGTCGCGACCGTGCGGCCGAGCATCAGAACGACGGGCAGCAGGAACGTGATCAGAAAGATTGCGAAGCCCGGCGGCTCGAAGCCGTTCTGCTCGGCGGTGAACAGCTTGCCCATTTCTTCAGGCTCGACGACGAGCATGCGTTTCGACAGCCAGATGCCATACAGCGGACCGGCGAGGACCACCGCGGGAAGCGCCACGATCAGGCCGAGGCCCAACGTCAAGCCGAGATCGGCGTGCAACGCGCTCACCGCGATCAGCGGACCCGGATGCGGCGGCAGCAGCGCATGCAGCGTCGTCATACCGGCGAGCGCGGGAATCGCGATGCGCAGAATCGGCTGCTGCGCGCGACGCGCCATGACGAAGATGATCGGCACCATCATCACGAGGCCGACTTCGAAGAACAGCGGCAGGCCGATGAGCAGCGCGACGACGCATCATCCACGGCAGCGTGCGCGAGGATCGTCGACACGAGCCGGTCGGTGGCGCCCGATTCGGCCATCAACGCACCGAGCATCGCGCCCAGCGCAATGATGATGCCGACGTCGCCGAGCAACGCGCCGGCGCCTTTGCTGAACGCGCTCGCGACTGCTTCGAGCGGCAGGCCGGCCGTGAAGCCCGCCGCGAAGGTGCCGACCAGGATCGACAGGAACGGCGCGAGCTTGAGCATGCCGATGAAGATGATGATCAGTGCTAGTCCAAGCGCGCACGACAGGATCAGTTGGGTGTCGTGGGCGGCCCCCGGTGTCAGTGTTGTCGTTACAGGCACGGCGGCTTTTTTCCTCTCTTCGTTTGCAGTCGATCGATGCAGCCGCGAGCTGGTGGTGCGGGCGCTTGTTTTGCCGGTCGATTGCAGCGGGAGGGGATAGGTTGGGCTTTGGGCAATGCTTCGCTACTGCCGGATGATTTGCTTATGCGAATTTATCGGTTCGTCCAGGCTCGCAGACGAATTATCGTCGGAGTCAATCGGACCATCTTTGGGCGTCCGTTAAATTATTTTTCGACGAGTATTCTCATGTCCCGTGATCCGCTGCTGACGCGCCGTACGTTTCTGGCCGGCGTAGGCGCAACGCTGGCCGCCGCCGCGTTGCCGGTCTTCTCCGCCGCCGCATTTGCCGCCGATGAACAAGCAAAAGAACTTCGCATCGGATATCAGAAAGCAGCGAGCACCCTGGTATTGCTGAAGGCGCACGGCACGCTCGAAAAGCGGCTTGCGCCACGCGGCATCACGGTCAAATGGACCGAGTTTCCGGCTGGGCCGCAATTGCTGGAAGGGCTGAACGTCGGCGCGATCGATTTCGGCTATGTGGGCGAAGCGCCGCCCGTGTTCGCGCAGGCCGCGGGTGCCAATTTCGTCTACACGGCGTATGAAATTCCGACGCCGCACGCCGAAGGCATCCTCGTGCATCCGGACGCGCCAATCAAAACCTTGGCCGATTTGAAGGGAAAGAAGATTGCGCTGAACAAGGGCTCGGATTGCACTGGTTTGTCGTCGCCGCGTTGCAGAAGAACGGCGTGAAGTTCAGCGAGATCCAACCCGTGTATCTGCCGCCCGCCGATGCACGCGCGGCCTTCGAGCGCGGTGCGGTCGATCCGTGGGCGATCTGGGATCCGTTCCTCGAAGCCGCCAGGCGGCAAACGAACGCGCGGCAGCTCGCCGATGCCGAGGGTATCGTGAGTCACCACCAGTTCTTTCTGAGCGCGCGGCCCTTCGCGCAACAGAACGGCGACGTCCTTGCGATCGTGATCGATGAAGTCAGCAAGGAAGGGGAGTGGGTGCGCGGCCATTACAGCGAGGCCGCCGCCCAACTCGCGCCAATTCAAGGGCTCGACGCGAGCGTGATCGAATCAGGCTTGCGGCATTACGCGCATATCTACAAGCCCGTCGACGCGAACGTGCTTGCGGAACAACAGCGCATCGCGGATACGTTCACCGAACTGCATCTGATCCCGACGAAGATCGTGACCAAGGATGCCGCGCTGTCCGGCAAAGCGTAGCGCAGCAGTTCGAGTCCGCATTGCCCACATCGTTTTACTTCGACGGTCGCGCGATCAGGCGAAAAGCGCGGCGACATTTTCCGGCGGGCGGCCGATGACAGCCCGTCCGTTTCTGACGACGATCGGTCGTTGCAACAGAATCGGATGCTTCGCCAATGCGTCATAGAGCTGGGCGTCCGTCAGCGCCGTGTCGGCAAGATTGAGCTCTTTATATTCAGCCTCGGTGTCGCGGATCATTTCGCGGACGGGACAGCCGAGTTGAGCATTGAGCTTCTCAAGCTCTGCGACGGTGAGTGGCTTCTTCAGATATTCGACGATTTCCGTCGCTTCGTTTGCGGAGTTGTAGGTGTTCGCGACGAGTTCGCAGGTGGTGCGAGATTTGGAGCAGCGCGGGTTGTGGTAGATGGTGATCATGGCTGGATTCGGAGCTTACGCCGTTGAAGGTTGCTGCGACGGTTAGAACGATTCGGGAATTTTAGCGGGTGACTTGATGACGTGGCGCGGGATGACTGCGCGGCATCCGCGTTGTTTGAACCATCGGTGAGGTGGGTCGGTTTATGCGCATAAACCGACGCTGCCTTCGAGGCGAGTGGGAATAGTTTAATACTGGCACCCTGAGTTCTAGTCGCACCTGAGATTTGCTCGCGCGGGCGCGATTCAAACGACAACCTATATCCCCGCTGATGAGGCGCCGGATGCACGTTTGCCGCTTGCCGCCATGTCTGGGGAGAATCGGCGTCGGACGAATTCATGACGAATGGTCCCTCCGGGCCAATTGGCACGCGAACTTTATGCGCATAAAGTCTGGCACCTCTCACCCCTTTGGTCGCTCAGATGCGTGCGCTCCTTTTCTCTACACATCAGCCCGAAAACCGCGAACAGTCACCGACGACTGTGCACGCAGTGCGCGAGCACTCGTTACTTTCCCTTTGCCACCGCCGGACAGCGATCAGCAACGCTTAAGCCCCAGTCCACGCTTGCCCTGATATCCCGCAAGACCCCGGACACGCGTCCGATGCCTCTTTATGCGCATAAACCCTTTGCCGAATGGCCAATTTCCGAACTGCGCTTACGCAAATCATTTGAAATCGCAATTCAACCAGGTAAAATCCATTTGCGTCTAAAAAGAGGAGGTGAAATTTGGCGGCAGAAATCATCGCGGTAACACAGCAGAAAGGCGGGGTCGGGAAGAGCACCATCGCGATGCATCTCGGCGCTGCATTTCACGAGAAAGGCAAACGCGTTCTCGTCGTCGACGCGGATGGCCAAAACACTCTGATTCACTGGGCCAGTGCTGCCTCCGACGGCGACATCGGTATTCCATTCGCCGTCGTCAACCTGTCCGAAGCAGGCAGCCAGATCCATCGCGAGATCAAGAAGTTCGTGGCTGACTACGACATCATCGTCGTCGACTGCCCGCCCTCCATCACCGAAAAAGTCTCGGGCGTCGTTCTGCTCGCGGCGAGCGTCGCGGTGATCCCAACTTCCTCGTCCCCTGCCGATTACTGGTCGAGCATCGGCCTCGTCAAGCTGGTCCAGCAAGCGCAGGTCATGAACGAAGACCTGCGAGCCGTGTTCCTGCTCAACAAGACTGAAGAGAAACGGATGCTGACGCGCGAACTGAAGCGCGCGCTCGAAGAACTCGGCTTCCCTCTCCTCAAGACCCAGATTCCCACGCGCGAAGCCTACAAGCAGGCAATGGCGTTAGGGCAAACGGTGCTTCAGATGAACGACCGCGGCGCGAAGCTCGCCGCGCTCGAAGTACGGGCGTGCGCCAACGAGATCGCCGCCTTGCTCCCGTGAATTTATGCGCATAAAGGACCCTGAATGAAACCGTCCCAGTTCGCCAAAGGCTTTCAAGCACGTCCTGACACGACCAGCAGCGAAAAGCGCACCGCGCTCGACCGGCTGAATGCGATCGACGGCCTGGTCAGAAACGAGGCGAAAACTCCCACGATCGCCGGGCGTGCGATTCCGGCCGTCTTGCCGTCGCGTCTGCAGGACGCGGAGATTCCTGATCCGGACAACGAATCGGCGGCCTACCGCGCCTGGAGGCTCGAACACGGCTATCGCCCCGGCCAGATCATCGAACTGGCGCTCAAGACGATCAAGCCGAGCCCGTTCAATCCACGGTACTTCTATGTGAAGTCGTCGATTGCGGAGCTTGCCGTCAATCTGGCGAAGCAGGGGCAGCAGCAGGCGATTCACGTCATTCCCGACTATGACAACCCTGGCACCTACTTCGTCAGTGACGGCGGCAGACGGGTGCGTGCGCTGAAAGAAGCGAACAAGGAGTCGGTGAAAGCGATCGTCATCGATCTGCCGGTCGGTATCCAGAGCTACAAGCTCGGTTACGACCTCAACGTGCAGCGCGACTCGCAGACGGTGTTCGACAACGCGGTCGTGTGGCGACGCTTTCTGGACGAGCGGCATTTCCAGAGCCAGAAGGAACTGGCCGAACATCTCGGCCTCGACGAATCGACGGTCGCAGTCGCGCTGTCCATCGCCAAACTCCCGGAAACCGTGATGCAGGAAATGGTCGCGCGCCCTGACCGCTTCGGCTCGAACATGGCGTATCAGGTGGGCCGCTACCACACGGCTCGCGGCGCGGAGGCGACACTGCGACTGATCAACCGGATCCTTTCCGACGATCTGAGCACACGCCAGGTCGCCGACATCGTCAAAGGCCGAGCGACCTCGCAGGAAAGCGCCAAACCGGCGGGCCGGCAGCGCTACGCGCAACGTCTGGAAATCAAGCTTGGTGGTGTGTCGGTCGGCGATCTGAAGTCGTACGGGGACGACCGGCTCGAGTTGCGCCTGAAAGGCCTCACGCGTGAAAAGCGCGACGACATCCTGCGGCAGATCGAGAAGATGCTGAAGTAAGACGTGAGGGCGGTGCGCATGCACCGCCGCCTGGATTTCAAAGGCAGTTATCGACCCATCACGCCGCGCGCGACTGGCTCAGCGTAAAGGCGAGCAGGTCGCCGTCGGTCGGTTCGCCCCAGGTCCTGCGCGCGAGCCAGTCGAAGAACGCCGTTTCGACGATCTTCGAATCGAGCCCGCGACGCCGCCAGTCGTCGCGCATGTGCGTGCCCAGCCCCGGCAATTCATCTTCCTCGAACGACTGTCGCGCGATATCGCGCTCCGACTCGCCCTGTTCGTTGTACAACTCGTAGGCCTGCTTGCGACGGTAAGCCGAGTATTCACCGAGCAGACGCGCCTTCAGATCGTCGGCCGGCGACGCCGCGGCCTTGCTGGTGCCGCCACCCGCGGGCAGCGCCTCGACCGGCGGCGCATAGCCTTTCTTCAACGCATCCTTGAACAGCGCCGGCGCACTCCGCACCGGCGGCAGTGACGTGCTGCGCATACGCTGCTCGGTCATCTGCAGCGCCGCGCGGATCCGGTTCTCCTCGCTGTCCGCATAAAGCGTCTGCGCCTCCTTGAGCGGAATGCCGATCTTCACCATCCGGTCGACCAGCGTGCTGTCGAACACGTTCGGATGTTCGTCGAGCGCGAGCATCGGCTGCTTGCGCTCGGTCACGCGGAACTGGATTTCAGCGACGCGCCGACCCTCGCGATGCTCGATCAGCTCGACAAAAATGTTCGTGACCGCGTTGACCTCGGCGATGGCCGGGCGCAGGTAGTCGCGCTTGAAATACTTGTACTCGCGCTTCGCCTCGTCGCCGGCTTCAGTGTCCGGCGTGCCCGACAGAATCGGCCGCCACCATTCCCAGGTCTCGCGCATCGTCAGGTGGCTGGGGTTGGTCAGGTAGCGCACGCAGATCTCGTAGAGTGCGAGGCCCGCGCTGCTGCGCAGCTGGCTCTGGAACTGCAGACTCAGCCGCGCATACTGAACCGGATCGAGCAGTTTCTTCTTGATCTTCGGCGCAAACGAAAACTCGACCCAGACGCGACGCGTGGTCGGATCTTCGAGAATTTCCGCGTCCGCGATCAGCGTCGAAATACCCCATTTGCGGCCAGGCTTCTGACTCGATGTGCCGGTGCTCCACTCGACCTGCACCGACACCATGCGGCGCAGATGCTCCTTGACGAGCGCGGTGTCATTGGAATCGAACGCGGAATTGGCGACGATGTCGGACAGCAGCGCCCGATAGGTGTCGCCCGACTCATCCGCTTGCTGGGCCACTGCGAGTAACACGTTAAAAAGCTTGCGCGTGAGCAGCGTGATCTTGCCGCTCTTGGGCTGGATCGCGATCGCCTCGACGGCTTTGCGCAGCTCAGCCGAGCTCGGGCTGACAACATCGGTCTTTTTCGCGCGCTTCGTGGCCATGCGTCGAGGTGAGGAGGGGATTTCGCGAGAGCATACCGGCTGTGGTGATACGCGTCTATAGCGCCCATCTCACCATTGCCGGTGAAGCGAGTTTACGAAGCGCAACTCACCTCGAGCAACTCCCGAAAACCCTCACCTCGTGTGCGTGCCGCCAGGATCGGGCTCTCCTTGCCGGTCGCGGCGTCTGCGAATCCGGCTTGTTTCGCCGCGTGCGGCAACGGGGAGCATGTGATCCCGAATCTTCTCACCTCAAAAATTTTCGCGGATTTTTTCGAGAACCTCGTGTAAACGGATGGCGTCCGGGGCGGCTGATGACTTCGTCGTGCGGCCTCGCGATCGTTTCGTCGACCGTCGCGTGCTGCCGGCCGACGCACAGTCCCGGATCGATAGATGGAATGCCCGCACGGTATTGGGCCCGCAACGCGGCGCGGGCCAGCGACGGGCGCCCCGTCAGCCCTGTTGTCGGTGCATCAAGCTTCCTATCGCCGGGCGCGCCATTCGACTGCTTGGTACCTCCGCTGACAATTCAGCCCTCACTACCGAGAACCTGCCGGAGTTAATCACCTGTTTCGACTTCGAGCCTGGTCCGAAGCCGCCGAAAAAGGGGAGATTCAACCACAGGCAAATCCTCACCGCTCCAATGCTCCCGAAAAACCTCACCATAGCACCGCAGAACGGCACAACACGACACGCGCTCATGCCACGCCAGTACCGCATTTCCGCAATGCAACCTCCTGAAAAGCGTCACCTTTGACCTTTACGGAGGCCCCGGCGCCCCCTCCCAAAGAACTCCTGAAAAGTCTCACCTTTGCTGGAGGACAGGAAAAAAATCAACGATTTCCGTGACTTGCGATAATCCCATCTAGCGCTCGAACCATGGGTGTTCCCGTAAAATCTCACCTTAAGCCAGTTTTTCGCACCGCAGCACTTTTCATTGCGTCCCCGCGGACCTCCCGAAAAGACTCACCTTTGCAATCAGCGACCAGGTATACCTTCGCTCGCAAATTGCCATCCGCCGGGCATCTCCAGCCGATAGCCCGCGTTTCAGTCCCGAATCTCCTCACCTTAACGCGTAAAACCCTATCCAGACCTTCCCGAAAAGCCTCACCTTTGACGGAATCGCCGGCCAAATCGGCTCCCGGATCTAGCTGATCAGCCAGTTCCCCGAATCCCCTCACCTTTCCAATCGCCAGCGGTTCCCGCCGACCAGTCTTTCGGGCGATCGATGCGTCGAATTCCATCCTGGCTCCCGTAAAACCTCACCTCAGCAGTATCGATGCTCAAAAAGAAAGCAAAACTGGACCCCGCGCCCCGAAAAATCTCACCTTCGTTTTCCGTTTTCTCCCGCTACGGCTCACCAAAGCGGTTAACCACCCCAAAAAACCGGCTAAAAACCATGCTCGCGAGCCTCCCGAAAGCCCTCACCTTGCTCAGACCAAACCGAACAGACACTTTCGAGGGGTGTCGGGCGCTTCGCGGCCGCGAAGTCCCGCAAAACCTCACCTTTGCCCAAACCCCACGTATACGGTGGTTCCTGAACCCGCTCACGTTCCGTCCCGGAGCCGCTCACCGAGCTTCCCGAACCCCATCACTCGAGTTTCCCGCAGACCCTCACCAAGTCTCCCGCAAAGCTTCACCTTGCTGGCCTGAAAGCCGCGCCAGATAAGGGTTTGCCGAGTCGTTAACGTCTTTAACAAGGGTTCAAAGGTGTTTATTTTTATTACTCTCAAGCCTTACACCCGCGAGCCCCGTGAAACACAGGCCCAACACCCCGCAGCCATTGCCGATCCATCGTGAAACAGTGCGCGACCATGCGGAAATCAAACAAAATTCTTCTAATACAATGGCTTATTAGCTATTCTTCGTTTTGTTTCACGGAGAAAAACGGCAGACGCGTGTTTACTATCGCAATTTGCACGCAAAAGCCCGTCGGTATACGCCAATCCGTTCGCCACCGATAAATCGGTAGCAAACACTACGTAAATTGTTATGATCCATCCAATTCGAGCCACATCGAGGTAAACATGAATCTGGATCAGGAGCGGCAAGCCATTCGCGACGAGCTTGAATCGATGCGTGCGCAGGGCGTGCGCCGCCAGGATCTGTCGCTGCATGCATGTAAACGGCTTTTTTTCGATCTCGGCATCCGGCCATCGATGGCGGCCGTGCGCGATCTCACGCAAACCGGCAGCGCGAGCGACATCCCGAAGGACATCGATCATTTCTGGGAGCGCATCCGCAGCGTGTCGCGCGTCAAGGTCGGAGCGGGTGCGATACCAAAGGCACTGGAAGATCGCGCCGGCGAACTGCTGGGCGCGTTATTCGAAGAAGCGGTCGTGCAGGCCAAAGCGTCGCTCGATGGCGAACGTGAAGAGATCCGCGCGCAGATCAGCGCCGCCGATCTACGCGTACGCGAGGCGGAAATTCGTCGGGATGCGGCCGACGACGCCATCAGGCGCAGCGAAGCGCGCGCCGAAACCGCGTGGGAGCGGGTTCGCGCACTTGAAACCCAGTTATCGAGCGCGACTACGCACGGCAGCGTTCACCTCGAAGGCATGCAGGCAACCACGCGCCGGCTCGACCAGGAGAACGAGGCGCTGCGGCAACGGCTCGAAAACGAACAGACTGCCAATGCTGCGTTGCGGGACCGGATCGACGCGTTGCACGTCGAATTGCGGCAAAGCACGGAGCACTATGCACAGCAGATCAAGGATGCGGTGGCCGAGGCCGAGCGGCGCGTCAAGCCGATGCTAGTCGAACTCGACTCGCTGCGTAGCATGGCCGCGACGTATCAGTCCGGCGTGCGTGATGCGAGCCGCAAGGAATTCGAGTTCATTCAGCAGATTGCCGCCGCCAAGGCGCGCGCCGATCGGCTCGACGCGCAGCTGCGCGAGCAGTCGGACGAAGTCGACGCGCTGACGAAAGAAGTCGCCACCCTGCGTGGCCAGCAGGGCATCGATCCGGCCATCGCCGTACTGTTGTGCTCGCTGGTTACTGAGGGGCGGCTCACGAGCAAAGAGTTGAGCATGATCGGCACCGCGGCTGACGGCCACGTGACGCTGCCCGCGAGATGCCCGAAATGCGAGGAAGGTGAGCCGGAGCTGTCGCAGGTCGATCACCGTTTCGAACTGTTCTGCCCGGAATGCGAGCACTCTTCGGGCCTCGGCGAATCGAGGCTCGCGGCGGTGAAGCAGTTCCTGTCGAACGATGGCGCCACCGCGCCGTCGTCCCGCTCCGTCCACGCGATGCGTTAACCAGAGGCGGCCAATTCAACGGGAAAAACGTCAAAGGTGAGGAAATTCGGGACCTCAATGGTGAGGTTCTTCAGGGTTCGCCGGCTCCCGTTTTCCTCGTCAAACGCCCGTCACGGCGGGGCTCGGCCAACGGTGCCGCAGCAGGATCCGGCTCCTCTGTCGCGGGCGAATCCTGCTGATCAATCCAGGTTTGCCACGCGCGATATAGCCGGTTCGCGGACACCGCCTGCACGAAGCCGAGCCATTGACCGACCTGTTCGGCCTCTACCCCGCTTTCGAACAGGTCCGCCGCAAACGTGTTGCGCAAGGTCTGCGGACTCGCGCGCGATTGGCGCGACGTGGCAATCCCCGCTGCATCGACGAGCGCATCCACCGCGCGCAGCATCGTGGCCTTATGCATCGGCCTGCCTGACGGCGATGCGGGAAACACAAGCTTGCCGGCCAGTTGCGTCAGCCGGCGTTCGGCTAGCCAGGCGTCGAGAATCGCCGTTGCGAACGGCGCGAGTCGCGTGCGCCGCGTCAGCACTGGATTCGCGGACTCGATCGTGACCCACGGCGAGCCCTCTCTCACGCAACTAACCGTAAGCGCTCCCGCTTCGCCCGTCTTCAGTCCTGCGCCCAGAAACACCGCGATCAATGCGCGATCGCGCCGCTCTCTCCAGCGCTGCGCGGTCGACAACGCCGGCAACGGCGCGAACAGCCGCGCGATCAACGCAGTGCGTTCCGCATGCGTGAGAAACCCGGTCGGCTCATTGTCGCGCGCATTGCGCCACGCGGCTTCCCCGTCCTGAGCGATGAAACGAGCCGGGTTGGTCGACGCCGATTCGATCTCGCGCACGTGATCGAGCACGCGCTCGATAAGCCGCAAATAGCGGATCCGCTGCGTTCTGCGAATCTCGAGGCTGGCGACGAATTCGGCGATCGCGGGCGTGTCGACCGTCGCGAGGCTTTGTTGCCGCGCGCCGAGCCAATCGAGAAACTGACCCCACTGCGCCTGATAGACCAACGCCGAAGAGCGACGGAAGTGCTGCTTCGCGAGCCACGCATCGAACGCGACCTGCGGGTCGCGACGCCAGTCTTCGCGTTGCTGATCGAACAGATCGGTAGAGGGCGCGGGACGGGGAACGGGGTCGGACAGATGAGGAGGTGACATGGGCAATCCTTCCGTTAGTTGCACCGTTTGGTCCACGTATTGTAGGCGCTGACCGCCGCGAGGCCGACCGCGAGGAATGGATGAGGATCCGAGCCATCCCGACGTGGTGCCGCCATTAGCCGCCCCACGCCCGGGCGCGCTTTAAGGGCGCATCGGCCGGCCGTGGCAGCGCCGCCCGGCGCGCCGCTTGCCGCGCCGCTTCCTCGTACGCATTGACGGCAAACGCAAAAACGGCCGGCAATGCGTTGGAGGTGCCGAAATCCACGCCGTCATCGGTTTCTGGATAAGGCAGATCGGACGGGCGCTGGAACAGCCCGAGCATCAGCGCGTCGTGCCGGCTGGCAAAACCGAGATCGGCCAGCGCCTCGGCTTCGATGGCATGGAGCAGACGCCACGTGAGCGGCACCTGCCTGACGATGTAGCGCGCGGCGATGCTGCGCACGATATGTTCGAGATCGCGCGCGGCGGTCTGGAAGCGCAGCGCGGCGAGAGTTTGATCGGTAGGGTCGGTTTTCAGGTTGTTCATTCTCGGCTCCAATCGACACCTGATACTGTACAAACATACAGTACCGGGCGCAACCTGGCCGAACGACTAACCGTGAATCACGACCAGCAGCGCTTTCGCCTCGCTCTTGCCGACGTTGCGGATCGCATGCGGAACATCCGCGACGTAGCGCGCGGTGTCCGCGACCTTGAGCCGCTTCGTCGCGCCGGCCGCCTCGATGTCGATCGAGCCGTGCAGCACGGTCAGATGCTCGCGCGTGCCTGGCTCGTGCGCGTTCGACACGAGAGCCCCGCCTGGCTGCAGCGTCAACTCGTACCACTCGAACTTGCCGGCCAGCTCGATCGGTCCCCACACACGCAACTGGTATTTCGCTTCGTGACCGCTTAGCGTAGGAATATCGCGCGGTCCGGAAACGGCGATTGCCTCAGGCGACTTCGGCGGCGCAAACAGCGAATCGAGACTTACGCCAAGCGCATTGGTCAGCCGCCATGCAACCGCGATCGTCGGATTGGCCTTGTCGCGCTCGATTTCCGAGAGCATCGATTTCGACACGCCGGCCGCGCGCGACAGATCGTCGAGCGTCATGCGCCGCTCGGCGCGCAGCCGTTGAATCTGTTCGCCGACGCGCGGCGGCGCCGCAATCGCCGCACTTGGCGGTAATGCCGCGCTGGCGGAGGTGGGCGCCGCATTGGACGCGGTGCGGCGTGTACCCGAACTTGCCATTTCCTGACCCATCGTTTAGAGTTGTTCGATATACCGGATTTTAGTTCGGAAAAACGAAAATATCCGATAAAGCTGACAACCGACTATAACAGGCCGCCCTTCCCGCGCGCATGCGAATGCGGGCGCCATCTCTCTCAGGAGTCCCGTTCATGCGTGACCAATACCTTGCCCATTTGCGCGGCACCCTCGACCAGATCCGCGCCGACGGCTTCTACAAGAGCGAGCGCGTGATCGCGAGTCCGCAGTCGGCTGACGTGCGTCTTGCCGACGGCAGCGACGTGCTGAACTTCTGCGCAAACAACTATCTCGGTCTCGCCGACGACACGCGGCTGATCGAAGCCGCCAAGCAAGGCCTCGACAGCGACGGCTTCGGGATGGCGTCGGTGCGCTTCATCTGCGGCACGCAAACCGTGCACAAGCAACTCGAAGCGGCGCTCGCCGCATTCCTGCAAACCGACGACTGCATTCTCTACTCGAGCTGCTTCGACGCGAACGGCGGCCTGTTCGAAACGCTGCTCGACGAAAACGACGCGATCATCAGCGACGAGCTGAATCACGCGAGCATCATCGACGGTGTGCGGCTGTCCAAGGCGAAGCGCTTTCGCTACAGGAACAACGACCTCGGCGATCTCGAAGCGCGCCTGCAGGAAGCCGATGCGGCGGGCGCGCGCTTCAAACTGATCGCGACCGACGGCGTGTTCTCGATGGACGGCATCATCGCGAACCTCGCCGGCATCTGCGATCTGGCCGACAGGTACGGCGCATTGGTCATGGTCGACGACTCGCACGCCGTCGGCTTCATCGGTGAACACGGTCGCGGCACGCCCGAGCATTGCGGAGTGATGGCGCGCGTCGACATCATTACCGGCACGCTCGGCAAGGCGCTCGGCGGCGCATCGGGCGGCTACGTCGCGGCGCGCAAGGAAGTCGTCGAACTGTTGCGGCAGCGCTCCCGCCCGTATCTGTTCTCGAACACGCTCACGCCGAGCATCGCGGCGGCGTCGCTGAAGGTACTCGAATTGCTAGCCAGCGATGAAGGGGCGCTGCTGCGCGCACGCGTGCGCGAAAACGGCGCGCATTTCCGCCGCGCGATGAGCGCGCTCGGCTTCACGCTCGTGCCGGGCGAACATCCGATCATTCCGGTGATGCTCGGCGACGCGCAACTCGCGGGAAAGATGGCCGATGCGCTGCTGAAGCAAGGCGTCTACGTGATCGGTTTTTCGTTCCCGGTGGTGCCGCGTGGCCGCGCGCGCATCCGCACGCAGATGAGCGCCGCGCACACGCCGGAGCAGATCGACCGTGCCGTCGAGGCGTTCGCGCGCGTCGGCCGCGAGCTCGGCGTCATCCCCACGTGATCGCCGCGTGATTCGAATGGAGAAGCAGATGAAAGCATTGGCAAAACTCGAACGCGGACCGGGCCTCACGCTGACCGACGTGAAGAAGCCCGAAGTCGGTCATAACGACGTGATGATCCGCATCAAGCGCACCGCGATTTGCGGCACCGACATTCATATCTGGAAGTGGGACGACTGGGCGCAGAAGACGATTCCGGTGCCGATGCACGTCGGCCATGAATACGTCGGCGAAATCGTCGAGATGGGGCAGGAAGTGCGCGGCTTTGCGATCGGCGATCGGGTGTCGGGCGAAGGACACATCACCTGCGGCTTCTGCCGCAACTGTCGCGCGGGCCGCCGGCATCTGTGCCGCAACACGATCGGCGTCGGCGTGAATCGCGAGGGCGCGTTCGCCGAATACCTGGTGATTCCGGCCTTCAACGCGTTCAAGATCCCGCCTGAAATCTCCGACGATCTCGCCGCGATCTTCGATCCGTTCGGCAACGCGACGCATACGGCGCTGTCGTTCAACCTCGTCGGCGAAGACGTGCTGATTACCGGCGCTGGGCCGATCGGCATCATGGCGGTCGCGATCGCCAGGCACGTCGGCGCGCGCAACGTCGTGATCACCGACGTCAACGACTATCGCCTCGAACTCGCGCGCAAGATGGGCGCGACGCGCGCGGTGAACGTGTCGCGCGAATCGTTGCGCGACGTGATGCACGATCTGCACATGACCGAGGGCTTCGACGTCGGACTCGAAATGTCGGGCGTGCCGAGTGCTTTTACGGGCATGCTCGAAGCGATGAACCACGGCGGCAAGATCGCGCTGCTCGGCATTCCACCCGCGCAAACCGCGATCGACTGGACCCAGGTGATCTTCAAAGGCCTTGAAATCAAGGGCATTTATGGGCGCGAGATGTTCGAGACCTGGTACAAGATGGTGGCGATGCTGCAAAGCGGCCTCGATCTGTCGCCGATCCTCACCCACCATTTCAAGGTCGACGACTATCAGGAAGCCTTCGCGACGATGCTCTCCGGCGAAAGCGGCAAGGTGATTCTCGACTGGACCTCAGCCTGAGTCGGTGCTTCGCCGTCAGAACGCTGACGCCCGCAGCGCGCTTACGCGCCTGCGGGCGTTTTCACGAACTCGGCCTGGATGCGCACGTGAATATCGTCGCCGACGGCCGGATACCAGGTAGACAGACCGAACTTCGCGCGGCTGAAATGACCGTCCGCGGAAAAGCCGAGCGTGTCTTTCTTCGTTAGCGGATCGGGCGCGAAGCCGTTGAACGTGACGTCGAGCGTGACCGGCTGCGTGACGCCGCGGATCGTCAGATCGCCGCTCAGCGTGCCGTGCGCTTCGCCGGTGCGCTCGAAACGCGTGCTCGCGAAGCGGATCTGCGGATAGCGCGCGACGTCGAGCATGCTGTCGCTTTTCACCATCTTGTCGAGCAGCGGCACGTTCGTGTCGATGCTCGCGGCGTCGATCGCGACCGACGCCGTGCTGCGGTCGAGGCCGCCGTCGTTCCAGTCGAGCTCCCCCTGCTTGCGATCGAAACGCATCGTAAAGCGCGTGTATTTGAGGTGATCGATATCGAACGTGATGCTCGTATGGTCCTGATCGATGTCGTAGCGTCCGGGCGGCACGCGCGCCTCGTTCTGACTGACCGAATGCGTGAGCACCTGGATCGGCGCGCAGGCCACCGCGCCCAGCAGCGTTGCGCCGAGCAGCGCGCGCACCCACGCGGTGCGAACGGAGGATGGTTTCATCGAAGCGATTCCGGTTGAGCGGTGATCAAGCGATCTCCATCACGATAGCAGCAAGCGCACCCACAGCGCTCAAGCTCGAAGAAAAACTTGACGATGGAGAATGATCGTTCTACCTTTTCGTCCATGACACACGAAACGATTCCGACCGATCCAAACGACGCGGCCCAGTCCGGCACGGCGCGCGAGCGGCTGCTCGATGCCGCCGAGGCGCTCATCTACGCCGGCGGCATCCATGCAACCGGCGTCGATGCGATCGTGCGGCAGTCCGGCACCGCGCGCAAAAGCTTTTACACGCATTTCGAGTCGAAAGATGCGCTAATCGCGGCCGCGCTCGAACGGCGCGACGAGCGCTGGATGAACTGGTTTATCGCCGGCACGCAACGGCGCGGCAAGGGCGCGCGCAGACGCCTGCTCGGCATGTTCGACGTGCTGCGCGAGTGGTTCGCATCGGCGGATTTTCATGGCTGCGCGTTTCTGAACGCGGCCGGCGAAATCGAATCCGCCGACGATCCGATCCGCGTCGTCGCGCGCAAACACAAGGCACGGCTGCTCGGTTTCGTGCGTGCCGAATGCGTCGCGTTCGTCGTGGAAGCCGAAATCGATGCGCGTCGCGCGGCGCCGCTCGCGCGGCAATGGCTCGTGCTGCTCGACGGCGCGATCGCGGTGGCGCTCGTGAGCGGCGAAGCCGATGCGGCGCTCGACGCGCGGGCGGTTGGCAAGACCTTGCTCGATGCGGCAGTGAAACCCGCCGCAACCAAACGGCCGCCATCGCGGCGCACCACCACCTGACTGAGGAACCATCATGGCCGATACGATCGAAGCCCGCCCGCCGCTGCCGCCATTCACTCGCGATACCGCGATCCAGAAAGTGCGCGCCGCGGAAGATGCCTGGAACACCCGCGAACCCGAGCGCGTATCGCTCGCGTACACGACGGATAGCGTGTGGCGCAACCGCGCCGAATTCGTGCATGGCCGCGCGGAGATCGTCGGCTTTCTGCGCCGCAAGTGGGCGAAGGAGCTCGACTATCGGCTGATCAAGGAACTGTGGGCGTTCACCGACAACCGCATCGCGGTGCGCTTCGCGTACGAATGGCACGATGATTCGAACAACTGGTTCCGCTCGTATGGCAACGAGAACTGGGAGTTCAACGAGCATGGTCTGATGGCGCATCGTCACGCAAGCATCAATGACCTGCCGATCCGCGAAGCCGACCGCTTGTATCGCTGGCCGCTCGGCCGGCGGCCCGACGATCACCCCAGCCTGTCCGATCTCGGTCTGTAGACGTTCCCACCACATTCATCGCCGGCGGCGCACCTGATGCGCGCCGCGAACTTCTTCACCGCTTGTTCATCACGGCGCCATCGGTTCTCCGTTATGGTGGCGGTTCCGGCTGCGGGGGCACGTCGCGTGCCCGGCCGGCCGAGCGAGTCCTCGACATCGACCGCACGGCTTCAGATACAGTGCGCGACGGGCGGCACGCGGATCGCCAGAACACCATGACACCGGCGCTCGACCGGTGACGGAGAAGAAATGCACTTCAGGCAGATGAACAAGAATATCCGGCGCGCCGCGGTGGCGCTTTTCGCCAGCTTCGCGGGGCTCTCCGCGGCGCACGCGGGCAACTGGTGTGACGGCGGTGTATGGGTCGACGCGATGCTCGGCTCGTATCACATCAACCCCGATCCCGATACGCACTTCGAGCAGTTCAATCCCGGGCTTGGCGTCGAATGCTGGCTGAACAACCAGTGGGCGCTGACGGCCGGCGGCTTTCGTAACTCGCTGCGTCGGCCGTCCTACTACGGCGGCGGCGTGTGGGCGCCGGAGTTCGCGCATTGGGGAATCGTGCGGATCGCGGCGATCGGCGGGATCATCTCCGGCTATAACTATGGCAACTGGGGGCTTGGCAGCAATCACACGATCGGCCCGGTGGTCGCGCCGATCGTGATGCTCGAATACAAGCGCGTCGGCGCGAACTTCATCGTCATTCCGCCGATCCCATCGGACAATCTGCCCTTTACGATTGGTTTTCAGCTGAAGGTAAAGTTCTGACGGAGCCGTAAGCAACGTGGGCGATCGCCCCCTGGTGAGGTTTTTCGGGAGCCAAAGGCTTCCGTTCTACCCGGATTGAGCAATTGCCGCGAGCGCGAGGTCTCGAATGCGGGGTCGACCTCCTGGAACTCCTCACCATGGCGCACAAAGCGTCGTTCTCTCGACTCCTGGAAATCCTCACCATCCTGGAAGACCTCACCTCAACAGGCTCGCTTTAACTTTTAGCCCTGCATTCCAGCGTGTTTTTCGCGCACTGGACGCCGACGCGCTCCGCGCTCGCTGGTCCGAAACGCAATCGTTCACCGCAACGCTGAAGCCAGCGAAGCACGCGCTGCGCACTTCGATGCACCTCATCCCCATCGCCGTTCCGACGCACACCGCGTGAGCCGTCGCGCATCCCGCCCACCGCTCCCGTAAACCCTCACCGTAGCGCCACCTCCTGGAACTCCTCACCATTCGCGCGTCGCTCGATCCGGGCCTCGCCCATGCACGCCATTCATATCGACCATTTTTGGCCCGAATTTGACCGCGTTTATCGCCGCTCATATCGTGCAGCCATGTCGTCCGGATGTGATTCGCCCCGCTGCGTAGAGCCATCGTCATGCGGGAACCTCAATCTTCGTTCTCCCTGAGCCATGAACTCTGACGCCGTGAATTCCGATCTGAGCGCTCCGCTCGCATCACGCCGATCCGCCGCCGCGACGAGCGGCGTACGACGCGCGGTCACGACCGCCGTGCTGGGTCAAATCCTCGAATGGTATGACTTCTTCCTGTATGGAACGGCCGCCGCGCTGGTATTCGGCAAGCTGTTCTTCCCCGTCGGCAGCGATCCGCTCACCGGCACCATCGCCGCGTTCGGCGGCTTCACGGTCGGCTTCATCGCGCGGCCGATCGGCGGTGTGCTGTGCGGACATCTCGGTGACCGCTACGGGCGCAAGCTCGTGACGATGCTGACGCTGTTCGCGATGGGCACGGCGACTATGTTGATGGGCGTGCTGCCCACCTACCAGCGGATCGGCCTCGCCGCGCCGGCGCTGCTCGTGTGTCTGCGCATCGTGCAGGGGCTCGCCGCGGGCGGCGAATGGAGCGGCAGCATCCTGCTGATCCATGAGAACGCGCCGCAATCGAAGCGCGGCGCGCTCGCCGCATGGAGTCCGTGCGGCGCGGCGCTCGGCTTCGTGCTGTCGACCGGTGCGTTCCTGCTGGTGCAGAACCTGTCGTCTGCCGATTTCCTGAGCTGGGGCTGGCGCATTCCGTTCCTCTGCAGCGCCGCACTCGTCGCACTGGGCTTGTGGATGCGCCGCTCGGTCGGCGAAAGCGCCGCGTTCGCTCGAGCGAAGGCAACGCGTCGCGACACCCGCATGCCGGTGATCGAAGTGTTGCGGCAATGTCCTCGCGAAGTGCTGACGATCTTCGGTTTGCGCTTCGGCGAAGGCGGTGCGTCGTACATCTTCTTCGCGTTCTCGATCGCGTATGGCCAGTTCCTCGGCATCAAATCGAGCTGGATGCTCGGCGGCCTGACTCTTTCGATGCTGCTGATGATTCCGTTCTCGCTGTTCTTCGGCTACCTGACCGACAAGGTCGGACGCAAGCCCGTGTATCTCGCCGGCGCGATTGCGTTGGTGCTCGTCGCATGGCCGTACTTTGCGCTGCTCGGCTCCGGCGAATACTGGAAAGTGATCACGGCCCTCGTGCTGGCGAACAGCCTCACGCTCGGCATCCTCGAAGGCGCGCAGCCCGCGTTCATCAGCGAACTGTTGCCGGTACATCTGCGCTTCTCGGGGCTTGGCATCGGGCGCGAAATCTCCTCGGTGCTCGGCGGCGGCCTGTCGCCGATGATCGCCACGGCGCTGCTCGCGCACTATCGCAGCGCGACGCCGGTCGCTCTGTATCTCGGCGTGCTCGGCCTGATCACCGTGATCGCGACGCTGCTCGCCCGGGAGACCTATCCGAAAGCGATGCGCATCGAAGCGCATCAGGAAACCGAATGACATCGTTCACATCACTGACTCAAGAGGTAACGCGCATGCACGCCGTTCATACCGCCAGCGCCCGCGCTTGCACCGCCGACGCACCCATCATCGACACGCAGGAGGACTACCCCGAATACACGGGCCCGCTGTCGCTCGATGACCTGATCACCGAAGTCGAGCGTCGCCGCGACGAGTTCGATGCGGTTTCACACGTCCCGCGCGACATGATCGTGAAGATGAAGCGCGCGGGCATCTTCCGCGCGAGCACGCCGAAACGCTTTGGCGGCGACGCGCTGCCGCCGCCACAGTTTCTCGCGATGCTCGAACGCATCGCGATCGCCGATGGTTCGACCGCATGGGTCGCGGCCTTTGGCTCCGCGAACACGTATCTTGCGTCGCTGCCGGTCGAGACTCAGGCCCGCATCTACGCGTCCGGTCCGGACCAGGTTTTCGCGGGCGGCCTGTATCCCCTGCAACCGGCCGAGCGTGCGCCCGGCGGCTACGTCGTGTCGGGTCAATGGCGTTTCGCGAGCGGCTGCAAGGGCGCGGACTGGCTCGGCGTCGGCATCGGTGGCGCGCCGGGCAAGGTCGGCGACGCGAACGCGGGCAAGCCGTTCACGGCCGTGTTTCCGGCGAGCGAAGTCGAGATCGTCGACAACTGGAACGTGGTCGGCATGCAAGGCACCGGGAGCCACGATCTGCGCCTGAAAAACAGGTTCGTCGACGAGCAATGGACCTTCGTGCGCGGCGGTGCGCCGCTGATCGACGAGCCGCTCTACCGCTACCCCGCCGTCGCATATCAGGCACAGGTGCATGCGGCGGTGAACCTCGGGCTCGCGCGCGCGGCGCTCGACCTGCTGGCCGGTATGTCCGGCGTAACCAGAACGACGACCGGCGCGCCGCGTCTTGCCGACCGCGCGTACTATCGCTCGGGTCTCGCGCAGGCGGAAGCGAATCTGCGCAGCGCGCGCGCGTTCTTCTTCGAGTCGGCGCAAACTTCGTGGCGCACGGTCATGGCGGGCGACCCCGTGTCGCCCAGCGAGGCCAATCTGCTGCGGCTCTCCGCGACGCATGCCGCGCATACGTGCGCCGAGGTGGTCATGCAGGCGTACAAGATGGCTGGAATCGGCGCGATCTATCGCGAGAGCCGCATGCAGCGGATGGTGCGCGATTCGATCGTCGTCACGCAGCACGCGTTTCTCGGCGAAGGCACCTACGACGCGTCGGGCGCGCTGTTCGTCGGCATACCGCCGGTCACGCCCTATCCCTGAGCGACATAGGAGCGACTGTCATGACGCACGACGAAACGCGCACGCACTTCCGCAACGCGATGGCTTGCCTCGGCGCGGCCGTCAACATCATCACGACCGATGGTCCGCGCGGGCGCTGCGGCATCACCGCGAGCGCGGTCTGTTCGGTGACCGATACGCCACCGACCATGCTGGTGTGCATCAATCAATCGAGCTATGTGCATGACGTGATGCACGAAAACGCGAACCTGTGCATCAACATCCTTGGCGCGCACTGCCAGGAGCTGGCGCGCGTGTTCGCGGGCATGACGGGTTGCTCGATGGACGCGCGTTTCGATCAATGCGCGTGGCAGCCGGGAGCGCTCGGCGCTCCGGTGCTTGGCGACGCGCTCGCGAGCCTCGAAGGACAGATCGTCGACAGCAAGACGGTGGGCTCGCACTCGGTGATGTTCGTGCGGATCGAGCGGATCGCCACGCGCGATGACGGCGATGGCCTCGTCTACTTCGGCAGGCAGTTCCACCGGCTTGCGCGTGCCGGTGTCGCGGCTTGCGAGGCGGCATGACGATGCAGGTCTGTCTCTTTCTGATCGGCACGAGCGACGCGCGGCAATCGCTCACGGACCCGCGCGCGCTGCTGCGGGCCGCCACGCAAGTCGCGGGGCTGCGCAAGCTGATCGTGCACGAGCCGATCGCGGGACAGGTCGATGCGCGTATCGCGCCGGCGGCCGATGCGCCGTCATGCGTGCTGCAGTGGTACTTCGACGAACTCGAGCCGCTCGAAGCCGCGCTCGAACCTGACGGCGCGATCGCGCACGCGTTGCATTCGGCCATGCGCGCCGAATTCAGCCCGCAAAGCTTCTCGCAGCAGGTGATGGCCGTGCGCATCTTCGCGCCACCGCAGGCTGCGTCGGTCGAAGACTACGCGCAACGCTGCACCTATCTCGTCGCATACGAAGGCGTCGCGCAAGACTTCAACGCGTGGCTTACGCACTATCTGGCGCATCATCCGCCGTTGATGCTGCAATTGCCGGCGCTGCGCGAAATGGAGATCTACACGCGCATCGACAGCCGCAGCGGTTTGCCGTTTGCGCGCGCGAGCGCGATGCAACGCAACAAGGTCGTGTTCGACGATGCGAGCGCGCTCACCGATGCGCTCGCGTCGCCGGTGCGCGATGCGATGCGCCGCGACTTCCACGCGCTGCCGCCGTACAGCGGGGCGACGCCGCATTTTGCAATGCGCAGCATCTACGGTAACCTCGCCGCATATTGACCGGCGCGTCGCGCGGCCTGCGACATGCCTTAGTTTGCGAGAGCTGCGCATGAACAAGCTGAATCCCGGCATCGCCGATCTGAATCTTCTGCGCGTGTTCCTCGCGATCTGGGACCTGCGCAGTCTGACGGCGGCCGGCGATCGGCTCGGTCTCACGCAACCGGCGGTCAGTCATGCGCTGCGCCGTCTGCGCACTCTGTTCGAAGACCCGCTGTTTTCGCGCACGCCCAATGGCATGGTCCCCACCGATGCCGCGTACCGCCTCTATCCGCCGCTCGCGCAAGCGTTCGCGATCATCAACGAAGCCGTGCAGCAGCTGGCGAAGTTCGAGCCGTCGACCGCGCGACGGGTGTTTCGCGTGTCGATGTCGGACATGTCGGAGTTCTACTTCTTGCCCCCGCTCGCCGCGCTGCTCGATCGCGAAGCGCGCGGCATCCGCATCGAGGTTGCCAATGTGGCGGTCGAGTCGGTCAGCGCGGCGATGCGCGCCGGCGAAGTCGATCTCGCGCTCGGCTATGTGCCGGGTCTCGACGCGGGCTGCGTGAGCCGGACGCTGTTCGTCGACGAGCACGTGTGCGTGGTGCGCGCCGGTCATCCGCTGCGCAAGACGAGGCCGAGCCGCGAAGATCTGACCGCGCTACGCTACGTGTACGCGAGCACCAATGCGACCGGGCATCGGATGGTCGAGCAATGGCTCGACGAGCTGAACCTGAAGCGCGAGGTCGTGCTGCGGCTGCCGCATTTCGTCGTTGCGCCCGAGATCGTGATGAATACCGATCTTGCCGTGATCTTTCCGAAAAGCATCGCGAAGCGCTTCAACCGCGGCAAGGCGTTCCGGATTCTGCCGCTGCCGTTTCCGCTGCCGCCGATCGAAATTCAGGTGCACTCCCACTCGCAGTTCGCGGCGGACCCCGGCATCGCGTGGCTGCGCGAGACTATCCATACGATGTTTCATCAGCCGGCACGCTGAGCGCCCGTGAGCGTGCCCGCGGGTGCCCGGGCACGCCGGGCATATTAGCTGCACTGATACCCGCCCTGCTTTTCGGCTAATTTGACGCCACTATCTGTCGCCTCGACACTGCGTATCGTGCGAAGCCTTTTCTGAAAGGCCGCCATCCCCCCACTTCAGATGCGAGCAGACATGTCCTCCGTTCAATCCCCGATCGCGGCCGGGCGCGCCACAGCAGAGTCGGATCGCGCACTCAGGAAAATCATCATTGCGTCGGTGGCCGGCAACGCGATGGAGTGGTACGACTTTTTCGTGTACGGCACCGCGGCTGCGCTCGTGCTCGGGCAACTGTTCTTTCCCGCGCACGCGGACCCGTTGATCGGCACGATCGGGGCGTTTGCCGCGTTTGCGATCGGCTTCGTCGCGCGTCCGCTGGGCGGCATCGTGTTCGGGCATATCGGCGACCGCTATGGACGCCGCGCGTCGCTCGTCTGGACGCTGCTGATCATGGGCTTTGCGACCTTCGGCATCGGGCTGTTGCCGACCTATGAGCACGTCGGTCTGGCCGCCCCCGCGGCGCTCGCGGGCTTGCGCTTGCTGCAAGGCATCGCATCAGGTGGCGAATGGGGCGGCGGCGTGCTGATGATCAGCGAGAACGCTCCGCCCGAAAAACGCGGCTATTTCGCGGCGTGGAGTCAGCTCGGCGTGGGCGGCGGCTTCGTGCTGTCGGCGGGCGCGTTCCTCGCGGTGCAAGCGCTGCCGCACGATCAGTTCATGTCATGGGGATGGCGTCTGCCGTTTCTCGCGAGCATCGTGATTTTCGCGCTCGGCGTGTACATCCGTCACAACCTGCCGGAGAGCCGCGACTTCGAGAACGCGGAGAAAGCCGGCAAGACCGCGCATATGCCGGTGCTCGAAGCGATCAAGCGTCACCCGAAAGAGATCCTGATGGCGATGGGTCTGCGGGTCGCGGAAAACGGCGGCGCCTATATCTTTCTCGCGTTCTCGCTCGTGTACGGCAAGTTCGTCGGCATTTCGAATTCGGTGATGCTGACCGGCGTGATGCTCGCGATGGTCGTCGAAATGGGCGCGATGCTCGCGTGGGGCAAGCTGTCGGACCGCATCGGGCGCAAGCCGGTGTATATGATCGGCGCGGTGTCGCTCGTGGTGATGGCGTTTCCGTTCTTCTGGCTGCTCAACACGCAGTCCACGCCGCTGATCTGGCTCGCGCTTTTGCTCGGCACGGCCGTCTGCCACGGCGCGATGATCGGCACGCTGCCCGCGCTCGTCGGAGAACTGTTCAGCACCGAAGTCCGCTATTCCGGCGTGGCGCTCGGTCACGAAGTCGCGTCGATCTTCGCGGGCGGCCTGTCGCCGCTGATCGCGACCGCGCTGCTCGCGCACTACCAGGCCTACTGGCCGGTTGCCGTGTTCCTGATCTTCCTCGGTCTCGTTACCGTCGTCACGCTGAAGTTCACGCACGAAACGCGTCAGCCGTAATGCTTCGCCTGCCTGGCGTGCAAGCCTTCGCGCGGTGACGTGTATCGCGCGAAGGCTTCGCTTTGGCCCGCGCAGTATGAGGTAAAGGAGTGCGGTAACATGGCACTCCCCCAAGACCCGGTCCTCATGTCAGCGCATGAAAGTCGACACCACCACCGTTCGTCTCGTCGTCGCGATGGTCGAAGAGGGCAGCATCTCGCGGGCGGCCAACCGGCTGGGGCTCGCGGTGGCGGCGGCGTCGCGGCGCGTGTCGGATCTCGAGGAGCAACTCGGCACGAAGCTCTTCAGGCGCGTACCGCACGGCGTGGAAATGACCGAGTCGGGTGGCAAGCTGCTCGGCTATCTGCAGCAGGTCGACACGCTGGTGGACCGGCTCGCGAGCGAGGCGCAGGCACTCGTGAGCGGGTTCGACGGACGCATCGTGATCGGCGCGCCGAAAGCCGTGATCATCGAGTTTCTCGCCGCGGATATCGCCGCGATCCGGAATGCCTATCCGGGCATCTCGCTGAAGATCGTCGAAGAGAACAGCCGCATCGTGCAGCAGATGTTGCGCGACAAGATGATCGACATCGGCATCTACGAAAAGAAGAGCGGCTTTCTCGATCTGCCGCAAATGCGCTATCGCGAGGACCGGCTGGTGCTCGTTTATAGCCGTGCACATTTCCATCTTGATCCGCAGCCGATCACGCTCGACGCCTTGCTCGAGCTTCCGCTCGTCAGCCTCGGCAAGGGCTCGGCAATCCTCGCCGCCGTGCAGCGCGCGTTTCACAGCCGCGGCCGCCGCTTCGATTGCGACTATCTGGTCAATGGTTTCGACACGATGCTCGCCGTCGTGCGCCACGGGCTCGGCGTGGGTCTGATGCCGCCCGACGTGCTGCGCAGCTTCCATCCCGAGGACGGCCTCGGCGTCGTCGAGCTCGCGGGTGACTGGCATCAACGTAGCTACGTACTGTCTTGTGTGGAAGGACATGCGCAGGCGCAGACGCTGCGCAACGTCGAAGCCGCGCTCACGGCCGGACGGCGCGTGGCCGGCCGCTGAAGCGCGGGCGCAGCAGTTCCTGCGCTCGACACCCTCGACTGCAAAGCACCCCCCCCTTCGTCTTTTGCGAAACCAGGTATGACTGTCGGATTCTTGCGGCGGCACCTCGCGTGCGCGACAGTTGACGCACGCCAACACGGTGCTGCAACGGCCGGCCGCGCGACGCGCTTCGCGCGACAGCGGCCCGGCAGGAAAAACAGGAGACGACATGACGCAAAGCCACGCACAAACACCATCCAGCGACGACGCGGATACGGACAACCGGCCGTTGCCGCTGCAGGGCATCCGTGTGCTCGACGTCAGCCAGGTGATGGCCGGCCCGTTCGCCTGCATGATGCTCGCCGATCTCGGCGCGGACGTCATCAAGGTCGAACCCCTCGAAGGCGACCAGACGCGCGGCGCCATGGGCTTCAAGATGAAAGGCCCGGACAGCATGGGCTTTCTGAACATGAACCGCAACAAGCGCTCGGTCGCGCTGGACCTGAAGACCGACGAAGGGCGCGAGTTTTTCTACAAGCTGGCCAGGACCGCCGACGTAATCGTCGAGAACTATCGGCCCGGCGTGGTTCAGCGGCTGCGGATCGATTACGAGACGATCCGTGAAATCAACCCGAAGATCGTCTACGCGAGCATCTCGGGCTTCGGTCAGAGCGGCCCGTGGTCGCAGCGCCCCGGCTTCGACCTGATGGCGCAGGCCATGTCCGGCGTCATGAGCGTGACGGGCTACAAAGGCGGCAAGCCCGTGAAGGCCGGCGTGCCGGTGGCCGACATCGGCTGTGCGCTGTTCGCCGTGTACGGCGTGCTTTCCGCTTATATCGGCGCGCAGAAGACCGGGCAGGGGCAACACGTCGACGCGTCTCTGTTCGATTCGGCGATGGCCTTCTCGATCTGGGATATGTCGGATTACTGGGGAACGGGTGTCGAGCCGACGCCGCTTGGCACCAGCAACAAGATGAGCGCGCCGTATCAGGCCGTGAAGGCGCGCGACGGTTACTTCGTGATGGGCGCAACCAACCAGAAGCTGTGGTCGCGTCTTTGCGAACTGCTGGAGCGGACCGATCTGCTGACGAATCCCGAGTTCGAGACCGTTTCCCTGCGCCTGAAGAACCGCGAAGCGCTGATCGAATCGCTCGAGAAGTCGTTCGGCCAGCGCGACTGCGAGGCATGGATCGAGACGATGCTGGCCGCGGGCATTCCCGCCGGACCGATCCTGTCGTATCCGCAAGCCTTCAGCAGCGAACATGCGCAGTATCGCCGCATGTGCATGGAGATCGACCATCCGGTTGAAGGCAAGGTCAAGAACATCGGCTTTCCGGTCAAGATGCTCGGTACGCCGCAGCGCGTAAGACGCCATCCGCCGCGGCTGGGCGAGCACAACGACGAGCTTTACGCAGAGATCAACGGGGCCGCGAAATGAGCGAAGCGACGGTTGAGAAAGTCAGGCTCGAACGTCTGACGGAGTCGGTCGCGCAGATCGTGATCGACCGCCCCGAGCGGCACAACGCGATGTCGATTCCGATGTACGAGACCTTGCTGGCATTGATCGACCAATGCCGCGCGGACGAAACCGTAGGTTGCATCGTGCTACGCGGCGCGGGCGGCAAGTCCTTTATCTCGGGCACCGACATCGACTACTTCCGCGACTTTACGGCAGGCTCGCAGGGCGTCGAATACGAAGCGCTCGTCGAACAGGTGATCGACGCGGTCGAACGCATTGCGGTGCCCACCGTCGCCGCGATCGACGGTTGGGCCGTGGGTGGCGGACTCGCCATCGCTACCGCGTGTGACTTCCGCATCTGTGCGCAGGGCTCGCGCTTCGGCGCGCCGATCGCAAAGACGTTATCGAACACGCTGTCGTCACGCAATCTCGCGAGGCTCGTGGCGGCATTCGGCGTGCCGCGCGTGAAGAAGATGCTGCTGCTCTCCGATTTCCTCAGCGCCGCCGAAGCGCACGCGTGCGGCTATGTGTATGACGTCACGGCGAAGGAACAGGTCGGCCACGCGGCGTGCGCGCTCGCCGAGCGGCTCGTTGCGCTATCGCCCGTGACGCAGCATGCGGTCAAGGAGAGCTTGCGGCGCATCGTGATCGATCAAAGCCTCGCAGACGAGGATCTCGTCGAGCAGGTGTACGGCAGCCAGCGGTTCCGCGACGCCGTCGCGGCCTTCGGCTCGGGAACGCCGAAGGGCTGAGCGTCCTGCGCTGCACGCGCAATGGCAGGGCTTCACCGCAAAAAATAAATGACATCTGGAGGACGACACATGAAACGCCTGTCGCTGAAGGCCACCACCACCGTGCTGGTGATGTTGTGCCTGATGTATTTCATCACCTATGTGGATCGCGTCAACATCAGTACGGCAGCGGGGCAGTTCAAGAGCGAGTTCGGCCTCAGCAATACGCAGCTCGGCATCATTTTTTCACTGTCGATCGGCGTAATGCTCTTCGGCATCGTGCTGAGCTTCTTCATGAAGCCGAACATACCGTTTTCGAATGACGCGACGCAGCCGCGCAGCGAATCGCAACGCAAGGAGGACGCGCTGTCGGGCGCTTGACACTTCAGCATAAAATAAATCGCATTGATGCAAGCACGGGTTTTTAATCTATTTTGCTTATTCGATGCGGGGCGCTAATCTCGGCATATCGTCCCCCCAGGAATACATCGGAAGGCAATCATGCAAGCGCAAACCCTGAAGGTTCGGGTCGATGCCTTGTGCGAAGAAGCGCACGGCGTCCGCTCGTTCAGCATTTCGCGGCTCGACGGGCTGCCGTTCGAGCGCTACGAACCCGGCGCACATATCGACGTCACGAGTCCTTCGGGCGTCACGCGGCAATACTCGTTGTGCGGCGACCCGGAGTGTATCGAGTCGCAGATTTTCGCGGTGAAGAAGGAGGAGCAATCGCGCGGCGGCTCGCGCTCGCTTCATGAAGAGGTGAGCGTCGGCACCGAACTGTCGGTCGGCGCGCCGCGCAACCTTTTTCGTCTCGAAGAAAGTGCGGACGAGCACATCCTGATCGGCGCGGGCATCGGCATTACGCCGTTGCTGTCGATGGCTTATCGGCTCGCCGCGCGGCACGCGCGCTTCACGCTGCACTATTTCGCCCGCAGCGAGGCGCACGCGGCCTTCATGACGCTGCTCACGCGCGAGCCGTTCGCACGGCACGTGAAGCTGCATTTCGGCGTGCAGCCCGAGGAGCTGAAACCCGCGCTCGATGCGTGCCTGCTCGATGCAGGCGCGAACGCGCATGTCTACACGTGCGGTCCCTCGCCGTTCATGGATTTTGTCGTAGCGAGCGCTCAGCAACGCTTGCCCCCGGAAGCGATTCATCTCGAACGCTTCAAGGCGGAACCGGCTCCCGTGGCCGAAGCATCGCTCGACAGCTTCGACGTGCAATTGGCGAGCAGCGGTCAGACGGTGCGAGTCGATGCGAACACGTCGATCGTCGATGCGCTCGCGTCGATCGGCATCGAGGTGGACACATCGTGCGGCGAAGGCGTGTGCGGCACCTGCATGGTGGATGTGGTCAGCGGCGAGCCCGAGCATCGCGATCACTGCCTGAGCAAGGCCGAGCGCGCGAGCAATAGCGTGATCTGCTGCTGTGTGTCGCGCTCGCGCACTCCCGTGCTCGTGCTCGACCTCTGATTTGCCTCCGCGCAATCACATCTTCTCGAAGCCCGCGAGGATCTCGGTGATGAGGCCGCGCATCCACGCGATGCCTTCGTCTTCGTGGAAGTGCTCGTGCCAGTGCATCGTCACGGCGGCCTTCGGCAGCGGCACGGGCAGTGCATAGATCCGGAACGCGTCGCCGCGGTTGAGGATATGCGCGAGCCGTTCGGGCAGCGTCGCGAACAGATCCGTCGCGGCCAGCACGCCAGGCACCGCGACGAAGTGCGGCAACGCGAACGCGATATTGCGGCCGACGCGTTGCGCGCGCAGCGCGTCGTCGAGCGCATGGTGACTGTGTTCGAGCGAGCGCACCTGGATGTGCGACGCGGCCAGAAACCGGTCGAGCTTCAGCGTGTCACCGCTCGGCAGGTCGCGGCGCTTGCGCGTCATGCACACATACGATTCCTCGAACAGAAGGCTATGCCGCGTGCGCGGCAGCAGCGACGGCAGATTGCCGATCGCGAAGTCCAACCGGCTCGAGCGCAGCGCCTCTTCGATCTCCTCCACAGGCAATGGCTCGACGACCAGCTTCACGCGCGGCGCGGACTTCTGCAGCGCCGCGCACAGCGCGGGCAGATAGGCCATTTCGCCCGCATCCGATAGCGACAGACGAAACGTGCGCGTGCTCGTCGCCGGATCGAAACGTTCCGCGTAACGCAGCGCCTGACGCACGGTGTCGAGCGCGTGGCCGACGATTTCCGCGAGTTCGAGCGCGACGGGGGTCGGCTGCATACCCGCGCGCGTGCGGATAAAGAGCGGATCGTCGAACATGGTGCGCAGACGGCCGAGCGAGTAGCTGACCGCGGGCTGCGACAGCGCGAGGCGTTCGCCCGCTTTCGTCAGGCTGCGCTCCTCGACGATCGCCTGAAACACTCTCAGCAGATTGAGATCGACGTGGTCGATGGAGGTCATGGGGTCTCTTGTGATATCAGCCGAACTTATCCGGCAACCTGTTTTTAATCGATTTGACGCATGATCGTCGCAAAGCGAGACTGATGTCAACGAGAGGATGCGCTGATGTGTTGCACGCGACTCGTCGCGTCGATGTGCGTCTTCATTCCAACCACGCAACTGTTCCCCGCATACGATGAGTACGCCGACCTATCAAACCATCGACACCAGCGCTTTAGCCAGGCGCGCCGAGGCCGATCGCATCGCGCCTTCCCTGTACTACGATCCCGAGCTGTTCGAAGTCGAACTGAAGCGCATTTTCTACAAGACGTGGATCTGGGTCGCGCATGACAGCGAGCTGCCGAAGCCCGGCGATTTCATCACGACGACGATCGGCCGGCAGCCGGTGATCGTCGTGCGCGACAAGAGCGGCGCGGTCAACGTACTGCAAAACCGCTGCCGGCATCGCGGCGCGACCGTGTGCGAAGAGCACAAGGGCAATGCGAAGGGCTTCACGTGCCCGTATCACAGCTGGTCTTATGCGCTCGACGGCACGCTGCGCGCTCTGCCGTACGGCGACGGTTACGAAGGCGTATGCGAAAAGGGCGATCTGCCGCTCAAGAAGCTGCGCGTGGGCGTCTATCAGGGCCTCATTTTCGCGAGCTTCAACGAAACGATCGAACCGCTCGAAGACTTCCTCGGCGGCGCGAAGCCGTGGATCGACCTGTTCATGAAGCAGGGCGCGGGCTATCCGATCAAGGCCAACGGCGAGCACAAGTTCAAGTTCAAGGGCAACTGGAAGATCCAGCTCGAAAACACGACGGATCTGTACCACTTCCCGGTCGTGCACAAGTCGTGGATGAAGTCCATCGACGACGAAACCGCCGCCGCGATCACCAGCTTCATGACGAGCGGCCAGGCGTTCTGCCGCTCGCTCGGCAACGGTCACAGCCTCGCGGTGCTGATGCCCGAGATCGTCGATCTGGACCGCGACGATGGCGCGCCGCTGCCCGAGCGCTTCAGCGAACTCGCCGCGCAACTCGCGCAAAAGCACCCGCCGGAAGAAGTTCGCCGCATCGTGCGCTCGCTGATGGGCGTCGGCTTCAACCTGAACCTGTTCCCGAATCTCGCGCTGTCGATGGCGTTCTTCCGTGTGCTGCGGCCGATTTCCGCCGAGGAAACGGAGATTCGCCACGTCGCGCTCGCAATGGACGGCGGTCCTGAAGAAGCGAACCGCGTGCGCCTGCGCATTCACGAGCACTTCCAGGGCCCCTTCGGCTTCGGCAGTCCCGACGACGCCGAAGCGTGGGAGCGCGTGCAGCGCGGCTCGCGTGCGGGACCGGACGTACCGATCCTCGTCAATCGCGGTCTGAATCGCGAAACGACCGCCGCGAACGGCGAGAAAACCGCCCACGCAACCGATGAAACCGGCATGCGCGAAGCCTACAAGCAATGGCGCGCAATGATGGAGCAGGCATGATGGACGACAGAAACGCACTCTTTTCCCACCAGACCTTTGCGCGCGCGATCGAGTTCATCTGGCGCGAAGCCGAATTGCTCGATCGACGCGACTATCGCGAGTGGCTCGAGTTGTGGGACCCGGCGGGCCACTACGTGGTGCCGATCGATCCGAACACGACCGATTACGCGGCAACGCTGAACTACGCGTACGACGATCAGCACATGCGCGAGCTGCGCGTGCAGCGCATGACGTCGGGCTATTCGGCATCCGCGTCGGATGCCGCGCGCACGGTGCGCACGGTGTCGCGCTTCACGCTCGCGAGCGATAGCGCGGACGTGGTCGAAGTGAAGTCGTCGCAGATCATCATCGCGTACAAGCGGGGCACGTCGACGATCTTCGCGGCCGATCTGACGCACAAGATCAGCATGGCGAGCGGCGAGCCGCGTCTCGTCGAGAAAGTGATCCGCCTGATCGATTCCACCGATGCGCTGAGCGCGATCGGCTTCCTGCTCTGACCGGTCATCATGCCGACACTCGAAGGCTATCAACCGAACCAAGGAACGTTCCCATGAGCGACAACCGAGACCTGCCTTTGCGTGTGCTGTTCTGCTGCGGCGTCTCGCAGAACTTCTTCGACTTGCCGCGCGAGCAGATCGGCGAAGTGTGGCAAGCGTACGGCAAGATGCTGAACGCGATCGAAACGATGGAAAACGTGCGCGTGCTGGGCGTGATGGACGACGATCGGCTCGTGGTCGGCAACGCCGATGGCGCGCCGTGGACGTTCTACATCATGGCCGACGTCGCCGACTTCGATACCGCGGTGGCCGTGTGCAATCTGTATCGGACGACGCCGGTCGGCGACTACAACCTGTGGCGCTACGGCAAGATCGAGGCGCGCGTGGGCCGTGCGCTGACGGTGCCGCCAGCGGTCGCCAACCATGCGTGACGCGATGACCGATCCGGCTATCGACGCGCTGCTCGCGCGCGTCAAAGCGCTAGAAGCACAGAACGCGGTGCGTAAGACGATCGCGCGCTACATGGCGCTGTGCGATGTGCCCACGCGCGCGCTCGAAGGCGAGGCGCTCGCCGCGCTGTTCGCCGAAGACGCGATCTGGGAAGGCATCGGCCCGCAGTACGCGAACAAGTTCGGGCGTCTCGAAGGGCCGGCGCAGATCGTCGTGATGCTGCAGCGTTATCTGCCGCCCACGCCGCACTTCGCGACCAATGTCCACTTTCTGACTGCGGAGCATATCGAGGTGAACGGCGACACGGCGAAGGGTCGCTGGATCATGTTGCAGGCTTCGGGTTATGTCGATGCGAAAGCGGAACTGATCGCGGCGCGCCTCGAAGTCGACTTCGTGCCCGCCACTCACGATGCGGGCGCGACATGGCTGATTCGCCATTTCCGTACCGAGCGTCTTTTCGATGCACCGTGGCAAGTCAACCCGGCCCAGGGAGTTTCGGCATGAGCGCATTTCTGCAGACATTCGATCTGAGCGCGACGGACAGCGCCGACGCGCCGACGATCGCGATCAAGGACAGCATCGACGTCGCCGGCTACGCGACGACAGCGGCAAGCCGCGCGCTTGCCGACGCACCGCTTGCATCGGAGCACGCCGAAGTCGTGCGGCGTTTGCTCGACGCCGGCTGGCGCGTCACTGGCAAGACCAACATGCACGAACTCGCGTTCGGCATGACCGGCATCAACGACTTTTCCGGCACGCCGGTCAATCCGCAGGACGCGGCACGCATTCCGGGCGGATCGTCGAGCGGGTCCGCGTCGGCGGTCGGGCAGAAGTTCGTGGACGCCGCGCTCGGTACCGACACCGGTGGCTCGGTCCGCGGCCCGGCCGCATGCTGCGGCGTTATCGGCCTGAAGCCGACGTTCGGCCGCGTGTCGCGGCACGGCGTGGCGCCGCGCGTCACGACACTCGACTGCGTTGGACCGTTTACGCGCGAGACGGACACGCTGATTCGCGTGATGATGGCGATCGATCCTTCGTTTCGCGCTGACGATGCGCGTCGAGACGTTTCGCAGTTGCGCGTTGGCATGGTCGCAGTCGACGCGGATGACGACATCGCCAAAGCAATCGCCAACGCGGTCGGAAAGTCCGAACTCGCCACGCAAGCGATCGAACTCGCATCCCTGAAGGACGCATTCACGGCCGGCCTCGCGGTGATCAACGCGGAGACATCGCGCGCATTCGGCCATCTGGTGGCAAGCGGCAAGCTCGGCGCCGATATCGAAGCGCGCCTGCGCGCGGCCGCGGCCACGAGCGCCGCCGATCTCGACGCGGCGGAACGCGTGCGCCGCACCTTCACCGACGAAGTGGACCGCGCGCTCGACCGGGTCGACGTACTCGTGCTGCCGACGCTGCCCTCCTTGCCGATCACGCTCGAAGCGGCACGCGCCGGCACGTCGGTGATCGGCATGTCGTCGTTGATCCGGCCGTTCAACCTGAGCGGGCATCCGGCGCTGAGCCTGCCCGTTCCGATCGAACGCTCGACGCTGAAGGCGGGCCTGCAAATCATCGGTCGCAAGAACGACGACGAAACGGTGTGCGCGGTCGCCGCGCACCTCGAAGCGCGCCTCGGGCAATCGGCCTGAACGCAATCAAGGAGTCAGCAAGATGTCGAACAGAATCGCGCTCGTGACGGGCGCCGCGCGCGGACTTGGCGCCGTTGTCGCGCGTCGTTTTCACGAAGCAGGCTACAGGGTCGCGCTGGCCGATATCGAGATCGAACCCGCGCAAGCGCTCGCGCATGACCTGAGCAGCGACGGCTCGAGCGCCTGCGCAATCCGGCTCGACGTCACGCGCAAGGCGGACTTCGAAGCGGCGCGCGACGCGTTGCTCGAACGTTGGGGCGGCGTGGACGCGCTCGTCAACAATGCGGGCGCCTCGAAGGTCGTGCCCGTGATGGACATTACCGCCGAGCAGTTCGATCAGGTGATCAACGTGAATCTGCGCAGCGTGCTGTTCGGCTGCCAGGTATTCGGGCAGTACTTCGCGCAGCGCGGCGTGGGCCGCATCGTCAATATCGCGTCGCTGGCGGGGCAGAACGGCGGCTCGGCAACGGGCGCGCACTATGCGGCCGCGAAGGGCGGCGTACTGACGCTGACCAAGGTCTTCGCGCGCGATCTCGCCGCGCGCGGTGTGACAGTCAACGCGATCTCGCCGGGGCCGCTCGATTTGCCGATCGTTCACGAGAGCGTGGCGGCGGACAAGCTGGCAAAAGTGATCGAAGCGATACCGGTCGGCAAGCTCGGGGCCGCGTCGTATGTTGCCGATGTCGCGATGATGCTCGCTTCCGGTGACGCTTATTTCGCCAATGGCGCGTGCTGGGACGTCAATGGAGGCCTGTACATGCGCTGATGCGTCTGGAAGGGCCGAGGCGGCCGGGTCATTCCGGCCGCTCGTCCGGCGGGCTCCATACTTCGGGCACGCCGCGCACGAGGGTCGGAATCGACGAAGCGCCGAGCTTTTCCTTGATGCTCGCGCGATGCACGTCCACGGTTTTCACACTGATCGACAGATCCGCCGCGATGACCTTGCTCGGCTTCCCCTCGATCAAACCGTGCAGCACGTCCTTCTCGCACGACGTGAGCGAGTTGATCCGCTCACGCAGTTCGAGTTGGCGCATGTGTTTCGCGTGACGCTGGGACGCGAGTTTCATTGCGCGTTGAATGCGCTCGAGCATCTGCTGCGAGTTGTACGGCTTCTCGACGAAGTCGGCTCGCACTCGGTCATGTTCGTGGAGACCACGCAGATTCGCGTGCGCGCCGACGGCGACAGCCTGATTTACTTCGACCGGAATTTTCACCGGGTGCCGCGCGCGTGGAAGGGGCAATGAGTCATTTGAAGCGCTGCCGGCCAGATCGGGCTCCGGCAGCGCTTACGTTGTCGCTCCGGACGTGGCTCCCGTAAAACCTCACCATTGTCCGGACCTCCTGGAACTCCTCACCATTCGCACTACTTCAGCAACGCCATCTGCACGACCTTGACGATCACGAGCGCGATCGCGAGCAGCAGATAGCCGCGCAGCACGCCCATCCATACGCGTTTGGCGAGCGTCAGACGCGGCGGCGGCAGTTCGTCGAGCGGCGGCATGCGCCACGTGTTGCGCGCGTCCTTCGCATAGACCGGAGCCGGCTCGGCCGCGGACTCGCCGCGCAGCTTGCGCATCCCGAAGCTCGCCACATACCCGACGACCGCGAGCAACGTGCCGCCCGCCAGGACTTCGATGATCGTTTCCGCCGCGATGTCCGGATAGATCACCGACGCGGTCAGGATGATCGACAGCATCACGAGCACCCAGATCACCGCGCCGGTAAACAGATTGAGCTTCTTCGAATTGGCCCACGGACCGAGCACCGCGCGATCGTTGCATAGCAGCAGCAGGAACACGGTCGCGCTCGGCAGCAGTACGCCGGCAAGCGTCTGCACCGCTTCGGTCAACAGACCGAGCGGGCTGCCTGGAATCAGCACCAATGCCGCGGCGGCCGCGACGATCGCGAAGTACACGACGTAGAAGCCCTTCGCATCCGACACGCTACGGTGCAGCGAATGGCGGATCTTGAACACGTCGCCGATCGCATAGGCGGTCGATAGCGACACAGCCGCCGCGCCGATCACGCAAGCGTCGAACAGCGCGATCGCGAACAGCACGGCCGAGGTACGTCCCGCGTATCTCTCGAGACCGGCGATCACACCGCCCGCGTCCGTGAAGTTGCCGAACCCGGGCCGTCCGTCGAACAGCGCCGCGCTGAACGAGATCATCGCGACCGCGCCGATCAGTACGAACACGATGCCGATCCACAGGTCGGCTTTTTCGTAGTTCATGAAGCGCGGCGTGATGCGCTTGTCGACCACATAGCTCTGCTGGAAGAACAACTGCCACGGAGCAACCGTCGTGCCGACGATGCCGATTACGAGCAGCATCACGTCGGACAGCTTCGAGTGCGCGGGCCAGTTCGGAATGAAGAAGTCGCGCGCGATCTGGCCGACCGGCGGGTGAATCGACACGAGCACCGGCACGAGCAGCAGGCTCAACACGCACAGCGCGACCGCGAAACGCTCGAAGCGGCGGAAGTCGCCGGTGCTGACGGCGGCCATCGTCAGCGCCGCGGCGATACACACGCCCGCGATCTTCGAGACGCCGAAGAAGTCGAGCACGAACGTGATGCCGATGAATTCCGTCACGATGGTTAGCGCGTTCAGCAGGAACAGATCGACGACGCTGAACGCGCCCCAGAACTTGCCGAAGCGCTCGAAAATAAGCCGCGCGTGGCCCACGCCCGTGACCGCACCGAGCCGCAACACCATCTCCTGATTGACGAACAGCACCGGCACCAGCAACAGCATGGTCCACAGCAACGTAGTGCCGTAGTTCTGGCCGGCCTGCGTGTAGATGCCGAATGCGCCCGCGTCGTTGTCGCCGACCATCACGATCAGACCGGGGCCGAGGATCGCGAGCAGCGTGCGCAGGCGCGCCCACCAGCTCGTGCGTGGCGCGATGTCATGGTGAGCGATCGTGCCGAGCGCGCCCTTGATATCGCCGACGTGTGCCGAATCGAGCACGGCGCTGCGCGCGGAGGAAATGTTCGTCGGAGTAGACATGTCGTTCTCTCCTGGTTGTATTTGTCGAAGGTCGGATCGCGAAACGCTATGCCACGCGCGACATCACGCGACGGCAGAAGGCGATGAACGGATGCGGTGCGTGCAGCACGAGCATGCCGTCGTAATGGGCGCGCGATTCCTGCACACGCGGGAACTGCGAAAGAAGGAGGCCGAATTGCATGAGGGATCTCCGGGCGCCGGTTTCGACGCGCTGGTGGAAAGCCAGCAGACACGGAGGCCGCGTATGTCCGGGCGCGGCGGTGGAGGTCTACTCGCTTTCCTCAGTTGATAGAACGGGGAAGCGGCATAAGGGATAACTGTCACTGTCGGGCATGGCGGCTCCTTGTCGGTGTGTAGCGGGGACTGCGTTCGAGCGTCTGAAGCGTTCGCTACGCACGCTCGCTACACACGTTCGCTACGCACGTGTTTATCCACGCGTTCGGCGCGCATTGCGTTGAACTGTTTGCGTTGACTGACAACGCGCGCGCAAACGCGACCGCAAGCGCAAGGCTCGCGATGCGACGCCGTATCGGCGCGGGAACGCGCGTGAACGCGGCGTTCCTGTCATGCGGATACGACGTTACTTTAGGTGCACGGGAAGAAACTGCGGCGCGCACCGTCTGCCAACTGGCAAGACGGCGGCTGATGAAGAGAGCGCGGACGTCCTGCCGGTCAGGCAGCGAATCTGTTCGAAAGTCGGCTACTGCAGGTGTCCAAGGCACGAGCCCCATCGGTGATGATTTTTGAATTCTAGGGTTCGCCTTCCGCCGAGGTCAACCTGTTTCTTAAGCAGAGCAAAAAAAATGTGCGGCGCGCGACGGTGGGCACTTTGAATGACATGCGGGTCGAGGCCGATATAGGGGGGAGGTCGAACAGGCGGCACCGATCCGTCCGGCCGATGCCACCACGCCGTGCTCACTGATTGGCGCGCCGTCGCTCGGTCAGCCGGTTATGCACGCTTCTGACGCCGCGAACCGATCGCGCGGCGTTGCCGGCTCGCGCGATTTGCGATTGCCGCGGCACGGTGCCGGTCAGCGTAACGATGCCGTGACGCGCTTCGACACGGATGTTCGCCGAATTGAGGTTCGTGGTGCGCGTGAAAGCGCGGCGGACGTCGCGGACGATTGCGCTGTCGGACCGGTTGTTGTTCCGGTTCGAAGCCGCTGGGACCGACTGGCTTTGCATCGACGCATCGTTCGGCATCTCGCGCGTCTGTGCGTTTGCACAGGTCGCGCAAGTCGCGATGGCCACCGCGAACAGTGCACCGAGGATTCTGCTCGCGCCGTTTGTTTTCATTCTTCCTCCTTTGCCGGTTTGTCAGGAACTGCCGTTCGAGCCGCGTGCTGCCAGCGGGGAAGAGGCGGCGCAACGCACTACCGCCTCGCGACGAGTCATCGACCGTCGGCCCCGATTATATTCTGCGGCGCACGCGCCGATACTGATAGGTGAGAAGATTCGGGAGCCGCCGAGGTGAGAATATGCGCACCTGTACGCGCACTTCAAAATTGAAGGTGAGGGAATTCGGGAGTCGCCCGGACGGCGCTACAAATTGCGAATGGTTTCCTCTGAAACTCATATCGCATTCCCAACGTTGCTTCCTTCTCGTCAGGTTCGTCGACGCGATGAAGAACGTCGTCGCGGTGCGTGGGGCTGAAGAACGTGCCGATCGAATGAACGTGGCGCGTGCATCGCGTCAAAGGTGAGGACTTTCGGGAGTCGCGCGCGGGCGGTTCTTTTGCAACTAACCGGCCGGGCCGGGAACCGCACAAACCCCGCGGCAAGAGGCTCGCGGGAATGCGCGCATTCATGCCTGTCAGCCATAGGTGAGGATATTCGGGAGCCGTCGATGCTGTATCAGGCGACGGCCCGTCGTGCCGACGTACAAAACGCGCTTCATGCAGTCGCCAATCATGGCATCCGTCGCGGTGACCGTGCGGCGGCTGTGCAACGTAAGTCGTTGAATGTCCAGGCGATCTGCCGCGTGCGCGGCCGGCATCGGCGAAGCGATCCGGCTGCGTTCGATCAAAGGTGAGGGATTTCGGGAGCGGTGTGTGAGCGCCGCAATGCGCTCGCTGAAATGCCTCCTCGAGTCCTCTTTTCACCTCAAAGGTGAGGCTTTTCGGGAGAAACGACGACGGTAGCTGACGCCGATCCGCCACTGCTCCGTGCTTGAGGTGAGGATTTTCGGGAGCGCAAATACCCGGCAGCAATAGCCCGTTCAGGCCGATTTCGCGATCTCGCGAATGTCCGCGACCGGCGTCTGCCCGAACGCATCGCTGAGCGCATAGTCGATCAACTGCGCCGCGCATTGCTCGGGCGTCGACAGTTGGCCGTTGCGCTTCAGCTCGTCGAAGCGCTGGCGCATCGGGAACTGCTCTTCGCCGCTACCGCGAATTTGCGCCTGCATGTCCGTATCGATCACACCCGGCGCGAGGCTGCAGATGCGCAGCGCGCGATTCGCGTCGAGCGCGACGGCGCGCGCGTGATGATCGAGCGCGGCCTTGGTTGCGCAGTAGATGCTCCAGCCCGGATACGCGTTGCGCGCCGCGCCGCTCGAAATGTGCACGATGCGGCGGTCGGTTGCGTCGACGGCCGCGGCGGCGAGCGCGCTCGCGAGCATCAGCGGCGTCGCGACGTTCAGGCTCACCGCGTCCGCGACGCTCGCGGCGTCCTGTCCTTCGATGGGCCCGATCGGCTGCATCATGCCCGCGTTGTTGATCAGCAGCACCGTCTGCGCGCCGCGCACGAAGTTGCTCAGTGCGTCGGTGGCGATCCATTGCGCGACGCGTGCGGGCTCGGCCAGCGGCAGCTCGATCTCTTCGAGCCGCGCGGCAAAGCGCGCCTTCAGCGCGGCATGCCGCGAGCGCGACATACCCAGCACCGTGACGTTGCGCGCGAGCAGTTGTTCGGCGAGCGCCGCGCCCAGGCCGCGCGTATGGCCGGTGACGATCGCGCGAATCGGAGAAGAGGAGGTCATGTCGTTCCTGGTGATCGTTGACGTGCAGAGTCGACGATTTTCTCACGCCGTATTCAGACCGGGCGAAAGCGCTCGCGATACTGCGTCGGCGTCACGCCAAGCCGCTTCGTAAACACGATGCGCATGCGGTCGGCGGTGCCGAAGCCGCAATCGTAGGCGATCGTCTTCAGCGCCGCGGCGCTGCTTTCGAGCAGCTTGCGTGCGGCATCCACGTGCGCGCGTTCGACGAATTCATGCGGCGTCACGCCGGTTTCCTGCACGAACACGCGCGCGAAGTTACTCGCGCTCATGCCCGCGACGTCGGCGAGTTGCTTGACGGTGAAGCTGTCATGGATACGCGCCATCACGTGCGCCTGCACTTTCGCGGCGGGCGAGGTGTCGTCGGCGGGCGCGGTCAGATAGGGGCTGAATTGCGACTGACCGCCTTGCCGCTGCGCGAACACGACGAGCCGCTTGGCGACCGCGAGCGCGCTATGCGCACCGTGATCCTCGGCCACCAGCGCGAGCGACAGATCGATGCCGGCCGTCACGCCCGCAGAGGTGACCAGCGGCCCGTCGCGCAGATAGATGCGATCGAAGTCGACCCGCGCGCGCGGAAACTGCGCGGCGAGTTGCGCGGCGTGCTGCCAGTGCGTCGTCACATGGCGCCCATCGAGCAGGCCCGCGTGACCGAGCGCGAAAGCGCCGGTGCAGATCGAGCCGTAGCGAGCGCAACGGTCGCGACGTTGGCGAGCCAGTCGAGCAGGCGCGCGTCCGGCACTTCGTTGCGCGGTAGCGCGGGGCCGCCGGCGACGAGCGCGAGATCGAACGGTTCGCGCGACTGCTCGAAGGTCGCGTCCGCCACCAGCGTCATTCCGTTCGACGCGCGCAGCGGCGCCGGGTCCGCGGCCAGCAGCTTGACCTCGTAGTGCCGCGTGGGCGCGACGAAGCGGTTCGTTTCGGAGAACACGTCGACGGGACCGGCGACGTCGAGTGCCTGCACTCCTGGGAAGATCGCGATCGCGACGGTGGGCATCGGACGACTTCCTTTGACGGGGAACGTGAAGGGCACGCCGCGGCAGTCAACGCTGTGCGTTTGGCAGTGTTCAACGGCTCGCGGCAATTGTTCGTGGCGCCGCGCTGGCCAATACTGGATCGGTCGGACGCGCGGTCTCACAGGCAGGCGACAGGCATCGACATCACGGCGCGGACCAGCATACCAAAACGCGCTCTGAAGCGGCGGCGCGCGTCCCGTTGATTACTTTCACATTCACGTTCGCATACGAAGGAGTACGCCGCATGACTACGACGATCGCAGGTATCCAGATTCCCGACAGCATGATGGCGCGTGAAGCCACCGAGCTCGTGCGCGACACCGAAACGGAGTTGCTGTATCACCATTCGCGGCGCGTGTTTCTGTTCGGCGCGCTGGCCGGGCAACGCAAGCAGCTGAAGTACGACCCCGAACTGCTGTACATCGGCGCGATGTTTCACGACATGGGTCTCGTCGCGCCATACAGCAGCGAGCAGGAGCGCTTCGAAGTCGACGGCGCGAATGCCGCGCGTGAATTTCTGCGGCGGCATCGGATCGGCGAGGACGACATCGAGCAGGTGTGGACCGCGATCGCGCTGCACACGACACCAGGCATTCCGCAGCATATGAAGCCGGTGATCGCGCTCGTCACTGCGGGTGTCGAAATGGACGTGCTCGGTCTCGCCTACGACGAATTTAGCGAGCAGCGGCGCGAGGAAGTCACGCATGCGCATCCGCGCGGCGCGCACTTCAAGGAAGGTATCATCGATGCGTTCGCGCACGGCACGATCCACAAGCCGCACACGACGTTCGGCAACGTGAAGGCCGACGTGCTCGCGCTGAAAGACCCGCATTATCATCGCGAGAATTTCTGCACGATGATTCTGGGTTCGGCGTGGAAGTCGTGAAGGGCTGCTTGCGGCAGACATGAGGTAGCGCGATAATGCATCGCTAATGCGATGCATGGAGAGAACGATGAAAAGCGCTACTTTCCCGTCGGTTCGGGTCAAGCCCGAGCTGCGGGCCGCGGCCGAGGACGTGCTGCAGGACGGCGAAAGCCTCTCCAGTTTCGTCGAGCAGGCGATCCGCGACAACATCGCGCGGCGCCTGAATGTGCGTGAATTCGTCGTGCGAGGGCTCGAGTCGCGTGCTGAAGCGAAGCAAAGCGGCGACTACGTATCGGCCGACGACGTGCTCGCCGGTCTCGAAACGCGGCTCCGCGAAGCAAAAACGAAGGCCCGCGCGAAGAAGCACCGATGACGTATCAGGTTCGTTTCACACGCGCAGCGGCGGCGGACCTGCAGAGACTGCACGATTTCATCCTCGAGCGGGACGACGGGGATTTCCCGCTCGCCGAACGCGCGTTGCAAGCCATCCGCGATGGTATCGCCACGCTGCGCACATCGCCGTTCACTTGCCGAAAGGTTCAGCGCGATACGCCGTTTTTGCGCGAGCTGCTGATCCCATTCGGTCGCGCGGGCTACGTCGCGCTGTTCGAGATCGACGACAACCAAACCGTGACCGTGTTGGCGGTGCGCCATCAGCTAGAGGATGATTATCACTGACCGAACTTTCGTCGCCGCGCCATGGTCATCAAAAATCTTCTCCGCAAGCTCGACCTCACCACGTTGCAGCTTTTTCTCGCCGTCTTCGAAGAGGGCACGCTCACGCGTGCCGCCGAGCGCGAGGCGATCGCCGTGTCCGCCGCCAGCAAGCGGCTGGTCGAACTCGAACAGGCGGTCGGCGCGTCGCTATTCCAGCGCAACGCGCGCGGCATGACGCTGACGCCGGCCGGAGAAACGCTGTCGCATCACGCGCGCCGACGAACTGAACCTCGTGATGTCCGCGAGTTAGACGCATAACCGCGCGAACATGCGCATGAGCTGCGAGTCGTCGCTCGCGGCGTTCGACGACATCGTGCGTTGCGCGATGGCCGCGGGCGTGCGGCTCAACGCGACCGTGGCTACCGCGTTCGGCTGTCCGTTCGAAGGGCGCATCGACGAAGACCGCGTGATCGGCATCGTCGACGCGTATCGCGAGATGGGCATCGAGGGCATCACCGTCGCCGATATCACCGGTATGGCGAATCCGCGCCAGGTGGCGCGACTTGTCAGGCGCACGCTCGAGCGGCTGCCGGCCGCCGCGCTCACGCTGCACTTTCATAACACGCGCGGCCTCGGTCTCGCCAACGTGCTCGCCGCGTATGAAACCGGCGTGCGCCGTTTCGACGCGGCGCTCGGCGGGCTTGGCGGCTGCCCGTTCGCGCCGGGATCGTGAGCCCGGTGATGGTCGGACGTGTGAAGGATCTGACCGGCAGCACGACGCCGGCGCTGTATGTGATCGGCGCGATGAGCGTGGTGTGCGCGCTGATCGTGCTGTATGGGTTGCCGGAGTCGTTGCGCAGTCGTGAAACGACGCAGTGAAATCGAAGTTGGAGGGCGCGGCCGTTGGCTTGCATCGCGTGAGGTGCCGCGCCGCTGCCCGCTCCCGCATCCGCGCACGATAGGCCTGCCGTATCAAACACTTGGCAGGCCTGTGCGCAGGTTGTCCACAAGCTTGTTCCCAAATTATGTGGACAACTGGACTTCGAGGTCGGCGCGAGTGAAACGGCATCCTTACGAAGCCCACTCGCCAGTATCACGGACTCCGTAGCGACGCTCACTGCCTACGCGTGCACCGCGCGCGGATAGTTCTCACGCTTCAAGCACTTAAGCTCGCTGTGCGAAGGTTGTCCACAGGCTTGCCAACAATTTAGGTGGACAAGTTTTGTTGCCGACGAAGTGGCGAGGAGCGGGATTCGGCATCAGTTGTCCGCATCACGCCTTCAACCCGGAGGCCGAAGCGACCACCTCCTCCTGCACCTGCACCTGCACCTGCAAAACCGCATCCCGCTTATCGAGCAGATGCTGCCGCAAAATCGCGCTGAGCTTCTTGCCGTCGCGAGCCTCGAGCGCCTTCAGCATTTCATCGTGATCGTGAATCGCGCGGTCCCACTTCGGCGTCTGATAGTTCGAGCGAAAGCGCAGCGCCTGCAGCCGCCGGTTGACCGACACATACGTCTGCCGCAGCGCCGAATTTCTCGCCGCTTCGTTGATCTTGTCGTGGATCGCCTGGTTGCGACTGTAGTAGCCCGGCAGATCGTTCTGCGCACGGCACGCCAGCATCGCGTAATGCAGCGCCTTGATCTCTGCGAGTTCGGCCGCGGTGATGCGCTCGGCCGCGAGTTCGCCGGAAAACGCTTCGAGGCCGCTCATTAGCTCGAAGGTCTCACGCACCTCCGCTTCCGACATCTTCGATACCGACGCGCCCCGGTTCGGCGAAATCTCGATCAGACCTTCGGCAGCCAGCACCTTCAGCGCCTCGCGCAGCGGCGTGCGCGAAATGCCGAGCGTTTCGCACAACTCCCGCTCGTTCAGCTTCTTGCCGGGCTCCAGCGCTCCCTCGACGATAAAGCGGCGGATGTGCTCCACCACCGTGTCGTGCAGGCGCTGACGCTCGACCTTCGGCATCAGCGGGGCAGCGGTCAGACCCGCGTCGAAATCCGAATTTTGCATACAAAAATCCTCAGCTTCACATGAACTGGATTTTATCGGAACCATATCAATTAGTTAATCCATGCGCACACGCGGGTAAACACGGGCCTTAAAGGCCAATTTTCGTCTTGGGAGCATCACGGTTCGTCTGATATAGTTTTTTGCATGCAAAATTCAATTGGAGGGGTCCGATGCTGAAGCTAGATTTTCATCCCGCTGGCCGTCATTTCCTGCAGATTCCGGGGCCGAGTCCCGTGCCGGATCGCATCCTTCGAGCGATGAGCTATCCGACCATCGACCATCGCGGACCCGAATTCGGCGAGCTGGGTCTCAAGGTGCTCGACGGCATCAAGAAGATTTTCAAGACGCAGCAGCCGGTCGTCATCTATCCGGCGTCCGGCACGGGCGCATGGGAAGCCGCATTGTCGAATACGCTGAGCCCCGGCGATCACGTGCTGATGTTCGAGACCGGCCACTTCGCGACGTTGTGGAAAAAAATGGCCGAGCAGCTCGGCCTGAAGCCCGAATTCCTGGGGCTGCCAGGCATCGAAGGCTGGCGGCGCGGCGTGCAGCCGCAGATGATCGAAGAGCGTCTGCGCGCGGACACGCAGCATGCGATCAAGGCGGTCTGCGTGGTGCACAACGAAACCTCGACCGGCGTCACGTCCGACATCGCCGCCGTGCGTCGCGCGATCGACGCCGCGAGCCATCCGGCGCTGCTGCTCGTCGATACGATCTCCGGTCTCGCGTGCGCTGATTATCGTCATGACGAATGGGGTGTCGACGTGACCGTGTCGGGCTCGCAAAAGGGCTTGATGCTGCCGCCGGGCATCAGCTTCAATGCGATCTCGCCGAAGGCGATGGCCGCCGGCCAGCACGCGAAGCTGCCGCGCAGCTTCTGGGACTGGACGGAAATCGTCGAGATGAACAAATCCGGCTACTGGCCGTACACGCCGAACACGAACCTGCTGTACGGGCTGCATGAAGCGATCGAAATGATTCTCGGCGAAGGGCTGGACAACGTGTTCGCACGCCACGAGCGGCTTGCCGAAGCGACGCGCCGCGCGGTGCGCGCGTGGGGGCTCGAAATCCAGTGTGCCGATCCCGCCGTCTATAGCCCGGTGCTGACGGGCGTGATGATGCCCGACGGCGTCGATGCCGATGCGGTGCGCAAGCTGATCTACGAACGCTTCGACATGTCGCTTGGTACGGGCCTCGGCAAAATGAAAGGCCGCATGTTCCGCATCGGCCATCTTGGCGATTGCAACGATCTGATGCTGCTCGCGACACTGGCTGGCTGCGAAATGGGTCTGCGGCTTGCTGGCGTGCCGCTCAAGGAAAGCGGCATGCCGGCTGCGATGGAGTGGCTGAGCCAGGCACCGAAGACGTCGGGATTGAAGGCCGCGGCTTGATTGTCGGGCGCAGGGAGCGCTTCCCTCATCGAGCCGCGCGCAGAACGCGGCCAGAACAACATGCAATGCGTCCATAGCGGCTCTCGCGGCCGACGGGCGACGACGCAGCGCGCCACTTCAGGCGCGCCGTCGACACATGCCATGGAGAGAGACGATGAAGCGGTTTCGTTTGACCAGTGCGACCAGTATCGTTCTAGTGATGCTCAGCATCATGTACTTCATCACGTACCTCGATCGCGTAAACGTCAGCACCGCGGCGGCGGGTTTCGGCAAGGAATTCAATCTCACGCATACGGAGGTCGGGCTCGTGTTCTCGGCCTTCGCGTATCCGTATCTGCTGTTTCAGGTGATCGGCGGCTGGGTCAGCGATCGCTTCGGCGCGCGACGCACGCTGCTGTTCTGCGGCGCCATCTGGGGGCTCGCGACGGTGTTCACGGGCTTCGCGGGCGGGCTCGCTTCGTTGCTTGCCGCGCGGCTCGTGCTCGGTTTCGGTGAAGGCGCGACGTTCCCGGCCGCGACGTCGGCGATGTCGCGCTGGGTCGCGAAAGAAAAGCGCGGCTTCGCGCAGGGCATCACGCACGCGGCGTCGCGAGTCGGCAACGCGGTCGCGCCGGCGCTCATCGTGATCGTGATGACCAACTGGGGCTGGCGCGAATCGTTCTTTATCTGCGGCGCGCTGAGTCTGGTGTGGGTGGTCACGTGGGCGCTCACGTTCACCGAGCATCCGAAAGATCATCCGCGCATCACGCTCGAGGAACTCGCGGTGCTGCCCACGCCGAAGCCGAAGGTCTCCGGCCTGCCGTGGGGCAAGCTGTTTCGCCGCATGACGCCGGTCACGATCGTCTACTTCTGCTACGGCTGGACGCTGTGGCTGTTCCTGAGCTGGATTCCGCTGTACTTCCTGCATAACCACCATCTGCAATTGAAGAAGTCGGCGATCTTCGCGTCGGTCGTGTTCTTCGCGGGCGTGATTGGCGACACGCTCGGCGGCATCGTCACCGATGCGATCTTCAAGCGCACCGGCAGCCTCAAACGCGCGCGCAGCTGGATGGTGTCGGTGTGCATGCTGTTCTGCCTGCTGTCGCTGATTCCTCTGATGTTCACGCATGACCTGACGCTGTCGATTGCCTGTCTCGCGTCGGGCTTCTTCTTCGCCGAGATGACGATCGGCCCGATGTGGGCGATCCCGATGGATATCGCGCCGGACTTCTCCGGCACCGCGAGCGGCATGATGAACACCGGCTCGGCGCTCGCCGCGATCATCTCGCCGGTGATGGGCGGCTTTCTGATCGACCGCTTTGGCAACTGGGATCTGCCGTTCGTGGGCAGCATGTTGCTGATGGGCATCGGCGTCGTGCTCGCGTTCCGCATGCAGCCCGAGAGCCGCTTCGAAGTTGGCGCGTCGGAGAAGACGCACGTTTCCACCCGGATGGGCGTGTAAAACATGACTTCATCATTGAGTCAGCTGCTTGCCGATGCGCGTCGCAATCGCACGGTGCTCGATACGTTGCCGCCGGAGCTGCTTCCTTCCGATGCCGACGCGGCCTACGCAATCCAGCATGAAATCTTGAGCGCGTGCGGCGCGCGAATCGGCGGCTGGAAGATCGGCGCGAAATCGGCGAGCGGACCGATTCAAGGCGCGCCATTGCCCGACACCGATCTGCACGCCGACGGCGCGCGTCTGTCGCGCGAAGGCTTCGCGCCGCTCGGGCTCGAACTCGAAGTCGCGTTCCGTTTCGGCCGGCGTTTCGAGCCGTCCACGAAACCGTACCGCGAGGACGAAGTGCTCGCGGGCATCGGCTCGATCGGCGCGACCATCGAGATCGTCGCGAGCCGCTATGCCGCGTGGCCCGCCATCGACAAACTCGCGCAGCTCGCGGACCTGCAAAATCACGGTGCGCTGATCGTCGGTGAATTCACACGGTATCGCGAGGATTTTCCGTTCGTCGCGCCGTCGCTGCGCTTCGCGTTCAACGCAGGCAATGTCGTCGAAACGACGCCCGCGAATCCGGCCGGCGATCCGCGGCGGCTGTTGACGTGGCTCGTCAATCACGCGAGTTCGCGCGGCATTGCGGTGACGCCGGAGATGGTGATCACCGCCGGTTCGTACACCGGCATGTTCTTTCCGCGTGAGGCGGGCGACGTGAGCGGGCATATCGAAGGACTCGCGCCGGTGCATCTGACGCTGTACTAGGTAATTCGAGCTGCGCGGTTCAGGCGCGCTCCTCACGGGCCGACGAAATGACGAATCCCACTGCGGGCTTGCTCGTCAAGCCGATCCATCTGGTCCCCTCCGCCGCGCGCGCAACGAGTCCGCTCGCGCAGCATCTGCGCAAAGCGCTGCGCGGCGACGTGCTGTTCGATCTCGCCAGCCGCGGCCGCTACGCGACCGATGCGTCGATCTATCAGATCACGCCGGTCGGCGTCGTGGTGCCGCGCGATCAGGACGATCTGCGCATCGCGCTCGAGATCGCGCGCAGCGAGAAAGTACCGCTGCTCGCGCGCGGCGCGGGCACGAGCCAGTGTGGGCAGACGGTCGGCGAAGCGCTGGTGGTCGATACGAGCAAGTGGCTCAACAACATCGTCGCGTTCGATGCCGACGCGCGCACCGTGACGGTCGAGCCCGGCGTCGTGCTCGATCATCTGAACGCGTGGCTGAAGCCGCATGGACTGTGGTTCCCGGTCGATGTATCGACGGCTGCCCAGTGCACGATCGGCGGCATGGCCGGCAACAACTCGTGCGGCTCGCGCTCGATCGAGTACGGCAACATGGTGCACAACGTCGAGGCGATCGACGCGATTCTCGCCGACGGCAGCGAAGCGCGCTTCGCGTCGCTGCGCGAGCCGCCGCAAGGTGAGCGCTTGCAGCAGATCGTCGCGGGCGTCACGCGGATCGCGCAGCGCGAGCGTGACGAAATCATTGCGCGCGTGCCGAAGGTGCTGCGCCGCGTCGCGGGCTACAACATCGATCTGTTCGATTGCCAGAATCCGCGCGCGTATACCGATGACGGCAGCGCGAACCTCGCGCATCTGCTGGTCGGCTCGGAAGGCACGCTCGCATTCAGCCGGCAGATCACGTTGAAGCTCGCGCCGCTGCCCGCGCACAAGGCGCTTGGCGTGGTCAACTTTCCTACCTTCCGGCAGTCGATGGCGCTCACGCAGCACATCGTCAAGCTGAAGCCGGTCGCTGTCGAACTCGTCGATCGCACGATGATCGATCTGGCGTTGAGCAATCCCGCGTTTCGTCCGGTGATCGGGAAGGCGCTGGTCGGCGAGCCGCAGGCGATTCTGCTCGTCGAATTCGCGGGCGAGGATCGCGACGCGCAGCTCGCGTCGCTGAAGCAGCTCACGGAGTTGATGGGCGAGTTGGGCCTGCCCGATGCGGTCGTCGAGATGCCGGACGCAAATGCGCAAAAAGCGCTGTGGGAAGTGCGCAAGGCTGGTCTCAACATCATGATGAGCATGAAGGGTGACGGCAAGCCGGTGTCTTTCATCGAAGATTGCGCGGTGCCGCTCGAACATCTGGCCGACTACACGAGCCGGCTGACCGACGTGTTTCATCGCCACGGCACCGAAGGCACGTGGTACGCGCATGCGAGCGTCGGTACGCTGCACGTGCGGCCGATTCTCGACATGCGCCGCGACGGCGCGACGAAAATGCGCGCGATCGCCGAGGAAGCGGCCGCGCTCGTGCGTGAGTACAAGGGCGCGTATTCCGGCGAGCATGGCGACGGACTATGCCGTGGCGAATGGGTCGCGTGGCAATACGGGCCGCGGCTCAACCAGGCGTTCAGCGAGATCAAGGCGTTGTTCGATCCGGACAACCGCTTCAATCCCGACAAGATCGTGCGTCCGCCGAAGATGGACGACGCGCGCAATTTCCGCTTTGCGCCGGGCTATCGCGAACAGCGCATCGAAACGGCGCTCGACTGGTCGACGTGGAACGTGAAGCGCGACCCGCTGACGGGAGAAGAAAGCGCGCCCGGCAGCGGCGACGATCTGAGCGGCGGCCTCGCGAAAGCGGTCGAGATGTGCAACAACAACGGCCACTGTCGCAAGTTCGACGCGGGCACGATGTGCCCGAGCTATCGCGTGACGAAGGACGAGCAACATTTGACGCGCGGGCGGGCCAACACGTTGCGGCTCGCGATTTCGGGGCAGCTCGGCGAAAGCGGGCTCGCGAGCGATGACGTGAAGGAAACCCTCGACCTGTGCGTATCGTGCAAGGGCTGCAAGCGCGATTGCCCGACCGGCGTCGATATGGCGAAGTTCAAGATCGAGGCGCGGGCGGCGCGTGTCAAGACGCATGGGGTGCGGCTGCGCGACAGGCTCGTCGCGTTCATGCCGCGCTATGCGGGCGCGGCGAGCCGCATGCCGAGGCTGCTGGCGCTCGCGGACAACGTGCCGGTGCTGTCGACGTGGTTCAAGCGCTCGGTCGGCTTCGCGACCGAGCGGAGTTTGCCGCGGTTCAAGAAGGCGTTTCTGGCCGATGCGGTGTCCGCGAAGCCTGCACGCAACGCTGCGCAGGCGTGCGCGCTGAAAGAAGTCCTGCTGTTCGTCGATACCTTCAACAATCACCTCGAGCCCGACAACGCGCGCGCCGCGCAACAGGTGCTCGAAGCGGCGGGCTACACGGTCCACTTCAATGCACGCCCGGGAGAGCGTCCCGTGTGTTGCGGCCGCACGTTTCTCGCGGCGGGTCTCGTCGACGAAGCGAAAGAGGAAGCGCGGCGCATGCTCGAGCTGTTCAGGCCGTTCGTCGAACGTGGCGTACCGGTGGTGGGATTGGAGCCATCGTGTCTGCTGTCGTTGCGCGATGAATTCCTGCAGTACGGCTTCGGCGAAGAGGCGCAGCGCCTCGCGCAGCACGCGTTTCTATTCGAGGAATTCCTCGTGCGCGAAGAAAAGGCCGGACGATTGCAGCTCGAATTGAAGCCGCTGCCGATGCAGCAGGCACTCGTGCACGGCCACTGCCATCAGAAGGCGTTCGACGCATTCACGCCGGTGCAGACCGTGCTGGAGTGGATTCCCGAATTGAAGGTATCGACGGTCGAATCGTCGTGCTGCGGCATGGCCGGCAGCTTCGGCTATGAAGCGGAGCACTACGCGAGCTCGCAGGCGATGGCCGAGCTGTCGCTGCTACCCGCGGTGCGCAAGCTGGACGCGGCCACGCTGATGGTCGCCGACGGCACTAGCTGCCGGCATCAGATTCACGACGGCGCGGGCGTCGACGCGATCCACGTCGCGCGCGTGCTGGCGATGGCGCTGCGATGACGCGGAGCTAACCGCAAAGCGAAACTCAAACGCGAATCTCAAACACCGATAGCCTGCCGGAACCCACTCGGCGTCACCCCGACAGCCTCGCGAAACCGGTGACTAAAGTGACTCGCGTTTGCATAGCCACACTGCCCGGCGATCTGCGCGAGCGGCAACGTCGTCGTGCGCAGCAGCGTGCGCGCGCGATCGAGCCGCTGCCGCGCGATCCAGGCGGCGGGCGGCAACCCGAACGACTCGCGAAACATCCGCGCAAGATGAAACTCCGACAGCGCCGCGACACCCGACAGCTCCCCAAGCGTCAACGGCTGCGCAAGATGAATGTCGATATAGTCGCGCAGGCGGCGCCGCGTCGCGGCCGACAGCCCGCCTTTCAGCGCCACGTTCGCGCGCCGTACGCCCTGGCCGCGCAATAGCAGGCTCAGCACTTCGTGCGCGGTCTCGTTGGTGCGCAGCAGACCGTCGGGACTTTCCCACTCCTCGTTGACGAGCGACTGACACAGACTCGCAATGCGCGGGTCCTCGAAATAGGTGCGATCGGCGAGCGTCAGTTCGCGCGGTTCGCGGTCGAGCTCCTGCACCGCGCGTCGCGTGAAGTGCTCGGGCAGGAAGTACAGATGCATGAAGTGCATGTGGCCGCGCACCCACCAGCGCGATTCGTGATCGCCGGGCAGTGCGCACAGCCGCGACGGCGCGCCGTAGTGGCCCGGCATTTTCTGGCGCTCGGTGCGATAGCCGCCGTCCAGATAGCACGACAGCGTGTGATGGCCGGGCCGTTCGTAGACGGTCTCGTCCTCCTTCGTGTCGCGAGTCCATAGCGCGATCGCGAGTCCGTCGCCGAGCCACGCGAAGCGGTCCAGATGCGCGTTCGCACTGGCCAGCGTGTGACAGACCGACTGCAGGCCAAAAGGCATGCCGGCGGTGGATATCACGGGGACGGACGGGGTGGGGTTCACGGCGGCGCGCGGAGGTTTTCCGGTGTACGGTGGTGGTTGAGCGGCCAGTATACGGCGCGTCCCGTCAGCCTGCGCATCGGCGCGAAAAAGTGCGCAATTTTGGACAATTGCGGGCGGCGGCGCGGTTCCATAGTCGGGCTTTCTTCCATGCTGCGCGTCATCGCAGTCCGTCATTGCAGTCTGAGGCCCGACCATGAATCTCCTCCTTTATGCCATCACCGTGCTGATCTGGGGCACCACGTGGATCGCAATCAAATGGCAACTCGGCGCGGTGCCGCCACCGGTATCGATTGCGTGGCGTTTCTGGATCGCCGCGCTGCTGATGTTCGCACTGGCGCGCATCATGCGCCGCCCGATCTGGCCGCCGCGCGACGCATGGCGCTACCTCGCCGCGCAGGGTCTCGCGCTGTTCTGCCTGAATTTCCTGTGCTTCTACTACGCCGAACAGCTCGTGCCGAGCGGGCTCGTCGCGGTGGTGTTCTCGACCGCGCCGCTGCTGAACTCGATCAACGGGCGGCTGTTCATGGGCCGGCCTCTGCAGCCGAGCGCGATTGCGGGTGCGTTGCTCGGGCTCGTCGGCATCGTCTGTCTGTTCGTGCAGCAGATGGCCGGGCATCTCGGCGACCACACCGCTTGGCTCGGGCTCGGCGTCGCGTTTCTCGGCACGCTGTGCTTCTCGGCCGGCAACCTGCTGTCGAGCCGCATGCAGTCGATGGGCCTGCATCCGTTCGCGACCAACAGCTGGGCGATGCTGATCGGTGCTGCCGTCCTGACGCTCGGTAGTCTGTTCGCCGGCTATTCGTTCGCGGTGGAACCGTCGGCGCGCTATCTCGGTGCGCTCGCGTATCTCGTGGTGTTCGGCTCGGTGATCGGCTTTACGGCGTACTTGATGCTCGTCGGCCGTATGGGCCCGGAGCGGGCCGCCTATTGCACGGTGCTGTTTCCGATCGTCGCGCTCGCGGCATCGACGCTGTTCGAGGGCTATCGGTGGTCAGCGCTGGCGGTGGTCGGTCTATTGCTCGTGGTGGCCGGCAATCTGGTGGCGTTCGATCTGACGCGGCGGATTTTCGAGCGTCGCCGGGCGGCGCGGACATGATGAGCGTCTCGCTCAAGGTGAGGATTTACAGGAGCAGAAAAAGCAACTGGATCTCTGATCGGTGAGTCTTTACGGGAACCGGTTTTTACCGGTTTCGTGAAGGAAAGATTGTGTCGGAAACATGATTCAATGCAAATCGAATGAATTGGATGAATCGGCATTCAATAATCATTTTTTTATCAATAAATTTACTATTTTTATATGAGAGGATAAAACGCCAAATCTGATGTGCGCGTCTCGCGCCTCGCAAGGACCGACTGCCGTGAAGCCTTTCTCCCGCCTTGGCTTGGCCGTGGTGTTAATCCACAGCCTGATCTCGCCGAATGTTTACGCGCAATCCCAATTGAATTACACGACCTCATGGATCGGTAATAGTTTCGGATTTGGCGACGGCAAATGGATGCAGCAGGATATTCAGGCCATTAGCGTCGGCGCCAATGGCACCGTTTATACGAATGCGCCGTGGGACGAAAGCGGCAGTGAAATCGCCGCCTATCGCGCGGGCGACAAGCTCGCGGTGGCCGGTTCGACGCATGGCTGGGGCGCGGCCGGAGGCGACGCGGTGACGGTGAATCACACGTACCTGTACGCGGCGATGTCGATCGGCAACGAGAACAATGCGCTGGTCGGCGCCGACTATCCGCCGGCCAATCAGACCTGGTACGGCGTCACGCGACGCACGCTTGCGAATCTCGCGACCGGCGCGCCGTTTTCCGGCGGCATCGGCAATAGCGCGAACGCGACGAAGAACAGTTTCGTCGCGGTCGATACGGTGAAGACTGGCACCGACGCGAGCATTCGCGGCCTCGCCGCAACCGACAGCGAGCTCTACGTGGCCGACACGTACGGCAACCGGATCGCGGTGTACGACGCGCAGTCCATGCAGCCGCTGCGTTCGTGGAGCGTCGCGTCGCCGGCCCGCATCGCGATCGACACCGACTCGACGCTGTGGATCATCAGCGGCTTCGGCACAGGCAATCTGAGCATCCTGCACTACCGCGCCGACGGCACCGCGCTCGCCGGTCCATTGACACTGCCCGCCGGCACCGTGCCGAGCGACCTCACAGTGACGCCATCCGGCCAACTGCTGGTCGCCGACAACGGCGTTTCGCAGCAGATCCTCGTGTTCAACAAGGGCGCTGGCGGCCAGATGCAGGCGGGCGCGTCGATCGGCACGCGCAACGGCATTTTCCATCCCGTGCGCGGCGTGCCCGGCGATACGCGTTTCAACGGCATCACCGGCATCGGCGTCGACGCGGCCGGCAATCTGTACGTCGCGCAAAATGGCGAGGGACCGCGCGCGCTCGGCTCGGCATCCGTAGGGCAGGGCGCAGTGCTGGAGAGCTACGTGTACGGCACGCGCGTGCTCAACTGGCGGCTCTACGGTCTGAGCTTCGTCGATAGCGGCGCGTTCGACCCGGCCACGCCCGCTTCCATCTACACGGGCTCGAAGCGCTTCACGCTCGATTACAGGCAGCCGGTCGGCCACGAATGGTCATATGCGGCGTTCACGCTCGATCGCTTCGATTACCCCGACGATCCCGCCTTTCACGAGCCGCGCGGCGTGCGTGGCGAACCGATGGTGCGCAGATTCGATGGCCAGCGCTTTCTCTATACGCTCGATCCGGGCGCGCACTATCTGAACGTCTATCGCTTCGATGCCGCGCATGGCGAGATCGCGATTCCGTCGGGGATGCTCGCGCAGAATCCGCTGCCCGGCGCATGGCCCGCCGCGCAACCGACGTACGGCGAATGGCTGTGGCGCGACAGCAATGGCAATGGCGCCGTCGACGCGAGCGAGATCAGCGGCAATCCGTCGACCGGCAGCACGGTCGGCGACGGCTTCTGGTGGGTCGACGAACCTGGCAACGTGTGGCTTGCCACGCCATTGAGCGGCGTGCGCGAGATGCCGCTGCAAGGTCTCGACTCCGCCGGCAATCCGATCTACACGTACGCGAGTGCGAAGATGTTCGCGATGCCCGCGCCATTCACGCGGCTCGCACGGCTCGTCTACGTCGCAGCGACCGACACGATGTATCTGTCCGGTTTCACGAGTGCGATTCCGTGGGACCCGACGCACTGGAAGGAAGCGGGTCCGGTGCTGGCCCGCTACGACAACTGGAGCAGCGGCAACCCGACGCTGACATACACGGTCTCGCTGCCGTGGAACACGCAAAGCGATCCGCAGACCACCACGGTCGGCGTCGCGGTGGCGGGCAACTATATCTTCGTTGCGGAGCTGTACACCGATCGCATCGACGTCTACGACGCGCGCAACGGCACGGCGGTCGGTTACATGACGCCGGGCGCGAGCGTCGGCGGCACGAGCGGCTGGGTCGACGTGTATCTCGGCATCAGCGCGGTGCAGCGCGATAACGGCGAGTACGTGGTGCTGGTCGAAGACGACGCGCGCGCGAAGCTGCTGATGTATCGCTGGACGCCTTGACGTGGATAGCTGTCGCGCCGAACACGAATAGACGGCGGCGCACGATCGGTATATAACAACTTTACCGATGCACTCAATGGAGCGATGTTCGATCATGACGCAAGACGTTTCTCCCAAGCCGCCCTCCGACGATCGTCCCGAGATCGAGCAGCTCGACGCGGCGCTCAGTCACGTCGATCAACAGGTGTCGTCAGGCGGCATTGCGTCGGGCGCCGCGAAAGGCATTGTGTACAGTCTGATCGAAACGCTCGGCGCGCTGGTCGGCGATCCCGATCTGCCGGAGCACGCGCGTTCGGGTTACGAGGGACTGCTGGAGGCCGCGCGCGAGTTGCGCGCGAAGTTGGACCGCTGAACACGCGGGCCCGCTCCGGCGCAGCCATCGTGCCGTCTGCTATACAAAAGCGCACTGTGTAACTCACCGTGTGCTTTTTTTCATGCTCTCTGAGGCTCACGCCCCGAGCGCCACCTCTTCACCGCTCGTCTGCGCCAGCAACTGGTGAATCTGCGCGACCACGGCCGCGCCTTCGCCGACCGCCGCGGCCACGCGTTTCGTCGACCCGGCACGCGCATCGCCGATCGCATAGACTCCTTCGACCGTGGTCCCGAGATCGCACGCGGTGGCCGAGCCATGCGCGCTGATGCCGGTCAGCACGAAGCCTTTCGCGTCGAGCTGCACGCCGCAGGTGCGCAGCCATTCGGTGTTCGGGTCCGCGCCGGTGAACAGAAACAGATGCCGGGTGTCGAAGTGATCGACGCCGCCGGGCAGCGGCCGCTTCAGCGCGACCGACACGAGCCCGTCCTCATCGCCTTCGAGCCGGCCGACTTCCGAATTCGGATGCACGAACACGTTCGGCAGCGAGCGGATGCGGTCGATCAGATAGCGCGACATGGTCGCCTCGAAACCGCTGCGGCGGATCAGTACGTGAACCTTGGCCGCGTGCGTCGCCAGATAGACGATCGCCTGGCCGGCCGAATTGCCGCCGCCAACCAGCACGACCTCCTGGCGCTTGCACAGCTTCGCCTCGACCGGCGACGCCCAGTAGTAGACGCCGCGTCCGTCGAAGCGCTCGAGCCCGTCGAGCGCCGGGCGCCGGTACACGGCGCCGCTCGCGATCACGATCGCCTGCGCGCTGATGTGGCCGCCGCATTTCAGCTCGAGCCGATACGGCGACTGCCCGCAATGCAGCGCTTTCACGTTGACTGGGATCGCCACGTGCGCGCCGAACTTCTGCGCCTGCACGAACGCGCGGCCGGCGAGCGCCTGGCCCGAGATGCCGGTCGGAAAGCCGAGGTAGTTTTCGATGCGCGAGCTCGCGCCCGCCTGGCCGCCCGGCGCGCGGCTGTCGAGCACGATCACCGAAAGTCCTTCGGAGGCCGCGTACACCGCGGCGGCAAGTCCCGCCGGCCCCGCGCCGACGATCGCGACGTCGTACACGTACGTGTCGTCGAGATCGGGCAGCATACCTAAGCGAGTGGCAAGCTCCGGCATGCTCGGATGACGCAGCACCGAGCCGTCCGGGCAGATCACGAGCGGCAGGTCCTCGCGCTGCGCGGCGAACTGCTCGATCAGACGCAGCGCGTCTTCGTCGCGTTCGTCGATCACGGAATGCGGATGGCCGTTGCGCGACAGGAAGCCTTGCAGCGTCACGAGCCGTGCGTCGCTGCTATTGCCGATCAGGATTGGCCCGCCCGCGCCCTTTTCGATCAGCGACACGCGCCGCAGAATCAGCGCGCGCATGATGCGCTCGCCGAGTTCCGCTTCGGCGACGATCAGCGCGCGCAGGCGCTCGGGCGGAATCAGCAGCGCTTCGACGGGGCCGATCGCGAGGCCGTTCACGAGCGCGGGCTTGCCCGACAGTTGCCCGACCTCGGCCAGAAAATGTCCGGCGCCATGCTCGCCGATCAAGACTTCGCGGCCGATGCCGTCACGCTGATAGACCTTCACGCGTCCTTCGAGCAGCACGAACATGCCGGGCCCGGTGCGCCCGGTCTCGAACAGCAGTTCGCCGGACTTCCAGTGACCGACCTCGCCGAAGCGGCGCAGCCGGTCGATCTCCGCGCAACTGAGCTCCGGAAACATCTGGTGCATACGCGTCGATAGCGACGAAAACGGCGCGTCGGCGACGACCCCCTGCTGTCCTTCCACCTCTTGAATCGAAACGTCCTGAGTCGAAAGCATTGAACCGCTCCTTCGATATTCATTGCACGATTGAACGCGAGGCAACGCGATGCGCGCTCGCACGCCGGGACGAGCCGTGCCGCGCGCGTCAGGCGGACGATGCCGCCGCTGATTACGGCTAAACGGCTTTGGGCGCGATGTCGTCGACCGCGACTTCCGGCGGCGGCATCGCGGGCAGCGAGTCGACCGGCTTGCCCGAATCGCGCCAGGCTTCCATGCCGCCGCGCAGCGGCAGCACGTCGGAGAAGCCGGCTTCGTTGAGCTGCTTGGCCATCCATGCCGCGGAAATCTCGTTCGGGCAGGAGCAGTAGATCACGAGCTTCTGATCGTGCGCGTAGGTGGCGACGATGTCGTCGAGTTGCCGTTCATCGGCGAATTGCGCGCCGGGGATCACGAACGGATCGAGCTTGCGCTTCTCCTCCGAACGGATGTCGAACACGACCGGCGCCCGGTCAGCCGCGAACAGCTTCGCGAGTTCGTCGACCTCGATGCGCGCGGACGCGAGCTTCGCGATCAACTGACGGCGCCGGATCCACCGGTACACCGCATACAGCACCAGCAACGCGACGACGACGAGCGCCGCCGTGCGCCCGAGCCGCCCGGCAATCGCGAACAGCATGTCGATCTGCCGCGCGAACAGCGCGCCGATGATCAGCCCGGTGCCGGACCACAGCGCGGCGCCGACGCCGTCATAGGTGAGGAAGGTGCGGTAGCGCGTGCCCATCGCGCCGGCCATCGGGATCGACACGATCGACAGCCCCGGCACGAACTTCGCGAGCGCGAGCACGCGCACGCCCCAGCGGCCGAAGAAGCGCTCGGTCTTTTTTACGCAGGTGTCACGCGACAGCGACAGCCGGCAGATCGTCTTCAGCGTATTGCCCCCGTAGATGCGGCCCGCGACGTACCACGCGCTGTCCCCGATCAGCGTCGCGAAGATCGACAGCACGAGGACCGGCAGCAGTTGCGTGCCGACCGAGCCGGGGTGCATCGCGGCCATCGCGCCGAACAGCACGAGCGACGGCATGGCCGGCACCGGCAGCCCGAGCGCGGCGGCCAGCACATTGAGGAAGACGAGCGCCGGTCCATATTGCGCGACGAGGTCATGTAGCATCGGTTTAACATCCGCGGCCCTTGCGGGCGCAGCGCGGTAAGGAATGCAAAGGGGAATGCAAAGATTATGGACGTATTTTCGAGACGTGCAACCGGCCCGGAAATTGGCCCGGCTTCTGGCTGCGATCAGATCGCCATATGTGGCCGCATGCCTCGATACACAAGCGTGGCAACCGCTTGTGACAAGTTGCTGAAGGCCGGGTAAGCGCGCTCGACGAGACGCGAAGGCGCTTGCAAAAAACCGTAGGAAAGCGGGGATTGGCGGCGTGAACGGAACAAACGGAAAGCACGGCGACGCGCGCAGGCGCGCCTAATGCGAATAATCCCGCGCTGACGCGTCGAAGCGCGACGCAACCGGCGCGAGAGGCTGCCGAGTCACGCGACGGTCACACCCGCCGCGCGCCTGCTTCACTGACGATGATTGTGCTGCTCGCCCGGCAACTCGGCACCATGCGCGCGGATCGCGGCGATCAGCTCCGCGGGCGTGATTTCGTAGCGCACTTCGCGATGTATGCCCGGCTTGCGCTCATCGACCTCGATCAGCAGGATGCCTTTGCCGTCTTCGGTCGATTCGAGGCGCAGCGAGCGAAGTTCGCGCGCCGTTGCGTCGTCGTATTCGGTGAGCAGGGCCATTGACCCGGAGGACCCGGTGATGCGCATCGAAGTTGTCCTTGTTGCGTTGGTGATGGAACCATTGTACGGGGCGGACGGCGTGCCGTCTGCCGCGTCGTCGTGCCGTGTCGCGTCTGCCTCTGTCTCGCCGGGGTTTTAGTCGAGTGTGACGCTGCCGCTAGCGGATTCGCGGTTGCGGAGCGAGCAACCAGTTTAACGCGACTCCTCGTCGCGACGAATGCATTTTTCATGCCCCACAGTGGCGCGACGTGCGTTCGGATTTTGTCATGCGGGTGACGCGGGGGCGGGCTAGGAAGCGTTCGGCGCGCGCAAAAAATAGCCCGTCCGGACAGGGACGGGCCGTTAAACGCCGTTGTTACTCGGGTCAGCCTGCCCTTGCAACATTGGGCGCTGACGACTCCATCCTCGTGCTTCGTTGGCCGACTGTCGAGGTGGGGGTAATGCGGATCTATCAGATCAAAGTACTGTTTTCCGGTTCGGCGTTCACACGAGGCCGGTCGCGTAATACACCGCGATCACGAAGAACACCGCGAGCGTCTTGATCACGGTGACCGCGAAGATGTCGCGATACGACTGCCGGTGCGTGAGACCCGTCACGGCGAGCAGCGTAATCACCGCGCCGTTGTGCGGTAGCGTATCCATGCCGCCGCTCGCCATCGCGACCACGCGATGCAGTACTTCGAGCGGAATATGCGCGGCTTCCGCACCCTTGACGAACGTATCCGACATCGCGGCGAGCGCAATGCTCATACCGCCCGATGCCGAACCCGTGATGCCCGCCAGCGTGCTGACCGACACCGCGGCGTTGACGAGCGGATTCGGAATGCTTTTCAGCGCGTTGCTGACGACGAGAAAGCCCGGCAGCGCCGCGATCACACCGCCGAAGCCATATTCCGACGCGGTGTTGAGCGACGCCAGCAGCGCGCCCGCCACTGCCGCCTTGGTGCCCACCGCGAAGCGCTGGCTGACGCGACTGAACGCCGTCACGACGACCATCACGATGCCGAGCAGCAGCGCGCCCAGCACGGCCCAAATCCCCACGAGAGCCTTGACGCTCGTTTCGACCGGTGCATGCAGCCCCGGCAGGATGTCCGGGGTGACCGTGAAGGACGGACCGTACCAGGTCGGAATCCAGCGCGTCAGCAGGAAGTTCGAGACGCCGACCACGACGAGCGGCGCGACCGCCAGCAGCGGATGCGGCAACTGCTTCGACTCGACGCGCTCCGGCTCGTTGACGAGGTCGGTGCCGTAACCCTCGCCGGTCGCCATCGCGGCGCGGCGGCGCCATTCCAGATACGACAGACCGACCACGATGATGAACAGCGCGCCGAGCACGCCGAGCGTCGGCGCGGCCCACGAGGTGGTCTTGAAGAACGTCGTCGGGATGATGTTCTGGATCTGCGGCGTGCCGGGCAGCGAGTCCATCGTGAACGAGAACGCGCCGAGCGCGATCGCGCCGGGCATCAGCCGCTTCGGAATGTTGCTCTGGCGATACAGCTCGGCCGCGAACGGATAGACCGCGAACACGACGACGAACAGCGACACGCCGCCGTAGGTGAGCAGCGCGCACACCGCGACGATCACCGCGTTAGCGCGCGAGCGGCCGATATAGCGGATCGCGGCCGCGACGATGGACTCCGAGAAGCCCGACAGCTCGATCACCTTGCCGAATACGGCGCCGAGCAGAAACACCGGGAAGTACAGCTTCACGAAGCCGACCATCTTGTCCATGAAGATGCTCGTGAAGACCGGCGCGACGGCGGCGGGCTCGGTGAGCAGGACGGCGGCGAGCGCCGCGATCGGCGCGAACAGGATCACGCTGTAGCCGCGATACGCAGCGAACATCAGAAACGCCAGCGCGGCGATAACGATGAGAAAGGTCATTGAATCTCCATAGCCCGGTTGTTCTACATGTTTGCCGTCCCGATCGAGCGACGGCGCGGCGCGGTCGGAACGCAGGTTCCATGCCATGGCCGTCGTTTTGCTGCTGGCCCGCCGTGGCGCATGGCGCGGCCGCGCAGCGGCGGGCCGAGGCACCGTGGGCGGATTGTACCCAAGCGTCTCCGAAACGGGACTTCCATCCGGTGAAGAACGCCTGAAACCAGGGTAAGTCATGATGCATAAGGCCTATCGGGTGTCTCAATTTGGAGATAAATTCATCCACCGATTGAGATTGATGCAATCAAAACGATAAGCGGAGACAGCGACAGCATGTTGACCGACTGGACGGGCCTGCCCGCCACCTATGACGACGTGCTTCGTCGGGCGATGGATTCGCTGTTTCGCACGTTCGAAAACTTCAGCGAAGGCACCTTCATCGTCGATGGGCAGGCGCGCGTCGTCTGGATCAACAAGCGGTATGCGGCGCGCTTCGGCTTTGCTGACCCGCAGCAGGCGATCGGCCGGGATTGCGAAGCGGTGATTCCAAACAGTCTGATGCGCGAGGTCGTCAACACCGGCAAGCCGATCCTGCTCGACATCATGGAGACCGATCGCGAGCCGCTCGTCGTCACGCGCCTGCCGCTCAAGGACGATGCCGGCGTGACGATCGGCGCGGTCGGCTTCGCGCTGTTCGACGAGCTGAAAGCGCTGTCGCCCCTCTTTTCGCAGTACTCGCGGTTGCAGCAGGAGCTGATCGCGACGCGTCAGTCGCTCGCGCAGGCGCGCCGCGCGCGCTATACGTTCAGCAGCTTCGTCGGCACGAGCGCGGCGTCGCTCGAAGTGAAGCGCCAGGCGCGGCGCGCGGCGCAACTCGAAGCGCCGGTGCTGCTGCTGGGTGAAACCGGCACCGGCAAGGAGCTGCTCGCGCATGCGATTCACGGCGGCTCGGCGCGCGCGCACAAGCCGCTCGTCGGCGTCAACGTCGCGGCGATTCCCGACACGCTGCTCGAAGTCGAGTTCTTCGGCGCCGCACCCGGCGCGTACACCGGCGCGGATCGCAGGGGCCGGGTCGGCAAGTTCGAGCTCGCCAACGGCGGCACGCTGTTTCTCGACGAGATCGGCGATATGCCGCTGCCGTTGCAGGGCAAGCTGCTGCGCGTGCTGCAGGACAAGGAATTCGAGCCGCTCGGCTCGAATCGGATCGTGCGCGCGGATGTGCGGATCATCGCGGCGACATCGGCCGATTTGCCGGCGCTCGTCGCGGCCGGGCGTTTTCGCTCGGACCTGTTCTACCGGCTCAACGTGCTGACGATCCATGCGCCGGCGCTGCGCGAGCGTCCGTCCGACATCGAGGCGCTTGCCTACGCGATGCTCGAGGAGCTGGCCGCGCAGGCAGGCGGCGGCAGCCACTTCGAATTGCACGACGACGCGTTGCGCCTGCTGTGCGCGTACGACTGGCCCGGCAACGTGCGCGAACTGCGCAACACATTGGAGCGCGCCGTGATGCTGTCCGACAGCGAGCGCATCGATGCGCGTGTGCTCGCGCCGTTCATCGGCTCGGGGCAGGGCGGTGCGGTGGCACCGGCGCGGACCCCGTCTGTCGCGGCCGCCGGCGTGGACGTGGCCGCCACCGCCGAACCCACCTCGTGGAGCGACGCGATGGCCGCGTTCGAAAAGCGCTTTCTCTGCGACGCGTTGCGCGCGAACGGCGGCCGCGTCATTGACACGGCGAAACAGATCGGCATGGGCCGCGCGACGCTGTACAAGAAGATCGCCGCGCACGGCATCGACGTTTGACTCGCCGCGCCCGGCCAGCCGCGCCACGCCAACTGACGCAGCACGAGAGCAGCGTGGCACAATCGAGAGATCGAAAAACAAGACGTGACCGGGGTCTCCATGAAATGCCATTCCTTCTTCGCGCGCCGCTCGCGCGACATACTGGCCGTCGCCGCGATCGTCGCGCTTGGCGGTTGCAGCAGCAGCGCGCCGCTGTTCCTGCCGGACGGCCGTGCGACCACGCTCGTGCAATGCCCGGTCGGTTCCGACTTGTGCTCGCAACAGGCGGCCGCCAGTTGCAATGGCGTGTTCGACGTCGTGCGCCAGTCGAGCGAGGGCGGTACGTTGAGCCTGATCTACGCCTGCCGCGCGACTGCGAAGTAAGCTCCTGACGCCGTGCCGATGCAATGCCGGCGCGCGCGGCTGGCCGATCCGTTGGCGGCCTTCGGTTTTTTTCGCCTGTTCGCAGTTAATCCCTGCCAATTCCCGATACGCTCGCTGACCACGCTCGTGCCATTCCGGTTACCACATGGCCGTCATAAATTCATGCGCCTAATGCGTATCCGATAAGCGGTTTGCATGCGAATTGCATAAGTAGGCCGCATGCGGCATTTTTACAACGTCGAGTCACCGCGCACCGATTATCTCTTTGCGCCCGGACCATGATTTATCTTTACCTTCGGGGCGTCGAACGCAGTCAGTGCGGCAGGCAACGGAACGTGAAATTTGACGGCAGTATTCTTTTTTAAACCGTTAGGATTTAACCCGGCGAGCAGAAATTGCCGGTTTTTCCCGACGCAGAAGAAGTTCAGGAAGGTTTTTCCGCTGCTGGCGGGCATTACTTTGGGCCGCGCGGGCCAACGCGGCTTCATGCTTTCGATTTTTTTGCTTCAACACTAATTCAATAGAATCCGGGGAAAGCAATGAATCATCAGCAACTCGAAAAAGACATCGAGCATCTCGAGCAGATAATTTCCCATATTTCCGCAGAAGACCGTATTCCTTTGTCTTACTGGCGTAACCGCCTTCAGCACGTTTCCGGCGCGGTTCTCGTGCCGGCGCAGGCAACCCGCGTCAAACGCCTCGATGCCGCGCTTTGCGCATTGGAAAAACGGCAGAAAGCCTGAATGTCGTCATTGTGTCCGCCAGTCGGGATCGGCAATTAGGAAAGCCGTCGTGTGCGCTTTCGCCGGACAGGTTCTATCTTTCGGTTTGATCGCCCAAAGCGACCTGGGCGCGCGCACGTTTTCTTTTACCGACACAGGATGTACATGCAGATAGCAGGACTTGCCGCGACCCGGCTCGCTACGCTGACCAACGCGATGCAGGGCTACGTGGAGCGGGGCGAAGTGGCGGGGGTGGTGTCGCTCGTATGGCGGCGCGGCGAAATCGGCTACTTCGAACCGGCAGGCCTACGCGACGAAGCCGCGCAATTGCCGATGGAGCGCGACACGCTGTTTCGCATCGCGTCGATGACGAAGCCGGTGACGAGCGCCGCGATCATGATGCTGATCGAGGAAGACCGCCTCGCGCTCGATGCGCCCATCTCGCGGTGGCTGCCCGAGCTTGCCGCGCCGCGCGTGCTGCGTGACCCGACCGGCCCGCTCGACCAGACCGATCCGGTACGCGCGCCGATTACGGTGCTCGACCTGCTCACGCATCGCGCGGGTTTCGCGTATCACTTCACGGCGACGGGTCCGCTCGCCGAAGCCTACGCAGCCGCGTTCAACGGCTTCGAGGCGAGCGGCGGCAACAGCGCGTGGCTCGCGCGCATCGCCGCGTTGCCGCTGATGTTCCAGCCCGGCTCGCGCTGGCACTACGGCGTGGCGACCGACGTGCTCGGCGTGCTGATAGAACGCGTGAGCGGCATGACTCTTGGGGAGTTTTTCCGCACGCGCATTTTCGCGCCTCTCGGCATGCGCGACACCGCGTTCTGGATGCCCGACGCACAGCTTGCGCGCCTCGCCACCGCGTACAACATCGATCCCGGCACGCGGCGTCGTGTGGTCGAGGATCATGCGGCGGCGAGCCGCTGGGCCAATCCGCAACGCTTTCAGAGCGGCGGCGGCGGGTTGGTCTCGACCGCCGAGGATTATCTGCGATTCGCGCAACTGCTGCTCGGGCGCGGCCGCGTCGGCGGCACGCGGCTGCTGTCGCATCGCTCGGTCGACCTGATGCGCAGCAATTTCCTGAGCCGCGACCAGCGCCGCCTGCCTGCCTTCGGTCACGTGATCTGGGCGGCGCAAGGCTTCGGCCTCGGCCTGTCGATCGTCGATGATCCGGCGCAGCAATTGCCGCTCGGCTACCGCTCGCTCGGCTCGTTCGGTTGGCCCGGCGCGTACGGCACGAGCTGGTTCGCCGATCCGGTCGAGAACATGATCGGCCTGATGCTGATCCAGCGCCGCTCGATCGACCCCTTCCCGATGGCCATCGACTTCGAACGCCGCGTCTACGATGCGATCGACGATTGAGCGGGGCCGTCGCGCATGCGCTCGGCCGCGCGATTCACTATCCTGTGATTTATTCGTCTGATAGTGTCCGCCAACCATTCATCGCGATTCATCGCAGTGCGTCCAACCGAGGGGGGAACACCGGCATGGCCTCTTACAAACAGCTGACTGCGCAACTCGAAAAACTCCACAAGGAAGTCGCAGCCGCGCGCGAAAAAGAAGTCTCGCAAGCTATCGCCGATATCAAGCAGAAGATTGCCGAATACGACCTGACCGCCGAAGAACTCGGCTTGACGAGCGCCTCGCCGAAGCCGCGCCGCAAGTCGTCGACGACGACGTCCGTCGCCAAGTACCGCAATCCGAAGACCGGCGAAACCTGGAGCGGCCGTGGGCGCTCGCCGGCCTGGCTCGTCGGCAAAAATCGCGAGCGGTTTCTGATCGAAGGTTGAGCTTCGTCGTGGGCGCCGATGCGTCCGTGTTCTCTGAAGTGATGCATGGTTTGATCCGTTCCGCACCGTTGCAAAGGTCCCGAAAACGCTCACCTTTGCGTGACGCCTGAACTTACACGGCGATATTTACCGATGCGTTCGAGCCTCGCGGGATGCTTCGGTGAGCCAGGCTTTGTCGCGCGACGCACCTCCGCGGGTGCGAATCGCCATCGTGCCGCACCGCCCCGCGCCGCTCGCCGTAAACCCGCGACAGCCTTTGCTGGCGGGCGTTTCCAGGCGTCGAGCCGGAACCTGTTCATAGCGGTGCGAAGCTTTATCGCCGTTTTCCCGCGCATCGCGTTGGTGGCGCCCGCGACCTGGCAGGTGCGGGCATGCGCTTCGCGATCCTCACCTTTGACCGCAAATCGATATTCGCCGCCGTAAGTCCCGAAAACGCTCACCTTTGCCAGAAGCATGCGCGGCGCGCCGACGCTCGCGCCGTCGCCCCGTCCGGCGCCGGAGCCCTTTCCCCCGGCCGTCGCGCCAGACGTGTATCATTCGCACCTCGCGCCGTTTTTGCGCCAGCGATTCCCGCATTGTCGAACGCTGGGTCGTGACCCGTTCGCCACCCGTTTTCGGACGCGGCGCGAGCGCCGGCCGATCCGGGCCCGCGCCCGATTCTCGCAGCTCGACGCCGCCGCGCCACGCGCGGCATACCGGCCGCCCACGGCCGCCGGGAACCGCCTGAACCCCTTTCCGTGACCGCCAGACCCGATGTCAGTCTCCGAACTCAAACGCCGCCGCACGTTCGCGGTCATTTCCCACCCGGACGCGGGTAAAACCACGCTCACCGAAAAACTGCTGCTGTTCTCGGGCGCGATCCAGATCGCCGGTACCGTGAAGGGCCGCAAGAGCAACCGCTACGCGACGTCCGACTGGATGGAAATCGAAAAGCAACGCGGCATTTCGGTCGCGAGCTCGGTGATGCAGTTCGAGTACGGCGATTGCGTGATCAACCTGCTCGACACGCCGGGCCACGAGGATTTCTCCGAGGACACCTACCGTGTGCTGACCGCGGTCGACGCCGCCGTGATGGTGATCGACGGCGCGAACGGCGTCGAAGCGCAGACGCTGAAGCTGCTGGAAGTCTGCCGCAGCCGCAAGACGCCGATCGTCACGTTCATCAACAAGCTCGACCGCGAAGTGCGCGAGCCGCTCGAACTGCTCGACGAGATCGAGCAGCACCTTGGCGTGGCGGCGGTGCCTTTCACATGGCCGATCGGCATGGGCAAGGATTTCCAGGGCGTCTACGACGTCCAGCGCGATCAGGTGCGGGTGTTCCGCGCCGGTCAGGACACGGCCGGCGGCGCGGTCGAAACGCTGCAGGCACTGAGCAACGAGGAAGGCGAGCGCCGTTTCGGCCACGCGTGGGTGCGTGCGAAGGAAGAAATCGATCTGATCAGCGGCGCGACGCCCGAGTTCGACCGTGAGCAGTTCCTCGCCGGCCAGCAGTCGCCGGTGCTGTTCGGTTCGGCGATCAACAACTTCGGCGTGAAGGAGATTCTCGACGCGCTGGTCGACCTCGCGCCGCCGCCGTCGATGCGCATGACCGTACAGCGTCCGGTGCAGCCGGAAGAGTCGAAGTTCACCGGCGTCGTGTTCAAGGTGCAGGCGAACATGGACCTCGCGCACCGCGACCGCGTCGCGTTCATCCGCGTGTGCTCGGGACGTTTCGAGCGCGGCATGGCGGTGAAGGTCACGCGCTCGAACAAGACGTTCCGCGCAAACAACGTGGTTACGTTCCTGTCGCAGCGTCGCGAGACGGTGAGCGAGGCGTATCCGGGCGACATCATCGGTATTCCGAACCATGGCACGCTGAGTCTCGGCGATACGCTGACCGAAGGCGAGCAGCTGCAGTTCGTCGGCCTGCCGTTCTTCGCGCCGGAAATTTTCCAGACCGTCGAAGTGGTCGATCCGATGCGCGCGAAGCAGCTCGGCGAAGCGCTGAAGCAGCTCGGCGAGGAAGGCGCGATCCAGGTGTTCCGTCCCGAAGCCGGCGGTCTGATGATTCTCGGCGCGGTCGGGCAGCTGCAGTTCGAAGTGGTGTCGCACCGTCTGTCGACGGAATACAAGGTCGTCGTGCGCATGGCGCCGGCGCGTTACCGGCTGTCGCGCTGGGTGACCTGCGACGATGCGGCCGAACTGCGCCGCTTCACCGACTCGTACTCGGCGCGAATCGCGCTCGATGCGTCCGATGCGCCGACCTATCTGGCCTCGCACGTATCGGAGATCGAAGTCGCGCAGAAGGCGTGGCCGAAGATCGTGTTCAACGAGTTGCGCGAGCACTCGGGGGCGCCGTTCAGAAAGGCGATGTAAAACCGCGAGTCCGCTGGTTTCGAAGCAAAAAAGCCGCGTCGTTCGACGCGGCTTTTTACTTTTCCGCCGCAACAACGTCCCGCGCCAGCGCGCGACTTCGCCTATGCTGACGGAACCACCCGCCTCGCCGCGAAGCCGGCTCCAATTCCTGTCCAACCGCATGGAGCGCCCGTGACCGTTCGCAACCTCGACGCCTTGTTTCGCCCGAAATCCGTCGCCGTGATCGGCGCGTCCGAGCGGCCGGGCAGCACCGGCGCGATGGTCTGGGCGCGTGTGCTGGAAGGCGGCTTCGACGGCCCGCTGTGGCCGGTCAATCCGAAGCACGCGACGCTCGGCGTCCACCCGGTGATTCCCGACGTCGGCGATCTGCCGCAGGCGCCCACCGTCGCGGTGATCTGCACGCCACCCGCGACGTGGCCCTCGCTGATCCATAAGCTCGGTGGCATGGGCACGCGCGCCGTAATCATCGTCGGCGAGGTGCGCAGCGATGAAGACCGGCTCGAACTGCGGCACGCGCTGTCGGCGGCGCGGCCGCATCTGTTGCGCATCGTCGGACCCGGCAGTCTCGGCGTGGTGTCGCCGGCGCTCGGCGCGCATCTGGGCGCGCCGTCATGCACGGTCAAGGCGGGCGGCGTCGCGTGGGTGTCGCAGTCGAATGCGCTGACCAACGCAGTGCTCGGCTGGGCACGAGCGCGCGGGCTCGGTTTTTCGCACGCGGTGGCGCTCGGAGCGGAGGCCGACGTCGATGCCGGCGACGTGCTCGATTACCTCGCGAGCGACCCCGGCACCCGCGCGATCCTGCTCGAACTCGACAGCGTGCGGGCGGCGCGCAAGTTCATGTCGGCCGCGCGCGCGGCGGCGCGCAACAAGCCGGTGCTCGCGCTGCGCTCCGGCCGCGACGATCCCGCCGACGGGCTCTACACAGCGGCGTTCCGGCGCGCGGGCCTCGTGCGCGTCGACGCGCTCGACGATCTGCTCGACGAAATCGAAACGCTCGGCGTCGGCCGCGTGGCGGCGGGCGCCACCGCCACGCTGATCACCAGCGACCGCGGTCTCGCGACGCTCGCGCGCGACGCGTTCACCGCCGCCGGCGGCCTGCTCGCGCCGTGGCCGGCCGCGGCGTCGGACGCGCTGCGCGAGGCGCTGCCGCTCGCGGTCGGCGGCAATCCGCTGCTGCTCGGCGACGGCGCGCGTCCTGAGCACTTCGGCACCGCGCTGAAGCTGCTCGGCGAGTATCGCGAGACCGGCACCGCCGTCGTGGTGCACGCATCGACGCATGGCGCGCCCGTCGACGACGTCGCGCAGGCGCTGATCGAGCATCAGCGCTTTGCGTATCGCGGGCTGCTCGCGTGCTTTTTCGGCGGTGTCGATGCGACGAGGCGCGACGCGCTGCATGCGCAGGGCATCCCGGTGCACACGACGCCGCAGCGGCTCGCGCGCGCCTTCGCCCGTCTGGTCGATTACCGGCTGGGCCGCGAACTGCTGATGCAAACGCCGGAAGGCCTGCCTGCGCAGATTCCCGAGTCGATCGACGCCGCTCTGGCGCAGGCTCGCGAAGCGTTGGCGGCGGGCGCGAGCGAGCTGGCCGGGGCGGCGGCGGCGCGGTTTCTGTCGCGGTTCGGGTTGCGGGTGGAGGGTGCGCAAGGAGGGGGCGCCCACGCGTCGGGCTCCGATGCGCCGGGCGCCGATGCCGACGGCGCCGCAAAACCCATCGTCGACGTCGCCGTCGAACTGCACGACGACGACAACTTCGGCCCCGTGTTCCGCTTCGCCGCACCGCCGATCGACGGCGTTTCCAGCGGGTTGCACGTGTACGGCCTGCCGCCGCTCAATCCGATGCTCGCGCGCGACATCGTCACGCGTTCGCACTACGCGAGGCTGGTCGCGCCGGAGCCGACGCTCGCGGCGTTGACGGCGGTGTCGCAAGCGGTTTGCGACGTGCGCGAGATCGTCGGCCTGTCGTTGAAGCTCAGGGTCTACCGGGACCGCGTGACGGTGGTCGATCCCGTGTTGCGGCTCGGCGCGCAGCGCAGCCGTCTCGCGATCGTGCCGTATCCGCGCCGCTTCGAGGAAACGATCGACTGGCAGGGGATGCGTGTAACGGTGCGGCCGATTCGCCCCGAAGACGAAAACGCGCATCGCGAGTTCGTGCAGGCGATGACGCCGGAAGATTTGCGGCTGCGTTTTTTCGCTTCAGTCGGCGCGTTCGACCACTCGCAACTCGCGCGCATGACGCAGATCGACTACGACCGGGAAATGGCGCTGATCGCGACGGTCGACAACGAAGACGGCGTCGCGCAGACGCTCGGCGTGGTGCGTGCGGTGGCCGATCCCGACAACGAGACGGCCGAATTCGCGGTGACCGTGCGCTCGGATCAGAAAGGGCGGCGCCTCGGCCAGTTGCTGATGCAGCGGATCATCGCGTACGCGCGGGCGCGCGACACGCACTGGCTGATCGGTGAAGCGTTGCGCGAGAACACCGCGATGATCGCGCTCGCGAAGGCCAGCGGCTTCACGATCACGCGGACCGATGACCCCGGTGTGGTCGGCTTGCGGATGGCGCTCGACGAAACGGCGGGGGCGGACCCGAAGTCCGCCGCGCAGAACCAGCCGGCGCGTTGAGCGGCTGACGTCGCGAGCCGCTCAACGCATGGCTTCACCGCCTCACGCCGCCAGCTTCTGTGCCGCCTCATCGACCTGCGCGCGCGTGACCGACAGCTCGTCGAGCCATGCCTGCGCATACACGGCGCCGGTTTCGCGTTCGAGCCGCGCGATCGTCGCGGCGCAGCGGTTCGCGTCCTTCAGCGTCGAAATGAACGCTTTCACCGACTCACCGCCCGTGAACGCGTCGAACAGCGGCACGCGAATTTCGTCGGGCAGCGCACGGGTGGTCCATTGGTACGGCTTGCCGTTGAACGTCAGCGACGGCGGCAGCACGCGCTCCTTGCGCACGGCCGGAATCAGGCCGTAGGTGCGCGCCGCTTCGCCGATCTGCTCGGGCGAAAACAGCTCGTCGGGCGTGATGTGGAACTGCTGGATGAAGGTCTCGATGCTTTGCATCGCGGCGGCGCGGTCGTCGCGGCGCTTCTGCGCGTGGGCGACGATGTCGCGCAGTTCGTCGGCTTCTTCGGCGGTGATCGTGAAGCTCGACTGCTTCTGCTGGAGTTCGGAAAAACGCTGGAATTCGGAATCGGTCAGAAGTTTGGCCATTGCTCAATCGATGCGCGCGCATGAGCCCGTCATGCGGCGTTATTTTGGAAGGGCCGCCATTCTAAACCATGTGCGCGTGCACGCCGCCGCGCAACTTACCGCGCAACTTACCTGTCACGCGGCCTGCTCGCGGAACATCGACAGCGCCTGCACCGTGTCGCGCAGCAGCGTGGTGGCCGCTTCGAGCGTCGGCGCGACGTATTCGTCGATCCGCCGCAGATACGGGCAGGTCAGCACCGCGCTCGCCTGTCCCGACGGCGCGAGTATCGGGAACGTCACGTCGGTGACGCCGAAGGTCTGCTGGCTGTCCTTCTGCCAGAAGCCCGCCGCGCGGATGCGCTCGCAGGCCTCCTCCAGCGCGTCGAGATCGAGCGTCACTTCGCCCTTCACCTTCGTGTGCTCCGCCAGCATCTGCTGGCGCTGCTCGACGCTCTGGAACGCGAGCATCACGCGCCCCGAACCGGTGTCGATCAGGCCGACCCGCGAACCGAGCCGCACTGACATGCCCCATGTGCCCGGTCCGTCGACTTGCGCAATCACCAGCAGGTTGCCGCGGTCGTAGACGACGAGGTGGCAAGACTGCTCGGCCGCGTCGGCGAAACGCTGCATCAGCGGCAGCGCTTCTGCGATCAGCCGGTTCATTGGCGGATGACGGTGCGCGAGCGCGAACAGCTTCAGGCTCAGCGAGTAGCGGTCGCCAGCCGCCGAACGCACCACGTATTGGCGCGCGACGAGGCGTTCGAGCATCCGGTACATCTCGCTCGCGTTGCGGCCCAACTGCCGCGTGATTTCGGCGCGCGTGAGTCCTTCCTTCTGCTCGGACAGTAGCTCGAGAATGTCGAGGCCTTTATCCAGCGCGGGGGCGCGATAGCGGTCGTCGTCCTTGTCTTCGGCGTCCATCGTGAGGGTCCGGGAATTCCGTGTGGAGTTCTGATTATCTGGTGTGCGCGGGCGAGTGCGTAGCACTTCGCGAACTGGATGGCCTATGTCCAGGGAAAACCCAGGCATCCGCGCCGCGTAGTTTTCTTGACTTGGAAAAATTCGAATATGAATAATACGTTTATTGGTGAATGAATGCACATCCCAAGCGGTGCGCGGAGTGTGACCGCCGCGCCCTCGCCGCCGCATGGTAAAAAGACCACAAAATCTGGAGACACGCTCATGTCGGCATCGATCGTATCGAAAATCGGGCAGCGGCGCCGTATCGGCCGCGGCTCGTTGCAGGTGAGCGGACTGGGGCTCGGCACGGCGCCGCTCGGCGGCCTGTACCGCGACCTGTCCGACGAGGAGGCCCAAGCGACGATCGCCGCCGCCTGGGACGCCGGTGTGCGCTACTTCGACACCGCGCCGCACTACGGCAACACCAAGGCCGAGCATCGGCTCGGCGCCGCGCTGCGCCACTATCCGCGCGGCGAGTATGTGCTGTCGACCAAGGTCGGCCGCCGCTTCGTGCCGCGCACGTCGCCATTCGACGACCGCGAAGGCTGGCAGAATCCGCTGCCGTTCGAAGCGATCTACGACTACACGCACGACGGCATTCTGCGTTCGTTCGAGGACAGCCAGCAGCGCCTCGGCATCATCGATATCGACGTCCTGCTCGTGCATGACATCGGTCGCGTCACGCACGGCGACCAGCATCCGCACTACTGGCGGCAACTGACCGAAGGGGGCGGCTTCCGTGCGCTCGAGCGCCTGCGCTCGACGGGCGCAATCAAGGCGCTCGGCCTCGGCGTCAACGAGGGCGCGGTGATCCTCGACGCGATGGCCGAGTGCGAGATCGATTGCGCGTTGCTCGCGGGCCGTTATACGCTGCTCGAGCAGACTACCCTCGACGACCTGCTGCCCGCCTGCGAGGCGCGCAGCGTCAGCATCCTGCTCGGCGGCGCGTTCAATTCGGGCATTCTGGCGCGGGGCGTCGAAGGCGATCTGAAGTTCAATTACGGCGCCGCGCCGCCCGAGGTGATCGAGCGCGTCGCGCGTCTGGAGGCGGTATGTCGCGCGCATGACGTGCCGCTCGCCGCCGCCGCGTTGCAGTTTCCGTATGGACACCCGGCGGTCGCCACCGTGCTGACCGGCGCGCGTAGCGCCGACGAATTGCGCGAGAACGTCGCGTCGTTCGAACTGCCGATCCCCGCGGCCTTGTGGTCCGCATTGCGCGACGCGGGCCTGCTCGACCCCCGTGCGCCCGCGCCCGAGGACTGATCCGACCATGCCGATCGACGCTCACCAGCACTACTGGGACCCCGCGCGGGGAGACTACGAGTGGCTGACGCCGGAGCTGAAAATCCTCTACCGGCCGTTCGGGCCTGATGATCTGAAGCCGTTGCGCGAACAGGCCGGCATCGAGCGGACCGTGGTCGTGCAGGCCGCGCCGACACTCGACGAAACCCGCTACCTGCTCGACATCGCGCGGCACGAGCCGTCGATCGCGGGCGTGGTCGGCTGGGTGCCGCTGTTGTTGCCGAACGCGCCCGATCTGATCGAGGTGCTCGCGCGCGAGCCGAAGTTCAAGGGCGTGCGGCCGATGCTTCAGGATCTGCCCGACGACGGCTGGATCGCCAACCCCGATCTCGCGCCGGCGATCGAGGCGCTGATCGCGCACGATCTCGCGTTCGATGCGCTGATCTACGCCCGTCACGTGCAATACGTCGAGATCTTCGCGCAGCGTTTTCCGGCGCTGCGCATGGTGGTCGATCATGGCGCGAAGCCGCCGATCCGCTACGGCCAGGCGGGCTACCCGGTATGGCGCGACGCGATCACGCGGCTCGCCGCGCTGCCGCAGGTGCACTGCAAGCTGTCGGGTCTCGCGACCGAGGCCTCGCCCGGCTGGAGCGAGGACACGCTGCGGCCCTACGTCGAGCATCTGCTGAACACGTTCGGTCCCGCGCGGCTGATGTGGGGCAGCGACTGGCCGGTGCTCGAACTGAACGGCGACTATTTGCTCTGGCATTCGGTGGCGACCACGCTCGTCGCGTCGTTGAGCGACGCCGAGCGCGACGCCGTGTTCGGCGAGAACGCCGCCGCGTTTTATCGGCTTTGATTTCGTTAGCAGCCCATTCAACTGGAGTCGTAGATGACACAAAGACTGGCCGGCAAAACGGCCCTGATCACCGCGGCGGGACAAGGTATCGGTCTCGCCACCGCCGAACTGTTCGCGCGCGAAGGCGCGCGCGTGATCGCCACCGATATCCGCATCGACGGACTCGCCGGCAAGCCGCTCGAGGCGCGCAAGCTCGACGTGCTCGATGGCGCGGCGATCAAGGCGCTCGCCGCGGAAGTCGGCACGATCGACGTGCTGTTCAACTGCGCGGGCTTCGTACACTCGGGCAATATCCTCGAATGCAGCGAGGAGGACTGGGATTTCGCCTTCGACCTCAACGCGAAGGCCATGTACCGTATGATTCGCGCGTTCTTGCCGGCCATGCTGGAGAAGGGCGGCGGCTCGATCATCAACATGTCGTCGGCGGCGTCGAGCGTGAAGGGCGTGCCGAATCGCTTCGCGTACGGCGCGTCGAAGGCCGCGGTGGTCGGGCTGACGAAGTCCGTCGCTGCGGATTTCGTCACGCGTGGTGTACGCTGTAACGCGATTTGCCCGGGCACGGTGTCCTCGCCATCGCTCGAACAGCGAATCGCCGCGCAGGCTCAGGCGCAGGGCGCGTCGCTCGATGCGGTGCAGGCCGCCTTCGTCGCGCGTCAGCCGATGGGCCGCATCGGCAAGCCGGAGGAGATCGCCGCGCTCGCGCTATATCTCGCGTCCGACGAGTCGTCGTTCACGACGGGCCAACTCCATGTAATCGACGGCGGATGGTCGAACTGATTCTGATTGACTGACGAACCGGACACTACTGAACGTAAAGGGAAGTGCAACGATGAAACTGCTTCGTTATGGGCCGAAAGGCCAGGAAAAGCCGGGCCTGCTCGACGCGCAAGGCAAGATTCGCGATTTGTCGAAGGTGGTGGGCGATATCGACGGCGCTGGGCTCGGCGATGAAAGTCTCGCGAAACTGCGCGCGCTCGATCCGGGAACGCTCCCGGTCGTCGAAGGTAATCCGCGCGTTGGACCGTGCGTCGGCAAGATCGGCAAGTTCATCTGCATCGGCCTGAACTATGCGGATCACGCGGCGGAATCGAATCTGCCGGTACCGGCGGAACCGGTCATTTTCAACAAGTGGACGAGCGCGATCAGCGGCCCGAACGACGACATCGAGATCCCGCGCGGTTCGAAGAAGACCGACTGGGAAGTGGAACTCGGCGTCGTGATCGGCAAGGCGGCGAAGTATGTCGACGAAGCAAACGCGCTCGAGCATGTGGCCGGCTACTGCGTCATCAACGACGTGTCGGAGCGCGAATGGCAGATCGAGCGCGGCGGCACGTGGGACAAGGGCAAGGGCTTCGACACGTTCGGCCCGATCGGCCCGTGGGTCGTCACGCGCGACGAAGTCGCCGATCCACAGAACCTGAGCCTGTGGCTCGAAGTGGACGGCCATCGCTACCAGAACGGCAGCACGAAGACGATGATCTTCAGTGTCGCGAAGCTGGTGTCGTATGTGTCGCAGTGCATGAGCCTGCAGCCGGGCGACGTTATCTCGACCGGCACGCCGCCGGGCGTCGGCATGGGTGTGAAGCCGAACCCGGTGTTTCTGAAGGCGGGGCAGACGGTGCGTCTGGGTATCGAAGGGCTGGGCGAGCAGACGCAGAAGACTTACGCGGCGGAGTAACGCGCTTTGTCTTTCCGTCATATCGCCGTGAATGAAAGGCCGTTCCTGTTTCGCGCAGGAGCGGCTTTTTTCATGGCGTCCCGGCTTTAACTCCCCGCCTCCTGCTCCCCGTCCTCTCCAATCCGATTCACAGTGCCCTGCGCAACCGCCACCAGCTTCTCGCGATTCCCCTCCATCACGAACACGCTGCACTGGCAGGTCGCCTGATGCCTGCCCGCATAGACCACGCTGGCGCGCGCGATCAGCGTGCCCTTCACTGCCGGGCGCAGATAATTGATCTTGTACTCACCGGTCACGACTCTCGGACCCAGCGACAGCGCGCCCGCGAAAGTCAGCGCGTTGTCGGCGAGATAGCTGATGACGCCGCCATGCACGAAGCCATGCTGCTGCCGCAGTTCATCCCGAATCGGCAGACATAGGGTGAGCTCGTCGCTGCCGGCGTGCATCAGCTCCGCGCCTAGCAGCATGCTGAACGGCTGGGCGTGCAGTGCGCCGCGCGCCCGGTCGAGTAGGTCGGTCATCGTGGTTCCTTCGTGCAGGGTCCGGTTAGTGCATCGGTGCAACAAAACATCCGCGCGGCGCGTGCCATGCGGTCCCTACCCACTCTAGGAAGTGCCGCTGCGCTGCGCAAGGTGATTCGTCGCGACCAGCGGCGCATTGTTGCGCAAAACAACCGCAATCGCGACGATCGACGATGAAACCTGCACGTAGAGCGCTTTTTGCGGGAATTGGCCTCAAGCCGCCCATCGGCCTGCCGTTAACCCTGGTGTACCTCCGTTATCCATTGTTCCCAGGTGTCCACGATGTTCAGCAAGATCAAGGTCGCATCCGGCCTGCTATGTGTTCTGGCCGCGTTCTGCGTCTTCCAGCTCGTCACGGTAGGGTTGGGCTTCTGGTCACTGACGCGCACGCACGACGACGTCGGCGATCTGTCGAACATCGCGCTGAAGCAGGTCGACGCGGTCAACCAGACGACGCAGCGCCTGATGGACGCGCGCATCAACCTGTCGCGTGCCGGCACGCGCATGGTGCGCGGGGGCACCGAGCCCACGGACATCGTGCAGCACGCTCGCGAACAGCTCGCCGCCGCCGATCAGTCTTTCGCGGCCTTCATGAGCGCGCAGAAGACCAGCGACGAAAACAGCGCGCGCGCCGCCGCGCTCGCCGAACGCTACAAGACGCTGCATGGCGCGCTCGCGGAGCTCGCGCAGTATCTCGACTCGAACAACATCCAGGCCTTCCTCGATCAGCCGACGCAGTCGTTTCAGGACGCCTATCTGGCGGAAGTGCACAACTTTGGGCAATTCGGCGACGCCGCGAGCCGCGCGTCGCTCGATTCGATCGATGCGCGCGTGGCGGCGTTTCGCATCGTCAGCGTGGTGATTTTGCTCGTGCTCGTCGCCGGCACGCTCGCCGTCTATACGGCGCTGCGCCGCGGCGTCGTGGCACCGCTCGAGGAAGCGGGCCGCCACTTCGAGCGCATCGCCCAAGGCCGTCTCGATCAACCGATCGCCGCACGCGGCAGCAACGAGATCGGCCGTCTGTTCTCGGGCCTCGCGACGATGCAGGCAAGCGTCGCACGCACCGTCAAGAGCGTGCGCGAATCGGCCGACTCGATCCATCTTGGCGCCAACGAGATCGCGACCGGCAACGCCGATCTGTCGGCGCGCACCGAAAACCAGGCGGCATCGCTCGAGGAAACGGCATCGAGCATGGAGGAACTCACAGCGACCGTGCGCCAGAACGCCGATCATGCGCGCGAAGCCAATGCGCTCGCCGAGACCGCGCTTGACGCGACGTCGCGCGGCAGCGAAGTCGTCAATCAGGTGGTCGACAAGATGCGCGGCATCGCGCAGAGCTCCGACAAGATCGCCGAGATCATCTCTGTGATCGACGGCATCGCGTTCCAAACCAACATCCTCGCGCTGAATGCCGCCGTCGAGGCGGCGCGCGCGGGCGAGCAGGGCCGCGGCTTCGCGGTCGTGGCCGGCGAAGTGCGCGGCCTCGCGCAACGCAGCGCGCAGTCGGCGAAGGAAATCAAGACGCTGATCAGCGAATCGGTCGCGGAGATACAGGGCGGCTCGACGCTCGTCGAGCGCGCCGGCGAAGCGATGAGTCATGTGTCGGCGTCGATCTCGCGCGTCACGCAGATGATGGCCGAAATCAGCGCGTCGTCGCTCGAGCAGAGCACCGGCATCGAGCAGGTGAATCAGGCGGTCGTGCAGATGGACGAGATGACGCAGCAGAACGCGACGCTCGTCGAGCAGGCCGCGGCGGCGGCGGCTTCACTACATCAGCAAACCGAGCAATTGAAACAGGCCGTTTCCGTGTTCGAAATTTCTGAAAGTGTGTTGCGTACGCAACAGCGCGGAGCACTGTCCGTCGCAAACGCAGAATTCGCATTAACCGGAATGCATGCGCTTTAAAGCGGCGACGCTTGAAAACGGACGCAGAAATAGAAAATGGCCCGCGTAAAGCGAGCCATTTTGCATTAGACGCAAGCGCCTGTAGAGGCGCCTATCGTGACGTCCAAGTCTGTCTCAAAGTACCCGAAGGAACTTAGACCGGCTGGATGTTTGCAGCCTGCTTGCCCTTCGGGCCTTGCTTGACTTCGAACGACACTTTCTGGTTTTCCTGCAAGGACTTGAAGCCCGAAGACTGGATTTCCGAGAAGTGTGCAAACAGGTCTTCGCCGCCGTCGTCCGGGGTGATGAAGCCAAAGCCCTTTGCATCGTTAAACCACTTAACAGTACCTGTTGCCATTTTTGATCCAAATAAATGTTGTGTATTGCATCGCGACCGCGATCGCACCAATGCGAGAGCGAGCGCGAGGGGAGAGTTGTATCACGTCTTTATGACAGACGCCAATCAACCTGCGTCCGGGTATTCCCCGGTTTTGATGTTTTTTCGCGCTTTGAGAACGTCTGACGAGAACTTTTTTGCGCCAGGGTTTACCAGCAACATCAAATTTCTCTCGCGACCCGGCGGCGGACATTCGTCCGTGCGTGCCGCACTTTGTTGAGGCGATCAAGCGTGGAACTTCATCTATCACTGGCCAAATTCGGCTAAGTTCCCGCTCGAAATCCGGCGTCCACAGGCAGCGCCGCGTAGGCGGTGGCCAGATGATAAGGCGTCGTTGACGGCATGTCCGTACGTGCAATTTCGCCGCTCGATGTCTTGCATTCGAACCAGCCGTGTTCATGCAAAAAGCATCGCTGAAAACGTGCGATCTGTTGCGGCAGCGCCGCGCGCACAACCGGATCGTCGTGACTGGCGAGCGCGCGCAGATATTCCGTCTGCGCCCAGATCCGCTGGGTCGCGTCGCTGACCTTGCCAGCCTCGTCGAGCGATGCGCACACGCCGCCGTTGTCCGGGTCCACACCATGCTGCTGCGCGAAGGTGAAGGCGCGCGCCAGCGCGTCGGTTAGCCCCGTGCCGTCGAGCAGCGCGCCCGCCTGCCTGACCAACCAGTACCACTCGAACTGATGTCCCGGCTCCAGGCGGTTGCCGCTCGCGCCGATCGGCAATTCGGCGATACAGCCGCTCGGCGCATGCACGAAGTGTCGCGCGACCGCGCCAGCGAGGCGGCGCAACGCGGCGCCGAAGACGTTGTCGCGCGTCGCCTCGCAGGCGGCGAGCCACGCTTCGGTCAGGTGCATCAGCGGATTCTGCAACGGCGTGGCGGTGACCTTCGAAAAGTCGAGGTTGAGCGCGGCGTTGAACAGATCGCCGTCGGCCGCGAAGTTCGACTGGATCAGCGCGGTCGTGCTGTGCACGAGCTTCAGCGCGTCGAGGTCGTCGGAGCGCCGCGCGTATTCCGCGCACGCGAACACGACGAACGCGTGCGTGTAGAGGTCCTTGGTCGTGTCGAGCGGCAGGCCGAGCGCGTCGACGCTGTAGAACCATCCGCCGTGATCGGCGTCCCGAAAGGTGCGGGTCAGCGAATCGAACAGCACGCGCGCGTGTTCCATGTCGCCCGCTTGTGCAAACGTGAACAGCTGCCGCGCGCATGCCATCGCCCGATAGCGTTGCGCGGGTAGCGGCTCGCCTCCGGTGGCGTCGAGCGCTTCGTAGGGCAGCTGCAACGCGTGATTGAAGCCGGGTCCGCGCCACATCGGCAGCACCACGTTCGCGAAGTGCTCGCGCAGCGCGGTCGCGGCGGTGGTCGTCGAAGCAGGGGGAGGGGGCGTGCTTGGCATCGTCGGTTGGTTCGGGCGCGCAACGCGCGCAGTGTGTCGAGGCAGCGTTCAGGGCGGCGTTTCAGGATTTCGCTCGCCGAGACTGCTGCGGTGTACCTAGCATAAAGCAAACGCCTCGCGCTGACAGCGTGGGTCAAGCATCCGAAATGCTCGACGCCGACGCGGGGCGACAGACGCATCAGGCGCGACAGATGCACGAGCCGTATGGAATGCGCAACGCGAGGCGCCCTGAGCTGCTGCTGCCGCTCATTTCGGATAAGGAGGAACAACGATGTCCGGTAATCTCGAACTCATTTCCCGTCTCGTGCTGGCCGCGATGCTCGGCAGGGTGGTCGGCTACGAACGGGAGCGGTTGTCGTGGGCGGCGGGCTTGCGCACGCACATGTTGGTCTGCGTGGGCTCGGCGCTCATCATGATCGTGTCCGCGTAATTCGTGATGCAGCAAAGCGACGATGTGAACGAGTGCGACGAAGTGATCATCACGCTGCATCGCGTGTCGAATGCGGAATGCGGAATGCGAGTCGATCTGCGCTCGCCTTCGGCAATGAGAGGGCGTGCGGGAATTCCAGGGCGACGACGCGAGGTCGTGAAAGGCGCGAGGCGCGCGAAAGGGCGCAAATCGACGGGGAATGGCTTCGGCACGGGCGGAGCGCCATGCGACAATGCTGGCTCTAAATATTCCAATGGCAATGACAAGCGGCATCCGGCGCCCCGTTCCTGGCGACGACCGCTTTTTCCTCTATGGCAGATTCCGTAGCATCCCCGCAGTCCATGCCCCCGCGCGTCGCTTCGAAGAAGCAGCGCCAGGGCGCCGTCTCCACCGAAACCGAAAACAAGCTGGCGCGCGCGGCGCGCTCGGCGCAACGCCTCGCGCAACTGAGCGGCGTCGCGCGCGACGACAGCACGCTCGATCTGTTCCCCGACGATCCGACCCGCGCGACGCTCGAGGCGATGAATATCGACGTCCGCCAAGGCACGCTGCACGGCTTCGAACTGCCGGACGTGGTGCTGCAGGCGGTCGGCGTATTCGATGAACACGGGTTGCTCGACAAAACTGCGCGCCGCGCACCGCGTGCGGCGAAGCTGGATGCGCCGATGCCGGTGAACGGGCAGTTGAGCGGGTTTGACGTCGAGCCGGTGATGGCGGTTGCGGATGCGTCTGCAAACAAGCCCGCAAACGAGCCCGCAAACGAGCCCGCGAACGGCGCCCCCGACGGCTCAGCGCCGAACGCCGCAGCAAACACCGACGACAAGCCCGCGGCAACGTCGCGTGAGTCATCCGCGCCGCTCAGCTCGGCGATGGCCGCCGCGACCGTCGCGCGCAGCGTGACCGCGTTGCGCCAGGCGGCCGAAGCGGAGTTGGCTGCGACGGCGGGCGCGGGCAAGCCACAGCAGCGTTTCGCCGCGACGTTCGCGAAAGCCGCGACGGCATCGCGCGATGCCGCAGCGGCTACCGCCACGGCTTCCCTTGCAACGTCCGCTGCGACCGACGGCAGTAGCATGAGCCAGTCCGCCGACGAGCCCGCGACGCGTACGCAATCCGCCTCGCCAGAGGCCGTGACCACGAAACAGGACGACAAGCTCTCCGCCACCGCGCTGCTGACGACACCCCGGTCCTCGTCCGCAGACAACCACGCCGGATTCGCCACTTCCTCGCGTGACGCGCGCCGCACCGACGCGGCCGCCGCCGCGCTACGCTCGGAGCCGGAACTCGACCGCGCGCGTGCCACCGCGTTCGCCGATACGGTCGATGCGCTCTATGGCGTGATCGCCGATCAACGCCGCGCCGCGACCGATCATTCGCGGCGCGTGAAATGGATGCTGTCGATCGTGGTCGGTGCGCTGCTGGTGACAGTGGCGATCGGCATCGCGCAGACGCTGCTGCTGATGCGCCTCACGCGCGAGACGACGGCCCAGCAACACCGCATCGAACAGATGATGCAGAACCAGCAAGCGGCGATGGTGAGCCTGCTCGACGCGCATGCGGCGACAGCGAACGCCGCATCGGCGGCCGCCGCCACGACCCCCACCGCAGCGCCCCCCGCCGCGCCCCTACAGCCGAGCGCGACGCCGACGCGCGCGAGGCACGCTCGCGCTTCGCACCGGCGGCCGCCGAGTCACTAAACCGGGGACGTTGTCGCGATGCAACGCCTCCCGGCCCAATGACATCGCGGCAACCCGCCGCAGCGAAAATTTGCTGCAGTGCACTAGCTTTTCTCTAGGGAAAACCCCTATAATCGCAACTAAGGGAAAACCCTAGCAACGCAGTCACTAACCGGGAGTCGCCATGAGCTACATCTTTGCACTGTTCCAACAGGTCAGCGACCTCTTTGCGTCGCCCCATCTGCCGCTGGATTCGGACTACTCGTACGCAGCGCGTGCCCGTGAAGCAGAGCGTCTGCGCCGCGCGCAGGCCACGCTGTTCGGCATCAAGCTGACGGACTAAAAACCAGCCGCACCCTCCCGAGCGCGCCACAACGCGCCGGGGCGCGCACCCCGAGTGCGCTTTTCATTGAGCCACTATTCGCGAAACGCGGATCGTGGCTTTTTGTTTTTCGGGGCTCTCTTGTCGCGGTGCACCATTGCGCGACGAGACAGACGTACCACGCCAGGCCTCCAGTGTCTGTCCGACTCCTTGCGAATTATTTCCGGGCCGAAATGAATGTAACCAGCTTTCACGCTGATTCAGCGAGCCGAATGAAAGCATTGCCCGTAAACCTTTGTTGAATGAAGCGCAAAAGCGACACCGCGCTTCCATCAACAGGCCCCATCTATGAAATGCTCGCTTACAAGTGCTAACGTCTTCACGCGATCCGGGCCGCTAAAGTGAGTCTCAAGCGTACGGCGTCTGGTTCGGCTCACAAGCGAAGCGAATCGCACGATCCGAGCAAACACGGACGCTGGCCTGGAATAAAACTTTGACGGGAGGTCATTATGAAAAACTTTGGCAAGGCATCGCGCTCGCTGATCGCAACGCTGCTCGCGGGCGGCGCACTCGTCGCGGCTGGCAGCGCATTCGCGCAAGACCGCGTGATCGTCGAACACGGTCCGGCACCAGTCGTGTACGGCCAACCGCATATGATGCCGGTGGGCGTGTCGATCAACATCGGCTGGCACGGCGATCGTTACTGGGACGGCCACCGCTACTGGGAGCACGACGAGTGGATGCGCCATCATCCGCACGACTACGATCCGCACCACCACGGCGACGATCACCGCACCCCGCCCTCGCGCTACTAAAGCGCGCCTGATGGCGTCGCAACAGGCGGCGTGAGTCCACGAAGCCGGTCTTCCCTCGAGGGGAAGGCCGGCTTCGTCGCATTTGGGCGTGCGAGTCCGACCGTGGTATTGCGCGTGCTGCGCTATGCTTCGGGGCTTTCGGACCATTCGAGGGCGCGGACATGGGCGGACTCGACACGTTCGTCGACATCGCGTCGCATCTGATGCCGAAACTCGCGAAAGACGAGGACGTGATCGATCTGCTGCGCGCGCAGGTCGACGCGGGGCGTGTCGGCGTGCGCAGCGGCGCGGGGTTTCATGACTGGGATGAAGCGCGCATCGCGCGGGTAAAGGAAGGGCGCAAGTGCGTGATCGGGCGCGGCTAGTGCGGTATAAATAGCCGTTCCGTGCCTGGTACTCCGCCGCTTTTCGCGCTAACTGCCACACGCGTCGCAAGCGAACCTAAATCAACTCCAAGCCAGCCCCAAGCCACTTCATGCCTCACTACTTCTACGACCCCGCCGCCGGTCACGGCCTCCCGCACGATCCTTTCAAGGCGATCGTCGCGCCGCGGCTGATCGGCTGGATTTCGTCGCGCGATGCCGAAGGCACGCTCAATCTCGCGCCATACAGCTTTTTCGGCGCGTTCGCGACCTTTCCGCCGATCATCGGTTTTAGCAGCGAGGGCCGCAAGGACAGCCTCGCCAACATCGAGGCGACCGGCGAATTCGTTTGGAATCTCGCCACCCGGCCGCTCGCGGAGCAGATGAACCGCTCGTCGGCGCCGGTCGCGCCGCACGTCGACGAGTTCGCATTGGCCGGGCTCACGCCGGCGCCGGGCCGCAACGTGGCGGTGCCGCACGTGGCCGAATCGCCGGCGGCGCTCGAATGCAAGCTGCTGCAGATCGTGCGTCTGCATGATGTCGACGGCAAGCCGATGGACAACTATCTGTCGCTCGGCCAGGTGGTCGGCGTGCATATCGACGGCGCGTATCTGAAGGACGGCCTGTTCGATACGCACGCCGCGCAGCCGATCATGCGCGCGGGTTATCGCGCCGACTATGCGCAGATCGGCGAGATGTTCCAGATGATCCGGCCAACGGCCTGAACTGGCCCTCAGCGGCTTCCGCTGAGTAGCGGATCGCTCAGGGTGTCACCGGCGGCGGCTTGCGTGGGGACTGCGCGGACGTTATTGCCGCGGAGTCACTGTTGCCGCTCCCGCCCACGGGCGCATCCACTTCAACCTCGACGACCGCAGCCGCGACCGGCGCGGCCGCCGTGACTTCCGCCGCAATCGCCGCGGGCACCGGCTGGATCGGGCGCGCACGCGAGCTGACGAGCACCGCGCGCGGTTCATTGTCGTAAATCACGGCCCGCACGCGCGGATAAATCTCCCGCTCCCAGCGACGTCCGCTGAACACGCCGTAGTGGCCGACGCCCGTTTGCACGTGATGCGTCTTCAGATACGGCCGCAGACGATCGCACATGTCCTGCGCGGCGAGCGTCTGACCGACCGCGCAGATATCGTCCTTTTCACCTTCCACGGTCAGCAATGCGGTGCGGCGAATCTTCGACGGCTCCACCAGACGCCCCTCGACTTCGAGCGCGCGTAACGGCAGCGCATGCTGCTGGAACACGGTGTCGACGGTCTCCAGATAGAAGTCGGCGGTCAGATCCATCGTCGCGAAGTACTCTTCGTAGAACGTGCGAATCGTGTCGGCTTTCTGCGGATCGCCCTTGCCGCGCTCGTAGTACATCGTTTCGAACGAGTCGGCGTGGCGGCTCGGATTCATCGCCATGAACGCGGCCAGCTGCACGAAACCCGGATACACGCGACGCTGCGCGCCGGCAAACCCGAACGGCACCGCGCTGATCAGATTGCGCTCGAACCACTCGATCGGCCGGCTCCTGGCCAGTTCGTTGACGCGCGTTGGATTGATGCGCGTGTCGATCGGGCCGGCCATCAGCGTCATGCTGGCCGGCTGCGCGGGATGGTCGTCGGCGGCCATCAGCGCGACGGCGGCGAGCGCCGCGACGGTCGGTTGACAGACCGCGAGCAGATGCGTGCCGGACCCGATCGCCGCGGTGAAGTCGATCACGTGGCGCACGAATTCGTCGAAGCCGAAGCGGCCTTCGCCGAGCGGCACATCGCGCGGGTTGTGCCAGTCGGTGATATAGACGTCGTGCTCGGTCAGCATCGTGCGCACGGTTGCGCGCAGCAGCGTCGCGAAGTGGCCCGACATTGGCGCGATCATCAGCACGCGCGGCTGCGGCGTTGAAAGCACGGCGTCCTTGCGAAAATGCAGGAGCGAGCAGAACGGCGTGCGCGCGACGACTTCCTCGACCACCGCGACCGGCTCGCCTTCGGTGACGACGCTATCGATGCCGAACGGCGGCCGCTTCGGCGTGAGTCCGCCGAGCATCAGAAGTTCGCACGTCGCGCGCAGCGAGCGTCCGTGCGGCGTAGCGGCGAATGCGGACCACGCATCGAGCGAACGGTTCGCCAGCGCCGCGCCGTGCCGCAACGGTAGCAGCAGGTCGGCGCAGGCCTGATAGGCAGGATAGGCGAACAGATTCATACTTTCACTCGAATGCGCCAGAAAGACAGGAACTCGAATAAAAGCAAGTGGTGCGCCAGGCGCTGGCGCGCGTTGCCCTGTATCGCGTCATATCTGCGTGGGTCGGCATATCACTTGCATGCGTAGGCGAAATGGGCCGGCCTTGCCGCACTTTGGTGCGCGCGCGCACCGCGGCGTGCATGGGTGCAGGCACGCGCGGCGCGATGCCCGATCTGGAGGACACACGTATGGGAAATACTACGCTCACGATCAGCAGCAGGAATTATTCGTCGTGGTCGCTGCGCGGCTGGCTGCTGACGAAGTTCAGCGGCTTGCCGTTCGAAGAAATCGTGGTGCCGATCGACGACCCCGCGACGCGCGCCGAACTACTGCTGCTGTCGCCGTCGATTCTGGTGCCATGCCTCGTGCACGACGGCGTCAAGGTTTGGGACACGCTGTCGATCGCCGAATATCTGCACGAGCTGAAGCCGCAAGCCGCGCTGTTGCCGCACGAGATCCGCGCCCGCGCGCATTGCCGCTCTATCTGCGGCGAGATGCATTCGGGGTTTGCGTCGTTGCGTTCGGCGCTGCCGATGAATCTGAAGGCGCATTTCCCGGGCTTCAAGGTATGGGCGCGCGCGCAATCGGATATCGAGCGGATCGTGACGATCTGGCGTGAATGTCTGAAGGAGTACGGCGGCCCGTTCCTGTTCGGCGAGCGGACCGCCGCGGACGCGATGTACGCACCGGTGGTTACGCGTTTCGTGACCTATGACGTGCAACTCGATCCGGATATGGTCGAATACGGGCAGCGCATCATGGCGCTGCCCGAAATGCGCGAGTGGATCGCGCTCGCGCGTCAGGAGGTCGAGGAGATCGATGAACTGGACGTCGAGTTCTGAGCGCGGCGGCCGCCGTCCGCCGCCGTCCACATTAAGCAGATCCGTCAGCCGCGCTCGCCTTCGAGCTTGAACACGCTGACCAGCTGCGCGAGCCGCGCAGCTTGCTCGCGCAACTCGGCCGCCGCGGCTTGCGCATCGACGACGATCGTCGCATTCTGCTGCGTCGCCTCGCCGATCTGCGTGACCGCCAGGTTGACCTGCTCGATGCCGCCCGACTGCTCGCGCGACGCGACATTGATCTCGCTCATGATCGCGCGGACCTGACCGACCTGAGTGACGATTCCCTGCATCGTCGCGCTCGCTTCTTCGGCAATGCGAAAACCGCTGTCGACGTTCGCGCTCGACGCCGCGATCACCCCCTCGATCTCCTTCACCGCCGCCGCGCTGCGCTGCGCGAGCGCGCGCACTTCCGACGCGACGACCGCGAAGCCCTTGCCGTGCTCGCCCGCGCGCGCCGCTTCGACGGCCGCGTTCAACGCGAGGATGTTGGTCTGGAAGGCGATGCCCTCGATCACCGTCGTGATCTCGGCGATCTTCTGCGATGAGCGGCCGATCTCGCCCATCGTCGACACCACGCGCTCGACCGCGCGGCCGCCTTCGAGCGCGGCGTCGGCGGCGTGGGTGACGAGGGTGTTCGCTTCGGTCGCGTGATCGGCATTCTGCTGCACGGTCGACGTGATCTGCTCCATGCTCGCCGCGGTTTCTTCGAGGCTGCTCGCCTGGGTCGCGATGCGCATCGCGATGTCGCCGCTGCCGGTGGCGATCTTCTCGGTGCCCGCCGACATGTCGGCCGACGCGTTGCGCACCTGCGCGACGATGCGCGCGAGGCCTTCGCCGATGCCGTCGATCGCCAGCATCAGGCGGCCGATCTCGTCGGCGCGCGCGCGGCCGTGCTGCGCGACGCGCACGCTCAGATCGCCCGCGGCGAGACGCTCCGACGCACGCGCGGCTTCGTCGAGCGGACGGCTGACGAGCCGCCGCACCGCGACGAGGAACACGATCGCGAACAGGCCGACCAGCGCGAGGCCGAGCAGCAGGAAGGCGTTGCGGGTGCGCACGACCTCGGCCATCACTTCGTCGCGCGGCGCGACGCCGCCGACGAGCCACTGCCACTCCGGCACCGTGACGAACGACACGAACTTGTCGCGGGCGTCGCTCTCGCCGAGCGTCGAGTCGGCCGAGCGGTAGTCGAGCTCGCCCTGCTTCATGTCGAGCATGCGCTGATACGGCGCGTTGGCGTCGTCGGCTTTCTGGCCCGCGGCGGCCGGATGCACGAGCAGCTTGCCGCGCTCCGCGCCGCTCGACGCGTCGAGCACGAAGTAATAGCCGCCCGCGCCGATCTTCAGCGCGTGAATGCCGTCCTGGACCGACTGGATCTCCTTGTCCACGTCGACGCCGACGAACAGCGCGCCGATCACGCGGCCGCTCGCGTCGGCGATCGGCCGGTACTGCGTGATCATGCGCTTGCCGAACAGCATGGCGAGGCCGGTGTACGAGCGGTTCGCGAGCAGCGGCGCATACGCCGGCCCCTTGCGGTCGAGCAGCGTGCCGACCGCTCGGGTGCCGTCCTGCTTCTTCAGCGAGGTGGTCACGCGCACGAAGTCGTCGCCGCTGCGCGCAAACACGGTCGCGACCGCGCCGCTGCGTTCGAGGAACTGGTCGGGAATCGTGAAGTCGAGATTCAGCACCTTGCCGCCGGCCTTGAAAGTCGGCGTCGCGGTGCTCCCGATGTCGACTTTCTGCGTGTCGTCGAGCGAGAAGTCGGTGGGCAGGAAGCTCGCGAACAGCGCCATCGACCGATCGACTTCGGCCGACAGCGCCTTGTCGAACAGCTCGATCATCGCGGCGATCGAGCGGTCTTTTTCGGCGATGCGGGCGAGCACCTGGTCGCGCACCTGGTCGCCGGCGGCGCGCGCGAGCGCCCACGCGAACGTGCTGAAAATCAACGCGACCAGCACGCACGAGAGCACGGCAAGCCGCGCGCCGACGCTGGCGCGGCGCAAGAAGAGAGAGTTCATGGGCAGGCGCGAAAAGGGGACAGGCGACGCGCGGGGCGGGCATGGCCGCGAACGGCATCGATTTACTGGTTTACGGCTCGGGAGACGGCGGCTTTAGGGCGACTGAAAGCCGCCCGTAATGGGATGAAAGGGGCCACAACGGGCCCCCGAAAGAAGGACGAGGCGGAATGCGGAAGGTGTTGCTGCGTTGCTCAGCGCACCGGATCGACGGTTCGGCCGGGCGCGCTTCGCCACGTCCGCAACAACAACGCATTGGTGACGACGCTGACGCTCGAAAACGCCATCGCCGCGCCCGCGAGCATCGGATTCAGCAAGCCGAACGCGGCCAGCGGAATGCCGATCAGGTTGTAGACGAATGCCCAGAACAGGTTCTGCTGGATCTTGCGCCAGGTTCTGCGCGAGATGTCGATCGCGTCGGCGACGAGCGCCGGGTCGCCGCGCATCAGCGTGATGCCGGCGGCGTGCATGGCGACGTCGGTGCCGCTCGCCATCGCGATGCCGATGTCGGCGGCGGCGAGCGCGGGCGCGTCGTTGATGCCGTCGCCCGCCATCGCGACGATGCCGGCGTGGCGCATCTTCAGGTCGCGGATCACGCGGGCTTTGTCGTCGGGCAGCACCTCGGCGTGGAATTCGTCGATGCCGAGCGCCCGCGCGACGCTCGCCGCACTGCCGCGGTTGTCGCCAGTCACGAGCACGCTGCGGATGCCCATCTGCGCGAGCCGCGCGACGGCCGCGCGCGCGGTCGGCTTCACCGTGTCGCCGAACGCGATCAGCGCGAGCGCTTCGGGGGCGTGAGGCGCGCGCGTCATCAGCCACGACACCGTGTTGCCCGCCGCTTCGAGTTCCTGCGCGCGCGCGGCAAGCGCGCTCGGCAGCGCGATGTCGAGCTCGCGCAGCCAGCGCGTGCTGCCGAGGGCGAGCGTGCGGCCGTCGACGTCGGCTTCGACGCCCCGGCCAGCGACGGCGCGAGCGGCGGTGGCGCTTGGCCCGCCCTCGTGTTCGCCGGCCATTTGCCCGAGCTGAGCCTCGTGCGCGCGCATCACCGCTCGCGCGAGCGGATGATCGCTATGCCGCTGCACCGCCGCCGCGAGCGCGAGCGCTTGGTCGCGGCTCAAGCCGCCGATCGGCTCGAACGCCGTTACCGATGGTTGGCCGAGCGTCAGCGTGCCGGTTTTGTCGAACGCGACAATCGACACGCGATGCGCGATTTCCAGCGCTTCCGCGTCCTTGATCAGCACGCCGTGGCGCGCGGCGACGCCGGTGCCGGCCATGATCGCGGCGGGCGTCGCGAGGCCGAGCGCGCAGGGGCAGGCGATTACCAACACCGCGACCGCGTTCAGGATCGCGGTTTGCGCGCCCGCGGCGGCGAGCAGCCAGCCGATCAGCGTCAGCGCGGCGAGCGCGAGAATCGTCGGCACGAAGACTTCGCTGACGCGGTCGACGAGCCGCTGGATCGGCGCCTTCTCGGCCTGCGCGCTTTCGACGAGCCGGATGATGCGCGCCAGTGTGGTCTCCGCGCCGATCGCGGTGGTCGTCACCACGAGCGCGCCTTCGCCGTTGATCGAGCCGGCCGTAACGGCGTCGCCGGTCTGCTTCGGCACCGGCAGGCTTTCGCCGGTGATCAGCGCTTCGTCGATATGCGTGCGGCCTTCGAGCACCGCGCCGTCGACCGGTACGCGCTCGCCCGGCAGCACGATCACGACGGTGCCGACCCGCACCTGCGCGAGCGGCACCTCGCGTTCGCCGGCGCCGTCGCGGATGCGCGCGCGCTCGGGGCGCAGCGCGTTGAGCGCGCGGATCGCGTCGGTGGTCTGGCGCTTGGCGCGCGCCTCGAGCCACTTGCCGAAGCGCACCAGCGTGATCACGACCGCCGATGCCTCGAAGTACAGATGCATCGTGTCGGCCGGATGCATCGCGAGTTCGTAGACGCTGATGCCGTACGCCGCCGATGTGCCGAGCGCGACCAGCAGGTCCATGTTGCCCGCGCCGGCGCGCACCGCGCGCCAGGCTGCGCGATAGAAGCGCGCGCCGAATACGAACTGCACGATCGACGCGAGCACGAATTGCAGCCAGGCTGGCAGCATCGCGTGGAGGCCGAACCATTCGCCGAACATCGGTGCGACGAGCGGCAGCGTCAGCAGCGCGGAAGCAACGACGCTCGCGAGGTCGCGGCGGGTTTGAATCCGCTTGCGGTCGACGACGGGGGCGTGGGTCGTGTCGAGGATGTCGCTTTCGTCGCCGGTCGCGGCGATAGCTGCCGTTGTCTCGGCTGGAGCGGCTGCAGCGGGCGGCGCGCTCAGCGTCGCTTCGAAGCCGGCTTTCCTGACGGCGGCGATCAGCGCGCCGCTATCGGCGGATGCGGTGCCTTGCGGATGAGCGGTGGCGGTTTCGGTCGCCAGATTGACCGACGCGCGCGCGACCCCAGGCACCTTCGCGAGCGCTTTTTCGACGCGCAACGCGCAGGCTGCGCAGCTCATGCCGCCAATCTCCAGTTCAATGGTTCCCGGCGTCGCGGCGGGTGTCGCGGTTTGCGTCGCGCTTGGCGCGGCAAGCTCGGCGTTCGCGACCGGCGTCGCTTCGTATCCGGCCTTGCGCACGGCATCGGCCAGTTGCTGAGGCCCGAGCGTCGTGTCGCTTTCCACGCGGGCGCGCTCGGTCGCGAGATTCACCGACGCGCGCGCCACTCCCGGCAGCCTGGTCAGTGCTTTTTCGACGCGGCTCGCGCAAGACGCGCAAGTCATCCCGCCGATGTCGAGTTCGACGACGCGCGTGGGCGAAGAAGAAGCGACAGCGTCGGCGGGGCGCTGCGGGTTGGCAAGTGCGGTCATGGCAGGCGAGGCTCGTGGCGGCATTGGGCCGCATCGTGAATCCAGTATCGACCTTCCCATGACGGGAAGGTCAAGGCTGATTATGCGGCCGCCGTCAGAACGCCGGCGGCGCATCGAGCATCGCCTGTCCCACCGCCTTCTGTTGATCGCCGTCGCGCGCGAGCAGCGTTTGCGCGGCGCCGCGCCGGTCTTCGGCCGCCTTGTTCTGCCCGAGCTTCCATTTGCCGACGAGCCGCGTTACCTCGATCTCCATACCGACGATCGCGCCGAGCATCTGCGCGATGTAGTCGGCGGGCGCGTCGCCCATCTTCCATGGCACCGGCTCGCCGGCTTCCATCTCGCGCGTGAGTCGCGCGACGAGACCGCGCACGAACGATTCATCGTCATGCACCACGATCCTGCCATGTGCATGCACGACCATATAGTTGTAGGTCGGCACCTGCTTGTGCGTTTCGTGTTTGCTCGGATACCAGCTCGGGGAAATATAGGCGGCCGGCCCCTGGAAGATCACGAGCGCTTCGGGATGGGTCGCGGCTTCCTGCCAGACGGGGTTCGCCCGCGCGACGTGCGCGCGCAGCACCAGACGTGACGAATCCGCCGCATCCGCCTGCGCCTCGAACGGCAGATGATTCGCATCGAGCCCGTTGGGGCCGTGCGTAATCAGCGCGCCGAACGGGTGCTCGGCGATCAGGCGATGAAGAACCCCTGGACGGTTCTCTTCGAAATGGGCGGGCATGTACATTGAAGTATTCCGAATGCAGGAGGACGAAAGAGTGGAGGCGAACGGCCAGGCTGGCGGATCGACGAATGCGCGAATCAAAAAAGCATGGCGCGCTCGCGCGAGCCGTTGGCGCGGGAACATAATGTGACAGCGACGCCGATTGTCACATCGGTGACGCGCCTGCGCGCTGTCAGCCACAATTCCCTGCTTTGTGCTTGCCTGACTAGCAAGGATACGATACAACGCGATGTTGTCGGAATCGCAATCCGCGGACTCGCTGCGCAGTGTTTCGGGAGAACCGCGCATGCACCAGGCGCTGCACACCGGCATCCCCCATAGGACTGCACGTTCCGCACTCTGAACGAATGATAAAAAATCTCCGAGAACTGTTTTTGCTTCAACGAACCTGCGCGTCGCTCGCGGGTCTGGCACTGCTGGCCGGCTGTGCGTCGACCCCGACCGCGACGCAACAACGCACCGGCTGGATCAAGGACGAAGTCGCCGACTCCTACGTATTCGGCTATCCGCTCGTGGTGATGAGCGCCGCGCGCGATGCGGCGGTCGGCACCGAGCCGGGTCAGGCGCCTTTCAACACGCTGCGTCACGCGCAGGCGCTGCCGCCGATCGGCGCGACCAATCCGCCGCAGCCGAGCCTCGACACGCTCGACTCGACCGGCTGGCTCGACCTTGCCGCCGAGCCGGTGATCCTGGCGCTACCTGATTCGCATGGCCGTTATGTCGATGCGCGCGTGCTCGACATGTGGACCAACGTCGCGTGGTCGACCGGGCCGCAGTTCGCCGCGGGCACGGGCACCGTGAAGGGCTTGCGCGCGCAGACGATCGCGTTCGTCGCACCGGGCTGGAAGGGCGAGCTGCCGAAGGGCGCAAAGCGCGTCGAAGTGCCGACGCGCAACGCATGGATCAGCGTGCGCATCCAGTCGAACGGCGCGCACGATCTGAACGCGGTGCGCAAGCTGCAGCACGCGATCCGTCTGGAGCCGCTGAGCGTGTTCGTCGGCGACGCGGAGCCGGCGGTGCCGCCGCGCGGGTACGCAAGCGGCGCCGCGGGCCCGAGCGGCACGCCGGCGCAGCAGGTCGCCGCGCTCGACGCGAGCGGCTTCTTCGGCCGTCTCGCCGACGCGTTGCCTGACAATCCGCCGACACCGGCCGATCCGCACGCGCTCAAATTTCTCGCCGATCTCGGCGTGACGCCGGGCGATCCTGTGAAGCTGCCGAAGTCATCCGATGCGCTCGCGGCCGGTCTCGCCGACGGTCGCGATCGCGTCGCGACGCCGCCGTCGAATCTGCTGAGCGCGAACGGCTGGAGCTGGTTCGGCGATACCGTCGGCAACTACGGTCCCGACTATGGGTTGCGCGCGTATGCGGCGAGCACACAGTTGGGCCTCGGTACGAAGGACGACGAAGTACGCGCGTTCGTCACGCAGGACAGCGACGGCAACACGCTGAACGGCGCGAATCGCTATGTGATCCACTTCGCGGCGAACCAGCTGCCGCCCGTGCGCGGTTTCTGGACGATCACCGCGTATACGAAGGATGGCGCGCTGAGCGAGAACGCGCCGGCACGGCTCGCGGTTGGCGATCGCAATGGCGCGCGCCGCAATCGCGATGGTTCGCTCGACGTGGTCGTGTCGTCGACGCGCAGCCGGACCGGTAACTGGCTGCCCGCACCGCGCGCGGACATGCAACTGGTGCTACGCCTGTATGCGCCGAAGCCGCAAGCCACCGACGGCAGCTGGCAGCCGCCGCCGGTCGTGCGGCAATGATGTGAACGGCGCGCGGGCAAACCGCGCGCCGTCCGGTTTTGTTATCTGACGCTCGCGAAAATCTCGTTCGCGGGAAAGCCAGTCAGTCAGCAGCACGAATCGTCAAGGCGGGCCTGACATTCCTGTCTAACCATTGATTCACGCCTTATACTGCCGCTTGCGGGATTTCTGTTTTTCGCGGCGGGCTTGCCGCCGCATTCCTCCACATCGAGCATGGCAAGCCTCAATAAAGCATCGTTAGCCTCGTCCATACAGACCGTGCGCGCAGTCGCGCAGTCGCGCCGTACGCGACGGATTCTCGTCGGTCTGCTGATCTTCGTCGTCGTATTCGGCCTGCTCGGCTTTTTCGCGGCGCCGCCGCTGATTCGCCACATCGCCAGCCAGCAACTGAGCAAGCAGCTCGACCGGCCGGCGTCGATCGGCCGCATCGCGCTCAATCCGTACACACTGCGTTTCGAGGCCGACAACGTGCATATCGGCGAGCGCGGCGGCGCGGGCGACTTCGTCGATATTTCGCGGCTCATCGTGAAGCCGTCGTGGAGTTCGCTGTTTCGCGGCGCGCCCATCGTCGACGAAGTGCAGGTCGATTCGCCGCGCTTTCATATCGTTCGCCTCGATGCGCAGCACTTCAATTTCAGCGACCTGATCGAGAAATTCGCGAATCAGCCGGCAAAACCGAATAGCAAGCCGACGCAGTTCTCCGTCTCCAACATTCGCGTCGAAAACGGCCAGATCAGGTTCGACGACCGGCTGCTCGGCACGAGCCACGTGATCGATCAATGGAAGCTCGGCATTCCGTTCATCGCGACGCTGCCGTCGAAGACCGATATCTTCGTCGAGCCGCTGCTGCGCGCGCGCATCGACGGCGACAGTCAGCTCGCGATCGACGGCAGGACCAAGCCGTTCGCGGCATCGCGCGAGTCGGAAGTGTCGCTGCGCTTCAGCGAGCTCGACGTGCCGAAGCTGGTGTCTTACGCGCCGTCGAAGCTGCCGGTGATCGTGCAGTCGGGCAAGCTGTCCACCGACCTGAAGCTGAACTTCGAGATGTCGAACGACACGCCGTCGCTGCGCGTCGCCGGCACCGTCGATCTGAACGACGTCAACGTGCAGGATCAGGGCAAGGCGCCGTTTTTCGCGGCGCGCGCCGTGCATGTGGCGGCGGCATCGCTCGAACCGTTGAAGAGCATCTATCACTTCGACGATATCCGCATCGACGCGCCGAGCGCGAGCCTCGCGCGCGACAAGGACGGCGTATTGAGCGTCGAGCATATGTTCGCGCCCGCGCCGGAAAAAACCACGGCAAAGGAAACCGCGGACGCGAATGCCAACGCCAAAACCACCGCCGCCGAAAAGGCGGCCCCGCCGTTCGACGTCGCGATCAAACGTTTCACACTCAACGACGGCACCGTGAACGTACACGACGAAGCCGTGTCGCATCCGGTAGAAGCCGGGCTGCAAAACCTCGCGGTTACGCTGACCGATTTCTCGACGCTCGCGTCGGCGCCAGCGCACTACACGCTGAACACGAACCTGAAGAACAACGGCGGTTCGCTCGCCGCCGATGGCACGGTCGGCCTCGCGGCGAAGACGGCGAGCGCGAAGCTCGATCTGAAGTCGCTGAAGCTGCCGCCGTTGCAGCCGTATCTGGATACCGCGACGTCCGCGCAGGTGCTCGACGGTGCGTTGTCCGCGACGACGAATATCGACGCGAACTGGTCGAAGTCGCCGATGGCGCTGACGGTCGCGGACACGCAGCTGGACATGCAGGCGGTGAAGCTCGCGGCGCGCGGCGGCAAGACGCCGGTGATCTCGCTCGCGCAGGGCAACGTGGTAGTCAAACAGGTCGACGTCGCGGCGCGCACGGCCGACGTGACGAGCGTAGACGTAACCGGTCTCGCGGTCGACGCGCAGCGCCTGAAGGACGGCACCATCAATCTGGATGCGCTCGCGAGGGCGCATCAACAGGCGACGGAGCGCACGGCGATCCACGCGGCGAAACAAGCGCAGGCCGAAGGCCCCGCATGGCGCTACAAGATCGCCGAATTGACGCTCAAAGACGCGACCGCCGATTTCACCGACAACACGACGCCGCAGCCGGTCAAGCTGAGCTTTACGCCGGTGCAGCTGAAGGTGCGGCAGATCAGCGACGACTTGGGCCGTCCGCTGCCGGTCGACCTGCAGGCGACGTTGAACAAGAAGGGCACGCTCGCCGTGAAGGGCGACGTGACCGCGACGCCGCTAAAGCTGGCCGTCAAGATCAACGCGAACCAGCTCGACGCGGCCGCGTTCGAGCCGTACTTCGGCAGCAAGCTGAACGCGACGCTCGCAAGCGCGCTGCTGAACGCGAACGGCGATCTCGCGGTCACCCAGGCTAAGTCGCTGAAAGCGAACTTTCGCGGCGACATGGCGCTCGTCGCCGTGCGCATGCTCGACAAGGTGACGTCGGACCCGTTCGCGGGCTGGGGCTCGCTCGCGCTGTCGAACCTGAAGGCCGATTACGACGAGCACGGCACCGTCGTCGACGCGGGCCGCGTGACGTTCTCGAAGTTCTATGGGCGTGTACTGCTCGACGCGCAAGGCAAGCTGAATCTGAAGGATGTGGTCGCGCACGAGGGCGGTACGACGCAGTCGCTGACGCGCGACAAGAGCGGCTCGCACCCGATTCCGCTGACGCCCGAGGCGGTGTCTGAGGCAGTCGCGGCGTCGGCGCCGGTCGCGGCATCTGCTGCAACGCCCGGCAAGCCTGCCGCCACGGCCGTCGCCAGCGCCACGGCCGCGACGCCGCCAGCAAACCCGGTCAAGATGCACGTCGGGCAACTGGTGTTGCAGCAGGGCCGCGTGACCTATACCGACAACTTCGTCAAGCCGAACTACACGGCGAACCTTGTCGCCATTCAGGGCACGATCGGCGCGTTCGGTACGGAATCGACGACGCCCGCGCCGGTCGACGTGGCCGCGAAGCTCGCGGCCAACGGTCCGCTGACGATCCGCGGCACCATCAATCCGCTGATCGCGAAACCGGCGCTCGATCTGACCGCGAGCGCGCACGACATCGAGCTGACCAACCTGACGCCGTATTCGGCGAAATACGCGGGCTATCCGATCACGAAGGGCAAGCTCAACGTCGATCTGCATTACAAGCTCGAGAACGACCAGCTGAACGCGAACAACCACCTGTTCATCGATCAACTGACGTTCGGCGATCACATCGACAACGACACCGCGACCAAACTGCCGGTGCGTTTCGCGATCTCGCTGCTGAAGAACTCGCGCGGCGAGATCGACGTGAACCTGCCAGTGTCGGGCTCGTTGTCGAACCCCGAGTTCAGCATCGGCGGGCTGATCTGGCATGCGGTGCTCAATCTGCTCGAAAAGGCGGTGACCGCGCCGTTCTCGCTGATCGCGCACGCGTTCGGCGGCAATGGTGAGGACCTCGGTTACGTCGAATTCGAGGCCGGCTCGGCGACGCTCACCGATGCCGACAAGCAGAAACTCGACACGATCGTGAAGGCACTCACCGACAAGCCGTCGATCCGCATGGACCTGATCGGACGCGTCGATCCGAAGGTCGACGAGCCGGCGCTGCGCACGCAGTACGTCGATCAGATGGTCAAGCGGCAGAAGATCAAGGACACGGTGGGTAATGGTGAGAGCGTCGATCCGTCGACGGTCACGGTCGATCAGAAAGAGTACGACAAATATCTGACCAAGGCCTACAAGTCCTCCGACTTCAAGAAGCCGCACAACTTCATCGGCATGACGAAGACGCTGCCCGACGACGATATGAAGAGCGCGCTCGCGGCCAACGCGCCGATCGACGACGCGAGCTTGCGGCAACTCGCGCAGCGGCGCGCGCAGAGTGTGCAGCAGTACCTGCAAGGCAAGGTCGACAGCAGCCGCGTGTTTATCGTCGCGCCGAAGATGAATGCCGACGACATCAAGGACAAGGGTGCGACGACGCGGGTCGATTTCGGCTTGAAGTGATGGAGGAGTCGCGGCGCGGCGCGGCGCGCGAGCCGTGGCGTTCGGCGAGCCGATAAAAAAAAGCCCGACCTGAGGTCGGGCTTCAAAGTCGGCTGCGCCCTCCACAGGACGCAGCCCCTGCAAAACAGCGAGGCTGTATGCGTTGCCGCGAGGCTTAAGCAGCCAGCAGCGAGCGCAGCACGAACGGCAGAATCCCGCCGTGCTTGTAGTAGTCGACTTCAATCGGCGTGTCGATACGCAGCAGCACCGGAACGCGCTTGTCGCCGTCCTTGCCGTGGATCACGAGCGTGACTTCCTGTTGCGGCTTGAAGTCGTCGCCGAGGCCTTCGATGTCGTACGTTTCTTCGCCGGTGATGCCGAGCGACTGCACGCTATCCGAGCCCTTGAACTGCAGTGGCAGAACGCCCATGCCGACCAGGTTCGAACGATGGATCCGCTCGAAGCTGCGTGCGACCACAGCTTTCACGCCCAGCAGTTGCGTGCCCTTGGCCGCCCAGTCGCGCGATGAGCCCGTGCCATACTCTTCGCCCGCGAACACGACGGTCGGCGTATCGGCGTCGATGTACTTCATCGCTGCGTCATAGATGGACAGCTGTTCGCCGCTCGGCTGGTGAATCGTCAGGCCGCCTTCGATGCGCGAGCCGTCCGCCTTCGCCGGGATCATCAGGTTCTTGATACGGACGTTCGCGAACGTGCCGCGCATCATCACGTCGTGGTTACCGCGCCGCGAGCCGTAGCTGTTGAAGTCGGCCTTTTGCACGCCGTTTTCCTTCAACCAGCGGCCTGCCGGCGAGTCTTCCTTGATCGAGCCTGCCGGGCTGATGTGGTCGGTCGTGACCGAGTCACCGAAGATGCCCAACGCGCGTGCGCCCTTGACCGGCGCGATGCTGGAAGCCGGCGTCATCGAGAAGTCCTTGCCGAAGAACGGCGGCTCGGCGATGTAGGTCGACTTCGGCCAGTCGTAGACCTGACCTTCTTCGCCCTCGATCTTGCTCCACAGATCGCCCTTCTTCGTGAGCTGCGAGTAGTTCTTGCGGAACGCGTCGGCATCCATCGCGTACTTCAGCAGCGCGTTGACTTCTTCGCTGGTCGGCCAGATGTCGCCGAGGTAGACGTCCTTGCCGCCCTTGCCCTTGCCGACCGGCTCGGTCATCAGGTCGCGCGTGATGTTGCCGGCGATCGCGTATGCCACGACGAGCGGCGGCGACGCGAGGAAGTTCGCGCGGATGTTCGGGTGGATACGCGCTTCGAAGTTACGGTTGCCCGACAGCACCGCTGCCGCGACGATGTCGTGCTTCGTGATCGCGTCGTTTAGTTCCGGCGTCAGGTCGCCCGCGTTACCGATACAGGTCGTGCAGCCGTAAGCGGCCAGCGTGAAGCCGAGCTTGTCGAGGTACTTCAGCAGGTCGGTCTTCGTCAGGTACTCGGTGACGATACGCGATCCCGGCGCCAGCGACGTCTTGATGTGCGGAGCGACCGTCAGGCCAGCTTCGACAGCCTTCTTCGCAAGCAGACCGGCGGCCAGCAGCACGCTCGGGTTCGACGTGTTCGTGCACGACGTGATCGCGGCGATCAGCACGTCGCCGTTCTTGACGTCGACGCCGTTGCTCGTCGTGTATTGCGCGTCGAGATCGGCGGCCTTCTTCGCAAAGCCGTTTTCGGCGACCGGCTTCGAGAACAGGTCGGTGAAGGTCGACTTCACATGGCCGATCTCGATGCGGTCCTGCGGACGCTTCGGGCCTGCCAGCGACGGCGCGACCGTCGCGAGATCCAGCGTGACGACCTTCGTGTAATCGATATCGCCTTCGCCCGGAATGCCGAACAGCTCCTGCGCCTTGAAGTAGTTTTCGAAAGCCGCGATTTCCGCGTCCGTGCGGCCCGTGCCGTGGAAGAAGTCGATGGTCTTTTCGTCGACCGGGAAGAAGCCCATCGTTGCGCCGTATTCCGGCGCCATGTTGCCGATCGTCGCACGGTCCGGCACCGACAGCGAGCGCGTGCCTTCGCCGAAGAACTCGACGAACTTGCCGACGACCTTCTCCTTACGCAGCAGTTCGGTGATCGTCAGCACGAGGTCGGTCGCAGTCACGCCTTCGATCAGCTTGCCCTTCAGGTGCACACCGACGACGTCCGGCGTCAGGAAATACACCGGCTGGCCGAGCATGCCTGCTTCGGCTTCGATACCGCCCACGCCCCAGCCGACCACGCCGATGCCGTTGATCATCGTCGTATGGCTGTCCGTGCCGACCAGCGAATCCGGGTAGTACACGGTGTCCGCGCCGTCGGCCTTCTTGTGCACGCCGCGCGCGAGGTACTCGAGGTTCACCTGGTGAACGATGCCGACGCCCGGCGGCACGACCTTGAACGTGTCGAACGCCTGCATGCCCCACTTCATGAACTGATAGCGCTCGTTGTTGCGCTGGAACTCCAGCTTCATGTTCAGGTCGAGCGCGTTCTTCTCGCGGAAGTGGTCGATCTGCACCGAGTGGTCGACGACCAGATCGACCGGCACCAGCGGCTCGATCGACTTCGGGTTCTTGCCGATGGCCTTCGCGACGCCGCGCATCGCGGCGATGTCGGCGAGCAGCGGCACGCCGGTGAAGTCCTGCAGCACGACGCGCGACACGACGAACGGAATTTCGTCGACGCGCGCCGCGGTCGGCTTCCAGTTCGCGAGTTGCGTGACATGTTCTTCGGCGACTTTCTTGCCGTCGTAGTTGCGCAGCACCGATTCCAGCACGATACGGATCGAGACCGGCAGGCGGTCGATCTTGAGGTTCAGAGCTTTGCCGAGTTGCGGCAGGGAGTAGAACTTGCCTTTGCCGGAACCGCTGTCGAATTCCTTGAGCGTTTTGTGGAGGTTGTGGGCCATGGTGTTTTCCTTGGTTTGGATCGCGGAACTACAGTACTCAACCTAGATGACGTACAGATCGACGTATTCATTGACCGGCGTCGCTTCGAGCTTGGCCTGGTCGAGCGATACGTCGAGAATCGCCAGTTGTTGCTTGACCGGAAAGCGCCGCGCGAGGTTGGTCTTGAACTTCTCGACCAGCAACGGAATACCGTCTTCACGACGGCGCTTATGACCGATCGGGTATTCGACTACGACTTCACCGAACTTCGACCCGTCGTTGAATTCGATCGTCAGTGCGTTGGCGATCGACCGCTTCTCCGGGTCGTGATAGTCCTTCGTGAACTGTGGGTCTTCGACGCATTCCATCTTCGCGCGCAATGCATCGATACGCGAGTCCTGCGCGACTGAATCTTCGTAATCGGCAGCCGTCAGACGGCCGAAAATCAGCGGCACCGCGATCATGTACTGGATGCAATGATCACGGTCAGCCGGATTGTTCAACGGACCCTTTTTATCGATGATGCGAATCGCCGCTTCGTGGGTGCGGATCGTGATGCGGCGAATGTCTTCGACGCGCCGGCCCTGCGCGGCGAGCTGCACATGCAGCGCGAGCGCGGCTTCCACGGCGGTTTGCGCGTGGAACTCGGCCGGAAACGAGATTTTGAACAGCACGTTTTCCATCACGTACGAGCCGTACGGACGCTGGAACTGGAACGCGTTGCCGTTGAACAGCACGTCGTAGAAGCCCCACATTTTCGCGCTGAGCACCGACGGATAGCCCATCTCGCCGGTCTTCGAGATCAGCGCGAGGCGCACGGCGCGCGAGGTCGCGTCGCCGGCGGCCCACGATTTGCGCGAACCGGTGTTCGGCGCATGACGGTAGGTGCGCAGCGCCTGCCCATCGACGAGCGCCTGCGATACCGCGTTGATCAGCTCGTCGCGCGTAAGGCCGATCAGCTGGCCGACCACCGCGGTCGACGCTAGCTTGACGAGCAGCACATGATCGAGCCCGACCTTGTTGAACGAGTTCTCGAGCGCGATGCAGCCTTGAATTTCGTGCGCCTTGATCATGGCGATCAGGACGTCTTTCATCGTCAGCGGCGCTTTGCCGGTTGCGATGGCGGTGCGCGAGAGCCAGTCGGCCGTCGCGAGAATGCCACCGAGGTTATCGGACGGATGGCCCCATTCGGCGGCGAGCCAGGTGTCGTTGAAATCGAGCCAGCGGATCATCGCGCCGATGTTGAAGGCCGCCTGAACCGGGTCCAGCTGGAACGACGTGCCCGGCACCTTCGCGCCGTTGGGGACGATCGTGCCTGCCACGATCGGTCCCATCAGCTTGGTGCAGGCTGGGTAGGTAAGCGCCTCAAGTCCGCAACCGAGCGTGTCGATCAGGCAATGACGCGCGGTTTCCAGCGCGAGCGCGCTGTCGATCCGGTAATCCAGCACGTAGTCGACGATATCGGCCAGGACGGCGTCCGGGGCGGGTCGTACGTTGGAGATCGGGGCGGACATCGGGGGCTTCCCTGGCGGCGAAAATCAGTTGCCGGTCTTGTTGATCGCGTTCGATTGCGTTGCAGCCGGCGCGCCCTCTTCCATGGCGACCGTCTTGCACTCGTCGGCGAGACGCGAGCTGTCCTTGTCCTGGAACAGCATGGCCTTCGTCGGGATCACGACGAGGTCCATGCCGGATGCTGCGTCGTGGAAGCGGTCGGCGCCCGTCGTGGTCGCTTCGCGCGGCAGGTTGTAGTTCTTGTTCGCCCAGTGAACCGTGACGATCTGGTCACGCTTCATGTCGCCTTTCATTTCGAAAGCAAGGCCGTCCTTGCACGCCCACTTTTCAGCGCCTTCCGGGATCGGATCGACCTTCGCTTCCTTCGCCGGATTCGGCTTGCGCTTGATCAGGCGGCGCGGCTCCGGGCGCTTCGCGACGGCCTTGGTGGCCGGCTTCTTCGTGGTGGTGGCCGTGTCCGCAGCGGTGGCGTCAGTCGCGACGGTCAGCATCGTCGTGGACAGGGCGCCAATCATGGCGGCGATCATCAGCTTTTTCATGGAGAAAACCTTTCTATCAAAATCAGTTAAACAGTGCGCGGACGACCGGTCCGGCGGCCGCGCGGGTTGAACTGCACGCGCTGTGGAGCGCGCAGCGATCGCTATTTTCTCCTATTTAGCGGCACGTACTTTAAATTCTCGGGTCCGGTGTAATTCGCGCTCGGGCGGATGATCTTGTTGTCGACGCGCTGCTCGATGATGTGCGCGCTCCATCCTGCCGTACGCGAGATCACGAACAGCGGCGTGAACATCGCGGTCGGCACGCCCATCATGTGATACGACACCGCGCTGAACCAGTCGAGGTTCGGGAACATCTTCTTCGCGTCCCACATCACCGATTCGAGCCGTTCGGCGATCGAGAACAGCTTCGTGTTGCCCGCTTCCTTCGACAGCTTCTTCGCGACTTCCTTGATGATCTTGTTGCGCGGGTCCGAGATCGTGTAGACCGGATGGCCAAAGCCGATCACGACTTCCTTGTTCTCGACGCGGCGGCGGATGTCGGCTTCGGCTTCGTCAGGCGTCTGGTAGCGCGACTGGATTTCGAACGCGGCTTCATTGGCGCCGCCGTGTTTCGGGCCGCGCAGCGCGCCGATCGCGCCGGTGACCGCCGAGTACATGTCCGAGCCCGTGCCCGCGATCACGCGGCCGGTGAACGTCGACGCGTTGAACTCGTGCTCCGCGTACAGGTTCAGCGACACGTGCATCGCATCCACCCACGCCTTCGACGGCTCGACGCCATGCAGCAGATGCAGGAAATGCCCGCCGATCGAATCGTCGTCGGTTTCGACCTCGATGCGCTTGCCGTTGTGCGAGTAGTGATACCAGTACAGCAGCATCGAGCCGAGCGAGGCCATCAGCTTGTCGGCGATATCGCGCGCGCCGGGCAAGTTGTGATCGTCTTTCTCGGGCAGTACGGTGCCGAGCACCGACACGCCGGTGCGCATCACGTCCATCGGATGCGCGGCGGCCGGAATCCATTCGAGTGCGGCTTTTACGTTGGCGGGCAGGCCGCGCATCGACTTCAGCTTCGTCTTGTACGCGGTCAGTTCGGCCTGGGTCGGTAGCTTGCCGTGGACCAGCAGATAAGCGATCTCCTCGAATTCGCACGCCTCGGCGATGTCGAGAATGTCATAGCCGCGATAGTGCAAATCGTTGCCGGTCTTGCCGACCGTGCACAGCGCGGTGTTGCCCGCGGTCACGCCCGACAGCGCGACGGATTTTTTCGGTTTGAAGCCGCTTTGCGTTTCGTTGCCGCCTGTTGCGCCAGCGGCTTGCGTCGTCTCGCTCATGTTCCGCCTTCTCCTGTGTGCCGGCTCATCGCTGCCGTTTGAAAAACGCGTCGCTTATGCCACCGACTGTCCGTTGGCGCCCACTTGCGCAAAAAGCGACGCCGCTTCTTGTGGAACAGCGCGGCCGGTGGTTTGCGCGCGGCGCAGCACCGACCAGTAATAGCGGTAGCTCGCACGGTCGTGCAGCGTATCGCCGTGACGCGTCGGGCCCCAATGCGCGGACTGCGCGGCGAGCAGGATTTCGGCGGCCGTCGCGATTTCTTCGTCGCGCGGCGCGAACGCGGCGACGATCGCCTCGATCTGCGCGGGGTGGATGCTCCACATGCGCGTGTAGCCGAACTCGTTGCGGGCGCGCTGTGCGTCGTTCGCGACAACGCTCATGTCGCGCACTTCGGTGCTGACGTTGTGCGACGGCACCTTGCCGAACGCATGGCAGGCCGCCGAAATCTCGAGCTTCGCGCGCCGCACGAGCGGATGATCGAATTGGCCCGGCGAGCGCATCGCGGTATCGGGGATCGCGCCGTCGTGCGCGGAGACGAAGTCCATCAGGCCGAAGCTCAGCGCCTCGACGCCCGGCAGCGCGGCGAGTTCGAACACACGCGTAAGCGCGCCGTGGGTTTCGACCAGCAACTGCACCGGCACCGGCTGCGCGAGGCCGAGCTCGCGCCGCGTCGCCTCGATGAACGCGATCATCGAGGCGGCATCGTGAACATTGCGGATTTTCGGCAGCGTGATGTAAGCGGGTGCTCGCTTTGCGGCGCGCAGAATGAGGCGTACGTCGTCGCGCCAGTGCGCGTGAGCGAAGTCGTGGATGCGCACGCCGACGCGGCCGAAGCGGTCATGCTCGGTGCCCAGTAGCGATGCGACCAGTTCCGCGTGCTCGGCCTCGCGGCCGACCTGCGCGCCGTCTTCGCAATCGAGCGTGATATCGAACACCGGGCCGAGTTGCTGCTGTAACGCGAGCGACTTCAGCATCAGCTTTTCGCTGCCCGCGTAGTGATCGCAGGCAGGCAGCACAGCGGGCGGCGCTTCGCCCTCAAACAGCACTTCGGCGGGTGTGAGAACGCGCATCTTCGGCGTGTGGGGCGTGGTGAAAATTAAGGATGTCGGATTCGGGCGTGCTCTGCGCGAGTGCCGTCGGGCAACGGCAAAGCACGTTCGAATCAGAGGCGAATGGCGATGATCGCACGGCCATTCACACGAAAAAAACCGGAACCCGCCGCGCTGAGGCTTCGGAGTTCCGGTTCATCGGCATCAGATGCTTAGCCGAGCAGGTGCTGAACGCCGTCGCGCTCTTCCAGCAGTTCCTGCAGCGTGCCGTCCATCTTTTCGCGCGAGAACGCGTCGATTGCCAGACCTTCGACGCGCTTGTACTCGCCGTTTTCGCAGGTCACGGGCACGCCGTAGATGATGTCTTCAGGAATGCCGTACGAGCCGTCCGACGGGATGCCCATCGTGACCCACTTGCCGTTCGTGCCGAGCACCCAGTCACGCACGTGGTCGATCGCAGCGTTAGCCGCCGATGCCGCCGACGACAGGCCGCGCGCTTCGATGATCGCCGCGCCGCGCTTGCCGACGGTCGGGATGAACGTGTTGCGGTTCCATTCTTCGTCGTTGATCAGCTTGGTCAGGTCCTGACCTTCAGCCGTTGCAACGCGGAAGTCCGGGTACATGGTCGGCGAGTGGTTGCCCCACACTGCGAGCTTTTCGATCGACGCGACCGGCTTGCCCGACTTGGCGGCCAGTTGCGACAGCGCGCGGTTGTGGTCCAGACGGAGCATCGCGGTGAAGTTCTTCTTCGGCAGATCCGGCGCCGACTTCATGGCGATGTATGCGTTCGTGTTGGCCGGGTTGCCGACCACCAGAACCTTCACGTCGCGGCTGGCGACGTCGTTCAGCGCCTTGCCCTGAACCGTGAAGATTTCGGCGTTGGCCGACAGCAGATCCTTGCGCTCCATACCCTTCGAACGCGGACGCGCGCCGACCAGCAGTGCAATGTCGGCGTCCTTGAACGCGACCTTCGGGTCGTCCGTGATCACGACGCCCGACAGCAGCGGGAATGCGCAATCATCCAGTTCCATCACGACGCCTTTGACGGCGGCTTGCGCTTGCGGCAGATCGAGCAGTTGCAGGATCACCGGCTGGTCCTTGCCGAGCAGGTCGCCATTGGCGATGCGGAATAGCAGGGAGTAAGCGATTTGACCTGCGGCGCCGGTGACGGCAACGCGCTTTGCGGGCTTAGCCATTGAGAAATCTCCAGGACGATGCGTTAGACGCTAGGGAAAACGCCATTCTATATGCGCGTTCAGCGAAGCGTGATGAAACACGGCGGAATTCACTGTTCGCGTGCGGGCTCGGAATTGGCGAGACCGGGCGGCGCGTTACGGCAAGACCGCCGTGCCGGAAAGCTGTACTGCGGAGCGGGACGGGATGGCCCAGGGCTTACGCCGGGCCGGGGCCGCAACTGCACGGTGCGGGCTCCTGCAAACAGCGCGTTTCGGCAAGCGTCGGGCCAGCGGGTGCAACACGGAGACAGCGCGCGAATGCAACGGATGGCGGCGAATCGAAACCTGGACTGCGTAGGGGACGGCATGGTGCAGAGTGGCTGCCGGAGCGTCGCGGCGCTGCATCAAACAGCCGCCGCAAAATCCCGCAAACCCTTGCTCGACAAGGAGTGTAGGAGTCGAAACAGACAAAGTCAACAGTATCTTATGTCTTATATAAGACACATCTATCGCGGGGAAAACCCTAGACGTGTCCCAGCCCTTTATGATGAAATGCGCGCATGAATTCGAACCCGGCGAATCCTGTGAACCCGAATGGCCAAGGGGCCGCCGGCGAAGGCGTATCCGCTGTTTCCGCTGCCGCGTCGCCTACCTTCAGCCCCTTATATCAGCAGATCAAGGGCTTGATTACGCAGAGCCTCGAAAGCGGCGAATGGAAGCCGGGCGAGATCATTCCTAGTGAAGTCGAACTGGCCGCGCGTTTCAAGGTGAGTCAGGGTACGGTGCGCAAGGCGATCGACGAACTCGCCGCCGACAACCTGCTGGTGCGCCGCCAGGGCAAGGGCACCTTCGTTGCAACGCACAACGAAGAGCGCGCGCAGTTCCGTTTCCTGAGATTGCTCGCGGACGACGGCGCCGAGCATCCGCACGTGAGCCGTCTGCTCGAATGCCGGCGGCTGCGCGCATCGGCGGAAATCGCGCGGCAGCTCGATCTGAAGCCGGCCGATCCGGTCGTGCTGATCAAGCGTTTGCTGCAGTTCGACGGCGAAGTCACCGTGCTCGACGAAATCTGGCTGCCCGGCGTCGTGTTCCGCGGGCTCACGCTCGAGCGGCTGTCGGAGTACAAGGGTCCCCTCTACGCGATGTTCGAGACGGAATTCGGTACCCGCATGATTCGCGCGACGGAAAAAATCCGCGCGGTCGCGGCGGAGCCTTCCGTGGCGGACCTGCTGCATGTGCCGGCGGGTTTTCCGTTGCTGTCGGTCGAGCGCGTGTCCTATACCTATGGGGACCGGCCGGTCGAAGTCCGGCGAGGTTGGTATGTCACAACCGGGTATTACTATCAGAACGATCTGAGCTGAATCGGGCTGAAACGAGGCGCGGCATCCCACACGCGTGCCAATCGGAAGGCGCTTTTAATGCGCGCGCCGCAAGGGACCCAGCGTGGTTTTCGCTGCAGCGCGATATAAAAAGGCGCTAAAATTGCGGATTAGTGTGACTACATAGTAGGGGTCTAGCATGGCAGAAGCCGTAAAAAAACCGAGGCCGGAATTCCGGAACATCGGTATTGGGCAAATACTGACGGCATATCGTCTCCCGCTGGCGGGGCGCGTGTCGATTCTGCATCGCGTGAGCGGTGCCTTGTTGTTTCTCTTCCTTCCGTTCCTGCTGTTCCTCTTCGATCAGAGCCTGACTTCCGAACTGAGCTTCGAAGTATTCAAAGGCTTCCTCTCCAACATCATCGTCAAGCTGATCACGCTGGTTCTCGCGTGGGCCTTCCTGTTCCACTTCTGCGCCGGCATCCGTCACCTCGTGATGGATACGAATCATGATGCCGTGTCGAAGGAGAAGGGCAAATCGACCTCCATCGTGGTGATCGTCGTGTCGTCGCTGCTTACCATCGCATTCGCGGCAAAACTGTTCGGAGCATTCTAAAAAATGTCAGCCAATAACCGAATCGGTTCGAAGCGTCTCGTCGTCGGCGCGCATTACGGTCTGCGCGACTGGCTCGCGCAACGCGTCACCGCCTGCGTGATGGCGGTGTACACGGTGATTCTGCTCGCGTGGTTCTTCCTCGCGCGCGACTTTTCGTACGACGGCTGGGCGTCGATCTTCGCGACGCAGTGGATGAAGCTCGCCACGTTCGTCACGCTTCTCTCGCTGTTCTACCACGCGTGGGTTGGTATCCGTGACATCTGGATGGATTACGTGAAGCCCGTTGGCACGCGTCTCGTCCTCCAGGTGCTGACGATCCTCTGGCTGCTCGCATGTGCGGGCTACGCTGCGCAGATTCTCTGGAGAGTATAAAAGCATGGTTGCAATCAAGAATTCTCTGCCGCGTCGCCGCTTCGACGTCGTCATCGTCGGCGCGGGCGGCTCGGGGATGCGCGCGTCGCTGCAACTCGCGCGTGCCGGTCTGTCGGTCTGCGTGCTGTCCAAGGTGTTCCCGACGCGTTCGCACACGGTCGCGGCCCAGGGCGGCATCGGCGCTTCGCTCGGCAACATGAGCGAAGACAACTGGCACTACCACTTCTACGACACGATCAAGGGCTCCGACTGGCTCGGCGACCAGGACGCGATCGAGTTCATGTGCCGTGAAGCACCGAACGCCGTCTACGAACTCGAACACTTCGGCATGCCGTTCGACCGTAACGCAGACGGCACGATCTATCAGCGCCCGTTCGGCGGCCACACCGCGAACTACGGCGAAAAGCCGGTGCAACGCGCCTGCGCGGCGGCTGACCGTACCGGTCACGCGCTGCTGCACACGCTGTACCAGCAGAACGTTGCTGCCAAGACGCAATTCTTCGTCGAATGGATGGCGCTGGACCTGATCCGCGACGCCGACGGCGACGTGCTCGGCGTGACCGCACTGGAAATGGAAACCGGCGACGTCTACATCCTCGAAGGCAAGACCACGCTGTTCGCCACGGGCGGCGCGGGCCGGATCTTCGCGGCATCGACGAACGCGTTCATCAACACCGGTGACGGCCTCGGCATGGCGGCCCGTTCGGGCATCGCGCTGCAGGACATGGAATTCTGGCAATTCCACCCGACCGGCGTGGCCGGCGCGGGCGTGCTGATCACCGAAGGCGTGCGCGGCGAAGGCGGTATTCTGCGTAACTCGAACGGCGAGCGTTTCATGGAACGCTACGCGCCGACGCTGAAGGACCTGGCGCCGCGCGATTTCGTTTCGCGTTCGATGGACCAGGAAATCAAGGAAGGCCGCGGCGTGGGTCCGAACAAGGATCACGTGCTGCTCGACCTGTCGCACATCGGCGCCGAGACGATCATGAAGCGTCTGCCGTCGATCCGCGAAATCGCGCTGAAGTTCGCGAACGTCGACTGCATTAAAGAGCCGATTCCGGTCGTGCCGACCATCCACTACCAGATGGGCGGTATTCCGACGAACATCAACGGCCAGGTCGTCGGTACGCCGCGCGGCCCCGAAGAAGTCGTCAACGGTTTCTACGCAGTGGGCGAATGCTCGTGCGTGTCGGTGCATGGCGCAAACCGCCTTGGCACGAACTCGCTGCTCGACCTCGTGGTGTTCGGCCGCGCTGCCGGCAACCACATCGTCAAGCACGTGAAGGAAACGAAGGAACACAAGCCGCTGCCGGCCGATGCAGCCGACTTCGCGCTGTCGCGTCTGGCGAAGCTGGACAACTCGTCGTCGGGCGAGTACGCACAGTCGGTCGCGAACGACATCCGCGGCACGATGCAGAAGCACGCTGGTGTGTTCCGTACCTCGGCTCTGCTGTCCGAAGGCGTCGAGGCCATCCGTGAAGTGGCGGCACGCGTCGACAACATCCATCTGAAGGACAAGTCGAAGGTGTTCAACACGGCTCGCATCGAAGCGCTCGAAGTGGCGAACCTGATCGAAGTGGCACGCGCCACGATGGTCTCCGCCGAAGCGCGCAAGGAAAGCCGCGGCGCGCACGCGCAGAACGACTTCGAACATCGCGACGACGAAAACTGGCTGCGCCATACGTTGTGGTTCAGCGAAGGCGATCGCCTCGACTACAAGCCGGTTCACATGAAGCCGCTGACCGTCGAATCGGTTCCGCCGAAAGCGCGTACCTTCTAAGGCACAAGTCAAAGGAATTCAGAGAAATGGCCAAGCGTACATTTGAAATTTACCGCTACGATCCGGACAAGGACGCCGCTCCGCGCATGCAGACGTACGAGATCGAAATCGACTCGCACGAACGCATGCTGCTCGACGCGCTCATCAAGCTGAAGGCGCTCGACGAAACCCTGTCGTTCCGTCGCTCGTGCCGCGAAGGCGTGTGCGGTTCGGACGCAATGAACATCAACGGCAAGAACGGCCTCGCGTGCCTGACGAACCTGAACGACCTGCCGCAGAAGATCGTGCTGCGTCCGCTGCCGGGCCTGCCCGTCGTGCGCGACCTGATCTGCGACTTCACGCAGTTCTTCAACCAGTATCACTCGATCAAGCCGTACCTGATCAACGATACGCCGCCGCCGGAAAAGGAACGTCTGCAGTCGCCGGAAGAACGCGACGAGCTCGACGGCCTGTACGAATGCATTCTGTGCGCGAGCTGCTCGACGTCGTGCCCGAGCTTCTGGTGGAACCCGGACAAGTTCGTCGGCCCGGCTGGTCTGCTGCAAGCCTACCGCTTCATCGCGGATAGCCGCGACGAGGCAACCGGCGAGCGCCTCGACAACCTGGAAGATCCGTACCGTCTGTTCCGTTGCCACACCATCATGAACTGCGTCGACGTTTGTCCGAAGGGCCTGAACCCGACCAAGGCAATCGGCAAGATCAAGGAATTGATGGTTCGCCGCGCTGTCTAGTATCAATGAGCTCCGCGCTCCCTGGCGCGCGCTGTCCCCGAGAGGGCGGTCAGTGCGCCCGGGCGCGGCGCGGGGTGTACCGACATGACCGAAACATCGCATCAGTCCGACCCCCTCCGCCGCGCGCGTCTTCGCTGGCGCGCACGGCGGGGCCTGCTGGAAAACGACCTGATTTTCGAGCGTTTTTTCAGCCGATATGAGCATGACCTCAGCGATGCCGACGTGGGCGCACTCACGCGCCTGCTCGAGCTGAGCGATAACGACCTGATGGACTTGCTGCTCGCGCGCAAGGAACCTGAAGGCGATCTGGCCGACCCGGACGTGGTCCGGGTTCTGGAGTTGCTGCGCAACGCTTGAGCGCCGCCAGTCCGTTGTTCCAGGCGTGCAATTATCGAAACCCTGTATCCATACTTCGATTGAGGATGTGCTATGACCCCGTCAGATGTTAAAGCCACGCTATCGTTCAGCGACAATTCGCCGAGCGTCGAAATGCCGATTTACAAGGGCACGATTGGCCCGGATGTGATCGACATTCGCAAACTGTACGGCCAGACCGGCAAATTCACGTACGACCCGGGCTTCATGTCGACGGCGGCGTGCAATTCGGCGATTACCTACATCGACGGCGACAAGGGCGAACTGCTCTACCGCGGCTACCCGATCGACAACCTCGCGCAAAACGCCGATTTCCTCGAAACCTGCTACCTGCTGCTGAACGGCGAGCTGCCGAACCAGAAGCAGAAGGTCGAATTCGTCGGCACCGTCACGAAGCACACGATGGTGCACGAGCAGATGCAGTTCTTCTTCCGCGGCTTCCGCCGCGACGCGCACCCGATGGCAATTCTGGTCGCCGCGGTCGGCGCGCTGTCCGCGTTCTATCACGACTCGCTCGACATCAATAACCCGCATCACCGCGAAGTGTCGGCGATCCGTATGATCGCGAAGCTGCCCACGCTGGTCGCGATGGCGTACAAGTACAGCATCGGCCAGCCGTTCGTGTATCCGAAGAACGACCTGTCGTACAGCGCGAACTTCATGCGCATGATGTTCTCGAACCCGTGCGAAGAGTACGAGGTCAACGACGTGCTGGTGCGCGCGCTCGACCGTATCCTGATCCTGCACGCTGACCACGAGCAGAACGCGTCGACGTCGACCGTGCGGCTCGCCGGTTCGTCGGGCGCGAATCCGTTCGCGTGTATCGCGGCGGGTATCGCGTGTCTGTGGGGCCCGGCGCACGGCGGCGCGAACGAAGCCGCGCTGACCATGCTGGAAGAAATCGGCTCGGTCGACAACATTTCTGAGTTCATCAAGCAGGTGAAGGACAAGAACTCGGGCGTGAAGCTGATGGGCTTCGGCCACCGCGTGTACAAGAACTACGACCCGCGCGCGAAGCTGATGCGCGAGACCTGCTACGAAGTGCTCGAAGAGCTGGGCCTGCACGACGATCCGCTGTTCAAGCTCGCGATGGAACTCGAAAAGATCGCGCTCGAAGACGAATACTTCGTGTCGCGCAAGCTGTACCCGAACGTCGACTTCTACTCGGGCATCGTGCAGCGCGCGCTGGGCATTCCGACGTCGATGTTCACGTGTATCTTCGCGATGGCGCGTACGGTCGGCTGGATCGCGCAGTGGAACGAAATGATCGCCGATCCCGAGCAGAAGATTGGTCGTCCGCGTCAGTTGTTCATCGGCGAGACGCTGCGTGAAGCGAAGCCGATCGCACAGCGCTGATCGCTGATCGACCTCAATACGCGCGCTTCGCAGCGGCATTCGTGCCGTGCAAAAGCGCGAAATTGGAGTGAATAAAACGCCTCGACGGGTTTACCGTTGGGGCGTTTTCCGTTTCGGCGGCAGCTAGGCGTCGCTGGGGCCAACGCTTGCCGGGTAACGACGATACAGGTATTGCCACTACCAGCCAACTCCATGTTTTTTATCGGTTTTTTCGTCGGCTGAGCAGCCCATCGCGGTGTGCAGCGTGGCATAATCAATCGACACAGTCAGCCCGCAGTCATTACTCCCCGCATACCATGGCACAGACCCTCTACGACAAATTGTGGAACACGCACGTGGTCCACACGGAAGACGACGGCACCACGATTCTCTACATCGACCGTCACCTGCTGCATGAAGTGACCAGCCCGCAGGCGTTCGAAGGCCTGAAAATCGCCCAGCGTCCGGTGTGGCGCATCAGCGCGAACCTGGCCGTGTCCGACCACAACGTGCCGACCACGGACCGCAGCCACGGCATCGCCGATCCGGTGTCGAAGCTGCAGGTCGACACGCTCGACGCCAACTGCGACGCCTTCGGCATCACACAGTTCAAGATGAACGACCTGCGTCAGGGCATCGTTCACATCATCGGGCCGGAACAGGGCGCCACGCTGCCGGGTATGACAATCGTCTGCGGCGACTCGCACACGTCCACGCACGGCGCGTTCGGCGCGCTCGCGCACGGCATCGGCACGTCGGAAGTCGAGCACGTGCTGGCCACGCAAACGCTGCTGCAGAAGAAGAGCAAGAACATGCTCGTGAAGGTCGAGGGCCAATTGCCGCGCGGCTGTACCGCGAAGGACATCGTGCTCGCGATCATCGGCAAGATCGGCACCGCGGGCGGCACTGGCTACGCGATCGAATTCGGCGGCTCGACGATCCGTTCGCTGACAATGGAAGGCCGCATGACGGTCTGCAACATGGCGATCGAAGCGGGCGCGCGCGCCGGCATGGTCGCCGTCGACGACACCACGGTCGAATACCTGAAAGGCCGTCCGTTCTCGCCGCAAGGCGTCGAGTGGGATCACGCGGTCGAGTACTGGAAGCAGTTCAAGTCGGACGACGGAGCGCATTTCGATCGCGTGGTCGAGTTGAACGCCGCCGAAATCGTGCCGCAGGTCACCTGGGGCACGTCGCCGGAAATGGTCACGCCGATCGACGGCCGCGTGCCGGATCCGGAGCGCGAAAAGGACCCGGTCAAGCGCGACGCGATGGAGCGCGCGCTCAAGTACATGGCGCTCGAGCCGAACGCGCCGATCGAGTCGATCAAGCCGGATAAAATCTTCATCGGGTCGTGCACCAACGCGCGCATCGAAGACATTCGCGCCGCGGCTTATGTCGTGAAGAAGCTCGGCCGTCGGGTCGCGCCGAACATCCGTCTGGCGATGGTCGTGCCGGGTTCGGGTCTCGTGAAGGCGCAGGCGGAGCGTGAAGGCCTCGACAAGGTCTTTACCGAGGCCGGTTTCGAATGGCGCGAGCCGGGCTGCTCGATGTGTCTGGCAATGAACGCCGACCGGCTCGAGCCGGGCGAGCGTTGCGCGTCCACGTCGAACCGCAATTTCGAAGGTCGTCAGGGCGCTGGTGGCCGCACGCACCTGGTGAGCCCCGCGATGGCCGCGGCTGCGGCCATCGAAGGGCATTTCGTCGACATTCGCAAGCTCGGATAAATCGCATGATGAAGAACATGAATCGCATCACTCTGTTGCGCCGCTTCGCACTCGGCACGGTCGCCGGGCTCCTGCTCGGTCTTGCCGGCTGCAACACGGTGCACGGATTCGGCCAGGACATGTCGCACCTCGGCAATTCGATCAGCAATCACGCTGAGAAATAAGCGGTTTTTGATTTTTGCCGGCGATACGGCGCGGGGGTTCCAGCCGCCAGTCGCATCGCCCGGTCCTGAACAGGCGCAAGCGTCATGGATAAATTCATCGTACACACCGGCGTCGTGGCGCCGCTCGATCGCGAGAACGTCGACACGGACGCGATCATTCCGAAGCAGTTCCTGAAGTCGATCAAGCGCACGGGTTTCGGTCCGAATGCGTTCGACGAATGGCGCTACCTCGACCACGGCGAACCGGGTCAAGACAACTCGAAGCGTCCGCTGAACCCGGATTTCGTGCTGAACCAGCCGCGCTACCAGGGCGCCTCGGTGCTGCTCGCGCGCAAGAATTTTGGCTGCGGCAGCTCGCGCGAACACGCGCCCTGGGCGTTGCAGCAATACGGCTTTCGCGCGCTGATCGCGCCGAGCTTCGCGGACATCTTCTACAACAACTGCTTCAAGAACGGCGTGCTGCCGATCGTGCTGACCGAACAGCAGGTCGATCATCTGTTCAACGAGACGTATGCGTTCAACGGCTTCGAGCTGACGATCGACCTCGAAGCGCAAGTCGTGCGCACGGCCGACGGCGGCACCGAATATCCGTTCGAAGTCGCGGCGTTCCGCAAGTATTGTCTGCTGAACGGTTTCGACGACATCGGCCTCACGCTGCGTCACGCGGACAAGATCCGCCAATTCGAAGCGGAGCGTCTCGCGAAGCAACCGTGGCTGAACCATCGCCTCGTCCGCTAAGCGAAACCGTGAGGGCGTCAGGGGCGTGAAGTCCGCGCGCCAATGTCGGTTTGCGCCAGAAAGATCCGAAAAAATCATCAAGGAATTCGCATGAAGATCGCAGTGTTGCCGGGCGACGGCATCGGTCCCGAAATCGTCAAGGAGGCCGTCAAGGTCCTGAACGTGCTCGGCGAGAAGTTCGAACTCGAAGAAGCGCCGGTCGGCGGCGCAGGCTACGAAGCGAAGGGCCACCCGCTGCCGGACTCGACGCTCGCGCTCGCGAAGGAAGCCGACGCGATCCTGTTCGGCGCGGTCGGCGACTGGAAGTACGACAAGCTCGAACGCGCGCTGCGCCCTGAGCAGGCGATTCTCGGTCTGCGCAAGCACCTGGAACTTTTCGCGAACTTCCGTCCGGCGATCTGCTACCCGCAACTGACGGGCGCGTCGTCGCTGAAGGAAGAGATCGTTTCGGGTCTCGACATCCTGATCGTGCGCGAACTGAACGGCGACATCTACTTCGGCGCGCCGCGCGGCGTGCGTACGTCGCCGGACGGCCTGTTCGCCGGCGCAAAGGAAGGCTTCGACACGATGCGCTATTCGGAACCCGAAGTGCGCCGCATCGCGCACGTCGCATTCCAGGCGGCGCAAAAGCGCGGCAAGAAGCTCACCTCGGTCGATAAAGCCAACGTGCTCGAAACGTCGCAGTTCTGGAAGGACGTGATGATCGACGTGTCGAAGGAATACGCGGACGTCGAACTGTCGCACATGTACGTCGACAACGCCGCGATGCAGCTCGTGAAGGCGCCGAAGTCGTTCGACGTGATCGTGACCGGCAACATGTTCGGCGACATCCTGTCCGACGAGGCGGCCATGCTGACCGGCTCGATCGGCATGCTGCCGTCGGCATCGCTCGACAAGAACAACAAGGGCTTGTACGAGCCGTCGCATGGCTCCGCGCCGGATATCGCCGGCAAGGGCGTGGCCAATCCGCTCGCCACGATCCTGTCGGCCGCGATGATGCTGCGCTATTCGCTGAACAAGGCGGAGCAGGCCGATCGCATCGAAACCGCGGTGAAGAAGGTGCTCGAACAGGGCTATCGTACCGGCGACATTCTCACGCCGGGTTGCAAGCAGATCGGCACCGCCGCGATGGGCGATGCCGTCGTGGCCGCGCTGTAAAACGCGTGCACCGCATGCGCTCGCAGAGCGAGGGCATGCGGTGGTCAGGTCAACGATACTGGCCTTTTAAAAACGCGAATCGGGCCTTGAAACAGGCCGATTTGCGCGTCATACGGCGAAGAACGCCGCCAGTTTTCCGTTTTCGTGTATATTGTTTTGATGGCTCAGATCTCCCAAATCTCCTCGATTTCCAAAATGCACGGCACAACGGCCCGTGCGATCGAGTTCGCCATTACCATCAAAACCATTACCCCGAAAACGATCACGAAGCGCTGATCGTCCGTCGTGCCCGCCCATCTTCCCCGCGCGGTCACTGCGGGCAAAGACGCGGGGAAGTTTCCATTCGAAGGGTATGAAGTCATGAACGTAGGTCTCGTAGGTTGGCGCGGCATGGTCGGCAGCGTCCTGATGCAACGTATGCAGCAGGAAGGCGATTTCGACTTGATCGAACCGGTGTTTTTCAGCACCAGCAACGCGGGCGGCAACGCGCCTTCGTTCGCCAAAAACGAGACCAGGCTCAAAGATGCGACAAGCATCGACGACCTGAAGAAGTGCGACGCGATCATTTCCTGCCAGGGCGGTGACTACACGAACGAAGTGTTCCCGAAGCTGCGCGCGGCGGGCTGGAACGGCTACTGGATCGACGCGGCATCGTCGCTGCGCATGAAGGACGACGCGGTCATCATTCTCGATCCGGTCAACCTCGACGTGATCAAGAACGCGCTCGTCAAAGGCCAGAAGAATTTCATCGGCGGTAACTGCACGGTCAGCCTGATGCTGATGGCATTGGGCGGCCTGTTCCGCGAAAACCTCGTCGACTGGATGACGGCCATGACTTATCAGGCCGCATCCGGCGCGGGCGCGCAGAACATGCGCGAATTGCTGTCGCAAATGGGCACGCTGCACGGCGCGGTGAAGAACGAACTGGCAGACCCGGCTTCGGCGATTCTCGACATCGACCGCCGCGTGCTCGAAGCGATGAACAGCGACAGCATGCCGACCGACCACTTCGGCGTACCGCTCGCGGGCTCGCTGATTCCGTGGATCGACAAGGATCTCGGCAACGGCATGTCGAAGGAAGAGTGGAAGGGCGGCGCGGAAACCAACAAGATCCTCGGCAAGCCGGCCATGGGCACGCCGGGTTCGATTCCCGTCGATGGTCTGTGCGTGCGGATCGGCGCAATGCGCTGCCATTCGCAAGCGCTCACGATCAAGCTGAACAAGGACGTGCCGCTCGACGAAGTGAACAGCATCCTCGCGTCGGGCAACGACTGGGTCAAGGTTGTGCCGAACGAACGCGAAGCGTCGATGCGCGATCTGTCCCCGGCGGTTGTCACCGGTACGCTGACGGTGCCGGTCGGCCGCGTGCGCAAGCTCGCGATGGGCGGCGAGTATCTGTCGGCCTTCACGGTCGGCGATCAGCTGCTGTGGGGCGCGGCTGAACCGCTGCGTCGTATGCTTCGCATTGTGCTCGACAAGTAAAGTAAACTACGCGCTCACGACGCGTAGACAACTCAAGAAGCGTCGCGCTTGCGCGGCGCTTTTTTCATTGTGTGCTCCGATCATCTTGTCTCTTTCCACTCGCAAAAAAGGCTGCGCGCTGACGCGCCCAGGAGTCCCGATGAACTTTCGACGCTCCGCTCTTCGGGCTATGTCCATTCGTCACGAGAAGGTGCGATTCAGCAGCCGTCCGGCGGCGATGGCCGCTTGTGCCACTTTCGCCCTTGCGCTGCTCGGCGGTGGCGCGGGCAATGCGCTTGCCGCGCCGGCCAGTGCCATGAGCGCGCCGGATGCCGCTTCCGCTGTCAGTTCCACTACCGCTGTCGTTGCTGTCGCTGCGGGCTCTCAGTACACCGTACACGCAGGGCAGTCGCTGAACGATGTCGCGATCGCTATTACGCAGTCGCATGACCGGGCGGTACTCGCGCGCGCTACGCACGCATTGTTCGACACGAATCCGGCCGCGTTCATGAATCACGATCCGAGCCGGATGCGTGTAGGAGCGGTGTTGATCGTGCCGGCGCTCGATGCGTCGGGGGCCTTGGCGGTTTCGTCGACTGGGGCCGCGGCAGGGGCGTCGGAGTCCACGGCGGCTGCGCCCGCTGCCGCGCCGACTGCCGCGCCGGCCGCGGCGGCTGCCGCCAGCACGGCGAGTGCAGTCGCGCAGGTCAACGCCGCCGCCGCGAGTGCGGCCAGCGCGGCGGCTCAAGCGACGACGCCAGCCGCATCCACGGTTTCCGGCGCGGCCAGCGCGGCGGTATCGACCGGCGCGGCGGCGGGCGGTGCGGTTTCGTCCGCGCCAGTGGCCGGTTCGGCGCCGGTGGCGACGAGTCGCACGCGGGAATGGGCCGGATCGATTCAACCGGCGGCGAGCGCGCCCGCCGGACAAGCGCCGTCGGCAGCGACCGCGGCCGCGCAGGCGGCTTCGCAGCCGCATCCGCAGGTGTCGAGTCTGCAGCAATTGCTGGCGCTGAAAAACCGCGTGCTGATGGAGTTGCAGAAGCACGGTATCGGCGGGGCGCCCGTCGCTTCAGGCCCAACGCCGACGAGCGCTGCGCAGCCGGCACCGGCAGGTTCCGCGGCGACCGTGGCCGCGGCGCCGGAGCATGCGAATGTGACGACGTCGCCGTCGAATGAAGGCGGCATCTCTCAGCGCGATTTGAGCATCGCGGCGGCCGTGGGCGCGGCACTGATCGTTCTGCTCGCTGCTCTGCGCATGGGTCGCCGCAAGCGCGATAAAGAGGCCGCGGCACGGGCTGCCCAGGCAACTGATGCGGAAATGGCGAGATCCGCGCGTGAGGCCGATTCGCGCAATTGCAGCGCGGCGGCGGGGCAGGCGGCGGTCACGGAAGGATCGGACGCGCAAGATCAAGAGGTTGCACGGCAGGCCGCAGCAGCAGAGCATGCGGCTGCGGAACGTGCAGCAGCCGAGCAAGCCGCAGCAGAAAGCGCGGCAGCCGAACGTGCAGCAGTCGAGCAAGCCGCAGCGGAAAGTGCAGCAGCCGAACAGACGGCAGCGGAGCGAGCCGCAGCAGAGCGAGCAGCGGCCGGAGAACACGCCGCGGCGGAACGCGCAGCAGCCGAACAAGCAGCAGCCGAACGCGCAGCAGCCGAACAAGCAGCAGCCGAACAAGCAGCAGCCGAACAAGCAGCAGCCGAACAAGCAGCAGCCGAACAAGCAGCAGCCGAACAAGCAGCAGCCGAACAAGCAGCAGCACGCGTCGCCGCCGAACATGCGGAAGCGGAACGCATCGCAGCAGAACGCAGCGCATCCGAGCGCGCCGCAGAAGAACAGGCGGCACAGCAAGCAGGCACGCCCGAACCTACTGCACCGACGGCGCCACTCGCCAGCATCCCGCTACCCAGCCAAAGCGAACTGTCCAGCGAACCACCGGCTGTCGCACCCGCCCATGACGAGACGCTGCGCTCCGCCGCGACGGCCGCCAATCTCGCCGCCGCGGCAGAACTCGGCGCCGACGCGCTGCCGCTGGGACCGCTCGAACCGGTTGGCGCCGCGGCGCAGGACGAGAACGCGCATCGCCTGCAATGGGACGAGGAACCCACAGAAAGTCCGACCGCAGAGAAAACGACAGGCACGACGACAACCCCGAGCCCAAGCGCCGCGGAACCGCCCTCGACAGCGTCGCACACCGCGACGGCCGAACCGCAGTCCCCCTTGAACGTTCCACCCCCGGTGATCGATTTCACGCAACATCAGATCGAACCGCGCGCCACTACGTCGTTCGGTCAGCCGTTCAGCGACATCCCCGTGCCGACGGAACGCGCGCCGTCCGCGCCGACCGAGTTCCCGCGCGAGGCCGTCGACGCGTTCGGCAGCCTCAACATGCCGCTGCCACCGCGCATCGACGTGCCCACCCTCGGCGAAGCGGAGCCTTCCACCTCGCTTTCGACGCAACCGGTCGCATCGCCCGACACGACCGCGCAGCAGGCCTTCGGCGTCCATGGCGCGGACGACGACGCCCCGCACATCGCCGACCAGATCGCCGCCGGCACAGCCGGCCACGGCGCCGTCGCGGGCCTCGGCGCGGCCGGCTTCGGCGCGCTGAAGCTCGACTTCGACCTCGAGTTGCCGCCGAGCCCGGCTCAGCCATTGCCGGCCTTCACACCGGCCGATCTCGGCCGCATCGCGCGCAACAAGCTGGAGTTGGCCTCCGAGTACATCGAGCTCGGCGATCTGGCGGGCGCCCGCGCGCTCATCAACGAAGTGATCGAAGCAAACGATCCGGCCACGCGCACCGAAGCCCGCGCGTTGCTTTCGACTCTCGCACCGCTGTCGTGAAGCGCATCGCATTAGGCGTGCAATACGACGGCGCCGCGTTCACTGGATGGCAGTCGCAGCCGCATGGCAACACGGTACAGGACGAGCTCGAACGGGCGCTGCGCGAATTCATGCGCAGGCCCGTGCAGACGGTGGTCGCCGGCCGCACCGACCGCGGTGTGCATGGCTTGGGTCAGGTCGTGCATTTCGACACCGACCTCGATCGTCTCGAGATCTCCTGGGTGCGCGGCCCGAATGCGTTTCTGCCGAAGACGATCGGCGTGCAGTGGGCCAAGCCGATGCCCGACGATTTTCACGCGCGGTTTTCGGCATTCGAGCGGACCTATTACTACATGCTGTACGTAAGTCCGGTTCGCTCGCCGATGTTCACGACGCGCGCCGGCTGGGTGCACACGCCACTCGACGTCGACGCAATGCGCTCGGCCGCCGAGCACCTGATCGGCGAGCATGACTTTTCGGCGTTTCGTTCGTCGCAATGCCAGTCGAAGACGCCGTTCAAGCACCTGTACCAGATCGACGTCAAACGACAGGGTAACTTCGTGCATTTCCGCTTCCGCGCGAACGCGTTCCTGCATCACATGGTGCGCAACGTGATGGGCTGTCTGATCGAAATCGGCAGCGGCCGCCGCCCGGCCGCGTGGATGGCCGACGTGCTCGCGAGCCGTAGCCGCGATTGCGCGGCGCCGACCTTCATGCCCGACGGCTTGTACCTCGCGCAAGTGGGCTATCCTGAGCAATTCGGCGTGCCCGACCCGGCGACGGGCAGCGTGCCGTGGAGCAGCGTATGGACCGAACAACCGGAAACATGAAAGCAGCAGAGAACCCCGCCATTCAGACCGACGCCACCGCCTTGCAAGGCGTGCCACATCGCACGCGCATCAAGCTGTGCGGACTGTCGAAACCCGTCGACATTGCACACGCGATCGACCTCGGCGCCGACGCGATCGGCCTCGTGTTCTATCCGCCGAGCCCGCGCTCGGTGAGCGTCGCGCAAGCGGTCGAACTCGTGCACGAGGTGCCGCCGTTCGTGTCGGTCGTCGGTCTGTTCGTCAACGCGACGGCGGAATGGATTCACGAAGTCGCGAGCAACGTGAACCTGACGCTGTTGCAGTTCCACGGCGACGAGACGCCTGAGCAGTGCGAGGCGCTCGCCGGCGTTGCGGGTTTGCCTTGGTTGCGCGCGTTGCGAGTTGCGGCGGATACTCGAGCGGCCGATTTGGTAAAATCGGCATTCAACTATTCAGCAGCTAGTGGTCTTCTATTCGACACCCATGTCGAAGGCTACGGCGGCGGTGGGAAGGTTTTCGATTGGTCACTTATTCCAGCAGAGCTCGCGCGTCGGGCCGTTTTGAGTGGTGGGTTGAACGCGCAAAACGTCAGTGATGCGATCCATCGCGTGCGCCCGTACGCGGTCGATGTCTCGAGCGGCATCGAAGTAGCGGGCGCCCGGGGCGTGAAGGATCACGCCCGGATGGCGGCGTTCGTACGCGCGGTGCGCGCTGCGGACGCTGAATGATTCAGGCTCGCGGGCGCTTTCCGATGAAAGCCGCGAGCCATCCTGAGAAAAGTGATCACCATGTACAACTTGCCTGACGAAAGAGGCCACTTCGGCCAATTTGGTGGTGTGTTCGTCGCCGAAACGCTGTTTTCCGCACTCAACGAGTTGCGTGAAGCGTACGAGAAATATCAGAAAGACCCGGAGTTCGTCGCCGAGTACGAGCGCGAATTGAAGTATTTCGTGGGTCGCCCGTCCCCGATTTATCACGCCCAGCGCTGGAGCGAATTGCTCGGCGGCGCGCAGCTTTATCTGAAGCGTGAAGACCTGAATCACACCGGCGCGCACAAGATCAACAACGTGATCGGCCAGGCGCTGCTCGCCAAGCGCATGGGCAAGCCGCGCGTGATCGCGGAAACCGGCGCCGGTCAGCACGGCGTGGCCACGGCGACAATCTGCGCGCGCTTCGGTATGGAGTGCGTGGTCTACATGGGCGCCGAGGACGTGCGCCGCCAGGCCGCGAACGTTTATCGCATGAAACTGCTCGGTGCGACGGTCGTGCCGGTCGAATCGGGGTCGCGCACGCTGAAGGACGCGCTGAACGAAGCGATGCGCGACTGGGTCACCAACGTCGAAAACACGTTCTACATCATCGGCACGGTTGCGGGTCCGCATCCGTACCCGATGATGGTGCGCGACTTCCAGCGAGTGATCGGCGACGAATGCCACGTGCAGATGCCAGAACTCGCTGGCCGCCAGCCGGACGCCGTCATCGCGTGTGTTGGCGGCGGTTCGAATGCGATGGGGATCTTTTACCCGTATATCGACGATAGTTCCGTGCAGTTGATCGGCGTCGAAGCGGCCGGCGACGGCCTCGAAACGGGTCGTCACGCGGCATCGCTGATCGGCGGTAGTCCCGGCGTGTTGCACGGTAACCGCACGTATCTGCTGCAAGACGAAGATGGCCAGATCATCGAGACGCATTCGGTGTCGGCAGGCCTCGACTACCCGGGCGTCGGCCCCGAGCACGCATGGCTAAAAGAGAGCAATCGCGCTCAATACGTAGGCATCACCGACGAAGAAGCCCTGAAGGCGTTCCACGATTGCTGCCGCATCGAGGGCATTATTCCTGCGCTGGAGTCGAGCCACGCGCTCGCTTACGCTACGAAACTCGCGCCGACCTTGTCGAAAGACAAGATTCTGCTGGTCAACCTGTCGGGCCGCGGCGACAAGGACATGCACACGGTCGCTGAGCGATCGGGTATCCAGTTCTGAGCCGCGACGATGCGCGACGAGTTCGACGAGCCGCAGCCGGCGATTGAATCCACGAATCCGGCCGCCGAAGTCCCGGCGGCCGCGGCATCCGCACCGCTGCTGGCGCAGGTGCCTGCGGGCATTCAGCTATTGAACCGCGATTTTCTAACCGATGTAGCGAACATTCCCGATGAGTCGATCGACCTGATCGTCTGTGATCCGCCTTATGGGTTGGGGAAGGACTATGGCAACGACTCCGGACATGCGCACGGGCGAGGAATTTCTCGTCTGGACGCGCGGCTGGCTCGAGCTCGCTGTACCGAAGCTCAAGCCAACAGGGTCGCTCTATATCTTCTGCACCTGGCAATACGCGCCGGAAATCTTCAGTTTCCTGAAGACGAAACTCACGATGGTCAACGAAATCATCTGGGACCGGCGCGTGCCGAGTATGGGCGGCACCACGCGCCGCTTCACGTCAGTGCATGACAACATCGGTTTTTTCGCGGTGTCGAAGGACTACTTCTTCGATCTCGATCCCGTCCGCATCCCGTACGATGCAGTCACGAAGAAGGCGCGTTCGCGAAAGTTGTTTGAAGGAAGCAAGTGGTTGGAGCTTGGCTATAATCCGAAGGATGTCTGGTCGGTATCGCGTCTGCATCGGCAGCATGCCGAGCGCGTTGCGCACCCAACCCAGAAACCTCTGGAAATCGTCGAGCGGATGGTACTGTCCTGCTGCCCGAAGGGCGGCCGCGTGCTCGACCCATTCATGGGCAGCGGCACCACCGCAGTCGCTTGCGTCCGTCATCAGCGCGAATTCGTCGGCTATGAGATCAACGAGAGCTATTGTGCGATAGCGCGCGAGCGCGTCAGCGCCGCCGCTACGCCTGCTGCGCCCCGTCGGACCCGAGCCAGGCCAAAAGTGCAGCCGCCGACCGAAGTGCAGTGAAAAGCGCGAGATGCACCTCTAAGTTCGCTGAAAAGCGCGCGGCAATGGGCGCGCAATAGCCCTAATTCGAGAGTACTTCCATGTCCCGTATCAAGAACACGTTTGCCGCGCTGTCCGCCCAAGGTAAGAAAGGCTTGATCCCGTTCATGACCGCTGGCGACCCGGACCCGGCTCGCACGGTCGAGTTCATGCACGCCCTCGCCGCCGGCGGCGCCGATGTGATCGAACTAGGCGTGCCGTTTTCCGACCCAATGGCAGACGGTCCTGTCATTCAGCAGTCGTCTGAACGCGCGCTCGCGAAGGGCGTGTCGCTACGCCATGTGCTGGCCGACGTCAAACGCTTCCGCGAAGCCGACGACAAAACCCCGGTCGTGCTGATGGGCTATGCGAATCCGATCGAGCGAATGGGCGCCGAGGCCTTCGCGAAAGCCGCGAAGGAAGCCGGTGTCGATGGCGTGCTGGTGGTCGACTATCCGCCTGAAGAGTGCGCAAACTTCGCGGAACAGATGCAATCTGCCGGGATCGATCCGATCTTTTTGCTCGCGCCGACTTCAACCGACGAACGTATCGCCGAAGTCGGCCGCATCGCCAGCGGTTACGTCTACTATGTGTCGCTGAAAGGGGTCACCGGCGCCGCAAATCTGGACGTTTCCAGCATCGCGAGTAAAATCCCGGCCATCAAGTCGCGCGTCCCCCTGCCGGTGGGCGTCGGTTTCGGCATTCGCGACGCGCAAACGGCGCGTGCGGTGGGCGAGGTGGCCGATGCCGTCGTGATCGGCAGCCGTATCGTTCAATTGCTCGAACAGGCAGCGCCCGACGCCGCTGCCGAGACGCTCACGCGTTTCGTTGCCGAGGTGCGCGAGGCGCTCGATAGCGTTGCGACTGCCCGATAACAGTTATTTTTTGTCGCGGTAACGTGAGCGGCGGGCTCGTCCCGCCGTTCGCGCGACTGCTGACCCAGAAGGATTCCCTATGAGCTGGCTCGATAAGCTGCTGCCGCCGAAAATCAAACAAACCGACCCGAAAAACCGCAAGGGAATTCCGGAAGGCCTGTGGATCAAGTGCCCGTCGTGCGAAGCCGTGCTGTATCGCAACGACGTCGAGGCCAATCTGCATGTTTGCCCCAAGTGCGACCATCACATGCGCATCGGCGCACGTGAGCGGCTCGACAGCCTGCTCGATCCGGAAGGCCGCTACGAAATCGGCCAGGAAATCGTTCCGGTCGACGCGCTGAAGTTCAAAGATAGCCGCAAGTACCCTGAGCGCATTAAAGAGGCGATGGACGAAACCGACGAGACCGACGCAATGGTCGTGATGGGCGGCGCGATTCACACGCTGCCGGTCGTCGTGGCGAACTTCGAGTTCTCGTTTATGGGCGGCTCGATGGGTTCGGTGGTCGGCGAGCGTTTCGCGCGCGGCGCGCAGAACGCGCTCGAACAGAAAGTGCCGTTCATCTGCTTCACCGCTTCGGGCGGCGCGCGGATGCAGGAAAGCTTGCTGTCGTTGATGCAGATGGCAAAGACCACCGCGATGCTCACGAAGCTGGCGGAAGCCAGGCTGCCATTCATCTCGGTGCTGACCGACCCGACGATGGGCGGCGTGTCCGCGAGTTTCGCATTCCTCGGCGACGTCGTGATCGCCGAACCGAAGGCGCTGATCGGCTTTGCTGGTCCGCGCGTGATCGAACAGACCGTGCGCGAGAAACTGCCGGAAGGCTTCCAACGCGCCGAGTTTCTGCTGCAAAAGGGCGCGATCGACATGATCGTCGATCGTCGCAAGCTGCGCGAAGAGATCGCGCAATTGCTGGCGCTGTTGAGCCATCAGCCGGCGGACGCGGTCGCGTAAAAGCCGGGCAGCACCGCATTTGCCGCTCTTTCGCCGCGCTGTCGAAGACGCGGTGGAGCCAGAGAAGCAATCAAAAAATAGCGCGCCGCGTGAGCAATCAAGCGGCGCGCTGTCATTTCCAGGATAATTACCGTCGCCTGCGATGCGGCAGCGGTCGAAGCCGAAGCTGGCGCGGCTCAAGGCGCGGGTTTGTGCGCATAAACCGCGCAACGGCCTACGCCCATGACCGGCGACCCGCGACCCTCGACCACAACCGCCTGACCAGCACCCTTCGCAGCACTGCAGAACCGAACTACCGCGACTCACTCAAGATTCACCCGATGACGACATTCCCCACTCTCGACGCGTGGCTCACGCACCTTGAATCCGCGCATCCGGTCGGCATCGACATGGGTTTGGGCCGCATCTCCCAGGTACGCGATGCGATGCAGCTATCGTTTGCGTGCCCGATCATCACGGTCGGCGGCACGAACGGCAAAGGCTCGACCTGCGCGATTCTCGAAGCGATCCTGCTGCGCGCGGGCTATACGGTCGGCTGCCACACGTCGCCGCATCTGCTGTCGTTCAACGAGCGCGCGCGTATCAATGGGGCAATGGCAAGCGACGCAGATCTGCTGCCGCACTTCGAAGCCGTCGAGGCCGCGCGCCTGAGCCTCGCCAAACCGGTCACGCTGACCTACTTCGAATTCACGACGCTAGCGATCATGAGCCTGTTCGCGTTGCGCGGCCTCGACGCGGTGATTTTCGAAGTTGGCCTCGGTGGCCGTCTCGACGCGGTCAATATCCTCGACACCGACTGCGCGATCATCACGAGCATCGATATTGACCACACCGACTATCTCGGCGACACGCGCGAAAAAATCGCGTTCGAAAAAGCCGGTATCTTCCGTCCCGGCAAGCCCGCGATTTGCGCGGACCCGGTGCCGCCGCAATCGTTGATCGATCACGCGGAAAAGATCGGGGCGCAATTGTGGTTGTTCGGCCGCGATTTCCGTTACGAAGGCCAGGCCGGCAGCGAGCGACAGCAGTGGAGCTATGTCGGCCCGACGCTGCGGCGCTCGGCGCTCGCGTATCCATCGCTGCGCGGCGCGAATCAGCTGATCAACACGTCGGCGGCGCTGGCCGGGCTCGAAGCTTTGCGCGACCGTCTGCCGGTGTCCGCGCAGGACATCCGGCTCGGCATCGCCAACGTGGATCTTCCGGGCCGTTTCCAGGTACTGCCGGGCAAGCCGTCCATCGTGCTCGACGTCGGCCACAATCCGCATGCCGCCGCGGTGCTCGGGCAGAACCTCGGCAACATGGGCTTTTTCCCGTACACGTACGCGGTGTTCGGCGCGATGCGCGACAAGGACATCGCCGGCGTGCTAAGTCATCTGAAAGGCGAGATCGATCACTGGTGCGTGACCGATCTGCCGACCCCGCGCGCCGCGTCCGCGCAAGAGCTGGAAACCGTGTTGCGCGAGCTGGGCGTGGAAGACGGCGCCGACAGCAGCGTCATGCGTTATGCGACGCCGGCGCAGGCTTTCCAGGACGCGCTAAAACGTGCGTCAGAGAATGATAGAATCGTCGTTTTCGGCAGTTTCTATACGGTAGCGGGTGTGATGGCCTACCGGAAATCGCAGCAACACTGAGCGGGCACCAGGCTCGAACCAAGCGATTCATGGGAATTTTCTCGTTCGGCAAGAAAGACGACGCGCCCAGCCGGCGCGGCGCAAACACCAGTTCCAATCGGGCCACCCGGGGTGAACGCGTCGAGCGGCGCACCCGCCGCACCGAGCGCACCGTCGATGCAGATGCAATGCTGCTCGACCCCACGCTGCCGGAAAAGCAGCGCGCGCGCCGCCGGCTCGTCGGCGCAATCGCACTGGTTGTCGCGGCGGTGATCATCCTGCCGATGGTGTTGGACTCGCACCCCAAGCCCGTCACCGACGACATCTCGATCGACATTCCGAACCGGCCCGCGCCGAAGCTCTCCAGATCCACCGCCAACGAAGACGTGCAGGCCGGCGTCGCGCTGGACAATCCGCCGGCCGCCGACACGGGCGTGGCTGCGTCCGGCCTCGCGCCGGCAACGAGCGCGGCGACCACGGCGGCAGCCTCGGTCTTCGCCGCCAAATCGACGCAATCGACCGCAGCGAAACAAGGCGCGACCCCCTTCGCCGCAACTGGCGCTGTTACCGCCGCGACGCCGAAGCCCGCCGCGAAGCCGCAAACGCAATCGCTCGCAGCCAACACCGCGCCTGCTGCCCCCGCCAAACAGATGAAGGCACCCGCCACCACACCGTCGGCGTCGACCGACGACGAAGCGAACACGGCCACCGCCAGCGCCGACGCGAACTCCGGCACGCCGGCCTCGCCGCCGGGCAACCGTTTCGCGGTGCAGCTCGGCGCCTTCTCGAACGAAGCGAACGCGCGCAATTGGGCCGCGAAGTTGAAAGCGGCAGGCGTGCCTACATATACGGAACATAGGAAGCAAGCCGACGGCTCGACGCTGACATTGCTGCGTGCAGGCCCGTTCGCCGACCGCGCCGCGGCCACCGCCGCTGTCGCGAAGGTCCGCGAGGCGGGCCTCGTGTCGGGCTCGAACGGCGGCAGAGCACAGTAAGCGAGCGATGTTCACTGCCTTCGACTACGCTGTAATGGCGGTGATCGGTTTGTCGGCGCTGCGAGGCGCCTGGCGCGGTTTGCTGTCGGAAGTGTTTGGTTTGATCGGCTGGGTCGCGGCGTTTTTCATCGCTTGCGAGTTCGTGGGCTACGTGGTCCCGTATATCCCGTCTACCTGGCCAGGCGGCGCGTTGACGCAGTGGCTGCTGGCTTTTTCGCTCGTGGTGATCGGCGTAGTGCTGGTCACGAGCGTGGTGAGCGCGCTGCTCAGCCGCCTCGTGCAGGTCACGGGACTGGGTGGTGCGGACCGCTCGCTCGGTTTGATGTTCGGCCTCGTGCGTGGGGTCGTTCTGGTGCTGATTCTGGTCGCCCTCGCAGGCTTGACCGAACTGCCCAAAGAGGAATTCTGGCGCAACGCGCTGCTTCGTCCGTATGCGGTTGCGGGCGTACGCGCAATGAAACCGCTGCTCCCCGAGGCGCTCGCCGCTTACGTCCATGTGGACGATTCGGGCGCCCCGAGCAATGCGCAACAGGACTCCGGCGCATACCGGCTGCCTTGACGTCGTAGCGCGTGCCGTCGCATGAAAGCGCGGGCGCGGTCGCAGGCACCGGTCGCCATCACGAATTTCGTACCTTTGAAGGACATGCCATGTGCGGCATCGTAGGCGTAGTTTCCCATTCCCCGGTCAACCAGCTGATCTATGACAGCCTGCTGCTTCTGCAGCATCGCGGTCAGGACGCCGCCGGCATCGCAACGGCGAACGGCAGCAATTTCCACATGCACAAGGCCAACGGCATGGTGCGCGACGTGTTCCGCACGCGCAACATGCGCAGCCTGCCGGGCACGACGGGCATCGGCCAGGTCCGTTACCCGACCGCCGGTTCGGCGTCGAGCGAAGAAGAAGCGCAGCCGTTCTACGTGAACGCGCCGTTCGGCATCATCCTCGCGCATAACGGCAACCTCACCAACTGGCAGCAGCTGAAAGATGAGATGTTCCGCATCGACCGCCGCCACGTGAACACCAATTCCGATACCGAAGTGCTGCTCAACGTGCTCGCGCACGAGCTGCAACTGTCGAGCTCGGGTCTGCAGCTCGATCCGGCCGCGCTGTTCAAGGCGGTGTCGGGTGTGCATCGGCGGGTGCGCGGCTCGTATGCGATCGTCGCGTTGATCGCTGGCTACGGCCTGCTTGGTCTCCGCGACCCGTTCGGCATCCGTCCGCTGTGCCTCGGCAAACGGGAAACGGCTGACGGCGTCGAGTGGATGCTGGCGTCGGAATCGGTGGCGATCGAAGGTGTCGGTTTCGAATTCGTGCGCGACGTGCAGCCGGGCGAGGCGATTTTCATCGACGCCGAAGGCCAGCTGCATTCGCAGCAATGCGCGACGACCACCAGCCTGAACCCCTGCATCTTCGAACTCGTGTATCTGGCGCGTCCGGATTCGGTGCTCGACGGCGTGCCGGTCTACAACGTGCGTCTGCGCATGGGCGACTACCTCGCCGAGAAGATCAGGCGCGAGCTGCCCGACGTCGCAATCGACGTGGTGATGCCGATTCCCGATTCGTCGCGCCCGGCCGCGATGCAGGTCGCGAAGAAGCTCGGCGTCGAGTATCGCGAGGGCTTCTTCAAGAACCGCTATGTAGGCCGTACCTTCATCATGCCGGGGCAGGCGGTGCGCAAGAAGTCGGTGCGCCAGAAGCTGAACGCGATGAACATCGAGTTCAAGGGCAAGAACGTGCTGATCGTCGACGACTCGATCGTGCGCGGCACGACGTCGCATGAAATCGTGCAGATGGCGCGCGATGCGGGCGCGAACAAGGTGATTTTCGCGTCGGCGGCGCCGCCGGTGAAATTCCCGAACGTCTACGGCATCGATATGCCGACGCGCGGCGAACTGGTCGCGCACGGCCGCTCGGACGAGGAAGTTGCGCGCATGATCGGCGCGGATCACCTCGTGTATCAGGACGTCGATGCGCTGAAGCAGGCGGTGCGCGATATCAATCCGGCGCTGAAGGAGTTCGAGGCTTCGTGCTTCGACGGCAACTACGTGACCGGCGACATCACGACCGAATACCTCGACCGCATCGAAAGCGCGCGTCTCGCGCCGTCGTCGCAATCGGATCGCGATGCCGCGAGCGAAGCGATCGACGGTGGCGGCCCGGCGCGTTCGCAGCTGCATCTGCAACTGTCGGTGGGTTGAGCGTACACGCGACAGTCGTCCGCCCTGGCTCCAGCCTCCCCGTACATGAAGCCCGCTTATGCCGACGCAAAAGCGGGCTTTTTTGTTGCTGCCTCATTTAGCCACGGAAGCAGCCACGGAAACCTGGAGACCAGAACCCACATGGACGACTTCCACGACTTTGACTTCGACACGCTGACCGTTCGCTCGGGCACCGTGCGCAGCGATTTCAACGAGCACTCGGAAGCGATCTTCCTGACCTCGAGCTTCGTGTTCGCGAGCGCCGCGGACGCCGCCGAGCGCTTCAGGAATTCCGAGGACTATTTCACGTACTCGCGCTTCTCGAACCCGACCGTGTCGATGTTCCAGGACCGTCTGGCCGCGCTCGAAGGCGGCGAGGCCTGCATCGCGACGGCTTCGGGCATGGCCGCGATCATGTCGGTCGTGATGTCGACGTTGCAGACGGGCGATCACCTCGTCAGCTCGCGGGCGCTGTTCGGCTCGACGCTCGGCATGTTCTCGCAGATCTTCAGCAAGTTCGGCATTACGCGAATGCGCTGTTCGTCGTCGATAGCTGCTTCTGCAGCCCGGCGTTGCAGCAGCCGCTGAAGCTCGGCGCGGACGTCGTCATGCATTCTGCGACCAGGTTCCTCGACGGCTAGGGCCGTGTGCTCGGCGGCGCGCTGGTCGGTTCGAAGAAAATCATCATGGAAAAGGTGTTTCCGTTCGTACGCAGCGCTGGCTCGACTCGCATCCGGCCGTCAATCGCGTGTTCTATCCGGGGCTCGAATTTGCGGTGGGGCTTGAAAACGCGGGCGATATCCGTGCGGATCTGCAATGTGGGCTCGAAAGCTGACAGGCAGGGCAAAACCTGTTCGCGGCATACAGGCTTCAAATGGCCTCAAAGGCCTCAAAGGCCTCAAAGCGCCTCCGCGCCACCTCCGCCGCGCTCAGTGCCGCAACGCGCGCCACTGCCCGGGCGCCAGCCCGAAACGCCGCGTGAACGCGTGCGTGTAAGCGCTCTGATCGCCGAAACCGATCTCGAGCGCGATATCGGTCAACGAAAGACGCGCTTCCGCAAGCAGCGTGATCGACGTGTCGAGCCGCAGCCGCTGCAAATAGCGATGCGGCGTCTCGCCGAACGCATCGATAAACAGTTGATGAAAACGCCGCATGCCGAAACCGCAGTGCGCGGCGAGGTCCGCGATCTTCAGCGGCTCGGACAGATGCGCGCGCAGCCAGCGGTCGATGCGCGCGAAATCGAGGCGAACGCCTTCGCTCTGCACACCGGCTAGTGCGCCGGAATCGGCGACAAGCGCGGCGCCCAGGCGTGCCGCAGCATCCCAATGAAAGCGACGGTGACCGAAGGCATTACCAGGCGCTTCGCCCACGCCGCCCGCAGCATGCGCGGCAATCGCGCGCACGAGTTGTGCGAGCGACGGATCAACGGCCACGGCGCGCGCGCGCTCGAACAACCGCTCGGGCACCGCCAGCGACGCCGCAGGCAAATCGAGCACGAGCTGCCGGTTGGTGCCGACACCCGCATAATCGTGCCGCGCGCCGGCCGGGATCAGCCATGCGGAGCTGGCGTCGATCTGCTCGGCGACGCCGTCAACCGCCATCACCATTGCGCCGTCGAGCCCCAGCACGACCTGGTGGAAGTCGTGCACGTCCGACGCTTCGATCGCGCCATAGCAGCGCAGCGAAACGTTGGGGGCGGTGACGGCGGCGTGGCTCACGACAATACTCAGGCGTGGGTTCAGACTTCGAGCAGTTCGACTTCGAACACGAGCGTCGCGTTCGGCGGAATCACCCCGCCCGCGCCGCGCACGCCGTAGCCGAGTTGCGGCGGAATGGTCAGCTTGCGCTTGCCGCCGACCTTCATGCCTTGCACGCCTTCGTCCCAGCCCTTGATGACCATGCCGCCGTCCAGCACGAACGCGAACGGGTCATTGCGGTCCTTGCTCGAATCGAACTTCTGGCCGTCGGTCAGCCAGCCCGTGTAATGCACGGTCACGGTCTTGCCGGCCACGGCTTCGGCGCCGGTACCTTCCACGAGATCTTCGTACTTCAGGCCGGATTCGGTCGTCACAGTCGACATGCGTTGCTCCTCAGATCAAAACGTAAAACCGACATTGTAGGCGCGTTGACGTCGATCGCCGAGTCTGGTCCGGTTCCGCGCATGGCATGCGGATTGCGTCCCGCGTCGCGATTCGGCCTCGACTGGCCGGTCCGAACGGGATGCCTATAATGAGGCTTCCCCCCATCATCCAGCATTGCCTGAGAGGACTCGATCGTGACTACGTCACCCAACGGGACTGCTGGCGCCCAGCCGGCGTCGGCCGGCTTCGTCATCACCGAACGCAGCGCGCTGCTGCGCGCGGAAACCGCGTTGTTCATGCGCGATCACGTGCTGTCGCAGGTGTCGCACGACCTGCGCGGTCCGTTGAATGCGATTCATAGCTGGGCGTACGTGCTCGAGCGCAAGCTCGACGCGAACGATCCCAATTCGCAGCGCGCGATCACCGGCATTCGCAGCGGCGTCGATCAGCAGGTGAAGCTGCTCGAGACGATCGTCGATGCGACGCGCGCCGAAACGAAATCGCTCGCGCTCACGTATGAACCCTTTCCGCTGCATCCGCTGCTCGACGAAACCGTCGAGGAAGTCCGCGCCGGCCTCGCCCGCGCGCGCGGCGTCGAAGTGCGGCTCGACTCGCAGATCGCCACCGAGCAACTGAACGGAGACCGCGCTCGGCTCGCCGCCGCGGTGTGGCTGATGCTGACGTTCGCCGTCGAAGCGAGCGCGCGGGGCACCGAGGTCGCTCTGGCCGCGCGCGCGGACAACGGCACATGGCATGCGAGCGTCACGTACGAGCCGAACGAGGCCGCGTTGAACGACGCCGCGCTGCCGCATGTGCTCGAAGCGTTCGCGCGCAAGCAGGCGGGCGAACCGCACGAGGCGAAGCGCATCGCGTGGGTGTTCGCGTTGTGCAAACGCGTCGCGGAGGCGCACGGCGGAAGCTTCGAGCAAAGCGATACGACGGAAGCGGACGGCGTCACCGCGACCCCCGCCACGCTCGTGCTGCGCGTGCCATTCAGCGCGGCGGGGCCGAAATGAGCGTCGCGCGCGAATGCGTTGGCGCACAATCAAGAATTCATCGAGCTTTCAGCCCCTATACTGACAACTTTTGTTGCCGGAGCCCGTCGCTTTGATCCAGGTTGTCGCTCTTATCGGTGCAATGTTTCTGGTTGCACTCAACGGCTTTTTCGTCGCAGCCGAATTCGGTCTGGTCAAACTGCGGCAGACCCGCGTGCAAAGCCTTGCCACCCAGCATGGCATGCGCGGACGTCTGCTCGCGAAGGTGCACGGACAGCTCGACGCATATCTGTCGGCGTGTCAGCTCGGCATCACGCTCGCGTCGCTCGGCCTCGGCTGGATCGGCGAACCGGCGTTCGCGCAACTGCTGATGCCGCTTTTCACCGTGATCGGCGTCGAGTCCGAGAAGCTGATGCATGGCATTTCACTGTTCTTCGCGTTTTCGTGTATTTCGTTCCTGCATATCGTGGTCGGCGAACTCGCGCCGAAGTCGCTCGCGATTCGCGAGGCGGAGAAAATTTCGCTGTGGACCGCGACGCCGCTGTACGGTTTCTACTGGGCCATGTACCCGGCCATCTGGCTGCTCAACACGAGCGCGAACGCGGTGCTGAAGGCCGCGGGGCTCGATACCGACCAGGGTCACGACTCGCGTTACTCGACCGAGGAACTCAAGCTGATCCTGCGCGGCCGCCGCGCGAACGTCGCGAGCGAACTCGGTGCGTCGACCGGCGCGTACAGCCAGGACGAATGGAACACGATCGCGCACTCGCTCGACTTCTCGCGAATGACCGTATCGGACCTGATGCGGCCGTCGCATGAAATGGTGTGCCTGCGGCGCGATCTGCCGTTGCGCGACAACATGCAGGTGGTCGCGCGGCACCGCTTCAGCCGCTATCCGCTGTTCGAGGATGCATCCGGCGAACGCGTGGCCGGCATGATCCATCTGAAGGACCTGCTGCTCGCGCGCCAGGCGGGCAGCACGCTCGACGACCTGTCGCGCTACGTCCGCCCCGTGCAGTACGTGAAGCCGGACATGCCGGCGCTCGAACTGTTCCGGCGCTTTCGCAAGGGCGCGCCGCACTTCGCGCTGGTCGGCCACAAGAACGCGAAACCGATCGGCTTCCTGACGCTCGACAACCTGCTCGGCGCGCTGGTCGGGCAGATCCACGATGAATTCCGCCAGGGCGACGCCGACTGGACCCGCATGGACGACGGCACGCTGATGGGCAAGGGCAGCTTGCCGGTGGTGTCGCTCGAACGTGCTCTGGGTATCGACATCGATGAAGGCAAGGCCGAATCGGTGGGCGGGCTCGTGATCCAGGCGCTCAACGATCTGCCGAGCGAAGGGCAGCGCGTCGAGTTCGAAGACTTCGACGTCGTGGTCAAGAAGATGAAGGGACCGCGCATCGTGCTCGTGCGCGTGTATCCGAAGCTGTTCGACGACGAGGGCGGTTGAGGGTCGAGCCAAGCTGAAGCCTCAACCCTTTTTAGCCGCCTCAGCTTCGAGGCACCCCATCCTCAACCAACACCGCGACCGGCATCGCGGCGAGCGCGTCGCGCAGATATAGCAGCCCGTGATCGTCGACTTTCGGCGCGGCGGGGCTCAGCCAATCGAACAGCGCACGCGCCGACAGATCGGGCGGCATTTCGATGGCCGTATCCGCCCATTGCGCCGGCTCGACGAGCGGCAGACCAGCATCATCGCCAAGCAGTCGCGCGGCCAACCGGCTGGCAATCACCACGGCCCACGCATTGCCATGCCGCCGCGCGAACGCGATCACACTCGACGCATGCGCGCCGCGCACCGTGAGCGGCAGATACGCGCCCTGACTCAGTAGCTCCGGCAGATGCGCGCGCAACGCCAGCACGCGCTGGATCACCGCGAGCTTTACGCGCCCGTCGCGCCAGTCCGCCAGAAATTCCGACGGCGGCGTTTGCGTCTGCGGCAGCCACGCCTCGCGTTTCGCGAAATCGACGGGCCGCCGATTGTCCGGATCGACGAGGCTGAAGTCCCACAGCTCGGTGCCTTGATAAAGATCAGGGATCCCAGGCGACGCGACGCGCAACACCGTCTGCTGCAGGCTGTTGAGCGCGCCCGCGCGACCAATGCGCTCGACGAACGCCGACAGCTCCTTCAGAAAGGCGTCGCGCCGCTGCGGCGCAAGGATGCCGAACAGGAATTCGCGGCAGCCGGCTTCGTAGGCTTCGTCGGGCGCAATCCAGCTGGTTTGCAGCTTCGCCTCGCGCAGAGCCTTCAACTGCCATTGCGCGACGCGCTCGGCCAGCTCCTTGACGCCGGCTTCGTCGTCGGCGCGCAGCGGCGGCGGCCAGCAGCCCACCAGCGTTTGATACAGCATCGCCTCGGCGGCGGGGCCGGGAGCCCATGCGTCGCTCTTGTCCTGGCTCACGCTGTTGATCGGCATGCCGTCGAGCGCTCGACGCTGCGGCGCGTTCAACGTCGACCATGCACGCAACGTCGCGCCCCATTCGTCGGCGATCTCGCTGAGCACCGCGAGCCGCGCGCGCACATCTTCACCGCGCTTGTGATCGTGCGTGGCGGTCGCAAGCATCGCATGAGGAAAACGTTGCGCGCGCTCGAGATTGCCCGCATGAAACTGCTCCACCGACAGCGCGAACTCGCCCGGGTCCGAGCCGACTTCGTTGCGCGACAGCAGACGGCCGTAGCGATAGCACGCGGTGTCCTCGATCGCCTTGGCGGCGAGCGGCGCGGTCAGCTGCGAAAACAGCGTTTGCGCGCTGCGCCGGGACGAGCCCGCATGCGGCGGCGCTCCGCCGCCTTGCGCCTGCTGCTGCGACTGCGCGCCGGGCCGCGCGGGCGAGGCCTCTTCGGCGCTGCCGCCGAGCCACGCATTCACGCGCTCGAGCGCCGCATGGTCCGAGCGCGGCAGCGAAGCGCGCGCGCCCGCGAGCGCCTCCTCGAAATAGACGTTGTCGGCGGCGCTGCGCAGTCCGCCCAGCGGATACATGCGGTACACGGGGAAATGCACGACCAGTTCGGTCAGCACGCGGCGCAGCGCCGGGTACGTGAAGTCGCGCGTGCTCAGCGAATCGCGTGCGATCCGATGCAGCGCGCGCGCCGCGCGGTCCAGTTCCGCCGAGAAGTTTTCCGCGAGAATCTTGCGCCGCGCCGCGTGCGCTTCATCGGCGAAGCGCGCGCTGCGGCCGGTGAGCTCGGCCCACGTACCGGCGAGCGGGTCCGCGCCGGCCGGATCGTGCAGCAGCGCGCCGACGTCGTTCATGAAGTCGTAGCCCGTCGTGCCGTCGACGGGCCAGTCGTCGCGCAACGGCTCGCCACGGCCGAGAATCTTCTCCACCACCACATACGGCGCGGTGTCGCGCAACTCGCTGAGCCGTTGGCGCAAACGCTGGCAGTATTCGCGCGGCTCGGCGAGCCCGTCGATGTGATCGATCCGCAAGCCGTCGACGAGCCCTTCGCGATAGAGGCGAAAGATCAGCGCGTGCACCGCCTCGAACACCTCGGGCCGCTCGACGCGCACGCCGGCGAGCGTCGAGATGTCGAAGAAGCGCCGCCAGTTCACTTCGTCGGAGGCGGTGCGCCACCACGCGAGCCGGAAATGCTGCCGCTCGAGCAGCCGATGCAGCCGGTCGCGCGTGACCGGATCCTCGGGCGCGTAAGTCTCCAGCACGAACTCGATCGCCGACTCGCCTTCGCGCGCGACGAACTCGCGCAGCGCGTCGCGCGCCTCGGCGGCGCGTGGTTGGTCGGCGGGCTGCGTGGTGAGTCCCTGAAAGCGATTCGCGAGCGCGCTCAGATCGGCGCGGTCGGCGCCTTGCAGGATCGCCGCGTAATCGACCGGGCAGATCGGGAACACGTGCGGACCGTAGCCGATATGAAAGCGTCCGCTGTCGGCCGCGAAATGCAGCCCGATGCGGCCCGCCGCCAGTTCTTCGCCGTACGACGCGCCGAGCGTCGGCAGCAGCACCTTGCCGCGCAGTGCGGGATCGGGCGAATGCCAGTCGACGTCGAAATGACGCGCATACGCGCTGTGGCGGCCCCATTCGAGGATGTCGAGCCACCACGCGTTGCTCGACCCGCCGACGCCCATATGATTCGGCACCATGTCGACGATGAGCCCCATGTCGTGCGCGCGCAGCTTGTCGACGAGGTGCTTCAGGCCCGCCTCGCCGCCGTATTCGGCACTGACCTGGGTGTAGTCGACGGTGTCGTAGCCGTGCATCGAGCCGGGCTCGGCCGTCGTGATCGGCGACGCGTACAGGTGGCTGATGCCGAGCGCGGCGAAGTAGTCGATGTGCCGCGCGGCGTCGTCGAACGTGAAGCCTCGATGGAACTGGAGGCGCAGTGTGGAGCGTGGAACGGTCATGGCGTGTCAGGCTCCGCGGAAGTGTTGGATGAACGCGCGGCGGCGCGGCGCGCGCCGTCGACGGCCAGCAGGCGGTCGGTGAACACGGGGTCGTCGAACATCGCGTCGACGGGCAGCGTCATGCGGCGGCGCCAGTTCGGATGTTCGTCGATCGAGCCCGGCAGGTTCGGCTGCTCGTCGAGCGCGAGCAGGTCTTCGAGCGGAAACGTGACGAGCGGCCCGGGTGTCGCGGCGACGAATGCGAGCGCTTCGTCGACCGGCGCGTTGTCGGCGTCCGGCGGCGCGACCTCGGGCGCGGCCACGCCCGCTTGCTGGAACGCGCGCCACAAGTCGGCGCGCTGCTGCGCGCGCTCTTCGAGCGCCGCTTCCTCGGGATCGCGCCCGTCGGCGCGCGCCATCGTCTGGCCGATGCGGTTGCGCCACATGATGTCGCTGCCGCGCCACCAGCCGGCGACGGTCGGCAGATCGTGCGTGGTCGTCGTGCCGACCGCGTAGCGGTCCCAATCGGCCGGCGCCTTGAAGCCGTTGCCGTCGGGGGCGCCTTCGAACCACAGCACGCGAATCCCCTCGATGCCGTGCTCGTCGAGCCGCTCCCGAAACCCGGACGGCACGGTGCCGAGGTCCTCGCCGATCACGATCGAGCGATGCCGCCACGATTCGAGCGCGATCAGCCGCAGCAGGTCTTCGAGCGGATAGCGCAGATACGCGCCATTGCGCGCGCTTTCGCCTTCGGGCACGAGCCACAGACGCCGCAAGCCGAGGATGTGATCGATGCGGATGCCGCCGGCATGCGCGAACGCCGCGCGCAGCATGTCGATGAACGCGGCGAAGCCTTGTGTGCGCATCGCGCGCGGCGAAAAGGTCGTGAGTCCCCACGACTGGCCGGCCTGGTTGAAGAGATCGGGCGGCGCGCCGACCGACACGCCCTGCAGCATGTCGTCGGGATAGGACCATGCATGACTGCCGGCGCTGTCGCAACCCACCGCGAGATCGGCGATCAGGCCGACCGCCATGCCGGCTTCGCGCGCGGTGTGCTGAGCGTGCAACAGCCCGCGCGATGCCAGCCACTGCAGGAACAGATGAAAGTCGACCTCGTCGCGATGCGCGGCGGCGAACGCCTCGACTTCGGGGCTGCGTGGGTCGCGCAACGCATCGGGCCAGTTGCGCCAATGGCCGTCGCCGCCTTGCGCGAGCTGCGCGGCCTGCAGCGCTTCGAAGCGCGCATGATCTTCGAGCGCGCGCCCCGCGCGTTCGCAGAAGCCGTGAAATTCGAGCGCCCGCGGCGAGTGCTGCGGGCGCTCGTTGGCGCTGAACTGCTCGTACAGCGTGCGCAAAACCGTGAGCTTCAGCGGGGTCGCGTGCGGCCAATCGATCAGCGGCAGCTCTTCGTATTTGGACCACGCGTTGCCGGCCTGCGCCGATGCGGACGCGGACGCATCCGCGCCGAACACCGCGGCCGGATCGATATGCGTGACGTTGAGCCATAAACGCGACGACGGCGCGTACGGGCTGAAGCGCTCGGGCTGCGCGCTGAACATCGCGTGGGTCGGACTGACGGCGAGCGCGTGCGCGCCGCGCTGCGCGCCGTGCCGCGCGAGCTGCGCGAGCGCCGTGTAATCGCCGATACCGCCGTCGCCGGTGCGGCGCAAGCCATACAGTTGCGCGGCGATGCCCCACAGCGGCGGCGCGGGCGGCGCGGCTTCGCGTTCGCCTTCTCCGTCGCCGCCGTGCAGCGTGCGCCACGCGTCGGCGACGGTGTAGCAGCGCGGCGGCGCGACCGCGAGCGTCATGCGCTGGTCGTTGATCACGAGCGTGTGATAGCCGGTTTCGTCGATCGGCGCGAGCAGCGCTTCCTCGCCTTTCGGCGCGGTGAAGCGGCCGTCGATGATCGAGCCGCTCTCCAGCTCGATCCGGTAATGGCTGCCCGACCTGACCGCGGCCGCGGGCAGCGCGATGCCACGCCCGATCACCGCGGTCATCAGCGGCGGCAGCCGACGGCCCGATAGTTCGGCCTCCAGAGCAGCGGCGCTGTGGCGGATATCCGTGACGTTGCCGCACGGCAGACCCATGCGTTCGAGCAGCGTGCCAAGAGTCTTCTCCGGCACGTGCTGCGTATGATGGTGCGCGTCCTGCCACTCCACCTCGAAGCCTGCGCGGGTGGCGAGCGCGGCGAGCCTGTCGTTGGGGCGTCGGGTCGTCACGCGCGCTGCTCCTCGTGCGATGCGATGCGCGCATCGTGGCGGCTCGCGAATTCGTTGATGTCGCCGGTCAGCCAAGCGATGCACGCATGCGCGGGCAACACCCGCGCGTCGGCCTGTTCGCGCGCGCGCGGCGGTGTTTCGAAAATGATCTTGCCGTCGGGGATGGCGTCGAACGCGACGTTCTGCTGCGACAGATTCAGCGCGATCGACAGCGTCTCACCATCGCCGAGATTCCAGCGCGCGATCAGCGCGTTCGCGTCGCCGCCACCGGCATCGCGCAGCACGGTCGCGCCGCACGCCTTCGTATGTTTCAGGCGCGGCGTGATCAGCTTCGCGCGCACCGCGAGCGCGGACTTGTAGTAATGCATCCAGTCGAGCCGATCCGGCGTCGGCTGTACATCGGGCGCGGGTGGCGACGAGGCGGCGAAGGTCTGGGCATCGTTCGGATCGGGAATCTGCGCGCGGCGTTTCTCATCGCTGAACGCGGCAAAGCGCGCGAATTCACGGCGGCGCCCTTCGCGCACGGCGTCGGCGAGATCGCCGGTGTAATCGGTGAAAAACAGGAACGGTTGCGTCGAACCGTGCTCCTCGTCCATGAACAGCAGCGGAATTTGCGGCGACAGCAACAGCAACGCGGTCGCGGCGCGCAGCGCGTCATCCGAGGTCAGCTTGCGCAGACGTTCGCCGAACGCACGGTTGCCGATCTGATCGTGGTTCTGCAAAAACATCACGAACGACGTCGGCGGCAGATGCGCGCTCGCTTCGCCACGCGGCGCACCATCGTGCAGCGGCGACGGCTCGCCCTGATACGCGAAGCCTTCGGCCAGCACTCGCGCGAGCCGGCGAATCGGTTCGTTGGCATACGCGTGGTAATAGCCTTCGGTTTCGCCGGTCAGCAGCACGTGCAGCGTGTTGTGCGCGTCGTCGTTCCATTGCGCGTCGAAATGCGCGTCGAGCAGGCTCGCGCTGTTGTGCTCGTTTTCGACCACCAGATGCACCTGACGGCCCTGCTGCACGCGCGCGCGGATATGGTCCGACAGCTCGCGCAGCCACCCGGGATTGTCGATCGCATGCGCCGCATCGAAGCGCAGTCCGTCGAAGCGGTACTCGTTGATCCAGTAGACGGCGTTGTCGGTGAAGAAGTCGCTGACTTCGCTGCGCTCGAAGTCGATCGCGGGGCCCCACGGCGTGTTCACGCCTGCGCGGAAAAACGGCTCCGCGTAAGTATGCAGATAGTTGCCGTCCGGTCCGAAGTGGTTGTAGACGACGTCGAGAAACACCATCAGGCCCACACCATGCGCGGCGTCGATCAGCGCCTTCAGTTCGTCGGGGCGGCCGTATGCGGAGTCGGGCGCGTACGGCAACACGCCGTCGTAACCCCAGTTGCGACGACCGGGAAAGTCGTTCAACGGCATCAGTTCGATGGCGGTGACGCCGAGCGCGGCGAGCTCGGGCAGGCGCTTTTGCACGCCCGCATACCCGCCCATCGCACCGACGTGCAATTCGTACAGCACCGTTTCTTTCCCAGGGCCGGCCGTGCCATTCGGTGTGTTCCCAATGGTAGGCGCGCGGATCGATGACCTCGCTCGGGCCGTGCACGTCCCGCGGCTGGAACCGCGAGGCCGGATCGGGCACCGCCTGCCCGTCGTCGAGCTGGAACCGATACAGCGTGCCTGCGCCGCTCTCGACGGTGGTCTCGAACCAGCCGTTGCCGGTCGGAGCCATGTCGTGCGCGCCTTGCGCGGGGCCGTTTTCGACCACCACCTGCACGCTGCTGCACGACGGTGCCCAAAAACGGAACCGCGTGCGCGGTCGCGTGCCGCTCGCGCCGATCAACTGCGCGCTGAACGGCAGGCAGTGCGCGTAATGATGCGTGTGAGGATCAATCGGACTTTCAGACATGTCTTCACCATTCGAATCTGCTAACGAGCCTGGACGGCAATGCGACGCAACGCAAGCAGGCATTGCGTCGCAACATTCTTGCCACCCCGGCTGCGGCGCGATTTATCCACGCTCAAACGAGGTCGCCGCAGTGCATCGTTCATTGCGAACCAACATCGTTTGCGGTCTGCGCGCCCGGATCGGGCGGCAGCGCGGTCAACAGCCGCGGCCCGTGCTGCGCGCCAGCCACCCAGCCGGCTTGCCAATCCGCTTCACCGGTCGGTTGCGCGGCGAGTATCACGAGGCCGTGCGCGGCGACCTCGAGTTCGGCCGTCGCGAGCCGCTGCGGCGCGCATTCCGGATCGGCCGTGTCTAACAGCACATGCCATTCCAGGTGCGGCGCGGGAGGCGCGAACTGCAGCGGCTCCTCGTGAGCGTTGAGCATCATTAACAATACTTCGGTTTCGCCATTCAGGCCCGGACCCGCGCGACGCAACGTGAACGCGCGTCCCTCCGGGTCCTGCCACGCTTCGATCGTCAGCGGATCGCCGTGTTCGTCGAACCAGCCGACGTCGAACAGGCCGGGCAGCACTTCGCGGTCGCCGAACAGAAAGCGCGTTTCACGTAGCAGCGGATGGCGCTTGCGCAGCCCGATCACGCGCGCGACGAATTCGGTCATGCGCTGACCTTCCGGCGAATCCGCGAGGTCCCAGTCGATCCAGGATAGGTCGTTATCCTGACAGTACGCATTGTTGTTGCCGCGCTGCGTGCGCAGCGCTTCGTCGCCGGCCAGCAGCATCGGCGTGCCGAGCGCGATCATCAGTGTCGCGATCAGCGAGCGCGACACGCGACGGCGGGTCGCGAGGATCGCGGGGTCGTCGGTCGCGCCTTCGAGACCCCAATTGCGGCTGCAATTCTCGTTGTGGCCGTCGTTGTTGTCTTCCAGGTTGGCTTCGTTGTGCTTCTGCTCGTACGCGGTGACATCGGCCAAGGTGAAGCCGTCATGCGACGTGACGAAGTTGATCGACGCCCACGGCTTGCGATGCCGCCGGTTGAACAGATCGGCCGACCCGGTCAGGCGCGCGGCGAGGTCGGGCCGCAGGCCGGCATCGCCACGCCAGAAACGTCGCACCGTGTCACGGAAACGGTCGTTCCATTCGCTGAATCCCGGCGGATGATTGCCGAGCTGATAGCCGCCAGGGCCGAGATCCCATGGCTCGGAAATCAGCTTGCGTTGCGATAGCACCGGGTCCTGGCGCAACGCGTCGAACAGGCCCGAGCCAGGATCGAAGCCGTGGCTTTCGCGCCCGAGCGTCACGCCGAGATCGAAACGGAAGCCGTCGATATTGAACGCGGTCGACCAGTAGCGCAGTGAATCCATCACCATCTGCAGCACGCGCGGATGCGGCAGATTGACCGTGTTGCCGCAGCCCGTGTCGTTGATATGGTGACGCTCGTCGCCGGGAATCAGCCGGTAATAGCTGGCATTGTCGAGGCCGCGCCATGAAATGGTCGGGCCCATCTCATTGCTTTCGCAAGTGTGGTTGTAGACCACGTCGAGAATCACCTCGATGCCGGCCGCGTGCAGCTGGCGCACGGCGATGCGCATTTCGTCGAGCCGGTGCGTGCTCAGATAGGTCGGCTCCGGCGCGAAGAACGCCGCCGTGTTGTAGCCCCAGTAATTGCGCAGGCCGCGCTCCACGAGGAAGCGGTCGTTCAGAAACGCGTGCACGGGCAGCAGCTCGACCGCGGTCACGCCGAGCTTCAGCAAATGCTCGATGAACTCCGGCGACGCGAGCGCCGCGAACGTGCCGCGTTCATGCTGGCGCAGGTCGGAGCGCAGCATCGACGCGCCGCGCAAGTGCGTTTCGTAGATCACGGTCTCGCCCCACGGCACGTCGGGCCGCCTGTCGTGCGACGAGTCGAACGCCTCGTCGACCACGACGCACTTGGGCATCGCGGGCGCGGAATCGCGCCGGTCGATCGAAAGGTCCGCGCGATTCGAATGCACGCGATAGCCGAACAGCGCGTCGGACCAGCGAAACTGCCCGACGAGCTTGCGCGCATACGGGTCGAGCAGCAGCTTGTGCGGATTGAAACGATGCCCGAAATGCGGCTGATACGGCCCATGCGCGCGAAAGCCGTACGCGGTGCCCGGATGCGCGTTCGGCAGATAGCCGTGCCAGATCTCGTCAGTGCATTCGGGCATGGTGAAGCGGCGAATCTCCTTGCGGCCGGTTGAATCGAACAGGCATAGCTCGATTTTCTGCGCATTGGCCGAGAACACCGCGAAGTTGACACCCAGCCCATCCCAGTTCGCGCCGAGCGGATACGGCGAGCCGGGCAGCAACCGCTCGGGCAACGCATGCGACATGATTTCCCTTTCCTGTTCTGATTGTCGAGCTGGAGCTCGGGTCTGACTGGGTCTTCATGCAACGGGCGCGCGGCGGCTGCCTGTGCGCCGCGCGCCCGGGTTACGGCACGTTTTCTCAGTCCGCGCGCAATACGATCGTCGCGAGCGGGGGCAAGATCAGCGCGGCGGAATGTGGCCTGCCGTGGCTCGATACATGGTCGGAATGAATCAGCCCGCCGTTGCCCGTGTTCGAGCCGCCGTACACGCCTGCATCGGTATTCAGCACTTCCACCCAGCGTCCGCCGCGCGGCATGCCGAGCCGATAGCCGAGCCGCGGCACCGGCGTCATGTTGCACACCACGACGAACTCCTGGCCCGCGCCGTCGGTGCGCCGATAGGCGAACACGCTGTTGCCGCTGTCGTCGCCGATCAACCATTCGAAGCCGCCCGGTTCGCTGTCGAGCAGATGCAGCGCGGGCTCGTTGCGATACAGATGGTTCAGGTCGCGCACCAGTAATTGCACGCCGTGGTGGTTCGAATCGTCGAGAAGATGCCAATGCGGCGAGCCGTCATGGTCGAACTCCGCCATCTGGCCGAATTCGCCGCCCATGAACAGCAGCTTCTTGCCTGGGTGCGTCCACATGAAACCGAAGTACGCGCGCAGATTAGCGAAACGCTGCCAGCGGTCGCCGGGCATCTTGCCGAGCAGCGAGCCCTTGCCGTGCACCACCTCGTCGTGCGAAAGCGGCAGCACGAAGCGCTCGGAATATGCGTACACCATGCCGAACGTCATGTTGTGGTGGTGATACTGGCGATACATCGGGTCTTCGTGCATGTAGTGCAGGGTGTCGTGCATCCAGCCCATGTTCCACTTGAAGTCGAAGCCGAGGCCGCCGTCCGCGAGGCGCGCGGTCACGCCCGGCCATGCGGTCGATTCCTCGGCGACCGTGATCGCGCCGGGCGCGCCCGGCACATAGCGGACCTCGTGATTCAACCGCTTCAGGAACGCGATCGATTCGAGATTCTCGCGGCCGCCATAGATGTTCGGCACCCACTCGCCGGCCGCACGGGAGTAGTCGCGATACAGCATCGACGCGACCGCATCGACGCGCAGGCCGTCGACGTGATAGCGCTTCAACCACGCGAGCCCCGACGCGATCAGGAACGCGCTGACCTCGTTGCGGCCGAGGTTGTAGATCATCGTGTTCCAGTCCTGGTGATAGCCTTCGCGCGGATCGGCATGCTCGTAGAGCGGCGTGCCGTCGAAATCGATCAGGCCATGCGCGTCGTTCGGGAAATGCGCGGGCACCCAGTCGAGAATCACGCCGAGCCCTGCTTCGTGCGCGCGATCGACGAAACGCGCGAACTGCTCGGGCTTGCCGAAGCGCGCGGACGGCGCGAACTGCCCGAGCGGCTGATAGCCCCACGAACCGCCGAACGGATGCTCGGCGATGGGCAGAAATTCGATGTGCGTGAAGCCCATGCTCTTCGCATAGGGGATCAGCCGCTCGGCGAGCTCTTCCCAGACGAGACCACGCTGGCCTTCCTCGGCGACGCGCAGCCACGACTCCGCGTGCACTTCGTAGATCGTGATCGGCGTGCGCGCGGTCTGCTTGTCGGCGCGCGACTGGATCCACTCGTGATCGCTCCACGGAAACTGCTCGATCTCGTCGACGTGTGCGACGATCGATGCGGTGCCCGGCGGCTTTTCCGTCTGCATCGCGCACGGGTCGGCCTTCAGCGGCAGCGGATGGCCGTCGCGCGACAGCAGCTCGTACTTGTAGCGCGTGCCGGCGCCGACACGCGGCACGAACAGCTCCCACACGCCCGCCTGGTGACGCAGCCGCATCGGATGGCGGCGGCCGTCCCACGCATTGAAGTCGCCGACCACCGACACGCGCCGCGCATTCGGCGCCCACACCGCAAAGCGCACGCCCGGCACACCGTCGACGTCGACCGGCCGCGCGCCCAGACATTCGAGCACCGCGTACGGATCGCCGCGCGCGAGACGTTCGAGCGGCTCGTCGCCGAGCACCGGAGCAAACGAATAGGTATCCTCCACTTCCTGCACCACACCATGCCAGTCGATGCGCAAGCGGTACGGCATCGCCGACGTGATGCGGCCCGCGAACAGGCCAGGGCGCAGTTGTTCGAGTTCGCCGAGCGTCGCGCCATCAGCGCGCGAAATCACGGTGACGTGCGCGGCGTTCGGCAGCAGCGCGCGCACGATCGGCCCCGCGTCCGTCTGATGCAGCCCGAGCTGCGAAAACGGATCGGGGTGACGCGCTTCGACGAGCGCGTCGATATCGACGGGTTGAAGGCCTGCGGCCGGATCATGCTCACTCATAGTCGCCCTCGGCCGGGTTAGGCGGCGTGGCCGCGCCAGGCGCCTGGGTTGACGGATCGTGGTGCGGCGGCCTGCCGGTGTCGCCGAGCAGCCGGCTCACGAGCGCCGCGAGGCCGCGCACCGGCAAGCCGAGCCACGCCGGTCGGTTGGCCGCTTCGTAGCGGATTTCGTAGGCGGCCTTCTCGATCAGGAACAGATCGAGCAGCGCCTCCTCGGATTCGGGCGCGACGAGCGGCGTCGGCGACTGCGCGGCGGCCGCGCGGTATTCGGCGAGGAACGCGCTGGTCGCGTGCGCGCGGAAGCGCTCGAACAGCGCGCGCTTGCGATCGGCGGTCTGTTGCGGCGCGCCTTCGGTGGTCGATTGCGCGGCTGCGCTCGCATACGAGAGCGAGCGCATCAGACCGGCCACGTCGCGCAACGGGCTCGATTTCTGGCGACGCTCGTCGAGCGAACGCGCGGGCTCGCCCTCGAAGTCGATCAGGTACGCGTCGCCGTGCGCGACCAGTACCTGGCCGAGATGGAAGTCGCCATGGATGCGGATGCGCAACGCGCCCGCGTCGCCCGGCACCAGCTTGTCGACGGCCTCGACGAGTGCGGCGCGGCGATCGATCAGACTTTGCGCGAGCCCCTTCGTGTCCGCGTCGCTCATGTCCGCGATGCGCGGCGCGAGCAGATCGAGCGCGGCCGCGAGCATCGTCTGCGCCGCCTCGACCCATGCCTTCACCTGTTTGGCGTTGGCCGGTTCCGGCGCGAACGCGGGGTCGTCGCTCGGCGTGGCGAGCGCGACGTGCAACTCGCCGAGCCGGCGGCCGATGATGCCCGCGAGTTCGCCGTAACCGTCCAGCAGAATCGACTCGTTCGTGCGATCGGGTACGCTCTGCGTCTCGGTGTCGATCGCGATCGCGAGTTCGTCGACCGAGCGGCGCAGATAGTCGAGCGACCAGTTCCACGCATCGCCCTGATTGTCGATAAAGCCCTGCAGGATCGCCAGCGTATGCGGCACGCCCTCGGGATCGACGCGCACCACTTCGCCATACAGCGGCGCGGTGTTCGCATAGCCGAGCTGCGTCAGATAGCGGCTGATTTCCGCTTCCGGATGGATGCCGCTGACGAGCCGTCGCACCAGCTTCAGCACTGCGGCATCGGCGACGATCAGCGAGCTGTTGCTCTGTTCGGCCGCGAGCCAGCGAATCTCGGGCCGCTCGCCGAGAGCGTCGAGTTCGGCGAAGCGCTCAGTCGGCAGGAACTTGATCTCGCTTTTCTGCACGGTCGGCACGACCGCGCGCTCGCGCATCTTGCGCAGCACGTTGTGCGCGAAGATCGGCAGCGAGAACGCGTCGGTAAGATGGCCGACGTTGCGGCCCCGCCGCACGCGTGCAAGCGCCAGTTGCAGAAACAGCGGCGTGGTGGTTTCGCCGCCCCATGTGATCGCGATCGGCACCACGTAGCGCTCGGTGTGGTTGCCGACGTCTGCTTCGATTTCAGTGAACGCGAAGCCGCCGTTCGGGATCGTGGTCAGCGCGGCGAGCCGCACCGCGTGCATCTTCTGATCTTTCGACGCGAACCAGCGGCGCCGGCTCAGCCACGACGGCAGCACCTCGGATTCCAGCAGCCGCACGTTTTCGGGTGTCGGCCCGGACTGTCCTTCGCGGATCACGATCGTGACGAACTCGGGCAGCGGCTCGGAATGCGCCTGCGCCCATGTCGGACGCCCGCCGCCTTCGCACAGCATGAACCACAGGAAGCCGTAGGGCGGGAACGTCAGCAGATAGGTCAACTGGCCGATCGCGGGGAACACCGAATCGGCGGTCATCTCGATCGGCACGAAGCCTTTGAATTCTGACAGCTCGAGCTCGACCGCCTGCGGCGCACGCGACAGATTCGCGACGCACAGGATCGGCGCCGCGCCGGGCATCTCGCGCAGATACGCGAGAATCTTGCGGTTTTCAGGCTTCAAAAAGCGGATCGTGCCGCGTCCGAAGGTCTGCTTCGCGCGCCGCGTCGCAAGCATGCGGCGGGTCCAGTTCAGCAGCGAATGCGGGTCGCGGCTCTGCGCTTCGACGTTGACCGCGTCGAAGCCGTACAGCGTACCCATCACGGGCGGCAGCACCAGTTGCTCAGGGTCGGCGCGCGAGAAGCCGCCGTTGCGATCCGACGACCACTGCATCGGCGTGCGCACGCCGTCGCGGTCGCCGAGGTGGATGTTGTCGCCCATGCCGAGTTCGTCGCCGTAGTAGATGACCGGCGTGCCGGGCATCGACAGCAGCAGCGAGTTGATCAGCTCGATGCGGCGGCGGTCGCGCTCCATCAGCGGCGCGAGACGGCGGCGAATGCCGAGATTCAAACGTGCGCGGCGATCGCTCGCATAGGTGTTCCACAAATAGTCACGCTCGGAATCGGTGACCATTTCGAGCGTCAGCTCGTCGTGATTGCGCAGGAAGATCGCCCACTGGTTCGATTCGGGGAGTTCCGGTGTCTGCTTCATGATGTCGGTGATCGGGAAGCGGTCTTCGCTCGCGATCGACATGTAGATGCGCGGCATCAGCGGGAAGTGGAACGCCATATGGCATTCGTCTTCGTTGCCGAAATACTCCTTCACGTCCTCGGGCCACTGGTTCGCCTCGGCGAGCAGCATCCGGTTCGGGTACTCGGCGTCGATGGTCGCGCGAATCCGCTTCAGGATCTCGTGCGTCTCAGGCAGGTTCTCGTTGTTGGTGCCTTCACGTTCGACGAGGTATGGCACCGCATCGAGCCGCAGCCCGTCGATGCCCATGTCGAGCCAGAAACGCATCACGTGCAGCACCTCTTTCAACACCGCCGGATTGTCGAAGTTCAGATCGGGCTGGTGCGAGTAGAAGCGGTGCCAGTAGTACGCGCCCGCAACCGGATCGTGCGTCCAGTTCGACGGCTCCGAGTCGATGAAGATGATGCGAGTCTCCGGGTACTTCTGATCGGTATCGGACCACACGTAGTAGTTGCGATAGTTCGAGCCGGGCTTCGCGCGCCGCGCGCGCTGGAACCACGGGTGCTGATCCGACGTGTGGTTGATGACGAGCTCGGTGATCACGCGGATGCCGCGCGCGTGCGCTTCCTGAATGAAGCGCCGCACGTCCGCGAGCTGACCATAGTCGGGATGTACGTTGCGGTAGTCGGCGATGTCGTAGCCGTCGTCGCGGCGTGGCGACGGATAGAACGGCAGCAGCCAGATCGCGTTGACGCCGAGCTCGGCGATGTAGTCGAGCTTGGCCATCAGACCGGGGAAATCGCCGACGCCGTCGTTGTTCCCATCGAAGAACGACTTGATGTGCACCTGATAGATGATCGCGTCCTTGTACCACAGCGGATCGTCGCTGAGGGCCGCGGGTTTGCCGCGGCGGCGCGTGCGTACCTTCGCCGCGGTGCCGACGGCCACGGCCGTTTGCGCCTCGTGCGCGGTTTGGGCTGGATCGTCGCGCTTCATGTTCCACCTTCCATCCAGGTTGGGTTGACAGCGTCTGCGTGAGGAGCGCTGTCGGGATCGTGGTCGCTGTCCTCGGGGCGATCGGCGGGCAGGCCGCCTAGCGGCGCGATTCGCCAGATCGAGAAGGGTTGGCCCGAGCCGAGCCGCACGTGTTGCCAGCGTCCGTGCCATTCGAAGCGTGCGCCGGTCATCTGGTCGATCACTTCGAGCGTGGCGTGATCGTGTAGATGCCAGCGCTGGAACGTGTCCCACGACAACTCGATGTCCGCGCCCTGTTCGTTGAACGGATCGAGATTGATCGCGACGACGATCACATTGTCGCGCGATTCGGTCGCTTTCTCGAAGCACAGGATGTGGTCGTTGTGCGCGGCGAGGAACGTGAGACCGAGATGCGTTTGCAGCGCCGGATTCGCGCGACGGATGCGGTTCAGTGCGGTGATCTCGCCGACGATATTGCCGGGCCGGTGCCAATCCCACGCCCGCAACTGATACTTTTCGGAGTCCAGATACTCTTCGCTGTTCGGCAGCGCGGTGGCCTCGCACAGTTCGAAGCCGCTATACGCGCCCCACAGGCCGGCCAGGGTCGCGGCCAGCGCCGCGCGGATCAGAAAGCCCGTGCGTCCCTGCGATTGCAGATGGCGCGGGTTGATGTCCGGCGTATTGACGAAGAAGTTCGGCCGATAGAAATCGCGCGCGCCGGTCTGCGTGAGTTCGCCCATGTACTCGGTGAAATCGCGCTTCGACTCGCGCCACGTGAAGTACGTGTACGACTGCGAGAAGCCGATTTTGCCGAGCCGGTTCATCATGCGCGGCCGCGTGAAGGCTTCGGCGAGAAAGATCGTGTCGGGGTGGCGCGCACGCACGTCGGCGATCATCCATTCCCAGAACGGCAGCGGCTTGGTGTGCGGATTGTCGACGCGGAAGATGCGCACGCCCGCGTCGACCCAGAACAGGATCACGTCGCGCAATGCGAGCCACAGGCCGGGCTTGGCGTCGTGCGCGTAGAAGTCCGGGTTGACGATGTCCTGATACTTCTTCGGCGGATTCTCGGCGTAGCGCAGCGTGCCGTCAGGGCGCCACGCGAACCACGTCGGATGCTCCTTCAGCCACGGGTGATCGGGCGAGCACTGGATCGCGAAGTCGAGCGCGATCTCGAGGCCATGCGCATGCGCGGCGGCGAGCATCGCCTTGAAATCGTCGAGCGTGCCGAGTTGCGGATGCACGGCGGTGTGACCGCCCTCGGCGGCGCCGATCGCATAGGGACTGCCCACATCGCCCGGCTGCGTGGTCAGCGTGTTGTTGCGGCCTTTGCGGTTCGCGAGGCCGATCGGGTGGATCGGCGGGAAGTACAGCACGTCGAAGCCCATGTCGCGGATGCGCGGCAGCTTCGCGCTCACGTCCGCGAACGTGCCGTGGCGCGACTCGTCGTCGCTCATCGAGCGCGGGAAGATCTCGTACCAGCTCGCGAAATAGGCGGCCGTGCGTTCCGCGTCGATCTTGTAGATCACGGGGTCGCGGCTCAGAAACGGGCGATGGCGCGCGGCGGTCACTGCCTTCGCTGTGGCGGGCGCGAGAATCACTGCGAGCTTCTGTTCGGCGTCGGCCTTCTGGAAGTCGCGCACGATGTGTTCGAGCGGCTCCTTGTCGGCGCCTTCGGTCGTCTCGACTTCGGCGAGCACGAGCGCGAACAGATGCGCGGCTTCGTCGAGTTCTATCTCGACGGTCTGGTTCGCCTTCAGCTTCTTCTGGATGTGCTCGACGAGCGACGCGAACTCGTCGCGCCACGCGATCACGGTGAACTCGTAGCGGCCGATCCGCTCGAGCGGAATGCGCGCGCTCCACAAGTCGAGCCCGGCCGGCGGCGCGGGCGACATCAGTTCTTCGTGCCACGCGGTTTCGTCGGCCGCGCGCCACAGCACGGCAGCCGCGATCTTGTCGTGACCTTCGGCGAAGATCGCCGCGCGAATTTCCGCCCGCTCGCCGACGCTGCGCTTGGCCGCGAAGCGACCGTTCTCCACCGACGGCGACACGCTCTCGATCGCGACGCGCGGCGCTTCGATCGCGTCGAGCACTGTCTTGCGGCCGCTGCGCTTGCTGTTCGCCTTGTCGATCGGCGGCGCGAGGCAGATCGGCTGTTCCGCGAACGCGCGCAGCAGCCGCACCGCACCGGGCGCGAGCGCGAACGGCGCGAGTGCCGCGGGTTCGGTTCGGCCGCGCGCGTCGAGCGGCGCGAAGCGCGTAAAGCTGCCCGGCACGCCCGCGAGGAAGCGCGCGGGATCGACACGCACTGGCGCGCCGAGTTCGGGATTCACGACGATCAGGACTGCTTCGCTGGCGTCGCGCAGATCGGCTGCGTCGCCGCGCAGCAGAACCGCGGCCGATGCGCCGGGGCCGCTCAATGGGCGCAATTCACCGTTCGCGTGCAGTGTCGGCGTGTTGCGCGCGAAGTCGTTGGCCTGGGTGACGGCGGCGCTCAGATCGAAGCGGCGCGACTGCGCGGCGCGGGCGAACTGCGCGGCGTCGCCGCGCGTTTGCGACATCGGTTCGGCGATGCCGTATTCGAAGCCCATCGGCATCATCCAGCCGCTGCCCAATGCAACCGACGTGAACAGCGCGCGTCGATACGCCCGCTCGACGATCGCCGCATCATGCACGTCGCTCAGCTCGGCGGCGAGGCGCGTACCGTACGGCGCTTCGGGAAAGGCGATCGGCGCACCAACGCGCGCGAGCGCCGCATGCTCCTCGGCCATCCAGCTCGAACGGAAATCCCACCAGCGCACCGACGAAAACGCGCTGTCGAAGCCGGCTACTTCGAGACCGGGCAGATCGCCGCGCGACAGGCCCGGCGTTGCCGCGAGAAAGCGCACGCGCGGATGCTTCGCGCGCACTTCATCGCCGAGGTACCGCCATACGGCAGCCGGCACGTGATGCGGCGAATCGAAACGGAAGCCGCCGACACCGGCCTCGGCGAGCGCGAGCAGTTGCTGGGTCCACCAGACGCTCAGCGAGGCACTCGTCGCGGGGTCGTCGAAATTCGCGTAGGCAACGTTGTCTTCGCGATGCACGTGGCGCGGATCGAGCCGTGCGAGCTCGGACTCACGCGCGTGAAACCAGTCCGAATGCTCGCTGTACAGCACGCCGTCGGCGGCCATGCGGTCGATCACGAGATCGACCAGCAGCGTCAGGTTGTTGCGGCGCGCGGCATCGGCGAGCATGCGTACGGCGTCGTGCACCGAATGCTGCGCCTCGAACACCGGATGCAGCCGAGCGTGATTGCCGACCACCTGGCCATGGCCGGCGTGGCCGGGCTCGAACAGCCCGCCGATCAACGCATGATCGAAGCCGAGCCCGGCCGCATGAGCGAACTGCGCGGGCCAGGCATCGAGGGGCCCGACGAGAAGAGAATGAAAAAAGTAAATCCGCGGCGCGTACCCGTTTGGAGATTCCATCGGTCGTTTCCAGAGTTGTCCTGCTGCGGTGTGGATGCACTTGGCATGCGATCACAGCGCTCATTGGGCTTCCCGAGCCGGATACCGCGCGATGCGTCAGCGGGGGCACGTACTGGTCAATGTAGTGCAAAGATCGTCGCGCCGCTGGCCAGTCGCGGGTGCTTTGACGCCAGACGCCGGTCTCGCGGGACTGGTCGTCACTCGTCGCGGAAAGGAGCAAACCGTGTGCCAACGCGGGCAGCCGGGCACCGCGCTAGCGCGGAAACGGGAGGTTACGGTGAGATGGCGGGTGCCGAAGGTGCGCGCGCGCACGGAGCGCGCGCAAAAATGCGGGCATTGTCACGCACGCCGCGGCTGGCCGGCATGTAAAACGGGGTGGTGTGGGGCGGGTTTTACACGGGCGGCCCCGCGTTGCCCGGAATGCGGTTCAAGCGGACGCGTGAAGCCTGGGTGCCGCTCGCGTGGCAGCCATGTGGCACGCGCGTGGCATTCGCATGAAATTCATCCGAACGCCGCGCAGCGGCCTTGTCACGAACCCAGCAGCCCCGCCGCGATGTTCACGCACAGGCCGAGCACCGCGACGTTGAAGTAGAACGACAGGACCGATTGGGCGAGCGTCGCGCGGCGAATTTCGCGTGAGCGCAACACGACATCGGAAGTCTGCGACGCGACCGCGATCGTGAACGAGTAGTACAGGAAGTCCCAGTAGTTCGGCAGCAAATGGTGATCGGGAAACTTCAACGCGGTCTCTTGCGAGTCCGTGTCGAAGTAGAGGCGCGCGTAGTGCAGCGTGAAGATCGTCGGAATCAGAAACCATGCGCCGATCAGCGTCAGACCGGTCAGCAGGTAGTGCCAGACGGTCGTTGCGCCGCCCGCGCCCTTGGCCGACGCGAGTTCGAGCACGATCGCGGCGACGCTCGCGATCGTCGCGACGCAGATGACGACCAGCACGACGCCCGCGTTTTCGTCGTCGCGCATCGCGTATGCGCGCACGCGGTGCTCGTCGGCAAAAGCCATATGCACCCAGATCATCAGCAGGTAGCTCCAGATGGCCGCGTCCCAGCCGATCAGTGTGCGGGCGATCGGACTCGTGTGACCGGGCACGAGGAACGCGACGACAATCCCGATCACGAGGCCGATCACCGTGCGGGGCCGATTGCGAAGAAGCTGCGGATAGTAGTTGATGGACATGGACTCGATGAACGACGAAGTGTAGGGCAGTCGGTGTCGCGGATTCTACGCGTGCAACGCGGACCGATTGTCGAATGGTGGGTCACAGGCTATAGTCTTTCGCGGCGGCCTTGCGCGCCGCTTTCAGTTGAAAGGCGATTGGTAGATAACGGCAGCAATCGTTGCGGTCATGCATGCAACACCGCACATGCGGCGCGCGTGAATCACGCGCACGGATACGAGACCGCTGAAGCGGCGTAAGACCAGGTTTGGGGAGGAGCAAACGAAGCGGCAGGCGAACGGCATCATGCCCTCGCCGCGCTGCTCGTCGAGAACGACTCATCATCTGGAGCCCCCATGACAGATGTTCCTGAGGATAACGATGCGCATCCCCACGTGACGCATCGGCAAGGAGCGAAGTCTTATCGCAATGCCACACGTTTCACCGGCTTGCCGCCGTCGTTTTCCGCTTCGCGCAGGGCCTGGGTGCTCGGCTCGTGCGCGACGGCCGCGGCGCTCGCGTTCGCCGGCGCGAGCCGTTCGCTGTCGTGGATCGCGCCCGCCTTCGCCGATACGCGGCCAGCCGGGGGCCGACTCGATGCCTTCCTCGCGCTTTCGCAACACCTCACCGGTCGTAGCAGTTTCGATACCGTGCTTGGCCAACGTGTCTACGATGCGCTGGCGCGTGCCGATAACCAGTTCGCGCAGAACGTCGCGGCGCTGAACACGTGGCTGCAAGGCCACGGCGGCGTGCCGTCCGATACGGTCACGCAGGCGCTGCAGACCGACCAGCCCGCGCTCGCGAAAACGGTCGGCGCGATCATGCGCGCGTGGTACCTGGGCCTCGTCGGCGACATGCCGCACGTCCAGGTGATCGCGTATGAAAAGGCGCTGATGTTCGAGCCCGTGCAAGACGTGCTCACGATTCCCTCCTATTGCCGCGACGTGCCGTTCTACTGGACGCAGAAGCCGACGCCCGCGTGAGCCGCGTGAGCCGCGCGAGCCCGCGAGCGGGCCACGCCAGCAGCGCAACCAGCACGCCGGACCCGCAAGCGTCGCACGAACAAAGCCCGCAACAGGCAGGGCATCGAAGAGAGAAACGATGGCAAACACACAATCCGCCGATATCGTCGTGGTCGGCTCCGGCGTCGCCGGCAGTCTGGTTGCGCATCAGCTGGCGCTGGCGGGCGCGTCGGTGATCCTGCTCGAAGCGGGGCCGCGCATTCCGCGCTGGCAGATCGTCGAGAACTTCCGCAACTCGCCGGCCAAGTCCGACTTCGCGACGCCGTATCCGTCGACGCCTTACGCGCCGCATCCCGAGTACGCGCCCGCGAATAACTACCTGATCCAGAAGGGCGATTATCCGTACAACTCACAATACGTGCGGCTGGTTGGCGGCACGACCTGGCACTGGGCGGCCGCCGCGTGGCGGCTGCTGCCGTCGGACTTCCAGTTGCGCAAGCTGTATGGCGTCGGGCGCGACTGGCCGTATCCGTACGAAACGCTCGAGCCGTGGTACGTGGCCGCCGAAGTGCAGCTCGGCGTGTCCGGTCCCGATAGTTCGATCGATCTCGGTTCGCCGCGCTCGAAGCCCTATCCGATGCAGCAGCTGCCACTGTCGTACATGGATCAGCGGTTCAGCGACGTGCTCAATGCGCAGGGCTTCAAGGTCGTGCCCGAACCGGTCGCGCGCAACAGCCGTCCGTACGATGCGCGGCCCACCTGCTGCGGCAACAACAACTGCATGCCGATCTGCCCGATCGCGGCGATGTACAACGGCGTGATTCACGCGGAGAAGGCCGAGCAGGCCGGCGCGAAACTGATTCCCGAAGCGGTCGTGTATCGCATCGAAGCGGACGACAAAGGGCTCATCACCGCGGTCCACTACAAGGACCCGAACGGCAATAGCACGCGCGTCACGGGCAAGCTGTTCGTGCTCGCGGCGAACGGCATCGAAACGCCGAAGCTGATGTTGATGTCGACCTCCGACAAATTCCCGCGCGGCGTCGGCAACAGCTCCGATCAGGTGGGCCGCAACCTGATGGACCATCCCGGCACCGGCGTCACGTTTCTCGCCAACGAACCGCTGTGGCCCGGCCGTGGCCCGATGGAGATGACCTCGATCGTCAACTTCCGCGACGGCGCGTTCCGCTCCGATCACGCGGCGAAGAAGCTGCATTTGTCGAACGGCGTGCCGACGATGGGGGTCACCGCCGACCTGCTGAAAAAAGGCCTGACCGGCGCCGAGCTCGACCGGCAGATTCGCGACCGCGCGGCGCGCACGCTGAACATCAACAGCTTTCACGAACATCTGCCGGAGCCGCAGAACCGCATCGTGCCGTCGGCAGATCACAAGGACGCGCTCGGGATTCCTCAGCCCGAGATCTACTACTCGATCAACGACTACGTGAAGAAGAGCGCCGCCAATACGCACGAACTGTATGCGCAGATCGCGACGCTATTCGGCGGCACCGAGGTCTCGTTCGACGACAGCTTCGCGCCCAACAATCACATCATGGGCACGACGATCATGGGCAGCGATGCGGCGAGTTCGGTCGTCGACGCGGACTGCCGCACGCACGATCATTCGAACCTGTTCATCGCGAGTAGCGGCGTGATGCCCACCGCCGCGTCGGTGAACTGCACGCTGACGATCGCTGCACTGTCGCTGAAACTGGGCGACAAGCTGAAGCGCGAAATCTGAGCGCCGACCGGAGAGCCACAATGACGAAGAAAACCTGTCGCGCGCAGCCGGACCCTGTGCCGATGCACGTCAACCAGCGCCGCCGCTTCGGCGGCGCGGCGCTCGCGGCCGCGTTTTCGCTGCTTGCGCTGTCGATAGCATGGCACGAGTCGCACGGCCCGGACGCAGACTCGACCGACGAAATGCCGATCACCCAGGCGCGCGCCGACGACGCGGCGCAGGCTTCGGTCGGCGGCCCGGCCATGCTCGCCGGCAAGGCCGCGAATGGCGAACTCGTGAAGCGCGGCCAATACCTGACCCGTGCTGCCGATTGCGCGGCCTGCCATACGGCGGACAAGTCGCGCCCATTCGCGGGCGGCCTGCCGATCAGCACACCGTTCGGCACGATCGTGACGCCGAACATCACGCCCGATCCCGACACCGGCATCGGCCAATGGAGCGACGCCGATTTCATGCGCGCGATGCACGAAGGCATCGGCAAAGGCGGCGAGCGGCTCTATCCGGCGTTCCCATACACCGCCTACACACGCGTGACCGAACAGGACGTGCTCGCGATTCGCGCGTATCTGAACACGCTCGCGCCGATTCACTACACGCCGCCCTCGAACAGCCTCAAGTTCCCGTTCAATCAGCGCTGGCTAATGGTGTTCTGGAACCTGTTCAACTTCACCGAGGGGCGCTTCGTGCCGGACCCGAAACAGAGCCCCGAATGGAACCGAGGCGCGTATCTGGTCGAAGGGCTCGCGCATTGCGAGGAATGCCATACACCGCGCAATTTCATGCAGGGGCTGAAGTCGAGCGCGCGTTTCTCCGGTGCGGTGCAGGCCGGCTGGCATGCGTTCAATATCACGCCGGACAAGCTGAGCGGCGTCGGCGACTGGCGCGACGACGAACTCACGGCGTATCTGTCGACCGGTGCGGCGCCGAGCCGCGCAAACGCGGCCGGCCCGATGGGCGAAGTGGTCGCGAACAGCACGCAGTATCTGACGCCGGTGGATCTGCGCTCGATCGTCGTGTTCTTGCGCTCGGTGCCGGCCGTGAGCGGCGGCGACGCGCGTCCCCGTCATCAATGGGGCAAGCCGGCCAGCGACGTCACCGCCATGCGCGGCACCGCGATCACCGGCGTGAACGGCGCGCAGCTGTTCGTCGCCAATTGCGCGACCTGTCATGGCTGGACTGGGCAGGGCGTGGGCGCGAGCGCGCCGGGCGCGTATCCGTCGCTGATCCACAACTCGACGGTCGGCGCGAACGACGCGAACAATCTCGCGTTGGTCATTCTGCACGGCGTAAATCGCACGACCGCGCACGCGGACGTGCTGATGCCCGGGTTCGGCGGCCATCTCGACGACGAGCAGATCGCGGCGATCACCAACTACGTGACGAAACAGTTCGGCAATCCGCAGGCGACGATCGCGGCCGACCAGGTGGCGAAGCTGCGCACGCTGCAATAACGCGCGGGACGACTCGGGCGCGCGCCAGGAGTGACTCGCGCAAACGTGCATTTCCGGTAACGCATACCGCAAATGTGGCGTTTCAGCGTCATTTTTGCGTCGTTCGATGTCTTTCTTGCTCGATGAAGCGTCCGGATACGATAGGCACCCCGCATACGCGTGCGCGTCGGCCGCATTATCATGGTGGAATGAATTCCACCCCCGCCAACTTCGTTCAGCATCACGACGCCAACGAGGCCGGCCGCGATTTCGTGGTCGGCGATCTGCACGGCTGCGTCGACGCTTTGCGCTACCTGCTGCGTCAGATCGCGTTCGATCCGACGTGCGACCGGCTGTTTTCGGTCGGCGATCTGGTCGATCGGGGCGAGCACTCGGAGCAGGCGCTCGCGCTGCTCGAGAAGCCGTGGTTCCATGCGGTGCTCGGCAATCACGAGGACGCGCTGTGCGCGGTCGCCGACGGCCGCTTGCGGCGGCAGTGGTGGTACGGCATCGGCGGCGCGTGGGCGGCCGACGTGCCCGACGAGCGTCTGCGCTATTACGCCGAGCATCTGCGCACGCTGCCGCTCGTGCGCGTGATCGGCAGCGGCAAGGCGCGCTTCAATGTTCTGCACGCCGAATTTTTCGGCTCCGACGCCGAGCTCGACGCGGGCAATTATTCGGCCGAAACGCGCCAGCAATTGCTGTGGGGTCGCGAGCTCGCGCTGGGCAACGGCGATCCGCTGCGGCAGCGCGGGCTGTCGCTGACCTATTGTGGCCATACGCCGGTGCGCGACATCACGCAGATCGGCTCGCAAGTGTTCATCGATACGGGCGCGTTCGGGCCGGACGGCACGTTGACGATCGTGCAGCCGCAGGCGTTGCGTCGTTGGTCGATCTCGGTCGAGGCCGCGCGCGCGGAAGGGGCGGCGGAATTGGCCTTGCCCTGAACGGCTGAAGTCCCCGCGCTGCTTCGCCGCTCTTCTGTCACCCGACCTGATTCAACTCGAACACCATATCGACGCTCCTGCCGTTCCAGTTGTATTCGAGGTATGCCGCGTGATGGCAGTCGCGCAGCAGCATCGTGCGGAATGCCGCGAGGCATTCGCCAGCGCTGTCGCGCACCGACGGATACACGATGCCCGGCGCGCCCGCCGCGCGTACCGCGCGCCCGAGCGCCTGTCCGGGAAGGTAGTCGTCGGGCGACAGCACGGCGGGATCGAACTCGGGGTCGCGACGCAAGTCGACCACGCTGCCTTGTGCGACTACCGTGTAGAGACGCATCTGTTGACGCATCGGCGGCTCGGCGGTCGCCTGGAGAAACTGACCCGTGTGATAGCGTGTTTCCGCGATCGCAGTCGCGCGTGAACGCGCGCAATAGAACACGCCGTAGGTGCCGTCGGAAAAGCGGCTGCCGAGCGGATTCAGATGCGTGAGCGCGGCCATGATCGGCCCGTAGCCGGGCCCGAAACGGCGCTCCTCGCGCGGCACCAGATCGAGTTCGCCGATTTCGGTGCGCAGACGGTCGTTGGTCATCGCTTCGAGCGCGTACAGCGCGTCGAAATCCTCCGGCGATGCGACCCGATCGAACAGGTTGATGGCCGGAAAGCGCGTCGGAATCACGCGATACGCGGGCGACCAGTTGAGCGCGGTGCTGGTCCAGCGGTCCTGCCATTGCGGTTGCGTCACGCCCAGCCGCCTCGCATTGCGTCGAGATACTGGCGCACGGCCACGAGATCGCTGATGTTGCCCGCCAGCATGCGGTCCAGCGCGCGTTTGCCGCCGAACGGCGGCGCGCTGTTGGGACGTTTGACCCAGGTGTCGGCGGCGCTCGGCTGCGGCAGCAGAATCTGCAGCGCCTTGTAGATGCCGAGCAGCAGCGACAGTCGCTCCAGCGTGTCGTGGCTGAGCCGCGCGGTCTCGGGCGTCGCCCTCCACTTGAAGAACGTCGAGCGGCCCGGCTTGCCGAGCAGCACGATCTGCTCGTCGGCGCTCAGGTCCCAGTCGCGCGCGATGTTGAAGAACGCACGCAGACCGGCCGCGGACATCTGCGTCAGCGTGGGTTCCGAAAGCGATCGTCGCGGCGATGCCTCGGGCGAGGAAATTCGGGCAGCGTGAGTCATTGCGGGTAGGTCCCTATGTGTACTTTTTAATGATATTAGTCCAAAAGCGGATTTTAGCAAGAGAATATAATCCCGGCTCGTTTTGGCAGTCGTCGATCAGGAGAAGCAGCAGATGCGGGTTCGAGCAGTAGCAGCGGCGCTGGCCGTGTGGTGTGTGTCGGAGGTGGCGTTGGCTGCCGGTTATGGGGAAGTGTGGAATCCGCCGGAGGCGAGCGGGCATATCGCGAGCGGACACGTTACCCGGCAGGCGCATGCGCGGAAAAAACCCGAGGCGGTGAAAGTGAAGGCGGGCGCCAAGGGCGGAATCAAGACCAAAGCTGGTGCGCATGCGCGGCAGACGGCGAGCGCCCGGCACGCGGCAACCCATGTCGCGTCGGCCGGCGCGGCCCACGGCGGCAAACTCGCGGCGCATGGGAACGGCGTCAAACGTCTCGTGGCGGGCGGGAACGTGAAAGGCGGTACGAAAGTCGCGGCGTCGGGCCAGAACTGGTCGCACGCCACCGTGACCGCGCAGACCGCGAAGCATGCGCAGCCACATGTGCAACTGGCGCACGCGAAGCCGTCTCAGGGCAAGGTCGTGCACGCCGATTTCGCGGCGGCTCACACCGCGCGTCCGCATGTGGACAAGGTCGCGGCGAAGCCCGCGATTTCACGTGCGAATCTGATCAAACCGCCCGTGCGGACTTCGTCGGACGCGTCCGCAAACGTTAGCGATATCGCGCCGATGGGCTCCGTGCCCAATCCGGCGACCGCCAGCAGCGGTTCGCTGCCGCCGATCATCCACTAAGGCTGCTTCGAGCGGCGCGGCGCGGTGTGGCATCGGTCGTGGCGTCACGCCGTGGCGAGGCCGTTTGCAAGCAGCCGCAGCGTTTCCGCCGAGCGGGCCTCGCGCACGCGCGAATGCAGCGTCACACGCGATTCCGGCAGCGCCGGCAAGCTGAGCCGCGCGCCGACGTCGATCAGACCGCGCGGCGCAACCCGACGCGCGAGCGGCGACACGGCGAGCCCAGCGGCCACAGCCGCGCCCACTGCCGCGACGCCACCACCCACAAACACCTCCTGCCAGGCGATCCCCGCCGCCGTCAGCGTGTGCAACGCGACCTCACGCACGTTGCACGGCGGGCTCAATAGCGCGAGCGCTAGCGGCTCACCGACTCGCGGCAGCCATGTCGGCGTCGCGAGCCAACCGAGCGGTTCGCTGAACAGCGTCTGCGCGTCATCGCGCGGCGGTTCGTCGGCGCCGTAGCGGACGATCGCCGCATCGAGCCGGCGTTCGTCGAACTGCGCGAGCAACGCCGCCGATGTGCCCATATGCAACTCGACCACGAGGCCCGGATCGTGCGCGTTGAGCCGGCCGAGCAGGTGCGGCAGATCGGAGCCCGCAACGTGCTCGCTGAGCCCGAGCACGAGCCGTCGCCGCTCCACCGATAGCGCGCCGAGCGCGCGCTCGTGCGCGTTCAGCAACTCGCGCGCGGCGCCGAGAAACGCGTGGCCGTCGGCGGACAGACGCACGATGCGCGGCGTGCGCTCCAGCAACTGCTTGCCCAGGTGCGCCTCCAGTCGCTTCAGCTTCAGGCTGACGGCCGATTGCGTGGTGTCGAGCGCGTCCGCGGCGCGCGTGAAGCTGCGCAGATCGGCGACCAGCACGAAGGCGCGCACCGCATCGAGATCGAGGACTTTCATTTCGGATGGAAATGGATGAAATAGACAGAGATATCTGTTTATTATGACCGAGCGCGCCTAAGCTGTGTTCAACCCAACACCGCAAACAAGGAGCCCATCATGCCGCTCACCCGGATCTCACTGCGCGCCGGCAAGCCGGCCGATTACCGCCAGGCGCTGAGCGCCGGCATCCAGCGCTCGCTGGTGGACACGTTCAACGTGCCGAAGGACGACATGTTCATGCTGATCACCGAGCACACGCCCGACAACATGATCTATGACCGGCAGTACCAGAATATCGAGCGCGGCGACGATCTCGTCGTGATCCAGCTGACCGTTAGCAACACGCGCTCGGTCGAGCAGAAGAAGGCGCTGTACCGGCGCATCGTCGATGAACTCGGGAAGTCGCCGGGCGTGCGGCCCGAGGATGTGTTCATCAATCTCGTCGAGGTCGAGAAGGAGAACTGGTCGTTTGGGAATGGGATTGCGCAGTACGCAAGCCGTCCCGACCAGAGAAATACGTCATCAAAGAGCGAACCACCGACCAAATTGCGACATTTCAACAAATATTGAAATATAACGATGAAGTCGATATAGTGTCTTTATGGACACGATCAATGCCGTACGCGCGCTCGGCGCGCTCGCTCACGAATCCCGTCTCGCGATCTTTCGCCGGCTCGTCGTTGCCGGTCCCGAAGGCATGGCGGCTGGCGAAATAGCGCAGCAGTTAGGCATTTCGCCTTCCGGCCTTTCATTCCACCTGAAAGACCTGACACACGCCGGACTGGTGAGTCCGCGACAGGAAGGGCGCTTCGTCATCTACACCGCAAACTTCGACGCGATGACGTCGCTGATCGGCTTCCTCACAGAGAACTGCTGCTCCGGTGCATCGTGCGCCGCGAGCGACCTTTCCAACTGCTGCCGAGACGAAACATGAAACGCATGCACATTCACGTGGCTGTGGACAATCTTGCCGACAGCATCCGCTTCTACAGCGCGATGTTTGGCAACGTCGAGCCGACGGTCATCAAGAGCGATTACTGCAAGTGGGAGTTGAGCGACCCCGTCGTGAACTTCGCGATCTCGCAACGCGGGGCGAAACCTGGCGTCGATCACATTGGCATCCAGGTCGAAACCGATGAAGAACTGGCAGAGATGAACGCGCGCTTCGCCGCCGCTGAAGTTCCCGTGCAGCACCAGAGCGGCACGACATGCTGTTACGCGAAGTCGGACAAGGCGTGGACCGTCGATCCGCAAGGCGTGGCCTGGGAAACCTTCCTGACCCTCGAATCGGCTCCCATCTATGGGCAATCTCATACCCCGGAGGCATTGGCAGCAAACGAATCCGCGGCAGCCTGCTGCGCTCCGTCCCAGACAAGCATTTCATTTCGGAGCCGCACGTGAGCGGCAAACCGTATTCCGTACTGATTCTCTGCACCGGCAACAGCGCACGCAGCATCATGGCCGAGGCGCTGTTCAACGTGCTCGGCAAAGCACAGTTTCGCGCGTACAGCGCGGGCAGCCATCCATCCGGCGCAGTCAATCCGTTCGCGATCGAGAAATGCGCGGCACTGGGCTACGACACCGCCAGGATGCGCAGTAAGAGCTGGGACGAGTTCGCAACGCCCGACGCGCCGCAGATGGACTTCGTCATTACCGTATGCGATCAGGCCGCGGGCGAGGTCTGCCCGATCTGGCCCGGCAAGCCGATCAGCGCACACTGGGGCTTTGAAGATCCCGCAGCCTGCCAGGGAACCGACGACGAGAAGCGCGAAGTTTTCGACAAGGTCTATCGACAGATCATGAATCGCGTGAGCCAGTTCGTGAACCTGCCGCTGCACGCGCTCAACCACGACGCAATCCGGCGCGAAATGCGTGCCATTGGCGAGCGTCCGGCAGAGGAAACCAATGAGTCGCGCTGAGGCTCGTGCAGTAGCGCGCCCGGCTATCGGCTTCTTCGAGCGCTATCTGACGGTGTGGGTCGCGCTGTGCATCGTGGCAGGCGTGATACTCGGCCAGTTGTTGCCGGGCGCATTTCAGGCGCTCGGGCGCATGGAAGTCGCGCACGTCAACCTGCCCGTCGGCGTGCTGATCTGGGTGATGATCATCCCGATGCTCATCAAGATCGACTTCTCGGCGATGAAGCAGGTCGGCAGCCAATGGCGCGGCATCGGCGTGACGCTCGCGGTCAACTGGCTCGTCAAACCGTTCTCGATGGCCGTGTTGGGCTGGGTATTCATTCGTCACGTGTTCAGGCCGTGGCTGCCCGTCGAGCAACTCGACAGCTACCTCGCAGGTCTCATCCTGCTCGCCGCCGCGCCGTGCACGGCAATGGTCTTCGTGTGGTCGCAGCTGTGCAAGGGCGACCCGTATTTCACTCTGTCGCAGGTCGCGCTGAACGACTCGATCATGGTCGTGGCGTTCGCGCCACTCGTCGCGTTGCTGCTCGGGCTGTCCGCGATTACAGTGCCTTGGGACACACTGATCGCTTCGGTTGGCCTTTACATAGTGATCCCGGTCATCCTCGCGCAACTGCTGCGCCAACGCTTTCTTCGAAAGGGGGAAGAGCATTTCCGTAGCGTCGTTGCCCGTCTCGGTCCCTGGTCCATCTGCGCCTTGCTCGTGACGCTGGTCCTGCTGTTTGCGTTTCAGGGTCAGCAGATCGTTGAGCAGCCGCTGGTGATCGCGATGCTCGCCGTGCCAATCCTCATTCAGGTGTTTCTGAACTCGGGACTGGCCTACCTGCTCAACCGCCAGTTGGGCGTCGCACATTGCGTCGCTGGCCCGTCGAGTCTGATTGGCGCAAGCAACTTCTTCGAACTCGCCGTGGCCACGGCAATCAGCCTGTTCGGTTTTCATTCGGGTGCCGCACTGGCGACGGTGGTTGGGGTTCTGATCGAGGTCCCCGTGATGCTGCTCGTCGTGGGGGTCGTGAACCGTTCGCAAGCATGGTACGAATCAGGGCAGCCGAAAGTCGCGCCCAACTTGGGGAGAAACGGATCGTGATGAGTGATCTGCCGAACGTCAGCCCTATTCACCTCGATATACCGGACGTGGACAAGCTGGCACCCGTGACGACTTCAACGCATCCGCCACGCATCCTGCTGCTTTACGGGTCGCTGCGAGCAACGTCTTATAGCCCGGCTGCTGACGCTCGAAGCCGAGCGCATCCTCCGTCATTTCGGAGCGCAAACGCGGGTATTCGACCCGCACGGCCTGCCGCTCGCCGATAGCGTCCCGGCAGATCATCCGAAGGTCGTCGAACTGCGCAAGCTGTCCGAGTGGTCGGAGGGGCAGGTTTGGTGCAGCCCGGAACGCCACGGCAATCTCACGGCCGTATTCAAGAATCAGATCGACCGGCTGCCGCTCGAAAGCGCGGGAATACGGCCGATCCAGGGGCGCACGCTGGCTGTGATGCAGGTGTGCGCCCGGCCTTGACCGATGGACACCTCCTGTTCCAAAGGATAGGTGTCCACGAAAGCGGGTCAACTCCAGAAACCGGAAAACGACCACCCCGAGCAACACGAAATACGCGAGCAGCGTCAGCCGTCCTTGCCAGCGCAGGGGAAGGCCCCAACCCCAGCCATAGCGTTTGGCTGGGAACCAGTATTCACGAGAGGGTGACATCGCGCGGTCTCCTGGTTCGGGCGCTTGCTCATTGTCGACGATTCACGGTCGGTAAGTGCAAGCATTGCATCTTCCGCGCTGTATCACGCGGGACTATATTTCCTGGACCGGCTTTAACCCGAGTCCATCGACAGGAAACGTTCCATGCAACCCGCAAACCAGCAAAAAACCGTGCTTCTGATCGGCGCCTCGCGCGGCCTCGGCTTCGCGATGGTCGAGGAGTATCTGAAGCGTGGCTGGCGAGTCATCGCGACCGGCAGGCAAAATTCCACGACCAGGCTCCTTCAGCTTGCGACGGCGTCACATGACGCACTCGAAGTCGAAACGGTCGACATCGCGATGCCCGAACAGGTCGCCGCGTTGCGGGGCCGCCTCGAAGGACGTCCGATCGACCTGCTGTTCGTCAACGCCGGCGTCAAGAACGACGATAGTGAAACGATCGCGGATGTATCGACCGACGAATTCGTGCGCGTGATGGTGACGAACGCGTTGAGTCCGATGCGGGTCGTCGAGGCGCTGCAGGATCTCGTTCGGCCGACTGGCACGATCGGCGTGATGTCGTCAGGGCAGGGCAGCGTCGCCAACAACGAGAATGGCAACTACGAGGTCTATCGCGGCAGCAAGGCCGCGCTCAACATGTTCATGCGCAGCTTTGCCGCACGTCACCGAAGCGATACCAGAACCCTGCTGCTGATGGCGCCCGGCTGGGTGCGAACCGATATGGGCGGGCCGGACGCGCGTCTGAGCATCGACGAAAGCATCCCGAACCTGGTCAGCACGATCGACGCTTACGAGGGCCGTGCCGGTTTGCATTACCTCGACTACCTCGGCAGAGTCGTGCCGTGGTGAACGGCAAGCGTAGGGGCCAGCGATAGAAGAGCGCGTCGCTATAATGATTCGCCGCCCTGCACGTACCCTCAACCACTCTCTGCCATGACCATCGAGCGCCCCGATCCTCCCCGCGATGCCCTCGAACTCGGCGGCTCCGTCTGGTTTCAGGCGGGCACGCAGACGCTCGGCGGCGCGGCCCGCATCGCGCTGCTTGCGGCGATTGGCGAGACCGGCTCGATCACGAGCGCGGCGAAGGCGGTCGGCATCAGCTACAAAGGCGCGTGGGATGCCATCGACACGATGAACAACCTCGCCGGCGAGCCGCTCGTCGTGCGTCTGACCGGCGGCAAGGGCGGCGGCGGCACGACGCTGACGCCGCGCGCGGTGAAGCTGATCGAGACGTTTCGCGCGGTCGAGCGCGAGCATCGGCGCTTTCTCGAACGCGCGGGCGCGGCGATTGGCGAGGGCTTCGCGACGGACTGGGACCTGATCGGCCGCATCGGCGTGAAGACGAGCGCGCGCAATCAGTTCTACGGCACGGTGTCGGCGATCGAGCGCGGCACCGTCAACGACGAAGTGTCGCTCGCGCTACCCGGCGGCCACACGATCGTCGCCGTGCTCACGCACGAGAGCACCGAAGCCCTCGGGCTCGCGGTCGGCGTGGCGGCGTTTGCGCTGATCAAGGCGTCGTGGGTCGTTTTGCTCGTACCGGGTGATGGCGATCGCGATGCGCCGTTGAACCTGTCGGCGCGCAATCAGTTGCGTGGCACCGTGCACAGCGTGAAGCGCGGCGCGGTGAACGCGGAAGTGTCGCTGGGGCTCGAAGGCGGCGCGGTGGTCACGGCGGTCGTCACCAATGGCAGCGTCGACATGCTCGGTTTGCAGGAAGGCGCGAGCGCGGTCGCGGTGTTCAAGGCGTCGAGCGTGATACTTGGCGTGAAGGATTGAGGTTGCCGGGGCGTAACGAAGGCGCAATGCCACCCGCTCAACGAGGCGACGCCTCGCTGCGCGCATATCCTGCGAACGGATGATCCTCGCGCACGCGTCCGTCGCTGACCTGCACGACCTGATCGCCGAATGCGGCGACGTCGTCCGGATCGTGCGTGATCAGCACCATCGGAATATCGAGCCGCGTTTGCAGGTCCGATAGCTCGCGTCGCATGCGCTGGCGCAACTCACTATCCAGTGCGGAAAACGGCTCGTCGAGCAGCAGCAGGCGCGGCTGCGAAACCAGCGCGCGCGCGAGCGCCACACGCTGCTTCTGCCCGCCCGACAGCTGCGCCGGGTGATTGCCCGCCAAGCCCCTCAATTCGAGCGCATCGAGCCAGTAATCGACCTGCGCATGCGCGCCGCGCGCACGCGGATTGAGCCAGCCCCGGCGCAGCCCGAAGCCGATGTTCTGCCGCACGTTCAGATGCGGAAACAGCGCGTAGTCCTGAAACAGATACGCGATCTTGCGCGCCTGCGGCTTCTGATCGATGCCGACCGCGCTATCGAACAAGGTGGTGCCGTGCAGCGTGATGGTCCCTTCATCGGGACGCAGCAAGCCGGCGATCGCCTGCAAGGTCAGGCTCTTGCCCGCGCCCGACGGCCCGAACAGCACGAGCCGCTGCGTGCTCGCGCTGAACGCGACGTCGAGCGTGAAGCGCCGCTCGGCGGTCTCGAAGGTCTTGCGGATGGCGACGTTGAGCGGCATGTCAGCGGGCTCTCAGAAGCGTGTGCTGCGGCACGAGACGCCCCGCGAGCAGCAGGATCGTCACGCACGCGACCGATGTCACGAGCACGAGGAAGTTGGCGGTGCTGTCGTCGCCGGCCTGCACCGCCGAATAGACCGCGACCGACAGTGTCTGCGTGCGGCCTGGCAGATTGCCCGCGATCATCAGCGTCGCGCCGAATTCGCCGAGCGCGCGCGCGAACGCGAGCAGGCCGCCCGCGAGGATGCCGCGCGTGGCGAGCGGCAGCGTCACGCGGAAAAACACCGCGGCTTCGCTGACGCCGAGCGTGCGCGCCGCGCGCTCCAACTGCGGATCGACGCCCTCAAAGGCGGCGCGCGCGGACTTCAGCACGAGCGGAAACGCGACCACCGTCGACGCGATCACCGCGCCCTGCCACGTGAAGACGAGCTGGATGTCGAAGCGGTCGAGCCACGCGCCGATCACGCCGCGTCGGCCGAGCAGCACGAGCAGGTAATAGCCGAGCACGGTGGGCGGCAGCACGAGCGGCAGCATCAGCAGCGAATCGATCACGTCGCGCGCGCCGGAGCGCCAGCGCGACAGGCCGAGCGCGGCCGCGACGCCGAGCACGAGAGTGAGCGCGGTGGCCCAGCCTGCGACCTTCAGCGATAGCAGCAGCGGAACCCAGGCCTGTTGCATGAGCGTGTGCTCTCCCCGTGAATCAATGCGCCGGCTTGAAGCCGTACTTCGCGAGCACCGCCTGGCCGGCCGGCGACAGCACGAAGTCGATGAAGGCTTGCGCGTCGGCCGCGTGATGGCTGCCTTCGACCTGCGCGATCGGATAGCTGATCGGCGTTTGCGTCGGCAGGTTCAGCGCGATCTTGACCTTGTCGGGCATGATCGCGGCATCGGTGCCGAACACGAAGCCGGCGTCGACTTCGCCGCGCGCGACGTAATCAAGGCTCTGACGCACGTTCGACGCGAGCACCGCCTTCGCGCTGACCGCGTCCCACACGCCGGCGGCCTGAAGCGCGCCCTGCGTGTAGCGGCCAACCGGCACCGAGGCCGGATCGCCGAACGCGACGCGCTTGACGTGCGCGGTCGTCAGCGCGTTGAGGTTGGCGGGCGCGAAATGACTGTCGGCTGGCACGATCAGCACCAGCGAGTTGGCGGCGAAGTCGCGCCGCGTCGACGGCACGATCACCTTTTCGGCGGCGGCCTTGTCCATTGCCTTCTGATCCGCGGACGCGAATACGTCGGCGGGCGCGCCTTTGACGATCTGTTGCATCAGCACGTCGGACGCGCCGAAGTTCAACAGAACCTTGGTGCCCGGATGCTGTTGCTCGAACGCGTCGCCGACCGCCTTGAACGCATTGGTCAGGCTGGCGGCGGCCGAGACCACCAGTTCATCGGCGTGGGCATTCACGCTGACCACGAGGGCGGCGGCGGCTGCGACGCACAGCGCGTACTGCTTCAGATGGCAAGAGCGTGTCATGAAGGACCTGGAGTCTGACGTGAACGGGAAGCAGTGGCTTAAAAACGCTATCGTAATATATGCGCGGTTATAGCGGTGGGCGAAACGGTCGATTCGGCGCAGCGCTTCACGTATGGCGTGAAGCGAGGGAAGTGCTACGAAACTGTAAAAGGAAGCTTGAAAACGCGGCGGAAGGGCCGGCGCAGCGTGCTCAGATGTCCGACGCGCGCATCGGCTCGAGCGTATTGCGCGTTTGCGACAGCGGCGCGGCCGACGGTCGAATGTAGCGTGGGGACAGCCATTTCGCGCGAATGAACGGCCGGTCGTGGCCGGACACCTTCAATGCGATATGCGTGACCCAGCGCTGCGTGGGCACGTGCACGCCGTGCATCAGGATTGCCAGCACCATCAGGCTGACGGTGACCGGGAGCGCCGACAGCCGGCCCGGCTCCGCATTCCACGCGATGCGCACGAACACGAGCGCGGTGAGCGCGCCGACGAGGCAGCCAGTCACGGCTTCGGACGGCGAATGCGCGCTCAGCACGACGCGCGACAAGCCTACCGCCAGGCCGGCGGCAAGCCCCCCGAGCACGCCGAGCAGCCGGACGGCGCGGCGCGCGGGCAATAGCATCAAAAACAGCGCGACCGGATAGACGGCCGTGGACAGCATGGAATGACCGCTGACGCCGGTGAAATCGAGCTCGCGCACGCCGACGCCCCAGCCGAGGAAGGCGAGCTTGGTCACGGTCACGACGCCGATCGCCGTACCGAGCAGCGCGAGCCAGCAGGCCGCGAGCCGCCACGAGTAGCCGACCGCCAACCACAGCGCGATGGCGAGCGCGAGCGGCAGCGTCAAGCCGGCGCCGCCGAGGCTGGTGATCGAATACCACAGGTGGATCGGTAAATCGGGCATGGCGGGAGCGCGACGCGGGTCGCGTGAAATCGGGTTGGTGGAAATCGGCGCGCGGCCGGCACGAAACGCCGATGCGGCCCGGATCGACAGATCGGGAGATCAACCGCCAGTATAGTCGGGTGTCGCGCGACGGTCTTGCGGCGCACAGCGCTTTTGCACGCCGAATGTGGGCTGCCGAACGGCTATCGAGGTGGTTTGACGACAGGGCCCCGGCAAGGTTCGCGACGAGCGAAATGGGGCATGAAGAGCGGCGCTGTGTTCAGCACCGCAGGAAAAATGATGTTATTGTGCATTGCACAACTTCATCTGATCCGCAGTTTTGGGGTCCGCATTTGTCTCTTTTGCGAGGTTATCGCCGATGGCAAAAAGCCTGTCGAAAATCTGGCTGCGTGGTTTGAAGCGCCTGCTCGCGATCCAAACCGAACACGCGCAAAAAACCGCCAAGCGAGCGCAGGCGCGACCGGTTCGCGCCGCCACCACCAAACCGTCGAGCAAGGCTCATCCACTGAAGCCGGCTGCCGCGCTACGCACGCCGATGAAACGCGAAGCGCCGCGCGAGTCGCGCGTGCGTCCACGCGCGGCAGCGTGGGCGAGCGGCGCGTGGACGCGCTCGTTCCATTCCGCGCCGGCCGCGCCGGGCCGGCTGGTCAATCACCTGCAGTACGGGCTCTATATCCCGTCCGGGCACGCGCATGAGGCGATGCCGCTGGTCGTGATGCTGCATGGCTGCACGCAGTCGATCGACGAATTCGCCGAGGGTACGCGCATGAACCTGCTCGCCGACCGCCACGGCTTCGCGGTCGTGTATCCGGAGCAGTCGAAGCACGCGCACTCGCACCGCTGCTGGCATTGGTACGATGCCGGCGCTAACGCGGGCGGCGCGGAAGCGCGCGCGGTCGTGTCGCTAGTGGATTCGCTGGTCGAGCAGCACGGCTTTGACCGCGCGCGTGTCTACGTGGCGGGGATTTCGGCGGGCGCGGGGCTGACCGCGCTATTGGCCGTCAAGTACCCCGGGCATTTCGCCGCGGTCGCGCTGCATTCCGGCCCCGCTTTCGGCGAGGCGCGCTCCGGCATTACCGCGATGGACGTGATGCGGCGCGGCGCGCGTCGCGAGCCGGCGGAACTCGTCGACGAAACCACGAACGTCGCGCAATACCCGGGCATGCCGGCATTGATCGTCCACGGCGATGCCGACCATGTGGTGGCGCCGGTCAACGCGGACCAGTTGGCGACACAGTTTCTGCGTCTGAACCGCCTCATTGACGCGAACGGCGCGCGCAAAGCCGGCGAGACGCGCGAGGACCGCAAAAATGGCGTCGTGATGCGCGATTATCTGCGCGGCGGGCGGCGCGTGGTACGGGTTTGTCGTGTGCAGGGGCTGGGTCACGCATGGGCCGGCGGCGACGATGCGCTGCCCTTCCATTCGTCCAAGGGCCCGGACGCGAGCGCCATGCTGTGGGAGTTTTTCCGGCATCAGCGTCGTGCGGACGCGGGCCGCATCGCGGAAGGATTGGCGGCATCGTCGGTCGGGCGGTGACATCCGAGCAACACCTCGAAAATGAGCAGTGGCGTGTAATCAGGGTTTTCCCTATAATGCGGGTTATCCCTTAGGCGTAACCGCCTAGCTATCATTGCCGAGGTGAACCATGTATCTGATCAGCCGCCTGTTCCTGTTTCTGACCAAGTCGCCGGACCAGCTCGCGAAGGAGCGCGCTGACGCCTATCTCGCTGAAGCGACCGATCTCTACGATCTCGAATTCCGCATGCGCAAGCTCGATCAAGAGACGAACGCGCGTCCGTCGTGGATGAGCCAGCACTACGGCTAAGCCGACTGCCTGTAATCGGCATCAGGCCGTCAGCAATCGGAACATCGGCGCGTGGTGAGGCGCTGGTGTTTGGGGTTGGCGAGGCTAGTGCCCGTGTCGCGCACTCCCCTTTTCTCATCGCGCGGCCTTCGCGCCCGCTTGGCAGACCTCACTCAAGCAGCCGGATTCAGTTGCCACAACGCGTAGTTCAAAAGCGCGGCGTACGCGACCCACACGACATACGGCACGAGCAGAATGCCCGCGAGGCGATCGCGCCGCCAGAACACGTACGTCAGCATCACGATCAGTAGCAGCAGAATCAGGATGTCGATCAGCGCCGTGTCCGGCCGATGCAGGCCGAAAAACAGCCACATCCACGCGGCGTTGAACACCAGCTGCACGACCCACAGTACGATCGCCGCGGTCAGGCCGTCGCGCTTCCACACGCGCCACGCGGAAAACGCCATCAGTACGTAAAGTACGGTCCAGACCGGTGGGAAAACCCAGTTCGGCGGATTGAACACAGGCTTTTGCAGGCCCGTGTACCACGCGTCCGGCAGAGACAGACTCGCGGCCCAGCCGGCCGCCAGCGTCAGGATCAAAAACACGAGCAGCGACGGCAGACGGCGCATCTTCGCCCCCTTCAGACTTTCTTATTCAATAATGTGAGCAGGCACTCACTTTCCGTATCAGGCCAGTGTGCGCTCGCGGGCCTGTGCCTGGTCGACGATCCGTTCGGGAAATTCCCGCCCAGTACCGTGCACCGAATTCCGCGAGCCGCTCCGCGCCGGCCAGCCACCGCGCGCGAATCCATTTTGCCGGCAAGTTCGCGAGCTGCGGTAGATATCGTTTGATAAAGCGCCGTCGGGGTCGAATTTTTCGGATCGCGTGACCGGATTGAAAATACGGGAGTAAGGTTGCGCGCCGTAGCCGGTCGAGGCGGCCCACTGCCAGCCGTCGTTGTTCGCCGAGAAATCGAAGTCGTTCAGCAAATCGGCGAAGTATCGCTCGCCGAGCCGCCAGTCGATGCCGAGATCCTTCGCGAGGAAGCTTGCCGTGACCATCCGCAGACGGTTGTGCATATAGCCGGTCTGGTTCAACTGCAGCATCGCGGCATCGACGAGCGGATAGCCGGTGCGGCCGTCGCACCAGGCGGCGAACGCTGCGTCGGCCGAGCGGCCTTTTTCCCAGTGTGCAACCGCTCGTATTCCGGCTTGAACGGCGCGCCTTTCGCGAGGCGCGGGTGGTGCGCGAGGACCATGAAGTAAAAATCCCACCAGATCGGTCCCGACAGCCACGTCGCGGCGCCTTTGCCGTCGGGTTGCAGCGACATCTCGTACGCGAGCCGCGCCAATGTGCGGATCGACACCGTGCCGAAGCGCAGATGCACCGGCAGATAGCTCGGCTTTTCGCAGCGGGGAAATCGCGCCGTTCCGCGTAGCTGTCGATGCGCGTGAGGAAATCGTCGAGCAGCTATTGGGCGCCGCTCATGCCGGCGGGCAGTTGAAAGTCCGTCAGGTTGCCAGGCGCGAAGCCGAACTGGTCGAGTGTGGCGATCCTGCACCGGCTTGCCTGGATGGCGCGTCTGCCGGGCATCGACAATCGGCTGCAGGATCGTCGTGTCGAACACGAACACGCACCAGATACGCTCGCAATGCTTGGGCGCGTAGTACAGCGCGGCATGATCGGTGCTGCGCAGATCGCGGCGGAACCGGACGAGGCCGGAGTCGAAGCTGTCGTGCAGGCGGCGGGCGCGTGTCATCGGGACAGGCAGTCGGGCTGAAGGTGGTCGAGGACCGGCTACGCAGGATGCGTGCCGTGCGCGCGAAAACAATCAGCGCCCGGCCCTATTGTGCAGGGTGCGGGCGCTGCTCGCGACGGCGCAGGGTAATGCGCCGTGAGCGGTTCTTCTTGAGCATTGCTGATCGGCGCAACGGCCGGCCTGACCTCAAGCGACGTGCAGACGAACCGCGACGTTGTTACGCGTAGCGTTCGAGTACGGGCAGACCTGGTGCGCTGCATCCACCAGTTTCCTGGCAGCGTCCGCAGCCAGACCCGGCAGAGTGATACGCAGGTCGATGTCGAGCGCGAAGCCGCCCTTGTCGTTCGGACCGATGCCGACGTCGGCGGAAACCTGCGTGTCGGCCGGCAGGGCCTGTTTGCGCTGGCCGGCGACAAACTTCATGGCGCTCAGGAAACAGGCCGAGTAGCCGGCTGCAAACAGCTGTTCGGGATTCGTGCCTGCTGCGCCATTTCCGCCGAGTTCACGCGGTGCCGTCAGCTTCACGTCCAATGCATCGTCCGACGATACGGCGCGGCCGTCGCGGCCGCCGGTGCTCGTTGCGCTTGCTTTGTAGAGGATGTTCATGGTGCGGTTCCTAGTCTGGGGTGTCAGGGTTGGCTTGTTTGCCGCTGGCTGCCGGTTCGCCGGTCTGGCGAAGCGCTAGCGAAGCGACAGATGACCAAGATAGTACACAAATCATTTGTGTACAAATTAATTTTTCGATGGAACCGGAACTAGTCCTTTTCAACTATCGCGCTACTGGTCCATAAAGTCGTTGAGCGTCGTGCGCAGGCGTGTGAGGTCGTCGCGCAGACGCAGCAGGAAGTCCGCCGTCTGCTGCGTCGCGCAGAAGATCTCGCCGGGCACGTCGCGCGCCTGACGCTTGAGCGCCTTGCCCGCGCCCGTCAGGCGAATGTAGACGAGGCGCTCATCGTCGGTGCCGCGCGCGCGCTCGACGAGTCCCTGCGCTTCGAGGCGCTTGAGCAGCGGCGTGACCGTCGCCGGATCGAGATTCAGGCGCGAGGCCATGTCCTTGACGGTGACGTCGTCGGTTTCCCACAGCACGAGCATCGCCAGATACTGTGGATACGTGAGTCCGAGCTTTTCGAGCAGCGGCTTGTACGCTTTCGTCATCGCGAGCGAGGTCGAGTAGAGCGCGAAGCACAGTTGCTCGTCGAGCGTGAAGGGGAGAGCGGGGCGCTGGGTCATGATTCATCTCGGCAAAAAGAGCGTGCAAATGGATTGCACGCAAACCATTGTGCCGCAAGTCGATTCAGGATGCCGAGCGTCGGGAACAGGTGTGTCGACAGAGACGTCGGGAAGGTGCGCGCGGAACACGCGGCGCGCGCGGGCGCCAGAACGGCTCCCGCGCGGGAACGACGGATCAGGCCGCCGGCGTGGTCGGCAGATCCGGCGTTTGCGGCGTCTGCACGCCGAAGCAGCCGCGATAGGTCGCGTAGAACGAGCAGTACAGCATGGTCGTGACGATCATCGTCGCGGGCATCAGGATCGCGAACGCGAAGTCGGCCGCGCCGAGCGCCTGCATCAGCACGGACAGCCCGATCGACACGACCGTTGCGACTGCGAACCACAGCGCCGCGAATACGACGAAAGCGCCGCGATTGCGCCAGCAACTGACGACGCTGAAGAACATGGCCTTGACGGGCGGCACGTCGTGCCAGGCGGCGAGGATGGGCGAGAACCAGAACAGCATCGCGACCGGTATGTAGAACGCGAGCGCGGTGATCACCGCGAGCGGGATATTGCTGTTGGCGATCGTGTTCTCGTCCATCGACGCGTTGCCGAGCATCACCTTCAGCAGCATGCCGCCGTCGGCGAGCGCCGAGCCGGCCAGCACGAGCGCCATGGCGATGACATACAGCACGCCGAGCACGAGCAGCCGCCGCGCGACCACCGGGCCGTACGAATGAAAGCCGTCGACAAGGATGGTCGGAAACACCGGTTTGCCCGCGATCGTGTTGCGGCATGCGGCCATGAAGCCGACCGCGACACCGGGAATGAACAATAGCGGCAACACGCCGCCGACCACCGGAATCTGCGACACGAGCGTCATCACCAGCAAATAGGTGAAGAACAGCGTCAGAAAGGCGAGCGGATTCTTGCGGAACAGCCAGATACCCTGGCGGAACCACACATAGCCGGTTTTCGCGGGGACTTCGATCAGTTGCATGAGGTATGGATGCCTGGATTCGCGACGCCGTGCAGGCGCTCGCGCAGAATGCGTTCGAAATGACCGGGGTCGTGCGGCTTCAGCAGTTCGGCCGCGCGCGGCAAATGAAAATCATACAGGCGCGAGACCCAGAAACGGTATGCGCCCGCACGCAGCATGTCGCCCCAGTGATGGTTTTCCTTGACGGTGAACGGCCGCACCGTCTGATACGCGCGCAACAGCGCCTCGGTGCGCTCGGCGTCGAGCTTGCCGGTCGCGAGGTCGACGCACCAGTCGTTGACCGTCACCGCGACGTCGAACAGCCACTTGTCGCAGCCGGCGAAATAGAAATCGAAGAAACCACCGAGCCGCACTTCGTGGCCGGTGTCGGGCGCCGCGTGAGCGAACATCGCGTTGTCGCGGAACAGGTCGGCGTGGCACGGGCCCGCGGGCATTGCCGCGTAATCGGCGGAGGCGAAGAACGCTTCCTGATGCGCAAGCTCGGACGCCAGCAGATCGCGCTGCTCGCCTTCCAGATACGGCAGGATCGTCGGCACGGTTTCGCGCCACCACGGCAGGCTGCGCAGGTTCGGCTGATAGCGCGGATAGTCGCGGCCCGCGAGGTGCAGGCGCGCGAGCATCTGGCCGACCTCGACGCAATGCTCGATGCCCGGCGAGAGTTCGGGTGCGCCTTCGAGCTTCGTCACGATGGTCGCGGGTTTGCCGAGCAGCATGCCGAATAGCGCGCCGTCGAGGCGCGGCATCGGATCCGGTACCGGCACGCGACGCGCGGCAAGATGCCGCATCAGGTTCAGATAGAACGGCAGTTGTTCAGCTGTCAGCTTTTCGAAAATCGTCAGCACGTATTCGCCGCGCGTCGTCGTCAGAAAGAAGTTGCTGTTTTCAATGCCGGACGAAATGCCGCGAAACTCGACGACATCGCCGAGATCGTAGTGACTCATCCATTCTGCGAGTTGGGATTCGTTGACAGCGGTGAAGACGGCCATGCGGAAACGTCGGATCAGGTTGTTCGGGCTGGCGCGGTGCGGCCAGTGCGAGGTGAGACAAACGAATGTGGCGGAGCGGGCGACGAATGCGGAACGGCGAAGTGCAAGCGTCGCCGCATTCAGCGCGGGTTCATCGCGCAGCGGCCGCGATCGGGTTGAGCGGGGGCGCGGTCGCGCCGCGGCCGCCGTTGCCGGCGTGCCGCTTTCGTAACGATCAATAGTGGAGATTCACCGATGGCAAGCGCGTACTGGGCTTGCCGCTGTCGTGGACGGTGGGCGACGTGTCGGGCGACGCGCTCATCTGGTAGCGGGTGCCGAAATTCGAATGCACGTCGATTTCGACCGGCTTGCCCTTGTCGCGGAATTCGGTGATTTCGGTGCCGTTCGGGCTGACTTCGTGAAAGCTCGGCGTGCGCGGAACGTTGATGTCGACCTTCGAGCTGACCTCTGCGGCCGGACGATTGATCTTGTCCAGGTCCGGCAGACCGGCCCGTTCATTGCCGGACTGGGGCACGCCGGCGGCCGGCGGTTCGTCGACGGGCTGGGCAGCCATCGCGGCGTTGCCGAAGGCCAGAGCCAGCGCAACAGCGATGGGAAGGAGCAGCTTCATGGTGATTCTCCGATTGGGTGCCAGATTCTAGCAAATCCGGCCTGACGCACGGGCGCCAAGCCTTATTTTGCGCCGCTTTCGCGCAACCTGCGCGCGTTCTCGCGGGCGCTGTTGCAAGCGTCGCCGCCGACATTTGGCAACAGCGGGTTCCGTGGTAATGTCGTCTCATCAAAAAGGGTGAACGATGATGATCAACAACGATATCAATCAGCGCACGGTGCAGACTCCCGCCAACAGCTTCCCAACCGAAGGCTTCGACGACGCGGCCGAGGCCGTCACCCGCCTCGCCGCGATCTACGAGGCGAACACGTCGTTCCTGCGCGATGCGTTCGCGCGCTATCGCCGCAACGAGCAGTTCGACCATCGCGTGCGCGCCTGCTATCCGTTCGTGCGCGTGCGTACCGAGGTCAACACGCACGTCGATTCACGTCGCTCGTACGGTTTCGTCGCGGGGCCGGGCGTGTTCGAGACGACCGTCACGCGGCCAGACCTGTTCGGCAACTACTATCGCGAGCAACTGCGGCTGCTGGCGAAGAATCATCACGTGCAGATCGAGGTCGGTGTGTCGGACCAGCCGATTCCGATTCATTTCGCGTTCGCCGAGGGCATCCACCTCGAAGGCGATCTGGACCGCGAGCGCCTGTTCCTGATGCGCGACATCTTCGATATACCGGACCTCGCGCTGCTCGACGACCGCATCGTCAACGGCACGTACGAGCCGCTGCCGGGCGAGCCGCATCCGCTCGCGTTGTTCACGGCGGCGCGCGTCGATTTTTCACTGCATCGGCTGAAGCACTACACGGCGACCTCGCCGACGCATGTGCAGAACTACGTGCTGTACACCAACTACCAGTTCTATATCGACGAATTCGTCAAGCTCGGCCGGGGCATGATGGCCCGTACCGACGACGAGGAATTGCGCGCCTATCGCAGCGAATACACGTCGTTCGTCGAGCCCGGCGACGTCATCACCTACAACGAGAATCTCGGCGAGCAGGCGCAGGAGGGCACGCTGCCGCCACGTCTGCCGCAGATGCCGGCCTATCACCTGAAACGCGCGGACGGCAGCGGCATCACGATGATCAACATTGGGGTCGGGCCGTCGAATGCGAAGACCATCACCGATCACATCGCGGTGCTGCGTCCGCATGCGTGGATCATGCTCGGCCACTGCGCGGGACTGCGCAACACGCAGCGTCTCGGCGACTACGTGCTCGCGCACGGCTATGTGCGCGAAGATCATGTGCTCGATGCGGATCTGCCGCTGTGGGTGCCGATTCCGGCGCTCGCCGAAGTGCAGGTCGCGCTCGAGCGCGCGGTCGCGCAGGTCACGCAGCTCGACGGCGTCGAGCTGAAGCGCGTGATGCGCACGGGCACGGTGGCGAGCGTCGACAATCGCAACTGGGAGCTGCGCGATCATCGCGAGCCGGTGCAGCGGCTGTCGCAAAGCCGTGCAATCGCGCTCGATATGGAAAGCGCGACGATCGCCGCGAACGGCTTCCGCTTCCGCGTGCCTTACGGCACGTTGCTGTGCGTGTCGGACAAGCCGCTGCACGGCGAGCTGAAGCTGCCGGGCATGGCCGATCAGTTCTATCGCGCGCAGGTCGATCAGCATCTGCAGATCGGCGTGAAGGCGATGGAACTGCTGCGGATGAATGGGCTGCATCGATTGCATAGCCGCAAGCTGCGGAGTTTCGCGGAAGTCGCGTTTCAGTAACTCAGGCCGAGGCACTGATAAACAGCCCGCTTACGCTGGATGTGCCGCTTTGAAGATGGCTCGCGAGCGGCAACGCGCCGCCGAATGAAATGAGACCGAGGTCGAGAAAGCCGCTGAAGATCTCACGCAACGTCGGCATGGGCGCGAGCGCGGCTTCGGGTGAGGTGAGTTCGTTCAGATTGCGAGCTTCGAGTACCAACTGAGCACGTTAGCGCCGGACGGCAAGCGTGCAAACGATTTGTTCGCTAATCCGGTTGACAGTCAGCGCGCCGCAAACTGGCCTGCTAAACGAAAGCGGGCAGCCCGAAGGCTGCCCGCCATGTGCGCGACGATAGGCATCGTGCTACGCGCATTGCGAGGCGCGCAGCCTCTTGCCATCACAGGTAGAACATCCGGTCTTCTTCCGACTTGACCGGATGAACTTCGCCTTCCTCGCGGTCTTCGTAGAACTTGAGCACCGCTTCGAGCACCTGGTCCGGATTGTCGATCACCTGCATCAGATCGATGTCGGTCGGATTGATCAAACCCATCGGAATCAGAGCGCTCTTGAACCACGCGAGCAGACCTTCCCAGAACTCGGCGCCGACCAGAATGATCGGCACATGGCGCGACTTCTTGGTCTGGATCAGCGTGAGCACTTCGGCCAGTTCGTCGAGCGTGCCGAAGCCGCCGGGCATCACGATCACCGCGTCCGAGTTCTTCACGAACGTGACCTTGCGCGTGAAGAAATGGCGGAAGCGCAGCGAGATGTCCTGCCACTGGTTGCCCGACTGCTCGTGCGGCAACTCGATGTTCAGACCGACCGAAGGCGCCTTGCCCGCATGCGCGCCCTTGTTGGCCGCTTCCATGATGCCGGGGCCGCCGCCGGAGATCACCGCGAAGCCGGCATCCGACAATTTGCGCGCGATCTGCGTGGCGAGTTTGTAGTACGGCGAGTTCGGTTTCAGGCGCGCCGAACCGTAGATGCTGACCGCCGGGCGAATCTCCGACAGGTACTCGGTCGCCTCGATAAACTCTGCCATAATCGTGAACATCTGCCACGATGCGCGGGCTTTCTTGGCCGTTGCGCGCTCTTGATCTGCGAGCGATCGCAGACTCGGAATCACTTTTCTCTTAGTCATAATGCCTGAAGAACGAAGCCTTGAAGGTAAGACCCTGCTGTTGGTCGACGGTTCGAGTTATCTGTACCGGGCCTACCATGCGATGCCTGATCTGCGCGGTCCCGAGGGTGGCCCGACGGGTGCGCTCTACGGGATGATCAACATGCTGCGGCGCATGCGCAAGGAAGTCACAGCAGAGTATAGCGCGTGCGTGTTCGACGCCAAGGGCAAAACGTTTCGCGACGACTGGTATCCGGAATACAAGGCGAACCGTCCGTCGATGCCGGAAGATCTTGCCCGTCAGATCGAGCCGATTCACGTCGCGGTGCGTGCGCTCGGCTGGCCGCTGCTGATGATCGATCGCGTCGAAGCGGATGACGTGATCGGCACGCTGTGCACCGAAGCGGAAAAGCTCGGCATGAACGTGGTCGTGTCGACCGGCGACAAGGACCTCGCGCAGCTCGTGTCGAACCGCGTGACGCTCGTCAATACGATGACCAACGAAACGCTCGACCGCGAAGGCGTGGTCGCGAAGTTCGGTGTGCCGCCGGAGCGCATCATCGATTATCTGTCGCTGATCGGCGATACCGTCGACAACGTGCCGGGCGTCGAGAAGTGCGGTCCGAAAACCGCGGTCAAATGGCTGACGCAATATGAGTCGCTAGATGGCATCGTCGGGCATGCGAGCGAGATCAAGGGCGCGGTCGGCGAGAATCTGCGCCGCGCGCTGGACTTTTTGCCGATGGCGCGCAAGCTCGTCACAGTCGAGCGTCATTGCGATCTGACCGGGCACATCGTGTCGATCGAGGAGAGTTTGCCGAGCCTTCCCGAATCGCGCGAAGAGTTGCGCGAGGTGTTTACGCGCCACGGCTTCAAGACGTGGCTGCGCGAAGTCGAAATCGCCGATGCGGTCGAAGGTCCGGAAACCGACGTGCCCCCCGCGTTGTTCGTCGATCACGAGCGCCACTACGAGACCGTGCAAACATGGGAGCAGCTCGATGCGTGGCTCGACAGGATCAATGCGGCCGAGCTGACCTCGTTCGATACCGAGACCACGTCGCTCGATCCGATGATCGCGCAGATCGTCGGCTTGTCGCTGTCGGTCGAAGCGGGCCGCGCCGCGTATGTGCCGCTCGCGCATCGCGGCCCCGACGCGCCGGTGCAGCTGCCGCGCGACGAAGTGCTCGCGAAGCTCAAGCCGTGGCTCGAAAGCGCCGAGCACAAGAAGGTCGGCCAGCATCTGAAGTACGACGAACAGGTGCTCGCGAATTACGGCATCGAAATGCGCGGCGTCGAGCATGACACGCTGCTCGAGTCGTACGTGCTCGAATCGCATCGCACGCACGACATGGACAGCCTCGCGCTGCGTCATCTCGGCGTGAAGACGATCAAGTACGAAGAGGTCGCGGGCAAGGGCGCGCAGCAGATCGGCTTCGACGAAGTCGCGCTCGACAAAGCCGCCGAATATGCGGCCGAAGACGCAGACATCACGCTGCGTTTGCATCAGGCCTTGTATCCGCAGATCGCCGCGGAGAAGTCGCTCGACCATGTGTATCGCGAGATCGAAGTGCCGACTTCGCGCGTACTGCGCAAGATGGAGCGGACCGGCGTGCTGATCGACGCGGAGAAGCTGCGTCAGCAGAGCAGTGAGATCGCCACGCGTCTGATCGAACTCGAAGGCAAGGCGTACGAACTGGCCGGCGGCGAATTCAACCTCGGCTCGCCAAAGCAGATTGGTCAGATTTTCTTCGAGAAGCTCGAACTGCCGGTCATCAAGAAGACGCCGAGCGGTGCGCCTTCCACCGACGAAGAGGTGTTGCAGAAGCTCGCCGAAGACTATCCGCTGCCGAAGATTCTGCTCGAACATCGCGGCCTGTCGAAACTGAAGTCGACCTATACCGACAAGCTGCCGCGCATGGTCAATCCGCACACCGGCCGCGTGCATACGAACTACGCGCAGGCCGTCGCGGTGACGGGGCGGCTCGCGTCGAACGATCCGAACCTGCAGAACATTCCGGTGCGTACCGGCGAAGGTCGGCGCATCCGCGAGGCGTTCATCGCGCCGCTCGGGCACAAGCTCGTCTCCGCCGATTATTCGCAGATCGAATTGCGCATCATGGCCCACATCTCGGGCGACGAATCGTTGTTGCGCGCGTTTTCGCAGGGCGAGGACATTCACCGCGCCACCGCGTCGGAAATCTTCAGCGTGACGCCGCTCGAAGTGTCGAGCGATCAGCGGCGCGTCGCGAAGGTCATCAACTTTGGGCTCATCTACGGCATGAGCGCGTTCGGACTCGCATCGAACCTCGGCATCACGCGCGATGCGGCGAAGATTTATATCGACCGCTACTTCGCGCGCTATCCCGGCGTCGCGCGCTATATGGACGAGACGCGTTTGAGCGCGAAGGCGAAGGGCTACGTCGAAACGGTGTTCGGCCGTCGTCTGTGGCTGCCCGAGATCAACGGCGGCAACGGTCCGCGCCGCCAGGCCGCCGAGCGTGCCGCGATCAACGCGCCGATGCAGGGTACCGCGGCCGACCTGATCAAGCTTTCGATGATCGCCGTGCAGAACTGGATCGAAGACTCGAAGATCGGCACGCGGATGATCATGCAGGTGCATGACGAACTGATTCTCGAAGTGCCCGACGCTGAGTTGTCCGAAGTCCGCAAGCGCCTGCCAGAACTGATGTGCGGCGTCGCCGCGCTGAAGGTGCCGCTCGTCGCCGAGGTCGGCGCGGGCCTGAACTGGGAGGAAGCGCATTGACATGCCCGTGACATGCGCACGATAACGTCGTGCGCATGTCACACATGGGTTTTGGCGACTTGTGACTTCTTAGGCGGGTCGAGGACAATCGGTTCAGGACGGCGCATTCATGCGCAGCGTCGCGACAGATAATTCATCGGCTACACGGAGAAGTGCAATGCATCGATTTATCGTCGTTGGCGGAGGTGCGGGAGGATTGGAACTGGCGACGCGTCTTGGCGATCGCTATGGGGCCGACAAGAAGGGGCGCAGCGCGCAGGCCCAGGTCACGCTGGTCGACCGCTATCCGACGCATATCTGGAAGCCGCTGCTGCACGAGGTGGCGGCGGGCAGCATGGACCCGTTCACGCAGGAGCTCCCGTACGCGGCGCAGGCGCGCTGGCATGGCTTCGCGTTCCAGCAAGGCGACCTGACCGCACTCGACCGCACGAATCGACGCATTACGCTCGGCACCGTGCTGGACGACGACGGCGCTGAACTGCTGCCCGAACGCGAGCTCGAGTACGACACGCTGATCATCGCGATCGGCAGTACCACGGCCTTCTTCGGCGTCAAGGGAGCGGCCGAATTCTCCATAGCACTGGATACGGTCAGCGAGGCAGAGCGTTTCCGCAAGCGCCTGATCGCCGCATGCGTGCGCGCCGAGCATCAGGCGCACGAACCCGTCGAGTCGAGACCGGGACCCGGCACGTGGACGTCCAGCGAGCCGCGCATTCAGGTGGCGATCGTCGGCGGCGGCGCGACGGGGGTCGAGTTGTCGGCGGAGTTGCGCAATACCGCGCAGGTGTTGTCCGCGTATGGCTTGCACAAGCTCGATCCGCGGCATGACGTCGGCATCGTGCTGATCGAGGCGGGGCCGCGCATTCTGCCCGCGTTGCAGGAGCGCGTTTCCACGGCCACCGCCGAATTGCTGACCAGGCTCGGCGTGAAGCTGATGATTGGCGAGACGGTGGCCGAGGTCGCGCCGGGCTACATCCGCACCGCGAGCGGTCACACCGTGCGGGCCGATCTGACCGTGTGGGCGGCGGGCATCAAGGCGCCGGCTGTGCTCGGTCAGCTCGACGGCTTGCCGGTCAACCGGCTCGGCCAGCTGGTCGTGCGCCGTACGCTGCAAACCGGGATCGACGACAACATCTTCGCGCTCGGCGACTGCGCGGCCTGCGAGTGGCCGGGCAACGAGCGCAACGTGCCGCCGCGCGCGCAGGCCGCGCATCAGCAGTCGAGCTTTCTGATGAAAGGACTGGCGGCGCGCCTCGACAACAGGCCACTACCGGAATTCACTTATCGCGACTTCGGCTCGCTGGTCTCGCTCGGCCACTTCAGCGCGGTCGGCAATCTGATGGGCGGGGTGATTGGCGGCAATATGCTGATCGAAGGGCTGTTCGCGCGCTTCATGTACATGTCGCTGTACCGGCTGCATATCGCGGCGCTGCACGGCTATCCGCGCATGGTGCTCGACACCTTCGCGCACTGGTTGCACCGTACGACGCTGCCGCGCGTCAAGCTGCACTGACGCGCGCGGACGATCTCCTCAGTTGAATGTGCAACGGGATGCGCGCAAGGCGTATCCTGTTGCCTCTAACAGTACTTCGAGGAGCGTCCCGTGCTGAAGCCTGAAGTCGACTGTCTGATCCCGCACGTTCCTTTCGATCGGCGCACCTTCATCAAGGCGACGCTGGGCTCCGGCTTCGCGGCGGCGGTGCTGCCAGTCTCGGCGCAAACCATCCATACCGATAGCGACGGTCTCGAAGCAGGGGAAGTGGCGTTCCATTCGGGCGGTACGCTGATACCGGCTTATCGCGCGCAGCCGAAGGGCAAGACGCATCTGCCGGTGATCCTCGTCGTGCATGAAATCTTCGGCGTGCATGAGCATATCGCCGACGTCTGCCGGCGCTTCGCGAAGCAGGGCTATCTGGCGATCGCGCCGAACCTGTACGAGCGCGAGGGCGATCCGACTGTCTACACGAGCATGCAGCAACTCAACGAGCAACTGGTCAGCAAGGTGCCCGACGAGCAGGTATTGGCCGACCTCGACGCGGCCGCCGCGTGGGCCGGCGAGAATGGCGGTGACCTCAACCGGCTCGGCGTGAACGGCTTCTGCTGGGGCGGGCGCATCTCGTGGCTGTATGCCGAGCACAATCCGCGCGTGAAGGCAGGCGTCGCCTGGTATGGTCGCGTGACCGGCGCGAAGAACGCGATGACGCCGGCCAATCCGCTCGATCTCGTCGCCGACCTGCATGCGCCTGTGCTCGGCTTGTATGGACGCCAGGATCAAAGCATTCCGCAGGACACGCTCGAGCAGATGAAGCAGGCGATCGCGCAAGGGCCGCAAGCGGGACGCGGCTCGCAGTTCGTCGTATATGACGACGCAGGTCACGCGTTTTTCGCCGATTACCGTCCGAGCTACAAGAAAGCCGATGCCGAGGATGGCTGGCGTCGCGCGCTCGTGTGGTTCAAGCAGCACGGCGTGGCTTGAAGCGCTGCTCGAATTCCTCGCGTCTGGTTACGACTTGCGGCGGCTCGCGCTCAAGGTTTCGCCCCCGTCGCCACCGGCCGTTTCGGGTCGGAACTCCATTCGCTCCAGGAGCCCGCGTACAACGCTGAACCATGCAGGCCGGCAACCTCCATCGCAAGCGAATTGATGCAGGCGGTCACGCCCGAGCCGCATTGCAGCACCACGTGTTCGGGCGGCGTGTCGCCGAGCAGCGCGTGGAATTCCTCACGCAGTGTGTGCGCCGGCTTGAAGCGGCCGTCGGGGGTCAGGTTGTCCTTGAAGAAGCGGTTCAGCGCGCCCGGGATATGGCCGCCGACGCGGTCGAGCGTCTCGTTTTCGCCGCGATAGCGATCGGCCGCGCGCGCATCGACGACGATTCGCTCCTTCGAACCGAGGTTGCGCTCGACCGCCTGGGTATCGATGGTCACGGCGAGCGGCGCGGCCGCCTTGAAGTCGCCGGTGTTCTGCGCGGGCACGTCCTGCGTCAGCGGTTGGCCAGCCGCTTCCCATGCCTGCAGCCCGCCGTCGAGCAGCGCGACCGCGTCGTGACCGAGCCAGCGCAACAGCCACCAGACGCGCGCCGCGTACATGCCGCCTTGTGCGTCATATGCGACGACCTGTTGACCTTGCTTCAGTCCCCGCGACTCCAGCGTTTCGACGAGCCGCGCGCGATCGGGCAGCGGATGCCGGCCGTTCGAGCCGTTCTTCGGCCCGGACAGATCGCGATCGAGATGCAGATAGTGCGCCCCCGGCAGATGGCCGGCCAGCCAGGCTTTCTCGCCCGCGTCGGTATCGGCGAGGTCGAACCGGCAGTCGATCACGAACACGCTGCCCGGCGCGGCCGTGAGCCGCTCGGCAAGATTGGTCGCGGAGATCAGGGTGGTGTAATGAGTGTGGGGCATGAGCGTCTCCTCGATACGGGCGATGGCGGCTGCGGGCCGCGTGGTTCACGCGGCTGGCGCATGGCCGGTCTATATCGGTAGTCTAAACAAAAAAAGACGGGTCGAAGCCCGTCTTTCCTTGAGTCGATCGATGCGCCACGCGGCGCGGATCAGATCGTGCCGAGTTCGCGCCGCAGAAACTCGTGGAAGTGCTGCATACCGTCTTCCATCGGGCTCTGATACGGTCCGACCTGTGATTCGCCGCGCTCCATCAACGCGAGGCGGCCGGCGTCCATGCGCTCGGCGATCTCGTCGTCTTCGCGCGCTGTCTCCATATAGGCGGCGCGCTCGGCTTCGACGAAGTCGCGCTCGAACAGCGCGATTTCCTCGGGGTAATAGAACTCCACCACGTTGGTGGTCTTCTGCGGACCGCGCGGAATCAGCCACGACACGACCAGCACGTGCGGATACCACTCGATCATGATGCCCGGGTAGTACACCATCCAGATCGCGCCGAACTCGGGCGGATTGCCGTCGCGAAAGCGCAGCACTTCGTCGTGCCACTTGCGATACGTCGGGCTGCCCGGTTGCTCGAGCGCCTTGTGCACACCGACCGTCTGCACGCTGTACCAGTCGCCGAACTCCCACGTCAGATCGTCGCAATTGACGAAGCTGCCGAGGCCCGGATGGAACGGTGCGACGTGATAGTCCTCCAGATAGACCTCGATGAAGGTCTTCCAGTTGTAGTTGCACTCATGGACTTCGACGTGATCGAACATGAAGCCCGAGAAATCGAAATGGCGCTTGGTGCCGAGGCGTGCGAGATCTTTCGCGACGTCCCGACCTTGGGCCTCGAACAGCAGACCCTGCCAGTTCTGCAGTGGCGTGGCGCCGAGATTCAGGCACGGGTTGTCGGCGAAATGTGGCGCGCCGAGCAGCTCGCCCTTCAGGTCGTACGTCCAGCGATGCAGCGGACAGACGATGTTCTGCGTCTGGCCGCGGCCGTTGAGCATGATGGCTTGCCGGTGGCGGCACACGTTCGACAGCAACTCGACTTGCGACTGCTGGTTACGGACGAGTACCCGCCCCTCGCGTTCGCTGGGCAAGGCAAAATAATCCCCCGCTTCGGGCACCATGAGATCGTGGCCGATGTAGCGAGGACCTTTCTTGAAAAGGGTGTCGATTTCGCGCGTAAGAAGCGCTTCGTCAAAGTAAGCCGTGACTGGCAGCTGGCTATGAACAGACCGCAACTGCAATGCATTGCTCAGATTGGACATTCCCACTCCCGATGAAGACGTGAAAGCAGTGAACAACCCAACCATCGAAGATTCGATTTAGGGAGCCCGCAATTATACCCGTTTCCCTGTGACAGGGGCACTTAAGTCCCTGATTTGGGTTAAAAATGTCAAGAAAGTTCGGCATTTTCGCCGCAGACCTCGAGCTTTTTTTCTGCGAGACTTCAGGGTCGAAGCGGGGCAAGGGTGTGCATCGGACAGGCTCGAAGCGAGACGGCACGGCGGGGCGCAGGCCGGCGGGCGGATCGAAAATGTCGCTTTTGCCGTAGAATGTCCGACTTGTTTTAATTTTGCGACTATTCATGGCGAAGACCGCATCGAACGATTCCGCCGCCGCACCAGCCGAAAGCGGCGATAGCGCGCCGCTGCCGGAGAACTACGAGGCCGCGCAGACCGAACTGGAAGAGCTCGTCGCGCGCATGGAAGGCGGCAGTCTGAGCCTCGAGGAATCGCTGGCCGCTTACCGTCGCGGGGCGGCACTTGTCGCATTCTGTCAACAGCAGCTCGAAAAGGTCGAGCAGCAGGTGCGGGTCCTCGATGGCGAGACCCTCAAGCCGCTGCCCATGAATACCGCAGGAACAGCCGCGACTGAGAGCGGGGACGACCTATGACATTCGAACAATGGACGCGCTCGGTGCTCGAACGCGTCGAAACGGCTCTGGAACACTATCTGCCGGCCGAGACGACCGAACCCGCCAGGCTGCACGAGGCGATGCGCTATGCGGTGCTCGGCGGCGGCAAGCGGGTGCGGCCGCTCCTGTGCCACGCGGCCGGCGAGCTGACCGGCGCGCGTGCCGAATGCCTCGATGCGGCGGCGGCGGCGCTGGAAATGATTCACGTGTACTCGCTCGTGCACGACGATATGCCCTGCATGGACGACGACGAACTGCGCCGCGGCAAGCCGACGGTCCACGTCAAGTATGACGAAGCGACCGCGCTGCTGGTCGGCGACGCGCTGCAGTCGCAAGCATTCATCGTGCTCACGTCCGACGTACTCGGCCGGCCGCAGCAGGCCTCGCTCGTACGCGAACTCGCGCTCGCAAGCGGCTCGATCGGCATGTGCGGCGGCCAGGCCATCGATCTGGCGAGCGTCGGCCACACGCTGAGCCGCCCGCAGCTCGAGACCATGCATCGCATGAAGACCGGCGCGCTGCTGCGCGCGGCCGTGCGCATGGGCGCATTGGCCGGCGAGACGCCGCACGCGCAGGGTCTGGCGTCGCTCGACGCCTACGCCGCCGCGGTCGGTCTCGCGTTTCAGGTCGTCGACGACATTCTCGACGTCACGACCGACTCCGCAACGCTCGGCAAGACCGCCGGCAAGGACGCGAAGGACGGCAAGCCGACCTACGTGTCGATTATTGGGCTCGACGCGTCGCGCGCGCTCGCGGCGCAACTGCGCAGCGACGCGCACGCCGCGCTCGCGCCGTTCGGCGCGCGCGCGCAGCGTCTTGCCGAACTGGCCGACCTGGTGGTGAACCGGGTCAGCTGAACGCGAAAGCCCGCCGCCGCGCACCCTCCATCCCCGGGGTGCATGTATGAAGTGCGGGCGCGTAAGTTTTCCTACAATGGAACGACGATGTACGACTTGCTGAAAACCATCGACGACCCGGCAGCCCTGCGCCGCCTCGATCGCCGCCAATTGCAACCGCTTGCCGACGAGTTGCGTGCCTTCGTGCTCGACAGCGTATCGCAGACGGGCGGCCATCTCTCGTCCAACCTCGGCACGGTCGAGTTGACCATCGCGCTGCACTACGTCTTCGATACGCCGCACGACCGGATCGTCTGGGACGTCGGCCATCAGACCTATCCGCACAAGATCCTGACCGGTCGTCGCGACCAGATGCACACGCTGCGTCAGTTGGGCGGCATCTCGGGCTTCCCGAAGCGCGACGAATCGGAATACGACACCTTCGGCACCGCGCACTCGAGCACGTCGATTTCGGCCGCGCTCGGCATGGCGATCGCGAGCAAGCTGCAAGGCGACAACCGCATGGGCATCGCCGTGATCGGCGACGGCGCGATGACGGCCGGCATGGCCTTCGAGGCAATGAACAACGCGGGCGTCGAAGACGACGTGCCGCTGCTCGTGATCCTCAACGACAACGACATGTCGATCTCGCCGCCGGTCGGCGCGCTGAATCGCCATCTCGCGCGTCTGATGTCTGGGCGCTTCTATGCGGCCGCGCGCGCGGGCGTCGAGCGCGTGCTGCGCGTCGCGCCGCCGGTGCTCGATCTCGCGCGCAAGCTCGAGGAGCACGCGAAGGGCATGATCGTGCCGGCGACGCTGTTCGAAGAGTTCGGCTTCAACTACATCGGACCGATCGACGGTCACGATCTCGATTCGCTGATTCCGACGCTGCAAAACATCAAGGAACTGCGCGGGCCGCAATTCCTGCACGTGGTCACGAAGAAAGGCCAGGGCTACAAGCTGGCCGAGGCTGATCCGGTGCTGTACCACGGCCCCGGCAAGTTCAATCCGGCCGAGGGTATCAAACCGGCCGCGACGCCGTCGAAAAAGACCTACACGCAGGTGTTCGGCGAGTGGCTGTGCGACGCGGCCGAGCTCGACTCGCGCGTGATCGGCATTACGCCGGCAATGCGTGAAGGCTCGGGCATGGTCGAGTTCGAAAAGCGCTTCCCGGATCGTTACTTCGACGTCGGCATCGCCGAGCAGCACGCGGTGACGTTCGCGGGCGGCCTTGCCGCGGACGGCATGAAGCCTGTCGTCGCGATCTATTCGACCTTTCTGCAACGCGCATATGACCAGCTGATTCACGACGTCGCGCTGCAAAACCTGCCGGTGGTGTTCGCAATCGATCGTGCGGGTCTCGTTGGTGCGGACGGCGCGACGCATGCGGGCGCGTACGACCTCGCGTTCATGCGTTGTATTCCGAACATGACCGTGATGGCGCCGTCTGACGAAAACGAGTGCCGCCAGATGCTGTACACCGCGTTGCAGCAGTCGCATCCGACCGCTGTGCGCTACCCGCGCGGCGCGGGTACCGGGGTCGCAACGGTCAAGCAGATGGCCGCGTTGCCGCTCGGCAAGGGCGAAGTGCGTCGCGAGACGTCGGCGCCGGCCGGCAAACGCATCGCGATTCTCGCGTTCGGCACGATGGTCGCGCCGTCGCTCGCGGCTGCTGAGCAACTCGACGCCACCGTCGCGAACATGCGCTTCGTGAAGCCGCTCGACACCGAACTCGTGCGCAAGCTGGCCGAGACGCACGACGCGATGGTCACCGTCGAGGAAGGCTCCATCATGGGTGGCGCGGGTTCGGCGTGCGTCGAAGCCCTGCTCGCGAGTGGGGTTATGCGCCCCGTACTACAATTGGGCCTCCCCGATCGGTTCATCGATCACGGGGACCCGGCCAAGCTGCTCGCCGCGTGCGGTCTCGACGCCGCGGGTATCGCCCGGTCGATCCGCGAACGCTTCCTTGCGAGCGGCGCGGTCGGCGGTCAGTCGTCCGTGAAGCGCGTCGCGTAAAGCGCTGTCGGCTGTCGTGCCGTCGTAGGTTCGACTCATGCCGCCGTCATGCGACGGCGGCTTCGGCAATCTCCAGTTTGAACCGACGGGTGTTGTGGGCCGTCACCCAACGCCGGCGCGAGCCGGCGTTCGCCGTTGCGCGCACTGATCCGCGTGGCCGTTGGGTGCCTCGCACTCGCTGCGCGATAGTCGCCGATGCAGCGAAACCTTGGCGCAGCCCGGCGCTTTCCAGAAAGGACAAAAGAATGAATCAGATGAATCCCGCTTTCGTGATGCCCGACGTGCAAAGCACCCCCGACATGCGCCAGATTCCGATCCAGCGGGTCGGCGTGAGGGGCGTGCGTCATCCGTTGACAATTCGCACGCAAGGTGGCGAAGTGCAGCCGTCGGTCGGCACGTGGAATCTCGACGTGCATCTGCCGGCCGAGCAGAAGGGCACCCACATGTCGCGCTTCGTCGCGTTGCTCGAAGAGAACAAGGCGCCGCTCGAACCGGCCACGTTCCGCACGATGCTCGCGGCTATGCTCGAAAAACTCGAGGCGGAGGCGGGCCGCATCGAAGTGTCGTTCCCGTACTTCGTGAACAAGACCGCGCCGGTGTCGGGCGTGCAGAGCTTGCTCGATTATGAAGTCACGCTGACCGGCGAGACCCGCCATGGCGCGACGCGGGTGTTCCTGAAGGTGCTGGTGCCGGTCACGAGCCTGTGCCCGTGCTCGAAGAAGATCTCGCAGTACGGCGCGCACAATCAGCGTTCGCACGTGACGATCGATGCCGAGCTGAACGGCGACGTCGCTGTCGAAGAGTTGATCCGTATCGCCGAGGAAGAAGCGTCGTGTGAACTGTGGGGCCTGCTCAAGCGCCCGGACGAGAAGTTCGTCACCGAGCGCGCGTATGAAAATCCGAAGTTCGTCGAAGATCTCGTGCGCGACATTGCCCAGCGTCTGAATGCCGACGAGCGCATCGTCGCGTATGTGCTCGAAGCGGAGAACTTCGAGTCGATTCACAATCACAGCGCGTATGCGGTGATCGAGCGGGACAAGCGCCTCGCCTGATACGTTCCTGATCGCTCCACGCCGTGTCGTTGCGAAAGCATTGAAGCAAAAAAGCCGCTTGTAAAGCGGCTTTTTGTCCTCTTGGGGCGGCGGTTCAGTGCGCGAGCGACGTCAGATCCCAACGCGGCTTCACGGTGAACGCGTAGTCGTGGCCGGCCTGTTCGGGCCAGCGTTGCAAACGCAGCGCGCCGGCCAGCGCGATCATCGCCCCGTTGTCCGTGCACAGCGACAGGTCCGGGTAGTGGACGTAGAAATTGCGCTTCTGCGCGGCGGCCGACAGCGCTTCGCGCAATTGCCGGTTCGCGCCGACGCCGCCCGCCACCACCAGCCGGTTCAGCTTCGTGCGCTTGAGCGCCGCTAGAGATTTCGCGGCCAGCACGTCGACGGCGGCATCGACGAAACCGCGCGCGAGGTCGGCCTTGGCCTGCTCGCAGATGTTCGCGCCGCCCAGCCGGTTCGCGTGCGTGAGCACGGCGGTCTTCAGGCCGCTGAAGCTGAAATCGAGGTCGCCGGAATGCAGCATCGGGCGCGGCAGCACTACTGCGCCGGGTGTACCGAACTCGGCCATGCGCGAGACTTCGGGGCCGCCCGGATAGCCGAGGCCCAGCAGCTTGGCGGTTTTGTCGAAGGCTTCGCCGGCGGCGTCGTCGAGCGTCTCGCCGAGCGTCTCGTAGAAGCCGACGTCCGTCACGCGCATCAACTGCGTGTGGCCGCCCGAGACCAGCAGCGCGACGAACGGGAACGGCGGCGGCTCGTCGACGAGCAGCGGCGACAGCAGATGCCCTTCGAGATGGTGAATGCCCACGGTCGGCTTGTTCCACGCCATCGCCAGCGAATTCGCGACGCTCGCGCCGACCAGCAGCGCGCCCGCGAGCCCGGGCCCTTGCGTGTAAGCGATCGCGTCGATGTCGCCGCGCGCGACGCCGGCGCGCTCCATCACCTCTTCGAGCAGCGGCAGCGCGCGGCGGATATGGTCGCGCGATGCAAGCTCCGGCACGACGCCGCCGTACTCCCGATGCATCGCAATCTGCGAATGCAGCGCGTGCGCGAGCAGGCCGCGCTCCGTGTCGTAGAGCGCGAGACCGGTTTCGTCGCAGGAGCTTTCGATGCCGAGAACGAGCATGATGAATCGCTTGAGACGGGCGCGCGCGACGCGCGTCCGGAAGTGAAAGGTAAGCCCGAAAGTATACCAGCGCGGACAGGCGGCCGCAGGCGGCCGCCTGAGCACGGGCATGGATGCGAGGGCCCGGCAGGTACAATGCGGCCCCATGGAATCCTTCGATATCGCGGTGATCGGCGCGGGCGCGGCCGGCATGATGTGCGCGGCCGTGGCCGGTCAACTCGGCCGGCGTGTGGCGCTGATCGACCACTCGCAGCGTCTCGCGGAAAAAATCCGCATTTCCGGCGGTGGCCGGTGCAACTTCACGAATCTGTATGCGGGGCCGGCCAATTATCTGTCGGCGAATCCGCATTTTTGCCGCTCGGCGCTCGCGCGCTATACGCCGCGCGATTTCATGGCGCTGCTGAAGCAGCATCGCGTGACATGGCACGAGAAGCACAAGGGCCAGCTGTTCTGCGATCAGTCGAGCGACGCGGTCATCGACGTGCTGAAGAACGAGTGCGACGCCGGTGGGGTTGCATGGCGCACGCCGCTGTCGGTCGAAGAGGTGCGCCAGGACGCCGAAGGACAGTTCCTGCTCGGCACGACGGCGGGCACGATCGCCGCCTGTGCGCTCGTGATCGCGACGGGCGGTCTGTCGATCCCAAAGATCGGCGCGACCGATTTCGCATACCGGATCGCCAGGCAGTTCGGCCACAAGTTGATCGACACGCGTCCCGCGCTGGTTCCGCTGACCTTCGCTCCGGCCGACTGGGAGCCGTTCGCGGCGCTATCGGGCGTGTCGCTTGAAGTACAGCTGTCGACTGGCAATACGAAGACCGGCGCCGAATTCACCGAAGATCTGCTGCTTACGCACCGCGGCCTGTCGGGCCCAGGCGTGCTGCAGATCTCGAGCTACTGGCAGCCCAGCGAGCCGATTCACATCAATCTGCTGCCGGAGCGCGACGCCGCGACTGCGCTCATCGACGCGAAAAGCGGCACGAAGCGGCAGATCGCCAATCTGCTATCGGAATGGGTGCCGCAGCGGCTCGCGCATGTGTGGCTCGACACTCACCAGGTGGCCGCCGAGGCCCGCGTCGCCGATCTGCCGGACAAGGCGCTGCGCGGCATCGGTGAGGCGCTGTCGCGCTGGACCCTCACGCCGAACGGCACCGAGGGTTATCGCAAGGCCGAAGTGACGCGCGGCGGGGTCGATACGCGCGGTTTGTCATCGACCACGATGATGAGCGCGCGGGTGCCGGGCCTCTACTTCATCGGCGAGGCGGTCGACGTGACCGGTTGGCTCGGCGGCTACAACTTCCAGTGGGCGTGGGCGTCGGGTGTCGCGGCGGGCGAGGCGGCGGCCGAATATGCCCGGGGGCTTGACGGCGCAATGGCTTTGTGAGAAAGCTCTGCTATACTCCTGAACCTTTACAAAGTTCCGTTATTGAAAAATGACGACCGTCCGCGTAAAAGACAATGAGCCGTTCGAAGTCGCCATGCGCCGTTTCAAGCGCAGCATGGAGAAAAACGGCTTACTGACGGAACTTCGCGCTCGCGAGTTTTACGAGAAACCCACAGCCGAACGCAAGCGCAAGAAAGCGGCGGCGGTGAAGCGTCATTTCAAGCGTCTGCGTGGCCAGATGCTGCCAAGGAAGCTCTACTGATTCTGGCGTTGCCCCGCTGTACGCGGCGCGGCAGCATCCAAGCCGATGGCGGCACGACAGGTGTCATCATGGCAAACCTGGCCCATCGGGCCAACCGGCAGGGTCGCATCCACTACGCAAAATTGCGCCAACCCGCTTGAGGAAGACGTCCCAAGCGGGTTTTTGTGCTGATGCGGCGGTGTCGCCGCCGTCGACCGGCCGGTTTTTCAACTTTTCAACGCAATTCAGGTGAGTGATGAGTCTCAAGGACCGGATCAACGACGATATGAAAGCTGCCATGCGGGCGCGCGAGACCGAACGTCTCGGGACGATCCGCCTGCTGCTCGCCGCGATCAAGCAGCGTGAAGTCGATGAGCGGGTCACGCTCGACGATGCCGCCATAACCTCCGTCGTCGACAAGATGATCAAGCAGCGCAAGGATTCGATCAGCCAGTTCGAGGCCGCAGGACGTACGGATCTTGCGGACAAGGAAAAGGCCGAGTTGGCCATTCTTTCCGCGTACATGCCTGAGCAGATGTCCGAAGCGGAAATCGTTGCCGAGGTGCAGGCGGCGGTCGCGCAAACCGGCGCTGCCGGCCCGCAGGACATGGGCAAGGTGATGGGCGTGCTGAAGCCGAAGCTGGCCGGCCGCGCCGACATGACCGCCGTCTCCGCACAGGTCAAGGCCGCGCTCGCTAAGTAACTCTGTCGATTTGTCCGGGTCGCGCGCCTCCTGAAGGCGAGGCGCGGGACCCGGGCGCGGTGTCGAGCCCGCGCTCCGGGCTTGGATTTTGAAGCTTTCCAGGCAGCGTCATTTACTGTGATCCCACCGTCATTCCTGCAGGACCTGCTCAACCGCGTCGATATCGTCGACGTGGTCGGCCGGTATGTGCAGCTGAAAAAGGGCGGCGCGAACTTCATGGGGCTGTGCCCGTTTCACAACGAGAAGAGCCCCTCGTTTACGGTTAGTCCGACTAAACAGTTTTATCACTGCTTCGGCTGCGGTGCGCATGGTACGGCCATCGGTTTCCTGATGGAACACGTGGGCGCGTCGTTTCCCGAAGCGGTCAACGAGCTCGCGCAATCGGTGGGTCTCACCGTACCGCACGAGGCTTCTCCCGGATATGGCGGCGGCGGTGGTGGCGGAGCTGGCGGCGGCTACGCGCCGGCGGCATCGAAGGCCGTGACAACCGCGCTGTCCGATCTCATGCAGACCGCCTGCGACTACTACCGTAAGCAACTGCGCGGTGCGCCGGGCGCGATCCAATATTTGAAGAAGCGCGGCCTGACCGGCGAAGTCGCCGCGCGCTTCGGTCTCGGCTATGCGCCGGACGGGTGGCAAAACCTCGAGGCGGCGTTCCCGAACTATCGCGACGACGCCCTGGTCGAAGCGGGTCTCGTGATCGTCAGCGAAAAGTCGGACGCGCAGGGTCAGAACCGCCGCTACGACCGCTTTCGCGAGCGGATCATGTTCCCGATCCGCAATGTCAAAGGGCAGGTGATCGGCTTCGGCGGCCGCGTGCTCGACGGCGGCGAGCCAAAGTATTTGAATTCACCAGAAACGCCGCTATTTAACAAGGGCAGCGAGCTGTATGGGCTGTTCGAGGCGCGTCTTGCGATTCGAGAGCAACATTACGTGCTGGTCGTCGAAGGTTATATGGACGTGGTCGCGCTGGCCCAATTGGGCTTCCAGAACGCGGTCGCGACCCTCGGCACCGCTTGCACGCCGATTCATGTGCAGAAACTGATGCGCCAGACCGATACGGTCATCTTCAGTTTCGACGGCGACGCGGCCGGCCGGCGCGCCGCGCGTCGCGCGCTCGATGCGTGCCTGCCGCACGCCGCCGACAACCGGACGATCCGTTTCCTGTTCCTGCCCAGCGAGCATGATCCCGACAGCTACGTGCGCGAGTTCGGCACCGAGGCTTTCGCCGAGCAGGTCGAACGGGCGATGCCGTTGTCGCAGTTCATGCTCAACGAGGTGTTGACCGGCAAGGAGCTCGATCAGCCCGAAGGCAAGGCCCGCGCGCTGTTCGACGCGAAACCGCTGCTGCAGGCGTTGCCGGCCAATGCGCTGCGCGCGCAGATCATGCATATGTTCGCAGACCGGCTCGATGTGCCATTCAGCGAAGTCGCGGCGCTTTGCGAAGTCGACGCGCGGATCGCGGCCGCGTCGCGCAGGGCGCCGGCCCGCAAGGACCGGCGCAGCGTGACCGGCATCGAGGAAAAGACGCTGCGCAATCTGGTGATGTATCCGCGCACGGTCGCGATGCTCGACGAAGCGGCCGAAGAGGCGCTGCTCACCGTGACCCGGCACGGCGAACTGTTCGCGGAAGTGACGACGCACGCGCGAGCCCTAGGCGATTCGGCAGCGTTCCAGTTGTTGTCCGATCTCTTGCGAAATGGCGCGAACGCCCCAACTTTCGAGGAAATCTTTCGCAAAATTCTAGACTATGATGAAAACGTCCGGGATTTGCTGCTGAAAGACCCGCAGGACGCGGCCGTCATCGAGGAACGGCGCGAGCAGGAACGAATTGTCGGCGAGGAGCTGAAAGCCGCGATTTTGAAGATGCGATACGACGCTTATTGCGATCGTCTCGAACAGCTTTCGCGACAGTCGCGGCATACGCCGGAAGAGTTTGCCGAGTTTTCGGAGCTCAACCGGAAGCGGGCCGACATGAAGCGTCAACTCGGGCTGTAGCGGAGAGGCCGAAACCTCGGGTGGTATAATCAAAAGTTTCTAGCGGTTTGTTTTTTCAAGGGTTTTCCTAGCAAAGGCGAAAGGCGATGCGATGGCAAAGACGACAGGCGGAAATCATGCAACGGGCTCACGCGCTAAAGAGCGCACCGGAAAAGTTACCGAAGCCAGGCTGACTGCATCCGCCAGAAGAACGTCTGTTGTCAGCGTTGCACCGGCTGCCGGGAAGAAGTCGTCGACCACTGCGGCCGCGCAGGCCGCACCGGTTCGGGCGGCGAAAGCTGTAGCACCGCCGGCTGCCAAGCGGGCGGGTGTCAGAAGCGCAAGGGAAGCGGCTGCCGTTCAGGACGATGCGGTAGCGCGCGTGACTTCAGTATCCACGGTTCAACCGGCTGTTGTCCAACAGCCGGGGGTCGAGACTACAGCCGGTACGGCGAACTCCATGACGAAAAAGCTGAATGAAGTACCCGTCGATGACGATGCAACCCAGACCGAAGAAACCGCTGCTGCCGCACCGGGCAAGCCGGAGAAGGTCAAGGCTCGCGACCGTCGTGCAAAGGAAAAAGCGCTGCTGAAGGATGCGTTCGCGTCGTCGCAGCCTGGCACGGTGGAGGAACTCGAGGAGCGTCGCTCCAAGCTGCGCGCCCTGATCAAGCTCGGCAAGGAGCGCGGCTTCCTCACGTACGCTGAAATCAACGATCACCTGCCGGACAACTTCACCGAGACCGAGGCGATCGAAGGCATCATCAGCACGTTCAACGACATGGGCGTCGCGGTCTACGAACAGGCCCCGGACGCTGAAACGCTGCTGCTCAACGACAACGCGCCCGCGGCTTCGTCAGACGACGAAGTCGAAGAGGAAGCTGAAGTCGCGCTGTCCACCGTCGACTCCGAATTTGGCCGTACCACCGATCCCGTGCGTATGTACATGCGCGAAATGGGCACGGTCGAGCTGCTTACGCGTGAAGGCGAAATCGAAATCGCGAAGCGCATCGAAGACGGCCTGAAGCACATGGTGATGGCCATCTCCGCGTGCCCGACCACGATCGCCGACATTCTCGCGATGGCCGAGCGCGTCGCCAACGACGAAGCGCGCATCGACGAACTCGTCGACGGTCTGATCGACGTCGACGCGGCAGACGCCGACGGCTTCTCCGCGCAGGAGGCGGAAGCGATCGAGAATGAAGACGAGGAAGCCGAGGAAGAGGACGAAGAGGACGAGGAAGAAGACGATGGCGCGGCGCAAGCCACCGCCAACGCCGCGCAGCTCGAAGCGCTGCGGCGCGCGTCGCTCGAAAAATTCGCGTCGATCAGCGAATGGTTCGACAAGATGCGTCGCGCGTTCGAGAAGGAAGGCTACAAGTCCAAGTCGTATCTGAAGGCGCAGGAAACCATCCAGAACGAGCTGATGACGATCCGCTTCACCGCGCGTACCGTCGAGCGTCTGTGCGACACGCTGCGCGCGCAGGTGGATGAAGTGCGTCAGGTCGAGCGTCAGATCCTGCATACGGTCGTCGACAAGTGCGGCATGCCGCGTGCGGAATTCATCGCGCGTTTCCCGGGCAGCGAGACGGACCTCGAATGGGCCGACAAGATCGTCGCCGAAGGTCACGGGTATAGCGCGATCCTCACGCGCAACATTCCGGCGATCCGCGAACAGCAGCAACGTCTGCTCGATCTGCAGGCGCGCGTGGTGCTGCCGCTGAAGGACCTGAAGGAAACCAACCGTCAGATGGCGGCCGGCGAGCTTAAGGCGCGCCAGGCGAAGCGCGAAATGACCGAGGCCAACCTGCGTCTCGTGATCTCGATCGCGAAGAAGTACACGAACCGCGGTCTGCAGTTCCTCGACCTGATTCAGGAAGGCAACATCGGCCTGATGAAGGCGGTGGACAAGTTCGAATACCGTCGTGGCTACAAGTTCTCCACGTATGCGACGTGGTGGATCCGCCAGGCCATTACGCGTTCGATCGCCGACCAGGCGCGCACGATCCGGATTCCGGTTCACATGATCGAAACGATCAACAAGATGAACCGCATCTCGCGTCAGATCCTGCAGGAAACCGGTCTCGAGCCGGATCCGGCGACGCTGGCCGAGAAGATGGAAATGCCGGAAGACAAGATCCGCAAGATCATGAAGATCGCGAAGGAGCCGATCTCGATGGAAACGCCGATCGGTGACGACGACGATTCTCATCTGGGCGACTTCATCGAAGATACGAACACGGTCGCCCCGGCGGATGCGGCGTTGCACGCGAGTATGCGCGACGTCGTGAAGGACGTGCTCGATTCGCTGACGCCGCGCGAAGCGAAGGTGTTGCGCATGCGTTTCGGTATCGAGATGAGCACGGATCACACGCTCGAAGAAGTCGGTAAGCAGTTCGACGTGACGCGTGAGCGAATTCGTCAGATCGAGGCGAAGGCGCTGCGCAAGCTGCGTCATCCGAGCCGTTCGGACAAGCTGAAGTCATTCCTCGAAGGGAATTGACGGCGACGGCCGCGGTTGGCCGCAAATGATGCGATCAAAGGGGGGCCTCCCGGTCGTTTCGCCGAAGCGAAGCGGTTGCGGAGGCTCCTTTTTCGTGTAGTATGTCGGCCAATCGACGAAACGGGCCCGGCCTTCACGACCGGGTCTTTTTTCTTGGGCTGGACGCCGTGTTGGTTGCAGGCAGTGGACTCATAATCCACCTCCGAAAGGACATCGTGGGTTCGAACCCCACCCGGCCCACCAAAGTATCGAAAAAAGGGTTCCGAATTCCGGAACCCTTTTTTGTTTTTGGGCGGCCTTCGGCTGCCTCGGCTGGGCGACCCAGTGCCCAGCCTCAACCCCGGCGAGCCGCGTCCGTTGCCCCACACACCACCCGACACCGACCCGCTCGCGCCGGGCCTCGCCGGCGGACGAGGAGGCGCTTAAGCGCGCTCCGCGCCAACCATAAGCGGTGATCACGCGTAATCAGGGAAACTCCGTGTAAAAGCGGGCGCAACCCCGCCATTAATTGAATGCGGAAGGCTTGTTGATGCATGCCGTCCGCTTTCAGCGCGGGTCTTGTCACGCGGCGGTCGGCGTCGCAATTCACCTCCGGGCAACGCCCGTGCTGAAGGCTTTTTCGAAGCGCGCGCGCATCTTATAAAGACGTGACAGAGGGTGCTCACTAAAGCGAGAAATCAGAAGACCGCCGCAATGGCAGTGTCTCAATAGTGAATGCTGATTCGACGCGGTGGGCTGGGACCGTTGCGCCGCCCGGGGGCGGCAGCGATTGCTTGCGTCGGTCAATAAAGATTAGGTGAATGAGCCGTCTTGGTGATTCGACGAGTTAATCGCCCCGCCGGAAACCATTAATTGGCGGGTGCGCGAGGATGACTGCATTTAACTCTATTAAGTTCCGGCGCTCCAAAAATAAATCTCAAACGACGCGGAAAACCGTCACTTCAACCATTTGATTACAAAAATATCGGCCGGTCTTTTCGTCAATTTGCTCCGACCCGATTACGTCACGCGTATTAAAGCACTGTTGCAAACGCGCAACTCAGGATATTGAGGCGTTGCAAATTCGTTTTGGCTGGAGCTGTCGATCCGGCCCCTCGATCTTGCAATAAACGGTGGAAAAACAAGAAGTTATCCCCATCGGCTCTAACATTGTTGCGAATTTCGAAAGATCCTGTTGCGGGAATTGCCTGCGTCGGTACCAGGGTGTCCCCCTACACTCACGCTTCGCTTCAAGGGTGCCCGGTCGATCCCCACGGTTCGGCCAAGCGGGCGGCGGCAAATGCGATGCATCGGCTGCTGAAGCAGGTCCTGCTCCCCGTATAAATTTTTCGAATTGGAGTTCCCATGAAAAAGAGTCTCATCGTCGTTTCGGCTGCCGCATCGTTCGCTTCGGTCGCTCACGCACAAAGCAGCGTGACCCTGTACGGTCTGCTCGACGCAGGTCTGACGTACACCAGCAACGTTGCCCACAACTCCAAGTGGGCAGCAGGTAGCGGCGGCATCAACCAGAGCATGTTCGGCCTGCGTGGTTCGGAAGATCTGGGCGGCGGTCTGAAGGCAATCTTCACGTTGGAAAGCGGCTTCAACATCAACAACGGCAAGTACGCTAACAACAACGGCATGTTCAACCGCCAGGCCTTCGTCGGTCTGTCGAGCTCGCAATTCGGTACGGTCACGCTGGGTCGCCAGTACGACGCAGCGCAGGACTACCTCGCACCGCTGACCGCAACGGGCAGCTGGGGCGGCACGTACTTCGCGCACCCGTTCAACAACGACAACCTGAACACCAACGGTGGTCTGTCGGTCAACAACTCGGTCAAGTACTCGAGCGCTAACTACGCTGGCTTCACGTTCGGCGGCACGTACGGCTTCTCGAACCAGGCTGGTGGCTTCGCAAACAACCGTCAGTACAGCTTGGGCGCCGCATACCAGTGGCAAGGCCTGCACCTCGGTGCTGCCTACGCTCAGCAAAACAACCCGGCTGCTAACGCAAGCGGCGCATCGGACGGCGTTCTGGCGAACACCGCGGGCGTGCTGCAAGGCGATTTCCGTCAGCGTCAGTTCGGCGCAGGCGCTTCGTACGGCTTCGGCCCGGCGCTGGTTGGCGTGGCATGGACGCAATCGCGCGTCGACAACCTGGTTGGTGAAGCTCCTGGTCAGCGTCAAGGCCACACCAACAACTACGAAATCAACGGCAAGTACAACGTGACCCCGGCTATGGCTCTCGGCGTCGCGTACACGTTCACCGACGCGCGCGGCTACGGCATCAACGCCGACGGTAACGACATGAAGACCCGTTACCACCAGATCGGCCTGCAGGCTGACTACTCGCTGTCGCGTCGCACCGACGTCTACGCTCAGGCTGTGTACCAGCACGCAATGGGTGACGGCGGCGTGGCTTCGATCTACAGCGGCGACAACACGGTTCCGACCTCGTCGTCGAAGAACCAGACGGCTGCTACGGTCGGTCTGCGTCACCGCTTCTAAGCTTCAGCAGAAGCTGCCTGTAGTACAGAAAGGTGCCGTTCGCGGCACCTTTTTTTATGCGCGCGGCAGACCGGTGAGCCGGTTTCCGTATGCGAGGCGAAAAAAACGGGCGTCCCTGGGGACGCCCGTTTTGCCATGACGACGTGAAACGATTCAGAAAATTGTCCGCAAACCGAGCGCAACGCCGGTCTGGTTGTCGCGGGCCGGCAGTTCGACCGACGCCGCGCCCGACACCTTGTCGAAATCGACGGTGCCGTACACCTCGGTGCGCTTCGACAGCGCGTACTCTGCCAGTGCGACGAACGTGTAGCGATAGCCACTGCCGAGCTGACCAGCGCCGATCGCCGCGTTCGACATGTGGTCGTAGTACGCGGCGCCCGTCAGCGTCAGCGCGCGCATGGCCTGCCACCTGACGCCGGCGAACGGGCCGTTGTCGATGCGGCCCGAGCCCTTGACGATATCGACGCCCGGCACGAGCGTCTGCTGCGCGAGCGCGCTGTCGACGAAGCCGGTGTCGTCGTTCGAATGCAGATAGCCGACGTACAGCTTCGTCGAGCTGAACGCATAGACCGCGTTCGCGTTGAAGATGGTCTGCTTGTGATTGCTGTTGTCGCTGTTCTGCTGCACGCCGGCCGCGACCGACAGCGGACCCGCCGCGTACGACAGCGTGAAGCCGTACATGTTGCCCGCGCCGAGATGGCCTGGCACCTGGCCCGAGAAGCCGCCGTCGCCGGTCGATTCCGAGTTCGTGCCGATGAGTACATCGCGGCCACCGTCAGGCCTTTGAACGTGCCCGTGTACCTGATCGCGTTATCGGCGTAAACCCCCGCGCCGAGCGCGCCAGGCAGCCACGAGTTCTCGTTGTAGTTGCCGACCGTGAGCGGGTCGTAGGTGTCGCCGAGCAGAGGTCTTCCGAGCCGCGCAGACCCCAGCGGCTGTTGGTGATCGCGCCGTTCCTGTGACAAAAGTTGACTTTCTCCCAGGCAAGCTGCGAGTAGTCTCGAGCGAATTGACGTATCGACACGACTTTCGGAGCGACGCCAGCACGCGTTTTACGCGCGCGCTTTCACGCATGAATAGTCCATCTTGCGAATCCATCGAGACCTCGCCAGTCGTTCAGGAGCTGACCGACGAGCAATGGCAGCGGGTCGCGCCGCTGTTACCTGAAACCTTGCATGATGACGGCCCGCGCCGTGGTCGTCCGCCGATCGAAATTCGCCACGTGCTCAACAGCGTGATGTGGGTGCTGCACGCGCGCGCGCCGTGGAGCGCAATGCCCGAGCACTACGTCCCGTACCAGACCGCGCATCGCTACTATCTGCGCTGGAAAAAAACGGGCGTGTTGAGCGCGATCATGCTCGCGCTGTTCAAGACCGACGACGCTCTCGAAACGCGCGCGACGCGCAAGGGCGGCGTGCGCGCCGGGTAGCGAGCGCCAGTCGCGTCGCTAGATCTGTTCCCGCCCGTACGCGGCCAGCCGCTCGAGATCGAGCACCTCGATCCGGTTATACGACAGTCGCAAAATCCGCAGCTTCTCGAGGTTCTGCAGCGCCTGATTGATGCGCTGCCGCGACACTCCCGCGAGCAGACCGACTTCTTCCTGTGAAATCGCCAGTGTGCGACCCGTGTCCGGATACAGATCCGGATTGAACAGCTGCGCGAGCGATTGCGCGACGCGTGCGTCCACGTCTAGCAGCCGGGTGTTCTGGATCGACGCGATGAATTCCCCCATCCGGTTGTTCAATTGCCGGATCACGAAGCCCGTGAACGGCAGACTCGATTCGAGCAACGCATGGAAGGTCGCGGACGGCACGAACATCACGAGCGACGGCTGGATCGCGGCCACGTCGTATATGCGCAATTCGCGCTTGATCACGCTGCCTTCGCCGAACCAGCCGCCCGGCGGCACGCCCGACAGCGTGCAGCTGCGGCCCGACGCGTTGTAGATAGCGAGCCTGATGAGCCCCGAGTGCACGCCGATCCAATAGTCGGACGGTTGCTGGCGGCGGGCGATCCACGCACCGCCTTCAAAGTGCTCGGCGTGTGCGCTGGCGAGCACCATCGCCTGATGATCGGCGGCGAGCGCGCGAAACCACGCGCACGCGACGAACAATCGCGCCACTCTGTCATTTGAATGACAGACAGTTCATGACGACAATTGCTAGGCTAGGCCCTGGTTCATTCACAGAACACGGTCAACAATCGGCGGCGCGGCTCGCGCCTCAGGAGACGAAGCAATGACACAGCACATGTTCGACGAAGGCCTCGGGCGGCGCGAGGCCAATTATGTCCCGTTGACGCCGATCGATTTCCTCGTGCGCGCAGCGCAAGTGTATGGCGAGCGGCTCGCGATCGTCCATGGGGAGATCCGCCGCAACTGGCGCGAGACCTACGAGCGTGCGCGGCGGCTCGCCAGCGCGCTGCACGAGGCCGGCATCGGCCGCGGCGACACGGTCGCCGCGCTGCTGCCGAACATCCCGCCGATGGTCGAGGCGCACTTCGGCGTGCCGATGGCCGGCGCCGTGCTGAATACACTGAACACGCGGCTCGACGTCGCGACGCTGCTGTTCATGCTGCGCCACGGTGAGGCGAAGGCGCTGATCGTCGACACCGAATACGGCGAGTTCGCGCATCGCGCGGCGCTAGAATTCCCGGAGCTCCGCGTGATCAGCGTGGCCGACGCGCAGCCCGCCGACGCCGCGCAGTTCATGCGCGCGACGGACTACGAGCAGTTCCTGCAAACCGGCGACCCTTCCTTCGAGTGGACTCCGCCCGCGGACGAATGGGACGCGATCGCGCTGAACTACACATCGGGCACGACCGGTGACCCGAAGGGCGTCGTCTACCATCACCGTGGCGCGTATCTGAACGCGCTGAGCAACATCCTCGAATGGGACATGCCGAAGCACGCGGTCTATCTGTGGACGCTGCCGTTGTTCCACTGCAACGGCTGGTGCTTTCCGTGGACGGTGGCCGCCCGCGCGGGCGTCAACGTCTGTCTGCGCAAGTTCGACGCGAAGATCGTGTTCGAATTGATTCGTCGCGAACACATCACGCATTACTGCGGAGCGCCGATCGTACAGAGTTCGCTCGTGAATGCGCCGGCCGAATGGCGCGGGGGCATCACGCATCGCGTGTCGACGATGGTCGCGGGCGCCCCGCCGCCGCCCGCGGTGATCGCGAAGATGAAGCAGATCGGCTTCGATCTGACGCACGTGTACGGGCTCACCGAAACCTACGGGCCGGCGGCTGTCTGCGCAAAGCAGGACGAATGGGACGCGCTCGACGATCAAATCCGCGCCGACCTGACCGCGCGCCAGGGCGTGCGTTATCACCTGCAGGCGGCGGTCGCGGTGCTCGATGCGGACACGCTCGCGCCGGTGCCGGACGACGGCGAAACGATCGGCGAGATCATGTTTCGCGGCAACATCTGCATGAAGGGCTATCTGAAGAACGAGCGCGCGACCGAAGCGGCTTTCAAAGGCGGCTGGTTCCATACCGGCGATCTCGGCGTGCGCTCGGCCGACGGCTATATCCGCATCCGCGACCGCAGCAAGGACATTATCATTTCCGGCGGAGAGAACATTTCGAGCATCGAGGTCGAGGACACGCTGTACCGGCATCCCGCGGTGTCGGTGGCGGCGGTGGTCGCGATGGCCGATCCGAAGTGGGGCGAGGTGCCGTGCGCGTTCATCGAGTTGAAGGAAGGCGCGCAGGCGACCGAGGAGGAAATCATCGCGCACTGCCGGCTGTTTCTGGCCGGCTACAAGTTGCCGAAGGCGGTGCGCTTTGGCGAGTTGCCCAAGACGTCGACGGGGAAGATCCAGAAGTTCGAGTTGCGCGCGCGGATCAAGGCGGAGGGAAAAGGGTAACGCGCCGCGATTACCGCTGATTCAGGGCGGCGCGAGTGGCGCGCATCGAGTCACGACGGTGCGCGCCGCTTCGGGTTGCCGTCAAATTCCCACCTTGTGCGCGTTAAAAATCAGCCGCAGGCCCAGCGCGGTCACCGCGCTCGCGGCGATGCGATCGATCCACCCCTTCCAGCGCAGATAGATTTCGCGCGGCCGTTGGCTCGAAAAGCACAGTGCGACGATCGTGTACCAGCCCGCCTCGATCGCGAAGATCGCCGGCGGCAGCGCGAAATAGCACCACACCGGCGGATGCTGCGGCAGCAGCGCAGCGAAGATACTGCCGTAATAGACAGCCGTTTTCGGATTGCTGAGCTGCGTGCTCAAGCCGATCCAGAACGACTTGCGCGGATTGCCGCCGCTGCCGGTTCGCGTTTCGCTGAACGCGAGCGGCTTCGCGGCGCCGCGCCAGATTTTCGACGCCAGATAGACCAGGTAGACGCCCGCCGGCCACTTTCAGCCCGACGTAGAGCCATTCGACCGTCGCGAGCAGCGTATAGAGCCCGAGCAGCGCGATGCCGCTAAAAAACACACCGCCGATACCCATGCCGAGCGCTGTCGCGAGACCGTCGCCGCGCGACAGACCGATCGCATTGCGCGCGACGATGACGAAGCTGGGCCCCGGACTCATCGCGCCCAATAGCAGCGCGGCGAGGATCGTGAGGATGGCGGTCGAGGCGGGCATGGTCGTGTCTCCTGATGTCGGGCCGATGCCAGATGTTCTGGCGAATACAGAGTCTCGCATTGTCCGCCAGTCGCGCGGCGGAAGCCACGAATACCGAAAACTCGGAAGTCGCGCAATCAGTGAAATTAGAAAAAGTTCTTTGCTGCGGCCCAAATACATCGAATGCTAGAATGACTTTCCATACGCGGAAGCTCCCTCGTCACGACGAGGCGACGCACGACGCGAAACACGGGCGCAATTCGAGCCACGCCGATTTTTCGAGTAGCCGATTCGCTTGATTCCAGCGCTTCAACTCAGGCGCTTTACTTCAGGCGCTTTAATTCAGGATCTGACAGGCATCTCTTGCAAACGCGGGTTTTCACGCATTTGCATGGATCGCGTGAATTCGTCGAATTGCTTCCATTCAAATTGAATTACGCACGAGCCTCGCGTTGCTATGCGAGTTGCCCGTTTGTCTAATGCCAGCAAGAGCTGCGACACCAATACGTTATGAAACAACGAGAAGGACAACAACGCCTGTTCGAACGCGACGAGAGCCTGCGCGAGCGCATGATCGCGTGGATCCGCCGACGCATGGACGACCACGGCATCACATTCGAAGCGCTGGCCGAATCGCTCGAAGCCGATGCGAACGCCGTGGCCGCGGTGCTGTATCGCGACGCATTCGGTAACACGTGGGACGGTCGCGGCGATAAACCGGCATGGCTCGCGCGCGCGATTCACGCCGGACAAAGCATCGATCATTTCCGCTGCTGAACGCGCGCAGGCGCACCGCGAAACGCCCGCGCGAAAAAAAGCCCGCGCAAGGCGGGCTCGATCTTTACTGCTCGGAGTCTCGCGACGAATCGCGCATCACAGGTCGAAAAACACGGTTTCCTGATCGCCCTGCATGTGGATGTCGAAGCGATACAGGTTGGCCGTACCGGCAACGCGGCGCGCGATCAGCGTATTACGGCGCTCGGCCGGCACCGACGCCAGCACGGTGTCCTGCTCGTTCGCCTGCGCTTCGTCCTCGAAATAGATGCGCGTGAACGTGTGCAGTAGCATGCCGCGCATCGTCAGGATTACGTCGATGTGCGGCGCTTCGTCGGGATTCGCGCGGCCCGGCTTCACCGTCTCGACGATGAAACGCTTGTGCGGATCCGTGCCCGTACCGACGCGCGCAAAGCCGTGAAAGCCGGTCTTCAAAATTTCTTCGCGCGATTCCGGATAGTGGCCGTTCGAGTCGACTTGCGACATCTCGATCATCGCGTCGCCGATCACCTTGCCGTCGCCGTCGAACACCTGACCCACGATCGTGATGTGCTCGCCGGCCGCTTCCATGTCGGCCAGAACGTTCGTGAACAGGCTCTTGAAGTCGAAATCGTATTGCTGCGGGCAAAGACCGTAGGCGAAGTACGGACCAACGGTTTGCGAAGGCGTTTGCTTGAGAGTCGTCATGGCTTAGCGCTCCATCGGGGTTTCGTTCGGGCCGCGCAGCACGATGTCGAAATCGTAGCCGAGCGCGTAGGCCTCTTGCGTGGTGTCGAGCGAGAACTTCGAGACCATGCGCTCACGGGCGTGCTCGGGCGTGCCCTGGTAGATCGGGTCGAATGCGAGCAGCGGATCGCCGGGAAAGTACATCTGCGTGACGAGACGCGAGCCGAAGTGGTCGCCGAACAGCGAGAAATGGATGTGCTGCGGACGCCAGGCGTTCGGATGGTTGCCCCACGGATACGCGCCCGGCTTGATGGTCATGAAGCGGTAACGGCCTTCGTTGTCGGTGATGCAGCGGCCCGCGCCGAGGAAGTTCGGGTCGAGCGGCGCGTCGTGCTGGTCGGCCTTGTGCACATAGCGGCCGGCGGCGTTCGCTTGCCAGACTTCCACCAGTGTGTTGCGCACCGGGCGGCCGCCTTCGTCGAGCACACGGCCCGTCACGATGATGCGCTCGCCGAGCGGTTCGCCATTGCGCACCGCGTTGCGGGTCAGGTCGCTGTCGAGCGGGTCGAGGTCGTCGGTGCCGTAGACCGGCACGCGCTGGTCCCGCAGCCGTTCCTTCAGCGGAATCAGCGGACGCGACGGACCGCGTTTGACCGACGAACCGTACGGCGGATAGATGTACTCGGGATGGGACGCGAAATCTCGCGGCGAAAGAATTGAATCTTCCATGAGGTGTCTCCGTTGGAGGAATCGGGGATGCGACGTTATGACTCGCACTTTATACAAAGCGTGCGGTTATGAAAAATGACGTTTTTGCCCGTTTCGTATAACCTTCCGTTATGCAACGCAGTCTCGCGGATAGCCGCGTCAAATTCCGTCATCTCCAGTGCTTTCTGGCCGTCGCGCAGTTCGGCAGCGTCCAGCGGGCGGCGGACAGTTTGTCCATCACGCAGCCGGCGGTATCGAAGACGGTCGCTGAGCTGGAGACCATTCTCGGCGTGAAGCTGTTCGAGCGTGGCCGTCACGGCGCAGTGCCGACGCGCGAGGGGCAGCTTTTCATGCCGCACGCGAGCGCCTGCGTGAGCGCGCTGCGCCAGGGCGTCGATCTGCTTGCGCGGGCCGAGGGCGCGGCCGCCGCGACGCTCGAAGTCGGTGTGCTGCCCACTGTCGCCGCGGTGCTGGTACCGCCCGTGCTGAGACAGTTCGCGACGCAGTGGCCGCGCGTGATCGTGCGCCTCGCGACCGGCGCAAATCCGGAATTGCTCGAACGCCTGAAAGCGGGGTCGATCGAATTCGCCATCGGCCGCCTCGCGGACCCGGAGCGGATGGTCGGCCTGAGTTTCGAGCAACTGTTTACCGAGCCGCTGATCGCGGTCGTGCGCGCCGGGCATCCGCTGGCGCAAGGGAAGGCCTTGCCCGCCACGTCGCTGGAGGAATTTCCGATCGTGCTGCCGCCGTTCGGCACGCTGATCCGCCAATCGGCCGAGAGCCTGCTCGGCGCGTGGGGCGTGCCGCCGTTGTCGGCGTTCGTCGAGGTGTTGTCGGTATCCACGGGGCGCGCGCTGACGCTCGAAAACGGCGCGGTGTGGTTCGTGCCGCAAAGCGCGGTCGAATACGAACTCGCGCACGGCATGCTGGTGCGCTTGCCGCTGCCGTTTGCGGGCACCGGCGAGCCGGTGGGGCTGATTCGTCGCTCGGATACGCAGCCGTCGACGGTGGGACGCGCGTTCATCGAGGCGGTGCGCGAGGTCGCGCGGGGCAGACGGTTGCGAACGCCCCGCGACCCGGTGTAAAAACACGGTGCGAAAGCCGCCACAGACCGTTGTTCCTGCGGCACGCCGCGTGCGCGCCACGAGCGAGCACGCACCACGCAGCCCCTCGCGAACGACCGGAACACTTCGCGCCGAACCCGGAAAGACCGGCCCCGCGTCGAAAGACCGTACAAGGAGATTGCCATGCCCAGCGACTTGCCCACTCCAGAGGCCGCGCAGCGCGCCGTATTGGCGCCGCAGCACAATCCGCTCGGCACGGCCGGCCTCGAGTTCGTCGAGTTCGCCGCGCGCGATCCGCAGGCGCTCGGCGAGACCTTCACGCGGCTCGGCTTCAAGGCGATCGCGCGTCATATCAGCAAGGATGTGACGCTGTATCGCCAGGGCGAGATGAATTTCCTGATCAACGCGGAGCCCGATTCGTTCGCAGCGCGCTACGCGGAAGAATACGGGGTCGGCATCTGCGCGATCGGGATTCGCGTCGCCGACGCACAGCGCGCGTTCGAACGCGCGGTGGAACTCGGCGCGTGGGCGTTCGAAGGCGAACGCCTCGGTGCCGGCGAACTGCTGATTCCGGCCATTCAAGGCATCGGCGATTCGCACATCTATTTCGTCGATCGTTGGCGCGGGCGAGGCGGTCAGCGCGGCGGCCTCGGCGATATCTCGATCTTCGACATCGACTTCCGGCCCATCGAAATCGACACGGCCGCAGCCGATCTGAATCACGCGGGCAGCGGCCTGATCGCGGTCGACCATCTGACGCAAACCGTTGGCGAAGGCCGCATGCAGGAGTGGATCGACTTCTATCGCGACCTGCTGAATTTCCGCGAGATCCACGAGCTGCACGCCAACTGGCATGTGTCGGCGGAATCGCGCGTGATGGTGTCGCCGTGCGGCGCGATCCGCGTGCCGCTGTACGAGGAAGGCACGGGCCGGACCAACCTGATGCACGAGTATTTGCCCGATCATCCCGGCGAAGGCGTGCAGCACATCGCGCTCGCCACCGACGACATCTTCGCGTGCGTCGAGCGTCTGCTCGCGAACGGCGTCGAATTCGTCGAGCCGCCGCCGCGCTACTACGAGCAGCTCGATGCACGTTTGCCGGGCCACGGGCTCGATGTCGAGCGACTGCGGCACACGCATGTGCTCGTAGATGGCGAGATCGGCGCGGACGGCGTGCCGCTGCTGTTTTTCCAGACCTTCGTGCGCCGCCGCGCCGGCGAGATTTTCTTCGAGATCGTGCAACGTCAGGGACATCATGGCTTCGGCGAAGGCAATCTCGCCGCATTGGCCCAGGCGCGCACCGGCAGCTGAACACTGCGCGTAGCCGCGTGCGTGATTGGATCACTCACGCATGCGGCTTTCGTCGCGTCACGCCCCCTCGGGCCTCTCCACCAACTCCGGATAAATCGCGCCGTATGCGGCGGCCTCGCGCAGCAGCCACTCGCGGAAACTCGCGAGCGGCTTGCCGTGACTCAACTCGGTCGGATAGACAAGGTAGTACGCCGCCTCGGCGAGCGCGGGTGTGTCGAACGGAATCACGAGACCGAACTGCTGCAACTGCGTGTCGACGAAAAAGCGCGGCACCAGCGCGATGCCGAGTCCGGCCGCGGCAGCGCTGATCAGCATCGTGTGCAGTTCGTAGCGCACGCCCTGCATCGTATGGTTTTCGTCGACGCCGAGATTCGAGAACCAGTTCGCCCAGCCGTCGGGTCGCGTCGTCGAATGCAGCAGCGGATAGTTGAGCAATTCGGCGACGTTGCGGACCGGCCGCTTCAGCAGACTCGCTGCGCAGACCGGCACCACTTCCTCGCGGAACAGAAAATCGGCCGACGTACCCGGCCACGTCGGCTTGCCGTAATGAATTGCCGCTTCGAAATGCGTCTCGGCGAACGGGAACGTCGCGGTACGCACGCCCATGTTCACGCGCACCTCGGGGTATTGTTCATTGAATGTGGCCATGCGCGGAATCAGCCATTGCGATGCGAACGTCGGCAATACCGCGAGTTCCAGATAGCCGCCGCCGCTGCCGTGCGCGATGATCGATAGCGTGTCGCGATCGAGGTGTTCGAGAGCGAGCGTCGCACCTGCGCGCTGTAGACCTTGCCCGCGCGCGTCAGCACCACGCGTTGCTTGACGCGCACGAACAGCCGCACGCCGAGATTGCTTTCGAGCGTATTGATCTGTCGCGACACCGCGCTTTCGGTGAGGAACAGTTCGCGCGCCGCATGCGTGAAGCTCTGGTGCCGCGCGGCGGCTTCGAACGCGAGCAGCGCGCCCATGTTGGGAATCTTGAACTTTCGCACGTTAATTCCAAAAACGCATCAAGTGGCGAGTTTATCTCGCTTTACGGGGCACAGCGCATTTCGAATAATCTCGCCCGTTATGAGGCGCTCGAGCAGCGCTCAACGTATAGCGTGGAGAAGCCGGATGCGAAACCTGAAGAATGCGAACGTCGAACAACTACTGGTGAAGCTGCTGGGCGCGCAGAAAGCCGCGCGCCTGTTTGCGACGCTGAATCATCCGCGTGTGTTGAACGAGTGGGAAAGCGGCAGCGTCACGCGCGCCGAAGTCGCACAGGCGATGAACATGGCGCTGTTCGACGATCTGCTCGCGCGCTCGGAAAACGGCCGCCGCTATACGGAGGAAACCGTCGCCGCCAGCGGCAGCGTGTACTTCGATCATGGCGCGCTGCGCACCGTGCGCTGGCCGCACAGCGGCGCGCTGCCGCCCGGCGAGGCCGCGTTCGCGCGCATCCTGCGGCCGCTCGGCTTTCGGATCAACGGCCGTTACCCGCTCGATCGTCTCGGCATGACCGGCCGCGCGTGGGCGCATGAGGACGCCGCCGACGAGATCGCGCAGTTCTTCGTCAGCGAACTGCACCCGGAGCGTTTTTCCGCGGCGTTCCAGCAGGCGGTGACGAACGTGATCGGTGCCTCGCGCGATCCGTTGACGCCGCGCGCCCATGGCCTCTTGTGGGAACTCGAACGCGATGGCGTGCTGCCGCTCGATGCGGCGCAGGAGTTGCTACCGGTGATCGTCGGTGCGTTCGCGCGTCAGCACGAGATGCCACACGAAGCCGATTACGAAGTATTGTTGAAGGAATCGGCGGAGATGGCGTGGATCGCGACCGAAGGTAACGCGTTCAATCACGCGACCGATCGCGTCGCGGACGTCTTCAAGCTGTCGGACGAACAGAAGGCGAAGGGTCGGCCGATGAAGCCCGAAGTCGAGCATTCGCGTTCCGGGCGCGTGTTCCAGACCGCGTATCGCGCGGATGTCGTGCAGCGTGAATTTCGCGCGGCCGACGGCGGCGTCGTCACGCGCGACGTGCCGGGCTCGTTCTTCGAATTCATTACGCGCAAGCGCAGTTTCGATCAGGACGCGCGCCGCTGGGAAACGGACCGGCGTTTCGACGCGGGCAACGCACAGGGCATCTTCCGGATGACCGCGAGCCAGGCGGCCTGAGCGCTGACGGCGGCGCGAGCGCCGGCATCGCAGACGAGGTGCGCAGTGGGGACGTCATTGTCATTGGATGAAGAGCGGCGGGTTGGCGCGCAGCGGGGCGCTTTGCATGAACCGCGTGTCGCCACGCCTTTCTCGGCCAGCGCGGAGCTATTGCAGGCGCTCGAAAGCGACCTGCGCCAGCACGTGCGCGGCGAGGTGCGATTCGATCAGGGTTCCAAAGCATTGTACGCATCGGATGCGTCGAACTATCGGCAAGTCCCGCTCGGTGTCGTGGTGCCGGCCGATATCGACGATCTGCTCGCAACGCTCGCCGCATGCCGTCGCAACGACGTGCCGTTTCTCGCGCGCGGTGGCGGCACGTCGCAGAACGGCCAATGCGTGAACGTCGCGGTCGTGGCCGACGCGAGCAAGTATCTGAACCGCGTCGTCTCGATCGATCCGCTTGCGGGCGTCGCGGTCGTCGAGCCGGGCGTGGTGTGCGACTCCTTGCGCGATGCCGCCGAACAGCACGGCCTCACGTTCGCACCCGATCCCGCCACGCATAGCCGCTGCACGCTCGGCGGCATGATCGCGAACAACTCGTGCGGCGCGCATTCGGTGATGGCCGGTAAGACCGTCGAGAACATCGAAGCGCTCGAAATCGCGACCTTCGACGGCGCGCGTTTCTGGGTCGGCCCGACCTCCGGGGAAGAACTCGAACGCATCATCGCGGCGGGTGGCCGACAAGGCGAAATCTACGCGGCGCTCAAGCAACTGCGCGACACGTACGCCGAACGGATTCGCGCGAAATTCCCGCAGATCAAGCGGCGCGTGTCGGGCTTCAATCTCGATCAACTGCTGCCGGAAAACGGCTTGAACGTCGCGCGTGCGCTCGTCGGCAGCGAAGGCACGTGCGCGGTCACGTTGCAGGCCAAAGTGAGGCTCGTGAAGAGTCCGGCCAGGCGCGTGATCGTCGTGGTCGGCTTCACCGACATCTATACGGCGGCGGACGCGGTGCCGCATTTCATGCGCTGCGGGCCGATCGCAGTCGAGGGACTCGACCGCGCGATCATTCGCGGCTTGCAGGCGCGCGGCCTGAAGAAGGACGAGATCGCACTGCTGCCTGAAGGCGATGCGTGGGTCGTGCTCGAATTCGGTGCGGACACGCAGGACGAGGTGCTGCAAGAGGCACGCGACGCCGCCGCGTATTTCCAATCGGGCGCGGCTGGGCCGCAAATCTCGACGATGCTCGTCGAAGATCGCGCCTTGCAGGCGAAAGTGTGGTCGATTCGCGAGACGGGGGCGTCGGCGGTCGCGTTGTCAGTGGATCGCGACAAGCCCGATCCGGTGGTCGGCTGGGAAGACGCGGCGGTCGATCCGCTGCGGCTCGGCGATTATCTGCGCGCTTTTCAGGCGCTCGTCGATCGCCATGGCTACGAGACGAGCCTGTACGGCCATTTCGGCGACGGCTGCGTGCACGCGCGCATCACGTTCGATCTGCGCAGCGCGGAAGGTATCGCGAGGTGGCGCGGGTTCTTGCGCGAAGCGGCGGAACTGGTGGTCGAATTCGGCGGCTCGCTGTCGGGCGAACACGGCGATGGCCAGGCGAAGGCCGAGTTTCTGCCGATCATGTACGGCCCCGAGCTGATGCAGGCGATGGAGCAGTTCAAGGCGATCTGGGACCCGGCGAATCGTCTGAATCCGGGCAAAGTCGTGCATGCATACCGCGCCGACGAAAACCTGCGCATGGGCCCTGCGTACAAGCCGGTGACGCTGCATACGAGGCTCGCGTTCGCGAGCCAGGAGGGCGACGGCTTTCAGCGTGCGATCGAACGCTGCATCGGCATGGGCAAATGCCGCTCGCTCGAAGGCGGCACGATGTGTCCGAGCTATCGCGGCACGCGCGAGGAAAAGTACTCGACCCGCGGGCGTGCGCATCTGTTCTGGGAAATGCTGCAAGGCGACGTGATCGCCGACGGCTGGAACAGCCGCGAAGTGAAAGAAGCGCTCGATACCTGCCTCGCATGCAAGGGCTGCAAGTCCGATTGCCCGACGCATACGGACATGGCGTCGTACAAGGCGGAGTTCCTTTCCCACTACTATGAGAACAATCGTCGGCCGCGTCAGGCGCTGTTCATGGGACGAATCGGCGAATGGGCACCGTGGGCCGCGCGTTTTCCGCGCGCGACGAACTTTCTGACGACGGCGCCCGGTTTGTCCGCGCTCGGCAAATGGATCGCGGGTGTGGCGCAGACGCGTGCGTTGCCGCGGTTCGCCGCTGCAACTTATCGACGGAGTGCGTCGTCGCAAGCATCCGCGATTCATGCGCTCGGCGGCGACGCAAAGAAGGTGATCCTGTGGGTCGATACATTCAACGACCACTTCACGCCCGAGATCGCGCAGGCCGCCGCTGAGGTGCTCACGCAACTCGGCTGGCACGTCGTGTTGCCGAAGAAACGTTTGTGTTGCGGGCGTCCGCTGTACGACTTCGGCCTGCTCGAACGCGCGCGCGAGCTGCTCACGCATATCGTCGACGACCTCGCGGACGACATCGCCGCCGGCATGCCGCTGGTCGGTCTGGAACCTGGCTGTCTATCGGTGTTCAAGGACGAGTTGCTGAAGCAACTCCCCGATCATGCGTTGGCGAAGAAGCTGTCCGCGCAAACATATCTGTTTGCCGATTTCGTCGCGCGTCAGCCGTTCGAGTGGCCGACGCTCGCGGCCGATGTGATCGTGCATGGCCATTGTCATCAGAAGGCGCTATTCGGCATGCAGGGCGACACGGCGTTGCTGAACAAGCTCGGCGTCAGATGGAAGCTGCTCGATACCGGCTGCTGCGGGATGGCGGGATCGTTCGGCTTCAACATCGAGCATCACGCGTTGTCGGAAAAGATCGGCGAGGACATGTTTGAGGCCGTGCGCGACGCTATGGCGGCGAATGCGGAAACGATCGTGCTGACCAACGGCTTCAGTTGTCGCGAGCAGATCGAGCACGGCACAGGGCGACACGCACTGCATATCGCGCAACTCGCGCAACGGGCGCTGGCGGCGCGCTGAGTGTGCGCGCACCGTGCAGGGCGCGCTATTTCTTCGCTGACTCGTTCGCGGCAGGCGGTGTATGCGGAAGGTCCGCATTGGTCGCCATCCACAACACTTCGGCGTCTTCCTCGCTGGTCGACACCGCCGCGTGACCCGTGCGGCTGTCGAAGTAGAGGCTGTCGCCCGTGTTCAGATGTGTCGGCGCGTACAGCTCCGAATAGAGGCACACGCTGCCGCTGATCACGTAGAGAAACTCCTCGCCTTCGTGGCGGCCCCAGTCGTCGAATGCGTCGAGCGTGTGCGCCGAGATGCGGATGCGAAACGGCAGCATCGCCTTGTGCGCCAGGTCGGTGGCGAGCAACTCCATCTGATAGCCGCGATAAGCGTGGCGCTGGCCTTCGTTCTTGCGCGTCAGCGCGCGCCGGCCGCTCGCGCTGACTTTCGGCGTCGAGCCGAACAGTTCGCCAATTTCGATCTTCAGGCCCAGCACGATTTTTTGCAGCACGTCGAACGTGGGGGACATCAGGCCGTTTTCGACCTTCGACAGCGTCGAGCGCGAGACACCGCACAGGCGGCTCGCGGTTTCGAGCGTCAGATCCTGCGCTTGACGGGCGGCGCGCACGCGCCGGCCGAGATCGGTGGAGGACGTGTCGGCGGATTTGGTGAGGTGGGTGTCCATGAGGCTTGCTGCTGGTCGGGTATGCGCTTGATCGGGCGAATAATGTTTCCGATCATAACATTTGGCGTGACGGGGGCCTTTGGGCGCCGACTCAGGCGTTCGTGCGCTTTTCTCATCGGAAACGTCGCGGCTTTTCCGATGAGTTCGACGCAGCGTGGCGATCTCAAGTTGATGAGGCGTCCTTTGCGCGGCGTTTTTCACGCGCTGCGATTGAAAAGCTCATTGAGCTGCGTGCCCGCCGTCGCGCCGGTGAAGTCGAAGCGGCCATCGGCCAGCGCCTGAGCGGCGTGCATGAAGCCACCCCACGCCGCGCGCGCGAGCCCGCCGCCGACGCTGATCCGCCGCGCGCCGAGCGCGGCCACGTCCTGCAACGTCAGGGTCGATGTCGAGCCGATCAGCAGATTGACGGGCTTCGGCGCGACGGCCGCGACCACCGCTTCGATCTGCTCGCGCGTCTGGATGCCGGGCGCATACAGGCAGTCGGCGCCCGCCGCCGCATAGGCCTTCAGACGCGCAATGGCATCGTCGAGATCGGGCCTGCCGGCGAAGAAATTCTCCGCGCGGCCGACGAGCAGCGTGTCGCCGCCGTGCTGATCGATCGCACGTCGCGCCGCGCTGAGCCGCTGCACGGCGACGTCGACCGGAAACAGCGGCGCGGCGGGGTTGCCGGTCGAGTCTTCGATCGACAGGCCCGCGACGCCCGTTTCCACCGCGAGCGTCACGCTCTCGGCGACTTCTTCCGGGTCGCGGCCGAAGCCGTTTTCGAAGTCGGCGTTGACCGGCAGATCGGTCGCGTCGACGATTGCGCGCAGGTGCGCGAGGATCGTTTCGCGCGGCAACGTGTTGTCCGCATGTCCGGTCGACCACGCAAAACCGGAACTCGTTGTCGCGAGCGCCTTGAAGCCGAGTGTATGCAGATAACGGGCGCTGCCCGCGTCCCACGGATTGGGCAGCACGAAACAGCCAGACGAGTGCAGCGCGCGGAAAGCGGCGCGTTTTTCAGCGGCGGTGCGGGGCATCGCATGTCTCCTTGGTGTGAGGGAGCGGCTCCCTCGTTGAAAGGAAAACGCCGGGCCAACTGTTGCGCAGGCGAATCGGCATTCACCAGGGGAAAGTCTATGTCCGTATCGAAACCGTGGTTGATGAAATGGGTGGCGACTTTCACAGACGTTTCCAATAATTCAAAATGACGACAGGCGAAGAAGCCGGTTCTGAGATGCGAAGGGCCGCGTGGGCAGTCGGCATTCGCGACGAGGTCATTTCCCCAAAGGAGGCACAACATGAACATCGCGACCCGGATGCGGTCGATCCCTGCCGTGTTGGTGCTCACGCTCGTTGGCTGCGCGGCGGGCGGCGGGAATGGCGGCGCGCAAACGCATCTGAGTGCAACGCAATGCCGCGATCTGACCGACCTCAGGAACAAGGCACCGGCCACGCACCAGCGGAGCATGAGCGAACTGACAGCGCTGCGGCAAGCGGGCTACCACCCTGAACGACGCTTTGATCCTGACTATCCGGCGAGTCTCGAGCGCGCGCAGAGGCAGGTGGACATCTGGTATCAGGCGGAATGCCCGCAGGCACGGGCTGGGTGAATCTGCCGCGGCGTCAGAATTGGCGGTACGTTGTTAATGCCGCATAAACGTAAAGAGCGGGCGCATGCCTTGAAAACATGCGCCCGCTTCATATCGGTTCGAAACGGCGAAAACCGCAAAGAGGGGAAAGGGCCGTTAACTCGAGAATCTTTCCTCGCTACGGACATTCGCTATACGTTCGGGACTCGTCACTGACCGTCCGGATTGACCCACATCGGATGATGGCCCGCTTGCGATGATCCGCCCATCGACGACCCATAGCCAGACGTGTCGCCTTGGCCCTTCGCGTTCATCGCGGAGACGCGTGCCTCGGCCGCCTGGATGTCCGCGGGATACTGGGCATCGAGCACGATGGCCGGGTTATAGCCAATCTGTTCGAGTTGCTGCACCTGTGCCTTGACTTCGGCCCGCGTGATCGGCTGTTCCGATTGCGCGAACGACGCGACCGGCGCAGCGATCAGGGCCGTAAGCGCAACTGCCTGGATAAGCGATTTCATGATGTTTCCCTCCGTAGTTGTCTATCCGGCACCGCAGCGATACCGGTGCCATAAGCGCAGTCTAGAGGGGGGTGAACTTGGGGAAAACCACTAGCCGACTAATTCAGTATTGCAAAGAACGGGTAGTCGGCGAGCTGTAATCTCGCCGTCGCGGGTTCTCGTAAAACAGCGCAAAAGCGGCCGTAAATCTGGTCACACACCTTTGCGCACATCGACGCGATAACTCGTGATTTGCCGATAAGTATCTCCGGGTCGCACGATCACTTCGTTCTGCCCGGTCATATTGACCTCGTTCGGGAAACCGCCCGCCTCGAGGCACAAGCCGGCGTGCCGTTGATAGCGAACACCGCCGCGTCCCGGGTTGCCGTTCAACGCGTTGCCCGTGTAAAACTGCAAGCCCCGCTGATCGGTCGCGACGGTCAGTTCGCGTCCGCTGCCCGGATCGTATGCCCAGGCGACTTCGCGCAGCGGCGGCGCGTGGCCCTCGTTGCCCTGCATCGCGTTTGCCGGCGCCTCGCGCAGCACATAGCAATGATCGAAGCCGCCGGCGCGCGCGAGTTGCGCGTGCGGCCAGTCGAGCCGGCCGCCGATCGGCGCGCTCTGCCGGAAGTCGAATGCGTTGCCCGCGACGTCGGCGAGCTTGCACGGAATCATCGTCGCGTCGACTTCGAAAAAGCGCTCGGCGTCGATCGACAGCACGTGGCCGCGAATGTCGGTGCCCGCGCGCCCGGTCAGGTTGAAGTACGGATGGCTCGTCAGATTGAGCGGCGTCGGCGCGTCGGTGATCGCTTCGTAGCCGATCGTCAGCGTGCCGTCGTCGTCGAGCGAATAGCGTACTTGCACCGTCACGTTGCCCGGAAAACCGGCATCGCCTTCGGGCGACTCGAGCCGCATCAGCAACGCGCCGTCGTCCTCGGCGACCTCCCACAACGCCCGATGAAAACCGACCGTGCCGCCGTGCAGCAGATTCGGACCTTCGTTGCGATCGAGCGTGTACTCGATGCCGTCGAGCGAAAAGCGCGCGCCCGCAATGCGATTCGCCCAGCGGCCGATCAGTCCGCCCATGTAGGTCGAGGCCGCCACGTATTCGGCGGGCGTGTCGTGACCGAGCAGAATATCGCCGAGACGTCCGGCGCGATCCGGTGCGTGCCACGAAACCAGCGTCGCGCCGAGGTCGCTGATGGCGACTTTCATGCCGTGCGCGTTGCGCAACGTGTAAAGCCGTACGCGATCGCCGCCCTGCAGCGTGCCCCACGGCTCGGAAGAGAGTTGTGCGATGCTGATCATGTGGTCAGTGCGAAGAAAAAATAGAAAGCATGCTCAGCCAGCGGTTTTGGTCTTCGGGCCCACGCGCTCCTGGTATTCGCGCGGCGTGCAGCCGAGTTCGCGGCGAAATACCGCGTACATGTATTGCAGCGACGTGAAGCCGCAACGGATCGCGACTTCCGCGCTCGACGCATCGCGTTTCGCGAGCAGCGACTTCGCGACGTCGAGCTTGTGGCGCAGGATCTCCTGATGCACGGTGCACTGACGTTCGCGCCGGAAATACTCTTCGAGCGACGAACGCGACACGCCCACATAGTCGGCCACCTGCTCGGTGCGGATGCCCTGGCACGCGTACTGGCGAATGAAATGGCGGGCGCGCATCACGTAAGGACTCGCGAGCGGCTGATGCCGCGTCGATTCGAGCACGTTGATGCCGACCGGCGGCACCAGAATGCGGCGCCCCGGAAAGCGCGCGCCGTGCAGCATCTGATGCAGGATGTGCGCGGCGGTACGGCCCATTTCCTCGGTGCCCTGGATCACCGACGACAGCGGAATGCGCGTCAGCGTCCGCGTGAGCGGATCGTTGTCGATGCCGATGATCGCGACTTCCTCGGGCACCGGAATGCCCGCGATCAGACATGCCTGCAGCAAATGCCGCGCACGCGCGTCGGTCACCGCGATGATGCCGACCGGCTTCGGCAGTTGCCGCAGCCACGTGGTCAGCTGTTCGATGGCCTGGTTCCAGGACGGCGCGCTCGTCGACAGACCGCGATAGATCTCGCTATCGATCTGCGCCGCGCTGCGTCCGTCCGCGCTGCGCAGATGCGCGAAGGCGAGTTCGCGCTGTTGCGCCCAACGGTTTTCCTGCGCCTGCGGCAGGCTGTACAGCGCGAAGTTTTCGAGGCCCGCGCCGATCAGGTGCGTGTACGCGAGCGACACGAGCTTGCTGTTGTCGGTCGCGATATAGGGTAAATCCGGGGGGTACTGCGTCGGATCCTCGTACGACGAACCGACCGCGACCACCGGCAGTGGACAGTCGCGCAGGGCTTCGTCGACGGCGGGATCGTCGAAGTCCGCGATGATGCCGTCGCCGTCGAAGCGCTGGATACCCGCGAGCCGGCAGCGGAAGTCTTCTTCGAGGAAGAGATCCCATGCGACGCGCGTCGACAGCAGGTAGTTGCCGATGCCGGTGATGATCTCGCGATCGTAGACCTTGTTCGCGTTGAACAGCAGCGCGATGCGATGGGTTGTCTGAGGTGCTTGTGGACGGGTCATGGCGGTGAGCGGCGGGTGGCTCGATGGACCACGCGCCTTTGTCTCCATTGTGTCGGGTGCCTGGGAGCAGCCCCGTTTTTAAGCGTCTGGTTATTCTAGGCGCCGAATCGCGCGGCGGCAGTAAACAAACGCGCGGGCGGTAAGAAACATCAAGCGCGCTGCGCAATTTCGCAATTGCCGGCACATCGTGCAAGCGGCAGCATGGCGTCACTTTGTCGGCCTGCGCGGCTTCTCGCGTGGGTTGCAATGCACCATACATTGGAGACGCCGATGTCCTACTTCGAACACATTCCAGAGATCCGTTACGAAGGCCCGCAATCGGACAACCCGCTCGCGTACCGTCACTACGACAAAACGAGGAAGGTACTCGGCAAGACGCTCGAGGAACATCTGCGTATCGCCGTCTGCTACTGGCATACCTTCGTATGGCCCGGCGTCGATATCTTCGGTCAGGGCGCGTTCCGGCGGCCGTGGCAGCAACCCGGCGACGCAATGGAGCGGGCGCAGCAAAAGGCCGACGCCGCGTTCGAATTCTTCTCGAAGCTCGGCACGCCGTACTACACGTTCCACGATACCGACGTCGCGCCCGAAGGCGCGAGCGTGAAGGAATACAGCGAGAACTTCCTGCGCGTGTCCGACTACCTCGCGCGCAAGCAGCAGGATACCGGTGTCAAATTGCTGTGGGGCACCGCGAATCTGTTTTCGCATCCGCGTTACGCGGCCGGCGCCGCGACCAATCCGAATCCGGAGGTATTCGCCTTTGCGGCGACCCAGGTGCGTCATGCGCTCGACGCGACGCTGCGCCTCGGCGGCGAAAACTATGTGTTGTGGGGTGGCCGCGAAGGCTACGACACGCTGCTGAACACCGACCTCGTGCGCGAGCGCGAGCAGTTCGCGCGCTTCCTGCACATGGTCGTCGAACACAAGCACCGGATCGGTTTCAAGGGTGCGCTGCTGATCGAGCCGAAGCCGCAGGAGCCGACCAAGCATCAATACGACTACGACGTCGCGACCGTGCACGGCTTTCTGCTGCAGCACGGCCTCGACAAGGAGATTCGCGTCAACATCGAGGCGAATCACGCGACGCTCGCGGGGCACTCGTTCCATCACGAGATTGCGACCGCATTTGCGCTCGGCATCTTCGGTAGCGTCGATGCGAATCGCGGCGATCCGCAAAATGGCTGGGACACCGACCAATTTCCCAACAGCGTCGAGGAACTCACGCTGGCCTTATACGAAATCCTGCGCCACGGCGGCTTCACGAGCGGCGGCATGAACTTCGATGCGAAAGTGCGGCGCCAGAGTGTCGATGCGGAAGACCTGTTTTATGGCCACGTCGGCGCGATCGACAACCTCGCGCTAGGCCTCGAACGCGCCGCGGTGCTGGTCGAAAACGAGCGCCTCGAGCAGTTCAAGCGGCAACGCTACGCGGGCTGGGATGGCGAGTTCGGCCGCAAGATCCTGTCCGGCGGGTATTCGCTGTCGACGCTCGCCGCGGACACGCTGGCGCGCGATCTGAATCCGCGGCATGTGAGCGGGCAGCAGGAACACATGGAAAACATCGTAAATCAGGCGATTTATAGCGGACGTTGAATAAAGATCGCGCGGCCACGTCGACCGCGCGCACCAGCAAGCTGTGGGTTGTCGCTTGTCCGAGTCTGCGGCTCGCAGCGCAGACCGATATGTCCGGTATTCCGGCTATCACTACACAAAAAGGAGACATCAATGAAATTTGCAATGCGTCGTAACGTCCTGAGTTCGCTGTTGTGCGGCGCGGTACTCGCCAGCCTGTCGCTCGCCGCGCCGCTCGCGCACGCCAGCAAGGCTCATCCGGAAATCGGCTTCTGTATCGACGATCTGCGCGTCGAGCGCTGGTCGCGCGATCGCGACTATTTCGTCGCCGCGGCGGAAAAGCTCGGCGCGAAGGTGTCGGTGCAATCGGCCGATGCGAGCGAAGAGCGCCAGATCTCGCAGATCGAAAACCTGATCTCGCGCGGCGTCGACGTGATTGTGATCGTGCCGTTCAACTCGAAGACGCTCGGCAACGTCGTGGCCGAAGCACGCAAAGCGGGCATCAAGGTCGTGTCGTATGACCGCCTGATTCTCGACGCCGATATCGACGCCTATATCTCGTTCGACAACGAGAAGGTCGGCGAGATGCAGGCGCAGGGCGTCTATGACGTGCGGCCGAAGGGCAACTACTTCCTGCTCGGCGGCGCGCCGACCGACAACAATGCGAAGATGCTGCGCCAAGGCCAACTGAAGGTGCTGCAACCGGCGATCGACAAGGGTGACATCAAGGTGGTCGGCCAGCAGTGGGTGCCGGAGTGGAGCGCATCGACCGCGCTGCGCATCATGGAAGACGCGCTGACCGCGAACAACAACAAGATCGACGCAGTCGTCGCGTCGAACGACGGCACCGCGGGCGGCGCGATCCAGGCGCTCGCCGCGCAGGGCCTCGCCGGAAAGGTACCGATCTCGGGTCAGGATGCCGACCTCGCTGCCGTGAAGCGCGTGGCGGCCGGCACGCAGACGATGACGGTCTACAAGCCGCTGAAGCTGATCGCGAGCGAAGCGGCGAAGCTGTCGGTCGCGCTTGCCAGGGGTGACAAGCCGGCGTTCAACGCGCAATACGACAACGGCAAGAAGAAGGTCGATACGGTGCTGCTGCAGCCGACCAGGTTGACCAAGGCGAACCTCGACACCGTCGTGAAGGACGGCTTCTACACGCAAGAGCAACTCGCGAGCAAATAACACAGAGACGGGCTATGTGAACGCCACGCTCCCGGGTCATCGCGCCCGGGAGCGTGATCGAACATTGGCCCAACTTGCAGCGAGGCATAGCGAATGACCCAACCTGTTCTGACGATGCGCGGCATCGTCAAAGCTTTTTCCGGCGTGAAGGCGCTCGACGGCATCGATCTGACCGTATCGCCGGGCGAATGCGTGGGCCTGTGCGGCGAAAACGGCGCGGGCAAATCGACGCTGATGAAGGTGCTGTCCGGCGTGTATCCGCACGGTACCTGGGATGGCGAAATAACCTGGGAAGGCGAGACGCTAAAGGCCGCGAGCGTACGCGACACCGAACGCGCGGGCATCATCATCATCCATCAGGAACTGATGCTCGTGCCGGAGTTGTCGGTCGCGGAAAACATCTTTCTCGGCAACGAAATCACGCTGCCCGGCGGCCGCATGAACTACGCGGCGATGTATCAGCGTGCCGACGAACTGTTGCGCGAACTCGGCATCAGCGGCATCAACGCCGCGCAGCCCGTAATGAACTACGGGGGCGGCCATCAGCAACTGATCGAAATCGCGAAGGCGCTGAACAAGCGCGCAAAGCTGCTGATCCTCGACGAACCGTCGTCGTCGCTGACCGCCTCCGAAATCGCGATTCTGCTCGATATCGTGCGCGATCTGAAGCGGCGCGGCATTGCCTGCGTGTACATCTCGCACAAGCTCGACGAAGTCGCGGCCGTCTGCGACACGATCAGCGTGATTCGCGACGGCCGCCATGTCGCGACCGAGCCGATGCACGCCCTGACGACCGAGCGGATCATCTCGCTGATGGTCGGCCGAGAGATCAAGAACCTGTTTCCGCGCGAGCCGCATCCGATCGGCGACGTGATCTTCGAAGCGCGCAACGTGACCTGTTTCGACGTGACGAATCCGCGCCGCAAGCGCGTGGACGACGTGTCGTTCTCGTTGCGGCGCGGCGAAATTCTCGGTGTCGCCGGGCTCGTCGGCGCGGGCCGCACCGAACTGATGCAGGCGGTTTTCGGCGCGTATGTAGGCATCAGCGAGGCGCACGTCGTGCTCGACGGCAAGCCGCTGAAAATTCGCGCGCCAATCGACGCGATTCGCGCCGGCATCGCGATGGTGCCCGAGGATCGCAAACGCCACGGCATCGTGCCGGGCATGAGCGTCGGTCATAACATCACGCTTGCGGTGTTGCAGCGTTTCGCGACGGGCGGACGTATCGATTCCGCGGCCGAACTCGACACGATTCAGACGGAAATGAAGCGGCTTTCCGTGCGCGCCGCCAATCCGATGTTATCGATTGCAAGTCTGTCGGGCGGCAATCAGCAGAAGGCCGTGCTCACGCGCATGCTGCTGACCAACCCGACCGTGCTGATTCTCGACGAACCGACACGCGGCGTCGACGTCGGCGCCAAATACGAGATCTACAAGCTGATCTTCCAGCTGGCGCAGCGCGGCATGTCGATCGTGATGGTGTCGTCCGAATTGCCGGAAGTGCTCGGCATCAGCGACCGAGTGCTCGTGATCGGCGAAGGCGAGTTGCGAGGCGATTTCATCAACGACGGTCTCACGCAGGAAGACATTCTCGGCGCCGCGATCCGCCCCGTGCATCTATCTTCGAACCCAACCGCAGCGAGTGCCGCATGACTCCCGAAGTAACTTCCCAACGCACCGACAACGCTGTGCCGCGAGGCGCATTCGGCGGCACGCAACGGATCCAGCAACTGTTCGCGCGCTACAAGATTCTCGCGCTGCTGATCGCCGTCGCCGTGATCTGGATTTTCTTTTCGGCGCTCACGCACGGCGCGTTCGTCACGCCGCGCAATCTGTCGAATCTGCTGCGGCAGATGTCGATTACCGGCATGCTCGCGTGCGGCATGGTGTTCGTGATCATCGCCGGTGAAATCGATCTGTCGGTCGGTTCGCTGCTCGGTTTGCTAGGCGGCGTTGCGGCGATTCTCGACGTGAACCGGCACTGGCCGATCGGCGTGACGCTTCCGGTCGTGTTGCTGCTCGGCATCGCGGTCGGCGTGTTCAACGGCTGGTGGTCGACGTATCGGCGCGTGCCGTCGTTTATCGTCGGGCTCGGCGGCATGCTCGCGTATCGCGGCATTCTGCTCGGCATTACCGGAGGGTCGACGATCGCGCCGGTGTCGGACAGCTTCGTGTTCGTCGGCCAGGGCTACCTGCCGCGGCTCGCCGGCGACACGCTCGCCGTCGTGCTGTTCCTGCTGCTGGCATTCCTGACGATCCGCCAGCGCGCGAATCGGCAGCGTTATCAGTTGCGCGTCGTGCCGTTCTGGCAGGACGTCGCGAAGGTGATCGGCGCAGGCGCGATTCTCGCCGGCTTCATCGCGATGCTCGACAGTTACGGCGGCATTCCGGTGCCGGTGTTGCTGCTGCTCGCGCTGCTCGGCGTCTTCACATGGATCGCGACGCAGACCGTGTTCGGACGCCGCATCTACGCGGTCGGCTCGAACCTCGAAGCGACGCGGCTGTCGGGTGTCAACACCGACCGCGTGAAGCTCGCGATCTTCGCGCTGATGGGGCTGATGTGCGCGTTTGCCGGCATCGTCAACACGGCGCGGCTCGCGGCCGGTTCGCCGTCGGCGGGCTCGATGGGCGAACTCGACGCGATCGCCGCGTGCTTTATCGGCGGCACCTCGATGCGCGGCGGCTCCGGCACCGTGTATGGCGCGCTGATCGGCGCGCTCGTCATGGCGAGCCTCGACAACGGCATGTCCATGCTCGACGTCGACGCGTACTGGCAGATGATCGTGAAGGGCGGCATCCTCGTGCTGGCCGTGTGGATCGACGTGGTGTCGGGTTCGAACCGCCGTTGATCCGGTCGCATGATCGCCTGATTGAATCAAGCGCAAGGTTCGCGGTGTGCTGGCGGTGACTTACGCCGGCACACCGCCGCCTCTGCGCGGTCGCAGTTAATGAAACACCCCACGACTTTCCCCCGCCGCTTTCAGTCCCCGCCTTCCCACGCCGTACGGCCGCTCGAGGTTCACGCGCGCATTTAAGTCTCACGCTCGCCGATTCGTCTTATTACTATTCGCAGACAAAGACGGGTGCATTGGCGCTGTCGCCGTTTTCCTACCATCGAGCCAGCCGAGCGAGCCATGCCATGTTGACGCGCAGAACCTTTCTGCTTGGCGGCGCCAGTGCGTTGGGCGGGCTGCTGGTCGGCTGGGCCGTGGTGCCGCCGCGCCAGCGCCTGATGACGTCGACGCCGCTGCCGACGCAAGGCACTGAGGTTGGGCTGAACGGCTGGGTCAAGATCGACGCCGACAACCGCGTGACGATCATCGTGCCGAAGGCCGAAATGGGGCAGGGCATCCATACGGGGCTTGCGATGCTGCTCGCCGAGGAGCTCGACGCCGACTGGCCGCAGGTGAAAGTCGAAGAGGCGCCGATCGACCGGATCTACAACGCGGTGCAGAGCATCGTCGACGATCTGCCGTTTCGCCCCGACGACGACAGCTACATCCGCCGCGGCACCGTGTGGATCACGAGCAAGGCAGTGCGTGAGATCGGCACGATGATGACGGGCGGCTCCTCGAGTATGAACGATCTCTGGACGCCGATGCGCGAGGCCGGCGCGTCGGCGCGCGTGATGCTGATCGCGGCGGCGGCCGAGCGCTGGGAGGTGCCGGTCCGCGAATGCCGCGCGGAAAAGGGCTACGTGCTGCACCCTTGGGGGCACAAGGCGACGTTCGGCGAATTGTCGTCGATGGCCGCGCGCCAGCCGCTGCCGCGCAGCGTCGTCCTGAAGCAGCCGGCCGACTTCAGGCTGATCGGCCAGCCCGTGCGGCGCATCGAAGCCGCTTCGAAAATCGACGGTGCGGCGCGCTTCGGCATCGACGTGTTGCCCGACGGTTTGGTCTATGCAAGCGTCGTGATGTGTCCGACGCTCGGCGGCACGGTCGCGCATTTCGACGCGACGCCCGCGCAAAAGATACGGGGCTTCATCAAGGCGTTCGCCGTGCCGCCGTACGCGGGCGGCACCGGCGGCGTGGCCGTGATCGCGGACAACGCGTTTCGCGCGATGAGCGCGGTCGAGGCGATCAACGTGACCTGGCATGACGGCGCGGCCGCGAAGGTGTCGAGCGCGGCGGTGGACTCCCGCCTCGTCGAGGCGCTCGACCATACGGACGGCCACGTGTATTACCACGTCGGCAACGTCGACAACGCGATGAGTCGCGCGGCGCGCACGATCGAAGCGGTCTATCACGCGCCGTATCTCGCGCATGGCGCGGTCGAGCCGCTGAACTGCACGGTGCAGGTCGCGGACGGCGCAGCGACCGTCTGGGTGTCGACGCAGATGCCGCGGCTCGCGCGGCATCATGCGGCGAAAGTGCTCGGCCTCGACGTCGATCTCGTCGATGTACAGACGCAGTTGTTGGGCGGCGCGTTCGGCCGGCGCCTCGAACTCGATTTCGTCGCGCAGGCCGCGGCGATCGCGCGCGAGGCCGATGGCCGTCCGGTGCAAACCATCTGGTCGCGCGCGCAGGACTTCACGCACGACTTCTACCGGCCCGCATGCGCGGCATGGCTTCAGGCCGGCTTCGACGAGCACGGCAAGCTGGTCGCCTGGCACGCGAAGTCGGCGGGTCAGGCGATCGTGCCGGATGCGCTCGCGCGTTACTACGGCGTGCCGCACATCCCGATCGACAAGACCACCTGCGAAGGCGCGTTCGATCAGGCGTACGAGTGGCCGGCCGCGCGCGTGTCGCACAAGATAGTCGAATTGCCGGTGCCGATCGGCTTCTGGCGCTCGGTCGGCCACTCGCATCAGGCCTTCTTCACCGAGAGCTTCACCGACGAAGCCGCCGCCGCGGCCGGCCAGGACCCGATCGTGTTTCGCGCGATGCTGCTCGCGCAGCATCCGCGTCATCTGGCGGTCCTGAAGCGTGTCGAGAAGTTGTCCGACTGGGGGCGTCCGCTAAAACCCGCCGCCGATGGCGCGCCTTGCGCTCGTGGCGTCGCGTTGCACGAGGCGTTCGGCAGCGTGGTCGCGCAGGTCGCGGAGGTGTCGATCGGCGCGAACCGGCAGATTCGCGTGCATCGCGTGGTGTGCGTGATCGATTGCGGTTTGCCGGTGAATCCGAACCTGATCCGGCAGCAGATGGAAGGCGGCATCGTGTTCGGGCTGTCGAGCGCGTTGCAGAACGAGATCACGATCGTCAACGGCCAGGTGCAGCAGAAGAACTTCGTGGACTTTCCGGTCGTGCGGATGAACGGGTGCCCTGCGATCGAGGTCGACATCATGCCGAGCGAGCTGCACCCGCAAGGTGTCGGCGAGCCGGGCGTGCCGCCGATCGCGCCGGCGGTGGGCAATGCGGTGTTCGCACTGACGGGGCAGCGTTTGCGGACGCTGCCGTTGCGGCTTGCATGACGGACGGTGGATGAGCAAAAGCTTGCGGTGTAGCGCGGCGACTCAGGAGGCAAGCATGGCGGTACTGAATATCAACGGACGCAAGGTGAAGGTCGATGCCGATCCGGACATGCCGCTGCTATGGGTGCTGCGCTGCGATCTCGGCATGACCGGCACCAAGTTCGGCTGCGGCGTGGGCATCTGCGGCGCGTGCACGATCAATCTCGACGATGCCGCGTGCTTCGCGTGCCAGACGTTGATGTCGAGCCTGCATACGCAGAAGATCACGACGATCGAGGGTTTGCAGGGACGCGAGGCGCAGGCGCTGAAGGCCGCGTGGATCGAACTCGATGTGGTGCAGTGCGGTTATTGCCAGAGCGCGCAATTGATGGCGGCTTGCGCGTTGCTGAAGCACAAGCCCGATCCGACCGACGCCGACATCGACGAGGCGATGACGCCGGTGGTGTGCCGTTGCGGCACGTATCCGCGGGTACGGGCGGCGATACATCAGGCGGCGGCGAAAGTGCGGAACAGCTAGCCACTCTTTCGGTCCGCCGCCCGCCCAGCTCAATTAGCCAACATTTCGACCACCGCAACCACCGCGGTGAAGATACCGATGCATCCGCCCAACGTGACTACACCCTGCATGAATGGCGACATACGAGACTCCGTAGCGTGAAGTGGTGTCACGTATTTAACCGAAAGTGAAAGCAAAAAGAAAGATTGTCAAAAATAAATCGTAAGACGGCCGATCAAGGCGCTTTCGCAGTTGCGGCCGTCGACGCTCCCGACTTCGCGGACGGCTTGGCCGCGACAGGTGTTGCCTTCAGCTGCGGCCGCGTTTCACCCGGCGTGCTTTGCCCGCCAACTTCCCACCCGCCGCCCAGCGACAGGAACAGATTGACCTGATCGATCGCCACCTGGCCCTCCGCCGCCGCGAGCTGCGACTTCGCGGCCGTCAGCGTGCGCGTCGCGTCGAGATCGGAGATGAACGACTCGCGCCCGGCGCGATATAGCCGATGCGTTTCATCCGCCGATTGCGCCGCCGACTTCAGCGCCGCGCGCAGCGATTCGGCGCGCGCGTAATCGGACGCGTAGGTCGCGAGGTTGGTCTCGGTTTCGCGCAGCGCGGTCAGCACCACGCCGTCGAACTTCGCGAGCGCGACCTGGCTCGACGCTTCGGCTTCGTGGACCCGTTGGCGCGCGCCATTGGCCGGGAAGGTCCAGCTGATCAGCGGACCGAAGGCCCAACGCGCCGTCGGCGAGGTGGGAATGTCTTCCAGAATGCCGGTGAAGCCCGCCGACGCGCCAATGCTGATGCTCGGATAAAGCGCCCCGGTCGCGACGCCGATGCGCGCCGTCGACGCCGCAAGCTGACGCTCGGCTTCGTGCACGTCCGGGCGTCGCCGCAGCAGCCCGGCGCCGTCGCCGATCGGAATCGGCTGGTGGATTTGCGGCAGCCGGTCGCAGGCGAGCACGGCCGGCGGCAATTGCGACGGCGCCTGGGCGAGCAGCATCGCGAGCCGGTATTGTGCGATCTTGCGGCGCGCGGTGTAGCGCGGAATGTCGGCCGTCAGAGTCTCGACCTGAGTCTGGCCGCTCGTGACCGCGGTCTGGTTTCCGCGTCCCGCGTCGCGCAGACGGCGCGACACGTCCACGCGCTCCTTCTGTAGCGCGAGCGATTGCTGCGCGATGCGCAGCTCCTCGGCCGCCGAGCATTGTTCGACGTACGAGCGCACCACGTCCGCGACGACAGTGATGCGCGCGAGGTCGCCCGCGGCTTCCACGGCCTCGGTGTCCGCCGCCGCCGCTTCGACGCCGCGGCGCAGCTTGCCGAACAGGTCGATTTCGTACGAGACGTTGATGCCCATGTCACCCAGGTTGGCGACCGGCAGTTTCTCGAAGAGCAGGTATTGCTCGGCCGATTCCTGCGCGCGCTGGATCGCCACCGACGCGTTGCCCGAAAAACCGCCCTGCGCTTGCGCTATGCCCAGCGCCTCGCGCGAGCGCGCGAGATTCGCGGTCGCGACGCGCAGGTCGGTATTCGATTTCAACGCCTGGTCGACCAGACCGTTCAGCACCGGATCGTCGTACAGCTTCCACCAGACGGTCGGCAGATTGAGGGTTGACGTCAGCATGGGATCGGCGCCCTCGAGCGCTCCGTTCGCGAGCGGGGCATTGACGAGCGCCTGTTTCGGCAGCGTGTAGTTCGGCCCGACGTTGATGCAGCCGTTCAGCGCGACGGTGAGCGGCAATAACGGCAGCAGCGGCAGCAGCGGCAGCAGCGGCAGCAGCGGCAAGCGCGGCGCCAGCGCGGACAAGGTACGCACGAACTTCATTGCGACGCGCCCGACGGTGCGGTGCCCGACCCAGCGGACCCGGACGCCACCGACGAACCCGGCGCCACCGGCGCAGCCGAAGCGGCGACCGTGCCAGATGCGCCATCCGTGCCCGACACGGCTCGTCTCCTGAGCGGCGACAGGTCACGCACCGACACCGTCGCGGTACGCCCCGCGATCAGGCGGAAATCAGCGGGCACTTCATCGAGCGCGACCCGCACCGGAATGCGCTGCGCGAGCCGCACCCAGCTGAACGCCGGGTTCACGTTCGGCAGCAGATTGGCGCTTTGCGTGCGGTCGCGGTCTTCGATACCGGCGACGATGCTCTGCACGTGCCCGCGCAGCGGCTTCGGCTCGCCCATTACGATGATGTCGACCGGCTGGCCGATGTCGATGCCGCGCAGCTTGGTTTCCTCGAAGTAGCCGTCGACGCGGAACGAATGCATGTCGACCACCGCGACCACCGCGCGGCCGGCCGCGACGAATTCGCCGGCGCGCGGCGCGCGGTCGTTCAGATAACCGTCGACCGGGCTTTTGATCGTCGAGCGCTCGAGGTTCAGCTTCGCGGTGTCGATCGCGACGTTCGCGTCGGCAAGCGCGGCTTCGCCCGCCTCGACGCGCGAGCGGCTTTCTTCGAGTACTTCGGCGGCGACGAGATTGCCGAGCTGACGATTGCGCGCGTATTCGCGGCGGGCCTGATCGAGCGTCGCGCGGCGCTGCTGCGCCGTTGCCTCGGCCTGACGCAATGCGAGCGTGTAGCGCGCCTGATCGATCCTGAACAGCACCTGGCCCTGCTTGACTTGCTGGTTGTCCATGACCTCGACCGACGAAATCAGTCCCGACACGTCGGGCGCGACCTGGATCACGTCGGCGCGTACGCGCCCGTCGCGGGTCCACGGCGCGAACATGTAGTAGTTGACGAGTTTCCACAGCACCAATGCTGCGACCACTACGACGATCAGGGTCAGCAGGATCTGACCGACGGAGAACCAGGTTTTTTTCACGTTATTAGTCTGTGCGAAACGACGACGACAAGGCCCAGCACCAGCACATAGACGCCGAGATCGAAGATGGAGCGATGCCAGACGAAGCGGTAAAAGCCGGTGTAATCGAGCGCGGTGCGAATGCCGAGGTTGATCAGATACGCGATCAACATCAGCACCAGCACGGACGGTACGAACACGCCGAAGATATCGATTTCACCGATCATCGCGGGAACTGGGAAAAGGGAGGGCGGGGTGCGAAGGCGGGCGCAAGCGGGCGCAAGCAGGGGCGCAAGAATGGGTGCATCACGCGGCGGCCTCCGGTTCGGTCGGCGTTGGTTTCGTGAGGGTCGCCGGAAACAGCGAAAGACGCAAGCCGACCAGCGCGTGCAGCGCATCGCGCAACTGACGCGCCGAGGTCTGCGAGGTCTCGGTCGGCGCCGCGGCATTGGCGAGCCCCTGCGCGGTGACGCGCGCGACGGCCACGTCGATCAACGACATCAGGCTGTCCGGCACCGGCTCGCGGTGGCGTCGATCGATGCAGCTCTCGTAGTATGTACGCACTCCATCGAGAACATGGTCGATCGCGCCGGCCGCTTCGCCGCCGAGCTTGCGTGTGAGGCGGCGCAGGTCCAGCGCATTGAACCCGATGCGCAGATCGCGGAAGCTCTCGATCGACGGATGGCGGTAGTCGTCGGTTGCAGCGAGGCGCGGGATCAATTGCATCAGCCGGTCGAGCATGCGCGCGGCGAGATTGCGCGGGTCTTCGATCGGCCGCGTCGACGCGCTCAGCGCGACGTCGGCCCAGCTCGAGCGCAACAGGCGCGCCGCGGCCAGCTCGGCGCCGAATGGGCGCGTCGCACGGGTCCACAAGTATGCATAGAGCAGGCCGGAGAGGCCCGCGAGGTTGGCGTTCAGGAACGTCAGGAAGTTCGCGTCGTACGCGTCCTGAATGCTGATGAAGGTGGCCGTGTTCACCGCGACCAGCACCGTCACCATGTTGAACTGCGGGCGCGGAATCAGCGTGCCGACCAGAATGAACGGCGCGGCGAACAGGATCACCAGCATCGGGAAGTCGTGCACCTGCGGCAGCACGACGAACAGATAGAGGCCCGCGGCCACCACGGCGACGCCAGTCGCGAGGAAGAAGCGGAACACGAACGGCGCGGGTTCGTCGAGCGCGGCGAAGAAGCAGCAGGCGACCGCCGCGAGCGTGACCGCGCTCGCGCCGTCGTTCCAGCCCGAGCCGATCCACAGCGCGCACGCGAGCACCACAGCCGCGGCCGCCGACACGGTCGCGAACAGCATCATGCCGCGATCGTAGAAGCGCTCGGTGCCGCCGAGTCGCCAGTGACGGAAATGCGGCCGCCACGAACCTTCCTCGCGCGTGATGATGATGCGCAGCGAGCGGCAGTCTTGCCACACGTCGATCACTTGCGCGAGGCGCCATAGTGCATTCGACAGCAGCGCGCCGTCCCAATGCGTGAGCGCGGCGGCGGGCGGGTGCATCGCGGCGATGCGCGCGCGCAGCGCGTTGGCGGTCTCGTCCGCGTGATAACCCTCGCTCGGCGCGGGCAGCGGTTGGTTGAACCACTTGATGACGTCGTCGATCAGCGTCTGAAGTCCTTCGGGCCAGTGTTGCGGGCCGTTGTTGTAGAGCGCGAGCAGCGGATCGGCGAGCGACGACATGATCGGCAGCAGCAGTTGCATGCGGCCACGTAGTTCATGCGCGCGCGCGAGGACGTCGGGCCGCGTGTGATCGTAGGCGAGCTGGCTCAGCAGCAGTTCGAGACCGTTGATCGTGCTCGCGAGTCGTTGCCGGGCACCGGAAATCGCCGAGCTTGCGATACGGCCCGACAGCGTTTCGGTCGCGTAGAACGCGGCGTCGCGAAACCATGCGTCGGTGCGCTCGATGATCGTCGGCGCGAGCCGGCTCGGAAACACCGCGCTGCCGACGATACTCGCGCACACGATGCCGAGAATGATCTCCTCGGTCCGGCTCACGGCGAGATCGAAGACGCCGGTCGGATTCGTCACCGACGGCAGCGCGATGATCGGCATCGTATAGGCCGCCAGCATGAACACGTAGCTGCGCGCGGTGCGGTCGGACACCGCGAGGTAGAGCATCGTGCCGATCCACGCCGCGACGACCACGCTGAACAGGTACGGCGATTCGACGAACGGCGGCACCAGCAGCACCGCGCCCGACGCGCCGAGCGCAGTGCCCAGCGCACGATAGATCGCTTTCGAGCGGGTCGCGCCGACGAACGGGTTCGACACGATGTAGACGGTCGCCATCGCCCAGTACGGCCGCGGCAGTTCGAACGCGAGGCCGATGTAAAGCGCGAGCATGGCCGCGGCGAACGTTTTGACGGAAAACAGCCAGTCGCGGAGAGTGGGATAGACCATGAACCGTTACGCGGAATCGGCGTTGTGCGGCGCGGTGGCTCGCGCGCCGCTCTTGGTGGACTTGCGCGCCTTGGCGGTGCCGCGTGATTTGCCGGCCGTTTTGGCAGCGCTTTTGCCGCTCGTCCGTTTGACCTTGCTGGCAAGCGCCTCGCCTTTGGCGGGCTCGCGCTTCGCCGACGAGGTGCGCTTCGTCGCCTCGTGCCTGACCGATTCCGGGCGCACCGGCTGCGCGCGTTCGTGACGCGTGTCGCGCTCGACGCTTCCCGGTTCGGCGCGTCCGGCGGCATCGGCCGTGAATGCGCCGAGCACGCGCAGGGCGGCTTCGAGATCGTCGCGCGATACGCCTTTGAGCGCCTGCGCGCGCAACGTGACCAGCTCCTCTTCCATCTTCGCGGTGACGGCGCGGCCTTCGTCGGTCAGTACGACGGTCTTCGCGCGGCGGTCTTCGGGATCTTCGTCGCGGCGCATCAGGCCGGCCGCGCACAACTGGTCGAGCAGCCGCACGAGGGACGGCCCCTCGATGCCGATGTGATCGGCGAGCGTGACCTGACGCACCGCCGAGCCGAGCCGGCTCGCGGTCAGAAGCGGCGTCGCGCACGCTTCGGATACGTTGAAGGCCGCGAGCACACCGTGACTCGTGCGCCGCCACTTTCTGGCGGCGACGACCAGCGTGCTGCTGACGGTGCGGCGCAGGGCATCGAGATTCGACATGGCCGGTATTGTATTTCCAAAATATTCGTTAGCAAACTATTGAATTGGAAATCGTGGCCGAACCGGAGGAGTCTGCGGCGCGAATGCGACAGCGGCATTAAATCGGTGGCCAGGAGGTGGGGGCTTACAGAATCGTCGGGTGTGCGGTGCGCCGCGATTCAATGGGCATTTTGATGCAAGTGGTCTACTTGATTCACTTGAGCTTGATTCACGCGAGCAGCCCGATCCGCACCGTGCGCGCCAGATCGTCGAGCTGAAACGGCTTGCGCAGGATCGTGCAATGCTTGACTGCGAGATCGGCAATGTCGACGTCCGCATAACCGGTCGCCAGGACCACCGGTAGATCGGCACGAAGCTTGCGCGCCGCGGCGATCACGTCGATGCCGTTCATGCCCGGCATCGCGAAGTCGACCATCAGCAGATCGGGATGATCGTCGACGAGGCGGTCAAGGCCGGCCTGGCCGTCGGCGGCCTCGGTCACCGTGTAGCCGAGCATGCGCAACGATTCAACGAGCATCGCGCGCACTTCGCTGTCGTCCTCGACCACGAGCACGCGCTTGTCGCCGACCGCGTTCGCTTCCGCATCGGACTCCGCTTCGCTGTGCGCGGCCACTCGCTCGCGCATCGGCAGCCAAATCTGCACCGTGGTGCCGGTACCTTCTTCGCTGAAGATGCGCGCGGCGCCGCCCGCCTGCCTCGCGATGCCATACACCTGGCTCAGGCCTAGCCCCGTGCCCTTGCCGATCGGCTTGGTCGTGAAGAACGGATCGAACACGCGCGACACGACGTCGGGAGGAATGCCCTCACCCGTGTCGGCGACTTCGATCACGACGTAGCGGCCATGCTTCAGCGTCTGGTCGGGCGCGTCGCGCAGGGTCACGTGGATGTCGAGGCGCCCGCCGGCCGGCATCGCGTCGCGCGCGTTGATCGCTAGATTGAGCACCGCGAGCTCGAGCTGATTTGCGTCGGCCTGGGTCCACATTTCGGTGCGCTCGAAGTCGTTGTCATAGCGGATGCTCGAGCCGAGCGACACAGCGATGATGTCGCGCATGCCCTGCAGCAGCGCGACCACGTCGATCGCTTTCAGATTCGGGTTGCTGTTGCGCGAGAAAGTCAGCAACTGGCCAGTCAGTTTCGCGCCGCGCTCGGTCGCGCGCTTGACGGTGGCCGCCATGCCGCGCAGGCGTTCGTCGCCGCTCACACGCGCGATCAGTTCCGCGTTGACCATGATCACGTTCAGCAGATTGTTGAAGTCGTGCGCGATGCCGCCGGTCAGCTGACCGAGCGCCTCCATCTTCTGCGATTGCACGAGCACGGCCTGAACCTTCGCGCGTTCGTGGATCTCGGCCATCAGCCGGTCGTTGGCTGACGCAAGTTCGTGCGTGCGCGCGGCGATGCGGCTTTCCAGCGAATCGTTCAGCTGCTCCAGCGCGTCCTGTGCCTCGATGCGCTCGGCAAGCAGCCTTCGCGATTCATATTGCCGTCCGCGGGCCCGCAACGACGACACGACCGCGCGCCGCAACGTTTCCGAATTGAGCGGACGTTCGAGCACCACTACGTTGCCGAGCCGTTCGAGCACTTCGAGCCCGCGCGCGGATCGATGGCCGATGCTGCGGGCGGCGAGCAGGATGAACGGGAAGTCGGACCATGCGGGCTGCCGTTCGAGCCACGCATAGAGGCTCGAGCCGTGGCCGTTCGCGACCGCTTCCTCGGTGAGCAGCGCGGTGCCCGCGCCGACGTCGAGCTCGGTGGTGAGCGCGTCGGCGTCGTCGCAGGTCACGCAGGCGCGTGCGTCATTGTGCAGAACGGCGGTGATCACTTCGGCGTCGCGGCCGAACGGTGCGAGGATGAGGACACGCTGCTCCATCGCTCACTGTCCTGACATATCGATCAGATGGTTCGTCGCGCCGAGCATCGCGGTGCTGCCGCGATACAAGGGCAGGCCCGACAGCACGCCCTCGAAGTCGCGCAGCGCTTCGCCGACCTCGACGCCTTCGGTGCCGAGGCGGAACTGGCGGATCGTGCGTTCATGATCGTTCGCGCGGCTCTTGACGGCGGTTATTGCCTTCAGCACTTCGCCGTGGTGCTCGAAATAGCGGAACAGCACGACCACGTCGCTCAGATAACTGACGTCGACCTCGGTCTGCACTTCGCCGATGATGCCGTGCTGCCCGAGCACGAGCATCGTGACCACGCCCTGCTGATTCAGATAGCCGAGCAATTCGTGCATGTGCAGCAGCAGGTAGCGCTCGCCGGGCATTGCCTGCAGATAGGCGTTCAGGCTGTCGACCGCGACATAGCGCACGTGCTCGTTTTCGACCGCGTTGCGCACGTCGCTCGACAGCTCGCCCGGCGAGATTTCCGCGGGATCGATCTGGCGCAGCATCAGCAGACCGCTTTCGACGTGCGGCGCGAGATCCATGCCGAGCGTCGCGCAGCGTGTGACCAGCGTGCTGAGCGTTTCGTCGAATACGTAGTACGCGCAACGCTCGCCGCGTTCGAGTGCGGCAAGCAGGCACGACACGACGGTGGTGGTTTTGCCGACCCCCGACGGGCCGATGATCAGCGAATTGGTGCCGGGGACGAGGCCACCGCCGAGCAGCGCGTCGAGGCCGGGCGTGCCGGTGCTCATCGGGCTCGTGCCGAATGCGCTGTGATGCTCGGCGGCGACCAGACGCGGATAGACGCGCAGACCGCCGGTGTTCAGCGTGAAGTCGTGATAGCCCTCGCGGAACTTGATGCCGCGCATCTTCGCGATGCGCAGACGGCGGCGATTGCCGCCGTAATCATGAGCGACGTTTTCGAGGCTGATCACGCCGTGCACGATGCTGTGAAGCTGAATGCCGGAGGCGCTGGCCGACGTGTCGTCGAGCAGCAGCACCGTGCATTCGCGCGTCGCGAAATGGTGCTTGAGCGCGAGAATCTGCCGACGGTAGCGCAATGGGTTCTCCGCCAGCAGACGCAGTTCGGACAGGCTGTCCAGGACGACGCGCGCCGGCTTCAGTTTGTCGACGTGCTCGATTACGTTGCGCACGCTTTCGCCGAGTTCGACTTCGGCCGGGTGCAGCACGGTCTGTTCGTATTGCGGTTCGAGCCCTTCTTCGGGCAGTTGCTCCAGTATCGTGAAACGGCTCAGATCCCAGCCATGGCTCGCGCCGATCGCGAGCAGTTCAGCACGGGTTTCGGACAGCGCGATATAAAGGCCGGTCTGCCCTTCGTGCAGGCCCTTGAGTAAGAATTGCAACGCGAGGGTGGTCTTACCCGTGCCTGGTACACCCTCCACGAGGTACATGCGGTTCGGCGTAAGGCCACCGCCGAGGATGTCGTCGATGCCTTCGATGCCCGACGATATGCGGGCGGGGGTAGGGGCGGCGGTAGTGGTCGACATGATGGTTGAAATGACGTCGGCAGTGGCTTTGATCGAAACGGGCGCGATGTCGCGGCCGGTATGGCGCTACGCAATTTGTGTGCCGTCGTGCATTGCCTGCGTGCTCGGGCCTCGCGCGCATGGGCATGAAGCGTGCTATTAAAGGTGGCTCGCTGCGAGTTTTTCTTCAGCAGCACTTTGGAAGCTTCACGCACACCATGAAAACCTATCGACTTTCGGCTATCGCGCTTACCGCGGCATCGCTCGTTGCGCTGCTGCCGGTCAGTGCATCCGCCGACGATAGCCCCAGACCTTGCGGTGCGCTCAAACGGATCGTGGCCGCGGCGCCGGACGGCTTCGCCTCGCTGACACCCGACGACGGCAAAGGCGTTGCGCAACCTTATGGCGATGATGCGCAATGTTCGGCCGCGCATCGAAGTTTCCAGTGCACGTGGACGCCGCATCAGGCGGCGGGCTCGAACGCGGATGCATTGGAAGCGGTCGCGGCAGACGTCGCGTCGTGCCTGCCCGATGCAACGCACGATCAGAATTCGCCGGGACGTCAGCACTTTTATCTCGGCGCGAAGGATCGACGCACCGAAATCACGCTGACGCCCGAGGGGTCCAACCGGTTGCGGCTCGTGGTGTCGGGCAGGTAAGCGGCGGTGCCGTTCAGGCGGTGGCGGCCGGGCGCCACGACCAGCCGCGTCGCGAGTGGCGTAATTCGACGACCGACAGCGGCGCGATCTCGATGCGACAGAACACGGTTGGCGATGCGCCGAGGGCGTGCACGATTGCCGCTCGCAGTAGAGTCGCATGGGTGATGGC
>NZ_JBNDLT010000003.1:1355000-2722256 GCF_050436205.1 Paraburkholderia sp. MM5496-R1
TCGGAGCCTCTGCGAAGGGGTGACGGCGTACCTTTTGTATAATGGGTCAGCGACTTACATTCAGTGGCGAGCTTAACCGATTAGGGCAGGCGTAGCGAAAGCGAGTCCGAACAGGGCGTCCAGTCGCTGGGTGTAGACCCGAAACCAGGTGATCTATCCATGGCCAGGTTGAAGGCACGGTAACACGTGCTGGAGGACCGAACCCACTAACGTTGAAAAGTTAGGGGATGAGCTGTGGATAGGGGTGAAAGGCTAAACAAACCTGGAAATAGCTGGTTCTCTCCGAAAACTATTTAGGTAGTGCCTCGTGTATCACCTTCGGGGGTAGAGCACTGTCATGGTTGTGGGGTCCATTGCGGATTACTACGCCATAGCAAACTCCGAATACCGAAGAGTGCAATCACGGGAGACAGACATCGGGTGCTAACGTCCGGTGTCAAGAGGGAAACAACCCAGACCGCCAGCTAAGGTCCCCAAATATGGCTAAGTGGGAAACGAAGTGGGAAGGCTAAAACAGTCAGGAGGTTGGCTTAGAAGCAGCCACCCTTTAAAGAAAGCGTAATAGCTCACTGATCGAGTCGTCCTGCGCGGAAGATGTAACGGGGCTAAGCCATATACCGAAGCTGCGGATGCACAGTAATGTGCATGGTAGGAGAGCGTTCCGTAAGCCTGCGAAGGTGCACTGGAAAGTGTGCTGGAGGTATCGGAAGTGCGAATGCTGACATGAGTAGCGATAAAGGGGGTGAAAGGCCCCCTCGCCGTAAGCCCAAGGTTTCCTACGCAACGTTCATCGGCGTAGGGTGAGTCGGCCCCTAAGGCGAGGCAGAAATGCGTAGCTGATGGGAAGCAGATTAATATTTCTGCACCATTGTGAAATGCGATGGGGGGACGGATCGCGGAAGGTTGTCCGGGTGTTGGAAGTCCCGGTCCTTGCATTGGAGAAGGCGCTTTGGCAAATCCGGGCGCAGAATTCAAGGGTGCGAGGCGAGCCACTTCGGTGGCGAAGCAACTGGAAGGGGTTCCAGGAAAAGCCTCTAAGCTTCAGTTTCACAGTGACCGTACCGCAAACCGACACAGGTGGGCGAGATGAGTATTCTAAGGCGCTTGAGAGAACTCGGGAGAAGGAACTCGGCAAATTGGTACCGTAACTTCGGGATAAGGTACGCCCTCATAGCCTGACTGGCCTGCGCCAGAAGGGTGAAAGGGTTGCAATAAACTGGTGGCTGCGACTGTTTAATAAAAACACAGCACTCTGCAAACACGAAAGTGGACGTATAGGGTGTGACGCCTGCCCGGTGCCGGAAGATTAAATGATGGGGTGCAAGCTCCTGATTGAAGTCCCGGTAAACGGCGGCCGTAACTATAACGGTCCTAAGGTAGCGAAATTCCTTGTCGGGTAAGTTCCGACCTGCACGAATGGCGTAACGATGGCCACACTGTCTCCTCCCGAGACTCAGCGAAGTTGAAGTGTTTGTGATGATGCAATCTCCCCGCGGCTAGACGGAAAGACCCCATGAACCTTTACTGCAGCTTTGCATTGGACTTTGAACCGGTCTGTGTAGGATAGGTGGGAGGCTATGAAGTTGGGACGCCAGTCTCAATGGAGCCGTCCTTGAAATACCACCCTGATCTGTTTGAGGTTCTAACCTTGGCCCGTGATCCGGGTCGGGGACAGTGCATGGTAGGCAGTTTGACTGGGGCGGTCTCCTCCCAAAGTGTAACGGAGGAGTACGAAGGTACGCTAGGTACGGTCGGAAATCGTGCTGATAGTGCAATGGCATAAGCGTGCTTGACTGTGAGACTGACAAGTCGAACAGGTGCGAAAGCAGGTCATAGTGATCCGGTGGTTCTGTATGGAAGGGCCATCGCTCAACGGATAAAAGGTACTCTGGGGATAACAGGCTGATACCGCCCAAGAGTTCATATCGACGGCGGTGTTTGGCACCTCGATGTCGGCTCATCTCATCCTGGGGCTGTAGCCGGTCCCAAGGGTATGGCTGTTCGCCATTTAAAGAGGTACGTGAGCTGGGTTTAAAACGTCGTGAGACAGTTTGGTCCCTATCTGCCGTGGGCGCTGGATATTTGAAGGGGGCTGCTCCTAGTACGAGAGGACCGGAGTGGACGAACCTCTGGTGTACCGGTTGTCACGCCAGTGGCATCGCCGGGTAGCTATGTTCGGAAGAGATAACCGCTGAAAGCATCTAAGCGGGAAACTCGCCTTAAGATGAGATATCCCCGGGGCTTCGAGCCCCTTGAAGGGTCGTTCAAGACCAGGACGTTGATAGGTCAGGTGTGCACGTACAGTAATGTACTGAGCTAACTGATACTAATTGCCCGTAAGGCTTGATCCTATAACAGGTGTGTCTCGACCCGCGTGAGTGCTTCAGCACTTACGCGGGTCCGATCCCCGAAGGGGATTTGTGTGACCTCCCGCGGGAGCTCACAGAAACGCACGGTTGGGATTCAGTGTTGTGCCAGAAACAACACAACCCCCCACACTCGAATCCTTTACGCTTCTTCCCGATTGGCTGTGGCGCAACCGGTTGACTTCAACCCTGCGACGCAGCAACCCGTCATGCCTGATGACCATAGCGAGTCGGTCCCACCCCTTCCCATCCCGAACAGGACCGTGAAACGACTCCACGCCGATGATAGTGCGGATTGCCCGTGTGAAAGTAGGTAATCGTCAGGCTCCCCCCCAGTCAGAAACCCCACCCGCCGCGGTGGGGTTTTTGCGTTTACGCGGCCGTCATCGGCAGAGATGACGTTTCGGAGACAATCCAGCCGCCACAATTCGACAATACGACGCCGGAAAGTGCGCGCGTCAACTCTCTTTCAATTGTTCGCGCTATGCTCACGTATTCCTTTCGGAAGCGCTGGCATCGAACGACCTATGAAATCAGATCTGGCAATGCAAACCTACGGCGCGGATTCGTCGGGTATGGTCTGCGGTTTCCGGTTTTCGCCGACGCTCGCCGGGCGGCCGATCGACGCGGACGAAGTCATCGACTGGTACCGCGAGCGCGAGGATGCCGGCACTAGCGCGACGGACGCTGGCGAGTTTCTATGGCTTCACTTCAATCTCGCGCATAGCGCGAGCGAGCGCTGGATGCGCACGCAACTCGATCTGCCCGAAACCTTTTTCGACGCCTTGCGCGAAGGCTCGCATTCGACGCGGATCGAGCATGCGGACGGCGCACTGCGCGCGGTCGTCAACGACGTCATGTTCAACCTCGAATTCCTCCCGTCAGAAATCGCGACGCTGTGGATCTACGCACATAAGCGGCTCATCGTGACGGCGCGGCTGAAGCCGCTGCGCTCGGTCGACCGTTTGCGCGCGTCGGTGCGCGAAGGTGAAATATTCAGGTCACCTGCCGAACTGCTAGTTCATCTGATGCGCGACCAGGCCGACCTGCTCGTGCAGATCGTCCGCCGAACCAGTGCCGACGTCGATCGAATCGAGGATCGCTTTCTGTCGCAACGGCCGACGCAAAACCGCCTGGACCTCGGCGCGATGCGTCGCACGCTGACACGCCTGCAACGCATGCTGGCACCCGAACCGGGCGCGATTTTCCGCTTGCTGGCGAGGCCGCCTCGCTGGCTTCATGCGGAAGACGTGCAAGATCTGCGTGAATCGACGGAGGAGTTCTCGGTCGTGCTTTCGGACGTAGCGGGATTGATCGAGCGGGTCAGATTGCTGCAGGAAGAAATCACCTCGCGCCTCGAGGAGCAGAACAACCGGACGCTATTTACGCTGACGCTAGTCACGGTACTGGTGATGCCGATCAATATCGTCGCCGGTTTCTTCGGCATGAACGTCGGTGGCATTCCGCTCGCCGAGAACAAGCATGGCTTCTGGCTGATGGTGGTGCTGGTCGCCGGCTTTACCGGGCTGACGGGCTGGTGGGCGTTTCGCCGCAGGAGGGAGCGCTAGAAGGCGCGGCAAATTTGGCCCGCATTTTACGAGGCCAAACCCGCCGGCGTGATCGAAGCCCGAACATGCCCGTCTTCGAATACGCTTCGCAGCGGTTCAAAGAGGGCAAGTACTCGTCGATTAATCGAGTGCGTTATTCGAGCGCGGCAGCCGGCCCAAAGAACTCGTAACGGCTCTGCGATTCCGGCACGCCGATCGCCTTCAGCCCTTTCTTGATCGCCTTCATGAACGCGACGGGCCCGAGGAAATACACGTCGACATCGCGCGTTTCCGGCAACCACTTCTTCAGATTCGCTTCGTCGACGTAACCGAGCGCGTGCGCTTCGGCATCGCCATCACGGCGCTCCTCGTAGCAATAGAAGCGCTTCAATTGCGGATGGCGTGCGGCCAATGCATCGATTGCGCCGCGGAATGCATGCACGCCACCATGACGGGCCGCGTGAATGAAATGCACCGTACGATTGGTCTTCAGCGCGGACTCCAGCATCGCCATCGTCGGCGTAATGCCAACACCGCCGCTGATCAGCACCAACGGCTTGTCGCCAGGTTGCAGCGTAAATTCGCCGGACGGCGCGAACAGATCGAGCGAGTCGTTTTCCTTGATCTGCTCGTGCAGATACTTCGACACGGTGCCATTCGGTTCACGCTTCACGCTGATGCGATATTCGCGGCCATCGCTCATTGCGGACAGCGAATAGTTGCGACGCACTTCTTCGCCGTCGATCACCAGACGCACGCCAATGTACTGACCCGGCTGAAACGCGAGCAATTCGCCGCCGTCATCGGGACGCAGATAGAACGACGTGATCTCGTCGCTTTCACGCATTTTGCGCGCGACGCGGAACAACCGCGTGCCGCGCCAGCCGCCGGGCGCTGCTGCGCTTTCGGCGTAGATCTTCTCTTCGAGGCCGATCAGCAGATCGGCGAGTTGTTGATACGCGGCGGCCCACGCTTCGATCACGGCGTCGGTTGCGACGTCCGCGCCGAGTACTTCGCGAATCGCGCGCAGCAGACACTTGCCGACGATCGGATAGTGCTCAGGCTGCACGTTCAGCGACACGTGCTTGTTGATGATCTGCGCGACGAGCCCGCCCAACTGCTCGAGCTGATCGATATAGCGCGCATACATCAGCACGCCGTTGGCCAACGCGCGCGGTTGCGCGCCGCTTGCCTGATTGGCTTGATTGAACATCGGGCGCACTTCCGGATGCTCGCTGAGCATCAGATTGTAGAAGTGCGTGGTGAGCGCCTCGCCGCCGCTTTCCAGGAGCGGCACGGTTGCTTTGATGATGGCGCGGTGTTCGGCGGATAGCATGTTTTTAAGTCCTGGTGAGAGTCTGAGTGAGCGTCTGCCTATCAGCGAATGTCACAGCCGGTTTCGGCAGACTGCGTCTACTACCCACGATTCGTGCCAGGTATAAAATGCATTTAGATCAACGATCTGGCAATTAAGATGGTTCATTCGACCCTAGTCGAAAAGACTCAATCCGCAGTCGATCTGACTACAGGGGCGGTCCTCGATGTTCTTACCCCGCTGATTCTCGACCTGTCGCGCGAGCTGTCCGAGCGCGAGCGTTATCGGCGGCTGCTCAGCGCGCTGCGCTCGCTATTTCCGGGCGACGCGGCGGCTCTGCTACGCCTCGAAGGCGATACGCTGGTGCCGCTCGCCATCGACGGCTTGAGCAGCGATACGCTCGGGCGGCGTTTTCGCGTCGCCGAGCATCCGCGCTTTCAGGAGCTGCTGGCCCAGCCAGGGCCGACGCGCTTCGCCGCCGACTCCGATCTGCCCGATCCCTACGATGGCCTCGTGCAAGGCATGGCGCCCGGGCACCTCGAAGTGCACGACTGTCTGGGGTGCCCGCTGTTCATCCGCGGCGAGCCTTGGGGCTTGCTCACGCTCGACGCACTCGACCCGGCGCGCTTCGACACACTCGACATGGCCTCGCTGCAGGCGTTTCTCGGCCTCGCGGCCGCGACCGTGAGCGTCGTCGAACGCATCGACGCGTTGGCGCGCAATGGCGAGGAGGCGCAGCGCCGCGCGGAAGCGTATCGGCTGGCGAGCAGCGAGAGCCGGCACGAGCTGATCGGCAGCAGCGACGCGCATCGCCGCATGATCAAGGAGATCGAGGTAGTGGCCGCCAGCGATCTGACCGTGCTCGTCACCGGCGAGACCGGCGTCGGCAAGGAACTTGTCGCCAATGCGATCCACGCGCTGTCGCCGCGAGCGAACAAGCCGCTGATCAGCCTGAACTGCGCGGCGTTGCCCGATACGCTCGTCGAGAGCGAACTGTTTGGGCACGTGCGCGGCGCGTTTTCGGGAGCCTCGGCGGATCGACGCGGCAAGTTCGAACTCGCGGACGGCGGCACCATTTTCCTCGACGAAGTCGGTGAGTTGCCCCTCGCGGTGCAGGCAAAGCTGTTGCGCGTGCTGCAGAACGGCCAGTTGCAGCGCATCGGCTCGGACCACGAACACAGAGTCGACGTGCGGCTCATCGCCGCAACCAATCGCGACCTCGCCGAAGAAGTGCGCGCGGGCCGCTTTCGCGCCGACCTCTATCATCGCCTCAGCGTGTATCCGCTGCGCGTGCCGTCGTTGCGCGAGCGTGGCCGCGACGTGCTACTGCTGGCGGGCTTCTTCCTCGAAGACAATCGCTCCCGGCTCGGTTTGCTGAGCCTGCGTCTTGCGGCTGACGCGCAGGCCGCATTGCTGCACTACACATGGCCCGGCAATGTGCGCGAACTGGAGCATCTGATCGGACGCAGTGCGCTGAAGGCGTTGGCGGCCAATCGTGAGCGCCGCCGTATTCTGACGTTGACGGCCGCGGACTTCGCGTTGTCGGACGCACAAGATCATGAAGCCAACCAAATCGCCACGCAGAGCGAGGAAAGCGAGACGAAAGACTTTCGCAGCGCGGTCACCGAGTTCGAACGCAATCTCGTTCTCGAAGCGCTGATCCGCAACAGGCAGAACTGGGCAGCGGTCGCGCGCGAGCTGGGGCTGGACCGGGCGAATCTGAATCGGCTGGCTAAACGGCTCGGGCTCAAATGAGCGAACAGGCGCAGCGGTGCCGTCGCGGCCCGGCACTAAGGTCAAGCCACATCGAATCGCCCATCGAGCCGACAACAGATCGTCAGCGCCCCTCGCTGGGCTCAACGTCTTAACGAAAAACAAAGGCCCGCTTCGGAAAATCGAACTTCGCGGAACGCAGCGCGTCGGTCATAGTGGGTCCTAACGAGGACCAACACACTGAATCTGGAGACTTTGTCATGTCCGCTGCCCCAGAGAAACTCGACGATTGGCTCAACAAGCAGGCGGTGGCCGAAGACGACATCACCGCGTTTCCATTGAAGGCGCTTGCCGCCACGCTCGATCGCGAGGAAAGCGGTAACACCGTGCCGCCGTTGTGGCACTGGCTGTACTTTCTGCCGATCACGCCGCTCTCCGAAGTCGGCCCCGACGGACATCCGAAGCGTGGCGGTTTTCTGCCGCCCGTGCCACTGCCGCGCCGCATGTGGGCTGGCGGCCGGCTCACGTTTCATGCGCCGCTGAAGATCGGCGAGCATGCGCGGCGCACGTCGACGATCGCCAATATCGAGGACAAGACCGGCCGCTCGGGCCGCCTCGTGTTCGTCACCGTGCAACATACGATCGAAGTCGATGGCGAGTTGAAGCTCGAAGAGGAGCACGACATCGTCTATCGCGACGCGCCCCAGGAGGGCGCGCGGCCGCAACAGCCGGCGCCCGCGCCCGAAGACGAAACATGGCGCCGCACGATCGACGCCGATGCCGTGATGCTGTTGCGCTACTCGGCGCTGACTTTCAACGGCCATCGCATTCACTACGACCATCCTTATGTCACGCAGGTCGAAGGCTATCCGGGCCTCGTCGTGCATGGCCCGCTGATCGCGACGCTGCTGGTCGATCTCGTGCGCCGAGAACTGCCGCAAGCGACGCTGCAAAGCTTCGCGTTTCGCGCGCTTCGCCCCACGTTCGCGGACCAGCCGTTCACGGTATGCGGCAAGCCCGCCGCCGACGGCAAGACCATCGACCTGTGGGCGAAGGACCACGAAGGTTATCTGACCATGCGCGCGACCGCCGCGCTCGCCTGAATTCCGCGAGACCCGACTATGCAAACCACGCAACACGATTCGTTCCAGGACATTCGCGAGGCCGTGCGCGATCTGTGTCAGCAGTTTTCCGGCGAGTACTTTCGCAAGATCGACGAGGCGCGCGGCTATCCGGAACAGTTCGTCGACGCGCTGACGAAGGCCGGCTGGCTCGCCGCGCTGATTCCGCAGGACTTCGGCGGCTCGGGGCTCGGGCTCACGGAAGCGTCGGTGATCATGGAGGAGATCAATCGCGCGGGCGGCAACTCGGGCGCGTGCCACGGGCAGATGTACAACATGGGCACGCTGCTGCGGCACGGTTCGGAAGAACAGAAGCGCAGGTATCTGCCGAAGATCGCGAACGGCGACCTGCGTTTGCAATCGATGGGCGTGACCGAGCCGACCACCGGCACCGATACGACGAAGATCAAGACGACCGCAGAGCGGCGCGGTGACCGTTACGTGATCAACGGTCAGAAGGTGTGGATCTCGCGCGTGCAACACTCGGACCTGATGATTCTGCTCGCACGCACCACTTCGCTCGCGGACGTGAAGAGGAAATCAGAGGGCATGTCGATCTTCATCGTCGATCTGCGCGAGGCGATCGGTCATGGCCTGACCGTGCAGCCGATTCTGAACATGGTCAATCACGAGACCAACGAGCTCTTTTTCGACAACCTCGAAATTCCCGCCGAGAATCTGATCGGCGAGGAAGGGCAAGGCTTCAAATACATTCTCGATGGCCTGAACGCGGAGCGCACGCTGATCGCCGCGGAATGCATCGGCGACGGTTACTGGTTTGTCGATAAAGTCACCGAATACGCGAAGGAGCGCGTCGTGTTCGGCCGGCCGATCGGACAGAACCAGGGCGTGCAGTTTCCGATCGCGCGCTCGTTCATCAACGTCGAGGCAGCGAGCCTGATGCGCTTCGAAGCGGCACGTCGTTTCGACGCACATCAACCGTGCGGTGCGCAGGCGAATATGGCGAAGCTGCTCGCGGCGGATGCGTCGTGGGAGGCGGCCAATGCGTGCCTGCAATTTCACGGCGGCTTCGGCTTCGCGTGCGAGTACGACGTCGAGCGCAAGTTTCGTGAAACGCGTCTGTATCAAGTCGCGCCGATATCGACCAATCTGATTCTCTCGTACGTGGCCGAGCATATCCTCGGGCTGCCGCGTTCGTTCTGACCCGCTGGCGGACATCATGAGACCACTCGACGGTATCAAGGTCATCACGCTCGAACACGCGATTGCCGCGCCGTTCTGCACGCGTCAACTGGCCGATCTCGGGGCGCGCGTGATCAAGATCGAACGGCCCGGCGTCGGCGATTTCGCGCGCGGCTATGACGAACGTGTGCATGGGCTGTCGTCGCACTTCGTGTGGACCAATCGCTCGAAGGAGAGTCTTTCGCTCGACCTGAAGCAGCCCGCGGCGGCCGGGATTCTCGATGCGTTGGTTGCCGATGCCGACGTGCTCGTGCAGAACGTCGCGCCAGGCGCGGCCGAACGGCTTGGCCTCGGCTACGACACATTGAGCCACAAGTATCCGAAGTTGATCGTCTGCGATATTTCCGGCTACGGCGCGGACGGTCCGTATCGCGACAAGAAGGCGTACGACCTGCTGATTCAAAGCGAGTCCGGCTTCCTGTCGATCACCGGTTCGCCCGGCGCGCCAGCGAAAGCGGGCTGTTCGATCGCCGATATCGCGGCGGGCATGTACGCGTATTCGAACATCCTGAGCGCGCTGTTGCAGCGTGGGCGCACAGGGCGCGGTTGCCGCATCGATGTATCGATGCTCGAGAGCATGGTCGAGTGGATGGGTTATCCGCTCTACTACGCGATCGACGGTCAGTCGCAGCCCGCGCTTGCGGGCGCAGCGCATGCAACGATCTATCCTTATGGCCCGTTTCCCGCTGGCGACGGCAAGACGGTCATGCTTGGCCTGCAGAACGAACGCGAATGGAAGCTGTTCTGCGAGCGCGTGCTCGAACAGCCTGAACTGGCAACCGACGAACGCTTCGCATCGAACTCGAAACGCACTGCGGCGCGCGACGCCCTGCGCGAGGTGATCGTCGCGGCGTTCGCGAAGCAGAGCGCGGCGCACGTGATCGATCGACTCGATGAGGCAGGCATCGCGAACGCGCAGATGAATACGCTCGCCGACGTGTGGGCGCATCCGCAACTGAAGGCGCGGGAGCGCTGGCAGGAAGTCGGCACGGCAACGGGGACGATACCCGCATTGCGGCCGCCCGGTCTGCCTTCCGACCTCGAGCCGCGAATGGACCCTGTGCCCACGCTTGGTCAACATACGGAAGCAATTCTGCGTGAGCTTGGCTACGACAATGGGCGTATCGACGCGCTGCGCGCGGCGGGCACGATCTGATTCGGTAACGACCCCATGAACGACCATCCCAGTCTCACGCTTGCCACTTTCGCCGCGCAACTCGACTTCGACCACATTCCGCACGAGGTCGTCGAGCGTACCGTCAACCTGTACGTCGATTGGCTCGGCTCGGCGCTGGCCGGCAAAGGCGCGCGCCCGGTCGAGACGATCGCGCGGTTCGCACGCGCGGCAGCCGGGGCGACGAACGAGGGCCTCTGCGAGGTGCTGATCGACCGCGGTCGAACCACGCCGTATTTCGCCGCGATGATCAACGGCGCCGCATCGCATTTCGCCGAACAGGACGATGTGCACAATGGCTCGGTGTTTCATCCGGCGACCGTGGTGTTTCCCGTTGCGCTTGCGTTGGCACAGGCAAAGCGAGCGTCGGGGCGCGACTTCATCGCGGCGGCGGTGGCGGGATACGAGGTCGGCATTCGCATCGGCGAATTTCTCGGGCGCTCGCACTACAAGGTGTTTCACACCACGGGCACGGTCGGCACGGTCGCGGCCGCGGCAACGGCAGGACGCTTGCTGGGTTTGTTGCCGTCCCAAATGCTCGATGCGTTCGGCTCGGCGGGCACGCAGGCGAGCGGCCTATGGGAATTTCTGCGCGACGCCGCCGACTCGAAGCAACTGCACACCGCGATGGCCGCCGCGAACGGCCTGATGGCCGCGCAACTCGCCGCCGACGGCTTCAAGGGCGCGACGCACATTCTCGAAGGCGCCCAGGGCATGGCCGCGGGCATGTCGAGCGACGCCGATCCGGCGCGCCTCGTCGATCGGCTTGGCAGCCGCTGGGCGACCGCGGAGACGTCGTTCAAGTATCACGCGGCGTGCCGCCATACGCATCCGGCCGCCGATGCGCTGCTCGCCGTCGTGCAGACGCATCGTTTCGCGCCGCGCGACATCGCGAAGGTCGTCGCGCACGTGCATCAAGGCGCGATCGATGTGCTCGGTCCCGTGGTCGCGCCGCGCACCGTACATCAGGCGAAGTTCAACATGGGCACAGTGCTCGGGCTGGTCGCGCATCACGGCTATGCCGGCGTGACCGAATTCGAGCAGGGTTTCGACGCGAGCGAGATCGCCGCGTTTCGCGACAAGGTCACAATGGCGCTCGACGCTGAAGTCGACGCCGCCTATCCCGCACGCTGGATCGGCAAGGTCACGGTGACGACGACCGACGGCCGCGTGTTCGATGGGCGTGTCGATGAGCCGAAGGGCGATCCAGGCAATACCTTGTCGCGCGACGAGATTGCGACGAAGCTGCATCGGCTGGCGGCGTTTTCGGGTGCGGCTAGCGAAGAGGAGGCGGCGCAACTGCTTCGCCGCGCATGGCATATTGCCGAAGAGAAGCAGATTGGCTCGGTATTCGATGCAACTTCGCGCACGATGGTGGCGGCATGAGCGCGTTGCCCCGGTCGTATCTGTTCGTGCCTGGGAATCGGCCTGAGCGGTTTGACAAGGCCTATGCGGCCGGCGCGGATGCGGTGATTCTCGATCTGGAAGACGCGGTGCAGCCGGATCAGAAGGTGCCGGCGCGTGCGGCGGTTGTGGCCGCGGTGTCGGCTAACGCATCGCGGGCCGCCTGGGTGCGCATCAATGGCTCGGATACGCCATGGTTTCCAGATGACGTTGCGGCGCTCGTTGGGCAGACCGGCGTGGCCGGAATCGTGCTGCCGAAGGCTGAGACGCGCGAACAGATCAACGCGGTGCTGGCGAACGCGCATCCGGCGTTGAGCGTGCTGCCGATTGTCGAGACTGCGCGCGGGTTCGCGAATCTTGCGGAGCTATGCAGCGCGCCGCGCGTGCTGCGTATCGTCTTCGGTACGCTGGATTTTCAGATCGATCTCGGCATCGATGGGGATGGCGAGGAGTTGCATCTGTTTCGCTCGCAGATCGTGCTTGCGTCGAGGCTGGCTGGCATTGGTGCGCCGGTGGATGGCGTGTCGACGACCATTACCGATGCTGATGCGGTGCAAGCTGATGCGCGGCGCGGCCGGCGGTTCGGTTTCGGCGGCAAGCTTTGCATTCATCCGAAGCAGATCGAGCCGGTGCATCGCGCGTATGCATGGAGTGACGCCGAGGTGGAGTGGGCGCAACGGGTGCTTGCGGCTGTCGAGGCGAGCCATGGCGCCGCGGTTGCCGTGGATGGAAGGATGGTCGATATGCCGGTGATTCTGCGGGCGCGGAGGGTTGTGGGCGATTCCGAAAGCTTCTGACAATGCCGTTTTCCGTCGCCCCTTGTCGAGGGAGCGAGCGCGCTCAGGGCATCCGGTTGAGCATCTGCCGGTCTTCTCGCAGCGTTGTCGATAAAGAAGATCTGTTCCTCTCAGCACGTCAAAAAATACCCTCCCGATGAGTACTATTCAAAATCCAGTTCTGCGCGGCTTCAACCCGGATCCTTGTGTGTGCCGTGGCACGGATGCGTGGTATATCGCGGTTTCAACGTTTGAATGGTATCCGGGCGTTCTCATTTACGAATCAAAAGATTTCGTCAACTGGGAACTCAAGGCCACGCCTCTCGACAGACTATCGCAATTGAACCTGATCGGAGAGCAGCCGTCCGCAGGCATATGGGCGCCAGCCCTCTCCTATCACGACGGTCTTTATTGGCTCGTCTATACCGACACCAAGGCATGGAAAGGCGAGCAGAAGATCTCCCCGCTTCGTGACATGCACAACTATCTCGTAACCGCTCCGGACATCACCGGACCCTGGTCGGAGCCCGTGCATCTCGTGTCCGGTGGATACGATCCATCCCTGTTCCACGACGAATCTGGCAAAAAGTGGCTCGCCTATATCCGGCGCGATTTCAGAGGTATCTACGAAGACCTGTTCGTCGGAATCGTTCTGCGGGAATACTCGGTGCAGGAGGAAAAGCTGATCGGCGAAGAGCACGTCATCTATAAAGGCGCCAACCTCAAGACCGATTACTTCATGAAATGTCAGATCTACGAGGCTCCGCATTTGCTGAAGAAGGGAGACTGGTACTACCTGATCACAGCGGAGGGAGGCACAGGCTATACACATGCAACGTGTGTATCCAGGTCCCGCGACATTTTCGGTCCATACGAGCTTCATCCTGATACGCCGATGCTCACGTCGCGCGACGCGAATGGACGGATTCAGCGGACCGGCCACGGCAATCTGGTCGAGGGTCCGAACGGCCAGTGGTACATGACGTACCTCGGATCGAGACCAATCGATGCGCACACGAAGCGCTCGCCGCTAGGCCGTGAAACCTGTGTCGCACCTATCGAATGGCATGCCGACTGGCCCCGCCTCGCCAGTGGCGGAGTGGTTCCCGCCGAATCTTTTGCGATCGGCTCGGATATCGAGCAAAGGCTCGACAGCAGTTGGACGATCGATTTCGGACAACGTGCCGCGCTGCCCCTGGAACTGCAGAGTCTGCGCATCCCCATCGGCGACGACTGGTGCAATCTTCACGAACGTCCGGGCTATCTGCGGATAAGGGGGCAAGAGTCGCCGACTTCGCGGTTCCATCAAAGCTTGTTGGCCTGTCGCATCCGTGACTGGCAGTTCGAAGTCGAAACCGCGCTGGAATTTTCACCCAGGTCATATCTGCACATGGCTGGGCTCATGGCGCGTTACGACGAGAACACCTTCTTCTATCTGTTCGTCACGCGCGACGACGACGGCACAAAAATCCTGTCCTACATGGAAATGGATGCCGGCAGCTTCGCCTACAGCAATCGACTGGCGACGCTGCCCGAGGCCACCGGGATCGAACTGCGGATTCGCGTCGTGGACGCGAAACTGCGCTTCTTCTATCGCTTGACGCACGGTGACTGGAAGGACCTTGAACTGGAAAAGGATTTCACGAAACTCAGCGATGAATATGCAACCCCCATCGGCTTCACGGGGGCATTCGCGGGTATCACCGTCAACGACATGCTTGGCTTTCGCGAGCCTGCCGATTTCAAGTCGTTCTCGTACCGCCAATTGATCGGCTAAAGCTCGGATTTCGTGTCATCGCTGTCATTTAATAATAAGGAAGATCTCATGCGCTTTCGTTGGAGACATCGCTACCTCGTGCTGTTTATTTTGTTCGCAATCTATCTGCTCTGTTACATGGACAGAATGATCATGGCAGCGGCTATTCCATTCATTGCGTCCGAGTTTCATCTGTCCGCGATGGAAATGGGTGGAATCCTGAGCGCGTTCTTCTTTAGCTACGCGCTATGTCAGATCCCGGCTGGCCTGCTTGCAGACAGATTCGGTCCGCGGCTGATGACGACGATCGGCATCACATGGTGGACGATTTTCACCGCGCTTACCGGACTGTGCAATTCGCTCGGCTTGATGCTGGTGGTGCGGGTCGCGTTTGGCATCGGCGAAGCGCTTTTTCCTCCCGCCGCGTTCAAGGCACTGTCGGCGTGGTTCCCAAAGCGCGAAGTGGGACGGGCAACCGGGCTGATGATGACCACTAATGCGCTGGGACCCGCATTGGCGCCGCTGTTCGTGGCGGCCGTGATGGCCGCGTGGGGATGGCGCGCGATTTTCACGAGTCTGTTCATACCCGGTGTCGCGATGGCCGTATTCGGCTGGATCTATATCAGAAACAGCCCGAAAGACAGCAAGCACGTTTCGAAGATCGAATTGGAGGAAATCGGTACCAGCGAAAAGTCTTTGTCTGCCTCTGCCGGCAAAGCGGATTTTGCTGGTTTGGTGAAAACGCCGCTGGTCTGGTGGTGCTTCGTCACCTTGTTCGTTTTCAGCATCGCCTCGTGGGGCATCATGAGCTGGTTCCCGACGTATCTGCTGAAAGCGCGCGGCCTTTCGACGGCCAGAATGGGCATTATGGCGTCGGTGCCATTTCTCGTCGGCACGATTGCCTATTGCATCACGGGCTTTCTTTCCGACAAGTTCTTCCGCAATCGTCGCGAATTGCTTGTCGTCCTCGGCTGCGTCGTGGCCGCCATCTTTGCCTATCTGACGGCCCATGCGGAGACCGCGGAAACGGCGGTATTCTTTCAGACGATCGGCTACTTCTTCTCAACCATGGCCGGCTGTTCGCTCTACACCATCCCGAACGTCGCGCTGCCGAACAAGGTCGTCGGGTCGGCAATCGGCTTTGTCAATGCGGCGGGTCAGCTGGCAGGATTTCTTTCCCCGCTGATCGTCGGTTACATCCTGACCAGGACGAATGACGACTTCAATGTCGTATTCCACCTCTTCGTCGGCTGCTTCTTGTTGGCTTCGGTTTCCGCCTGGTTCATCAATACGAGGACGGACCTCAGCGACTCTGTCACGCGCAGCGCCGGCGCAGAAGTGCCCGTGCAGAACCGGACAGCGGGATAAATGGCGCGACGGGGCTTGAGCCGGCGATAATTCCGGCTCAGTCACCGGCTTTGGGCAACGACTCGATCAGTTCATGGATGCGCATCCTGAACTCGAAATCGAGTTCATCGCGCGCGACCATTTCGACGATCTCGTTCTCGAGGGCTTTGACCTCGCGCTGCGGTTCGGCGCTGCCGCCTTTCGGGTATGCAAATCGCTTCTTTACCATTCCCTTAATCAAACCGGAACACTCACCTCCAAAAAGCCCAATTCCCAGCCCACGTCACCTGTCGCACTCTTGAAGCCAACGGCCCTGCACGATCCGACAACGGCCGTTCAGCGCTCTGCCCCGAGCCGCCACATCGAACGAAGGCGGTCTCGCAGAACTGTTCCGCGCTCGCGCCTCTCGCCCGCGCGCAGCCTAAAAAGACAGGAGACACAATTTGCCAGCCCCCATCAACTCCGGCGCACGCCTCGACCGCCTGCCGATCACCCGCTTCCACTGGAACATCCTCGGCCTGATCGGCGCGGGTGCTTTCCTCGACGCCTTCGACATCTATCTCGCCAACGGCGCGCTCGCGGCGATGGTCAAAACCGGCTTCACCGATCTCCGCCTCGGCTCGTTCTTCATCTCCGCGACCTTCATGGGCATGATGATCGGCGCGGGGCTGGCAGGCTATCTCGGCGACCGCTTCGGTCGACGCTATTCGTATCAGGCCAATCTCGCGATCTTCGGCATCGCGTCGCTCGCCGCCTGCTTCGCGCCGAACATCTACTGGCTGATTCTGCTGCGCTTCGTCATGGGCATTGGCCTTGGCGCCGAACTCGTGGTCGCGGCCGGCACGCTGTGTGAGTTCGTGCCACCCGCCACACGCGGCCGCTGGACCGCGCTGCTCGCGCTGATCATCAACTCCGGTCTGCTCGGCGCGACCGCAGTCGGCTATTGGGTAATTCCACATCTCGGTTGGCGCTACATGTTCGCGATCGCGGGGGTTGGCGCGATGGTCGTGTGGTTCCTGCGGCATCGGATGCCGGAGTCGCCGCGCTGGCTCGAAACGGTCGGCCGGCTCGAAGAGGCGGAGGCCACCGTCTCGGCAATCGAGCGACAGGTCGAGGCGCGCGTCGGCAAGCTGCCGCCGGTTTCGCGCGTGGTCAGTCACGAGGTGCCGGCCGCGCCGTTCTCGGCGCTGTTCGCGCGCGGCATGATCGGCCGCACGCTGGTCGCCGCGCTGACCTGCATGGCGATCAACATGTCGCTGTACGGTTTCGTCGCGTGGCTGCCGACGTTCTTCGTCAAGGAAGGCCTGACCATCGTGCAGTCGCTTGGCTTCGTGCTGCTGATGTCGTTCGGTGCGCCGGCCGGCGCTGTCGTCGGTTATCTCGTGACGGACCGCCTGGGGCGACGCAACGGCATCGTGCTGTTCTCGCTTGCAACGATCGTGCTCGGCTTCGTCTACGTGCAGATGCGCGCGCCAGTGCCGATCGCGGTCGTCGGTTTCGCGCTCGTCACGACGATCTACACGGTCTGCACGCTCGGCCTGTTCGGCTATATCCCCGAGCTATTTCCGACCGCGCATCGCTTGCGCGGCACCGGCGTGGCCGGCACGTGCGGCCGCGCGGCGTCGATGTCGACACCCTACGTCGCGCTGCTGCTCTACACGGAGTTCGGCGTGACGGGTGTGCTGACGATGGTCGGTGGCGTGCTGTTGTTGCTGAGTATCGCGATTCTCGCGCTGCGCATCGAAACGAGTCAGCAGACGCTCGAAGAGATTTCGCCCGATGCCGAGCTGATACCGCAAGCGGAGATGATGCGAGAGTCGGCTTGAGCCGTGCGCGCATCAAGGTGATCTGTCGATTCGGATCTTTCCCCGGCTAAATTTTCACTTCACCCGGTTAAGATGAAAGTTTGCTTTGCGCATGCTTCGCTAGCAGCTTTCATCATGCACTTCGATTTCGTCGATTTACGCCTGCTCCTGCATATCGCCGACACGCGCAACCTCGCGCGTGCGGCGGAGCGTTCGCACCTGTCGGCGCCGGCCGCCAGCAACCGGGTCAAGAATCTCGAGGAGCAACTCGGCATCAAGCTGCTCTATCGAACCAGCCAGGGCGTGACGCCGACACCCGCGGGCGAAGCCTTCGTGCATCACGCGCGGCTCGTGCTCGAACGCGTCGAGCATCTGGCCGGCGACATGCAGGAGTATGGCGAGGGCATCAAGGGCCACGTGCGCATCTGGGCCAACACGACCGCGATCAGCGAGTTTCTGCCGGCCGTGCTGAGCCGTTTCCTGCGCGATCACCCGGACGTGAACATCGATCTGCGCGAAGTGCTGAGCGGCGAGATCGTCAAGGGCGTCGCCGACAGCGCGACCGATATCGGCATCGTCGCGGGCAATGTGCATGCCGAGCATCTGCAGATGCTGCCATATCGCGACGATCGGCTCGTGCTGGTTACGTCGTGCGAGCATCCGTTCGCGAGACAAGCGTCGGTCGATTTTTCGCAGGTGCTGAACGCGAACTTCGTGAGCCTGCCGACGTCGAGCGCGATTCACGCGTTCATCACGAGTGCCGCCGATGCGCTCGGCGCGCGTCTCAAACTTCGCATCCAGGTCGGCAACTTCGAGGCCGCGTGCCGGATGATCGAGGCGGGTGTCGGAATCGGCATCGTGCCGGAGTCGGTCGCGCTGCGGCACAGAAAGACGATGCAGATCGCGATCGTCGGCCTGAACGATCCGTGGGCCGTGCGCAAGCTGAAGATCTGCGTGCGCAGTCTGAAGGACTTGCCGCCGTTCGCGCGTGTGCTGGTCGACCGGTTGATGGCGGTGCTGGAGGAGGATGGCGGGTCAGATGCTTGACGCGCGGGCGTAACACCCGCCCGAAGTCTGACGAAGTTTCCTTCTGGAAACATCGCGCCCCCTTTTGTCAACCGGTATTTCGTTCCCAACCATCTTCTTGCCGTCACAAAAACCGGCGTGTATAGTTTCCGAACTTACTCTTGTTTCGTATCGGAAATTAAAGGGGTTCACATGGACGCGTCCACTATCCTCGCGGATCTCGGCATTGCCCAAGCCGCGCAAGCCGGCGATATCGCCGTTCATTCGCCGATCACCGGCGAGCTCATCGGCCGTGTGGCCAGCCAGACGGCGGTCGAGGTCGACGCGGCGCTCGCCCGGGCCAAAGACGCGTTTGCCGTGTGGCGTAACGTGCCGGCGCCGCGCCGCGGCGAGCTGGTGCGGCTGCTCGGCAATCGGCTGCGTGAACAGAAGCAGGCGCTCGGCAGCCTCGTCTCGCTGGAGACGGGCAAGATCCTGCAGGAAGGCATGGGCGAAGTGCAGGAAATGATCGACATCTGCGATTTCGCGGTCGGTCTGTCGCGTCAGCTGTACGGTTTGACGATCGCGTCCGAGCGCCCGGGTCATCGGATGGCGGAGTCGTGGCATCCGCTCGGCACCTGCGTCGTGATCTCGGCGTTCAATTTCCCGGTGGCGGTCTGGTCATGGAATGCGGCGCTCGCGCTGGTGTGTGGCAACGCGGTGATCTGGAAGCCGTCGGAAAAGACGCCGCTCTCGGCGCTGGCTGTGAACAGGATTCTCGAAGACGCGCTGAAGGAATTCGGCGACGCGCCAGCCGGCCTGGCCGCATTGATCAACGGCGGGCGCGACGTGGGCGAAAAGCTCGTGGCCGATCCGCGCGCGTCGATCGTCAGCGCGACGGGCAGCACGGAAATGGGTCGCAAGGTTGGCGTCGAAGTGGCGAAGCGCTTCGGCCGCTCGCTGCTCGAACTCGGTGGCAACAACGCCGGCATCGTCACGCAGACGGCCGACCATGAACTCGCGATGCGCGGCATCCTGTTCTCGGCGGTCGGCACGGCCGGTCAGCGCTGCACGTCGCTGCGGCGTCTGTTCGTGCACGACAGCGTGTACGAGAAGACCGTCGAGCGTCTGAAGCAGTTGTATAGCCGCGTGCCGATCGGCAATCCGCTCGAAAAGGGCACGCTGATGGGGCCGCTGATCGACCGTCAATCGTTCGACCGCATGCAGGAAGCGCTGCAGCAGGCGAAGGCCGAGGGCGGCAACGTGTTCGGCGGCGAGCGAGTCGAAGTGAAGGGTTATGAGGGCGGCTACTACGTGCGTCCGGCCATCGTCGAGATGCCGTCGCAAACGTCGGTCGTGCTGAAGGAAACGTTCGCGCCAATTCTGTACGTGCTGCGCTATGCCGATTTCGCCGATGCGGTCGAGGCGAACAACGCAGCGCATCACGGCTTGTCGTCGTGCGTGTTCACGAGCGACCTGCGCGAAGCGGAACGCTTCGTGTCCGCGTCGGGCAGCGACTGCGGCATCGCGAACGTCAACATCGGACCGAGCGGTGCGGAGATCGGCGGTGCGTTTGGCGGCGAAAAGGAAACGGGCGGCGGGCGCGAGTCGGGTTCGGATGCGTGGAAGGCTTATATGCGTCGCGCGACCAATACCGTGAACTACTCGTCGGCGTTGCCGCTTGCGCAGGGTATCGACTTCAATCTCGACTGAGCGCGCAAGTGTGACGTCGTAAACGTTGGCGGCGCATCGCGTTGATGCCGGTGCGCCGCCGTCGCCGTCCGGCGCGCCACGGCCGCGCATTCCAGATAGCAATCCGTTTGCGCCGCCCGGCGTTCCGGAGCGGCCACGTTACTCGTGGAGTAAGACGTGAGTTCGAAAGTCGTGATCGTCGGCGGTGGGGTGATCGGCAGTTCGATTGCGTATTTCTTGCGGCTGTCCGATCCGACAGTCGGCGTCACGGTAATCGAGCGCGACCCGACCTATGCGCGTTCGTCGTCGGCCTTGTCGGCGGCGTCGATCCGGCAGCAGTTTTCTACGCCGCTTTCCATTCAGATGTCGCTGTTCGGCATCGAGTTTCTTCGCTCGATCGGCGAGCGGCTCGAAGTCGACGGCACCCGGCCCTCGATCGATCTGCACGAAGGCGGCTACCTGTTTCTCGCGACACCTGCCGGTGAAGCGACGCTGCGCGAGAATCACGCGCTGCAAAAAAGCCTCGGTGCAGATATCAGCCTGCTCGACACGCATGGCTTGCAAACGCGCTTCCCTTGGCTCAATACCGACGACCTCGTTGCCGGCGCTTATGGCGAAAGCGGCGAGGGCTGGTTCGACGGCTACGGTTTAGTACAGGCGCTGCGCAAGAAAGCGCAGGCGCTCGGCGCGCGCTATGTCGCGGCAGACGTCACCGCGCTGCATCGCGAGGGCAATCGCGTCACGCAGGTACAAACCGCGGACGGTGAGACCTATGCTTGCGACGTCGTCGTCAACGCGGCCGGCGCATGGTCGCGCAAGGTCGCACAGATGGCCGGCATCGATCTGCCCGTCTATGCGCGGCGGCGCAGTATCTTCAACGTCACGTCGCCGGCAAAGCTTGAACGCTGTCCGCTGCTGATCGATCCGAGCGGCGTGTACTTCCGGCCTGAAGGCAATTCGTATATCTGCGGCACGTCGCCGTCGGCCGATAACGATCCCGACGATCTACCGCTCGATGAAGTCGATCACGTGCTATTCGACGACGTGATCTGGCCGACGCTCGCCAATCGCGTGCCGCAATTCGAGGCGCTGCGCGTGCAGAACTGCTGGTCCGGCTATTACGAATACAACGTGCTCGATCAGAACGCGATCATTGGCCATCACCCGGATATCGATAACTGCATTTTCGCGAACGGCTTCAGCGGCCACGGTTTGCAGCAAGGGCCGGCAACCGGACGCGGCATCAGCGAATTGATTCTGCATGGCCGCTATGCGACGCTCGATCTCAGTTCACTAAGCTTTACGCGCGTGCTCGAAAACCGGCCGATCATCGAAAAGAACGTGGTGTAGCGCCTTATATGGCTCGATGCGTGGTCGCCAAGCAGACCGTCGATCTATGCAGCGCGCCCTGGACCTAGGCGATTGCCGCCGAGTACCTCGCGAGCGGCAGGTTGGAGCGGCATCTGCCGCGCATTGTCGATGCGTATTCCGTCAAATGCCGCGCGCTATGCGATGCGCTCGACACGCATCTCGCGCGGCACATCGCATTTCATCGTCCGGCCGGCGGCATGTTCGTGTGGGCGCGTCTGAACGCGGCACGCGATGCGTCCGACTATCTGCGCGCGTGCATCGAACAGAACGTGATGTTCGTGCCGGGTGTGGAGGAGATTGAAACCGGCGTGCACCGAATGAACCGCGCGCTCGAGCAGTACTTCGACGAGCAATAAAATCCTGATTGCATCAACACAATCAGTGGAATGCGGCAGATTACCGCGGCGAGCATCTAATGTGCAGCCGGGTTTTTTTATCCAAATGCCAAAAATTGTGGTGCTTTAACAGAATTCACCGCATTCCTGATTAATCGCGAATCGCGTTGAGTTCGAATACGCAATCGTTTTCGTCCGCGCGTGCCTTCTATGAGACCGATCGTGGCAAGCCGCAGATGAAACCGCTCGGGATTGCCACGTCGAACGGCGCGTACGCGCGAGTGGACCCTCCAATGATTGCCCCCAATGAAATCGTTATTGCACGTCTTAATCTCAAGATTATGCAATTCGAATAAATTCGGGCGTTGCCAAATCTTGTAATGGAAGTGGTCGATTTATATGCGGAAATGCCATTTATAAAGATAAGAAACCGTGTAATTATCGTGCTTGCCGGCCGGCTTCCGTTTTGCGTGATTCCCGGAATGTCTGAAAGACAGGTTTTACACGGGTTCGCGCCATACGAGTCGGCTTTCGCACGGGAAAGCATCGTCGCCCGTCGCGTTCGCCCATGCATGCCGCATATGAGTGCCGCAGGAGAATGCGTGAGTGGGCCACAAAAACGTTAAATGAGGAAAAGGGGGCAACGCAATGAATTCACTCGACGAGAAGCGGCCGCTGCTGATCTACGACGGCACGCTCGGCGACCTCTACGGCATCTTTTTCAGAAACCTTGTGCTGCAAATCGTGACGCTCGGTATTTACCGCTTCTGGGCGACCACGAACAACCGCCGATATGTCTGGTCGCGCATGCGGTTTCAGGACGAGCGCTTCGAGTACACGGGCACCGGGGGCGAGCTATTCAAGGGCTTTCTGTTCGCGATCGTGGTCGTGTTCAGCGCGGTGTTCGCGGCTGGCGCGCTAAGCGTGGTCTTGCGCATGCTGACGAAAAGCGCGGCACTCGGTTCGCTGCCTGTCATCGCGTTGTATCTGCTGATCGTCGTGCTCGCGGCGGGTGCGTTTTTCGGCGCGCAGCGCTATCGGCTGAGCCGGACGCAGTGGTGCGGTATTCGCGGCGGCATGACCGGCTCGGCGCTTGGCTTCGGCGTGCGCGCGTTGCTGTACGCGCTGTTGTGCGTTGTCACGCTTGGCCAGATGATGCCGTGGACATCGATGCGTCTAATGGAGTGCCGCATCAACGCGAGCAGCTTCGGTAGCCTGGCGTTTCGCTTCAAGGGGCGCGCGTGGGTCGTCTACGGTCTGTTCCTCGTTACGTTCGTCGGCGTGGTCGTGTTGTTCGCGGTGCTGTTCATGGTGTTTCTGAAGGGCGCTCTCGCATCGATGCATGTCGGCCAGGTGCCGGGGGCGAGTACGGCGCCGTCGCGGGCCGCGCTCGGATCGCTGTTTTTGTTTTATGCGCTGTTCTCCATCGGCACGATGCTGATCCGCGGCTTCTATGTCGCCGCGCTGACGCGCCACGTGATGGGCAATACGTCGCTCGGCTCGCAATTGCATTTCGGCAGTAACGTCAGCGTGGCGCGTCTGCTCAGTTTGCAGTGCGGCAACCTTGCGATCATCGTGTTCACGCTCGGCCTTGGGGCGCCAATCGTGCTGCATCGGCTGATGCGGTTTGCCGTCGACACGCTGCAGGTTTCCGGCTACCTGGATCCGCATATGCTGGGGCAAAGCACCGTGGCGGCGCCGCTGACTGGCGAGGGCATGCTGAATCTGCTCGATCATGGTGGCGCCTTCTGAGATTGGACTCGCGTTGAGAGCGCGGCAATGGGCGGGGGCGCACGATGTGCGGCAAGTAATGGGACACGCGACTCATCTCGGGCGCGAGCGCGAAACGCAGTACGCTCAATGAGTTAGCGCAGTCATGCGCAGGTTGCCCACAAGCTTGTTCCCAAAATCTGTGGACAACAGGGGGGAAGCGAAGCGGAGAATTCGCGCCTGAAGAATTGTGGAAAGGTACAGCACAAAAGCAAACAGCGGGACTCACCGTCGACCGGTTCATCCCGCTGCTTGTGTATGACGATGTGGGCGGCTTGCCGTGCAGCGCGCACGGCAAGCGTGGCAAACGCTTATCGGTCGAGGAACGACTTCAGACGGTCCGCGCGGCTCGGATGCATGAGCTTGCGCATCGCCTTGCTCTCGATCTGGCGGATCCGCTCGCGGGTCACGTCGAACTGCTTGCCCACTTCTTCAAGCGTGTGATCCGACTTAGTGTTGATGCCGTAGCGCATGCGCAGCACCTTCGCTTCGCGCGGGGACAGCGAGTCGAGCGCGTCGTCGATCGCGGCACGCAGGTCGGCCTGCATCGCGGCATCCGCCGGCGACGATACGCCAGCGTCTTCGATCATGTCGCCCAGCGTCGCATCGCCGTCGTCGCCGACCGGCGTTTCGAGCGATACGGGTTGCTTCGCGATCTTCAGAATGCCGCGCACCTTCTCTTCCGACAGTTCCATGCGTTCCGCGAGCACCGCAGGATGCGCTTCCTGGCCGGTCTGCTGCAGGATCTCGCGCGAAATGCGGTTCAGCTTGTTGATCGTTTCGATCATGTGCACCGGCACGCGGATCGTGCGCGCCTGATCGGCGAGCGAACGAGTGACGGCCTGACGGACCCACCAGGTCGCGTACGTCGAAAACTTCCAGCCACGACGGTATTCGAACTTGTCCACGGCCTTCATCAGACCGATGTTGCCTTCCTGGATCAGGTCGAGGAACAGCATGCCGCGGTTCACGTACTTCTTCGCGATCGAGATCACGAGACGCAGGTTCGCCTCGATCATCTCGCTCTTGGCCTTGCGCATCTTCGATTCGGCCGCGACCATCTGGCGGTTGATTTCTTTCAGATGCTTGAGCGGCAGCGACACCGTCGCTTCGATGTCGATCAGCTTCTGCTGTTCGGACTGGATGGCCGGCAGGTGACGCTCGAGCGCCGCACCATAGGTCGACGCGCCGGTGCGCGCGGCACGCTCGGTCCAGCCGAGGTCGGCCTCGCTGCCCGCGAACGTTTCGATGAACTTCTCGCGCGGCATGCCGGCCTTCGAGACGACGATCTGCAAAATGTTGCGCTCGATCGCGCGCACTTGCGCGACCTGGCGCTGCACGTCGCCGCACAGACGGTCGATCGTGCGTGCGGTGAAGCGGATCTTCGCGAGGTGCTGCTGAATGTCTTCGCGTGCGCGCAGATAGGCCTTCGACGTGACGTCGCCGCGCGCGTGCGACGCGTTCATCTGGTCGTACAGAATGCCGACCTGGGCGAAGATTTCGAGGCAGTCGCTCGTGAGCTGCTTCAGGCGAGCTTCGTCCGCCGCCGACGAATCTTCCGGACCGACGTCGTCGTCTTCTTCGTCTTCGCTGTCTCCGTCGGCGTCGCTGTCTTCATCGGCATCCGTGTCGGCGCTCGCGACTTCTTCCGCGGCGGCCGTCTCTTCATTCAGGCCGTCGACGAGTTCGTCGATGCGCAGCTCGCCGTCGACAACCTGCTGCGCGCTCGCGAGGATCGCGGAGATCGCGAGCGGGCACGCGGCGATCGCTTGCACCATTTCGTGCAGGCCGTCTTCGATGCGCTTCGCAATCGCGATTTCGCCTGCGCGGGTGAGCAGCTCGGTCGCGCCCATTTCGCGCATGTACATACGCACGGGGTCGGTGGTGCGGCCGAACTCGGAGTCGACGGTCGACAGCGCGACTTCGGTTTCCTCGTCCGCCTGGTCGTCCGACACCACGGCGGGGGAATTCGAGTTGAGCAGCAGCGTTTCCGCGTCCGGGGCCTGCTCGTAGACCTGCACGCCCATGTCGCTGAACGCGCTGACGATGCTGTCGATCGCGGCGGTTGCGGTGAAGTTGTCGGGCAGGTGGTCGTTGATCTGCGCGTGGGTCAGGTAGCCTTGCTCTTTACCCAGCTGGATCAGTGCGCGCATCAGGCGCTGGCGTTCTTCGGCTTGTTGCGGCAGCAGCTCGGCTGCCACGGGAATCGCTTTGCCGGCGCCCTTGCCTTTGGCCGAACGGCCGGACGGAACTTTGGCAGTGAAGGCGGTGTCGTGTTGCGAATCTTCGCGATCGAAAGGGTTCACGTAATTTCCTCTAGAGGCTTCGCTATGAGACGCAAGACGCTACCGTCAGGCGTTTCGAGCAGGGCTCAGCATCACCTGATGTGACTCAACGCGGTTGTTGGGCTGTGCTCTGGGGAGCAAAAAAGATGAGCCCGCTCGAAGCGGGCCGATGGACATGCGAAATTTTGCGCGGCTCGCATTATATACGAGCTTGGGGGTTCGCGCTCATGGGTGCACATCAAATCATCGTCGCTGTTGTCGCAGGCATTGCGTGAGGCTACGCAGGTGCATAGTCCGTGGCCATACGCGCGACCTAACCTAGATAGGGGCGAGTTGCTCCTTGCGCAAGGGGGCTCCATGTCGTTTTCCTGTATATGGAGTCGTATCCTCGCATGCTGTCCCCAAAAGAAATTCGCAGAAGGGTATTGACGTGTTGTCGACCGCTCTCCATAATCTCGTTTCTCTGCTGCAGACGCAGCGACGCAAACGAAGCGGTGCCGGGTAGTGGTGGTTCAGGCGCGGCGGGTTTGGCGGACCGATCTTTAAAAACTAACAGTCGATAAGTGTGGGCGCTTGATGCGGAATGCGGCGGCGGATTCTCCGGAGTCTGCTGTCAGGCAGAAGTATCAGAAGCCTCACACAGTATTAGAGGAAGGTTTGTCTGTCGAAAGACGGATCAATCATCGTCAGTACGTTGAGTGAGCGACCGGGTTCGAGAGAGCCCGAACACAGTAACAGGTTTGAACTGAAGAGTTTGATCCTGGCTCAGATTGAACGCTGGCGGCATGCCTTACACATGCAAGTCGAACGGCAGCACGGACTTCGGTCTGGTGGCGAGTGGCGAACGGGTGAGTAATACATCGGAACGTGTCCTGGAGTGGGGGATAGCCCGGCGAAAGCCGGATTAATACCGCATACGCTCGGGAGAGGAAAGCGGGGGATCTTTCGGGACCTCGCGCTCAAGGGGCGGCCGATGGCAGATTAGGTAGTTGGTGGGGTAAAGGCCTACCAAGCCGACGATCTGTAGCTGGTCTGAGAGGACGACCAGCCACACTGGGACTGAGACACGGCCCAGACTCCTACGGGAGGCAGCAGTGGGGAATTTTGGACAATGGGCGCAAGCCTGATCCAGCAATGCCGCGTGTGTGAAGAAGGCCTTCGGGTTGTAAAGCACTTTTGTCCGGAAAGAAAACCTTGTGGCTAATATCCGTGAGGGATGACGGTACCGGAAGAATAAGCACCGGCTAACTACGTGCCAGCAGCCGCGGTAATACGTAGGGTGCGAGCGTTAATCGGAATTACTGGGCGTAAAGCGTGCGCAGGCGGTGCTGTAAGACCGATGTGAAATCCCCGGGCTTAACCTGGGAACTGCATTGGTGACTGCAGCGCTGGAGTATGGCAGAGGGGGGTGGAATTCCACGTGTAGCAGTGAAATGCGTAGAGATGTGGAGGAACACCGATGGCGAAGGCAGCCCCCTGGGCCAATACTGACGCTCATGCACGAAAGCGTGGGGAGCAAACAGGATTAGATACCCTGGTAGTCCACGCCCTAAACGATGTCAACTGGTTGTCGGGCCTTCATTGGCTTGGTAACGTAGCTAACGCGTGAAGTTGACCGCCTGGGGAGTACGGTCGCAAGATTAAAACTCAAAGGAATTGACGGGGACCCGCACAAGCGGTGGATGATGTGGATTAATTCGATGCAACGCGAAAAACCTTACCTACCCTTGACATGTATGGAATCCTGCCGAGAGGCGGGAGTGCCCGAAAGGGAGCCATAACACAGGTGCTGCATGGCTGTCGTCAGCTCGTGTCGTGAGATGTTGGGTTAAGTCCCGCAACGAGCGCAACCCTTGTCCCTAGTTGCTACGCAAGAGCACTCCAGGGAGACTGCCGGTGACAAACCGGAGGAAGGTGGGGATGACGTCAAGTCCTCATGGCCCTTATGGGTAGGGCTTCACACGTCATACAATGGTCGGAACAGAGGGTTGCCAAGCCGCGAGGTGGAGCCAATCCCAGAAAACCGATCGTAGTCCGGATCGCACTCTGCAACTCGGGTGCGTGAAGCTGGAATCGCTAGTAATCGCGGATCAGCATGCCGCGGTGAATACGTTCCCGGGTCTTGTACACACCGCCCGTCACACCATGGGAGTGGGTTTTACCAGAAGTGGCTAGTCTAACCGCAAGGAGGACGGTCACCACGGTAGGATTCATGACTGGGGTGAAGTCGTAACAAGGTAGCCGTATCGGAAGGTGCGGCTGGATCACCTCCTTTCCAGAGCTGTGCATTCCCTGCACTCAAGTGCTCACGCTTATCGGCTGTGGTTAGAAGAAACGCAGACAGGCTCAGGGGTCTGTAGCTCAGCCGGTTAGAGCACCGTCTTGATAAGGCGGGGGTCGATGGTTCGAATCCATCCAGACCCACCAGTGTCTTGTCTGGTGAGCTGAAGGGCTGGGGCCGCTGGACTATCTGTGGGACTGGGGGATTAGCTCAGCTGGGAGAGCACCTGCTTTGCAAGCAGGGGGTCGTCGGTTCGATCCCGTCATCCTCCACCAATCCTCAATGCGCAGGGTTCTGCATGAAGGCAGAGCGTTGCGCATTGGCGATTGAGCCAGTCAGAGCGGTATGAGGCACAGGCTTCATACCGGCTGCCGTTCTTTAACAATCAGGAAGAAGTAGTAAAGAGATTCACGAAAGCATACCTGGAGATGGGTGTGTGAGTAGGTGAATCAGGGTTGTGATTGTATCGATGTATTTTAAAGGTGATCGAGAGATCGCTTTGGAATACGGCGCAACACGAATACTCAACCTGTAGCGAGTGCGTCTATCCCCTCCGGGGATGGGACCCACGTAAGCGCTAAAGCGCTAACGTGGGTCGACACAGAGACACACCCGTTATAGGGTCAAGCGAACAAGTGCATGTGGTGGATGCCTTGGCGATCACAGGCGATGAAGGACGCGGTAGCCTGCGAAAAGCTCCGGGGAGCTGGCAAACGAGCATTGATCCGGAGATGTCCGAATGGGGAAACCCACTCCTAATGGAGTATCCGTAGCTGAATCCATAGGCTACGTGAGGCGAACGCGGTGAACTGAAACATCTAAGTAACCGCAGGAAAAGAAATCAACCGAGATTCCCAGAGTAGTGGCGAGCGAAATGGGATCAGCCGGTACACGTTATCTGTATTGTTAGTCGAACGCTCTGGAAAGTGCGGCCATAGCAGGTGATAGCCCTGTAGACGAAAACAGCATGGAAGAACTGGGTGTACGAGAAGTAGGGCGGGACACGTGAAATCCTGTCTGAAGATGGGGGGACCATCCTCCAAGGCTAAATACTCGTGATCGACCGATAGTGAACCAGTACCGTGAGGGAAAGGCGAAAAGAACCCCGGGAGGGGAGTGAAACAGATCCTGAAACCGCATGCATACAAACAGTCGGAGCCTCTGCGAAGGGGTGACGGCGTACCTTTTGTATAATGGGTCAGCGACTTACATTCAGTGGCGAGCTTAACCGATTAGGGCAGGCGTAGCGAAAGCGAGTCCGAACAGGGCGTCCAGTCGCTGGGTGTAGACCCGAAACCAGGTGATCTATCCATGGCCAGGTTGAAGGCACGGTAACACGTGCTGGAGGACCGAACCCACTAACGTTGAAAAGTTAGGGGATGAGCTGTGGATAGGGGTGAAAGGCTAAACAAACCTGGAAATAGCTGGTTCTCTCCGAAAACTATTTAGGTAGTGCCTCGTGTATCACCTTCGGGGGTAGAGCACTGTCATGGTTGTGGGGTCCATTGCGGATTACTACGCCATAGCAAACTCCGAATACCGAAGAGTGCAATCACGGGAGACAGACATCGGGTGCTAACGTCCGGTGTCAAGAGGGAAACAACCCAGACCGCCAGCTAAGGTCCCCAAATATGGCTAAGTGGGAAACGAAGTGGGAAGGCTAAAACAGTCAGGAGGTTGGCTTAGAAGCAGCCACCCTTTAAAGAAAGCGTAATAGCTCACTGATCGAGTCGTCCTGCGCGGAAGATGTAACGGGGCTAAGCCATATACCGAAGCTGCGGATGCACAGTAATGTGCATGGTAGGAGAGCGTTCCGTAAGCCTGCGAAGGTGCACTGGAAAGTGTGCTGGAGGTATCGGAAGTGCGAATGCTGACATGAGTAGCGATAAAGGGGGTGAAAGGCCCCCTCGCCGTAAGCCCAAGGTTTCCTACGCAACGTTCATCGGCGTAGGGTGAGTCGGCCCCTAAGGCGAGGCAGAAATGCGTAGCTGATGGGAAGCAGATTAATATTTCTGCACCATTGTGAAATGCGATGGGGGGACGGATCGCGGAAGGTTGTCCGGGTGTTGGAAGTCCCGGTCCTTGCATTGGAGAAGGCGCTTTGGCAAATCCGGGCGCAGAATTCAAGGGTGCGAGGCGAGCCACTTCGGTGGCGAAGCAACTGGAAGGGGTTCCAGGAAAAGCCTCTAAGCTTCAGTTTCACAGTGACCGTACCGCAAACCGACACAGGTGGGCGAGATGAGTATTCTAAGGCGCTTGAGAGAACTCGGGAGAAGGAACTCGGCAAATTGGTACCGTAACTTCGGGATAAGGTACGCCCTCATAGCCTGACTGGCCTGCGCCAGAAGGGTGAAAGGGTTGCAATAAACTGGTGGCTGCGACTGTTTAATAAAAACACAGCACTCTGCAAACACGAAAGTGGACGTATAGGGTGTGACGCCTGCCCGGTGCCGGAAGATTAAATGATGGGGTGCAAGCTCCTGATTGAAGTCCCGGTAAACGGCGGCCGTAACTATAACGGTCCTAAGGTAGCGAAATTCCTTGTCGGGTAAGTTCCGACCTGCACGAATGGCGTAACGATGGCCACACTGTCTCCTCCCGAGACTCAGCGAAGTTGAAGTGTTTGTGATGATGCAATCTCCCCGCGGCTAGACGGAAAGACCCCATGAACCTTTACTGTAGCTTTGCATTGGACTTTGAACCGGTCTGTGTAGGATAGGTGGGAGGCTATGAAGTTGGGACGCCAGTCTCAATGGAGCCGTCCTTGAAATACCACCCTGATCTGTTTGAGGTTCTAACCTTGGCCCGTGATCCGGGTCGGGGACAGTGCATGGTAGGCAGTTTGACTGGGGCGGTCTCCTCCCAAAGTGTAACGGAGGAGTACGAAGGTACGCTAGGTACGGTCGGAAATCGTGCTGATAGTGCAATGGCATAAGCGTGCTTGACTGTGAGACTGACAAGTCGAACAGGTGCGAAAGCAGGTCATAGTGATCCGGTGGTTCTGTATGGAAGGGCCATCGCTCAACGGATAAAAGGTACTCTGGGGATAACAGGCTGATACCGCCCAAGAGTTCATATCGACGGCGGTGTTTGGCACCTCGATGTCGGCTCATCTCATCCTGGGGCTGTAGCCGGTCCCAAGGGTATGGCTGTTCGCCATTTAAAGAGGTACGTGAGCTGGGTTTAAAACGTCGTGAGACAGTTTGGTCCCTATCTGCCGTGGGCGCTGGATATTTGAAGGGGGCTGCTCCTAGTACGAGAGGACCGGAGTGGACGAACCTCTGGTGTACCGGTTGTCACGCCAGTGGCATCGCCGGGTAGCTATGTTCGGAAGAGATAACCGCTGAAAGCATCTAAGCGGGAAACTCGCCTTAAGATGAGATATCCCCGGGGCTTCGAGCCCCTTGAAGGGTCGTTCAAGACCAGGACGTTGATAGGTCAGGTGTGCACGTACAGTAATGTACTGAGCTAACTGATACTAATTGCCCGTAAGGCTTGATCCTATAACAGGTGTGTCTCGACCCGCGTGAGTGCTTCAGCACTTACGCGGGTCCGATCCCCGAAGGGGATTTGTGTGACCTCCCGCGGGAGCTCACAGAAACGCACGGTTGGGATTCAGTGTTGTGCCAGAAACAACACAACCCCCCACACTCGAATCCTTTACGCTTCTTCCCGATTGGCTGTGGCGCAACCGGTTGACTCCAGCCCTGCGACGCAGCAACCCGTCATGCCTGATGACCATAGCGAGTCGGCCCCACCCCTTCCCATCCCGAACAGGACCGTGAAACGACTCCACGCCGATGATAGTGCGGATTGCCCGTGTGAAAGTAGGTAATCGTCAGGCTCCCCCCCAGTCAGAAACCCCACCCGCCGCGGTGGGGTTTTTGCGTTTACGCGGCCGACTTTGCGCGCTTCACTACTTTCCGATCCGCAACGCATCCGCGTAACCCGGCGACTTCCGACGCGGTCGTCCAAAATCCATGTCCTTCCGGCTCGGCCGGCCAGCACCTCCTCCAAACACGCTAAGCCCGCTTACGCGCCGGCGCTCGATCGGATCCCCCTGCGATAAAGCAGTCGAGTCTTTCGCTGGCCTCCGTAATCGCCCAAAGCGGAGCGCGATGCAGCTGCCGATCGTAGCTCGTTGCGATCGATGCAAAGAGCGCGAATCCCGCTTCGTCAAGTTTCCATTCGTTGCGTTCCCGACCTGCGTCGAACATCATCGCCGAGGCGCGGTCCGCGGCGTGGAGCTCTTCGTGGCTCATCGAGCCAAAGCCGGCATCAGCGAGGTAGCTGGTCAACAGCATGATCTGCGTGACCGTCTGCGCATCGCTCTTCGTACCGAGGCCACGGCGCAGTGCGTCGAGCGACAGATGAACTCGCAACGCGAGATCGTCGGCGATCTGGCGCGCGATGGGCAACAGCATGGCTTTGGCATGCCGCGCGCGGGCGGCGCCAGTGTTGCGGAAAGGAATTGGTTGTGCCATGGAGATCCGAGGGGTTTGCCTGAGCACATGCAATAACGGCGCGCTTCGCAAAAGGTTGAGCCTTCATTGCGTTTTAGCCGCTTCCTTCGACGAAAACGTTTGCTGGCGGCCACTTGCGCGCAGATTGCCGGCACGTCGCGGCGTCCGTCGTCGAGCGAATTGGCACCTGCATCGCCCGCGATGCGCCGTTCACTCCCCACGAACCCAGCGGCTTTGCTTTCTATGCTTGCCCACGGAAAGGCGTCGCGCCGCATTGCCACCTCGCGCGCGTCCGGCCATCTACCTCGGCGAAACCTCTCTATCATGACGATTGGAACAACCTCGGCCAGCAAGCCGGAACGGAGCAAGTCCCGCCGGCAAGCGCCATCCAGCTGTCTTCGACCCGAGGATGCATCGATGCAGACTCATTCATCCAACGTTGTCTCGACGCCCGCCGATTTGCGGATCGACGGCGCGCGGCTGTGGGACTGTCTCATGCAGCTCGCGCGGATCGGCGCGACCGACAAACGCGGTGTCTGCCGTCCAGCACTGACCGAACTCGACCGTGAGGCACGCGATCAGTTCATCGCGTGGACGAAGGAGATCGGCCGCACGGTGCCGGTCGACGCGATCGGCAATATTTTCGCGCGGAGGACGGGGCTGCGTGACGATCTGCCGCCCATAATGACGGGCAGCCATCTCGACACGCAGCCGACCGGCGGCAAATTCGACGGCAATTATGGTGTGCTGGCACGGCTGGAGGTGCTGCGCCCGCTGGCCGAGGCCAACGTGCAGACCATCGCGCTGCTCGAGGTTGCCATGTGGACCAACGAGGAGGGCTCACGATTCTTGCCGGTGATAATGGGCTCCGGCGTGTTCGCCGGCGCATTCACGCTCGAGCACGCGCTAGCGCAACGCGATCGCGACGGCGTAGCGGTGCGCCACGCGCTAGCGGCGATCGGCTATGCCGGCGAGCATCGCAAGTCGCACGCTGTCGGCGCATATTTCGAGGTGCATATCGAACAGGAGTCCGTGCTCGAAGCGCACGACAAGGTCATCGGCGTCGTGCAGGGAGCGCTCGGGCAGCGCTGGTACGACCTGACCGCGCACGGCATGGAAGCGCACGCGGGGCCGATGGCGCTGCGCCGCGACGCGCTGCTCGTCGCCGCGGATCCGATCCATGCGGTGAACCGTATCGCACTCCATCACGCGCCGCATGGCCGTAGCACGGTCGGCTGGCTCGACGTGCATTCAAACTCGCGCAACGTCATTTCGGGCCGCGTGAAATTCAGCGTCGACCTGCGCGCAGCCGATGACGCATCGCTCACTGCGATGGACCTCGCATGGCGTGCAGCGTGCGCGCAGGCGGGCAGCAATGGGGGCAACGCCGCCATCAACGCCGCCGCCACCCGCGCGAGCAGCAGCTTGGACGCCCCCATCACTATCGACATCGAGAAGGTCGTCTACTTCCCGCCGCAGCGATTCGCCGCGCAATGGATCGCCGAGGTCAGACAGAGCGCGGAGCGGCACGGTGTGTCGTCGATGGACGTGGTCAGCGGCGCGGGCCACGACGCCGCCTATCGCGCGCGCGGCGCACCCAGCGCGATGATCTTCGTTCCCTGCAAGGACGGCATTAGCCACAACGAAATCGAGGACGCGCGCGCCGATCATCTGAAAGCCGGCTGCAATATGCTGCAGCAGGTGATGCCGAGCGCGGCGTCGAGAACGGGGAGCATGCGCGCATGAAGGTCCTGATCGCACGAATGAACCACGAGACCAACACGTTCTCGCCAGTAGAGACCCCGCTGGCCGCATTCGGCCGCAACGGTCCGAGCTACGGCCGCGCCGCGTTCGACGAAAACAAGGGCATGCAAACCGCGATGGCCGCGTTCATCGACGCCGCCGAGCGCGTGGATGCCGAAATCGTGACGCCGATCTCCGCCATGGCGAATCCGAGCGGGCCGGTCGACGCCGCCGCCTACGATACGATCTGCGACGCGATCGTGGCAGCCGCTACGGGCTGCGACGCGGTGATGCTCGATCTGCACGGCGCGATGGTCGCCGAGAACTCGACCGACGGTGAAGGCGATCTGCTCGGGCGCGTGCGTGCGTCGCTGCCGCACGCGCCGATCGCGGTCGCGCTCGATCTGCATGGCAACGTCACGCAAAAAATGATCGACAACGCCGACGTCATCGTCAGCTTCAAGACCTATCCGCACGTCGACATGTACGAGACTGGCGCACATGCAGCGCGCTTGCTGTTCGACATGATCGAGGGCCACGCGAAGCCGGTGATCGCGTGGCGTCAGCCGCCGCTGCTCACGCACACGCTGCGCAGCGCGAGCGTTGACGGCGCGATGAAACGCGCGCTCGATGCCGCGCGCGCCGCCGAGGCCGACGGCATGCTCGCGGTGTCGGTGCTGGCGGGCTTCTCGCTCGCCGATATCGAAGCGCCATGCATTAGCGTCGTCGTCGTGGGCAATGGCGAGCGCGCGGATGCGGAGGCGGTCGCCGAGCGCATCGCGCGGCAGATCTGGGACGAGCGCGACGATTTTGTCTATCGCAGCGCGCCGCTTGCCGAATCGGTCGCGCGGGCGGCGTCGCTGGCACGCGCCGCCGATAAACCGGTGCTAATGCTCGATCACGGCGACAACTGCATGTCGGGCGGCACGTGCGACACGATGGATTTGCTCGAGGAAGCGTTGAGGCAGGGCCTCGAAGGCATCGTCAGCGGGCCGTTGTGCGATCCGCAGGCGGTCGCGGCCCTGGCGGCCTCGGGCGTCGGTAGCAGGGTCACGCTCGCGATCGGCAACAAGCTCACAAACGATGCATTGCCTTCGCGTTCGCCGCTTGCCCTGACCGGCGTCGTGCGCGCGCTGACCGACGGCGAATACGTGATCAGCGGCCCGACCTACACCGGCCAGCGCGCGTACATGGGGCGCGCGGCAGTGCTCGACACCGGCACGGTGAAACTCGTCGTGACCGAACGAACGCATGAGCCGTGGGATCTCGGCGTGTTCGAGAGCGTCGGCATCGATCCGCGCCGCGCGCGTTTTCTGCTGCTCAAATCACGCATGTATTGCCGGCCGGTTTTCGTGCCGATCGCGGAGGCACTCGTCGAATGCGATAGCCGCGGCGTCACGAGTTCGGACTATGGTCTGTTCAGCTTCGAGCACGTGAAGCGGCCGGTTTATCCATTGGACCCTCACACCGAATGGACCGCGACGAACTGATCGACATGCATGCGTTTCGATAAGTCGCGGCAAGGGCTTGTGCAGTCCGCATTGAGTCTCTATAATTCGCGCCTCTAAAGGCTCGTAGCTCAGTTGGTTAGAGCACCACCTTGACATGGTGGGGGTCGTTGGTTCGAATCCAATCGAGCCTACCAACGCATCTGTGACGTAGACGAAAGCGGTTCCGCTTTCGTCTACGGTCCTGTCAAATCGATCCAGTCGTTCCCTCAGTTTCGCCGTTCGGCATCACGTCCCCTTCGTTGTTGTTGTCCGCTCGTGGCTCGAGGCTCGTGCACATTCACGCGCGCTCTCGCCGTTGCGTCGTCGTTCGACAATGCGCGGTACAGTTAGACCTTCCGCTTTCGCCGCCGACCCGACTACCGTTCCCATCGCATCTTCGATCATGCGATGCCGGCAGCATCCAACGGAGCTGACGCAATGAAGAAGCTCATCAACGATGTGTCCACCGTGGTCCCCGAGATGCTCGACGGGCTCATCGCGCTCAATCCCCAACTCTCGCTATTGCAAGGCGGCACGATCGTCTTGCGCGCCGATGCCCAGGCCGTGGCCGCGCGCGGCGAGGTCGCGCTGATCTCGGGCGGCGGCTCGGGCCACGAGCCCGCGCACGGCGGCTATGTGGGCCACGGCATGCTGAGCGCGGCGGTAGCCGGCGAGATCTTCACCTCGCCCTCCACCGACGCCGTGCTCGACGCGATACGCGCGGTGGTCGGCCCCGCGGGCGCGTTGCTGATCGTCAAGAACTACACGGGCGACCGCTTCAACTTCGGCCTCGCGGCTGAAATCGCGCGCGCCGAGGGCATCCTCGTTGAGATGATGATCGTCGCCGACGACGTCGCGCTGAGCGCGAGCGGCGATCACGCGGGCCGTCGCGGACTCGCGGGCACAGTGTTGGTTCACAAGATCGCGGGCGCGGCGGCCGCGCGCGGTTTGCCGTTGGCCGAGGTCGCACGGCTCGCTCGGGAAGCGGCCGCGTCGCTCGGCACGATGGGCGTCGCGCTGACGCCGTGCACGGTGCCGGCCGCGGGCAAGCCGGGCTTCGCGCTGGGCGATGGCGAAATCGAATGGGGCCTCGGCATTCATGGCGAAGCCGGCGTGGCGCGCGGCGCGCTGGAGCCGGCCGACGCGATCGTCGGCAAGCTGCTTGCAAAGATCGTCGACGATCTCGCGTTGCAGGCGGGCGAGCGCGTCGCGCTGCTCGTCAACAATCTGGGTGGCACGCCGCCGAGCGAACTCAACGTGGTGGCTGGTGCCGCGCTGCGCGAGCTTGCCGGGCGCGGCATCGCAGTCGCGCGCGCGTGGGCCGGCACGTTCCTGAGCGCGCTCGAAATGGCCGGCGTCTCGCTGACGCTGCTGCGTATCGATGACGAACGGCTGAGCCTGCTCGACGCCGCCTCACAGACGAGCGCATGGCCTGCGCTGAGCGGCCGCGTCGCGCAGGTCGCGGTGCGTGCGGCGCCACCCGCGCCGCAAAGCGCGAGCGGCGCGACGCTCGCGCGTGACGCGACGCTGCGGCGCGCGCTCGAAGCGGTCTGCGAGTGCCTGCTGGCAGCCGAGCCGACATTGACCGAAATGGACCAGCGCGTCGGCGACGGCGACCTCGGCATCAGCCTTGCGCGCGGCGCACGCGCGGTGCAGCTCGAGCTCGATTCCTACGCGTGCGCAACCACGCCGGGCGCGGTATTGCGCGGCATGTCGGCGACGCTGCGGCGCGTGGTGGGCGGCACGTCGGGTCCGCTGTACGCGGTGATGCTGCTGCGCGCGGCGGCCGCGCTCGAACAGTCGGGCGGGACCACCGCACGGCAATGGGCGACGGCGTTCAGCGCCGGTGTCGATGGGTTGATGGAACTGGGGGGCGCGCGGCCGGGCGATCGGACGATGGTCGATGCGCTGAGGCCCGCTGCCGACGCGCTGCATGACGCGCTCGCTCAGGGAGCGTCGACGGATGCCGCATTGCAGGCCACCGTCGATGCGGCATGCGACGGCACGTCTCGTACCGCATCGATGCATCCGCGGCGCGGGCGTTCGAGCTATGTCGGCGAGCGCGCGCTCGGTCATATGGACCCGGGCGCGCATGCGGTCGCGTTGTGGCTCGCGGCGATTCGCGACGCGCTTCCCGGTTAGGCGCAGGCGGACGCGAACGATACGGCGAACGCAAGGGACGAGCGCACTTTCGCAGCAGGGAAAAACTACGCCGCCGTCACGGCCGCAGGAGATCGAATCCCGCGAACGCCACGACGCCGCTCAGTGCGATCAGCGCCACCGAGTGCTGTCCAAGGTACAGCAGCCCGGCAGCGGACCAACACGTGACAGCGAATGCGGCAATACGTTTCATGCTTCCTTCTTCTACGACTCGAACTCAAAAACCGACTCAGAAGCCCAGCGTAACGGCCAGCAGTCCACTGACGACACCGCCCACCACCACTGCACAGGTCACCACCGTCAGCACGCGCCGCGGAAACGACCGCGCGAGCATCGCGAGCGACGGCACGCTGACGAGCGGCAGCGTCATCAGCAGCGCGCCGGCGGGGCCGGCGGCCATGCCGAACGACAGCATAGCCTGAATGATCGGCACTTCACCCGCGGTCGGAATCACGAACAGCGTGCCGGCGATCGACAGCGCGATGATCCACAGCAGGCTGTTGTCGACGTCCGGGCCGATGTGCGGAAACAGCCACGCGCGCGCCGCGCCGAGAATCAGCACGAGCGCGATGTATTCGGGCACGAGCCGCAGCGTCATGCGCCCCAGAATCGTGATCCAGCGCGAGAACGCGGTGCCTGGATCGTCGGCGCTGACCAGTTGCGCGACGGCCTCTCGCGACGCTTGCGCTTCCTGTGGCGTGACCATGCGATTCACGACGTAGCCAAGGCCGAGCACCATCACGATGCCGAGCGCGAGGCGCAGGCCCATCCACTGCCAGCCGAGCACGAAGCCCATGAAGATCAGCGTAGCGGGATTCAGCGCGGTATTACCGAGCCAAAAAGCAATCGCCGCGCCCGGCGCCGCTTCACGCGCGCGCAGGCCCGCGACGACCGGCGCCGCGCAGCAGGTGCACATCATGCCCGGCAACGACATCAGGCCGCCTTTGACGACGCTGTTGAAGTCGGCACGGCCGAGAGCGCGCGCGACCCATTGCGGTGGAATCAGCGCCTGTACCGCGGAGCCGAGCAGCAGGCCGAGCACCATCGCCTGCCAGATTGCCTTGCCGTAAGCGAGCGCGAAGTCGATCGCGGCCTGCCATGAGGCCGCCGGCGCGCTCGCGGACGTGCCCATCAGGATCGACTTGCCGATCGAATGCTGGCTCGCGGCGACGAACGCGCGGTTGTAGTACGGAAACCACTTCACATAGAAGAGGCCGACGACGGCGATCAGCAGGAACACGATCCAGCCAAGCGTGACGCGGGGTTGCCGAAGGGTTGATTGCATGATGGTTGTTGAATGTCGTTGTGGATCAACCGACGACTAGCGTGCGGGTATCGAGCTGCGCGAGCAGCGTTTTCGCCTGCTCGACGATGTCGGCGTCGTTCGGGCGGAAATCGAGTTGCAGCGAGTTGGGCAACTGCTCGAAATGCTGGCCGCTGCTGCGCGCGTATGCGGGATCGTAGTGCCGTTCGATCAGTTCGCGCGCGAGCTCGGCGCGCCGGTTCTCGTCGACGAGCCGCAGCCAGCCCGTGACCCGCTCGCGGCTGTGCAGACCGATCAACCGTTCCAGCTGTCCCTTGAAGTAATCGGGATGCTCGAACAGATGCGCGTAATCCTGCAAAAGAAACGCCGCGCGGTCCTCGCTGCTCGAGCGCACCTCGACGCACGCGCCGCGATGAAACGTTTCGAGCAGCGCGAGCGGCAGCGTGACGGAGCCGATGCGCCGGCTTTCCGCCTCGACGAACACCGGCCGGTTCACGTCGAAGTCGCGCAGCGCGGTGACGAGCAGCGTGTCGAAACGCTTTTGCGACGGCTGCGCCACGCCCGCATACGCGCCGAGCAGCGAGCCGCGATGCGCGGCGAGCGCCTCGAGGTCGAGCGTTTGCGCGCCGGCCTCATGCAGCGCCGACAGCAGCCGGGTCTTGCCGCTGCCGGTCGGGCCCACGAGCGCGATATAGCTGAAACGACGCGGCAGGGTTTCGAGCCTCTCCAGCGTGGCGCGCCGGTAGCTCTTGTAGCCGCCGTCGAGCTGCCGCGCCGACCAGCCGATCATGTTGAACAGCGTCGTGACCGAGCCCGAACGCTTGCCGCCGCGCCAGCAGTAGATCAGCGGGCGCCAGTTGCGCTGCCGGTCGGCGAACGTGGTTTCCAGATGATGCGCGATGTTGCGCGCGACCAACGCCGCGCCGAGCCGCGTGCCCTCGAACGGCGACACCTGCGTGTAGGTCGTGCCGACCAGCACGCGTTCCTCGTTGCTCAGCACTGGCGCGTTGGTCGCGCCCGGAATATGGTCTTCCTCGAACTCTAGCGGAGTGCGAACGTCGACGATTTCATCGAAATCGCCGGCTTTGTCGAGGCTGACTAGAAGACTTTTCAAGGGAGTAGGGACAAAACGGACCGCGGGAAGACCGAAATTATCGCATGGGCGGCTCGTTCGGGCCGGTTATATGCGTCCTTCCCGGGTTCTCCAGTGACGTCCTTCGGCCGCCTACCTCAGATGACTTCGACCCGCGCTTCCCCGCTCACCAGCTCGCCGATCACCCGTGCGTCGGCAAAGCCATCGGCGCGGAACAGCGCGAGCACTTCGTCTAACGCTTCGGGCGAGCACGACACCAGCAGGCCGCCCGACGTCTGCGGATCGGTCAACAACGCGCGGCCGGCGGACGGCAAGGTGGCGGGCAGCACCACGTCGTGGCCGTAGGCATCCCAGTTGCGGCCCGATGCGCCGGTGAAAATGCCTGCTTGCGCGAGGCTCGCGACGTTCGGCAGCCACGGCAGGTCCGCGTAGCGCACACGCGCGGTCAGCTTCGAGCCGCGTGCGAGTTCCAGCGTGTGGCCGAGCAGGCCGAAGCCGGTGATGTCGGTCAGCGCATGCACGCCGTCGAGCCGCGCCAGCTCGGCGCCCGGCCGGTTCAGCTTGGTGGTCGCGCCGATCATTGCCGCGTAGCCGGCCTCGTCGAGCCGGTCTTTCTTCAATGCCGCGGACAGAATCCCGACGCCGAGCGGTTTGCCGAGGATCAGCACGTCGCCGGCCTGGCCGCCCGCGTTGCGCTTGACGCGCTTCGGATCGACGATGCCCAGCGCGACGAGGCCGTAAATCGGCTCGACGGAATCGATCGAATGGCCGCCCGCGAGCGGGATGCCTGCTTCCGCGCAGACCGATTCGCCGCCTTTCAGCACGGCCGCGATCACGTCGTGCGGCAGCACGTTGATCGGCATGCCGACGATCGCGAGTGCCATGATCGGCTTGCCGCCCATCGCGTAGACGTCGGAGATCGCGTTGGTCGCGGCGATGCGGCCGAAGTCGAATGGATCGTCGACGATCGGCATGAAGAAATCGGTGGTCGCGACGATCGCCTGGTCTTCGTTGAGCTTGTAGACGGCGGCGTCGTCGGCGGTGTCGTTGCCGACCAGCAGGTCGGGGAAGAATGGCAGCGGCGCGCTGCGCTTGAGCAGATCGGCGAGCAGGCCGGGCGCGATCTTGCAGCCGCAGCCGCCGCCGTGCGACAGGCTCGTCAGGCGGGGCGACTGGCTTGCTTGGACTTGGGTCATGGGGGCGAGAGTTGGGGTTCGTCGAATGACCGCATTATGAGGGTTGTTTTCACCCTGTGCAGCGTCGGCACGGGCACAAACCGGCTCTATGCCGAACCCGTTTCGACCCCCGTTTTGCCGAGCGATAAACGGCCCCTTTCAAGTGACTTTCGCATGCCCCATCTACCGGGGTGGCGAATGCACTATGCTGCATGTCGCGAAACGGCATCTATAATCAATTTTGTCCCCAAAAGAGCCGAGGCCATGCAATGACGCAAATGACTCGGCGACAATTCCTGAAGGTCTCTGCCACGACACTTGCCGGATCGAGCCTGGCCCTGATGGGCTTCTCGCCGACACCCGCGCTGGCCGAAGTCCGTCAGTACAAATTGTCGCGTGCGACTGAAACCCGCAACACCTGCCCCTACTGTTCGGTGGGCTGCGGCATCCTGATGTACGGTCTTGGCGACGAGGCCAAGAATGTGAAGACGAGCATCTTCCACATCGAGGGCGACCCCGACCATCCGGTCAATCGCGGCACGCTGTGCCCGAAGGGCGCGAGCCTGATCGACTTCATCCATAGCTCGAGCCGTCTGCGCTATCCCGAGTACCGCGCGGCCGGGGCGAGCGAGTGGAAGCGCATCTCGTGGGAAGACGCGCTAGACCGCATCGCGAAGCTGATGAAGGAAGACCGCGACGCGAACTTCGTCGAGACGACCGCGGACGGCAAGAAGGTCAACCGCTGGCTGACTACCGGCATGCTCGCGGCATCGGCCGGCAGCAACGAGGTGGGTTATCTGACGCACAAGACTATTCGCAGTCTTGGCATGCTCGGATTCGACAATCAGGCGCGTGTCTGACATGGCCCGACGGTGGCAGGTCTTGCCCCGACGTTTGGCCGTGGAGCGATGACGAACCATTGGGTCGACATCAGAAACGCGGACGTGATTCTCGTGATGGGCGGCAATGCGGCCGAGGCACACCCATGCGGTTTCAAATGGGTCACCGAAGCCAAGGCGCACCGCAAGGCGCGTCTGATCGTGGTCGACCCGCGCTTTACGCGTACGGCGTCGGTCGCGGACTACTTCGTGCAGATCCGCACCGGTACGGACATTGCGTTCCTCGGCGGGGTGATCAACTACCTGCTGACGAACGACAAGATCCAGCACGAGTACGTGAAGAACTACACGGACGTGCCGTTCATCGTGCGCGAGGATTTCGCGTTCAAGGACGGCCTGTTTTCCGGCTACCACGCCGACACGCGCAGCTACGACAAGGCCTCGTGGGACTACGTGCGCGGCGACGACGGCTTCGCCAAGGTCGATCCGACGCTGCAGGACCCGCGCTGCGTCTATCAGCTGATGAAGCAACACTACTCGCGCTACACGCCCGAGCAGGTCGAGAAAATCTGCGGCGTGCCGAAGGAGAAGTTCCAGCACGTGTGCGAGATGCTTGCGTCGACGTCGGTGCCGAACCGCGCGGCCACGATCATGTACGCGCTCGGCTGGACGCATCACTCGGTCGGCTCGCAGATCATCCGCACCGGCGCGATGGTGCAACTGCTGCTCGGCAACATCGGCATCGCGGGCGGCGGAATGAACGCGCTGCGCGGCCATTCGAACATCCAGGGCCTGACGGATCTCGGCCTGATGTCGAACCTGCTGCCGGGCTACATGACGCTGCCCATGGAAGCGGAGCAGGACTTCGACGCCTACATCGCGAAGCGCGCCAAACAGCCGCTGCGGCCGAACCAGCTAAGCTACTGGCGCAACTATCGCGCGTTCCACGTGAGCTTCATGAAATCGTGGTGGGGCGACAAGGCGACCGCCGACAACAACTTCGCTTTCGACTATCTGCCGAAGCTCGACAAGTCCTACGACCTGCTGCAGGTCTTCGAGCTGATGAATCAGGGCAAAATGACCGGCTACATCGCGCAGGGCTTCAATCCGCTTGCCGCCGCGCCGTTCAAGGCGAAGAACGGCGCGGCGCTGGCCAAGCTGAAGTGGCTCGTGATCATGGATCCGCTCGCGACCGAAACGTCGGAGTTCTGGAAGAACTACGGCCCGTTAAACGACGTCGACAGCGGCTCGATCCAGACAGAGGTGTTTCGTCTACCGACCACCTGCTTCGCCGAGGAACGCGGCTCGCTCGTTAGTTCGAGCCGGGTGCTGCAGTGGCATTGGCAGGGCGCGGACGGTCCCGGCGAAGCGAAGAGCGACCTCGATATCATGGCCGGGCTGTGGCTGCGTATTCGCGACGCTTATCGCAAGGACGGCGGCAAGTATCCCGATCCGATCCTGAACATGAGCTGGCCGTATGCGAACCCGGAAAGCCCGACGCCCGAAGAACTCGCGATGGAGTACAACGGCAAGGCGCTCGCGGACGTCACCGATCCGAAGGACACGACCAAGGTGCTCGCGAAGAAGGGCGAGCAGCTCGCGAGTTTCGCGCTGCTGCGCGACGACGGCTCGACCTCGAGCGGCTGCTGGATCTTCTGCGGCGCGTGGACCCAGGCGGGCAACCAGATGGGCCGCCGCGACAACTCGGACCCGACCGGCATCGGCAACACGCTGAACTGGGCCTGGGCATGGCCGGTGAACCGGCGGGTTCTGTACAACCGCGCGTCGTGCGATCTCAGCGGCAAGCCGTTCGATCCGACGCGCAAGCTGATCGCGTGGAACGGCAGCAGGTGGTCGGGCGCCGACATTCCGGACTTCAAGGTCGACGAGCCGCCCGAAGACGGCATGAATCCGTTCATCATGAATCCGGAAGGCGTGGCTTGCTTCTTCGCGCGCGAAGCTTTGGTGGAAGGGCCATTCCCCGAGCACTACGAGCCGTTCGAAACGCCGCTCGGCTACAACCCGCTGCATCCGGACAACAAGTTGGTCGTCAGCAATCCTGCGGCGCGCGTGTTCCCGGACGACAAGGCCACGTTCGGCACGCACGAGAACTTCCCGCATACGGCGACCACCTATCGTCTGACCGAGCATTTCCACTACTGGACCAAACACGCGCGTCTGAACGCGATCATCCAGCCCGAGCAGTTCGTCGAGATTGGCGAAGACCTCGCGAAGGAGATCGGCGTGGTAGCCGGCGACCGGGTCAAGGTGAGCTCGAACCGCGGGCACCTGGTGGCCGTCGCGGTCGTGACGAAGCGGATCAAACCGCTGATGATCGAGGGCAAGAAGGTGCAGACCGTCGGGCTGCCGCTCCATTGGGGCTTCAAAGGGATCGCGAGGCCGGGCTATCTCATCAATACGCTGACGCCCCCGGTGGGCGACGGGAATTCGCAGACACCGGAATTCAAGTCGTTCCTCGTCAAGGTCGAAAAGGCATAAGGAAAAGAGATGGCACTGCAATCACTGGACATCAGACGCGTTTCGGCCACCACCACGCAGCCGCCGGTGATTCGCGAGCCGGCCACGGGCACGGTCGCGAAGCTCATCGACGTGTCGAAGTGCATCGGCTGCAAGGCGTGTCAGACGGCCTGCATGGAGTGGAACGATCTGCGGGACGAGATCGGCGTGAACGTGGGCGTCTACGACAACCCGCCCGATCTCACCGAGCATTCGTGGACCGTCATGCGGTTTGCCGAGTACGAGAATTCCGCCGGCGATATCGAATGGCTGATCCGCAAGGACGGCTGCATGCACTGCGAGGACCCGGGCTGCCTGAAGGCCTGTCCGGCGCCGGGCGCGATCGTGCAGTACACGAACGGCATCGTGGATTTCCACCAGGAGAACTGCATCGGCTGCGGCTTCTGCATCGCCGGCTGCCCGTTCGACATCCCGCGTATGTCGAAGAAGGATCACCGCGTGTACAAGTGCACGCTGTGTTCGGATCGTGTGGCGGTCGGCCAGGAGCCGGCGTGCGTGAAGACCTGCCCGACCGGCGCGATCATGTTCGGCACCAAGGAGGACATGAAGCAGCAGGCCGAGGACCGCATCGTCGATCTGAAGGAGCGCGGTTTTCAGAACGCTGGCCTGTATAACCCGGACAAGGTCGGCGGCACGCATGTGATGTACGTGTTGCACCACGCCGACCGGCCGTCGCTGTATCACGGCCTGCCGGACGATCCGCGCATCAGTCCGCTGGTCTCGTTGTGGAAGGGCATCGCCAAGCCGATCGGGCTCGCCATTATGGGGATCGCCGCGCTCGCGGGCTTCTTCCACTACACGCGCGTCGGCCCGAACGAGGTGTCCGAGGCCGACGAAGCCGCAGCCGTCAAGGAAGCCGAAGAAGCACGCCGTTCGCGGGAGGGTAGGCAATGAACCACTCTGAGCACACCGACTTCACGGACGTAAAGGGCAACCGACTGATCGTGCGCTATACGCCGAACGAGCGCACGAATCATTGGATCACCGCGATCTGTTTCATCCTGCTTGCGCTGTCCGGTCTCGCGCTGTTCCATCCGTCGATGGCGTTTCTGTACGCGGTACTCGGCGGCGGGCAGTGGACGCGGATTCTGCACCCGTTCATCGGCTGCGTGATGTTCATCTCGTTCCTGATTCTTGCGTTGCGCTTCTGGCATCACAACTATCTGGACCAGGCGGATATCCAGTGGATGAAGCAGATCGGCGACGTGCTGAACAATCGCGAGGAACGCCTGCCCGCAATCGGCAGGTACAACGCCGGGCAGAAGCTGCTGTTCTTCGTGATGGTGATCTGTATGCTGCTGCTGTTGCTGAGCGGCATCGTGATCTGGCGGCGCTACTTTTCGTTCTATTTCCCGATTGGTGTGATCCGGCTCTCGGCGCTCGTGCATGCCGTGACGGCATTCCTGCTGATCGTCGGCATCATCGTGCATATCTATGCGGCGCTGTGGGTCAAGGGCTCCATAGGTGCGATGACGCGCGGCACCGTTACCTATGGCTGGGCGCGTAAGCATCATCCAAACTGGTTCAGGGAAATCATCGGCAAGTAAATACGCTCCATAGACGCTGCTCCGATGCGGACTCTAATGCACTGGACGCAGCGCCCCTCGCACCGGGCCGCCGCGCCTCGTCGATGACGGGCGGCGGCCTTTCAGTTTTCAGAGGTCGATATCTTGACTCAACGCATTCTCGAAGCCGCCGACATCGAGTCGCTCGATCCCTCGGCAATACCCCGCATCCGCATGCCCGAGCGGCTCGCGGTGTTCGCGCCGCGCGCCGCGCGCCTGCGTCAGCTCGCCTCGCGCGGCAATCCGATCGCCGGCTACCTGCGGCTGATGGCGGCGCTCGCCGATGCGCAGCAGGCGGTGCTCGCGCACTTCAAGGCCCAGCCACCGAGCCCCGAGCTGATCGCGAGCGCGCAGCAGTATTCGATGCCGCTGATTCCGGCGCTGTCCGGCGCGCGCGATCCGGCGTGGCGCGACGTGCTGCTACAACTGCTCGACAGGATCGAAGCGGCGGCTCCCCCGTTGACGCCGCCGCTCGTGGCGTTGTTCGCGCGCCTGCGCTCGCTCGACGTCGCCGCGCTCGAAGCGCAGGCCGACGCGATCTTCGCGCAGCGCTTCGCCGACGTCGAGCTGGCGAGCGCGCCGTTCATCATGGCCGCGCTGCAGGTCGTATGGACCGACCTCGCCGCCGACATCGACAAGCGCGCCGTACCGTACCTCGACACACCGGGCCTGTGCCCGGTGTGCGGCTCGCATCCGGTGGCGAGCACGCTGCGCATCGGCGGCGCGTACGACAACTATCGCTATCTGCAATGCGGATTGTGCGCGACCGAATGGCATATGGTCCGTAGCAAATGCTCGAACTGCGATTCGACGAAGGGCATCGCGTACCAGGTAGCCGGCTCGCCCGACGCCGACGCAGCCGCGCGCGAAGCCGAATCGAAAAACGCCGCGCTGAAGGCGGAGTCGTGCGACGAATGCCATACTTACCGCAAGATCGGCATCCAGGCGAAGGACTACGAGTTCGATCCATTCGCGGACGACCTCGCGAGCCTCACGCTCGATCTGCTGATGGGCGCGGAAGGTTACCGGCGCGCGTCGCCGCATCCATGGCTGTGGCCGGAGCAGACGGCCGGCGCGGCCGAACCGGAGGGCGACGAGTCGGCCTGACGGCGACCTGACCGGAGCCAAGTTCAAAACGACATAAGGATTGCTCGTGAGCGATGTGAGCAGCTCGGCATTGCGCGCGCTGATGGCGCGCGTGCCGTCGGTGGACAAGGTGTTGGCGTCGGAAGAGTTCGTGCCGCTCATCGGCGCATACGGCCGCACCCAGGTACTCAACGCGCTGCGCGACGCGCTCGATGCGTGGCGCATCAGCGCGCAATCGGGCGATGCGGCGGCCAACCCGGCGGTGAGCGCGCTCGATACCGCGCAGCTGCATGCGACGGTCGCCGCGGCGCTGCTCGCGCGTAACGCGTCGCGGCTGCGCAGCGTGTTCAATCTGACCGGCACCGTGTTGCACACGAACCTCGGCCGCGCGCTGCTGCCCGATGAGTCGGTGCGCGCGGTGATGAGCGCGCTCACGCAACCGGCCAACCTCGAGTTCGATCTCGCCACCGGCACGCGCGGCGACCGCGACGATCTGATCGACGATCTGATCTGCGAGCTGACCGGAGCCGAAGCGGCGACCATCGTCAACAACAACGCCGCCGCGGTGCTGCTCACGCTCTCCGCGCTCGCGGCGAAGAAGGAAGTGGTGGTGTCGCGCGGCGAACTCGTCGAAATCGGCGGCGCGTTTCGCATTCCCGACATCATGAGCCGCGCGGGCGCGAAGCTGCGCGAAGTCGGCACGACGAACCGCACCCATCTGAAGGACTATGAACAGGCGATCAACGCGCGTACCGCGCTGCTGATGAAAATCCACGCGAGCAACTATGCGATCAGTGGCTTCACGAAGGAAGTCGGCATCGAAGAGATCGCGCCGCTCGCGCACGCGCGCGGGCTTGCGGTCGCCGTCGATCTCGGCAGCGGCACGCTCGTCGATCTCGCCGAATGGGGCTTGCCGCGCGAGCCGACGGTGCGCGAGACCGTCGCGGCCGGCGCCGATCTGGTCACGTTCAGCGGCGACAAGCTGCTCGGCGGCCCGCAGGCCGGGTTGATCGTCGGGCGGCGCGATCTGATCGCGAAGATCAAGAAGCATCCGCTGAAGCGCGCACTGCGGGTGGGCAAGCTGACACTCGCGGCGTTGGAGCCTGTGCTCCAGCTGTATCGCGCGCCGGAGAAGTTGACGGAGCGGCTGACCACGCTACGGCTCCTCACGCGGCCCGCCGAAGATATTCACGGCGCCGCGCAGCGCGTGTTACCGGCGCTACAGCAGGCGATCAACGCGCGCTACAGCGTGGCCGCGGAGCCGATGTTCAGCCAGATCGGCAGCGGCGCATTGCCCGTCGACGTGCTGCCGAGCTATGGCCTCGTCATCAGGATGAGCGACGGCAAGCGCGGCGGCCGTCATCTGCTCGCGCTCGAAAAGCAGTTGCGCGAGATGGCGCGGCCGGTGCTCGGCCGGATCGCGGACGACGCGTTGCGGCTCGATCTGCGCTGCCTCGAAGCCGCCGACGAAGCGCAATTGATCGCACAGCTGATCGCGCAACCGAAAAGCAACTGAAGGACGGGCACGCATGATCGTCGGTACTGCTGGGCATATCGACCACGGCAAAACGAGCCTCGTGAAGGCACTCACCGGCGTCGACACGGACCGGCTCAAGGAAGAAAAAGCGCGCGGCATTTCGATCGAGCTCGGCTACGCGTACGTGCCGCTCGACAATGGCGACGTGCTCGGTCTGATCGACGTGCCGGGCCACGAAAAGCTCGTGCATACGATGACCGCGGGCGCGAGCGGCATCGACTTCGCGCTGCTCGTAATCGCCGCCGATGACGGCGTGATGCCGCAAACGCGCGAACATCTGGCGATCGTCGAACTGCTCGGCATCCGGCGCGGCGCAATCGCGTTGACGAAAGTGGATCGCGTCGACGACGAGCGCCTGCGCGAAGTGCGCGATGAAGTGAGTGTGTTCGTCGCTGGCAGCGTGCTGCGCGACGCGCCGGTATTCGATACCTGCGCGACGCGCGCGGGCGATGCGGGCGTCGCCGCGCTGAACGCGCATCTGCGCGAGCAGGCCGCCGCATGGCGCATGAAGCGCGACGACGGCCTGTTCCGCCTCGCCGTCGATCGCGTGTTCACGCTCGCGGGGCAGGGCACGATCGTCACCGGGACCGTGGTGGCGGGCAGCGTGAGCGTCGGCGACACGATGCTGCTCGCGCCGAAAAACGAATCGGTGCGCGTGCGCAGCATCCACGCGCAGAATCGCCCCGCCGAAACCGGTCGCGCCGGCCAGCGTTGCGCGCTGAATCTGGCGGGCATCGAGAAGAGTGCGATCGAGCGCGGCGACTGGATCGTCGATCCGCGACTGTCGCAAGCGAGCGAGCGCATCGACGTCGCGTTGACGCTGCTCGCCGACGCGCCGCACGCGCTCGAACATTGGGAGCCGCTGCACGTGCATCTCGGCACGCAGCATCAGGTTGCGCATGTCGCGCTGCTCGAAGGCGACACGCTCGCGCCCGGTCAGCGCGCGCGCGTGCAACTCGTGTTCGAGCTGCCGCTGTGCACGGTGCCGGGCGATCGCTTCGTCGTGCGTAACGCTCAGGCCAATCGCACGGTGGGCGGCGGGCACGTGCTCGATGCGTTCGCTCCGGCGCGCAAGCGGCGCTCGCCGGAGCGCTTCGGCTGGCTCGACGCGATGCAGTCGCTGCTCGACACCGGCTCACTCGACGCGCTGTTCGCGCGCGCGCCGCACGGTTTGTCGCGGGCGTTGCTGGAGCGCCTCACTGGGATGCCGGCAGCCGCGCTCGCGTTGCCCACCGCGACACGCACGATCGAACTGCCGGGCCATGACGCGCTGCTGGTCGCGGACGCGACATGGCACACGCTCGAGGGGCGCCTGACGAGTGCGCTCGCGCAATATCACGAGCGCTCGCCCGACGAACTCGGCCCGGACGTGTCGCGCTTGCGGCGCATCGCGGCGCCACTGGTCGACGACGCGCTGTGGCGCGCGCTGGTCGACGATGCGGCGGCGCGTGGCGAGCTCGTCAGACTCGGACCGTGGCTGCATTTGCCTGGCCACGCCGTGACGCTCGACGCCGCCGATCAGGCGCTTGCCGCGACGCTGCTGCCCGAGATCGAGGCGGGGCGTTTCGATCCGCCGTGGGTGCGCGAGCTCGCGAACGCGCACGGTGTGCCGGAGGAGCGCGTGCGTCAGTTGCTGCGCAAGCTCGCGCGTCAGGGCGAGCTGTTCCAGGTCGTGCATGACCTGTTCTACCACCAGCAGGTGATTCGCGAACTTGCGTCGATCGCGGCGGCGGAGGCGCACAAGAACGGCGGCACCGTGGCGGCCGCGCCGTTTCGCGACGCGACCGGGCTCGGCCGAAAACGCGCGATCCAGCTTTTGGAGTTCTTCGACCGGGTTGGGTATACTCGCTTCCACCGTGGCCTGCACCTCGTGCGCACGGATAGCCGCTGGCTCGATCTGCCCTGATCTGGCTGGCGGTCTGTTTCTATCGGGCTCGCGTCATTCAATCACCGTAGGAAGGCATTCGTATCCGGTGGTGCGGCTGGGCTTCAAACCCAGTTGGGGGCGTCAGACGCTCTCGGGTCGGTTCGACTCCGGCTGCCTTCCGCCCCATAGGCCTTCCCGGGCATTCCGATATCTTCCGAAAACGTCCTCTAGGCGGCTGATTTTAAAGCGGTTTATGGGTAACGGCGTGCTTGCTGATTCCGGTAAGGTCCCACACAATTTACACACGAAGTATGGGTAGGAAGATGGGTAAGTGGGTAGGAGGGAATCATGTCAGGACGACAGTTGCACCGGCTCAGCGCACTGCGGATCGCGAAGGAGGTGGCCCCGGGCCATTACGCCGACGGCGGTGGTCTCTACATGCAGATCGCGGACAGTGGCGCGCGTTCGTGGGTGTTCCGGTTCAGGCTTGACGGCCGCCTGAGGGAGATGGGCCTCGGTCCGGTTTCGCGAGTCTCGCTTGGCGAGGCGAGGAAACTGGCCGCCAGCTACCGCGAGATGGTCAGGGACCAGATTGATCCCATCCTCGCGCGGCGCGAGCAGCAGCGCCGACGGTTGCTCGATATCTCGGCGGATGCCAACGTGACGTTCCGTGAGGCAGCCGAAGCGTTCATCTGCGCGCGGGAGCCCGAGTGGCGAAACCGCAAGCATGTCCAACAGTGGGGTAATACGCTCAAGAGGTACGCATACCCGGTGATCGGCGAGGTCCGGGTGCGCGATATCGACACCGCGATGATCGTGCGGATTCTCCAGCCGATCTGGACGAAAAAGGCGGAAACCGCGCGCCGGGTGCGCGGCCGTATCAAGGCCATCCTCGACGCCGAGACTATCATGGGCCACCGCACCGGCAGCAACCCGGCACGGTCGGCTCGCCGACAGGCGAAGGTCGACCCTGAACCGACGTTCGACATGGCGAGCCATCTACGGCTCTTCCCCAAGGTAGAGCAGACGTTCACGGTGTACGAGTCAAGCACGCTTGGCCAAGGCTGCTATTTGCGTAGTCGCTCGTCAGGAGCGACTGGATGACCTGACGATCATCCAGCGCCAATGCATCAGAATGTGGAACTGCCGAAGGTACTACAACGCCCTCAATAAAAACAAACCAAACCTCTACGACTGACGTCGACCGCCTGATCGCCACCCTCGAGGCTTGCCTCGCGGAGCTCGCCTGATCGTCCGCGCTGCGCTACCGATCGAGATTCGATAGCATCGCCGGCAGGTAGCGCGCACCCGCCGTCTTGTGCTGCGAGAGGAAAGCGCGAATGCTTTCCAGCTCGGCGGCCGTGAGCGTCACTGAAGCCGCCCCAAGGTTTTCCTCGAGGTACCTGCGCCGCTTGGTGCCCGGGATCGGCACCAGATCGTTGCCTTGATGAAGCAGCCATGCGAGGGCAATCTGGCCCGGCGTCACGGACTTGTCCTTCGCCAGCGCCTTGACGAAGTCGGCGAGTTTGATGTTCGCGTCGAAATTGCTGCCCTGAATGCGCGGATCGTTGGCAGCACGCCAGTCATCGGCGGGCAACTCTTCCGCCCGCTTCGCCGTGCCGGTCAGAAACCCGCGGCCAAGCGGACTATATGGCACAAAACCAATGCCGAGTTCACGAAGCGCCGGCAAGACCTTGTCTTCGACACCGCGCTCGAACAGCGAATATTCACTCTGCAAGGCGGAAACCGGTTGCACCGCGTGCGCCCGCCGGATGGTATCGACGCTCGCTTCGGACAAGCCAAAAAAGCGCACCTTGCCGGCCGCGATCGCGTCCTTCACCGTGCCCGCAACATCTTCGATCGGCACATCGGGATCGACCCGATGCTGATACAGTAAATCGATGTGATCGGTCTGCAAGCGCTTTAGCGAAGCATCAATCACTGCCTTGATGTGCTCGGGGCGGCTATTGAGGCCGCGCACACCATTTTCAAAGGCAAAACCGAACTTGGTCGCGATCGTGACCTCGTGCCGGCGCCCCTTCAACGCACGGCCGAGCAGTTCTTCGTTGGTGAACGGGCCATAGATTTCCGCAGTATCGAGAAACGTACAACCCAGTTCGATCGCCCGATGGATCGTTGCGACCGATTCCTCGTCGTCCGGCGTGCCGTATGCAAAGGACATGCCCATGCAGCCCAGCGCGATCTCCGACACCACAAGTCCTTCACGTCCAAGCTTCCGAGTCTTAAGCATGCTGCTCCTCCATCGAAAAGTGCTCCGTTTACGATGGCACATGCAGGAAGGGGATGTTAGTCAGATCCTCTTGATTCGTTGCCTGATTGTTCCGGACAGGCGCGCAATGAGAGTCGTAACTTCTTCTCGACCAAGACAGACCTTAAACCCAGCCGGTGTTTAGCCTATCGACTCCGGCAGCGCACTCAAGCCGTGTGTTAACCGCGCGCGATTACATGCCGGCGTGCCTGCCTTGATCTCGGGGTAATCGTTCGATCAATGGCTACGAGTTACATGATGGCCGGCCGGCGAGCCTCCGATGTCCGGCTCCGAGCCGACATCCGAATGTCCGCCACGGCGCGCGGTCGAAGGGCTGAAGACGGCCGAACCCAGAAATTCGGGTTCCGGCCGAGACTAACGGAGCGCGCCAGCGCCACGAATTCGGGATTTCGCCGAATCCGAGCAGGCCCGCGGAGTGGCCGCTCGCCCCCGCTCCAATCAGAGGTTCGACGCGCAGCCATTATTCGACTAGGCTTATCAGAAGCCCCATGCTGCACAAACGCGTTGAAAACCGCCAAGAAAGATTCGATTCAAACACCTGTTTGCAGGGTATCTCACGATAGGCTACCGACCATGGACGACATCTCTCCGCAGGCCTTCGTCGATGCCGCGATAGCCTATCAGAAGACGGCCGCGGTGAAAGCCGCCGTCGAGCTCGATCTGTTCACCGCGATAGCGGACGAGCACGGCGACGTTAAGCGTATAGCCGAGCGGGTAAAGGCCGCCGAGCGCGGTGTGCGCATACTCTGCGACTTTCTGACCGTGCACGGGTTTCTGCAGAAGGAAACGGGACAGTACCGATTGACGCCGTCGACCACCGCATTCCTGACGACTTCCTCGCCGGCCTGGATGGGGAGCATCGTGGATTTCCTGGCGGCTCCTGAAATGACGGCACTGTGGCTGGACGACCCCGCCGCGTTCGTTCGCAACGGAGGAGCCGTGGGGCTGGGCAACATCGCGCCCGAGCATCCCGTCTGGGTGAAGTTTGCGCGTGCGATGGCACCGTTCGTGACACAAACCGCACAGAGCATCGCGCAACACGTGAGTGCGCGGCCTCAGGCACCGAAGCGCGTGCTGGACATTGCAGCCGGGCATGGGCTGTTCGGAATCGCGATCGCCGAAGCGATCCCCGGCGCGGAAATCGTGGCGACCGACTGGCAACCGGTTCTCGAGGTCGCGACGCAGAACGCCGCAGCGGCCGGTGTCAGTTCGCGTTACCGCACGGTCGCCGGCAGTGCGTTCGAAGTCGATTGGGGTACGAATTTCGATCTGGCGCTGATCACGAACTTCCTGCACCACTTCGATCCGCCAACCTGCGTGGAATTACTCTCGAAAGTCCGCAGGAGCCTCAGTCCCGCAGGGCGAGCGCTCGCGGTGGAATTTGTTCCCGACGAGGATCGCGTGTCGCCGCCGTTCGCCGCCGCGTTTTCCTTTATGATGCTTGCGTCCACGCCGCAAGGCGACGCGTACACCGCGCGCGAACTCGAGCAAATGGGCCGCGAAGCCGGCTTTTCCAACGTAACGGTGACGCCGCTGCCACCTTCGCCGCAAGCCCTCGTTGCATTCGAGTAGCGCACATCCCTCGCGCTCCTGGCACCGCATTTCGTAATGGAGACGGCGTTCAGACGATGTCGATGGCGACGTCGATGTTGTAGGTTGCGCTGCCGGCCGACCTGACGGTCGACGCCGAGGTGGATCTCGGCACGGGCGCGGGCGGCTATCTTTCGCCGTCGCGGACGCCCGACGACGTACGCGTCTTGCTGGTGTACAAAACCTTGTCGATCTTGCTCATCCTGCGGGTCGATGCCGCTCGCAGCCTCGTCGATACCGGGGAACTCTCACTTGCGGTGATCGCCAGAGAGACCGGATTTGGCGATACCGAAAGAATGCGCAGAGCATTCGTCAGGACGCTCGGGCACCCCCTCATTGCTTCATGGGATTTTCAGGAAGGGTTCCGCACCTTGTCCACGGCTCAGTCCCTGCACATGGTCGCCGCGCGATTGGTAGCGAACTTGTACTCGGCGATCCGTCAGCGTTAGGTTGGTAAGAGAGCCTGTTCTTGACGCGACAAGGCGGACCGCAAGGCTTCATTGGCGGTGCTGCGGCCTGGCTCCGCGGCATGCAGCGCCTGCTATTTCCACTTCGATCCGAGCATCTCCAACCCGGCTTTCTGCAGGTCTTCCGGTAGCAGCACAACGCGAAACTCGCAGTCGGCGTTGAACGTGAGAAACCACGGCTCAGCAAATGCGGGAGTCTGCGATGGCTCATCAGGGTTGATGACGAGGATGGCTCCGCGTCCTCCGCTTTGCTCCGTAAAATAGGCTGCTTCCGGTTTCATCGCTTCAGGTATCTTTGCCATCACTTCCTCGATGGTGCCATCGCGCACAAAAGCATTGAATGGCTCGTGGGGAATCCGTATGTTGAGAAGCATGCGCATGGTCATTCTCCTTGCCTAAGGCCCTGAAAGAACTCTTCAAGCATAAGAGATCTCCGATGTTGCTTTCGTGGGCTCGGCAATATTCCCGCGTGTGGGTGCGGAACGGTACTGAGCATCGGAAACCAGTGAATTGACGCGGAGCGGCAACAATTGGCGACGGCAGCCATTCGCAACGGGCGCAACGTGTGCCAATCTCACCCTTCTGCGAATCCAACAAATTCGCGTCGCAAATCCGGCAAGTCCAATTTATTCGGTTCCGCGTCATCAAAGGTTTGACCGAATTCGTTCGCAAGTCTCTGAGCACTAGGCAGGCCGTTATGGGGCTGAGCGGCGAATCGCCTGAGCGCGAGACGAAGACTGCAAGCGTCCGCGCGTACGGCGCGCAGAACACCTTTCGCCGTAGGTTTTATGCGGCCACGGAGAGCGCGGCGTCCTGCCGGAGTGGCACGACGTTCGACGGGATATCCATCAGGAGTTCCAGGCGTGCGCCGAGCAGGCGCCATGCGTCCGCCTGTTCCTGCTGCCGGACCGCCCGTTGATAGGTGCGTTTGATCTTGTTCTGTTCGAGGTGGTTCAGGCACTTCTCGATCACGTGGCCATGAACGCCGAGCTCGCCCATCAGCGTCGTGCCCGTTCGGCGCAGATCGTGAGGGGTCCACCGTCCGCCTGGCAAGATGAGCGCGTCGATGTGCTGGCTGCGGTGCTGCAACGGCGTGCCGCTTGCCGCGCCTTGGCGGTCATAGATCTGCTTCGTAATGGACTTGGAACACACTGGCCCGTCGTGCCGGGCGGCCGGGAAGAGCCAGACTTCATCGCCGCCGAGTTCGAGCAGCGCCCGCATGTGGGTCTTGGCAAACTCGCTTAGGTAGATCGTGTGCTCCTTCGCGTTTTTCGAGTGGTCCGCCGGAATGATTCAGGTGCCCGCTGCCAGATCGATGTCGGCACGGCGCGCGCGGGTCAGTTCGCCGATCCGCGTGAGCGTCGCGAGCATGACCCATACAGCGTGCTGCGTCGACTTGAGCAGATTGGCGTCGGCGAGTCTGGCTGACAACGCGCGGATTTCGGCCTCCGACAGCACACGTTCGCGTTCCTCCTCCTGACCACCAACGTGTTTCTTTTCGATGCCGGTCGTCGGATCGGCCGCCACAATCTCGCGCACCAGTGCAAAGCCGAACATCTGCCTCAGTTCGGCGAGCAGCCGGTTGGCCAGACGCGCGGCACCGCGCGCCTTGACGGTATCCAGCACGGACATGATGTCGGCCCGTCGGATGCTGTCAGCGTGACAGTCACCCACCTTTCCCGGCCTTTGCGGCGTCTGTTGCACCGAGCGCCCGCAGCTCTTTGAACTGGATGCTGTCAGTGACGTTGGCGCGATCCTTTGCGCGGCGCCACATCGAATGAAGCCCGGTCTTCGAATACGCCCCGCCTTTCTGCGTGGGGAACAGGTATGGGCTGGTGATCAAGTACTTCTTCTTGATCGCCTTCGCGCGATCGATCACCGTGCGGATCTGCAGCGTGATCTCAACGTCCAGCACCTTGCCACTCGTGCCGGCCGTCTTTGACGGCTTGAATCGGATCGTGTTGTCGGTGATCTGCGTCTCGAGCAACATGCGAATGTCGATTGCCCGCTGGCGGAAAATGCCACACTGGACAACAGATCTGACAGGCCCAAACATCAAGATCGGCAACCACGTCGCCTTCAGACTTCGTGAGTGGCATGCTGTCTCCCGGCAACGTCGACACGGTCACCTGCGTATGACTGGCTCCCGGTACATCGCCGACTCGAACACTCACTTCCTGGATGCCATCGAGGTATCCAAACGTATGAATGCGCTATGCCAACGGAGGATTGCAGCGACCGTTCGTAGAATGGTTTTCTTTGGGTCGTCCGTCTATCTTGATTCCATGGACCTGTATCCAGTGAGAGCCACGATGAGCATGAACGCAAGAGATTTACTCGAGCTGCACCGAGATGATCCAACGTCGTCAGAACTGCGGAAGATGGCCGCGAACATCATCGCCGTCGGCGTCGCAGATCAACACGAGGGATGCTGACATGAACGCGCTCGAACAGTGGCGCTCCCGACCGCTGCAGGTCAGTGTCCTGGATCGCTGCGATGAATGCGGCGAGTTGAAGGAAGACGTTCAGAAGCGCGTGAACTATTGGCCGAATATTACTGCCGTCTGCTGTGGGAAGTGCTTCACTGCAATGACCGCCCAATACAGCGGATCTTCAGCCCTATCAGGGGTCAGCGAGGAATGGCGCGCAACGCAATGCTGTCGCGACCGAGCCAGATAAATCAGTGTTTCCTTAGTTCCTTTGGAATTGACGGTAAGGCCGGCTGGGCCTGGGGGGCCGTTTTGGGTTTGCGTGGCATACATGCTCCTTGAGCTACATGTTATGCCTTGAACACAAAATTTATGAAAGGCCCCTAAAGTCCGGCCCGCGGATGACGATAAACCGCTTGATCGCGACGACGCATCGAGCACGAAGCATGGCTCTTGACGGTCCCAATCGTGCTCCTTCTCCTGGCCTCTTCTGCCGCCACCCCACGGCGCCTCCATCTCGGTACGTCGATTTTTTTTCAGAACTCTCCATGAAAAGTAAACGATGGTCAATTAGTCTAGTAACGTCTCTGGCTCTCTCTGCTTTGTTGCCGACGCAGGGCGCGCACGCGCTGGACGCCACCGTTCAGCCCGGGCAGAGCATTCAGAGCGCACTTCAATCGGTAGCGGCAGCGGGTGGCGGCACCGTTACGCTCGGCGCGGGCGTCTGGACCTTGAGCAGTTCGATCCAGATCCCGGGCAGCAACATCACGTTGACGGGCCAAGGTGCCGCAACGGTGATTCAAGGACCGTCGACGCCCTATGTATGGAACCTGATCCTTGTGAATGGCCAGAGGAGCCTGCACGACATTACCATCTCGAACCTTGTGCTTGACGGACAGGTTCCGAAGTCGGCGGCTTTTGATCCTAACAACGCCTACTCGGTGGCGGGCGGTGGCCTCAACGAAGCCGCGAAGGGTTTGGAGCTTGTCGACGCGAGCAACCTGAAGATTCTGAACGTCGAGGTGAGGAACACGGCGGAAGGAATGGCAACCGGGTCCATCAATGGACTGACCATCGATCGCTCCTACTTTCACGATAGCGGCATTATGGTGCACGGTAACGACGGCCTTGCCTGGCACAATGCGTATTTATGGGGCTCGACGAATGTGACGATTACCAACTCGCGCTTCTTGAACTCGTGGGCGGGCGATGGCTTGCATATCAACGGACCGGGGAGCAACGCGATCACTGTCGATAACTCGACATTCGTCGGCAACTATCGGCTGGGTATTCATGCCCAGCAAACTCCTGCCAATCTCACCGTCTCGAACAACGACCTGAGTTTCAACGGCTCGACCGCGCCCGGCACTGCGAACTACAACGGTCTGTCCATGAGCGGTCTCGACATGGAGTCCACGACTGGAACGATAGTCGGCAATACAGCCATCGGCAACACCAACGAAGGCATCATCACCCGCAGTGGAACCGGCACGCTCGCCGGCAATACGGCGCTCGCCAATAGCTGGTGGCAGATCGACAATTTCGGCTCCTACACGGTCGGTGCGAACTATTCAGTGCAGGGTCATGGTAGTGCGCGAGGCGTCGGGCCGATTCCGGACGGGACATATCAGATCGTATCCCGATCGAGCGGGCTGGCGCTGGCACCGGCCGGCCAGGCAAACGGCAGCTTGCTGACGCAAACTCCTTATACGAGGTCGACAAGCCAACTGTGGAGCTTCGTCAATCTGGGCAATGGCGAATATGAGGTCGCCGCCGCCAGTAGCAGCCTGGCGATGGACGTGAGCGGAGCGGGTACCGGAGATGGGGCGCAGGTTCTGGTGTGGAATTACCACGGTGCCGCCAATCAGATCTGGCGTGTCATCTCGACCGGCTCGCAGTATTACCGTCTGTGTCCGGCCCACGCGCCCGGTTCGTGCCTCGATGTCAAGGGTGGCTCGACGGCTTCTGGTGCAAATGCAGACCTTTGGCAATACGAAGGTTTGCAAAGCCAGCAGTGGCAAGTTCTCGCCCCCTGATCGCAAGCTGCCAGGCAAATCTGAAGATGCGGGCGTTCCACGCGGGGCTTTATAGCTCCGCTGCCGGGTGAGTCGACACGGAAAGTTGTTGCAGCTTCCGGCTCCCCACCCGCATCCGATTCTGTCAGGACTCCTATTCGGTAAGCGTCAGTGCATCCCGTCTTGAATATGGCAAGCCCGAGTGTGAATGTATTGCTTTCGTGAGGATGACAGTGCGCCAGCTCACGCTCATTGAACACGACCACCTCCGCGATGTAGGGCGCCCCCTGATACCAGTTCGGGTCGTCCTGACGTCGGGACCGCATTAGTTGAGAATCTCGCCGTACTCCGGACCCCATTCGATGAGAACGGGCCCACACTGGGTGAGAACAGCCCGATTACATCGGCGCGGAACCGCGTTCAGCAAGAATGTCCGAGCGGCTCAGCCAAGGTGCGTGTCAAAGTCAGCTAACGACCCACTTCTGCCCCTCGACCGACGGTATCTCAACGGGAGCTTTAGCTGCGGAGCAGACAGTCGGAAAAGTCGTTCGGAGGGAGGCGCGAGCGATGCGCCGGCGTGGGCGCTACACTCATATCTGTACTCCGACTGCGATGACGATGGAGACGGCGAGGATCCACAGCTCGATGGCGGTGAAGCGGGGGTATCCAATCTTTTTCATCGTCTTCCTCTCCTTATGACCCGCAGCCCGAACTTCATTGGGCATTCCCGGCCGGCAAGTACCTGGCTCTGGCCGTCGTCGATGTGCAACAAATCAACGGCTTGTACCTCAGCCGACGGTGAAACCTCGGCCCGAGGTCGAGGTCGACGCGCCGTACTTGGCCGGGGTCTGCGCCTGGCTACCGGTGGCAGGCGCGTTCCGCCGCTCGCTGACCGCTCGGTAAAAAAAAGCCGGCGGAAGCCGGCTTCGAAGCAGGTTCCGTTTTTCCCAGGGGTGCGGAGGTAGGAACCTGAGGAGACTCATTGTGTCAACGCGTTGGCCGGGTGATGTCCTACAACAGTTCACAAGCGTCCAAACTAAGACCTGCCGATTCGATCCTCGCCTCCTAAATAACAATCGCACCGTCCATGGAACCATGGTATGCGGATGCTCCCAAGACGGCCATTCTACGAACGGTTGCCGCAGTCGTACGCGAGCGTCGGGCTCTTATACTCGTGTATATCATCGAGACGATGAAGCGGGTCGGGCGTCGAACAAACATATTGCAGTACAACAGGACGGAGCGTGCCTGCCCGAGCGGCGGGTACTGCGGGGTAGCAGACGTCGGAACGTCCGCGAGAAGGTGCCGACCAACGTCAGTAGCTGGCCGAGAGCACCAGTTCAATCAAGGTCCTGTAGAGCGACCGTTGAAAATCGTCGACGGCCGCTTTCGGGCGGCTTCTGTGGATGAGTACTGTCGGCCAGGAAGCGCCGTTCGCCCGGTCTTGCACGAGGACATTCGTACGTCCGCTACTGTTTAGGTTTGTAGGATGCCTGCCCTCGACCACGGATATGAGCGCACGCCACAGGCGCATGCTCCTGAAGCCGATCGCACCGGCTCGCGAAAAGCCGGTGCGATGCTACCTACCTCAGGACGAGGCGAGCGTGACGATGTCGCTGGCGCTCATGGCGCCGTTATAGACACGGAAGTCGTCGATCAGACCGCTGAAATACGGGTCATTAGATTGTGAACGTCCGAGCCAGTTGTTCGTCGTACCTCGCAATTGGAACGGCGAAAGGAACATCGAGGCATTGGTTCCGACAACGGCTCCATTGACGTACAACGTGCCAGTCGCACCGGACAGCGTCACCGCGACATGCACCCATTGCGACATCGGCAGCGCCGCGGTGCCGTTGATACGTTGCTCGGCATTCCCAGTGCCGCTCTCCGTGATCGCAAACCGCACCGTGCCGAGATTGCTTCGCGGTGTCAAAAACATGTAACGAGTGGTGTTGTTGCCAAAGTCGAAAATACGCTGCCAATTCGAGGAGCCATTCCAGTACACCCAGGCCGCGATGGTGAAGTCGTTGATGTCTGAGATGAAACCGGCCGGCAGGGTGACATAGGCGCCGCTCCCGTTGAGCTGCACGGCGGTGTTGTGCTTGCCGGCCGCCCATGTTGCGCCGCCGAGCAGCGTGCCGTTATTGCCATTGCCCGTCGCATCGGAGGCGGTGGTGCCGCTCCCCTCGTCGAAGGTGAGGTTGGTATCCATCCGCGTGCCGCTCACGCCCATCGCTTCGTTCGACTGCGTCGTTTCGCCGGACGGCGTGATTGCGGTCACCACGTAGTAGTAAGCGCCTGCGGGCAGGTTGGCGTCGGTATACGTCAGAAGATCGGAAATACCGCTCGCGGCAAGCGTGTAGGGGCCGCCGGACGTCGTGCTCCGGTAGACGTTGTAGCTGGTCGCATAGGCGGTTCCCCACCAGGACAGGACGATCTGGCCGGCAATCGTTGGCGCGATCAGGCCGGAAGGCGGAGTCCCTTGAGCAATGGGGTCGCGCTGGAAGGTCAAGGTGCCATAGCCCAACTGATCAGAATTGCCGCCAGTGCCAAGTCCGCCTTCCGGTGAGTGCGACGTCGCAAATTTCTGGCAGTATGGAGCGGCTATACCTTTCCGGTTGACGTAATGGTTGTAAATGAGCGCCCACTGCGGCCGGAGGTTGCCCTGAGCGGAGGTCGAAAAGACGTTGTCGTACGCACCGGTGGTAGGGCAGTAATAGGGAGAATGGCACTTACTTAAGCCTACATGGAGGAGAAGACGCGGGTAAGTGCTTGAAGAGAAAGGGAGGGGGCTGATCCAGGGATTGATACGATGGTTGTTACCAGGCAAACACCGTCTCATTCCAAAGATCAGCCCCCATGGATCGTAATGCACGAAGTCATCACAGGCAAACACGAAGCAGGGTTCAAAGCCGGGCGTGCAGGGCCCAGGCGGTAGACTACTTCAACATACTGACGAGCCCGGGGCTGTTGGGCATAACGGAAGCGTATTTGCCAGAACATCGGGAACGGCTGTATCCGCCGACGGTGACACTGTCGATGTTCATGCGCCAGGCGCTGGAAGAGGACGCCTCCTGTCAGAAGGCAGTCAACGGGTGGGCGGCGCAGCGAGCTGCCGACGGGCTGCGGCCCATGAGTGTGCGTACGGGAGGCTACTGCCGCGCTCGCCAGAGACTGCCGCTGACGATGGTGCGGGAGTTGGCGCGCGAGACGGGGCGCCAACTGCATGAGCAGGCCGAGCCTGCCTGGAAGTGGCGCGGGCGCCCGGTCAAGCTGGTTGACGGCACCGGGATCTCGATGCCCGATACGCCGTCGAACCAGGCCCGTTTCCCGCAGTCCAGTGCTCAGGCCGAAGGAGTGGGCTTTCCATTGGCCTATCTGGTTGCGGTGATCTGTCTGGCAAGCGGCGCAGTACTGGAGTCGGCGGTCGGAACTTACGCGGGCAAAGGCAGCGGGGAGCTGACGGCGTTTCGCATGCTGCAAGGCACGTTTCGCAAAGGTGACGTGATCGTCGCCGATGCCTTGTACTGCCACTACTTTCTGATGGCCTCAATGATCGCCGCCGGGGTGGACGTCGTGATGGAACAGCATGGGGCACGCCGCACCGACTTTCGGCGAGGCCGGTCCCTGGGCACGCGCGATCACATTGTGACGTGGCCCAAACCCCGGCAGCGTCCTGACTGGATGACGCATGAGCAGTACCAGGCCTTCCCCGATGAGCTGATGGTGCGCGAGTCCAGGCTGCATCACCGGGTGCTGGTCACCACGATGCTTGATGCACGCAAGACCAGCAAACAGGACCTCTCGCAGTTGTACGCCAGGCGCTGGAACGTGGAACTGGATCTACGTAACATCAAGACGACGATGGGCATGGATGTGCTGCATTGCCAGACTGCCCACATGAACGAAAAGGAGACCTGGGTCCATCTGCTGGCCTACAACGTGATTCGGCTGCTGATGGCTCAGGCCGCCAGTCACCATGCCACTGACCCGAGAACACTGAGTTTCAAACACACGGTGCAGTTATGGACTGAATGGCTGGCCAGAGGTCTGACGGCAACTCACAACCAGAGTCTCCTGTTCAACCTGATCACGCAGTCTTGCGTTGGGAGTCGCCCCGGTCGCATCGAACCACGAATGCGCAAACGAAGACCGAAGTCCTACCCATGGCTGAAAGAGCCTCGTCACATCGCACGTGAGCGCGTCCAAAAATATGGGCACGCTCCACGGGCTTAAGTAAGTGCCATTCGCCTTAGTACTAAACCGCTTCCCTCCCACTACCGCGTCAGCGGTTTAGTACACAGCAGAGATTTTTTTGGTTGGCGATCGCGGCTACTGACGCGTGAACAGGCCGGACGGGGCCCCTCCGCGATCGCCAATCAAAAAAATCTCTGCTTTATAGAAAGCTTCGCATAAGGCCGATGAAGGACCGTCCGTCTTTCACAATCGAACGTACGGAAGCAGAGGCGGATTCAACGTCCGAATGGTCCCCCCCTTGGCCGCGGAAGCGAAAAGTTCGCATATTGACTGCTGGCCTGCCAAAGGCACTCGCCATGACAAAGTCCTGGCACCATTGCACGACTGCCCAAAAGGCACCCTCCTTCGAAATGTTCGCACCGTGTTGCCGCTTTTCTAGCACCGTTATGGGGCGTTTTAAGCAAAGACTAAAGAAGTTCTTCAACCGGTCGATAGCTTGATCAGGGGCTCTTCCCGCCGTGGGATCTAAACCAGAGGTCCGACGTTCCCTGCACGGAGAAACTCAGTGAAACGCCTGGCTTGCCGCACGTGGGACGAAAACTTTGCGATAGAGCGACCACGCCCATGAAACGCAACCTGTTCTTCCGGTTTCTCGGACGTCTCCGCGTCGGCCGAAAGCTGCTGCTGATTTATCTGCTCGACTTGAGCGCAGTCCTTTACATCAGCGGCATCCTGATCCGCGAAAAGTACATCGCAATTGACTTCTCCGACAAGGAGCTGATCGGGAATGCCTACGTCGCGGCCGTGCATGACGCGCTTATCGACTTCGCACTCGCGGGGGCTGGGCAGCCGCAGACTGCGGTCCAATTGAAGAGCACTGCTAGCAGACTCGACGACGCAGAGCGCCGCTTTGGCGCGAACATGCAAAGCGCAGTTATTAACGAACGGGTCCGCGATGCACTCGAAGCAAGTTCGGCGCCGCATGCGAGCGCATCGACGGTGGACCTCGGCCTCGACGCGACGCGCGCACTGGTGACCCGGGTCGGTAACCAGTCGAACCTGATTCTGGATCCGGACCTGGACAGCTACTATTCAATGTCACTGTCGATTCTGCGCTACCCGGAGCTGCTCGGCGACGTCAACCGGATCGGCCGCCACCTGCACGATGCCGGCGCGAACCCTCACGCCGCATCGATGAGCCACGATGAGATGCGTACCCGCTACCTCGTGCTGGAGGGACAGCTCGACGCGGTATTGCAGGGGCTGCGCTCGGACTATGCGGAAGCTTCGGCCGCGAACGGCACACTGACCGGCACGATTGGACCGTCGGTCGAACGCATGCTCGCCGCCGTCGAAACGTATCGCCGCATGGCTGGAGCCGCAGTTGACGCTGGCGCGGATGCGGCCGCGCTGAACCGGCTCGATTCCGCACAGCAGCGCCTGGTAACGAGCGTAAGCGACGCGTGGAGTAACACCGGCAGCCAGCTCGAAAGTCTTCTGCATAAGCGCGTGCGCGGCCTCTTTGAGCGAATGTGGCTGCACCTTGGAACGGCATTCTTTCTGCTATGCGCGATCCTGAGCATGGTGTACTTCGTCGCGCAGCAGATTTCCCGCCCCTTGCGCCAGCTGGCGCGCGTGATGGATACCGTGCGCCGCACAGGAGACCACTCGCTGCGCGCCAGGTGGCATAGTCAGGACGAGATCGGCCAGCTCGTGAGCGGCTTCAACGACATGCTCGCGCAGCTTGACCGCGAGCGCGTCGTGCAGAAGGAGCTTGCCGCGACAGCGCGTGCGTCGGCCGCGCAATACGCTCTTGTAGAGGCGACTCCAGTGCCGATGGTCGTCACGTCAATCCCGGGGCATGAGATCCTGCACGCAAACCGGCCAGCGCTTGCCTGGCTCAACGGCTGCACGGTAGACCCCTGGGGCTTCAGTCTCGACTCGGAGGTACGCGCGCGGTTTTTCCAGCAACTGTCGGACCGAGATGCCGTAGACGAATTCGAGGTGCGCTGGAAGGCCGGCAGCGAACCTACGTGGGCCATGCTGTCGGCGCGACGCCTCGACTTCCAGGGGCGCGACGCAGTATTGACTGCATTCACTCCAATCAACCAGATCAAGCTGATGGAGCAACGCCTCGAATTGTGGGGCAAGGTGTTCGAGGCATCATCCGAGGCGATTCTGATTCTGGATGAGCAACGACGGCTCGTCACTGCCAATGCATCGTTCTATCGAGCGACTGGATATTGCGCTGACGACGTGGCGGGCAAGAAGCCTGCTTTCCTCTTTGGAACGCAGGAGCAAGATGACATTTTTCCGGCCGTCATCGATTCTGTCGATCGCCTCAGCGGGTGGCATGGCGAAGCGCAGGTGCGAAGGCGGGCCGGCAACGACTATCCGGCATGGCTAATGGTGAGCGCGGTGCGCGACCGGCGGGCGAACCTGTCGCACTATATCTGCACGTTGATCGACATCACGGACCGCAAGAAGAGCGAGGCGCGCATTCAGTTCCTAGCCGAACACGACGTGCTAACGGAACTGCCGAACCGCGAGCTGTTCACCAAGCGCCTTGGCGTCGCACTCGGCAATGCGCGCCACTCCGGCCAACGCGTCGGCGTGCTTTTCATTGATCTGGACCGGTTCAAGAACATCAATGATTCGCTTGGCCATCACATCGGCGACAACCTGTTGCGCTCGGTCGCGCGGCGCCTTCTGCAAGCCGTGCGCAGCAATGACACCGTCAGCCGCCTCGGTGGCGATGAGTTCACGGTAATCCTCAACGGTGTCAGCAATGTGGCGGATGTTACCCGTGCGATCGAGGATCGTCTGTTGCCGCTCGTTCGTCAGCCGCATGAACTAGGCGGCGCCGCATTGCCGGTGTCATGCAGTGTCGGCGTGGCACTTTTCCCGGACGATGGCGAGGACATCGATACCCTGATGCAGAACGCCGACGCCGCGATGTACCAGGCGAAGGCCGCGGGACGTAACCTCGTCAAGTTCTTCGCACCTGATATGGCCGAACGCGCGCGCTACCGGTTGACGCTCGAAGCGTGCCTGCGCACGGCGATCACCAGGCAGGAGTTCCGGCTCGCGTACCAGCCGTGTGTCGATGCCCGCACGGGCGAACCGGTTGCCGTTGAGGGGCTCTTGCGCTGGAACAGCCCGCAGATCGGCACGGTGTCGCCTGCGCAGTTTATTCCGGTCGCCGAAGACACACGACTCATCATTCCGATCGGTGCCTGGGTAATCGACGAAGCATGCCGACAGGTCGCCGCGTGGGACGCTGGCGGGCTGATGCATTTGCGCGTCTCGATCAACGTGTCCGCGATCCAGCTGCGCGATCCAGACTTGATAAGCTCGCTCGCAGACAGTCTCGAGCGGTACCGCGTGGCTCCCGATCGGCTCGAACTCGAGATCACTGAGACGGTGTTGATGGACAACGCGGAGAACTATCTCACCACGATCCAGGCGATCCGCAAGCTTGGAGTCAAGCTATCCCTCGACGATTTCGGTATCGGTTACTCAAGCCTCAGCTATCTGAACCGATTTCCGCTTGATCGCCTCAAGATCGACCGCGCGTTCGTGCAAGACATGCTCGATGCGCCGGCCGACCTCGCAATTATTCGGGCAATCATCGAGCTCGGCCACGAACTGGGCCTCCGAGTGGTCGCCGAAGGAGTCGAGAGCGAGCATCAGGCTCAGATCCTGCGAAACATTGGTTGCGACGAACTGCAAGGTTTCCTCTTCTCGAAAGCATTGTCGCCTACCGAATTGCGGTCCTGGAGTAGCGTACGCAAGGTGGCTTGAGCGCCGCAGTAGCTTTCTTTCGCGCGATAGTATTCTCCGGGGCCGGAGCGGCCAAGCGTGATCACAACTGGCTGCACTTGGACCCTCAAGCGACCTCCGAAAAACCTCGACCAACGGCGGAAATTAACGGGCGGATATACGGCCATCGAGCGAGGTGCCGATCGTGTCGGTTGCCATCCGCCGGTGCGCACGGCGCTTCGGGTGCTGGCTTTCATCGCGTTTTGCAACATATTGAATCTGGCCTACACGAGCGCGATGGGTGTGCACGCGGTGTATGCCGATCCGTGGCCGGCGGATATGCCGAGCTGGCTCGCTAACAACCGTTAGGCGCACAGTGCCCGCCATCGTCAAACGCCACAGCGGATAACCGATGACGCATTGCAAGCCGCATCGCTTCGCCGACGTCGAGTATCGTGTAGAAGACGAAATCGCTATCGTCACGATGAGCCATCCGCCAGTCAACGGATTAGGTCTGGGAATCCGTCGCGGACTCGTTGCCGCGTTTGAAGCGGCCCGGTGCGACGCGCGGGTTCGCGCGATCGTAGTCAATGGCAGTGGACGAGGCTTTTCCGCGGGAGGTGATATTCGCGAGTTCGGCACTTCCGCTGCCACAGCTTGGCCAGCATTGTCGCTGCACGTTCATCCGGTGATCGAGGCGAGCGACAAGCCGGTTTTTCAAGTCACGCCGGGACGGCTCCGCTCGATAAGCACCAGCTGATTTGCTACTACGCGGAAAGTTGCTTGCGCAGATCGCCTTTTCGCACCTTTCCCGAAGGCGTGCGCGGCAGCTCTGCAACGATGCAAAGTTGCTCGGGCGTCTTTTGCTTCGCCACGCCCGCGCCGGCAAAGTGGGTCTGGACTGCGATCAGGTCGAGCGACGTGCGTTCGTGCAAGACGACGACCGCACAGACTCTTTCTCCATATCGTGCGTCTGGCTGTGCCAAGACGGCGACATCGCGCACGGCCGGGTGAGTGGCAAGTACTCGCTCTACTTCGAGCGACGATATATTTTCTCCTCCGCGAATCACGATGTCCTTCTTTCGGTCCGTGATGGTCAGGCAACCGTTTTCGTCGAGACGGCCGATATCGCCGGTCCGGAACCATCCGTCGTGAGTGAACGCGGCCGCATTGAGCGCCGGGTCGGTGTAGCCGACAAACAGCTCCGGTCCTTTGATCAGAATCTCGCCGTCGCGCCCGGCAGGCAGGTCGCTGTCCAACTCATCGACAACGCGCACCTGCGAGCCGGGTTGAATGCGACCGTCCGTGCAGGCCCGGATATCAAAAGGCGAATCGGCCCAGCCGACACTCACTGTCGAATGCTCGGTCAGCCCGTACGCGCGGGTTCCCGCGAAGCCGGCCCGATCGGCCATGGCGACGTGCTCCGGCGTGACACCCGTGCCGCCCAGACCGTAAGAAGCGAGGGACGCCAGGCTGCGCCCGTCGCGGCGGGCGGCTTCGAGGAGCCCCTGGAGATGAAACGGCGTGCCGCCCGAGAGGCGCACGCGATACTCATCGACCAGTCGCGCGGCAAGCGAGGCGTCCCATCGGTCCATGAACACCATCTCGGTGCCTGTAATGAATGGACGCAACAGGAAATTGAAGCCTGCAATATGGCCAGCAGGGAAGGGCGTGAGATACGGCCCAGGCCCGTCGATGAACGGAATTTGCCACTCTGCGCCTACTGTGCGATGAGAGTGCTGCACGCCTTTGGGCGAAGCTGTCGTTCCTGACGTGTACAGCAGCAGGCAGATGTCTTCCGACGTTGGCGGGTCAGCAGGGCGGTGTTCATGCGTTGTCGCGGCGAGTCGTTGCAGCGCGCCAAACGTGATGCCGTTCGAGGGCGCCCGATCGCCAACGACGATCACGCGCTCGAGGTCGGGCGTGTCGCCGAGCGCGGCGACACGCTCCAGGTAGTCGGTTCGGGACCAGAAATCGGGCACGCACAGAACGCGGGCGCGGGATTGTCGAAGGATGAAGCCGACTTCGGCGGGACCGTAGATGTGTACGATCGGCACGAGTACCGCACCGATCTCCAGTGCAGCCAGATACAGAAGCGCAGTCTCGCGCTGTGTGGGAAGCTGTATCGCGATCACATCGCCTCGACGCAGACCGAGGGCTGTGAGTGCCTTGCCAATCTCTTTCGCGTCGCGCAGCAGGGACTCGGTGGTGCAAGTGTAGGCACCGGCCTGGGTATGAAAATGGAGTGGCGTCGCGCCGTGCTTTTCGACGGCGCGCGCAATCAGGGCCGCAAGAGGCAAACCGCTCGACCACGGCGCAGTTTTCGATTCGCGCAGATTGGAATTCATGCTAGCAAGGCTCGCAAGAGACTCACCAGCGCGAGTGGCTGGTCAAGCATCATGTGATGGCCTGCGCGTGGCATCGTGATGGGACCCTTCGCGCCGGGAATCGCAGCTACGATGCGGCGCGCGCGATCGGCGCTGACCACGCTGCTGCACTCGGCGTGCACATAGCTGACGGGAACCGCGATGCGGGTCAGCAGGTCTTCTTCGCCTTCGACCGGCTGGAGATTCCGCAACTTCGGGTCGAAGCGCCATACCCAGCCGTCGGCGGTTTGACGAAGTGAAGTCCGCGCGAGGTGCTCGAGCAGCCACGGCTCGCAATCTTGTTCCGGGATGAGTCGAAAGCGACTGAGTGCAGTATGCCAGTCCGCATAGGGGCGGGGCGGCGGGCGTCGTTCCACTGCAGGCAAGGTTTCGCCGCGTAGCATGAAATACGAATCGAGCACGACTGCATGCGAGAGACGATCGGGAAAGGTCGCGCACGCCTGGAGCAGACGCGATCCGCCGAAACTGTGGCCCACCGCGACGCACGGTCCAGAGCCGATTGCATCCACGACAGCGACGAGGTCGCGCACGAAAACGTCGGCGCTGTATTCCTGCCTGTAGGCGCTGTCGCCCATGCCGCGGAAATCCAGAGCAAAGACGCGAAAGCGATCGGTGAAGAAGGGCGCAATGAAGTCCCACCAGTGCGTGTGCCCGAGAAAACCGTGTGCGAAGACAAGTGGCGGCTTACCGGTGTCTGCGGCGTTCCACGAGACATAATGGACAGTCACCCCGCCGCCTTCGGTGAAGTGAGATCGACGCGGCTGGGCCATGGCGTGATCGAACCATGAGGGGACACGATCATTCATTGCGGATTTTCCATTACCTGAGGCTTGCACACGCGGTCCACCGACCAGCTATACGAGTACGATGTGCTGTCGATTCGCATCGATCCAGTCCACCATCGGGGTGAGCTGGACACCACGTTTGGAAAGCGAATCGATATCGACGCGGTACCCGACCGCGTTGATCCATTCTTGTGCATTCACCCATCCGGGTGCGAGACCCTTTGCTCGGGCTTCATCCGGTGACACGTGCGAAACGTTGATCTGTGCGCCCAGAACGTTGTTCAGGCGATTCGCAACTTCAGACATCGTGAGCTTTTCCGACGCCAGCGGCACGGTCTCACCGTGCCAGCGTTGCGGATCGTTTAGCGCGCTGGCCGCGAGCGCGCCCACGTCGTCGGCGGCAATCCAGTCGAGTCGGGCGTCGGGTAGCAACGCGCTGAGCAACAAGCCTTCGCGCAGGTGCGGAAACATCGCGCCCGCTTTCGGCTCAGCGAGGTTGTCCATCATGAATGCCGGTTGCAAGACCGTCCACGATTCGAAGCCCGCGGCGCGAACGGCCTCTTCCACGTCCCATTTGTCCGTCCAGTATTTTCGGTTCCAACGTTTCTCGCTCCAGCCAGGAAACGTCTCATGATTGCCGGCCTGCGCCACGGAAGTGTGAACGAACTGCGGGACCTCCGCGTTGCGCGCTGCGTTGACGAGCGCAAAACCCTGGCGGCGCTCCCTGTCGCTGCGATCAAAATCAGTCAGGAGAACGGAGAAGACGGAACCGACGCCCTCCATCGCTTTTGCGAGCAAGTCGCGGTCGTCCAGATCTCCCCGTAGCGCCTGCGCATCCATGTCGACGAGTGCACGCGCAGCCGGCGAGTCCGGATTTCGTGTCAGGAAGCGTACCTTGCGTCCAGCCGCAAGAAGATGGCGAGCCGCGGCGCCTCCTTGTGCGCCAGTGGCGCCGATGACGAGTACCGCGGCGGATGAATCGATCATGACTTGTCCCGAGGTCGAACGTTAGACGTTGGCCAGGCGTGTCACGCCTGGGCGGCTTGCGCGCGACGCCGCTAACCCTGTGACAGCCATTGCAGGCTCGCGGCCTGGTTGTTCACAAGCGTATCGTTCCGATATTAGCACGATGTTCATAAAACCGCGAGCAAAGGCTGCCCATGATCGATGCTTCGGAATTGCCAGGCCAAAGGGCAAGGCGAATGGCGCGAGGCGCAAAGACGAAGCTTCGTCTTTGCGCCTGACACGACGATCAATGCTGCGGGCGCAGCGTTTGAACGAGGCCGCCTTCATGTGCAACGATCACCTCGGATCCCGGCTGATAAACCCCGGCAATTTCGTCTGCGCGCAGGCGGTTGCCCTGGAGGCCGCGCAGATAACTCGTGTCGTCAAATCGCAACACATGTTCACCATGCGCGTCGCGCACGACGATCTGGTCCGATGCGATCGACGTCAGCGTGCCCACATAGGGCAGCCGGGGCTCAAACGGGAAACTTCCGCCGTGCGGCAGGATGCGCGTGTCGAGTGACAGACGAAAACGGTCCGAATGATTGCTGAGACCAGAGTGCGGCGTGCGTCGGCTCATCAACAGGACGTCGCCCAAGCGGTAGTTCGTGCGGCGCCATGCGTCTTCTGGCACGCTCGCGAGATCGATGGGAACGATCTTGTCGCCGTCCTTCCTGTGCAGGCACGCAAGCTTATGCAATCCTTCCGCGACGGCCAATCCGCCGACTCGCGCATCGATATCGCTGAGCGGAATCCAGCAGATAATGAAATCGAGGCGGTCGCTGTAGATCGCATCTTCATGAATGAAGTCGAACCGTGTGCGGCTTTTGTCGATAGCGGGCGGCGACGTGCGGTATTCGGTGAAAGGTACCCAATAAAGCGGTACGCCGAAGAGCCGCTGAAAGAACGCACGAACTGCGGGGTCTTCCATCACGGTGCGTGCCGCACGCTGCTCGTTCATCGCCTTCACGGGAAAAAAGCTGAAATTTTCGCGGTCTTTGCCAGTCCATCGCACGTCTCGGTCGTTGCGGTCCACGAAGCCGTTGCTGTCGAGGTGATCAACAAGCAGACCGCGCATGCGCTCCAGCGGCTCGTGGTCGAGAACGTCGCGAAAAAACAGGTAGCCGTCTTCGTTCCAGCGCTCTTGCAACTCGGCGTGATTGCCGAGCAGGCCATTGGAAACGTTGAATTCGCGCATCGTCGGCACGATATCCACGCCTGGTGTGCTCATAGATTGTCTCTTTGGGTCGCGGGGGCGCTCCGATGTCGGCTCACAGCAATCCGCGTTCTTCCGAAGTGCGGGTCGTGGTGTCGATGCCAAGTTCCCGCAGTGTCTCCAGAACGGCCGTGGTAGCGGAGGCGACGGCGGGGAACCCGGCATACGGAAGCGCCTGAATCAGCACCCCTTCGAGTTCGCGTGCGCTCAGACCGTTGCGCACGGCAATGCGGACGTGGTTCTTCAGTTCGAGCGTCTGCCGGCTCGCGATGAGAATGCCCAGCGTGACGAGGCTGCGCTGCTTGCGCTCGAGTTTGTCGTCGCCCCAGACATCCGCGAACGCATAGTTGATGGCAAGGCGTGAAATGTCGGATCCGAAGCCGGTGGACTCGCTTGCGGCCCGTAAGCCGGCTGCCTTGTCTTCACCCATGATTTCGCCGAATACCTTTAAACCATAGGCAAGTTTTTCTTCGAGGCTCTTCACTTGTGTCTCCTGTTTAACCGCGGCGGCGCGGCTATTGATAGCGGATGCGACTCACCCGAGCCGCCTTGATCATCATTCGTATTGTAGAACGACATTCTAAAATGTATGTTGAACGGTGCTGGACGTCAAGATAGTGCGCACCCGATATGACCAGGGTTCGTCCGTAGTGCACCGCAACGGGACAAAGGCAATATGCTGGGGACACCCGATATCAAAGCCATATCACGTCATGGAATTGCGGCATCTCAGACACTTCGTTGCGGTCGCGGAGACCCAGCACTTTGGCCGTGCGGCTGCGCGCCTGGGCATGGCGCAGCCGCCGCTCAGCCAGTCGATCATGCGGCTGGAGGAGCAGCTCGGTATCAAGCTGCTCGAACGTACACCGCGAGGCGTTTCGCTCACAGCCGCCGGAGCCGCGTTGCTCGCGGAAGCGAAGCCGCTGATCGCGCAAGCGGAGTTGGCCGAGCGGCGCGTGCGGCAAGCCGCCGACGAACTGGCGAGCCTGAGCGTAGCGTTCGTGCCGATGTGTGCGCTGCGAATCATGCCGCTAGCCATTCAGGGGCTTCGCAAGCAATGGCCGGGCGTTGACGTCCGGTTGATCGAGCGCGGCAGTGCTTTGACCGTCGCCAGCGTGAAAAACGGCAGCATCGACCTGGGCGTGGTAGTCACCAGCTCGGCGGACGTCTCCGGTTTGGAAAGCGTGGTCATCGAGCGTCTGCGTGTGGTGGCCGCGGTTCCGGCGAAGTGGCCCGTGGCGGCGCAGCCTTCAATTCGTATCGCGGATCTCGCGCGATACCCGCTCATCATGTTCCCTCAGCAGATGTCGCAGCCGCTGTTCGCTGCGTTCGAGACAGCGCGCCGCGAGGCGGGGCTGTCGCCGCGGGTGACCCAGCAAGCGCGCCATCCATACACGATGCTCAACCTCGTGTCTCATGAACTGGGCATCGGTCTGATGCTGGACTCGGCGCGATACCTGCCCGTGGAGGGTGTCGCCTTCGTCGACATCGAGGATGTTCCGGCTTCAGGCGAAACTGAGGTGTCGCTGGTGTGGGCCGATAGACCTCACAAGCCCTACCACCGTTCGATGCTCGACATCATGCGCGATATCGCGTCGCCGGCGGCGGGGTGATACGCGCAATCGCACTGCTCGGCAGCTTCGTCCATGCTGCTCCTTTCGTCATCCGCTTCTCGTTCATCTTGACACGCCAAAGTGGTGTGTTTATCTTTGCGAATGACGTTCAGAAAATCACCCGCTCGCGCGGCGAGCCAAAGGAGGAGCAATGAGCACGAATGTGGCGAGTCTTTTCAATCTCGATCAGAAAGTGGCGGTGGTAACAGGGGCAGGCTCAGGCATCGGCCGCGAGACGGCTTTGCTGCTGGCGTCGGCCGGCGCGGCGGTGGTCGCGGCGGACCTGAATGAGGAAGCGGCGCAGCAGACGGCCAGCCAAATCGAAAGTGCGTCTGGCAAGGCTATCGCGATCAAAGTGGACATCAGCGATGAATCGTCGATTCTTGCGATGTACGAAACGGTGCAGGCCAAACTTGGGCGCCTCGACATTCTCGTGAACAACGCGGGCATCTATCCGAAGACGAAATTCGTCGAGACGTCGGTAGAAAAGTGGGACAAGGTGCTCGGCATCAACTTGCGCGGCACCTTCCTCTGCATGCGCGAAGCGATCAAGCGAATGCAAGGTGCCAAAAACGGCGGTTCCATTATCAATATTTCGTCGGTGGCTTCGCTGCAGCCGGTGATTTTCGACAACGGTGACTACGGCGCGTCGAAGGCGGGCGTCAACAACCTCACCAAGGTGGCAGCGCTCGAATTCGCAGCAGACGGAATTCGCGTGAACGCAGTACTGCCCGGCGGCGTGGCAACCGAGGGCGCGGCCGCATCGACGAAGGTTCATCAGGCTCACGGGCCGATCACCCAACCTGGCCGCATGCCGCTGGGCCGCATCGGCGTCGCCTCCGATATCGCCAGGGCAGTGTTGTTTTTCGCGTCGCCGGCATCGGACTACGTCACCGGTCAGCTTCTCGCTGTCGACGGCGGCTTCCAGGTCTCCTGATCACTCGTCTGCGTGTCATTTTCGAATCGCTAAGCTGCGTCGAGAACGCGGCTTGGCGCTGCCATTCCCTTTCCCCGATTGATTGCCGACCCGTTCGCACACACGTCCATGTGTGCCGCGGGCGCTCGCGCATGCGCGTCGGTCTGTGCCTTGTCGGGTAGTGAAAACACCGACGCCATTAATTGAACGACTTGTTGCATAACCATATTCCGTGGCCTAGGATGTTCATCAAGAGGCGCCATGCAAGCGCCCGAGAGGCATAAGCCTGATCGGAGACATGCGATGTACTTTCTCGACAGCGATTTACGTGGTCCTCTTGCGGACTATACGTACGACTATCGTCGCCAGCGCGCTGAAAAGGGCGCTCCGTCGTCGGACGAATCGGCTCGCGCAAAACAATCGAATTGGGCGGCGCGCGTGTTGGGCGCGGTGGCGCCTCGTGCTCTGGGCAAGCTGCGGACGGAGGGCCGGGCGCGATGAAAACGCTGACTCGCGAGAGCGCTCGGGAAGCGCGTAGAGTATGGCTCCCACTCATTCTCCTGTCGATTTCGGCGGCGGCGGTCTGGCTGCTGCAACGCGATGTGCGCATGGAAGAGCTAGGCCGGTCCGCACTCTTCGACGTCGTGATGATGTTTGCCGTGCTCGGGGCGACGGCATTGGCGGGCATCGTCGGATGTGCGATTGCGAGCCGTGCGCGGGCGCAGGAAGCCGATTTGTCGACAGGCGAGGGTTGTTGCTTCATTGGCGCCGTGATCGGTGCGGTCGTCTTTTTTGTCGCCATGACTATCTAACGGTAGAAGCCATGAATGAAGAACTGAGCGCGCGCGTCGAAGCACTCTTGGATAAGCAGGACATACTCGAATGCGTACACCGCTATTGCCGCGGGGTCGATCGCATGGACCGGAAGTTGACGCTGTCGGCGTACCATCCGGACGCAATCGACGACCACGGCGCATTCGTCGGGGATGCAGAGGAATTCGTTGACTGGGCCTTTGCGTACCATACCGAGCATCAGTTGTCGCACCACCATATGGTGTTCAATCACAGCGTCGAATTGCAGGGCGACGAGGCGCACGGGGAGACGTACTGGCTTTTCTTCGGAGAAAATCGCGTCAAGCCAGACACGCTAGCGGTGGGGCGCTATATCGACCGCTTCGAAAAGCGTGATGGCGTGTGGGCGATTGCCGCCCGCGTCTGCATCTCCGAAGCGATCAACGAACTGACTCCTGCGGAAGTGCCTACTGCGTGGCGAGAAATCCTGATGGGCAATGGCGTCAGTGCACGAAATCGTGAAGACGTCTCTTACGAACGGCCTTTAAAGACGCGCCAACCCAGCGAGGTTTAAGGCCAGACGCAAGCCTGCTACGACGCTTGCCACGGATACCAGCATCGATTTGCCATGAAAGCCAACGTCGGCAGCAAGCCGACGTTGGCTTTCAGCTATTGGGTAATGGCGCAATCGTGCTGTGACCGACAATCGACAGAAACTCGCGGCGGGTGGAAGGATCGTCACGGAATGCGCCCAGCATTCGGCTCGTCACCAGCGATGCGCCGGGCTTGTGCACGCCTCGCGTACTCATGCACTGATGCGCGGCTTCGAGAATGACAGCGACTCCCTTCGGCTGCAGCACGGTGTTCAGCGCATCGGCGATCTGAACGGTCATCTTCTCCTGAATCTGTAGGCGCTTGGCATAGACATCGACGAGGCGCGCGAGTTTGGAGATGCCGACCACGCGATGCTCGGGCAAGTAGGCAACGTGCGCACGTCCGATGATAGGCACCATATGGTGTTCGCAGTAGCTCTCGAAACGGATGTCCTTTAGCACCACCATCTCGTCGTAGCCATCCACTTCGGAAAACGTGGTGGCGAGAATCTGCATCGGATCGGAGTCATAGCCCGAGAAGAACTCGCGGTATGCGCGCGCGACGCGTGCAGGTGTTTTAATGAGACCTTCCCTTTCGGGATCGTCACCGGCCCATCGGATCAGCGTGCGCACGGCTTGTTCCGCCTCGTCCGGCGTGGGGCGAATCGACACTTCCTCAGCGCCAATCTGATTGTCTCGCTTGTTCATCAACTCTCCTGATCATTCATGCCTCGTGCAATCGCATTGGCGTCCGCGAATGCGGCACACGAGTGTCGGTGATATCGAGAAAGTGTATATAATTGCACAGTGTTCGTAAATACAAACGAACGGTGCGCCTCGCACGCGGCGTTCGACCATTGCCGGTCGAAAGATCAGGTTGCACTTACACAAGGATCAGCACATGAAAACGCGCATTACAGAGCTGCTTGGGATTCGATACCCCATTGTTCAAGGGGGCATGATGTGGGTGGGTCGCGCTGAACTTGCCGCCGCCGTCTCGAACGCCGGTGCGCTCGGCACCATCACTGCTCTGACGCAGCCCACGCCCGAGGCGCTGCGCAACGAGATCGCTCGGGTTCGCTCAATGACGGATCAGCCGTTCGCCGTCAACCTGACCATTCTGCCGACCATCAAGCCAGTGCCGTACGACGAGTACGTGCAAGCGGTCGTGGAGAACGGTGTGAAGATCGTCGAGACGGCGGGACGCAATCCCGAGCCATATATGCCCGCATTCAAGGCTGCGGGAATCAAGGTCATCCACAAGTGCACGTCGGTGCGTCACGCGCTGAAAGCGGAGGCGTTGGGCTGCGACGCCGTGAGCGTGGACGGATTCGAGTGCGCCGGACATCCGGGCGAGGACGACGTGCCCAATCTGATCCTGTTGCCGGCCGCGGCCGCGAAACTGCATATTCCGATGCTTGCGTCAGGCGGCATTGCCGATGCGCGCGGCATGGTCGCCGCGCTCGCGCTCGGCGCGGATGGGATCAATATGGGTACGCGCTTCATGGCAACGCGGGAGGCACCGATTCACGAGAACGTCAAGCGCAGGCTCGTAGAGCATGACGAGCGCAATACGGCGTTGATCTTCCGCACGCTGAAGAACACGTCGCGTATCTTCAGGAATTCGGTAGCGGAGCAGGTGTTGGAACTCGAGCAAAAAGAGGGTGTGACGTTTGCGGATCTCAAGCCGCTGGTGAGCGGTGAGCGCGGTAAGCGAGTGTACGAGACGGGTGACACCGAAGACGGAACGTTTCCGGCTGGCCTCGCAATCGGGCTTATCGAGGATATTCCCACCTGCGCGGAACTCGTGAGTCGGATGGTCGGCGAGGCGCGCGCACTCATTCATGGCCGACTGGCCGCGCTTGTAGAAGAGAGCTGAGTCCGCAACAAGACGGCCGTCGAACAAGGCCGCCCGCGCCCTCGGTTTTAGCGGGCGTGGCAGCCGATGCATGCATGACGATCGCAATCAGGCCTGCGAAGTCGGACGACGTTGTTCGTCGAGTCGTTCGAGATGCGCCAGCAGCGACCGGGATGCCGCTGGCCAGAGCCTTTCGGGAACATCGGTATAAGCAAGACGCAGCCAGTCGTCGATCGAACCGGTCGGCAGTGTCAGCAAATCGCCATCGAGCAATTCCGGTGTCGTGTTTAACAATGAGAATGGCGTTCAGAAATTAGCGCAATTTTTGTTTTCTGTCCACGTTGTTGTGCGATGCGCAAGGCTGCGATCGTGCCGGACATTGCGCGCGTCATTCGCGCCAGATTGCGTGTGTGCTATCAGGCCTTCCTCGTGGGTGACAACGGATAGACGTGGTTGGGATTTCGCGTTATTCTTGTTCAGAAATATGATCGACGTTCAATTATTGGTTGAACTTGGCCCGCAACATTTCCAGGTATCGGAAGGCGATGCGAGCGCTCGCGGGACATGACTTGCCAGATAACAACAGGACGACTCAGATGGATGCAGGTACGGCTTCGCACGACGCCCTGATGGATGTGCCGTTTCGCCCGATTCGCGTCGGCAGCATGGATGCCATCGTCGAGCGAAGGCCAGACGGAAGCGTGGTGTATGAACTGAAGGAACCGCTCCAGGCGTATCCCGTCCGCTTGACGGAGCGGCTCGAACACTGGGCGAGCGTCACGCCCGAGCGCGCGTTGCTTGCGCGGCGGACGCCGGACGGCAAGTCATGGGAGTCTCTGACCTACCGCCAGGCGTTCGACGGTGCGCGTGCGCTGGGGCAGGCGCTGCTCGATCGAGGATTGTCGCCGTCTCGTCCGTTGATGATTCTCTCCGATCGAAGCTTTGAACACGCGCTCTTCGCGCTCGCCGCATTGCACGTCGGGATTCCCTATATCCCGGTGACGCCCGCGTATTCGCTGTTATCGCAGGACTTTTCGAAGCTCAGGCAACTCGCGGCCGTATGCACGCCCGGCCTCGTCTTCGCGGAGGACGGCGCGCAGTATGGCCGCGCATTGCGTGAGGTGTTCGGCGACGTGGAATGTGTCGTCGTCGGTCCGTTGCCGGAGGGTCGTGGCGGTTCGCGCGTCGCGCAGTGGCTGAAGACGCCGGTTACAGCCGACGTCGACAAGGCGTTCAAGGCAGTCGGCCCGGATACGGTGGGCAAGATCATGTTTACTTCGGGAACGACAGGCGCACCGAAAGGCGTGATCTATCCGCAGCGCATGTTGTGCAGCAATCGACAGCAAGTCGCCCAGGTGTTCGCGTTTCTTCAGGACGGGCCATCGGATCTCGTCGACTGGCTGCCTTGGCATCACACTTTTGGCGGCACGCATAACTTCGGCATGGTGCTGTACGGCGGGGGGACTTACTACCTGGACCCAGGCAAGCCAACGCCGGAGGAAATTGGCCCGACGGTGCAGGCATTGCGTGAAATCGCGCCGGCGGTCTACCTCAATACGCCGCAAGGGTTGGCCTCGCTCATTCCGCATCTGCAGGCGGACAAGGCACTGCGCGAGAAATTCTTTAGCAAACTCGCGCTCATCTACTACGGCGGCGCAAGTCTGCCGAAATACGTCTGGGCTCAACTCGACGAGCTCGCGGTGCGTACCATCGGCCAGCGTGTGCTCATCATGTCGGGCATCGGCAGCACGGAAGCAGGCCCAACGCCGCTATCGGCGGCCTGGGATCCGCGACGCGAAGCGATTGCGGGGTTGCCCGTGCCCGGCGTCAAAGTGAAGGTGGCGCCGGTCGGCGCGAAGCTGGAAATCCGTTTCCTCGGCGACTGTGTGACGCCCGGATATTGGAAAGATCCCGAGCGCACCGCCGCCGCGTTCGACGAGGAAGGCTATTTCCGCTCCGGTGACGCAGCAACGTTCATCGACCCGCAGCGCCTCGAACTGGGACTGCGCTTCGACGGACGCATTGCGGAAAATTTCAAGCTGTCCTCGGGCACCTGGGTCAACGTCGCCGAGTTGCGACTGTACGCGCTGAACGTGTGGGGCCCGTATGCGCGGGATATCGTGATTGCCGGGCACGACCGCGACTACCTGAGCGCGCTCGTCTTCCCTGACATCGAAGCGTGCCGCGCGCTTTGCGACGACCTTCACGATCCGATGCCGGGCGCCGACCAGATCGTCAACAGCCGCGGCGTGCGCGCGTTCTTCCAGACCGGACTCGACCAGCTCGCCGCGCGTCCTGGCGGCAGCTCTACGCGCATTGCGCGCATCGTGCTCGAAAGCGAGCAGCCGACGCTCGATAACGGCGAATTGAGTGCAAAGAGCGCAATCAGCCAACGCAATGTGCTCGAGCGACGGCGCGGTGTCGTGGACGAGCTTTATTGCGTGCCGCCCACGCCGCGCACATTGGTCGGCAACGCTGGCGCAGCAGCGGGCGCAGATCGAGGCGCGCGCCGCGGTTCAACGTACTGAAAACGCTGGAAGCTAAACCATGGATTTTCGCGTAGATCCCGCGGACATCGCGTTCCGCAAAGAAGTTCGTGCGTTCCTCAACGAGCATTTGCCGGCCGACCTGGCCTTTCGCGGGCAGCAGGGCTTTCTGGCAGGTGACGACGATTCACAGCGCTGGACGCGCATCTTGCACGAAACGCACGGCTGGTCGGTGCCGCATTGGCCGGTTGCTGACGGCGGCACGGGGTGGACCGCGATGCAGCGTTACATCTTCGAGGAAGAATGCTATCTGGCAGGCGCACCGATACAGAATCAGGCGGGCGTGTCGCTCGTCGGACCCGTGATTTGCGAGTTTGGCAACGAAGAGCAGAAGCGGCGCTTTCTTCCTCCTATCCAGCGTGGTGAAGTGTTCTGGGTACAGGGTTTTTCAGAGCCGGGCTCGGGTTCCGATCTTGCATCGCTACGTACGACGGCGGTTCTCGATGGAGACCACTACATCGTCAATGGACAGAAGATCTGGACCAGCTTCGGCGCCTACGGCCAATGGAATTTCGTGCTGGTCCGCACGGATAGCGAAGCGAAGCCACAAAAGGGCATTTCCTTCCTGCTGCTCGACATGTCGTCGCCGGGCGTTACCGTACGGCCGATCGCGTCACTCGATGGCTGCCATCATCTGGCGGAAGTCTTCTACGACAACGTACGTGTGCCCGCTGAAAACCTTATCGGCGAGGTCAACAAGGGGTGGGGATACACCAAGTTTCTGCTGTTTAACGAGCGGGCGTTTCTTGGCGCTGAAGCGCCTGCCCTCAAGCGGTATCTGCGCAAGATCCGGCACTACGCCTCGCGCGAACGGATGGCCGGCAAGCCGTTGATCCAGGATCCGACGTTTGCGGCACGTTTCGCGCAGCACGAATTGGAGGTTCGCGCGATCGACATGGCGGTGCAGAAAATCCTGCATCAAGGGATAGACGAGCGCAGTGGCGGTATGGCGATCGGATCCATGCTCAAAGTGCGCGGATCTGAACTCCATCAGAAGCTCACGGAGATGCTGCTGGAGGTGATCGGCGATTACGGCGCCGTGTTCTATCCCGATCCGAATGAAGAGCGAGAGCTGCGCGAAGCCCAGTTCATCGGACCTGAATACGCGCCAGGCCTGGCGGCAGAGGTCTTCTATCGGCGGGCTTGCTCGATCTATGGCGGGACGGCCGAAATTCAGCGAAACATCATCGCCAAAGCACTGTTCGATCTTTGACGCCATATCGAGTCACGAACGGTCTTCGATCCCGAGACGTGGGATCGCATCAATTGCCGGCATAAAGAGGGTGCAGCATGGACTTCGAGTTGAGCGACGAACAGCGGATGTTGCAGGAAAGCGCGCAACGCTTCTTGCAAAAGAGTTATACGTTCGAACATCGTCGCAATCTTGCTTCGCAAGGAGGCGGATTTTCGCGCGAGACGTGGCGTAGGTTCGGCGAAATGGGTTGGCTCGGTGTCGCGGTGCCGGATGAATTGGGCGGGCTCGGTTTCTCGTCAGTCGAAAGCGCCATCGTGGCCGAGCAGATCGGGCGCGCGCTGGTGCTGGAACCATACGTGATGTGTGGTGTGTTTCCTGCGTCGCTTGTCACGCGCTGCGGGCGAGACGGGCAGCGCGAGGCGATACTTGGCGAGATCGTTTCGGGCGAGACTGTCTATGCAGTCGCGCACAGTGAACGTGAAGCGCGGGGTCAGGTGCATTACGTGACGGCCGCCGCGAAGAAGACAGAGGACGGGTCGTGGCGGCTGGACGGCTATAAGACGCTCGTGGTTGGAGCGCCCGTTGCAGACCGTCTGCTTGTTGTCGCGCGCGCGGCGGGTGCAGCCGATGCCACGGACGGCATCGGGGTTTTCGTCGTCGATCCGAAGCAGGCAGGCGTGACGCTGAAGACTTGCGCGTTGCTCGACGGCACGCCATCTGCCGACTTGCTGCTCGATGGTGTGATCGTCGCGGAATCGAATGTTCTGGGTGAGGCTGGGCGAGCGTTCGAAGGACTGCAGGCCGCCGTTGACGAAGCGGTCGTTGCGATCTGTGCCGAACTGGTGGGCGATATGGAAGACGCTATCGAGCTCGCGGCGGAGTACTTGAAAACGCGCAAGCAGTTCGGGGTGGCGATTGGCAGCTTCCAGGCGCTGCAACACCGGATGGCCGACATGGCGATCGAAGCGATGCAGGCGCGCGCAACACTGCACCGTGCGTTGCTCTCTATCAGCGAGGACAGGGAGAACCGGAGCGTCGAAATCTCGGGCTGCAAGGCACAGACCACTCGTGGCGCGAAGTTCGTCACGCAACAGGGTATCCAGTTGCACGGTGGCTACGGCATCACGGATGAATATAAGGTGGGCCATCACTATCGCCGTCATCTGGTGCTCGACGCATTGTTCGGCAACACGGACTACCACCTGAATCGCTACGCACGCCAGATTCAGCACGAGGCAATGGTCGCGGCGGCGTGAACCCTTTCGAGGCATTGCCATGAACGCAAATGCAACCGATCTGCTCGGCGTGCAGAGTGACGGAACGGTTCTCACGTTGACACTGAACCGGCCCGCGGCCCGCAACGCACTGAACCTCGCATTGACCGAAGCGCTGGTCGACGCATTGCGTCGTTTCGAAGCGGACCAAAGCCTGCGCGTCCTTATCGTGACGGGCGCCGATCCGGCCTTTTGTGCTGGGCTCGACCTGAATGATTTTTCCGCGCCCGATGCGCCGCGCACGCGGGTCGCGGACATGATCGATATGTGGCCGCGCATCACCAAGCCGGTAATCGCGGCGGTCAACGGCGCCGCCGTTACAGGCGGGCTGGAACTTGCAATCGGGTGCGATTTCATCATCGCGTCCGAGCGTGCGCGCTTTGCCGACACGCACACGAAAATCGGCGCGCTCGCGGGGGGCGGCATGACCGCGAGGTTGCCGTATATCGTGGGTCCGCGGTGGGCGAAGCAGTTCAGCTTGACGAGCGATCCGATTGACGCCGCCACGGCGTTGCGCATCGGCCTCGTGAACGAGGTGGTCAGCCACGAGCAACTGATGGAGCGGGCAGCGTCACTAGCGAAGACGATTGCGAGCCGCCGACCCGAGCTCGTCGCGACGGTCAAGCGCGTGATCGATCAGGGTGCGCTAGCTTCGCTGGAAGAGGCGTTGCGGATCGAGAAGGCGGCATTGGCGCAAAGAAAGCAAAGCGGCGGCATGGCGTGGCAGGTGGGGAAATAATCGCTTGCCTGAGCGAAGCGCGCGACGCGAGGGCTTTCATCGACAAGCCTCCATTTTTGTGGAGTACGTATGCCCTCATCGCTTTTTGACCTCACGGACAAGGTCGCAATCGTCACCGGATCGAGTCGCGGCATTGGCTATGCCAGTGCGCTCGGCATTCGTCACCCGTTACTTTGCGGCGGTCTTGGGCCGCGCGTGTCCCACGCACGGTATGTCGCGGCAGTCGTCAACGCAGGCGGCGAGATCTACAAGACGAAAGATGCGCTGGTGCGGGAGAAGCTGGAACGCGTCTGGTACACGTGGGCGACGCGTTATAAGGATGGCAGCATCGACTTCGGGCACTTCACGCTCGGTAACGACATGTTCGGCTTCGCGATTCTCGGCAACGAGAAGGGCGAGGTGCGCTTTACCTATGACGTGACGGGCACCATCGATTTCGGCGCGAATGGGTATTGGCAGGAAGGCATCCGTTACTCAGCGTTCGGCGAAGAGTGGGCGTTCATGCCCGATCCGCGCGGGCGTCTGGTCGGTCTCGGGACGCTCAGGAATCCGCAGGTGGACGGCCGCTGGCGGCGCGTGGGCGACGCGCGCGAGCCTGACGTGTGGTTCGCATGGGGCGAAGCCGCCCCGGAGCATGGCAGCCGCCCCATCAACCGGCTCCCGGGGCTTGGCACGCGTGTCGGCGTGAACTTCCGCAAATACTGAACTTCGGCGCGCGTATGCGCAAAGGGCGACGCCGAGCCGAGCGTCGCCCCGCCGGCATTTCCGCCGGTCACTTCACGTACTTGCGAAACTCCGGCTTGCGCTTTTCGCGGAACGCATTGCCGCCTTCCTTCGATTCGTCGGTGTCGTAGTACATCGCAAGCGCCTGCATCGCGAACGCGCCGATGCCGCGGATGTTCTCGGTATCGATATTGAACGAGCGCTTGGCGAGCGCAATAGCGGTAGGGCTCATCTGCAGAATCTCGTCGCACCACTTCTTCGTTTCGGCGTCGAGTTGTTCCGCGGGCACGACGGCGTTGATGAGACCCCAGTCGAGCGCCTGTTTCGCGCTGTATTTGCGGCACAGGTACCAGATTTCGCGCGCGCGCTTCTCACCGACGATGCGCGCGAGGTAGGCGGTGCCGAAGCCCGGATCGACCGACCCGACCTTCGGGCCGACCTGACCGAAGACCGCGGTCTCGGCAGCGATGGCGAGATCGCAGAGCGTCACCAGCACGTTGCCGCCGCCGATTGCATAGCCGTTCACGCGTGCGATCACGGGCTTCGGAATGTCGCGGATGATGCTTTGCAGTTCCTCGATCGGCAGACCGACGGTGCCGCGCCCGTTGTAGCCGTCGCCGGACTGGTCGCCGCCCGTGCAGAACGCCTTGTCGCCGGCGCCCGTGAGCACCACGACGCCGATATCCTTGTTCCATCCCGCGAGGCCGAAGGCCTTGATGAGCTCCTCAACGGTGTTGGCGCTGAATGCGTTGTACACCTTCGGGCGATTGATGGTGATCGTCGCGACCCCGTCCGCCTCCTGATAGCCGATGTCCTTGAATTCCATGTCGTATTCCAATGTTGTTGATTGATTGCGTTCGCGCTGCCGTTTATCCAGCCATCGTCAGACCGCCCGACACGCTGATGACCTGACCGCTGATGAACGCGGCGTCGTCACTCGCGAGAAAGGCCACCACGCCCGGGATGTCGCCAGGTTCGCCCATGCGGCCGAACGGCACGGCCTTCACGAGGGCGGCCTTGATGCGCTCGCCTTTCTCGCCCTGCGCGAGGTTGTCGAGAAGCGGCGTCGCGGTCGGGCCGGGGCAAACGACGTTGACGGGAATCATCTGGCGGGCCATTTCGCGTGCCATCGTCTTCGTGAAGGCGATGAGGCCGCCTTTGCAGAACGAGTACACCGCTTCCATCGAGGAGCCCACGCGTCCCGCATCCGACGAGATGTTGACGACGCGGCCACGGCCACGTTCGGCCATCCGTCGCAGCACGGCATGGTGCATGTTCAGCGGTCCGTACAGATTGATCGCCACCACTTTGTCCCAGAACGGTTTCTCGGTTTGCAGGAAGAACGCACCCATGTCCCAGCCGGCGTTGTTCACGAGAACCTCGATCGGTCCCAGTTCTTCCTCGACTCTCGCCACCGCAGCATGCACACCTTCGTGATCCGTGATGTCGACGCGGTAGGCTCGCGCCTTGCCGCCCGCCGCCTCGATTTCCGCCGCGACACGCACGGCGCCTTCTTCGTTCAGGTCGAACAGCGCGACGGTCGAACCTTCGTCGCCGAATCGTCTGCTGATGGCGGTTCCGATCCCACCTGCCGCGCCAGTGACGACGACGACCTTCTCCTTGAGCCCCTTCATTGATTCCCTCCGTGATGTGCGAGGCGCTGCCGCGCCAGTTAATCCTTGCTCAGCGCTTCCGATATGGCTTCGCCCCTTCCTGTGGCCAGGGCGAGGAGCGCGCTCGCTTCGTCCGCGCTATATCCCGCTTCGACCAGAACCTGGATGCTGTGCTCGCCGAGATTCGGCGGCAGATAGCGAACGTTGCCGGGCGACTCGGAGAAGTGCACCGGTATCGAGGTCATGACCATGTCGCCTTCGGTCGGGTGCTCGAAGCGCTGGAAGAACCCGGTCTCCTTGATGTACGCGTCGTGCATCAGGTCTTTCAGGTCGCGCACGGGACCGTGCGGCACGTCCGCCGAGGCGAAGATCGCATTCCATTCCGCAGTCGTCTTGTTGCGGATGGCGTCGCCGACGATGCGATACAGCTCGCTGATGTTGCGCATACGCTCGGCCATGTGCTGGAAGCGCGGGTCGTCGAGCAGATGCGCTGCACCGATTGCGCACAGCACGCGGCGCCATTGCTCGTTATTCACGGCGAGCAGGCAGATATGCCCGTCTTTTGTCGCATAGGGCCGGCGGTGCGGCGAGAACATGCGCGGATAGCCCAGGCCGGTTCCGTCATTGGAGCCCAGCGCACCTTCCCAAAGATGCTCGAAAAGATTGAATTGCAGCATCGTTTCGAACATCGGCACGTGGACGAGTTGGCCGACACCGGTCCGCTCGCGGTGATAGAGCGCCATGCCGATCGACGACGCCAGCACGTAGCCGCAGAACTTGTCGACGATCACGGTGGGGAAGTATCGCGGCGAGCCGTCCGCGTCGCGGTTCATCGCGGCAATGCCGGTTTCACCCTGAATCACGTCGTCGAAAGCGGGGCGGTCCTTGTAGGGTCCGTCGATTCGATAGCCGGCACCCGACGCGTACACGATGCGTGGGTTGCGCGCCCGCACGGTTTCATAGTCGATGCCGAGGCGCTCGGCGGCACTCGGGCGCATGCTGTGCACGATGACGTCGGCGGTCTCGACGAGCTTGAGCAGCGCTTCGCGGCATTCGGCCTGCTTCAGGTTCAGGATCACGCTGCGCTTGTTGCGGTTCATGATCGTATAGAACACTGCCATGTCGGGGTTGCGGCCAGGGCCATTCTTGCGGTTCTGGTCGCCTTCGGGCGGTTCGATCTTGATGACGTCCGCGCCCATGTCGCCGAGTAGCTGCGTGGCGACCGGACCGAGCACGTTGATGGTCAGGTCGATCACGCGGACACCGGCTAACGGGCCGGTCGCCGGTTCGAGGGGCTGTTGGGGATTTTCCATGCTCAGGCCTTGTAGTCCTTGCCTTTAACGAGTCTGAGCGGCGTGTACACCATCACTTCCGTGCCGTCCTGCCTGATCACGCGGTTACGGGTGCGCACCAGCCCAAGTCCGGGGCGCCCCTTGCTAGGCCTGCATTCGATCACCTCGCATTCCACGTGAATCGTGTCGCCCACATAGGTCGGGCCTTTGATGTCGAGTTCCATGTTGAGGAACGCGAAGCCGACGCCCTGCATGGTGGCCTGCGTGAGCAGCCCTTCCATCAACGTGAAGACCAGCGCGCCCGGCGCGACGCGCCCCTTGATGGCCGACTGCTCGCGAAGAAACTCGGTGTTGGTGAACAGAACTTCCAGCATGCCTGTCACCGAAACAAAATTCACGACATCCGTTTCGGTCACCGTGCGGCCCACGGTCTTGAACTTGCGTCCAATGGGCAGGTCCTCCCAGTGAATTCCCAGACCAACCGTTTCGATTTCTTCCATTGCCTGTCCTCTGTCGTTGTCGGCTCGGCTGTTAGCTGAGCTGTCGTTGTCAGTTCTTCTTGATGCGGCCTAGCACGCTGTCCGCGACGATGTTGCGTTGGATCTGGTTGGTGCCTTCGATGATCTGCACCACCTTCGCGTCGCGGAAATAACGGTTGATCGGGTACTCGTTGGAGATGCCTGCGGCGCCGAATAGCTGCACGGCATCGGTCGCGACCTTCATGGCGACATCCGACGCGAACATCTTCGCCATCGCCGCCATTGGGGCGAGTTCACGGCCGCTAACGCCCGCATCGACGAGCGACGCCGTGCGATAGACGAGTTGGCGCGCGGCCTCGGTCTGGGTGACCATGTCAGCGATCATCCAGCGCACACCCTGAAAGTTGCTGATGCTCTGGCCGAACGCAACGCGGTCCTGAATGAATTTGACGGTGTGATCGATCGCGCCCTGCGCGATGCCAACCGCGCGCGCGGCCACGATGGGACGGCTCGTGTTGAGCGCCTCCATTGCCACCTTGAACCCCTGGCCGCCTTCCGGCCCGAGACGGTCTTCCGCGCGGATGAAGGCATCGTCGAAGTAAAGGGGGCACGACGCCACGCCGCGCGCGCCCATCTTGTCTTCTTCGTTGCCGATCGTCAGGCCCGGCGTGTTGCGACCGACGATGAAAAGATTGATCCCCAGCGCCTGTCCTTCCTCGTCGAGCGTCCTGGCGGCGACGAGAATGAAGTCGGCGATATGCGAATTCGTGCACCAGATCTTTGAGCCGTTGAGCACATAGCCGCCGTTCTTGCGGCGCGCTGTCGTGCGAATGCCCGAAACGTCGGAGCCGCTTTGAGCCTCGGTAATGGACAGCGCACCGCGCAACTCACCGGAGGCGAGCCCCGGCAGCAGGCGAGCCTTCTGCTCTTCGGTGCCGCCTTCGAGAATCGCTCCGAAGGGTGTCCATTGCACGACCAGCAGATAGCCCGTGTTGTAGCAAACCCGCCCGAACTCCTCGACGGCGATGCAGGCCGACATCACGCTGCCGGCACCGCCATACGCTTCAGGAAACGGCAACGTGAAGAGGCCGAGTTCCTTGAGCAGTGCGTACATGTCGTGCGGATACCCGGCCGTACGGTCGATCTCGTCGGCCCGCGGCGCCACGCGCTCCCGTGCGACGCGACGGATGAGGTCGCGGATCTGAAGCTGGTCGTCTGTTAGTTCGTATGTCACTTCGAGCTCTCTTGCTAACGGTTTTTTCGGGCCGGCCCCCCGGATTCGTCTCCGGACTGGGGATACGTCGCCCCCGCCGACCACTTCCTGATCACATTCGAAGTCTTCACGTTTATGAACGATGTTCGATAAATTAAACGAAGGGCCGGGTGATCGTCAAGCGCTGAAACCGGCTCCCGCGGGTTTGTCCGAGGTGCGTCGGGAATTTGGTCGGGATGTAGTTTCAGCCTTGTACGGCGGGGCACGGCAGGGCTTTCCCGGCGTTGACAGCGCGCTCCCAGTGCGTTTAAGATTTGGAACAGTGTTCGGTTATTGGTTCCATTTTGGCCCGACGGAGCGGCTCGATTCGGCGTGAGCCCATGGCAAAACAATTTGGAGGAGCGGGGAATGGACTCTCTTTGTCCTGAAGTCGATTATCAGAAATTCCTGGCCGAGGGCCGCTTGATGATCCAGCGCAGCCGCGGCAGCGGCCGCTATGTCTTCTACCCGCGGGTGGCTGAGCCGGTTACCGGGATGCGCGATCTGGAGTGGGTCGAAGCCTGCGGGAAGGGGACGGTTTATTCCACTACCGTGGTGCGCCAGAAATCGCCCACGCCCAGCTACAACGTCGCAGTGATCGATCTGGAAGAAGGTGTGCGCATGCTGAGTTGTGTGGAGGGCATCGAGCCGGAGGCCGTGCGCATTGGCATGCCGGTGCAGGCGAAGATCGTGTACCGAGGGGATGCGGCATTGCTTGTGTTCGAACCAGCCTGACGCCCGCTAACCCGCAGCCGGCCGTCAACAGCCGGTCACACCGATGAAAGGTAGATCGAATGGAATTCAACTTGCGCGGGCGTACCGCACTGGTGGCAGGCGCCACCTATGGGATGGGGGAAGCACCTGGCTTGTCGTCGCTGGACCTTGCTGCGCGTGCGTCCGTTGACGCGCTCGCCCAGGGGGGACTTACGCCTGGCGATGTAGACGGCCTTTTCGTGTGCACGCCGGACGACATGCTGTCGGGTCTCACGTTTGCCGAATACCTCGGTATTAACCCGAAGTTCACCGACAACAACCGAAGCGGCGGATCGGCGTTCGAAATCTACGCGCATACGGCGGCCATGGCGTTGTGTACGGGACAGATCGATGTTGCCTTGATTGCATATGGGAGCAATCAGCGCAGCGCGGCGGGCAAGCTCGTGCAGTCGTCGCGTCCTTCGCCGTGGGAGAGCCCGTATAAGCCGATGAATCCGGTGTCGTCGTATGCGCTTGCGGCGGCGCGTCATATGCATCAATACGGCACGAAGCGTGAGCATCTGGCCGAGGTGGCCGTCGCCGCCCGCAAGTGGGCGCAACTGAATCCGGATGCGTATATGCGCACGCCCCTGTCGATCGACGACGTGATGGGCGCGCGCCTCGTGTCGGATCCGCTTTCCGTGCGCGATTGCTGCCTCGTGACGGATGGCGCGGCAGCGATCGTCATGGTGCGCGCCGATCGAGCGCGTGATCTCACCGACAAGCCGGTGTATCTGCTCGGCGCGGCCTCGGCCACTTCGCACCGCGAAATCGCGAGCATGCCGGATCTCACGGTGACTGCCGCAGCGGAATCGGGCAGGCGTGCGTATCAAATGGCGGGCGTGAAGGCGAACGATATCGACGTCGCGATGCTGTACGACGCCTTCACGATCAACACCATTCTGTTTCTCGAAGACCTCGGCTTTTGCCCTAAAGGCGAAGGCGGCCGCTTCGTTTCGGACGGCGGCATCGCGCCGGGCGGCCGGCTCGCGGTCAACACGAACGGCGGCGGTTTGTCCTGCGTTCACCCCGGCATGTATGGACTGTTCCTGATGGAAGAATCGATGCGGCAATTGACGGGCCGCGCTGGTGAGCGCCAGATACCCGGTGCGAAACTGGCAATCGCGCACGGTAACGGTGGTGTGCTCTCGAGCCAGGCCACGGTGATTCTCGGGACGCAGGAAACCCTGTAAAGACACGCTGTGAGACACGCCGCCCGCCAGGGTCACTGTCAACAGCTTTGCATGGGATCGGAGTAAGCGCTAAAACGCTAACCCCGATCGACAGGAGACGGACAGATGAGCGAAGAGACCAGCAACGATGCAGCAGAGATCGTACAGGTCCGGCAAGACGGTGCAATCGCGATCGTCACATTGAACTATCCCCAACGGCGAAACGCGTTTTCGCTAAAGATGCGCGAGACGTTGTACGCGCGGCTTTATCGCCTGATGCATCATGAGGAAGCGTGCCGTGCGATCGTACTGACCGGCGCGGGCAATACGTTTTGCGCGGGTGGCGACATCTCGGAGATGCAGACGCGCAAGGTGCTCGAATATCGACAGCGCAATGAACTGCCGCTCGATATTTTTAGACTGATGGTGGAAGGCCCGAAAGCGATCGTCGCCGCCGTCGAAGGGTTTGCGTTTGGCGCTGGTCTGTCGCTCGCCGCTGCTTGCGATCATGTCGTCACATCGTCGGCCGCGCGCTATGCGAGCGCGTTCGTCAAGGTCGGGCTGCTGCCCGATACGGGGCTCTATTGGTCGTTGTCGCAGCGCGTGGGCGGTGGCCTTGCACGCGAGCTCATGTTGAGTGCTCGTGAGTTCAACGGCGTCGAAGCGGGCGAGACCGGTTTTGCCAATCAGGTCGTCGAGCCCGGCGAGGCGCTGAACGCGGCCTCGAAGGTGGCGCAACAGTACGCGGAACTGCCCTCGGTGGCCACCGCGCACCTGAAGGCCGCGCTCGCGACGGGCATCCGTACGCTCGACGACGCCATCGAAGCGGAAGTCAACCTGCAGCCCATCCTGCGCCGCAGCCGCGAACACCAGGAGGCCGTGAGCGCCTTCATGGAAAAGCGCAAGCCGGTGTTCGTGGCCGACTGAAGGAAGCCAACATGAGCGAAAAAGAAACGGCAGAAAACGATACGACGTCGCTGATCGAGGTGACCCGCGAGGGACCGGTCGCGATCGTGACGCTAAACAATCCTCGACGCCGCAACGCGATGGGACGTCAGATGCGTCAGTTGTTGCGCGACACGATGCATCGGCTGATGGTGGACGATCCGGACTCGCGGGCAATCGTCCTGACGGGCGCGGGCGAGCACTTTTGCGCCGGCGCCGACATCTCCGAGATGACGCAGCGCACGATCCTGCAAAGCCGCGAGATTCTGGCGGAGTCGTGCGTGGTAGTGCGTGAAATGCAGGCGGGACCCAAGCCGGTCGTGGCGGCCGTGGAAGGCGTAGCCTTCGGCGCCGGGCTGTCGCTCGCGGTCGCGACCGACTATGTCGTGGCTGCATCGAGTGCACGCTTTTGCGCGGCGTTTCTGCGCGTCGGCCTGATTCCGGACACCGGTATTCTGTGGACGCTTCCGAAGCGCATAGGCATGGCTCGCGCGAGGGAGATGCTCTCGCTCGCCACTGAAATCGACGGCGACAAGGCCGGCACGATTCACCTTGCCAACGAAGTCGTCGGGCCGGGTACTGCGCGCGCAAAGGCAATCGAAGTTGCGCGCGGTCTTGCCGACTTGCCGCCGCTCGGCGTGGCGCTGCTGAAGGACGCGCTGACCAACGCCGCGGCGACCATGGAAGGCGCGCTGCGAGCCGAGATCGACTATCAGCCCATCCTGCGTCAGTCGAAAGACCATCAGGCTGCCTGCAAGGCGTTTATGGAAAAGACCAAACCGGTCTTCACGGGTGAGTGAGCGCGGGGAGCAATGCGATGAGTATCGAGCAGAAGGAAAAAGCCGCGGGCGCCGACGAGATCGTGCAGGTGCGCCGTCAAGGCGACGTGACCATTGTCACGATGAACTATCCCGAGCGCCGCAACGCGTTCTCCATGAGGATGCGCGTTGCGCTGACCGAGGTCTTGCACCGGCTGATGCACGACGATCCGCAAACGCGCGCCATTGTGCTGACAGGCGCGGGCGGCCATTTTTGCGCGGGCGGCGACCTGTCCGAAATGCACGCGACCACTCTACAGTTGCTGGCGCTTCGTGAGCGTATCGCGGTGGGCGTGCGTCTGTTCAAGCTGATTTATACGGGCACGAAGCCGGTCGTTGCGGCGGTGGAGGGCACGTGCTATGGAGCGGGGCTGTCGCTGGCGGCTGCATGCGATGTCGTGGTCGGTGCCGATACCGCGAAGTACTCATGTGCGTTCGGCAAGGTCGGACTGCTTCCCGACACTGGAATTCTATGGACGCTGCCGCAAAAGGTCGGCGGCAGCAAGGCGCGTGAGTTGATGCTGAAAGGCGATGTCATCGACTCGGCCACGGCGCGCCGCATCGGCCTGATCAGCGAGGTGGTCGCGAGCGGCGGCGCGCTCGCTGCGGCGATCGAGGCCGCGGCGCGCTTCGCGAACTATCCGCCAGTGACGCTGGCGCTCCTGAAGGCGAGCCTCGTCAATGCGGGCAATTCGATCGAAGACGCATGCCGCCTCGAAACTGACCTCAATCCGCTGACCCGTCAAACGAGCGACCACGCGGAGGCGGTGACGGCCTTCATGGAAAAACGCAAGCCGGTTTTCACGGGTGCCTGACGCTGCCATTCTCCGTTGCTGTCCCTACTGGAAGTTCAACGCATATGTTTACGCCTGACCTGCTGAAGAACAAAAGAATCCTCATCACCGGGGGAGGCACCGGCCTTGGTAAGAGTATCGGCCTGCGCTACCTCGAACTGGGCGCCGATCTCGTCATCTGCGGTCGCCGCAAGGAAGTGCTGGACGCGACGGCCGACGAGTTTCGCGGCGTCGTGCCTGGCGCGCGTGTCACGACGGTCCCGGCGGACGTGCGCAGCGGCGAGTCCGTCGAGTCGATGATGGAGACGATCTGGCGGGATGGTCCGCTCGACGTATTGCTGAACAACGCGGCGGCCAACTTCATCGCGCGCACGGAAAGCCTGTCGGCGCGCGCGGTGGATGCGGTGCTCGACATCGTGCTGCACGGCAGCTTCTATTGCACGATCGCGGCGGGCAAGCGCTGGATCGACGCGGGTCACCCGGGCAACGTGATCAGTACCGTATCGACGCCCACGATGACCGGCTCGGCCTTTACCGTGCCGTCCGCGGCCGCGAAGGCGGGTATTCTCGCCATGACCCGTAGCCTTGCGGTCGAGTGGGGCCCGAAGGGCATTCGCCTGAACGCGGTGGCGCCCGGACTGTTCCCGACGCCGGGCGCATGGGAGCAGTTGTACCCGCCGGGCTCGCAGGTCGAGCCGCAGGAGCGCTCGGTGCCGCTGAGGCGCTTCGGCGATCACGCGGAACTTGCCAATCTCTACGCTTATCTGGCGTCCAATGGCTCCGGCTACATCACCGGCGACATGATCGTGATCGACGGCGGCCGCTGGATGCAGGGTGTTGGCGGCCCGACCTTCCGCGCGATGCAGGACTGGACCGACGAGCAATGGGACGCCATGCGCGCCCACGCTCGCAAGGGTTGAACCATGGGTCCGCTTGCAGGAGTTCGAATCATCGAGCTGGCCGGCATCGGCCCGGGGCCCATGGCGGCGATGCTGCTCGCCGATCTGGGTGCGACGGTGTTGCGCATCGAACGTCGCCAGCCGGTCAAGCTCGGTATCGAGCGTCCGCTGCGCTACAACCTGTTGCTGCGCAACCGGAAGACGATTGCGCTCGACCTGAAAGACCCGGAGGCCGTCGAACTCGTGCTCACGCTGGTGGAGCGCGCCGATGCCCTGATAGAAGGTTTCCGACCCGGCGTGACCGAGCGACTCGGGCTGGGCCCGCAGGCCTGCCTCGAACGCAATCCGAAGCTCGCTTACGGACGCATCACGGGATGGGGCCAGCAAGGTCCGCTCGCGCAGTACGCCGGGCATGACCTGAACTACATCGCGATCACCGGCGTCCTCAACGCAATTGGCCGCCGCGATCAGCCGCCGTCGATACCGCTGAATCTGATCGGCGACTATGCGGGCGGTTCGCTGTACCTTGCAATGGGGCTCCTGTCGGCGATCCTGCATGCGCGCAACGGCGGCGCGGGACAGATCGTGGATGCCGCGATCGTCGACGGCACGGCCAACCTTGCTACCACGTTCTTCGGCATGCAGGCTGCCGGCATCTGGCGCGACGGGCGCGGGACGAATATCACGGATTCGGGATCGCACTTCTACGACGTTTATGAATGCGCGGACGGCAAGTGGATTACGGTCGGCCCCATCGAGGACAAGTTCTATCTCGAACTCCTCCGCCTGCTCGACATCGATCCGCAAACGCTGGGTACGCAGCTCGACGCAAGCAACTGGCCCGCCGCGCGCGCACTGTTCGCGCTGCAATTCAAGCGACGCACACGCGAGCAATGGACCACCTTGCTCGAACACACGGACGCGTGCTTCGCGCCGGTTCTGTCGTGGACCGAGGCACCCGAGCATGCGCATCTGAAGGCGCGCGGCACGTTCATCGAAGTGGACGGCATCGTGCAGCCCGCGCCGGCGCCGCGCTTCTCCGCCACGGTGCCCGCGAAGCCGACGGCGCCCGAGGCGCCCGACGCGACCACGATCGACGCCGCGCTGGCGGCATGGCTCGAACCGGGCCGCATTGGCGAGTTGAAAGAAGCGGGAACGCTGGCCTGAGCCGCACCCGACAGGCGACCCATAAAAGACGAAACGAGACACTCATGGATCTGCGATATACCGACGAAGAGCTGGCGTTCCGCAATGAGGTCAGAGCCTTCTTCAAGGAAGCGCTGCCGGCCGACATCCGACGCAAAGCTACCTTGGGGCAGCGCTATTCGGCGGCCGACCTGCGCCGCTGGCAACGCATGCTCTACGAGCGCGGCTGGGCGACGCCAGCGTGGGACAAGGCGTGGGGCGGGACGGGCTGGAGCGCGGTGCAGCAATACATCTTCAAGGAAGAGCTGCACATGGCCCCGGCGCCCGAGACGCTGTCATTCAACGTGAACATGATCGGTCCGGTTTTGATCGCGTTCGGCAACGAGGAGCAAAAGCGCCATTTCCTGCCTCGCATCGCGAGCCTCGAATACTGGTTCTGCCAGGGATTCTCCGAGCCCGGCGCCGGTTCGGACCTGGCCGCGCTGCGAACCCAGGCGGTGCGCGACGGGGACCAGTATGTCATCAACGGCCAGAAGCTCTGGACTTCGACGGCGCATCACGCGGACTGGATGTTCTGTCTCGTACGCACGGATTCGAGCGGCAAGAAACAGCAGGGCATCACGTACCTGCTGATCGACATGAAGACACCGGGCCTGACCGTGCGCCCGATCGTCACGATCGACGGCCACCACGAAACCAACGAGGTGTTCTTCGACAACGTGCGCGTGCCGGTTGCGAACCGAATTGGCGAGGAGAACAAGGGTTGGGATTACGCGAAGTATCTCCTTGGCAACGAACGCAGCGGCATTGCGCGCGTGGGCGTTTCGAAGATGCGCGTGCGTCACGCGAAGGATCTTGCGAAGCGCGTGCCCTGCGGCGACGGTGTGCTGTGGGACGACTCGCGTTTTCGTGAACGTGTCGCGGCTGTCGAGGTGGAACTGAAGGCCTTGGAGATGACGCAGATGCGCGTGATCGCCGAGAGCAGCGCGCAGCAGAGCCACGTGCCCGACCCGAAGACTTCGATCCTGAAGATCAAGGGTTCGGAGCTGCAGCAACTCTCGGCTGAATTGCTCCTCGAGGTGGCAGGGCCGGATGCTCTACCGCTCGACCTCGACTTCCTGCGTGGGCTTGCCGATCCGGTTCGCGAACCCGAATGGGCGCTCACCGTTGCGCCGAATCACTACTTCGCGCGTCATGTCTCGATCGTGGGCGGCTCCAACGAGATTCAGAAGAACATTCTCGCCAAGTCCGTACTCGGACTTTGAGCGACGGGCGAACTGCGGAGAAGCATCAGATATGGACTTTGATTTCACCGATGAGCAACGCATGCTCAAGGACAGTGTCGACCGGCTCGTCAAAGACGAGTACGGGTTCGAGCAGCGCGCGAAGTATCTCGCTGAGCCGGACGGTTTCAGCCGCGAGCTTTGGGCGCGTTACGCCGACATGGGTCTGTTGGGCCTTTCGTTTGACGAGGAATACGGCGGCAGCCACTGCGGCCCTGTCGAAACGATGATCGTGATGGAAGCGTTGGGCCGCGCTCTCGCGGTCGAACCGTATCTCGCGACGGTCGTGCTGGGCGGCGGCTTGGTGCGGCTTGGCGGCAACGCGGCGCAACGCGCGGCGATTCTGCCGCAGATTGCGCAGGGCGAGTTGCAGATGGCGTTCGCGCACAGCGAGACGCAGGCGCGGTACGACCTCGCGGACGTTGCGACCACCGCACGACGCGAAGCCGCCGGCTGGGTGCTCGACGGCGCCAAGCGCGTTGTGCTTCACGGCGGCAGCGCCGACGTTCTCGTGGTGTCGGCGCGCGTGTCCGGTGGGAGGCGCGAGCGTGACGGCATCGGGCTGTTCGTGGTTAGGGGCGACGCAGAGGGCGTGACGCGCCACCCGTATCCGACGCAAGACCGGCTGCGTGCGGCCGACGTCGAGTTGTCGCGGGTGCGCGTTCCAGATAGCGACGTTCTGGGCACCGCGGGCGCCGCGTTGCCGCTGATAGAAACGGTCGTTGCGCACGCGATCGCGGCGGTGAGCGCGGAAGCCGTAGGTGCAATGGCAGCTGCGCACGAAGAAACCGTGGAGTACCTGAAGGTCCGCAAGCAGTTCGGGGTGCCTATCGGATCATTCCAGGCGCTCCAGCATCGTGCAGTCGACATGCTCGTCATGGTGGAGCAGGCGCGCGGCATGGCGCTCTTCGCGACCATGATGAGCGAGGAGCCGGACGCGGCGGAACGCGATCGCAGTATGTCGGCGGCGAAAGTGCAGATCGGGCGCTCGGGCCGCTTCGTCGGTCAACAAGGCGTGCAATTGCACGGCGGCATCGGGATGACCGAGGAGTGCAAGATCGGTCACTACCTGAGACGCCTGAGCGTGATCGATATCCAGTTCGGTTCGACCGAACATCATCTGACCCAGCTCGCCAATGCAGGCGGACTGATCGATGCAGCAGCGTGAGCCGCGCGTCCAGCCAAGCAAACGGAAACCATTCATGAGCCGAATTTCCCCACCCGATCAATATCAGGAACTGCGCGACGCCTTGCGCGACCTCTCGAAGGCGTACCCGGACGAGTACTGGCGCCGTATCGATCACGAGCGCGTCTATCCCGAGGCGTTTGTGGATGCGCTGACGAAGGCCGGCTGGATGGCCGCGCTGATCCCTCAGGAGTATGGCGGTTCAGGTCTCGGGTTGGCCGAGGCGTCCGTGATCATGGAGGAGATCAACCGCAACGGCGGCAACTCTGGCTTTTGTCATGGCCAGATGTACAACATGAATACGCTGCTCAGAAACGGCTCGGAGGCGCAAAAGCGCAAATACCTGCCGAAGATCGCGAGCGGAGAATTGCGTCTGCAATCGATGGCTGTGACCGAACCGACCACCGGAACGGACACGACGAAGCTGAAGACCACTGCTGTAAAAAGAGACGACCGGTACGTGGTGAACGGCCAGAAGGTGTGGATATCACGCGTGCAGCATTCGGACATGATGATCCTGCTCGCACGCACCACGCCGTTGTCGGACCTGAAGAAGAAGTCGGATGGGCTGTCGTGCTTTCTCGTGGACCTGCACCAGGCTATCGGCAATGGCCTGACCGTGCGGCCGATTCCGAACATGGTCAATCACGAGACGAACGAGCTGTTCTTCGACAATCTGGAGATTCCTGAAGAGAACCTGATTGGCGAGGAAGGCAAGGGCTTCAAGTACATCCTCGACGGACTGAACGCCGAGCGCGCACTGATCGCGGCCGAGTGCATCGGCGACGGCTACTGGTTCGTCGAGCGCGCGTCGAAGTACGCCAGCGAGCGTATCGTGTTCGACCGGCCCATCGGTATGAACCAGGGCATCCAGTTCCCGATCGCCGAGGCCTACATCGACGTGCGCGCGGCGGATCTGATGCGCTACAAGGCCTGCGAACTGTTCGACAACCATCAACCGTGCGGCGCGGAAGCGAACATGGCGAAGCATCTCGCGGCCACGGCTTCGTGGAAAGCCGCGAATGCCTGTCTGCAGACCCATGGCGGCTTCGGTTTCGCTTGCGAATACGATGTCGAGCGCAAGTTCCGCGAAACGCGGCTCTATCAGGTGGCGCCGATCTCGACGAACCTGATTCTGTCCTACGTCGCCGAGCACGTGCTCGACCTGCCGCGTTCATTCTGAGCTTTGGAGGGATCTGATGCGCTTCGAGACCATTCTGTACGACGTCAAGGACCGGGTAGCGACGATCACGCTGAACCGTCCGGAACACATGAACACCTGGAACGACCAGGTGGCGACCGAAGTGTACGAGGCGATGCAGGCGGCGGGCGCGGACCATGGCGTGCGCGTGATCGTTTTCACCGGCGCGGGCAAGGCGTTTTGCGCGGGCGGCGATATTCACAGCTTCGGCGGTGATCCCGCCGCGCTCATGACGAAGCTCCCGCGTCCGTTCGATATGCGCAAGCGCGCCGACTGGCAAACGCGCTGCTCTTACTACCCGGCCATTCCGAAGCCGGTGATCGCGATGCTCAACGGCGCCACTGTCGGCATTGGCCTGATCCACGCCCTTTTCTGCGACATCCGCTTTGCGTCCGAAGACGCGACCATCACGACGGCATTCGCGCGCCGCGGCCTGAGCGCGGAATACGGCATGGCCTGGATACTCGCGCGCCACGTCGGCCAGGCACACGCGCTCGACCTGCTGCTGTCGGGACGCAAGATCAAGGGGCGCGAAGCCGAACGTATGGGACTCGTGAATCGGGCAATCCCGGCGGACAAGCTGGTCGAGGAGACCTATGCGTACGCGCGAGAAATGGCGGAGTACTGCTCGCCGCGCTCGATGCGCATCATGAAGGAGCAGGTCTGGGAGGTGCCGTTCCAGACGCCCCACGAGGCGGTGATACACGCCGGGTTGGACATGCCGATCGCCAACCAGTGCGATGACTACAAGGAAGGCATGGCGAGCTTTCTCGAGAAGCGCAAGCCCAACTTCACGGACTACTGAGCACACATAGGACTACCACCTCATGCTGAACTACGAAGTCGTCAAGAACTGGCCGATCGAAGATGTCACGCAGACATATAGCGAGCGCGACGTGATGCTGTATTCGCTGGGTCTCGGGTTGGGCGCAGACCCGCTGGACGCAGAACAGCTACGCTACGTCTATGAAAAGGACCTGCAAGCGATGCCGACTTGCGCGGCCGCGTTCGCGTGGCCGAAATCGTGGATGCGCGATTCGCGTACGGGCATCGACTACCTGAAGCTCGTGCACGGTGAGCAGGACGTTCGCTTCATGCGCCCGATGCCGGTTGCAGCGACCATCGTTAGCAAGACGCGGGTGAGCCGCATCTCGGACAAGGGCGCGGGCAAGGGCGCAATCGTCGAGCTCAAGCGTGACATCATCGACGCCTCGACGGGCGAACAACTTGCCGAAGTCCGGCAGGTGTCCTTTCTGCGCGGCGACGGAGGGTTCAGCGCCGGGTCGGGCGCGAGCGACGCGCCGCCCGAAGCGCTTCCGGCTGTGCCGGAGCGCGCCCCGGACGCGGAATACGTGTTTTCGACCGGCGCGCATGCAGCGTTGATCTACCGCCTTTCGGGCGACGCCAATCCCTTGCACGCGGACCCGGAGGTGGCGTCGAAAGCCGGATTCAACCGGCCTATTCTTCACGGCCTCGCGACCTATGGCATGGCGGGTTACGCCGCGATTCGCACCTTCGCGGGCAACGACGCAAAGCGTCTGAAGCGACTCGCCTTGCGCCTGACTGCGCCGGTGTACCCCGGCGAAGAAGTGCGCTTCCAGTTCTGGCGGGACAGTGACACGCGTCTGCATCTGCGGGCGCGCGTCGACGCACGCGATGTGGTGGTGCTGAACAACGGAATCGTGGAGATTGCCTGAAACCGCGCCCGGCAGCGCCGACGTGCTTTGCCGGGCCGCGACTGGAGCCTGAAATGAAACGACCCCCATGCTCACTGTTGTTCGCGGCCCCCCGGGGGGGCTTCAGCCTCCCTTGGGGGCGGCCCGGCGGGAGGCTGAAATGGACCTGAAAGAGAGTCCCGCCGACAAGGAATTTCGCGCCACGGTGCGCGAATTCGTAGCGACTCATTTGCCCGACGACATGCGTGAACGGGTGCTGAACTTCCGCCATGTGCCGCGCGAAGACTACGTGCGCTGGCAACGCATTCTGGCCGCGAAGGGATGGGGCGCACCTGCATGGCCCGCGCAATTCGGCGGCGCCGCCTGGAATGCCGCGCAGCGCAACATTTTCGACGAGGAATGCTTTACCGCCGGCGCGCCGCGCCAGATGCCGTTTGGCCTTTCGATGGTTGGACCTGTAATCCAGAAGTTCGGCACCGACGCGCAGCGCGAACGGTTCCTGCCGCGCATCATCTCGATGGAGGACTGGTGGTGTCAGGGTTACTCCGAGCCGGGTGCGGGTTCCGATCTGGCGTCGCTCAAGACGCGTGCGGACCGTGTCGAGCGCGACGGTCAACCGTTCTACGTCGTCAACGGCCAGAAGATCTGGACCTCGTTTGCCCAATGGGCGAACTGGATTTTCTGCCTGGTCCGCACGGATGGCAGCGGCCGCCCACAGGAAGGCATCTCGTTCCTGCTGATCGATATGTCCACGCCCGGCATTACGGTCAGACCCATCCGCACGCTTGACGGCGGCCACGACGTCAACGAAGTGTTCTTCGACAATGTGGCAGTGCCAGTGAGCAATCTCGTCGGTGAGGAGCATCGCGGTTGGTCGATCGCCAAGTATCTGCTCGGCCACGAGCGGACCAACATCGCCGGCCTCGGCAACTGCAAGCGTTTCATGCGACGTCTGAAGGAGATTGCCAGCACCGAGCGTAAGCACGGCAAGCCTCTCATCGAGGACGTTCGCTTTCGCGATCGCATCGCCAGGGTGGAAATCGATTTGATCGCGCACGAATGGTCGCTGCTGCGCGTCGTCTCAGCCGAAACTGCAGGACGTCCCATCGGACCGGAGGCTTCGGTGCTGAAAATCCGCGGTTCGGAGATTCAGCAGGAGCTTACGGAGCTGATCATGGAATGCGCAGGCCCCTATGCGGTGCCTTTTGTAAGCGAAGCGCTGGAGGCGCACTGGCGCGGCGAAACCGCGAACGGCGAGCTGCTCAACGCGCTGGCCGCGCACTACCTGGACTGGCGCAAGATTTCGATCTACGGCGGCTCGACTGAAGTGCAGAAAAACATCATCGCCAAGCAGGCGCTCGGCATCTGAGGACACGCCATGGACTTCACGCTGGTTGAAGAGGAACAGATGCTGGCCGACGTGGTCGGCCGTTTCGTCGAAAAGGAATACGACTTCGAGGCGAGGCGCCGTCTCGCCGCTACTCCCGAGGGCTGGTCGGCTGCGCACTGGACGACGCTGGCCGAAATGGGCGTGCTGGCACTGAACGTGCCGCAGGACCATGGCGGCCTTGGCACGGGGCCGGTCGAGACCATGCTCGTGATGGAGGCCTTCGGCCGTGGGCTCGTACTGGAGCCGTTTGTTTCGACGGCCGTGATCGGCGCGAAGCTGATCGGGCGCGCAGGACACGAGTCGCGCAAGGCCGAGCTGCTGGCCGGTATCGCCGACGGCAGCCTGAAGACCGCGCTCGCGACGCTCGAACCTGGTGCGCGTTTCGATTTGTGGAACGTCGCGACGAGGGCCGAGCCAACGCGTGACGGGTTCATCCTGAATGGACGCAAAGGCGTTGTACTGCACGGCGACAGCGCGGACATTCTGCTGGTTTCGGCGCGTACCGCAGGCGAGCAGACCGATAGGCACGGCATCACACTCTTCGCCGTCGGTGCGCGAACGCAAGGTGTGAGCGTCAAAGGATTTCCGGCACTCGACGGGCAGCGTGTTGCCGAGGTAGTGCTGGACGACGTACACGTCGGTGTAACTGCTGTCATCGGCGCCGTCGATCAGGGCTGCCCGTTGCTCGAATGGGCCGTCGATCAAGGCATTTTCGCGCTGTGCGCGGAAGCGGTCGGCGCGATGTCGCGGCTGAGCGATCTGACCTTTGAATACCTGCGCACGCGAAAGCAGTTTGGTTCGCCGATCGGCAAATTCCAGGCGCTGCAGCATCGCGCCGCCGATATTTTGACCGCGGTAGAGCAGGCGAAATCGATGGTCTTCTTTGCTGCCGCGAAACTTGGCGAGGACGATGACCTGGAAGCCCATCGTGCTGTTACAGCCGCAAAGGCGCTGATTGGCCGTAGTGCACGCTTCGTCGCTCAGCAAGCGGTGCAACTGCACGGCGGAATGGGCATGACGGACGAACTGGCGGTGGGGTGGTACGTGAAGCGGCTCACCTGCATCGACATGACTTGGGGAAACACCGAACACCATCTCGAACTGTACGGTGCGTTCCTGTAATTACAGTTAATCAGACGACGAGAATGGTCCCGACCGCCCATGCCGGTCGATTCGAAGAAAGGAGACAACTAATGTCAGTAGCTGCTCATGGCGGGACTCCGGATCTGGCGCCAATTCCAGCGCACGTATTGCCTGAACGAGTGTTCGACATCGATATCTACAATCCGCCGGGTGCCGAAGACGACTACCATCTCTCGCTCAAGCAGTTGCACGCCGAAGGCATTCCCGACATTCTCTGGACACCCCGCAACGGCGGACACTGGATCGCGACGCGCGGCGATGACATCTATCACATCCTCAAGGACTACGAGAATTTCTCGTCGAAGCAGCTGACAGTGCCGCTCGTCGAGCATCAACCGTTGCCGCCGATCTTCTTCGATCCTCCGCAGCACACCGCCTATCGCGCGCTGATCGCGCCCGCGTTCATGCCACAGGCAATCGGCAAGCTCGAGGAGAAGGCGCGCGAAATGGCGATCGAACTGATCGACGGCTTTTTATCCTAAGGGCGAGGTGGAATTCGTATCGGGGTTTGCGCAGCATCTTCCGATCGGCATTTTCATGAACATGGTGGCGCTGCCCGCCGAGGATCGCGAGTACTTGCTCGGCCTCGCTGACAAGATGGTCCGCCCGGTCGATGCGAACGAGAAGCTCAAGGCGCTCGGTGCGATTTTTCAGTACCTGGGGGTGAGGATTGCGGAACGCCGCGCGAACCCGGGTGACGATCTCATCAGCAAGATTGTCCATTCGAAGATCGACGGGCGCGCGCTCACCGACGAAGAAGTGCGGGGGCTTTGCGGTCTCGTGCTGATTGGCGGCCTCGACACGGTTGCCTCGGCAATGGGCTTTATCGCGCGATTCCTCGCCGGGAGCCCCGCCCACCGCAAGCAGCTCATCGACAACCCCGAACTGACGCAGAAGGCCGTGGACGAGCTTCTGCGGCGCTTCCCGGTGGTCAATCAAGGGCGGCGGATCACACACGATTTCGAGTACAAGGGCGTGCAGATGAAGGAGGGTGACATGATCATCATGCCGACCACACTGCACGGTCTGGACGAGAGGAAGTTCGACGATCCGCTGAGCGTCGATTTCGCTCGGCCCACGCCGATTCATTCGACGTTCGGCAATGGCGCGCATCGTTGTCCCGGCTCGTTCCTTGCGCGCGTGGAGTTGAAGGTTTTCCTTCAGGAATGGCTTAAGCGGATTCCCGATTTCCAGATCAGGCCTGGCGAGAAAGCGGGTGTCCACGGAGGTGTGAACGGCACGCTATACCACTTGCCTCTTGTCTGGGACGTGGTCCGCTGAGGATCGATCACAATGGCCTGAGCTGGCCATTGTGATCATGTGCGTCTGTAGAAGGCGATCTGCGGCTCGGTGCGCCCGTCACATGGCGCGCCGACCGCTCCATCCGGGCGCGATTCTGGCACAAGAACCTGCCTTGTAGTTCTATGGAGATGCCTTGCTCAACGCTCGCCAGACGACCTTCATGGCGTGACGGAACGAGTCCGCATTCACTGTGTCCGCGCCGGACCGGCGAAGAAAGACGACCAGACCGTGCAGATGTGAAAGGAGCAGGGCGCCGCGCAACGTGCATTCTCCCGAGGGCAAGGTTGGGTTGATCTGCGCGATCAGTTCCGCCAGGAGACCCTGAAAATCCGCAGTAGATTTCGCCATCAGGGCATGCAGAAAGGGCTCGTGCTCTGCGAGGCTCCAGCATTCCAGCACGAAGGCGCTAACGCGGTTTCCGCCGCTCGCCGTCAGTACGGAGAACGCCTCGTCGACGATGACATCCAGTCGCGCTTCCGGTGACCGGGATTTGTCTTGGGCGATCGCCCGATAGTGCTCGAAATAGCGATCCGTGTATGCCTCGATCGTGGCCCGCAATAGTTCTTCGCGGGTGCTGAAGTAGTGCTGCAAGGTCCTCAGTCGAATCCCTGCCTCGCTGGCAATTCGGCGTTGAGTGAAACCAGCGTTACCTTCGGATGCGAAGACCTCGATCGCCACTTCGATGATGGCGGGCACGCGGGTCGTTCTGTTCCCGCGCCGTTTGGGCCCGTCTGCTGCCGTGTTGCCGAGGTCTGCCGATGAGATGGTCAGGTCTTTCATCTGTTGTGCTCTCCTTGGCGTCTGCTGTCCTCTCGCTCGTTGTCAGTCCGGGATGTGTATCTGCGGGCTATACCCCGCCTGATACGAGCGCCGTTCGATCCTGATCGGGCAGCGCCGGCATTAATCTGATGATAGTCAGATGACGAATAAATATGCGTCTGCTGACTAATTAGCTTTTAGATAAAGCCTGATCCAGTCACTCGCGACATCACATATCCTACCCGAATAAAGGGTAGATTTGTCCATACCAGCATTTCCCCTAGTGTCATCTGGGCTTGATAATGGGTCGGCTGACTACTACTATTTAGTCAATCGACACATTACGCCGGAACCCGACCATTCCCGCTGTATCGCAAGCCGAAGCAGCGGATTCGCAGGGTTTGGGGTTGGCCCGTTAGAGTCGCCAATTTGCGTTCGTGGTTGTGATGTCAGCAGCGCGCACAGGCCGTAGAAGGAGCTGGACATGAAGGTTGGGGAAGGTTCTTTGCGTTGGCTGATCGACAAGTGGATTGCGCCCACTGCAACCAGCTCGGTGCACATCACCCGATGTACTTTCGCAAATTCAGGCCAGACGAGGTGTGTACTTGCGCGGTCGTCCGCCGCTGAGAACTCCCTCGCGATATTCTTCTTTCGGCACGACGACGGGGCATGGCGCGTGTTCCCGCCTCCTCCCCGCAAACCGGAAAGGCACTTCTACGCAGGAACGGGATAAGGGATTCGTCTGATCGCGGTCCATGACCAGCCTATACAAAAGGACTGCAGAGGAAACTGATCCGATCGCACAAGCTATTGATTCATCATCGGCTCGGACGGTTTTCCGAAAGCCATCCATGGTTTGCATCGTCAATCTGCGCAGTCGAATCGGACACCTCGCAAATGCAAGCGTCGCCACTATCTCGTCAGCGTCACGCGGCCATGCGCGGACCGCTTCGAGTTCATCACCAAACTCAAATCCACGTTTACCCCGCGTTTTGAACGTCGTTCGGAAAATTGCATCACTTAGGGGTGAGCGAGCGTTGACAGTCGAGTTTCGAGCGTTTATCTTTCCGAACAGCATTCGCATTCTGGTGACGCTGTCGGAGGTATCCGAGGCGCGATGCTGACGAGGTAGGGAGGCCGGTTTCGCTTCATTGCAAAAGTCTGCGGCAGTCCAACGGCCTGGGCCTTTTCTGCGGCAGCGCGACAAAGACAAGAGGAGACGCATGAAACAGAAGAGTCTAAAGCCAAGTGCGATCAGCCTTGGCGTGCACGCGACCTGCATCGCTGCAGCGTGCGGGTTGTGGAGCGCGAACGCCAACGCCTTCCACTTCGATGTGCCGAACCCGGACATCGACATGGAATGGGACAACACGGTGCGTGCGGACTACGGCATCCGGCTTCAGAACCCGAGCCACTTCTACACGAACAGCCCGACCTACGACGAAGGCGATCTATCGACGCCGAAGTTCAGCACGATCCAGTCGATGCTGAACCTCTACAGCGAATTCGATTTCAAGTACAAGGACACGTCCGGCTTCCGCATCAGTATGGACGCGTGGTACGACCCGACGTTCAAGAATCACAATACGAGCAATCCTGCATTTCCTCCGAACTATCCGAACAACGAGTACACCAGCTACATCAAGAAGTACTACCAGGGGCCGAGCGCGGAGCTGCGTGATGCGTTCGTGTTCCACACTTTTGACCTCGGTGGTCACTCTGTCAACGTCAAGCTCGGCCGGACGGCAGTCACCTGGGGGCAGTCGGCGTTTGCTACGCTGGGTGGCGCGAACTCGGTGGCCATCGGTCAGCAGCCGCTCGACCTGATGAAACTGACGCAGAGCCCGAGCGCTTCGCTCAAGGAAATCGTGTTGCCGACGGCTCAGGCCGACGTGACGACGAACATTACCGACACGTTCTCTCTCGGCGCGCAGTACACGTTCGAATGGAATCACGATCGGCTGCCTGAGGGCGGCACATATTTCGGCGGTGCCGATCCTATTCTTTACGGACCTCCGATCGCCAGCTATCAAAACATTCCGGGGCTGGGCACATTCGCGATTCCGCGCATCGCGCCGACGAAAGGCCAGATCGGCGATATCGGCATCGACGGCAAGTGGCGTGTCGATTCGATCGCAACGACCTATGAATTTACGTACCGTCACTTCGCCATGAAGATGCCGTGGGCGGCGGTGCTACTCCCGGGTGCCGGACCCGAACTCTTCCCGGGCACCAACCTTCCCGGTGTTACGGCGAAGTACGGCAACGACGTGAACCTGATCGGCGCTGGCTTCAACAGTGCGATCGGCAGTTCGGCAGTGGCAGGCGAGCTGTCGTATCGCTGGAACATGCCACTCAATGCCGTCAACACGACGACGGTCAACGATGCGCCGACGGGTCGCACGCTGCATGGTCTGCTGAACGTCACGCAGTCGTTCGGCAAGACGCCCATGTGGGACAACATGTTCCTGCAGGCGGAATTCGCGTTCAACCAGCTGCTAAGCGTGCAATCGAATGCGCGGAATTTTGCCAACTCCAGTTATGACACCACGGGCCAATGCTCGGCATCGGGCAACTCCGCGTTTAACAACTGCTCGACGCGCTTCTGGGCCGGGATCGGCGTTGGTGCGAGCCCGCAGTGGTATCAGGTATTCCCTGGGGTTGATTTGACGATGCCGCTGTTCGTTAATCTGAATCTGAAAGGCTACTCATCTGTCATCGCGCCAGCGGCCGAAGCACAGGGGCAGAACACCTTCGTGGTCGGGCTTGATTTCACGATCTACAACAAGCATGAGGTGGACATTACCTACACCTACTACCTGAACAAGAAGGGGTACTCAACGGCGGGAGCCGCGACGGCGCTCGGTGCACCGTACAGCGACAAGTCGTGGATCGGCATTACCTATCAGACAACGTTTTGATGATGGAGGCACGTGTGAAAAGATTCCCAAAGCTTCTTAAGGCGCTGGCGATACTCGCCGCGGTTTGGGCCTCGCCGTATACGCTGGCAATCGAGAGTGGGATCACGCCGTTCGGCGCGGAAATTGCCGGCAACAAGGACGGCACGATTCCGGCATACACGGGGGGCATCAAGGACTTTCCGACCGGGTTCAAGGCCGACTCCGGAAAATGGGCCGACCCGTTTCCTGGTGAAAAGCCGGTTCTGCAAATCACGGCTCAGAACTATCAGCAATACGCCGACAAACTGAGCGCCGCCTCGATCGAGCTGTTCAAGCGCTATCCGACTTACCGGATGGACGTTTACCCGACGCACCGCTCGGTTTCGTATCCGGACTGGTATCTCCAGAACTCGGAAAAGGACGCGGAAAGTGCCAAGCTCGAAAAAAACGGCCTTTATATCGATGGGGCGTTCGGCGGCAAGCCGTTCCCGGTGCCGAAAAACGGTCAGGAGGCGCTGTGGGACTGGGAATTACGCTACGTCGGAACGGCCCAGAAAAACAACGTGAAGACGTGGCTCGTCGATTCGAGCGGCACGCCGATTCTTGCTGCGCAGTTCAAGAGTTCGCTGCTCTATCCGTATTTCGAGCCGAAGGACGAAGCGGAGTTTCGCAAGAAGGGCCCCCTCGCGATCTGGTATGAGGTATATAACGACTACGCGTCACCGGCCCGCCTGATTGGCGACACGACGCTCTTCTGGTACTTCACGGATTCGGCCGATCACGATCAGCAATCGTGGGAATACAACCCGGGCCAACGTCGCGTGCGCGTGGCGCCCGATCTCGCCTACGACACGCCGAACCCCGGCTATTCGGGCGCGATCACGATGGACGACATCCAGTTGTTCTACGGCAAGATCGATCGCTGGAACGCGAAGCTGGTCGGCAAGAAGGAAATGTACATTCCGTACAACGACTACAAGCAGCAGTACGACACGCCGGCCAGCAAGATCACCACGCCGCATTTCGTGAATCCCGATTATGTCCGGTGGGAACTGCACCGCGTATGGGTCGTGGATCTGACGCTCAAGCCGGGCGCGCGTCACATCTACAGCAGGAAGACGCTGTACTTCGACGAGGATGGCGGCGGGGGAATGATGGATGCCTACGACCAGTCCGGCAAGCTCTATCGCGCCGGCTTTGAGACCACGGTTCCAGCGTACGACTACAAGGTGCCGTATTCGCTCGGTAACTGGTTCTACGACTTCAACAGCGGCATTTATATCTTCGGCAGCCATCCGGCGGACTCGCCCGGGATTTTCTTCAACGTGAATTTCCCAAATGACTACTTCACGCCGGAGCGTATGCAATCCGCGGGTGTGCGCTAATTGCGGGCCGAGTTGAGGATGAGGTATTGAGTGATGCGTCCTGCCCGGCTTGCCTGGCGGGCACAAGGAAGGGCGCAGCACGTGCGCCGTGCCGGCTATGGCATGGCGCACAAAGAAGTTTTCATAAAAAGCTCAGGACTGTTCGCGTGATCGATCGCCAGTTACTGTGAAGGAGACACAATGCGCAAGACTCTGTTTCGTTGGCTGGCAATCGTCGCCGCGGCATGCGCCGCGAGCGGGTCGGTCTACGCCGAATTCGCCGACCCGATGCGCTCGCCCGCCGTCATCAACCCGCAGGCCGCGCATGAACCGCTGATGGCGCTGGCGCAGGCCGGACAGCGCCTGGTCGCGGTAGGTCCGCGCGGAGCAATTCTCGTATCGGACGACGCCGCCGTGCACTGGCGCCAGGTACAGGTGCCGGTGAGTTCCGATCTGGTGGCCGTTACGTTCAAGTCGGCCGCGCTGGGCTGGGCGGTCGGACACGACGGCGAGGTGCTCCATACCACCGACGGTGGCAATAGCTGGACGCGACAGCTCGACGGCCAGCAGGCGGCCAGGCTGATGAGCGAGTACTACGCGAAGCAACACGGCGATTCACCTGATCTCAAGGCATCGCGCGAAGAGGCCGAGCGCTTTGAAGCAGACCAGGGAGGCCGTCCGTTTCTCGACGTCTGGTTCGATGACGAGCGTTCCGGCTGGGTCATCGGTTCGTTCAACATCATTTTTCATACCGACGACGGCGGCAAGAGCTGGGTGCCCTGGTTCGATCGCGTCGACAATCCCAACGCGTTGAACCTGCATGCGATGCGCCGTATCAACGGCACGCTTTATATCGCGGGCGAACAGGGGCTGCTTCTCAAGCTCGATCCCGACAAGCAGCGTTTCGTCGCGGTGCCGACGCCTTCGAAGGGCAGCTTTTTCGGTCTCGCTTCGTCGGGCGATGCGCTGATCGTCTACGGTCTGCTCGGCAACGCGTATCGCTCCACCGACGGCGGCGCGACGTGGGACAAGATCACGCTGCCGACCGGCGCGAGCATTCTCGCTTCGGCTGAACTGCCGAACGGCCACCTTATTCTCGCGACCCAGGCGGGCGAGCTGCTCGAGAGCGTCGACCAGGGGGCAACGTTTCATACACTCGGCGCGAGCCAGCCGGGCGGCATCTTCGCCATGGCGCTGCGCGGCGACACCGCGGTGCTGGCCGGTGCGGCCGGCCTGTCGCGGATCGCATTGTCGAAGTTGCACTAAGGGGGAGCAGGACATGGCTGGCGGCAACAATGCCCAATTCGACAAGATGCCCGTGGTGGCGGATCTCGCCAGCTTCGATACGCGCTCGGGTAACGCGCTCGAGCGGTTGATCTTCAACCGGCGTCCGTGGCTCATCATCATCTGCGCGATCATCACGGCGGTGCTGGGATTTCAGGCGCTGCGGCTCGATGTGAATGCGAGCTTCGAGAAGATGATTCCGCTGTCGCATCCGTACATCAAAAACTACCTCGCCAACAAGGCGGATCTGAAAGGACTCGGCAATTCGCTGCGGATCGTCGTCGAGAATCCGTCGGGTGACATCTACGATCCGAAATATCTCGCGGCGCTGCGGCGTATCAACGACGCGTTGTTCCTGATTCCGGGCGTCGACCGGCCTGGCGTGAAGTCGCTCTGGATGCCGATCGTGCGCTGGAACGTGGTCACGGAGCGCGGCTTCGCAGGGGGACCGGTGATGCCGGACGGCTTCGACGGGTCCGCGCAGGCAGTCGAACAGCTGCGCACCAACGTTGCCCGCGCCAACATCGCGGGCAGCCTCGTGTCGAACGATCTGCATTCGAGCATGATCCAGCTGCCGCTGCTCGATCATTACGCCGATACCGGCAAGCCGCTCGACTACGCGAAGCTCTCGCACCGGATCGACGAGGTCATCAAAGCGGAGGGCCGCGGCGAGGTCCGGGTTCACGTGGTGGGCTTCGCGAAACTGATCGGCGACCTGATCGACGGACTCAAGCTGGTAGCGATGTACTTCGGCGTGGCCGCGGGGATCGCCCTCGTCGTGATCTTTCTCTATACGCGCTGCTATCGCAGCACGCTGCTGGTGGTGGGGTGTTCGCTGATTGCGGTGGTCTGGCAGCTCGGCATCATTCGCACGCTCGGCTATGTGCTGGACCCGTACTCGGTGCTCGTACCGTTTCTCGTTTTCGCGATCGGCGTCTCGCATGGCGCGCAGAAGATGAACGGGATCACGCAGGACATCGGGCGTGGCACGCATCGCTACGTGGCGGCGCGCTACACGTTCCGGCGGCTTTTCCTCGCCGGTCTCACGGCGTTGCTCGCGGACGTGGTTGGCTTTGCCGTGCTGATGGTGATCGACATTCCGGTAATCAAGGATCTGGCATTTACCGCGAGCGTTGGCGTGGGCGTGCTGGTCTTCACCAACCTGCTGCTGCTGCCGGTACTACTGTCATACATTGGTGTGAGTCCGTCGGCTGCACGACGCAGCGTGCGTGGCGAGCAGAACGACGCGCGCGGCACCTCGTCGGCGGGCGCGTTGTGGAATCTGCTTGATCGCTTCACCGAGCGCCGCTGGGCTGTCGGTGCGATCGTTTGTGCGGCAGCGCTCACGGTGTTCGGCTGGTCGATCAGTCAGCACCTGCAGATCGGCGACCTCGATTCGGGCGCGCCGGAACTCAGGCCGGAGTCGCGTTATAACCTCGACAACGCGTACACCAACGCGCACTACGGTCTGTCGAGCGACCTGTTCGTCGTGATCGGCAAGTCGTCGCACGGCACCTGCGACGCCAACAACTTCCCGCTGGTGCTCGAGGCGGACCGGCTCGAAACCGCACTGCGGGGCGTGCCGGGGGTGCAGACCACCACCTCGGTCGGCGGTCTCGCGCGCTGGGTGACGGCCGGGTTCTACGAGGGCTACCCGAAGTGGTACACGATCGACCGCGTGCCTTCGATCGTGAACAAGACGGTGTGGCAGATCCTGCTCGATCATCCTGATCTGCTGAGCCAGACCTGCGGCACTGCACCGGTCATCGCCTATCTGACCGATCACAAAGCGGCGACGCTGTCGCGCGTGATGGAGGCTGCAGAGGCATTCGCGAAAACCCATAGCGACGCCGATCATCAGTTTCTGATGGTGGCCGGGTCGGCGGGCATCGACGCGGTGACGAACGTCGTTGTTGCCAAGGCGAACCGCACGATGCTGTTGATGGTGTATGCAGCGGTGATCCTGCTGTGCTTCATCACGTTCCGCAACTGGCGCGCGGTCGTGGTGGCGGTCGTGCCGCTCGGGATCACGTCGGTGCTGTGCGAGGCGCTGATGGTCAAGCTCGGCATCGGCGTGAAGGTGGCAACGCTGCCGGTGATCGCGCTGGGCGTGGGCATCGGCGTCGACTATGCGCTCTATCTGCTGAGTGTGCAGCTCGCGTATCAGCGCGCTGGGCAGCCGCTGCGTGTAGCCTATCGGCACGCGGTGCAGTTCACCGGGAAGGTCGTGGCGCTGGTCGGTGTGACGTTGGCTGCCGGCGTCATAACGTGGGCGTTCTCGCCGATCAAGTTCCAGGCCGATATGGGCATCCTGCTCACGTTCATGTTTCTGTGGAACATGATCGGCGCGCTGATCCTCATTCCGGCGCTGTCGCATTTCCTGCTGCAAGGCATTTCGCGTAAAGCAGTGGCGAAGGGCGGCGCCGCCGGTTCCACGAAGGTCGAGGCCTGTAGCGGTGAGGCAACGCTGCGGTCGTGACTGCGGAACGGGTGCCGCTCTTCGCGCGGCACCCTGGCAGGACAAAAGAATTGGCCCGCTATCTACGGAGATAGCGGGCCGGGTTGCCTGCAGGTCATGCGGCGCGTTGGGGCGAGCCACTCGTTGCGCTACACCACGGACATCGAGAAGCTCAGGATCTCCGAGACCCCGCCGTCGACCATCAGCATTTGCCCATTCATGTAGGAGCTCGCTTCGGAGGCGAGAAAAACCGCGACGCCGCCGAGTTCCTCGGGGTTCCCCCAGCGTCCCACCGAGATATGCGAACGCACGATTTCCTTCATCCGCGGGTTGGACGTGACGGGCTCGGCCATTTCGGTGAGAAAGTAGCCGGGGCAGATGCCGTTGCAACGAATGCCGTGTCGGCCCAGTTCCGCGCCGAGCGATTTCGTCAGTCCGGCAATCGCGTGCTTGCTGGCCACGTATGCCTGCAGCTTCTCGCGACCGAGCACCGACACATAAGACCCGACGTTGATGATGCGTCCGTGTCCGCGTTCGATCATCGGGCGCGCAACTTCCTGCGCGAGCACGTAGGCGGCCGTGACGTTGGTATCCATCGTTCTTTGCCACATGTCGAGGTTCGACTGCAGAAAATCACTCCACTCGCAAATGCCGGCATTGTTGAGCAGGACGTCGATGCGTCCGTGGCGTGCAAGGACGTTGCGAACGCCGTTTCTGATTGCGCCCTGATCGGTGAGGTCGAACGGTTCGATATCGACGTCGCCGCCCGCTTTACGAATCGATTCCGCAGCGGTTTCGAGGCTCGCGCGCGAACGCGCGCACAGTATCACCGTCGCACCCGCTGCCGCCAGCGCGTTAGCCATGGCGAAGCCGAGGCCGCGCGACGCGCCGGTGACGAGCGCAATCTGTCCTTCCAGTGAAAAGAGTTTCATAGTCTGACTCCGTGGATCATGCGAAGGCTGGTTACCGGTGGCGAATGACGATCTTGCCGAAATGCTGCTGGCTTTCGAGGTGCCGCAGCGCATCCGGTACGCGCGCAAAGTCATAAACCGAGTCGATGACGGGCTTGAGCTTGTGCAGTCCGATCGCGCGGTTCATCGCTTCGAAATCCTGACGGGAGCCGACGCGGATCGGCGCGATCGACAGTCCGCGCGTGAAGAATCCTTCGCCGGGAGAAGGGGCGCCGGTCAGCAGTCCGACCACGCTGATGCGCCCGCTGTCGCGAGTGGCGGCAATGGACTTGCCGAAGGTTTGGGCGCCGCCCACCTCGACGACCAGATCGACCCCAAAGCCATCGGTCAGGCGCAGCACGGCGTCATCCCAATTCGGCGTGTCGCGGTAGTTGATCGTGGCGTCGGCGCCGAGTTCGGCAAGCCGTTTGAGCTTCGCTTCGCTCGACGAAGTCGCGATCACGCGCGCGCCGAACAGACGGGCGAGCTGCAGAGCGAACAGCGATACCCCGCCAGAGCCCTGTACGAGCACGGTTTGGCCCGGCAGCAGCGGCGCATGCTGGCACAGCGCGTTCCATGCGGTGAGCGCGGCGCAAGGCAGCGTTGCGGCCTCCTCGTCGGAAAGATGATCCGGAACGCTAACCAGTTCTTCCTCGCTCAGCACCGCCTTGTCGCGCAGCATGCCTTCGACGATGGCGCCGCGGCCCAGCGTATCCGCGTGTTGCGGGCGGGTGCCGCCGTGCCAGTTCTGCGCGAAATTGGCCATCACCCGGTCGCCGGGTCGGAAGCGCCGCACGCCTGGGCCGACGGCAAGCACGACGCCCGCGCCGTCCGAGGCCGGAATGAAGTTGGGCGCCATCCAGTCGCGATACGCACCGTTGATCAGCAGCAACTCGCGGAAATTCAACGAACTCGCATTGACCTGTACCAGTACCTGATGAGCGCCGGGCGGCGCCGGATCGGGTTCCTCGCGCAATGCCAGACCCGCAATACCTTCAAACCGTTCACATCGATAGAGCTTCATTGGTCGTCTCCATGGTGTCGAACGAGGGCGTCGAATTGAGCGACAAGCGACGTTCTCCTCATTCTTCTCGTTGACAGCTACAAAAAGATGAGTTCAGAATATAGAACATTGTTCAACAAAGCGTTCGGAGCGTCAAATTGAAAATACTGGTCGCGGTGAAGCGCGTGATCGACTACAACGTGAAACCTCGGGTGAAGTCCGATGGTTCGGGCGTCGATCTGGCCAACGTGAAAATGGCCATGAACCCGTTCGATGAGATCGCGGTGGAGGAGGCGGTGCGCCTCAAGGAAGCGGGCGTGGCGAGTGAAGTCGTCGTGGTGTCGGCGGGAACCACGCAATCGCAGGAGGTGCTGCGCACGGCGCTCGCGATGGGGGCTGATCGCGCGGTGCTGGTGGAAAGCGACGCGGATCTGCAGCCGCTCGCGGTCGCCAAGCTGCTGGCCGCCGTGGCCGCGCGGGAAACTCCGCAACTGGTGCTGCTCGGCAAGCAGGCCATCGACAACGACGCGGGACAAACCGGCCAGAAGCTCGCCGCGTTGCTCGGTTGGCCGCAAGCCACGTTCGCGTTCAAGACGGAAGTGGACGGTCAACAGCTACTCGTCACGCGTGAGATCGATGGCGGTCTCGAACGTGTCGCGCTCGATCTGCCGGCGGTGGTCACGACGGACTTGCGTCTGAATAGTCCGCGCTATGTGACGCTGCCCAACATCATGAAAGCGAAGAAGAAGCCGCTGGAGACGCTGAGCCCCGACGCGCTTGGAGTCGACGTTGCACCTCGTCTGAAGGTTCTCGAAGTGACCGAGCCGCCGGCGCGTAAGGGCGGCGTGATGGTTCCCGATGTTGCAGCGCTGATTGAAAAGCTTCGTAACGAAGCGAAGGTGATCTGATCATGACTATTCTCGTTATCGCCGAACACGACAACGCAAGCCTCAAGCGCGCCACGCTCAACGCCGTCACGGCGGCAGGCGCTGCGGGCGGCGACATTCATGTACTGGTCGCAGGCCACGGCGCGTCGGCGGTGGTAGAGCAGGCCGCGAACGTTGCCGGCGTCGCCGAAGTGCTCGTCGCGGATGCACCCGAATACGCGCATGGGCTGCCGGAAAATCTGGCCGCACTCGTCGTTTCGCTGGCTAGCGGTTATACGCACGTGATCGCGGCCTCCACGGCCGTGGGCAAGAACTTCATGCCGCGGGTAGCCGCGCTGCTCGACAGCGCGCAGATTTCCGACGTGATCGCTTTCAAGGCCCCCGATGTGTTCGTGCGTCCGATCTACGCCGGCAATGCACTCGCCACGGTCCAATCGTCCGACGCAATCAAGGTCGTCACGATTCGTCCGACCGCTTTCGATGCGGCCGCGACCGGTTCGGCCGCCGCGCCGTCGCGCGCCGTCGCATCCGCAGCGGCTTTCGACAAGGCCCGTTTCGTCGGCCAGGAACTGACGAAATCGAGCCGGCCGGAGCTTGCGGCAGCCAACATCGTGGTGTCGGGAGGCCGAGGCATGCAGAACGGCGACAACTTCAAACTGCTCGACGCGCTCGCGGACAAGCTTGGCGCCGCGGTCGGCGCGTCGCGCGCCGCGGTCGACGCCGGCTTCGTGCCGAACGACTATCAGGTCGGCCAGACCGGCAAGATCGTCGCGCCTCAGTTGTATATCGCGGTGGGTATCTCGGGCGCGATTCAGCATCTCGCCGGTATGAAGGACTCGAAAGTCATCGTCGCGATCAACAAGGACAGCGAGGCGCCGATCTTTCAGGTGGCCGACTACGGTCTGAGCGCCGACCTTTTCGACGCTGTCCCGGCACTGACCGCGGCGCTCGATTGACGTTCGCCCGGATTGACACCGAGCAGAACGCTGTTCAAGATAATTGAACAGCTAGTTGCAATATGGCCGTCGACTGCGCGGCCCCCACATAAAAAGGCGGAACCGGTGCCTACGCCGGCCATATGACGAAGGAGATAACAATGGGTAACACCAGTCCCGATTCGGGTGAGCACACTGTCCGCCTCGATTTTGTCCCAAAGGACAGTTACCTGTCGAAGCAGTTTCTCGAGCGCGAGAAAGAGCGCCTCTGGCCGCGAATCTGGCAGGTCGCCTGCCGTCTGGAAGAGATTTCCAACGTGGGCGACTTCGTGACCTTCGACGTGGCCGGCGAATCGATCATCGTGGTACGAACCGCGGGAGATCAGATCAAGGCCTTCTTCAACGTCTGCCAGCACCGTGGCCGGCGCCTGACTAATGGCTGTGGCAAGGCCGCGAAATTTCACTGCGCCTATCACGGCTGGCAGTGGAATCTGGATGGCAGTCTTGCGCGTGTGCTCGACAGGCAAGATTGGGAAGGTTGCCCGGACATGGCTGACGGGGACCTTCGTCTCACGGACGTGCTGGTCGATACGTGGGGCGGGTTCGTGTTCATCAATATGGATCCGGACGCAGAGCCGCTCGCGAAATTTCTCGACCCGGTGCCGGAGATCACGAACTGCTTCGAGTTCGAAAAGATGCGCTACCGCTGGTACAAGTCGATTCGTCTGCCGTGCAACTGGAAGGTTGCACTCGAAGCGTTCAACGAGGGTTATCACGTAGCGGCAACCCATCCGCAACTGCTCGACGTCGCCGGCGATGACGTGACGCGCAGTTTCTCCTATGGCCGCCATGGGATGTTTGGTTATTCGACGGCGACGCGGATGATCGGCGCGCCCTCGCCGCGAACCGGCAAGCCGATGCCGGAAGACGTACGCCAGGGGCTCGTGAACTTTTTCCGGGTAATGGAAGAGACTCTGAAGGCGATCAATACCGCGCGCGATTACGAAGCCGCGAAGCGCCTGATGACCGAAATGTCGCCGTCGGGTAACCAGTTCGAAGTCCTTGGGAAGGCGATGGAATTTCAGCGCGAGGCGGCCATCGCCGAGGGTGCGGGCTGGCCGGAGATCTCTTTCGAGCAACTGGGTCGCGCGGGAGCGGACTGGCACGTGTTTCCGAATCTGGTGTTCCTGCCGTACCCGGACGGCGCGTTGTTCTATCGCGCGCGGCCGGATGGCGACAACCCGGATTCGTGCATCTACGACATCTGGTCGCTGCAGCGCTTCGCGCCTGGGGCGGAGCCGCCGTTGAAGCGCGAGTTCTATTACGGCATGGACGACTGGAAGGAGAACGCGCAGGAGAACTTCGGCCTGATCCTGTGGCAGGACTTCCAGAACATGACCAACGTTCAGCAGGGCATGAAGTCGCGCGGCTTCAAGGGTTTGCGCACCAATCCGCTGCAGGAATCGTCGGTTTCGAACTTCCATCGCGCGCTGCGCGAATTCATCGCGCGGGATGAGTGATGTCGACAAACTGGGACGCAACCTACGACTTCGTGGTGGTCGGCAGCGGCGGGGGGTCGATGTGTGCGGCGCTTGCCTGCAAGTCGGTCGGCAAAGAAGCACTGATCATCGAGAAGCAGGCGAAGGTCGGCGGCTCGACCGGATATTCGGGCGGGGTCTGGTGGCTTCCGAACAATCATGTGATGAAGCGTCACGGCGTCAGCGATTCCTATGAACGCGCGCGCCAGTACTTCGATGCGGCGGTTACTTATCAAGGGCCGGGGACTTCTGACGCGCGACGCGAGGCTTACTTGCGCACCGGCCCGAAGATGGCCGAGTTTCTCGAGCAGCAGGGGATGCAGTTCGTGTACGCGGACGGCTGGTCCGATTACTACGACACGCTGCCCGGCGGCGAGCCGCGTGGCCGGTCGCTGCTGGCCAGGTTGTTCGACGTGAAGGAACTGGGCGAATGGGCGCCGCGTCTGTCGCGCTACAAGGGCCCGTCGATGCCGGCCAACTCGGACGAGTATCCGCAACTGTTTCTGATGAAGCGGACGTGGGGCGGCAAGCGCAAGGCGATGCAACTGGGTGGCCGGATGCTCTATCAGAAGATTACCGGCAAGGAGCTCGTGGCCAACGGCGCGGCGATTCAGGGGCGCATGCTGCAGATGGCGCTGCGCGCAAACGTGCCGATCTGGACGGACACGCCGGTGCGCGAGTTCATCGTCGACGACGGACGCGTGACAGGCATCGTCGCGGTGCGCAGCGGCCGCGAGTTGCGCGTGCGTGCTCGCGAAGGCGTCCTGCTGAATACCGGCGGCTTTTCACACAACGCGGAAATGCGCCGCAGGTACCAGCCGCAGCCGTCGTCCGCGGACTGGACCAATGCGAATCCGGGCGATACCGGTGAAATCCTGCAAGCCGCGATTGCGCTCGGCGGCGCAGTGGACTGCATGGAGGAAGCGTGGTGGGTCGTGACGTCGCTCGGTCCCAACGAGGAACTGCCCGAAGGTGCACGCGCGCCGGATGGCTCGCCGCTGCCGTTCATGCATCACCTCGACCTGTCGCTGCCGTTTTCGATCATGGTCGATCAGGACGGCGAGCGCTTTTGCGACGAAGCGGGAGCGTACATGGAAATCGGTCAACGCATGTACCAGCGCCACAAGCAGACGGGTAAGGCCGTTCCCGCATGGGTCGTGATGGACAGCCGGCAGCGTAAGTACTACCCGTGGGGCACGGCGATGCCGGGCCAGATTCCGCAGAAGTGGCTCGACAGTGGATACATGATCAAGGCTGACACGCTCGAAGAACTGGCCGCGAAATGCAGTATCGACCGTGCTGGGCTGCTCGAGACCGTCAAGCGCTTCAACGGCTTCTGCGAAACGGGCGTCGACGAAGATTACGGTCGCGGCTCGCGCGCATTCGATCGCTGTCATGGAGACCCGACCATCAAACCGAACCCCAATCTCGGGCCGATCGAGGAGGGGCCGTTCTACGCCGTGCGCATGTATCCAGGGGATGTGGGCACGGCAGGCGGTCTCGTGACCGACGAATACGGGCGCGTGCTGAAGGACGATGGTTCGCAAATCCCTGGGCTGTACGCCACCGGCAACTGCACGGCATCCGTGGTTGGCCGGTGTTATCCGGGCGCCGGCAGCAGCATCGGCGCATCGTTCGTGTTCGGTTACATCGCGGCGCTGCATGCGAGCGGCGCGCAAAAGATCTGGTGACACAGGAGAGTGACGAATGAATGCCTATCAGCCGCCCAGCAGCGAAATCCTGGTCGACATCTACAGGCGCATGGCTCTCATCAAGCAGAACGATGAGCGCTTTCGTGCCGTTATCAAGGCCGGCAAGCTGGTGATGCCGTACTACTCGCCGCGCGGCCAGGAAGTGATTCCGTCGGCGATGTCGGTGTGTCTCACCGACGACGACTACATCTGCACGATCTACCGCGGCGTCCATGACATGATCGCCAAAGGTGTGCCGCTCAAGGAACTCTGGGCCGAGCTCGGAGGACGAGTGACGGGGACGTGCAAAGGCAAGGGCGGCCCGATGCACGTCACGCATCCCGCGTCGGGCGTCATGGTGACGACCGGCATTGTCGGCAGTTCGATGCCGATCGCAAATGGGCTTGCGCTCGCCGCGCAGATTCGTGGTGAATCGCGCGTGGCCGTGGCCTACTTCGGTGACGGCGCATCAAACATTGGCGCCTTCCACGAGTCGCTGAACATGGCGTCCGTGTGGAAGTTGCCGGTGATTTTCGTCTGCCAGAACAACGGCTATGCCGAGCACACCAAATACGCGTATGGCACGTCCGCGCCGAACATCGCCCAGCGCGCCGTCGCGTACCAGATGCCGGGCATCACGGTGAACGGCAACGATCCGATTCAGATGCACAAGGCGGCGCACGAAGCGGTCGAACGCGCGCGCAATGGCGGCGGCCCGACGCTGATCGAAGCGAACACGTTCCGCTTTCAGGGGCACGTGTTCGGCGACCCGGACGCCTATATGGACAAGCACGAAAAGGCCGCCTGGCTCGCGAAGGATCCGGTGCCGCTGTTCCGTCAGTGGCTCATCGATGCGAAGCATGCGACCGAGGAGCAACTGGTTGCGATGGAAGCCGAACACGAGGCGCAGATCGACGCCGCGGTCGAATTCACGCTGTCGAGCGAATATCCCGATGTCGCGGAGCTTCGGCGCGACATCTTCAAGGACGAGGTACTTGCATGAGCCAGCAGCCAACCAACATCAACACCATCCAGGCGGTCAACTTCGCGCTCGACGACGCGATGGCCGCCGACGCCAACGTAATCGTGCTGGGCGAAGACGTTGCCGACGGCCAGGAGGGCGGCATTGTCGGCGTAACGAAGGGACTGTCGTCGAAATACGGCACGTCGCGGGTGCGTTCGACGCCGATTTCGGAGCAGGCCATCATCGGTGCGGCAATCGGCGCTTCGATGGTCGGGATGCGTCCTGTGGCGGAAATCATGCTGATGAACTTCACGACCGTCGCGATGGACATGATCGTGAATCACGCCGCGAAGCTGCGGTTCATGTCGGGCGGACAGACCCATGTGCCGATCGTCATCCGCACCATGACGGGTGCGGGCTTCGGCACGGGTGGTCAGCACGCCGACTACCTCGAGGCCTGGTTTGCGCACGTTGCCGGCATCAAGGTCGTCACACCGTCGAATCCTGCCGATGCGTATGGCTTGATGCTGTCCTGCATCCGCGATGACGACCCTTGCCTATTCATCGAGAACATGCCGACCTACTGGAATCCGGGCAGTGCGCCGGAGCGCGGCGTGGCGATTCCGCTTGGCAAAGCCAACGTGATTTGCGCGGGTACCGACGTGACGGTGATCAGCTACAGCCGCCGCGTGCAGGAAGCCATGGCTGCTGCCGAAGTGCTGGCCAAAGATGGTGTCGCCTGCGAAGTGATCGATTTGCGCACCGTCTCTCCGTTGGATACCGAAACTATCCTGACTTCGGTTGCAAAAACCGGGCGCGCCGTTGTCGTGCACGAAGCCGTCAAACCGTTCGGCGTGGGTGCGGAAATCGCATCCCGTATCTACGAAGCCCTCTTTCGCGAGCTCAAGGCGCCCGTGCAGCGCGTAGGCGCGCAATTCTGCCCCGTGCCGTTCTCGAAGCCGCTCGAAGACGCGTTCGTACCGGGCGTGGCCGAAATCGAATCGGCGGTTCGCGCGACGCTGAAATGACAGGCACGAACACCCGGAATTCCATCATCAATAGAGCAAGGTCATGACCACACAAGTGCTGCTTCCCAAACTGGGCTTTTCCATGAACGAAGGCACGCTAGCCGAATGGCTGGCGGACGACGGCGCAACCGTGAGCGAAGGGCAGATTCTCTACGCGCTCGAAAGCGACAAATCGATTCAGGAGGTCGAGTCGCCCGCGTCGGGCACGCTGCGCATCGTTGCCCAGGTTGGCGAAGTGTATCCCGTCGGCACGGTGCTGGCGGAAATCGTCTGATTGGCCATAGGCCGTCACGCTGTCCAACAGTCGTTCGAAGAGGCATCCGCGATGAGTGTCGAATCCGTTGCTACGCGACCGCAGTCCGATGTGAATACCGGCCCCGGCGAGGCTGCAGTCCCCGCTTTCGGCGCGAATCTGCCGTCTTGGCCGCAGGTCGATTTCGCCGAATTCGGCGAGGTGGAAGTCAAGCCGGTGTCGCGCATCCAGAAGCTCACAGGAGCCTTCCTGTCGCGCAACTGGCTGACGATCCCGCATGTGACCCACCACGACGACGCTGATATTACGTCGCTCGAAAGTTATCGCAAGGCCCGTAACGAGGCGGGCACGGTGGTTAAGCTGACGCCGCTCGTCTTCCTTATCAAAGCCGTGGTGCGGGCTTTGCAGGAGTTCCCGCAATTCAACGCGTCGCTCGACGGTGACGGCAAAAACATCGTTCTGAAGAAGTACTTCCACATCGGGGTCGCCGTGAACACGCGCTTCGGATTGCTGGTGCCGGTGCTGCGCGATTGCGACCGGAAGAGCGTCGAAGAACTCTCGGCGGAACTTGCGGCAATTTCGCAGAAGGCGCGCGAAAAGGGTTTATCGATGGCAGAGATGTCGGGCGGTTGCTTTTCGATCAGTTCGCTCGGCGGCTTTGGCGGTACCGGTTTTACGCCTATCGTCAATGCGCCGGAGGTGGCGATTCTCGGCGTGACTAAAACCCGGCTGGTAGCCGCGCCGGCGGACGACGGCGGCGTCAGTTGGCGCAAGATGCTGCCCCTGTCGCTCAGCTACGACCATCGAGTGATCAACGGAGCCGACGCGGCGCGGTTCGCCGCATTCATTGGAACCGTGTTGGCCGATCCGCAGACGCTCGCTGGCTAACAGTCGATCTGACAAAACAACGACAGGATTGAGATGAGAACCCTTGGCGAGATGATCGAGCGAAACGCTCGCTTGCATGCCGACCACACGGCGCTCGTGTACGCCGACCGGCGTCTGACGCACAGTCAGTTGGCGGAGCGCGCACGCCGCTTTTCGGGAGCGCTATATGAGCGCGGCCTGCGGCGTCAGGACCGGGTTGCGATCCTCGCGATGAATTGCGCGGAGTACTACGAGAGCTACCGTGCATGCGAGTGGGCCGGCTTCATTCTGGCAACCGTCAATTTCAGACTGGCCCCCGCAGAGATTCTTTATATTCTTAAGGACGCGGCCCCAAAGGCGCTCGTATTCGAGGCTCAGTATGCCGATGTCGTGAACGGACTGCGTTCGCAACTGCCCGAAATCGAGCAGTACATCTGCATTGGCGACGCACCGGATTGGGCCGTTTCGTTCGAGGCGGTGATGAAAGCCGGCCCAGTGGAAGGGCCGCCGATCCGTTCGAAACCGGAAGACTACGCGTACCTGATGTACACGAGCGGCACCACGGGGCGTCCCAAGGGCGTCGTGCGCACGCACCATGCCATGTGCGTCACCGCGGAAAGCTGCGCGCTGGTGACGGAGTTTTCGGGCAATACCCGCGTGCTACAGACGACGCCGGCGTTCCACGTCGGCGGGATTGGCTTCGTTAATTCGGTGGCCTGGATGGGCGGCACGACGGTCGTGCATCGCACCTTCGAGCCGAAGCAAATGCTCGAGACGATCGCCGAAGAACGGATCACCTTCACGTTCATGGTTGCCGCGATGCTTCAGGCGGTCCTCGATGTGCCCGAACTGTCGAGCTATGACGTGTCCAGCATCGAAAACATCGTCACGGCGGCAGCCCCGGTGCCGGCACCGCTGCTGTCGCGCGGCATTCAGGTGCTCGGCCCGGTGTTTTCGGTCCAGTACGGCATGACCGAGAGCAACGCCTGCTGGTTGCCTGCGCACGAGGTCAGGCCCAAAGGGTCCCCGGAACAGGTACGGCGTCTCGCATCGGTGGGGCGCCCGTGCCCCGGCATCGAACTGCGCATCGTCGACGATCAAGGCAACGAGCTGCCGCAAGGCCAGACCGGCGAGGTCTGGCTGCGCTCGCAGACGCAGTTGAGTGGCTACTGGAACAACAGCGTGGCGACGGTGGAAGCACTGCGCGATGGCTGGTATCGCTCGGGCGACATGGGCTACCAGGACGAGGACGGCTACATTTTCCTCGTCGACCGCAAGAAGGACATGATCATTTCCGGCGGCGAGAACATCTACAGCCGTGAAGTCGAAGATGCGCTGCTCCAGCATCCGGCAGTCGTCGACGTGGCGGTGATCGGCGTGCCGCACGAGAAGTGGGGAGAGTGCGTGAAGGCGATCGTCGTGCTGCGCCGTGGCGAGCAAGCGGGCGAAGCCGAATTGATCGAGTTCTGTCGCGGCTTGATCGCGAGCTACAAATGTCCGAAAGCCATTGCATTCATCGACGAATTGCCGAGGCTGCCGACGGGCAAGATCAGCAAGGTCAGTCTGCGCGCGCAGTTTGCCCGGTGAACGGCAATCGCCTCAATTGGAGGGAATCGACCATGGCCAAATGGCTGAAAACATCGGAGTGCGTGAAGTTTGAAGTGGCGGACCGCGTTGCGCGCATCACGCTGACTCGTCCGGACAAGCGCAACGCCATCAACAATCCGCTTCTGCAGGAACTCAAGGCCGCGTTGCTCGAAGCCGACGACCTCAAATCGGTGAACGTGATCGTACTGTCGGGAGCTGGCCGCGACTTCTGCGCGGGCTACGATCTGGTGACGACGTATTCGGATCGGGCCGCGGACGCCGCTGATCCGGGGGACTATCGTGGAACGATTCGCAGCTTCGACGACGACTGCTGGTCGATGGAGCGGCAGTCGGAGACGGTCAATCTGATGGCCGATATCCACAAGCCGATCATCGCGCAGGTGCATGGCAACTGTCTTGCGGGCGGCACCGATCTCGCGCTGGCGTGCGACATGGTGATCGCCGCCGACAACGCGAGGATCGGCTTTCCCGCCACGCGCGCGAACGGCTCGCCGCCTGCGCATATGTGGTTCTATCACGTCGGCCCGCAGTGGGCGAAGCGCCTGCTGCTGTCTGGCGACTCGCTGACGGGCCGCGACGCCGCGAAGATCGGGCTCGTCATGGATGCGGTGCCGGCAGAGCAGGTCGAAGCGGAGGTGGGCGAGTTGGCACGCCGTCTGTCGTTTGTCGATGCCGATCTGCTTGCGGCTAACAAGCGCATTGTCAACATCGGGCTGGAGCTGGCCGGTTCGCGCACGCTTCAGCGGCTCGCGGTGGAAAACGACTCACGGGCTCACCAGAGCCTGGGGCCGCGCCGCGCGCAGTTCAAGGCGGACATGGAAGCGGTTGGCCTGAAGGAAGCGCTCAAGCGCCGCGACGAGCCGTTCGGCGACGGGATGATCCGCCTGCATGCTCGCGGCAGTTGACCAGACCGTCGAACGGACGAACCAAACTCAGACGAAGAGCCGAACATCATGGATGTTGAACTCACTTTGAACGGCGCGGTTGCGACGCTGTGTCTGAACCGCCCCGAGAAGCTCAACGCGCTGACGCCGGAAATGCTTGATCTGATTCTCGGCCACCTCGATCGCGTCGAAAAGGATCCGGAGATTCGCGCGGTGATTCTCACTGGCGCAGGCCGCGCATTTTGCGCCGGTGCCGACATCAAGGGCAGCGGCGCCGCGCCACCGCAGATGAGTGTGGCGCACGCGCGCGCATCGATGGCGGTGTATCAGAAGATCGCGCTTCGGTTGTACAACCTGAACAAGCCAGTGGTCGCGGCGGTACGAGGCGTTGCCGTGGGAATTGCCTGGAGCTTTGCGTTGTGCGCGGACCAGCTCATCGTTTCCGATACGGCGCAGTTCATTCCCGCCTTCCTGATGCGCGCCACCTTACCCGAAGGCGGCATGGTGTATCTGCTTGCGCGTCATTGCGGCGAGTTTCGCGCCAAGGAAATCATGTATCTGAATCGCCGGCTGAGCGGCAAGGAAGCACTCGATATGGGTCTTGCCAGCCATCTCGTCGAGGACGGCGAGCTTGACGCGGCCGCCGAAAAGCTGGCTGGCGAGCTGGCGGCTGGCCCGACTTTCTCGCTCGGGCTGACCAAGCAGTTGTTCAGGTTGAACCCCGGTGGCATGGAAGAGTTTCTTGCGCAGGAACTGAACGCGGTGGCGCTCGCGGTGAACTCCGAGGACGCCGCGGAGGGCCGGCTCGCCGCGAGAGAAAAACGCGCACCGGCTTTCAGAGGCCGCTAGGCGGAGCACCCGCACAAGCGCGGCGCAGTGGCGCGACAGAGCAGACAACGAGGGCGCAAGAGATTCAGGAGTCAGGCATGCATTTGGGCTATAGCGAGGAAGACGAATCATTTCGTCGGGAAGTCAGAACGTTTTTCAGTGAGCATGCGCCGGCCGACATTTCACGCCGCTGGCGTGTCGGCGTGCACCCGCCTGCGCGCGATGACATCCGCAGATGGCAGCGCATTCTGTACGAGCGCGGCTGGGGTGCGCCCCATTGGCCCGTCGAACATGGCGGCACCGGCTGGAGCGCGCTTCGCAAGCATATCTTCATGGAAGAGCTGTACCACGCCGATGCCATGGACTATGGGTGGCAGTCGACGCAGATGGTGGCGCCCGTCATCATCGCGTTCGGTTCGGACTGGCAGAGGGAGCGTTTTCTCGGGCCTATTCTGCGCGGCGACGAGTTCTGGTGCCAGGGCTTTTCGGAGCCGAACGCGGGCTCGGATCTGGCTGGACTGAAGACCACGGCCGTGCTCGACGGTGACGAGTACGTGATCAACGGCCAGAAGATCTGGACCAGCGACGCAACGATTGCCGATTGGGGCTTCTTCCTCGTCAAGACCGATACGAGCGTCAAGCCGCAACGAGGCATTTCCTTCCTGCTGGTCAACATGGACACGCCGGGCATCACGGTGCGTCCGATCGTTTCGATCGAGGGCGGCAAGGGCCTGAATGAAGTGTTCCTCGAAAACGTGCGCGTGCCGAAGTCGCATCTCGTGGGCGAGGCCGGCATGGGATGGACCTATGCGAAGTACCTCCTCGAGAAGGAGCGCACGGCGAGCGCGTTCCTGTACTTCAACAAACGCGAGCTGCAACGCGCGAAAGACATCGCGGGGCAGGAGCGGGAGGACGGCGTGCGGCTCATCGATACACCCGGGTTCGCGCGCAAGGTCGCGGAGGTCGAAGCGGACCTGATGGCGCTCGAATGGTCGGTGCTCCGCATCCTTGCGGAAGAGAAGAGCGAGCGCAATCTCGATGCGGTCGTCTCTGCGCTGAAGATCAGCGGGTCGGAGATGCAACAGCGCGTGACGCAGCTGCAAATGGACGCACTCGGTCCCCGCGCGATGCGTTTCGACGACCACGGCGAGCCGCAGGGTGATCTGGCGGTCGACGAAAACTGGCCGGATTACATGGGCGGCCGCACGTCGGGCTATCTGATCGCACGCGCCTCCACGATCTATGGCGGCGCGCGCGAAGTGCAGAAGAACATCATTGCCAAGCTGGCATTTGGACTGTAGCCATGGACTTCAACTTCTCCGAAGAACAATTGATGCTGAAGGACGGCGCAGAGCGCTACGTTCAGCAGGAGTATGGATTCGAGGCGCGCACGCGCATCGCATCGGGGCAAGAGGGTTTCAGCCGCGAACATTGGCGCGCCTATGCCGAACTTGGCTGGCTGGGGCTGACGATGCCGGAAGACGTCGGCGGTCTCGGGTGCTCGTTCGTTGAAACGGCGATCGTGATGGAGGCGCTCGGCCGCGGTATGGCGCTCGAGCCGGTCGTGCAGACGGCGCTGCTTTGCGCCACGATCGTCGAACGAGGCGATGCGCGGCGCCGGCGTGAGACGCTGCTGCCCGCCGTCATCGACGGCACGCTGCTGCTGTCGCTCGCGGACAGCGAAGCGGGCAGCCGGTACAAGCTGGGATGCCACGCGCAAACGCACGCGCTCAAGAGCGCCTCGGGTTACCTGATCAGCGGCGCGAAGACGCTGGTGATCGCCGGCGCGTCGGCGGACCAACTGCTCGTGACCGCGCGAGTCGAAGGCGCGGCGCAAGGCGTGGGCGTTTTTCTTGTCGATCGCCGGGGCGCGGGCGTAACGTGCCGGTCGTACCGCTTGCTCGATGGATCGCGTGCCGCGGATATCGACCTGCATAACGTCGAGCTCAATGAAGATGCATTGATCGTCGGACCTGAACGCTCGCTGCAGGTGCTCACGCAGGCAACGGAACTCGCCAGTCTCGCGAGCGTGGCCGAGAGCCTTGGCATGATGGAAGCCGTGATGGCGATCACCTCGGAGTACATCAAGGGACGCTCGCAGTTCGGCCAGCCGATCGGCAAGTTCCAGGCGTTGCAGCATCGCATGGCTGAGATGTTCGTCGCCACGCAGGAAGCGCGCTCGATGCTGTACTGCGGGATCGCGCACCTGAACGGCCCGGCGGCCGAACGCAGCCGCGTCATCTCGGCGGCCAAAGCAGTTGCCGCACGCGCCAATCGCTTCGTTTGCGCGCAGGGCATCCAGTTGCACGGTGGCATGGGGCTCACCGAGGAATATCCGGTAGGGCACTACTTCCGCAAGATGACAATGATGGAGAAGATGTTCGGCGATATCGACTTTCATCTCGACCGCGTTGCGGCAGGCGGCCGGACACCGATAACGGCCTGAGACAGGGAGCAGATCATGCAACGCGTGAAGCAAAAGATTGCCATCGTGACCGGGGCCGCATCCGGTATCGGCGCTGCCTGTGCCGCCAGGCTCGCGCAGGAGGGCGCCTTGCTCGTCGTGGCGGACCTGAATCTCGAAGGCGCGCAGGAACAGGTTCGTCGTATTAACGAAGCGGGGGGGCACGCGGTCCCGGCACAGGTCGATATCGGCGACGAAAGTTCGATCGATGCATTGTTCGATCTGACGCTCAAGACTTGGGGCGGGCTCGATATCCTGCATAACAACGCTGCGGCCACATCGCTTTCCAGTACTGCCGATGCGGCAGTCGAGGCACTCGACGTAGGGGTCTGGGACGACACGATGCGCATCAATCTTCGCGGCACCATGCTGGCCTCGCGGTGCGCGCTGCCGCTGATGCGCGCACGAGGCGGCGGTTCGATTATCAATACCTCTTCCGGTGCCGCTCAGGCGGGCGCGCTGGGGTACAGCGCATACGGCGTCGGCAAGGCCGGTATCGAGGCGCTGACGCGCTACGTCGCCGCGCAGCACGGCAAGGAGGGGATACGCTGCAACGCGATCGCTCCGGGCCTGATCGTCACGCCGGTGACCCAGGCGTACTACGCGGGGGAGACCGGAGAGATGATGCTGAGCCACCATCTCACGCCTCGCCTCGGGCAGCCCGAAGACATTGCACACGCGGTGGTGTATCTCGCTTCGGATGAGGCGGCGTTCGTCACGGGCCAGGTGTTCAACGTCGATGGCGGACTTCTTTCACACCAGCCTTACTATGCCGACGAAATCCGCGCGCGCCCGGCCGCGATGGCCAACGCTACGAAGGGGAAGGCATGACGACGGATTCAGCGCTGCTCGCGCGTATCGAGCGCATTGAGGCTCAGCTCGCCATCCAACAATTGCCCGTCCGATACGCGCTCGCGGTCGATTCGCGCGATCTGGACAGCCTGGTGCAACTGTTCGCCGAAGACGTCGATTGCGGCCGATGGGGCGTAGGGCGCGCGGCATTGAAGACGTTCTACGGGTCCGAGCATATTCTGCGTGGCTTTTATCGCAGCATTCACCAGATCTGCGGCCACGTCGTCGATTTCATCGATGCCGACCATGCGACGGGAAGCGTCTATTGTCGCGCGGAGCACGAGGACAACGGAGCGTGGGTGGTGATGGCGATCTGCTACTTCGATCACTATGTGCGGCGCGACGGGCAATGGTGCTTCGAGCGTCGCGACGAACAGCATTGGTATTCGACGGACTGGCTCGCTCGCCCCGGTGCGCCGCGCTTGCAGAACTGGCCCGGCAAGTATGAAGGCGACCGGTATCAGCCGCGTCTTCCGCAAGGATTTCCGACGTGGGCGGCGTTCTGGAGCAACAGCGAACAACACGCGATTGACGCGTTGACGAAAGCGCCGTAAGCGCGGTCTCGTCTTCGGCTCCTGGCCCGCCACGTAGCCATTCGTGGGACTGGCGAGGAATGCAAGGAGTGAGGTCCGCGCAAACTTCCGCATCGTGGAGATCGATGTCGAGCGGCAGGCCTCCCTGCTCCTCGCGCTTACGCCGTCAGATCGGGCAGACGCACCACCAGCCCGTCCAGTTCCGGCGTCATGAAGATCTGGCATGTCAGACGGCTGTTTTCGCGCACGTCCATCGCGCAGGTGAGCATGTCGACTTCATAGGATTCCGCCGCTGGCATGTGGCTGCTCCAGGTGTCGTCGACATACGCGTGACAGGTTGCGCAGCTGCAGCTGCCGCCGCAATCGCCGAGAATGCCTGGGATCTGATTGTTCACCGCTGTTTGCATGACTGAATCGCCAACGTTGGCGCTTACGGCGGCCTCGCTGCCGTCCGGCTGGATGAATCGAATGAGCGGCATGGCTTGTGAACCTCTGAAAAATGAATTGGACTAGGGAAGCAGACTTTTCAACGGGATCGATTCGTTGGCGAGATCGGCGGCGCGGACCGGAATTTTCTCGGCAACGAAACGCTTGGCCAGCACGAATTCGGGTACACGGCTGACCGTATCGGCCGCGAGCATGACGCCGTCCTTGAGATAAAACGCCGAGAAAGAGCGGGCTTTGGGATCGCCGCGCAGGACGAACTCGTCGTAGCCGAAGGACAAGCCGACCATCTTGAGCTTCAGATCGTATTGGTCGGACCAGAACCACGGCACGCTGTTGTAGACACGCTCCTTGCCGCACAACGACGCAGCGGCGGTGCGGGCCTGCTCCAGCGCGTTAGGGACCGACTCGAGACGCAGGCGCCGTCCAAGGGAAGGGTTGGGGTGGTTGGTGCAATCCCCGACCGCAAAAATGTCCGGGTCGGACGTGCGCGTGTGTTCGTCGACCATGATGCCGTTGTCGACAGCAAGGCCGGCCGCTTGCGCGAGTTCGGTGGCGGGCTCCAGTCCCACGCCGACGATGACGAGATCCGCGGCGACGCGCGTGCCGTCCGCGCAGCACACGGCGGCAACGGCGTCGCCGGATGCGTCGAGTTCGAACCCACTCACGATCGCGTTGGTACGGATGTCGACTCCGGCTTCGCGGTGAACTTCCTCGTAGAACCTGGAAAGCTCGGGAGCCGTGACGCGCGCGAGGACGCGCGGCAACGCTTCGAGCACGGTGACGCGCAAGCCGCGCTTCACGGCTACGGCGGCCACTTCCAGCCCGATATATCCACCGCCGATGATCACGAGGCGCGAGCCGGCATGAAACTGGTTTCGAATCCGCGCGACGTGATCGAGCGTGCGAAGGTAGTGAAAATTCTGCAGCTTCTCGGTCGCTTCGATACCCGGCAACGCGAGGCGCCGCGCGCGGCCGCCGGTGGCCAGAACCAGTTTCGTATAGCTGATTTCGCTGCCGTTGGACAGCGTGACCCGTTTCGCGTCACGGTCGATGTGCTGCGCGCGCGTGTTCGGGATGAACTCGACACGCGCTTTGTCGTACGTCGACAGCGGTTTCAGGTACAACTGCTCGGCGGTCGATTCGCCCGACAGGAATGCCTTGGAGAGCGGCGGCCGTTGGTAGGGCAAATGCGGTTCCTCTCCCACCATCACGATGCGTCCCGTCCATCCCTGTTCTCGGATCGCGGTCGCGCATTCTCCTGCTGCGTGACCCGCCCCGACGATCAGCGCGATGTTCTCTGCGTCTCCAGCTGTCATGAGGCTAACTCCATCTCGCACGGCCGCAGGCTCGCTGCGGCCACAGTAAGTCTGAATAATGTTCTAAATTGTGAACGACGGTCGCTGCGCCTGTCAATGCTCATGAACCCCGTTGGGCCGAGCCGGAGCTGACCATCGCCTCGATGCCGCCAACCGCGAAACGAATCAAATAGGTGCGCATGCGCTCGATATGTGCTGTCGTAAGTGCCTTGGCTCCGGAGCGCGCTTCCTGCGCGTAAAGCTCGTTGAGCACGAGATGAAACACGGACTCGACGAAATGCTGCACCAGTTCGACGGTCTCCCGCGTGACGCGGGGAAGTGCCTTGGCGAAGGCGTCACGGTAGCGCGCGGCCGCAGGTGCGTATTGGTCATAAAACGGCGCCGTGAGATCGGGGCGCTCCAGAAGACAGCCAATCTGGGTCAGCAGGCGCAAGTAATTTCGCCACCCCGGATCGCCGCTCTTCAGATGCGCGAAGGCTGGTGCGGAAAGTGCGGTCACGATTGCTTCCACGTTGGGACGCTTGCCTTGCAGCGGTGCCAGTTCGGCCTCGAGCGATTCGATCACCTGCCGGCTGATCACCGCGGCGCGACGGCCGATCGCCTGCTGAAACAGCGCGTCTTTGCTGCCGAAGTGGTACCGCGCGAGGCTCAGCTCCATGCCACAGCTCTGCATGATGTCGCGAATCGACGTGCCGAAGTAGCCGTGCATCGCGAACAGCCGCTCGGCCGTATCGAGAATGCGCTCTGGCGTCGTGCTGCGCGCCGTGGCACGCGGCTCGTTGTCGGCAGTTGCCCGTCTGCTGGCGGCGTGCGTAGTGCTGGACGGCATGGTTTCCCTTTGATGGCGGGCGCGAGCCAGAAAGCGCGCAACATCCCCTTCCGCGAATGATAAATCGATCTTGCACACTTGTGCAAAATAGAACATAGTTCAACTATTGGTACCTCGCGCAAAAGCAGAGGTGCCTGCAAACCAACGATCAACGGAGACAGGAACCATGGCCGGCGCGCTGCGACTTGAGGACTTCGACGATCCTGAGTTCAACCCCTTTTTCGAGGATTCACTCGCTTACGGTGCCGATGCGGACCCTTATCCACGCATTGCGGAACTGCGGGAACAGGCTGCGGTTCAGGAAGGTGACTACCGTGTGCTGATGGGCGGCGCGGCGGACCTGACCATGTCCGATGTCGCGCACTATTCCGTATTCGGATACGACGAAGTCTCGAAGGTGCTTGGCGACCCGGCAACGTTTTCAAACAAGTCTTACGAGCGCAATCTCGGCATCAGCTTCGGGCGCAGTATCTCGACGATGGATGCGCCCGAGCACCCGCGCTACCGCCGCATCTTCCAGAAGGCCTTTTTGCCGCACACCGTCGCGGCATGGGGCGATACGCTGGTCGACCCGGTGGTGAGCGAGCTGATGTCGAAGTTCATGGATCGCGGACATGCGGATCTCGTCAACGAGTTCACGCTTCACTACCCGTTCAACATCATCTATCGGCAACTGGCATTGCCGCCGGAAGACGTAAAGATCTTTCACAAGCTCGCCATCGCACAGACGCTGGTTTCGATCGATGTCGAGCATGGCGTGGAGGCATCGACGAAGCTGGGCACCTATTTCGCGCGGCTTGTCGACGAGCGCCGCAGTAATCCCGGCGACGATCTGGTGAGCTCGCTGGCCACCGCGGAGGTGGACGGCGAGCGGCTACCGGACGAGGTCGTCATTTCGTTTCTTCGCCAGCTGGTGAATGCGGGCGGCGACACGACCTATCGCGCGACCAGCGTACTGTTGTTTGCGTTGCTGCGCGATCCGGCACAGCTCGAAGCGGTGCGCCAGGATCGCACGCTGGTCGCGGCGGCGATCGAAGAGGCTCTGCGCTGGGACGGCCCCGTGCTGATGCAGTCGCGTATGGCGACGCGTGATGTCACGCTCGGCGGTGTCGAGATTCCTGCCGGCGCATTTCTCGACGTGGTGGCGGGCAGCGCCAATCGCGACCCCAGCCGTTTCGCCGATCCGGACAGGTTCGACATCTATCGCAAGGCGGGTCACCGGCACTTTGCATTCGCCTATGGCCCGCACGTGTGCATCGGCCAGCACCTTGCGCGCGTGGAAATGACGCGCGCGCTCAACGCGATTCTCGATCGCCTGCCCAAACTTCGGCTCGATCCGGCCGCGCCAGCTCCACCGATCAACGGGATCATGATGCGCGTTCCGCATTCGATTCCCGTCATCTTTGGCTAACAAGGTTCGCTGGTCTGCACGGACGGTGGAGAACGCATAGATGACCGAGTTTGACTTTATCGTGATTGGCGCGGGTGCGGCGGGTTGCGTGCTAGCCAATCGTCTTTCGGAGAGCGGGCACCATACCGTGCTACTCATCGAGGCAGGTCCGGAAGATCGTAATCCGTTGATCCGGATGCCAAAAGGCTTTGGCAAGCTGCTGGGCGACCCAGCTCATGCCTGGTTCATTCCGGTGCAGCCCGATCACGGCAACGGGCATCGCAACGAAATCTGGCTTCGCGGCAAGATGCTCGGCGGTTCCAGCAGCATCAACGGCATGGTGTATATGCGAGGTCATCCCGAGGACTACGACGGATGGGCCGAACTGGGTGTCGAGGGCTGGAGCTGGCAGAACCTGGCGCCTTGCTTCCGGCGCATCGAAGATCACGCGCTCGGCGCCGATGAGCTGCGTGGAGAGGGCGGCCCGCTGAAAGTGTCACCGTACGCGCAGCGCAATCGAATCGGCGAGGCCGTACTCGAAGCGTGCCGGTCGCTCGGCGTGCGGCGCGTGGAAGATATCAACAGGCTCGATCATGAGGGCGTGGCCTATCTGATCTATACGATACGCAACGGTCGTCGGCAAAGCTCGGCCGAAGCCTTCCTGAAGCCTGCGAGGGCGCGCAAGAACCTCACAGTCGCTACCGGCACGCAAGCCGCGCGAATCGTGTTTGACGGCACGCGCGCCGTCGGCGTGCGGTGCGAAAGCGCGGGGCAGCAGATCGCTTACCGTGCGCGTCGCGAGGTGGTGCTCTCGGCGGGCGCGATCGAGTCGCCGCGGCTTTTGCAGTTGTCGGGCGTTGGCGATCCCGGCCATCTGCGGTCGCTTGGCATTCCTGTCGTGGCAGCGAGTCCGGGGGTCGGACGAAACCTGCGCGAGCACTATCTATATATGCTGCAGGCGCGCCTGCGGCACTGGCGTGATTCGCAGAACCGGCAGTTCAGCGGCATGCGCTTATGGCGCAACGCGATGCAGTATCTGCTGTTCCGCCGTGGCGTGATGTCGCTCGGCTCGTACCAGGTGGGCGGCTTCGTCAAGACCGCGGCGGATGCGATGCGTCCCGATGTTCAACTGATGATGGCGCCGTACTCGATGGATTTCGGCGCGGCCGGTTACGCGTTCGAGTCGTTCCCAGGCATGCAGCTCTTCAGCTACCCGCTGCGCCCGCGCAGCGAAGGGCACGTCAGGATCCAGTCCGCGGACCCCCGCGTGCCGCCCGAAGTCGTCGCGAACTACCTTGCCGATCCGCACGACCGGCAGATGGCTGTCAACGCATTCCGGTTCATGCGCAGCGTGCTGGCCGCCGAGCCGCTTGCCAGCCTGCTGGCAGGGGAGACACGCCCAGGCCCCGCCGTCCAGACCGATGACGAGATTCTCGACCTCTACCGGCGTGAAGGCCAATCCGGCTATCACGCTTGCGGTACCTGCAAGATGGGATCGGACACGCTTGCCGTGCTCGATTCGCGGCTGTGCGTGCGCGGTGTCGAACGCCTGCGCGTGATGGATCTCTCCATAACACCCACGATGATCTCCGGCAACACGAATGGCCCCATGATGGCGATGGCATGGCGCGCCGCCGGCCTGATCCTGGAGGACGCGCGATGAGCCGCCTTGAAGACTACAGCGGGCGCTTTACGAACATCGACTTCGAGCGACGCGACGGTGTTTTGCAAGTGCGCCTGCATACCGATGGCGGCCCGCTCAAGTGGGGCGCGCTCGATCGCAGCATTCACAGCCAGCTAGGCGAGGCGTTCTACCAGATCGCACGCGACCTCGACAATCGCGTAGTCATCCTGACCGGCACCGGCGATTCGTTCTGCGACGCGATGAATGACGCCGAGTTGCCGGCGGAGCCGCTTGTGCAAGTCTGGCCGCGCCTGCAGCGCGAGGGGCATGACCTGCTGATGCAACTGCTGGACATTCCGGTTCCGGTGATCGGCGCGATCAACGGGCCGGCACTCATTCATGCCGAGTTGCTCGTGCTGTCGGATATCGTGCTGGCCTCCAGTCGCGCCGAAATCTCGGACCAGGCGCACTTCGTTCACGGCGTCGTGCCGGCGGACGGCGTGCAGATCGTCTGGCCGATGCTGATTGGCCACAACCGCGCCCGCTACTTTCTTCTCAGCGGCGAGCGCATCACGGCGCAACGCGCGTGGGAGCTTGGCGTCGTCGGCGAAGTCGTCGCGCACGACACCTTGCTCGAACGTGCGTGGCAAATGGCGCACGAACTCGCGGCGAAGCCGATCGAAACGCTGCGATACACGCGCGCGGTCTTCACGCAGCCGTTCAAGCGCCGCATGGTCGACGAACTGGGCTACGGGCTCGCGCTCGAAGGACTGGCCGGCATTGCCGCGCAGTCCGGCAAGAGGTAGCCCGTCAACGCGAATGTTCACGAATCGGAGACACGATATGACCTTGGTAGTGCAAGCATCAACGGAGCGCAACGCGATCGTTCAGCAGGCGCTCGACCGCGCCACGCGGGAAGGCGGTGAGATCGGCGTGCAGGTGGCGGCCTATCTGAACGGCAAGCTCATGATCGACGCATGGAGCGGCGTGGCCGATCCGTCCACCGGCCGTCCGGTCGACGGCGAAACGCTGTTCAATGTGTATTCGGTGACGAAGGCGGTTGCTGCAACTGCGTTGCATATCCTGGCCGACCGCGGGCTCATCGAATACGACGCGCCGGTGACGCGCTACTGGCCAGAGTACGGTGCCCACGGCAAGCAGAAAACGATGGTGCGCGATGTGCTGACTCATCGCGCGTGTGTGCCGCAAATGCCCGAAGGCGTCACACCGGAGCTGATGTGTGACTGGCAATGGATGACCAGCGCCATCGCCAACCTTGAGCCGCTTGCGGAGCCGGGGACGAAGACGCTGTACCTCTCGATGACGTTCGGCTGGATCGTTGGCGAACTGGTGCGGCGCGCCGATCCGAAGAAGCGCTCGCTGGGCCGTTTTGTCCGGGGGGAGATTGCAATGCCACTCGGCATCGACGATCTATGGATCGGCATTCCCGACGAAGTCGAACCGCGCATCGCACGTCTCACCGATGCAATGGTGCCGGTTCCCGCGGAATACCTGCCGCCGCTGTTCCTGCGCTCGATGCCGCAACAGGTCGCATTGGCGCCACAAGTGTTCGAGCGCCCGGACGTGCGGCGCGCGGAAGTGGCGGGCGTTGGCGGGATCTTCAATGCACGCAGCGAGGCGCGCTTCTGGGCAATGCTGGCATGCGGAGGCGAGTTGGGCGGCGTGAGGATCCTCTCCAAGGAGCTCGTCGCCACGCTGAACACGCCACGCGCCAATAGCGAGGAACCCGACCCGGTGATGTTCGGCTTTCCGATTCCAATCACGATCGGTGGCTTCTGGTTCGGCGGCAACCATCCGCCGGTGACGGCGGCACGCTCGCCGCGCGCTTTGTGCCATCCGGGGCAGGGCAATTCGATCGGCTGGGCGGACCCGGATACCGGGCTCGCCGTCGCGATCTGCCACAACAAGCTGTTCAACCCGGCCACGCCGGAAGAAGATCCGCTGCTTCCGATCGCTGCGGCGATTCGCGACGCACTGGATCTGAAGTGATTGGCACGATGCGCATGGATATCGAGTATTTGCAGCAATGGACTGGGCGCACTGAGGAAGTGCGGGACCAGGTCACCTCCACGCCGATTGCGGCGCTCAGCGCCATGCTTGACCACGATGACGCGCCTTCAGCACGTGGCGATGACTTACCGCCGTTGTGGCACTGGCTTTATTTTCTGCCGGTTCATCGCCAGTCGATGGTGGGGGCGGACGGTCATCCGAAACGCGGCGGCTTTCTGCCGCCGGTCGATTTGCCTCGCCGCATGTGGGCGGGCAGTCAACTCGAGTTTCTACGGCCGCTGAAAGCGGGTAGCGCGATCACGCGTCTTTCATGCATCGAGAGTGTTGCGCACAAGCATGGACGTACCGGCGATCTCGTGTTCGTGAAGGTCAAGCACGAGGTCAGCGACGCTGCTGGCCTTGCGATCGTCGAGCGCCAGGATATCGTGTATCGCGATCATGCGGCTGCCAGCGAAAAGCCTGCAGCATTCCAGGCCGCGCCCATCGGCGCTCAATGGGCACGCGAGGTCAATCCCGATCCGGTGCTGCTGTTTCGCTACTCAGCGCTTACGTTGAACGGTCATCGCATTCACTACGATCGGCCCTACGCGATCGGCGCAGAGGGATACGAGGGACTCGTCGTGCATGGCCCGCTGCTCGCCACGCTACTGATGGACTCGCTCGGATCGGAGTTGCCGGGCGCGCGCGTCGGAGCGTTTTCGTTCCGCGCGATCAAACCGGTGGTGGACACTTCGCCTTTCTATGTTTGCGGAAAGCAACACGAATCGGACCAAAGCAAGGTGAGCTTGTGGATCGCCGGCAGCGACGGATCGTTGCGCATGGAAGCCACGGCTGTTCTGATCTGATCGTCGAGCCGGTCCGCTGGCGGGGTCGCCGTAGCCGGACCTGACGCTGAATGGGAGACTTATGCGTTCGTTTCTTTTTGTGCCGGGCAGCAAGCCCGAACGATTCGCCAAGGCACTCGCGGCAGGCGCCGATGCGGTGATCGTGGACCTCGAGGACGCTGTTGCAGATGCGGACAAAGCATCGGCGCGTGCATATGTTGCCGACGCGGTTCGTACATTTTTGGCATCGACGGTTCGGGTACTTTTGCGCATCAATGGCGCGGGGACGCAGTGGTTCCAGCGGGACCTCTCGCTCGCAGCGTTCGATGGTATCGATGGCGTGGTGTTGCCCAAGGCAGAGAATCCGGCTGCTTTGACCGCTGTCGCGGCGGCAACGGCGAAACCCATATTGCCGATCATCGAATCTGCCGAGGGCGTCTGGAACGCCCTGGACGTGGCGCGCACGCCCGGCGTCGAGCGACTCATATTCGGCTCGGTTGACTTCGAGCTCGATCTGGATTGTGACGGTTCATGGGACGCGTTGTTGCTCGCGCGTTCGCGTATTGTGCTGGCCTCCCGCGTAGCGGGCATTCAGTCTCCCGTGGATGGCGTTAGCGTGGCAATCGATGACGAACGACAGCTCGCGCACGACTCGTCGAAGGCGCGATCGCTGGGCTTTGGCGGGAAGCTGTGCATTCATCCTCGCCAGGTTGCAGCGGTCAATGCGGCGTTCAGCCCGAGTGGGAATGAAATTGCCAAGGCGCGGCGAATCGTCGACGCGTATGAGCGGGCAGAAGGCGGGGCGGTGTCCGTAGATGGACGGATGGTGGACTTGCCGGTATTGCTCAAGGCAAGACGCATCGTCTGCTTGTCTGAAAGCGTGCGAGGTTCAGAGGAAGGGTGAGTGGTGTGGCGGGTGAACGCCGCACCGCCCGCGCCACCACCGCATCATGTGGCGCGGGCGTGACACGGTATCGCTTACACCGGATCCCATGGCGTGAGCGCCATGGACGGCACGTTCGGGAAGAAGCTCGATTCGAACGCCGGCATGACCTGCTCGGCAATCGCTTCGGGCGTCCAGCCGCCGTCGCGATGCAGCGAGCGGATCATGCGGATCTGGTTGAAGAAGTAGATCTCGTTGGCGCGCACGCCGAAGATCTGACCCGAAACCTTTGCGGCCTGGTCGGACGCAAGGTAGACCGCGAGCGGCGCGATCTTGCGCGATTCCATGCGCTTGAGAATTTCGACGCGTGCTTTTTGCTCAGGCGTCTCCGAGGGGATCGAGGCCGTCATTGCGGTCCATGCCCACGGCGCAATGCAGTTCGAGCGCACGTTGAATTTCGCCATGTCGAGGGCAATCGACTTCGACAGACCGACGACCCCCATTTTGGCGGCGGAGTAGTTGGCCTGTCCGACGTTGCCGATCAGACCCGAGGTGGAGGTCATGTGAACGAAGCTGCCGCCGTTTTGTGCCTTGAAATGCGGAGCCGCCGCGCGTGCCACGAAAAACGACCCGTTCAGATGCACGTCGACTACGGCCTTCCACTCGTCGAGGCTCATGTTGAAGAACATGCGGTCACGCACGATGCCGGCGTTGTTGACCACACAGTCGATGCGGCCGAACGTGTCCAGCGCGGCCTGCACGATCTTCTGCGCGCAATCCCATTCAGCGACGCTATCTGTCGAGGCAAGCGCTTGCCCGCCGGCCTCCTTGATTTCTTCGACGACGCGCTCTGCGGCGAACTGGCCGGATTCGGCGTTGCGACCCAGGTCGTTGACGATGACCTTTGCGCCGTTCGCCGCGAATTGCAACGCAAAATCGCGCCCGATGCCGGCACCCGCACCCGTTACCACTACCACCTTGTCCTTGACGAAATCGCTCACTCTTGTCTCCGTTCGATAGGCGTTGATGTAAAAAAGCTCGCTTCGGTATAATATCAAAACTGAACGGCGTTGCATAATATGAACGCTGGCACGTTGATGCAAAGTGTGACGACTGATCCATTCGAAGACGACCAAATGATAGGAGACGCGAGATGAACCCTACGAAAGACTGGACCGTGCCGGATCATGTTCCGCGAGAACTCGTGGTCGATTTCGACTATATGAATCCGCCAGGCGTGCAAGACGATGTTCATATGGCGTGGAAGACGCTGCACACCGGGCCCGATATCGTCTGGTCCCCGTACCATGGCGGCCACTGGATCGCCACGCGCGGCGAAGACATCGAGGCGATGCAGAAGGACCACACCCGTTTTTCGCATCGCAGTGTCAACATCCCGCCGCTCAACGAGACGCAGCTCGTGCCGCTCGAGCTTGATCCGCCCGAACATACCGCGTACCGCAACCTGATCACGCCCGCTTTCCTGCCGCAAGCTATCTCCTCGCTGGAAAGCGACGTGCGCAGCCTCGCAATCGAGCTGATGGAAGAAATCGCTCCACGCGGCGAATGCGAGTTCGTCTCGGAGTTCGCGAAGATCCTGCCGATCGTGATTTTCCTGCGTCTTGCCGATCTTCCGTTGAGCGATCGAGGACAATTGCTCGAATGGGCGGAATGGGCCGTGCGCGGCAACGTCGAGCAGCGCAACGAATCCCAGCACCGGCTGATTGGCTATATCTCCACCTGGGTGGAGCAGCGCAAGGCAGAGGCGGGCGGCGATCTCGTGAGCCTCATCGCCAACGCGCAGATCGACGGCAAGCCGATCAGCCCCGAGCGCATGTTCGGGATGTTTATCGTCGTGCTGTTTGGCGGCCTCGATACCGTCGCGTCGATGATGGGTTTCATCGCGCGCTTTCTGGCGGAGAATCCGGCGCACCGGAGGCAACTGATCGAGAATCCCGATCTGATGGTGTCGTCGGTCGATGAGATGATTCGTCGCTTTGGCGTGGCGAACACCGCGCGGCTCATCACGCAGGACATGGAATACAAGGGCATCCAGTTCAGGAAGGGTGACCAGATTCAATTGCCGAACTCCCTGTTTGGCCTCGACGAGCGCAAGTTTAGCGATCCGCTCGGCGTCGACCTGACGCGCAAGCCAGTGCTGCACGCCGCGTTCGGCAACGGCCCGCATCGCTGCCCGGGGTCGTTCCTTGCGCGTACGGAGATCAAGGTTTTCCTCCAGGAGTGGCTCAAACGCATTCCCGATTTTCGCATTCGCGAGGGCGACAAGCCCCGATGCGGCTCGGGCTCCGTCAACGGCATGCTCTATCTGCCGCTCGTCTGGGACGTAGCGCCCTGAAGTATCCCCACCCTCAACGACTCATCGACGATCATGAAAAAGTGGCAATGCATTTTTTGCGGTTTTTACTACGACGAAGCAGCGGGACTTCCCGCGGAGGGCATCGCGCCCGGCACTCGCTGGGAAGACATCCCGGATGACTGGGCATGCCCCGAGTGCGGTGCGACCAAGGCCGACTTCGTGATGTTCGAAGTGGAGGTCTGAGCGTGCGGGCGCGCGCACGGCGCAAGGCCGTGCGCTTCATCGCTCAGGATCAGGCGCGCTCGAACACGGCGGCAATACCCTGGCCACCGCCGATGCACATGGTCTCGAGCGCATAACGTCCTTTCCGGCGCGTCAACTCGTGCAACAGCGTTGTCATGATGCGCACGCCCGTTGCGCCAATCGGGTGGCCCAGCGATATGCCAGAGCCGTTCACGTTGAGCCGGTCGGTATCGTGCCAGTTCCAGCCTTTGAGGACTGCCAGCACCTGACACGCGAATGCTTCATTTACTTCGACAAGATCCATCTGCTCGAGCGTAAGCCCGCTGCGCGTCATCAGCTTCCGCACTGCGGGCACGGGCCCAATGCCCATGCGTGATGGCTCGCATCCGGCTGCGGCCCAGCCGGTCAGCCAGGCCATGGGTTCGAGTCCGAGCGCTTCGAGGCGGTCTTCCGCGACGACGAGGCAAGCGGCAGCGGCATCGTTTTGCTGGCTGGAGTTGCCTGCGGTGACTGTGCCGCCCGGCATCAACGCGCGAAGCTTGCCGAGGCTTTCCATGCTGGCGTCGGCGCGGAATCCTTCATCTTTGGAAAACAGAAGCGGCTGGCCTTTTTTCTGAGGAACGCTGACCGCCACGACCTCTTCGGCCATATGGCCGGACTCCCATGCGGCGGCCGCGCGCTGATGGCTGCGCAGCGCGAACTCGTCGGCGGCCTCGCGGCTGATGCCATAGTCGGTGGCCAGATTTTCGGCGGTCTCGATCATGCCGGAGATAAAGCCGAAGCGCGATTCCGGCTGTGAGCGCTCGCGGCCCCGCGCGAGCCGGTCGTGAAACTGGACGGAGCCCGACCGTGCGCCCCAGCGCATGTCCGTGCTGTAGTACTCGATATTGCTCATGCTTTCCACGCCGCCGGCCAACACCACGTCGGCGGCGCCGGTCTGCACCATCATCGCGGCGGTGACGAGCGCCTGCAGGCCGCCGCCGCAACGTCGGTCAAGCTGCATGCCCGGCACCTCCACCGGCAAGCCCGCCTGCAGCGCAATCCAGCGGCCCACGCAAGGTGTTTCGCTGTTCGCGTACGCTTGCGCGAAGACGACGTCGTCGATGCGAGCGGGATCGAGTCCTGCGCGCCGGATCGTTTCATTCGCAACGAGCGCGCCGAGGTCTTCGACGCAAACGCCGCGCAGGCTACCGCCAAAGGTGCCGACGGGCGTTCGTACAGGGGAGACAATTGCCGCGCGTTTCATCGGACGTTTCCTCGCAAGGTTTGAAGTTCTGATTCGGGTGCGGTTGCAATCAGCCGACGAGCGTCGCGCTTCTTAAGCGATTGGAAGGCGGGACGCCCGCCATCTGATCGAGCGCGCTGCGATGGTCCGGATGGGCGATTGCCAGCATGCGTTCGCGCCTTTGGCGCAGCGTCAGGCCGCGCAGATCGGCCACGCCGTATTCGGTCACCACGATGGCGGCGTCGCTGCGCGGCGTGCTGACCGGTCCGTTCAACGACGCGACGATGCGGGTCGCGCCCTTGCCCGCTGTGGACGGCAATGCGATGACAGGAACGCCGCCACGCGAGCGCCGCGCGCCGCGCAGGAAATCCAGCGCGCCGCCCACCGCGCCCACATACACGCCACCGGCAATTTCGGCGTTGATCTGGCCACTCAGATCGACCTCGACCGCCGAGTTGATGGCGACGAAGCGGTCGATGCTTGCGAGCACGTTCGGATCGTGCGTGTAGCGGGTCGAACGAAACTGCACGGCGTCGTTTCGATGCGCGAACTCGTGTATGCGGCGACCCCCCATCATCACGCCAGCAATGGTCTTGCCCGTGTCGATGGTCTTGCGCGCATTGTTGATCACGCCGCTTTCCATCAGATCGGCGACTTTGTCGCCGATCGTGCCGGAATGGATGCCAAGGTCTCGCCGATCGCCGAGGCAAGCGAGGATCGCTTCTGGAATCGCGCCGAGGCCGACTTGAATGGTGGCGCCGTCTTCGATCAAAGCGGCCGTGTGCCGTGCAATCGCCAGCTCCGTCGGGCTGACGGCGCTGGGCGAACTCTCGGGCAAAGCGCGCGACGTCGGGACAATGAAGTCGAGGTCGTCGTCGCGAAGATATCGCTCGCCGTAAGTCCAGGGTGCCTGTTCGTTGACTTCCGCAATGATGACGCGCGCGCGCTCGAGCGCCGGGATCAGATACTCATGCGCGACGGACAAGCTGTAGCGGCCGTGCGCGTCGGGTGGCGCCAACTGCAGTAGCAGGACGTTGATCGATAGCTGAGCCGACTCCATCATCTCTGGCAACTGCGAATAATGGCAGGGCAGGATATCAAGCGCGCCAGCCTTGGCCAGTGCGCGGTTGGAGCCGCTCCCGCAGTACGAAACGAAATCGATGCAGTCCGCGTGCTCAGGCCGGCACGTGTCGTAGTTGCCGGCGCCGAGAAAGACCCGGAACGCGCCGATGCTGTGCCGCTGCTGAAGTAGAGTGCGCGTGAGCGCAACGGGCTCTGCGTTCGATTGGCCCCATGCGACGGTATCGCCGGGGCGGATGATGGACGCGAAATCGACGGCGTCCGCCTCTAGCTGTAAGGGCATGGTGTGGTTTGCGTCAGGTGGCGGGTTGCGCAAGGGCCAGGGCTTCGTCGTGCTGCCCCCGTACTGCGCCTGTCGCGACGAGTTCCGCAATCCGTTCTTCGCTGTAGCCGAGGCTCCGCAGCACGAGTTCTGTGTGTTCGCCAAGGTGTGGAACGGCGAGCGGTGGCGACCCAGGCTCCAAACGGAAGTGAATCGGGCTTGCAACGTGGTTGCGTCCGGACGGATCCCTCTGGACCATCCCGCGCTCGTGCGCATGCGGATGGTCGAGCGCTTCGGCGAGCGAGAGCACCGGCGCCACACTGATGTTTCGGCCTTCGAACCAGCAGAGCCATTCATCGAGTGTGCGAGTCAGGAAGATTTGCGTCAGGAACGCCCGGACGCGTATCTGGCCTTCACCGGCTGGGCCGATCGCGTCGGCGACGAGATCCGGACGGCCGAGTGGTGTCAGCAGGTTGGTTGCGAAGCTGTGTTCCCGGCCGCCAAGGCAGAGCCACTTCGAATCGGCGGTCTCATAGGTGTCGAGCAACGCGAGCCCGCTGTCGCCTTCGGTCGGCCCTCGCAATTGGCTGTCCGGCGCGTTGAGCAAGCGGCCGCTCAGATACGGCTGCGAGGTGAGCGCCGCATCGAAAAGCGCCATGTCGATGTAGTCGCCGCGCCCCGTTTCCCGCGCGCGCAGCAGCGCCATCAACACGGCGGACAACGCCGTCAATGAACCGGCCAGCGCAGCGAGCGACGGTCCCGTGGCAATTGGGATTCCCCGGCCATCGCGCGGCAGCGTGCCTGCAAGCGATTGAACTACCGGATCGTGTGCGGGCAATTGAGAGAGCGGGCCGGTTTGGCCGAATGCGGTAATTGCACAATAAACGACTCCCGGGTTCGTCCGGCTGATCGTGTCGTAGTCGATGCCAAGCCGAGCGGCCACGCCCGGCCTCGACGATTCGATCACGACGTCGGCCTCGCTCATCAGCTTGAGCGCGACCTCGCGTGCGTCCGGATGTTTCAGATCGAGCGCGATGCTGCGCTTGCCGCGGTTGATCGCGGCGAAGAACGCGCCGTCGGTGCCGGGTGCGCCGCGGGTGGGGTCGCCGGTGACCGGTTCGATCTTGACGACGTGCGCGCCGTGATCGGCGAGGTTGGTGGCGAGGAACGGACCCGGCATGAATTGCGACAGGTCCACGACGCGAAGGCCGGTCAGTTTCATGCCAGAGCAGCGCCGAAGCCGAGCTGGCGTTGCGCAATCGCGGCGGCTTCCTTCACGATGCGACCGATCAATTCCGCACAGGTCGGCAAGTCGTGAATGAGGCCGGTCACGATACCGGCGGGGAAGGCGCCGCCTTCCACTTCTCCTGTCACGAATGCGTCCATCCAGCGCTGTGCTCCGGTCAGCGCGTAGAGGTCCGAGCGCGTCACGTTGCCGGCGCGCTCGAGTTCGAGCGCGGCGAGACTCACGCTGTTCCTGACCACCCGGCTTGAATCGCCGATCGAGCGGCCAACCAGCACCGTATCGCGCTCGCTCGCTTCCAGCAGCCGTTGCTTGATCGCAGGGTGGACGGGGGACTCCTGCGTGAGCATGAATCGGGTTCCCATGTTGATGCCGTCCGCGCCGAGCGCGAGAGCCGCCATCAGCCCGCGCCCATCGGCAAAGCCGCCGGACGCGAGAATCGGCACCTTCAGCTTGTCGGCGGCGGCGGGAATCAGGATCAGTCCAGGGATGTCGTCTTCGCCAGGGTGCCCCGCGCATTCGAACCCGTCGATGCTGACGGCGTCCGCGCCGAGCGATTCGGCCTTCACCGCGTGGCGAACCGTCACGCACTTGTGCACGACCTTGACGCCCTGCGCCTTGAACTCGGCGATGTATTTCGCCGGATTGCTGCCTGCTGTCTCGACGACCTGGACGCCTTGAGACACGATCGTGCGCACATACGCGTCGTAGTCGAGCCCGACATTGGCGCCGAGAACGGTCAGGTTGACTCCAAAGGGCTTGTCGGTGAGCGAACGCACCCTGTCGATTTCGCGCGCGAGTGCATCGGCGCTTGCATGGGTGTGTGCGGAGATGAAGCCGAGACCGCCCGCATTGGCCACGGCCGCCGCCAGTTCGGCTCGCGCCACCCAGCGCATGCCGCCTTGAATGATGGGATATTGAATGCCGAGTAATTCAGTAATGCGATTGACATACGGTTTCATCGCGCGCCTGTAGCCTGGATAGGAAGTATGGGTGCCAGCGAAATGCGCGTGACGCGCGTGACCTGGCGGGCTTTGTTCGCCACGACAGCGTGGCGCTTTTTAGCAATTCAACAATCGCGAAACTGGGGTTTGCGCTTTTCGGCGAAGGCCGCCATGCCTTCCTTTCGATCTTCTGTGGCGAAGGTCGAATACGCCATACGCCGCTCGAACAGGATGCCTTCTGCCAGGCTCGATTCGTAGGCGCGGTTGACGCACTCCTTGGCCATCGCTACGACGGGTTGCGAGTATCGCGCGATCTCGTCGGCCGTTTTCAGCGCTTCCTCGACGAGCGTGTCGGCGGGCACGATGCGGCTCACGAGGCCGCATCGTTCGGCTTCAATGGCGTCCATCCTGCGACCGGTGAGGATCATTTCCATCGCCTTCGATTTGCCGAGCGCGCGCGTAAGGCGCTGCGTGCCGCCGGCGCCGGGAATGGTCGCGAGCGTGATTTCGGGCAGGGCGAAACGGGCGTTGTCGGCGGCAAGAATGAAGTCGCACATCATGGCCAGCTCGCAGCCTCCGCCTAACGCAAGACCCGCGACCGCGGCGATGACCGGCTTACGACAACGCGACGTGCGCTCCCAGTTCGACGTGATGAACTGATTCTTGTACACGTCCATGTACGTCCATTCGTTCATCATCTTGATGTCGGCGCCGGCGGCGAACGCCTTTTCGCTACCGGTCATCACGATGGCGCCGATGGCGGGGTCGGTTTCGAGGTCGTCGAGTGCCGCCGTCAGCTCATCCATCAACTGGTTGTTCAGGGCGTTGTAGGCTTGCGGACGGTGCAACCTGATCAAGCCGGTTTTCCCGTGCGTTTCGACGATGATCGTCTCGTAGGCCATGGTTCTTCCTTGAACGAATGAGGGTGAACACCTAGGCCCGGATGAGGCCTGCTCGCCGATGATTTGTGTGTCTGCGGTGCGCCGCGCGGCAGCGCCGGAGCGTATCGTGCGTTGCCAATTTTATGAACGACGTTTATGATTCTGAATGTGCGACCCGGCTTTGTCAATTGAGCGCGAGGTCAGAATTGCTAACGGAAAACACCGCGAGGAGACACTGCATGACCACTCGTCACGAGGACGGACAGATTCGCGTTGAGCAGCGTGGGAACCTGCTCTTGATGGGCATTGACCGGCCGGAAAAGCGCAATGGTTTCACGCCGAAAATGTTCGGAGAGCTTGCCATGGCTTACACGCAGCTCGAGAAGAGCAGCGATATTTTTTGCGGGCTGGTATACGCCGAAGGCGATCACTTTACGGCAGGGCTCGACATGCCAAAGGTCGCGCCGTTGCGCCGCGAAGGGAAACCGCTGCTTCCTGAAGGCGAGGTCGATCCGTTCAACTTGCGCGCGCCGCTGCGTACCAAGCCGGTCGTCATTGCGCTGAAGGGAATCTGCTTCACGGTCGCGGTCGAATTGATGCTTGCATCGGAAGTGGCTGTTGCGGCCGACAACTGCCGTTTCTCCCAGCTTGAAGTCAAGCGGGGGATCATGGCAGGTTGTGGTGCGACGTTCCGCATGGTGCAGCGAGCCGGCTGGGGCAACGCAATGAAGGTACTGCTTACCGGCGACGAATTCACCGCAGACGAGGCACGGCACATGAACTTCGTGCAGGATGTCGTGCCTGCGGGGCAGGAGTTCGACCGGGCGCTCGCGATCGCCGAGCGAATCGCGGCACAGGCACCGCTAGCCGTGCAGGCCACGATGCAGAACGCGCGCGTTTCGCTGGGACAAGGCTGGCAGGATGCTTACGCGACGATTCAGTCGACCCAGCAGTTTCTCTACAACACTGAAGACGCGAAGGAAGGCGTTCAGTCCTTCATCGAAAAACGTACGGCGAAGTTCGTCGGACGCTGATGCAAGGCTTCCGGCGCAGCCGGTGTGAATTCAAGGGGACCGTTTGCTATGACAAAAGGCGCGTTGGCGGGTGTTCGCGTACTCGACCTGAGCCGTATTCTCGCCGGGCCTTGGGGGGCTCAGATGCTGGCGGATCTCGGCGCGGAGGTCATCAAGGTCGAGCGTCCCGGCAAGGGCGACGATTCGCGGCAATTCGGCCCCCCGTTCCTGATGGATCGGGAGGGAAAGGTCACGCGCGAGTCGACGTTTTTTATCAGCGCGAACCGAGGCAAGAAGTCGATCACGTGCGATATCTCCACGGCCGAAGGCCAGGCGCTGATCCGCTCGTTGGCGGCGCACTGCGACGTGTTGATCGAGAACTATAAGGTTGGCGACCTCAAGCGTTACGGGCTCGACTACGACAGCCTCAAGGTGGTCAATCCGCGCCTGATCTACTGTTCGATAACCGGGTTCGGTCAGACCGGACCGTATAGCCCGCGCCCCGGCTACGACTCGATTTTCCAGGCGATGGGTGGCCTGATGAGCGTGACCGGAAACGGCGACGACGTGCCGGGCGGCGGGCCAATGAAAACCGGGCCCAGTCTTGCGGACATCCTGTGTGGTCAGTACGCCGCTTCGGCGATCATCGCAGCGCTTTATCATCGCGACGCGGCGCAAGGCGGTACCGGGCAGGGGCAGTACATCGACCTGGCGTTGCTGGACGCGATGATTGCTGCCACATCGCACTATGCAAGCCAGTATCTCGTTTCCGGCCAGATTCCCATTCGGCGCGGTACCGAGGGCAACGGTGGTATGCCGTCCCGCATGTTCCGCTGCGCCGATCGCGACATCATGATCGTGGCGGGCAACAACGAGCAATATGCGCGGATGTGTAACGTTCTGGGGCACCCCGAGCTCACTAGCGATCCACGATTCAGCGAGATTGCGCTGCGCGTGAAGAATCGTCGCGCGCTGGGCGAAGTGTTCGAGCCGCTGATCCTTCAATGGCAGAGCGATGAACTGCTCGCAGCACTCGACGCCGCCGGGGTGCCGGCCGGACCGATCAACAATCTGGAGCAGGTGTTCGCAGATCCGCATGTGCAGGCACGCGCGATGTGCGTCGAAGTTGCGCACCCGCTGACGGATAAGGCGGTTCGGATGGTCGCCAACCCGGTCAAGATGTCGGGCACGCCTATCGATTCGTACGGGGCGCCGCCGATGCTCGGACAACATACGGACGACGTGCTGCGTGATGTGCTGAGTATGTCGCAGTCGGATATCGATATCCTGCGCGAAAAGAAAATTCTATAGAAAGGGCAAAGCCTGCGACGCGCAACCTGCCTGGACGCGCTTTTCGTTCGACGGTTGAATGATTGCCGCATCCCGTAGCGGCCTCGTCGGTATTTTCGTATCACGCTTATGTAATCAGAGGTTCTTTGATGCACATCGGAATACCCGCGGAAACGCGGGCGCCGGCGCGAGCTATCCCGACGACGCGTACACCGCCGTGGGCGCACACGCTCTCGCGAAGTGTGTGAGAGGAGAAACGCCTGATCGCTCTTCAAGCTTCGTGGTACGCGCCCGGCGGGAAGCTCACTCCTCGGATCGAGGCTCGCGATAATGCAACTGGACGTTTCATATGTTGCACCGTGTTCAAACAGACGCACTAGAGCATTGACTGTCCGCCGTCCACACTGATAGTCTGCCCGGTTATGAAATTAGCGTCGTCACTACATAGAAATGCAACTGTTCGTCCAATATCGCGCTGAGGATCGCCGAAGCGGCCAAGCGCAATTTCAGAGAGATAGCGAGTGCGTTCCTGAGGATTGGCTTCGAGGTATGCTTCGGCGGCAGGTGTGAGCGCTGCCGGGCAAATGACGTTGACGGTAATGCCGTAGACGCCCCATTCGCGCGCGGCAACACGCGAGAGCCCACGAATGCCCTCCTTGGTTGCGGCGTACGCGCCGAATCCCTTGAGGCCTTCGATGCCGGTGCGCGAGCCGAAGTTGATGATGGCGCCGCGGCCCTGCGACTTCATCCGCGGCAATGCGGCCTGCATGAAATACAGCGTGCCGTACAAGCCCGATTCGAGCGTGTTGCTCCAGTCATCGTCGGTAACGGACTCGAGCGGCACCCCCGGGCTGCTGCTTTGGGCATTGTTGATGAGTGCGTCCACACGTCCGAATCGCTCGACGGCAAGCTCGACTGTCCGCACGGCGTCGGCACGATTGCGCGTATCGCCGGGCACGACCAGCACTTGCGAACCGAGGGCGCTCAGTTCCTCAGCAGCCCGCGCGAGTTTGGCCTCCGTGCGACCAGTGAGGACCAGACTCGCCCCCTCGGTGGCAAGCGCAAGGGCGATGCCGAGTCCAACGCCTTGGCCGCCTCCGGTCACGATGGCGACCTTTTCTGCCAGTTTTTTCGTGTACATGAGTGAATCCAGAAGTGAAGGTTGATGTTGCTGTTCGACGCGCGAGCGTATTGCGTAAATGGTCTGGAAGATGATGCTTCCACATTTCAGGTTTTCGAACGATGTTCAAATATATCTCAAGCGGTGTGAGGGAGCGCCCTGGCGTATTCCCGAATTCGGGTGGTGTAAAAGTGTGCCAGATTGTGATCGATGTAAAACTATGTGAATAGTTCCCGTATAATCTGTACAGTCAATTCATGGGGAAAATCATGTTGAAAGAGACCTCAGCGCCGGCGGACCGGGACGTCAGCGGGCCGCGCTCGCTGACCCGACTCCTTGGAATTTTCGATGTGCTGGCGAAGTCTCCGGACGGGATGTCGCTAGCAGAACTGAATGTCGCTCTCGAGTCACCGAAGAGCAGCCTGCTCAATCTGCTGCGACCTCTGGTGGCGGAGGGGTACTTGATGCACGACGTAGGCCGCTATCGCCTGGGACCGTCGATCTTCCGGTTGTCGGCAGGCGTGATGGCCGCGTGGAATTTTTCGAAGATACTGCGCCCGTTCCTGGTGGATCTCTCGAAGAGCACCAATGAAACCGTGTATGTCGGTGTCCTTGACGTCGAACACAAAGAGATCACCTATGTCGACGTGATCGAGACGCGAGCAATCGGTGCGCTATTCAATGCACATCGGTTTGCGTCGCCCGCTCTATTGCACGGCTGCGGGCCGCGTGCTGCTCGCCCATGCACCGGACGCTTTCGTTACCGACTACATGAAGACGGTCAAATTGGAGCGCCGCACCCCGCAAACGATCGCAACGAAGAAGGCGTTGCGTGACGAACTCGACCACATCCTCGAAAGCGGCCTGTCGGTGAGTCGCGGTGAACTACTGCCGGATTCGGCCGGCGTGTCGTCGCCGGTCTTCGGACCGAATGGCAATGTCATCGCAGCGATGGCAATTGGTGCGCCGCTCGAACGCTTCGACCGCGAACGTCACCGGCTCGAAGAGAACATGATCAGAGTCGCCCAGCGGGCGTCTGCGTTGGGCCAGGCAGACGAGGAGTGACTCGCCAGTCGGCCGGCGGCGCAGTGAAGCGGGTGCTTCAATGCGCCGCGGTCGCGGTGCGGTCGAAGAAGCGTCGTACCCGCGCGCAACGGATCGGTCGCAACGACCGTCAGTGTGTACGACGCTTCGGCAGCATGAAGGCGACCAGCAGTCCGGCGATCGAACTGCAGGAGATGTAGACGAATACCGAAACATAGCCACTCTCGGCCGGAAACGATGCACCGTCGTGTCCCGCCGTCGCGCTGCGCAGCAGCGCAAATACCGCCTGGGCACCTACCGCGAAGAAACACGAGAAGAAAACGTAGAGCATGCCCGTTGCCTCGCCTGTCTGATATGCAGGCGTCGCTTCCACGATCTGGTTGTACAGCGCCGTGCTTGCGAAGGCGAGGCCGAACGAGCACAGCACCGCACCTGGAACGAAGAGCAGCAGGCTGCGATGAAGCACGATCAGCGAGGCCCAGCCCAAGGCCAGTATGAGCATGCCAATCAAGGCAGCGGGCCGGGCCTTGTAGCGGGCCGCAACCCGGCCGCTCCATGGGCTCGCGACCAGCGCGACGATGTTAATGCTGAACATCAGTAATCCGGCTGCCGTCGCGCTCAACCCGAATCCGGCGCGCGTGCCGGCAGGTTGCTGGGCGAGCAGCGAGAAGACCTGTCCTAGTTGCATGGCGCCTGCCGCGAGGAATGCCATGCATGCATTGGCCAACACGACCTCGCGCGTCTTCAGCAGACGCACATTGATGAGCGGATGACGCGCCCCGTGTTGATGGCGTGCCCAGAGTCCGAGCACGATCATCCCGCCAGCGATCAAGCCCCACAGCCGCGGATCGCCGAGCCCCCACGTGCGGATTTGCTGCACGGCGAAGAGGATGGCGCAAAGTGCCGGAGCGAACGCGAGACCTCGAATGTAGTCGATCCGCACGCCGGGATTCGGTGGCGACGGCGGTGCCCACGCGCGTACCGCCGCGACGGCCACGACGCAAAGCGCGACTTTGAACCAGAAGCCGCCCTGCCACGAATAGTGATCCACGACAACGCCCGCGCAGATGTAGATCAGCCCCGCCGACACCATGCCTGCCGCACTGATCAACCCCACCGCGGCAGGCAGCCTGGCGGGTGGCAGATTCTCACGAACCAGCCCGATGGAGAGTGGCGTAATGCCTGCCGCGATTGATTGCATCGCACACCCCGCGACGAGCATGCCGACATCGGTCGCGCATGCGGCCACGACTGCGCCGGCCGCAGCGACCGACATCACCACGAGCAGGATACGGCGGTAGCCCAACAGGTCGCCGAGTCGCCCGCTCACGGCGGCAAAGACGGCCGAGCCGAGCCAGTACGCGGTGACGGTCCAGCTCACGGAGTTCGACGCAGGAAAAGCCTTGTAGAGCGTGACCAGCACGGTGTAAATGACTGTGATGCCGGACGAGGCCGCTACCGCGGCAAGCAGGATCGCCATCGTGAACCCGCGCGGTGGACCCACCACGGGTTGCGCTCGGTGTGCCGGCTGGGAGAGTACTTCGGCTTGCATAAACGTCTCCGGTTGCGTGTCTTCGTTTCGATTATACTTATATACGAACGTCGTTCGTATTGATGTTTTTTGGAGAATTCGATGCGGACCGCAAGGGTCGCGAGGCCACCGCCCGATATCAAATCGATATCGACGTTTTCGAGTTCGATATGAGAGTTTTTTAGTCGATGGCTTGACCCGATACTTCTCTCAAGGGCGCACGTTCTGAAGCGCTCCCCACAATCAGGAGCGAGACCATGCAAACGTATCAAGGGAAGATCTACGACGCCGACACGCACTTCTACGAAGTCGAGGACGCGTTCAACCGTCATTTGCCCGAGAAGTTCAGGAAGGACTGGTCGTTTACCAGCCGTGTCACGGCAGACGGCAACCGCTGCATGTATGTGGGCGACCGGAAGGTGGAAATCAGCGAGGGCTACACATCGGCCGAGGGGCACGTTCCGCCGCCGGGCAAGCTGCATGAATGGCTGCGCGCGATGAAGGATGGCAAGGATAACGTCGATATGCGGGTTTCGCCGACGCCGGACATGTTCAACCGCGACGCGCGCCTGAAGAAGATGGACGAATTCGGTGTTGAAGCCTGCACGATGTACATCGGCGAAATGGTCGCGTGTATTTCCTACCTCAACGAGCCCGTTGCGGCAAATGCGGTGTTGCATGCGTATAACCAGTGGATGCTCGACGACTGGGGCTTCAACTACAAAGACCGCATCTACACGACGCCGGTCGTCACGCTCGACGATCTCGATGCGGCTGTCGCCGAGGCCAGGTGGCTGGTTGCGAACGGTGTGCGGGTGATCCTGATGCCGATGGGGCCGTTCAATGGCCGTGCACCTGCCGATCCGTACTTCGATCCGTTCTGGTCGGTCCTCAACGAAGCGGGCGTGCGCGTCACCTTCCATGTGTCGGAAGCGATCTACATGAAGGATCATATGGCGGTGTGGGGCGAGCCCGTGCAGCAGTCGCGCCAGCGTCAGACCGCCTTTGTCTGGATGCACGGTTACGGCGAGCGGCCGGTCATGGAAACGCTGTCGTCGTTCATCTTCTACAACTTCTTCGAGCGTTTCCCGCGGGTCAAGCTGTGCAGCGCCGAAAACGGTGCCGAATGGGTGCCTTCGCTGCTCGTCAAAATGGACAAGTGCCGGGGGATGGCGAAGAATGGCTACTGGCCGTGCGGTCAGCTGAAGAAACGCCCGAGCCAGATCTTCAAGGAAAATGTCTTCGTGGTCGCGTATCCGGAGGACGACATCGCCCAGATCATCGCTCAAACGGGATCGTCGGACTTCCTGTTGATGGGCTCCGACTATCCGCACGCGGAAGGCGTGCCCGAACCGAAGGACTTCGCGTCGGAAGCATGCAATGAGCTCTCGGAAGAAGACACGCGCAAGATCATGTACGACAACGGCCGCCGGTTCATTCCGCTGCACGTGTGATCGGCCTTGCACCGGTCGACGGCGGCAGACGGTCTGTCCGTCCCGCGCGATTTCTTCATTACGAACAGGTTAGCCATGAATATTTCGGACTATCAGGCGCTATTGCTCGAACGCGAAGGCGGCGTCTTGACCGTTACGCTCAACCGCCCGGAAACGTTGAACGCGTTCGACGAGCAAATGGACATTGAGATGTCGCGGCTTTTTCTCGATGTCGCCGAGGACGTCGAGACCCGTGTCGTTGTGTTGACGGGCGCGGGGCGGGCTTTTAGCGCGGGCGGCGATATCGAGCATATGCAGCAGGTCATCGACAACCCCACGCTGTTTCTCGAAGGCATGCAGCGTGCAAAGAAAATTGTCTTCTCGATGCTGGATTGTCCGAAGCCGGTCATCGCCAAGATCAACGGTCATGCAATTGGTCTCGGCGCGACGATCGCGCTGTTCTCGGATCTGAGCTACGCGGCCAATCACGCAAAGATTGGCGATCCGCACGTGAAAGTCGGCTTCGTGGCGGGCGATGGCGGCGCGGTGATCTGGCCGCAGCTCGTGGGCTATGCGAAGGCCAAGGAATACCTGTTGACGGGGGATCTCGTCACCGCGGAAGAGGCGGCACGACTGGGTCTCATCAATCATGCCGTACCGGCCGACCAGTTGGATGCCGTGGTCGACGCGATGGCGAAGCGTCTCGCAAACGGCGCTTCGCGCGCCATCCAGTGGACCAAGGCGTCGATCAACATCGGCCTGAAGCAACTTGCGCATGCCATTCTCGACGCGTCGATTGCATACGAGGCGCTGTCGAACCTGACGGAAGACCATCAAGAGGCGGTCAACGCGTTTCGCGAGAAACGCGAGCCGGTGTTCAAGGGACGTTGAGCTTTTACAGTGTCCGGCGCCAGCGGTACCCGCGGCGCCGGGCGCGGCGAGGGAGAGATGCACATGCAACGGGTAGTGGCGATAACGGGTGGATTCGGCACGCTTGGGCGCACGGTTGGCCGCGTGTTTGCTGAGAACGGCTGGAAGGTCGCGCTGATCGACAAGGCGCTCGAGCCGGAGAACGCGAGCGCGGAGCAGCTGCACGCTTCCTGGTGGCGAGGAGGCGTCGAGCTGACTGATCTCGATGCGGCGCGCTCAGCGCTCTCCGCGGTCGTCGAGCAGCTTGGCAGGCTCGATGCAATCGTCAATGTAGCGGGAGGCTTTCGCTGGGAAACGCTGGCGGACGGCAGTCTCGACACCTGGGATCTGATGTACCGGACGAACGTGCGCACGGCGGCGACTGCGTCGAAAGCGGCACTCGACCATATTGCCGACAGCGCGGAGGGCGGACGCATCATCAATATTGGAGCCGGCGCTGCGCTGAAGGCGGGCGCGGGCATGGGAGCGTATGCGGCCTCGAAGTCAGGGGTGATGCGTTTGACTGAGGCGCTGGCCGAAGAACTCAAAGGCCGTTCCATTACCGTCAACGCTATCTTGCCAGGCATCATCGATACGCCACAGAACCGCACGGATATGCCCGACGCTGACTTTTCCCGCTGGGTACGGCCTGAAGAAATTGCCGAGGTGATTCTCTTTCTCGCGTCTGGCGCCGCGTCGGGGGTGACCGGTGCGTTGATTCCTGTCACCGGGCGTACGTAAAGATCCCGAACCGGAAATAGCAGTTGATGCCCGAGTCAAGGCGCCAACTGCAAATCGCGTTTCAGGTGAGGTGTGCGAGCGAGTCGTTGCTGAACCCGAGGAACGGCTCGCCAAGCCGTACGCGCCGCGCCCAGTTCGGATCATGTAGAAGCGAGCGTCCCACGCCAACAAGATCGAACTCGCCGCGTGAGAAACGATCGAGCAGGGCAGTGAGGTCGGGCTGCGCCGATGTCGCGGCCCCGGCCATTGAATCGTAGTAGCCCTTGTTAATGCCGATCCCACCAACGGTCATCGAAAGCTTGCCGGTTACCTTCTTCACCCAACCGGCGAGATTCATCTCTGAGCCCGCGAATTCCGCCCGGTTGAAATAGCGGGTGCTCGCCTCGAAGATGTCGACGCCAGCATCCGCGAGCGGCGCGAGAATGTGCTCGAGTTCGTGCGGGTCGTTGGCGAGACGCGCGCGGAAATCCTGCTGCTTCCACTGGGAGAAGCGGAACGAGATCGGCATCGTCGCGCCGATCGCTTCGCGGATTGCGCGGACAACTTCGGCGGCAAAGCGGCTGCGCGCCGTGAGATCCTTGCCCCATCGATCCGTGCGTTGATTGGTTTCCGCCCACAAAAAAGCGTCGATCAGATAGCCGTGAGCTCCGTGAATCGCGATGCCGTCGAAGCCGGCGGCCGTCGCATAGCGCGCGCTTCGACCATAGGCTGCAATGACGTCCGCGATCTCGGCATCGGTCATCGGGCGCGTTGGCGGCATGACGCGCTCCATGTAACCTGCGTTGAGCGATGTCGTTCGTCCTTCCGGTCCCCACAGTCCCGATGGGCGCAGTGGCGAGGCGGCCGGGAAGGGGCCCGTATTCGCCTCTTTCATGGGTCCCATATGCCACAACTGAGGAAAGATGATTCCGCCGCTAGCGTGAACTTCGTCCGTCACGCGTCGCCACGCGGCAACTGATTCCTCTCCGGCGAGCATGGGAATCGAATTTTCTCCGAGTCCGGCCTCGCCGAGCGCCGCGGGGTGATCGACGCCGACGCCTTCTGTGATGATCAGGCCTGTCTCGCCCTGCGCACGCCGCTTGTAGTAGGCGGCGACGTCACTACCGGGCAATCCGTTCGGCGAAAAGCCGCGAGTCATGGGTGACATGACGATACGGTTGGCAAGCGTGACCCCGCGCACGGTGAGAGGCGAAAAGAGCGAAGTGGTATTCATTGGTCATTCACATAGTTGACTTGTGTGCGAATAATGATACGCTATGTTCTATCGATGAAAAAGCAAATATTGGCGCCGTCTCGCAGGCGCCGTCTCGCAGGCGGCGTTGAACAGGAGGATTGCATTGGAGCAAGCAGACTCATTGGCGGTAGACGCGCTCGAAGAGAGCGGCGCAAAGCTCATCCCGGAGGGCTTTGCATTGATGCCGGAGTTCGGTCCCTTCCATCGGATGTTCGGACCTACCTACTTTCGCAAGAGCGAACGCGGACACGTCGTCGGCATGTACGTTCGCGAAGCGCATCGCAACCTTGGCCAGATGATGCACGGGGGCGCTGTTTGCATGCTGGCAGACACCGCCATCACGTGGGCGAGCAAGTATTCGCGTCAACCGGCCGTCAGGGTGTTGACGACGGGCTTGACGGTCAATTTCATGGGGAACGCGGCGCCGGGCGACTGGGTGGAAGCACACGTCGACGTTCTACGTTCGGGAAAGCGGGTGATTTTCTCCGACTGCCGGATCTGGGCGAATGCGAAATGCATCGCCCAGGCGTCGGGGCAATTCCAGGTGATGGGTGAAATTGACAGCTAGTGCGTCGGCGAGACCTGGATGGCCGCGCGAACGTTACGGCATTGACCGGACTCGAACCTTATCCAGTGCCGCACGGTACCTCCACGCGGTCAACAGAAGCCGATGAATCCGCTCAGCCCGGCGTTTCCGTTCGGAACGAGTGGTCTGAACCGCGAGGTGCACTTCGGGCGCGCCTGTGACCAGTGTGAGAAGATCGCGCGCCGCGTTCGAGGGATCGTCGATGGCGATCACGCCGCTGAGCGCGGCGGCTTCCAGAACGCCGGTTAGCGGCTCCAGCATCGTCACCACGAACTGCAGAAACTGCTTTGCGACATCGGGAAAGCGAATCGCCTCGCCAATGACCATGCGTGAAGTGTGCATGCTGTCCGGTATTGCCATGTGTTCGACGAGCGCATCGATAAGGGATGCCATGTTCGTCGAAAAATCGCGGCCCGGTTCCAGGTGCTCCGAGATCTTGCCGCGCAGATCGGCCATCCCGCGCCAGACGATGGAGCGAAAAAGCTCTTCCTTCGTGCCGAACTGGCGATACACGGTCGTTTTGCTGACGCCAGCCAGCGATGCGATTTCCTCGACCCTGGCGGCGCCGAAACCTTCTCTGATGAACACGGATTTGGCGGCGTCGAGCAGCCGCTCGCGCAACTGAACCGCATCGTCGTGGGTGGGCCGGCCAGCCGTTCGAGGTTTGTCCGCCGCAGCGAGCCGCGAGGCTCCGTTGGGAGCCTGAACTGACATAGGTTTGTACATCGGGGAGTGTTTGATGTCGGAATCAGGACATCAGTATACTCATGAGCCCAAGGGGGCGCCAGTAATGGCGCCCCTGGGGCTCGGACCGCGCGCAGCAGGGCTCAAACGTTGATCATGCCACGTACATACGACTCCATCGTGCCGGCGCACGAGAGCTTGTCTTCGCCTTCCTCGAGATCGGCGTAGCGGCCGACTTGACGGACCAGCGGCCCTTGCAGGCCGTCGGTGTTCCCCGCCGGTGAAAAGTCGACCACGACCTTGTCGCCAGTGATGAAACCACCCCAGTATCCTTCGGCCAGCAGGTCGAAAAACGCGAAGCGCCCCTCAACGACGCCCAGTCCATCCGGAGGATTCAGCAGTTGCTCTCCCGCCTTGTCGAGGACGAATGGGACGATCCACGGGCAGATTGCATAGCCCTGCGCAACTTCCGACCAGGGGCCGGTCCCGATCATCTCGGACATGCCATAACTGTTCTGGACGTTCTCGGCACGAATACCGTAGAAGCGGATGATTTGCTCCCGATAGTCGGCGGGGGCCGAGGTGCCCTTCAAGCCGCCACCGGTGGTGATTACCGTATCCGGATGGCAGATGCCATCGGCGCTGCCGCGCTGACGGGCGCGCTCGACGAGCGTCCAGTGCAACGACCAGTTGCCCTGGACGAGCACCGGAACTTCGCGCTGCGCGGTGAGCTTGTCGAGAAACCGGTCGATCATCTTGCCGGTATGACGTTGGCGCGCCACCGCCTGCTCCTGAAACGCCGCGACCTCGCTCGGTTTCGCGGAGCCGTCGGCGATTGCGCGGCGCATGCGGCCCATCGAAATCGTTGCGGATGCGAGCACCGGTTCGTCGAACATCAGCGTGGTTTCCGCGCCGAGCCGTTGCGCTGCGTTCAGTACCGGTTCGATATGCCGATGCGCGCCGGCAGGCGGCATCATGAGGAAAGCCGGGCGCTTGCCGAAATCTCTTCGGATCATTGCGTTTCCGTACACGCCCAGCTTCACGCACGACTCGGTGACATTGTCGAGATCGGCTTGCGTCTGACTGATGAAGCTGCACTTGCCGGATGTGCCGCTCGAGCTGAAAACATGGTGTCCCGCTGTGCGCAGACAATCCATCCATGCGTCGACGTTGTCCAAGCCGTCCAGATCGACTTCGGCTACCCGTTTGCTCGATAGCGTTTGCAGCCATGCCGAAAGCTGCTTCCAGCGGCCGTTGTCGATGAATGACTCGGGGTAGCTCTTGTAGATCTGATGCGCGAACAACAGGGGCACCATATCTTCATGGCGGGTCACCTCGTTGACGCCGACATCTTCCGCTCTGCGACGCAGTAGCCTGATCTGTTCGCGGCGCTCGGCGAAGCGCTCTTTCATGGCAGCGAGCTGAAGCTCGCGAAGGTTCTCGGGGTGCTGGCGAAACGGGTCGCTTTCACCGTGCAGCATTGCATAGAACGGGTCCAGAGCGGACATGTCGTCTCCAGGGCTATGAGTTGCCAGGCGTCAGTGGTCGAAGTCGGTGGAACTCGACACGTCGAGCCAGGCTTCGAGGTCGTGTTGCACGGACGAAAGTTTCTTCCGAACGATGTCGACGGCGTCCGGACCTAGCGGTAGCCGCAGCGGTGGGACGTCTGCGGAAACCGCGCGCACGATGGCGTCGGCAGCCTTGGCCGGATCGCCCGTTTGCGTGCCGTGGTAGCTGCTCATGTAACGACGCATCTTGCCCACGGTCTCCGTATAGACGGGTGATTCGACCTCGCTCCACTTCAGCGATCCGCCCGCGAAATTGGTGCGGAAGCCACCCGGCTCGACCACGGTCACACGAATCCCGAACGGGCTCAGTTCACGAGCGAGCGATTCCGAAAGCCCTTCGATCGCATGCTTCGAAGCGCAATAGAAACTGCAGCCCGCAATGCCGATCACGCCGGCGACCGACGAGAAGTTCACGATATGACCGCGGCCGCGCTCGCGAAAATGAGGCAGTACGGCGCGTATCACGTTGACCGTTCCAAACACGTTGGTATCGAACAGCTGACGTGCTTCCGCGTCGGAGACCTCTTCAAATGCGCCGAACAGACCGTAGCCCGCATTGTTGACGAGTACGTCGATCGGTCCCGCGCGCTCGATGGCCTGCGCGACGGCGCGAGGCACGGCTTCCGCGTCGGTCACGTCAAGCAGCACACCGTGCGCGCGTCCGGGTGCGAGATTTTCGAACGGCGTGATCTGTGCGTCATTCCGAACGGTCCCGACCACTTTGTCGCCACGGGCGAGGACCGCCTGCGCAAGGGAACGGCCGAAGCCGGACGAAACGCCGGTAATGAACCACACGGCTGGGCTTGTCTGTGTTTCAGTCATTGTCGATTGGCCTTCAGATGAGTAGCAAACATCGATTTAGTTGGCGGTCCGGGCCTCGGTCATGTCGGCGATCTCTCCGCGGACGTAGGCGTCGATCGTTCCCGCGCAGGACAGCTTGTCGTCGCCGCCGGGCAAATCCTTGTAGCGCACCACGTCGCGAATGATGGGCGTGCGCACGCCGTCGATGCCGTGACCGAACTCCACGGTGACCTTGTCGCCGCTGATCACGCCGCCCCAGCGCCCATCCGCGAGCAGGTCGATCATGGCGAGCCGTCCCTCGACGATGCCTTTCCCCTCCGCAGGATTAAGCAGTTGTTCGCCGGTCGAGTCGAGCACCAGCGGGACGAGCCAGGGCGGGACCGTCCACGCCTTCGCTTCGTGAAACCACGGGCAAAAGCCCGATACTTCGCCCATGCCGTAGCCGTCGTTGAAGTTGGTCGCGTTGAAGTTGAAGAAGCGCTCGCACTGTTGCTGGAAATCTTCTGGCAGGTTCGCACCTTTCTTGCCGCCGCCGATACTAATGATCGTGTCGGGGTGAAAGTCGGCGTCGGGAATGCCACGCTGGCGCGCCGTGGCGACGATCTGATAAAGCATGCCCATCATGCCCATGATGAACATGGGCTCGTGACGCCGTTCGAGCAGTTGGTCGATGAACTGCCGGAAATCGGCTTGTACGCTTTCGCTGCGTTCTCGACTTTCGTTCTGGAAGGCTTCGATTTCACTCGGGAGCACGGTGCCGTCCGCGATGGCCCGCCGCATGCGCGCCATGCGTGTGGTGTGCGCGGCGCTTTGCGGCACATCCGACATGTAATGAAGGTCGCCCGGCATTGCAATCGATTCGGCGAATTTCGCCATGCGCTCCGTTCCGGTGTAGGAGCCGGAGGAGGGCGTCAGAAGGAACACGGGATAGCGACGCGACGGATCGCGCATGCCGCTCGCCGCCCAGCGAATGCCTTGGGAGAGAAGGCGCCAGCCGAGTTCGCGGTCGGCTTCGCTCTGGTAAATGAAGGACTGCTTGCCCGAGGTCCCGCTCGAGCTCATTACATAGTGGCCGTTTCGACGCAGCGCATGGATCCAGTCGTCGAGATCGGCGATCGTGCCGTAGTCGAGTCCGTCGATCTTGCGGGTTGTGAGCGTTTGAAGCCACGCCGTGAGGTGGCGCCATTTTCCCTGCTCGATGAACGAATCGGGATAGCTCTTGTAGACGGAGTCGGCAAAAAGCAATGGCACGGCGTCGCTCATGCTCTTCACTTCCGTCACCCCGGCTTCGCTGGCTCGCTTGTCGAGAATGCGAATCTGCTGCCGGCGCTGCGCGAAGCGCTCGCGCACGGCTTGCAGTTGCGCGGCATGGAGGCTTTCCGGCGCGTTGCGGAAGGGGTCTTGAAGATCCGTGAGTTGAAGCAGCGTGGAAAGGGCTTGCATTATTGGGTCTCCTCCGGATTCGGGCCCGATTCCTCTGAGACCCATTTCATGAATCGATGAATCGGGAACATGCCGTCATGCGGATAGCCGCCAACCCCATCTGAAATAGACTCGCCCAGCGCCACGATGCGTTGGACGCCAGCGCACGCGAGCGCGTCGCGCACCTCTGTGACCCGGTGCGGCGGATAGATGCCGACCGTTTGCGTGGCGACGGTCGCATAGCGCGCACCGTCGCGCAGGCTTGCCACGGGAACGACGTTGACGGTCTTGCAAATGGGATGAAAATCGACCATTTCTTCCGAGCGAATGACGAGCCCCTTGCCGTCGTATCCGCCGAACACCCGGTAGAGCGGCTCCATCTCACGCAGCACATCAACCGCTTCGCGAATGTCGCTGGGCACCAGCGGGCCCTGGCCGTCGCCATAGCGAAAGTCCTGGCCGAGTGCCAGCGCCAGTTGCTCGGCATAGCGGTCGGCGTCGTCTTCGTCGCCTTCGATGAATTGATACCGGCTCGCATTGCACGCGTCCTGGTTGAACGACAGCACATCGGCTGCGCCGGCACGCGCGACTTCGCGCAGCACCTCGTCGGATGCAAAGGCTTCACGGCCGACCAGCGAGATAGATACCTTCGGATCGAACGCGACCAGCTCGAGCCCGGGGCCAGCGTAGCGCATCACGTGCCGAACCGCGCTGTCGCCGCCCCATACGACAATCTTGTCGAAGTACTGCGGACGATAAAGAATCGACTCGACATTTTCGTCTCCACCGCGCCAATACGCAGCCGAAAACGACTGGGTGACGGGATGATCCGGGTCGATGTCGGCCATCGTGCGCAGAATTGCAGTGGCCGTGAAAAGATCGTTCGAAGGCAGCTTGAGCAGGTGGACGCCTTTCGTCAGCGCCGCGCGCATGACCGTCATGGCTGCCACCATCGGCGAGTTGCCTGCGAGCACATGTACGAGGCGCGGAGGAAACGCGCGCAGACGACTCGGGCGCCCGCGCAGCGTGCGTGCCACCCAGCCGTCGACGAGGCGCGCGTCGCCAAGACTTACGCGCAACTCGTCCTCGATTACCTCGCGTGCGAAAAGGTTGGGAATGTCGCGATAGCAGTTTTCGAGAATCCGTCGCCCGAGCGGACTCACTTTGATCATTGACTCGAGCGCGGCCTGCATCAGCGGATTGACGTCCAGATGCAAACGCGGCCCCAGCTCGACAAGAAAGTCGATAACCTTCGCAATCGGCATATCGAAGGCGGGACCTGACTCAGCTCGCGGCCACACGAGGTCGTCAAGGTCGATCCTGGGCGTGCAGAAACCTTGGCCAAGATCACGCGACACGTGCCTGATGGCGCTTCCGGTGACAGTGCGACCGCGGTATACGTGAGGAACCGGCAGCGGCACGAGGCTGGGCTCCTGCGCCGGGTTCCCGCGTTGCCTTTCCGTTGTTTCGGGGTGCTCCATAAAAGCTCCTTTCAAATATCGATACGCGTTGACCTGGGGCGCAGACGCTGGTCCATTCCGAGCTTGCTATCGCTAGTCAGCTCAGATTGACGATCATCCGATCGAGTAAATGTTTGACGGTTCGGACTTCTTCGACCGTGAAGCCGCAAAGCTGCCGATTGCTTGCATCGACGATGTGCGGCAGGGTTCCGCGCAACAACTGGCGGCCGTTCGCAGTCAATGTGAGCTCGACACAGCGTCGGTCGGAAGTGCTGCGAATTCGTTCAATCAATCCTCTTTTTTCAAGCGAATCGAGCTTGCGGGTCATGATGCTGCTGTCAGCGAGTAGCATCCGGCACAAGGCGGTAGGTGTGCGAGCACGTCCGTCGTACAGTGCTTTCAGGATTCCCCACTGTATTGCTGAAAGCTCGCTCGCAGCGAGCTTTCCGTCGATTTCCTGCCAAAAAAGTAGCTGCATTTGCAAGCAACTATATGCACGGCATTCAAAATATGCAACGATAGGCGAGGTGTGGTTTTCCCCATGTTGCGACGGGGAGCAGGTATGCGCGACGATGCGCACGCGTCTTTTTGTTTGCAATCTTCGGGAGGAACCTTGTCGGAATCTGGTGTGGTAAGTGACATGGCGTTGCCTGTCGCTGTTGAGGAAGTGACCGCAAAGTGGCTAAGCTCCGCGATCGCGTTCCGCTTTCCCGGCGCCGAAGTAACTTCGTGCGGGCACGTGGAGGTATTGCCGGGTACGTCGACCAAGGTACGCGTCGCACTCGAGTACAACGAGGCGGGACAGGCAATGGCGCTGCCGGCGCGCATGATCGTCAAGGGCGGTTTCGAGGATCACAGTCCTTCGATGAGAGACATGTACCGCAACGAAATGCGGTTTTATCGCGACGTTCTACCGTTCATCAACATGAACGCGCCTAGATGCTTTTTTGCAGGCACGGATCCTGACGCCTGGCAATCGGTCGTAGTGATGGAAGACCTGAGCGAGCGTAACGTTCAGTTTTGCCGTGCCCAGCAATCGCAGGGCTACGAACAAGTCGCCCTACGGTTGAGTGCGATGGCGCGCTATCACGCGCAAACATGGAACAGCCGGGAGTTCGACAAGGGCGGTCGGCTCGAATGGGTGGGAGAGCGCTTTTCGGACTGGTCGCTGGAATACCAGAACCGATACCTCGAACCGGACGTCTGGGCACACTACATCTCGCTGCCGAGAGGAGCGGCAGTAAGCCGGTATCTGCACGATCGGGACTGGATGATGGCATCTCTCGCGCGCATTGCGCGCGAACATAAGAGCAAACCGGTATGCCTTATTCACGGCGATACGCATCTGGGAAATCTGTACGTCGAAGCTGACGGGACGCCAGGTTTTTTCGATGCCCAGGTCAGTCGGGCGCCTTGGAGCCTCGAGGTTGCCTATCACATAGGGTGCGCACTCGATATCGAGGACCGTCGCTCATGGGAGCGGTCGCTGCTCGAACACTATCTTTCGCAGCTGGCGATTGGCGGGGTCGAGGCGCCCGATTTCGACGAAGCGTGGAACGACTATCGACGCGATCTCGCGTATGGATACTTCATCTTTGCGATTAACGAAACCCGCTTCCAGACCGAAGCAGTGAACACCGCGTATGCGGCACGCTTTGGCGCGGCATTGTTGGATCACGGCACGGTGCGCGAATCGACATGATCCAGGCCAATAATGCAACCATATGTTGCATTATTGGCCTCGCGAGACTAAGCTCGACCATCGGCAGCCTCCTGGCGAGTTATGGCTTGAACGTGCAGGTGCTCGCTCGAACGTTCCAGATGACAGTCGACTTTCATCAACCGATTACAGCATGCCTGTTCCGAAAATCTTTCATCAACGTTTAAGCGGCAAGATCGCGATCGTGACCGGCGCAGGATCGCTCGGTCAGGGATTTGGCACGGGCAAGGCCATTGCCTGCCTTTTTGCGGCGGAGGGCGCGTCCGTCTGTCTCGTCGATCTGCAGTACGAGCGGGCGGCGGAAACGCTTGCGCTGATCACGGAAGCGGGCGGCCGAGCGTTCGTATCGACCGGCGATATCACGGACGGCGCTGTCTGTGCGCGCATTGTCGAAGAGACCGTTCAGCGGTATGGAGGTCTGGACATTCTCATCAACAACGTCGGTATCTCAGGCGCGCCGGGGCGATTGCAGGACCTCGACGAAGCGTCCTGGGACCGTGTGATCGACGTCAATCTGAAAAGTGCGTTCTTGATGAGCCGAAGTGCGGTGCCGAAGATCGTGGCGCGCGGGGGCGGGGCCATCGTCAACATCGGTTCAATCGCAGGCATCCGCAGCCACGGGTCGGCCGCGTATGGCTCGTCAAAGGCGGGAATGGTCGGCTTTACGCGTGAACTCGCGGTGATGTACGGCCGCGATCAGGTTCGTGCCAACGCGATTGCTCCGGGGCATATTTTTACGCCAATGGTGGAAAGCATGCTTGACGATAAGGCTCGCGAACGTCGCCGCAAGATCGCGCCCCTCCCATTGGAGGGAGATGCATGGGACGTCGCGGCCGCCGCGCTGTTTCTCGCCAGCGACGAATCGCGATTCATTACCGGTACGTGCTTACCCGTGGACGGTGGCGTGACGCAGATTGCGGCGCTTGCGGCGTACGATCTGGTCCAGCAATAGCCACCGTATCGGGCGGGTAAGTCGGGCAGCAAAGCGTCACTTTCCGCTGTGCTTTCCTGGCCAAATCTTCTGGTAACTTAGCGGGGCCGAATTTGACCCGCGCTACAGGAAACGGCACCTGTCTGGCACTGGCATGGCCGTCGAATTGCGGTTCATGCCAATCGCCCCTTTGCTCGGCCCTGGATAAATATCGCGCTCGATCCGAACGATCTGTCGATGTTCGTCCAGGTCGTCCGCGCCTTGGTTCATCTGCTTTCCGGCAAACGCGCGTCATTGCGGCCTGAGGTGCAGATCGTTGCTCACGGATTGCACCCCCGGCACGCCGCGCGTCACGGCAAGCGCTTTCTGAATCTGTGCCTCCGAATCCACGTATCCTGACAACTGCACGACGCCTCGATACGTCGCGACGCTCATCGGCAAGGATCTCAGTTCCGGGTTCGCGACGAGCGCCTGCTTCACCCGGGCGGCGAGCGCAGCGTCGTCAGCGGCGATCTTCCCCAGCGCTGTCAAGGGCGGCGTCACCGTGGACTTACAGCCGCTGGTGAACACGAACGCTGGCAATGCGAACGCCGCGACGATCAGCAATCGGCTTTTGATGTATGGCGCGTTTCGCATGTCGGCTATGAAATCCTGATTCGATAAGCGCTAAATGGTGGGCTGAAAAGCGCGCCGAGTGGCGAAGGGATACGGCGCATCTCGGCTTACAGGCTACCTGTATTGGCAGGGCAACCCTTCGCGTCGATTTGGCGAGGCGAATCAGGCGTAGCAATTGCGCAGGTACGAGAGAACGAGTATCTGACTGTCGCCATCGCAGTTTCCCACGAACTGCATACGTTAGCCGAAGACGGTATCTGAAGAAGTTTTCCCATGTCTGAGCCTGTCAATCCTCCCAATACCCGGGCGAGCGGGTTTCAAGGTGTCACGCGGAGGGTCGCACTGTCATCGGTCCGCTGGTCAAAGCGCCGCACGGGGGCAACGAAGACCCTTGAAGCGCCCCACCAGAAGTCTGATGTCCCGGCATAAAGCCTATCTGCATGCCCATTTTCTAAAGAGATCGCGGAATCTGCCGATAAAGAGGTCATCGTACAACACCGGGTTGAAAAGCGGCATGAGAAACGTATCGGTTCGAAATAGTCTCCTGACTGTCTTCCTGATCTTTGCGGCGATGATTTTGCTGGGCGGCGTAATTGGTGTCGCCACGCTCAGCCGCGCGAACGCCAGTCTCAACCGCATCCATCAGATTGCGACGCAGGAAATTCTCGTCAACGACGCATACAAGGACTCCACACGCACTCGAGCCGCGTTGACACGAGCCTACTCAGCTCTAAAGGAGCGCAACGACGAGACGACGCGAGACTCGGCATTGAAGAGCGCCGAAACGACGATGAACCGGGCGGCTGCGGAAACCGAGTCGTTTCGAAGCGCCGCCGTTTTTCGTGGCCAGGACGACGGGTTGAAGCAGCAGTTGATCGAATCGTCAGTCAACCTCGCCGCGATTCTGAAGAAAGCCTCCGATGCTCTGCGTGCCGGCGATACGAACGCCTACGCCGCTATCAACGATCACGACATTACGTCAACCGGTGTGGCGTATTCGGTGAATGTCGAGAAATTCCAGAGCATGGCTAACAGGTTGTCGAACGATGCCATCGCGCAGGTCGATCGCGAATATACGTGGGTCGTCAGCCTGGTCATTTTCGGAGTGAGCGCGGCGTTGGTCCTGATCGTCGCTGCGCATTTCGCGCTGCGGCGCATCGTGACGACTCCGCTGAACGACGCCGCCAATCTGCTCGATCGAATCGCGGCGAATGATCTGACAGCGCGCATCCCCGAGGCGAGCGGCAACGAGATCGGTCAGCTATTCGCGGCGATGCAGCGGATGCAGCGTGGTTTGGCTCGGACAGTGGCGAACGTGCGCAACAGTTGCGAGGCCATTTACGGCGGCGCGCGCGAGATTGCCGCGGGCAATGTGGATCTGTCGAGCCGCACAGAGCAGCAATCAGCGGCACTGGAAGAAACCGCGGCCAGCATGGAGCAATTGACGTCCACCGTCAAACAGAACGCGGATAACGCGCAGCAGGCAAGTGCACAGGCTTCGAGCGCAGCCGATGTCGCCGAGCAGGGCGGCGAAGTGGTCGAGCGCGCCATCGAGACAATGAATTCAATCAGCCAGAGTTCGCGGAGGATCGCCGAGATCACCGGGATGATCGACAGCATCGCATTTCAGACCAATATCCTTGCGCTGAATGCGGCGGTCGAATCGGCACGGGCCGGTGAGCAGGGACGCGGCTTCGCCGTGGTCGCAAGCGAAGTTCGCAGTCTAGCTCTGCGCAGCGCGGACGCCGCCCGAGAGATCAAGACCTTGATCGGCGCCTCGGTCGAGGACGTGGCTAACGGCAATAGCCTGGTCGCGCAGGCGGGTCAGTCGATGAAGCAGATTGTTAGCGCCGTGCGCGGCGTGGCCACCATCATGAATGAAATCAAGGCAGCAACGATCGAGCAGAGCACGGGCATCGAACAGGTCGGCCAGGCGGTTACGCAGATGGACCAGGTGACTCAACAGAATGCGGCACTCGTCGAAGAAGCCGCCGCTGCCGCGAGCGCGCTCGAACAGCAGGCGCAGTCAATGACGGATGCAGTCTCGGCATTCCGCCTCGCCGCGCAATAGAAGCTCCGATTGACCGACGCAAAGCGCTGGTCGATTCAGACAATCTAAATCATTTCTAACTGGGGTATGAATATGAACGTTAAAGGCGTGCTGGGCGCCACCGCAATTCTGATTGCCGGTGCTTCCCTCTCCTGCATGTCACAGGCCGCGACGTACGCATATGTATCGAATGCAGATAGTCAGAATATCTCGGTTTTCAGTCTCGACAAGTCGAACGGCTCGCTTGCGCCCGTGGAGACTGTGTCTGTCGGTGCAACGGTGATGCCGATGGCGTTTTCGCCGGATCACCTTCGGCTCTACGCAGGACTGCGTTCGAAGCCTTATCGCGTGGTGAGCTTTGCGGTCAATCCGCTCGATGGCCGGCTGATCGAACTCGGCAGGGCGCCGCTTGCGGATAGCATGGCGTATATCTCGACGGACGCAAACGGCCGTTACCTCTTTTCCGCGTCATATGGCGGCAACCTTCTGGCGGTGAACCAGATCGGCGCGGATGGTGTGGTCGGCAACGTACAGCAGACCGTCAAGACCGGCCCGATGGCTCATGCGATCCGCAACGCTCCGGACAACCGTTTCGTATTCGCGTCGGTTCTCGGCGCGGATGCCTGGCTCCGTCTCAAGTTCGACGCCTCGAATGGGCAGTTGACCGAGGACACCGCGCCCGCCTATTCGTTGCCGCCGAAATCGGGACCACGTCACTTCGTATTCTCGCCGGATCATCGCTTCACGTACCTGATCGATGAACTCGACGGCAAGCTGCACGTACTCGCCTTCGATAGCACCCGCGACACCGTCAAGCCGGTCGAAACAGTCTCGATCCTGCCGCCCGATTTCTCCGGCGACAAGCCATGGGGGGCCGATCTCCACCTGACCCCGGACGGGCGATTCCTGTTTGCATCGGAGCGCACATCGAGCACGCTCGCGGCGTACAAGGTGAACGCTGCCTCTGGCAAGCTGACGCGTATCGGTACGTACCAGACGGAAAAGCAACCGCGTGGATTCAATATCGATCCGTCCGGCAAGTACTTGCTGGCTGTCGGGCAATTATCGACGAGCCTTAGCGTTTACAACATCGATCGCAAGACTGGCAAGCTGAGTGCGATCGGACAGTATCCGGTCGGCAAGGGCGCGAACTGGGTTGAACTCGTGGAGTTTGATGGCACGAACGCCGATTGAGGTTTGATTCCCGGATCGCCGTGCGGTGAGCATGGCGTTCCTGCTTCGGCTTTCACTGGGCGCCACGATTTGCTTTTTGTCCGCGGTGATGCGTCCAGTCTTCCGAGAGGTGGGCGCTGCCTTGGAAAGCACCCGGCGCCCCGTTGCAGAACGTCAGGCTTTCGTGGCAGCGAACGGCCGCTATAGAGAAGGTCGACCCTCCACTTACGGCCACTCTGAACCACTCGAACCAGATTTGCCACGGTCTCATTGCGGGCCGACAGGATGTCAATCCGAGCGGTCCGGAATGGCTTGCCAGGACCATGACTGTGCCGCATGGTTCCGGGCGACGGAAGGGCATGCCCGCGATGAGGATCATTAGCCGCGCTCACGCACCACATCGCTGCGGTTCCACCATCCGCCGCCGACAGCCTGAAAGAGTGCGACGGTATCGGAATACCGGGTGGCCTGAGTCTGGACGAGACTGATGCGCGCCTGCTGGTACGTCCGCTGCGCGTCGAGCAGCGCAAGATAGCTGATCGCGCCAACGTGGAACTCGCGCTGGGACACAGCGAGGCTGTCCGCCGCCGCCCGCTCGGCTGCTGCCTCGGCCACCACTGCGTCCGCATCTGATTGCAGCGCTCGCAACGCATCAGCCACGTTCTGAAACGCCGAGATGACGGTGTTGCGATACTGCGCCGCTGCTGCATCGAAAGCGTCAATTGCGGCGCGGCGCCGGTGCAGCAACGTTCCACCTTCGAAGAGGGGCTGCGTGAGTCCCGCTCCCAGGTTCCAGATCGCGCTTCCCGGCGAAAACAGCGCATCGTTGGTCTCGCTGCCATAGGCGGCGCTGAGCGTGAGTTGCGGCAACATATTGGCGGTGGCGACGCCGATCTCTGCACTTGCGGCGTGCAGTTGCGCTTTCGACGCGCGAATGTCCGGACGCTGCTCGACGAGTGTCGACGGCAGGCTGACCGGCAACGTGTCGGGCAACTGTAGCGACGCGAGATCAAACGTCTCGACCAGCTCGTCACTCGGGAAGCGGCCAAGATAGGCCGTGAGCTGATTGCGGGTCAGCGCCAGTTGCTTTTGCAGCGGCGGCAACTGCGCGCGTGTTTGCGCCAGCGTGGCCGCCTGCGCGAGTACCGCCGCATTGGCGACGGCGCCGATCGCGAATTGCCGTTTCAATCCCGCGAGTTGCTGCGTCTCGATGTCGACGATCTCCTCTGTGGCTGCAATCTGCGCCCGCAACGAAGCCCTCCTGTACGGCGGCCGTGGCGACGTTCGACGTCAAGCTCAGATAGCTCGCCTCGAGTTCGAAGCGTTCGTACTCGGCTTGCGCGGCGAGCGATTCGATCTGCCGGCGCGTACCGCCCCAGATGTCGAGCAGGTAGGTGACGCTCACGGAGGCGTTGTTGAGCCTGAAGACCGGCACCGCGGTCGAGATCCCGAACGGCGAGCCCGAAATCTTCTCGCGAGCAGTCGAGATGTCCGCACTCACCGTCGGGAACAGCGCCCCTTGTGCTGCGTAAAGCGCTTCGTTGGCCTCGCGAAGGGTGGCCTGCGCCGCCTGCAGGCTCGGGTTGGCCTCAAGCGCACGTTCTACGAGTGCGTTCAGCGCAGCCGAGTGGAATAGCGTCCACCATTGCCCCGGAATGTCGAGAGCTTGCACGAAGCGCTGCGCCTCGCCGCCGTGGACGTCCGACGCGACGGTTCGCTCCGGCAGCGGCTCCCGCGTATAGCCGCTGACCTGCGGCGGCCCGGGTGGCGCGAAGTCAGGTCCGACTTCGCAGCCGCCAAGCAGCGTCGCCGCCGAAAGCGCCGCGCAGGCGGCGCTGCGGCAACATGCTGCCCGGGGGTGACGCGCAAAGCCGGGGTTCGATGTCATTGCTGCGCGCTCCTCATGTTACGGGCCGTTTAGGAAGGCTTCGCCGCAACCGGTTTCACGGCCATACCGGGGCTGAGCTTGAGGAGATTGCCGACCACGACCGAATCGTCCCGAACGACGCCCTTCCTGACCACGACAAGTGGCCCGTAGTCCGAGCCGAGGATCACGTAGCGCTGCTCGACCCGCTTGTCTGCGCCGACGACGTAGACGTATTTGCCAAGCTGGTTGGAGCCGACGGCCACTTGTGGCACCAGCAGCGTGTTGGGTGCGTCCGCGACGTGCAGGCGCACGCGGATGAATTGCCCCGGCAGCAACGTGTGATCCGGGTTCTCGACGGTCGCGCGCGCGGTGATGGTGCCGCTGCTGCGCCCCACGTTGTTGTCGAGAAACGTGAGCCTGCCACGGTACTGCGGGCTCGCGCCCTGACCGACGATGACCTCGGCCGCGATGGTCCCCTTCGCCTGATCCTGCTGGATAGTGGCGAGATCGGTGTCCGGCGGATTGAAGGTGGCATAGATCGGGTCGAGCTGCACGAGGGTGTTGAGCTGGGTCCCCGTGCTGCTGATGAGCGCACCTTCATGCACCTGACTCAGGCTGAGACGCCCGGAGAACGGCGCGCGGATCTTCGTAAAGTCGAGATTGAGCAGCGCCGTCTCGATCAGCGCATGATCCGCCGCGAGCGCGGCCAGGTCCTGATGCTCGGTGCTCGCGGACTGCTGCAGCGTATCGATCGACACGTCGCCCGTCTCGCTCATCAGCGTATTGCGGCGATGGCTGGCGATGGCATATTCGAGCGCAGCCGCATCCTTTGCCGCCTGCGCCCTCGCCTGATCGAGCGCCGCCTGATAGCTGCGCGGATCGATCTCATACAGGAGTGTGCCTTTGCTCACGTCCGAGCCATCGGACACCCCCTGCTTCGCCAGGTAGCCGGTCACCTGCGCCTGAAGCGTGACGGTGCGGATCGCGTCCGTGGTGCCGACATATTCGAGGTAAACCGGCACGGTCTGCTCGACCACCTGGGTTACGGGCACCTCGGTGGGGGCGGCTGGGTCCGGCGCGGGCGGGCTGCCGGTAGCCTGTCGCGCTCCCCCACCCGTGAACGACAGGACGCAGACGACTACGGCGATCGCCAGGCCCGGGGCTACAACGCGAAGTTTGCCGACTCTCATTGCGCCGTTGCTCCCCGATCAATCCCCGGACGCCGCCTCGCCGCCATCGCGAGGCGCGCGACCGATACGTTTGAGCACGGCCTCACGCAAGTGCTCGATCACCGTGTAGAAGATCGGCACGAATCCGAGGCTGAGCAGGGTGGCGGCGAGCATGCCGCCTACCACCGTCGTCCCGATCGAGCGGCGGCTCGCGGCGCCCGCGCCGGAGGCGATCATCAATGGGACGGCGCCAAAGATGAACGCGAACGCGGTCATGAGGATCGGGCGCAGACGCAGGCGGGCCGCCTCGGTCACCGCCGCGACGATATCGAGGCCGGCTTCGCGGCGCCGCTTGGCAAATTCGACGATCAGGATCGCGTTCTTCGCCGCCAGCCCGATCAGCAGGACGAAACCGATCTGCGCATAGATGTCGACCTGCATGTGGCGCAGCCACAGCAGCCCCAGCGCGCCGAACAGGGCTAGCGGCACCGTGAGGATGATGGTGAACGGCAACGTCCAGCTCTCGTATTGCGCGGCGAGGAACAGGAACACGAAGGACAGCGCGAGCGCGAAGACCAGGCCCGCGACCGAGCCGGCCTGCAGCTCCTGATAGGTAATGCCCGTCCAGTCATAGCCGAAATCCGCCGGCAAAACGCGCGCCGCGCGCTCCATCGCCGCGATCGCCTGGCCCGAACTGTAGCCCGGCGCCGCACTGCCGGTGATCTCCGCGGCACCGTAGAGGTTGTAATGAGGCACCGTGTCCGGCCCCACCGTCGGTTCGAGCCGGCCGAGCGTGCCCAGCGGCACCATGCTTCCCGCGGCGTTGCGCACGTAGAGCCGCGACAGGTCGCTGCGGTTCCCGCGGGCGTTGTCGTCGGCCTCGAGCAACACCTCGAAGGTGCGGCCGAACAGCGTCACATTGTTCACGTACAGCGAGCCGAGATAGATCTGCATCGTATTGAACACATCGCTCAGGTTGAGCCCGAGCAGCTTCGCCTTCACGCGGTCGAGATTGAAATCGTATTGCGGCGTCGACGTGTTGTAGCTGGTGAGCAGGGTGCGCCGCTCGAGTTCAGGCTGTTGCTGCGCCTGGGCGAGAAAGGCCTGGGTCGCCTCGCCGAGTGCGGCACTGCCCCGGCCGCTCAGGTCCTCGATTTCGAAATCGAAGCCGCCGAAGGTGCCGAGGCCGGCAATAGTCGGTGGAATCAGTGCAAGCGCCACCGCCTCCGGAATCTGATTGAGCTTCGGCTGTACCGTGGCGATGAGGTTGGCGACGCTCTGCTTCGCACCTCGCTCGTCCCACGGCTTCAGGATCACAAACTGGGCCGCACTGTTCGACGTCGTGCTGCGAGTGATGAAATTCAGACCGCTGATGGACAGCACGTTCGCCACGCCGGGCGTCGCCCTCAGGATCGCGCGGGTCTTCTCCATTACGGCCTCGGTGCGTTGCAGCGAAGCGCCATACGGGAGTCGCGTAATCACATAGAAATAGCCGGGATCTTCAACCGGCAAAAAGGCAGAAGGGATCGTCGAATGGAGCAGCCAGGTCACACCCAGGCCACACGCGAAGACCGCCAGCGCGAGCCAGCGCAGCCGGATCAAGCCGCGCAGCGAATTCGCGTAGTGGCTGCGCGCCCAGTTAAAGCCTTGATTGAACTTGCGAAACAGGATGAACCGTGGCGGCCTGTCCCGTCGCAACAGCAACGCGCAGAGCGCCGGACTGAGCGTCAGGGAATTGAACGCCGAGAGCGCCACCGAAATGGCGATGGTCAACGCAAACTGATTGTAGAGGCGGCCCGTCACGCCCGGCAGGAAGGCGATCGGCACGAACACGGCGCCGAGCACTGCCGAGGTGGCAACGATCGGCCCCGTCACTTCCCGCATCGCCGCCTTGGCCGCAGCCATGGGCGTCAGCCCGCTCTCGAGTTGGCGTTCGACATTCTCGACCACGACGATCGCATCGTCGACGACGAGGCCGATAGCGAGGACCATGCCGAGCAGGCTGACCGTGTTCAGCGAAAAGCCGAGCACCAGCATGATCGCGAGGGTACCGATGAGCGCCACTGGAATGGCGATCATCGGAATGAACGTGGTCCGCCAGCTCTGCAGAAACAGGAACACGACGCCCAGCACCAGCAGCAGCGCAAAGCTAAGCGTCTTCATCACCTCGACCATCGAGGCGGATACGAACATGGTGGTGTCGTAGGTGATGCCCCACGCCATCCCTTTCGGGAAGCGCTTTGCAAGCGTCTGCATCGTGGCCTTGACACGCTGGTCGAGGTCGAGCGCATTAGCGCTCGGCAACTGGAAGACGGCGAGCAGCGCCGCCGGGTGTTCGTTCACGGAGGCGCTAGAGGTGTACTGAAGTGCGCCCAGATCGATGCGCGCCACGTCGCGCAGATACACAGTTGCGTCGCTCGCCGTGCCGGCGCGCAGCACGATATTGCCGAATTGCTGCGCGTCCGCCAACTGGCCGTGGGTGTTGATCTGGTATTGAAACGTCGTGCCCGCCGGCGCCGGCGCCTCGCCGAACTTGCCTGCGGCGACCTGCACATTCTGCTCGGCGATCGCATGCTGGACATCGCTGGCTGTCATGCCGAGCGCGGTGAGCTTGTTGGGGTCGAGCCAGATGCGCATCGAGTAGCGGCGTTCGCCGAAGATCGTGACATCGCTCACGCCGGGCAGGCGCTTGAGCGAGTCGACGAGCTGGAGATAAGCGTAGTTGCTGAGGGTGACAGGATCGATCGAGCCGTCTGGCGAATAGAGATTCACCGCCAGAACAAAGTTCGGGTTCTGCTTCTGGATGGTGATGCCGGCCTGATTGACGATGCTGGGAAGCTGCGCCGTCGCCTGCGAGATGCGGTTCTGCACGTCGACCGCGCCGATGTCGATGTTGTAGCCGACGTTGAACGTGACGGTGATCGTGGACGTGCCATCGTTGGCACTCACCGACGACAGGTAGCTCATACCCGGCACGCCGTTGATCTGCTCTTCGAGCGGCGCGGTGACGGTGTCCGCCACGACCTGCGCGCTCGCACCCGTATAGGTCGACTTGACTAGAACCTGTGGCGGCGTGATCTGCGGAAACCGCTCCACCGGCAGGTTGAACCAGGCAATGAGCCCCGCGAGCACCATGATGATGGCGATCGACGATGCGAAGATCGGACGCTCGATAAAGAAATCGACCATTGACCTCGCCCCGAGTCCCAGGTAGCTTGACGGAAACGCGCCGGTATAGTTTCCGCCGTCGGTAGACATTGTCAATAGGCCTGGATCGTGACGCGCGAAACACAGACTCAACCTATCCGATCAGGCGGGCGTCCTACGCTGCGAGAGTCCGAAATTCGTCTGCAGCGCCTGCTCGATGTTGCGCAGCGCCATTTTCTTGCCGCTGGATATCGCGAGACCAGCCTTGAAGGCATCGCGCGAGAGGCGGGTATTGCAAAAAAAACGCTGTACGATCGATTCGGCAGCAAGGCGGGCCTGTTCAGCGCAATCGTCGAGACGCTGCGTCGTTCATGGATCACGCAGCTCGGCGATATCGTGCTCGATGCGCGCCGTCCGGAGCACGTCCTCGAGAAGGTCGCGCTCCATCTGCTGGATGTGTGCACGCGGCCTGACATGATCGCATTGCATCGCCTGCTTCTGACCGAGGCCTATCGTTTTCCCGAACTCATCAGCGGGTATTACAACAAGGCGGGTGGACTACGCGGCATGGAGCCGCTTTCGGACTATCTTCGTTCGGCAGTCGCCGATGGCGCATTGCAACTCGATGACGTTGCGCTGGCTACCGAGCAGTTTCTACACCTGGTACTCGGCGGGGTCCGCGCGCGGCTGCTGCTTGGCGCCACCAGGAGGCGCCCCGGCGCATCGGAGCGCAACAGAATCGCGCGTCAGGCGGTCCGCATCTTCCTCGCTGGATGCAAGGTGCTTTGAGCGAGCGCGTTCCGGTCTTCGTCCGATTCTGCCCGGCCGATATTCGCCTGGAGCGGCCGCGGCCGGCGGGATGCCGGCCCAATTCCCGTCTGCTTCCGGGGCCGCGCAACCAGCCACCCGCTGCTGCATTGCGACAATCGGGCGTTCGTATTCCTGGTTGCCGTGCCGCGTGTGGTTGAGGCGGCGAGGAATTGGCCCCCTGTACGTGTTTCCCTTGCCTAAACTCAAGTTGGTACGCGCCGAACTCTGACGGCACGAGCGCGGTAGCGCTCGCGCGCGAACTCCGGCACGTATTTGAAATCTGAAAGAACATGGGGGGCGGACATGACGACGGCTGTCAGCTTTCATATCGGCTATACGCAATACCTTGGCCCCGATGGCGAGCCTGTCCAGTCATTGCCAGCCTTCGCACGTGACCCGGCGGCGCTGATTGCGCTCTATCGCGCGATGGTGCTGACACGGGCGTTCGACACGAAGGCGGTCGCGCTGCAGCGTACCGGCAAGCTCGGCACCTTTGCGTCGTCGGTCGGCCAGGAGGCGATCGGTGTCGGTGTCGCCGGCGCGATGCAGCCCGACGACGTGCTATTCCCTTCGTACCGCGATCACGCTGCGCAATTGCTGCGCGGCGTCACGATGACGGAAAGTCTCCTGTATTGGGGCGGCGACGAGCGCGGCAGCGATTTCAGCGTGCCCCGTAACGATTTTCCGAACTGTGTGCCGATCGGCACACAGGTGTGCCATGCGGCCGGCGCAGCCTACGCGTTCCTGCTGCGTCACGAGCCGCGCGTTGCGGTGGCGATCTTCGGCGACGGCGGCACATCCAAGGGCGATTTCTACGAGGCGATGAACATGGCCGGTGTCTGGCAGGCGCCGCTTGTGCTCGTCGTCAATAACAACCAGTGGGCGATTTCGGTACCACGCAGCCGCCAGAGCGCTGCGCAAACGCTCGCGCAAAAAGCGATCGCTGCAGGAATAGAGGGGCTGCAGGTCGACGGCAACGACGTGATCGCCGTGCATCAGGTTGTCCGCGCGGCGCTCGCCAAGGCTCGCCGCGGCGATGGCCCGACGCTGATCGAGGCGCTCAGCTATCGCCTTGGTGATCACACGACGGCCGATGACGCGACGCGCTATCGCGACGCCGAGGTCATCGCCAAGCAATGGGAATACGAACCGCTGCTTCGTTTGCGCACCTACCTGATGCACGTGAACGTCTGGACCAAGGCGCAGGACGAGGAACTCGGTAGGGCGTGCCGTGCGCAGGTCGAGCAGGCCGTCGACGCGTACCTGGCGATACCGCCTGCGGGCCCATCCGCGATGTTCGATCACCTGTATGAGGCGTTGCCCCCAGCGATGCGTGAGCAACTGGCGATGGCGCAACGTTTCGCGCCGGCTAAGGGGAACGGCGATGGCTGACCTCAACATGGTCGAGGCCCTCAATCAGGCGCTCGCATACGAACTGGCGCACGACCCTGCCGTTGTGCTGCTCGGAGAGGACATTGGCGTGAACGGCGGCGTATTTCGCGCGACCGTCGGGTTGCAGACGCGCTTTGGCGCTCAGCGGGTGATCGACACGCCGCTGGCCGAAACCGCCCTCGCCGGCTGCGCGATCGGCATGGCGGCGATGGGCGTTAAGCCCGTCGTGGAGATCCAGTTCGCCGGGTTTGTCTATCCGACCATCGATCACATCCTGAATCATGCATCGCGTCTGCGGCATCGAACGCGCGGACGACTGACGTGTCCGCTGGTGATCCGTGCGCCATGCGGCGCAGGCATTCACGCACCAGAGCACCATTCCGAAAGCCCTGAAGCGCTGTTCACCCACATACCCGGGCTGCGCGTCGTGACGCCGTCGTCGCCAGCACGCGCGTACGGCTTGCTGCTGGCGGCGATCCGGGACCCGGACCCGGTGATCTTCTTCGAGCCGACGCGGCTGTACCGGCTCTTCAGGCAGCCGGTGGAGGATGACGGCGAAGCGCTGCCGCTCGACAGTTGCTTTACGTTGCGCGATGGGGCAGACGTCACACTGGTGAGTTGGGGCGGGGCGTTGCAAGACGTGCAGGCCGCGGCCGATCTGCTCGCGCAGGAAGGCGTAATGGCCGAGGTGATCGACGTGGCGACGCTCAAGCCGCTCGACATGAACACCATTCTCGCGTCGGTGGCGAAAACCGGACGCTGCGTGATCGTGCACGAGGGCTCGCATGCCGGAGGGGTCGGCGCGGAGATCGCCGCCAACATCGCCGAGCGCGGACTGTACTCGCTGCTCGCACCGGTGCAGCGCGTCACCGGCTACGACGTGGTGGTGCCGCTGTACAGACTCGAGAATCAATACATGCCAGGCACTGAGCGCATCGTTGGCGCGGTCAGGCAGGCGCTGGAAGCGTAGGGATGCCATGAAAATCTTCAAACTGCCTGATCTCGGCGAAGGTTTGCAGGAAGCGGAGATCGTCGAGTGGCACGTCAAGAGCGGCGAAGACATTCGCGCGGATCAACGGCTGCTGTCGGTGGAAACGGCGAAGGCGATCGTCGATATTCCGTCGCCTCAATCCGGCCGAGTCGCGAAGCTGTTCGGCCAGCCCGGCGATATCGTGCATCTGGGGGCGCCGCTCGTCGCATTCGAAGGAGCGGCCGACGAAGCCGATGCCGGTACCGTGGTCGGTCATATGGAGGTCGGCCAGCATGTGGTGCACGAAGCGCCGGCGGCGCTCGGCGGCAGCCCGGGCACGGGTGTCGGCACAATCAAGGCGATCCCGGCGGTGCGGGCGCTCGCGCGCAAGCTTGATGTCGATCTTGCGATGGTGACACCGTCGGGGGCGGAGGGTGTCATCACGGCGGCTGACGTGCAGCGCGTCGCGAAGATACTCGCTCAGCTCGGTCCGCCCGAAGTGCTGCGCGGCGTGCGGCGCGCGATGGCGCAGAACATGGCGCGCGCGCAGAGCGAAGTGGCGGCCGCGACCGTCATCGACGACGCCGACATTCATGAGTGGCCGCCACATACCGATGTGACGATCCGCCTGATCCGTGCGCTGGTAGCAGGATGCAGCGCCGAACCCGGGCTCAACGCATGGTTCGACGGACATGCGGGACGGCGTCACGTACTGGAAAAGATCGACCTCGGCATCGCCGTCGATCTACCGGATGGCCTCTTTGTACCGGTATTGCGCGACGTTGCGCACCGCAACGCAGCGGATCTGCGTGGCGGCCTCGACCGGATGCGTGTCGACATCCGGGCACGCAAGATTCCACCGGAGGAACTGCGCGGCAATACGATCACGTTGTCGAACTTCGGCATGATCGCCGGCAAATACGCAGCTCCCGTGGTCGTGCCGCCCACTGTCGCGATCCTCGGAGCGGGGCGCATTCACGAGCAGGTCGTGGCGGTAAGTGGCGTTCCGGCCGTGCATCGGATCTTGCCGCTTAGTCTGACGTTCGACCATCGGGTCGTCACGGGCGGCGAAGCAGCACGGTTTCTCGCCGCGGCGATCGTGGATCTGCAGATGGCGCAGTAGCTGTGACCGCGCGAATTCAAAAATTCAGAAGGTGTATGCGTTGTGTCCAGCTTGGGACGTTCGCAGATTTAGGCACAGCGAAATCGTATGCCAATCCGTAAATCGATCGAGGCGTGCCGGTTCGCAGCTTCGTGCAGCGCACCCGGTCTTTGGATCGCTTCGTCTGCAAAACGGCCCCGCCCCGTGGAACAGTTACAAGATAAGTATTGACGCTGGTACCACTTGGCGGTTAAGGTGCCGCATGAAGTTCAAGAAGTTCGATTGCTGTTCATCAATTGCTCGCTCCTCAGCGGTATTCGTTGTCCTCTCCCTCCTTGACGCTTCATACGCTCTTCAACGGAGCACATTTTCCCGTTTTTTCTCAAGGATTCTTCATGGATACCGGTACTGTTAAGTGGTTCAACGATAGCAAAGGTTTTGGCTTCATCACCCCGGACAAGGGCGGTGATGACCTTTTCGCTCACTTCTCCGAAATCAGCGGCGACGGTTTCAAGACGCTGGCTGAAAATCAGAAGGTGAGCTTCGAAACGAAGCAAGGCCCGAAGGGTCTGCAGGCAGCTAACATCAAGCCGCTGTAAAGTTTGAAGAGCCCGGCGTTCCGCGACGGACGCCGGGTTGCAGGGACTTCCTTACGGAGCGTTGTTTCCTGAAGTGGCGCGTTCGCTCCTGGCTGCATCGGTTTCGCCGGCAGCTTGCCAAGCGCCATACGTCTCATTGCGCTCATTTTCCCCTCTGGCATTAGCGCCACGTCTTCGCTTTCCGAGTGCTTCAGATTCGGCCTGAGATGCCTTTGAATCGGCGTACCTGTGCACATTTCGCAAGGCACGCGCGCACTCGACATTATTAAAACTAAAATGCAGAACAAACAAACTCAACAATACAACGGCTATGCCGTACAGCCCTCGGCGCATCGTTTGCCCGACGGCAGTTTTTCCTCCAACCTGCTGCTAGAACGCGCCGATAGCGAGCGCGCGGACGGCCGCTACCAGTTCTATTCGCTCGATTACTTCACGAGTGAGGAGCAGGCGTTGCAGCACTCGACACGCTGGGCACGCAACTGGGTCGACACGCGCGGTTAACGGCGACGCCCCAGATCTGCACGCTCAACGCATCTCAGGCATCAGGACGCATGCGATAAGGCGCGCGCAAACATCACGCGCGATCGATTGGTTACCTTTCGGTTTGAGCCGCGCTCAGTGCGAACTTCTGGATTTTCTCTATCGACGTCTTCGGCATTCTACGCACGGCATGGAAGTCGACGACGCTCTTGAGCTTTCAGAATGGGTCGAAGTGTGAACGCAGGCGCGGGCGGACGGCAATCACCCATCGGTCACTATGCGGCCGAGATGGAATGGACATGGCTTCCCTTCGGGCATGACGGTATCTACTTCGTGGTCGACGCCTGAGGAGGCGATGACCGGAACTGGCAGCAATGCGGTCGCACTGGCATAGCCTGCCGAGCATGTGGCGACTGACGATCAGAAGGTCAACTTCTTTATCACACACATTGTTGATGGCGTGCCGCTGGCGCGCGCGAACACGGGTACCTTCCGCATAGACTCGGGTTCCGGCTCTAGCGCTTAGGGGGATTCCAGGATGGCGCGATCAAAGCCGTCAGTATCAATCAGCATTTCGGCGTAGGCCACCGACGCGCGCCTTGCGTCGCCGGCATTCACGAAGGGCCTCTTGCCGGGCACACGGAATAAGCGGCTTCGCGGGTTGTCCGTCATGGAATCCGGGTCGCTGATGCGAATCGACGCATCGAATCCTTCCTCGTAATTGTGACCATATCCTGGTTGAGTCGTGCGATGCGGATACACGAGTAGGGAAATATCGAGGCCGCGATAATGGCGAATGGTTGTCATCAGGTCACTCCTTTTGGCCGCAGCAAGCAGCACGTTTTTGATCGTTGTGCAGGTTTGGCCGAAGGAGATACGCCCCCGAGCCACACCGACGAGGCGACCGGAACGAAGTTTCCTGGCTAGCTGTCCGGTACGCGGATGCCCGAGCTTCGTGCTTAACATCCGCAAGCGTTCCCTCACCCGGCATTCCGCTCACGTTTGTCCGATCGGGCACCACACTGTCCCGAACTCACGAAGTGGGTCGCTCCCGTATCCTTGGCCAGCCTCATCGCGCGTGGCAAGCAGACGCTGTTGATCGTGGTGTTCTTGGAGGGTTTGCAACGTAAGGGCAGAGGTGGAACCAGGCAGACAGCCGTCGCCGGCCATCCAAGCCAACGCTATGACAATCCGGGCAGTGCCCCGCTTTGCCGACCCCACGTTTCAAGGTACGCGCGACAGTACTATCGGTCAATACAATTCTGGTAACAGTCTCTGCGTCTGCGCCGCCCGATGTAACCCGTTCCAGCGTATAGTGAGCCATACCCTGTGGAGTGACCATCATGTCGACACACCCGATTCTTCTCTACAAGGGGTACGAACTTCATCCCCTTGTCTTTCCCCGCACATTCAGTCGCTTTGACGGACATTCCCGTTACGCGGAAGGTTACGAAATTGCAGTACGGATATGTCGTCCGGCGGCGACAGCAATTCCCTCCGCAAGCCGGGTCTTCAGGCTGAACCAAACGCATACATTCTCTGACTTCGGTACGGCAAGGCGAGCCGCCCGGCAGCAGGGAAAGGACATCGTCGACGGAAAGGTGAGCGGCGCTTCGGTCATCGACATATGAAAACGCCGCTGACGGACAGCATCCATCGATGTGCTCGATCGTGCGACGAATTGCTGTCTGCCTGATGGCCGATCTGATCGCCGCTCGCACATAAAAGGCGGCTGCCGCAATAGCGGGACAGGGCTGCGATCGACGTGCTGCTCGGGACGCTCGCCGGCGATCATCCTCCCGAACGATTCGCGATTTTGCCTTCCCCGAAGATTCGATGTGGCCGGCTGCAAAAACGTACCGCAGACCTGCAAGTCGAGCAGCAATTGGCGTCGCTGGCTCACGCCGTCTCGTCGCCCAATCGGGCCACGCGTTCCCAACTGTTCCGCGACGAACACGTACCCCCGAAATGAAGCCGGTCCGGATAGCCGTTGCGTGTCACGCTCGGCAATCGGGTGGTTGCGGGTGCGTCCGCGTCGAGCCAGAGGCGCAAACACCGCATCGGTCTCCTCGCAGGCGGTCGGGTAACGCTGGAACTCCTTATTACCTGACGAAAGGGTGAATCGATTTCCGCCAAAAAGGGTGGACGGGGCTGCAATGCAGTTTCGCGCGCTTCGTTTCGCCGTGGTTGAATTGTTGACGTCGAGACTGCTTGCCGCGCATGTCGGAGGCGCACTCTGCGTCGCCACATGATGAACCGGAGAAGAAAGGCAGTCCGATGTGGATCTTCGGATCGCCGCCGCCTACCGGCGCTGCGGTACGTAAGTGCCGGGTTGACTTGCATGTTCCCTGTGCTTCTCTGACGGCGCCTGGAGCACGGGTTTTTCTGTACAAATCCATCAATGGGCGTAGCATGAAATGGTCACTCGACCTGCGACCGGTCCTCGCGTCGCCAAGCTGCTTACCCGACGGAACCGGAGATCCGCTTTCACCCAAAACCGAAACGTGGCCGACCTCCTGAACGGCAGCGGACGCAGTGGCCACGTCGCTACGCTCCGTCTTTTCCGATACACAATGAGACGGCCTCAAAGGTACCGATCACAACCGGTTCCCCGTCTCTACCGCGGGCTCGAACTTCATCCGCTGGTGGTTGACTCAGAGCCGTTGCAATCATTGGAGTGTGGTATGGAAAGAAACGACCTGCTGAAATGGATTCGGTGCGATGGTGCTGACATCGTCGATCGGTTTCTGCCGCCCGGCGCGCAGGGCGAACTGGATAGCCTCATCCATGACCGCCGTCACGAGATCGATGCGGGCGCGTTTCTGATGTTCATGTCGATTCGTGCGCTTCTATGCGAACGCGGCATGGAAAGCTGCGATTCGGATCGCGAGGCCGGACAAATCATGGCCATGCTGAGCACCTAGGTCGCGCTTTTCGACGCCCCTCTGCGACAGTCGCAATCGAGCGATAACCCCAAAGGAATACCATGCGCTTCAATTCCACCCTGATCGTTATCGACCCGACCCCCCGGCGGGCCGACGGCGAGTACATGGCCCACGCACGGATCAGCGGCAGCCGTGCCGACGGCACCGGGTACGAGATTCATTCGAGTGGCGATCTGGCAGGCTTCGACGCACGCGAGGACGCGATAGCCTATGCGAAGAACTGGGCGCAAGACTGGCTGCACGCGCGCTTCGGGTGACAGACGTCTCACCTACGGACGCAACGAGAGAGGGATTGGCGTGCAGGCCGGCCATTCGCGATCAGAGGAAGATGCAGCGGGATGTTGGTCACGCGTTTCGATCCAATCGCTTGCCCATCGGTTCTGGTAAACCGGTGCCTCTGCTTGACGGCCACAGTACCCGAGAGAGTAGAACTCGAAAAGCAGGGGGCCGTACGGACATCGGACCACCTAAGCGGTCTAAAGAGAAAGAGCCGTCGGAGACTCCGTGGGGCCACATTGTCGGGCGAGCACCCTTTGCGCGACATCGACCGAATCAGTTTCGCCTCGTGCATACGTGAGAGCCACCCCGGCCAGCAACGTCTTCTCCCGGTTGGTCAGGAGTTGCAGGTTGACGCCCAGGTCTCTTTTAGCAATTGATTGGTCTTCTCCAGGATGTCGTGTTCAAGCTGCAATTGGCGGATATCGCGTCGAAGCGATTCGACCTGCCGCCCCAGTCCTCACCGCTCAGGGGCGTGCGGCGAATCGTTGTGGCGTTTCATGAAAGGCCGGACACGAACGCTCACCACTGTCCAGAAAATCCAGGCGGTTCATTACAAGTACATGGACTACCTCCAGGTAGTCCAAGACGGTGTAAACCCGATGGATCCCGCGACGAACTGACGCGTAATATCGGTTCGGCTAAAAATCTCCTCAATTTCTTCGCCGGAGTAGGCATGCGACTGTCCGATTTTATCGTGCAGGAAATGGAGCCCATTCTGGCGCAGTGGGAGGCGTTTGCCGCCACGCTGCTGCCAGCCGCTGGCAACATGGGCACCCTCGCGTTGCGCGACCACGCGCAGCAGATTCTGGAAGCAGTAGCGAGGGATTTGCAGACTTCGCAGACCAGGGAAGCGCAGCACGAAAAATCCTTGGGGAGGGCACCCCGGCTGACGGATGCGCCGGAGACAGCTGCGCAATCCCATGCGGTCCTGCGCGCTCGAGGCGGTTTCAACATCAACCAGCTGGCCGCGGAATACCGCGCTTTGCGTGCAAGCGTGCTGCGTTTGTGGATGGATGAGTGTCAGCCCGATGCGCCTCATCTGGATGACATCATCCGCTTCAACGAGGCCATCGATCAGGCGCTGGCCGAATCACTCGGTTTTTTCAGCACACAAGTCGATCAGGCTCGCAATCTGTTGCTTGGGATGCTCGGACACGACATGCGGAGCCCGCTGCAGACGATCCAGGTGACAGCTTCATATCTGTCCGCGCTCAATGCGGGGCAGCGCGTTTCAGAAGCTGCAGCCCGTCTGGTGCGCAGCGGCGCCCGGATGCAGGCACTTCTGGATGATCTGTGCGATTTCAACCGGACAAGGCTCGGGCTAGGTATTAACGTCATACCTGCTCCCGTTGATCTGACGAACGTGTTCACTGATGAGCTGGACCAGTTGCGCGCAGTCCATCCAGACCGGCAGATCGAGCTCGAGGTGCACGGTGATGTTCAGGGTGTCTGGGACGGTCCGCGTCTGCAGCAACTGCTCGGCAATCTCGTTCTGAATGCGCTCAGATATGGCGCGCGAGACGCGCCCGTGCGCGTCGTGGTGACTGGCGACGAGGCCGAGGTGCGCTTCGAAGTCTGCAATAGCGGACCAGCCATCGAGGGACTGTTGCTGGAGCGCATCTTTGATCCTCTTCAGCGAGGTCCCGAGCGAAAAATCAACGAGGACGCGCAAGGCAGCCTTGGGCTCGGGCTGTATATCGCGAGCGAAATCGCCAAGGCGCATCACGGCGCGATCGAGGCGCGGTCAGATAAAGAAGAGACCGCATTCGCCGTACGTCTGCCGCGCCGGGCGTAGCAGGCGAGCCAGGCTTGGTAACGGGCATGCCACGAATTATGTGGGTGGGGGATCTGCTGGTGGTTTTACACCTGCCGAGACGCGCCTATTCCATCGCCGGTCCTCACAGACCGACCACGACTGCATGAAGCAAATCCGCGGCATCGTGGCAATAGCAAGGGTGCGCGCCCCGATTACCTATTCGGTTCGTGCTGCTCCATGCGCGCGCTCAGCCTCGATCATTAGAACCCGGTCAGATCTCATCGAGAAAACGCGCGCGTGCACGCTTCGCCGTCATATCAGACCAGGATGGAGTTGCGCGGACGAACTCCGGCTCACGGCATTCGGCCTGGAAGTGCCCGACCGCGCAGCAAGGATCGCAACGGCTGAAGCGGGAAGAACCAAGGTGACAGTCGCCGCCATGGGGGACTCGCGTCGCCATCATTGTTTCATCGCGCCAGTTGCGTTCGAGTTTGACGCGCCTTGAGGCGACATCCCCTGCTCACGCTTCTGCATCAATGTGCCACTGGCGGGCTTGCTGTTGCCGGCGTCCGCAGCACGGCCCATGCTCTGGCCAGCGGCACCCGGCTGCGCGTTTTGAGTATCGCGGTGTGCTGGCGCAGCGTTGCCGGTGTTGGTCTGCGCAAATGCGCAAGCGCTAGCGATGATGGAAATCGCGCTGATTCCTGCCATTACCAACTTCATGATCGTCTCCCGTTCGGGACCTGCTTGTCCATCTCTGACCTGCGTGCAGCATGACGCATGCCCGGAGGAAGTGGCGAACAATAAGCGTGCGCTGTTGCCGCCCGCGAGAAGGGGAGCGAAATCTCTTGCCATCTTTTACCTTGTGTCAGCGTGCAGGCGCTGCTCTGTAGCGACGGTTCCTGTACGGGCTCATTGCTGACGATGTGACGGGTCACGACCGTTGCATCATTCCAGTCAAATCTGAAAACCCAGGTGGATGGCTCAACCCGGGTTTCAGCAATCTCGCCGCTTTGCAGGCCATCCGCTAAGAACGGGACCGGCCGTACAGCAAACACCGCCTGGCTGCGTGTGTAACCTGTGGCTTGGCATTCCGACAGCTTGGGCTTAGGGCCAGCATCGCGAATCGATGGCTCGCCAGCGCGCCGCGGCGAGGTACTCGGAGTCGCGTGGCGCCCGCGCATAGGTCAGGCGCGCTGCAATGAACCTGTCGACGGTGTCAAGCAACGCCGCTATCGAGGCCGGCTTTCGCAGGAACGCTGTCCAGCAGCGAATCTCTCCCGTAGGTTCCGGCATAGCCGACAGCAGCACCACCGGTAAGCCGGAAAACACCGCCTGACACTTCAGACGCCGGCAAAGCTCCTTGCCGTCCATTTCCGGCATCTCCAAATCGGTGATAACGAGTTCCGGAAAATCCGTGTGGGCCTTCTGCAGTGCGTCCCATCCGTTCTCCGCGAGCACAACACGGTGTCCGCGACTCTCCAATGCCAGTTGCAGCGCGCATCGGTTTTCAAGGTCATCGTCGATGAGCAGTACGGTGGACATGACACGACATGGTGGAAGGATCCTACTGGGTCTCGCAAGCGGCATACCTAGGTAGCGCCCGCTGCCTGTTCGACTACCCTCTGCGTCCAACACGTGGGCGGTCGGGCCACATGGTTGCGGCATTGCGCTCGCCCGCTTTGCTCTTACCAAAGCAGTAGCGCAAGTCCGCCGCACCCCGTTGACTATATTGGATACGTCGACCGGTGAGAGTCATCGACTTGAACCGGATAATCATAAAACTTCCGTCTGAAAGTTAATCGATTTGGTGTTTTGGTGACGGCTTGGGTCATGTCAGCGATCACAGGAGTTCCTCGCTGCGAACGCGGATGCGCCGCCGACCAAATTCGCGGGACGGCCGATTAACCCAATCAGGCCGCTTTATGCCAAATGAATCGCGCCATTAAAACCGGCCAGTTGTTACTGGCCGGAACGATTGGCGAGTTCGAGTTTTTCTGCCGCCGCAGATCATTGAAAATGGGATTTCACTGACCTGGAATTTTGCGGTTACCCGATGGATATTCACTTCTGCCTGGTGAAAAAACGGTCGTTTTTTCTCGAATTAGTGTCGGATTCTTCCGTCGTTGTTCTGTCTACGCGGGGTAGACCCACAAAATCAGCGCACAGTTAATTAACGAAAAACCATAATCCTTGCAAGGCATGAATAACCACGATCGGTTATGAAAAGTTGAAACCTCGGCTGGGTTGTGTAGCGGCGGCAAGCCTTGGACTTGCAGTCGGAAGGGAGTCCGCAAATACCGTTTATGTCTGCGGCCGGTCACGACTCTGCGGCAAAAGAATTCGCTCCGGCCTTGCACGTAAATGCAGGGAACTACGTTTGTACAGTATCGCGTGATCGGTTCGATATTCGATCTGAATGAGATCGCAGTGCCGGACTGAAATTTTCGACCTGGAATAGAGGCTATTCACCCTTGGTTGCGCAAACGAAATATGGGTGTCCCATGAGGTCTTGTCCATTCTGTCCGAAACACACTGCATTGACAGTTTCGTTGCTTGCCAGCGCCGCGACGCTGGCTCCCGGCACGGGCTTCGCTCAACTGGGATGTTCGGCACGAATCCTGCAATTCTTCACGCAGCAACGATTCTTTCCTATGATTTAAGCAACGGCGAGCCCGCCGGAGCTGCCATTGCCGAGTCGCAGGACCGGGGGCCGCACGCCTGCGCCGTGACATCGAATCAAAGCAGCCGTTCGCGCATGTTTCGATGATTCACCGGCTACCGGGCGGTCTGGATGGCAACGTTTGGACTACCTGGCAAACGAACGGAGCGTGGCGATGAAGCGGAGCGAGTCGCCCCAGCCGGTCACGATGCTCGAAGCACTGATACCGATCGCTGGCCTCGTCTTTCTCGTCAGTCTGTCCTTCTACCTGTTCGGCGATGGTGGTGCGAACGGGCCGAACCAGGTGGCACTCGTCGTGGCGACCATGCTGGCCGTATTTGTCGGTTGGCGTCGCGGTCATTCGCTCGCTTCGCTGCGCGAGGCCGCGAATGCCAGTGTCAGTTCCGGTATTGGCGCGACTCATCCTGTTCGCATTCGGCGCGCTGATCGGCACGTGGGCGCTCAGCGGCACGATCGTCGCCATGGTCTATTACGGGCTGAAATTGCTGAGCCCGGATTACTTTTACGTCACGGCGGCTGGAATCTGCGCGGTGATCTCGTTCGCCATTGGAACCTCGGGGACCGTCGCGGGTACGATCGGAATCGGCCTGATGGGCATTGCGCACAGCATGGGCCTGAGCCCCGCCATAACGGCCGGTGCAGTGATTTCCGGCGCTTATTTCGGCGACAAGTCTTCGCCGCTCTCGGACACCGCGAATCTTGCGGCCGCTGCCGCGGGTGCCGATCTGTATCAACACGTGCGCGAGACGCTGCTGACATCGCTCGTCGCGATTGTCATCACGCTGGCCGTGTTTTATCTGCTTGGCCGCCCGGGCGCCTTCGATGCGAGCGCGGAGGTTGCTGCAATGCAGAGCGCATTCTACATATCGCCCGTGCTGTTCCTGCCGCTCATTCTTGTCGTCGTGCTGACGCTGTTCCGGCTTCCGCCATTTACCACCATCTTTCTTGGCGCATTGGCGGGTGGCGTGGTTGCCGTTTTCGTCGAGCCAGCGCGAGTCCTCGCATTTGCCGCCGCGCGAGAGGGCGTGCCGATCCCGATTGCGATGCTCAAAGGTGTATGGCTTGCGCTTGGGAGCGGCTACAGGTCCACGACTGGAAATCCAGTGCTTGATACGCTCCTCACTCGCGGCGGTATGGACAGCATGTTGAATACTATCTGGCTGATCATCACGGCACTGGCATTCGGAGGGGAGTCCGCTGCTGACGGTGGCGATCGCCTACGCGGGTATCCGCATGCCACGCGTCCCTCCAGCCCAAGCCGGGACCTCAACGGCAGGCGGCCCCCCAACTCCGGTCCATGAAGACGCCAAACAGAATTGACGGGTATTCTTACTCGAGTCGTGAGGCACCCTCGCTCGTGGCCGATACCCGGCGCGCGATGTGTTTCCAACCTATTGCAAGCGTTCTTCCGTCCGACGAACCGTCGGCAATACTGTAAGGAGCAGTCAAGATGAAAATGCAACGAAACGCTCCCCGGATCGCGTCCATGATGCTCGCCGCGGCGTTCACACTGGCTCAGGCAGGCGTCGCGGTGTCGCAGACGGCTGCTCCGCAGAGCGCCAGCGATATGCATAGGACCGGCATGCCCGAGACGCAGCAGCAGGGCGACATATCGTTCGTGACCGGCGGAGTCGGTCGCGACGAGTCGACTGCGCTGCGGCAGGCACGAAGGCAGTGGCCGTTGTCTCTGCAGTTCACCGGTCCGGGGGCGAGCTATGTGGCCGACGTCCAGGTGAAGATTGCCAAGGCTGGCGGCGCGGCCGTGTTCGAGGCCACGTCGAAGGGGCCGTACATGCTCGTGCGGCTGCCTCAAGGGCGCTATACGGTCAACGCCACTTACGGCAGCGTGACCAGAAGGGAGACCGTGAACGTCCGCGGTAATGGCAGCGCGCGTGCGACGTTCGCGTTTCCGTCCACCCACTGAGCGCGGTCCCGACGCCGCGCCGAAGGTCGCGCGCGTCGCGTTCGTTTGGCAAGGGGCCTAGACCCAGCCATAGGCTTATTTGGCTTTTACACGCCAGTATCTGTACTTTTGCGGAACGAAAGCCTCATGCCTTGAGCACGTTCTTCCCCTTCGTCCCGAGCAACGGCAAGTCGCGGATCCGCACACCGGTCGCGTCGTCGATCGCATTCGCGAGCGCCGCGGCGGCCGGGCCTTGCGCTGCTTCTCCGACCCCGAGGAATGGCAAGCCCGGCCGGTCGATCAACAGCACGTCCACGCGTTTGGGTACGGACGAGAAACGCATGATCGGATAAGTGCTCCAGTCATAGCTCGTGATGCGTTGCGGGTCGAAATGCGTTTCTTCATAGAGCGTCCAGCTCGTGGTTTGCAAAATGCCGCCTTCGATCTGATTGCGCACGCCGTCCGGATTCACGATCTGTCCGCAATCGACGGCTGCTACGACACGCTCGATGCTGAGCTCGCCGGTATCGCGCATGACCGTCACGTCCATCGCGACGGCAAGGTAGGCCATCAGGTTCTTGTATTGGGCAAACGCAAAGCCGGTACCGTGCGAGCGCGGGCTCGAGTCGCCCGTTCGCGCGCTGCGGGCTCGCCAGCCGAATTGATCGACTACGGCGCTAATGACGCCATGCGCGCGCGGATCATCGAGATGTTTGAGGCGAAACGCCACGGGGTCGGCGTGCGCGGCTCTGGCGAGCTCGTCGATGAAGCTCTCGATCGCGAACACGTTCATGTGCGCGCCGAGCGAGCGCATGGCAGAGACACGTATCGGCATCGTCGGCACGAAATGATGCTGCACGTGCAGGCTGGGCACGCGGTAAAGCGGAATGCTGTTGCGGTCGCCTCCGCCTTCCGGCATCGGAATCGGCTTCGGCGGCGCGGGGGTGAACGGTCGCGCAAGGAGCTGCGCGGGCAACAGGCGGCCCGCATTCTCGATGCGGTTGTTATGCGTGTTGCTCCATAGCTCGTAACGCCAGTCGGTAAGCGTGCCTGCGGAATCGAGCGTTGCATTCGCCTCGACTGTCATGGCCGGGCCGAACGGCTCCCACATGTGTTCCTGTTCGCGCATCAATTGCACGCGCACCGGGCGGCCAGGCAGCTCGCGTGCAACGAGGGCGGCGTCGGCCGCGACATCGTCCGCGCCGTTGTGTCCGTAGCAGCCCGAACCTTCCACATGGACGCAGCGCACCTTGTCGGGTGGCATCGCGAGCATTTCGGCGATGCCCGCACGCAGCGGATAGACGCCTTGCGTGTGCGTCCACACGGTCATCACATCGTTGTCGAGCTGCGCGACAGCGCACGATGGCCCAATCGAGCCATGCGTCAGATACGGCTTCGAATAGCGCGCCCGCAGCGTCGCCACAGGCGCGGCCGCGCCCGGCGCCGCGCCCTGATCGGCCACCGCGATTTCCTGTGAAGGCAGACTCATCAGCAAGGCGTGAACGTTCGCGGGATCGGGCAGCGGCGGCCCGGCCTGCCATTGCGCGGCAAGCGCAAGCTCACGCATCGCGAGGATCGCGCGCCATTCGTCGTCGGCGACCACCGCGAGGTAGTTGCCGTTGCGCACGACCTTGATGACGCCGGGCAGCGCTTCGACGCGCCCGCTATCGACTGCGACGAGGCTCGCGCCATAAGACGGCGGCCGCACGACGCGGGCATGCAGCATGCCGCGCGGCCGCAGGTCCTGGACGTAGCTCGCGCTGCCCGTCACCTTGCCCGGTATATCCACGCGCGGCAGCATATGCCCAATCAGCGCGTAGGCCGATGGCGGCTTTTTCGGCGCGTCGGGCTGCGCGTTCTGATGGAGGTCCGCGTATTGCACGGCTTCGCCATAGCTCACGCGTCTTCCGTCGGCGGCAATGACGGCGCCGTCGCGCGTCGTCAGGACCGCTGCGTCGACGCCCAACTGCGACGCCGCGCTCGCGACCAGCAGCGCGCGTACCTGAGCGGCGGCGTTGAGGATCGCGGTGCCGCTGTCCGCCATCGTGTGACTGCCTGCGGTGTAGCCTTCGTTCGGCGTTGCGGCGGTGTCGGCGGTGATCAGCTCGATCGCATGAGGCGCGAGATCCAGCTCTTCCGCGGCGACCTGCAGCAGCGCGGTGCGAATGCCCGTGCCAAGCTCCGCCTTGCCCGTGAATACGCTCACGTGGCCGTCAGGGGCGACCTTGATCCACGCATCGAGCAACGGCGTGCTCTTGAGACTGCCCGGCAGCTTCGGGGCGCTCGCGTTGAAGGTGCCCGCTTCGGTGGTGGTTTGCGCAAGCGCGGCCATGCCGGGCACGATCGCGAAGCTCACCATCAGCGAGCCGCCAACGAGGAAGCGGCGCCGCGCGGGGTCATCGGGGCCGCTGCCGTGAGCGACGGAGGACGGGCGGCCGTCGCTCACGACTGCGCTCCCTCGTCCGTTCGCGGCGAACCCGTCGCGGCTTGCCGGATCGCCGCGAGAATGCGCATGTGCGTGCCGCAGCGGCACAGGTTCGGCTGCATGTAGCGGCGGATCTGTTCATCGCCCGGGTGCGGGATTCGCTCCAGCAGCGTGTGCGCGCGCATGATCATACCGGCGATGCAATAGCCGCATTGCGCGGCTTGCTCGTTAATGAAGGCTTGCTGAAGTGGTCCCGGATGTTCCGCGCTGCCAAGTCCTTCGACGGTTCGCACTGGCCGGTCGCCAACGGCCACGACCGGCATGAGGCACGAGAACACCGGTTCGCCGCCGACGCTGACCGTGCATGCGCCGCATTGACCCAGACCGCAGCCGAACTTCGCGCCATCGAGCTGCAACTGGTTGCGCAGCACGTAGAGCAGCGGCGTTGACGGGTCGACATCGACCGTATGACTGACTCCGTTGACGTTGAGCGTGATCATCGTGGCAGGCCGTCCTTGCGAAAATGCGCGACCGCGCCGGCGTCGAGCGAGGGCCACGCGTCGCGTGCGGTGAAGCGTTCGCGCGTGTAGTTGGCAAGCTCCGCTATCTGGGCATCCGTGAATGTGTTGGCGAATGATGGCATGAAGGGCACGCTATCGCTTTCGTGCCAGTCGATTCCATCGAGGATGATACGGACCATGTTGCGCGGGCTGTCGGCGTTGACGGCCGTGGAAAGGGACAACGACGGTCGAGCGCCCCCGCTCGACATCGGCGCGCCTTCGGCATGGCACGATGCACAGGCCGCGGAGAATAGATTCGCGCCGCCGCCGGGCGCGGTGGACACGGGCGCGGCGGAAGCGGAGGGCGAGGCGACCGGATGCTCCGGCATGCCTGGGCCCCCGGACGGCAACGCCAGCAGATACGCGGCAATCGCCTCTACGTCGGAGGCGGAGGCGTCGGCGAGCATGCGCGTGACGGGGCGCATCGGACCCGCCGCCGCCGCCTGGGCGCTCGCGAGGCCCGTGCGCAGATAGCTGACGAGCTGTGCCCGCGTCCAGGGCGTGGGGCGTGAAGCGAGGTCCGTCAGCGCGGGCGCATCCCATCCGTCGATCGTGCCGCCTTGCAGCGCGCGGTCGCGGCGCTCGGCACCGAGGCGGTCGAGCGGCGTGTGGCACGCACCGCAATGACCGAGGCTTTCGACCAGGTATCGTCCGCGTGCGACGTCCGGCGCTTCGGGCGGGGCCGGCGCTGCTTCGGTACCGGTATGCAGGTAAAAAAGATTCCACACGGCGATGAGGGGCCTGAAGCCGAGCGGGAAGATCAGCTCGTTGTGCGGCGCAGGCGCCTTGACGGGAGCGCGGCTCATCAGCCACGCATACAGCGAGCCCATATCGGCATCGCTGATGTGCGTGAAGTGCGGATAGGGGAACGCGGGATAGAGCAGATGGCCGTCGCTGGACACGCCGCGCCGCATCGCGCGCGCGAACGCGTCGAGCGACCAGCCCCCGATACCCGTCTCGTTGTCCGGGGTGATGTTGGTCGAGTAAATGATGCCGAAGGGTGTTCGCAGTGGCAGTCCGCCCGCGAGGGGCAGGCCGCCCGTCGCGGTGTGGCACGCGACGCAATTGCCAACGGCCGCGAGCTTCGCGCCGCGCGCCGCGGCCGCGGTATCGCTGCCGGCCGCGAAGGGCGCGGTCACGGCAACCGGCGCGGGCTCCCCAGCATGCGCGGTGGGTCCGCCGTATGCGGCCATGAGGGCAACCACGACAACGGCCACGCCTGCACTCGCCACCCGTCCTTTCATCTAGCCTCCATCGCCAAGCCGTCCGCATCATGGTTCCAGACTACGCCGCGCGGCTCCAGGTGGCGCAAGCGGCGTTCCTGATATTCGCGGAAGTCTGCGGCTGTCCGCCGCTCCGCGGTTCGCCGCTGTCTACGATGACGGAAGCTTTAGGGTCGAACAGCGGCAGGTCGATAACGGTCTCGCCTAGCCGGCTGCGATCGCGATGGCGATCTGCACGAAAAGCACCTTGACGATGGTCATCGACGGAAAAATCATCGCGTACATGACGTCGGGCTGATCCGTCGGCGCGATGCGGTTGGCGAAGGCGAGAATCGCGGGATTGCCGGTCGCCCCGCAGATCACGCCGACCGATGTATCGAAAGACAGTCTGAAGACCCACAGGCAGCACACAGCCGTGACGCCGACCAGCACCAGCAGCGTGATCACGCCATAAAGCAGCAGCAGCGGTCCGGCGGTGCCGACGGTCGCGACGAACTTCGGTCCGCAAGACAGGCCCACCTGCGCGAGAAAAATCGTCAGCCCGAGATTGCGCAGCACGAGATTTGCAGAGAGCGGCATCACCCACACGAACGGTCCGCTGCGGCGCGCCTTGCCGAGGCACAGCGCGACCAGTAGCAACGCCGCGAGACCCAGGCTGAACACGCCGAGACCGGGCGCGCGCAGCGGGATCGCGCCGACCAGCAGCCCCGCTGCCGCGCCGATGCCCAGACAGATGAAACTGAGGTCGGCCGTGCCCTTGATCGAATCGCCGAAAAACGCGCGGACCCTCGCGCGATGCGCGCTACTGACGAGCAGGCCGACGCGGTCGCCAGCTTCGAGAATGAGCTCTGGCGTCGACAGTAGATCGGCGTCGCCGCGCCGCACGTGCGCGACCGCGCAGTTCACGCCATCCGGAAAGCGCAGATTGCCGAGCGCCGTGCCGACGACCGACGGACTCGATGCGAACACGCGAATATAGTCCAGGTCTTCCCGATGACTCGAGATACGCCCGGGCTGTAGCTCGCCGCACAGCGCCGTTGCTTCGTCGAGCGGGCGGCGCTCGGTGGCGGTGGCAAGGAGGACGTCGTCGGCGCGCAGCGTGAAGTCGTCGCTGGGCAGTTGATTGTGATGCGCGCGCCGCACGGCCGCGATCACTACGCCGGCAGGCAGGCGAGTCGAGAGCTCCGACAGCTTGAGACCGAAGAGACTGGCATTGCGCAGCGCGATTTCCGCGGTCTCCAGCAACTTCGCGGGCGGTTTCGGTATTTTGGCTTTCAGGACCGAGTTCAGCACATAGAGGAATAGGATCGGCCCGGCCACGCCGAACGGATAGGTGACGCTATAAGCCACGGCGGCATCGCTGCTTTTCATCGATGCGATGGCAACCTGGAGGCTCGCCGTGCTGGTGCCGCTGCCGGCGAACATGCCGAGCGCATCGGCGAGCGTGATGCCGAAATGGATGAAGGCGCACGCCACCAGACCCGAAGCGATCACGCCCAGACATGCGGCCGCGTTGGCCTTCATGCCTTCCCGGCTCGTGAGTCCGCGGAAGAACTGCGCGCCGTACTGAATGCCGATGCCATACAGAAACAGCAGCAGACCGAGCGTGCCCAGCAACGCCGGCGGCGCGGATTTCGGCGCGAACGCGCCGAGCGCCAGTCCAACGAACAGCACGGCCCCCGAGCCTAGAGCCACGCCCTTGATAGTGATTTCGCCGACCAGGTAGCCAAGTGCGATGGTCAGAAAAAGCGCGAACAGCGGCTGAGTTTCGAGGAAATTTCTGACTGCTTCCATGCCGCCCCCTATAGGTGGACAAAGCAACGCGACTGAGCGCTTCCACCGGCAGGCCTCGCGTTCGACGCGCGGCAGTTGCTGACGATACTCGTTGCTGCTATCGCATTGCGCCTGCGAGGTTGCCCGAGCCGAGACCCACGATCAGATCGAGTGCGCCGTTCTTCAACGCTTGCGTCGCGACCACGCCCGCCGCTTTCAATGCGGCCGCGTCGATGCGCGACGCGTCCGATAGCTCGACACGCAACCGCGTGGCCGCCAGCGCGTCGAGCTTCCTGATGTTGGCCGCGCCGCCCAGCGCCGCACGAATCTTTTCCGCGCGCTCCGTTTCCTGCGGCGAGTTTTGCACGGAGGCGGCCACAGCCGCTGGAGCCGCCGCCCCTGCGCCTTCCACACCGGGCACCCCCGCCGCCGGCAAATCCGCTTCGGCGCCCGCTGTCTTCAGATAGTCCTGCATGTCGGTTTTCATGTTCTCCGACAACGGCCCGAAGATCGCCTGCACGCCGTTGCCTACGCGCACAACCCCCGCGGCGCCGAGCGCCTTGAGCTTGGGTTCGTCGACGCCCGCCGGGTCCTTCACGGAGATGCGCAGCCGCGTGATGCAAGCGTCGAGACTCGTGATATTGGAGCGGCCGCCAAAGGCGAGCACGAGTTCGCGCGAACGTCCTCCCGCGCCGCTCGCGGCAACCGCCGCTGTTTCCGCCGCGTCGTCCTCGCGACCGGGTGTCTTGAGGTTGAAGCGCGTAATGACGAAGCGGAACACGCCGTAATAGATCACCGCGTAAATTGGACCAAGGATGAAAACGTACCACGCGTGCGTGGCCTTCCCACCGATCAGGTTGAACATCAGAAAATCGATGCCGCCTTGCGAAAACGTGAAGCCCATGCGCATGCCCAGTGTGTTCGCCACGAACTGCGCCGACGCCGCGAGGCATGCGTGAATCAGGTAAAGCACCGGCGCGACGAACAGGAACGCGAATTCGATCGGCTCGGTGATGCCGGTGAGGAAAGAAGTCAGCGCGGCCGAAACCATCATGCCGCCGACGGCCACCTTCTTCTCCGGCTTCGCGCAATGCCAGATCGCGATCGCCGCGGCCGGCAGGCCGAACATCTTGAACAGGAACGCGCCCGCCAGGATGCCCGCGGTCCGGTCGCCCGCGAAAAAACGGGTGATGTCGCCGTGAACCGTCCTGCCGGTCGTCGGGTCGAGGTAGCTGCCCATTTCGAAGAAGAACGGCACGTTCCAGATGTGATGCAGGCCGAACGGAATCAGCAGACGTTCGACGAAACCGTAGACCGTCGCGGCGGTGCGCGGGTCGGAAACCGCCGCCCAATGCGAAAAAGCCTTGATTGCGCTGCCGATCGGCGGCCATACGAAAGACAGGATCGCGCCGAGCACGATCGAGCCGATCGCGGTCACGATCGGCACGAAGCGCTTGCCGGCGAAGAAGCCGAGATAGGGCGGCAACGTGATCCGGTAGTAGCGGTTGAACATCCATGCCGCAAGACCACCGGCGAGGATGCCGCCGAACACGCCGGTCTGGATCGACGGTATGCCCATGATCGTGTCGGTTTCGACGCCCTGGAGCTTGCCGATCACACCCAACGTGGCCGTCATCACCAGATATCCGATCGTTGCGGCGATGCCCGAGACGCCATCGTTCTCGGTGAAGCCGAGCGCGACGCCGATCGCGAAGATCAGCGGCAGGTTGCCGAAGATCACGTCGCCCGCGTTCTTCATCAGCGCGAGCACGACGGCCGGCACGTAACCGTGAAAGTCGGTGGCGCCGAGACCGAGCAGCAGGCCGGCCACCGGGAGCACGGCGACGGGCAGCATCAGCGATTTGCCGATCTTCTGCAAGACTCCGAAGGCATGCGAGAACATGGCTGATCTCCTGTTGATCCGCTCACTCGGCAAAGCGCGACAGATGCGCGCGGACTTCCGCGGCGGTGCCTAGACACAGCACCTCGGCGGCGAGCTTCCTGGCTTCTTCGGTCGTCACGCGTGCAAGTTGAGCCTTGATCGAACCGACCGCAGGAATGCTCACCGACAGCTCGTCGATGCCAAGGCCGACGAGCACCGGCACCGCCATCGCATCCGACGCGATGCCGCCGCAAATGCCGACCCATTTGCCATGCTTGTGCGCACCGTCGACCGTCATGCCGATCAGACGCAACACCGCCGGGTGCAGCGCGTCGGCCTGCTTCGCGAGTTGCGGATGGCCGCGGTCCATCGCGAGCGTGTATTGCGTGAGATCGTTCGTGCCGATCGAGAAGAAGTCGACTTCGCGTGCGAGCGGCTCGGCGATCAACGCGGCCGCGGGGACTTCGATCATGACGCCGACTTTCACGCTCGCCGCGCGATCGCCGGCTTCTTCGAGCAGGATCTTGCGCGCTGCCCGCACCTCCTCGATCGCGGCGATCATCGGGAACATCACGTGCAGATGCCCAAGCGGCGCCGCGCGCAGGATCGCGCGCAGTTGCGTGCGGAAGATGTCGGGACGCTCCAGGCTCACGCGCACACCGCGCAGGCCGAGAAACGGGTTGTCTTCCTTCGGCAGCGGCAGATACGACAGCGGTTTGTCGCCGCCGACGTCGAGCGTGCGGACCACGAGCGGCCGCTCGCGGCCAAGCGCTTCGGCGACGGCGCAATATTCGGCGGCCTGTTCGTCTTCGGTGGGCGCGGTGTCTCGCGCGTCGAACAGGAACTCGGAGCGCAACAGGCCCACGCCTTCGGCGCCGGCCGCGACCGCGTCGCGTGCTTCCTGCGCATTGCGGATGTTCGCGACGACCTCGACGCGGTGGCCGTCGGCCGTCATTGCGAGTTTGGTTGCCGCGAGCTTTTCGTCTTCGCGCTTGACGGCCTGGCGCCTGATGCGGTCGCGCGCCTTCTCGAGTTCCTCGGCGCTCGGGTTGCGCCGCAAGCTGCCGCGCGAACCGTCGAGCACGACGGGCGTGCCGTCGGCGAGTTGCAGCGCGCGCGCGTCGATACCGCAGATCGCCGGAATGCCGAGCGAGCGCGCGAGGATCGCGACGTGGCTCGTCGCGCCGCCGCTCGTCGTGCAAAAGCCGAGCACCTTGCTGCGATCGAGCGACGTGGTGTCGGACGGCGAGAGCTCCTCGGCAATCAGGATCGATTCGTCCGGCACGTCGATCTGCGCCTGCTTCACGCCGGCGAGCAGCGCGAGCACACGGCGGCCGACGTCGCGGATATCGCCGGCGCGTTCGCGCAGCAGCGGATTGTCGAGCTTTTCGAGCGTGCTTGCCTGGTGCTGGAACGCATCGCGCCACGCGAACCCCGCGCCCTTTCCCGCGCTGATGCTGCTGATCGCGGCGTCGTTGAGGCCAGGATCGTCCAGCAGTTCGAGATGCGCGTCGAGAATCTGCGCTTTCGACGGATCGGTGAGCGTCGCCTTGAGCGCCTCGATCTGCTGACGCGCCTGATGCTGGGCCGCTTCGAGTTGCGCCCGTTCGCGTTGCGGCGACTCGCCCGCTTCGTTCACCTCGATGACCTGCTGGCGGAACTGCACGATCCTGCCGACCGAAAGCCCTGGCGAAGCGGATACGCCGATGAATTCGTTGGTGTCGGCGGGAGCCGCTTCGGTCGGTGCTGGCACCGGCGCAGCCGGTGCGGTTGGCGCAGCCGCCGCGGGTGCGGGCGCATCGCCGGGCTTTTCGCCCGATCCCTCGCCAAGCAGACGCGCGACGGCGCTGGCCGCCTCCGCCGCGTCGGGACCGCGGGCCTCGACGCGCAGCTTGTCGCCGAACTTCGTTGCGAGCCCCATGATCGCGACGACGGACTTGGCATTTGCGCTGGCATCGCCGCGCAGCAGCCGGATCTCGGACTTGAATTTCTTCGCCTCGACCGTGACGACCGCGGCAGGCCGTGCATGCAGGCCCGCTGGATTCGGCAGCGTGATCTCGTCGGAGAAGATCGCGCCGGTGGCGCTGGCCGTGTCCTTGTCCTCCATGCTGCCGACCAGCTCGACGTACAGCGCGACGTCGGTGCCGGCGACGACGAGCCCTTTCGCGGGAACGTAGCGCGTGACGAGATCGCCATTGGCGATCACCATTTGCGTGAGCAGGCTGGTTGCTTTTGCGCCGACCGCGATTGGGTCGAAGCGGATCAGCGGCGTGCCCGTCGCGACGGCGTCGCCTTCCTTGACCAACGGCGTGAAGCCCTCGCCGCGCAGCAACACGGTGTCGAGCCCGATGTGCAGCAGCACTTGCAGACCGTTGTCGCCGGTGATCGTCGTGGCGTGGCCAGAGCTATGGAGTTGCGTGACCTTGCCGGCAAGCGGCGACAGCAGTTCATCCGAGGTCGGATCGATCGACACGCCATCGCCGACCATCTTCTGGGCGAAGACCGGATCGGGCACGCTCTCGAGAGGAACCAGTACGCCCGACAGTGGTGCCATCAACCCGATGCGCAGAGGACGCTGAGGAGCTTTCATCGCCAAGACTCCTTGTACATTGACGCTCGCCTCGGGTGGCTCGACTCGAGCCGCATGGGCGCGACATTCACACGTGCGGTCGGCACCATTGCCGCTCACGCCGCTCACCCACTTGTGAGCGGCGCACGTTACAAAAGCGTCGGTGACAAAAACTCGGGAAACCAAACAAGGTTGCGCACGTCGCCCGTGTGCGCCCGCGCAGCCTCGACCGGGATGAATGGAGCAACGTCAGGCGCGCTCCGATGGCGCTGTTTGCATTTGCCGGGCCGCCTCGCACCCATGCACAACCCTTTGCACCGTGGTCCCGGAAAAAAGGACCCGGAAAGCGCTCTGAAAAAGAGCATATGTTACTGAGCGCAGATTGCAAGACAAGACGATTTCGGACGGGAACGCCTGAAATTTGCAATTTCCTGGCGGGAGATGGAGCGGTCTTTAATAATTGGCGTGTGACGCGTTCATTGATCTGTGTTTTATTCGCTTAGCGAAAGGCGGCGGCCCGACAAGACGTTCACCCTTGCTGTTCAGAGTAGATCCGTGACGACATCCACCGTATCGAACTCGATGAACAATTCCGCGCCCAGCGAGGCGCCTACAGATGCAATCGGCATATTGGGGCGGTTCTCTTTCCCGAAATATGATTTTTCTAGCGCATGGAGGGCGCGCTGATAATCAGGGGACTGGAAATCCGTGAGTACCTTTACTTCATAAATGACGTTCTGGATGAGGAAATCGTTCGCAAGACAGCGCGTCGCGCCCTTGAATTGAACGCGAACCCGGTCTTTCCTGTTGTCGAACATCAAGGCAAGCTCAACGATGCTTGCCTCACGGTCCGCGGATACGCCCATCAAATACCAGTCATGGAACGCATTGAATTTCTTGATAAGGTCCATCGCGTAATTCCTTCAGGGACTCCAGGGGCTGAATGGAACAACATAATCGCCGCCATCTCGCACACCGTTGTCCCAATTGTGCGCGTGGGGCTTCAATCCGTTGTGTACATGGTCAAAGTCGAGATCAACGACCGGCTTTCTATCATCCCCGTACAGCCGCATTTGCCCGCTACCTGGGTTTGTGTACCAGGTTCCCGGGTCTCCGAGGTTCGGAGTCTTGGCTACATCGAATGAACCTTCGTCAACCTGGTTGGGCGAGTACTCGAACGGCTGCGCATCGCCCAGCGGCGTTGAGACCGGCGTGGCGATGGTCCATCGGGTAGCACGTCGCCGGGGCGAGCGTACCAGATCGCGAGACCATCGTCGGCGGCCAGCCGCGGCAGTATGGGACGCTCGAATGACCGCGCGGCAGGCACGGCGGCCAGCGCGCGCCGGAAGAGCTGCGACGGCGTGACGGTCGCATAGTACGGCCTGACCGTCTGCTCAATGGGCGAACTGCGTGCGCCCGAGGCTCGCGGCTTAGGCACGACAGCAATCACATCGCCGCTCTCGACGGCGCACTGTAGCGCTCGAACGAGTTGCTCAGGCGCGGGGCCGCTTGCATATGCGCCGCCCTGGGCATGGCGCATGAACCTGGCGAGCCGGGCTAGCTGGCTCGCGTCGCGCGTGAGCTCCCATGAACTTGCCGAAGTAATGAACTGGCGGCCGGTGCGCACCTCGTCGCTGGACGTGTTGCCGCGATATTCGTGCCGCGTATAGAGCGTGCAGCTCCGACGGGCCCCCACTTTCAAGTCAATCGCCATCCGCCTCCCTCGTGCGATCAGATCAGTTGATATACCTATCACGGGGCTCCATTGCACGCTGCAAAAAACGAAGCCCTCAAACCGCCGCGAACGCTGCAATACCTCTATGGCGGCCCTGAGAACGCACGGCGGCGCGACTTACGAGACCTCGTAACATTGTGGAAGACTGTCAAGAAAACAGTAGGAGCGTCGATGGTTTGGCCAGTGCGCATCAGGTTGCTGATGGCGAACGCTTCCGTGCCGACGCATATGGAAGAGCCGGCCGCGGTCGTTTCACGGAACTAGCTGACTCATAGCGAGATATCGCCGCAGAGGCATTGTTCAGCCACACCTTCTAGTCTTTTCATCGGACGACTCTTTTTCGGACATGAGACCCAGCCTAAAGTACGGGACTTTCAATCTGGCATCAAGGTCGTCATGCAAATCGATACACCTGCAATCCCGGCATCGTTGGAAGGACATTCAACCTCCGCGGGTCAATGGCTCTCCGTCATAGCGGTAGCGGTAAGCGCATTCGCCTTCGTCACGGCCGAGTTTTTGCCTGTCGGGCTGTTGCCACAAATCGCACACGACCTCGGCGTGTCGACCGGTGTCGCTGGCCTCATGGTCACCACGCCCGGCGTGATGGCCGCGATATTGGCGCCGACGCTGATAGTCAGCGCGGGCCGCATGGACCGCCGATACGTTTTCCTGCTCCTCACTGCGGTACTGTTGATCGCGAACGTCGTGTGTGCCATCGCACCGAACCTCGCGATCATGCTCGTAGGACGGGCTCTGCTTGGCGGCGCGCTGGGTGGCTTCTGGACTCTGGCGACGGCGGCGGCTCCTCGACTCGTGCAAGCAAAGGATGCCGCCAAAGCGACCGCGACCATTCTGACCGGCGTGACCTGCGCAACCGTGATCGGCGTGCCGCTCGGGACGTTCATCGCATCGTTTGCATCGTGGCGCATGGCGTTCGCCGCCACCGCGGGCCTCGTGTCGCTCGCCTTACTGGCGCAGGCGTTCCTCGTGCCTTCGTTGCCGTCGGCATCGGCGTTGCGGATCGCCGATTTCAAAACCCTGCTTGTCCGGCCTCATACGAGGTTGAGCATGGTGATGGTCGCGCTCGTCTTCGGCGCGCATTTCTCGACCTACACGTATATTGCGCCGCTGCTCGAACACGACTTCTCGTTGAGCGCGATCACGCTGTTGCTGTTCGGATTCGGTCTGATCGGCTTCTTCTCCAATGCGTTGACATCGATGGTGATTTCGAACCATCTAAAGAAATCCGTCGCCGCGATGGTTCTGCTGCTATTGGGCGCGATGTCGTCGATGTTGCTGCTCGAACATTCGCCGATCGGCGAGACCGCGGGGATGCTGCTGTGGGGAATCGCGTTCGGAGCGCTTCCGCTTTGCTTGAGCGTGTGGATTCAGCGCGGCACGACAGACCTGCCCGAAGCGGGGTCGGCCATGTTCGTCAGCATCATTCAGGTGGCGATTGCGGTGGGCTCGGCAGTGGGGGGCACGATTGTCGACCGTGCGGGCGTTCACGCTGACTTCACGCTGGGACTTGGACTCGCGCTACTGGGCCTCGTGGCACTGCAACGGCTTGCTGTATTGGAACGGCCGGCCACGGCGGCTTCCCTTGATTGCGCCTGCGATGCGTCGGTTGACTGACGCGTCGAGACAGTACGTCGCGTGACTGGACCGCACCGCGCTAGCCAGCCGTGGCGATGGAAGCCGTCAAACAGCCGTCTTCACGACTCTGGGTTGAAACGGGGCGTTGAGCGGCACGTCGCCAGCGGCCTCGTTGCGGGCGGCGCTCGTCGATAGATAGCGCAAACAGCACACGCGCAAAAAAGACGCGAAATTCAACGACTCTTCGCCGCGCAAGGCGACCAGTTCGTCGTGAAGCTTCACGACGAACTGGGTCGTCGTCACGTTCTCGCGGTTGGCGATTTCCCGAAGCACGTCCCAGAAGAGATTTTCGAGCCTCAGCGTGGTCACGACGCCATGAATGCGCAGCGCGCGCGTACGCGACTCATAGAGGATCGGATCAGCGTTGACATAGACGTTGCACATATGTTCAGCCTTTCTCGCGAATGATGACGTCGCAGGACGCGAAGCGCGCGGCGCGGGCGCTCATGCCGTCGTGATCGAGCGTAACACGGTTGGTCGCCCGCGATGCCGCGCCTCGGTCGAGGCGCGCTCCTTCAATGCGCGATGCGCGTGCCCAGCAGCGCAAGGAACTGCGCAAGCCAGTTCACGTGCGAGGTCCATGCGGGCGCGGTGACGAAGTTCTCGTCCGTGATCGCGTCAGGCCAGTCGAGCGCCACGTACTGCGCGCCCGCGAGCTTCACTTCGGGCGCGCAGGCCGGATACGCCGAGATGCGCCGGCCTTCGATCACACCTGCCGCAGCCAGCAGTTGCGCGCCGTGGCAGACCGCGGCAATCGGCTTCTTCGCTTCGGCGAATTGGCGCACCCAGCCGATCACCTCGTCGTTGAGCCGCAGATATTCGGGGGCGCGGCCGCCGGGCACGAGCAGCGCGTCATATTGCGCGGGGTTCACCGACGCGAAATCGGCGTTCAGCGTGAAGTTATGGCCACGCTTTTCGGTGTAGGTCTGATCGCCTTCGAAGTCGTGGATTGCGGTGCGAATCGCGTCGCCCGCGCGCTTGTCGGGCGCGACGACGTCCACCGAATGCCCGACTGCCGCCAGTGCCTGAAACGGCACCATCAGCTCATAATCTTCGACGAAATCGCCGGCGATGATAAGAATGCGCTTTGACATGCTTCGTCTCCTCTCGAATGGGGTGGGAAATGGCGAGGCGGACGCGCTATCGCGGTGTGAAGGCGGCGGCCGTTGAGAAGCAATATAGCGATCGACGCAGTGGGCCAGGTAATACGCGGCTAAATGCCGACCAGGGATTTCACTGAGCTGAACGGAATTCAGCCCGAATGCGGCAGACGATCGCGGTGGTGGAGCAAAGAAAAAGAGTCGCGCTCCATTCGAGTGCGACTCTTTTGTCATTGGGAACGTCCATTCAACCGCGCAGATTCGACACACATCGCTGCAGCACCTTGCGCAGCGTATCGACCGGGATTTCCGTTACTCCGTCCAGCATGGACGCTTCGAGCGCGTCGATCGCCGAATCGCATTCCTGCAGTACCCGACGCCCTTCGTCGGTCAGAAACAGATGAATCAGTCGACCGTGGGTAGGATGCCCCACGCGTCCGACCCAACCGTTGGCTTCCATCGTCTTGACGACTTCGTTGGCCGACTGCGGCGTGATGAACGAGCGTTCGGCGAGTTTCGCATTGGTCATCGCGCCGCTGGCGCTGATGACGGAGAGCGCGGTGAACTGAGGCAAGGTCAGCCCGAATTCACCCAGTACATCGATCAAACTGCGTTTGAGCAGGCGGTCGAGTTGGCCGACCACATAGGAAACGCGGGAAGGTGGCGCACCGGTTTTCGTTGAACCGGCCTGTTTGGCAAGGGGCGTTCGCCGCTTCTCCATTGTCTTGATCATTATCAGGTTGCCTTAGGTGTTTCTACCAGGCATATCATATTCTACTTTCAATATCAGGCCTCCTGAGACTAGACTCATCGTCAATTCCGGGGGCGCTGTGGGAAGGATTCTGATAAGTGGCGCAAGATCATTGTCAGAAATCTTCTCCTTCCCATGGCCGCTTCGTCGAAGAACGAAGCGTGGCTCGCCTCTGGCAATTCAATCAAAGGTGAAGGAGACGTCATGTCAAGTGTTGCTAATCGGTCGAGTGCGGTGGGCTCCAGTACTGCACTAACGTTGGCATTGTGCTTTCTCGTCGCGGTGTTGGAGGGTATCGACCTGCAGTCCACTGGCGTTGCGGCGCCTCGAATGGCGCATGAGTTCGGCTTGTCGGTCAGCCAGTTGGGGCTCGCTTTCAGCGCCGGCATGTTGGGGCTTTTGCCGGGCGCGATGATCGGTGGCAGACTCGCCGACCGGATCGGCCGCAAGCGCGTTCTGATGATCTCGATGGCGATTTTCGGCATCTTCTCGATTGCGACCGCGCAAGTCTGGAGTTTCGAAAGTCTGCTGATTGCTCGCGTGCTGACGGGAATCGGGCTCGGCGGCGCGATGCCGAACCTGATCGCGTTGTCGTCCGAGGCGGTCGATGCGCGTCACCGCAACACGGCGATTAGCGTCATGTATTGCGGTATGCCGCTCGGCGGCGCGCTTGCCGCATTGATCGCCGTACTGAGCGCGGGTGCTACCGCGTGGCGTCATATCTTCTACGTGGGCGGAGCCGGACCGCTGATCATCATTCCGCTGCTGATGGCATTGCTGCCTGAGTCGCGCGAATTCGCCACCGAATCGCGGGAATTCACGACGGCGGACAAGCCGCTCCTTTCGACGCGCGAAGTCCTGTTCGGCGAGGGGCGCGCCGCCGCGACGATCGGTATCTGGATCAGCTTCTTCTGCACGCTGATCGTTCTTTACTTCCTGCTGAACTGGCTGCCTTCGTTGACCGTGGGGCGCGGCATGAGCCGTTCGCAGGCCGGGATTGCCCAGATCTTTTTCAACCTCGGCAGTGTGATCGGCGTACTCGGCATCGGTCTGCTGATGGACCGCTTCAGACAAGGCCTGTCAGTCACGGCAATCTATGCGTGCATCGTCGGCGCATTGGTCGCGCTTTCGCAAGTCGCCAGCATCGAGACGCTGTCCGTTGCCGTGCTGTTTGCCGGGATGGGCGTCGTCGGTGCGCAGTCGATGCTGTATTCGCTGTCCGCCGCCAGCTATCCGACCAGCGTGCGTGGTACGGGAGTCGGCGCCGCGGTGGCGGTGGGACGCGTCGGCTCGATTGTCGGCCCCGTAGCCGCCGGGCAATTGCTTGCGATGGGAAAGAGCTCGGCGCTCGTCATCGGCGCGAGCGTGCCGGTGACGATCGTCGCGGCGATTACAGCATTGCTCGTCATTCGCTCCAACGCCGCGAAACGCTAACTCTTCGTTGATGGACCCAGCTGGCCCGGCGTTTTCGCGCCGGGCCTATTTTTCATGCGTCATTCGTGATTCGTCGTGCCTCGGGCCCGCAGATCAAGCAACCTGACGGCGTTCTCCTTCACAACGAGCGGCTTTACTTCGGGCTTGATGTCGAGCGTATCGAAGTCTTCGAGCCAGCGGTCCGGGCGGATCAGTGGGAAGTCGGACGCGAACAGCACCTTGTTGCGCAACAGCGTGTTCGCATACTTGACCAGCTCGGGCGAAAAGTACTTCGGCGACCAGCCCGACAGATCGATATACACGTTCGGCTTGTGCAGCGCGATCGACAGCGCCTGCTCCTGCCATGGCCAGGAGGGATGCGCGATCACGATCTTCATGTCGGGGAAGTCGGCGGCGACATCGTCGAGGTAGATCGGCTCCGAATACTTGAGGCGCAAACCGCCGCCGCCGCGCATGCCCGAGCCCATGCCCGAGTGTCCACTGTGAAAAACCGCCGGCAGCCGGTACTCGGCAATCACTTCGTAGAGCGGGTATGCCATGCGGTCGTTGGCGAAAAAACCCTGCATCGTGGGGTGAAACTTGAAACCGCGCACGCCGTGCTCCTCGATGAGCCGCCGCGCTTCGCGCGCGCCGAACTTGCCTTTGTGCGGATCGATGCTGGCGAACGCGATCATGATGTCGGAGTTTTTCTGCGCGAACTCCGCGACCTCTTCGTTCGAAATGCGGCGGCGCCCGATGTTCGCTTCGCAGTCGACGGTGAACATCACGAAGCCGATATTGCGCTCCCGATAGTGCTCGATGGTTTCGGGAATGGTCGGGCGGCGCCCTTGTTTGAGCACGGTGCCGAAGTATTTGTCGGCGGCTTCGTCGAATTCTTTTGCAAACAGGTCCGGTGGTTGGCAGCACGACACCTCGGCATGCACGTGGGTGTCGATGGCCTTCAGTTGATCGATGTTCAATGGGGTCTCCTATGTGTGATTAAAGCTGATGCGTCAGGCTGCGCGAAGATTGCGCACGCACGTCAACAGCAGGTTTTTCAGCATCTGTGAATCGTGTTCATCGATTTCGCCGAGCATCGATTGCTCGACCCTGTCAGCGGCACCGTCGCACTGAGCCAGCAATCTTTCGCCGGCCTTCGTCAGCGACAGCAGCCCGACGCGACGGTTGAGCGGACCGGCCACGCGCGTCACCCATCCATTCGCTTCCATCGATTTGACGACCGCGCTGGCCGCTTGCGGCGTGATCAACGAGCGCTGCGCGCGCTGTCGATTCAGACCCTGACGGCTTTCTCGTGATCGTCGGCATAGGCGGTTAGGGGTTTGTACCAAGACTTCGATATTGTACTTTACTTATCAGGTCGCCTGATATTAAATTGAGTTCAGGCCGCGAGGGCGGCATTGATACGGAGAAGCAGATGAGTTACGAAGGACGCTGGAAAACGGTCAAGGTCGCGGTCGAAGGCGGAATCGCCTGGGTCACGTTCAATCGTCCGGATAAGCGCAACGCGATGAGCCCGACGCTGAACAAGGAAATGATCGACGTTCTCGAGACGCTCGAACTCGACGCCGAAGCCCAGGTTCTCGTGTTGACCGGCGAAGGCAGTGCATGGACGGCCGGCATGGACCTGAAGGAATATTTCCGCGAAGTGGACGCGGGCCCGGACGTGCTGCAGGAGCGGATTCGCCGCGACGCGAGCCGCTGGCAATGGCAATTGCTGCGCATGTACTCGAAGCCGACGATCGCCATGGTCAACGGCTGGTGCTTCGGCGGCGGCTTCTCTCCGCTCGTCGCCTGCGATCTCGCGATCGCCGCGGACGAAGCAGTGTTCGGCCTGTCCGAAATCAACTGGGGTATCCCGCCGGGCAACCTCGTGAGCAAGGCGATGGCCGATACCGTCGGTCATCGTGAAGCGCTGTACTACATCATGACGGGCGACACCTTCACGGGTCCGCAAGCCGCGAAGATGGGCTTGGTGAACAAAAGCGTGCCGCTCGCGCAACTGCGCGACGAAACGATCGCTCTCGCGGCGAAGCTGCTGAACAAGAACCCGGTCGTGCTGCGCAACGCGAAGCATGGCTTCAAGCGTTCGCGCGAACTCACGTGGGAGCAGAACGAAGACTACCTGTACGCGAAGCTCGACCAGGCGAACTATCGCGATCCGGAAGGCGGCCGCGAACAGGGCCTCAAGCAGTTCCTCGACGACAAGAGCATCAAGCCGGGCTTGCAGACCTATAAGCGCTAAGCGGCGCACTTCAGCAGGACGACCGAGGAGACGAACACATGCATCAAACGAACCTGTTGATTGGCGGCGCGAAACGTGCCGCGTCGAACGGCAAGACCTTCGAGCGCATCAATCCCGCGACGGGGGCGGTGGCCACCCGCGCCGCGGCGGCCACCGTCGAGGATGCCGATGCGGCCGTCGCCGCGGCGGCGCGCGCATTCCCGGCATGGTCGGCGCTCACGCCGACGGAGCGCCGCAAACGCCTGCTCGCCGCCGCCGACCGCATGGACGCGCGCACGGCCGAATTCATCGAGATCGGCGCGGCCGAAACGGGTGCGATGGCGAACTGGTACGGCTTTAACGTCATGCTCGCGGCCAACATGCTGCGCGAAGCCGCGGCGATGACGACGCAGATCGACGGCGCGGTGATTCCGTCCGACGTGCCGGGCAGCCTCGCAATGGCCGTGCGCCAGCCGTGCGGCGTCGTGCTTGGCATGGCGCCGTGGAACGCGCCCGTGATCCTCGCGACGCGTGCGCTCGCCATGCCGCTCGCGTGCGGCAACACGGTCGTGCTGAAGGCATCGGAAGGGTGTCCCGGCGTGCATGCGCTGATCGGCGAAGCGCTGAACGACGCGGGTCTCGGCGAAGGCGTCGTCAACGTGCTCACGCATGCGCCGGAAGACGCGCCCGCGATCGTCGAGCGTCTGGTCGCGAATCCTGCCGTGAAGCGTGTGAATTTCACCGGTTCGACGCGTGTCGGCCGCATCGTCGCCGAGCTGTCCGCGCGCCATCTGAAACCCGCGTTGCTCGAACTGGGCGGCAAGGCGCCGGTACTCGTGCTCGACGACGCGGACCTCGACGCTGCCGTCGAGGGCATCGCGTTCGGCGCGTTCTTCAATCAAGGGCAGATCTGCATGTCCACGGAACGCGTGATCGTCGATCGCAAGGTTGCCGATGCGTTCGTCGAAAAGCTCGTCGCGAAAGCGCGCACGCTGAAGGCAGGCGATCCGACACAGCCGGGCTCGATCCTCGGCACGCTCGAGAGCGAAGCCGCCGCGCGGCGCATTCGCGCGCTGGTCGAAGACGCTCGCGAAAAGGGTGCGAAGCTGCCGCTCGGTTGCGAGGTGAAAGGCGCGATCATGCAGCCGGTGATCGTCGAGAACGTGACGCGCGAGATGAAGCTTTATGCCGATGAATCGTTCGGCCCCGTGGTGACGGTGCAGCGCGTAGACGGCGACGAAGAGGCGCTGACGGTCGCCAACGATAGCGAGTACGGCTTATCGGCCGCCGTGTTCAGCCGCGATATCGCGCGCGCGATGAACGTCGGCGAAACGCATCGAGTCGGGCATCTGCCACATCAACGGCCCGACCGTGCACGACGAGGCGCAGATGCCGTTCGGCGGCGTGAAGGCGAGTGGTTATGGGCGCTTCGGCAGCAAGGCGTCGATTCCCGAGTTCACCGAGTTGCGCTGGATCACGGTGCAGACCAGTCCGCGTCATTATCCGATCTAGGCGTCGGCTCCCGGCCGCAACGATTGCGGCCGCCCCATCCTTGCATGAAATGGCACAACTAGGAGACAGGTTTTGGAATCGGAGCACAGCCACGCAAGCTCTCTGGCGACCGGATACCGGAGCGTCGCCATCGGAGCACCTTCATCGCGGATCGAGAAACGCGGCGACTGCTGGTACCTCGAGACACTTGAACCTCTGGGTCCGTTTCCGGAGCGCTTTACGGACCGTCTGCTGAGCGGCGCACGCGCGCATCCCGACCGGCTGCTCGTCGCACGACGCGATGCCGGTGGCGCGTGGCAGGGCATCACGTATGCGCAGATGCTCGAGCGCGCGCGTGCGATCGGGCAGGCGCTGCTCGATCGCGATCTCAGCGCGGAACGCCCGTTGGTGATCCTGTCGGGCAACAGCGTCGAACATATGCAGCTCGCGCTCGGCGCGATGTGGGCGGGTATCGCTTATGCACCCGTTTCGCCGGCCTATTCGTTGATGTCGGGCGATTACGGAAAGCTGCGCCATGTCCTCGAACTGCTCAAACCGGGTCTGGTCTACGCGGACGATATCGGCGCATACACAGCGGCGCTCGATGCCGCGCTGCGAAGCGACGTCGAACGAGTCAGCGCGGTGCCCGCGCCAAACGCGTCGAGAGTGACGCGCTTCGACACATTGCTCGACACGGCCCCGCGCGACGTCGACGCCGCCAACGCGCGCGTGAACGGCGACACGATTGCGAAGTTCCTGTTCACGTCCGGCTCGACGAACCTGCCGAAAGCCGTGCCGACGACGCATCGCATGCTGGGCGCAAACCAGCAGATGCTGCTCGAAACCTTTCCGCAGTTCGGCATCGAGCCGCCGGTCCTCGTCGACTGGCTGCCGTGGAATCACACGTTCGGCGGCAGCCACAACGTCGGCATCGTGCTGTACAACGGCGGCACGCTCTATATCGACGACGGCAAACCCGTGGCCGGCAAATTCGACGAGACGCTGCGCAATCTGCGTGAGGTCGCGCCGACCATCTACTTCAACGTGCCGAAGGGTTGGGAAGAACTGACCATCGCGCTGGAAAAGGATGCGGCGCTGCGCGAGCGGTTTTTCTCGCGCGTGAAGATGTATTTCTTCGCGGGCGCCGGTCTGTCGCAGGCGGCGTGGGAGCGTCTCGAGCGCGTAACGCTCGAACATTGCGGAGAACGCATCCGCATCATGGCCGGGCTCGGCATGACCGAGACCGCGCCGTCGTGTCTGTTCACGACGGGACCGGTATCGTGCGCCGGCTATATCGGCTTGCCGCCGCCCGGGTGCCAGGCCAAGGTCGCGCCCGTCGATGGCAAATTCGAAGCGCGCTTTCGCGGCCCTCACGTGATGGGCGGTTACTGGCGAGCATCGCCGGCGCTTCAGAGCAGCGTGTTCGACGATGAAGGCTACTACCGCACAGGAGACGCCGTGCGTTTCGTCGACCCGCAACGTCCCGAACTGGGCCTGATGTTCGATGGCCGCATTGCGGAGGACTTCAAGCTTGCGTCGGGAACGTTCGTCAGCGTCGGGCCGATGCGCGCGCGCATCATCAGCGAAGGGGCGCCCTACGTTCAGGATGCCGTCATTACGGGGATGAATCGCGACGAAGTGGGCGCGATGATTTTTCCGCGCCTCGACGCGTGTCGCTCGTTGGCGGGTTCGCCCGCGGCTGCGAGCGCCGAGGACGTGCTCAACTCGGCCGCCGTGCGAGATTTCTTCAGCGAGCTCGTCGCGCGGCTGAATCGGAGTGCGACAGGCAGTGCCTCGTTCATTGCCCGCATGCACCTGCTGAGCGTGCCGCCGTCGCTCGACCTCGGCGAGATCACCGACAAAGGCTCGATCAATCAGCGCGCCGTGCTCCAGCACCGGGCCGCGCGCGTGGAAGCAATGCACCAAGCCGACGCCGCCGACGCGACCGTGATCCATGCGCGCAGAGGCAGCTAGTCCAGGGACAGGAACAAATGACGTTGACTTATCAGGCGCCGCTACGCGACATGCGCTTCGTGATGGACGAGTGGCTCGACGCCGCTTCGTGGTGGCGCGACGTGCCCGACTGGCAAGACCTCGACTCGCAGACCGCGCAGCAGGTGCTCGAGGAAGCGGCGCGTTTCGTCGAGGAGCGCATCGCGCCGCTCAACGCGAGCGCCGATCTCGAAGGATGTCGTTTCGACGCGGGCAAGGTGACGACGCCCGCGGGCTTTCGCGAGTCCTACGCGGAATTCGTCGAAGCGGGTTGGCCGACATTATCGCTCGACACCGGGCACGGCGGACAGGGCCTGCCGCAGCTTCTCGACGTCGCACTTCAGGAAATGCTCGCGGGCGCCAACCATGCATGGTTGATGTCGCCCGGGCTCACGCACGGCGCGACGGCATGCTTGCAGACGTATGGCAGCGAACGCGTGAAAAAGGCATTGCTGCCGAAAGTCGCGAGTGGCGAGTGGCTATCGACGATGTGTCTGACCGAGCCCCAGGCCGGCAGCGATGTCGGCCTGATCCGTTCGCGCGCGACTGAAGCACCGGGCACCGACGGGTATTTCATCGACGGCAGCAAGATCTTTATCAGCGGCGGCGCGCACGATCTGACGGAGAACATCGTTCATCTGGTGCTCGCTCGAGTGCCCGATGCGCCGCCCGGTACGAAAGGGTTGTCGCTGTTCGTCGTGCCGGAATGGCTGGAAGACGGCGACGGTGGGCGCTCGTGCAATGGTGTCTATTGCGAAGGCATCGAAAAGAAAATGGGCCTGAAAGGCAGCCCGACCTGCACGATGCGCTTCGAACGCGCATTCGGTTGGCTCGTCGGTGAAGCGCATCGCGGTCTCGCGTGCCTGTTCGTGATGATGAACGCGGCGCGGCTGCAGGTTGCGATGCAGGGCCTCGGGCATGCGCACACCGCGTGGCAACGCGCGCACGCTTACGCGCAGGAACGCGCGCAGATGCGTGCAGTGAGCGTGCCGCCCGGTGCGAACGTCGCACCGGGGAAGGCTGCGCCGATCGCGTTTCATCCGGCCGTGCGGCGGATTCTGATGGAGCTGCGCGCGATCGTCGAAGGCGAGCGCGCGATCGGTTACTGGACCGCGCATTGGCTCGACATCGCCGCACGTCATGTTGATGCCGCCGAACGGGAACAGGCGGCGCAGCTCGCATCGCTGTTGACTCCGATTGCAAAGGCGTTTTTTACGGCCAACGGTTTTGGCGCTGCATCGAACGCGCTGCAGGTGTTCGGCGGCTACGGCTACATCCACGAGTACGGCATTGAACAGACATTGCGCGATAGTCGCGTGTCGATGTTGTACGAAGGCACCAACGAAATTCAGGCGATCGATCTGCTGATTCGGAAGGTGCTGCCCGATGGGGCGGTGGCGTTCGATGTGCTGCTTCGCCACGTGCGCGCGGAAGCGCGGCTGTGTCAGGAGTCCGATCCGCCGGTTCGTGCCGCCGGCGCGAAGCTCGCGGAGCTAGCACAGACAGTGGAGAGCACGACACGGTCGATCAAGGCACGCCACGCGCAAGACCCGGAGACGGCATACCGGGTCGCGGACGACTATCTCGCGATGCTTGGCTGGATGCTGCTGGCGTTCGCATGGGCGCGCGCGCTGCGAATTGCGACGCCGCAATGCGAGGCGGAAACGTTCTATGTGGAGAAGCGGGAGACGGGCCGCTTCTTCTTCGACTACCCGCTCGCGGCCTTCGCTTATCGCCGCAGCCTCGTTGAAGCCGGTTGCGAGGCAACGCTGCCGTACGTTTGAAAGTCAGCTTGAGCAACACCTGCCTGATCAATACCGCTCGGCCACGTATTTAAACGGATAGTCTGGTTCCTTGTATCCGTCGGGCTTTTGCCGTTTCGGCAGCGAGACCTTCTTGCGGGCAGGCTGCTTGTACGGAATCCTCTGAAGCATGTCGCTGATGATGTTCAGTCGCGCGCGCCGCTTGTCGTTTGAATTCGCTATGAACCACGAAGCATAGTCGGTGTCCGACGCCGCGAGCATCTCATCGCGGGCACGCGAGTAGTCATACCATCGGCTATAGGATTTCAGGTCCATCTCGGTCAGTTTCCAGATCTTGCGACCGTCGTGGATGCGTGCCTCGAGACGTCGGGTCTGTTCCTCGGGGCTGACCTCGAGCCAGTACTTGAGGAGGATGACCCCGGATTCGACGATCGCCCGCTCGACGAGCGGCACGGCCTTGAAGAACGTCTGCACGTCCGCCTCGGAGCAGAAACCCATCACGCGCTCGACGCCCGCGCGGTTGTACCAACTGCGGTCGAAAATGACGACCTCGCCCGCGGCCGGCAAGTGCGGCACATAGCGCTGCACATACATCTGGCTTTTTTCACGTTCGCTAGGCGCGGGCAATGCAACGACGCGAAAGACGCGCGGACTGACGCGCTCGGTCATCGCCTTGATCGTGCCGCCTTTGCCCGCGCCGTCACGTCCCTCGAAGACGACGCAGACCTTGCTTCCCGTTTGGACGACCCATTCCTGCAGCTTGACGAGCTCGACATGCAGATCGAAAAGCGCCTTGCGATATTCCTTGTACGACAGCGCCCTGTCTTGCTCGGGCTGCTCGTTTTCCGACTTCGTTTTGGCCATTATCTTCTCCCCAGCGCGGACTGTTCCAGCGTACTACGCAATGATCCATTCCCACGGTAGAGCGCGACGCGAAGCAGGGCCATACGACCTTGGTCCAATATCGCCGGTACAGTGCGCGCTGTATGCTGCGGGCGTCTGCTCGCGCCTGCCCGATCCGACTGTCCTCGTCGCACCTCATCCGCATGCCAGCAAAGGGCGGGCTCGGTTCACGTCATCGCCACGGGAGGCCTCATGGATGCCACGGGTCACACGGAGCAGGAAAACTTCGGCGATAGGGAGCCGGTTCTCGATGTCGTCGATCGAGTGTGCGAGTCGTGTTTCGGCCTCTTCATGGCGCTGACGTTTGTCGGCACCGTCTCGGCCGTCGGCGCGGGTGCCGACGCGGGGCACAAGATGTTCTACACCGCGCTCGGCTGCAATCTCGCATGGGGCCTCGCGGACGCGGTGATGTTCCTCGTGCGTACGCTGGTGGCTCGCGGCAGGCGTGTGACGCTTGCGCATTCCGTGCGAGGCCAGCCGAATGCGGCCGCGGGCGTTCGGACGCTTCGCGGCGCAATGGCCGCGTGGCTCAGACCGTTGATCGGCGATACGGAGCTCGAGTCCATCCGCAGGCGTGTTGCGGCGCGGCCGGATCTGCCGCAGCGAGCAGTATTCGTGCGCGACGATTTCACCGCCGCCGCGGCTATCTTTGTGCTCGTAGTAGCCGCAACGTTCCCGGTCGCGTTGCCCTTCGTGCTGTTCGCGCACGTTCCGACGGCGCTGATCGTCTCCCGTGTCTTGACTATCGCGATGTTATTCGGCAGCGGCATGGCGCTGGGGCATTACGCGGGATTTCGCGGCTGGCAGGCCGGCCTTGCGATGGCGGCGGTCGGCGTCCTGCTCACCGTGGCGATCATCGCGCTCGGCGGATGATCGAGGTCGGCCCCGCCAATCAGCTTCGCTGGCTTCGCGTTTCATTCATCATCGACACCGCGCTTCCTGTAAGACCAAGGTCCGATTCCGCGCCGGTTTCAGCGTGACATCATGTATCTGCAAGCGTTGTAGTCGTCGCATCCGGATACCGAAGAAAATCGACGCGCGGCGATGGCATTGATGGTTCCTTGGGCGGCTATGCCGCTTCACGGCGGAGAAAAAAGATCGAGGCTTCCAGCCATCAGGACTGGCGACTCGGATCGTAACCAGAACGGAGTCGATAGTGAACAGACGGAACTTTGTGCACACGCTCGCGCTTACATCCATGGCCGCGAGTCTGGCTTTGGCGGGTTGCACGACGACCGGAGGCAGTGGCGAGAGCGCCACTACCGACGCCGCCAAACGGCAGGAGATCGACGCGGCCGTGAACGGTGCGCTGTCGAAATTGTTCGATACGGTGCAAGGCTCGCACGAACTCGTATCGAAGGCGCAGGGCGTGCTGGTGTTTCCTTCGGTGAGAAAGGCGGCGTTCATCGTCGGTGGCGAGTACGGTGAAGGGGCATTGCGCGTCGGGGGAGCGACGGTGGGCTATTACAGTACCACCGCGGCATCGTTCGGATTGCAGGCCGGCGCGCAGTCGACCGCCGTGTTCTTCCTGTTCATGACGAAAGATTCGCTCGATAAATTCCGCAACGCGAAGGGCTGGTCGGCGGGCGTCGATGCTTCGGTTTCACTGCTGAAAGTCGGCGCTACCGGCGCGATCGATACCACGTCGGCGACCGCCGAGGTCGTCGCGATGGTCTTGACCAATACGGGCTTGATGGCCGACCTGTCGCTGGCCGGCACCAAGGTTACGCGCATGAATCTGTAGCAGGGCGCGGCAAGCAGCGGCATTCGATCGAATCGTCATGGCGCTGTCACACAGTGGCGCGTCTATCGCGTGTTGCGGTTTCGTTACAGCGAAGCCGCGCGACACGCTACGCATGCCTTGGCACGGCGACGCGCAGCGGGTAGTTTTTGGCGGACTCACCCCACTTAGCCTCCCTATCATCCCTCCCGTTGTTCCCACGAAACGCTGCGAGCCAGATGCGCTCGCGACTCGCAGCGACGCTGCCTGTAATCTGCACTGACCTTCCTGTTTATTCAATACCGGTAGAAAAGACGAAGCCGAAACACGCGTTCTCGCCGCGGTGCTGCGTTTAGCCATCTGCCGGGCATAATTTTATTTTTTTGTGATCGATGAATGCAAATGATTCGCACTGGAATGGCGGGCGATAAAAGCGTTGACTTGCGTCAAGAAATATCGCCGGCAGATTAATTAAATTGGAGAATTAGCGTTGGCTATACCCGCTGACTCTGTGATTCGCGATGCATGAAAGCTTTACGGTTGGAAGTTTCCATCTGAAAGCGCTATCGCGCCGGACTTCACGGGCTAGTGCAAATCCGTCACGGCGCAGGGGAACATGCGGCTCTACGGCGACGCTGCCAGTTTGCTAACTTTCCTGTGAGCGCAAACGGACGGCACGGACACTGCCCCGCCCGGTAATAATTAACTGCCTAACAAACTCTGTCGCCATTTTCCGATTGATGGCGGACAACGCAGAACACTATTGAGTAGTTTCCCGAGTAAGCGGCATAAATTAAGGTAACCCTTCGGTAAGTGATTCTGGATAGCCTATACTGACTTCCAGCCACCAGGCGTGCGAAGTACCGATTGTGAAGTCGATTATGTGGTTCGAAGCCCAAAGATAAAGACGTCGCAGTTGTACGGAATCCGTTCGCACTGGACCCGGAGGTGCCAATGATTAATCTGATCGTGTACGGCAGACACCTGGCGATCGGGGTAGCGGGAATTCTCACGGCGCTGCACGCGCAACCGCGCCACATGGGTCAATGCGGCCCGTCACAGATCGACAATGCGCGCAACGACGGTCCTCCACTATCCGGGCACGACCGTTCCAGACAGTTTTCACCCAGGCATCACCGGTTTCAGCGCGCTCGCAATATCCCCGGCGTGTCGAGCCGACAGAGTACCCGCGATACCCACGAGCCGCCGTACGCGTTGCCGGCATGGCGGCGCTGTGTCGCCGCTTGCGCGTCGTGGCTGCGAGGCGAAGGCGATAGCAGCACGCGGCGCATCCTCGACGCGAGCATGCCGCTGTGCGAGACGCTCGAAATGTTGCCGGTTCCGATCGTCACGATCGACCAGCGGGACCAGATCATCTTCGCGAACGCGCGGGCGGCGCAACTGTTCGGCTACACGAGGGAAGAGCTGATCGGCGTGCCGACCGCCAAGCTGTTTCCGATCGACGGCATCAATGCCGATCGGTCGGGCCCAGGCAATCGTGGCGCGAAGATACAAATCCCCGGCGTCACGACCACGCAGATTCTGATCGCGCGGCGGCGCGATGGCGGCGGCTTTCACGCGGAGGCGGAAACCACGCGATGCCGCGTGCACAATCAGGAATTGCGGATCACCGCGATATCGGATTGCAGTGCGTGCGGCGAAGTCGATGGAAATACGAGGGATCTCGCGCATCTCGCGCGCGTTTCTTCATTGGGCGAACTTGCCGGATCGCTCGCGCACGAGTTGAAGCAGCCGCTTACCGCGATCCTGTTCAACGCGCAAGCCGCACGCAAATTCATGGATGCGGAGACGACCAACGTAGTGGAGCTGCGCGAAGCGCTCGAAGACATCGTGGCCGACAATTGCCGCGCGAACGAGGTGCTGCAAAGGATTCGCGCATTGGTGCGCAAAGGCGATGTCGAGTTGCAGTTGCTGGACGTCGGCAACGTCGTGCGCGACATCGCGACGCTCGTGCACAGCGATGCGTTGACGCGCAGCGTGCGCACGAGCTTCGACATTCCGAACAATCTGGCGCTCATTTGCGGCGACAAGGTTCAGCTTCAGCAGGTGATCCTGAACCTGCTGCTCAACGCTTTCGACGCGGTCAAGGATTGCCCTGCCGCGGACCGCCTCGTCGAAACGACAGCGCGTGAGGAAGCGGACGGACTGATACGGATAACGGTAAAAGATCGCGGCCAGGGCCTCGACGTCGACAGCATGGAAAGGATTTTCCGGCCATTTTTCACCACCAAACCGCAGGGGCTCGGACTGGGTCTTTCGATCAGCCGCACGATCGTCACGGCGCACCGCGGCCGGCTGTGGGCGGAAAACAACGAGGGCAAAGGGGCATCGTTTCACGTCACGCTTCCCGTCGCGACCGATATCCGACAGAGACTCGTGCCCCGATCATCATGAACCAGACCAACACTCGCGTCTTCATCGTCGACGACGACGACAGCGTGCGCAGCGCGCTCGCCCGCTTGCTGCGCGCCTCCGGCTTCCAGGTCGAATGCTTCGACAGTCCTGAGGCCTTTCTCGAACGAGCCGATCTGACGAGCATGCCAGCCTGCCTCGTTCTCGATCTGCAGATGCCGGGCATGACGGGACTCGAAGTGCAGCGCAAGCTCGATCAGCTGCTGCCGATCGTATTCCTGACCGGGCACGGCGACATCGGCTCGAGCGTCGACGCGATGAAAGGCGGAGCGGTCGACTTTCTGCCCAAGCCGGTGCGCGACTCGCTGTTGCTCGCCGCGGTGGATCGCGCGCTCGCGCGCGCGTGTGTGGAAAGCAGGCGGCGCCACGAACGCGAGGAAATAGAAGAGCGGATGCGGCATCTGACCCGCCGCGAACGCGAAGTCATGGAACTCGTCGTGACTGGCCGCCTGAACAAACAGGTTGCGAGCGATCTGGGCGCGGCCGAAAAAACGATCAAGATTCATCGGGCCCGCGTGATGGAGAAGATGAAGGCCCGATCGATCGTCGACCTCGTTCATCTGGTGCGAAAGGGCGGCGTTTGTAGGGCCGACGAAGAATAATCGCCCGAACCAGGCGCCGACTCCCGCGTTGTGCCGCCACTTTCAGCGGCGCTGGCCGACATCGCTAGTGGACCAAAGTCTTATATCTCATCGGGGTTTCAACCAGTACGCTAAGGCATCAGTGGTCCACTTTCCGGAGCGACTGCGCGTTCGCGCTGTCATATGGTCAACCCTAACCAATTCGTTGCGGTGGTCGACGATGACGAGTCGGTGTGCCGAGCCATCAAGCGTTTGCTGCATTCCGAAGGTATCAGGGCGGAGACGTTTTGCAGCGGTGACGAGTTCTTGAATGCGCTTGTGGCAATTCCGTCGTATCGGCCTGCCTGCGTGATTCTGGATGTCCAGATGCCGGGAACCAACGGCCTGGAAGTCCAGCGTCAGCTCGCGCAAATGGGCGTGCCGGTCATCGTGATTACCGCCTATGACGATCTCTCCGTCCGCCAGACCGCGCTCGCGGCCGGTGCGGCCGCGTATCTGCGCAAGCCTTTCACCAGCGCGATTCTGTTCAAGGCGGTCGAGGTGGCCATCGGCGGTCCGCCGACACCCTGAACGCGCGTCTTCGCGCCGGATGATATGAGACCAAGGTCCGATTGTCGCCGTTTCTTCGGACCACCAAACTGAACTCAGTCAACGCGTCGAACCGAACACCGGCTGCGCCGCACCGAATTCGAAACCGGACAGGTTGCGGCGCGTGCGTGCCTTTGCGCGTGCGATGCGCCGCGCGGAGTGCGGCAGCGTTCAAGGATAAAAGCGGGAGCGCACGTGATGAAATCAATTTCGGTTTGTCTCGCGATTCTTCTCGGTACCGCTGCGATGCAGGTGGGCGCGGCGGACTTCGACGGCAGCAAGCGGCTGATCTGCGCGACGATCGACGCGCACGCCTGCGATCCGGGCATCGCCTGCACGCGCGCGTTGCCCGCGGATCTCGGTCTGCCCAAATTCCTGACTCTCGACTTCGACAAACGCGCGGTCGTCGGTCCCGCGCGCACGACGCCGATGCTGTCGGTCACCAAGGAGGCGGATCAGCTCCTGATCCTCGGCAATGAGTTGGGCTTTGGCTGGACGCTGGTCGTCGATTCGACGGACGGCGAGATGACGCTGACGATTGCCAACAGAAACGATGCCTTCGTGCTGTTCGGCAACTGCACGCCTTTGTAATCAGGCGGAGTGCGCGATGAAAACCGTACCCGTTTCCCTGGCCTCGCCGCGGCCACATTCTCGCGGCGCCCTCCCATTGCTCGCCGTCGTCGCGGCGCTGACGCTGCTCACCTTGCTCGCGTCATGCAAGAAGGCGCCACCGCCGCCGGTCGCCGCCGCTCCGGAAGTGACCGTGATGACGGTGACGCAACAGGACACGCCGGTCGACTTCGAATTTACCGCGCAAACGCAGAGTTCGCGTGAAGTCGAGATCCGCTCGCGGGTCGACGGCTTCCTCGACAAGCGCATGTACACCGAAGGCGCGTTGGTCAAGACGGGACAAACGATGTTCCAGATGGACCGCAAGCCGTTCGAGGCCGCGCTGCAGACCGCGAAAGGGCAACTGGCCCAGCAGCAGGCGCGTCTCGAAGTCGCCAAGGCCAATCTCGCGCGCGTGGTGCCGTTGGCGGCGCAGAACGCGTTGAGCAAGAAGGATCTCGACGACGCGGTCGGCAACGAGAAGCAGAGCGCCGCCGCGGTGATCGCCGCCCAGGGCGAAGTCGACACCGCACTGCTGAACCTCGGCTACACGACGATCAAGTCTCCGCTGAACGGCCTGTCGAGCTTCGCGCGTCTGCAGGATGGCAGCTACGTGACGGCGACCTCGAACGGTTTGCTGACCTACGTGTACCAGCTCGATCCGATGTGGGTGAACTTCAGCATCTCCGAGAACGAGATGCTGAAGTACCGGGATGACATCGCGGCAGGACATCTGCGATTTCCCGCGCACGACAATTTCTCCGTGCATCTGATTCTCGCCGATGGCTCGCCCTATGCCGAGCAAGGCCAGATCAACTTCGCGAACCCGGCGTTCAATACCGAAACGGGAACCTTCCTCGTGCGCGCGACCTTCGAAAACCCGAAGGGCACCTTGCGCCCCGGCCAGTTCGTGCGGGCCCGCGTTTCCGGCGCGATCCGGCCCAATGCGACGCTCGTGCCGCAGCGCGCGGTGTTGCAGGGCGCGAAGAGCAACTTCGTGTGGGTCGTCGATAGCGACTCGAAGGCCCATCAGCGCGTCGTCGAAGTCGGCGACTGGCAGGGCGATAACTGGTTTATTTCCGACGGACTCAAGGCGGGCGAGCGCATCGTCGTGGACGGCGCGCTGCGCGTTACCGCGGATTCGCAGCTGAAAATCATCAAAACCCTGGCGGCCGGCGGGAAAAGCCAGGCGGCGGTGGCGACGGCTGCATCGCAAGGCGCCGCGGCAGCGCCCGCCGCCGAGTGACGGGGCAGTCGCCATGAACATTTCGCGCTACTGCATCGATCGGCCGATTTTCGCGTCAGTCATTTCGATCGTCATCACGCTCGGCGGCGCATTGGCGATGTTCTCGCTGCCGGTCGCGCAGTACCCCGATATCACGCCGCCGCAAATCACGGTGTCCGCCACCTATCCGGGCGCCAGCGCCGAGGTCGTCGCGAACAATGTCGCCGCACCGATCGAGCAGCAGGTCAATGGCGCGGACAACATGATCTACATGAACTCGTCGAGTTCGTCGACCGGCAGTATGACGCTTAACGTGTACTTCCAGATCGGCACGAACCCCGAACTGGCCCAGGTCGACGTGCAGAACCGCGTGAATCTCGCGCTGCCGCAACTGCCGCAATCGGTCCAGGCGCAGGGCATTCAGGTACAGAAAAAGTCACAGGCGTTCATGATGGTGATCGCGATCTATTCGCCCACCAACCGCTACGATGCGACGTATATCGCGAACTTTACGAACATCTATGTGCTTGACGCGATCAAGCGGATTCCGGGCGCGAACCAGTCGAGTATTTTCGGCAATCCGGACTACGCGATGCGCATCTGGCTGAAGCCCGACCGAATGGCGCAGCTCGGCGTGACGGCTGCCGACGTGCAACGGGTCGTCGCGAACCAGAACCAGCAGTTCGCGGTGGGCAGCATCGGGCAGTCGCCAACGGGTTCAGCGGTGCAGCAGTCGTTCGCGGTCACGACCACGGGACGCCTCGCCGAGCCGTCGCAGTTCGACAACATCATCGTGCGCGCCGCGAGCGGCGGCGCGGCGATCGTGCGGCTCAAGGACATCGGCCGCGCCGAGCTCGGCCAGAAAGACTACTCGATTCGCAGCCGCTTCCAGGGCAAGCCGGCCACCGTGCTCGCCGTGTATCAGCAGCCGGGCGCCAACGCGCTCGACGTGGCGAAGCAGGTGCGCACGACACTCGCGGAACTGAAGAAGTCGTTTCCGGAAGGCATGACCTACGAAATCGCGATGGACACGACCGAGTTCACGCGAGCGTCGATCTCGGACGTGATCCATACGTTCTTCGAAGCGCTGGTGCTCGTCGTGATCGTCGTGTTCGTATTCCTGCAAAGCCTTCGCGCGACGCTGATTCCGATCATCGCGGTGCCGGTGTCGATCGTCGGCACCTGCATGTTCATGCTGCTGCTGGGCTTTTCGATCAACATGCTGACCTTGTTCGGCATGGTGCTCGCGATCGGTATCGTCGTCGACGACGCGATCGTCGTGATCGAGAACGTCGAGCGCAACATGACGGTGTACAAGCTCTCGCCGAAAGAGGCCTCGAAGAAGGCGATGGACGAAGTCGCCGGCCCGGTCGTGGCGATCGTGCTGGTGTTGTGCGCGGTGTTCGTGCCGGTCGCGTTTCTCGGCGGCATCACCGGCCAGATGTACAAGCAGTTCGCGATCACGATTGCGATTTCGGTGGTGCTGTCCGGCATCGTCGCACTGACCTTGTCACCGGCGCTCGCCGCGTTGCTGCTTAAAAGCACGCACCACGAGAAGAAGGGCTTTTTCCGCTGGTTCGACAATCAGTTCGCCCGCATGACGTCGGGCTATACACGCGCGGTCAAGCTCATCATCAAGCGCTTTGTCATGGGGCTCGTGTTCTTCGCGGCGATGATCGCGCTGGCGGTGCTGATGGTGCGCTCGATTCCGTCGGCGTTCCTGCCGCCTGAAGACCAGGGTTATCTGCTCGGCGCGGTCATCATGCCGGACGCGGCTAGCCTCGACCGCACCGGCCAGGTGTCGCAAGTCATCACTGACTATTTCATGAAACAGGAGGCGGTCGGCAGCATCACCACGGTCGATGGTTTCAGCCTGCTCGACAACCAGAACAAGAACAATGCCGGCACCTTCTTCGTCGGTCTGAAGAGCTTCGACGAACGCTATACGCGCGCCAACCGCGCGACGCAGAACGCGCGCCAGGTGCTGCTCGACGCGTATCGCCACTTCGCGAACGTCCAGGAGGGGCATTATTCTGCCGGTCAACCCACCGTCGATTCCGGGGCTCGGCACGACGGGCGGCACGGAGGTGTGGATTCAGAGCAAGGGCGACGCGACCATCACACAGCTTGCGGGCGTGGCCGACCAGTTCGTGCAGAAAGCGCGGGCGCGCAAGGAGTTGACCGGCGTCACGATGACGTTCAATGCGGCGTCGCGGCAACTGCTGGTCAACGTGGATCGCGACAAGTCGGAGACGCTCGGCGTGCCGGTCGAAGACGTCTATAGCGCGATGCAGACGATGTTCGGCTCGCTGTACGTATCGCAGTTCAATCGTTCGAGCCGGCTGTGGCAGGTGATCCTGCAGGCGGAGCCGCGGTATCGCCTGAAGCCTAGTGATCTCGATCAGATCTTCGTGCGCAGCACGAACGGCGCGATGGTGCCGATCAAGTCGGTGGCAAGCTACCGCTTTACGACGGGCCCGGACCTCGTCACGCGATTCAATAATTTCCCGGCCATCAAGGTCACGGCGAACGCCGCGCCGGGCTACAGCTCCGGACAGGTGATCTCGACGCTGGAACAGATCGCCGCGCAGATGCCGGAAGGCTACGACGTGGCATGGAGCGGCGAAGCATTCGAGGAACGGCAGTCGGGCGGCACGTCCGGGCTCGTCTTCGTATTCGGTCTCGTGATGGTGTTCCTGATCCTCGCCGCGCAGTACGAGAAGTGGTCGCTGCCGGTCGGCGTGCTGATGGCGGTGCCGTTCGCGCTGTTCGGCGCGCTGCTCGCGATCATGCTGCGCGGCCTGTCCAACGACGTCTACTTCCAGATCGGTTTGACGATGCTGGTCGCGCTCGCCGCGAAGAACGCGATCCTGATCTTCGAATTCGCGGTGCTCAATCGCGAGACCGGCGCCTCGGTGTTCGACGCGACGATGACCGCGGCGGAAGAACGGCTGCGCCCGATCGTGATGACCTCGCTCGCGTTCATTCTCGGCTGCGTGCCGCTCGCGATCGCGACGGGCGCGTCGGCCAACAGCCGCCATTCGATCGGCACCGGTGTGATCGGCGGCATGTTGGGCGCGACGGCGATCGCCGTATTCTTCATCCCGATGTTCTATTACCTGCTCGAATCCATGTCGTCGCGCTCGAAGGGAGGCAAAAAGCCGACGCCGGGCGTGGAGCCCAGCGGCGGCGCAGGACGCGAACCCTCGGCGGTGTCGGGGCCCGGTGCGTCGAGCGAGGCGCCGTCCGCGCCGCAGGAAGGTGAATGAGATGCGCGGCACGGCACCGGCGCGTTTGCTCGCATCCGTCATGCTGCTCGCGCTGAGCGGATGCCTGCTAGGCCCCAACTACCAGCGCCCGGCGGTCGACGTGCCGGCCACTTATCGTTTCGCCCAGGGCGAGGCCGCGGGCATCGCCAACGCCGTGTGGTGGGAGCAGTTTCAGGACCCGGTGCTCGATCAGCTGATCGCCGCCGCGCTGCAGGACAATCGCGACGTGAAGGTCGCGGCCGCGCGGGTCGACGAGTTTCGCGGGCAGTTCGTGACCACGCGCTCCGGGCTGTTCCCGCAGCTTTCGGCAGGCGCCGACGCGTCGCGTCAACGGGTCTCGCAGGACGAAGGCGTGCCGGTGCCGACGGGCGTGAGCCCCGTCTACAACCAGTTCGACGCGACGCTGGCGGTGTCCTGGGAGCTCGATCTGTTCGGCAAGGTACGCCGGGAAACCGAGGCGGCACGCGCGAATCTGCTCGCAAGCGAAGAGGGCCGCCGCGCCACGATTCTGACGCTGGTGAGCTCGGTCGCGTCGGCCTACATTAATCTGCGCAGTCTGGACCGGCAGCTAGAGATCGCGAAGGAGACCGTGCAAAGCCGCGCGGAATCGGTGCGCGTGTTCGAGGCGCGCTTCCGCTACGGCGAGGTCTCGCAGATGGAACTCGCGCAAAGCCAGTCGGAGTATCAAGCCGCGCAAGTCACGATTCCGCAGCTCGAAGCGCAGATCGCCCAGCAGGAAGACGCGTTGTCGGTGTTGATCGGCAGGAATCCCGGCGCGATACTGCGCGGCCGTGAGCTGTCGCAGATGGGCACGCCGCCGATTCCCGAGGGGCTGCCGTCCGATCTGCTCGAACGCCGTCCCGACCTGCTGGAGGCCGAGCAGACGCTGGTCGCGCAAAACGCGCTGATCGGGGCGGCGCGCGCGCTGTACTTCCCGTCGATTTCGCTGACCGGGCTGTTCGGTTCGGTCAGCGCGCAGTTTTCGAATCTGTTCACCGGCCCGGCGCGCGTGTGGTCGTTTGCCGGCAGCGTCACGCAGCCGATCTTCACGGCGGGCAACATCACCGGCCAGGTGCACCAGGCCGAAGCGCGCCAGCAGGAATCGCTGTACTCGTACGAAAAGGCGATCCAGGTAGCGTTCCAGGAGGTCGAGGACGCGCTCATCTCCGTGCAGAAGACGCATCAGGCACTCGATGCGCAAAACCTCCAGGTCGAGGCGCTGCACACCTATGCGCACCTCGCGCGGCAGCGCTACGAAGGCGGCTATACGAGCTACATCGAAGTGCTCGATGCGGAGCGCAGCCTGTTCAACGCGCAACTGACCTATGCGCAAACTCAAGGCGCAGTGCTGGCCTCGTACGTCACGCTCTATAAGGCGACGGGCGGTGGCTGGGTGGCCGAGGCGGAAAAACTGACGGCGCCGCCGCCCGCGCCGCAAAACTCGCCGGCGATGGCGCCGGTCTCGCAGAACGCGCCCGCGCCGGCTGGAACGTCGGGTGCAGTGGAGGCGAGATGACGGGCAACGAGCTGATTGCGTGCGAAGAGTGCGACCTGCTTCAACTCGGCGCGCCGCCGGCCGCCGGCAATGCGTTGCGCTGCCGGCGTTGCCGCGCGGAGCTCAGGCGCGGACGCTCGAACGGGCCGGAGTATGCGCTCGCATTCTCGTGCGCGTCCGCGGTGCTGCTCGTGATCTCGAACGTGTTTCCGATCGTCGGTCTGTCGCTGAACGGCCATGTCGTGCAGACGACGCTCGCGGGTTCGGTGCGCATGCTGTACAGCCACGGCTCGTGGCCGCTCGCCTTGCTGGTCGGCCTGACGACGATCGTCACGCCGGTGCTGCAAACCGCGGCGATGCTGTGGCTGCTGCTGCCGCTGCGCTTCGGGCGCGTGCCGTGGCGGCCGGCCGAGTGCTTTCGTCTGTTTCAGTTCGCGCGGCCGTGGGGCATGACCGAGGTGCTGATCCTCGGCTTGCTGGTCGCGCTGGTCAAGCTCGCGCATATCGCCAAGGTGGTGCCGGGCACTGCGCTGTGGTCGTTCATCGCGCTGATGCTGCTGCTCGCGGCCGCGGCGGCGACCTTCGATCCGCATGAGGTGTGGGCGCGCATCACGGCAGCGCGTGGCGCGCGGGCGTGGCAGTTGCCGCCGATCCGCGTGCGCCGCAACGCCATCACGGCGTCTGCCTACGGGCTCGTGCTGTGCGAAGAATGCGGCCTGCTGCTCAAGCAGCCCAGCGGCGCGGTCAAGCACGTCTGTCCGCGCTGCAAGGCGCCGTTGCACCAGCGCAAGCCCGCGAGCCTGTCGCGAACGTGGGCGTATCTGGTGGCCGCGATGGTGCTCTACATTCCGGCCAACGTGCTGCCCGTGATGGACACGAGTTCGCTGTTCGGCACGCAGAAGGACACGATCCTGAGCGGCGTGGTGTATCTGTGGGTATCGGGCTCGTGGCCGCTCGCCGTGCTCGTATTCATCGCGAGCATCGTCGTGCCGATGCTGAAGATTCTCGGCATCGGGTATCTCGCGCTGTCGACCCAGCTTCGTTGGCAATGGCTGCCCGGGCAGCGCACGCGGATCTATCGCCTGATCGAGCTGATCGGTCGCTGGTCGATGCTCGACATCTACGTGATCACGATGCTGGTCGCGCTGGTGCAATTCCAGGCGCTGGCGACGATCAAGGCGGGGCCGGCGGCGATCGCGTTCGGCGCGGTCGTCGTGCTGACCTTGCTCGCCTCGATGGCGTTCGATCCGCGCCTGATGTGGGACGCTTTGGAGACCGAACGTGTCCACTCCGACTGAAGAGCCCGAGCTGCCCGCCGCGGAGCCGGTGCCGCGCTCGCGCTGGCGGATGCAACTGGTCTGGCTCGTGCCGATCGTGGCGATACTGATCGGCGGTTGGCTGGCGGTGAAGGCGGTGATGGAGCGCGGCGAGCAGATCAGCATCAGCTTCAAGACCGGCGACGGTCTTGAAGCCGGCAAGACCAAGCTCAAGTTCAAGGACGTCGATATCGGCGTGGTCGAAGCGGTCTCGCTGACGCCGGACCACAAGCGCGTGGTGGCCAAGGCCGAGGTGACGCGCGACGTGTCGGATCTGCTCGTCGACAACACGCGCTTCTGGGTCGTGCGTCCGCGCATTTCGGGTGGCACGGTGTCGGGGCTCGGCACGCTGCTGTCGGGCTCGTATGTCGACGTCGACGTCGGCAATTCGCCAAAAGCGCGCCGCAGTTTCGTCGGCCTCGAGGAGCCCCCCGTGATCGCGAGCGACGTGCCGGGGCACGAGTACACGTTGCACGGCACGGGACTCGGCTCGCTCGACGTGGGTACGCCCGTGTTTTTCCGCAGAATTCAGGTGGGCCAGGTCGCGTCGTACCAGTTGGACCCGGACGGCCACGGCGTCACGGTGAAGGTGTTCGTCAACGCGCCGTATGATCGCTTCGTCAGAACCGACACGCGCTTCTGGCACGCCAGCGGTGTCGACATGTCGTTCGACAGCAGCGGCTTGCGCGTCGAAACGCAGTCGATCGTGTCGATCATCATCGGCGGGATCGCGTTCGAATCGCCGCCCGATTCACAGGTAGAGACGAGCGCCGCTACCAGCACCCGGTTCGAGCTGTACACCACGCGCGCCGACGCGATGAAGATGCACGATCGCATCGTCGTCAAATACGTGGTGAACTTCGCGGATTCGGTGCGCGGCCTGACAGTTGGCGCGCCGGTCGATTTCCGCGGCGTCGATATCGGCGAAGTGACGGCGATCTACACGCGCTTCGATCCGGACACCCGCCGCTTCAGCAGTCCGGTCGAGATCAATCTCTATCCGGAGCGGTTCACGTCGCGCTATCAGAACGACGGCGCCGGCGGACACATCACCGACGACCCGCGCGCTCTCGCGAACTATCTGGTCGAGCACGGCTTCCGCTTCCAGTTGAGAACCGGCAATCTGCTGACCGGCCAGCAGTATCTCGCGCTCGACTATTTCCCCGACGCGCCGAAGGCGTCGATCGACTGGAGCAAGACGCCGCCCGAAATGCCCGCGATTCCGCGCACGCTGCAATCGCTGCAGGAATCGGTCACGCGACTGCTCGCCAAGATCAACAACATACCGTTCGAGGATATCGGCAAAGACGCGCGCTCGACGCTGCGCACCACCAACGCGATGCTCGGGCAGCTCAACACGCAGGTCGTGCCGAAAGCGCGCGACACGCTGCTGTCCGCGCAATCGACGCTCGATTCCGCGAATGCCGCGCTGCAGCCCGACTCGTCGCTGCAGCAATCGACGGAGGACGCAATGCGTGAATTGACTCGCACCGCTGCCTCGTTGCGCACGCTGGCCGACTATCTGGCGCAGCATCCGGAATCGCTCGTGCGCGGCAAGTCCGAGGACAAGAAGCCATGACAGATGTGATGCGCCGCTTCGCGGCCGGCCTGATGCTCGCGCTCGCCGGCGCTCTGCTCGGCGCCTGCAAGTCGCCGGCGACGAACTTCTACACGCTGAGCCCCGACGAGTCGTTGAGCAGCACCGGCGCGAGCCGGCCGATCGCGGCGGTGATCGGTCCGGTCACGATACCCGAGATCGTGGACCGGCCGCAGATCGTCACGCGGATCGCTAACAACGAGGTCGCGGTCAACGAATTCGACCGCTGGGCGCAGCCGCTCGGTGGCGACATCGGCCGCGTAATCGCGGCCGATCTCGGCGCGCTGCTGAACTCGCAGCAGATTTCGGTATTCGATGCGGTACGCGATCCGTCCGTCGTCTGGCGCGTGCGGATCGACGTGATGCGCTTCGAGTCCGTGCCGGGGCGCGACGTCACCGTCGATGTGCTGTGGACCGTGCGGCCGCCCGGCAAGGTCCGCGCCATCACCGGCCGCTCGGTCGCGCGCGAGAGCGTGTCCGGTCCCGGATTCGAGCCGATCATCGCCGCCCACGATCTCGCGCTCGCCTCGGTGAGCCGCGATATCGCCGCAGCGGTGCAGGCAAAACCCGCTCAATGAGACGTCGCGCTGCGTCACGTCGACACGCGCCGCGCCCGAACCCGTGCGCTGCACCGGGTCGCGCGCACAATAAGACCTTGGTCCGATTGCTAGAGCTCTGGGCCAACTCCACGATTCAATCGATGCACGGCGCGTGCCTCGGCACCGATCGTGACGCGCACCTTTCAGGAGTCTTCCGATGGACGCTGAAACGCTGTTGTCACAAAGCCAGGACATTGCCTCAAAAATCACCCACGTGCTGCAGAAGCGCACGCAAATCGCCCAGCGGCATCTGAATGAACGGGTCACCGAAACGCTGGGGCTCGATCACGATGGCGCCCCGACCGCAAGCGCGATGCCCGCGCCATTCGATCCGCTCAGTGCGTGGCAATACACGGTAGATGCCGCGCAGCGCTCGCTGCTGTTCTGGGACACGCTGTACCGGCGCGGCAACGAGTTCGTCGAACGCAGCGTCAGCGGTCCCGCGCCGGTGCTGCATTTCGAGTACGACATGGTGCTGGACGGCCGCACCTTCGAACGGCCGGTCAACTATGCGCTGCTGCAACTTCGTCCGCTCGAAGGCGTGGGCGTGGACGTGCGCAAACGCCCGTATCTGATCATCGATCCGCGCGCGGGGCACGGCCCCGGCATTGGCGGCTTCAAGGACGATTCGCAGGCGGGCATCGCGCTGCGCGCGGGCTATCCCGTCTACTTCGTGGTGTTCTTTCGCGACCCCGAGCCCGGTCAGACCCTGCTTGACGTCTGCAACGCCGAGCAGCTATTCGTGCGGAAGGTGCGCGCGCTGCATCCCGACAGTCCGAAGCCCGCGATCATCGGCAATTGCCAAGGCGGCTGGGCGGCGATGATGCTCGCCAGCTCCGACCCCGAGGAGACCGGCCCGATCGTCATCAACGGTGCGCCGATGTCGTACTGGAGCGCGGCCTGGAGCGAAGGCGAGGGCGACAACCCGATGCGTTACGCGGGCGGCATGCTGGGCGGCGCGTGGCTCGCGTCGTACGCGGCGGATCTTGGCAACGGCAAGTTCGACGGCGCGTATCTGGTGGAGAACTTCGAGAACCTGAATCCCGCCAACACGTTCTGGGACAAGTACTACCATCTGTTCTCGAACGTCGATACCGAGCCGCCACGCTTTCTGGAATTCGAGCGCTGGTGGGGCAGCTACTACCTGATGAATCGCGAGGAGATCGAATGGATCACGCGCAACCTGTTCGTCGGCAACAAGCTGTGGTCGGGCGGAGTGACGAACAGCAGCGGCCAGGCTTTCGATCTGCGTGAAATCCGCTCGCCGATCATCCTGTTCGCGTCGATGGGGGACAACATCACGCCGCCTCAACAGGCGTTCAACTGGGTGGCGGACCTTTACGGCAGCACCGAGGAGATCAAGTCGCGCGGCCAGGTGATCGTCGGTCTGACGCACCAGAACATCGGGCATCTGGGCATTTTCGTGTCCGGGAAAGTCGCGAAGAAGGAGCACAAGCAGATCATGTCCGTGCTCGAGACCATCGAAACCTTCCCGCCGGGACTCTACGGCATGACCATCAACGAGGCCAGGAACGCGGCCGGGGAGATCGAATACGAAGTCGAATTTCATGAGCGGCGGCTCGAGGAGATTTCCGCGCATTTCAACCGCTTCGGCCGCATCGACGAAAAGCCGTTCGAAGCGGTCGCCGCGGTGTCCAATCTGAATCAGCGCATGTATGAACTGCTCGCGCGGCCGTTCGTGCAGGCGATGTCGAACGAAACGAGCGCCCGCCTGCTGCGCCAGTTTCATCCGCTGCGCTGGCAGCGCTGGGCCGTGTCCGCGATGAACCCGTGGCTTGGCTGGCTGCCGGCGGCCGCGCAGTCGGTTCGTGAGAATCGCCAGCGGGCCGCCGCCGATAACCCGTGGAGCAAGCTCGAACACAACGGCTCGCAAATGTTCAGCGCGTCGCTGGACTATTACCGCGCGATGCGCGACGCGGGGACCGAGGCCAGCTTCTTCAGCGTGTACGCGAATCTGTATGCGACGTATCTGAGCAAGCCGGGCGCCGATGGCGTGGCCGCGCAAGCCGGCGCGATCGATCCGCGCGAGCTGCCGTTCGTGCGCACGGCGTTGCAGGCGATCGGCGACGGCGGCTACACGGAGGCGCTCGGGCGCGCGGCCTTTCTGTTGTCGCGCAAGGGCGGGTCGTTGCCGCTCGCGCGCCTGGAGATGCGCAAGGAGATCGCCGAAAGTTACGTGGAGTACCTGCCCGACATCAGCCCCGATCACTGGCGGCGGATCCGGGGCGAGCAGGAAATCATCGTCAGCTTCGAACCGGACGAGGCGATAGCCACGTTGCCGAAGCTGCTTTCCCACAGCGAGGACCGCGAGCGCTTTCTACAACTGCTCGACAAGCTGGCGAGCGACGAGCGCGTGTTGAACACCGCGCCCGACGCCGCGCAAAAGGAGGCGTTCGAACGCATCCGCGCGGTGCTGGGTTCGCGCGAGAGCCGCAAGCGCAACGCACGTTTGCCCGACCCCACTCGCACGTGAGCAACCGGCGCGATGCGCGGCAGGACGCAAGCGTGACGGAACCGTGTGCACGGCGCCCGTATGCACGGCGCCCGTATGCACGGCGCCCGTATGCACGGCGCCCGTATGCACGGCGCCCGTATGCACGGCGCCCGTATGCACGGCGCCCGTGTGCACGGCTCCCGTCAGCATGGCGTGCCACGCGTCACGAATCCAACGCACCGTACATACGAGGAATACGCAGATGGAAAAGCACGCGAAGTATCAGCGTCTGATCGATTTCTGCCGGACGCTGCCGGCGATGCCGACAGCGGTCGCGCATCCGTGCGACCAGAGTTCGCTCAATGGCGCGGTCGAAGCAGCCGGGATGGGACTGATCGCGCCGCTGCTGGTCGGGCCGCGCGCGCGCATCGAAGCGATTGCCGCCGAACACGGCATCGACATTTCGAACTTCACGATCGTCGATGCGCCGCATAGCCATGCCGCCGCGGCGGCAGCCGTGCAACTGGTGCGCGAAGGCAAGGCGGAGGCCCTGATGAAAGGCAGCCTGCATACGGACGAGTTGATGGCCGAGGTGATTCGCCGCGACATCGGCCTGCGCACCGAGCGGCGCATCAGCCATTGCTTCGTGATGGACGTGCCCGGGTACGAGAACGCGCTGATCATCACCGACGCCGCGATCAACATCTTGCCGACGCTCGAAGAGAAGGTCGACATCCTGCAGAACGCGATCGATCTCGGGCACGCGCTGAAATTTGACGAAGTCCGCGTGGCGATCCTGTCCGCGACCGAGAGCGTCAATCCGAAAATTCCATCGACGGTGGAAGCGGCGGCGCTGTGCAAGATGGTGGACCGCGGGCAGATCACCGGCGGGCTCGTCGACGGTCCGCTCGCACTCGACAACGCGATCAGCATTGAAGCCATGCGCATCAAGCAGATCGAGTCGCGGGTGGCCGGTCGCGCCAATGTATTGATGGTGCCGGACCTCGAAGCGGGCAACATGCTCGCGAAAAGCCTGTCGTTTCTCGCCGGCGCGGACGCGGCGGGCATCGTGCTCGGCGCGCGCGTGCCGATCATTCTGACGAGCCGCGCGGATTCGCTGTCGACGCGTCTCGCGTCGTGCGCGGTCGCCGCGTTGGTGGCCAAGGCACGGCGCGAGGCCGGCAAGGTGGTCGGGTGACGTCATGACGGATGTGATCCTCGTATTGAACGCAGGTTCGTCGAGCCTCAAGTTCAGCGCCTTCGACGCGCAACAAGCGCAACTCGAACTCATTTTGCGCGGTCAGATCGAAGCGCTCTACACGAGCCCGCGTTTTCGCGTGACGGACCGCGACGGTAATGCCAGCTCGCACGAATGGGGCGATGGCCATCGGCTCGGCCATCAGGGCGCGATCGAATATCTGGGCGGTTTTTTGCACGACCACGGCGGCGGCAATCAACTGAAGGCGGTCGGGCATCGCGTCGTGCACGGCGGGCAGCGGTTTGCCGGCCCCGTCCTCGCGACCTCCGAGGTGATCGACCAGCTGGACAGCCTGAGCCCGCTCGCGCCGCTGCATCAGCCGCATAACCTGACCCCGATCCGCATCCTCGCGCAGCTGCGTCCCGACCTTCCACAGGTCGCGTGCTTCGACACCACGTTTCATCGCACGCAGACCGAGACCGCGCAGGCCTATGCGCTGCCCCCCTCGATTACCGACCACGGCGTGCGGCGCTACGGTTTTCACGGGCTCTCGTACGAATACATCGCGAGCGTGCTGCCGGAGATCGCGCCGGCCGCGGCGGCGGGGCGCACCGTCGTCGCGCATCTGGGCAACGGCGCGAGCATGTGCGCGATGGTCGCGGGCAAGAGCGTGGCGAGCACGATGGGCTTCACGGCGGTGGAAGGCCTGCCGATGGGCACGCGTTGCGGCAGCCTCGACCCCGGCGTGATGCTCTATCTGCTCGACGAGCTGAAGATGGATACGCAGTCGATCGCGGACCTCATTTACAAGGGCTCGGGGCTGCTCGGCATGTCGGGCATCTCGGGCGACATGCGCGTGCTGCTCGACAGCGACGACCCGCGTGCCCGCTTTGCGATCGACGTCTACACCTACCGCATCGGGCGCGAACTCGGCAGTCTCGCCGCGGCGATGCAAGGTCTCGACGCACTGGTGCTGACGGCCGGCATCGGCGAGCACGCCGTCGCGATCCGCGAGCGCATCGTGCGCGATGCCGCGTGGCTCGGCGCCGAACTCGACGAAGCGGCCAATCGGGCGGGCGGCCCGCTGATCACCCGCACCTCGAGCAGGCTGCCGGTCTGGGTCGTGCCCACCAACGAGGAACTGATGATCGCCCGTCATACGCGCGCTATCGCCCCATAAAGGAGTATCACCATGACGATCGAGCAACCGCGTTTGATTCTGGAGGGAGCGAAGGCCCTCGTGACCGGCGTCGCCAACGAGCATTCGATTGCCTACGGATGCGCGAAGGCGTTTCACGACCTCGGCGCGAGCGTTGCGCTCACCTATGCGAACGACAAGGCGCTTCCTTATGTGGAACCGATAGCCAAAGCACTCGATGCCGAGATCTTCATGCCGCTCGACGTAACGGGCGAGGACGAAATGAAGGCCGTGTTCGACCGGATCGAGAAGACATGGGGAAGCCTCGATATTCTCGTTCACGCCGTTGCATGGGCGCCGAAAGCGGATCTGCAGGGCGGCTTGCTGCAATCGTCGCGCGAGGGCTTCCTGAGCGCGATGGACATCTCCTGCCATTCGTTCGTGCGGATGGCGCGCCTTGCCGCGCCGCTAATGAAAGACGGTGGCACCATGCTGACGATGAGCTACTACGGCGCGAACAAGGTCGTGCCGAACTACAACCTGATGGGCCCCGTCAAGGCGGCGCTCGAAGCCTGCGCGCGCTATCTGGCGTTCGAGCTGGGACCGAAGGGCATCCGCGTGCACGCGATTTCTCCGGGGCCGCTGCAGACCCGCGCCGCTTCGGGCCTGAAGGATTTCGAGCTGCTGCTCAACGAAGCGGTGCAGCGCGCGCCGCTCGGCGAACTCGTCGACATCATGGATGTCGGCTATACCTGTGCGTTTCTGGCCACGCCGTATGCCCGGCGGGTGTCCGGTTCTACCTTGTATATCGACGGCGGATTGAACATCGTCGCATAGGGCCTGGAGGAGTAAGCATCATGGCAGAACTGTTTCTTGGAAACGTCGAGGAAAGCGTCTCCGACGAAGATATCGGCGAGTTCCTGATTCGCTACGGGTTCCCGCGCTTCAGCTCGATCAAGCGGGTGCTCGGCACGGGCTCGCGGCCAGGCGCGGTGGTCGTCTTCGACGACGTGCCCACGGACGGGCTGCGCATACTGCAAAACCGCGTCCATAACCTGTTCTGGAAGAACCACACGATCGTCGCGCAGCTGCTGCCGGAGCGCGACGAATCGTGACGGGCGACGGGAGCCGGGCATGGGTCTGCTGTCGCGGTGGCTGACCAGGCGCAACGCTTCCGAAGAGAGCGACGATCAGCAGACGAAGGAAATCGTCGAGCGGATCGTCGGGCTCTGTCCTTCGTTGCGGCTCGCGCGCAACTATGCGTCGCGCCTGCGGCCCGCCGTGCAACACACGACCGCCTATCTGCTCCGGCTCGCCGATGAAGTGCCGCCGACGCGCGAAGCGAACGCGGCGGCGTGGGCGACAGACCCGTATATCCACGCCTTTTTCGCCACACCCGACGACGTCTGCCCGGTCTTCAACCGCTCACACGAGCTGAACACGTTCTTCAGCGACCATCCCGCTGCCGATCAGGTATTCGCGGTGCTCGGCATGGCCATGGACGAGCGGCGTATTTTCGGCGTCGGGCAACACGGCGAAACGACGCAAACCGATCTCGCGCAGACGACCATCAACTTCAGCGATCACCAGGTGCGCGTGTGCGAAGAATCCGAAGCCGCGTTGCGGCGCCAGATCGTGTTGCGGATCGTCGATCAGCTCGTGCTCGAAGCCCTCGGCAAGATCGAGGCCGACACCTCGCGGCAGGACGAATTGCAACGCGAAAGGGCGCTGCTGAAAACGCGCCTGACGATTCTCGAACGGCAAGGGGCGGGCGTGCGCTCGCTGCTTGGTAGCGACGCGACGTCGAATTACGCGGAAGTGGCGAAGCTGCAGGCGCAGATCGAAGAGAACGATCAGGCTCTGGCGCAGTTGGGCCTGAAGACAGAGGCGCTGGAGCGGCATCTCGACGTGATGTGCGGTGTACTGGGGGCGCCGGATGCGCATTTCTACGTGCGCAGGAGCGTGTACCGGCTCGACCGGATGAACGTCGTCCTGGAAGAGGGAGATACGCGGCCCGCGCACGAAATCGAGTTTCGCCTTGCGCGTCTGCCGGAGAGTCCCAATGCGATACGGGTTTTCTCGACGGTGCGTTTTCGACGCGCGGACTTTACGCCTCCCCTTAGCGGCCTCGCGCAAGCGCACCGCCTGATCTGACGCGAGCCATGCCTGCTATTTGCCGGCGACCGGCTCCACGGAGATGGCCACGGCCTCGGTATAGACCGCTTGTATCTGGTCGCCTTTTTTGATCCGCTTGAGCTGTTCGGGATCCTGCACGATCAGATCCACCGTGTTGCCTTGCGGGCCTTTAAGCGTGACCGCGCCGCTCTGGTGATTGACCGCGATGACGTTAGCCATGATCGTGACTTCGCGCGAGGCCGAGCCGCCGGGTTTCGCGCCCGCCGGTGTGCGTTCGAGCGTCTGCGTTTCGTTGGCGGTCAGCGGCGCGTTGCCTTTTTTCAGCATGATGGTCAGAGCCTGAGAATACTCGGCCTTGACCACGTCGCCGACCTTGATCTGATCGAAGTTGCGCGCTTCCTCGCCGACCACGACCTGCACGACCTTGCCCTTCGGGTCCTTGAGCAAGACGGTGCGCGTTGCCGGCTCGATGCCGACGACCGTCGCGGTCGTTTTGACCATGCCCGACACGGTGACTTTGCCGGGCTCGCTCTTGACCGTGACGGGTGCCTCCGTCTGAGCGAACCCTGTATTCGCGAGACACACGAGCGCCGCCGCGATGATCAGTTTGCGGTTAATCATTTTGCTCTCCTTGCGCGATCAATTGACCGTGTAACCCCGCCCCGACATGCAGGCGGCGAAAGCGCGATTGAACGTGTCCATCGAGCCCTGCGTTTGCGCCTGCGATTGTGTCGCGGCCGCGCGCCGGTTCTGCCGCGCGCGTGACCCGCCGACCATCGTGCCGGTCGCCGCGCCGATCGCCGCGCCCTTGCCGGCGTCGCCCGCAATCGCGCCGATGATCGCGCCGCCGGCCGCGCCGCGCGCGGCGCCCTGCACGCGCTCGCCGCCTCCCACCGCGGGGCCGGAAGGCGGGGGCGGGGCATTGGCGACCATGGTCGGGTCGATGCCGGTATTGCTCTTCGCCCACGAATAGCAGGCGCCTTCGTCCTGCTGCTGTTGCTGCGGGCTTTGCCCTCTGGCCGGATAGGCAATCGGCCTCGATTGCGCCAGGCCTTCCAGCGATAGCGACGCGCTCAACGCGGCGATCACGGCATATTTCGTAGACTTGTTCACGACAGCTCCTTGCGTGGGCACACGCGGGTGCGAGTCGCCGGCTTCCTGTTTGCTCAGGCGTGAGGGCGCAACCGGCACCCGTGAATGGGAATTCTGGTGGGACCGGTTGCCGCGCGGTGGATGCGCAGCAATGGCAGGTTCGCGTTCATCATGGTGTCGCGGGCCTGTCGCGCGCAATCGGACCAAGGTCGTATTTGCAATTTCGTCCATGGTTTCCAAACTGTATTCATGCGACAGGTGCAGGTCGTTTTCATTGCTTCGGACAACTGTCTGTCAAAGATCATGGCCATGCCGCCCGGGGCCGCTGACAAAGCGCAAGGGGAAGCATCGATGGACCGCGATTCGCGTGCTCGTACACGCATCATCCCGTTTGCAACGGCGCTCGACGACGAGGCGAAGCGCGCGCGACGCATCAGCCATGTACTGGGCGCCGCGCTTCTGGCGTGCTGCGGCGCGTTCTCCACTGCGGTGTCGCTGGCGCAGGCGCCGGCCGCGAACGCCCCGGCGAACGCGGCCCCGAACGCACCCGTTTCCGCGGCGGCGCTCGACAAGCTCGTCGGACCGATCGCGCTATATCCGGACGATCTGATCGCGATCATTCTTCCTGCCTCCACCTATCCCGTCGAAATCGTGCAGGCCGATCGCTTTCTCGACCAGTACAAAAACGATAAGTCGCTCAAGCTCAACGACGCGTGGCACGATCCGGTGAAGGCGCTGCTGAATTACCCCAGCATCGTCAAGAACATGAGCACCGATCTCGACTGGACGATCAATCTCGGCGAGGCCGTCGTTGCCGACCAGGGCTCGGTGCTCGAAGCGATTCAGCGCTTCCGGCGGCAAACGCAGTCGGCGGGGCATCTAAAATCCGACGACAAGCAGGTCGTGGTGGTCGAGAAGGAAGTGATCAAGATCCAGCCGGCCGATCCGCAGGTGATCTACGTGCCGCAGTACAACCCGCAGACCATCGTGGTGGCCAGCGCGCCCGTGACCTACGCCTACGCGCCCACGCCCTATCCGGCCTACTACTATCCGTACGCGCCCGGCGCCGCGCTCGCGACGGGGCTGATCTGGGGCGCGGCGATTACCGCCGCCTGGAACGGCGGGCACTATGAAACGCATTACGGAGGCGGCGGCAACAACAACATCAACATCAACCGCGAAAGAAACGTCGAGCGGGGCGATAGAAACGTCGAGCGCGGCGATAGGAACGTCGAGCGCGGCAATATCAACACGGGCGACATCAACCGCGGCGGTGGACGCGGGCAGGGAGGGGGCACCTCCGCGTGGACCTCGGACAAGAAGCCGGGCCAGGTCAGCGGTATCTCGGATCGCTCGGCGCGCACGCAACGGGTCGGCGATCCGCCGTCGCGCGGCGGCGGCGCGGGTGCAGGCGCGGGCGCGGGCGGTGGGTTGGCGGGCGGCAACCGCGGCGGCGCAAACTATGCAGGTGGCGGCGCGGGTGGCGGCGCCGGCGCAAACTTCGCGGGCGGCGGTGCTGGCGCGCAAGGGCGGCCGCAGGCGTCCCAGCGTCCGACGGCGTCGGCGGGCACACGCGAGGTGAGTCAGCGCGCGTCGCCTGGGGGCGGCGGCGATGCGTTCAGCGGCTACGGCTCGGCGCGCGACGCGCAAGCCAACAGCGCGCGCGGCGCGGCGAGCCGTCAATCGACGCGTGGCGGCGGAAATTCCGGTGGCGGTGGGTTCTCCGGCGGTGCCGGCCGTGGCGGCGGCGGTGGTGGATTCTCGCCGCGGCCCAGCGGTGGCGGTGGCGGCCGCGGCGGCGGACGGCGATAAGGAGCAGCCATGAGCGGACAAAGCATCACCGGAAAGCGCCCACGCGACGATTCGCGGCGACGTGTGGCCACATCGCGTCGGCTGTGCGCGATGGTGCTCGCGCTGTCGATTCCGTTGGCCGCGCTCGCCGCGGGGCAGCGCACTTTCGCCACCCCTGAAGACGCGGTCGCCGCGCTGTCCAGCGCACTGAAGACCGACGACGAAGCGTCGCTCGTCGCGATCTTCGGCGAAGCGCACAAGAGCCTCGTGGTATCGCCGGATCAGGCGGAGAACGAGGCGAACTGGGCCAAGGCGAGCAAGGAGATCGAGGCCTATCACGTGCTCGACGACAGGGGCCCGAACCGGCGGATTCTGCTGGTCGGCGACGAGGCGTGGCCGATGCCGATACCGATCGTCAAAGAGGACGGCACCTGGCGCTTCGCCACCGAGCAGGGCGAAGAAGAACTGATCAATCGACGGATCGGCGCCAACGAACTCGAAGCGATCAAGGTGCTGCAGGCTTATATCGGCGCGCAGCGTCAATACGCGTCGCGCGACCGGAACCACGACGGCCTGCTCGAATACGCGCAGAAGCTGGCCAGCACACCCGGCAAGCAGGACGGTCTCTACTGGCCCACCGACGAAAACAGTGACGAAGAAGAGAGTCCGTTCGGACCGCTCGTCGCCGCGAGTTCCGAATATCTGAAAGGCCACGCGGCGGGCGATCCTTACCGGGGCTACCATTTCCACATCCTGACGCGGCAGGGCAAGAACGCGCCGGGCGGCGCGTTCAGCTACGTGATCAACGGCCACATGATCGCGGGTTTCGCGATGGTCGCTTACCCGGCGCGGTACGGCACGAGCGGCGTGATGACCTTCGTGGTCAACAACAACGGCGTCATCTACCAGAAGGACCGTGGCGCGCACGCGCCGCCTGTGACCGAGTTCAATCCGGATCACACGTGGCAGCGCGTCAAGGATTCGCTCTGAGCCGCTCCGGGTTGGCTGAGGCGAAGGCCGTACAGCGCGCCCGTGCTTCCGTCAGGTCCGCTTCCGTACTCGAGGCGCTACGTTGAACCATCCACAGAGCGTCACCGGCCGCGCGTCTTCCACGCCACCCGCGCGCGGGTGGCGCTGCGCGTTTCCTCCCGCGCAGTGGCTGCGAAGCTATCAGCCTCGATGGCTCGCGAAGGACGCGGTCGCCGGCGTGACGCTCGCGGCTTATGGCATTCCGGTATCGCTCGCCTATGCGTCGCTCGCCGGCTTGCCGCCGCAATACGGCATCTACGGCTATCTGGTCGGCGGCCTCTGTTATGCGCTGTTCGGCTCGTCGCGCCAGCTCGCGATCGGCCCGACCTCGGCGATCTCGATGCTCGTCGGCGTGACGCTCGTGCCGATGGCCGGGGGCGACCCCTCGCGCTGGGCTTCGATCGCGGCGCTCACGTCCGTGCTGATCGCGTGCATGTGCGTGATCGGCTGGCTGCTGCGCTTGAGTTCGCTCGTCAGCTTCATCAGCGAGACGATCCTGCTCGGCTTCAAGGCGGGCGCCGCGCTGACGATCGCGATGACCCAGCTACCGAAGCTGTTCGGGGTGAAAGGCGGCGGCGAATTCTTCTTCGAACGGATCGCCGTGCTGTGGGGGCAGCTTCCGCTGACCAACCTCGGCGTGCTCGGTTTCGGCCTCGTTTGCATCGCGTTGCTGCTGCTCGGCGAAAAGTTTTTGCCGGGGCGTCCGGTGGCGCTCGCCGTCGTCGCTGCCTCGATCGTCGTGTTGTCCGTCACGCCGCTGGCCAGCCGCGGCTTCACGCTCGTGGGCGCGCTCCCTCAAGGCTTGCCTGAATTCCGTCTGCCCGGGCTGCGGCTGCGCGATGTCGACGGCATCGTTCCGCTGGCGTTCGCGTGCCTGTTGCTGGCATACGTCGAGAGCGTTTCGGCCGCGCGCGCGCTCGCGCAGGCACATGGTTACGAGATCGACGCCCGCCAGGAATTGCTGGGTCTCGGCGCGGCCAATCTGGCGGCGGGATTGTTCCAGGCCTTCCCGGTTGCGGGAGGGCTTTCGCAATCGTCGGTGAACGACAAGGCCGGCGCGAAAAGCGCGCTTGCGCTGGTATTCGCGTCGCTCGCGATCGGCTTCTGTCTGATGTTCCTCACCGGACTGCTGGCGAATCTGCCCAACGTCGTGCTGGCGGCGATCGTGCTCGTGGCCGTGAAGGGCCTCGTCGACGTCGGCGAACTGCGTCATGTGTGGCGCGTGAGCCGCTTCGAATTCGCGATTTCGATGGTGGCGTTCGCGGCGGTGCTGTTGTTGGGCATCCTGAAGGGCGTCATCGTCGCGGTGCTCGTGTCGATGCTGCTGATCATCCACCGCGCTGCGCATCCGCATGTCGCGATGCTCGGGCGTATTCCCGGCACGCGCTATTTCTCGGATATCGAACGTCATGCCGAGAACGAGACGATTGCGCATGTGCTGGCGGTGCGTGTCGAGGCGTCGTTGCTGTACTTCAACGTCGAGCACGTGCGCGAGACGATCTGGCGCATGATCCACACCGCACCCGAACCGGTCCGGCTCGTGATTTGCGATCTGTCCGCATCGGCGGTCGTCGATCTGGCGGGCGCGCGCATGCTCGAAGCGATGCACGGCGCGCTGGAGGCCGCGGGCGCCGCGATGAAGGTCGTCGGCGCGCACGCGGACGTGCGCGACATGCTGCGCGCCGAGGGGCTCGAAGTTCGTGTCGGCCACATCGGCCGACGCGGCTCGGTGGCCGACATCGTTGACGCATTCCAGCAAAACGGCGATTTCGCGGACGACGCGGATCGCGGATGAACTCGAGGAGAAACCCATGTCACGTCAATTTCGTCCTGGCGCGGGCGCGCCCGCACTCGACGCCGCGTACGCCCACACGATCACGCAGTGGCTTGCGGCAGCGGCGCTGCTCGCCAGCCCCATGTTGTGTTACGCAGCGAACCTGAACTTTCTGAAAGACACGCCCATTACTTACATGCGCGAGGCCGACCGTAAAGCGCTCAACGACGCGGCGCAAAAGGCGCTCGATACAAAAAAGGATGGCGAATCGTACGAGTGGAGCAATGCGGGCACCGGCAATTCCGTGTCGATCAAGGGCACGGTGACGCCGCAGGACACGACGAAGGACGGCGATCGAACCTGCCGGACCGCGACGCTGACCGCGGTCGCGAAAGGACAGACCCAAACGTGGACGCCGATCGTCTGCAAAACCGGCAATGGGCCGTGGAAGATTCTGAAGCAATAAGCGCATGCGTGTCGCTTCATACGCCTCCGAACATGGCGGCGTCGCCGCGCCGCCCGAGTTGCACGAGCACGTACCATTTGCCCTGTTGATGCATAATTTGTCCAGCGTTTCGCGGCTCATGCACAAGGCAAACACATGGAACACTCTTACGCTAACGACGATACCGGCAATCTGATCCTGCTCGAACATGTCAACCTGAAAATCCCCAACCAGATTCTCGCGACCGCCTTCTACGTCACCGGCCTTGGGCTCACGCGCGATCCGTTCGTGATGACCGGGGTCGAGAATATGTGGATCAACGTCGGCCGGTCGCAGATTCACTTGCCGCACGGGGCGGCGCAACGTCTGCGCGGCAGTGTCGGTCTCGTGGTCGGCGAGCTCGAAGCGCTGGTGAGGCGGCTGCGCTCGGTTGAACCGCTGCTCGCCGGCACCGCGTTCGGCTGGACGGAGCGCGCAGGCAGTGTCGAAGTGACGTGTCCGTGGGGCAACCGCTACGAGTGCCTCGATCCTTTCAATCGATCCGCGTCGGCTCCGTGGTCGGACATCGATCTGGGCATCGCGTTCGTGAAGATGGATGTGCCGGTCGGCAGCGCGTTGCCTATCGCGCGCTTCTACCGCGATATGTTCGATGCGACCGTCGACATCGAAGAGAAGCATGGATTGCACCGCGCGGTGATCGATATCGGCACGCATCAACAACTGCTGTACGCGGAAACGACCCAGCCCATTCCTGAATACGACGGACACCATATCGCCATTTACACCGCTGCTTTTTCGGGGCCGTTCACACGGCTCGCCGAAAAAGGTCTGGTATATGGAGAAGAGCCGCATCAATACCGGTTTGCCGACCTGCTCGATCTGTCATCCGGAGAGCGTTGCTTCCGGCTCGAACACGAAGTACGGAGCCTGCATCACCCACTTTACGCGCGCCCGCTGGTGAACCGGAATCCTGAACAGACCAACCGGAACTATCAGCAGGGGGCCGATTCGCGCGGCGGCCGGTTCTGATCGGCTCAACGAGCGGCGGCAACGCGAAGCGACCGAGGTGAAAACGCGACGATCAGGGCGGCGGTCAGCGACCACAACGGTGCACGCTGATCGCTCGCCACTCCTTAACGATTTAATCTAGAAAATCCACAACACATCGCCTACCCTTAAACGAGCCGGTTTTCCGCGGACCCGTGCATCACTTCTCCCCTCTCTGCGAAGCCGACCCGTCCTGACAAAGCTAACAACGATTCGAAGTCGTACGCTTTTGTCGTCTGCGAGGGTTGCGCCATCGTGCTCTTTCACGCTGTCGTCCGCGTGGATCCATGTCGCACTCCTGCGCTGCAATTCATAGGAACAATAAAAAGCTAGGAGACGCTCATGCCATTCAACCGTATTCAGGGAATTGTCGGCCTGCCACTGCTCGCCATCGCGTTCGGCTTGCCTGCGGCTCATGCCGCCGACGAAGTACAGAACAGCTCGACCACCACCGCCGCGCCGGTGCCATCGAGGCTTCAGCCTGTGACCCAGGATCAGCTCGATCGCGCCGGCAGCATGACGGCGGTCTGGCTCCATCCGAACGGCTCGTACGCGCAGACGCGCTATTACCCCGGCTCGCAGATCAACCGGACGAACGTCGCGAAGCTCAGGCCGGCGTTCATCTTCCAGACGGCCGTCAACGAGTCGATGGAAACGGCGCCGATCGTGAAGGACGGCGTGATGTTCCTGACCACGTCGTTCGATCACGTGTACGCGATCGATGCGACGACGGGCAAAGAGTTCTGGCATTACAAGCACAAGATGGGTCCGGTCACGACGTTCTGTTGCGGGCCGAACAATCGTGGCGTCGCGATTTCGGGTGACCGGCTCTATATGGGCACGCTCGATTCCAAGCTCGTCGCGCTCGACGCCAAAACCGGCAACGTGCTGTGGCAAAGCCAGATCGCCAATCCCGACGAGGGCTACTCGGAAACGATGGCGCCGACGGTCGTCGACGGCAAGGTGCTGATCGGCACGAACGGCGGCGAGTACGGCATTCGCGGCTTCGTGAAGGCGTACGACGCGAATTCCGGCCAGTTGCTGTGGACCTTCTACACGATTCCGGAAACCGGCCAGGAAGGCGTGTGGGCCACCAAAGACGCGACCGGCCGCGACGAGAAGCGCGACATCGACGCGGAGAAGAAGCAGTTGGCCGACAAGGGCGGCGACTTCTACAAGACGCTCGGCGGCGGCGTGTGGATGACGCCGGCGGTCGACCGGAAAACGCACACGGTGTACTTCGTGGTCGGCAACCCGTCGCCGGACCTGTATGGCGCGATCCGGCCGGGAGACAACCTCTATACGGATTCGCTCGTCGCGATCGATCTCGACACCGGCAAGTACAAATGGCACTACCAGTACGTGCCGCACGACGTCTGGGACCTCGACGCAGTGAGCCCGCCGGTGCTGATCGACGTGCGCGACAACGACGGCAAGATGATCCCCGGCATCGTGCATGCGGGCAAGACCGGTAACGTGTACGTGCATGATCGTGCGACCGGCCGTCTGATCCGCTTCTCGCAGGCGATGATTCCGCAGGAAAACATGTGGACCCTGCCGACAGCAGCCGGCGCGCGCATGCTGCCGGGCGCGAACGGCGGCGTCGAGTGGTCGCCGATCGCGTTCGATCCGCAAACGCGCCTCGTCTACGCGGCCAACCTGAATCAGCCGATGACGTACCAGGTCGAGGACGCCGCCTATCCGGGCGGCAGCAAGCTGTGGCTGGGCGGCGCCTTCAAGCTGATTCCGTCCGAGGCGCAATGGGGCAAGCTGTCGGCCGTCAACGTCGACACCGGCAAGATCGCGTGGGACTACAAGACCGACCAGCCGCTGATCGGCGGCGTACTTGCAACGGCGGGCGGTCTCGTGTTCAACGGCGAGGGTAACGGCCTGTTCCGCGCGTTCGATGCCGCCACCGGCAAGAAGCTGTGGGAGTTCCAGTGCGGCGCGGGCGTCAACGCGCCGGCCGTGTCGTACATGGTCAACGGCAAGCAGTACATCGCGGTCGCGGCGGGCGGCAATACCCAGATCGACTTCAAGCGCGGCAATAGCGTCGTCGTGTTCGCGGTGCCATGAGGCGGCCGGCGCCGCGGGGAGCGCCGGGTGGGGCGCGCGCTGCATGGGTGGCGCTGCTGTGCGGCGGACTGATCGCCGCATGGCTGCCGTCGGGCGCGCGCGCCGACGCCGAGGCGGGCAAGGCGAAAGCGCAGGTGTGCGTGGCCTGTCATGGGCCGATGGGCAATTCGACCAATCCGGACTATCCGATTCTGGCCGGGCAAACCGCGCGCTACCTGTATCTGGAGCTGAAGGACTTCAAGCAGGGACGGCGCAGCGATCCGCGCATGTCGCCGATGGCGGCGAACCTGTCGAGCGAGGACATGCAGGACCTCGCCGACTACTTCGCCGCGCAGAAGCCCGTATCGGTGCCGTTCAACGCGGATGGCGCGAGCATCGAGGCGGGCCGCAAGAAGGCCGCCGAGCTGTTGTGCACGATGTGCCACCTGGGTGGCTTTTCCGGGCAGAACGAGATTCCGCGCGTCGCGGGCCAGCAGTATCAGTACATCGTCAAGCAATTGCAGGACTTCCGCTCGCACACACGCACCAACGATGCGGGCAACATGACCAGCGTGACGCGTAATCTGTCCGACGACGACATCCATCATCTGGCCGCTTATATCAACAATCTGCATTAGCACGGGGAAGACACCATGACAGACATGTTCACTCGGCAGCTTGCGGCCGCCGTTCTGCTCGCCAGCGCATTCGGCGCATGGGTGCCGGCGCTCGCCCAGGACCAGGGGGAAATCAACCGCCAACTGCTCGCGGCCGCGAAGGACGACGATCAGCAGTCGGTCGTCGCGGCGCTGCAGCGCGGCGCGTCGGTCGATGCGATGAACCGGATCGGCGACACCGCGCTCGTCACCGCGTGCAAGAAGGGCGATACGGCGATGGCGCGCACGCTGATCGAGCGCGGCGCGAACGTGCAGCATGCGAACGCGCCGGGCGATACACCGCTGATGGCCGCTGCCTACGGCGGCTTCGACGAGATCGTCGCGCTGCTGCTCGCGCATGGCGCCGAGCCGCTCGCGACCGATCGCGTCGGCAAGACCGCGATGGAATACGCAGCGGGCCAGGGGCAAACGAAGGTCGTCGGTCAGTTGCTCGATGCGGGCGTCGACGTGAACCGGACCTACAAGAACGAACTGACCGCGCTGATGTGGGCGGCGGGATACGATCGCGCGGAGACCGCCCAACTGTTGCTCGCGCGCGGCGCGAACCGGTCGTTGAAGGACAATCGCGGGATGACGGCGAAAGATATCGCGGTGCAGACGAAGTCGGAGCGCGTCGCGGGGTTGTTGTCGGCGGGTTAGCGACTCGAATCACGCACGCAATGCCGGCCGCGCTTGCGCCAGAATCGCCGGCAATGCCTCGAACGAATCGATCAGCGCGTCGCAGCGCGGCAGGTCGGTGCCGCTCGCGCTGCCATAGCCGTAGCTGACGATGAAGACCGGCAGACCGGCCGCGCGCGCTGCCGCGACATCGACCGATGAATCGCCGACCAGCACGCAACGTTCGGGCTCGACGTCGAGCAGCCGGCACGCGTGCCAAAGCGGCTCGGGCGACGGCTTCATGCTCGCCACGGTGTCGCCCGCGACCAGCCCGTCCAGATAAGCGGCAAGCCCCGTTTTGTCGAGCAGCGCCGCCGCCAGCGCCTGCGGCTTGTTGGTCACGCACGCGCAGCGGTACCCGTGCTGCTGCAACGCGCGCAGCCCGGCCATCACGCCAGGAAAAACCCGACCCAGCGCCGCGTTGGTCACCGCGTAGTGCCGCTCGAACACGGCCTGCGCGTGGTCCAGTTCGACGTGCTCGCCGAGGCCCGCCGCATCCAGCGAGCGTTGCACGAGCTTGCGCACGCCGTTGCCGATGAAGCCGGTCACCCTGTCGTACGGCAGCGGCGTGGCGCCGAAATCCGTCAGCATCAGGCCGGCAGCCGCGACGATGTCCGGCGCGGTATCGACCATCGTACCGTCGAGATCGATCAGGACAGCGTGGTAGTCGCGGTTCATTGCCGTGACGCGCTCGCGTTCGCCTGGTCCGCGTTCAGTGCGCCGTGCGCGGCCGAATCGGGACGACGCGTGGCGTCTTGATGCCAACGGCGCAGTGTCGCCAGGTCCACCCAGCGATGCCATTCGCCGCGCACCATCGGAACGATCGGCGCGTGCGGATCGCCGAGATGAGGCAGCACGGCCAGCGCGCCATCGAAGTCCTCGCGCGCGGTAAAAGCGCTCGGCGTGACCACGACGGGCACGCGCGCGGCGCGCGCCGCCAGCAGGCCGTTGCGCGAGTCCTCGAAGGCGAGACAGGCCGCGGGCTGCAAGCCGAGCTGTTCGAGCACGTGGCGATAGACGTCGGGGGCGGGCTTTTTTGCCGGCGTGGTGCCGGCGTCGCCGATCGCCGCGAAGCGATGGCGCCAACTGGCGCCGAAATGCGCTTGCAGCAGCGCGTCAAGGTTGGCGGGCGTCGTGGTCGTCGCGATCGCCACGCGTAGACCGGCCTCGTTCGCCTCGTCGATCAGACGCGCGATGCCGGGTCGTAGCGGCACGCCGCGCTCGCGCATGCGCTCGGTGTAGTGGCGCGTCTTCAGCGCGTGCAGCGCGTCGACGGCCTCTCGCGCTCGCGGGCCCCCGGCTTCCTCGCACTCGACCGTGCGCCAGTAATGCAGCAGACGCTCCTTGCCGCCCGCCACTTTCAGCAAGCTGGAATAGAGCGCTTCGTCCCAGAACCAGTCGAGGCCCGCTTCGGCGAACGCGGCGTTGAAGGCGTGCAGATGAGCAGTCTCGGTGTCGGCGAGCGTGCCGTCGACGTCGAAGATGAGGGCTTGCATCGTGCGGTCCTCGCAAGGGTGGGGTGCCGTTCAGACACGCACCACGATAGCCGAGCCGTCCGCCGATTCAAATTCAGAGATTCTTTCGCCGCCGATAAGCGGGACTTTGTGTGCCGGCACGCACCGAACACGCACGCCGCGCCGCGTCATTTGCCCAACTGCGGATCGGTCACGAAGCCCAGCTTCGTCAGTCCGCCACGCTGCGCCGCTGACATCACGATCGCCACCCGCTCGTACGGCACCTTGCGATCGGCGCGCAAATGCAGCTCCGGCTGCGGCGTCGCGAGGGCGGCTTGCGCGATGCGCGCGCGCAAGGCGTCGTCGGTCACGGGCTGACCGTCCCACAGCACCGTGCCGTCCGCCTGCACCGCGACGTCCACGTGCGCGGGCTTGAGCGCTTCCGGCTGACTGCTTGCGTGCGGCAGATCGATCCTGACCGCGTGTTGCAGCGCCGGAATGGTGACGAGAAAAATGATCAGCAGTACCAGCATCACGTCGACGAGCGGCGTCATGTTGATCTCGTTCATCAAACCTTGATCGTCGTCGTCGGAGAAAGGGCTCATTGCCATTCGAGGTCTCCGTCGCGGTTTGCGTTCGTCGCGTTGGTGCCGCGCGGCACCACGCGCATCTGCGGCCCGGCGCTCGACGGCAACTGCGAGCCGGTCACGAAGTACGCGTGCAAGCCGTGCGCGAAGCGCTTCAGGCGCGCGACGATCGAGCGGTTCGCGCGCGTCAGACCGTTGTAGCCGAGCACGGCGGGAATCGCGACGAAGAGCCCGAACGCCGTCATGATCAGCGACTCGCCGACCGGGCCGGCGACATGATCGATCGAGGTCTGACCGGTCTCGCCGATCACGATCAGCGCATGGTAGATGCCCCACACGGTGCCGAACAGCCCGACGAAAGGCGCGGTGCTGCCGATCGACGCGAGAATCGCGAGGCCGCTTTGCAGGCGCGCGATCGTCTCGTCCATCGTGTCCTGCAGACGCCGGGTGATCCAGTCGGACACGTCGATGCGGTCGTGCAGATGCTGCTGCGTCTGCCGATGGTGCGTCGCGGCTTCATGGCCCGCCAGCGCGAGCGCGAGCAGCGGATTGTCGTGCGCGCCCGATTCCGGATGGCCGAGGCTGCGCAGCCCGTCGTCGAAGCGGTCCGCGCTCCAGAAGCGCGCGTCGCTCCGGGTTGCGCGTCTGAGGCGGATCAGTTGCCACAGCTTCACGATGATCACCGTCCACGACAGCACCGACATGATCACGAGCACGCTCAGAATGCCGCGCGTGACGATATCACCTGAATCCCAGACGTTTGCGAGTCCGTAGTGTTGCATGGCGAGTTCCTTCGTTTGGTGTCCCTGGTCTGTTTGGCGGTGCGCTCACCCTGTCGCGTCACTCGGTCAGTCCGAACACGAACGACTGCGAGTATGCGGCGCGCACCGGCGTGCCGTTTTCGGTGTACGGCTGGCAGGCGCCCGCATGGACGGCGGCGAGTGCCGCGTCGTCGAGCCGCGCGGAGCCGCTGCTGGTTTGCAACTGCGCCGTTTCGATATGCCCGCTCAGCCCGACGACGAAACGCACGATCGCCGTGCCATGCTCGCCGCGCCGCTTCGCGATGTCGGGATAGTCGGGCTTCGGAATCGAGCAGTCGACGTGCGACACGTTGCGCGGCTCGGTCGACGCGGGCACCGCCGGATGGACGGCGGGAGCCGATGCCGCCGACGGCGCGGCGGCTGTTGGCACGGCGGCTTGCGTGACGGGCTGCGCGGTGCTTTCGCGTGTCGGAGACGGTGTCGGCACAGGCTTTTCCACACTGCGCGGCACCTGCGCGCGAGGCTGCGGCGCCGGTTTGACGCGCACGGCGGGGTGCGTGACCGGCGGTGTTGGCGCCGTCGGAACGACAGCGGCGGGTGGGGGCGGCGCGGGAGGTGAAACAACCGGAGCGGGAGGCTCGGGGCTCAGCAGCGACGCGGTGATCGTGCGCGGCTCGACCGGACGCTCGACGATCCGGTTACGCGCGCTCAACGCGATGGCGAGCAGCACCAGATGCGCGACGATCACGGCGCCCAGCACGATGGCCGCGCGACGGTAACCGGCCGCGGCATTCGTAGGACTTCCTGGGTTCACCATGGCAACTTGCAGCATCATCGCCACCTCCGCGCTCATTGTCCCCCGCCGACCCCGCTTTTCAAACCCGCGACGGCCGGCGCGAAGCAATTCGGGAAAATCTCCCGCCGATCCGCGTTGTCAAACAATCGCCCGGTGGGCTACCTTGAAATGATGACGCGAACCATCGCGGCGCCGCCATATCAACCCGGAGTACAACGATGCTGGAGACACGGATTTTCCCCCGACCACCACGCCGTTCCCTCGCGCTGGCCTGCGCGCTCGTGCTGGCCGCGAGCGCCGCGCATGCCGCGGCCGCGCCGCTCGCCTACGTGACGAGCGAGAAGGCCGGCGTCGGCGTGATAGATCTCGATCAGATGACGCTCACGCAGACCTTTCCGGTCGGCGCCGGTGGCCCGCGCGGCCTGAGCCTGAACGCCGATGGCACGCGTCTGCTGGTCGCCAACAAGAACACGAACGATCTCGCGGTGATCGACACCGCCACGGGCAAGGTCGTCCAGCGCGTGAAGATCGGCAAAAACCCTGAATATGTGCGGGTGCGCAACGGCTACGCGTACGTGACCTACGAGCCCGGCGAGGACGGCGGGCCGCCGGGAGCCAAACCCGACGCGAAGGGGGACAATAAGCCCGAAGCGAACGCGGGCAACAAGCCCGGCGCGGACGACGACGACGCGAACAAGCCGCCCGCCGAAATCGCGATCATCGATATGAAAAACTGGCACGTGATCCGTTCGGTCACGAGCGGCCACGAAACCGAAGGCATCGAATTCTCGCGCGACGGCCAGATGATGCTGGTCACCAACGAAGGCGACGATACGGTGTCGATCTATCACACACGAACCGGCGCGCCGATCCGAACCGTGAAGCTCGCGGCGGGCGGCCGGCCGCGCGGCATCCGGCTGTCGCCTGACGGCAAGCATTATGTTGTCACGCTGGAGTCGCTCAGCAAGTTCGTCGTGATCGACGCGCACACGTTCGACGTAGTCAAGACCGTCGACACCAAGCTTGGTCCCTATGGCGTCGCGTTCGGCCCGAACGGTCAGCGGCTCTTCGTGGCCGCCGCGCGCGACAGGGTGGTGCAGGTGTTCGACGGCCACACGTACGAACATGTCGCCGATGTGCCGGTCGGCCAGCGCTGCTGGCATTTCAGCTTCACGCCGGACGGCTCGAAGCTGATGGTTGCGTGCGGTCGCTCCGACGCGGTCTACGTGCTCGACGCGAAGAGCTATCAGCCGCTCAAGCAGATCGGCGAGCTGCCGCTCGCGTGGGGCATCGTCACGTATCCGCACAGCGACGGCTCGATCGAATCGCATTGAGCGAGGCGGGCGAATGAGCTGTTATCGGGTCCTGCCATACCAGTACGTTCGCGCGCGGCACCGCCGCCGCGAGTGCCCGGTCGATGAACCAGAAGGTCACCGTCCCGCTAAAAATTTCCATGTCACTTGACGTCCAGATGAGATTCGTCGCATCCGCAAGCGATGCAACGAGCTCGTTCAAGAAGAAGGACTCCCTAAGTCAGCAACCTATATAAGAGAGCAGGCGAGCCGCGGCGCAACCGACTACCTTTTGATGAGCCGCCTGACGGCGAGTCGGACAGAATGCGGGAGCCTGGAAAAAGCCCCGCGGGAGAGGCGATACAAAACATATCTCGTCATCACGCGGATAATCTTCCTGTCGAGGGGCAAGGAGTTCAGCGTGGTTTTTGGAAAGACCTCATAGTCGGACGGTTGCCCAAAACCCAAAAACATCGAGATCTGGTCATTCAACCGGGTGATGAATTCGGTGTTGACGATAATCGGCTCGGACCTTTGGATTTCGCTGTCTACCTGGAGGAAGACGCTTTTCCTGACGAAATTCTTGTTGTTGACGGGCCTCGCTCTGTGTATGCCGTATGTGTTGTAGATCAGCAAGGAGCCACTGGGCATCTTGAAGCTTCTGATCGCGGACTCGTAGTTCGCTTCGATAAACTCGTCGGTATAGTCGCTATATGCCTTTTCGCCCGACCAAAGGTGAGAGCCTTCGATATATTGAAACTCGCCATCCTCGACCTCCGAGACATAAAAAATAAAGATGATTCCCGGAATATGAGCGAATGCTTTGTCAGTCTTGTTGTCGGTGTGCCACTGCATATGGTGTCCACCATATGTTTCATAATAACGCAGCGCTTTCAGCCGGAATTCGTTGCCCAGATATCGCTCGCAGATTTTGAGCACTAACGACGAGGTGGCAAAGTTGTAGAAGGTCTTCGAAACTGCGAGAAGATTGGTCAGGTAGTACTGTTTCTCGGAGTAGACGCCGCTGATGGAGTTTTCATTCAGCCCAATTCTCGTTTGTGTCGCGTCGCGCTCGATGGTTTTCAGCGTGTATTGCGATATCGCCGAGGGGAAGGCGTAATATCCATTTTCATTTAGATCGCTGATGATCTGATCGATGTCGACAGAGAGAAACTCACTGCAAAATAATGCTGCTTCGTTTTGCTTGTCACCGGCCCGGACACGACGTGAGCTTGCCGCTGTCTCGTCGACGCTGATTTCAAGGCTGCAGCCCGAATCGTCAATATTGAGGGGCGCGCTTGCCATTGTTTTCTCCCATGGTTTATTCGACCTCTCACTGCCCGTTTGTCGAATCGAAATGGACAAATGGATGTTAGTTGCAGGGACGTCGTCGAAATCGCGGAGTCGGAAGACGACAAGATTTTGGCCAGCCGAGACCCGAGGCTGCGCCAGTTAGCGAAAAGATCACGAGCCGTGATCTCTGATCGTCTCCCGTTTGTGTGACGAGAACCGCGCCTGGCGCCGCGAAGCCGAAACCGGAGCTGCGGCAGCTGAAGAGGCACCGGCGCCTCTGTTTCATTTGCAACACTCGCGCCGCTCATGAGACGTTCATTGTGTTGCATCGACCGGTTGGATCCGCCGAGCGGAGCCGACTTTCGAATGTCCCAGCTATGGTGCGGGCGAATGACGCTTCATGGCCGCACTGAGACCGACGATCTGACATCGTCTGTCCGACCAGGTCCTACTTTCTACGCAGTAGTACCGTACGAGCCATCTGCCGCCACAGCCGGTCCCTGCTGATCGAGGATTGTTCAATCAGTGCCGTATTGAGGTGACCGTGGCCCGTAAAGCAGCCCGTTCGGCGGCCCGGCATGCAGAAGCCGATAGCTCGTCACTCCGGCAATATCGTGCCCCCTGTCCGTCAGCGAATTCGCAACCTGCTTGATCGCTGCCATGACCAGCATGCCGATCAGGCCACCGCCAGCATTGTTGTTGCCCTCATTGCTGTTGGCGCTCGCACTACCCTGCCATAGCACGTCACCGGTCTTGAGATCGACCAGCCTGGCGGACGCCGTTACTACTGTTGCACTGTCGACGATGTGGTACACGGTGCCGTACTGTGTGATCTTCGAATACAGCGCGGCGTCAGCACCGAAGATCTCCCGAAGCTTCGCGGGGGAGGTTGCCTGAATATCGGCCGGGACGGTCAGGCCGTTCTGGCGGAATGTCTCATCCATCACCGCCACCGGCACCACGTAGTAACCCGATTCGGCGAGTGGCATCGTCATCTGCGAAAGCATGCTGTTCGTCGCCTGCACGTCGGTCGTCTCGTTTTCGGGCGGTAGAACGAGGATTGAGTGCGGCCGGCTGTTCCTGAAAGCGGTGTAATCGGCATGCTTGACGGGTTGCGCACACGCAGCTAACAACGCGAACGTCGAGAGGGCAAACCAAAGTCTGAAAGAAAGGAATCTGGACATGACGGCTCGCTTAGGGCTGTTTCGTTTTATGTTTCATCAGGAAGTCCATGTAGGTGGAGGACTCCGGAAACAGTTGCTTCTCGGACTCGAACTCCTGCATGGCCTGGGTGTCGTTCCCGACACTGGCGTACAGCATGCCCAGTTGCGCATGAAATCCCGGCGGCGGCGTGTGCCCCTTGCCGCTGATGTCCTGGAGGGCCTTTTCCAGCGCATCGATCTGCTCCTGCGGAGCCTTTTCTCCCTTGAGATAGTCGTACACGGCCGGCTGGTAGCCGGTCCACTGGTAAAGCGGCTGGGGGCGGTTCGCCGCGCATCCCGTGAGGAGCATGGCTGTCGCCATTGCTGGCAGACAGATTCCCCGCATCATGCGGCTATGTTTCATCGTGAATCGCGTCATCATATTTATGGCAGATGCGGTTGAAAGTGGATGGAACGCAATGGCCCGGCACACTTACTGTGCGGCCTTGAGCGTGCCTGCATCGACCTGCTCGACCAGGTGATTGACGGCCTCCTGAATCGCCAGATCGAGCACCTTGCCGTTCAGTGTCGAGTCGTAGCCGGCGGTTCCGCCGAAGCCGATGACTTCACGGTTCGAAAGGCTGAACTCGCCCGCTCCCTGGCTCGACGCCACGACTTCCGATGTCGTCGTGTCGACGACGTTCAGGCTGACCTTTGCGTAGGCCACCTGACTCTTGCCACGGCCGAGGATGCCAAATAGCTGCCGGTCGCCGACCTCCTTGCGACCGAACTCCGTTACGTCGCCGGTGATGACGAAGCGCGCCCCCTTGATCGATTGTGCTTTTTTGAGGAAGCCTGCTTCCTGGCGGATTTCGTCGAGGTTGTCGCGATCGAGCACATTGAAGCGCCCAGTCTGCTGGAGCGCCGTAATCAGGATGGTTTTGGACTGACCACCCAGACGGTCAACGCCGTCCGAGAAGATGCCGCGCATATAGCTCGACCGGTTGTCGAACTTGCCGACTGAAATGCCGATGGGTTGGCCCACCGCTGGCTTCTGCGCACTGGCGACGGGAGGCACCGGCAGCGAGCGCGACGACTCGGTTGCACATCCGCCCAGTGCCACCACAACGGCAACAGCAACGGCTCCAAGCCCATTCGTTTTCGATAACTTCATTTTGTTTTCCTCTTTGTTGAAACGCCGAAAACCGGGATAGCGTCGGCAGGGTGAATATCAGAATTGAGCGGTCAACTGGAAACCGAGCGTCACGCGCGCAGTGGGAAAATCTGACGGCTTGTAGATCGGCGTCCCGGCGAACAGGTCATAGGCGAGCGCGCCAGCCTTTGCTGATGCACTACCGCGCACACCGATCACCGCACCTGCCAGTTGCGTACCGGCGAGATATGCGGCGTTCGGTCCGAACACTTGCCCGTAATCGATGCCTGCGTAAAGTGACTGCCCCGTCGATCCAACCGGTAGCTGCAACTCGTTGCGCCAGAAGAAACCGCGTTCGGCCGCGAGCATCGTTTCGCCGTCGAAGCCGCGCACCGTGTAGCGGCTGCCGATGGTCAGGTCATCGATATAGTTCAGCGTGTTGTTCGTGAACTGCCCATGCACGCTCGTCACGTAACGCAATGGCTGGCTTGCTATCCTGAACGGCATTGACAGGTTCGCGTCGAGGACGGCCATGCGGAAGCGGTAAGTCGGGCCATTCTCGTAGAAGTCTGGTGTCGCCCCGAGTCCGCCCACGCCCTGACGGTACGCGAGACTACCGTCGAACTGCGAACTGCCGAAGTAGTGGCGATCGGTCAGGCCGGCCTCGATGAACGTGTTGTTGCGCCGCTGCTGCGGGATATCGGTGTCTTCAATGAAGCTTTCACCGAAGCGCTTCGTCAGGCGGAACTGCGCGCCAAGTACGTTGTTCTGGCTGCGCATGAGCACGCGCTGTAGCCTGAAGTCCACCGTCTGCGCATTGCCGCTCGAAACGAAAGTCGCGTTCGCGCCCGCGATCTGCTGGTAATACGTGTTCGTGTAGGCCGATAGCGTGCCGGTCCAGTAGCCCCACGGAACCGAATAGAAGCCGTTCCAGCCGTGCGAACCGAGACCTTTGTCACCGAATTCGAGGTCCTGACTCACACCGACGTTGAAAATGTCGTTCAGCCCGAGCGGATTGTCGATGCCAAGGCTCAGGTTGCCTTGCAGCTTGCCGGTGGCCCGCGTGCCTGAGTTGTCCACCGAGGTGACCACCTTCCAGGGCTTCGCGCGCTTTACCGTCACGACCACATCGCTTTCGCCCGGTACGTCGGTAGGCTCGATTTTCATGTCCACGTCCTGACTGCTGACGCGCTTCATCTGTTCGAGTCCCTGTTCGAGGTCACGCAGGTTCAGCATGTCACCCTCGCGGGCCGGGAAGGCGGTTTTCCATGTGCCGCGCGTGGCGGGATCGGCAAAGCGGATCGTGCGCACGACACCCGGCACCAGTGCGAACTTCAGCACGCCGCTTGACAGGTCCTGCTCAGGCAGCAGTACGCGTGTGGTGATGTAGCCGCGACCGAGAATAGCCTGCTGCAATCCCTTGGTGAGCGTGTCGAGTCCCGCCTTGCCGATGCATTGCCCCCGGTAATGGTCGAGCCATTCGCGGGCGAAGGCGAAGCGGTCGAGCGGCAACGCAGATGCGCCCTGTTTGCGTACTGCATCCGGCAGCGTCGCGGGCACGTCGAGCACGAACGAGTCGATGCGAAAGCACGGCGTTTCGACTGGCAGTTCAGGCCAGTTCGATGCGCGTTCGACAGTCGAGCGCACGGCCGGCGCTTTGACTGTCGCGTCGCGTTGCTGAGCTTCGTGCTGTTCCTTGACCTGCTGGTTCTGTTCGGCGTTCGCGCGTGCCGCTGCCGCCGTGTCGGCTGGGGTCGGGGCCTGCTGTGCGTGGACAGCCTGTCCCGCGAGCGAGGCAGAGGCTATCAACGGCAGAAGCGATAGCCGCTTGCTGACTTTCATTGTTCTTCAATTCCTGATTCTGATAATTATGCGGGCGAAGCGGACGTTCGCCAATCAGCGGGCAGTTGCCGGTTGAAGCGATACGCGTTCGCGCCTTCGAACATGCCCACCGTGCTGCTCGATCGTCTCAGCGATGTGGGTGACTCGCCTTTGGGGCAAAGAAATAAATACCAAGCGCAACAACGATGAGAACCGTCAGCATAACGAGCAATAGATTTCGCCAACCTCTGCGAGTTGTTGGAAGGTCGCTTAAGCTCCCACCTGCGCCCCCACTGAAAATTTCGAGAACAGCAAGAAGCAAAACGGCGATGACCATTGTCGCCTTCGCGATCGTACCGAAGAACAATTCGGCGAAGCGGTAGGGCCAAGCGGAACGGCGCGGCCCTACCGGGGGACGGCGAAATTCTGGATGCATGATATTTCCGCAATAATGCGGCCTCGTAGAAATGTCAAGCGGCTGTGCAGCCAGCTTGGCCTCCTTCTTTGCCAGCGTATCTTCATTAGGATACGATAGGAACCGCCAAACATCGACATCTTCTATCGTTTGCTAGAGTCTCGTTTATCTGATTGTTTATCAAAACGTCTTAGGTCTAGCACCCTGACGCTCTTGCTGTATCCCGCTCCAAAGATCAATGCTATTAGTAATGCGAATATCCCAATCGCAAAAATAACGGTTGATGGCGAATGCTTGCGCAGCAAGTAAATGCAACAAAAGACGACCGCTAGCGCCAAATAGGAGATACAACGGTAGACCGTTCGTTCTATCGGCGTCAGCTCATCCTTCCATTTATTGCTATCCATAGTATCTCTTGGTAACTATCGCTAGTAATACTTCAATTCTGCGGAACGACATAAGGTTGCGCCGCCGTCGTACCCACAGTGAACAGAGTCTGCGTCCATTTTCCTTGCGGAAGCAATGCACCGCCGATTGTACTCACCGTGTTGTATAGGACCGATGCTTGACTTGGCGGATTGTTAAAATTGCTTAAGGACTGCAGGCCCGCTGAGGCAACGGCAGCGGCAACGTCATACGGAGGCGGTAGCCACGGAGATGCAAGCGCCAACGCGGTCGAGTCCTGGTCCGTGATAGTGGCAGCGGATGGCATCATTGCATTGATTGGAGAAGCATTAGCGTTTGCAGCGATCGCATTAACCTGCGCCATTGCTACCGACTCGTTGCACGGTGAGAACGCCGTACATGCCGAGGGCAGCAGACTATTCTTTTTCTGGTGGAGCATCTGGTTGTACAACTCGACCGCCGATCCAGTAGCCGCGCCCGCCGTGCCGCCCACAAGCGTGCCACCTACGCCCGCCGCCACATTCGCAGCGAGGTGTTGCCGAGCAGTTCCGAGCCCGTATCTGCTGCGACACCCTTGGACAGGCTCTCAAGCTGCCCCGTGAGCTTCGAAGACAGGCCCGCACCAGCCGCACCACCGATCGCCCCGAATGCGCTGCCCCCACCGAGGCACCAATCAGCGCGCCGCCCGCAAGATGCAGCAGCACGCGATTATCGCCGCCTTCATCCAAATAGTTTTTCAATTACCGCGCTCCCTATCACTGCCGCGATTACAGCGATAAATACCCAGTAAAAAGTCTTTTGCTTTTTGCTCATACGTGCCCACTGTTCGGGCGTTGGCCCTCCGCCAGTTGCCATATCAATCTCCTTTACTTGGCGCCCACAGGGGAGGAATGACCCCAAGGCATTACCCCGATGGTTTTTCCACCAGGTGACCCAAACCCAATTTCGACGGCCGTACTACCGGCATACGCATGGGTGACCGCGCCGAACACATTGACACCAAAGGGTGTTGGTACTGAAACAAAATATTGACTACCATCACCATTCAGAAATGAATTGGTTGCATCTGCGTCTTGCGCGCCAAATATCCATCCCAGCGTTGCGGTGCCGCTCGGCATCCACGAAACGGCCGATGGATTAGTCATTGATACTCCACTACCAACATACCGGTGGCCGTCATACAGGTTCACCGCAAGCGTCCCATTAGCCGATAGTACGCCCCCGTTGGCGGTCGCGTAGTTGGGCTGGAGAGTACCAGCGGCAGCATCTGCATTCGCCCCCAGAGCCTGAATTGCCGCATTCAGCGTTGCATCGCTACACTGCGCGCCCGCACCGCATACCTGGGTTAGAAAGTCTTTGCGCATCCCGAACGGATTGCCCGTGCCGCCCGTGCCATCGCTATTACCAGTGCTGCGGTTGTACAGGTCCGCATTCGATGCCGTGAACGCGCCCGCGCTACCGCCCACCAGCGCACCACTCAACCCGGCCAGCACGTTCGACGTCACATTGCCCAGCGTCATCGATCCCGTCGCGCCGCCAATCTCATCGGCCAGACCATTCAGCTTTCCAGCCAGCGCCGACGACACCCCGGCGCCCGCCGCGCCGGCCGCCGCCGAGCCAATCCCGCCTCCGGCAAGACCTCCAAGCAGCGCTCCGCCCGCAACGTGCAGCCCCACGCGGTTCGTCCCGCCTTCCGCCCACGAATTCGCCTCGGCCTGGTACTTCGCGTAAGTATCCATGTCACCGGAGGCCTTTGCCGCATCCGCCGCCTTCTGGGCAGTCTCCTGCTTTGCATTCGCGTACGCCGCAATCCCCTGCGCCACCACCTGGCCCGCCGCCTGCGCCGCCGCCATCGTGTCCGCCTGCTGGTTCAGGATATGGTTCACGTCCGGTGTGTTCGAGACCGTGCCGTTCGTGTTTGTGGTATCGCGACTCAGGGCGGCCGCATCCTGCGTCTGGTGCGCGCCGTCCGTGATAATGATCGCCCCGGCACCGATCGCGCTGCGCGTGGTGGCGCTGTCGTCACCGTTCTCGTTCAGGACCATTGGTACCGCACCGCCCGCGCCGCTCACCGATCCCGGCCCAACCGCCTTGCCGGTACTCCCGACACCGACGCCCGCACTGACCCCTGTACTCGTCGCGCTGTAGTGCGACCGGTTCTCGATATCGCTGAACGTCAGCGTGCCGGTCGTCAGGCTGTTCTTCGACGCATCGGCATAGCTCGCAATCACTGCGCCCTTGAGGTCCGTGTTGCCGTTGACGTTGATGTTGAAACCGCCGTCACCCGCCTGGATACCCGCCTGCTCCTTGACCTGGGCATAGTTCGAATCCGCATGACCGTTCTGTGCGCTGAAACTCGCGCTGCCACCGCCCTGGCTGACGCTGAAGCCGCCGCTCACACCGCTCTGATGCACGGTGCTGACGGTCGTATCCTGCACGCTTTCAACGTTCAGGTTGCCGCCCACGTTTGCCGTGACCGTGCCGCCGTTCACGTTCGATCCGATGATGTTCGTATCGCCGCCGCTCAGAATGGTCACGCTGTTCGCACCCGTGACGTGCGCGTTGTTCCGCATGGCCGCGTCGCTGTTCGCATCGCCGTGCGCATTCGATATCGACGCCGACACGCCGAAGCCCTGTGTGCCGTAGGACACGCCGACGCTCGCGCTGCTCGACTTGTTGGTGCTGGCGGTGGTATCGGTATCGGTCGTATTGAGCAGATTGACCTGATTCTTTGCGGCCAGCACCACGTCATTCGCGCTCACGTTCGAACCCGCGACCGTGATGTTGCCCGAGCCCGCCGTCCCGTTACCCGTTGCGATAAACGTGGTCGTGCCGCCCGCCTGGACTGTCGAGCCGGTATGCGTGGTCTGGTCCTCGCTGGACGTGCTTTTGCTCTGACTGCTGCCGAAGCTCAGTTGTGCGCCGATGCTCGGCGCGTTCGGACCCTTGGCGCCATCGGCCAGTGCCTTGGCCCCCAGTGCGGCCATGCCAGCGTTACCGCCTGCCGCGATCGCATGCAGCGCCGTTGCGCGGTCATCGCTGTTGCCGCTCGCAAGGCTCTGCCCCTGCTGGACAGCACCGTTGATCGCATCGCCCACGCTTCCCGCGAGACCGAGCGTAAAGCCACTCTGTTTCATCTCCTGCGTTTCGTCGTGGTGTGACGTATTCGTCGCCGCATCGATGATGACGTTGGCCGCCGTGCCGGTCACGTTCTGCGCGGCAATGACGTCGCTGCCGGTGATATGCAGGTCGTTGCCCGCCGTCATCGTCACGCTGCCGTTCGTGCTGCCCACCAGACTGCCGTTGCTGGTGACGCTGTTGTCGTGCGTCGTGTCCTTCTCCTCGCGCGTGCCATAGTTGATGCTCGCGCCGCCACCGCTCATCGCACCAAAGCCGGAAGCCTGCTCCTCATGAAGCGTGCTGCTCTGGCTCGTATTCTGAGCGGTCGTGATGTCGAGGTCATGACCCGCCGCGAGCGTCATGTCGTTCGTCGAAGCGACGGTGGACCCGTTGATATTCAGATCGTGCGCCGCACTGGCCGCTACGGTATCGCCCGATACGGTCGAGCCGACCGATAGCACCGCATGCGAGGTGGACGTGTCGGTGATCCTGTTGCTCGACAGGACGCTGGCGTGGCTGTTCTGCGACCAGTGGTCCGCGTCGTGCGTTTCGGTCACCGCGCCGACCGTGATATCGCCGGTCGATTGCAGGATGACGCCGCCACCGGTTGCGCCGCTCACACCGCCCGTGCCCACCGATGAGCCGAGAATCGAGAGGTTGCCCGTCCCGGACTGGCCCGCCGCGAGCGTGACGTTCCCACCCGCGTTGATGCTGCTGCCATGGGCGGTTTCGTCGTAGGTCGAATCCTTATGATGCGCGAGATCGCCGCCCATCGACTGGCCGCTATACGTTGCTGTGTCCTTCGCCGCTGTCACCGTCAGGTCGCCGCCCGCCACCATCGTCGCATTGCCGCCCGCCTGAACCTGCGCTCCGGTCAGCGTCGTATCGTTGCCCGAGACAGTGGTAAGGTTACCGCCGGTCGTGATCGTGCTGCCAATGCTGGTTGTGGTGATGCTGTGGTGGCCGTTCAGGCCATCGGTGGTTCCCGCGTCCTGGGTGGCCGTGAGCGTCGTCGTGCCGAGGTTGATGTCGTGGCCCGCGCCGATGGTCGTATCGCCGCCGCTCTGGAGCGCCGCCCCAATCATGTTCACGTCATGGCCTGCGAGCAGCGTCGCGCTGTTGCTCGCGGAGATCGTGCCGACCGACTGGACCGCCATGCCAGTTGCGCTGGACGTGAAGCCGGCGTTGCCACCCGTCACCGCTGCCTGGGCGGTTGTGCTCTGGTCGACGAGATCGCGGCCTGCGCTAACCACCGTATCGACGCCGCCAATGCGTCCGCCGATGTTCGTCACATCCTGCACGGCGGCTACCGTCGTCGCGCCGCCGCTACCGATCACGCCCCGGTTCACGACGTTGTTGCCGATGACCGTGGTCGCCACGTCGCTTGCGACGTGGCCGCTGCTCGTCACATCGCCTGTCGCGTTCAGGTTCACGCGGTTACCGGCCACCAGCGCGCCGCTGTCCTGAAGGTCAACGGTGCTGGACTGCGCGAGATAAACCTGGGGCACCAGCACCGTCTGCTGCGTACCGTCCGGCAGTGTGACGGTCTGGCTCACCAGCCACACCATGTCGGTCGTCAGTTGCGCCATCTGTGCATCGGTCAGCCCAACGCCCACCGTGAGGTCAAACGCCTTCGCATACGACACGCCGTTGTTCATCAGCGCCGTGTATTCGTCCAGGTTGCTGGTGTAAGGCCCGAGGAACGTCCGCCCGGTCAGTTGCGTGACCTGTTCCATCACCAGTTGCTGCTCATACATGCCGTCACCGAGACGCTTCTCGGTTACCTGGGGATTCAGGCCGAGCTGGGCGAGCATGTAGTCGCTTGAAATGAACTTCGTATAGCTCGTCAGGCGCGGATCGGTGACGACGAGATAGGGCGCGCCGGGCGCGCTCTGATACGTGTACAGCGCGCTGGCCGGAAGCTTCAGGCCTGGAATACCGCCTGCTGCGCCGCCGAGCGTCTGCGGCCGGTTACCCGAGGTACTGGTGCTACCCAGCTGGGTGCCGGTTGCGTCACCACCGGATACGCCTGCGCCCGTGACTGTCTGGCCGACGCGATCCACCGAGCCGATGGTAATGTCCTGTGCGTCGGTCTGAACGGTCTGGTTGGCCGCAGCAATCGCGGGCAGCGAGGCAACCGTCGTGGACGGTAGCGGCACAGTGTCGTCTTTGACATCCGGCCTCGTGTCGTCGCTGTCGCTGGTCTTTGCGTGCCAGTAGAAGGTCGAGACATCTGTTTGCGTGCCGGTCTGCTGCAACAGGATGCCGGTATCGTTCACCGAGCCGCCTGTCGCGCGGCGTACGAGGTCACCGCCTGCGGCCATCGTGGACGATTCATTGCTGATCGTGCCGCCGTCTGCGTTGACGCGGATCGAGCCCTGCGCCTGGATCGTTGCTGCTGTGCCGGCGTTCAGAAGCTGGTCGGTCACGGTCGTGGTGGTAGACGTGCGGCTCAGTTCAACGTAATCGTGGCTGTCCGTGCCAAGCGTCGTATCGATCCTGACCTGGTCAGGCGCGATGTTCTTCGTCGGATCGTAGTCCGGATAGAAAGTGAGCGTGACCGTACCGTCGCTGTTCTGGACCAGACTCTGGTAATACTGCACCGCGTTATTGGTAATGGTGCGGGTCTGCGGGTCCGCGACACAGTAGGTGGTCGGGCACAGCCTGTAGGTATCCGTCAGTGGCGTAGTGAGCGAGAACGTCTGGCTAGTGGCGTCGATGTTGGTCACCTGTGAAGCAGGCAACGTCACGACCAATGCCTTTGCCAGTTTGCCGATTACCTGACCACCGATGCCCCCCACGCCGCTGAAAATCCACTGCTCATAGATCGCGCTGTGGTAGCTGGCGACTTCGTCAACCGGAATGCCCCCCGTCCACAGCGTCAGCGTCGGCCCCACGGTCGTGACAGGCGTTCCGGCTTCGGTCTGAACGCCCGTGCGCTGGTTGGTCAGCGTCCGCGCGGCCACGTCGATATCGCCCGCCGCCTGGATGCTGGCCGCGCTGTTCGTGATGATGCCCGTCTGGTTCGCGAGCAGGCCCGTGGAGTCGCGCGCATCGTCGCGCGCCAGTTCCATGTTCCCCCCGCTGTAGATCAGGGCGCCGTCCGCGTTCGTCAGCGAACTGCCCGCGTAGATACCAAGGAACGATGCCCCGGCGATGACCGCCTGCGCGCCCTCATTAGTCACGTCCGTGGCGTTCACGATGACGTTGTTGCCAATCACCGCGCCCGTGTTGTTCAGGCTCGCGCTGTGCGTCGTGACCGCATCGCCCTCGATCTCGCCCGCGTTCGTGATATCGCCCGTGGCATTGACGGTGGTCGCCGCCGAATTCATGTCCGCGCCGGTCGCGTTGACGACATTGGCCGCGTTCACCGTCAACGCGTTGCCTGCTTCCAGTGCAGCGGTGTTCGTGAACGTGCCGCCAACACCGAGCGTCAGGTTGTTGTCCGCATGCAGGGCGGTCGCTGCGTTGCTGGCGAAGTCGCCTTGGAGCGCCAGCGTGAGGTCGCGACCCGCCGTGATCCCGCCGTCGCCCGCGAGCGTACCGCTCATGCCGATGTCGCGGTTGGCGCGCACCGCGCCGCCTGCGTTCGACATGGACGCCACCCGCAGGGATACGTCCTGCGCGCTCTCGATGGAGCCGTCGTCATTATTGAGCGTCGCGGCGGGCTGGTTCAGGTTCAGCGCCGTGCCGCCATACAGCCTGCCATCCGTGTTATCGACCGTATCCGTGATGGCAAGGGTGGCGGTGCCACCCGCCACCACCTGGCCTCCGGACCGGTTCGCCAGGTTCTGCGCGTTGACCTGTACATCGCCGTTGCCGCCCAGCACGCCAGCCGTGTTCGTGATCGTGCCGGCAGCGCTGAGCGTGGTCTGTCCCGTTCCCGCGTTGGTGATCGAGCCGGATGTGTTGTCAATGCCCGAACCCGCTACGGCAAGCGTCCCGGCCGCGCCGTTCACGGCAATCACACCGCCCGCGTTGATGACCCTGCCGGACGCGTCGAGCGTCAGGTCTGCGCCGCTCTGTGCCGAGCCGCCCGAGTTGTCGAAATCGCCCTGGGTGGAAACCGTGAGGCCCGCGTCGCCGTAAATCTGCCCGGCGTCGCGGTTAACGATGCCGCTGGCGGCGGCGATGCTCGCGGCCTGCTGCGCGGCGAGCTTGCCCCCCGCATTGTCGAGCGAGGCTGCGGCAGTTTGCAGCGCGCCGTTCGTCCCGATCTGGCCGCCAACGTTAGAGAGTGCCCCGGCCGAGCTTACGGCCAGCGTGCCTGTGCCCGCGTGCCCGATCTTGCCGCTGTCGTTCGTGATCGACTGCGCGCTTACCGTGAGGTCCTGCGCGTTGGAGGCAATCGTGCCGTGTGTGTTGTCCAGCGCGCCGCCCGCGCTGATCGTCTGGGCCGCTGCACTGGTCTGCTGGATCGTGCCGTGACGGTTTATCAGCGCACCTGTGCTCGATACGCGCAACTGGTCGCCGTCAATCAGGCCCGAGGTATTGTCGATGAATGCCCCGGACACGGTGGTATCCGTCGCGGAAAGCCGACCCTGCACGTTGGAGAGCGCGCCCGTCGCCGTGGCATTGAGCGAGCCGCCTGCCGTCACCATGCCGCCGTCGTTGGTGATTGCCCACGCGGCGAGCGTGGCATTGCCAAGCGCCGACACCGTGCCCTGATTGGTCAACGTGTCCGCCGTCAGGCCCACATCGCCGTTGCTGCCGATGACGCCGCCCTGTTCGCCGTCCACCGCCGTACCCGACGCATTCACAAGCGCGCCCGCCGTATTCACTGTCAAGCCGTCGCCGTTGAGCGACACGATGCGGCCCGCCGTGTTGTCGATGGACCCGGCGACGATGCTTTCTTTTCCGGCGGCCTGCAATACGCCCTGCCGGTTGGCGAGCGAGCCCGCCGTCTGCACGGCCAGCGCGCCGCCCGAGAGCGCCCGACCGGCTGTGTTCGTGATCTGGCTGCCTGCCAGTTGCATGTTTGCGGCACTCGCGAGCGTTGCGCCGCTGGTGTCAAGCGTGCCGGTTGCGCTCGCCGTCAGCGCGCCGCCTGCGGTCGCGCTCGCGCCTGACGTGTTCAGATCGCCACCCGTCGCACTCAGCGCAAGATTGCCATTCGCTGCTGTCGTGCTTTCTGCGAGGTTCACCGACGCACCGCGCAGGGTCGCATTGCCGCCAGCGAGGTTCGTGCCGGTGGCCGACAGCACGCCCGCTGCGCTGAGATTCAGATCGCCGCTCTGGCCAACGCTGCCATCCGCATTGATGCCCGCACCGAAGGTGCCGCTTGACGTGACGTTCCCCGCACTGATGGTCAGGTTCTGCTGCGTGTAGGTCGAGCCGCTGTTGTCTACATCGCCCGCCGCTGACACCGCAAGATTGCCGCTCGCGGTTGTCTTGCCGGTGAGAACCAGCTTGCCCTGCGTCGTGAGCGTCAGGTCGCCCGCCTGGGCGGCGATCACGCCCGCATTGGACACCCCGACACCGTATTCATTGCTGACCAGAACGATACGGTTGGCGTACATTCCGCCAAGCTGGCTCACGTCGATGGACACACCTGGCGCTGCGCCGCTGCCTGCGATGGGCGTCGCGGCCAGCGTGTCGTGATTGACCCGATTTGCGCCGGCGATAACATTCAGGTCGTTGGCACGGATGGCCGCGTTAGCCTCCACCGCGCGGGAGATCAGGTCCACCTGATCAATATTGGTCGCGTCCAGGCCCGCGCCCTGGACGGTAATCATGCCGCCAGTTACGTTGAAACCGCTCAGGTTGCCGCCCGCATCGAGCATCGGCGTGCCGGTGGTGAGAATGCCGCGCGTGGTATTGATGAAGCCGCCGCCATCGACCACGATCCCCGAACCGTTTGCCACGACGACTTCGGCCCTGTTGCCCGCCACTTCGAGATAGCCGCGCAACTGGCTGGGCGAATTGCTGTTGACCTGGTTGAGAATGATCCGCGCGGACTGGCCTGGCGAAAGATTCGGGTTACCACTCACCTGTCCTGCGAGTTGCGTGTTCGTGATAACGGGCGAGTTGTTCAGGATCGCGCCGTTTTTCTGCACATCGAACTGCGAATACGTATTAACCGAAACACCCGCATTCGACGCCTTGTTGATATCGACCTGCGGCAGGCCATTGCGCGTCTGGATGACATTCGGCGCGTGCGCACCCGAGGGCACGATCTGCGCATCCGCGAGAACAGGTGCGAGTCCGCACAGCACCAGCGCGGCGAAAGCTGCGTGACGCATGGCGAACAGTGTGATCGGGCGCCGTGAGGCCGATGAATGGGTCTCGCCCTGACTTGCGTTGCCGTGGGCAATGGCGGTTTCCGCAACAGCGACGAGCATACTCCGGCACCGGCTGAAAACCAGCCTGAACATGTTCTTATTCATTCTGCGTAGCGTATTTCTTTAACCTGCCGAAAAATACCTCATACCACCGCTCGGGTAAGTTAAAAATTGTCAATGCAGTGCGAAGCAACAACAGAAATAAAAAACAGGAATTGTCTGATGGGCGCAAAGCGCCAATATGCGCAGACGAGATATGCAAACGAATAAACGTCTGCTTCTCGCCGTGTAATTGAAAAAGGCGCTATCAAGCCACCTTCATTGGAATGCCGACAGAACCGGTTAGTGGTTTGCCGTGGTAAAGCCAGGAGTCACAGGTCTGCCGTTTTTTTGACGTTTATTGTCAATGTTTGTCAAAACGTACCTATCCTAAATTAAAACTGTTGACTGTGATTCCTTTAGATGGTTAATTCGTCGGGTGTTTTCTGGAAAATCAGAAGAGGTCAAATGGAACAACAGAAACAGGACGGCACTGGGGACGAGGAAGAATGCCTGCTTTGCCGTATCACCTATTCGATCTACTCAAACTTTCCGCCAATGCCATCCGCAATGGCGCTGAACATCGAAACCGGCAAATGGTTTCCGTTCGATAGGCTGAAGTCGTATTCAAACGGTTACGAGATGGCCGTAGCCCTGGGCACCGCATGGGCGTGCGATTGTCGCGGGCGCTCACGACAAGCGGACGACGCGAGCATGGCAAGCTCGCTCTATGGCAGCAGCCCGCGCGTGCCGGAGAATCTCGGCAATGCTCAGTCGTTCGTCTATCAGCCCGACATGCCGGACGGCGACGCTGTGCAGCTCGCCGGCGCCGATGGTCGGCCCGGTAACAATCAGGCGCAGAACAAGCAATTTAAGGCGGTGGTCAAAGCACTTGGACTAAGCAAGAATCAAGCACGCCGCCTTCACTACGATATTCAGATGGACGATCTTGAGTATCACGGCATGATGGAGCGCGCCCTGGACCTGTTTGGAGACAAATTGGAATGATCGATACGAAAGAGCAGGTAGGACTTCACCTTTCCGCCTTGATCGGGCTTAACGTTAGCGGAGTGGCGCACGCGGCCGACATGCTTACGTTACAGTTCGGTCCGCTTCGGGAGGTAAAGACCGGCAGAGGAACCATCAAGTATCTGGGCGATTGGGCGCTCCATATTCAGTGCGACTGGCGCATCGAGCAGGGACACGTGATCGTTGCGTCTTATTCGGACTTCGCAGCGTCTGAAGAGAGAACGAGAGTGACAACGGAACGAATCCGTGATCTCCTTGTGACACATGGCCCAACGGCTGTTTTGAATATCGAGGCGGGCGAGAACGGTGATGCCGTCATTTTGCTGGCGAGAGATATGCGACTAGTCATTCTTGCGGATGCGATACCTGATGATGAGGACTGGCGCCTATTCCCCTCGAATCCCGACGCGAAGCATTTCGTGATCGAGGGTGGCAAGGTCGATCCCTGGTCCTTGTCGTAAGGAGAGACTGGACATTGAGCGTCCCCTCATTACCGGTATTCCTGGTAATCGTCAGGTGATGCTCGACATGGCAGAGGTATCGACATTGAATAAATTTTGGAGGTGCTTCTTGCTAGTCATGGCGCTTTGCAGCTTTCGGCCGATATTTGCCGATGAGGTGATCAACGATTCGAATTGCATGCAGTACCTGGGCGGTGGCGGATTTGGAGATTTTGATTGCTATGAGCATCATGCAAGATCCCTTGAAGTCGACAACAAGAAACTGGCGAATTCAATTAAATCCGCACGAGGCATCAAAGGCGCGAGCAAGGCTGAGCTCGATCGGTACATGCGCGCACAAGATGAATCGGCAAAGGCTTGCGATCTAGCCCCTAAACTAGCTTATGATTGGAATATTGAAGAACCGCCAAAAACACACGTGGATATGTACGATGTCACGGGAGCGCGTTGCCATTATTCAATTCGCAAGCAGCAAAACGAAATCCTGCGCGACCTCTATTCGATAAAAACGGGTTGAACGACCCGTTTCGGCAGGGCCATTTAAAGGCGGGTCACGCAGGCAAGCGGCACCACCACGACTGAGCATCGGCCACGTCGCTTATCAACTCGATCCCGCGAGCACGAAGTCGTTAGGCATCGAACGCCGGGCTTACGGGTGCCGCGACGAGGCGTACATATTCCTCAAAATCCGCGCCGCGTTCCCCGGGCATTGCGCTCGTGACGAAGCCTCAGGCGGCGGAAGGAGCGAAGCCATGCGATCCGCCCCCGCCAAGCACCACTACTTCCACGCATACCTCATCCCCACCCAGAACCCCCTCGGCGCACCCGGCCCGACGAACTGCTCGTTGACCGGCGCCGTGCCGTTGAACGTATTGCCCGGTCCGGTAAAGAAGTTCTCCCCGAGCGCGCCGAAGCTCGCATAGCGCTTGTCGAGCAGGTTCGACACCGACGCGAACACCTGCAACTGTTTCGTCACCTGGTAGCTGGTGTCCATATCGATCAACAGATAGCCGGAGATCTTGCCGTTCACGTCCTGGTTGTTTTCGTCGCCCTGCGCGTAGATGCTGCCGCGCCACGTCAGATTCGTGCCGATTCGCCATTTCGCGGTGGCCGCGTAATCGAGCCGCAGCTTGACGGTCGTCGCCGGAATGCTCGGGATGTGATCGCCGGGATGCACGGTGATGTTGCCGTTCGCGTCGGCGCTCGAGTTGCTGGGGCTGCTTTCGACCCATGTCGACTGGTAGGTCGCATTGACGTAGCTATAGCTGCCGGTCACCGTGAACGGACCGTACTTCGTCTGCCCAGCCAGTTCGACGCCTTGCCGGCGCGTGCGCCCGACGTTCTGGAAAAACCCCTGCGAACTGCCCGCGCCGGTGCTGCTGATGAACTCGATGTCGTTGTCGAGCGTCGTGCTGTAGGCAGCCGCGCTCCATGTCGTGTTGCCGCCGATCCTGCCGCGCGCGCCGACTTCATAGGTCTTCGAAATGACCGGCTGCAACGACGGATCGGCGATGAAGTCGTTCGGCAGCGAACACGGCGCGTTCGGATCGGCGCAGGCCAGCTCGATCGCGGTCGGCGAGCGCATGCCCTCGTTGTAGGTCGCGTAGGCGGTGAGCGCCGGCGTCGGATTCCAGTTGATGCCGACCGCCGGATTGAAGCGCGAGAACGTATGGTGGCCGTCGAGCTGCGGCTGCGTGCCGGATTCGTCGCCGATCGTCGCATCGGCCCAGTTGTAGCGGCCCGACAGCGTCAGCGACCACTGCGGCGTCAGCGACAGCGTGTCGGTCAGGTAGATGCCGTAGTTCGTGTTGTGCGTGTTCGCGTTGGTCTGCTGTGCGAAATTCCCGATGCCGACCGTCGCGCGCGAATCGGTAAACGCCGCGTCCTGCGACGACTGCGTGAAGCGCGAGTCGGCGGCATCGACGGCCATGCCCGCGATGAACTGGTTCTGCATGCCGCCGAGCTTGCCGAGCAGCGTCAGTTGCAGGCTCGCGCCGTAGCTGTCGGTCGTCACGGTGGACTGTACGTTGGTCGCCTGCAACGTGTCGACGGTGCCGTCGGGATTGATCGTGCCGTAGTCGTTGTTGACGTTGCTGCTGGTGTTGGCATTGCGAAAGTGCCGGTAGTACGCGTTGCCGCTCAGCTCGACGTTGTCGTTGAAGTAATGATCGCCCGACAGCGTCAGGTAGCCGGCGCTGTTCTGATTCTGATCGGGATACGTGTACGGTTGCCTGGGGTTACCGAGGAACGAGCGCGGAATGGTTTGCGCGCCGTGCAGATCGTTGTCCGCGCCGCCGGCCGATAACGACAGCGTCGTGTCGGCGTCGGTATAGCGCAGCTTGCCGAACGCCTGGCGGATGCGGCTCTCGTTCTGCTCGGCCCAGCCGTTGTCGTTCGCGGCGTTGGCGGTGAAGTAGTAGTCGAGGTTCTGGCCGATCGTGCCGCCCTGTTCGATCTGCGCGGCCTTGCGTCCCCACGAGCCGCCCTGTATTTCGGCCTCGCCGACCGGGTTGTCCTTGCCATTTTTCGTCGTGATCGACAGCGCGCCGCCGAGCGTATTGAAGCCGAAAGTCGGATTGGAGCCGGGGATCAGCTGCATCGTGTCGATCGCCTGTTGCGGCAGCAGGTCCCAGTTCACGACGTCGCCGAACGGTTCGTTCATGCGCACGCCGTCGACGAATACCGACAAACCTTGCGGCGTGCCCAGCAGCGGTGACGCGGTGAAGCCGCGATAGAACAGGTTCATCTGATACGGGTTGCCCTGCGCGTCGGAGATCGTGACGCTAGGCAGATTCGCCGCGAGGTAGTCGCTGAGTGTCTGGCGGCCCTGCCGTTGGATGTCGGCCGCGTGGACCGTCTGCACGTTGGCCGGCACCTGCGTGAGCGGTGTGCCGATGCCGAGCAGCGGCGTGGTGCCTACGACGACGATCGGCGCGAGGGTCGTGGTGGGTGTCGTGTTGCTGTTGGCGTTGCCGTCGGCTGTGCCGGAAGAGGCAGCGGAAGACGCCAAGGCCGGCGCCGAGGCCGGCGCCGACGCCGCGACTGGCGGCTCCGCCTGCGCCCATACGCTCGTGGACAGACCGGCGAGCGCGCCGCCGACGCAGAAGGTGATGCCGGCACGCCGCTGAAGCCGGCGTTTGCGGCGTGCTTGTGATCGCATGCTCATCGTTATTGTCTCCTGCCGGCTTGATTTGTACGCGTGTCGCGCGTTGTTTGACGTTGGTGTAAAGCTTCGCATACGCGTCTGTAAGACGCGCGGGAGCTTTTCCCGATCTGCCGGGGAAGCGTTCCCAAACTCGCGCAAAACCCGCTGCGCGTGCCGGCGCTGAGTAGAATGCAAGCGTCATGTCAAGCGAACCGATCCATTCCTCTTCCGCTGACCGAGCGCCGCCATCGTCGCCGATATGGCGCGACCTCGGCTGGGTCGTCGCCGTGACCGTGCTCGCGGCGGTGCTCGGCGCCGCCTTCGATCTCAGCGAGAAGGTCTACCGGTTCACGCGTGGCATGGAGCGCTTCCAGCTCGACGAGTTGCCGGGCGCGCTGTTCGTGCTGTCGATCGCGCTCGCGTGGTTCGCGTGGCGCCGCTATCGCGATGCGCGCCGCGAACTGCGCCATCGCCGCATGCTCGAGGAACAGGCCGAACGACTGCTCGCCGACAACCGGCGCCTTGCCAGTCAGGCGCTGCAGGCGCAGGAACTGGAGCGCCGCCATCTGGCGCGCGAGCTGCACGACGAGCTGGGTCAATACCTGAACGCGATCTCGCTCGACGCGGCGCGCATCCGCGATCTATCGGGCGAGCGCGAGCCGGAAATTCATCGCATCGCGCTCGGGCTGATGCAGAGCGCGACGCATGTGTATCGCGAGATCGGCGGCATGATCCGCCGCCTGCGGCCGATCGGTCTCGACGAATTCGGCTTGCCGAGCGCGCTCGAACATTGCGTCGACGGCTGGCGCGAGCGCTTGCCCGAGGCGTCGTTCTCGATGACGATCGAAGGGGATTTCAGCGGCCTCAGCGATGCGTTGACGATCACGCTGTACCGGCTCGTGCAGGAAGGACTGACGAATGTGTCGAAGTTCGCGCGCCGCTCGCGCGTCGAACTGTTCATGGTGCGCGCGCCGCGAAAACACAACGGCGCGCAGATCGACGAGATCGTCGTGACGATGGCCGACGACGGCCCCGGCACCGATCTGACCAGGCCGCGCAGCGGGCTCGGGCTGATCGGTATGCGCGAACGCGTCGAGGCGCTCGGCGGCGAATTTCACGTCGCGAGCGAGCCGCAGCGCGGTTTTCTGTTCTGCGCGCGCGTGCCCGCTCAGGCGGGGCTGGCCGAGCCCGTGAACTGAAGCCCGAGGCGGCTTGCCATCTGCGCGAGCTGTACGCCGTTGTCGGCGCCGAACTTCTGCCGGATCACCGATTGGTGGTTGGCCACCGTTTTCTGACTCAAGCCCAGCTTTTCGGCGATGCTCGGCAGCGTATAGCCCTGCACGAGCAGCCGCAGCACCTCGAACTCGCGCGCCGACAACTGACGCCCCGGCGGCCCTTCGTTGAACGCGGTGCGCAGCGCGAGCGCCTGCGAGATGTCCGGGCTCAGGTAGCGGGCACGCCGCGCAATCGAGCGCACCGCTTCGACCAGCACGTCGGGCGCGCTCGCCTTGGTCACGTAGCCGAGCGCGCCCGCGTCGAGCGCGCGCCGCACGAAGATCGATTCCTCGTGCACGCTGAAGATCAGCACGCGCGCGTCCGGTTCGCGCGCGAGCATGCGCCGCATCGCTTCGATGCCGCTTGCGCCCGGCAGCGCCACATCCATCACGACCACGTCGGGCCGCAGCGCGCAAAAACGCTGGTAGGCCTGCGCGGCGTCGCCCGCTTCGCCGCACACCTCGACGTCGGCATTCACTTCGAGCAGACGCCGGTAGCCTTCGCGCACGACCGCATGGTCGTCGACGAGCAGAACGGAGATGGTGTCGGCACTCATGATTGGACTCCGGGTGATGCCCGGTTATCGCCGCCGGCGTCGGGCTCGCGGGCAGCGGCCGCGAACTTGCGTGAGTTGGCGTCGTTGCGGAACAGGATCGGCTGTTCGCGGGCCGCTGCTGTCGCCCCGGTTGCGGATGCAGATCCCGATGCTGCACGCCGCACGATCTTGACCACGGTGTCGTGAAACGGCGACTTGTCGCAGACCGGGTCGGCGTTGGCCGCGTCGCCGGTCAGCAGGTAGGCCTGGCAGCGGCAGCCGCCGAGGTCGAGGTCCTTTTCCTCGCAGCTGCGGCACGGCTCCTTCATCCATTGCAAACCCCGAAAGCGGTTGAACGCGTCGCTGTCGTACCAGATCTCGCGCAACGGCATGTCCTTCACGTTCGGCAGCGTCAGGCCGGGCAGGCCGCGCGCCGCGTGACACGGCAGCGCGGCGCCGTCGGGCGCGACGCCGAGGAACACCGCGCCCCAGCCGTTCATGCAGCGCTTCGGACGGCGCTCGAAGTAGTCGGGCACGACGAAGAAGATCTTGCAGCGCTCGCCATGCGTGCGGCGATAGCGCGCGACCACCGCTTCGGCTTCTTCGAGCTGCTGTTGCGTCGGCATCAGTTGCGCCTGGTTCTCGCGCGCCCAGCCGTAGAACTGCGTGTTCGCCAGCTCCAGATATTCGGCGCCTAGAGCCAATGCCATCTCGATGATCTTGTCGACATGCGGCAGGTTGTAGCGATGCAGCACGCAGTTCATCACCATCGGAAAGCCGTGCCGCTTGAGCGCGACGGCGACGCGCTGCTTCAGTTCGAAGGTGCGCGTGCTGCTCAGGAAGTCGTTCAACTGCTGCGTCGAATCCTGGAAGGACAGCTGGATGTGATCGAGCCCGGCGGCCTTCAGATCGCCGAGGCGCTGATCGGTGAGACCGACGCCCGACGTGATCAGGTTCGTGTAGAAGCCGAGCCTGTGCGCTTCTTCGACGAGTACTTCGACGTCGTCGCGCACCAGCGGCTCGCCGCCCGAAAAGCCGAGCTGCACCGCGCCGAGCGCGCGCGCCTCGCGCAGCACGTCGAGCCATTGCCCGGTGGTCAGTTCGCGGTTGTGATCGGTGTAGTCGAGCGGGTTGTAGCAGAACGCGCAATGCAGCGGACAGCGATAGGTCAGCTCCGCGAGCAGCCACAGCGGCGGCGGCACGACGGCGGCCGCGTCGCTTTGCACTTGCGCGCCGGGCTGAGAGCCAGCTTGAGAAAGATCGGTCATCGCGCTACTCCAGCCAGCCGCGCCCATGCGCGTCGGCGATGAAGGCCCGCACCTCGCTGCCGATGCCGGTCGTGTTGAACGCCTGTTCGAGCTCGGCGATCAGCGTATCGATGTCGCGTGTGCCGTCGCAGCGCTTGAGGATTTCTCCCGCGCTTTGATTGAGCTTCACCATGCCCTCGGGGTACAGCAGCACGTGCGCGTTCTGCGCGGGCTCCCATTGCAGGCGGAATGGCTTAGCGATCGCGAGCGGCGTGGCGGGGTCGGCGCGTCTCGAGTCGTTCATTGCGGAAATGCCTTCTCGATCGCGTCGAGCATGGTCCACAGAATGTCGAGCTTGAACTGCAGGATGTCGAGCGCCCGTTCCTGCTGATCGCGTCGCGTGAAATGGGCAAGCGTGACCTCGAGTCCGTGCTGCACATCGCGCTGCGCGAGTGAGATGCGCGAACGGAAATACGCGAGGCCCTCCGCTTCGATCCACGGATAGTGCTCGGGCCAGCTCGCGAGCCGGTCGCGATGCACCTGCGGCGCGAACATTTCGGTCAGCGACGAGCACACCGCTTCCTGCCACGGCGCGCGGCGCGCGAAATTCACATACGCGTCGACGGCGAAGCGCACGCCCGGCGTCAGGTGTTCGAGCGACCACAGTTCGTCGCGTGTGAGGCCGACCGCATCCGCGAGACGCGCCCAGGCTTCGATGCCGCCTTCCGCGCCATCGTAGCCGTCGTGATCGAGAATGCGCAGCACCCAGCGGCGGCGCGTCTCGCGGTCCGGACAGTTCGACAGCACGGCCGCATCCTTCAGCGGAATGTTGATCTGGTAGTAGAAGCGGTTCGCGACCCAGCCGCGAATCTGCTCGCGCGAGCAGCCGCCGCTATTCATCTTCACGTTGAACGGATGGTGGATGTGATAGGCGGTGCCCTTCGCGCGCAACTGCGCCTCGAATTCTTCACGGCTCCAGGCGGGTCGGTCGATGACTTGAGTTCCCGTGGTACTCACGTCGCGTGTTGGTGTCGTGTCCTGAATGTCTTTCGCGTTCATGCCGTCTCCGTTTTATCGTCGTTCACAGCCGCGCCTCGTTACCGCATCGCTGCGTACTCTTCACTGCGCGCCTCAAAGCTCGAAGCTCATTGCGTCATACGCGACCTCGATGCCATGCTCGCCCAGCATGCGCCGCTCGGGGCCGTCTTCGATCAGGATCGGATTCGTGTTGTTGATATGGATCAGCACTTTGCGTTTCGCGCCGAGCGAATCGAGTGTTTCGATCATGCCGCCCGCGCCGCTCTGCGGCAGATGGCCCATATCCGCCGAGGTCTTCTTCGACAGGCCGAGGCGGATCATTTCGTCGCCGGTCCACAGCGTGCCGTCGACGAGTAGCAGATCGGCCTCGCGCATCGCCGCCAGCACGTGCGGCTCGATCGCGCCGAGCCCCGGCGCGTAGAACACGCGCCGGCCCGATTGCAGGTTCGTCAGCACGAGACCGATGTTGTCGCCGCGCTCCGGCGCATCGCGATGCGGCGAGTACGGCGGCGCCTTGCTCGACAGCGGCAGCGCCTCGATGCGGATGCCGGGCAGCGCGTCGACGGCGAGCGGCGCGCCGTCGAGCGCGATACGGCGGTGCTCGACTCCGCAGTAGTGCGACAGGATCGGCGCGACCGGAAAGCCGGAGCGGAGGTCTTGCCAGACCGCATCGGTCGCGTATAGCGGCAGCGGGGTGTCGCGTTCGCGCAGCATCAAGAGGCCGGTCACGTGGTCGATCTGCGCGTCGATCACGAGCACCGCGGCGATGCCGCTGTCGCGCGCGCGCCGCGCGGGTTGAAGTTCGGGATGCGCGGCGATCTGCGCGAGCAGATCGGGCGATGCATTGACGAGCAGCCAGTCCTCGCCATTCGCGCTGACCGCGATCGACGACTGCGTGCGGCGCGTCGCCTTCACCGTGCCGCGACGCACTCCGTCGCAATTGCGGCAATTGCAGTTCCACTGCGGAAAGCCGCCGCCGGCCGACGAGCCGAGTACCTTGATCTTCATGCCGCGCGACGCATGCTGCTGCGCCCCTCTTCGACGGTGGGCGTGAACATCGCGGTGAGCGCCTGCGCGACGCATGCATGCAACGCGGGGTGGCTCGCCAGATGACCCGCCGCGCTGACAGACTCGACGCGCGCCGACGGAACCGCGCGCGACAGACGTCGCAGATTGCCGCGCGGACACACCGGATCGCGCGCACCATGCACGGCCGCAATCGATACCCCGGCCGCCGCTGCGCGGCGCGCGAGCGACAGCAAACGCGTCTCGCCGAGCCAGCAGCGATGCGCGAGGTAGTGCGCCTGAATCCGGTATTTGCCGATCAGCTTGCGCGCGTGGCGTTGGGGTTCGCGTGGGTTTCGCAGGTTCGCACGTCGTTGTGCGGCGCCTCGCGGCGATGCGCTCGCGAGCACCGCGTTTTCATAGCCGCGCCAGGCCAGCGCGAGCGCGCGTTGCCGCGCTTCATTCGCGCCGTATTGCAAGGTCTCGCCGCAACGCGCGGCCAGTGTCGCGGGCTGCTCGCAGCGAGCAGCGGCACGCAGTCTCGACCACGCACGCGGCGCGCGCTTGCGTGAGCCGATGAACAAACCGCGCACTTCGCGCGCGGACGTCAGGAACAGGCCGCGCAGCACGACGCCCGTCACCGACCGCGGACACTGCCCCGCATACGCGAGCGCGAGCGCCGCGCCCCACGATCCGCCGAGCACGCCCCAGCGCGCGAAGCCGAGCCGCGCGCGAATCGCTTCGAGATCGGCGATCAGATAGTCGGTGCGGTTGTGGCGCACGCTGCCGTGCGGCGTCGAGGCACCGGTGCCGCGCTGGTCGATCAGAACGACGCGAAAGCGCTGCAGATCGAACAGCCTCAGCACGCCGGGCTGACTGCCGCTGCCTGGGCCGCCGTGCAGCACCGCGACCGGCACGCCGTCGCGCGCGCCGGCCAGCGCATACCACACGCGATGGCCATCGCGCGTGCGCAGCGTATGGACTTCGAGCGCGGCGGCTGCCTGCGTGTGGCGCGATAAGCTTCGCATCGTCATGGCAGCATCCTCGCGAGCAGGTTGTCGCGATCGATCCACTGATGCTTGAACGCGCCCGCCACGTGCAGCACGATCAGCACGATCAGCGCGAAGCCGATGGCGTGGTGAAGGCCGAAGAACAGCGCGCGCAGATGCGCGTCGTCCCAGCCCCACTTCGGCAGCAGGATGCCCCAGAAGCGCGTGCCATAGGTGTTGAACGACGAGCCGAGATACCCGGCAAGCGGCATCGCCACCATGCCGACATATAAAAGACCCTGCGTAGTGCGCGCGGCGGCGCGTTGCCACGGTGGCATCGGCGGCAGCGGAGGCCGGTGAAGGACCAGCCGCGCGACGATGCGCAAAAGCACCAGCAGGAAAACCGTCAGTCCGAGCGACTTGTGCAGATTGATCAGCGTCGCCTTGACAGGCAAGCCCTTCGGCAATCCGACCATATAAAGCCCGAGTGCGAGCAGCCCGACGATCCCGAGCGCGATCAGCCAGTGCAGCGCGATCAGCAGCCCGGCATAGCGCGGGCCGCCGGCGCTGGCATTTGCGTTGACGTCGATATCAGGCTTCGCGTTTGCAGAATCCGCTGTCCTCATGCCCTGTCTCCATGCAACATCGTTGCGGGACGTTTCTTTTTTGCCGAACACCGTTTCAGTCGCGGCTGACATAGCTGGTTCAGCCGGCGATCAGTATTTCGCCACGGCCGTCGACCGCGAGGTCGCCCGTGAATCGGACCGGCAGACGGCCCGCGCGCCACTGCGAAAACGGCGCGATTTCGGCCGCGAGACTGCGTATGAGCAATGACCAGAATACGTCGAAACCGTGTCCGCCGCCGGTGAAAGTAGGGGGCGGCAGTGGCTCTGGCCGTTGCGCGAGCAGCAGCGTGCCACGCCTCATTGCATAGGCATAATGCGCGCCCAGTTGCCCCGCCACGCCGACGGTCCCCGCCACCAGTCGCGACGCCGCGAAGTCGCCCGCGTTGCCGCCGACCAGCACGAGGCCGCGGCGCATCCGGTCGGCGAGCCGCCCGCCGGCGTTGCCGTGGATCGTCAGCGTGCCGCCGCTCATGCCTTCCATATCGCCCGTCAGTGCGCCGGCGGCGAAGTCGCCGCTGTCGCCGCGCACCGTCACGCGTCCGCCGCGCATTTCGCAGCCGGTGAAATGCCCCGCGTCGCCGTCGATTTCAAGCAAGCCGCCGCTCATTCTGAAGCCGCTGTAGTCGCCGACCGAGCCGCGCGCGACGAGCCGTCCGCCATCCATCTGCGCGCCGAGCCTGTCGAGCCACCGCGTGGCGTCGTCGATCAGCAGCGTGGCCATGTCGTCGCCGGACGCAGGCGCGTCGTCGCGCGAAACCTCGAAGACGTCGCCGACCACGCAGCGCTCGTTGCCGGCCGGCAGCACGATGCGCTCGATCTCGGCCACGCTCATGCTGGCCAGCGCCGCGGGTGACAGCGCTGCGGCATCGACGCGAAAGCCGGGTGGTGTCTTCACGCGCAACGTGGTCGTGCTCATGCGTGACTCCCGTTGAGTCCCGCCGCCAGTTCGTGCAGATGAAAGTGATACGGCCCGAGCTTGCCGCCGTAGTTGCCCGCCGAAATGCGCAGCACGCCGGCCGCCCGGCCGAGTCCGGCGGCCGCGCCGATCCCCGCCGTCATCGCCGCGCCGACGTCGGCGTCGGTCAGACCGTCGATGACGATCTCCAGCACGCAGCCAACGTCCGCGCTCAACTCGCTGCGCCGCGCGAGGCCGATCAGGCTCGGGCAGAACGCGTCGTTGGTCGACGCGGTCGCGCCCGCGTACTTCGAGCCGATCTTCGAGCCCGAGCGCACGATGCCGCCGGGAAACGGCATGATCACGTTCGGCAGCCGGCGCATCGCGGCGACCGCGGCTTCGGCCGCCGCGAGCGCGGCGCCCAGGTCGCGCGCGAGCAGCAGCAGGTTGCCGCCGCCGACGGCCTTGACCGTCGCCGCCGCGTCTTCGCAGACGAACTCGCCGTCCATCACCGGCACGCGCCAGTAACGCGTGGGTCCGTTCCCCGCGTCGATCATCTTCGCGATCTGCCAGCCGTCGCCGAAAAAGCGCAGCCCGCTGCCGAGCGGCGCCGGGTCCGACAGCGGCGCGTGGCTCGTGGCCGGATCGATGCCGCCGTAGACGGCCGTGCTCGGACAGGTGAGCACGCACTGGCCGACGCGCCGGCCGATCTGCTTCGCGAGTTCCTTCGACGACACCGCGAACAACAGCACCGCGACGCCGGGCCGGCCGTCGGGCGTGGCCGCGGGCGCGAGCGCACGCTCGACGCCCGCCTCGCAGCCGCAACCGATCACCGAGGTGGCGAAGCCCGCCAGCGAGTTCGCCGCGTGCATTGCCCACGTCGGCGTGTGCGCGGTGATCACGAGCCGGGTCGCCTTCATCGGAAAGGCTTCGGCGAAGGTCGCGTCGATCGCGGTGCCGTTGATGTCGAGCGGGGCGGGAGCGTTCATCGTGGCCGCGTCAGGTTAGACATTCGACGGGCAATAGCCGTCCGCCGCGGCAGCAGCGGCAGGCTTCGTCGTCGCTGATCGCGGCGTGCGCGAAGTTGCTCGCGAGGTTCGCGTCGCTATACGCGCGCAGCGTTGTCTCGATGCCGCGATCGAATTGCGGCGCGACGAAATGGATGCCGCCCGTCGGCGTCGCGACCAGCGTGCCGTCGCGCGCGACCAGTTCGCCGTCCTTGAACACATAGGCCGGCGACGTGAACATCCGCTCGCGGTCCGGCTCGTCGCGATAGACGGCGATGTCCGCCGCCGCGCCCGCGCCGAGATGGCCGCGATCGCGCAGGCCGAGCAGCCGCGCGGGACCGGCGCGCGTGATGATCGCGATCTCGTACAGCGAGAATTCGCGTTTGAGCTCCGGCAGTGCGCTGGCGACCTGCGCTTCGGGATGCAGCTTCGCCAGTTGCTCATCGCGAAACGGCTTGTCCATCAGCAGGCGGATCAGATGCGGGTAGCTCGTGAACGGCCCGCCGTTCGGATGATCGGTGGTCATCGCGACGCGCCACGGGTCGTCGACGAGCAGGAAGATTTCGAGGCCGATGATCCATTGCAGCGCGTTCACGTAGCTCTGTTCGCGATAACGGAACGGCAGCACGCCGCAACCCGCGTCGCACTCGATGTCGCCCCCCACCCACTTGTGCGGCCGCGCGAGCGGCGCGTTGCGGAACTGCATCATCGTGTCGCCGGAGGCCGTGACGGTCTGTCCGAAGATGATCTGGCCGACGTCGATCGACACGTTCGGCCGCGCGTTCACGGCCTCCGCAATCTGCCGCGCGCCCGACGAAAACTTGCGCGAACCCTCAGTGCCATAGCTGTGAAACTGGATATGCGTCAGATGGATCGGCAGGCCGTCGGCGGCGTCCATCGTCGCGATGGTCGAGGCGAGGTTGCCGGGCACGCCGAGATTGCTCGTGTGCACGTGCAGCGGATGCGGCACGCGCAGCTCGGTCAGCGCGCGCGTCAGCGTGCGCAGCACGTCGCGCGGCGTGATGCCGTAGTGCGCGTGCGGCTCGTCGACGTCTAGCGAGCGCTGGTTGAACTTGAACGCCGAGATGCCGCCGGGGTTGACCACCTTGACGCCGAGCGCCTTGCTCGCGTCGATCGTCCAGCCGACGTAATCGCGCAGACGTTCGAAGTCGTCGCGCGCGGCGAGCATCCGCAGGAACAGCTCGTCGTTGCCGAGCATCACGTACGCGCCGTGATCGATGATCGGCGTGTCGCCCATTTCGAGGTGCGTGTGGCGCGCGTTGGACGGCATCATCGCCGGCTCGAACGCGGCCGTGTAGCCCATTTCGGCGTAGCGGTAGCCGGTCGCGAGCGTGCCCGGCGTGCAGACGCCGCACGACGGCAGGCGCAGGTAGCGGCCGTTGTCGTCGCGCGCGGCTTCGTAGGCGGCCTCGCGCGGCGCATGGGCGCCCCGCGCATCGGCGCGATGGTCCTCGGGCAGCAGCAGGCGCGACAGATTGGTCTTGCCGCCGCCGATATGCGAATGCAGGTCGATGCCGCCCGCCATCACGATCATGCCGGTCGCGTCGTATTCACGATCGACGGGCATGGTGGCGGGCACGTCGACGATGCGGCCGTCGCGGAACGTCAGGTCGCGGCGCTCGCCGTTGACGTTGTGGATCGGGTCGAACAACGTGCCGCCCTTGAGCCGGACGAGAGTCATGGCTGATCCTCGCGCGTACTCGAGCGTTCGCTCAATTGCCCGCTCAATCGCCCGCTCAACTTCGCGGCAATCGACGCCACCGACTCCAGCGCGGCACCACGCGCGGCGGTGAGCGGCATCACGACCGTGCCGTCGATGCGAAACAGATGTCCGCCGCTATCGACGCCCGGTGTCGCGACCGGCACGAACACGGTGTTCGCGCCGCGTGCCCTGGCGGCATCGGCGAGCGCCGGATGACCGAGCACGATCAGGGCAAGCGCGGGATCGAGCGACGCGGGCCACGCGTGCGGCGCGAAGCCCGCGATCCACAGCAGCGCATCGACTTCGCGTTCGGCGAGCAGCCGAGCCGTCCGATAGCGGTACGGATCGTGATCGAGCGGCGCGGTGCCCGCGGCGTGCGCCGGCATCGACACGCGCGTGCGCAGCGGCAAGCCGGACAGCCACGTGACGGTCTGATTGACCGTCAACGCGCCGTCGTCGCCGCCGAGCGTGAGACATGCCGCACGCGTCGTGCGATTCACGGCCTTCACGACCCGGTTCAGCGCTTCGATCAGCAGCGCCGCGTGCGGCGCGGGCAGTGCGGCCGGTTCGTAGACGACCACCGTATAGCGCCCGCCGGCGATGCGTGCGTGCAACGACGCGAGCGCGGTTGCCACGTTGGCTGCGCTGCCATCGCCATGGCTCAGCGCGGCGGCGTCGCGTCCTTCCGCGAGCGCTGACCACAGCGCGAGCGTGTCGTACGGATCGGTGTCCGGCAGCAGCGTGTCGATGCGCGTTTGCGCGAAGCCGGCCGCGGCCGGGTCCGCTTCGCAGCCGACGAAGACCAGCTCGCGCGCGAGTTCGGTGCCCGCCAGCGCGCGCGTGAAAAAGCGCGGATAGCGCCGCGACGGCTGACAGCCGAAGAACACCAGCAGGTCGGCGCGCGCGCGCACTTCGGAGAGCGTCGTAAAGAACGAGCCGCGGTCTTGCAAAGCGAGCGTCGCGGGCGTCAGCGCATCGCCGTGCAGATGATCGAGGATCGCGCCGCAGGCGGCGGCAAGCGGATACAGCGCGCGGATGCCGGCGACGTCGGTGGCGAGGCCGCCGAATAGCGGGCGGCGCGCGTTCGCGAGCAACTGCGCGGCGCTCGCCAGCGCGGCATCCTTGTCCGCTTCGTTGCCATCGACGGTGCAAGCGCATTGCGCGTCCGTTGCGCCGTACTGCGCGAGCGCGTGAGCGAGCCGCGAACATTCGGTGTCCGGCACATCGAGCGTGCCGTCGTCGTGGGCAGCGGCGGCCAGGTCGTCGCACAGCAAAGGGCAAAACGGACAGATCCAGTCGCGTGTGAGCGCCGCGGCGCGCGTTGCGCTCGGGCCGGGGGGCGATGGATCGATGGAGGGGCTATGCATGGGGCAGGTTTAGCAAGCTCCATGCCGATCTTTCGACCCTGCGGCAAGCGTGCCTGATCCTGCGTCGGCGCGCGCGTCAAAGGCCCGCTGCGCCATACAGAATGTGTGCCGTTCTGGAGCAGAGTGTCAAGCAGAGTGTCACACGCGAACAGTCCGGCTTGTGTTGCGTTTACCGACAGCGCTGTCAGAACGCGTGGCATGGAAATTGTATGGAAGGCCTACGCGGAATCGGAATGCGCGTAGTCGATCTGTCGATCGTGCAGCGCGGAGGCCACCAGCCAGGCGCTTGCGCCGGTGCCGGCCGCGGAGGCCAGATCGTCGCGATTGCGGATGCCGCCCGCGCCGATCAGCGTGGTGTGCGCGGCGGCCTGCGCGCGCACGCGCTCGAACGTCGCGAGATCGGGGCCGGCGTAGCTGCCGACCTGGTCGAGCGTCATCGCGATCACGCGCGGCGGCCACCACGCCGACGAGCGGTCGAGCGCTGCCGCGGCGAGCAGTTCGCCCGCCCGCTGATCGAGCGACAGGATCGGCGCAAGGCCGGCGCGCTGAGCCGCGTGCAGTGCGTGGATATCGCGCAGCGTCTCCGAGCCGAACACAGGCACGAGAGTCGCGAGGTGGGAACCGGCAGCAGGGCTGTCGTGTTGATCGATGGCGTCGTCGATGCGCTCGAACAGCGCGCGCATCGACGCGTAGTCCGCGAAACCCGCGTCGAGCCACAGTTCGATGCCGGGCAGCGCGGCCCGCAATGCGGCGAGCGTCGAAGCATGCGCGCCGCGCTGCAGGATGGCGCCGAGATCGGCGATATAGAGCGTGCGCGCGCCGCTGGCTTCGAGCAGCGCGCGGGCGGTGGCAAGTGGGTCGCTCGTCGCGACGAGGCGGGACTGGATCGGCCGATAGGCGCTCCGCTCGCCGCGCACCGCGCGTACGACCTGGCCGTCGAGCAGATCGAGAACAGGTATCACCTGCATAGGGGCGCTTTCCTTTGACCAGAATCTTTGTCTACGAGTATCTCACCGGCGGCGGCATCGACCCCCAGCTCGCCGGCCCGGGCAGTCTCGCCGATTTGAGCGCGCTGATCGTCGAAGGACGCGTGATGCGCGACGCGCTGGTCGACGCTCTGCGTGAACTCGACGGCGTGCAGGTCACGTTCGCGACCTCGCGCTTCGAAACGCCAGGGGCGGGCGAGGCCCATTGTATGGCCGGGCCCGGCGAATCGATGACGGCGTTCGTCGCGCGCGCGGCGCGTGAGCACGATTACGCGTGGGTCGTCGCGCCGGAATGCGACGGGCTGCTGCTGCGCTTTCACGATGCGGTCGGCACCGCGCGCTGGCTCGGCTGCGCGAAGGAAGCGATCCGCGTCGCGTCGAGCAAGAGCGCGACCGCAGCGTGTCTTGCCGCGCATGGCATTGCGACGACGCCGGCGCTCGAACCCGGCGACTCAGCCGCGCAGCACGACGGCCGCTGGGTGGTCAAACCGGACGACGGCGCGGGCGGCCTCGACACCATCGTGTACGAGCGTTTCGCCGATGCCTGCGCCGAATACGAGGCGCGCGCGGCGGCGGCGCGCAATCCGGTGCTGCAGGCGTGGGTCGATGGCGAGCCGTGGAGCCTGTCGCTGATCTGCCGCGGCGACGCTACCAAGCTCCTCAGCATCAACCGTCAGCAGATCGGGCTGAGCGGCGGCGACGCGTCGGGTGATGTTGCGCGGATCGTCGAGTTCGACGGCGTGCTGGTCGATCAGATCGACCAGCACAGCGACATGGGCCGCGCGCTCGACACGCTCGCGCATCGCGTCGCGCGGGCCATCCCTGGTTTGCGCGGCTTCGTCGGCATCGATGTCGTGTGGCATCCGCAACTCGGGCCGGTCGTGATCGAAGTGAATCCGCGTTTGACGGTCGCTTATGCGGGGCTGTCGGCGGCGCGCGGCAGCGGCCTGACGCGCGCGCTGCTGGCCGCGCATGGCGTGCGCATCGAGCGCTGCGGCGCGGCGCGCGCCAATTCGGCGACGTACGAGGTGCGCCCTTGAGCCCCGCCCGTTCGAACCCAGCGGCGCGGTTCGGCTGGGACGTCGGCGGCGCGCACGTCAAGGTGTCGCTCGTCGACGGCAGCGACGCCGTGCTGGACGTCGTGCAATGGCCGTGTCCGCTTTGGCAGGGGCTCGACCATCTGCACCGCGCGATCGACCTCGTCTTCGAGCGCTGGCCGCAGGCCCGCACGGACGCCGCGCAGCATGCGGTGACGATGACCGGCGAGATGGTCGACCTGTTCGCGGATCGCGGCGAAGGCGTGCGCGCGATCGTGGCCACGCTCGCGCGGCGGCTCGGTCCATCACTGCGTTTCTACGCCGGCGCCGCCGGCTGGCTCGCCGCCGCCGACTGCGCGGCCGGCTGGCGTCACGTCGCGTCGGCGAACTGGCTCGCGACCGCGAGCTGGGTCGCTACCTGCATGGCGAACGCGCTGCTGATCGACATCGGCAGCACCACCACCGACATCATTCCGATCGTCGACGGCCGCGTCGTCGCGCGTGCCGCGACCGATGCGGGCCGGCTCGCGACCGGCGAACTCGTGTATCACGGCGTCGTGCGCACGCCGTTGTGCGGCGTCGCGCAGCGGATCGAATTCGGCGGCGCCATGCTGAACGTGATGAACGAATGGTTTGCGACGACCGCCGACGTCTACCGGCTGACCGGCGAACTGGACCCGCTGCACGACGTGCAGCCGAGCGCCGACCAGGGGCCGAAGACGCAGGCGGCGAGCCGCGCGCGGCTCGCGCGCATGATCGGGCACGACGCGCACGACGCGTCGGACGTCGAATGGCTGCACTTTGCGCGGCGCTGGCGCGCGCTGCAGATGCGCGAAATCGGCGCGAACCTGATGCGGGTGGTCGCCGCGCAGCCGGCGCTCGCGGCCGCGCCGCTGGTGGGCGCCGGCTGCGGCCGCTTCCTCGTCGCCGCATTGGCGCGCGACGAGGCGCGCGGCTATATCGACTTCGGCGCGCTGGCGGGCGTGCCCGATGCTTGCGCGGCATGGGCGGCGACCTGCGCGCCGAGCGTGGCGGTCGCGCTGCTCGCGGCGCGCAATCCGGGGACGCGGCGCGCCGGCGCACGAGTAGCGCAAAGAGGGGCAGGGGACACGATATGGCGAGCGGGACAAGTTCGGTGATGAACGAGGTTGCGAAACGACGCGACCCGGCCGGGCACTCAACTGGACACGAGGGCAACAGTCATGTGGGTGGTCAAGATCGGAGGCAGCCTGAGTCACGACCCGGCACTGCGCCACTGGCTCAGTGAGCTATGCGAAGTCGGCGGCGGACGGGTCGTGATCGTGCCCGGCGGCGGCGATTTCGCGGACAAGGTCCGCCAGTACCAGGGCGAGTGGAACTTCGACGATCTGGCCGCGCACAACATGTGTCTGCTCGCGATGACGCAATATGCGCTGCTGATGCAGGGCGTTTCGCCCGAACTGGTGATCGCGTCGAGCGAGGCGAAGATTCGCCGCACCCTGCGTGACGGTCATGTGGCCGTGTGGGCGCCGACCGCGCTGATGCGCGACACGCCCGACGCGATGAGCAACTGGGACACGACCTCGGACAGCCTCGCCGCCTGGCTATCGACGATGCTCAACGCGGAGCGGCTGGTCGTCGTCAAATCCTGTCCGATCGCCGTCGACGATCCGCTCGAAACGCTGGCCGCGTCGGGGGTGATCGACCGCAAGTTCGTCGACTACGTGAACGATGCGAACTATGTGGTCGAATTGCTCGACAAGAGCAACGTCGCGCTGATGCGCGACCGTTTGCTGAATATTCCGGTGATGTGATCGGCTGCTACAGCCGCGTCGCGTTCGTCGAGCCCGGCAACGGCGCCGCGCCATCGACGCGAATCTCGCCAGCCGGCCGATGCAACGCGCTCGCCCATTGCGCGACGCGCTCGGGGTCGAGCCGCGAGCGGCGCCCGTCGGCGCACAGCGCGGTGCGAAAACCGGCCACGTCGGGCGCCAGCGCGCGGATCTGCGGCAGTTGCGCCCAGCCGAGCGCACCGGCGATGCCCGCCATCGCGCCGCGCTGACGCGCGAGCCGCAACCAGCGCGCGAGCGAGTCGACATCGACGTGATCGAACAGCGTGCCGCCGTCCTTGCTCGCGGTATCGAACATCAGGCCGGCGAAGCCGAGCGCCGCGGTGTGGCTGACCAGTTCGTCGTCCATGCCGCCGTCGCATAGCAGCACCGGCACGACGCTAGCCGGCAGATTCGCGAGCTGCTCGAGGCAGCGGCGCGCGGCCGGTCCGCGCGCGACGCCGACCTTCACATAGTCGACGCCGGCATCGCTGACGTCGATCACGCGCGCGGCGATCTCGTCGAACGCTTCGGCCGGCACGTCGCCGATCGCCGCGCTGATCGGCTTGACCGGGTAGCGCGCGCGAAGTTGTTGCGCGATGGTCGTGATGGCGCCGATCGACAGGCCGCCGAGCGCGCCGTCGTCCGGCTCTTTCAGGTCGATCAGCTCGGCGCCGGCGCGGGCGGCGTCGAATGCTTCGTCAGCCGAGCGGACGCTCGCGAGCAATGCGGTCATCGGGGTTCTCCGCGGAAGAAAGGGTTTTCAGTGATGGGCCGAAGCGGCGGCCTGATGCGCCGCGTCTGCGAGGCTCGCGCGATATCGCGCGATCGCGGCGACGAGCCAGCTCCATGCGGTGCGCTCGTTGTCGCCGGCGGTTTTGTCGATCGCGATCTGCAGATACGCCATTTCTCGATCGACCTTGTCGGCCGGCAGCATGAAGAGCCGGCTCACCAGAATCGCGCCTTCCACGACCGCCGACTGCGCGCGATTGAAGCCCGCGAACGGCGCGTGGTTTTCACGGTGCACGCATTTCATCACCAGCACCGGGCGCTCCGCGTCGTCGCGCAGCTCGTCGAGTTCGAGCTCGGCGTGGGCCAGCGACTCGGCCAGACGTACGCTCGGCACGCGGCTCGCGGCCACGGTCGGCCAATCGGTCGCGCAGTGCGTGACGCAGCCCGCGAAGATACGCACGTCGGTGGTGAAGTTCAGCACGGCCGCGCGCGTCGCGATCACGTTGTCGAGCGTGACCGACGGGCGGAACGGCGCAAGGATGATGCGCTCACCCTCGTAGCGCGCGCCCATTGGCGCGATATGAGGACGGCCATCGCACGCTGCCGTGGTGACGATCGTTTCGTGGATCATGGCTGGGAACGTGTGTCCCGACAGCGCCGGAAGGCCGGCCGTCAGCAGAGGTCAAACACAAACGGGAACCGCAAAGGGGCCGCGGCGTGCGGCCCGGTTGCGGGCTTAACGCGTAGCGACATACATCACGATTTCAAAACCGAGGCGTACGTCGGTGTAGCTCGGAGTCGTCCATTGCATACGTGCTTTCTCCTTCGGTTGAAACAGCGGGTGGAACAGCGTTGCGCCGCCGGCCCGGCGTGATGCCCGGTGTCGACGGCAGCCGGCATCATGCAAGCTCCGTGCCCATGCCCGTTCCGGCCGGCCAGGCGTGCGTGCATTCGACGGCCAATACAGCACCCGGCGAATTGCGCCACGCCGTGGCGCTCGCGCGGGTTGCCAGACGCAAAGAGCCGCGCGGTGTGGCGAAAACGAAGCAAAGTGTGCCATCGCGATTCGCTAATTCGATTGCGCTGTCACGCCGCGCCCGCCTCGCTCACCAACACATTTTGCTCCGATTCGCGTCGCACGGCTCGAAAAAGAACCTCACGATGTGATAGCGATAACCGATCCGTTAAGTCTGCCAAATAAAATCGTGAATTCACCTTGGGCGTGTCCGTGCCTACAGTGCAACTCAAGCGCTTCGTTCTTCCGGCAGTGCGCTTGCCACCTTCGAGGACACGTCATGAACGATTTCAGTCAACCGCCGATCCAGCCCGAACCTCAAGCGCGCGATCCGCACAATCCGCGCGAGCGGTACGCGGCGGGCGTGATGAAATACCGCGAGATGGGGTACTGGCAACCGGACTACGAACCGAAAGACACCGACGTGATCGCGCTGTTTCGCATCACGCCGCAACCCGGTGTCGAACCCGAGGAAGCGGCCGCCGCGGTGGCCGGCGAATCGTCGACCGCGACGTGGACGGTGGTGTGGACCGACCGGCTCACCGCCTGCGACATGTATCGCGCGAAGGCGTATCGCGTCGAGCCGGTGCCGGTGTCTCGCGCCGACGAGCCGCAGTACTTCGCGTATATCGCTTACGAACTCGATCTGTTCGAAGAGGGCTCGGTCGCGAACCTGACCGCGTCGATCATCGGCAACGTGTTCGGCTTCAAGCCGCTGAAGGCATTGCGGCTCGAAGACATGCGCATTCCCGTCGCGTATCTGAAGACGTTTCAGGGGCCGCCGACCGGCATCGTCGTCGAGCGCGAACGGCTCGACAAGTATGGCCGGCCGCTGCTCGGCGCCACGGTCAAGCCGAAGCTCGGTCTGTCGGGCAAAAACTATGGACGGGTGGTCTACGAAGGCCTGCGCGGCGGCCTCGATTTTCTGAAGGACGACGAGAACATCAACTCGCAGGCGTTCATGCACTGGCGCGACCGCTTCCTGTTCGCGATGGAGGCGGTGAACCGCGCCCAGGCGGAGACTGGCGAGCTCAAAGGGCACTACCTGAACGTGACGGCCGGCACGATGGAGGACATGTACGAGCGCGCCGAATTCGCGAAGGAGCTCGGCTCGTGCATCGTGATGATCGACCTCGTGATCGGCTGGACCGCGATCCAGTCGATGTCGCGCTGGGCCCGCAGGCACGACATGATCCTGCATCTGCATCGCGCGGGGCATGGCACCTACACGCGGCAACGCAACCACGGCATCTCGTTTCGCGTGATCGCCAAATGGGCTGCGCATGGCGGGCGTCGATCACGCGCATGCGGGCACCGCGGTCGGCAAGCTCGAAGGCGATCCGCTGTCGGTGCAGGGCTACTACAACGTGTGCCGCGACGCGCACAACGCGGTCGATCTGTCGCGCGGCATTTTCTTCGACCAGCCGTGGGCCGGCTTGCGCAAGGTGATGCCGGTCGCCTCGGGCGGGATTCACGCGGGGCAGATGCATCAGCTGCTCGACCTGTTCGGCGACGACGCGATCCTGCAGTTCGGCGGCGGCACGATCGGCCATCCGGCCGGCATCCAGGCCGGCGCGACCGCGAACCGCGTCGCACTCGAAGCGATGGTGAAGGCGCGCAACGAGGGCCGCGACATTCTGCGCGAAGGGCCCGACGTGCTCGAAGCCGCCGCGCGCTGGTGCACGCCGCTCAAGCAGGCGCTCGATACCTGGCGCGACGTGAGCTTCAACTACGCATCGACCGATACGCCCGATTTCGCCGCCACGCCGACGGCGGCCTAGCCACGCCGAGCTTTTCCCGCGAGCGCCTCACGAGCGCATCCGCAACGCGGTGCAACGGCACCGCGCGGGGCACCGTTGACGCCGTTCCGAACGCGACATCCATCCACGAGGTTCGTCATGCGTATTACTCAAGGAACGTTTTCTTTCCTGCCCGAGCTGACCGACGAGGAAATCGGCCTGCAGATCGACTACGCGCTGCGCCAGGGCTGGGCCTGTTCGGTCGAATTCACCGACGACCCGCATCCGCGCAACACGTATTGGGAAATGTGGGGTCTGCCGATGTTCGACCTGCACGACGCGGCCGGCGTGTTGCAGGAGGTCAGGGCTTGCCGCGAGGCGCGGCCGCAGCACTACATCAAGGTCAACGCGTTCGACTCGGTGCGCACCTTCGAGACGATGCGCCTGTCGTTCATCGTCAACCGGCCGGACGGGGAGCCGGGCTTCCGGCTATTGCGGCAGGACGCGCAGGGGCGCACGCAGCGCTACAGCATGACGGGCTACGCGGGCGACCGGCCAGCGGGCGAGCGTTACGGCGCGGCGGCCTGACGCCGCTGATCGCGCAACAACGCACACGACGACCCGCAGCGAGGAGGAACCATGACAGACGCCGCCATCGTGGACGCACTGCCCGCGTCCACCGCGCTCAGCGACGCCGCCGCGCCCCACATCGACCTCGCGGCACTGTACCGCGACTCGGGCATCGGCGACGTGCTCGGCGAACTCGATCGCGATCTGGTCGGGCTCGCGCCCGTGAAAACGCGCATTCGCGAAGTCGCCGCGCATCTGCTGGTCGAGCGCGCGCGGGCTTCGCTGGGTCTCGCGGGCGGCGCGCCGACCTTGCATATGTGCTTCTCCGGCAACCCCGGCACCGGCAAGACGACGGTTGCGCTGCGCATGGCGGAAGTGTTGCACCGGCTTGGCTACATTCGCCGCAATCATCTGGTGTCGGTCACACGCGACGATCTGGTCGGCCAGTACATCGGCCACACTGCGCCGAAAACGCGCGATGTGCTCAAGCGCGCGATGGGCGGCGTGCTGTTCATCGACGAAGCGTATTACCTGTATCGCCCGGAGAACGAGCGCGACTACGGGCAGGAAGCGATCGAAATTCTGTTGCAGACGATGGAGAACCAGCGTAGCGACCTGGTCGTGATTCTGGCCGGCTACGCGTCGCGAATGGAAGTGTTCTTCGAGAGCAATCCGGGTTTCCGCTCGCGCATCGCGCATCACATTACGTTTCCCGATTACGAGGAAACGGAGTTGCTCGAAATCGCCGAACGGATGCTCGGCACCATGCATTACCGCTTCGATGCCACGTCGCGCCGCGCGTTCGCCGACTATCTGGCGCGCCGCATCCGTCAACCGAATTTCGCCAACGCGCGCTCGGTGCGCAACGCGCTCGACCGCGCGCGGCTGCGCCAGGCGAATCGCCTGTTCGCGAGCGCCTTGCAAGGCGGCGAGCCGATCGACGCCGCCACGCTGACGCTGATCGATGCCGCCGACGTGCGCGCGAGCCGCGTGTTCGACGCGCCGCCGCAGTCCTCGCATTCGCCTTCCACCGCGCGCGCCGTCACGGCGCCGCCGGGCTGAATCACGACACCATCGACGGAGAACGCCATGCAGGACGGACGCACGACACTTTCGAAGTTCCTGATCGACACGCTCGATCGCCCGCCGTGTACGGACGACACGCGCGACACTGCAGGACTCTCCGCGCTGCTGATCGACGTAGCGGCGGCCATCAAGTCGATCTCGGCGATGCTGACCAAGGGCGCGCTAGGCGGCAACTACGGTTCCGCGCAAACGCTCAACACGCACGGCGAGCAACAGAAGAAGCTCGACGTCTCGACCAACGAGATCTTCGTGCAGCAATGCGAGTGGGACGGCTTGCTGGCCGCGATGGTGTCCGAGGAAATGGAGCACGTCTACGCGATTCCGCCGGACTATCCGCGCGGCGAGTATCTGCTCGCGTTCGATCCGCTCGACGGCTCGTCGAATATCGACATCAACGGCGTGGTCGGCTCGATCTTCTCGGTGCTGCGCACGCGCGACCCGGCAGAGGATGCAACCAGCGAAGCCGCGTTCCTGCGGCCGGGCTGCGAACAGGTCGCGGCCGGCTATGCCGTGTATGGACCGTCGACGATGCTGGTGCTGTCGGTCGGCAATGGCACGCATGGCTTCACACTGGAGCGCGAGATCGGCAACTTCGTGCTCACGCATTCGAACATCCGGATTCCGGAGGAAACCGGCGAGTTCGCGATCAACGCATCGAACGAGCGCTTCTGGGAGCCGCCCGTGCGCCGCTACGTGCAGGAGTGCAAGGACGGCCGCAGCGGTTGCCGCGCGCGCGACTTCAACATGCGCTGGATCGCGTCGATGGTCGCGGAAGTGCATCGCATCCTGATGCGCGGCGGCGTGTTCATGTATCCGCGCGACTCGAAAACGCCGGCGATGGAAGGACGCCTGCGCCTGCTCTACGAAGCGAACCCGATGAGCTTCCTGGTCGAGCAGGCGGGCGGTCTCTCGATCACCGGCCGGGAACGCATTCTCGACGTCGCGCCGCGTGCGCTGCATGGCCGCGTGCCGGTGATTCTCGGCTCGAAGAACGAGGTCGAGCGCATTGCGCGCTATCACGGCGAATACGACCGCGGCGAGGACAAGCCGTTCACGTCGCCGCTGTTCGGCACGCGCTCGTTGTTCCTGCCGGATTTCACGGCGTGATCGGCGACCGACGGCGCGCTCAGCGTACAGAACACAGTCATCCGGAGACAAACGCATGTCAGTCAAACATCCGATCATCGCGGTGACCGGCTCGAGCGGCGCCGGCACCACCACCGTCATGAAGAGTTTCACGCATATCTTCAGACGCGAGCACATCAATGCGCAGATCGTCGAAGGCGACGCGTTCCATCGCTACGACCGCAACGGCATGCGCGCGGCGATGCAGGAGCGCGAACGCGACGGTGTGCCGAATTTCAGCCACTTCGGGCCGGAAGCGAATCTGCTCGAAGAACTCGAAACGCTGTTCACGCGCTACGGCGAAAACGGCAGCGGGCAGTTTCGCCACTACGTGCACGACGCGGGCGAAGCGCAACTGTACAAGCAGGACGGCGGCACCTTCACGCCGTGGGAGGAGGTCGCGCCCAATACCGACCTGATGTTCTACGAAGGGCTGCATGGCGCGGCGGTGACCGAGAAGGTCGATATCGCGCGGCATGCGGATCTGCTGATCGGCGTCGTGCCGATCATCAACCTCGAATGGATCCAGAAGCTGCACCGCGATCAGACGATGCGCGGCTACACGCACGAAGCGGTGGTCGACACGATCCTGCGGCGCATGCCCGACTACGTGAACTACATCTGCCCGCAGTTCTCGCGCACGCATGTGAACTTCCAGCGCGTGCCGACCGTGGACACGTCGAATCCGTTTACCGCCCGCGAGATTCCGCAACCGGACGAGAGCTTCGTCGTGATCCGCTTCGCGCGGCCGAAGGGTATCGACTTCCAGTATCTGCTGACGATGCTGCACGACTCGTTCATGTCGCGCCCGAACGTGATCGTCGTGCCGGGCGGCAAGATGGGACTCGCGATGCAGCTGATCTTCACGCCGATGATCCTGCAACTGATCGACCGACGCTCGCGCGCCTGAGCGGTACCGGACGGATACCGAGGTTCATTTCGCAAGGAGAGATTCGATGAGTGCAGTCGCGCAACCGCTTGACGCACCCGCCACGCGCTCGATGGCCGACGCGCTGCGCATGCTCGCGCTCGACGAAGCGCGGCGCGGACCGCGCGCGTTGAGCCCGCCGCTCGCCAAGATTTCATTTCATTTCGAGGAGCACGCAATGGCCTTCATCACCCTGCGGCAACTGCTGGATCACGCGGCCGAACATGACTACGGCGTGCCCGCGTTCAACGTCAACAACATGGAGCAGATTCACGCGATCATGCGCGCGGCCGAGGCCACCGCTAGCCCGGTGATCCTGCAGGCGTCGGCCGGCGCGCGCAAGTACGCCGGCGAGCCGTATCTGCGCCATCTGGTGCTCGCCGCGCTCGAAGCGCACCCGGACATTCCGCTCGTGCTGCATCAGGATCACGGCGCGAGCCCCGCGGTGTGTCAGCAGGCGATCCGCTCGGGCTTCACGTCGGTGATGATGGACGGCTCGCTGCTGCCCGATCAGAAAACCCCCGCCGCGTACGACTACAACGTCGAGGTGAGCCGGCGCGTGGTGGACGCCGCGCATGCGGTCGGCGTGTCGGTGGAAGGCGAACTCGGCTGTCTCGGTTCGCTCGAAACCGGCACGGCAGGCGAAGAAGACGGCGTCGGCGCACAAGGCAAGCTCACACGCGAGCACCTGCTGACCGATCCGGACGAAGCGCGGCGCTTTGTCGACGCGACCGGCGTCGATGCGCTCGCGATCGCGATCGGCACGTCGCACGGCGCGTACAAGTTCAGCCGCGAGCCGACCGGCGACATCCTCGCGATCGACCGGATCGCCGATATCCATGCGCGCATTCCGAACACGCATCTGGTGATGCACGGTTCGTCGTCGGTGCCGCAGGAATGGCTCGCGGTGATCCGCGAATATGGCGGCGAGATTCCGACCACCTACGGCGTGCCCGTCGACGAAATCCGCCGCGGTATCGCGAACGGCGTGCGCAAGGTCAACATCGACACCGACATCCGTCTCGCGATGAGCGGCGCGATGCGCAAGTCGCTCGCCAATGCGCGCGCGGAGTTCGATCCGCGCGCGGCATTGAAGGCCGCCACCGCCGCGGCGAGCGCGATCTGCGTCGAGCGATTCGAGGCGTTCGGTTGCGCGGGTCAGGCGGCGCGCATCAAGCCGCTGCCGCTCGACACGATGGCGAGCCGCTACCACTAACGCCACTGGACGGAGAACGCAATGCGCGAATTCCTGATTGCTCCGTCGCTGCTGTCGGCGGATTTTGCCCGGCTCGCCGACGAGATTCGCGACGTGACGGCGGCCGGCGCGGACTGGATTCATCTGGACGTGATGGACAACCACTACGTGCCGAACCTGACGGTCGGCCCACTCGTGTGCTCGGCGATCCGGCCGTACACGACGCTGCCGTTCGACGTGCATCTGATGACCACGCCCGTCGATCCGCTGGTGCCGGCGTTTGCCGAGGCCGGCGCGAACCTGATCAGTTTTCATCCGGAGGCGACGCTGCACGTGCATCGGACCATCGACCTGATCCGCTCGCACGGTGCGCGCGCGGGGCTGGCGCTGAATCCGGCCACGCCGCTCGCGGCGCTCGATCACGTGCTGGAGATGCTCGACGTCGTGCTGGTGATGTCGGTGAATCCGGGCTTCGGCGGCCAGGCATTCATCGCCGAAACGCTCGACAAGCTGCGGCTGCTGCGCGAGCGCGTCGACACGACGATGCAGCGCACCGGGCGGCTCTTGCTGATCGAAGTGGACGGCGGCGTGAAGGCGTCGAACATCGCGCGTGTCGCCACGGCGGGCGCGGACGTGTTCGTTGCCGGCTCGGCCGTGTTCGGTGCGGGCGATCGCGCGCAGGCGGTCCGCGGCATGCGCGGCGAACTGGCTACTGTCGACGAACCCGCGGGGGTGGCCGCCATGCAGTGATGGCGCTGCTGTTTCAGCGCTTTTTCATCGTCTCGCCCGGCGCGCACCATGCGCTGAGATCTTCTTCAGGCCGGTCGACCGCGCAGCCCCAGTCGAGCGGCTGGTCCTGATCGAAGCGCTTGCCGAGCCGCCATGCAATCTCGGCGCGCGCAAGCTGCACGCCCATATAGAACGCGTGGCCGCCGTCTGTTTCGAGGTTCAACTGCGGGTACAGCGCGAACGGATCGTCGCCGCGACGATGGCCGTCGCGGTTGTACACGTGAATGCCGTCGGCGCTGATCTGCACGCGGAAATTCGGGTCGCGCACGCCGCGCGCGAATTCGTCGATTTCTTCGGCGCTGTACGGAAACGGCCGTTTCGCGTGGACCGTCGCGAGTTCGGTGCTGATGCCCTTCGGCAGCACCTGAGCATCGCGCGCGGCATGCATCACGCGGCGCGCGACATCGGCTTCGCGCAACGCGCGCCGCGCATGCTGGCTCACCGACGTCGCCAGCACCGCGCCAACGCGCAATTCAGCCGCCATGCCGAGCAGCACCGCGTTGATGCCGCTCGTGTCGGCCTCGGTCAGTTCGGTCACGTTGCCGATGCCCATCATGATCGCGATGTCGGGATAGCGCTCGCGCAAACGCACATAGCGCGCAATCGACGCGGCCAGCCCGAACGGAATCGGATCCAGAATCGGATCGGCGAGAAACGCGCGGCCGCGCGCGGACAGCGCGTCGATCGCGGCGTCGAGCGAAGCGGGGTCGGCCGGTTCGCGCGCGACGAGGATCGGCGTCGACGGCACTTCGTCGGCGATCCATAGCGTGTCGAGGTTCAGGCTCATCAGATAGTCGGCGCCCGCGCGGCCGCCGCGCAGCAGTTCGTCGTTGCGCATCGAATCGACGCTGACGCGATAGCCTTCGGCCTTCAGCCGCCGCACCGCGTCTTCGAGAAGCGGAAACGGCGTGTCCGGCAGGCAGCCGATGTCGATCACGTCCGCGCCTTGGGCCGCATACTCGCGCGCCCTTGCCGCGATGCCGTCGAGGTCGAGGCGCGGCGCATCGACGATCTCCGCGAAAATCTCCGTGTCGTAGCGGCTCAGATCGAACGGCTTCGCCTTGCGGCCGAAAAACTGAGGCAAGTCCTTGACCTCCTCGGGACCGCGTTCGAACGGTACGCCGTAGTGCGCGCTCAGCGCGTCGAGATCGCCACGGCAGCGGCCCGGCACGATCACGCGCTGGGCGGCGAGCGGCGCGCTCACGCGGCGCTGGATCAGGTCGGCGGTCATCAACCCGGCCACTTGCAGGCCGATTTCGCGCACCTCCCAACTGAACGGCGTCGGCGCCATGCCGTCGAGCACGCGCCGCAGGCTCGGTTCGGCAAGCCGGCCGGTCAGGAAGAGGAGGTGGTCCATGCGAGGTCGAGGGTCGCGAGGCGTTGGGTGAGCGCCGCTTCGAGTTCGTCGAGCGAGCGCGCGAGCGTCGTGTATTCGAAGCGCGCCAGACGCTCGACGTTGTCGAGTTCGATCGCCCGTGGCCGCAGTTCGACCCATTCGTCCGGGCTATGCGTGATCACGCTCGGTTCGGTGTCGCACGCAAAGACGATGCCGGGGATGCATTGCTTGCCGGCCTGCGCGTACATATTGGTCGGCAGCGTATCCGAGATGCCGTAAGCACATTTGGCGACCGTGTTGCTGGTGGCGGGTGCGATCACGACCGTGTGATACACGCCGTGATACAGCATGCCGACCGGCACGCCGCTCGCGCTGTTGTCGCGCAGTACGCGAAAGTGTTCGCGCAGCTTGTCGAGCGACCAGCCATAGAGCGGCAGCACTTCCTCGGCCGCCGCGGACAGAAACAGATCGACGCGCGGCAAGCGCCGCGCGAGCGCGATCGATTCTTCGAGCATATGACCGGAGCCGGTCACGCACCACGCGAAGTGCGCATCCGGCTTGAAGTCGGCGAGATCGCGGGCGCCCTTGCGAGCAGACTCGCTAGGGGACCTGAGGGACGACCCGGTCATGTGTCGAGATCGAACGGCATGCCGTCGGCCGGCGAGCCTTCATGCGACAGCCGGATGTGCAGCCGGCGCATCTTGCGATACAGCGTATTGCGGCTGATGCCGAGCGCCTTCGCGACGTTGCTGACGTTCCAGCGGTGCTCGTCGAGCAGCGACAGCACCGTTTCGCGCTCGTTCAACTGGATCGCGTTCAGCGAAGAAATGTCCGCTTCGTCGGCGAGATGCCCGTCCATGTCCGCGTTCGCGAGGCGCAGCGCGATCGGCAGGTCGACCGCCGACGTGCGTTGCGTGACCTCGGGCGGCAGATGCTCGCAGCGGATCGGCTCGCCGTCGGACAGCGCGATGGCCATCTGCAACACGTGACGCAGCTGACGGATGTTGCCGGGCCACGCGTAGGTGAGCAGCGCGTGTTCGGCTTCCGGCGTCAGATCGGGCGGATCGTCGGTTTCGTTCGCGAGCAGATGATGGATCAGCGGCAGCTTGTCGACGCGCTCGCGCAGCGCCGGCAGATTCAGCTCGACACCCTTGAGCCGGTAGTACAGATCCTCGCGGAATTGCCCGCTTTGCACGAGTTCGAGCAGATTGCGGTGGCTCGCGCTGATCAGCTGGAAATTGACCTTGACGGTGGTCTCGGCGCCGAGCGGCGTGACCTCGTGTTCCTCGATCACGCGCAGCAGGCGTGCCTGCAACACGAGCGGCATGTCGCCGATCTCGTCGAGAAACAGCGTGCCGCCGTTGGCCTGCACGATCTTGCCGCGCCGTCCTTCGCGCTGCGCGCCGGTAAACGCGCCCGCGCGGTAGCCGAACAGCTCGCTCTCGATCAGGTTCTCCGGCAGCGACGCGCAGTTGACCGGCACGAACAGACCGTCGGCGTGCGGGCTGATGCTATGCAAGGCCTGCGCGAAGACTTCCTTGCCGGTGCCGGTCTGGCCGCGCAGCACGATCGGAATCTTGCGCTGGATCACTCGCGCGGCCAACTGGATCTGCGAGGCCATGCGCGGGTCGCCGAATTCGAGGTGCGCGATCTCGTCGAGCTTCGGCTCCGGCCGATGTTTGTCGTGCTTCTCGTGTTTTTCGGCGGCGTTGGCGCGCATGGCGGAGTCGGGGACGAGCACGCGCGTCACGCGCCCCGTGGCGTTTTGCGGCGTCTGCGCGACGAGGAAAAAGCGGTTCGTCGCGTTTGCGCTGTAGACGGTGACCGGATGGAACGAGCCGCGAATGCTGCGCGCGATCATGTCTTCGAGCGACGCGTTGAATGCTTCCTCGATGCGCCGGCCGCGCAGCTCGCTCAGCGAACGGAAGCCCAGCTGGAACAGCGCGCTGCGATTCGCGGCGAGCACGGTGCTGTCGTCGCCGACCGCGAGCTTGCCGCCGTGCAGCGTGCCGACGAATTCCGGGCGGCTGTGGAAATGGATCATGTTGGCGTGCCGGTAGCGCGCATCGAGCAGACGGTTTTCGATCATCTGCCGCGACATGCCGACCAGCACCAGCGAGTGCTGCTGCAGCAGCTTCGAGCGGCTCGTGACGTCGAGCACGCCGGCGATTTCGCCGCCGTCGTCGAAGATCGGCGCGGCCGAGCACGTCAGCGACGTATAGCGCGGATAGAAATGTTCGTGCTGACAGACGGCGATGCAGTCGCGCTCCGCGAGGCAGGTGCCCATGCCGTTGGTGCCGGCTTCGCGTTCGCTCCACAGCGCGCCGACGCGAAAGCCGTCGACGGCGACCGCCTCGGCGAACGGCACGGACGACACCTGATGCACGATCACGCCGCCAGAATCGACGAGCACGACCGCGAGCTCCGGATCGGCCAGTTGCTGATAGAGCGTCGTCATCTCGAGCTTCGAACACGCGATCAGATCGCCGAGCGCCTCACGGCGCGCGCTGAGTTCGTACTCGGTGAGCACCGGCGGCGGCACGAAACGCGCGGGGTCCAGCTGGAATTCGTTGATGCAGCGCGTCCACGACTGAGCTACGGGTTCGCTTGTCGGGCGCGTGGTCAACTGATGGTTGACCACGTTCAGAACTTCCCGGACGTGCGTACTGCTGTCAGCGAGCAACGACATGGGATTTGCCTCCGTTGCGTCATTTCGCAAGCGTGACTGCTTCGCACGCCGCGAATGCCGCTTTATCAAGCCTGCCTGCCCCTGGCGCGGCGCAATCTCGGTTCGCCTGCGCCCTCCCGACCGGCCCTATTACGAGGCGGGTGTTGAAAACTGTACGCCCGATGCAGGATTGGTTCAACAGAAAGTCACACTGGGTTTACCTCACTGTGCCCGGATTTTGCTTTTCTCGATGCGCGACGCGTTAAACGGGTTGCAGGTTGCATGCCTGTCGCAGCTTCGGCACAGAGTGTGCCGCGCGTCGTTCAGTTCTGCTGTTCTACTGTTGCATCGTTTCGCTCGTCATCACAGCCTGTTCAATCCTGGGCCGCGCCGCGGCGGAGATCAAATCATGGATCGTTTCGATACTATTCGCCTTGCCGCATTTTCCAGCCTCGGCGCCAATCCCGGCCCGCAAGTCGGCGCGTTGCCCGAGCGCCTGGACATCGTATTCATCGAGAATTTCATCGGCCAGACGGTCATCGGTATCGATAGCAGTGAGTTGCATGTTGCGCAACCGGTGCGTGTGAACCTGGCTATCGGCGTGCCAGCGATCCGCGCCTGCGCGACGGACCGGATCGAAGATACGGTCAACTACGCGGCCGTGCGCGGGGCGCTGCTCGATCTGTTCGCGTCGCATCGCGTGCGGCTGCTGGAGGCGCTTGCCGAGACGATCGCGCAACTGTTGATCGCCGACTTCGGCGCGCACTGGGTGCGCGTGTCGCTCGCGAAGCCGGCCAAGTTCGCCGACCTCGCGGCTGTCGGCGTGCAGATCGAGCGGCGTCGCGGCGATGGCTCGGCGGCGGCCGTGGGTCTCGCGCGGTACGCGTCGCTGGGCGAGGGGCTGGTGCCGAATTGAGGGGGGCGCCTAGCCGGGCACGGCGCGTTTCAGGCCGTGGTCATTTCGCCACGGTCGACGTCTTCTGCGGACCGAGTCCGCACGCCTGATATGCGCTGGTTTGCAGCGCGCGGAAGCGCCTGGTTTGCGCCTTGGCGTGGTCGACGCGGAATTCCGCGCCGCCTTCGCCGCCTAGCGTCGCGTACTTCGAGAAGGTCGACTGGTCGACGAATTCGTCGTAGGGCAACGACGCGGCCATCTTGTCGATCACGCACGAGCACTTGTAGACGTTCGCGAAATCGTGGCCGTTATCGTCCATGCAGCTGAGCACGTATTCGACGCGACCCTCGGTCGGATAGTTGTAGCCGCCCGCCCACGCGAGCGGCGCGGCGAGCAGGAGCGAGGTAAAGGCGAGAAGCGCGCGACATCTGTTGGTCATTGAATGCCTCTGCGAAAGCATTGAGCCTGCTTCGCGAACCGCTGCGCGAGATGCGTGCCTTGCGGCCGCGAGGCGACGGGATGCGCGAGGAGGCGGGGCCGGCAACGGCGCCGGGTCTCCTGCGCTTGCATGCGCCGTCAGTTCGGCGCGAACGGATGCGCGACGCTGCCCTTCTTCGCCAGCACTTCAGCCGCGCTCGGATCGCCGCTGACCGCGCGCTTGATGGCCTCGCGCGTCGCCTGATAGTTGAACTGCTGGATCTTCTTGTCGTCCTCGGCCTGCCAGTGAATGAACACGCCGACGCAGAGGAACAGATCGTCGGCTTCTTCCTGCGGGATCGTGCCGTCCTCGACACTGTCGGCCACCGCGAGCGCGACCGCGTGCTGCGCCGGGCCGAACATCTGCACGGCCTGCTTGGCGCCTTTGATCGTCACCTTGTTGAACAGGATCGTATTGGGCTTCGTGATGAGATTGGGCGCGACGACGGCGAGCAGCGACGTGAAGCCGTCCTTGTTGTTGGTGAGGGCGTTGCAGAACGCGGTTTCCGCAGCCGAACCTCGCGGTCCGATCAGCAAGTCGATGTGCGCGACCTCGTTGCCGTCGCCGACGAGCGACTCACCGATCATGACGCGGTTGATCTTGGCCATTCTGTTCCTCCAAAAGAGTAGGTATGGACCTGCTGACGAGGCGCCGCCCGCGATCGTCCGGATCAGCATCGCGAGAGCGGTGCGGGAATGCACGGCGGTACTAACTAACAGGTTCCGTGCCAGTTGTCGCTAAGGGCCTGCTGACGCGGCTGTTCGGGTCTTCTTCAGTCCAGACGATTCAGGGTTAACCGCGCCCTTCGATGCAGCGCGCAAGAAACAGCGTGGCCACCGCGAGGTCAGCGCTGGTGCCGGGATTGATCGCGCGTGCCTTCAATTCGGCGTCCCAAGCATCGAGTTGCGGATCGCTTGCCGAGCGGCGCGCGGCGGATCGCGCTTTGCGCCAGCGCGCGCGCTGTTCGCGTGCCACGAGCGTGACACTCTGCGCCAGCGCGAGGCCGTGCTTGCGCACAATGTGAGAGTCGGGCCAGCCGCCGAGGAACGTGAGAAACACGTTGAGCATCGCGATTTCGCCTGGATCGGCGGGCGCGGGTTCGGGCGTTGGTCTCGAGGCTTCGAAGTAGGCTTCGAAGTAAGCGGCGAGGCCGGTGTCGAACAGGTCGGCGAAACCGTTCGCGTATTGCCGCGCGATGCTGTCGCGTTCGCTGGCAAGCCGCATCGCGTCGCGCAGGCCGATCGTCGGCGGTGCGCGGACCGATTGCTCGGGCGCGTCGCCGAGGCCGCCGGGATTGGCGAGCGCGATCGCGCGGTAAGCAAGCCGAGCGTCTTCGACGTCGAGCCGGCTCAGCTCGTCGCCGACGGCCGCGCGCCACGCTTGCGCCGACACCGGCGGTTCGCCGGTTTCGTCGAGGGCCGCGGCGAGCGGCGCGACCAGCAGCACGATGCCGAGATTCGTATTGCAGCCGACGGCCTCGCGCGTGCGCGTGACCGCGTCGAGAATGCGCTGTCCGACGCGCTCGCCGCGCGCGAATAGCGCGTCGAGCGACGCGTCCGCGCTGGCGAGGAACTGGGCCGCGTGCATGCCGTGGCCGGGGCTTTGGGTGCTGACGTTGCCGGGTTTCGGCGTGGTGACGTCGAGCGCGCAGGCATCGAGGAAGGCCGCGCGCGCGTGCTCGACGGGAATCGCATGAGTGTCGGGCATCGCGCTCAAGCCCGGCGCTGCGGAGACTGCTCGGGCAATCCGGCGCTAGCGGCTTGCTCGGCCAGCCTGCGATCGAGCAGATCGTCGACGAGCGCCGCCGCGACATCGAGCGGCACGACCGACTGCAAACCGCGCCACGCGGCCACGCCGTTGACTTCGAGCACGAGGGGCAGCGCGGCGTCGTCGGCATTCGGGATCAGGTCCACGCCCGCGTAGTCGAGCCCGAGCGCGGCGGTTGCGCGCACTGCCGTCTGTGCGAGCGGGACCGTGAGTTCGGCGGGCTCGCAGCGCGCGCCTTGCGCGACGTTGTGAATCCAGCCCTTGCCGCCGCTGCGCCGCATCGCCGCGACCGCCTTGCCGCCGATCACGAGCACGCGCCAGTCGAAACCCGGCCGGCCACCCGCGACGAAGCGCTGCAGATAAGCGACCTGCCGATAACGCGCGAGCGACGGCAATGGCGCGAGCAGCCCGCCGCGCGCGCCGAGCCGTTTGAGCCCGTGACCCTGCGAGCCGAACAGCGGCTTGAGCACGACCTGACGGCCGGCGGCCGCTTCGCGCATCAGTACGCGTTGCGCGAACGCGGCGGATTCGCCGGCCCAGGTGGCCGGTGTCGGCACGCCCGCGCGATGCAGCAGGAAGCTCGTCATCGACTTGTCGACGCTGCGCTCGATCGCGCGCGCGTCGTTGTACACCGGCACGCCCGATTCACGCAGCGCGTGCAGGATGCCGAGCCGCAGCGTCACCTGCTCGAAGCTGCCGCCGGCGATGCCGCGTACGAACACCGCGTCCGGCAGCGTGCGGCCGAAGCCCGGGATCGCGAGGCCGTGCGGCAGCCACGTGGTGTCGATGCGGCAATCCGCGAGATCGACGCAACGCGCTTCCGCGCCGCGCGCGCGGAACGCCTTTTTCAGCCGGCCGGTGTGCCAGCCGGTCTCGTCGGTCATGATCGCGATGCGCACGCCTGATGTGACCATCATCGCGCGACGGACTCGCCGCCCCACTGTTTGCGCAGCAGGCCGCCGTCGAGCCGGCCGCCATGATAGGTCGTGCCGCTTTCGAGGCTGCTGACCCACACCTCGGCGGGCGCGAACAGCGCGGGATCGATCTGATAGAAGTCGAAGTTGACGGCCGTGAAGACGTCCGCGAACGGCCGGCCGTAGTCGCGCGAATTGGCGGAGGGGAGGGTGTCGGCGAGACGTTGCGCGATCTCGTCGTGCTGGACGCTCAGGTGCACGCGGCCGCCGTACAGGATCGCGTCGTTGGTGCGGCCCATCGCCTGAATGCCGTCGGGCGCGGGCGGCGGCAGCGGCGCCGAGCCCGTCCCCGCGACGATCTCATCGAGCGGTACGCCGAGCACGTGCACCTTGTGCAGCGCAACTTCGACCACGCGGGCGACGACCTGTACCGTTCCCGCGACAGAGTGTGTCGGCGTGACGATCAGCGTCAGGTGTTCGGGCGCGAGGCCGCAATCGTGCAGCACCTTGTCGATCACGACCTGCGGCGGCAGGCGGTCCACTTCGAGCACCAGCGCGCCGCGCTCGTGGCGGTCGCGATAGCCGAGTTCGTCGAATAGCGGCTCCTTGACCGCGAGCGCGCGCGCGGGCCCCGAGCCGAGCGAAAAGAATTTCTTGCCACCGGTCTGCTCCCTGGTCGCCGACAGGCTCCAGCCCGCGTACTGGCTGCCGAGACAGGCGAGCACCGGCGACGACGTGCTGACCTCGAGCATCGTCGGCCACAGCGGCGCGGCGTCGAAGTTCGCGCGTACCGCGACGCGGCCGAGACCGCCCATGCAGATGCGCGCGATCAGCACGCCGGCGTCGAGGCCGCCGCGCGCGTCGACGCCGGCGTCGGCGATCACGGTGCCATCGCGCGTGCGCGTCAGTGCGACGCCGAGCTGTGCCGCTTGATCGACGAGCCGTGCTACGAGGCGCTCTGAAAGCGCGTTCACGCTCGGCAACGCGGCGGGCGCGGAAGTCTCAGCTGTGGGCGTGGAGGCAGGCATGGTCGGGTTCATCGCAGGTTTCGATTCGTTGGACGACGCGTTCGTGCTGCGCGTCGAGCGCGGTGAGCACCGCGTCCACCGATGCCGCTCGCGCCTGCAGCGTGCAGACCGGCTGCCCTGCGTCGATGCGGGTGCCCGGCATCGGTACGTCGCGGCATTGCGGATCGCGCAGGCAGGCGTCGGAGAACGCGGCCGAGACGCTGAACGGCCGCTGCGCGAACAGCACGCGCTGACCGGCACGCCAGCGCGGCGCGCGGGCGAGCGCGAGGCTCGCGGCCGACGGCGCGCGGCCGTGGCGGCACGCGTCGAGGTGGCAGGCGAGCAGGCCGGCCGGCCATGCATCGGGCGACGCGGTTTCGTAGAGCGCCATCGTCGACGAAGGGCGCGGGTTGATTTCGAGCACGTCGAACGAGGTGCCGTCCGACAGGAAGTCGCAGCTGTTGATGCCGACGAGGCCGGTGTTTGCGCACAGCGCGTCGAGCGCTTGCTGCACGTGCGCGATGAACGCTGGCGGCAAGTCGATCGGCCCGATCGAGCCCGCATGCACGAAGCGCAGATCGCCGATCGCGCAGGTGAATTGCTCGGCGAAACCGATCAGATGCGCGCTGCCGTGCGCGCCGATGAAAAGCGCCGACAGCGAGCGGCCTTGGCCAATGCGCTGGAAGTAGCCGTGCGCGGAGTCGGTCGTTAAATGGAACGAGTCGGCCGTCTCGATATGCGTACCGCCACAACCATCCGCCTGCTTGAACAGCCAGCCCTCGGCTGTCGCGGGCCGCTCGAACGACACAGCCGGATGCGCAATCCGCAACGCGTCGAGCAGCGCGAAAAAACGCCGCGGCTCGCGCACGGCCGCGATCGCCTCGGCAGCGTTGCCGAGAAAGCGCGGCAAGCCGGATTCGCGGCACAACTGAGGCATCAAAGCTTCGAGCCCGCTGCCGCCGATCCAGCCAAGCAAACCCGGCAAGCGCGCGACACGCGCAAGCGCATCGACGAGCCGCGCCCGGTCGATCCCGAGCGCGCCATCACCACGGCCGATGTCGAACCATAGCTCGGCGGCCTCGCGCGTGTCGCGGTCGCCGAAGATATCGAGCGCGGCGACATGCAGGCCGGCGCGCGCCGCGGACTGCGCGAGCAAGCGCGCGGACTGCCCGACGACCGCGACCAACGGCGCATGCATGAGCGGGCGGTGCGACTTCATGACGACCGCGCTCAGCCGAGACCGGCCGCGACCGCGCGGGCCTCGTCGTAGGCTTCCGGAGAAGCCCAGGTAGACCGGCTTACCACCCGTGCGCATGCGCACGAAGAGGCGATGCTCGACCTGATATTTGACGTTGCCGATCGCCAGCGCGCCGATGCCGACCGCGCCCGCGTTCGGCACGCCGTCGATCGGCTTGCCGTCGTTCATCACGTTCACGCCGGCGATCCCTTCGGGCGGCACCGCGTTGACGTCGGCGGCGACGAGCAGGCGCTTCGCATGCACGAGGTCGTCCCTGCCGACCACCTGCGCGCCCGCGGCGGCGGTGGCGAGCACGATTTCCGCGTCGGCGAGCGCGCCGCGCAGTTCGTCGGGCGTGGTGGCGCTGATGCCGTTCGTGAAGATGCCGAAGCGCTCGTTGACTTCGGCCGAGGCTCCGAGCGCGCGATTGCGGTCGTGGTGGCTCGCGATCGTCACGTCGGCGCCGCGCGACGCGGCGATCGCCGCCGCGATGCGCCCGACCGCGCCCGTTCCGCCGAGAATCAGCACGCGCTTGCCGCCCAGCTCCACGCCGTGCTGTTTGCCCAGATGCCGCTCGACCAGCGCGACGAGCGCGGCCGCGGTCGTGTACGAACCGCTCGGATCGGCGAACACCGAGACCTCGAACGGCGGGACCATCGCGCGGCGCGCGGTGTCGAGCATGTCGGCGGCCTGCATCACGTCCCGTCCGCCGATGAAGATGCCGGTGCGCGACACCCCTTTCGGGCCGCGCGAGAAGATCGCGTCCTGCGTCAGATTCGCGACCATGCCCGCTTCGACGTTGCAATACGGCACGATGACCTGATAGCCGGCGTCGGCGGCCATGTTGACGTCGAACGGACTCATCTGCGGCGTGGCCGTGAACATGTGCAGGATGTAGGGCCTTTCAAGGGTTTCTGACATGGCAGGGGCTCGTTTTAGTGGCAATCTCGGGGACGGGGCGCAAGGCAAGGCCGCGCCGCGCGTGGCAGCGCCTTATGTAAGCGGCGGCCTGAGAGGTGCAGCGCATCATGCGGCGTCGATGTGCGGCGCGCGCGCCTCGGCGCCGCTGATCGCCGCGCCGCTGTTGCGGCCCGCGACGACGCTGCATTCGATATGCGGCAGCGCGCTCGCGACGGCGCGCGCGGTCGCGAGCGCGCGGTCGGCCTCGCGCGCGCTCGCGAGCACCGCGAAGCCAGTCGGGCCCCACGAGGTCTGGCCGATGCCGGCGGTGCGTTCGGCGGCGACCGCGCGCAGTACGTGCTCGACGTCGGGACTCGCGAACACGCCGCCTTGCGCGCTCGCGAAATATTCGCCGATGGTCTGCTGCAGCTCGGTGAGGCCGTGCGCGAACGGCGCGAAGTTATGTTCGGCGGCGCCGGGCAGGATCTGCATCAGCACCAGGTGGCACAGATGCGCGGCGAGCCGCTGCGGAAACGGCGCGAGCGATGCGAGCGCGCTGCGTTCCTCGGTACCATGCAAGCCCTCGCGGCTGTTGTCGCTGACGAGCAGCACGCGCCACGGCTGCGGAAACGGCTGGCGCGACAGCAGCGGCGGCATGCTCTGGCGCAGATCGCCGGGCGGGCCGCCATCGAGCAGCAGGCCGCCGCACTCGAAGCCGAGTATGCCGATGCCGGAGCGGGCGCCGCGCCCGAGCAGACTGGCGAGCTCGGCGCTCCTCGCCGGCAGGCCGACGAGGCGCGCGAACGCGGTGCCGACCGCCAGCGCCAGCTGCGTGCCGGAGCCGAGGCCGGTGTGCGCGCGTGGCGCCTCCAGCACGTCGATCGCGAGTGTCGCCGGTCCATAGGCGGCCTGCAGCCGCGCGAGACTCAGCGCGATGCGCTCGCGCTCGGCCTCGCTGACCACGCCGCCGATCTGCTCGCGTTCGGCGAGCCGCGCTTCGATCCGCGTGCCGTGCGTATCGATGACGAGCCCCAGGCTGCCGAACGCACGCCCGAGCGACGCGTTCGGATCGAGAAAGCCCAGATGCAGCCGCGCGGGCGCATCGATCGTGATGGGGGCGCGTGGCGGCAGGCGGCGGAGCTGAAGCGGCATCTCGAGTGTCCTCAGGTGTCCTTGCGGGTGCGCAAGACCGGGTTCGGCCGCGGGGCGTCCGCAACGCGTCGCGGGTTCCAGCGATAGTGCGCCCGGCGACGTCAAGCGAAAGCCGTACCAGGCACGCGCAACGGCCGCCGCCGCGAGTTCGGCCCACTGGAACCGCTAAACGGGCACGCCGCGCCCCACGCGGTTTCGCCGCCGCATGGACGCTGTGTGACGCCGAAGGCGCACTGTGTCACGCGCTGTTTCATCCGGCGACAGGAACGCGTGTCAACTGCCTTGCGCGGGTTTGGGCGCGTCGTACTTGATATAGCGGAAGCGCTGATCGTCGGCGGGCGTGCCTTCGAGCGGACCGTCCTCGAGGCCGGGCTGCCAGTGGACCACCGATTCGATCTTCGTCGCGAGCGCGAAGTCCTTGTCGGTGATGCCCTTGGCGCTGTGCGTCTTCAGCTTCACGGTCACGAATGCGTACGAGACCGTCAGATCGGGGTGGTGCCAGGCGGCTTCCGCGAGGTGGCCGACGGTGTTGACCACCATCAGCGTTCCCTTCCAGCCCTCGGTGCGGTATTTGCGCCGCAGCCAGCCATCTTCCAGATACCAGTGCTGCAGCGGACCGACGAGGCGCTGCTGGATCTCTTCGTCGGTATAGACGTGCTCGGTGTTTGCCATGGCTGTTGCTCCTCGAATGCGCGAATCGATCGCCGAACGAAGCATCGTTGCAAGTGACAGGCCCGTGCCGCGGCATGTGATTCGCAAAGGACACGATTCGTATCACGCAAGTGACACAGTATGTGCCGCATCGCGTGACGCAGGCCCTTCAGCTTACCGCCATGCAAGCATCGGCGTGCAACGCCCGAGTGCCACGACACCTCGCGCGTGCCGAGTCGCCGGGCCAGCGCAGCCAATAGCGGCAAACGTTGCCGCTATTCCGGCATGGAATGTGCGTCGGCCGTTCATGCGTCGCGAAGCCCGACATCGAATCGGGATAGCGCGTTAATCGTTACCTGCACTCGAGAAGGCGCGCACGATGCGATGAGGTAGCGTGGGTCATTCGTGAGTTGAACAGCAGGACAATTCTGGAGGAGACATGAACTTACGCACTGTAGTTCTTGGGCTCGCGATCCTCGCATCCGCAGCCTTTGGCTCTCTGGCTGCGCAGGCCGATTCGCAGCTCGACGCGCTGATGAAAAATCCAGCCAACTGGGCGGCCCAGGCGGGCGATTATGCGAATCACCGCTACAGCCCGCTCAAGCAGATCAACGAGAACAACGTCGGCAAACTGCAGGTCGCATGGACCATGTCGACCGGGGTGCTACGCGGCCATGAAGGCTCGCCGCTCGTGATCGGCGACACGATGTATGTCCACTCCCCGTTTCCGAACAAGGTCTTTGCGGTCAATCTGAAGGATCAGACGTTCCTCTGGCAGTATCAGCCGAAACAGGATGAACAGGTCGTCTCCGTGATGTGCTGCGACACCGTCAATCGCGGTCTCGCGTACGGCGACGGCAAGATCTTCCTGCAGCAGGCCGACACCAAGCTCGTCGCGCTGAACGCGAAGACGGGCGACGTGGTGTGGACCGCGCAGAACGGCAATCCGAAAGCCGGCGAAACCAACACCAACGCGCCGCACGTATTCGGCGACAAGGTGCTGACCGGGATCTCGGGCGGCGAGTTCGGCGTGCGCGGTCGTCTGATCGCGTACGACATCAAGACCGGCAAACCGGCCTGGACCGCGTACAGCACGGGCTCCGACAACGATATGCTGCTCGACCCGCAAAAGACGATGACGTACTCGAACGGCCAGATGGTGCCGGTGGGCGCGGATTCGTCGCTGAAGTCATGGAAGGGCGATCAGTGGAAGCTCGGCGGCGGCACCACGTGGGGCTGGTATGCGTGGGATCCGAAACTCAACCTTGTGTACTACGGTACCGGCAATCCGGGCACATGGAACCCGACGCAACGTCCGGGCGACAACAAATGGTCGATGTCGATCTTCGCGCGCGACCTGAATACCGGCATGGCCAAATGGGTCTACCAGATGACGCCGCACGACGAATGGGACTATGACGGCGTCAACGAAATGATCCTGTCCGATCTGACGATCAACGGCAAGCAGGTGCCCGCGATCGTGCACTTCGACCGGAACGGCTTCGGCTATACGCTCAATCGCGTAACCGGACAGCTGCTGGTCGCGCAGAAGTACGACCCGGCGGTGAACTGGGCCGACCGTGTCGACCTGCAAAGCGGCCTGCCGATTCGCAACGCGGCGTACTCGACGCAGGCGGCCGGCTCCGATCACAACGTGAAGGGCATCTGCCCGGCGGCACTCGGTTCGAAGGACCAGCAACCGGCGGCATACGATCCGAACTCGCACCTGTTCCTCGTGCCGACCAACCACGTCTGTATGGACTACGAGCCGTTCGATGTCGACTACGTGTCGGGACAGCCGTATGTCGGCGCCACGCTGTCGATGTATCCGGGCCCGAACGAGGGCAACGCGATGGGCAACTTCATCGCGTGGGATGCGAGCAAGGGCAAGATCGTCTACTCGAAGCCGGAGAGGTTCTCGGTGTGGTCGGGTGTGCTGGCGACCGGGGGCGGCATCGCGTTCTACGGCACGCTGGAAGGCTACCTGAAGGCGGTGCGCATCAAGGACGGCAAGGAACTGTGGCGCTTCAAGACGCCGTCGGGAATCATCGGCAACGTCTTCACGTATGAGTATCAGGGCAAGCAGTACGTCGGCGTGTATTCGGGCATCGGCGGCTGGGCCGGCATCGGCATGGCGGCAGGTCTGGAGAAGCCGACCGAAGGTCTGGGTGCGGTCGGCGGCTACAAAGATCTCGCGAAGTACACCGCGCTCGGCGGCACGCTGTTCGTGTTCGCGATTCCTGGCGAAAAGAGCTGAACGAACGGCTGAAATGAAAGGCTGAACCAGCGGGGCGGCTTGAACAGGCACGGCCGCCCCGTCAGCCTCGCGCAAGCATTGACTCACCCCCGGATCGCGCCCGTTGGTGGATGCGTCGATGAAACGCGTCGGGGCGCGGCTTATTCCCAGATGGAGACATGTGCATGAAAGGCCGATCTATCCTGTTGCTCACGGTGTTGCCCGCAGCGCTCGTCGTGCTGCCCGTCGGATACGCGCAGAACAATCCTTCGATTGCGCAGGTCGCGTACAAGGTGGTCGACGGCACCAAGGTGGACAGTAATACGCTGCTGGGCTGGAAGACGTGGCGCGCGCTCGCCTGCGAACGCTGCCACGGCGCGCAGCAGCAGGGCATGGTCGGGCCGTCGCTGATCGACGCGTTCAAGACGCTGGACAAGACCGAGTTTCATCGCACGGTGTTCGGCGGCCGGGTGGACAAGGGCATGCCCGATTTCAGCACGAGCCAGATGATGCAGAAGAACTGGGAAAACCTCTACGCGTACCTGAAAGGGCGCTCGGATGGACAGATCAAGCCGGGCGATCTGAAGGCCATCGACGCCAAATAACGCCGTGCCGTCATTCTTCCGGAGGCTCACGATGCGTGATAAGAGAAGCATGTCCGTGCATGTCAGCGTGATCGCGGCCGCGTTGTGCGGCGCGGCGCTCGCGAGCGCCGCGGTCCGGGCGGACGGCCCCGCGCTGCCGAACAACGACGGCGCGGATGGCGTGCTCAGGGTGTGCGCGGACCCGAACAACATGCCGTTGTCGAACGACAAGGGCGAGGGCTACGAGAACCGCATCGCGGCCCAGATGGCGAGCGACTTCGGCTACAAGCTTGAATACACGTACTTTCCACAGCGCATGGGCTTCGTGCGTCACACGCTGCGCGAGAAGGAGGACGGCAGCGAGCGCTATCGGTGCGACCTGATCATCGGCGTGCCGAAGGGCTATGACATGACGTCGACGACGCAGCCGTATCTGCGCTCGACCTACGCAATGGTGCTGCCGAACCGCCCCGAGTTCGCGAGCATCAAGACGCCCGACGACCTGCTGAAGCTGCCGCCCGATCAACTGCACAAGCTGCGCTTCGGCATCTTTTCGCAAACCCCCGCGGTGGACTGGCTGCTCGGCCACAACCTGATCGACCAGGCGGTGTCGTACCAGGTGCAAAGCGGCGATCCGGCCGTGTACCCGGGCCAGATGATCGAACACGACCTGCGCGCGGGCAACGTCGACGTGGTGTTCCTGTGGGGGCCGATCGCCGGCTACTTCGCGAAGCGCGCCGGTGATTCGGTCAGACTCGTGCCGTTCCCGCCGGGGCCGGGCATCCGCTTCGACTACACGATTTCGATGGGCGTGCGCTACGGCGAGAAGGACTGGAAGGACAAGGTGGATCAATGGATCGGCGCGAATCACGACAAGATCGACAGCATCCTCGCGACCTACCAGGTGCCGATGCTCAAACCGGTCGACGCGCCGGTGGGCAAGCCTGGCGACGCGTCGCAATGACGCGCGCGGGCGGCGCCTGGCTGCGCGCGGCACGCGCCGCGCTGATGGGGACGCTGTGCGTGCTGTGCCTCGCGCCAGCCGCCTCGCGTGCGGCGAGTCCGGCGTCGGCGCCGGGCGGCGACGAGATCACGCCGGCCGAGCGGCTGATTTTTCTGACCGATCATCTGCATGGCGTCGCCGCGCAGACCGAACTCGACTACGCGCTGATCGATTCCGGGCAACCGTCTCGCAGCGCCGATGTCGTCAAGGTGCTGGTGCTGAGCGAGAACAACGCGAAAGGCGACGCACAGGTGTCCGACCATAGCGGCAGCGTGAACCTGCCGATCGGCGGCCTGCAGTGCAATCCGGCAATCATTTATTTTCTCGAACACGACATCGCGGAGATGCAGGGTCTCACCGGCGGGCAGCGCCGCTATTTCCAGCAGCGTCTGCGTCTCGCGCTCGCCGCGGGGCCGCAGATCGAGAGCGTGCCGAGCGAGGTCGGCGGCAAGCCGGTCAGCGCGCGGCGCATCGTCGTGCAGCCTTATCTTAACGATCCGAACGCGGAGCGCTTCGCACAATACACGGGCAAGCGCTACACGTTCCTGCTCGCCGACGGCGTGCCGGGCCAGGTCGTGCAGATCCGCACCGACGTGCCGGGCCCCAACAACGACTTTGCGCATCCGGCGCATACGGAGTCGTTGAGCTTTCAATCGGCACTGAACAAGTTGCCCTCGGGCAAGGCGCCGGCGAAACCGTCATCGAATGCGCCGCGAGCGAGTCGCTGAATCAAATGCAGAACGCGAGTTTCGCGACGAACCGGGTCAAGCTGAATTTCGTTCGCACGCTGACCCTGCGGCAGTTGCAGATTTTCGTCGTCGCGAGCCGCTATACGAGTTTCGCGCGCGCGGCCGAGGAGCTGCATCTGACGCAGCCGGCGGTGTCGATGCAGATTCATCAGCTCGAAGAGGCGGTCGGCCTGCGGCTGTTCGAGCGCATCGCGCGCAAGCTCACGCTGACCGAAGCGGGCGAGGTGCTGACCCATCACGCGAGCCGCATTCTCGGCGAAATCAAGGACACCGAAGACGCGATGATGTCGCTGAAGCAGGCCGACAGCGGCTCGATCAACGTGGGCATCGTCAGTTCGGCGACCTACTTCGCGCCGAAGCTGCTGGCGATGTACTCGCATCTATACCCGAAGGTCGACGTGCACTTCTCGGTCGGCAATCGCGACGCGTTGCTGCGTCTGTTGCAGGACAACGCGATCGATCTCGCGATCATGGGCCGCCCGCCGCCCGAACTCGATACGACGGCCGAGCCGCTCGCGAGTCATCCTCAGGTGGTGATCGCGCCGCTCGATCATCCGCTGTGCGGCGCGCGCCGCTTCGATCTGCAGGAGTTGCGCCGCGACACCTTCCTGCTGCGCGAGCCGGGCTCGGGTACGCGCATGGCCGCCGAGGCGATGTTCCGGCAGCATCTGTTCACACCCGCGAAAACCATCACGCTCGGCAGCAACGAAACGATCAAGCAGGCGGTGATGGCGGGCATGGGCGTGAGTCTGATCTCGCTGCATACGTTGCAGCTGGAGTTGCGCACCGGCGAGATCGCGCTGCTCGACGTGAACGGCACGCCGATCGAACGCGCGTGGCAGGTCGTGCATCTGCGCACGAAGCAGCTTTCGCCGACCAGCATGATGTTCCGGCAGTTTCTGCTCGAGCATGCGGCTGTGCATCTGGAGCAGGAATATGCGCAGTTTGCAGGGGTGTTTGGGAAACCGCCGGTCGGCGCGCAGCGGTAGCGTCATGCGCGCGTTGCGCGACTGCGCTCGTCCGCTTGCTGGTGAACGACGCGTCCCAGCCAGCGTCGATGGCACAGTCTGTACCCGGCTGTCGTGACAGGCTGCCAACTTTTCGCATTCGATTTAACTCCTGGGTCCCGTGCGCACGATCGGCATAAACCATGCTTGAACGGAAGGCTGGCGAGCGCTTGAAGCGCGTCGACGTTCGAGCGTCGTGCAAATAAACGCCAGCCACCACGGAAGGGGATCGCAGCGATGGTTTCCGGCGAGCAGCTTCAGGACTGGCGTTCTCACGCCCAGCGGATCGAAAACGAAGTCGCGAGAGTCGTCGTCGGTCAGCAGCAAACGCTGAGGCTCATCAACGTCGCCTTGTTCGCACGCGGCCACGTGCTGCTCGAAGGCGGCGTCGGGGTCGGCAAGACGACCGTGTTGCGGGCGTTCGCGCGCGTGGTCGGCGGCGACTTCGAGCGCGTCGAAGGGACGATCGATCTGATGCCGGGCGACCTCGTCTATCACACCTATGTCGATGCCGACGGCAAGCCGCGCATCGAACCGGGCCCGCTGCTGCGCCACGGCGAGCAACTGACCACCTTCTTCTTCAACGAGATCAATCGCGCGCGTCCGCAGGTCCAATCGCTGCTGTTGCGCGCGATGGCCGAACGTTCCGTGTGGGCGTTCGACCGCGAGCACCGCTTTCCGCACATGACCGTATACGCCGACCGCAACAAGGTCGAGAAGGAAGAGACCTTCGAGCTCGCGTCGGCGGCGCGCGACCGCTTCCTGTTCGAGCTGAACATGCCGACGCCGACCGACGAGGACGCGCGGCGCAGCCTCGTCTTCGACACGAGGTTCCATGACGTCGACGGCCTGCTCGCGCAACTGACTCCGTCGATCGTGCCGTGGGAACAGTTGAACCGGATCGGCGCGGCGATCCAGCAGGGCGTGCAGGCGAGCGAGACGATCGAGCGCTACGTGCACGACATCTGGCAGGCGACGGAAACGCCGGCGCGCTTCGGCATCGCGCTCGACGGCGTCGACATGGAGCAGCTGATTCTCGCGGGCGCAAGTCCGCGCGGCATGAGCGCGCTGCTGCGGGCCGCGCGCGTGGTCGCGTGGCTCGCGGGACGCACGCATCTGCTTCCGGAGGATATTCACGAAGTGCTGCTGCCGGCGCTGGGGCATCGCGTGTTCTTCACGCCGATCTACGAGCTGCGCCGCCAGGAGCTGGCCGAGGCGCTGATCGCGCGGATCGTCGCGAACGTCGCCGTGCCTCGCTGACCGCCGGCGCGCGCACCCACGATGAACGACACCGCGGAATTCCACTACCGTCTGCCGATGCGCGCGGCCGGCGCGCGGCCCGGCTCGCATCCGGGCTCCAGCTTCGGCTCGGGTCAGCAGTTCGCGATGCACGGCCGGTTGTTCGACTACCCGGACCCGCGCCGGCTCGATCTGCGCGCGAGCTTGCGCGCGGCGCGCGACGAGTGGCTCGTGCGCGTGCATTTGCAGCGCGTCGCGGTGCCGGTGTTCGTGATCGTCGACGTATCGGCGTCGATGCGGTTCGGCAGCCGTAAAACGAAGCTGGAGGTCGCCGCCGATTTCGTCGAAGCGCTCGGCCATAGCGCGTTCCGGGTCGGCGACCGGCTCGGCATGCTGGCCTTCGATGGCGGCGAACGCGACGATCTGTTCATGCCGGCGCGCACGGGGCGGGGCACGGGCTCGCTGCTCGCGAGCATGCTGCGCGAACGCGCCGGTGAAACGGCTGATCGTCAGGCGAATGGTCAGGCAGAACGTCAGGCCGGAGGTCAGGCCGGACCCGCGGCCGTCGAAGGATTGCGGCGTTGCGCGATCCGTATCGCTGGACGCCAGGCGCTCGTGTTCGTCGTGTCCGATTTCCACTGGCCGCTCGCGCGACTGTCGTCGGTACTCGACATGCTGGTGCATGCGTGCGTGGTGCCGATGGTCGTGTGGGACGCGGCCGAGATTACGCCGCCGCAGCACGCCTCGCTGCTGGCCGTCAACGATGCGGAGTCCGGCGAGGAGCGTCGCGTGTGGCTTTCCCGCGATGTGCGCGAGCGCTGGCGCGAAGGCGTCGCGCGCCGTCGCGACGAACTCGCCGCGGGGTTCGGCGCGCGCGGCATCCGGCCGTTCTATGTCGAAGGCGCGTTCGATCCGGAAGCGATGTCGCGCTACTTTCTGGAGATGACGGTATGAGCGCGCGCGGTGTGCGCGGTGGCGTCGCTGGTCGGGCGGCGCTGCATATGCTGATCGCGTCGCTCTGCGGCGCCGCGAGCGCGACGGTCACCGCCGCCGTGGCGACCGCGCTCGTTCAGGAGCCGCGCGCGTTCGGCTATGTGCTCGGCGATGTGCTGACGCAGCGCGTGCTGCTGGAGGCCAACGATCGGGACATCGGCGCGGTCACGCCGCCTTCGGTCGGACGCACGGGCGTGTGGCTCGAACGCCGGCCCGTGACGCTCGAAACCGATGCCGACGGCCGCAAGTGGATGGTGATCGCGTATCAGGTCGTCAACGCGCCGCAGACGCTCACGCAGATCACCTTGCCCGCGTTGACGTTGACGTCGGCGGCGGGCACGCAATTGCAGGTCGCCGAATGGCCGGCGAGCATCGGACCGTTGACGCCGCAAACCGCGTTCGCCGCGGGGGATTTGCAGCCGCTGCGGCCCGATCGTCAGGCACCCATGCTGGGCACGGCCGGCTGGCGTCGGCAGATCGCGTGGGCGCTCGGCCTGCTGCTCGCGACCCTGCTCGCGTGGGCGAGCTGGTGGTGGGCGCGCAACCGACGCGAGGCGGCACGGCTGCCGTTCGCGCGTGCATGGCGGCAGATGCAGCGACTGCCGGAGGCGCCCGCTGCTTCATCGAACGATGCGTGGGTCTGCCTGCATCGCGCACTGAACGAAACCGCCGGCCAGGTCGTGCATGCGGCTTCGCTATCCGCGTTGCTCGCGCGCGCGCCCTATCTGCAACCGCTGCGCGCGCAGCTCGAACGCTTCTATCTGGCGTCGTCCGAGCGCTTTTTCACACCGGCGCCGAAGGCCGTCGGGAATCCCGGCGAGCTGTCGTTGCACGCGCTGTGCCGTGCGTTGTATCGGGCGGAGAGGCGCCATCAGCGATGACCATGAGCCTCGATTTCGCCCTGCCGTGGATGCTGGTGCTGCTGCCGCTCGCCGCGCTGCCGCTGCTGCGGCGACGCAGCGACACGCTGGTGTTTTCGAGCGTCGCGTGGCTGCCCGCCGACGATCTCGGGCGCGCGGCCGGCTGGCTCGTACGCGGCGGCGCGGCACTGGCGATCGCCGCGATCGTCGTCGGGCTGGCGGGGCCGGGGCGCTCTCAGTTGCAGGTGCTGCGCACCGGCAGCGGCGCGCAGATCCTGATCCTGATGGACCGCAGTGCGAGCATGGACGAGCCGATGGGCAGCAAGGGCGTCGAGGCGCCGCGCGGCGACTCCAAGAACCACGTGGCGCGCGCCGCGTTGACGCGCTTCGTCGAGCAGCGGCCCAACGACCGGCTCGCGTTCATGATGTTCGGCACCAACCCCGTGCTGGCGATGCCGTTCACGTACAACCATCGCGTAATCGAGGCCGCTGTCGCGGCGACGGCGATTGGCCGTGGCATGCCGGACACCGAGCTCGATCGCGGCATGCTCGCGGCGATCGCGCAGTTCGACGGGCGCTTGTCGTCGGGCCGCCGCGCGATCGTGCTGGTCTCCGATGGCGGCGCGTTGCTCGACGAAACGATGCAACGGCGCATCGAGGCGGGACTGCGACGCAACCGGATCGCCCTCTACTTCATCTACTTGCGCAGCAGCGTCTTCAGTCCCGATCTGAACGCGACGCAGCCCGTCAGCGGAACCTCGGCCGAAGCGCAGCTGCATCGCTTCTTTCTGGCGCTCAGGACACCGTATAGGCTGTTTCAGGCCGAAGACCCGAAGGCGATGATGGCGGCGATCGCGGAGATCAACCGGCAGCAGAACGCGACGACGACGTTCGTCGAGCATCTGCCTCGCCAGGACCTGAGTCTGTACTGTTTCGCGCTCGCGCTGTTCTGTTCGGCGCTGCTGGTGCTGCTGCACCAGTTGCAGGTCAGGAGCTGGGCATGAAGCGCACGCTGATCCACACGCTGTTCGGCACCGTGGCGATCGGTTGCGCCGCGTGGGCCGCGTCTGGCTTCGTTCGTCTGCAGCACGCGGAGCGCGTCGATCAGGCCATTCTCGCGACGAACGCCGCTGCGCGCGACCAGGCTGCCGGCGACGACGCGCGCGAGGTCCAACTGGCCCGCGCGATAGCGCTGTCGAAAGCGGGCGCGTATGACGCAGCGGCGCGGCTCTATAACGGTCTGATCCCCGAGGGCAGCCCGCCTGACGAAGTCGGCCGCGCGGCGCTGTTCGATCTCGGCAACCTGTACCTGCGCGAAGGCAGCGGCGACACGGGGCAGACGGTCAGGTCTCTCGCGATGATCGGTGAGGCCAAGGCGCGCTACCGGCTCGCGCTGCGCGCGGCGCCCGACGATTGGGACGTGCGCTACAACCTCGAGCGCGCGCTGTGGCTTGCGCCGGAAACGCCGTCCGCGCTCGCCGGGCCCGATGTGAAAGAGCAGCACAACGTCAAGCTGCGTGACCCGCAGAGCCAGGACTTGCCATGAGCGGCGTTTCGCGCGAGCGCGGCTTCGCCAGATGGCGTCACGCGTTGACGCCGCTCGCGCTCGTCGCATTGATCGCGGCGGTCGCGATGCCGGACGTCACTTTGCCGCGCAACACGTTTAACTACATCGTGACGTTCGATATCACGCAAAGCATGGACGTCGAGGACGTGGTGCTCGACGGCGCTCCGGTCAGCCGGCTCAAATTCGCGCAGGCCGCGATGCGCGACGCGCTCGGGCGCTTGCCGTGCGGCTCGAAGGTCGGCTGGAGCGTGTTCACGGGGCAGCGGGCGTTGCTGCTGATGGCGCCGCTCGAAGTCTGTGGCAACTACGACGCGCTGCTGGTGTCGCTCGAGGGCATCGACGGGCGCATGCGCTGGACCAACTGGAGCCGCATTGCCGAGGGCGGTGTGTATTCGGCCGTGCGGGTCGCGCAGGAGGTCGGCGGCGGCGCGGCCATCGCGTTCGTCACCGATGGTCAGGAGGCGCCGCCGGTATCGGCGTCGCGCCCGCTGATGGAGGGCATCAATGCCGCGCGAATCAGGGGCTGGCTGATCGGCGTCGGCGGCGACCAGCCCGCGGCCATTCCGAAGACCGATGCCGACGGTAACCGGATCGGCTACTGGCAGGCCGACGACGTGATCCAGCTGCCGCCGACGCCAGGCTCCGGTGTCGAGGCGCAAACGCACGAGGAGTTGTCCGAATTGCGCGGCGAGTACCTTGCGTCGGTGGCGGGGCAGACTGGCCTCGACTACCGGCGCCTGCTGAACGTGACGTCGTTCGGCGATGCGCTGCTCGATGCGCGCTTCGCTCGCCGCGAACCGGTGCCGACCGATCTGCGCTGGTGTCCAGCGCTGCTCGCGTTGCTGCTGCTCGTCGCGCGCTTCATGCCGGATGCCGTTCTCGCATGGCCGCGCGCCTGGCGAAAGCGCATTCGAACGATCGTTTTGCAGATCGCGCCGGCATTCAATGGCCGGCCGACACGAGTCGACTGACTCACGCGAGCGCGAACGTTGACGCTGCAACGGTTGAAGGTGCAGGTATCCGATCGAACCGCGTAGTTGATTGCGAAACCTCGCAAGAGTTGCCGGGTTCGACCGACTCACGAGGCTTGCGCCAGAAGCTCTTGCCGGTCTTCGAGGCCGGAGAGCGTTGCCAGGAATCATTCTCAATCGGTCCACTTCGACGTCGACTCCAGCGCTGAGTCGCGAAGGCGCATGCGCTCGCCGCACACGCGAGATACCCCACACTTTGACCTACCAGTACGCCAATGACTGACTACAATGTCTGAGTGCAAGCGACGCTGCAAGGCGCTCGGTTCGACGGGAGCGCCGTGTCATGTGACATTTCAATTCCTTCACTGGAGGCATGCGATGACGTGCCAAAACGAGAGGATTGTCGGAGCGGTACTCGTCTTGGTGAGCGGCTACGCGTTTGCGGGCGGCCCCTTCGGCGATGTGCCGCAAGCGATGATGGTCGCCAACATCGTCGCGTCGCCCGTCGAAGTCGTGCCGCCGATTCCCGAGCCTCGGCACTACTTCGAGCAGCAGCGCTATGCGATGGAGTATCACGGGGATCAGGGCAAGCCGTTCTTCGCGCAAATGGAGAATTACTATAGTGTGGACGTGACGCGCGATGTCCAGCTCGGCACTGCGAAGGCATTGGTGTCGTCCGGACCGGAGTTCGCACCGGTGTCCGAACCGGGCGCAAAACCTGCCGCGCAAAATGCTTCAAATCCTCTGCAACTGGGTCCATCTACCGCGCCGCAATTGTCCATCGTTCAGATGAACAGTTCAGTGTTGTCGATAGGCGCGTCACCGCAGCGACGCTTGTCCTTGACGATCGACGACTGGGTGTTCTCCGGCACCGCGCGCGTCGCGGTTCTGCATTCTCACGATACGGGCGCGACGCTGATCGTCAAACGTCGCTACTGAGTGATGTCGGACGGCCGCGCATTTCACGTCGACGAGTCACGTCGACGAGTCACGTCGATGAAAAGCGCTCGCGATACACCTGCGGCGCCACGCGCAGCTGACGCACGAAGCTGCATCGCATCGTTTCCTCGCTGCCGAATCCACACCGCGCCGCGATTCGTTTGATCGACCAGGATGTCTCGCTTAGCAAGCGCTGTGCCGCTTCGATGCGCAACTGCTCGACCGCGCGGGCCGGCGTGCGGCCCGTTTGCGCCTTGTAGTGGCGCATGAAGCTGCGCTCGCTCATATGAAGCCGTCGCGCGAGCGCGGGGACCGACAGGTCGGTTGCGAGATGCGACGTCATCCATGCATGCAATTCGCCGAAACGGTCGTCGGCATGTTGCAGCGACAGCGTCGCGCTGAACTGCGACTGACCCCCCGGCCGCTTCAGAAACACGACGAGCTCGCGCGCGACATCGAGCGCCAACGCGCGCCCGTGATCCTCTTCGAGCATGGCCAGCGCGAGGTCGATGCCGGCGGTGACGCCCGCCGATGTCCAGATAGCCCCGTCGCGAATAAAGATTGGATCGGCTTCGACGCGCAGTTGCGGATACGCCTGCGCGAGTTCGTCGCAGCGCCCCCAATGCGTGGCGACGCGGCGGCCGTCGAGCAGTCCCGCCTCGGCGAGCAGGAACGCGCCCGAGCAGACCGAGGCAACGCGTCTGCAATGCGGCGCATGGCGCTGCGTCCAGCGGATCAGACGCTGATCGGCCGATGCCTGACGAATCCCCCAGCCGCCCGGAACGATCAGCGTATCGACCGGCGCTTTCACCGAGCGCAGCGAACCGGCGAGTACCGCAAGTCCCGACGACGACGTGACGGGCCCGGCTTCGGCTGCCACGACGCGGGGTGAGTAGAGTTCGTCGAGCCCACGCTGCGCGACGAGTTCATTGGCGGACGCAAATACCTGCAGCGGACCGCTGACGTCGAGCAGTTGCATGTTGGGGAAGGCGAGCAGCACGATGGAGGGGGGAGCGCTGGACATATCGTGTGTAACAGGGGCTGTAAGAGAGAGCGCGCGCGCGTGGCAGAAAAACTGGGGTTAATGGCAGTCTTGCCAAAGCCTACGCGCATAGAATCAGTCCGTCCACCTGGAAGACGCGGCGGATCACGCGTTTCGATTTCTCCCTGAATAAGGTATCCCTATGAACCTGCAAATCGGTTTTCTGGTGTTTCCGAAAGTACAGCAACTCGATCTGACTGGCCCGCACGACGTACTTGCATCGTTGCCGGGCGCCACGATGCATCTGATCTGGAAGACACGGGAGCCCGTGGTGTCGAGTAACGGGCTCGTGCTGACGCCGAGCACGACCTACGAAAGCTGCCCGCCGCTCGACGTGATCTGTGTGCCAGGCGGAAGCGGCGTGACCGACCTGTTGCAAGACGAGCAAACGATCGACTTCGTTTGCCGACAGGCCGCCAGCGCCCGCTACGTGACGTCGGTCTGCACCGGCGCGTTGCTGCTTGGCGCGGCCGGCTTGCTGCGCGGGCGGCGCGCGACGACTCACTGGGCTTTTCACTCGCTGCTTGCACCGCTCGGCGCGATACCGACGCATGCGCGTGTGGTCCGCGATGGCAATCTGATTACCGGCGGCGGCGTGACGGCGGGCATCGATTTCGGTTTGACCGTCGCGGCCGAACTGGCGGGCGCAGAAGAGGCGCAGGCGATCCAGCTCGAACTCGAATACGCGCCAGCCCCGCCGTTCGACGCGGGCGATCCGGCGTTGGCGCCGCAAGCGGTGGTGGAACTGGTCCGGCGACGGTCGGCGGAAGGCCTGGCCGCGCGGCGCCGGGTGGTGATGGAGATCGCGGAGAGAAGCTACTAACCAGTGCGTAAGTAAGCGAACATAAATCGACGCCATGGTCTAAGCTTTAAGGGGTTTAGGGAGAGGCGAGATGCGAGAGGACGACGGCCGGCAGCTTTCACATGCAACGCTTGAAGAGATCCGTATTCGTGCGGTCAAGCGCGTCGAAGCTGGCGAGTCGCCGGAGGACGTGATCCGCACGCTCGGATTCTCGAGGGCGCGTATTTACGAGTGGTTGGCGGCCTGGCGCGAAGGGGGCATCGAGGCGTTACGAGCCAAGGCAATCCCTGGTCGACCGATGAAGCTGTCGTCCGAGGCTATCCGCTTCGTCTATCAGACGGTCACAACGAAGAACCCCATGCAGATGAAGTTCGAGTTTGCATTGTGGACGCGAGACATGGTGCGGGAGTTGATTCGCGAACATTTCAACGTCAGGCTCTCCGAGGTGTCGGTCGGTCGACTGCTGCGCAAGCTCGGGCTTTCGCCCCAGCGACCGCTTGCGCGTGCGTACCAACGCGACCCTGAACTGGTCGAGTCGTGGATGCGGGACGAATACCCGGCCATTGTCGGGCAGGCCAAACACGTCGGGGCACAGATCTTCTTCGTCGACGAATCGACGGTACGATCGGACTATCACAGCGGCACGACCTGGGCGCCGGTCGGTCAAACTCCGGTAGTCGAAGTCACTGGCGCGCGCTTCAAGGTGAACCTGATCTCAGCGATCAGCCCGCGTGGCCAACTTCGCTTCATGTGTTTCGAAGGCAGCTTCAAGATCTCCGTATACGTCGACTTCGTCAAACGGCTGATGCTCACCGCCGATGCGCCTGTCTTCCTGATTGCCGATGGTCATCCGGTACATCGTTGCAAAGCGATCCGGCAGCTTGCCGCGGAATCAGATGGGCGCCTTTGTCTGTTCTTCCTTCCTGCTTACTCGCCAGACCTGAACCCGGACGAGTTGGTATGGGGTTATCTCAAACATCACAAGATCGGCAAGCTTGCCATCAAAGGTCCCGGGCATCTCAAGCAGCGTGTTCGAGCGGTTCTGCGCTCGTTGCAAAAGATTCCGGCTTTGGTCCGATCCATGTTTCAACATCCGTCAGTCCGCTACGCGGCTTGACCCATGTCCGGTTACTTTGTTTCGGCTTAGTAAGTCTTGCATGCGGGTACGGGCATTCCATTAAACTGTGTGGCTCTACCCGTTTCCGCCAGTCGGATCGATGCGATGAAGTACGAAGAATTTTCCCCGGGGCACTCCCCATGCGCGTAGGCAAGCCCGTCAAGGCACTGCCGCAGCCGTCATGCGACTACTGCGGCAACCGTGCGTTGCTCGCGCGTTACGGCGACGAGTCCTACCCCTATCGCAGCGATCAAGGGGCGCTGTGGATCTGCACCGCATGTCAGGCGTGGATCGGCGTTTATTCGCGCAGCAAGCACAACCTGCCGCTCGGCCGCCTCGCCGACGCAACGTTGCGCGAGTCGAAGAGCAAGCTGCACGATGCGCTCGAACCGCTCGTTGCCGGGAAGGTGCGCCGCGATGGTGTCAACGCGTTCGAAGCCCGCGCGAAAGCGATCCGGTGGGTCGCGACCGAGCTTGGCTTCGATCCGGTTCCGGCGAGCATTCACGCGTTCACGCCCGAGCAGTGCGAACAGGCGCTGCGTTATGTCGAGGCCTTTGTCGAGGCTCGGCGTGCGAGATAGCGCAATAGCCCCAAACCGCTAGCTCCCTTTCATTCCTCCAATACCACCCCGCCATACCGCCTTCCCCGCGCCTCTTCATCCCCACCAAATTGGCAGTTCTCGTGCGATGCGGCCCGGCAGTCGGATCGCACCTGCGTTCGGGTGCATATTTCCGGTTGCGTCCGTCGCTATCGTGAACTACAAATCTAAAGTTACGCGCTGGTTCGATTTTTGGCGGGCCGGGCTTCCGTTCAGAACCGTTCGAACGACAGGGAGAGTGCCGTCATGAGAATGCGCCCCGATCCTACCTTTCATGCATCGCCGAAGCTCGCGATGGATGCGCCGGCGGAAGAATACGCGTACACGGTGCTGCTAAGTCCGGACTCCTCGCAGCCCGACGCGCTCGCCGTGATCGACGTGAAGCCCGGTTCGCCGACTTATAGCCAGGTGGTCCACACGGTGCCGGTGCCGAACAAGGGCGACGAATTCCATCACTTCGGCTGGAACGCGTGTTCGTCCGCGTTGTCGCCGTTGACGGGCCACGCTTTTCTGGAACGTCGCTATCTGATCATTCCGGGCATGCGCTCGTCGCGCATCTATATCGTCGATACGAAGCCGCATCCGACCCAGGCGAAGATTCGCAAGATCATCGAGCCGGAGGAAATTTTCCGCAAGACCGGCTATTCGCGCCCGCACACCGTGCATTGCGGACCGGAGGGCATCTACGTGAGCACGCTCGGCGGTGGTGGCAAGGACGGCACCGACGGGCCGCCCGGAATCTTCATCATGGACTGCCAAACATTCGAGGTGCTGGGCCGCTGGGAAATCGAGCGCGGCGCGCAGGAAAAGCATTACGACTTCTGGTGGAATCTGCCGCGCGACTACATGGTGTCGACCGAATGGGCGCTGCCGCCGCAATTCGAAAACGGCATCGTGCCCGAAGACCTGCTCGCGAACAAATACGGCCACCGAGTGCACTTCTGGGATCTGCGCGCGAGGCGCAACGTGCAGACGCTCGATCTCGGCGCGAATCATCAGATGGCGCTCGAAGTGCGCCCCGCGCACGACCCGAGCCGCGAGTACGGCTTTATCGGCGTCGTGGTCGATACGACGAATCTGGAAGGGTCGATCTGGACCTGGTGGCGCGAAGGCGGCCACTTCCACATCGAAAAGACCGCGACCATTCCACCGGAGCCCGCGCATGCCGACGAGTTGCCGCCGCTGCTGCAAGGTTTCGGCGCGGTGCCGCCGCTCGTCACCGACATCGATCTTTCGATCGACGATAAATTCCTCTACGTCTCCTGCTGGGGCACCGGCGAGATGCGCCAGTACGACGTGAGCGAACCGCGCAAGCCGAAATTGACGGGCTCGGTGCGCATCGGTGGAATCGAACGTTGTGTGCCGCATCCGAACGGCAAGGCTTTCGCCGGCGGTCCGCAGATGGTCGAGATCAGTCGCGACGGCAAGCGCATCTACTGGACCAACTCGCTCTATTCGACGTGGGACGACCAGTTCTATCCGGATGGTGTGCCCGGCGTGCAAGTGATGGCGCATGCCGAGCCCAATGGCGGTCTCGAGCTCGCCGAAGATTACTTCGTCGAGTTTCCCGCCGGCTATCGCGCGCACCAGATTCGCCTCGAAGGCGGCGACTGCTCGACCGATTCGTTCTGCTATCCCTCGGTGGGCGTTTGAGCGGCGCGGTGTCGCCGCAAGCGGCACTGTGGCTGGCCGTCCTCGCGAGCGGTGTGTATCACGGACTCAATCCGGCGATGGGGTGGCCGCTCGCGGTGTCGAACGCGCTGATGCAGCGGCGCTCGCAAGCGCTGGTCGTAGCGCTTCTTTATCTCGCGGCGGGGCACGCGCTCGCCATATTGCTGATGATGCTGCCGTTCGCGATGCTGGCCAGTGTGCTCGCGTGGCAGCGTCAGATGCAGATCGGCGCGAGCGTGCTGGTGATCGGCTTCGGTCTGGTGTTGCTGATGCGCCGGCGCCATCCGCGCGTACTGGCGAGAATTCCGCCGTCGCGGCTCGCGCTCTGGTCGTTCGCGGTGGCGATCGCGCACGGCGCTGGCTTGATGCTGGTGCCGATCTACCTCGGTCTGTGCCGCGCAGACGCAATGGACAGCGCGCACCAAGCCGCCCAAACGCTGATCGAAACGAGTCTGCGCATGGCGCTGTCGGTCTCCGCGGTGCATGCGGCCGCGATGACGATGGCCGGCGGCGTGCTCGCATGGCTCGTTTATCGCTACCTCGGGCTCAGGTTCGTGTCGCGCAGTTGGTTCAATCTCGATGCGGTATGGGCGTCGAGTCTGATTCTGGTGGGCGGCGTGTCGCTGGCGTTGAACGCGGCGGCAGCGGGCGTTTCCGGTTGATTTCGACGCGGCCGATCCGGCCGATGAGGCTCCCGGGCACAGCATATGCTGCGTAGCTTCGGGCAGGGACGCCATTCCGTGCGGGTCCTGATTTTTCCTCTCGTCATCTACACCCGGAGAAGATCATGCCGCTGAAGAAAGGGACATCGAAAGAGACCGTGTCGCACAACATCAAGACCGAGTCGAAGCATGGCAAGCCGCACAAGCAGGCTGTCGCGATCGCGTTGAATCAGGCGCGCAAGTCGGGCGCGAAGATTCCGAAGAAGAGTGAGAAATAAGCGGTTCAGCACGCGCGGTCGTACCCATGACCGACAGGCCGCAGAAAAAGCGCGCGCATGGCGACCCGCAATCGGAGCCAGCGGATGTCGAACCCGATCAGCATCCGGCGAAGCTCGACGATTGCCGCCGTTGCGCGCTCTGGCGCAACGCGACTCAGGCCGTGCCCGGCGAAGGGCAGCGGCATGCGTCGATCGTGCTGGTCGGCGAGCAACCCGGCGACATGGAAGATCTGCAGGGCAAGCCCTTCGTCGGGCCGGCCGGCGCGTTGCTCGACAAAGCGCTCGAAGAAGCGGGCGTCAAGCGTGACGACGTCTACGTGACGAACGCCGTCAAGCATTTCAAGTGGATCGCGCGCGGCAAGCGTCGCTTGCACAAAACGCCCGCTCAGCGTGAAGTGGATGCTTGCGGCTACTGGCTGGAGCAGGAGCTCGACATGCCGCATGTGCGCGTGGTCGTGGCACTGGGCGCGACCGCGTTGAAAGCGGTTGTTCACGACTCGCACGCGCGCTTGCAGGACGCGTTCGACAAAACGCTCGAGCGCGGCGAGCAACGCGTGGTCGCGACGTACCATCCGTCGTTTGCGCTGCGCGCGCCGGACCCTGAAACGCGTCGCGAGGTGTACGAACGCATCGTCGCAGCGTTGCGCACCGCACAGAAGCTGGCCCACGGCGGCAAGCGCTCAGGATGACGCCGGCGCGTGCGCCGCTCGTAATCCGAGGCCTTTCATCAATCGTTGTGCGTCGAACGGCGCCCGAGCTTTTACATCGTTGTCGAAGTAGCAGTAGACGTCTCGCGCGGCTCGGCGAGGCGGCCGGAGTTGCGGCGCGATCAAGCGCGCGTCGGCAGGCTGGGAGCCGCCGCGCCATGCATCGATTCGCTCGGCCCATCGTTGCAGAGCGTCGTCCCCATACGAACCCGAGTATTTGGCTTCGCTGCCGTGCAGGCGAAGATAGACGAAGTCCGCCGTCAGATCTTCGGCGACGGGCCACGGTTCGGTGGAATCTGAAACGACGAGCGCGACCCCGTATTGCCGAAGCAAGGTCACGAACGCCGGATCGACGAAGCTCGCGTGGCGCACTTCGACCGCGTGACGCAACTTCCGCTTGCGATCGATGTCGACATAAGGCGTCTTGACACGCGCATCATGGTGCTTCGCCAGCGCCGATGCGCTCGCGATGTCGGACGGCAACACGCTCAGAAAGCGCTCCATTGCCTCGGGCTCGAATCGGAACGAGGGCGGAAATTGCCATAGGACCGGACCAAGCTTTTCGTTCAACGCGAGTAGCCCCTGCGCGAAGAAGTTCGCGATGCCGACACGTGCGCTCGCATCGCGAAACCGCAGCATATGAGTCAGATAGCGCGCGCCTTTGATGCCAAACACGAAGCCGTCAGGCGTTTGCGCGTACCAACGCTGCCAGCTATCGAGCGATTGAAGGCTGTAATGCGTGCCGTTGATTTCGATCGTGCCGAATAGCGCCGACGCGTACTGTAATTCCGCTGCATGTTTGAGATCCTCTCCGTAAAAGCTGCCGCGCCAACCTTGGTAGCGCCAGCCGGAAATGCCGATACGCACATCGCCGGTTTTCTTCATTCGCGCGTCGAGTCCGGCGGAATGGGGTTCGGAGTCCGGCTCCGACTCGACGGATCGAAGCGTCATTGAATACGCGCGATTTGCTTCGCCACCGCGGCCGGGCTGTCGAAATTGTGATCGGGCAGACGGTCGACCAGATCGACGATGTCGGTATTCGCCTGATTTTTGCGCGCCTGCGCGGCCAGCTTTTCGCGTGTGGTCGGGTAATTCACACCACTGATTGCTTTTTCGACGTCAGCGGGATTCGGCTGACCGGGGTGGCGGTGATCCTGGGAATGGGCGGGGTGCTGTGACATGGTTCCTCCTTGAATGAGTACATCACGACTGCGCGCCTACCGGTACCTCCCGCATATCTCGTGCCTCGGCGCGCGGGCTCGAGTTGCGTTTTCCAGCGGCGCACGTCGTGCGAATGAAAAAGAACCCCGCGATGAGGAACGCGGCTTGCGTGCAGCCGGCAAAATAGCGCCGCTGACACAGGACCTTTCAAGGAGAAGGCCATCATGAGCACGATGCTCGCATATCGCATTCACCGCTTCGGCGGTCCCGAAGTGTTCAAGGCCGAGAAGATCGAGATCCCCGAGCCTGGCGCCGGCCAGGTGCTGGTGCGCGTGCGCGCGGCCAGCGCCAATCCGGTGGACCTGAAGACGCGCTCGGGCCAGTACCCGTTGATTCGTGAAGAGAAGCTGCCCTATACGCTCGGGCGCGATTTTTCCGGAGTGGTCGAACGGGTCGGCGAGGGCGTCGGGCAATGGCGCGCGGGCGAGCAGGTGTATGGCTTCGTTGGCCAGGGACAGGGTGCGTACGCGGAATTCGTCGTCGTGTCCGCGAGCGCGTTAGCGCATGCGCCGGAAAAACTGGATGTGGGGTCCGCGGGCGCCGTGCCGCTCGCCGCGTTGACCGCATGGCAGGGGCTGTTCGATCACGGCTGCCTCGAAGCCGGCGGCCGCGTGCTGATCCATGCGGGCGCGGGCGGCGTTGGACATTTCGCCGTGCAGTTCGCCAAGCAGAAGGGCGCGCAAGTGTACGCTACGGCGTCCGGCGACGGCATCGAGTTCGTGCGCTCGCTCGGTGCGGATCGCGTGATCGACTATCACGCGCAGCGCTTCGAAGACGTCGCGCGCGACATCGACCTCGTGTTCGATCTGATCGGCGGCGATACGCAGCGCCGCTCGTGGTCGGCCGTCGCGACCGGTGGCGCGCTGGTCTCGACGCTCAACGAGCCGTCGCAGTCCGAGGCGTCGAGCCATGGCGCACGGGCCACGCGTTATACCGCGCGACCCGACGGCCGGCAATTGACGGAGATCGCGTCGTTACTCGACAAGGGCAGCGTGCGTGTCGTGGTCGCCGAACGGTTTGCGTTCGATGCGACGGCCAAGGCGCTGGAACGGCTCGCGAAAGGCCACGTGCGCGGCAAGATCGTGGTGGAGGTGGCGTCGTAGTACGGAGAGCGCGCTGTCTGCTAGTTCGGATTCGCGTCGTCGCTCGCGCTGCGCAGCGGCGCGCGGCTCTGATCGTTATTCAGATGCACGAACTTTCTCAACAGTCTCAATAGCTCTCGCGCATCCTCGTCTCCCATCCCATCGAGCAGGCCGTGATTGAGCGCGTTGACGCCGGGGATCAATTCATCGAGCAACTGCTCTCCAGCCGGCGTCAGCAATAGACGACGCTGGCGGCGCGGCAGAACTTCGCGCACGATCCAGCCTTTCGCTTCGAGCCGTACCGCGATATCGGCGGTGGTCGACGTGTCGAGGCCGACTCGCTGCGCGAGCGTGACCTGATCGAGTCCGGGCAATTCCTGCAGCATTCTGAGCACCGCATACTGAACGGGCGTCACCTCGCGTCCGATCAGATCATGAAACATGGACACCGAAATCTGATGCGCGCGTCGGATCAAATGGCCGGGCTGGTCGTACAGATCGATGCTGATCGCGGAAGTGCTGGTATCGGTTGAAGTGACCATATTAGTTCTGAAGACCTCGCGCCTTTTCGTTGCGAATGGAAATGGCGAACCGGCGTTCGTGTTACCTGATTGAAAGTTCGTCTAGGGGAAAACCTTCATTTAATCATTAAAGACGCATTGAGTACACTGAATCTCAATGAGTAGGCTGAATGCAATCCATGAATAATCCAGGGAGTGAGACTGACATGTTTCCCAAGAATGCGTGGTACGTCGCATGTATGCCCGATGAAGTCGCGGATAAACCGCTCGGCCGGCAGATCTGCGGCGAGCCGATGGTTTTCTATCGCAACGCGGAAGGTGCCGTGGTGGCGCTCGAAGACTTCTGTCCGCATCGCGGCGCGCCGCTGTCGCTCGGTTTCGTGCGCGATGGCACGCTCGTGTGCGGCTATCACGGCCTCGAAATGGGCTGTCAGGGCAAGGCGACCGGCATGCCGGGGCAACGCGTCAACGGCTTTCCATCGATTCGAAGCTATCCAGCGATCGAGCGCTATGGCTTCGTCTGGGTGTGGCCCGGCGATGCGGCGCAGGCCGATGCCGCCAAGCTGCATCATCTGGAGTGGGCCGAGAGTGCCGAATGGGCGTACGGCGGCGGTCTTTATCACATCCGCTGCGATTACCGGCTAATGATCGACAACCTGATGGATCTGACGCACGAGACCTATGTGCACGCGAACAGCATCGGGCAAAAGGAAATCGACGAAGCCGCGCCCAAAACCGTGGCCGAAGGCGATACCGTGCGCACGAGCCGTTTCATGGAAAACGTCGCGGCGCCGCCGTTCTGGAAGATGGCGTTGCGCGGCAACGGTCTCGCCGACGACGTGCCCGTCGACCGTTGGCAGATCTGCCACTTCACGCCGCCGAGTCACGTGCTGATCGAGGTGGGCGTCGCGCATGCCGGGCAGGGTGGCTATCACGCGCCGGCCGACCAGAAAGCGTCGTCGATCGTGGTGGATTTCATCACGCCGGAAACGGAAACGTCGATCTGGTATTTCTGGGGCATGGCGCGCAATTTCCGTCCCGACGATGCGGCGCTGACCGTGAGCATCCGCGAAGGGCAGGGCAAGATCTTCAGTGAAGATCTGGAGATGCTCGAACGTCAGCAGCAGAACCTGTTGCGCTGGCCCGAGCGCAATCTGCTGAAGCTCAATATCGATGCGGGCGGCGTGATGTCGCGTCGCGTGATCGATCGGCTCGTCGCGCAGGAACGCGCGGAGACGGGCGCGCCGCAGGCTGAAGTGACGCGCGTCATTCCCGTGCGGACGGCGACATGAATCATCCCGTGCTGAATGTGGTGGTGGCGCGCCGGCGCGACGAAGCGCTCGGTATCGCGAGCTTCGAACTCGAGAGCGAAAACGCTCAGGCGTTGCCGGCCTTCGACGCCGGCTCGCACGTCGATCTGCATTTGCCAAACGGGCTCGTGCGTCAGTACTCGTTGTGCAACGATCCGCGCGAAACGCATCGCTATCTGATCGCGGTGCTGCGCGACGAAGGGGGACGCGGCGGATCGAAAGTGGTGCACGATCTGGTCCGCGAAGGCGATCGCCTGCAGATCAGCGCGCCGCGCAATCATTTCGCGCTCGCCGACGATGCGGCTCATCATCTGCTGCTCGCGGGCGGGATCGGCGTCACGCCGATTCTTTGCATGGCCGAGCGGCTTGCCGCCACGGGCGCTTCGTTCGACATGCACTACTGCACGCGCTCGAAGGAACGCACGGCGTTCGTCGAGCGTCTCGCACAAGCTGGCTTCGCGAAGTCGGTCCAGCTTCATCACGATGACCATCCGGGCGGCTCGACGTTCGATATCGAGCAGACGCTCAGCGATGCGCCGGCCGGCACCCACCTGTATGTCTGCGGACCGCGCGGCTTCATGGACTTCGTGCTCGAGACCGCGCGTGCGAAGGGCTGGCCGGAACACAGGCTGCACTACGAGTTCTTCGGCGCGGCCGCGAATCAGGCGGCGACGGGCGGCAGCTTCCAGGTGCGCATCGCGAGCAGCGGCGCGACGATCGACGTGCCGCCCGAATGCACGGTCGTGCAGGCGCTGGCCGCGCATGGCGTCGAAGTGATCACGTCGTGCGAGCAGGGCGTGTGCGGTACCTGTTTGACGCGGGTGCTGTCCGGCGAGCCGGATCATCTGGATTCGTATCTGACCGACGAGGAACGCGCGGCAAACGATCAGTTCCTGCCGTGCTGCTCGCGCGCGAAATCGCCGCTGCTGGTGCTCGATCTGTGATTTTCCGCGGTACGACGGGCCTGTTGCCCGTCGTACCGCTTATTTATTGCGCTTTTCCCTCGGAATCCGACGAACTTACCGTGCGCACACTCAACGCCGGATCGTGCGCAATCGCTTCTTCGGAGAACGGAATAATCGCCCAGCGTTGGGCCGCGTAATCGCGCGTCCCGTCGGCATAGTGCGGCGACGCCGGGTCATCCGATTCTGACGGTGCGAGCAGCGTGCGCGCGATCACCTGAGCGCCGGCGAACGACACTATCTGCAGATAGGTGTCGCCCATTGGCTTGACGTTCATCGAATAGCCGCTCGCATCGAAGGGATGCGCGGCACACGCCGAGGTGAAATAGCCGCCCGCGTCGCAACCCCCGAATAGCGCAATGCGCTCGTCGTTGCGTTGCACGTAGAGCGCCACGCTGCGCGGTGCATCGATCGCGATGCCGGCGCGTTGCAGTGCCGCGAGCGCGTCATGCAGCGCGGCGGCGAGCTGCGGCGGATCGGCGGCGATGCCCGCGGGTGTGGTCAACGGCTTCGCGGGATCGAACGGTACCGCGTATAGCTGCGCGGGCCGTATCGTCAGCAGACGTCGCCACAGTTCGTCCCACAAGGTTGCCCCCACTGCGTCGGCCGCGGCCGTATCGTCCCATGCGGCGAGTACCTTGCACGCCGCGCGCTGCGGGTCGGCGTTCGGGCCGGCCGGCAGGGCCGCGAGTGCGTCGCTGCCGCACAGACGGTCGAGCACGGGTTGCTTGAACAGCAACGCCGACATCGAGCGGCTGTCGAGCGCAGCGTGACCGAGTGTATCGGCGCAAACGCCATGCGGATCGCTCTGCAATTGCGCCGCGATCGTATGGCCCAGTCGCGTGCGCAGCGTCTGCGGCGTCGCGGTCGCACCGATGATCTTCGCGTAGCCGGTCATCGGTTCGGCCGGGTTGCTGAGCCAGTAACTGTCGTTGAAATTGCCGACATAGTCGCGCCGAAGCAGCGACGGCATCTGCGCGACCGGCAACGCATGATGCTGTACCGCGCCGGGCTCGTCGCGCCAGTCGCAGTCGCTGCGCGAACCGTCGAGGACCGGCACGCCGGGCATGATCCGCGCCAGTGCCCGGCCGACCGGCGGCGTGCAACGCTGCGTGAGTTCGTCGGGCACGTCAGGGGTCGCGCCGATACCCGCGTACCAGACGCGCGGATCGTCACGGCCGATCGCGAGCGTGTTGACCCACGGCATCGCCGCGTTCTTCTTCTGAATGGCGATGAAAACGTCGAGCGAGGCCGCCTGATTCCATGCGCGGAAGTTTTCGAACACGCGGAAGTTGTCGGTATTGATATCGCGCAGCGCGAACGCCTGCTGCGCATTCCACGCGAGCGCGGGCGACATCGTGCCGAGATTGACCAGCGGTCCGAAGCGCGAACGATACAGCGTGCGCGACACGGTATGCAGCGAACCGTTGGCGGCGCGTACCTCGACGTTCACGCGCGTCGGCATCATCGCTTCGCTGTTGCCGTCGACCTGATACCGGGTTGGCGCGCCAGGCTGGATGCCCCGTTTGGGCGTGCTCTGATTTCTTTCGAACTGTCAGTTAGCTATTAATGTCATGTGGCTAGAAAGCAGTGCTCCCGCATTCCGGTCATCAGTAGTTTACGAACGTTGAATCTTGAGCGAGAAGCTATACCGCGTGTCGTCGATCGTCGTGCATTTTTGATCAATGAATGTCTTCAGGAGCAAGGCCTTGCGATCGGTTCCCGCCAGGGTGTTCATCGTAACGACGAGTGTAATTATCGCGCTCGGCGCGGTCCACTATCGTTCCGCGGTCAGGCAAATGACAGGAGCCACACTTCACGATCAGAAATCAGATGACGGGAAATACATCGCCCGGTATGCATATCTGCCTCGCGACCGGATCGCCTTGAGGCTGTACCGGGCAATTACGGCGGAATTGCTCGCCGCGAGAGTTTATCGATATCCAGAGCGAATCCGGCTGTTTTGGACAGAGGACTCTCTGATATACGACACATCGGCGGAAGGCGACGACGGAGAAATTGAGCTACCGCCGTCATGGTGGGACCGTGCCACGGCAAAACTGCCTTGAAGAATGTTCTCAGTCCACGAGTGCAAGAAGCCTTGCCGAAAGCGCTGGGCGTCGTCAATGGCATGACACGGTTTTCAAGGCTGGGCGACCGGACGTGCGAGCGGAGCGAGCCGCGCGATACCCGCTGGGCGGCGGGCTTCAGGCGCAACTTTTGGTGCTGAGATAGCGATTATTTCCACCGTGAGATGGCTAGTCGTCAAGCTTTCGCTGACCACGCTTCCTGCTCCGCCGGAAAACCAGCACAGCTGCGGCGAACCCTAGCGCGATTGCAGCCGACGATATGAGGAAGGCCAGGTCGGATTGTTGATATGCCGTCTTGACCCCATACATACGAACCGCCCATTTCCATATCGGGTTCGAAAAGTTCAAGGGCGTATCCGGATGCCAAATCCACCGGACTGCATTAGCAGAGATTGCGAGCACGAAAGCTATGCCGACAGCTAGACAGAGCAGGATTGTTTTCATGCCACCGTCACTACGCCGTACGCTTTAAGTTCAGACCCGGGTACTGATACTTTCGGTGTATCGGTGAGTATCGAGCGGATACGCTGCCAATCACTTTGCTGGTAAAAAATTTCCGCGCCAACAGCGACTATTTCCACCGTGAGATGGTTAGTCGTCAAGCTTTCGCTGACCACGCTTCCTGCTCCGCCGGAAAACCAGCACAGCTGCGGCGAACCCTAGCACGATTGCGGCCGACGACATGAGGAAGGCCAAGTCGGATTCTTGATATGCCGTCTTGACCCCATACATACGAACCGCCAATTTCCATATCGGGTTCGAAAAGTTCAAGGGCGCTTCGGGATTCATCATCCACCACAGCGCATTGGCAAAGATTGCGAGCAGTAAGCCGAAACCGACCGCGAGGCAGATTAGGAGCTTTCTCATCTCACCATCACTTCACCGTACGCTTTAAGTTCCGAACCGGGAACTGAAACTTTCGGCGTATCGGTTAGTATTGAACGGATACGACGCCAGTCCGCGAGTTGATCGATAGTTATGCAGCCCTCGCTTTTCCCCAATCTTCCCTTTGGGTGCAATCGGAATCGGCCGCGAATGATTCCGTCGCATAAGAGTTTGTCGTCGTCAATATCGCCGTCGATAGCGTGGAGCGCGAACCATTCGCTCTTGTTATTGCCATTCAGGTTAAGCTGATCTTTCCATGGCCCAAGAATGCCTCCGGACCTTCGGTCAAAAATATAATACCTGCCGACGGGAATGGCGCCATACTTCGGCGTGCACATTCCAGCCGCCCTATTGATATAACCTTCCTGCCCAGAGTATGCGGGAAACGCTAGCGCGCCAATTCGAAATTCACTCATCGGTTTATTATTCAGTTTGAATGAGCATTGAAGCATCAGTCCTCCATATCGGCTGACAAGTGTGAAATAAGAAATAGCTCAGTTATGCCGAACGGCCATTTTAAAGGCGATTTATATTGAGAAAGCCAATATTAAAAAATTTTCCGCACCGACAATTCCTGCCTACGCAGCAGCTCGTCTGCGCGTTCGCATAACCGAGCGAATGCACCCTTCTGCTGACCTATACGAGTCAGCGCCAACCTCACGCCCGCACTCTCGGCAGACGCGGTCTGATTTTTGCTGATGTGCTCGGACGTCGCCTCGTTCGCAGGCGACGGCGCGTGTCGAAAGGTCATCACTGTCAGCGGGGTTCTCAGTGGCAGCAGCGGAAGCATCCAGAACGTCAGGCCGGCGCGTCACGCGCGGCAGCGTCACGTTGTTACCGGCGCTGACTATCGGTTTCGCCATCTCCGCACACGCGAACACGGTGGCGCCGCTGAACTACTTCCTGCATGCGGCTGGCCCGGCGGCTCGTCCGACGCTGTACCTCGGCTGGGTTTTCACCGCGATCGTGACGCTGGTCACGCTGATCGTCGCTGGCCTGTTGATCGGCGCGATGGTCCGCAAGCGTCCCGCGGCGCAACCGGATGCGCTGAGCGCCGAGCCCGGCGGCATCCGCTGGGTGTTCATCGGCACCGCGGTGTCGTCGGTCGTGCTGTTGGCGATGCTGGTCTATGCATTGATCACGCTCGAATCGGTGGCGTCGCCCGCGTCGGATCCGCAATTGACGATCACCGTGACCGCTTACGACTGGTGGTGGAAAGCCGATTACCGCGACGATCCGAACCCCGCCCGCAACTTCAGCACGGCGAACGAGATTCATATTCCGGTCGGTGAGCCGGTGAAGATTCAGCTCAAAAGCGCGGACGTCGTGCACGCATTCTGGGTGCCGCAACTCGCAGGCAAGACGCAGACGATTCCAGGCCAAACCAACGAGCAGTGGCTGCAGGCGGACCGTCCCGGTATTTATCGTGGGCAGTGCTCGCAGTTCTGCGGCGCGCAGCACGCGCATATGGCGTTCGAAGTGATCGCGCAGGACGCCGCGGCGTTCAACGCGTGGCGCGACGCGCAGGGACGCGCGGCCACCGTGCCCACGGGCGACGCGGCCGTCGCGGCCGGCCAGCATCTGTTCGAGGAGCGCTGCGCGGGTTGCCATACGATTCGCGGCACCAAGGCGACTGGCGTGCAGGCGCCCGATCTGACCCATCTCGATTCGCGTCGCACGATCGCGGCAGGCGCGCTCAGCAACACGCCCGACCATCTACTCGACTGGATCGAGCACGCCCAGCGGATCAAACCCGATGCATTGATGCCCAGTATCGCGCTGACCACCAGCGAGGCCGCCGCGTTGTCGGCGTATCTCGCGACGCTGCATTGAAGCGCATCGCACTCGAGGAGCCCGTTCAATGTCCGATCATCCCGCTTCCGCTTCGCTACCAGCGCTGACCCGCACGCCGCGGCGCGGCCGTGTCGAGCCCGGCAGCGAGCAGGAAAAGCGGCTGCGCGAAATCTGGGAGTCGCGGCCCGGCTGGCGCGGCTGGTTCTCGACGGTCGATCACAAGACCATCGGCTTGCGCTACCTGGTGACCGCGTTCATCTTTCTGCTGATGGGCGGCGTCGAAGCGCTGATCATGCGCGTTCAACTGGCGCGCCCCAACGCAACGGTGCTGACGCCCGAACAGTACAACCAGCTGTTCACGATGCACGGACTGACGATGATCTTTCTATACGCGCTGCCCGTTCTGTCCGGCTTCTCGAACTATCTATGGCCGCTCGTGCTCGGCGCGCGCGACATGGCCTTTCCGCGCCTGAACGCGCTGTCGTATTGGGTGTTCCTGTTCGCCGGCATCTTCCTGTATGCGAGTTTTCCGACGGGACAGGCCCCCGACGCCGGCTGGTTCAACTACGTGCCGCTGTCCGACCTCGAGTACAGCAACGGCCCGAATATCGACGTGTACGCGCTAGGCATGGTGCTGCTCGGCATTTCGACGACGGTCGGCGCGATGAACTTCGTCGTCACGCTACTGAGGATGCGCGCGCCGGGCATGTCGCTCGATCGCGTGCCGGTGCTCGTGTGGGGCACGCTGACCGCGTCGGCCGGCAATCTGTTGGCGGTGCCGTCGGTGAGCCTCGCGTTTCTGATGCTGTGGATGGACCGCCGCATCGGCACGCATTTCTTCGACGTGCTCAATAGCGGGCGGCCGCTGCTCTGGCAGCACCTGTTCTGGATTTTCGCGCACCCGTGGGTCTACGTGGTCGTGTTGCCGGCCATGGGCATCGTGTCGGATGCGTTGCCGGTCTTTTGCCGCCGGCCGCTGGTCGGTTATGGGCCGGTCGCGTTGGCGACGGTCGCGACGATGGTGGTCGGCTTTGCCGTGTGGATTCACCATATGTTCGCGACCGGTATCCCCGCGCTCGCGCTGTCGTTCTTCGGCTCGGCCAGCATGGTCATCGCGGTGCCGAGCGCGGTCGCGACGTTCGCCTGGGTCGCGACGATCTGGACCGGTCGCCCCGTGTATCGCGTGCCGTTCCTGTTTTTCGCGGGCTTCGTGCTGCTGTTCGTGATCGGCGGCGTCTCCGGCGTGATGACGGCCGCGGTGCCGTTCGACTGGCAACTCACCGACACGTACTTCGTCGTCGCGCATCTGCACTACGTGCTGCTTGGCATCAACGTATTTCCGGTGATCGGCGGCATCTACTTCTGGTTTCCAAAATTCACCGGCAGGATGACGAACGAGCGTCTCGGCAAGCTCGCGTTCTGGGTGCTCTTCATCGGCTTCAACGTCGCGTTCTTTCCGATGCATATCGCGGGACTGCTCGGCATGCCGCGCCGCATGTACACGTATCCCGCCGACATGGGCTGGAACACGGTGAATCTCGTCACGTCGCTCGGTTCGTTCCTGTTTGCGGCTGGCGTGCTGCTGTTTCTGATCGATATCGCGGTGAGCCTGAGGCGCGGAAAGGTCGCCGGCAACAATCCGTGGGACGCGCCGACGCTCGAATGGTCGATCAGCTCGCCGCCGCCGCCGTACAACTTCGCGGTGGTGCCGACGCTCGCGAGCCGGCATCCGTTGTGGGAAGGCCGGATCGAAGAGCCGGGCGACGCGGTTCAAACACGCTCGCAACTCGACGAAGGCTATCTGCTCGCGCAAGGTCGCGAAGCGTTGGGCACGACCGCGCTCGAGGCGAGTCCCGACGTGATCCTGAAGATGCCCGAAGATTCGTACGCGCCGTTCTGGCTCGCGGTCTTTGCCGCGCTACTGTTCGCGGGGCTCGCGTTGACCGCCTGGGTGTTCGTGGGGGCGATGCTGGCCGGCTGCGCGGTCTCGATCATCACGTGGCTGTGGCCCGAGCGCGCGCTGATCCAGCGCGAGCCGGTCGCGGTCGAGGATGCGGGAGGCTGACATGAGCGATGCACTGGATCTCAATCGCTCGTCGAGCGAACCGGACGAGACCGCGCGTGCGTTGCCGGTTGGCAGCGCGGGCGAGCGATCGAGCGGCTGGTGGGGCTGCTTCACGCTGATCACGACCGAAGGCGCGCTGTTCGGCTATCTGATCTTCTCGTATCTGTATCTGGCCTCGCAAAGCCAGCAGCATTGGCCGCCGGAAGGATTGCCGAAGCTCGGGCTCGGCAGCGCGAATACGGTCATTCTGCTATCGAGCAGCGTGTTCGTCTGGTTCTGCGAGCGCTGCGTGCGTCGGCGGCGATTGCGGCTCGGTGTCGCGTCGATGGCGGTGGGCATCGTGCTGGGCTGCATCTTCCTGGGCATTCAGTTGCGCGAATGGCACAACCACCCCTATGGGCTGACCTCGCATCTCTATGGTTCGCTGTACTTCACGATTACCGGCTTTCACATGGCGCACGTACTGGTCGGGATCGTCGTGCTGACGCTGCTGGCGATCTGGACCGCGCTCGGCTATTTCGACGACAAACGCTGCGCGGCGCTGTCGGTCGGTGGGCTGTATTGGCACTTCGTCGATGCCGTCTGGCTGTTCATTTTCAGCACGCTGTATCTGACGCCGTATCTGTTCCGGGAGTGGTCATGACGACAGCGCCCAGAGACTCGCACATCTCGATGCCCTACGTGCTGATCGGTCTGCTCGCGGCGCCGTTCGCGTGGCTGTTGCAGATGATGCTCGCGGAAGCGCTCGCGGCGCAGGCCTGCTATCCGTACAACCATCCGCTCGGCGCGCCGCTCGTGTCGTGGATGCGTCCGGCGCTCGTCGCGCTCGGCACCGTGTGTCTGATCGCGGGCGCGTTCGGCACGTGGGTCGCGTGGCGCAATTTGCGCCGCGTCGCGCCACTGAAGTTCGGTGCGCTGAACGGCGAGCGCCGCACGCGTGCCGAACTCGACTGGTTTCTGACGCGCGTCGCGGTGATGTGCAGCACGCTGTTTCTGTTCGCATTGATCGCAACGGATGCCGCGGTCGCGATCGTATCGCCATGCAGGTGGTGGTGATGAAGCGCGACGTTCTCAACGCGCTCAGGTTCGCCATCGCGGCCGCATGCCCGCTGACGATAGCAGCGACCGCAAACGCCGCCAGCGCCTCCACCGACGCCGCGCAGGTCGCGCGCGGCGCATATCTCGCCAAAGCCGCCGATTGCGCCGGTTGCCACACCGCCGCGCCGCGCGTGCCGCATCCGGGGGCGGCGCCTGAAGCAACGCCGCCGTTTGCCGGCGGCCTCGGCATGGGTTCGCCGTTCGGCACGATCTATACGGCGAACATCACGCCGGACCCGCAATACGGCATCGGCCGCTATAGCTATGACGACTTCGCACGCGCGTTGCGCGAGGGCATCGCGCCTGGGGGCAAGCGGCTTTATCCGGCGATGCCGTACCCGTCGTTCGCGAAGATCACCGATGACGACATGCATGCTCTCTACGCATACTTCATGCACGGCGTGCAACCGGTCGCGGCGCCCGCCCCGCAAACGCGCTTGCCGTTTCCATTCAATCAGCGCTGGGTATTGATGTTCTGGGACTGGGCATTCGCGCCGAAAGGCCAGTTCAAAGCCGATGCGAAACGCGATGCGCAATGGAATCGCGGCGCGTACCTGGTGCAATCGCTCGGCCATTGCGGCGCCTGCCACACGCCGCGCGGACCGGCGTACGAAGAGCGCGGCTATGACGAGTCGGCATCGGCCTATCTGACGGGAGGCACCAACGATCACTGGTTCGCGCCGAACCTGAGCGCCGACCCGGGCTCGGGGCTCGGCCGCAGTTCCGCGACCGACATCGTCGAGTTCCTTCGAAACGGCCACGGCGGCGGACTCATCCCGTTCGGCAGCATGGTTCAGGTCGTCGAAGACAGCACGCAGTACCTGAACGACGACGATCTCGCGGCGATCGCCGCGTATCTGAAGAGCCTGCCGCCGCGCGCGCCAAGCGGCTATTTCAACGCCCGCTCCGCCGCCGCGCAGCAAACCGTACGGGCGCTGAAAACCGGGGATGTGGAAAGACCCGGCGCGGGCATTTACGCATCGTATTGCGCGCGCTGTCATCAGATGGATGGGGCGGGGGTGCCGAACAAGTATCCGCGCCTCGCGGGCAACCCCGCGGTGTTGTCGGCGTCGAGCGCGTCATTGGTGCGCCTGCTGGTCGAAGGCGGGGGCAGTCCGCATACCGAGTCGGGACCGGAGCCGCGCAAGATGCCGTCTTTCGCCGGCAAGCTGACGGACACCGAAATGGCCCGCGTGCTCACGTTTGTTCGGACCACATGGGGAAATATGGCCGGACCGGTCACGCGAAACGATGTGTCGAGCGTGCGCGGCGCATTGCGCAAGTAAATGCCAACGCGCCTCGTCATGCGGTGTTCTCGTTGCCGTCGCAGTGGCCATTGTCGGCGCTGAACAGCGTCTTCAGCTTCGCATTGACCGCGATCAACTCCCGTACTGGCGCCGCCGCGAGTTGCTGATCGAAGAGCGTGAGAACCTGACCGAGTAGCGCGTAGGCGTCGTGATCGACCACGCAGAGGCCCGTTTCGAGTCCTGCCTGCCGGCAGCGCAGAATCGCGCCCTCCGCGTCGCGAAACAGCTCGGGTACGGCCGAACCATAGCCGCGCTGATTCAGCAGCATCGCCATGTAAATGGCCTGCGCCATGCTGCCGACGTGATATTGATTGGCGACGCCGCTGCGTAATGCCTCGAGCGTCATGTGATAGTCGAGCGAAATTTCGCCTGCTTTGGCAGGTACGATCGGGCGCAGCATAGCCTTCGGGTGCGTGCGCGGCGACTTCGCGGGTGCAGCGCGAGTAGGGCTCGCTTTTCTGGTCATAAGCTCACTGAGGCGGCCGGCTCGCGCCGGCCGCTACACCATCACGGAACCTGACAACGTCCATAACGGAAAACGGCTGCGCCGCGCGCGACGCGGCGCCGTTCCCGTTAGCCCATATGCAGACCGCCGTTCAGCGAGAAATCCGCCCCGGTCGCAAAGCCCGCTTGATCCGACGCGATCCACGCGACGATCGACGCAATCTCTTCCGGCGTGCCGAGACGCCGTACCGGAATTGTCGCGACGATTTTTTCCAGTACTTCCGGACGGATGGCCTTGACCATGTCGGTGCCGATGTAGCCCGGCGACACGGTGTTGACCGTCACGCCCTTGGTCGCCACTTCCTGTGCGAGTGACATCGTAAAGCCATGAATGCCGGCCTTTGCGGTCGAATAATTGGTCTGGCCGAACTGGCCTTTCTGGCCGTTGACCGACGAGATGTTGATGATGCGCCCAAAGCCTCGGCCGACCATGCCCTCGATGACCTGTTTGGTCACGTTGAACAGGCTCGTGAGATTGGTGTCGATCACCGCTTCCCAGTCTTCGAACGTCATCTTGCGGAACATGCCGTCGCGCGTGATGCCCGCGTTGTTGACGAGCACGTCGACTTCACCAACTTCTTTCCTGACCTTCTCGAACGCTTTCGCGGTGGACTCCCAATCCGCGACGTTGCCTTCCGATGCGACGAAGTTATAGCCGAGCGCTTTCTGATCTTCCAGCCATCGGGCTTTGCGCGCCGAGTTCGGGCCGCAGCCCGCGATGACGGTGTAGTTCTCTTTGTGCAAGCGCTGGCAAATGGCGGTTCCGATACCGCCCATGCCGCCGGTTACGTATGCAACACGGTTTGCCATAAGTCCTCCTTCTTGTTTGGGTGAGTTGAGCAAGTTTGATTGGAGGATGGACCTATTATTGGCAGCGGCCAATGGCTGGGACGATGGGCATTTTCACCTACGGGTTAACTGCCAAATCAGGGGTGGAATCGTTGCTTGACGGGGCAATGAATTACGTCGATTGCGGGTTGCATGCTTTGCGAACTCCGGGGGCGCTCGAGACTGCCGGCCGCCCTCCCGTCCTTGCCTGCGCGCCGTCTTCCTCTTACCCTTAGCCTTAAGTACCTGCCCCGGACACCGTGCGGCAGGCTGCCTGCACGGTCGTCGATGCGGGGCGCGAAGCCGTCCCTCGCTCCCGCTCTATTCGTGTGATCATCAGAGGCGCATCAGGATGGCTGACTATCTTGCTGACATCGATCCCGACAGGTTGAACTTCCTTGGGATCTTCGGGCTGTTGATTGGCGGCCTCGCGCTGTTTCTTCTCGGTCTGGAGTTCTTGACCGGCGGCCTGAAGGCGATCGCGGGATCGAAACTGCAGTCGCTGATCGGCGTGCTGACCGCAAGCCGGTTTCGCGGCGTGGTGGCGGGCGCCGTCGTGACCGCGCTGCTGAATTCGTCGACCATCACGACGGTGCTGATGGTCGGTTTCGTGTCCGCCGGCCTGATGACGTTGACCCAGGCGGTGCCGATGATCATGGGCGCGAACATCGGCTCGACCATCACCGCGCAGATCATCGCCTTCGACGTTTCGCGTCTGACGCCGTACATGCTGTCGATCGGCTTCGTGCTGCACGCGTTTGCCCCGCGCGAGCTGCTGCGGCAGATCGGACGCGTCGTAATGGGGCTAGGACTGCTGTTCATGGGCATCCAGCTGATGGGCGAGTCCACGCATCCGCTGCGCACCTATCAGCCGTTCATCGACGCGATGCAGGACATGCGCAATCCGCTCGTCGGCGTCATCGTGGGGGCGGTCTTCACCGCGGTTGTGCAAAGCTCGGCGGCGACGCTCGCGGTCGTGATTGCGTTGAGCGGCCAGGGCTTGATGCCGCTCGAAGCCGCCATCACGCTGATTCTCGGCGCGAATGTCGGCACCTGCGGCACGGCACTGCTCGCCTCGATCGGCAAGCCACCGGAAGCGTTGCAGGTCGGCGTCGTGCATCTGATCTTCAATGTGCTCGGCGTCGTGATTGCGCTCTTCCTGATTCCGCAGATGGCGGAGGTCGTGCGCTGGATATCGCCGTCGCATCCGGAACTGCAAGGGCTTGCGCGCCTCGCTGCCGAAGCGCCGCGTCAGGTAGCCAATGTGCATACGCTGTTCAGCGTGGCGAACACGCTGCTGCTGATCTGGTTTGCCGGTCCGATCGCGCGGCTCGCGCAACTGGTCGTGCCGAAGCGCGCGAAGGCCGCCAAACCCGCGGGTGATCCGCAGTATCTCGACGAGACGTCGCTGGCGGTGCCGGCGCTTGCACTGCAACGCGTGCGTATCGAGCTGACCCGGCTCGGCGCGCAGGTGCTCGACGTTGTGCAACGCGGCTCGCAAATGGTGTCGACCGGCACGATGGAAGAGATCAATCAGATGCTCGATCAGGACAAGGAAAGCGACCGGCTGGCCTTCGAGATTCTTCAATATATCGGCCGCCTGTCGCAGCGGCAGCACTCGGAGGAAGAAGGTCAGCAGGTGGTCGGCTATACGCAGGTCACGAGTCATCTGGAGAGCATCAGCGGCATTGTCGGCATGACGCTGATGACGGTCGGACAACAACGAATGACGCAGCAGATCGATCTGCTGCGTCTGCGCGATGCGGCGACCACGCAGTTTTCCGAGGCGGTGATCCGCAATCTCGAGCAGGCGATCCGCACGATTGCGACGAGCGATCCGGAAGAGGTCGCGAAGGTCGTCGACGCGAAGGCCGGCATCGACAAGCTCGCCGCGACCGCGCGTCAGGTCGTGCTCGCGAAGCTTCAACTGGCGGACAAGGCGGACGTGGTCACGTTCCGGATCGCCATGGATCTGATCGAGCAGGGCCGGCAGATCGCGCAGTTCGCGCGGGCCATTGCGAAAAATGTGGCAGCGCTTCAAGAGCTGCAATAACGCGCGACGCATGATTGGAGATCGATATATTCGCGCAAAGTGATCGCCAGCACACGGACGTTGGGGTTGCACGAGCTCTAAACTTGTGGCGTGTCATCCTCGTGACACGCTTTCAAAGAGAGTGGGATTGCCCGCCTTTGCTGTGCGGGCTTTTTTCGCCTCGCGCGTGTTGTGGTATCAGTAGTCAAGGCGCGGCGGTGAAGTCGATCGTGCGACGACCCACGGTAGCTCGCACAATAAGCAACGCCTGAAGCGATTTAACACACGCCGCATCCATAATTTGATAGCCTTTGTCGCAGCAGAGCATTGAACTCAAGGAGGGCTTCACCATGATAAGGTGGCTTGCTAACTGGGCTTCACAACATGCTCCTACTCCCGAGAAACAGGCCGAACGCGCGCTGAACAACTTGCGCATGGAACTGTTTCAGGCCGAACAGCTCGTGCTCGACGCACAGCTGCGTGCCGATTACTATCGGGCTCGCCTGACCTTCCTCGAAGAAGTCACGAGAAAGGGAATCGAACAGGTATCGGACGAACGCAAGGCTCCTCTGGAGCCTCCCCAGCCGTTGCGGCCGGGACTCAAGCTCACCGCGGCGCAATAGCCGCGTCTATTCCATCGCAATGTGTTCCGTCACCCGCGTTTCGATACGTGGGCTGATGGCAATCGTGCTGTCGCGGGCAGTGCGCGCTCTCGATAGTCGATTGTGCGAGCATTGATTGCCGAGCGGAGAAGTGTCCGGTTGCCCGGTTTCGTGCTTCGACCGGGCAACCTGGACTGAGGGTTTGATTTTTACTGCGTGATTTTTACTGCGTGATTTTTACTGCGCGACTTCCACTGCGCCTCGCTTACTGCGAAACGCCTGCTTCGTCCTGCTTAACTTGCCAGATCGGGCGGCAGCTTGCCGCCGTTTGCCGCGAGCGCCTGCATCACCTGCTTGTGCAGCCAGATGTTCATGCTCGCGGAGTCGTTCATGTCCCCGCTGTACTTCAATTCCTGCGCAAGTTGCTTGCGGTGTTCGAGACTGCTGTCGACGCCGAGTGCCTTCATCGTGTCGACAATCGACGTACGCCAGTTCAACGTCTGTCCGCTTTCGCTGACGAGTTGATCCATCACGGCGGCCACGTCGACGTCGGTCAGCGGCGCGGGCGCGGCGGGAGCGCTGGGCGTCGCGGCTTGCGCGGCGGCCGGGTCGGGGGTGGGTTCCGTCGCGGGGGGAGGTTGGTCCGGCTTCGCTTTGCCGAACAGCTTGTGCACGATGTCACCAAAAATACTCATTTCCGAAATCTCCGCGGTTGAATGACGAATGCGAGTGGGGGCGCTCGCAGGACATACCCCCACTATGCTACGCGATCTACCACAGTGAAAAACGTAATATTTTGTCAACCCGTCGACTGCTCGTATTGGTTCGCGCGCAATGATCCTGGCACGACTTAGCCCGCGTCACGTCAACATGACGCTGTGCGTGGTTGATGGAACGAGCAAAACATCATTGCGTCACGAGCCGCTGAACCAGTTGTAGCCCTGGTTCTCCCAATAGCCGCCCGGATACTGGTTCGTGATTTCGATAGCGACGACATGCTTGGGATTCTTGAAGCCGAGCTTGGTCGGCACACGCAGCCTCATCGGGAAACCATACTTCGGCGGCAGCACGTCACCGTCGTAAGTCAGCGTGAGCAGCGTCTGCGGGTGGAGCGCGGTCGGCATGTCGATGCTCGTCCAGTAGTTGTAGTCCGCGCAATGAAGCGACACGTACTTTGCACTCGTGTCCGCGCCCGCGCGGCGCAGGAATTCGGAAAAGCGCACGCCGCCCCAGCGACCGATCGCGCTCCATCCTTCGACACAGATAAGACGCGTGATCTGGCTTTCCTGCGGCAGCGCGCGCAGTTCGTCGAGCGTCCACGTACGCTTGCCGTGCGCGAGGCCGCTGACCTGCAGACGGTAGGTCGCGGCATCGATCTCGGGCACCTCGTCGACGCCATAGAACGCATTGAACGGAAACGGCCGTGTGATCATCGATGCCGGATACGTGGGTGCCAGCTTGTTCGGATCGAACAGCAGTGCCTGCACGTCGTCGTTGAAGAACGAGATGCGGCGCAGCGCGGTATTCACCGCCTTGTCGTCGGTCAGATCGCAACCGGATAGCAGCGCGATGCCGCCTAACGTCAGCAGCCGCCGGCCGAACAGCCGGCGCGCAGGCGATTTGAGTTCGCGCTGAGCATCGCGAATGATCGATTCGCCATGCGTCGCGAGGAAGGTGCCTTGTTGCGCGGTTCGTTTTCGGATCGTCATGATTTACCGTCCGCGTAGCATCAACAGCAGCGAGCGGGGCACGAGCGCAACCATCGCGAGGTGAATGACGAAAAACGCCACCAGGACGCTCATACACATGAAGTGCACCACGCGCGCGTTGTCATATCCGCCCATCAGCGTGCGCAGCAGTGGGAACTGCACCGACTTCCAAATGGCGAGCCCCGACAACACGATCAGCAGGATGTCGGCGATCACGACGAGATAGGCGAGCTTTTGCACCGAGTTGTAGTGCGCGAGGTCGTCGTGTTTCAGGCGCCCGCTCAGCGCAGCGAGCAGATCGACGACCAACTGTTTCGGCCGGACAGGCAGCAGCTTGCGTCGAAAGCGTCCGGTCGCCAGATTCAGCGCCAGATAGACGATGAAATTGGCGACCAGCAGCCACACCACTGCGAAATGCCATTGCAGCGCGCCGGCGAGCCAGCCGCCAAGCGTGATCGAAGGTGGAAACTCAATTGCGGGAAAGATCGGCGACGCGTCGTAGATCTGCCAGCCGCTCATTACCATCAGCACGACCGCGACGGCATTGATCCAGTGCGTAATTCGCACCCATCCGGGTTGAACCATGTTGTGCCTCAAGACCACTCCATGCTCGTTGACAATCATTCCGGTGCCGCGGAAGCCGTCAACGGGATGCCGTCGGCGCCGGTATGGGGCCGCAGGCAGGATCGGGCGACGAGGTACGCTGCGAGCGTCTGACTGGCATTGCGCCCGAAGCGGTATCGCGATCGATCGACGGTTATTCCGTCGTGTCTGAAATCTTTTCGTTCTTGCTATCGACTTTCAATGACGATGCACATCGCGCAGGAAGGCCGTCCCGCCGCATGGGAAACGCAGCATACGACATTCCAGACTACGGACGGACGCTGGCTCGAAGGTTGCAGCGCGGAAGGGGTGTCGCAGCACCCTGAGCCGGGTAGCGCACAACGGTAATTCAGTACCAGCCGGTCTCGCGAGGGCGGCTCATCCCGAAGCGGAATGGCCATAGCACGGTCATGCCGCTTTTTTTTGTGCTCTTTTTGCGCGGGGCAAATCCGCTACCAGCGCGGCGCATCCATGTTGATCGGAAAAGCGGGGCGTCTCACTGCCGTTCTATGCGAGTTCATTCCCGCTTCATCTGTTCTGTTTATCGGGGTGTGCACCGGCAGGCGTTCGGAAAGCCCGCTTCGAAGGGCCGTGGCTCTGGCTTGAACGCTTGTCCAGCGGGGCTTTGCGCGAATCGGACGGGCTTCGCCGATGCTATGCGGAACGCTGAGAATGCGGATACTCGCATCGACCCAATGGTTAACCCGCGCTTTGGCCCGCGAAGGACGAAACGTACCTTCATGCCAGTTATTTGAGTAAGCCGTGTAGGAGCCCATGCTCGCGGTGCGCGGCGCGCCCGCGCAGCGTATCGGCAAGGTGCTTGGCCGGGTGTGCGGCGCGCACTTCGCGGGCAATGAAGTGTTCGTCTCGAACGAACCGCCGCTGCCGACGCGCAAGCCGATCGGCGTGCTGTTCTCGCAAGGCTATGGCTCGATGACGATCGCGCTGTGGGTCACGTATTTCATGGGCCTGCTCGTGATCTATCTGCTGACCGGCTGGCTGCCGACGCTGATGAAGGATGCGGGTCTGTCGGTCACGACCGCGGCCAACGTCACGGCGATGTTCCAGATCGGCGGCACGATCGGCGCGATCCTCGTCGGCTGGCTCATGGACAAGGCACGTCCGGCGCCGGTCATCAGCGCTGCGTATATCGGCGGCGCACTGTGCGTGCTCGGGCTCGGCCACATCGGCGCGCTGTCTTCGTCGCTCGCATTGCTGGTGTTTGCCGCGGGCTTCTGCATGAGCGGCGCGCAAACCGGTCTGAACGCATTTGCACCCGGCCGCTACCCGACCGTTGCGCGTGCGACTGGTGTGAGCTGGATGCTCGGCATGGGCCGCTTCGGCAGCATCTTCGGCTCGGCGATAGGCGGCGCGCTGCTCGGCTTCGGCTGGCAGTTCGGCGCGATCCTGGCGATGCTCGCGATCCCCGCCACACTCGCCGCTATCGCCATCCTGGTGAGCCAGCGTGTGGCCGGCGCCGAAACGGTGGCGCAGCCGAATATCGCGCATTGAGGCGTGAGGCAACGCGGCGCGCGTGCGTTTCGCGGGCGCCGCTGGATAAATTCATCTACTGAGGAATCACGGTGATCATCGACATTCACGGACACTACACCACCGCGCCGAAAGCGTTGGAGACGTGGCGTAACCGCCAGATCGCAGGCATCAACGGTCCTTCCGGGATGCCGAAGGGGTCGGAATTGCAGATCAGCGACGACGAGCTGCGCGAGTCGATCGAAAACAACCAGTTGAAACTGATGCGCGAGCGCGGCCTCGATCTGACGATCTTCAGTCCCCGCGCGAGCTTCATGGCGCACCACATCGGCGACTTCGAAATCTCGAGCACGTGGGCCGCGATCTGCAACGAACTGTGCTATCGCGTGAGCCGGCTGTTTCCCGAGAACTTCGTGCCGGCCGCGATGCTGCCGCAAAGTCCGGGTGTCGATCCGGCCACCTGTATTCCTGAACTCGTCAAATGCGTCGAGCAGTACGGCAATGTCGCGATCAACCTGAATCCCGATCCGTCGGGCGGCCACTGGACCAGCCCGCCGTTGTCGGACCGTTCCTGGTATCCGATCTACGAGAAGATGGTCGAGTACGACATTCCCGCAATGATTCACGTGAGCACGAGCTGCAACGCGTGCTTCCACACCACCGGGTCGCACTACCTGAATGCGGATACCACCGCGTTCATGCAATGCCTGACCTCGGACCTGTTTCGCGATTTCCCGACGCTGCGTTTCGTGATTCCGCACGGCGGCGGTGCGGTGCCGTATCACTGGGGTCGTTTCCGCGGCCTCGCGCAGGAACTGAAAAAGCCCTTGCTGAAAGACCATCTGCTGAACAACGTGTTCTTCGACACCTGTGTCTATCATCAGCCGGGTATCGACCTGCTCACGCGCGTGATTCCCGTGGACAACATCCTGTTCGCGAGCGAAATGATCGGCGCGGTGCGCGGCGTCGATCCGGAAACCGGTCACTATTTCGACGACACGAAGCGCTACGTCGAAGCCGCGGATATGAATCCGGAGCAGCGCTACAAGATCTACGAAGGTAACGCGCGGCGCGTCTATCCGCGTCTCGACGCGTTGCTGAAAACGAAGGGGCTGTGATCATGTATGAAATCGGAGTCGTCTATCGCAACATCCAGCGCGCGGATGCGGAGGTGGCAGCGAAACTCGGCGCGCTCGGTTCGGCCACCGTGCATGAAGCGATGGGCCGCACGGGCCTGCTCCAACCGTATATGCGCCCGATCTATACCGGCGCGCGCGCGAGCGGCACGGCCGTCACGGTGCTGCTGCAACCGGGCGATAACTGGATGCTGCACGTCGCGGCCGAACAGATCCGGCCGGGCGACGTCGTCGTCGCGGGCGTCACCGCACAGAGCACCGACGGTTACTTCGGCGATCTGCTGGCCACGAGCTTCAAGGCGCGCGGCGCTCATGCGTTGATCATCGACGCCGGCGTGCGCGACGTCAGCGTGCTGAGCAAAATGAACTTCCCGGTCTGGAGCAAGGCGATTTCCGCGAAAGGCACGGTCAAGGCGACGCTCGGCTCGGTGAACATTCCGGTCGTGTGCGCGGGTGCGTTGGTCACACCGGGCGACGTCGTCGTTGCCGATGAGGACGGCGTGGTCGTGGTGCCGGCGGCCGCCGCGCAAGCCGTGCTCGACAAGGCTGCGGCGCGCGAGGCCAATGAAGCCGGGAAGCGCGCGAAACTCGCCTCTGGGGTGCTCGGTCTCGACATGTACAACATGCGCGGGCCGCTCGAGCAGGCCGGACTGCGTTACAAGGACTGACAGGCGTGGTCGCAATGATCAACGATCAAGCCACGCGCGCGCCGATCACCGGCATTTCGTCGATGGCCATGCGCCAGGTGCTGGCCGGACTCGCCGCGTTCTACGAGCGGCGCACGGGGCAGGGCGTCGCCATCGAATCGGTCGGCGGCGTCGATGCGGCGCGCCGGGTCGAGGATGGCGAAGTCTTCGACATCGTCGTGCTTGCCGCCGACGCGATCGAGCGGCTCGTGGTGACGGGTTGTGTCGAGGCGGCGAGCCGCGTCGGGCTCGCGCGCTCGGGCATCGCGGTCGCGGTCGCGGCCGGAGAAACGCACCCGGACATCGCGTCCGAAGCAGCGCTGCGCGACGCGATTCTCGAAGCGCGCAGCATCGGTTACTCGACGGGGCCGAGCGGCACGCATCTACTGAAGCTGTTCGAACGCTGGGGCATTGGCGGGCAGATCGCTTCGCGTATCGTGAAGGCGCCGCCGGGTGTGCCGGTCGGCACGCTCGTCGCGCGCGGAGAAGTCGCGCTCGGCTTTCAGCAGATGAGCGAATTGATTCACGTGGCGGGCATCGACGTGCTCGGCGAGCTTCCGGCCGCCACCCGGTCCACCACGACTTTCACCGCCGCGATCTGCACGGTGGCGCGCCAGCGTGAAGCAGCCCAGGCGTTGCTGGCGTTTCTGGCCTCGCGCGAGGCCGACGGCGCAAAGCTGCAAAACGGCATGTCGCCGGCTTGATGGCGGGCGGCGCTCGCCGCCCAGGCTTGTGTCCTTGCCTTTTCCGCCTCCATCTCTTTGCGCGAGCGCATGCTCGGCTTCGAAACGCTGACAGCGCCGACCGGCACGCCCGATCGGATGGAGGAGGCAAAACGCTACGAATGAAAGCGGATTCAAGCCAGCAGCTTGCCCCACTCGTAATCGATACTGTCCGGCGTGAAGGGCAGCACGCCCGCGCCGGGCGTAAATGTAAGTTCGCCGAAATAAACGAGGTCGTCCGGCGCATACAGGTCGACGCGCACATAGTCGAAGTCTTCGCACAGACGGGCCGCGACATCGAGCACGGCCTGTAGATGCGGCGGGCGCGGAGCGGGCAACGCGCTGCGCTTGTAGTCGCCGATTGCGATATCGAGGTGATTCCAGTCGGCGTCGTACACGTCGCCGTGCGTCGCGTCGCCGAATCGATCCGAGATCACGAGGATATAGATGATCGGCCCGCCAGGACGGCCGCCAAAGCAGTGCATTTTGAAATCCGCCGGAATCTGGCCGCGCCGATCGAGCAGCAACTGCTCGAAGAAAACGCGCGGCTCGATCGTCCGATAGTGCCGCTCGCGCCCAACGTAATAGAATTCGGCGCGCAACCATTGGTCGGCGAGCTTCTTCAGCTTCTCGAACGAGGTCTCTGATTTGTTTCTCACCACTTTCGACGTAGCTGCTGCCGTGATTGGCTTTCATGACGAAAGCATCCGGCAGTGCGTCGAACACTTCGGGCGTGAATGCATCGGGCGCTGCGATCAGCGGTATCAAATGCTTGTCGCCGATTTTCCGGGCAATATATTCCCGCACCAGAAGCTTGTCGGTCAGGTCGATATAGCGCGGATCAGGATGAAGATTGCGCTGCAGGATCTTCTCATTGAACGTCACCGGACGAATCAGGTTCGGATAGCGGCCAATGCATTTGTGATGTAACAGGCTTAGGAAAAGGGCGTCCGGCAATAGCGTTTTCGCCGCTTCCTTGATTTTTCTCGCGGTAGATGGCGATTGCCCGTGCGCCGCATGCGCACCGGTGTGCAAGCCCGGCTGCCCGCAGGGCGCGGCCAGAGCACTGTCACCGGAGTGTAGGGAGGCCATGTTTTTCGGCGCGACGGCCGCATCCTGCGCGGCCAGCTCGGCGGATTTGATGATCGTCATGTTCTAATCCCTTTGCGGTCGAGTCGACGAGTCGTCCTCGGAGTAACGGGAATTGAAATCAAAGCGCCAGCGGCGCTTGCCGCAACATCTCGGTCGCGGCACTCCAGCTTTCCTCCGGCGTTAGCCAGCGTTCCTCCGCATCCACATGCTGTTGCGCGCGGAATTGCGTCGGCGACATGCCATAGCGCTCCTTGAATAGCCGCCCAAGCCGATTACCGTCGCCCATTCCGCAGCGGCGCGCAATCTTGTCGACCGGCAGATCGGTGTTCTTCAGCATCGAGCGAACGATCTCGAAGCGTGTGCGCAGCAGATATTCGAGCGGCGTCATGCCGAACTCGCATTTGAAGCGGCGCTGGAAATTGCGCTTGCTCATCGCCACCGATTCGGCCGCCTGCGCAACCGAAATAGCCTTGCTGTAGTTTTCCTTGATCCAGCGCGCCGATTCGCGAATCTTCTCCGTCGTCGTCGTGATGTTGACGTCGTCGAACTCGGAGCGGCTTTTCTCGGCGTAGCCGTTTTGCAGGATGCGGCCGATCTTGCGGGCAGTGTCGGTATTGATGTCGCGTTCGATCTGCGCGAGCGCGAGATCGGTCGGCGTCACATTGCTTTGCGTGCGCGCGGCGTCGCCGCTGTCGTCGAACAGAAAAATCGGCACGATCGATTGCAGCGGATCGTTGCAGACGACCGCGAGATTTGCACCCTGTTGCATGCCGAAAGATGCAATCGATCCTTGCAGCGAGATCCACGACAGAAAGCGGTCGTTGGATTCCGCGACTTCGGTGACGTCGCGGCAGGCCACGAAGAGCGCGTGGAAATCCGCGAGGCAGTAGCGTTCGAGGCCTTGCGTCCAGATCGATATGCCGGACGAACTGGTCACCAGACCGCCGCCGTCGGACACCACGGTAAACCGGTATGGCGCCTCTTCGCCAGCCGTTCTCTTGAACTCATTGGCAAGCCGGAACGCGTCGCCGATCGCGCCGGTACTTGCCATCGAACAATCCTGAAAGACGAATAGACCAATGTGCTTCATGACGCGAGCTTCTCCAGTCAGGAAAATCTACGCATTGAGATTAGCGCATCGATTTGGGCGAGACGAGCTTGGCCGGCATGCGTGGGTGTTTTGGCGTAATCGTCAGGATTCAAGAAATTCTTACCTCGCTATTCGCAGAAATGCGTGCTACTAATTAACGTTGCACGGAATTTTTTTCCCGATCAATTAGCGCGATTCTTGCAAGCGACATGCTGGGGCATCGGCGGAATGCGCCGAGTGGCTTGGATTCGGCGCGATTTGCGGGATAACAAGGGCATTCCTGGCACTTGAGCCGTGCAATTGGCGTTCTGTCGCGATGTACGATGCCTGTCGTATTACTCTGTTACAGCAATTGCAGATCGCAACAAGCCTTTCTGGCTTCTTTTCATTTGTAAAGGGCTCCGCATTATCGGCCAATAGCACCCTACTTTGGGCCGCCGGCGAATGCCTCGATCCTTTGCGGACTATGCTTCAGCGCAACATCGAGAGAGAAATTGTCAATCGCGGATTACGTGAATGGCGGGCTTCGCATTTGCTGATTCGTGAGAAGAACAATCGGCAATACCGCGGTGGATAAGCAATAGGTGTGTAGCCTTCCGTGGTTCGAGAGGTCCCGAACACGGCTCCCCGACCTAACCCGACACAGCACGTCGCTTCGCCGTGCTGCCAGCCAATCGAGGGTCTATCCGGCCGGCGGCATAAATAGCGACGTGGCGACGCAAAGCGATCGCCGATCGTTTTGTTTCATCAACCTGCAAGGATCAGACCGGTGGATTACTATCCGCAAAACTCGCTCTATCCCGCTGTTGATACCGAGCGTAGACAACTCAGTGCCCGCGCGATGCTCACGCTAATGCGCGACCACATCTGGGAGATCGTGGTGACGACGGTCGTCGTCCTCACGTTCGCGGTCGCGTATCTCCTGATTGCCACGCCTATCTATTCCGCTGACGTAATCATTCGCGTGGACCCACCCGAGCCAAATGCCCTCGGACTCGCGTTGCAGAACCAGGAACTGTTGCCGCCACCGACGCCGTCGTCGGTAACCGAAATGGCGGTCATGGAAAGCCGTGCAGTTTTGCAGCCGGTGATGGACCAGTTCCGTTTCGACATTTCGGTGAAGCCGCACAAGCTTCCGGTTCTCGGCGACATCGCCGAAAAATTCGCTACACCGGGACAGCCCGCGGCGCCGTGGCTCGGGCTGAAATCGTTTGCATGGGGCGGCGAGCGTGTGCAGATCGCCGCGCTCGACGTGCCGCGCGAACTCGAGGAAGAGAAGCTGACCTTGACCGCGCTCGACAATGGCGCCTTCGAATTGCACGGCCCGTCCGGCGAGTTGCTGGCGAGAGGCACGGTCGGCATGCCGCTCAAGCAGAACGGCGTGTCGATGCTCGTGAAAGAACTCGATGCGCGGCCGGGTACGAAGTTCGAGGTGATCCGCTGGAATGAGCTCGATGCCATCAAGCGCTTCACCAGTCTCGTCAAGATTGGCGACAAGGTGAAAGACTCCGGGCTGATGCAAATCCAGTACCGCGACAAGAGTCCGGACAAAGCCGCGGCCGTCGCCAATGCATTGGGAGAGCAATACCTCGCATCCGCGGTGGCGAGCCGGCAAGCGAACGACACGCAGACGCTCGCGTTTATTGACGGCGAACTCCCGCGTCTACTCGGCGAATTGCGAAAAGCCGAGGAAGCGCTGAAGAACTTCCGCTCGCGCTCGCAATCGATGCAGCCGACCAACGAGGCGCAAGCCTATTTGCAGGGCGGCCTCGATCTCGACAAGCAGATCGCGGCGCTGCAATTGCAGCGCACGCAAATGCTCGAGCGCTATACGGGACAGAGCCGCTGGGTGCAGAACGTCGACGAGCAACTGGCGCAATTGAAAGAAGCGAAAGCGAAATTCTCCGACCATTTCAACGGCATGCCCGCGTCGGAACGCGCGAGCGTCGATCTGATCCGCGCGCAGAAGGTCGCGGAAACGGTGTATCTCGGCATGGTGCAGAAGGCCGAGCAATTGCAGGTTCGCCGCGCCAGCACGACGGGCGGCGCGCATATTCTCGATCGCGCGATCAGACCGCATATGCCGGTCATGCCACAGCCGATTCTCGTGCTCGGCGGCGGATTGGTGCTCGGTATCGTGTCCGGCGTCGTGTTGGTCTTCATGCGCCGCCACGTGATGATCGGCGTGACCGACCCGCGCTATGTCGAGCGCCAGATGAGCGTGCCGGTGTTTGGCGAGATTCTGTTCAGCCATCAGCAACTGCTGCTCGACCGCGATGCGACCGCGGGGCGCAAATCGCTGCCGGCAGCAGCCGGGCGCGGCCATCCGCCGATGCAGAAGAGTCTGCACGAGATTCAGTTCGATTCCGGCGTCCAGAACAGGATTCTCGCCGCGCGCTTTCCACACGACACGTCGGTCGAAGCGCTGCGCAGCGTACGGACCGCCGTCACGCGCGATCTCGCGCATGCACGCAACAACATCGTGATGATCATCGGGCCCACGCCCTCGGCCGGCAAGAGCTTCGTCGCCGCGAATCTGGCGATCCTGCACGCTGAAATCGGCTCACGGGTGGTGCTGATCGATGCCGACATGCGACGCGGTCATCTCGCCTCGCTATTCAACGAGAGCAATCGTGGAGGCCTTTCCGAAGTACTGTCCGAACGCCTGCCGCTCCGCAATGCGCTGCGCTCGACCCGCATCGACGGATTGACGTTCCTGTCATGCGGCGTGCGCCCGGAGAACCCCGCCGCGCTGCTGATGAGGCCGCACCTGAAGGATGTGCTCGAGCGGCTGTCGAGCCAGTTCGATCTGGTGATCATCGATACGCCGCCTTTCCTCGCGGTCACCGACGCCTCGATCGTCGCGAACGAGGCGGGCGCATCTCTGCTCGTGCTGCGCTCGGGCATGCAAAGCGAGGAGGAGATCGCCGACACGCTCAGAAAGGTGGAACGCGCGGAAGGGCGCATCGCGGGCGCGGTGTTCAACGGCATTCCGCTGCGTCGAAGCACGAAGAACTATGGCTACGAAACGAACTATGCCAGCGATTTCGGCGAAAACGACGTCGGACAGCAAGCGCCGCGAGGCGCCTGAGCGTGTGGAGACCCCAACGCGGTAAAGCGCGTTCGCGATGGCGTAAAACGGAGAACCAGATGGCCTTTGCAATCAACGGAAAGTTTACTTCTCAGTCCATCACGGGGGTTCAACGCGTTGCGTATGAGCTGACGCGGGCCATGCAGATGCGCGCCGCGCCCGGTGATGAACCGGAAGTGTTCGTGCCGCAAAACGCCGTCGAGCCGGGGGCGCTGCTCAAACCGCAACGGCGCTTTCCGTGGCTGCGCGGCACGCTGTGGGAGCAGATCACGCTGCCAGTCGCCGCCCGCGGCATCACGCTGCTGAGTCTGTGCAATACGAACCCGCTGTTCAAGCACAGTCAGGTCGTGATGGTTCACGACATGGCCGTCTTTGACGTGCCGCAGGGCTTTTCGAGGAAATTCCGGCTCTGGTATCGCATCTGTTTCGCGCTCTTGCCGCGCACGCATCCGATCGTTCTGACGGTCTCGACGTTTTCGAAAATGCGTATCTGCCATCACCTGAAAATCGACGAATCGCGTGTGAAAGTGGTGGCGCCCGGCGCGGATCATTTCGACCGGATCGTTGCCGACCCCTCGGTGCTGCAACGGCTCGAATTGAACAAGGACGCCTATTGCGTGATCGTCGGCAGTCTCGATCCGCGCAAGAATCTGCGCGGTGTGCTCGATGCGATCGTGCGGCTCGGGCATCTGCGCGACGTCAAATTCGTCATCGTGGGAAAACAGTATCCGCGCATCTTCAGCGGTGCAGGCGTCGAGCATCCTGTGCATTCGCGGCAGGTCGTGTGGGCAGGTTTCGTGTCGGACGCGGAGTTGAAGGCACTGTACGAGAGCGCTGGCTGCCTCGTGTTTCCGTCGTTATACGAAGGTTTCGGCCTGCCGCCTCTGGAAGCGATGTATTGCGGCTGTCCGGTGATCGCGTCGGCGCGCACGTCGATACCCGAAGCATGCGGCGATGCCGCAATGTACTGCGACGCGACCTCCGCGGACGACATCGCCGCAAAGATCGCGCAGATGATGAGCGACGCCGATCTTCGCCAACGTTATCGCAGCGCGGGGCTGCTGCATGCGCGCGAGTTTCGCTGGGAGCGCGCGGCGCAAACGGTGCTCGAAATCCTCGATGTCAAGACTGGCGAGCGGCTGCCCGAACTGACGCCGCGCGCGTCCGCGAGCTAGCGATGGGTGGGCACGAACATGGATCGCATGAAGACCCGTGCTGGCAGAAGACGTGCATTGCGCACACTCGCCGCGTTGGCGGCGGGTGCGGCCGCGCCGTTGTCGACTCTCAGGCCCGCTCTCGCATTGGTACCGGACCCAGCGCCCGCGAACGCGCGCGCCCGCATGATGACCGATCTGATCGGCACGAACGGCTGGGCCGGATCGGAAGCCGACATCGAGATGTGGCGAGCGATGGGCATTAGCTGGGGCCGTGACACGGTCGGCCCTGGTCAACCTGATCGGCCCGGCGAGGCGATGCGCATCGACAAAACGAGCTCGGCGTTCGATATCGATCTGCCGTCGGCACTGTTGCGAAACGAACGCAATGGAATCGGTTCGCTGTTGATGCTCGGCTATACGCCGAGATGGAATGCGACTGTGCCGGGCGACAGCAATTCGGCACCCGTCGACGTGGATGCGTGGAAGCAGTATGTCGACGCGGTGGTGCGCAAGTATTCGGCGCCGCCTTATAACCTGCGCTATTTCCAGGTCTGGAACGAGGCGGCCGGCAAATTGTCCGGCGGCTTGCCTCAGTCCGTGTTCTGGCACGGCCCGGAGTTCAGCAAGGACGAAAAACGCTCGAAACCGTACGAACGCGCAATGCAGGATTACGTCGAGCGGATTCATATTCCGGCGGCCCGCATCATTCGCAGTTATCGCGCATATGTAGTGTATGGCGGCTGGCCGGACCAGGGCGGCCTCGATAACTTCCACCGCTGGCTCGAATATCGCAGTCCGGTCTTGAAAGAGCGCATGCTCGATTGGGTCGACTACGTCGACACGCACTACTTGCCGGTTGCCGATATGGAATCGCTGTACCAGCGATATGTGAAGAACGGTCCCGCGCGCGGCATCTGGCAAACGGAGATCGGCAACGAGTACATGAAAGACCCGCACTATTTGCCGCGTTATTTCTTCGACTTCGCGGTGTGGGCGCTCGGCAGGAATTGGGACGACCCGAACAAGTACCTGTCGATGATCTATCACTGGGACGGCTATGAACCTTTTCGTCTCACGCATCCCGGCCCGCCTGAACGAACCTACAACGTTTCCGGTCGAAGCTTGGTCGTGTTGCATCAAACAGCGGGTGGGCATCTGGCGAGTTTTTCGAAGCCGCTGCAATGCGGTCCGGGTGTTGCTGCGAATGCCTTGTTTTCCGGCAACGACCTCGTGATGCAGGTGAGCAGCAGCGCGGGCTGGCAGAATATTTCCATCGGCGGGCTGCAGCCGCTGCGCTCCCACGCGGTGCAGGTCGATTTCATCGATGCGCTGAGCGGCGAGGCGAGCGCACGGGACAAGGTTGCATCGAGTTGGGACGACGATTTGATGAACGTGCGATTCAAGGTACCCGACCAGGTGAACGGCGCTGGTAATAATCCGCCCAAACATCTGGCTTATCTCGTGGTGCGTCGTGTGACGCAGGCAGTGGCATAGCGATATTTCGCGAGCATGACGACCGCCGGGAGCCGGCGGATCGAACCTGACGGATAGCGTTGACACATCATGAAGCAGGTCACCATTGCGATTTGCAACTACAACTACGAGCACTATCTGGCCGCGGCGATCGACTCGGCGCTCGCGCAGGATTATCCGGCGACCACCGTCATGGTCGTCGACGATGGCTCGACCGACGGTTCGCGCGCGATCATCGAAAGCTATGGCGATCGCGTACTGACGTTGTGCAAGAAAAACGGCGGGCAAGTATCCGCCTACAACTATGCGATCACGTCGCTCACCACCGAGTATGTGATCCTTCTCGATTCCGATGACGTGCTGTACCCATCCGCGGTTACCGAAGTCATGCGCTTTTTCGAGGACGGCGAGTGGGCCAAGGTGCAATTCCGGCTCGACGTGATGGACAACAAAGGCGCATTGACGGGCGCCTATGTGCCGAATAGCGAGCCGCCACACGACTGCGGCAGGCTGCTGCGCGGCGGGTGGCTCTATCCGTCCCCGCCCGCGTCTGGCAATGCTTACCGGGTGAGCGCGCTCAAGCAGATCTTCCCGGTTCCCGAAGAGGGCGTGAATCGCTATGGCGCGGACTTTTATGCGATCTATGGCGTCGCGCTGGCTGGACCGATCGCTACCGTGTCGAAGTCGCTAGGCGGCTACCGGGTGCATAACGCGGGCAGTGAAACGGTGTCGTTCGCGAACTCGGAACAACTGACGAAAGCACCGCGCGCGTTCAACATGCGCTGGGCCATTCTGCGCAATATCGCCAAAGATCGGCTCGACATAGAACTACCGGCAACATTTCTCGACTTCTCACACGAGAAAGCGACATTCTGCTCTTCCGTTTATCGCGCGACCCTGTTCCGGCGTTGGCATTGGATGATCCTCGATTCGCGCAACTATCTGCACACGATCATTGCAAATCCGTTCTGGAGCCTGAAGAAGAAGCTCGGCACGCTCGTACTGTCGAGCCTGTGTCTCGTGCCTTATTCGCCGCTGTCGGATTTCGCGGTGCGTTATATCGCGAACCCGCTCGCGCGCCGTCGCGTCGCAAGACGCTGAGGCGAAGGAGGACGGCATGGATAGACGAACGAGCGCCAACCTGATCGTATTTGTTTACGCCGGTTATTTCATGAGGTACGTGTACCTCATGATCGTCGTGCCGTTCTATGGCCGGGTGCTCGGCGTGGCCGAATACGGCCGGGTACTCGCGTCGATGTCGCTGATGAACGTGATATGGATGCTCGTCGGCTTCGGCTTTACCTTCGTCGGCATGCGCGAGGTGGCGAAAGCGCAGTCGACCCAGGAATGCAATGCGATCTATTCGCTGCATGTCAGCGCGCGGCTGACACTCGCCGTGATCGGCGCGGGCATCGGCATCATTGCGACGTTCTGTTCACCGTTACTGTCGGAGCGGCCGCTGATCGGCCTGCTCGCGACCTTGCTAGGTATCGTGTCGGCATGCAATCTCGGCTGGCTGTTTCAGGGGCGGCAACACATTCGAACGCCGATCATGATCGAAGTGTTCGGCTTCGCGCTGAGTCTCGTGCTGGTGCTGACTCTCGTCAAAGGACCGAACGATGCCGTATGGGTGTTGGCGAGTTTGCTGATTGCGGGTATGGCGTCCTTGATCATTGCCTACGGTTTGACGACGTGGCAACTCGGCTGGCCGCGTCTGGCGTTTGCCGGCGTCCTGCCGCTCGTGCGCCGGTCGACGATGCTGTTCTGCTATTCGTCCGGCTCCGTCGTGCTGACGGCATCGTCGACGTATTTGCTGACCTTGTTCTCGACGCCCGCGGAGGTGGGCTATTTCGGCGCGGCCGAGCGTTTCGCGACGATCGGACTCAGCCTGATGGCCCCCGCGGCGCAAGTCTTTATTCCGACGATAAGCCGGCAACTCGCGCAGGGCGACAAGGCGGGCGCGCATGTCACGACGCGGCGCGGCGCCATCTTGCTGCTCGGCTATGGCGTGCTCGTGCTGTGCGGCGCGTTGACGCTGTCGCCTTTCGTGTTGCCGCTGATTCTCGGCGCCGCGTTCGAGCCGAGCGTGCACGTGTTGCAGGTGTTTGCATGGATGTTCCCGTTCGCGGCTTTCAACGAGTTCGTCGCGCTCTATGTATTCGTGCCGCGCAGGAGAGACCGGGTGCTCGCGATTGCCGGCGTCGCCTCGGCGCTGGTCAATCTCACAGCGGCGCTCGTTCTCGCGCCGCGTTTTGGCGCGATCGGCATGGCCTCTGCTCGGGTGATCGGCGAAGCGGCGCTGTCGGTGACGCTGCTCAGCGTGTTGATTCGCCTCGAGCTGGTCGGGCTGTTGCCCGGCGCCGAACGTGCGCTCGAGCGGGTGCGGGTGGTGTGCGGGCTGAGTACGCAGGCGGGCGGCGCAAAGGACGATTGAAGTGGCGCGTGAGTGTGTGGGAGTTTGGGTGGATTGTCACAGGAGGTCGAAGTGAAAGTCGCTATTGTTCACGATTGGCTGGTAGTGTCCGGCGGCGCCGAGAAAGTATTGAAGAACATCATCGAGTGCTTCCCGGATGCGGACGTCTTTTCGATTGTCGATTTTCTCGAAGACCGCGATTGCGTGAAGGGGAAGTCCGTCAACACGTCATTCATCCAGAAGATGCCGTTTGCGCGAAGACGATACCGCGCCTATCTACCGTTGATGCCGATTGCGATCGAGCAGGTGGATCTGTCAGGCTACGATCTCGTCATTTCGAGTTCGCACGCGGTCGCGAAAGGCGTGTTGACCGGGCCGAACCAGATGCATATCAGCTACATTCATTCGCCGATCCGCTATGCGTGGGATCTGCAACATCAGTACCTGCGTGAATCCCATCTCGACACAGGGCTGCGCTCCGCGTTGGCGCGCGTGCTGCTTCATTACATTCGAGGCTGGGATTCGCGCTCCGCGAACGGCGTCGATCATCTCGTCGCGAATTCTCAGTTCATTGCGCGGCGTATCAGAAAGGCCTATCAGCGCGAATCGACCGTGATCTATCCGCCGGTCGATCTGGTGAACATGCCTATTGGTACGGAGAAAGAGGATTTCTACGTGACGGCGTCGCGGATGGTGCCTTATAAGCGTATCGATCTGATCGTTCAGGCCTTTTCGCAAACGCCTGAACGCAAGCTGGTCGTGATCGGCGACGGTCCCGAGATGAAGAAGATCAAAGCGGTGGCCGGCGACAACGTCCAGATTCTCGGGCATCAGCCGTCCGATGTGCTGGTCGATCATTTGCGGCGCGCGCGCGCGTTCGTGTTCGCGGCGGAAGAAGACTTCGGCATTTCGGTGGTCGAAGCGCAGGCATGCGGCACGCCGGTGATCGCCTTCGGCCGCGGTGGCGCGCTTGAATCGGTGGTGGGATTGCCGCTCGAGCGACCCACCGGGGTTTTCTTCGGTGAGCAAAGCACCGCGTCGTTGCTCGAAGCCGTTACCCGGTTCGAGAGCAACGCAGCCCTATTCGACGCACGCGTGTGCCGCAAGAATGCCGAGCGGTTTTCGTCGGAGAACTTCAAGAAGGCCCTGATGGGCTTCGTCGACGCGCGGCTTCCGTATGCGTGCGTCGAACAGTTTCTTCCCTATGCGCCGAGTCAGTCGCTGCCGGCCGAAGAACGTCATCTTGCCGACGTTACGCCCTGAGTCGGGCGCTGGGGCACGGGCTGCGCAGCTCGCGTGCCCACGTTGCCCGCCTTGCGCGCTGCGCGCGGGCCGGGCCTGAATGCGGTGGCCGCCAGCGGACGCGCGGCTAGCAGCAGCGAGATCACCAGAGAAAGAATCAATACATTCGACGGCGAAACGAGCCGATGCTCGGTTGCCGACATCACCAGCAGGCAAACCGACGAAATCTCCACGAAGCGGAACGCCGCGAACTGGCGGCCGCCCTCGACCAACGCGGCATACGCCGCCCCCTGCCTGCTCCACTCGATCAGTCTCCAGAAGAACGCGAGGATCAGCGTCAAGCCCACTACGCCGAGCTCGGCGAGGATATTCAGATACGAGTTGTGAGCGTGCGAGTCGCTGTGCTCGATCACTATGTCGGACGGCACCGCGAACAGATGGAAGTACGAGGTGAGGCTGCCGATGTGGTCGTCGAAGGAGCCGAAGCCGAGACCGACGAGCGGGCTTTGCACGAAATACGCGAGCGCTCGCGGCCACAACCACTCGTAGCGAATGTCGAGGTTGTTGACCTTGGCGTCATTGGCGTGAATCGCGAACGTATAGCCCATGTAGTCGACGTTCGGCTGGGTATGGTAGATCGCGACGGCGACCGAGGCTAGCAGCAGCACGGCTATCAGCGTGCCGAGAATCCAGCGCTTGCGGCCAAAGTACAGATAGGGCAGAACGGCCGCCGCGCCAAGCAGCGAGCCGCGGCTGTAGGTCGAAAACAGCATCAGCACATTGCAGGCGAGCAGCGCGATCAGCAGCTTGCTGCGTTTTTGCAGGTAGCACGCTACGCCGAGACAGAACAGCATCGCCAGGAAGCCGCCGGCTGCGTTGCGCGCAATGAAGTAGCTGCCGAAACTGTCGGCCGGATTAACGAAGATGCTGAACAGCCCGTTCGTGGCGATGTAGTAGACGTACATCGGCAGATTGACGACGACCGCGAAAATGAACAGCGCACGCAGTACCTTGTGCAGATCCCAGCGGTGCGCATACACGAAACCGGCAAAAATGGGCGCATAGGAAATGAAAAAATTGCCGTCGCGCCGATAAAAGTCGAACTCGAGGAACGACTGCGGATCATAGAGCAGCGTCGAGACCGTCGCGAGCACCGTGAAAGCGGTAAGCGGCGCGATGAACGCGGGATAACTGCGGCCGTAAAAGCGCCATGCCAGCAATAGCAACGGGACAAAGCCGATCGCACTGATGGGCACGAAATTCGTGACCGTCAGGAAAAGTGCGACTAGCGAAATATAGGCCATTGCAACTCCAGAAAAACGAATGGCGCGCCGGTTGGGGTTGTGCCCATGCGCTGGATGATGGCGAGATTGGAACAGCGGAAAACTCACAGTGTGGGCCGCGCGGGGATGAATGCCACGGGACGTTCATTAAACGGTAGCACGTGTCGCTGCTTATTTCCAATCGTGCGCCCTGCAATAGAAGTGCAAGCTCGTTCGCAAGCTTGTTAAATCAAGTCCGCGAGCACCGCCAAAACTTCCGCGCTTCGCGCCAGATGGGCTGCGTCGCAATGCGGTCTCACTATGATGAATTCATCGGGGCACGATGTCGACTAGATCCGATGCAGGTCGTTTGCCGCATTCGATCTTTTGTTTCAATCGTTTTCCGGTCGTCGTTGTCGAGCAGACCATTGCGATTCGGCCAGTCAGTTTCCGTCCTTCCCGATCGAGCCGGATTCGCTGTAGGCGCATGCATCTTTCACTGCGAACTGAACTACTGGTCTGGTCCGTTTGACGCGCACGCCCTGTCATAAATCACATCAGACGGTATTTGCGTGGATCGCGGCACACCGCGTTATGCGGTGTCCTCGAGGGAAACGCGTTCCCGAGCCGGTTTCAATGCGAAGGAGTGAGCGATGGGCAAGGTTACCGCGGCAGCAGCCGCAGCGGATGTCGAAACGATACGACAGGATTCTGCCGAGGCGGAGTTGCCGACGCTCGTGCAGGTGATTCTCGCCGGTGGTTCCGGCACCCGGTTGTGGCCGGTGTCGCGCGAACAGTTTCCAAAACAACTGATCGACGTGATCGGCAATCAGACCTTGCTGCAAGCAACCATGGGGCGCATGGCGGGTTTTGATGGCGCATGGAACGTCGCGGCCGATCCCGTGATCGTCTGCGGAACCGATCATTATTTCGCCACTTACGAACAGGCGCGCGAGATCGGCGTGAACGCTCGGATCGTGGTCGAACCCGCGCGTCGCGATACGGCGCCGGCATTGACGCTTGCCGCGTTGACGGCATGCGCGGAAGACGAAGACGCCATTCTGGTCGCAATGCCCGCCGACCATGCGATCGCGAATCTCGAAGCGCTTCACCACGCGCTGGACATCGCCGCGAGGCATGCGCGCGACGGCGCGATCGTCACGCTAGGCGTACCGCCCGAACGGCCCGACAGGGGCTTCGGTTATATCCGGCTCGGCGACGCGTTGCCAGACGGCGCGCGCCGCATCGAGCGCTTCGTCGAGAAGCCCGCGACGGAACTCGCGGCCCAGTACGTCGCGTCGGGCAATTACTGGTGGAATAGCGGCATCTTCGTGGTGCGAGCGTCGGTTTGGCTCTCCATCATCGAGCAGTTTCAGCCGGACATGCACGCGGCCTGCGTTCAGGCATACCGCGACGCGAAGAAGACTGAAGAATGCATCATGCCGGACGCCGAGGGGTTTCTGGGATCGCCGTCCGACTCGATCGACTATGCGGTGATGGAACAGCTTGGCAATCCGGAGTCGGCGTTTTCCGGCGTCGTGGTGCCGCTCGAAGCAGGCTGGTCCGATCTCGGCTCTTGGGATGCCGTATGGCAAGCGATGGAGAAGGACGACTGCGGTAACGCGGCCAGCGGCCGCGTGCTGTTCGAAGGGGCCACCGCGACCTACGCACGCTCGCAAGGAGGCAGGCTTCTCGCCTGCGTCGGCACCAGCAACATGATCGTGATCGAAACCGACGACGCGGTGCTCGTCGCGGATCGCTCGCATGTGCAGGACATCAAGGGACTCGTGTCGCGGATCAGGGCCGAGAAGTCGCCGGAGGCCGATGCGCACAGAAAAGTGCGTCGCCCGTGGGGCTTTTATGACTCGATCGATCATGGCGAGCGCTTTCAGGTGAAGCGCATCGTCGTGATGCCCGGCGGCCGTCTGTCGTTGCAGATGCATCATCATCGCGCCGAGCATTGGGTCGTGGTGTGTGGAACCGCACACGTCACGCGCGGGCAAGAGCAGTATCTTCTTGGCGAAAACGAATCGACCTATATCCCGTTGGGTGTTCGCCATCGGCTCGAAAATCCGGGCCGCGTGCCGCTGCAGATCATCGAGGTGCAGTCGGGTACTTATCTCGGCGAAGACGACATCGTTCGTTTCGACGACAAGTACGGGCGTTGTGGCTGATGCGACGGAGTCGACGTGCTACGTCCTATGAGGGGGCTGTGATGCGATTGCTGACTGGTCTACTGGCGAGAGCGTTCGACGTCGCGATGATCGTGGCTGGGGCATTTGCGGCCTCCCAGATCCGCTTCGACGGCGGCTCGCAACGGAGCTTTTATTTCGCCTTCGTCGCTTTTGCCGCGGCGTTCGCTCTCGCGGTCTTTCCGGCGCTCGGCGTCTACCAATCGTGGCGTGGCCGCTCGAAGAGAGTGCTGGCGAGCCAGGTGGCGCTCGGCTGGCTCGTCGTGCAGGCCTGCGCGATGGTGCTGATGTTCTCGCTGCACCGGATCGATTTCGTGTCGCGACTCTGGTTCGTGTACTGGACCGGCATTTCGGGCGCGGCAATGATGGCCGGCCGGCTGGTCACGCATGCGTTGCTTGGGCGCATGCGTCATGCGGGGATGAACTTGCAGCAGGTCGCGGTGGCGGCGTGCGGCGAACATTGCGACGAGATCATCCATAAGATCGAGACGTCGCCCGCGGCCGGCTTTCGCGCGAATGCGCTGTATAACCTGCACCCCGGCTGTTGCATTCCGCCGCGCTCGTCGGTGCAGGTCTTCGAAGAACAGGGTGCGTTCGCTCGCTACGTGCGCGAACAGCAGATCGGCGAAGTGTGGCTGGCGCTGCCGCTCACCGAGGAGCGCGCGATTCTCAAGCTGGTGGCGGAGTTTCGCAACGACCTGATCAATGTGCGCTTCATGCCCGATGTGCGCTCGCTTGCGCTGTTCGAAGGCAGCATGACCGAGTTGCTCGGCTTGCCGACGATCAATCTTGCCGCGTCGCCGCTGCCGCCGAAGGCGTTGGTGCAAAAAGACCTGTTCGATCGTCTGTTCGCGCTCGTCGCGTTGATCGCGATCTCGCCGATACTGCTGGGCTGCGCGATCGCCGTCAAACTGAGTTCGCGCGGGCCGGTGTTCTTCACGCAGCGTCGCAAAGGCGCCGACGGCCGCGTATTTACGATCTACAAGTTCCGCACGATGCGCCTGCACGAGCAGAAGCCGGGCATTCTCGAACAGGCCACGCGCGACGATCCACGCATCACGACCGTCGGCGCGTTCCTGCGCCGCACGAGTCTCGACGAACTACCGCAGTTCTTCAATGTGCTGCGCGGCGATATGTCGGTGGTGGGGCCGCGCCCGCATGCGCTCGAACACGACGATCTCTATCAGAACATCGTATCGGGCTATATCCACCGTTATCGGATCAAACCCGGCATTACCGGCTGGGCGCAGATCAACGGCTATCGCGGCGAAACCGATCGTCTGGAAAAGATGGAGGGCCGCGTCGCACACGATCTGTACTACCTGCGCAACTGGTCGTTCTGGCTCGACATGAAGATCATTCTGGCCACGATTTTCAAGGGGCTTCATCATCCAAACGCGTACTGAGCATGATGCTATCCGGAGTTGAAAACATAGTAAGACGATCTGCGAAGCGGGTCTCGCTTTACCGCTTTCACCACGATCACGACTTGCAGGCGAGAAAAATATTGGAGCGACTCGAAAGCAGGTATGGCAAGACCGATCCGAACAAACTGCGGCTCGCGGACACCTATGCGCGAGACGTGTTCGGCGACCCGGTCTACGCACCCTGGCTGCGCGTTTATACCGCGTTTTGCGGCACCTTCAAGGAAGGCTGGATTCCGGACAACTACTACGGCATCGTCGTCGTGCCGCAAATGCAAGGCTGGTACGGCAAGATTTCGAGCCTCAAGCCGATTTCACGGCTGATCTTCGACGGCGACGAATTGCCGGACGTCGCGTACTTTGCCAATGGGCTGTTCTTTACCGACAAAGGCGTCGTGGTGCCCGAGCGCGATCTGACAGACGTCGTGTTCGAGCATACCGAACGCGTCGTATTCAAGCTCGACGGTTCCGGACAGGGCAACGGTGTCTACTTCTTCGACCGTGCCAACTTCGACCCCGCGGTCATCAGGTCGCTCGGCAATGGCGTGATTCAGACGTTCATCAACCAGCACAGTCTGTTCGCTACGTTTGCTGCGAAGCCGGTGGCGACATTGCGCTTCACGACCGTGGTGGACGAGGCCGGTCGCATTTCCATTCGGGCCTGCTACTTGCGACTCGGCAGAGCGGACGATACGCATGTGCTGAGCGATCGCGAGATATGCGTGCCGGTCGAACTCGAAACGGGCGAACTGTGCGACGAGGGGTATATGAGCGACTGGGCCGCGGTGGACGCGCATCCAGACTCGGGCGCGCGCTTTGCGGGCCTGAAGATTCCATGTTTCGAGAAATGCGTGGCCACCGTGCTACGCCTGCACAGGAAGATTCCGTTTGCGCGCTGCATCGGCTGGGATCTCGCGGTCGACGCGAACGGCCAGGTCAAGGTGATGGAGTGGAACGGCAAGCACAACGACGTCAAATTCAGCGAGGCAACGCAAGGCCCGTGCTTCGCTGATCTGAACTGGGAACGGCTCAGGGCCGAACCTGAGTTTGCACGGCTGTCACTGGGCTGATCGGGCAGGCCAAAAAAACGTAGTAGGAGACGCGACGTGAGCGAACAGTTATGGTGCGTCCATATCGAAGGACTGAACGACTTCATTGCCGTCGATTCGGAGGAATCGGCGCGGTACGAGGCGTCGCAGATCAATGCGTATATCGATCGCGCCGACAGAAGCTCGCGCGCCGCCCGCTTGCGCGCGGTGGTGGTCGAATGGCCGTATGGCGCGGACGCTCACGCAAGAGCGCTCGATGACGACTGGCACGATCTGCAATGTATGCCACACAGACAGCAGGCCGTCGCGCGGTCCGGCGGCCCGTTGTCGAATCTCGCGCGACGCGTTAGAGAACTGCTGAGCATCGCGCGCACGGGGAAGGACGATGCGTGAAGCGCGGCTATGGGCACGCCGCGCTATGTGGGCCGGCAGAGGCACGCCTTCTATCCGGGGCCACCAAGCAACACCTGACAGTCAACGCTCGGCTATGGGCGAAGGATGAAAGCGATAACCCCCAGTGATCGCTGTATCCAAACAATTCATTGGTCAACTATCACCCGGCTTCTGATAATGTGCGCACAAAACAGGCCATAGCGGACGCCAACGTCGGAGCATCGGCGCGGGCTCACGCGACAATCCGGAGGAGACGATGCTGCGACCCAAGGTCAGCCGGGCGGTTCTCGCACTCATGTGCGCGATGTCGTTCATCTTGTATCTCGATCGCGTCAACCTGTCGGCGGCGGCCGGGCTGATCCGCGACGATCTGCATCTGAGCAATACCAACGTCGGCCTCGTGTTCGCCGCGTTCGCATACACGTACGCGCTGTGCCAGGTGATCGGCGGCTGGGTCAGCGACCGCTTCGGCGCGAAGCTCACGCTCGTGACCTGCGCAAGCATCTGGATCGTCGCGACGGTCGCGACCGGTCTCGCGGGCGGGCTCGCGTCGCTGTTCGGCGCGCGGCTTTTGCTCGGCATCGGCGAAGGCGCGGCGCTGCCCGCGCAGGCGCGGGCGCTGACCAACTGGTTCCCGTCGAACCGGCGCGGCTTCGTGCAAGGCCTCACGCATTCGTTCTCGCGGCTCGGCAATGCGATTACGCCGCCGCTGATCGCGCTGCTGGTCGCGTATTCGTCGTGGCGGGTGTCGTTTCTCGCGGTAGGCGCGCTGACGTTCGTGTGGGTCGTGGTCTACGCATGGTATTTCACCGACGACCCGCGCAAGCATCGCCATATGACCGCGGAGCAGGAAGCGCAATTGCCGCCGGTCCGTCAATCCGCGGTCGAAGCGACGCGCGAGCCCACGCCGTGGCGGCGTCTGCTCAAACGCATCGCACCAACGATGCTCGTCTACTTCTGCTACGGCTGGACCGGCTGGCTGTTCTTCACCTGGCTGCCCACGTTCTTCATGCACGGTCGCGGCCTCGATCTGAAAAGCTCGGCGATGTTCTCCGCGGGGCGTGTTTCTGTCCGGCGTGGTCGGCAATACCGCGGGCGGCGTGCTCAGCGACCGCGTGTTGAAGCGTACGCGCAACGTCGTCGCGGCGCGCCGCAACGTGATCATCTGCGCGTTTCTCGGCGCTTTGGTGTTCCTCGCGCCGGTGATGGTCGTGAAGTCGCTGCCGGTCATGGCAGCGTGCATGAGCCTGTCGTTCTTCTTCCTCGAAATGACGATCGGGCCGATCTGGGCCGTGCCGATGGACATCTGCCCGCAGCACGTCGGTGTCGCGAGCGGGCTCGTGAATGCGGGCTCGGCGGTTGCGGGGATTTTCACGCCGATCGTGTTCGGCCTGATCGTGGACCGCACGGGTAGCTGGACGCTGCCGTTCGCGGGCTCGCTCGGACTGCTCGCGCTCGGCATCGTCGCGACCTTCTTCATGCGGCCGGATATTCCGCTCGACGCGGCTCGCGCTCACCCGGATCTCGCGGACATCAATGCGGGCGGCGAATTGCGCTTCGCAGAAAACCTCACGCCGCGCGAATCGAATCGATGACCAGTTGCATCGCCGGCGTGATGCGCCGGTTTCTGCGCAGAATCAGCCCATACGGTGCGAGCCGGCCGCGTAGCGGCGTCGCGATCGCGGCGATAGCATCGAGCGCGACGTAGTACTGCGCGACCGAACTCGGCAGCACGGCGAGCATGTCCGAGTCGCGCAGCAACGACAGCGTGGTCAGAATCGACGACGTCTCGACCGTGCTGACCGGCGGCGCAACGCGCGACTCGCGAAACGTTTGATCGATGACCTGGCGCATCGGGCTCGGATGCGGCTGGATGATCCACGGATAACGCGCGAGGTCCGCGAGCTTCGGCCGTGTGCCCGTTTGTTTGCCTGTTTTCGCGGCCGGATGATCGGGCCGCACGACGATCGACAGCGCCTCTTCCGCCAACGTCTCGAAGCTCAGATCGAGCGCCGGAAAGCCATCGGGAATCCGGCCAATCACGATATCGAGCTGATCCTGTTGCAGCGACTGCACGAGCACGTCGCTGGTGTCGATCGTGACCGCCATCTGCAGGCGCGGGTGCGCTTCCTTCAGCTTGACGATCGTGTGCGTCAGCAATTCGGGCGACGGCGCCATCACCGCGCCGATGCGCACCTTGCCGAGGTCGCCGGCCTCGATGCCGGCCAACTGCTCGCGCAGCTCGTCGAGATCCTGGAACACGACGCGCGCATAGCGCATCACGGCCTCGCCGAAGATCGTCGGCTCCATGCCCCGCGCATGGCGTACGAACAGCGATACGCCGAGCGTGTCCTCCAGTTCCTGCAAGGCCTTGGTCGCGGCGGGCTGGGTCATCGCGAGATCGTCGGCGGCACGCCGCAGCGATTCCGTTTCCGACAGCGCGACCATCAGTTGCAGATGACGCAGGCGCAAGCGTTTGCGAATGGTGGAGGCGGGCGGGATCATGAGCGATAACTTTAGCGAATCGGCCGATTCGAATTATTCAGTGGTCAGTTATCGGATAGTTTCGCACACTAGCGGTTATCGCAGGACGGCCAATCGCAACGCCGTTCGCGTTGACAAGACAAAACCGGAGACGACGCATGACGATGACTGCGAGCCCCGCGCTCGACAGCGCGATTACCAAAGCGCGCACGAGGCTGCTGCCTTTTCTGATCCTGATGTACGTACTCGCGTTCATCGACCGCGCGAACGTCGGCTTCGCGAAAAACGTGCTGCAGGCCGACACGGGCTTGAGCGACGCGGCGTTCGCGTTCGGCGCCGGCATTTTCTTCGTCGGCTATGCGGTGTTCGAAGTACCGAGCAACCTGCTGATGTACCGCTTCGGCGCGCGCATCTGGATGAGCCGCATCATGGTCACGTGGGGCATCGTGTCCGCGTGCACCGCCTTCGTCGACAGCGCCACGAGCTTCTATGTGCTGCGCACGCTGCTCGGCATCGCCGAAGCCGGTTTCTTTCCCGGCATCATCCTGTTCCTGTCGAACTGGTTTCCCGCGAAAACGCGCTCGCAGACGATGGGCATGTTCTATTTCGGCTTCCCGCTCGCGCTCCTGCTCGGCAGCCCGATCTCGGGTCTGCTGCTCGATGCGGGCAATCCGTTCGGCATGCATCCGTGGCAATTGCTGTTTGTGGTCGAAGGGCTGGCGGCGTCGGTGGTGGGTGTCGTCGCTTACTTCTATCTGACCGACCGGCCCGTGCAGGCGCACTGGCTCGATGCCGAAGAGCGTGACGCGCTCGATCACGCGTTGCGCCAGGAAGACCGCCAGAAGCTCGCGCATGGTCCGGCTTCGGTGCTCGCGGCGCTGCGCGATTCGCGCGTACTGTTCTGCGGCCTGATCTACTTCGCGGTGCAGATGAGCGTGTATGGCGTCGTGTTCTATCTGCCAACCCGCATCGCCGGGCTCGCAAGCGGCGGCCATGTCGGCGTCGAGGTCGGAATGCTGACAGCGATTCCGTGGATCGCCGCGATCATCGGCACGTTCTGGGTGACGCGCTACGCCGATCGCCACGGTCATCACCGTGTCTGGGCCGCGGCGATGCTCGCGCTCGCGGCGTTCGGCATTGCCGCGTCGGCGATGACGTCGTCGGTCACGCTTGCGATTGCCGCCTTCTGTTTCGCCGCCATCGGTTTCGTCTGCGTGCAGCCATTGTTCTGGACGCTGCCCACCGGTTACCTGGGCGGCGCCGCGGCCGCGGGCGGCATCGCGTTGATCAATTCGATCGGCAATCTGGGCGGCTTCGTCGCGCCGAATCTGAAGGGGCTGGCCGAGCGCGCGATCGGCTCTTCGCAGGCGGGTATGTTCTCGCTCGCGGTGGTCGGACTGATCGGCGCATTGCTGCTGCTGACGTTCCGCTTCGCCCCTGCCGCCTCCCATTCCGTCTCTCATCGCAGCGGCCCGCTCGGCGAACGCCCGGGCCACTGACTCTCTGATTCTCTGAAGGAAATCGTCGAACATGAAAATCAAGCATATCCGAACGCGTGTTTTCGAGTGGAAAGGCAAAGTCGTGCCGCCGCAAGCGCATTTCTGCACGAACGCGGTCGATATTCTGTACGAGCGTGGCGATGCGATGGGGTCGTTCCGCTTTCACGGCTGGCTCGTCGTCGAAGTCGAATGCGACGACGGCACCGTGGGCATCGGAAATTGCGCGCTCGCGCCGCGCATCGCGAAGCAGATCATCGACGAATACCTCGCGCCGATCGCGATCGGCGAAGACCCGTTCGACAACGAATACATCTGGCAGAAGATGTATCGCCGCACGCTCGCGTGGGGCCGCAAAGGCATCGGCATGGCGGCGATCTCCGCGATCGATATCGCGCTGTGGGACATCATGGGCAAGGCCGTGAAAAAGCCGGTGTTCAAGCTGCTCGGCGGGCGCACGAAAGAAAAGATCTGGTGCTATGCATCGAAGCTTTACAACAACGATGATCGCGACGCTTTCCTCGGCGAAGCGGAAAGCTATCTGGAAAGCGGCTTCACCGCGATGAAGATGCGCTTCGGCTACGGTCCGAAAGACGGCCCGAAAGGCATGGCGAAGAACATCGAACAGGTGCGTCTGTTGCGTGAACTGGTCGGCGACGAAGTCGACATCATGCTCGAATGCTATATGGGCTGGACGCTCGAATACGCGCGCAGAATGCTGCCGCGCCTCGCCGAATTCAATCCACGCTGGATCGAGGAGCCGGTGATCGGCGACGACATGGAAGGCTATCAGGAGTTGAAGAAGATGAACCTGATGCCGGTGTCGGGTGGCGAGCATGAGTTCACGAGCTATGGCTTCAAGGATCTGCTCGAACGCCGCGCGATCGACGTGATCCAGTACGACACGAATCGCGTGGGCGGGATCACGGCGGCGCGCAAGATCAACGCGATGGCCGAAGCGTGGTCGGTGCCGGTGATTCCGCATGCGGGACAGATGCACAACTATCATCTGACGATGTCGAGCACCGCGAGCCCGATGTCGGAGTTCTTCCCGGTGTTCGATGTCGAAGTTGGCAACGAATTGTTCTACTACATCTTCGAAGGCGAGCCGCAGCCGGAAAATGGCTATCTGCAACTGTCGGACGACGTGCCGGGTCTTGGCATCAAGTTGAGCGACAAGTATCTTGCCGACTTCAACATCGTCGAATGAGTGGACCGATCCGAGGAGAGCATATGAAGCCACGCATCGCAGTCCTTCTTGGCGACCCCGCCGGTATCGGTCCCGAGCTGATCGCGCGCCTGTTCGCGCAGCGGGCGAACCGCGCGCGCGCGGAGCTGCTGATCATCGGCGACCGGCGCGAGCTCGAAACCGGCATGAAGATCGCGCAGCAGCGCTTCGATTACGACGTGGTCGAAGATGCGCATGCCGCGTTTCAACGCGAGGGCGTGCCGTCGCTGATCGATTTCCGTCTGCCCGGCGATCAAGCTTTCGAGCGTGCGGTGGCGACCGAACACGGCGGCCGCTATAGTCTCGCCGCGTTCAGGCACGCGCTCGCGCTGACGCAAAGCAACGTCACCCAAGGCATGCTGTTCGCGCCGGTCAACAAGACCTCGCTGCATCTGGCCGGCATGGAAACCGGCGACGAGATGGAGTGGTTCGCGAAGCAGCTCGGCTACACGGGCAGCTTCTGCGAGTTCAACGTGCTCGACGAGCTATGGACTTCGCGCGTGACCTCGCATATGGCGTTGAAGGACGTCAGCGCGAAGTTGTCGGAGGAGCGCATCGTCGGCGCGGTGCGGCTGATTCACGAAGGCCTGAAGCGAGCCGGCCATCCGCAGCCGCGTATCGCGGTATGCGGTTTCAATCCGCACAACGGCGACAACGGCGCGTTCGGCCGCGAGGAGATCGACGTGATCGCGCCGGCCGTCGAGGCCGCGCGCGAGCTCGGCTACGACGCGCAGGGACCGTTTCCCGCCGACACGATCTTCGTGCGCGCGCGCGACCAGAAGGCCTTCGACGGCGTCGTCACGATGTACCACGATCAAGGCCAGATCGCGATGAAGCTGATGGGTTTCTGGCGCGGCGTGACCGTGCACGGCGGCTTGCCGATTCCGGTCGCGACGCCCGCGCACGGCACCGCGTTCGACATCCACGGCCAGGGCAAGGCCGACGTCGGCGCGACGCAGAAGGCGTTCGACATCGTCACGCGGATGGCGACCGAGCGCGTGAACTAACGCGTCAGCGTTTCCTGCGCGGCCCGGTCGAGGCGCGCACCACGAGCTCGGGCGGTGGCCCGAGCACCATCGACGGCTGCCGCTCCGGCGTCTGGATCAAACGGATCAGGCTCTTGATCGACAACTCCGCGACGGCCGCAGTTTGAATCGCGACCGTGGTCAGCGCCGGATGCACCTGATGCGCGAGCTGAATGTCGGTGATGCCGATCACCGACACGTCGTCGGGCACCGAGCGGCCGAGCGTGATCAACGCCTGGATCGCGCCGATCGCGAGCAGGTCGTTGGTCGCGAAGATCGCGCTCAGTTGCGGGCGGTTCGCCATCAGTTCCATGCAGGCGGCGAAGCCGGCGTCGATCGAGTCGCGAATCTGCAGCACGGCGGCCGCATCGGCTTCGATGCCGGCCATGCGCATCGCGGCGCGAAAGCCGTTCGAGCGCGCGTCCTGCAAACCGCCGCAGCCGTCGCCGATCAGCAAGCCGATCTCGCGATGGCCGAGCCCGAGCAGATGCCCCGCGGCCAGCTCGCCGGCACGCGCGAAGTCGACTGCGATGCACGGTAGCTCGGGCGGCGACTCGGGGTGCTCCCACATGGCGAGCAGAATCGGCGCGCTATGCGTCGCCGACGCGCACAGGTCGTTGATCGTGATGTCCGTGTTCATCACGAGCACGCCGTCGGCGAGCGTGCCGGCAATCTGGTTTAGATATGCGCGGCCGATTTCGGCATCGTCGTCGGTATTGCAGACCATCAGGAAGTGGCCGGCCTTGCGCGCCGCGCGCTCGGCGGCGAGCACGAACTCCGGGTAAAACGGGTTCGAGATGTTCGACAGCATGAGCGCGAGCGTCGACGAACGGCCTTCGGCGAGCGCGCGCGCATTCAGGTTCGGCCGATAGCCGAGCTCGGCGATCGCCTGCAGCACGCGCTCAGCCGTTTCAGGGCGGACTTTCTCGCGATTGCGCAGCACGTTGGAGACCGTGGCGGCGGTAACCTGCGCGCGTTTTGCGACTTCGGACAACGTGACCATGTCGGGTTATCCCATATTTAGGGAGGTCAATTCAAATGTTGCAAACGGCCTGCGACATTGCTAACTTTCTCAAAAACGTAACGGAGACACCCACCATGACTTTATCCGTCGAACTCGAATTTAAGCGATTAAATGCCGCCGGCACAAGGCCAGGGCGTTTTATTTCGGCCAAAATTTAAGCGGTTAAATCAAGGCGGAGACAGCATGGCGACGATTCGTTTGAGCGATGTGCAAAAGGCCTACGGCGACCATACGCCGGTGATCCGGCGCGTGAATCTCGAGATCGCGCAGCATGAATTCTGCGTGTTTCTCGGCCCCTCGGGCTGCGGCAAGTCGACCTTATTACGGATGATCGCCGGTCTCGAAGACCTCAGCGAAGGCGAGCTGCATATCGGTGGCCGCCTCGTCAACGACGGGCCGGCCGCCGAGCGCATCCGCGTCCATGTTCCGCCCGCTGCCTGTCATCTGTTCGACGAACAGGGACTCGCGCTGCGGCGTAGCACGTTCGAGCCGGAACGCGCGGCCGCCTGAACGATCGTCGACGGCGGACCTGCTTGAACGGTTCGTCAGACTGAATTCCGCCATAGAGCGGGTTACATCGCCGGCCACGCTGCGTCGCCGGTCAACAAGGTAGACAAGGAGACATAGATGATTGCTCTTCGCCTTCGCCGTTTCGCACAGGTGTCGATCGCCGCCGCCGTGATGGCCGGCGCGCTCGGCAGCGCCGCGGTCGACGCGGCCACGCTGAACGTCAACGTATCGGCGCGCGGTAATCAGCGCTCGACCTGGCAGGATGCGTTCGACCAGTTCAAGAAAGCCAATCCCGACATCGACCTGAAAATCACCTACGTGACCGAGGAAGCCTACAAGGTGCAGATGGGCGGCTGGCTCGCCACCGATCCACCCGACGTCGTCTCGTGGCACGACGGCGAGCGGATGGCTTATTACGCGCAACGTGGTCTGCTCGAAGATCTGAGCTCGGACTGGGCGAAGAACGGCTGGTCGCAGCAGTATGCGTCGGTCAAGGACGCGTCGACTTACAAGGGCAGGCAGTATGCGGCACCGCTCGGCTATGACGCGTACGGCTTCTTCTATCGCAAGGATCTGTTCGAGAAGGCCGGCATCAGGAGCGAGCCGAAAACGTGGGACGAACTGCTCGAAGCCAACAAGAAGCTGAAGGCGATCGGCGTCGCGCCGATCGCGGTGGCCGCACGCGACAGCTGGACGCTGGCCGCCTGGTTCGACTACCTCGATCTGCGCATCAACGGCAACGAGTTCCATCAGAAGCTGATGGCCGGCGAAATTCCGTACACCGATCCGCGCGTGAAGAAGGTCTACACGACGTGGAAGACGCTGCTCGACAATCACGACTTTATCGACAATGCGCTGTCGTACGACGTCGATTCGATCGGCCCGATCCTCAACAACGGCAAAGCCGCGATGATGCTGATGGGCACGTTCTTCTCGGCGAGCTTCCCGCCGTCGATCAAGGACCAGATCGGCTTCTTCCGCTTTCCGGTGCTCGACGCGAACGTGCCGATGGCCGAGGACGGCCCCGTCAACGTGCTGCTGATTCCGGCGAAGGCGAAAAACAAGGCCGACGCGCGCAAGCTGCTCGCGTTCATGGAGACGCCGAAAATCAACGCCGAACTCGCGAAGGGCTGGGGACAGTTGCCGTCGAACAGCCAGGCGGCGGCGCCTGAGGACGCGATCTCGAAGGTCGGCTTCCAGACGCTCGCGAACACGAAGGGCGGCATCGCGCAGTTCTACGATCGCGATATGCAGAAGGAAATGGCCGACGAAGGCATGAAGGCCATGCAGCAGTTCTACAGCGATCCGTCGCAACTCGACAGCGTGCTCGCTCATCTCGAAGCGACGCGCAAGCGCATCTACCAGAAGTAAGTCCCGCCGCGCCGGCCGCCTGAGCGCGGCCGGCTTGCGGGTCCCCTTGCGGGTCCCAATTCCGCCTTCGATTTCCGACGAGGCCGTTCCATGTCTCATACCGCAGCGCGCCGCCTGCCCGTGGCGCGGCACCGTCGCGTCTCGACGACGCGCCGTCATCAGCATCGCGCCGCGTTTTTCTTTCTGCTGCCGGGCTGCGCGTTGTTCGCGCTGTGCGTGATCTATCCGATCATCAGCAGCATTTCGCTGAGCTTCTACCACTGGGACGGCATGACGCCGAAGACCTTCGCCGGTCTCGCCAATTACGTCGAGCTGTTTCAGTCCGATACGTTCTATACGGCGCTGAAGAACAACCTGATCTGGCTCGCGCTGTTTCTACTCGCGCCGCCTCTCGGTCTGCTGTTCGCGCTGTATCTGAACCAGCAGGTGCGCGGCATGCGCGTCGTGAAGTCGCTGTTTTTCGCGCCGTTCGTGCTGTCGGGCGTCGTGGTCGGCCTCGTATTCAGTTGGTTCTACGATCCGACGTTCGGGCTGCTGCGGCTGATCGTCGGCCGTGGCATTCCGGTGCTCGGCGATCCGCATACGGTCACGTTCGGCATCATCTTCGCCGCGCTGTGGCCGCAGGCGCCGTTCTGCATGATCCTGTATCTGACCGGGCTCACCGGCATCAATCCCGAGGTGGTCGAGGCCGCGCGCATGGAAGGCGCGCAAGGGCTGCGACTGCTGTGGCACGTGATCCTCCCGCAATTGCGGCCCGCCACCTTCATGGCGGTGGTGCTGACCGTGATCGGCGCACTGCGCAGCTTCGATCTGATCGCGGTGATGAGTGGCGGCGGTCCGTTCGACAGTTCCACCGTGCTCGCCTATTTCATGTACGACCAGGCGATCAAGTACTACCGCGAAGGCTATTCCGCCGCGATTGCGGTCGTGCTGTTCGCGATCATGCTCGTCTATATCGTGTTCCATCTGCGCCGCATGTTGCGCGAGGAACGCTGATTCTCTGAACGTCAGGAGTACCCGGTCATGTATCCGCTTCCCGTCGAACGCTGGAAACCGCTGAATCGCACGCTTTACAAGGCCTCGCTGCCGCTGGCGCTGTTTATCTGGCTGCTGCCGATGCTCGCCGTGCTGCTGACCTCGATCCGCTCGACGGATGAATTGTCGCAAGGCGACTACTGGACGTGGCCGAAACACTTCGCGTTGCTGGAGAACTACGGCACCGCGCTCACGCAAACGCCGATGCTGCATTACTTCGCCAATAGCGTGCTGATTACGGTGCCGTCGGTGATCGGCGCGATCGTGCTCGCGTCGATGGCGGGCTTCGCGTTGGCGACGTATCGCTTTCCGGGCAACACGGCCGTGCTGTTCGCGTTCGTCGCCGGCAATTTCGTGCCGATCCAGATCCTGATGATTCCAGTGCGCGACATGGCGCTGAAGTTCGGCCTGTTCAACACCGTGTGGGCGCTGGTGATCTTTCATGTGTCGTTTCAGACCGGCTTCTGCACCTTGTTTCTGCGCAACTTCATCAAGCAACTGCCGTTCGAGATGATCGAGGCCGCGCGCGTCGAAGGCGCGGACGAGTGGACGATCTATCTGCGCATCGTGCTGCCGCTGATCCGCCCCGCGCTCGCCGCGCTCGCGATCCTCGTGTTCACGTTCGTGTGGAACGACTACTTCTGGGCGCTGTGCCTCACGCAAGGCGACGACGCCGCGCCGATCACGGTGGGCGTCGCCGCGCTGAAAGGGCAGTGGACGACCGCGTGGAACCTCGTCGCGGCGGGCTCGGTGCTGGCCGCGTTGCCTTCGGTGCTGATGTTCTTCGGCATGCAAAGGCACTTCGTCGCCGGACTGACCTTCGGGGCGAGCAAGGGATAAACGGCGCTTGAAACACGATTGAAACGACGGCTCGACGTCAACTCACCACGAGACTTTCACATGCAACTTGGTGTCTGCTACTACCCGGAACAATGGCCGCGCGCGATATGGGCCGACGACGCGCAACGTATGGTCGAACTCGGCATCACGCATGTGCGGATCGCTGAATTCGCGTGGAGCCGTATGGAGCCGCGCGCCGGCGAATTTGACTGGCAATGGCTCGACGAAGCGGTCGAAACGCTCGCGAAAGCGGGCTTGAAACTCGTGCTCGGCACGCCGAGCGCGTCGCCGCCGAAGTGGCTCGTCGACGCGCATCCGGACGTGTTGCCGGTGCGCGCGGACGGCGCGCGCTGGCGTTTCGGCTCGCGGCGTCACTACGATATTTCGAGCGACACGTACCGGCGCGAATGCGTGCGCATCGTCACCGCGATGGCGACGCGCTATGGCCGGCATCCGTCGATCGTCGCATGGCAGACCGATAACGAACTCGGCTGCCACGACACGGTGCCGAGCTATTCGGCCGCGGCGTTGCAGCGCTTTCACGCGTGGCTGCAGCGGCGCTACGCAACGATCGGCGCGTTGAACGACGCGTGGGGCAACGTGTTCTGGAGCATGGAGTACCCGTCGTTCGACGCGATCGGGCTGCCGACGCTGACACCCACCGACGCCAATCCGATCCATCTGCTCGACTTTCGCCGCTTCATGTCCGACGAGGTGGCGAGCTTCCATCGCGAGCAGATCGAGGTGTTGCGCGAGCATGCGCCGAACGCGGATCTGCTGCACAACTTCATGGGCTTTTTCACGACCTTCGATCACTATCGCTTCGCCGCCGACAACGCGATCGACGTCGCCGCATGGGACAGCTATCCGGTTGCGCGCACTGAGTCGATCGCGTTGCCGGAGGAGCAGAAGGCGCGCTTCGCGCGTACCGGACATCCCGACGTGTCCGCGTTCGATCACGACCGCTACCGGGGCATTGGCGGCGGGCGCTTCTGGGTGATGGAGCAGCAGGCCGGTCCGGTGAACTGGGCGTCGTGCAATCCGATTCCGGCGCCGGGCATGGTGCGGCTATGGGCGTACGAGGCGTTCGCGCATGGCGCGGAGCTGGTGTCGTATTTCCGTTGGCGTCAGTGCCCGTATGCGCAGGAGCAGATGCATTCCGGGCTCAATCTGCCGAACGACGAACTGTCGCCGGGCGGTCTCGAGGTGCAACGGGCCGCGCGTGAGATCGCGGGCAGTACGGCGCTGTCGACGCTCGCCGCGCCCGCGCGCGCGGCCACCGCGCTGGTATTCGACTACGAGACGCAGTGGATGTTCGAAATCCAGCGTCACGGCAAGGGCTTCGACTACCAGACGCTCGCGTTCGACTACTACGAGTCGCTGCGCGAACTCGGGCTCGATGTCGATATCGTGTCGAGCCGGGCAGATCTTTCGCGCTACCAGCTAGTCGTGGTGCCGAGTCTCGCGGTGATCGACGCCGCGCTCGTCGAGCAGATCGCGCGTTCGAACGCGCAATGGGTGTTCGGCCCACGCAGCGGCTCGAAAACCGACGCGTTCGCGATTCCCGGCAATCTGCCGCCCGGCGCGTTGCAGCGCGCGCTGCCGATCCAGGTGCTCGAAGTCGAAACGCTGCGCTCGACGCTCGCGCCCGCGCTGTCGATCGACGGCACCGAGGGTCACGCGCTGCACTGGCGCGAGCATGTGCGCGCCAATGGCAAGACACGCATTGCCGCGCGCTTCGACGATGCCTGGCCCGCGCTGCTGAAGCACGGCAACGTGCGCTATGTGGCCGGCTGGCTGTCGCATGAACTGCATCGCACGCTGTTGCGGCAGGCGGCGCGCGACGCGGGCCTCGATACGCAGGTACTCGCCGATGGACTGCGGCTGCGCCGCCGCGGCGGCTTGACCTTCGCATTCAATTTCGGCGCGCAACCGGTGCAGGCGCCAGCACCGCGCAATGCGACGTTCGTGCTCGGCGAGCCGCGCCTGAATACCGGCGACGTCTGCGCGTGGAAAGACGCGTGACCTGGTGTGGTTGTCACGTCACGGCAGGAAGTCAACCGAGTGGGTGCAGATCGGCAATGAGATCACCGGTGGCGTGCTGTGGCCGCTCGGCAAGTACGATCGGCTCGATAACCTCGCGGCGCTGCTGAAGGCCGGGCACGACGCGGTCAAATCCGTCGACGGGCGCATCAAGGTGATGCTGCATATCGACAGCGGCGGCATCGCGGGTGACACGCCGGCATCACTGTGCCGGCGATGCCTGCCCCTTGTGCTGGTTCACGCACTCCGACGTGATCGCCATGCTCGCCTGATCGGGCGTCATGTGTGGCGCGTCGGGGCTGTAGATTTTTTCGATGATCGCGTCGACGGCCGCGCGGTCGGACGGGTCTTTGTAGTAGTGGGCGGCCTGCTCGAGCGCCTGAGCTTTGGTCTTTTTGTGTGCGCGCCACGACGCGACCTGGCCGGCGATATCGCCGAGCGCGAAACATTGATCGCTGACGGTCTGCGCGACGGCCTGAGCGGCCGGCTGCGCGATGCACAGCGCGACGAGCGCGGATACGACTACGCGTTTCATTACCGGAGTCCTGATATGAGACGGCGGCGGCGCGGCAGCGGCGGTGATCGCCGCGCCTGGCCGCGCGCGGAAAAATTGTTGCGTAGTGTATCGGGAAGTAGGCCGGGGCGCTTTTCGCCGCCGTGGATCACAATGCCGCAGGCGAACGGGTGTGACGTCGATGCGTCACAGCGGCAGCGGCCGATCCTTTAGCCAGGTTGCAGGCGCGGCGATGGTTCTGATTGCCGTGCTGCTGTGTGTCGAGCAACTGCTCGCGTTCAGGTAAGCGAGAGATTCCAGGCGTTCAGCGAAATAAAAAGCCGCCCTGCGATTCGCAGGGCGGCTTCTGGATCACCACTCGATCGAACCGTTACCGGTCCGTTGGCGCGCGCATCTCATTGCAGGCTCAATGGCCGAACGACTCCGTCTTCGACGCACCCGCTTCCGCCGCCTGCGGCCGTGCCGCCTGCTTGATCAGCAGCGCGACGCAAGAGAGCAGACCCGCCACCGCGATCGTCGCGAAGATGCCGCCGAACGAGAAGTGGCGGCGCGCCAACTCGGCTACGAGGAACGAACCCGCAATGCCGCCGAAGCGGCCGACGCCAAGCATCCACGCGACGCCCGTGCCGCGGCCCACGGTCGGGTAGAACGCGGCGGCGAGCGCCGGCATCGACGATTGCGCGGTGTTCATCAGCACGCCGGCGATGAACACGATCAGCACGAGCGCGCCGACGTTGCCGGCCGCCTGACCGATGAAGTACACGCTGACGGCGGTCAGTGCATAGCACACCGCAATGACGCGGTTCGCGTTGAAGCGGTCCATCAGCACGCCGGCCAGTACCGCGCCGACGCCGCCGAGCGGGAACAGCGCGGAGATCAGCGTCGCGCGTTGCGGCGTGAGGCCGGCGTCCTTCAGCAGGATCGGCATCCAGTTGATCGATGCGTAGAAGATCACGAGGCCCATGAAGTACGCGACCCACAGCATCACCGAACCGACGATGTACGAGCGCGACAGCACGACGCCGAGACCCTTGCCGCCGGTTTGCGGCGCGGTTTCGGTCATCGTGAAACCGACGGCCTGCACCGCGTCGCCGGAAATGCGCGCGAGAGCGGCGCGAATCCGCTCGGCCGGCTTGTTATTCGCGACCATGTAGCGGACCGACTCCGGCATCTTCGCGAGCAACAGCAGCAACAGCAGCAGCGGCGTGACGCCGCCGAGGATCAGCACGCTGCGCCAGCCCAGATGCGGAATCATCCACGCGGCGAGGAAACCGCCGAACGCGGCGCCGAGCGGGAAGCCGCAGAACATCAGGTTGATCACGGTGGCGCGGCGGTTGTCCGGGCAGTACTCGCCCATCATCGTGACCGCGTTCGGCATCGCGGCGCCGAGGCCGACGCCGGTGACGAAGCGCAGCACGGTCAGTTGGTCGATGCCGGTCGAAAACGCCGACGCGAGGCAGGCGACGCCGAACAGCAGCACCGAACCGACCAGCATCGAGCGACGCCCGAGGCGGTCGGACAACGGACCCGAGCCGAGCGCGCCGCACGCGAGGCCGAACAGCGCGGCGCTCAGCACCGGCGCGAGCGCGGGCTTGCTGATACCCCATTCGGTGATCAGTGAAGGCGCGATGAAGCCGATCGCAGCAGTGTCAAAACCGTCCAGCAGGACGATGACGAAGCACATGAAAAAGATCAGCCACTGGAACGGCGAAAACGGATGCTCGTTGATGAAGGTTTGAACGTTCACAGCGGGGCTGCGGTTCATGATGGTCTCCTGGCAGCGAAAGGCCCGACACGACGAGCTATTCTTCTCTAAGACTGTACGCCGTCTGGCAACTGCGTACGATGCCTGCGGCGGGCCAACTGGCCGTTCATCGGCAATGAATCATCCCGGACGGATCGGTTTGACGGAATCGCGCCGGGCGAGGGAATTTGTTCGAATAAAGAACTGTGATTCTCTATGCGAACGCGCGCCACTGTAAGGAATGAATTCGATGCGGTCAACGGGGGAATACCCGAGCTTCGCAGTGGCCGACGTGCCCGCCGATGCGTGGGAGGCGGCGCGCTGCAATCGGGCCGCAGAAAGGACGAGGCGATAGCGAATGCGATGTCGCCCTGGTGACGCACGAGGGCGAATGGTCGCTCTACGAGCGGCGCAACTGTCGATAACGGCGCATCCGGCGTTGCGCCGTCATCCCTTCATGTCGAACGATCGGCGGCCAGGCATTCGCAGCGCGCTTTGATGGGCCTGGCGCGCCGTTCATATCAGGCGAGTTTTGCCGCGATCGCCTCGCCGACTTCGCTCGTGCTTGCCTTGCCGCCGAGGTCGCCGGTGTGCGGACCCTCGATCAGCGTCGCCTCGATCGCCTTCAGGATCGCGTCGTGCGCTTCGCGCTCCTTGCCGCTCGAATGACCGAGGAAGTCGAGCATCATCGCGGCCGACCAGATCATCGCGATCGGATTCGCGATGTGCTTGCCGGCGATATCGGGTGCCGAGCCGTGCACCGGCTCGAACAGCGACGGAAATTTGCGGTCCGGATTCACGTTGCCCGACGGCGCGAGGCCGATCGTGCCCGTGCACGCGGGGCCGAGATCGGACAGGATGTCGCCGAACAGATTGGTCGCGACGACCACGTCGAAACGGTCCGGGTTCAGGACGAAACGCGCGCACAGGATGTCGATGTGCTGCTTGTCCCACGTGACGTCCGGATACTGCGCGGCGATGCCGGCCGCGCATTTGTCCCACCACGGCATGCTGATCGCGATGCCGTTGCTCTTCGTTGCGACGGTGATTTTCTTGCGCGCGCGGCGCTGCGCGAGATCGAATGCGAACTTCAGCACGCGCTCGCTGCCATGCCGCGTAAACACCGACTCCTGCAGCACGAACTCGCGCTCGGTGCCTTCGAACATCACGCCGCCCACCGACGAATACTCGCCCTCGGTGTTCTCGCGCACGATCCAGAAGTCGATGTCGCCGGCCTTGCGTCCCGTGAGCGGCGAGGGAACGCCCGCAAAGAGCCGTGCGGGCCGCAGATTCACATACTGGTCGAACTCGCGGCGAAACTTCAGCAGCGACCCCCACAGCGAGATGTGATCGGGCACGGTGTCGGGCCAGCCGACCGCGCCGAACAGGATCGCATCGGCCGATTGCAGTTGCGCTTTCCAGTCGTCCGGCATCATCTTGCCGTGCTTCGCTTAGTAGTCGCAGCTCGCCCATTCGATGTGCCGATATTCGAGCTCGATGCCGAAGCGTTGCGTCGCGACTTCGAGTACGCGCAGCGCTTCGGGCATTACCTCGACGCCGATGCCGTCGCCGGGGATGACGGCAATCCGGTATTTGTTCGACATGCTGGGCTTCTCCTTTGAAGAATTGGATTGGGGATGTGGTGGTGGTTATTTTATTCGTGGTGCATTCGATCATGCCGTGCCAGGCGCGGCGTGCCTCTCCTGCAAGGCTTAACCAGGGGTTTTTTGGGATGGTACCTTGATGCACAATCGGGCCTCCTTTATTGACTGTGAGGCACGATGACTTCACTTTCCCTGGGTTCTTATCATGAGGTCCGTGAAAGGCGGCACGGACATTTCTTCTCGGTCAGCCTTTACAGATCGTTCAACCTTCACATCAGGTCTCGCTGGTTGTTTGACGTGGATCGGTGGTTCCATTTTGCATTGCCGGCGAGCACAGCCCGCGAAGCGCACGATGACATTGTGCAGCCAGGGCATGGAGGAAGCGCGCGCGGCGTGGCTGCAACATAGCCCATCCGTGCTGCTGTCGCACCAGCCATACGAGTTACGCGATATGCTCGGCCGGAGTGACAACCGCTTTCATATGTACAGGATGAAAGACGATGAGGTTGCCAAAGCCCTCTACAACGAAGTGAAGGACGGTAGCCTGATCTTCGTCCCTGAGCGGGACGAGATGCGCAAGTGCGTGCAGGCGATACGGGAGCAGCGGGAAAAGGCGTCCCGGACAGCGTCCGCGCGCGCGCAACAACCGGCCGACGCGGACATGCTAAGTTCGCTCTATGGCAACAGCCCCCGGGTGCCGCAGAATGCCGGTACGCCGTCGTATTCTCCCCGTGTTGGTTCGTTAGGCGAAGCTCAGCCGTTCGAGTACAGCGAGGACATTCCCACGGGCGGTGAAATGCAAACGGCATGGCTTCCCTCAGAAGGAGGGTCACCTAACCAATGGGTCGAAAACACATCGGGCAAGAAACAATGGCGCTTATATGACGGAGACGGTAACGCGGCCGTCGATATTGATTTCGGTCACGATCACGGGTTTGGCGTTCCACACTCCCATAATTGGGAAAATGGCGTTAGAGATAAGGGAAATGCATTTTCGCTGCTACCTTGGTAAAGGATTTGTTTGATGGACGAACTCAAGGAATTTGGTTACTTCCACGACTGGTATATCAACGCTCTCGTGGTTCGGGATAAGCATAAACTTATTGTCATGTTGGAGGATGAAGGGAAGCGAGCAACGGCAACTTTTAGCGGAACCAGTCGCTGCACCGTTGAACATTTCAGCGTGTCCAATAACATCGTCTTTGAGATGAAGATCCTCACGCCGGGGGACACGAATTACGATCTCGCCCGCGCCATGCTCTCTAAAAGCGAGCGGTTTTCGAAGACGCCGGGGTCTCAAGTAGCGCTAGTCCTCGCAACGGCCGGCGCGGAGCTAGCTGTGGAATTTGAGACGCTCGACATCGACGCTGAGTAGGCGATTCGACTCGTGAATCTCCGACTACGGGAATCGGCGCCTTTCGGGAAGCAGTGGCCGTGATGCTAAATGACACTGTACCCAGTGTTAAGTTCGCTCTATGGCAACAGCCCGCGCGCGCCGCAGAACCTCGGCAATGCTCAGGCGTTCAACTATCAGCCAGATGCCGTGAGTGACGATGTGCAGGACATTGCGGCGCGCGGAGTGAGCGATTTTCACGAGACCGAATGCTTCGCGCAGTACGAACGGGACCTAGACCTGTGCAACGCACTGGCTGGCCCAATGGGCGGTACACGTGGCATCGCGCTATGCAAAACGCAGGCATTCCAGAACTATCAACAGTGCAGAGGATATTGATGGCTACTCATCCGCCGTATTCCGTGGTTCTAACCTATACAGAGGACCGTCAACGGCTCACGGTGCAAACCGTTGACCCAACCAGGCTTGCCCCGTTGCTGGCCGGGAAAATCGAAATGCCGATCCTTCTCGATGAGTACGATTTCAAACTCGACGACGAATTTGCGCGGAGGCTTGGCGTCGCAATACTCAACGTGATTGCGCTCGGTCAGCCTGACATCAAGCAGTACATGTCAGTTACGCAAGAGCCGATCGACAAGCCTTCACAGACGTAGCCCGCCGCCCGCGCACTTATGCGCTGTGCGTGCAACGGGCATTCGGGAATTATCAAACCTACTGTTGCGCATCCGGCGCGCGCAGGGCCGCGAGCGCTTCAGGAAGTCGCGCGAGCGCTTCCGCTAGCGAACGTGCGCCGCCGAGTAGGAGAAAGCCGGCAAAGCTGTCGTCGTCATCCACCAGCAGCCCCTCGAACTGCCCAGTGCTGTCGCGATAGACGATCACGTCTGCCCGCCGCCCGCCCATCCTTGCGAGTACCGCCGCCACGACTGCTCCGGCTGCGTTGGTCTCGCTGCGGCAACCGGGCGTGTCCAGGTCGTGAATGACCGGCACGCCCGAGACGAAGCCGACCAGCGCGGATGCCGGATGACGACGGTAGCGCGCGCAACAACCGGCCGACGTGGACATGCTAAGGTCGCTCTATGACAACAGCCTGCGCGCGCCGGGAAACCGTAACCATCTCTACCGCCCCGCATTCAACTTGCGCCACAGCGTCGTCTTGCTGATGCCCAACGCGGCGCAAGCCGCATCGCGATCACCGTCGTGAACCGCGAGCACCGCGCGGATTTCATCAGCCTCGACATGACGGCTGCGCTCGCGCAGCGTCAGCGCCGCCGGCTTCGCGCGCGCGACGGGCTCGACGACTTCCGGCGCGATCGCGCGCAGCATGTCGCGCGTGACGAGCGCCGCACTCGCATCCGTGTCCGCATCGCCATCGGCGAGTTCAACCGCAATCCGCTCGATCACGTTCTGCAACTCGCGCACATTGCCCGGCCACGCATAGCGCCGCAACGCCGCGCCCAAACCCTCCAGCATGCGAGCGGCGGTCTGCGCGTCGGGCACGCGCGCCGCCAGCCTCGGCTCGCGCGCGGCCGCCTGGCGCAACAGTTCGGCGGCGAGCGGCAGCAGGTCGTTCGGCCGCTCGCGCAGCGGCGGTAGCGCGATGCTGAGGATGTTGAGCCGGTAGTACAGATCGGTACGGAAACTGCCCTCTGTGACGGCGTCGGTCAGCGCGCGATGCGTCGCCGCGACGATGCGGATATCGACGCGCATCGGCTCCGTCGATCCGAGCCGCACCACCTCGCGCTCCTGCAACACGCGCAACAGGCGGCTTTGCAACGGCAACGGCATCTCGCCGATCTCGTCGAGAAACAGCGTGCCGCGATGCGCGACCTCGATCAGCCCCGCCTTGCCGCCCTTGCGCGCGCCGGTGAACGCGCCTTCCTCGTAGCCGAACAGTTCGCTTTCGAGCAGCGCCTCCGGAAACGCGCCGCAATTGATCGCGACGAACGCGAAGTCGCGTCGCGCGCTCAGTTGATGCATGCTCTGCGCGACCATTTCCTTGCCGGTGCCGCTTTCGCCGAGAATCAGCACGGTCGCGTCCGACCTCGCATAACGCACGACGAGCGCGCGCACCCGTTCGATCGATTCCGACGCGCCGACGATATCGTCGAGCCGGTAGCGCGCGGTGAACTGCTGCACGCGTTGACGCGCGCGCAGCGTCCGATCGAGCCGTTCGACCGCGCGCGATTCCTGAAACGTCAGCACGGTGCCCGGCGCCGCGCCGCTGCTTGCGAGCGGCCCGCGATGCACGACATAGCTGGCGCCGCGCACCGTGCAGAAGCTGTCGCCCTCCGCGTCCGGCAGACTGCCCGCGAGGTCGGGCGCGAGTTCGAGCAGCGCGCGGCCGACGGCCTTTGCCGCATCGATACCGAGCACGCCCGCGAGCCGCTGGTTCATCAGTTCGACGCGGCCTTGCGCATCGAGCGCGACCACGCCGTCGCGCAGGTGCTGCAGCAGCGTGTCGAGCCGCTGGCGTCGCACGGTTTCGCGGCGCGTCGCCTGCGCGACTTCGAGCGCGGTGTCGAAGCCGGCCCGCACCGACGCGCGCGAGTACAGAAACACCGCGCCCATGCCGGCGTTCGCGGCGAGGTCGGTGACCATGCCTGGGCCGACCACGACGTCGATGCCACGATCGCTGAGATCGAGCACGACGCTCTCCGCGTCCTGCGCCGACTGGTACGACGCGAACGTGACATCGAGCGCGTACGCGGCGGCGAACCGCCGCACTTCGTCGGGCGTGTCGCCGTGCGTGACGAGCGCGACGCGCGCGCCTTCCCGACGCGCGCGGGCGAGCGCATGCATGACGTCGTAGCCGGTCGGACTGATCCGCACGACCGGCACCGACACGCGCGTCTTCAGATACGCGCCGTTCGAGCCGCCCGCGAGCACGACGTCGGGCCGCGCGGCGCCCGCGGCCTCGATTTCGCGCACCGCGTCTTCGAAGGCGTGCGACACGATGCGAACATCCGCGAGTTCCACGTATTCGCCGGCGATGTCGAAGAACAGATCGCGCAGGCGGCTAATGCTGAGCGCCCAGACGCGCGGACGCTGCGGCGGTTCATAAAGAGGCGTGCTCAAGGCGGACGGCTCGCAACGGGATGGTTGGGGACCTCCATTATGCGAGCATTCATTGCCGATTTGAAATCCGGAGTTTCATTAATGAAATCGAGCGTCGGACGGGGTCGCGTCATTGCTTCGCCGGACTCCCGCCAAATCAGGCACTTAGCTGGTGGTGAACGGGCTGGCCCGTTCCTTGCGTACAAGGCAGCCCAGTCGAAGCAATGGCCAAATTCCAACCCTTTCTGGAGACAATCGATGAGCGAAGCAGACAACAGCACGCCGAACGCAGGCGCTTTCAAACCGAAAAAATCCGTCGCGCTGTCGGGCGTGACCGCGGGCAACACCGCGCTGTGCACGGTCGGCAAGACCGGCAACGATTTGCACTATCGCGGCTATGACATTCTCGACATCGCCGAGGCGTGCGAATTCGAGGAGATCGCTTATCTGCTGGTCCACGGCAAGCTGCCGACCCAGGCCGAACTGACCGCGTACAAGACGAAGCTGAAGTCGATGCGCGGCCTGCCCGCCAACGTAAAAGCCGCACTCGAATGGATTCCGGCCGCCGCGCATCCGATGGACGTGATGCGCACCGGCGTGTCGGTGCTCGGCACCGTACTGCCCGAGAAAGACGATCACAACCTGCCCGGCGCGCGCGATATCGCCGACAAGCTGATGGCCTCGCTCGGCTCGATGCTGCTGTACTGGTATCACTACTCGCACAACGGCAAGCGCATCGAGGTCGAAACCGACGACGATTCGATCGGCGGGCATTTCCTGCATCTGCTGCATGGCGTCGAGCCGTCGAAGGCGTGGGTGGATGCGATGCACGTCTCGCTGAACCTGTACGCGGAGCACGAGTTCAACGCGTCGACGTTCACCGGCCGCGTGATCGCGGGCACGGGCTCGGACATGTACTCGGCGGTCACCGGCGCGATCGGCGCGCTGCGCGGCCCGAAACACGGCGGCGCCAATGAAGCCGCGTTCGAAATCCAGTCGCGCTACCAGACGCCCGACGAAGCCGAAGCCGACATCCGCCGCCGCGTCGAGAACAAGGAAGTCGTGATCGGCTTTGGCCATCCGGTCTACACGATCTCGGACCCGCGCAACAAGATCATCAAGGAAGTCGCGAAGAAGCTGTCGAAGGAAGCGGGCAACACGAAGCTGTTCTCGATCGCCGAACGGCTCGAATCGGTGATGTGGGACGCGAAGAAGATGTTCCCGAACCTCGACTGGTTCAGCGCGGTGTCGTATCACATGATGGGCGTGCCGACCGCGATGTTCACGCCGCTGTTCGTGATCTCGCGTACGGCAGGATGGAGCGCGCACATCATCGAGCAGCGCGTCGACAACAAGATCATTCGTCCGAGCGCGAATTACACCGGTCCGGACGATCTGCCGTTCGTGCCGCTGGCGAAGCGCGTTTGAGCTGAGGCCGCGAGCTAAACTACCCGCACTGTCCGGCCGGCGCGCGAGCGAAGCGCCGCCCGAGGCCGCCGGCATACCGTCCGGCGGCCGATAACCGTCCTGTCCCTACGTCATGAATACTGCCAACCGCAAACGCCTTCCGGGCACCGAGCTCGACTTCTTCGATACGCGTGCCGCGGTCGACAAGATCGAGCCCGGCGCCTACGACAAGCTGCCGTACACGTCACGCGTGCTCGCCGAAAACCTGGTGCGCCGCTGCGACCCGGTGACACTGACCGCTTCGCTGAAACAGATCATCGAACGCAAGCGCGAGCTCGATTTTCCGTGGTTCCCGGCGCGCGTCGTGTGCCACGACATTCTCGGCCAGACCGCTCTCGTCGATCTGGCGGGTCTGCGCGATGCGATCGCCGCGCAAGGCGGCGATCCGGCGCTCGTGAATCCGGTGGTGCCGACGCAACTGGTCGTCGATCACTCGCTGGCCGTTGAGTGCGGCGGTTTCGATCCGGATGCGTTCGCGAAGAATCGCGCGATCGAAGATCGCCGCAACGAAGACCGCTTCGATTTCATCAACTGGACCAAGCGCGCGTTCCGCAACGTCGACGTGATTCCGCCGGGCAACGGCATCCTGCATCAGATCAACCTCGAACGCATGAGCCCGGTCGTGCAGGTGAAGGACGGTGTCGCGTTTCCCGACACGCTGGTCGGCACCGACTCGCATACGCCGATGGTCGATGCGCTCGGCGTGATCGCGATCGGCGTCGGCGGCCTCGAAGCGGAGAGCGTGATGCTCGGCCGCGCGTCGTACATGCGGCTGCCCGATATCGTCGGCGTGGAGCTGGGCGGCAAGCCGGGCGAGGGCATTACCGCGACCGACGTGGTTCTGTCGTTGACCGAGTTCTTGCGCAAAGAGAAGGTGGTCGGCGCGTACCTCGAGTTTTACGGCGAGGGCGCGGCGAAATTGACCTTGGGCGATCGCGCGACGATCGCGAACATGGCGCCCGAGTTCGGCGCGACCGCCGCGATGTTCTACATCGACGAGCAGACGATCCGCTATCTGAAGCTGACCGGCCGCGACGACGAACTCGTCAAACTCGTCGAAACGTATGCGAAGCAAACCGGCTTGTGGGCCGATACGCTGAAGCACGCCGACTACGAGCGCGTGCTCGAGTTCGATCTGTCGAGCGTGGTGCGCACGCTCGCGGGGCCGTCGAATCCGCATCGCCGCTTGCCGGTGTCGGAGCTGGCCGCGCGCGGCGTCAGCGGCAAGGTCGAGAACGAGCCCGGTCTGATGCCGGACGGCGCGGTGATCATCGCCGCGATCACGAGCTGTACCAACACGAACAATCCGCGCAACATGATCGCGGCGGGCCTCGTCGCACGCAACGCGAATCGGCGTGGACTCGTGCGCAAGCCGTGGGTCAAGAGCTCGCTCGCGCCGGGCTCGAAGGCGGTCACGCTGTATCTGGAAGAGGCAGGGCTCTTGCCTGAACTCGAACAGCTCGGCTTCGGCGTGGTCGCGTATGCGTGCACGTCGTGTAACGGCATGTCCGGCGCGTTGGACCCGGTGATCCAGAAGGAGGTGATCGAGCGCGATCTGTATGCGACCGCCGTGCTGTCGGGCAACCGCAACTTCGACGGCCGGATCCACCCCTACGCGAAGCAGGCATTTCTCGCGTCGCCGCCGCTGGTCGTCGCCTATGCGATCGCGGGCACGATCCGCTTCGACATCGAGAAGGACGTGCTCGGCGTCGATGCGGACGGTCATGCGGTCACGCTGAAAGATCTGTGGCCGTCGGATGCGGAGATCGATGCGATCGTCGCCGCGAGCGTGAAACCCGAGCAATTCCGCAAAGTGTATGAACCGATGTTCGCGGTCTCCCCCGACACCGGCGCGAAGGCCGACCCGCTGTACGACTGGCGCGAAGAAAGCACCTATATTCGCCGTCCGCCGTACTGGGAAGGCGCGCTCGCCGGCGAGCGCACGCTGAAGGGCATGCGAGCGTTGGCCGTGCTCGGCGACAACATCACGACGGACCACCTGTCGCCGTCGAACGCGATTCTGCCGGACAGCGCGGCCGGCGAATACCTGACGAAAATGGGCCTGCCCGAAGAGGACTTCAATTCCTACGCGACGCACCGCGGCGATCACTTGACCGCGCAGCGCGCGACCTTCGCGAACCCGACGCTGAAGAACGAGATGGTGCTGGAGAATGGCCAGGTGAAGGCCGGTTCGCTCGCGCGCATCGAGCCCGAGGGCAAGGTCACGCGCATGTGGGAAGCGATCGAAACGTATATGGAGCGCAAGCAGCCGCTGATCGTGATCGCGGGCGCCGACTATGGCCAGGGGTCGTCGCGCGACTGGGCCGCGAAGGGCGTGCGGCTGGCCGGCACCGAAGCGATCGTCGCGGAAGGCTTCGAGCGGATTCACCGCACGAACCTCGTCGGCATGGGCGTGTTGCCGCTCGAATTCAAGCCGGGCGTGAATCGCCTGACGCTCGGCATCGACGGCACCGAGACGTTCGATGTGATCGGCGAGCGCAAGCCGCGCGCCGATCTGACGCTGGTGATTCATCGCCGCAACGGCGAGCGCGTCGAAGTGCCGGTGACGTGCCGGCTCGATACGGCCGAAGAGCTGTCGATCTACGAAGCCGGTGGCGTGCTGCAGCGTTTCGCGCAGGACTTTCTCGAGTCGACCAGAGCAGCGGCTTGACAAGTAGACGCGCGTTTTGCAGTGAACGTCGCAACAGACCAGGGCGATGCGGCTTGACGAGCCGCATCGCCCTTCATCAAAGAACATGTCACCTCAGGATACCTTCATGGCCCACCTTCCCCAGATCAAGATTCCGGCCACCTATATGCGCGGCGGCACCAGCAAGGGCGTGTTTTTCCGTCTGCAGGATCTGCCCGAGGCCGCGCAGCGACCGGGCGCCGCGCGCGACGCGCTGCTGATGCGCGTGATCGGCAGTCCCGATCCGTACGGCAAGCAGATCGACGGCATGGGCGGCGCGACGTCGAGCACCAGCAAGACCGTGATCGTTTCGCGCAGCAGCCGGCCAGATCACGACGTCGATTATCTGTTCGGGCAGGTGTCGATCGACAAGGCGTTCGTCGACTGGAGCGGTAATTGCGGCAATCTGTCGGCCGCGGTGGGACCGTTCGCGATCAGCGCGGGCCTCGTCGAGGCGGGCCGCGTGCCGCGTGACGGCGTCGCGATCGTGCGCATCTGGCAGGCCAATATCGGCAAGACGATCATCGCGCACGTGCCGATGAGCGATGGCGCGGTGCAGGAAACCGGCGACTTCGAACTCGACGGCGTGACCTTTCCGGCCGCCGAAGTGCCGCTCGAATTCATGGACCCGGCCGCCGACGAAGAAGGCGCGGGCGGCGCGATGTTCCCGACCGGCAACCTCGTCGACGACCTGGAGGTGCCGGGCGTCGGTACGTTGAAGGCGACGATGATCAACGCGGGCATCCCGACGATCTTCGTCGCCGCCGAGGCGATCGGCTACAAGGGCACCGAGTTGCAGGACGCGATCAACAGCGACGCGAAGGCGCTCGCGATGTTCGAGACGATTCGCGCGCATGGCGCGCTGCGCATGGGGCTCATCAAGCATCTCGACGAGATCGCGACGCGGCAGCACACGCCGAAGGTCGCGTTCGTCGCAAAGCCGGTCGATTACGTGGCGTCGAGCGGCAAGCCGGTGCGCGCGGGCGACGTCGACCTGTTGGTGCGCGCGATGTCGATGGGCAAGCTGCATCACGCGATGATGGGCACGGCGGCGGTCGCGATCGGCACCGCGGCGGCGATCGCGGGCACGCTCGTCAATCAGGCGGCGGGCGGCGGCGAGCGTGAGTCGGTGCGCTTCGGGCATCCGTCGGGCACGTTGCGCGTCGGCGCGCAGGCGAGTCTGCAGGACGGCGAGTGGGTCGTCACGAAGGCGATCATGAGCCGCAGCGCGCGCGTGTTGATGGAGGGGTGGGTCAGGGTGCCGCAGCAGGGCTGAGGCGGCGCCGATGTCGGCCAACGTCAGCGGCACGGAAGGCTACGTAGAGCAGGCCGCCGCGCTCGCGGCGATGGGGGCATACGGTGCTCGCGGTCTACAATGGCCGCTCCGGCCGCGCTCCCATAACCACTCCCCAGCGGCCGACTCAGTCCCGACGCAGAGGAGCCACGATGCAGAACAGGCTGGACGCCGACGCAACGAAGTCCGGCGACGCGGCGCACGACATCGCGCGCGCGAGACGCGCTGTGCTCGTGATCGCGATTGCGCAATTGCTCGGTACGTCGTTGTGGTTCAGCGCGAACGGCGCGATGCGCGATCTGCAGATCGCCTGGCATCTGAGCGCGTCCGGTATCGGCTGGCTGACGAATGCAGTGCAGGCTGGCTTTATCGTCGGGACCTTGCTGTCGGCGACCACCGGACTCGCGGATCGCGTGTCGGCGAGCAAGGTGTTCGCCGTCTGCGGCGTGCTCGGCGCGACCTTGAATGCGCTGTTCGCGCTGTGCAGCAGCGGGCTCGCGTCGGCGCTCGTGTTTCGCTTCGGCGTGGGCGTCGCGCTTGCCGGCATCTATCCGCTCGGCATGAAGCTGCTCGTTACGTGGGACCCGCGCCGCGCCGCGCAGACGCTCGCGTTGCTCGTTGCGATGCTGACGCTCGGCACGGCGTCGGTGCATGCGATTCGTGCGTTGCTGTCGAGCGTGCCGTGGCAAACCGTGGTGCTCACTTCGTCGGGACTCGCGGTGATCGGCGCGCTGCTGGTGTTCGTGCTCGGCGAAGGGCCGCACGCGCGGCGCTCGGGCAGCCGACGCTTCGGTTTGTCGGCGGGCGTCGGGCAGGTCGTGCGCATCAGCGAGTTTCGCTCGGCCGCGCTCGGCTATTTCGGTCACATGTGGGAGTTGTACGCGTTCTGGACGCTGACGCCGCTGCTCGTGCAGCGCGCGTTCGCGAGCGGGGCGCCGGCGGCGCCGGGCACCGTCGCGTTGTGGTCGTTCCTGATCATCGCGATCGGTGCGCTCGGCTGCCTGTTCGGCGGCAGACTCAGCCAGGTGGTCGGCAGCGCGCGTACCGCCGCTCTCGCGCTGACGATCTCGGGCACGCTGTGCGCGATTTATCCGCTGACCACGGGGCTCGGCACCGCCGCGCAGCTCGGGTTACTACTCGTGTGGGGCATCAGCGTGATCGCCGATTCGCCGCAGTTTTCGGCGCTGTCCGTGAAGGCCTGTCCCGCCGACAAGATCGGCGGCGCGCTGACGCTGCAGAACAGCTTCGGCTTTTTCCTGTCCGCCTGCTCGATCCTGTGGTCGACCAGCGTATTTCACGCGCTCGACGTGCGCGTCGCATGGCTGCTGCTGCCTGGGCCGATCATCGGTCTGATCGCGATGACGCCGCTGTTGCGCAAGCAGCCACGCTGGTGATGCTCGCGCTGCGTTACTTGCCGCCGTGCTTTTCCTGCCAGCGCTGCATGAACGCGATCTCGTCATGCTGCGCCTTGATGATGTTGCGCGCGAGCCGCTTGATCTCCGGGTCCTTGCCGTATTTCAACTCCGCCTGCGCCATCTCGATCGCGCCCTGGTGATGCGGGATCATGTGCGCGACGAAATCCCGGTCGGCGTCGCCGGTGTATTCGGGGCGCTCATCTCATGCATCATGCGCTCGTCGGCGGCCTTGAAGGCTTGCGTCGATGCGCCCGCGTCGGTATGCGCCGAATCCGGCATGTCCATGCCGGGCATGCCCTGATGTTGCGCGTGAGCGGGCAGAGCCGCCGCCGCGAATGCCAAACCGCCGAACACACAGAGAGCGCGCAACGCGCGAAGGTTTTTCATATTGGTTTTCCGTTGTTGAAGAGTGTGGCGACGTGATCCGCGCGATTCTAACGGTCACGTCGGACATCGTGGAGCTTCCTGCCGTGGTAAGGTCAAGCGGAGGCAAAGCAACGCACGCCTATAATGAAACGCGACTGGATGACCAAGCCAGCATCATTGGCAGCATCACTCACTCAACGAGGCTGACAGCATGTACATCGCGATGAACCGCTTCAAGGTGGCGCCCGGCTCCGAGGACGCCTTCGAACATCTGTGGACCACGCGCGACACCCATCTGAAAGAGGTGCCGGGCTTCGTCGAATTTCATTTGCTGAAGGGACCGCGCAAGGACGATCACGTCCTCTATTCGAGCCATACGATCTGGCGCGACCATGGATCGTTCGAGACATGGACGAAGTCCGACGCGTTTCGTGCCGCGCATCGCAGTGCCGGCAACGAAAGCCGCGTGCTGTATCTCGGCCACCCGGAATTCGAAGGCTTCGAAGTCATCCAGACCGTCAAATAGCGCGGTGCTCGCGCGGCGCCTGCATGCCGGTTCGCATTCGCGCGGGCATGGCGCATGAACATCCGACGCGCATCGCGCGTGGACATCGAGCTGCTCACGGCAGCGCACCACTCACCAAGGATCGAAAACATGAAAGCCGTCAGAATCGGTTCTCCCGCCACAGTCGATAGCCTGCAGGTCGTCGATCTCGCCGATCCCGGTCAGCCCGAGGCCGGGCAGATTCGCGTGCGCATTCGCGCTAGTTCGTTGAACTACCACGACTACGGCGTCGTCTGCGGCAATCTGCCGGCCGAAGCGGGCCGCATCCCGATGGCCGATGGCGCGGGCGTCGTCGAAGCGGTCGGCGCAGGCGTGCGCGAATTCAAGGCCGGCGATCACGTCGTGTCCTGCTTCTTCCCACACTGGGAAAACGGTTCGCCCGCGATCGGCGATTTTGCGACCACCCCCGGCGACGGCGTCGACGGCTACGCGCGCGAAGTCGTCGTGCTGCCGAGCCACTACTTCACGCGCGCGCCGGCCGGCTACAGCCACGCCGAAGCCGCGACGCTGACCACGGCGGGGCTGACCGCGTGGCGCGCGCTGGTCGTCGATGGTCAGTTGAAGGCAGGCAGCAGCGTGCTCGTGCTCGGCACCGGCGGCGTGTCGATCTTCGGCTTGCAGATGGCGAGGGCGATGGGGGCGTCGGTGATCGCGACGTCGTCGTCGAATGCGAAGCTCGCGAAGCTGCGCGAACTGGGTGCCGACCATACGATCAACTATCGCGACAATCCCGAGTGGGGCAAAGAAGTGCGTCACATCACCAACGGGCGCGGTGTCGATCACGTAGTCGAGGTGGGTGGTCCCGGCACGCTGCCGCAGTCGATCACCGCATGCCGCATCGGCGGGCACATCGCGCTGATCGGCGTGCTGACCGGCCGCGCGGGTCCGGTGCCGACCGCGCATCTGATGGCGCGGCAACAGCGTCTGCAAGGGCTGATCGTCGGCAGCCGGCAGGATCAGATCGACATGGTGCGCGCGCTGGAGACCACGGGCATCAAGCCGGTGATCGACAGCACGTTCGCGCTGGACAAGCTCGCCGACGCGTTCCGGCACGAGGCATCGGGTGCGCACTTCGGCAAGATTTGTGTGGCGATCTGAGGATTCAACGCTCGCGCCCGGCCCGCATGACCCGCGGGATCGCTAGGGCCTGTTCACGCTAATAACGGGCTTGCGAACGTGCCTTTCCGCCCGTAGTGCAAGGAGAGAGGAGCGCCGTTTGGCCGAGCCAAACAAGCGACGACCGACGCCGCAATACGGGCGCAAAGGCACGTTCCCCTGTTTTAAAAAAACCTTCAAAGGGCTGGCCGCCAGAAGGGCCGATCGCCGCGTCATGCTCCTTGCGAATACGTCGAGTATTCGTTGCGTCGCAATCCTTGCGCTCGGCCCTTCTGGCGGCCAGCGCAAGCCCGTTATTAGCGTGAACAGGCCCTAGCTCAAATGCCCCTCGCGAGGTCCGCGAAACAGACACCCGTCGCCTCGCAGGCCTGCGTGAACCCTTCGTCGTAACTCGTGAAAAACAGCGTGCGCGTCGTGCCGAGCGTTCTGAACAGCTCGGCGAGCACCGCGCGCGCTGACGCGTCGAGTCCGCCGGCCGGTTCGTCTGCGATCAGCACGCGGGTTTCGCCGAGCGCGGCCGCCGTCAGAAACACCTTTTTGCGGCTGCCATACGACATCTGCTCGAAACGTTTGTCCAGATGCGGCGCGAGGCCGAAGCGTTCGGCGAGCGCGAGCACGTCGTCGGTCAGCGCGGTGTGCCGCGCCGCCGCAACCTGCCGCAGATAATCGCGGCCGGTCTGATCGGGCCAGCTCATGCTGTCTTCCGGCACATACGTGAGCAGCGCTTGCGCGGCATCCGGCGCGGCGCGCAGCGAATGACCGCCGAGCCATACGTCGCCGGTGTCGGGTTCGAGCGCGCCGGCGAGGATGGCGAGCAACGTCGATTTGCCGCTGCCGGATTCATCGTTCAACGCGACGCAGCCGGACGTCGCGTCGAAGTGCAGTCCTTCGAACAGGACGCGGTCGCTATAGCGCTTGCTGAGGTTGTCGAATCGAAGCATGGGTTGGCGCGCAGAGGGCGATGTGAACGCGGCGCAGGATTGCGCCACGCCTCGTGCATGCCGTGCGGGATCTGCGCCACGGCAATTTCGCGCCAGTGTAGCAGCGCGCGCCTGGTTCCTTCGCGCCGTTACGCAGACGTCGGCGTGTCCAGAAAGAACTCCACCATCCGATCACACACGCGTTCGAACATCTGCGTGCCCGTCACGGTCGGGCAACCGCGCGCGCGTGCCGCTTCGATCAGCGGCGTAAGTGGCGGTTTCGTTACGACATCGCCGACAAAAGTCGTGGCCGGCAAGCGCGCGACGTCGATCGGCAACGAATCGCCCGCGCGCATGCCGAGCGGCGACGCGTTGACGACCACGTCATACGGACTCGGGTCGAGGTCGGCCGCCGCACCGCGCGCCGTGCCTCGGCCGAGCGCATTGAGCCGTGCGGTCAGCGAGCCGGTGCGTTCGACGTCGTTGTCGCGCACGTCGAGCGAGCCGACGCCGCGCTGAATCAGCGCATGGCCGATCGCCGAGCCCGCGCCGCCCGCGCCGACCAGCAGCGCGTGCTTGCCCTGTAGTTCACAGCCCGCCGCGACGAGCGCCGCAACGAAGCCGGTGCCGTCGAACATGCCGCCATGCCAGCCGCTGTCGGCGTTGCGGCGCAGCGTGTTGACCGCGCCAAGGAACGCGGCTTCTTCGGCGAGCGTCGCGCAATAGCTCGCCGCGGTGAATTTGTGCGGCACCGTGATGATCACGCCGTCGACGTTGCGCATCGGCGCGATGCCCGCGAAAAAAGCCGGCAGATCGGCTGGGGCGACGTGCGCGGGCACCACCAGCGCATCGCGGCCGGCCGAACGCAACGCGGCGGTCACGCCGGACGGCGAGCGCACCTGCGCAATCGGATCGCCGACGATGAAATACACGCGCGTCGCGCCGCTCAGACCCGCGTCGAGCGACGCCGCGAAGGAAGGGTTTTCAGCCCGCTGCATGATCGAATCTCCTGAGTGCAGCATAGGAAAGAACCGTCGATGCCGCTCGGCGCCGGCGCCCAAAAGCAGAACCTGAGAGAAAGTGTCGATGATGCGAACGGGTCCGTAGAGAGCCGTCGCTCATCCTGCCAGCTGATTCCAAAATCCTGACTTAATCGTGGCCTATTTTCAGATCATTTAGGTCCGTCTAATCACGTTTTGTCAGTAATTGTGACTGATTTTAATTGGGGTGCGGTTAGATATAGACATTAAAAACACGCGCTGCTTTTTACGCTGATAAACTGTGCGCGGAGCCAAGGCGGCGACGCCCTACGCGCGCTTGCCGCGTAACCTTCCGGCGTGTCGATGGTCGGATAGATGGTACAAATAGGCCATTTCCGCGGCTTTGACAGACGCGTGCCGCCGGCATACTACCTTCGGCTAATGCGGCTCACCGGGATGCACAGATCGTCGTCCTTCTGAATTGTCCTTTGAGCCTCGCCGTGTGGCGCTTCGCCCCCAGCCGATTTTCCGCAGACTCCGCCTTCCGATTTCGACAGGTAAGTTTGACAGAAAGCTTGATTAAGTAAGGGCTTGTTCAAGTCCGCATTTTGGAAATGACTCATGAAGCCGGGAAATAATTCGCTTGGGAAAAAGCGCGCACGCAAAATTGCGGTGGCGGCTGTGGCGGTGCTGATCGCGGTGTTGGTCGGTTGGGGCGTCTGGTATATCCAGCATCGCGCCGAGCCGCAGGCGCCGGCGCTGAGCGGCATTGCGAGCCAGATGCGTCACGATGCATCCGCGTGGACGCATGCGGAGAAGGATGCGTCGACGATGCTGCGTGACATTCACGACACCAACGTCGCGGCGATCGGCGTGAGTCCCAACGCGATTCTGGTGTCGCTGCGTGACGGCTCGAAGTACTTCGTCACCGATCACAACGCAACCTTCTCGCACGCGCTGCTGCTGGGCGAGCGCTCCGACGCCGCCGCGTATCAGCTCGTATGGCTGCCCGACGTCGACATCCACAGCGACGGCGCACGCTGGACCCAGCTGTTCGACCAGTTCCGCGACGCGCTGAGCGTGCTGCTGCCGCTCGTGCTGATCGGCGGCATGGCGTGGTTCATGCGACGCGAGATGAAGGGCGGCGCGAAGCTGCTCAGCGAAAACACCGACGCTGCGTTTCGACGACGTGATCGGCGCGAACGAAGCGAAGGCCGCGCTCGCCGACATTCGCGGTTACCTGTCCGATCCGAAGCAGTTCTCGTCGCTGGGCGTGCGCGCGCCGTGCGGCATCCTGATGGTCGGCGCGCCCGGCGTCGGCAAGACGCGGCTCGCTCAGGCGTTGGCCGGCGAATGCGGCGCGAACTTCATTTCGATCACGGGCAGCTATTTCAGCGCGAAGTACTACGGTGTCGGTATCCAGAAGGTGCGGCACCTGTTCGAACTCGCGCGCAAGAATGCGCCGACGGTCATCTTCATCGACGAAGCGGACGGTCTCGCGAAACGAACCGACACCGGCGGTGGTCCGGTCGAAGCCGAAAGCAACCGGATCATCAACCAGCTGCTCGCGGAGATGGACGGCTTCGAGTCGAACGAGGGCGTGATCGTCGTGGCCGCGACCAACCATCCCGACAATCTCGACGAAGCATTGCGCCGCCCCGGCCGTTTCGATCGCACGGTGCAGGTGCGTCTGCCGGATCGCGAAGACCGCGCCAAGATTTTCCGTTTCTACGCGCAGCGGCTGAAGTCGAAAGCGGCGGATATCGACTACGACCAGCTCGCGCGTTTGACGACTGGACTGTCGCCGGCCACCGTCGCGATGGTCGTGAATCAGGCAGGGCTGATCGCGCGCAAGGCGGGCGATAACGAAATCGCCGCGAAGCACTTCATGGAAGCGATCAAGATCGCGCGCATCGGCGACGTGAGCGGCGCCGAGCGCGCGCTCACCGAGGACGAGCGCAGGCGCATCGCGGTGCATGAGGCGGGTCATGGTCTGGTCGCGGCGCTGCTTGGCACCGGCGTGCTCGAGGAAGTGACGATTCTGCCGCGTGGCGGCGCGCTTGGCGTCGCGCTGATCACGAAGGCGCAGGACAAGCACCTGTACCGCGAAACGGAAATCCGCAACGAGATCCAGGTGCTGCTCGGCGGACGCAACGCGGAGATTCTGATGTTCTCCGAAGCATCGAGCGGCGCCGCGTCGGACTTGCAGGAGGCCTCGCGTATCAGCCTCGACATGGTGTCGAAGTTCGGCTTCAACAGCGACGGCGATCTGTTCAGTCTCGCGGCGCTGCCGTCGCAGTATGCGGGCCTGCAAATGAAGAGCGCAATCGAGCATGCGAACGTGCTGCTCAAGGAGCTCAACGAACTTTGCTACGGGCTACTGCACGCGTACGAGCCGGTACTGCGCGACATTTCGGACCAGTTGCTCGAGCACGAGACCGTACCCGGGGACACCGTTTATCGGTTCATCGCCGAGCACAAGAGCACGTTGAAGATCGTGCACGAGCCTGCGGCGGCTTGACGGGCCTGATGATGCGCTACGCGAAGTCCGACGATCCCGGGTCGGTCGGCATCGCGGGAAAGCGCCGCGCGCATCGTGTTCTTCTTTCGTTTGGCCGGTTCGGTCCCGTGGAGTGCGTCAGATGAGGGGCGGCCGGGTGGTGAGGCCGAATGATAGCGTGAGGCGCGTAGCCGGATAGATCGGCGACCTGGTTCGATCTGTCAGGCTACGTCGGAAGCGACGTTCTCCGCCGCTTTCAATACCGATTCGCCGCGCGTCTTCACTCGCAAAATCGGCGCCTCGATCAACCGCCACGACAGCACCGCAATGCCAAGCGAAATCGCGAACGACGCGACGATGCCAAGCATGTGTGCCCACATCGGCACGGTGCCGCCAAACAACGCCTCGGCGTGACGGTTACGCGTCAGATCGGGGATCAGGTTGTGATACAGATAGAAGCCGTAACTGATACGCCCAAGACCGGCGAGCCAACGCGTCTGTAGCAGACCCATCACGGCAGCATTGCGGCAACACGCGATCGAAGCCACCAGCGCCGCGATACCGATCCCGTACGTTGCGCTGATCGCGGTAAACAGCAAGGGATCGTCGAGCATGTTCCACCTCGGCTCGGCCGCGCACAAACCGATCACGACCAGACTCAGCGCGAACAGCGTCAGGCCATGACCGAGCCAGGCACGCGCGCGGCCGCGATCGTCCTCGATCACCAGACCACCGATGCCGCCCAACGCGAGCAACCAGACATTGCTCAACGGGTGCGTATAGATCGTGATCTCATCCCAATGCGCGGCGCGCATCGCGAACAGCGCGGCAAGGCCGAGCGCCACGATCGCCCAACATGCCGCTCGATGTCGCCGCGTCGCGAGCAGCAGCAAAAACGGCGCAACGACGAGATAGAACTGCTCCTCGATCGCGAGGTTCCACAAGTGCGAATAGCGGCCCGGCCAGTAACGCAGCACCGAGCCGATCCAGAAGTTGGACAGATACGCGAAGTGAAACGGCATGCCGCTCGCCAGTTCCGGATTCGCGAGGCCGAATGCCATCAGCACGCACATCACGACGAGCATCAGGTAATAGATCGGAAAGATGCGCACCGTGCGACGAAACAGAAAGCGCCCGAGTTCGGTGCGGAAACAGCTGTCGCCCTCTTCGATGCGCGCGCGCCGCGACGACAGGATGCCGATGATCAGAAAGCCGCTCAGCGCAAAGAAGATCCACACGCCGAGATGCCCGATTTCGCCGATGTCGCCGAAGAGTCGATGCTGCAGAAACACCATCAGCACAGCGATCGCGCGCAATCCATCGAATCCGGCAATTCTGTTTTTCATAAACCTCTATTCGCAAAGCGGCGGAAAAGCACGAAAACATCGTACGGGGAAAAAATGCGAAAAAAATCGCAGCGCGCGTTCGATGATTTATTTTCGAGGCTCGCGTCCATCCATGAAGACGGGTGTCCCTGTTTCGTGCATGAAAAGCCGCAAAACTTTCCGCGTGTTCGCTAAAGACGCGCCGAGTATTACCAGTCGCCAACGACTCCATTTCAGAAAGCCGTTGTGAAAGCGAACATTAGAGGCGCATCGTCAGCGCCTTCGCCTGCGTCATAGGTGATGCATTGAACGATCGAGTCTTTTGTCGTTCGCACAGGTCGGCACGCTTTACCACGGTCATCGCTTTCCAGCGGCGGTCATCAGTTCCGCGGTCCGCTGGTATTTCAAGTTTCAGCTCAGCCTGCGTGATATCGAAGAGCTGCTATTCGAGCGGGGGTTATCGTCAGCTACGAAACAGTCCGACGCTGGTGCGATAAATTCGGTGCCCGTTTCGCCCACCGTGTCAAAGCGGCGCGTCGCAAGCCCGGCACGACATGGCACCTTGACGAAGTATTTGTGACGTTGCGCGGCGAGCCTTACCTGCTGTGGCGCGCTGTTGATCAATCGTGAAAAAGCGGGAGAGGGCACACGCACCCTTTCCCGCCGACCGCTTACCACTGATACGAGGCACCAATCCCGGCAGTCGTGCCACCCGCGGACATCCCAACACCCGCTTTCACCTTGATGTTGTCCTTGATACGAGCCGTACCGCCCAGTGCGATCGCCTGATAACCGTTGTAAGTCGCTGCCGCGATACCGAACGACAGTTTCTTGCCTTGATCGACTTCTGGAATCATCGTCAGCGCGGTAGCGGCGGCGATTCCCGAGTAGGCGTTCCTGGCGAGATTGTTGACCGCCTGGTTGGTCGCGTTGATACGCTGATCGGTGTAGTTGTTGGCCTGCTGAACGCCTTGTGCGACCGAGCTGTTCATCTGACCGACATTGACTGCATCCGTGTCCGCCGTACCCGCTGCGACGTTGGTGATCTGGCGTTCGTGACCCGCTGAACCCACCGATACCGAGTTATCGCGATCCGTCACCGAGCCCTGACCCAACGCCACCGAGTTCGCATTGCCAGCCTGCGAGCCCGTGCCGATCGCCGTCGAGTTGACGCCGGTCGCCGCCGCATTGGCGCCCACTGCCACCGCGTTCTCCGCTGCGGCGCTGGCGTTTGCCCCAACCACCGTGCTGCCCGCACCGGTACCCGGCATCGCCGCGTTAGCCACTGCTTCACTGTTGCGGTCCGACGACGAAACATCCGGAGTGACCGGCTGGATGTTCGACACCTGGGAACCGAGATCCTTCACCTGGCCGTTGAGATCCGTCACCTGGTCCTGCAACGCCGACAGCTGGCCGTAGTTCACCGCGTCATACTGGCTCGTGCCGTTCGCCACATTGGTCAGGATTACCGGACCTGCGCTCTGGCCTCCGCCCAGCGTCACGGAACCGAAGTTCACCGAACCGTCAACGTTACGGTCGTACTGCACCGCGCCCGACAGTTGTGTTCCGACGTCGCCCACCTGGGTCTGCAGCTTCGTGATGTCCGTGGTGTTCTGCGTGACCCGGTCATCCAGGTTGGTGACGGCATCGCCTACGCTATGCACGGTCGTACCACCCACGCTGTAGCTCGGCGCGCTGACCGTACCGTCCGCGTTCACGGTCGAGCCGCCACCCAGACCAGCGGCCACGCTCGCCGAGTTCGCATACAGCTGGCTGCCGTTGACGGCTTCCTTGCTGCCCGCTGCAATCGCACCGTCGGCAACGCCGCTCAGCGAGCGCGCGCCATCGGTGCCACCGAAGTCCACCGTCGTGCCGTCCAGGTCCCTGGCCACCGTGATGGCCTTGCTGGTCGCGTCCTGCTGCACCAGGCCGACGCTGCCGCCGTCCAGCTGCTGCGTCAGGTTCGTGACCGAGCCTTCCACGTTGGTCACGCGGCCGTCGATGGTGGTGATCGCCGTCGTGTTGGCCGCAATGCTGGCCGTGTTGGCCGTCACGTTCTGGTTGGTCGCGTGCAGCTGCGAACCGTTCACCGCTTCGGTGCTGGTGTCGCTCAGCGCACCGGCCTTCACGCCGCTCAGCGTGCGCGCGCCCTCAGTGCCACCGAAGTCCACCGTCGTGCCGTCCAGGTCCCTGGCCACCGTGATGGTCTTGCTGGTCGCGTCCTGCTGCACCAGGCCGACGCTACCGCCGTCCAGCTGCTGCGTCAGGTTCGTGACCGAGCCTTCCACGTTGGTCACGCGGCCGTCGATGGTGGTGATCGCCGTCGTGTTGGCCGCAATGCTGGCCGTGTTGGCCGTCACGTTCTGGTTGGTCGCGTGCAGCTGCGAACCGTTCACCGTTTCGGTGCTGGTGTCGCTCAGCGCACCGGCCTTCACGCCGCTCAGCGTGCGCGCGCCCTCAGTGCCACCGAAATCCACCGTCGTGCCGTCCAGGTCCCTGGCCACCGTGATGGTCTTGCTGGTCGCGTCCTGCTGCACCAGGCCGACGCTACCGCCGTCCAGCTGCTGCGTCAGGTTCGTGACCGAGCCTTCCACGTTGGTCACGCGGCCGTCGATGGTGGTGATCGCCGTCGTGTTGGCCGCAATGCTGGCCGTGTTGGCCGTCACGTTCTGGTTGGTCGCGTGCAGCTGCGAACCGTTCACCGTTTCGGTGCTGGTGTCGCTCAGCGCACCGGCCTTCACGCCGCTCAGCGTGCGCGCGCCCTCAGTGCCACCGAAATCCACCGTCGTGCCGTCCAGGTCCCTGGCCACCGTGATGGTCTTGCTGGTCGCGTCCTGCTGCACCAGGCCGACGCTACCGCCGTCCAGCTGCTGCGTCAGGTTCGTGACCGAGCCTTCCACGTTGGTCACGCGGCCGTCGATGGTGGTGATCGCCGTCGTGTTGGCCGTCACGTTCTGGTTGGTCGCGTGCAGCTGCGAACCGTTCACCGCTTCGGTGCTGGTGTCGCTCAGCGCACCGGCCTTCACGCCGCTCAGCGTGCGCGCGCCCTCAGTTCCACCGAAGTCCACCGTCGTGCCGTCCAGGTCCCTGGCCACCGTGATGGCCTTGCTGGTCGCGTCCTGCTGCACCAGGCCGACGCTGCCGCCGTCCAGCTGCTGCGTCAGGTTCGTGACCGAGCCTTCCACGTTGGTCACGCGGCCGTCGATGGTGGTGATCGCCGTCGTGTTGGCCGTCACGTTCTGGTTGGTCGCGTGCAGCTGCGAACCGTTCACCGCTTCGGTGCTGGTGTCGCTCAGCGCACCGGCCTTCACGCCGCTCAGCGTGCGCGCGCCCTCCGTTCCACCGAAGTCTACCGTCGTGCCGTCCAGGTCCCTGGCCACCGTGATGGCCTTGCTGGTCGCGTCCTGCTGCACCAGGCCGACGCTGCCGCCGTCCAGCTGCTGCGTCAGGTTCGTGACCGAGCCTTCCACGTTGGTCACGCGGCCGTCGATGCTGGTGATCGCAGCCGTGTTGGCCGCGATGTTCGTCGCGTTGGCCGTCACGCTCAGGTTGGTCGCGTGCAACTGTGAACCGTTCACCGCGTCCGTGCTCGTCGCGCTCAGGCGGCCTGCGGCCACGTTCGTGATCGTGCGCTCGTTACCTGCGCTGCCCACGCTCACCGTGCTCGCCGGGTTCGCACCGGCGAACGCATAATCCGTCCCGCCGATGGTCGCTCCACTGGTGCCCACCGCCGCAGACGTCGTCGAGCCTGCGCCCAGCGCTACCGAGCCCTTCTCCGTTGCAGAAGCATCGGCGCCCAGTGCCGTTGCCCTATCCACGGTCGTAGCAGCGTACGCACCAAGCGCAATAGCATCTATGCCTGCCGCCTGAGCGTGCGAACCGATCGCAATGGCCCAGCCGCCTGCCGCCTGAGCGGACGTACCGATCGCAGTGGCTGAGGCGCCTGCCGCATCAGCCATTGCACCAACCGCAGTGGCGTGGTCGCCTGCCGCCTCAGCGGACGAACCGATCGCAGTTGCGACGAACCCGCTTGCAGCAGCCGCCTGACCAAGCGCAGTGGCGTAGGCGGCTGCCGCCTGAGCGTGATTACCGATTGCAGTCGAGTTTCCCCCGCTGGCCGTGGCAGAGGCGCCCAGCGCCACATCATTCGTGTTGTTCGACACCGCGCCCATACCGATCGCCACCGAATCCTGACCCACTGCCGACGAATCCTCACCCGTCGAGTTCGCGTGGAAGTACTTCGTGCCCTTCTCGTACACGTCGGTGACCTGGCCACCGATATTCGTCACCTGGTCGTCCAGGCTGGTGATCAAGTTGGTGTTCTGGTCCACCTGCTGGTTCGTGGCGTACAGCTGCGAACCGTTCACCGCTTCGGTGCTGGTGTCGCTCAGCGCACCGGCCTTCACGCCGCTCAGCGTGCGCGCGCCCTCAGTGCCACCGAAATCCACCGTCGTGCCGTCCAGATCCCTGGCCACCGTTATGTTCCGGGTCGCTGCGTCGTGCTGCACCAGACCGATCGTGCCGTCGTTCAGGCTGTTGGTGACGTTCGTGATGTCGCCACTCATCTTCGTGATGTCGGCTTTGTTGATCGCGATGTCCTTGCTGTTGTCGAGCGCGATGTTGTGGATCATCACTAGGCCATCGTTGAGGTTATCCATCAATGTGGCGTTGCGGCGCACGCTTTCGTCGATGTTGGCAAACGCGTCACCCACGTTGTTGACCGTCGTACCGCCCACGCTGTAGCTCGGCGCGCTGATCGTGCCGTCCGACTCGATCGCCGCCCCACCGCCTAGCGCATTCACCACTCCGCCGAGCTGGCTCAGATTGACGGCATCCGTACTTTGGGTACCTGCAGCCAGGTTCACAATCTGGCGTTGGCCGGTGGACGTGCCTACCGACACCGTATTCGCCCGGTCGGCCACCGAATTCACGCCCAAAGCTACGCTATTGGTCGCGGTGACCGTGCTCCCGAAACCGAGCGCCACAGAATCTGAGGCACTCACGGTTGAAGCTGGGCCGAAAGCTGCCGAGCGATCACCGTTGACAACGGCCATTTCGCCGAGCGCAATCGTGCCACCCCCGTTCGCCTCGGCTGAATCGCCGATGGCAATGGCCGAGCTACCGTCATAATTAACGTCGCCTTTAGCGTTTGCACCAGCACCAATCGCTATCGATCCAGGAGTGCTGGCAGAAGCAGCGACGGCGGTGCTGGTCGAATTGTCAATAGCAATGTTGCCATAGGCGCCAATAGGGTTCGCAACTTTAGCAGCAGCATTCCCACTGTAGCCGGCAATCACACCCAAGGCTACGCCGATGCTACCCATCACGCAGCGTGACTTGCTGCGCTTGCCGCGACGTGCAGTGTGCTCGGATGCAGCCACCCACGACCCAAGGGCTTCACTCCAGATGCTGACATAGGACTTGTTCATGACATGATTCCTTTTAAAGTTTGAAAAAGAACTGAGGTATGCGAACTAATGCCAAATCGCCGTTGCCATTTCTTGCTGTTCGATATCAGCTGCAAAAACGGGGGCGATGACGATCCAGAAAGCTCATGGCCGCAGTAAGAATCGGCCAGATTTCTGCCGAGTCAATCTGGGGCAGGCCTTTGCTAAATCTCTGTAACTGGGTTCAGTCTATATTTTTGAGATTGGATAAAAATAGGACCGGTCCGAATCGGCGCGGGCCGGTATTTGAGCGCTGCAGCGCTTGAGATGGCGGCACTGCCTGCTAACGCGGAGAGCGTGGCAAGGTCAGAAATCTTGACGGGACGGCAGATAGTGGAAAGGGTGCCCTATGTGTTTCATCAACTATCAACAGTTCAGCGATGCCCGTCGCCAATGCTTGCGCTGACGAGTGCAACCGCGCGCCGAACGGGTTTCAGTCGAGCTTCACGTAACAGGCGACGACCAGAAGTGAAGGCGGGGACAGGCGCAAACCGCAACGCCGCCCGCCACAGGCGGCTCAATCGACATCAAACACGCAACGAGTCGGAATCGCCGTATGATGCGGAAATCATTCCTTGCGTCCCTGATTCAGGTCCGCCATGCCATCACAGAGCACAGATTCCAGCAGGCATGGACGCGTGGTTCACACGCTCAACGGCGACTCACGCGTTGATGAGCCGAGCAGGCTGAACCGCTATCAGCGGACGCTCGTCATGGGCGCGGGCGTCGCGGTCTCGTTTGTCCTGGTGCTGTTGACCGGCGTTGTGCTGAAATCGACGGTCACGGACTACGTCGAGGATCGCTATACCGATTTCGCTCTCCGGCAGACTCGCCTGCAGCTGGAGTTTCTCGAGCGGGAAAGAACGCTGAGAGCCGCCATCCTCCATGAAGATATCGAGTTCAGTCCCGTGTTGATCAACAGCGCGCCACAGCAGGTAAGGCTCGCCGCGCAACGTCACAAATACTTCTGCCGTGCACGCCGCGGAGCAACTGTGGTCAAGCGGTTAGTTGAGGACAGGAGTGCGACATGGTTTCCGCCAGCCACCGATCCCTTTAGCAAACAGCCCGTCATCCGGCTGGTCATGCCGGCCTTCGCTTGAGCGCGAAGTGCTGACGGATCGGACCGAAGCTCGATAAGAAAGCCTGCGTGCGTTCAGGATCGCACCCGCTGATGCGTGGCCATTGACGTTCTTGCGTGCCGCCAGCGCGCATTCTTCGAGAAGACGAATGGAAACCCCAGGCCGTGGCCGTGGACGATCGGTCGAAGTCGATTTTTTTCGCGGTATCGTGCTGATCGTCATCGTGCTCGATCACATTCCCGGCAGCACGCTATCGCATCTGATGCTGCACGCGTACGCGTTGTGCGATTCGGCCGAGGTGTTCGTGTTTCTCGGCGGCTATGCATCGGCGGCGGCGTATACGGCGGTGCTTGCGCATCGCGGCGAACACGCGGCGCAGCTGCGCTTCCTCAAACGCTGCGGGGAGATCTATCGCGCGTATCTGTTGACGGCGGTGCTGACGCTCGTGTCCGGCGCGATTCTCGCGCTGCTCGATCTGAATCGGCCGATGGTAGAAATGACCGGCTGGCCGCCGTTCGCGTTGCAGCCATGGCGTCAAGCATTCGATATCGCGCTGTTGCGCCGGCAACCGTATCTGTCCAGCGTGCTGCCGATGTACGTGCTGTTCGCGCTATGCGTGCCCGTGATGGTGCCGCTCGCGCGCCGCTCTGCATCGCTCGGGCTCGCGGTGAGCGTCGCGGTGTGGGCCGTCGCGAGGCCGCTCGCCGCGTTATTCAGCATTGACGCCGTCGCCGACTGGGCTTTTAATCCGTTTGCGTGGCAACTGATGTTCGTGCTCGGTATGCTGTGCCGCGTGCAGCCGATCAGCGAACGTTTTCATGCGAGCTATACCGCGCAGTGGCTCACGCGCGTCGCGGTGGTCGCGGTGCTTGGCTTTGCGATGGTCAAACTTTTCGTGCTGACGCAGCCTTTGTCCGGCACGCACAAGCAGAATCTTTCAGTGGAACGTGTGATCAATTTCATCGTCATCGCGTGGCTCGCCGCCCAGTTCGTGCGGATGGGCAGTATCGCGTGGCTAGCGAGGCGGCTGCCCGCCGTCGTGACGGTGGGGCGCACCGGACTCGTGTGCTTCGTGACCGGCACGCTGGTGTCGTTGATCATCGACACGGCGACACCGCACACGTTTCACGGTTTTCGCGCGGTGCTGGTCGGGCTCGGCGGCGACCTCGCGGCGATCGGCGCGCTGCTGATGATCGCGCGCGGCTGGAGCGGCTGGAAAGGGCAGCAGTCGGGCGCACAGGCGAATGGCGCGGGTTGCGGATGACACGACGCGAGCGCCGCGTGCGCATCACGACCACGATGCGCACGACGCGCAAGCTCGTTGGACTCGCGACCGTGATGAGCGTTGTCGTGCTCGCGTGGCTCGCGATGCATCGCACGGCCGCGCAGGCCAAAGAGACACCGTTCGCGATGCACTGCGCGGAGTTCGCGGGCGCGGTGCTGTCGCCCGAATTGATCGAGATGCCGACGGCCGGCGCGCTGATCGAAAGCGCGGCGATGATCGGCGCGACCGCGCCGGGCAATCAGCAAGGCGGCGAGTATTGCCGCATCACGGGCCGCATCAAGGCGCTGAATCGGACAACGCCCGACATCCGCTTCGATCTGAATCTGCCGAGTCGCTGGAATGGCCGTGCGTTGCAGATCGGCGGCGGCGGGTACAACGGCGTGGTTGTCAGCGGCACCGGCGTGATGCCGTTCTCGCCGGATCGCGCGCCGCTCGCGCAAGGCTACGCGACGTTCGGTGACGACTCGGGGCATGTCGGCGATTCGTCGCTCGCGGCGTTTGGTCTCGTCGATGAAGCGGTGACGAACTTCGGCTACGCGCATCTGAAGAAAACCCATGACGTCGCGCTCGCGTTGATCGCGCACGCGTACGGCAGGCCGCCGCAGCGCATGTATTTTGCCGGCGGCTCGACGGGGGGCCGCGAAGGCTACACGGTGATGCAGCGCTTCCCCGACGACTACGACGGCGTGATCGCCAATGCGCCCGCGCTGAATTTTTCCGGCGTGCGGCTGATCGGCGTGAAGCTCGGCCAGGCCGAGTACGGTACGCCGGGCGGCTTCGTGCCGCCGGCGCTGCTCGAACGCGTCTATCAACGCACGCTCGAGGTGTGCGACCGGCTCGACGGCATGGCCGACGGCATCGTCAGCGACGTCGAAGCATGTCGCGCGCACGAAGCGCAAATTGTCGATTCGCTGCGTTGCGCGCTGCGCCTTTCATCTGACGATGCGTGTCTGACCGACGCGCAACTGGCCACCTTGCTGGCGATGCGCGACGGGCTGTCGCTGCCGTATCGGCTCGCGTGGGACGTGAGCGGCTATCGCGGCTACAACGTGTTCCAGGGCACGCAACTGACCGGCGCGCTCGGGCTCGCGCATCAGCCGCGGCGTCAACCGGTGCCGACGTTCTATGCGAACGGCTATCTGTTCGCGCAAGGCGACGGCTATCTGCGCTACTTCGTCGCGCGCGATGCGGACTTCGATTCGTTGACGTTCGATTCGCAACGCCCCGGCAAATATCGCGCGCGACTGATCGCGCTGTCGGGCACGATCGGCGCGATGAACCCCGACCTGTCGCGTTACATCGCGCGCGGCGGCAAGCTGATCACGCTGCAGGGTCTCGCCGACGAAGTGATCAGCCCGAACCAGACGATCGCATATCACGACGCGCTAGTCGCGCGTTTCGGCAAGGACGAGGTGGATCGCTTCATGCGGCTGTACATGGTGCCGGGGTTTCAGCATGGCAACGGCGTGTTCATTCCATCGGTCGATCTGCTCGGGGCGCTCGACGCGTGGGTCACGCGCGGCGTCGCGCCCGAAACGCTGATGGCCACAGATCTCGCCGCGGCGACGAATGGACGCTCGCGGCCGCTGTGCCGCTATCCCGGGTTTCCGCGCTATCTCGGCCGAGGCAATGTAAATCTGGCGAGTAGTTTTGTCTGTGCGCAGCCTTGAGGTCTGAGTCGTCGCAGCGCCTGTTTGACCGGCGAGCCGCGCTAGAAAACGTGCGGACCGAGCCGGGGCCCACGCCCGACGAGCCGATAGCCCGAGCGCCACCGCCTTTTCGCGCACGTAGCGCCGCAACCGCACGATCTGTTCGTCCGCTCGCGTGCGCTGCACGCTTTCGCACTTTCCATTACATTGCGGATGCGGCGCGTTCCTTCGCGCCGTTTCCTGTCATTCAACAGCGGTGTCGGCCATCATCGAGTCCATGCAGCCAATCGTTTCGGTCACGAATCTGTCGAAAACCTATGCCAGCGGTTTTCAGGCACTGAAGAACATCAATCTGGCGATCCACCGTGGAGAAATCTTCGCGCTGCTCGGGCCGAACGGCGCGGGCAAGACCACGCTGATCAGCATCGTCTGCGGCATCGTCAACGCGAGCGAAGGCGGCGTGACGGTGGACGGCCACGACATCGGCTCCAACTATCGCGCGGCCCGCTCGCTGATCGGCCTCGTGCCGCAGGAGTTGACCACGGACGCGTTCGAAACCGTCTGGGCCACCGTGTCGTTCAGCCGCGGCCTGTTCGGCAAGCCGAAGAATCCCGCTTACATCGAGAAAGTGCTGCGCGACCTGTCGCTATGGGAGAAGCGCGACAACAAGATCATCACGCTGTCGGGCGGCATGAAGCGGCGCGTGTTGATCGCGAAGGCGCTGTCGCACGAGCCGCGCGTGCTGTTTCTCGACGAGCCGACCGCCGGCGTCGACGTCGAGCTGCGGCGCGACATGTGGAAGCTCGTGCGCTCGCTCGCGGCGAGCGGCGTGACGATCATCCTGACCACGCATTACATCGACGAAGCCGAGGAGATGGCCGACCGCATCGGCGTGATCAACGCGGGCGAAATCATGCTGGTCGAAGAGAAGACCGAGCTGATGCGCAAGCTCGGCACGAAGCAGTTGACGCTGCAACTGGAGAGCCCCCTCGACACGGTGCCGGCTTCGCTCGCCGGCTACGGGCTCGCGGTCGCGAACGGCGGCAACGAACTGACCTACACCTATGAAGGCGAGGGCGGGCGCACCGACATCATCGCGCTGCTGAAATCGCTCGACGACGCCGGTATCCGCTTCAAGGACCTGCACACCACGCAGAGTTCGCTCGAAGACATTTTCGTCAGTCTGCTGCGGGGGAACCCATGAACATCTACGCAATGCGCGCGATCTACAAGTTCGAAATGGCGCGCACGTGGCGCACGCTGATGCAAAGCATCATCGCGCCGGTGATTTCCACGTCGCTGTACTTCGTCGTGTTCGGCTCGGCGATCGGCTCGCGTATCAAGGAAGTGGAGGGCATCAGCTACGGCGCGTTCATCGTGCCGGGTCTGATCATGTTGTCGCTGCTGTCGCAAAGCATCGCGAACGCGTCGTTCGGGATTTACTTCCCGCGTTTCACGGGCACGATCTACGAGCTGCTGTCGGCGCCCGTATCGTATCTGGAGATCGTCGTCAGCTATGTGGGCGCGGCGGCCACCAAGTCGATCCTGCTCGGGCTCATCATTCTCGCGACCGCCGCGCTGTTCGTGCCGTTGCAGATCATGCATCCATTATGGATGGTGCTGTTTCTCGTGCTGACGGCCGTCACGTTCAGTCTGCTCGGCTTCATCATCGGCATCTGGGCGGACAGCTTCGAGAAGCTGCAACTGGTGCCGCTCCTAATCGTCACGCCGCTCACGTTTCTCGGCGGCGCCTTCTATTCGGTGGACATGCTGCCGCCGTTCTGGCACGCCGTCACGCTGTTCAATCCGATCGTTTATCTGGTCAGCGGATTTCGCTGGAGCTTCTACGAGTTGGGCGACGTCGGCGTCGGCCTGAGTCTCGGCATGACACTGCTGTTCCTCGCGGTGTTCCTCGTGATCGTCGGCTGGATCTTCAGGACCGGCTATCGCTTGAAAAGCTGATAAGACCGCGCGATTAGCAGAGGGCGCGACAGCGAAAAGCCGTCGCGCCCTCTTCATCGATACGCGCAGACGCCGACTACAACAGATACGCCTGCGCGACATTGATCAACTGCACGCGGTTGCGCACGTTGAACAGCTGCCGCAAGCGCCGCAGATGATAGTCGACGTTATGCGGCGACAGCCCGAGGAAATACGCGATTTCCTTGTCGCGCTGCCCCTGCACGACCGCCTTCAGCACCGCGTGCTGCAGCGTGCTCAGCGCGACGCGCTGCTGCTGCGCGGGCGCGATGCCGATCACGCTTTTCGCGTGCATCCAGATGAACTCATGAATCGAGTGCGCGAACATCAGCGTTTCCGCGACGATCGATTCGGTCATCCAGCGCGGGTTGCCGATCTCCGAATTGAAGCACAGGCTCGCGCTCAGCTCCGGCCCCGGCAGCGGCATCTGCGTGAGAATGCCGCTCTTGCGGCCGGTCGCCTCCAGCATGTCGATCAGCGCGCCGAGCCGCTCGCTGCGCAGCTGCGCGCGCGGCAGGTCGGCGCGCAGGTCGGCGGTATTCCACAGAAACGGCATGCCGGTCGGCGACGCGAGCGCGACGCGCGGATCGAGCTCGAAATAGCGCTCGCGGAAATAGCGCGTGAGCCATGCCTGCGACTCGTAGCTCGTCAACACGAACATGGTCTTGTGATGCGAAGACGTGCGCGTGGCGGTATAGCTGAACGAGTCGAAGCCCAATTGCCTGATGCGCCGACGCACGAACTCCATGCGGTCCTGCGCGCTGCCGAACCGTCCGAGCGGACCGATCAGCGGCGCGGCCCGCCGCGCCGCGGGCGACGGCGTGCCGATTTCTTCCTCGGTGAACAGAGTCAGAAAGCCACTGCGACCCGCACCATTCGCGGCGCGGGGAGACATCTTCACTGCTTCAGCCGCGTGGGCTGATTGCGCGGCGTGCCGCGCGCCGGCCGGGTAAGCCGGTTGGGCGGATGCCGCTCTCGGGTGTGCTGCCGACGCGTGCCCGGCTTCGCCTTGCGGCGAGCCGGTCAGCCATTGCGGCAGCGTATCGCATTCATGTTCCATGAAACGGTAGCTCCGGCGTTCTAAACGCGTGAAAGACGACAACCTCAATGATTAGCGATTTCGTGAAAGGTCGGTAGCCGGTTCCTTGCTATCATTTTTGTGATCTTGCGCTGACAGTGGACCGGCAATACGGGTACGGCGGCGTTTCTCCTTCCATACGGCACCTCCTTCGAGGGGATGTGATGGCACGAATTCCCAAGCTCACGACGACGCTCGCCTACGACCGCTACATGGCCGGCCAGCGACTCGTGTCGAGCGTGGATCGCGAGTGGCGGCATCTGGTGCTGCGCTCGTATCTCGAGCCGGTGCGGCAAGACCTGCTTGAAGCGCCCGGTTTGCGCGACTTCACGCTGATGACGCTCGCGAGCGGCGCCGAGCATCTCGAACGCAACCTCGGCGGTGCTTGGGAAAGCGCCGATATGCGCGTGAACGACCTGTGGTTCGTGCCGCCCACGCCGATCTCGTGGCGCTGGCATTCGATCAGCGACGAGCCGTTGTCTACGTTGCACGTGCACATCGAGCGCGATTTGATCGACAGCGTCGCGCAACAGATGGGGCTCGACGCGTCGCGTGAACTGTCGCTCGGCGACGCGATGCGCTTCCACGATCCGCTGATCGCCGCGATGCTTGCCGCGCTGCATCGCGCCGCCCGCGATCCGGCCGATTCGCGTCTGTATGTCGATACGCTGGCTCACGCGCTCGCCGCGCACCTGCTGCAGCACTATTCGAGCGGCAACGACGCGCGGCGCGGCGGCGCGACGCGGCCCGAACGGCTGGTGCCGCGCCGGATTCGCCGAGTGACCGAGTACATCCGCACCAATCTCGCCGAAGATCTGGCGATCGCCGAACTGGCCGAGCAGGCCGGTCTAAGCAGTTTTCATTTTTCTCGGGTGTTTCGCCGCGAGACCGGGGAGACGCCGCATCAGTTCGTGACGCGCTTGCGGCTCGAGGAAGCGGCGAGGCTGCTGCGCGCCACGGATCGAACCGTGCTGCAAATCGCGCTCGAAGTTGGCTTCGAGAATGCCAGTCATTTCTCCGTGCAGTTCAAGCGTGGCTATGGTGCGACGCCGCTCGCCTACCGGCTGCGCGCTTGAGATGCACGCCGGCTGATGCTTGCCTGCGCACGCCGTAGCGGCTCGCCTTTCTACAGTCGGAATCACGCACTTGCGCAGTGTGCTTTGCATTGCGCGGCTTGCAAACTACGAACTTTCGTGGCGGCGCGCGGTGCAAACTGGCATGGCACGTGGCGCAACGCTTCGCGGTTCGGCCGGCCGCCCGCGATCGGACGTGGTCTAACTGGACTGACCGCGGCGCCGACAACTGTATCTGTCGAAACCTTGCATCGGACGACAGAATCGAACCGCTTTTGAACCCCACATACCGGATAACGCGCCATGACCCGACTCAAGATGACCGCCTGCGGCCACGCCTTCATCGCCGAAACCCATCCCGATGCGCCGCAGACCGTGGCCGCGTTCCTGAAGCTGCTGCCGTACCGGCAGAAGCTGATCCATGTGCGCTGGAGCGGTGAGGGCTGCTGGGTGCCGCTCGGCGAATTCAAGCTCGAGAACGACGGCGTCGCGGTCGGCTTCGAGAATCACACGAGCCATCCATCGGTCGGCGACATCCTGTTCTATCCGGGCGGCTATAGCGAGACCGAGATCATCCTCGCATATGGTTCATGCTGCTTTGCGAGCAAGATGGGGCAACTCGCGGGCAATCATTTTCTGACGATCGTCGAAGGCAAGGAAAAACTGCGCGAGCTCGGCACGAAGGTGCTGTGGGAAGGCGCGCAGGAGGTGGTGTTCGAGAGGCTTTGAGCGAGCCGCATTTCCTTGCTGGGCATACGCGATGCTTGTTCGAAGAGCCGCGTGCGGTCAGGTACCGATCCGGCACCGACCATGCACGTGAGGCACTCGACACCACTGGCCCGCCCGGCGAGGAGGAGCAAATGCGAGGCATAAATGACAAGGTCCGCGCTGTAGTTTTTGCCATGTCGATCGTGCTGCTCTCGGCTTGCGGCGGGGGCGGTAACGGCAGCGGCGGGTCGAGTAGCGGCGGCAGCACGGCGGCCGAGCCGGCTGGCGGCGTCAAGCTGCAGGTCGTGTCGTTCGGCGACAGCCTGTCGGACGTCGGGACTTATGCGCCGCTCGCGAGCGCGGTGGGAGGCGGCCGTTTCACGACCAATCCCGGCCAGGTGTGGGCCCAGGACGTCGCGCAATACTACGGCGATACGCTCAGCGCCGCGTTCACGATCGATTTCACGCATAAGCTGAGTGCGCAGAGCGGCCTCGGTTATGCGGAAGGCGGCTCGACGGTGGCGACGCCGGCGAACCAGTACGACTATCTGAGCGACGTCATCGGCAACATCGAAATGCCTGTCAATCAGCAACTGTCGAGTTATCTGAGCGCTCACGGCAGCTTCAACGCCAATCAGCTCGTGCTCGTGTGGGTGGGCGCGAACGATGTGCTCCGCGCCGGCAACCTGCCCGCCGCGGCGCCGATCGTGCAGGCGGCGGCCACGACGCTCGCCCAGCTCGTCGGGCAGATCGTGCAGAACGGCGGCGCGCATGTGGTGGTGATCAATCTGCCGAACATCGGGCTGTCGCCGAAGGGGCTCGCTTCGGCCGATGGTGGCGCGAACCTCACGCAGTTGTCGCAGCTTTTCAACGCTACGTTGAACGCCGCGTTGCAAACCGATGGCCTGCAGTCGAAGGTGATCGAGGTCGATTCGTACACGTGGACGAATCAGGTCATCGGAAGCTTTCAGGCGAACGGTTTTACCGTATCGAATACGGGGCAGGCCTGCGATCCGAAGAAAACGCCCGATGACACCGCGCTGCTATGTTCGCCGGCAACCTACGTGAGCGCCAATGCGGATCAGACTTACATGTTCGCGGATGATTTGCATCCGACGACGCATATGCATGCGTTGTTTGCGCAGTTCGTCGAGCAGCAGATCGCGCATAGTGGGTTGGGGCGGTGAGGGGGGATACTGCGGCGGGGCGCGCTGTCGGCACCCCGCCCCTCAACCAGGCCGGGGTGCGCACCCCATCAGGTCATCACTTGAACAACTTCATCGCCTGCGTCAGCGTATTGATCACCCCCCAGGCAAGCGGAATCATCACATACACCCAGAACACCGCGAGCATCACCTTGTTGGTCGGATGTACGGTTTGAACGGTCGACATACGGATCTCCTCACGCGCCCTTGGCGACTTGTGCATCGGTCATGTGGTGCTTCTCATCCACACGCTTGACCAGCAGGTTGCAGATAAAGCCGATCACGAGCAGCACGGCCATGATGTGCACGGTCATCGTGTACGCGTCCGCTTTGGCGACACCGTTCGCGACTTCATATGCGCGGATGTAATTGACGAGCACCGGACCCGCTACACCCGCCGCCGCCCACGCGGTCAGGAGCCGTCCATGAATGCCGCCGACGAACGCTGTACCGAACATGTCGGCGAGATAGGCCGGCACCGTCGCGAAGCCGCCGCCGTACATGGACAGGATGACGCAGTACGTCAGCACGAACAGCGCGATCTGTCCGTTCGCGGCAAAGCTGGGCACGAAGTAGTAGAGCACCGCGCCGAGCACGAAGAAGATGGCGTAGGTGTTCTTGCGACCGATCCAGTCCGATGCCGACGACCACACGAAACGTCCACCCATGTTGAACAGCGACAGCAATCCGACGAAGCCGGCCGCAGCGGATGCCGTCACGGTGTTCTTGAAGCTCTCCTGGATCATCACCGAGGCCTGGCCGAGAACGCCGATCCCGGCCGTCACGTTCAGGAACAGCACGAACCAGATCAGATAGAACTGCGGTGTTTTCAACGCCTGATCGATATGCACGTGGTTGCGCGAGATCAGCCGGTGCTGCGTGACTTCGGGCGGCGTCCAGCCGGCCGGCTTCCAGTCGGCCGGCGGCACGCGGATCGCGAGCGCGCCGACCGTCATCGAGATGAAGTAGACGATGCCGAGCACGACGAAGGTCTCCGCGACGCCCACGCTCGTTGCGCTATGAAAGTGGTTCATCAGCGCGACCGACAACGGCGCCGCGATCATCGCGCCGCCACCGAAGCCCATGATCGCCATGCCGGTCGCCATGCCGCGGCGGTCCGGGAACCAGCGGATCAGCGTCGACACCGGCGACACATAACCGAGCCCCAGCCCGATCCCGCCGATCACGCCGTAACCGAGATATAGCAGCACGATCTGATGCAGATAGACGCCGAGCGCGGACACCAGGAACCCGCCGCCGAAACAGCATGCTGCCGTGAACATGGTGCGGCGCGGACCGACGTGTTCGAGCCATTTGCCCGCGAATGCCGCCGACAAACCGAGGAACACGATCGCGAGCGAAAAGATCCAGCCGAGCGAGGTCAGCGACCAGTCATCGGGCGCGGACTGGGTGATGCCGATCACTTTGGTCAGCGGTCCGTTGAATACCGAGAACGCATAGGCCTGACCGATGCACAGATGCACGGCGAGCGCCGCGGGGGGCACCATCCAGCGCGAAAAGCCGGGCTGTGCGACGGTGGCCTGTTTGGAAAAAAATGGGGCTGAGCCTCGTTGGCCGCCCGGCTCGCTGATGCTACTCATAAGTGGGTCTCCTTACAGTTGTTCTGTTTATCGGCGCTTCGTGCATATACCTTGAGGCGGCGGAGTGTAACTTGCACACGCCGTCGCGTCATCGCTATATGTACTTTCATTTCATATGACCTGGATCCACGTACCCAAAATCGCGCCTGGCTCGACAATAGGACGTGGACGATGGCTTCGCAATATGAATCGGGCGGACATAAGGTGTGAACCTGGTGAAACGTGGGTATTCTTCACGCGATCGTGCAAATCGTGGGACGCTCCGAGCGGGTTGCTTCGTTCTTCCGACTAGAGCCACTATGCAAAGTCAGCAATAAACGAGACGCGCACGACGCGCGGCACAAAAAGAAACGGGCCGGCGCGGCTTCTTCGCTGCGCCGGCCCGTCGTGTATCGACGGCGAGTTCCGCCGGTGTCAATCGATCTTGCGCCCGGTCTTCATGCGTGCTGCAACGAGTACCGAGATCAGACAGCCGATCGCCAGATACGCGGCCACCGGATGCCACGAGCCGCCCGCGAAGCTGACCAGCGCGACCGCGATGAACGGCGTGAATCCGCCGCCGACCACGCTCGCCACCTGATAGCCGACACCCGCGCCGCTATAGCGGTACTCGGTGCCGAACAGCTCGGTGAACATCGGCTGCTGGACGCTGACGACCATGTCGTGCGCGATGTTGGCAAGCATCACCGCGAACACGACGATCCATACTGTCGAACGCGCTTCGAGCGCGAGGAAGAACGGCACCGCGCTGAACACGCCGACCAGCGCGCCGATCATATAGATGCGACGGCGACCGAAGCGATCCGCGAGCCAGGCGAAGCACGGAATCGTCACGCAGCTGAGCGCGCCGACGACGAAGCCGATCGTCAGGAAAAACTCGCGCGGCATGTGCAGGTTCGTGGTCGAGTAGCTCAGTGCGAACGCGGTCACGATGTACATCGTGAACAGCTCGGCGAGCCGCAGCGCGATGATCAGCAGGAAGGCTTTCGGATGGCGCAGCAGCGCTTCGACGATCGGCAGGCGCACACGGCGCTCGCCATGCTGGCCGACTTTCTCGACGAACTCCTGAGATTCCTCCATGCTCGAGCGGATCCACAGCGCGATCAGCACCAGTACGACGCTGAACAGAAACGGCAGACGCCAGCCCCAGTTGAGGAATGCGGCGTTGTCCATCGAGCGGCTGATCAGCGCGACGAGTCCCGTCGACAGCACGAGCCCGACGCCGTAGCCGACCTGCACGCCGCTACTGTAGAAGGCCTTCTTTTTCTCGGGCGCGCTTTCGACGGCCATCAACGCCGCGCCGCCCCATTCGCCGCCGACCGCAAAGCCCTGGATTGCGCGCAGCGTGACGAGCAGCACCGGCGCCAACCAGCCGATCGTCGAGAACGCCGGCAGCAGACCGATCGCGGCCGTCGACAGACCCATCATCATCACGGTGAGCACGAGCATGCGCTTGCGTCCGAGCCGGTCGCCGTAATGGCCGAACACGAAGCCGCCGAGCGGCCGGAATAGAAAGCCGACGCCGAAGGTCGCGAACGCGGCAAGCGTGCCCATCGCCGGGCCGACGTTCGGGAAGAACTCGGCGTTGAACACGAGCGCGGCGACGATGCCGTACAACAGGAAGTCGTACCAGTCGACCACGGCGCCGATAAAGCTGCCGAGCGCGGCCTTGCGAGCCCGACTGCGCGCATTGCGGTGAGTGGCCACTGTGGCCTGCGGGTGGGTGGTGCTCATCGAGTCTCCTTCAATGTGATATGTGCTTTAATCGATCGCGCCGCCCGGGCAAGGCTTTCAACGCGATCGATCCGCGCAGGGAATGTCCGGAAGGTTAATGACGCGACCCGGAATTCACAATCCGTGTGATGGAGAAAATGCGCGATCATCGCTCGCGGCTGCGCGAATAGCGCGCGTTTTGCGTGTTTACACCGAGCGCCACGCAGAACCGTCGCGGGGAATGATGTGGGCGAACCCACGCAGCGCGCGGCGTGCTAACGTGAAAGTAATCTTAAAAACAACAGTCATTGATATACTACATACCGAATATTGAAAAATGCGGCGTTGCAGCATATGATTGAGGAATCAATCTTCTCAATCATCCGGAGTTACACGTGGAATTCGTGCCTCTTGCGCTGTTCGCCATGGCCGTCGTTGGGTTGGGCTGTGCCGCCACCGTTCTGCTGACCGACTGGATTCCCGAATCGATCGCTGCACCTGCATCGCAACATGGCCGCTTCGTGGGTCTGGGCGAGCAGCGCAGCAAAACGGCGGCGCCGAATCGCGCGCGTGTTCAAGCAGAGGCGATGAATGTCGTCAGAACTTCCAACTGAAACAGTGGCCACCCCGTTGACCCTGTCGTTGCAGCCAATCGGCGCGAGTGCGAGCTTGCGCGATCAGGCCTATGCGATGCTGCGTCAGGCAATCGCCGACGCGGATATCTACCAGAATCGCGAAGAAATCCGTCTCGACGAGCGCGTGCTCAGCGAATCGCTCGGCGTGAGCCGCACGCCGGTGCGCGAAGCGATGACGCTGCTCGAGCAGGAAGGCTTCCTGCGCATGGTGCCGCGGCGTGGCATCTACATCGTGCGCAAGAGCAAACGCGAAATCGTCGAGATGATCCAGATGTGGGCCGCGCTCGAAAGCATGGCCGCGCGGCTCGCCACGCTGCACGCGACCGACGAGGAAATCGGCCGCTTGCGCCATATGTTCGACAATTTCCGCGACACGACGCCGGCCGAGCATATCGCCGAGTATTCGGACGCGAACATCGCGTTTCATCAGGCGATCGTCGAGCTGTCGAAGTCGCAGATCATTCTCGACACGATCAAGAACATCTTCATCCACGTGCGCGCGATCCGGCGCATGACCATCTCGCAGAGCGACCGGGCCGCGCGCTCTATCGTCGATCATCTGCGCATCATCGAGGCGCTCGAAAAGCGCGATACCGAACTCGCCGAGCGGCTCACGCGCCAGCATTCGCTCGATCTCGCGGCGTTCGTCGAAGCCAATTGCGATTTCCTCGATTGATGGCGGCGTAGACGCTGCCTGGCTGCTGATGGCGAAAAGCCCGCGTGTGCAAGCACCGCGGGCTTTTTTGCGTGCGCGCACTTCGAGCGATGCGCAGGTCGCGCGGCGGCGAACGGCAAACAAAACGAGGTCGCCGCCGCGCTGCGGGATAAACCTTGCTTGACGGTCCTGAAAATATGGTATGTGATATATCAACAAGGACCGGTGTGACGCACGACCTGGTGTTTTCCTTGAAATGACTGCCGCAGAGCCTTGTAGATTCGGCGCAAAGCTGCGGCTGGCAAGCTCGAGCAGCACAAACTTCGCGCCGTCTATGTCTCGAAATTGGCCCTTGAAGGAATGTGATATATCACATACGGTATCTTCGAAGCCGTGAGACGTCGGTGCAACCGAACGTATATCGAAGCGGACGCGTCCGTCGATAACCGTTGCACATCCGATTGATGAGGAGATGACCATGTCTGCAGTTGTTTCATCCCTGAGTCCGGCCACGGCCACCACGACCGCCGACGACACGCTCAAGCAGAAGACCCGCGACGCGGGCGTCGTGTCGGGCGGCCATCTGGCCGCAAAGGCGCTGAAAAACGAGGGGGTCGACACGATCTTCACGCTGTGCGGCGGCCACATCATCGATATCTACGACGGCTGCGTCGACGAAGGCATCCGCATCATCGACGTGCGCCACGAGCAGGTCGCCGCACACGCGGCCGACGGCTACGCGCGCCAGACCGGCAAGCTCGGCTGCGTGGTGACGACCGCCGGCCCCGGCTGCACGAACGCGGTGACCGGCATCGCGACCGCGTTCCGCTCGGAAAGCCCGATCCTGCACATCGGCGGGCAGGGCGCGCTGACGCAGCACAAGATGGGCTCGCTGCAGGACCTGCCGCACGTCGACATCATGGCGCCGATCACGAAGTTCGCCGCGAGCGTGTCGAGCACCGAGCGCGTCGCGGACATGATCTCGATGGCCGCGCGCGAATGCTTCAACGGCGCGCCCGGTCCCGCCTACCTGGAAATTCCGCGCGACGTGCTCGACCGCGAAGTCGACGTGTCGCGCGCGATCGTGCCGCGGCCGGGCCGCTATCGCGCGTCGACGAAATCGATCGGTGACCCGCGCGACATCGAGAAACTGGCGGACATTCTCGTCGATGCGCAACGCCCCGCGATCCTGTACGGCCAGCAGGTGTGGACCGCGCGCGGTCACGAGGAAGCGATCGCGCTGCTGCGCGGCATCGAGATTCCCGGCTATTTCAATGGCGCGAGCCGCGGGCTGCTGCCGCCGGGCGATCCGCATCATTTCGATCGCACGCGTTCGCAGGCGTTTGCGAATGCCGACGTGCTGATCGTGGTCGGCACGCCGTTCGATTTCCGCATGGGTTACGGCCGACGCATCAGCAAGGAATTGACGCTGGTGCAGATCGATATGGACTATCGAACCGTCGGCAAGAATCGCGATATCGATCTGGGTCTGGTCGGCGATCCGGGCGCGATCCTCGCCGCGGTGCTGCAGGCCGCGAGCGGTCGTATCAAGGACGACAAACGTCAGGCGCGCCGCAAATGGATGGCGCAGTTGCGCGACGCCGAAGCGAGCGCAACCGAAAAACTGATGCCGCTATTCCGCTCGAACAGCACGCCGATTCATCCGTATCGCGTCGCGTACGAACTCAACGAGTTCCTGTCCGACGACACCGTCTATATCGGCGACGGCGGCGACGTCGTGACGATCTCCGCGCAAGCGGTGCGCCCGCGCCGCCCCGGCCAGTGGATGGACCCCGGCGCGCTCGGCTCGCTCGGCGTCGGCACCGGCTTCGCGCTCGCGGCGAAGCTCGCGCATCCGCACAAGGAAGTGCTCTGCTATTACGGCGACGGCTCGTTCGGCATGACCGCGTTCGACATGGAAACCGCGAACCGCTTCGGCGCACCGTATCTCGCGGTGATCGGCAACAACTCGGCGATGAACCAGATCCGCTACGGCCAGCTTGCCAAATACGGCGAAGAACGCGGCAACGTCGGCAATCTGCTCGGCGACGTGCCGTTCAGCAAATTCGCCGAAATGCTCGGCGGCTATGGCGAGGAAGTGCGCGATCCCGCGCAGATCGCGAGCGCGCTACAGCGTGCGCGCGAAGCGATTCATCGCACCGGCCGCTCGGCGGTGGTCAACATCTGGGTCGACCCGCGCGAGTACGCACCGGGCACGAAGAACCAGACCATGTACAAATAACCCTCATCGTTCAGGAGATACGACATGGCCAAGGCACTCGACGGTGTGCGCATCCTCGATTTCACGCATGTGCAATCGGGGCCGACCTGCACGCAATTGCTCGCATGGTTCGGCGCGGACGTGATCAAGGTGGAACGGGCAGGCGCGGGCGACATCACGCGCGAGCAGCTGCGCGATATTCCCGACGTGGATAGCCTGTACTTCACGATGCTCAATCACAACAAGCGCTCGGTCACGATCGACACCAAGCATCCGGAAGGCAAGCAGGTGCTCGAAGCGCTGATCCAGAAATGCGACGTACTGGTCGAAAACTTCGCACCGGGCGCGCTCGACCGGATGGGCTTTACGTGGGAGCGGATTCAGGAATTGAATCCGCGCATGATCGTCGCCTCGGTGAAGGGCTTCGGTCCCGGTCCTTACGAGGACTGCAAAGTCTATGAAAACGTCGCGCAATGCGCGGGCGGCGCGGCGTCGACCACCGGCTTCGACGACGGCCCGCCGGTCGTGACCGGCGCGCAGATCGGCGACAGCGGCACGGGGCTGCATCTCGCGCTCGGCATCGTCACTGCGCTCTATCAACGCACGCATACCGGACGCGGCCAGCGCGTGCTGGCGGCCATGCAGGACGGCGTGCTCAATCTGTGCCGCGTCAAACTGCGAGACCAGCAGCGGCTCGACCGTACCGGCGTGATGAAGGAGTATCCGCAATATCCGAACGGCACGTTCGGCGAAGCGGTGCCGCGCGCGGGCAATGCGTCGGGCGGCGGCCAGCCGGGCTGGATTCTGAAATGCAAAGGGTGGGAGACCGACCCCAACGCCTATATCTACTTCATCACGCAGGCGCCCGTGTGGGCGAAGATCTGCAACGTGATCGGCAAGGAGGAGTGGGCCACGGACCCCGACTACGCGACGGCGCCCGCGCGCCTGCCCCGCTTGAAGGAGATCTTCGCCGAAATCGAACGCTGGACGATGACGAAGACCAAGTTCGAGGCGATGCAGATCCTGAACGGATACGACATTCCGTGCGGCCCGATCCTGTCGATGAAGGAAATTGCCGCGGAGCCGTCGCTGCGCAAAACCGGCACGATCGTCGAAGTCGATCATCCGAAGCGCGGCAAGTATCTGACAGTAGGCAATCCCATCAAGCTGTCCGACAGCCCGACCGACGTCAAACGCTCGCCGCTGCTTGGCGAACATACCGATGAAGTGATGGCCGAGCTCGGTTATTCGGCCGAGCAGATCACGGCGCTGCGCACGGCGGGCGCAATCTAGGAGCGAGGCATGCAGACGTGGATGCGGTTCATGTCGGGCGACGGCGGCATCGTGTTCGGCCGTGTCGAAGGCGCCTATCTGCACGAGTACGAAAGTCTCGCGCAGCCGGTGCCGACCGGCGCAGTACTGTCGCTGCGCGCATTGACGCCGTTGGCGCCGTGCTCGCCCGGCAAGATCGTCGCGCTCTGGAATAACTATCACGCGCTCGCGGCGAAGCTCGACAAACCCGTGCCCACGCATCCGCTGTTTCTGCTGAAGCCGGCGGCGTCGGTGGTCGGCGCGGGCGAGCCGATCCGCCGGCCGCGTCACTACGCGGGCAAGATCGTCTACGAAGGCGAACTCGGCATCGTGATCGGCCAGCGTTGCCGCGACGTGGATGCGCAACAGGCGGAGGCGGCGATCTTCGGCTACACGCTCGTCAACGACGTCACCGCCGCCGATCTGCTTAACGAGAATCCGCATTTTCCGCAGTGGTGTCGCGCGAAGAGCTTCGATACCTTCTGTTGCCTGGGTCCGGCCATCGTCTCCGGTTTCGACTGGCGGGCGGCGCGCCTCCTGACCACGCTCGACGGCGCCGAGCGTCAGAACTATCCGCTCGCCGATATGGTCTTTTCGCCGGCCGAGCAGGTGAGTCTGATATCGCAGGATCTGACGCTCGAACCCGGCGACGTGATTGCGTGCGGCACCTCGGTGGGCGTGGGGTCGATCAAGGACGGTGCAACGGTCTCGATCACGATCGATGGGATAGGCACGCTGACCAATACCTTGAGCGCGGCGCAGCGCGACGAGCCACGGCGATCGGGCGATACCGCGAACGTCGGTTGACGAGGGCCGGACCTCGCGGCTCTTGCCTTTTCATCGCATCACGGAGGATCACGCATGCCGCAAGCCTGTGGGAGTGCCGTGTGGATGGACCTGTTGTTGCTGCTCGCCGTGACTGTCGCCGCGGCGTTGGTTGCGGTGCTGATGGTGGCGTTGGCCGCGCTCTCGCGACGACAGTTCGGCCGACGTTCGGCGCAGCGGCATTCATGCGTGCGCGAACGCGATCTGACACGCAGGCCCCGGATGCTTGCATTGCTTGGCAGCGGCATCGGTTTGGCGGTCGCGTCGACAGGTTTTACGCGCTACCTGTTGGCAGCGGCGCGCGAGAACAGCGAACGCATCGAACTGTTTGCAGCCGTGTTGATCGGCGCGCTGCTCTTTGCGATCTCGGCGATTGCGTTCTGCAAGCTGCGCGGCGCATTGCAACTCGAGGCGCTCGCGCGGCCGGGACATCACGTCGTCAATCTGTTTGCGCTGTTTTTATGCGGATGGCTCGGTTACGGCTTCGTCACTGAACAGGCACAGCCGTTCGGACTCGCGGCATTGCTCGCGACGGGCGCGCTGGCGTTGGCAATGGGCGTGCATCTGATGCTGAGCCGCGAGTACTCGGCCGATCCCGCTCACGCGGCGAATCGCGTCAGTTGCGCAGCGCGCATGTATGCCTTCGCCGCGCGTAGCGATGGCCTGGCGATCGGCAAGCCGGGCCTGCTCGCGAACATCGAGTGGCATGGCGGGGAAGAGCAGACGTGGGCGCTTCGCGATGTCACGCCGGCGATGATGCGCGTGAGCGCCTCTGCAGATAGTCGGGATGGGCGTGATGGTAGACGCGGCAACGGCCGCCAGCGCGACTATGCACGCCAATGCGCGCACGAGCGGCCGGTTCATTTCACTACACGTCGCTGATCAATGATGCATGCGTCGCCAGGAGAGCTGATTGCCAATAGCGAAGACGGCGGGACGATGATCCCGCCGCCCGAGTCTTTTTCGATGCTTCTAGTCGCCCACGGTCGCGGCGAATTCGCTGTAGTACTGCGTCTTCCTATGCAGAATCAGTTGCGCGAGAAAGTCGGCATCGTACGCCCGATGCAGGTGGCTGTGATAGCGCTCGATATAAGCGGTGATTCGCGCCAACTCGCCATTGAACTCTTTCAGCATGTCGAGCGTCGCACGGTCCCAGCGAAACCGCAGCCCAAGATCGCTGAACGCGGCATTGTAGGCGCTCAGATGCGCATCGTCGGGTTGGTCTTCGTGATGCGCCGCCGCTGTGCGAGCGTTGCGTGTACTGGTACGGGATTCAACCGGAGCGTGGTTCATGATCGGCCTCCTCGGCTCGCAAGTGAAAGAACTCGCTTGCAGCATAGAAGTCGCGATCGATTTGCAATAGTTAAAGTTTTATTGGCTTTCCATAGCCTACGGCTTATGCACGCTCAGTTCCTTCACGCGGGTGATCTTTTCGATCAGATTGGCGCCTTCCTCCATCAGGAAGCGTTTGAAGGCGACGGCAACCGGTGGCAGACGCTTGTTCTTCCGATGCACGACATACCAATTGAGCATGACCGGAAAGGTTTCGACGTCGAGCACGACCAGATGACCCAGTTGCAATTCGAGGCTGATCGTATGGGCGGACAGAAACGCGATGCCCATGCCGGCGATGACCGCCTGCTTGATCGTCTCGGTGCTCTTGATCTCCATCGCAATCTTCAGATTGGACAGCCGGCCGGCAAAACCTTCTTCCATCGAATTCCACGTGTCCGAGCCGCGTTCGCGCACGATGAACGCTTCGTTCGCGAGTTGACTGAAGCGGATATTGCGCTTGTGCGCAAGCGGATGAGTGGGCGCCGCGACGATCACGTACGGGTGCGGCGCGAACGGTTCATTGGTCGCGTCGGTTTCGTGCGGCGGACGCACCATGACCGCGAGGTCGGTCTGATTGGTCGCCAGTTGATGAAGCAGTTCTTCGCGGTTGTGTACCGCGAGATTGAGATCCACACCCGAATAGCGACGCGTGAATTCGGCGAGAAGGCGCGGAAAGAAATAGTCGCCCGCGCTAATCACCGCAACATTCAGTTTGCCGCCGGAGACGCCCTTCAACTGGCTCATCGCTTCGTCGACTTCATGGAACTGCTGCATGATCGCGCGGCTGTAGTGGAGCATTTCCGTGCCGGCCGGCGTCAGATAGATCTTCTTGCCGAGTTGCTCGAACAGAGGCAGCCCCGCATGTTCCTCGAGTTGCCGGACCTGGGTGGAAACGGCCGGCTGAGTCAGATGCAATTCCTCCGCGGCGCGGGAAAAACTCAGGTGGCGCGCTACCGTTTCAAAGACCTTCAGTTGCCGCAGAGTTGCATTGCGCATCGTCATGGTCGATGTATAAGGAAACGTGAATCAACATAATAACAAACTTTAATTATGAGTAATTCAGCAATGACCCTAGCATGAAACGTATAAGAAGCCGAATAGCCGCTGTAATACGCGGGTTAACGCATAGATATGTGGTGTGGCGGACTTGATAGCGGGAATAACCTGTAATGCTTACCGGCTGAAGCGTGGTTCTGGTCGGAATAAAGCAAGAATTTTATAGAAGACGAGTTCGGGCATCTGCGGAAACACAAAAGCGTCAATTGAGATTTTTCCCGAATAGCGATGTTCTCGGGCCATAACGATAAGGCGGGACACATCCAGCGCGGCGCGTAAGCCGGCTGCACTAAATAAATAGTGGAGACAAGGCTCATGAACGATATCACCCAGCAATCGACGACCCGTATGTCCTGGCGTAACCGATGGTGGCAACTCGTCATCGGCATGGTATGCATGGCGCTGGTGGCGAATCTGCAATATGCGTGGACGTTATTCGTGGCCCCTATGCATGCGCGGCATCACTGGAGCGAGGCGTCGATCCAGCTCGCCTTCTCGATCTTCATTCTGACCGAGACGTGGCTCGTGCCGTTCGAGGGCTGGCTCGTCGATCGATTCGGGCCGCGCCCGGTGGTGGCAGCCGGCGCGGTATGCGCGGGTTTGTCGTGGATTCTCAATTCGCATGCGACCACGCTCGGCATGTTGTATTTCGCCGCGGTGATTGGCGGGATAGGCGCGGGCGGTGTGTATGGAACATGCGTCGGCAACGCGCTCAAATGGTTTCCCGACCGGCGCGGTCTCGCCGCGGGTTTGACGGCCGCGGGCTTTGGCGCAGGCGCGGCGCTGACGGTGATTCCGATTGCGAACATGATTACGCGCCGCGGCTATGAAGAGACGTTCCTGTTCTTCGGCATCGTGCAAGGCGTCAGCATTCTGCTGCTCGCGATGCTCCTGACGCGGCCGATCTTGCGTCAGCCAGGGGTACGCAAGAGCCGCTTCGCAGTGTCGAAGGTCGATTTCACCTCGCGCCAGATGATCAGAACGCCAGTGTTCTGGGTGATCTACGCGTCGTTCGTCGCGGTCGCGGCGGGCGGCTTGATGGCGACCGCGCAGATCGGCCCGATCGCGAAAGACTGGGGCATAGCGCGCATTCCGATGACGGTCTTCGGCGCGACGTTGCCGCTGCTGACCCTCACGCTGTCGATCGACAATATCTTCAACGGCTTGACACGTCCGCTGTGCGGCTTCATCTCCGACAAGATCGGCCGTGAAAACACGATGTTCGTGATCTTCGTCGGCGAGGGGCTCGCGTTGCTCGGCATGATGCAGTTCGGCAGCAATCCGTATGCGTTCATGGTCTTTGCCGCGCTGATCTTCCTGTTCTGGGGCGAGATCTTCTCGATCTTCCCGGCGACTTGCGCCGATACGTTCGGCAGCAAGTACGCGGCCGCCAATGCCGGCACGTTGTACACCGCGAAGGGCACGGCCTCGTTGCTGGTTCCGATCGCGTCCATACTCGCGGCGACGGGCGGCTGGAGCCTTGTCTTCGTCTTTGCCGCCGTCATCACGATCGCAGCCGGCATTTGCGCGAAGTTCATCCTCAAGCCGATGCGCGCGCGTTGGATCGAATCGCACAACGAACCTCAGGGCGCGCTGGCCGTCGCGGGTCATGGCAATGGCAATGCGTCGCGAATGAGTCACTGGCCCGAACAATCTGGCGAATAACGTGAGCGTCGCGCGCCCGGAACCGATGCCATGAATGTTTCGCTGCAGCAACTCAAGGTATTCGTCGCGGTCGCGCGCGAGCGCAGTTTCACGCGCGCGGCGCGCGAGTTCGATCTGACGCAGTCGGCCGTGAGCCGTTGCGTGCGTGAACTGGAAGACGCGGTCGAATTGAAGCTGTTCGATCGCACGACACGCCAGGTCGAACTGACGAATGCGGGTGCGAGTCTCGAGAGAAGAATTGGCCGGCTGCTCGACGAAATCGAGTTGACGCTGCTCGAAGAGCGCGCTGCTTATGACGGACACACGGGCGTCGTCTTATTCGCGAGTAATCCGGTGTTGTCATCGGGCTGGGTGCCGCAGGCTTTGGCGCAGTGCGCGTCGGTTTTTCCCGAGCTGGTCGTATCGGTCAAGGATCAACCTCAATGCAGCGTACTGGCCAGTGTCGAGCAGGGCGAGGTGGATTTCGGCGCGGTCTGTGTGACTGTACCTGTCGATAGTCCTCTACTGCACGCTCAGGTGCTTTTCACTACGCCACTGCATGCGGTGCTTCCATCCGCGCATCCGCTAGCGCGGCAAGACAGCATCGGATGGCACGCGTTGCGCGAATGTCCGCTGATAACGCTGAATGCCGATACTGGCGTGCGCGCCGCGCTCGCACCGGTACTCGCCGCGAACGGATCGAAGCGCCGGCCGTTGCAGGAACTCGGACACGTTGCGACGGTAGCGCGCATGGTCGAATTGGGACTGGGTGTCGGCGTATTGCCTGTCGATGCGCATTGGCCTTCGCCGGGCGCTTCGTTGGTGAGTCGTCCGCTGGTCCCCGAAACGGCATTGACGACGGTACTCGTGCACCGCAGAAATCGCTCGCTTCGTCCCAATGCCGCTGCTGCGTGGGCGCAGTTCGTTGCGTCGACGACTGATCATTCGCCGATCGCGAACGAAGCGCCTGCCGCAACCGCGACGCCAAGCTTCAACTGGCGGTCCGTGCGGCAAAGCCCGTTGCCGGAACCTTAGACAGGGGCCGACCAAAAAGCTTGCGCGACGCGCGGCATTCGATCGATGCGCCGTCAGTCAACCACATAACGTCCTACTCAAGGAGCTTCATGATGGAAATCCAGACCGATCTCAGGCACCACGATCTGCTGATCGACGGCAAGCGCATGCCGCCAGGCAGCGGGGAATATTCCGTCGACATCAACCCCGCGACCGAGGAGCCGATCGCACGGGTGGCGCAAGGCAGCGCCGCCGACGTCGATGCCGCGGTGCGCGCCGCGCGCGGCGCATTGAAAGTGTGGAATTCGATTCGGGCCGCCGAACGCGGGCGCATCCTGCAACGTCTCGCGGGCCTGATGCGCGAGAACATGGAACAACTCGCCGCGCTCGAGAGTCTCGACGGCGGCAAGCCGATTGGCGCGGTGATGCGTCAGGACGTGCCCGCCGCGATCGATACCGTCGAATACTACGCAGGCTGGTGCGACAAGATCAACGGCCAGGTGGTGCCGACGCGTCCCGATGCATTGACCTATACGTTGCGCGAACCTGTCGGCGTGGTCGCCGCAATCGTGCCGTGGAATTTTCCGCTGATGATCGGCATGTGGAAGATCGCGCCCGCGCTCGCATGCGGTTGCACGCTGATCGTCAAGCCCGCCGAGATCACGCCGCTCACCGCGTTGCGCATCGGCGAGCTGGCGCTCGAAGCGGGCGTGCCGCCGGGCGTGCTCAACATCGTCACCGGCAAAGGCAGCGTGGTGGGCGACGCGATGGTCTCGCATCCCGGTATCGACAAGGTCACCTTCACCGGTTCGCCTTCGGTCGGACGAGGCATCCTGCAGGGCGCGGCGGGCAACTTCAAACGCGTGACGCTGGAACTCGGCGGCAAGTCGGCCAACGTGATTTTTGCCGACGCGAATCTCGACAATGCGGTGCGAGCCGCGGCGTCGGGCGTGTTCTTCAATACGGGGCAAGTGTGCTCCGCCGGGTCGCGGATACTCGCGCATCGCGACGTGTATGACGAAGTGGTCGAGCGCCTGGCCACGCGCGCGAAGTCGATCAAGGTCGGCGACCCGTCGCTGCGCGAAACGTCGATGGGACCGCTGATTTCGGCCGCGCAGATGAAGACCGTATTGAGCTATGTCGACACGGGACGCTCGGAAGGTGCATCGCTCGTGACGGGTGGCGCGCGCGTCGGCAATCGCGGCTTTTTCGTCGAGCCAACCGTGTTCGCGAATGTCGAGCACGAAATGCGTATTTCGCAGGAAGAAATCTTCGGGCCCGTGGCGAGCGTGATCCGTTTCAACGACGAAGCGGACGCGATCCGAATCGCCAATGGCACGTCGTACAGTCTCGCGGCTGGCGTGTGGAGCGCTGACTTGAGCCGCGTGCATCGCGTGGCGCGCGACCTGAAGGCGGGCACGGTGTGGATCAACACCTACGGCTATACGGACGTGCGTTTGCCGTGGGGCGGTGCTGGCGATTCGGGCTTCGGTCGCGAGCATGGCGATGTCGCGATCGAGAACTTCACGGAACCGAAGGCGGTGTGGTTGGCGATCGATCAATAACGTCCAATGCGAAAAAAGGATCGGATGCATGGCATCCGATCCTTCAGGCCGTGTTGCAAGACGAAAAGGAATTGACGAGTACTCGGTCAATTGCCCTGTAAAGCCATCTTCTCGCGCAATTTGATCAGTGCGAGAACGACGTCGATAGTGGGTGTCGGTTCGGCAACGAGTCGCCCCATTTCCTGCACGACGGTCAATAAAGGATCGATTTCCATCGGCCTGCGGTGCTCGAGATCGACGAGCGTTGATGTCTTGTGCGCACCGACCGCACCCGCGCCATCAATACGCCTTTCCACATCGACGCGAAAGTGCACGCCGAACTGATCCGCGATTCGCTTCGCTTCGAGCATCATCGTGCGTGAGACCGCGCGCGTGCCCGGGTCACTCGTGAGCACATCGAGCGTTGCATGCGTCAATGCGCTAATCGGGTTGAAGCACAGATTACCCCATAGCTTGAGCCAGATTTCGTCGCGAATGTTGTCGCGAATCGGCGCTTCGAAGCCGGCCGCCTGCATGATCTCGTGCAATTGCTCAATGCGCGGGGTGCGCTCGCCACTGGGTTCGCCGATGGGAAACTTCTTGCCGTACACGTGTTTGATCACCCCCGGTTCGACGATCTCCGCCGCCGGATAGAGTACGCAGCCAATCGCGCGCTCGGGTCCGAGCTTGGTCCATTGCGAACCGTCGGGGTCGACGCTCGTCAGCCGAGTGCCGGCAAAGCGCCCGCCGTGCTGATAGAAGTACCAATATGGAATGCCGTTGACGCCGGTAACGATCGCCGTATGCTTGCCCAGCAGCGGTTGCATGGAATCGACCACGCCAGGCAGCGAATGCGCCTTCAGCGTCACGATGACGAAGTCCTGGACGCCGAGTTCGCGTGGATCGGACGTGCAGCGCACCGGCGCGCTGAACGTTTCGCCATCCATGATGAGGCGCGCGCCGTGTTCACGCATCGCGGCCAGATGCGGGCCGCGCGCAATGAAGCTGACGTCCGCGCCGGCGCGTGCCAATTGCACGCCCATTAAACCGCCAATCGCTCCCGCTCCGAAGATGCAGATCTTCATGATGTCGCTCCGTGACGATGAAAAAGCCGTTCGCCCAATGCCGCATTGCAGTCATTCGCGGCCGGTCACGGTTCGAGCATAAGGTGGCGCGACGAATGCTGATAGTTAAAGTTTCTCTGTCGATGTATTAGTTATTCGTTATGACAAGACCGCGACGTGAATGCTGCTTCGACTGTCGGCCTCGATACCTCAGCCGCGCCGAACCAGCAGAAAACTCACGCCGATTGCCGCGAGAAATCCCCCGCAGCAGCGATTGAACCAGCGGCGGATCTGCGCGCGCATCAGCCATTTGCCGAGATACATGCCGGCCCACGAATACAATGCAATCGCCACCCATTCGAGTACCAGAAAGCTCGCGCCGAGCGCGGCGAATTGCGGCAGTATCGGCTGCGCGACGTCGACGAATTGCGGCAGGAACGCGGTAAAAACCAGAATCGCCTTCGGATTGCCCGCCGCCACGAAAAACTCGTGCCGGGCAATGCGCGAGAGCGCGGCCTCCTGGGGTTGCGACGTATCGATTGCGGGTGCGTCGCTGCGCCACAACTGGATCGCGAGCCAGATCAGATAAGCGGCGCCCGCGAGTTTGATCGCCAGAAAGATCCACTCGGACGCATGCAGCACGACCGCGAGACCGGTCGCGGCGAGTGCGAGCATCATCGCGAAGGCGAGCAGCCGGCCGCTGCCGCCGACGAACGCTTTCATGAAGCCATGACGCGCGGCCACGTTGATCGAAAGCAGGTTGTTGGGCCCGGGTGCGAGGTTGATGGCGAAGCAGGCGGGTAAAAAGAATAGCCAGGCGGTAAGGGACATGACGGCTTGCATTCCGAACGGGAGATCACGATGCATCGCGCGCGATGCGTTGCCGGGATTGTAGCGAAACCGCGCCGCGCCTCGGCCAGCCGCGTGCTCAGTTCACCGCCTTGATAAAGCTAGGATCGCCAATCAATGTATCGACGCTGAGCTTGACCGTGTCTTCGATCGCGATCGTGTTGTTGGTGAATTTCGGCGACTTCTGCTTCACGGTGCGCGTGGTCGTGTACATGACTTTTTGGGTCGCCGCATCGATAACCACGTAGTGCATCTTCAGCGTCCACAGCGCCGGCGAGCGCCTATCGTCCACCGTGAAGGTTTCGATGCTGCCGCTGAGCACGCGTTTGTTGTCGTCGATACGAAAACCGGCCACTCGCAGACTATTCGCGACGCCATTGCGCACCGCGAGGCTGACGTCGTCCTTCAGCACGAGCCCGGTCATCCCGGTATTTTCGATGCGGTTCGGCGAGATATGACCGTCGCGCGCGGGCAGATACGCGAAGTCGCGTGCAGGGGCGACGCTGAGCGAGCCGGTGCCGTGGGTCTTCGTGTGCGTTGCGCTGGCGCTGCTGTTCAGGCCGAACCATGACCACGAGCACGCGGACAGCAGCGTGGGCAGCAGTATGGCGCCGCAGCCCTTGAGCACGACGGATCTCAACGGCGAACGCGCAGCAGCCATGCGGGAGAAAGCGGCGGTCGAAGTCAGAGGAGTTGCCCTTTTCAGTGGAGTCATTCCGGTGAAGAACAGCATGGTAGCAGCGAACCGGACCGTCGAACCTTCAAACGGATGTTTTCGGAATTGCCCGCGTCAGGCCCGGACCTGAGCCGTTCAGAAAAAGCCCGCCTTTCCTTGCGTGATATCGATCAGCGTTGCCTTGGCGTCATCGAGTGCGTTGGCGGGCACGCGCATCGTCATCTTCACCAGCATGCCGTAGGCGCTGTCCATGAGCGCATAGCCTTCGGCGTCCATCCATCGACGGACTTTGGCTTCGTCGGCATAACTCACTTCGACGCCCAGCAACACCTGGGCAATCCTCTCGACGCGCGGCGCGTCGAGCAGCGCGGACGCGATCGCATCGGTGTACGCGCGCACCAGACCGCCCGCGCCGAGCTTCACACCGCCGTAATAGCGCACGACCGCCGCAAGCACGCCATCCAGATCGTGATGCCGCAGTACTTCGAGAATCGGCCGACCGGCGGTGCCGGACGGTTCGCCGTCGTCGGACATGCCGGACTGGCCGCCCGCCAGCAGCGCCCAGCACACATGCGTCGCGGCAGGATGTTCGTCGCGCAGACGCTGCAATTCGGCCATCGCGGCATCGCGATCGGCGACCGGGATCGCATGCGCGATGAAGCGGCTCTTGCGAATCTCGAGTTCCGCGCTCAGTGGCGCGGGCAGGGTATAGGTGGGCAAGGCGGAAACGTCGGTGGATGAAAAGAAGCACGCGGTAGGCGGCGCGATGTCCGTCATGGTAACGGATCGTCGGTGCCAGCGAGGCGCAAGGGCAGCTTCGCGGGTTCGTCTACAATGGTCCGCTGAACGCGCGCCCATCATTTAGACCCCGCGCGTCGCAAGGAGACGACATGCTTGACCTATCCACGTTGGGGACGTTCGTTGCCGTCGTGCTCGGGCTCTTTCTGATTCCAGGCCCGGCCGTGCTGCTAGTTTTGACTCGCACCATGCACGGCGGACGTAAAGCCGGCATTCTGACCGGTCTCGGTATCGCAACTGGCGATTTCGTGCATACGCTGGGCGCCGCGGTTGGCCTCTCCGCGCTGCTGATGACGTCCGCGCTGGCCTTCAATGCGGTGAAATTCGTCGGTGCCGCGTATCTCTTCTATCTGGGCATTCGCGCGTTGCGCGAAAAGCAGGCGAGTGCGCACCTGCCGGTCGTCGCGCCGGTGTCGGGTTCGAAGGCGTTCTTGCAGGCGATTCCCGCCGAAGTGCTGAACCCGAAGACCGCGCTGTTTTTCCTTGCGTTTCTGCCGCAGTTCGTGCGCCCCGAACATGGCTCGACGTTTCTGCAGTTCGCGACACTCGGGCTGATTTTCGTTGCCATGAGCGCGCTTTATACGACGCTGATCGTCCTGACGATGCGGCCGCTGGGCAAACTCGTGAAGCGTTTGACGTGGTTGACGCGCTGGCAGAACAAGCTCATCGGTGTGCTGTTCATTTCGCTCGGCCTGCGCGTGGCAGTGCAAACACGCTGAGTCCGGAAGCGCGAGTTCAGGACGGCGCCAGCAGGATCAGCGACCCAACGACGCGACTGTTAAGCATTGCAAGGCGACGATGCCATGGCTCGCCCGATTCAGGAGACAGCGATGAATGAAGACGCAACTTCGACGGCGCGCGCAATCGAGTTCTGGTTCGACTTCGGCAGCAACTACAGCTATCTGAGCATGATGCGGATCGAAGCGTTGGCGGCCGCGCGCAACGTGACGATCGTCTGGCGGCCGTTTCTGCTCGGTCCGGTATTTCGCCAGCTCGGTTTCGACAACTCGCCCTTCGTACTGCAGAAAGAAAAAGGCGCGTACGTGTGGAAAGACATGGAGCGTCAATGCCGCAAATACGGCATTGCGCTCACGCGCCCCAGCACGTTTCCGCGCGCGGCGCTTCTCGCGATGCGTGTCGCGCTGCTGGGTGCGAACGAGCCGTGGATCGGTGCCTGGTGCCGCAAGATCATGCAGTTGAATTTTGTCGACGACCGCGACATCGGTTCAATCGATGTCGTCAGTCACGCGCTCGACTCGCTTGGCTTACCGGCGCAGAGCGTGATCGACGCCGCGCAAAGCGACGCGAACAAGCTCCGCTTGCGCGAGCAGACCGAACGGGCCATCAACAAGGGGATTTTCGGTGCGCCGACGTTTTTTGTCGGCGCGGAGATGTTCTGGGGCAATGACAGGCTGGAGGACGCGTTGGACCACTGCGACGCGATCGCGGCGCGTCATTGAACATCAGCGGGAGCGCTTAATCAGCCTGCTGACAGAAGCGCCGACCCGGCACGTGAGAGACCACGGCCTGGGCGATTTCGAGCGGAGTACATTCGGCGGGAACGACGCGACGGCTCGGTTCGGGCGCGTGCTTCATCGTCCATTCGACGAGCCGGTATGAACGGCCCCATGGCGGTTGCAGCGGATCGGAGACCTTGCAGGAGTGAATCTGGCGAGTCCATTCATGGCCGGGCATCGCACGCAGGTGTTCGACTACCATCTCTTCAACCATGATTTACCTCCTTCTTATGCGCGTAACCGTTTTCGGTCGCGCTTCTGGCACCCCTCAAGAAAAAGCGCCGCCGATGTTCTGGCGGCTCAACAGGGGATGTGCCACATACTTGCAGGGAACAATTAAGCGAAACTTAAGAACCGCAATCATTACGCAAACGGATCTCATTGCGTGTAAGCGAGTGCAAGTGAATGCAAGCGAGAGCTGACAACAGTGGGCATGAACGCTGGCAGGCCGGCCGACACGTCGCGAGCCTGCCCTCAAGACCCCGGCGGATCGGCCGTTATCAGTAGAGTTGGGGCGTCGACCCCGCTTCGCCTTCAGGGCCGCGCTACTGATACCGTGACGAATCTCGCCCAAACGCCGCTTGCCGAGCGCCTTCGCACGCTCGTCGACACCGTGCAGCACAACGAGCGCACCTTGCGCCGCTTCCAGAACGTCGAGTTGCGGTTGATCGGCGCGCAGGATTTCGCATCGTTTCTCGATACGTTGTTCAGCCATCTGCCGCGGGAGTTCTCGCTCGCGAACGTGGTGCTGTGGCTCGACGAGCGCGCGCCAATGCTGCTCGAACTGCTCGAGCCGGGCAACCTGCGCGCGCTCGATCATGCGCAGCTGAAGACCTCGCGCGAGGGCGGTCTCGTCGCGCAATCCTTGTGCGAAGACGATCGGCCGTGGCTCGGCCGCCCTGGCGAACTCGACGACGACACGCGCCGCGCGTTCTTCGGTGCCGCGCCAGCTCACGTGCCGGCCAGCGCGATCCTGCTGCCGCTCGCCGCGGGCACGAGCGTCAGCGGCTATCTATGCCTCTGCAGCGACGACCCCGCGCGCTTCGGCGCGGGCATGGCCACCGACATTCTCGAGCGCTTCGCGAGCATCGTCACCGCGAGTCTCGACAACGTCGCGCATCGCGAGCGGCTCAGGCAGCTCGGCATGACCGATTCGCTGACCGGCCTCGCGAATCGCCGCTATTTCGACGAACGGCTGCGCGAGGAGTTGATGCGCGCGGCCCGTTATCGCGTGCCGGTCGCGTGTCTTTTCATCGATATCGACGGTTTCAAGCGCATCAACGATAGCCACGGCCATCAGAGCGGCGACCGCGCGCTCGCGGCGGTGGCCGCCTGCGTGCGACAGCAGGTGCGGCTTGGCGACACCGTCGCGCGCTATGGCGGCGAGGAGTTCGCCGCGCTGCTGCAAGGCGATCGCAGCGACGCGTTGACCGTCGCGGAACGCGTGCGGCGTGCGGTCGAGAATCTCGACGTGCGCGACGAGCACGGCGTGCTCATTGCATTGACCGTGTCGATCGGCGTGGCCGGGCGCGTGGTCGCCGGCAGCCCGGCCGAGGCGATGTCGCTCGGTCAGGCGATGATGGACGAGGCCGATCGCGCGATGTATCAGGCCAAGCGCAACGGCCGCAATCGTATCGAGGCGCAGGTCGATGCGCTCGATGAGCAGGGCTGATCGACCGTAACCAACACTAACTACGCGTCACACTCCTGCCGCATCCGGCGGTACCCCGAGCAGCTGCAACGCGCCGCCCATCACGCCGCTGAACACCGGTCCAGCGACCGTGCCGCCATAGAACGCCTTGCCAGCCGGATCGTCGATCATCACGGCGACGATCAGGCGCGGATCGCTCATCGGCGCCATGCCGACGAACAGCGCGCGGTAGCGGTTCTTCGCGTAGCCCGCGCCGATCTGCTTGCGCGCGGTGCCGGTCTTGCCGCCGACGCGATAACCCGCCACGGTCGCGGCACGTCCGGTGCCGCCGTCGCCCGTGGCCATTTCGAGCATGTTGCGGATCGCGCGCGCGGTGCCGGGCGTCGTGACCGATTCGCCGCGGTCGGCGAACGACTCGGGGCTGTCCGCGTCGAGCGGCTCGCGCAGCAGGCTCACGCGCCTCAGCGCGCCGTCGCCCGCATAGGCGGTGTAGACCTGCGCGATTTGCAGCAGCGATACCGACAGCCCGTAGCCATATGCCATCGTGGCCTGTTCGATCGGGCGCCAGCGCTTATATGGCCGCAGCTTGCCGGCGGCCACGCCAGGGAAGGGCAGCTCGGGCTTCAGACCGAGCCCGTATTGCCGATACTTGGTCCAGATCGTCTCGGCCGGCAGATTCAGCGCGAGCTTTGCCAGCGCGATATTGCTCGACTTCTGCACCGCCTCGGCGACCGTCATCGCGCCATGATTCGACGTGTCGTGAATCACGGCCGGGCCGATCCGATACCAGCCGGGCGCGGTATCGATGATGCTCTGCGGCCGCACCTTGCCTTCGTCGATCGACAGTGCGACGACCAGCGGCTTGATCGTCGAACCCGGTTCGAACGTGTCGATCACCGCGCGGTTGCGCAGCTGCCGGCCGGACAGGTGCGTGCGGTCGTTCGGATCGAAGCTCGGGTAGTTGGCGAGCGCGAGGATCTCGCCGTTGCGCGCATCGAGCACGACCACGCTGCCCGCTTCGGCGCGGTGCTGCGCGATCGCGGCTTTGAGTTGTGTGTATGCGAGTTGCTGGATGCGCCGGTCGATCGTCAGCTGGATCGTGGCGCCGTTGCGCGCGGGCACGAGCGGCCGCGTCTCCGAGATCACGCGGCCGAGCCGGTCGCGGATCACCTCGCGGTGGCCGGGCACGCCTTGCAACTGCGCATTGGCGGCGAGTTCGACGCCTTCCTGGCCGTTGTCCTCGATGTCGGTGAAGCCGACCACGTGCGCGGCCGACTCGCCCTCGGGATAAAAGCGTTTGGTGTCGGCGATCTGCGTGATCCCGGCGAGCCCGAGGCGGGACAGCTGCCCGGCAGTGTCGGCATCGACCTGGCGCTTGAGCAGCACGAAGCTGCGCTCGCCGTTCAGACGCCGACGCAGTTCCGCGAGCGGCAGATCGAGCAGCTTTGCCAGCGGCGCGAACGCGCTTTCGTCGACGAGCTTCGGCGTGGCCCAGATTTCGTAGGTCGCGAGACTGACCGCGAGCATCGAACCATTGCGATCGACGATCCGGCCGCGCGTCGCGTCGAGTTCGAGCAGGCGCTGATAGCGTTTCTGCCCTTGGTCGACGTAGAAGTCCTGATTCACGACCTGCACCCAGAACGCGCGGAGCGCGAGCGTCGCGAACGCGCCGAACACGAGCAGCACGACGAACTTCGAGCGCCACGCGGGTAGTCGCGCATCGAGCAGCGGGTTCTTCGCGGCTAAGGCATAGGGATCGGACGACGGCGGTTTTTTCTGGCGGATCATGGCGGCGGGCAGCGGACCTCACGTACTTTCGATTGAACGAGGCCGCCAAAGCCACGAGGCCTGGCGGCAAGGACTGTCGCCGGGCCGATTGTAAATAAAACGTAATTTAAATGCGAGGAATGTGAAAGGAGGCGCGTTCGAGTTGGAGCAAAGGCGAGCCGAGCCGCAGCTTGATCACGAAAAGCCGCGCGAACTTGCAAAATCAGCGCGGCTGATTCGTTCGATTGATGCGTCGACTCCGACGCGGCGTGTTGAACAGGCGCTCCCTGCCTGTGGGGCGCCTTCTTTTTTCGCGCCCGTCGCGGGCGCGGCGGGGCAAGCTCAAGCCGGCAACGCGAAACTCGCGATCGCGTCGCGCAACACGGCGACCTGGTCCTTCAGCGAATGCGCGGCGGCCGCGGCCTGTTCGACCAGTGCCGCATTCTGCTGCGTGACCTGATCCATCTCGCCGACCGCGCGATTGACCTGTTCGATGCCCGCGCTCTGCTCGCGCGACGCGTGGCTGATTTCTTCGAGGATCTCGTTGACCCGCCGCACCGACTGCACGATCTCGCCCATTGTCGCGCCCGCGTTGGCGACCAGTGACGAGCCGGTCTCGACGGTATCGGTCGAGGTTTCGATCAGCGCCTTGATCTCCTTGGCGGCCGTCGCCGAGCGCTGCGCGAGGCTGCGCACTTCGGCCGCGACCACCGCGAAGCCACGGCCCTGTTCGCCGGCGCGAGCCGCCTCGACGGCGGCATTCAGCGCGAGGATATTGGTTTGGAACGCGATGCCGTCGATCACGCCGATGATGTCGCCGATCTGCCGCGAGCTCGCGGTGATCTCGCCCATCGTGCGCACCACGTCGTCGACCACGCGGCTGCCGCGCGTCGCGACGTTCGCTGCGTCGCTCGCGAGTTGCGCGGCCTGGGTCGCGCTGTCCGCGTTCTGCTTCACGTTCACCGTCATCTGATCCATGCTCGACGCGGTTTGCACGAGCGCCGCCGCCTGCTCCTCGGTGCGCTGCGACAGGTCGGTGTTGCCCGCTGCGATTTCGGTCGCGCCGACATTGATGTTCTCGGTGCCCTGGCGCACTCGCGAGACCGTGTCGACGAGTCCCGCCTGCATCGTGCGCAGCGCATGCAGCAGGCTGCCGCTGTCGTGCGGCTCGATCGGCACCGGCGTCGCGAGGTTGCCTTGCGCCATCAACCGTGCGTGCTCGACGGCCACTTCGAGTTCGCCGCCGAGCGAGCGGCGGATGCTGCGCAGCACGACCAGCATCACGACCGTTGAGAGCGCACCGAGCGTGACGGTGATCGCTAGCCAGCGGAGCAGGCTGCGGTAGAACGCGCTTTGCACGTCGTCCATGTACATGCCGGTCACGAGGTACCAGTCCCACGGCGCGAAGTGCATCGAGTAGCTGGTCTTCGCGACGGGCTGCTCGCTGCCGGGCTTGGCCCACAAATAATCGACGAAGCCGCCGCCGTCGTGATTGCCCGAGTTGACGATATCGACGAACAGATGATTGCCGGCCGGATCGGTGAACTGCGCGAGGTTCTTGCCGATCAGTTCGGGCTTGATCGGATGCATCAGCATGACCGGCTGCGAGTCGTTGATCGACAAATAGCCGTCCTTGCCGTAGCGCATCGCGCCGAGCGTCGCGAGCGCCTGCTTTTTCGCGTCGTCCTCGGACAGCGCATGCTGCTGGGAGAGCGAGTAGTAGTGGCCGACGACGTGGTTTGCCTCGTCGATCAACGAGCGCAATTGCTCGCGTCGGTCCGAGATCATCGATGCGCGGTTCTGCCACGCGCCGAACGCGCCGATCAGGATCAGGCCGACCCACAGAACGGCGATCATGGACGCCAGTTTTCGGTTCAGAGTCATAGCGATGGGAATAGGCGTTTTGGCCAGTAGGGTCCATTGAATTGCGGTCGGATGCCGCTCGCTGTGTTTACGGCGCGAAATGGCATTGATCGAGGCAGGGAAAACCCGCTGTTCGACATCCCTATTCGTCCGATTAATGGGTGGATTTATTGAATGTTTTAGCGGCGCTCATGCGCGCAATTCGAAAAAGATTTTTGTGCATTATTCGCGAATCTGAATTAACCGGCGATTTTCGGTAAATCGCGGCGATTGAAAAATGCGCGAGACAATCGACATGAAAAAAGGCCGGCGCTCGTACGCGTAAAACCTGCCGAGCCCAATCCGGTAAGGCTTGCACCAACATCCCACAAAACGCCAATCAAATCCAAAAATCCCGTTAAATGGTCACGCATGCAAAAAACAACACATTTTTCCACTTAAGCGCAACCACGAAAGACCGCTGAGACCTTCAAAGACTCGTCATAAAAAATTCCGCTATAGTCGCCCTTTTCCGATTGCCAGCCTGGCATCGAAGAACGCCAATAAGCCCGCCACCAGGAGTCCCGAAGAGTGAATGCACGCGATCCCGCTTTCGTTTCCCAGTCCCGCAGCGCGCGCCTGCGCCAGATGCTCGTCAGCAGCGAACTCGAATTCATGATGGAGGCGCATAACGGCCTGTCCGCGCGCATCGTTCGCGAAGCTGGGTTCAAGGCGATCTGGGGCTCGGGCCTCGCGATCTCCGCGCAGTTCGGCGTGCGCGACAACAACGAGGCGAGCTGGACGCAGGTGGTCGATACGCTCGAATTCATGGCCGACGCGAGCGATCTGCCGATCCTGCTCGACGGCGACACCGGCTACGGCAACTTCAACAACGTGCGCCGCCTCGTGCGCAAGCTCGAACAGCGCGGCATCGCCGGCGTGTGCATCGAGGACAAGCAGTTTCCGAAGACCAACAGCTTCATCAACGGCGAGGCGCAGCCGCTTGCCGATATCGACGAATTCTGCGGCAAGATCAAGGCGGGCAAGGACTCGCAGAACGACGAGCATTTCTCGATCGTCGCGCGCGTCGAGGCGCTGATCGCGGGCTGGGGCATGGACGAAGCGCTGCGCCGCGCGCAAGCGTACGCCCAAGCTGGTGCCGATGCGATCCTGATTCACAGCAAGCTGTCGCGCCCCGACGAGATTCTCGAATTCGCGCGCGAATGGGCCGGGCGCGCGCCGCTCGTGATCGTGCCGACCAAGTACTACAGCACGCCGACCGAGGTGTTCCGCGAAGCGGGCATCAGTACCGTGATCTGGGCGAACCATCTGATCCGCGCGGCGACCTCGGCGATGCAAGCCGTCGCGAAGGAAATCCATTCGAGCGAGACGCTCGTCAACGTCGAGGACAGCATCGCGGCCGTCAACGAAATCTTCCGTTTGCAGGACGCCGACGAATATTCGGAAGCCGAAGACCGCTATCTGTCGAGCGGCCGAGCGGCCGGCTCGGCCGTCGTGCTCGCCGCGAGCCGCGGCAAAGGCCTTGAAGCGGTGACCGGGGACCGTCCGAAGGTGATGCTGCCGATCGCCGGCAAACCGCTGCTGCGCTGGCTCGTCGACGCGTTCAAGAAGCAGGGCGTCAACGACATCACCGTGGTCGGCGGCTATCGCGCCGACGCGATCGATACCGCGGGCATCCGCCTCGTGGTCAACCAGCAGCACGCGCAGACCGGCGAGCTTGCCTCGCTCGCGTGCGCACTCGACCACCTGACCGGCGACACGGTCATTTCGTACGGCGACCTGCTGTTTCGCAGCTACATCCTGCGCGATCTGGTGGAAAGCGAGGCCGCGTTCAGCGTGGTCGTCGATTCGTCGCTAACCGATGCGGAGAACGCGAGCGTGCGCGATTTCGCGTGGTGCTCGGCCGCCGACGACCGCGGTCTGTTCGGCAACAAGATCGTGCTGCGGCACGTCGCGAGCGGGCGGGAGCAGTCGTCGGCGGCGGGCGTCGCCCCAGTGCCGCATGGCCGCTGGGTGGGTCTGCTGAACGTGCGCGGCGCGGGTCGCGAGCGCCTGCGGGCGGTCATGCGCGAGTTGCGCACGCGCGACGATTTCGCGTCGCTCGACATGCCCGCGCTGCTGAACGCGTTGATCGAAGCGGGCGAGTCGATCGAGGTGCAATACGTGCACGGCCACTGGCGCGGCGTCAACGATCTCGACGATTTCCGCCGCGCGGGCGACTTCGCGCACGCGCAGGCGCCGTTCGCGACGGCCGTCGGCGGCGGGGCGACGGCGAACGATGCACACGGAGGCGCGCAATGATCGAAGCAGCACAGTTCGTCGAGGCGGCGCGCGAGCGCGGTTTCGACTGGTACGCGGGCGTGCCGTGCTCGTATCTGACGCCGTTCATCAACTACGTGCTGCAGGACGAGTCGCTGCACTACGTATCGGCGGCCAACGAGGGCGACGCGGTCGCGCTGATCGCCGGCGTTACGCTCGGCGCGAAAAACGGCCGGCGCGGCATCACGATGATGCAGAACTCCGGGCTCGGCAACGCGGTCAGCCCGCTGACGTCGCTGACGTGGACCTTCCGCCTGCCGCAACTGCTGATCGTCACGTGGCGCGGCCAGCCCGGCGTTGCCGACGAGCCGCAGCACGCGCTGATGGGGCCGATCACGCCGGCGATGCTCGACACGATGGAAATTCCGTGGGAGACGTTCCCGACCGAGGCCGACGCGATCGGTCCGGCGCTCGATCGCGCGATCGCGCACATGGACGCAACCGGCCGTCCGTACGCGCTCGTGATGCAGAAGGGCAGCGTTGCGCCGTATGAACTGAAGGACGGCGGCGCGCCCAGGCGGCGCACGCCGGTCGAGCCTCGCGCGCAGTTTCGCGACAGCGCCGCGAACGAACTCGCGACGCGCCACGACGCGCTGCAAAAGGTGATCGCGCATACGCCGCTCGACTCCACGGTGGTGCTCGCGTCGACCGGCTTTTGCGGCCGCGAACTCTATGCGATCGACGATCGCGCGAACCAGCTATACATGGTCGGCTCGATGGGCTGCGTGACGCCGTTCGCGCTCGGCCTCGCGCTCGCGCGCCCCGATCTGCGCGTGGTCGCGCTCGACGGCGACGGCGCCGCACTGATGCGCATGGGCGTGTTCGCGACGCTCGGCGCGTACGGCCCGTCGAACCTCACGCACGTGCTGCTCGATAACGGCGCGCACGACTCGACCGGCGGCCAGGCGACGGTATCGTCGCAGGTGTCGTTCGCGGGCGTGGCGGCCGCGTGCGGTTACGCGTCGGCGGTGGAGAGCGACGATCCTGCGATCATCGACGAGCTGTTCGCGGCGCCGCCGCTCGACGGCCCGCGCTTCGCGCGCCTGACGATCCGCCGCGGCACGCCCGACGGCCTGCCGCGCCCGACCATTACGCCGCCCGATGTGAAGACGCGCCTGATGCGCCACATCGGCGCGATCTGAACCCAACGCCAACAGGAGCGCCCATGCTGCTGCTCAACCCCGGCCCGGTGACGCTCACCGAACGTGTCCGCAACAGCCTGTTGCAGACGGATCTGTGCCATCGCGAGAGCGAGTTTTTCGATCTCCAGGAAGAGGCGCGCACGCGTCTCGTCGACGTGTACGGGCTCGACCCGAACGAATGGCAGGCAGTACTGATGACCGGCTCCGGCACGGCCGCCGTCGAAAGCATGACGGCCGCGCTGGTGCCGCACAACGGCAAACTGCTGGTCGTCGAAAACGGTGTGTACGGCGAGCGTATCGCGCAGATCGCTGCGCAATACGGCATCGCGCACGAAGCGCTGAAGCACGACTGGATGGACGCGCCCGATCTGGCGAAGATCGCCGAAAGGCTCGACGCCGACAAGTCGTTCACGCACGTCGCGGTGATTCATCATGAAACGACCACGGGCCGTCTGAACGACATCGCGGCGCTCGGCGCCTTGTGTCGCGAGCGCGGCCTGCGTCTGCTGGTGGACGGTGTCAGCAGCTTCGGCGCCGAAACAATCGATTTCGCGGACGCGAGCCTCGACGCGCTCGCCGCGACCGCCAACAAGTGCCTGCATGGCGTGCCGGGCGCGTCGTTCGTGCTGGTGCGGCGCGCGGCGCTCGCGCGCGCGGCGAGCCGCACGTACTACCTCGATCTCGCGCGGCTCGCGCGTTTGCAGGATCAGCGCAACACGCCGTTTACACCGTCGGTGCACGCGTATTACGCGCTGGTCGAGGCGCTGCGTGAGCTCGCCGACGAAGGCGGCTGGCGCGCGCGTCACGCGCGCTATGCGGCGCTTGCCGAGCAGGTGCGCGCTGGGCTGGCGGCGCGCGGCATCGACAGTGTGTTGCCGGCCGGGCAGTCGTCGGTGGTGTTGCGCGCGTACCGCTTGCCCAACGGTATCGCGTATCCGCAACTGCACGACGCGCTGAAGGCGCGCGGCTTCGTGATCTATGCGGGGCAGGGCGGGCTGTCGGCCGAGCTGTTCCGCATCTCGACGATGGGCAACGTTCACGCGGCCGATATCGACCGCCTGCTGCAGGGCTTCAGCGACTTGATGCGCTGACGCTGCGCCGAGCGGCGCGCCGCGACCGCGCCGCTCGCGGCTCCCTTACACCGGATCCTTGTCCGGCGGCCCGTCAGGCCGCTGCGGCTCCTCGGCATGATGCCCCGGCGACGGCGGCACGAGCGGGTCGGCTTCCGGGTCGCGGTTCGGATCGGCGTTCGGGTCGGGAATCGGGCTGGTGTGCATGTCGTAGCTCATTGCGTCACCCTTGCGGTTGAAATGCGCGGGTCCGGCCGAAGCGGCTTGATACCGCCGATCTGTGCCGCCGCGTCGGCTATCTGTCTTCAAGCGTAGGCGCTCGCCGCGCTTCCTGCTCGCTCCTTTTTGCTATTTCTTCGCGCGTTTGCGGCCGGCGCTGAGCTGCCAGTAGCGCTCGGTCGCGAACACGTCGTCGTAGTTGCCGGCGCCGAACGCCCGCAACTGGCTCGCGTACGCGTTGACCGCTTCGCGTTTCAGATGCGCGCGGCGCTGCACGTCGATCGTGTGGCCCGCGCTCGGCGTTGCCGGCGTCGCGACGATGCCGCGCTGCGCGAGATCGGCGAGCCGCGCCTGCACCGCGCCTGGCGTGAGCCTGTGAATCGCTTCCTCGTAACCGAACCAGTCCAGATGCGTGAGCCGCGGCAGGATCTCGCAGCACGCTTCGAATACCCGGGCGTGATCGTCGTGATGCAGGCCAAGCGGCATCAGCAGCGTGTTCGCGGTCGTGCGGTAAATCGTTTCCTCCAGCGCCGCGGCCATCTGGCTGATCGACGGCGAGTCGGCGTACTGGCTGTCGCGAAACGGCATGCGCAGCGGGATCGCGTCGAGCACTTCGAGCGCGCGGTTGTCTTCGATCGTGCGTTCGCGGACCGCTTCATGGGCGTTCGCGAAGCCCGCTTTTAAGTCCCACTCCGTGTGCATGTCGTGTTCGGGCGGCGCGGCGAACACGGTGCAGACAGCGGCATCGGGATGGGCGGCGAGCAAGGCGCCGCAACTGAAGACGGCGTCGTCGAAATGGGGCGAGACGATGAAAAGGCGTGGAGTGGTTTCGCTCATGGGCTTGCGTGTGGGGATTCGAGGCGGCACGGATGAGGCATCGAGGCTGCCGGTCGTCAAGGCGCCGCGTGCGCAAAAAACGTGACGTCACCTCAGCTTAGGCGCAATTGGCGCGGCTTGCGCGCGAAACTTGCGGCGCGCAAAGCGCGTGCCTGAATGACCGCGGATCGAACTCTCGATCCGTCCATCCAGTGACGGTCGTGGCTTTCCGGCTCGTCGCGCGCCGCCGTCAGGGGTCCTTGAAGCGCACGTTTTTTGTGTACTTCGCGAATTCTCCGAACACGAGTCCTTATAGCGACGCTCGCTCCAGAAACTTTCTGATCTCGAGAGAGTAGGCGCCAGGGTGCGAAAACCTGAACATGTGACCGGTGCGCGGCATGACGACTTCCTGCGAACCCTTGATGCCGTTCAGCAGGACCCCCGCGGCTTCTTTGCCGATCAGCTTGTCTTCCTCGGGAGTCAGGATCAGCGTGGGGACGTCGATCCTCTTCAGCAAGGCCGTATAGTCCGTCTTCTCGATCGAGCGGATGCGATTGACGTAGGCCTTATGCGACGTCTCCCTGATGAAGAAGTCGCGGCTCTTTCTGGTTGACCAGGGTATCTCTCCCTCCGCGTCAAACGACGAAGCCAACTGCGCTGCGTGGAATGAAAGAGTTAGCTGTCGATAAAAGGGCCCGGGGAAGAACGGTGCAAGCGCCGCCAGCGTCTTGAGCAAGGGCGAAGCGATCGGGCTCCTGGCAAAACCACCAGAGAGCACGAGGCCTTTCAGGCCCTGCGGCTGCCGCGTCGCAACCGCGATCGAGCAGACCGTGCCATACGAATCGCCAACCAACACATAGCTCTCGAGGTCCTTCACCTGGTCAGCGATGAAGTCAGCCAACGTTTCCAGTTCGCGCACGTCGTCCGGCAAACGAAGTGTACGCATCGGGCGACCCTGCAAGCAGGTCAACTGGTTGAGCTGCCACGGAGCTCCTGCGAAGCAAGGGATCATGACCAGGGTGGGGTCTGTTCTCATGGGTTACTCCGAGCGGTTGAATAATCGACAACCGAACTCTATGTGGCCCGAGGTATTCGATCCAATGGCATTTACACAGCATGTCGATGCACGAGATTCATGGCCTCCATGTCGCTGCAACCGCGGCAAGCCCCTGCCGATGTTCAGTGGGCGATCATCATATTGGTAATCCACTGAACGGCGGGTTCGTTGGCGCGCCCTCGGGCTCGAATCACAAGCACCTCCCAGCTCGGTAACGCCAGGGGGAGCTCGAAAAGACTCAGTTGCGCGGTATCCTGCATCCGGAGTGCGACCCGCTCGGCGATAACCGCAATCGATTGCGAAGCGCCGACCATGAAAGGAGCAGCCAGAAAGCTGGGGCAGGTCGCGCTCACCTTGCGGGTACGACCGACGGCCTCCAGCGCATCGTCGACAGCGCCTCGCGTATCGCCGCGCGGCGAGACCAGAACGTGCGGCAGCCGAGCGAAGTCATCCAGTTCCATGTGCAGCTTCTTGCCTCGCTTGACCAGAGCCGGGTGCCCCTTGCGCGCAATGCCGACGAAACGCTCCTTGTGGACAAGCTGGCAATCGAAACGCTGCGGGATCTGGGCAAAGGAGCCGGACCCTAGCACGATGTCGAGATCGCCGGCGTCCAACATGCGCAGCGCGGATTCGCTATCGGCCGGCCTGAGCCTCAGCACGACACCCGGCGCAGCGGCCTGGACCCCGGCCAGAACGGGGGCGATGACGGTCAATATGGCGTGATCAGTGGCCGCCACTGAGAGCATCGCTTGCACGCGAGCTGGATCGAACGGGCCACGTGGACTGGCGACGAGCCTGACCGACTCGAGCACCGCCGCCACTCGCGGCATTAATTCGATGGCCAGCGGCGTCGGCTCGATCCCGCGGGGGTGACGAATGAACAGCTGATCAGCAAAGGCAGTACGCAGCCTCGATAAGGCGTGGCTGGTGGCGGACTGGGACAAATGCAGTCGTTCGGCGGCGCGGCCGACGTGCCTTTCGGTCCAAAGTGCCTCAAGTACAACCAGAAGGTTGAGATCGAAACGCGTCAAATCCAGGGGCTTCATGCCGTATCAGTGTTCCTTTCCTTGTCCGGCAAGATTCTCGATGTCGACCGGCTGCGGTCAGCCAGTCTCGGCGAGCCTGATGTTAGCGGCTAGAGCGTGCGCAAATCGTCCGGCGTGTCCACGTCGCGCAGAATGCCGGGATCGTCGACGTCGATGCGCGTCAGCGCGTGTGACCTGAGCAGTGCTTTCGCGCCGGTGTCGCCGTCCAGCGCGAGTAGCGCGTCGCGATGCTCGCTGCCGAAGCCGACCGGATGGCCGCGCTGGCCGTCGTAGAACGGCGCGACGAGCGGCGCGCCGTTGTCGAGCGCACGGGCTACCGCTTCGATCGTCGGAACCGCAATGCGCGGCATATCGGCGAGCGCGACGATCCAGCCCTCGGCGTCGTCGCTCGCTTCGATACCGGCGGCGAGGCTCGCGCCCATGCCGCGTTCGGCGCTCGCCGCAAACACGACATCACAGCCGGCATCGTTCAGCGCGCGGGCGAGCGCGTCGGAGCCCGGCCGCACGACTGCGAGCACCCGCGTCACGACCCGCAGCAGCCGATGCGCGGCTTCATGCGCAACCGGCGTGCCGTCGGGCATACGTGCGAGCAGTTTGTTGTGCAGCCCGTGCGGATCGAAGCGCGAGCCGAGACCGGCGGCGAGCAACACACCAGTGGCGAGCGAAGCGTAGGCCATCGGCGGATACCGGTAGACAGGAATGCCCCCGATTGTGCGATGCAACGGTGCGCGAAGCAAGCGGCAAGGCACGCCCGATGCAAGCCGCCCGCCGCTTTCGCTTTCACTCCAACTCCGGCACTGCCGCCGGTTCAGGTCGGCACCGCCTTGTCCAGCGTGATCGGCAGATCGCGCACCCGCACGCCGGTCGCGTTGTACACCGCGTTCGCGATCGCGGCCACCACGGCCGTGATGCCGATCTCGCCGATACCGCGCACGCCGAGCGAGTTGATATAAGGATCGGGCCGGTCGATGAAGGTGATGTCGAGCGTGCCGATATCGGCATTCACCGGCACGTGATACTCGGCGAGGTTCGCGTTCGTGAAGCGTCCGAAGCGCGCATCGAGCGTGCTTTCCTCCTGCAGCGCCGCGCCGATGCCCCAGACGATGCCGCCCATCATCTGGCTGCGCGCGGTCTTCTGGTTCAGCACGCGGCCGACGTCGTACACGGCGACCACGCGCGGCACGCGGACCGTGCCGAGCTCGGCATCGACGTGGACCTCGACGAACACCGCGCCGAACGAGTGGAACGAGTACTTCTGCTTCTCGTCGCCGGGCTTCACGGTCGCGCTCGCCTCGATCGGCTTGCCGCCCGCGCGCGCGATGATCGCCGCGGCCGGATCGCGCTTGCCCGGTTGCGAGCGGCTCACGACCCAGCCGCTTGCGACGGTGACGTCATCGAGCGGCAGGCCATGCACGGGCGACGCCGCATCGGCAAGCGCCAGCGCGATCAGCTGGCTGCGCGCCTGGCTCGCCGCGTCGCGCACCGCGGGCGACACGCTGGCCGCCGACTGCGAGCCGCCCGAGACCGGCGCGCGCGGCAGCGACGAATCGCCGAGCGCGAAGTGGATCTGCTCGGGCGTGAAGCCGAGCGCATCGGCGGCGACCTGGGTCATCACCGTGTAGGTGCCGGTGCCGATGTCCTGCGTGCCCGATGCGACCACCGCGGTGCCGTCCGGCAGAATCTGCGCAAGCGCCGACGCCTCGCTGCGGTTGGCCGGATAGGTCGCGGTCGCCATGCCCATGCCGATCAGCGTGTCGCCGTCGCGCCTCGAACGTGGCGCGTGCGGGCGGCGCGACCAGCCGAACTTCTCGGCGCCGATCTGATAGCACTCGCGCAGCGACTTGCCCGACCACGGCTTGTGCTCCTGCGGATCGCTGTCCGCGTAGTTCTTCAGGCGCAGCGCGAGCGGGTCCATCTTCAGCGCGACGGCGAGTTCGTCCATCGCCGATTCGAGCGCGAACGAGCCGGTGGTTTCTCCGGGTGCGCGCATGAAGGTCGGCGTGCCGACATTGAGTTGCACGAGCCGGTGCGTCGTTATCTGGTTGGGCACCGCGTACAGCATGCGCGTGACCATGCAGCAGGTCTCGGTCCAGTCTTCGATCATCGACGTGTTCGAGATGCTGTCGTGACGCATCGCGCTCAGCGTGCCGTCATGCCGCGCGGCGATCACGAAGTGCTGCTCGGTGCGCGGCCGCGCGCCGACCGGGCCGAACATCTGCGGGCGTTCGAGCGCGAGCCGCACGGGCCGCCCGGTTTGCCGCGCGGCCATCGCGCACAGCGATACGTGCGACCACGACGAGCCCTTGCAGCCGAAGCCGCCGCCGATCAGCGGCGAGATCACGCGCACGTCGGACACAGGGATGGCGAACGTCTTCGCGAGCACCTGCGCGGCGCCGCTCACGCCCTGCGTCGAGTCGTAGACCGTCAACTGCGGGCCGTCCCATTGCGCCATCGTCGCGTGGGGCTCCATCGGGTTGTGGTGCTCGATCGGCGTCGTATAGGTCGCTTCGATATGCACGTCGCCGCTTTGCATGCCGTCTTCGAAGCTGCCGCGCTGCGTGTCGGTCTGACGGCCCTGCGGCTTGTCCGGCGCATGCGCGTGCGCCTTCGCCTGCTCGAAGTCGAGCGCCGCCGCGCCCGGCTGATAGGCGATGCGTAGCTGGCGAGCGGCATCGGCCGCATGTTCGAGCGTATCGGCGACGACCACCGCGACCGGCTCGTTGCTGTAGTGCACTTCGTTATCCTGCAGAAGCGACAGATGCCGGCCGGCCGGCGGCGCGAGCGCGGGCCGGCCGCCATTCGGCAGGCGCGGCGCGTTCTGGTAGGTCATCACGAGCAGCACGCCGGGCACGGCCTCGGCGCGGCTCGCATCGATCGACGCGATCGTGCCGGCCGCGATCGTGCTCGTCACGAGCACCGCATGCGCGAGGCGCGCCCCGGGGAATTCGGCTGCATAACGCGCGTCGCCGGTTACCTTCAGCAGTCCGTCGACGCGATCGAGCGGTTGTCCGATCAGATTCATGCGACACCTCCCGCGTTGCCGGCTGCCTGATTGACCGCACGCACGATCGCGCGCTGCGCGAGCTGCACCTTGAAGGCGTTGTCGTGGCGCGGCTGCGCGCCGCTCAACGCGGCCGCGGCGGCGTTCTTCAGCGTGGCCTGGCTGAGCGGCTGGCCGCTCAGCATCTGCTCGGCCACGTTCGCGCGCCACGGTTTGTGCGCGACGCCGCCGAGCGCGATGCGCGCGCTCTGAACACGCTCGCCGTCCATCTGCAACGCGGCCGCGACCGATACGAGCGCGAACGCGTAGCTGGCGCGGTCACGCACCTTCAGATAGTGCGAATGCGCGCTGAAGAGCGGCGGCGGCAGATCGACCGCGGTGATCAGCTCGCCGGGCTGCAAGGTGGTATCGAGATCGGGCCGGTCGCCCGGCAGCCGATGGAAATCGGCGAACGCGATCGTGCGCTCGCCGCTGGGGCCGCTCACGCGCACCAGCGCATCGAGCGCGGCCAGCGCGACGCTCATATCCGACGGGTTGACCGCAATGCATTGCGGGCTCGCGCCGAGGATCGCATGCGCGCGGTTATGGCCGTCGAGCGCCGCGCAGCCGCTGCCGGGCAGGCGCTTGTTGCACTGCGTGAACGCGGTGTCGTAGAAGTAGCCGCAGCGGGTGCGTTGCAGCAGATTGCCGCCGACCGTCGCCATGTTGCGCAACTGCGCCGACGCGCCCGCGAGCAGCGCTTGCGACAGCAGCGGGTACTGCTCGCGCACCAGCGCGTGATTGGCCGCGTCGCTGTTGCGCACCAGCGCGCCGATGCGGATGCCGCCGCCGGGCAGCGTCGTCACCGAGTCGAGGCCGCCGATGTGCGTGATATCGATGAGCCGCACCGGCCGCGCGACGCCGCCCTTCATCAGATCGAGCAGATTCGTGCCGCCGCCGATGAATACCGCGCCCGGCTGTTGCGCGGCGCGCACCGCGCTGGCGACGTCGCCGGCGCGTTCGTAGGAGATCGCATCCATGTCGGTCTCCGTCAGGCGTTGTCGTGCGCGGCGCGGACCGCGGCGACGATGTTCACGTACGCCCCGCAGCGGCAGAGGTTGCCGCTCATGCGTTCGCGGATTTCGTCGTCGGTGAGCGCGGCGGGACGCGCGCGCACGTCGGCGGTCACGGTGCTCGCCGTGCCGTTGCGGAATTCGCCGAGCAGGGCGGTCGCCGAGCACAACTGCCCGGGCGTACAGTAGCCGCACTGGAACGCATCGTGTTCAATGAACGCGGCCTGCACCGGACTCAACGCGCCGTTGCTCGCGAGTCCTTCGACGGTCGTGATGTTCTCGCCTTCGTGCATGACCGCGAGCGTCAGACACGAGTTGATGCGGCGGCCGTCGACGAGCACCGTGCAGGCGCCGCATTGACCGCGGTCGCAGCCTTTCTTCGTGCCCATCAGACCCGCGTATTCGCGCAATGCGTCGAGCAGCGTCACGCGCGGTTCGAGCTGCAGCGTGTAAGCGCGGCCGTTGACGGTCAACGTGACGGGGCGCGGCGGCACCACGGGGATGCCTGGCGGCGCGGGTGAGGCGGGCGTCGGCGCTTGCGTTTGCGCGCGCAGATGCGGCGCCGCACCGATCGTCGCGGCGGCCGCCGCCGATTGCAGGAAGCGGCGTCGTGACGGTTGGGAAGGCGTGGTGGTGGGCTCGGCGGTGGACTCTGATGCGGGGGTGTCCCCGCAATGCTGACATTCTGTAGGCGTAGTCATGACGATCTGTTGACTCCACTGAAAGGTCAATGCAGGCTGACGACGCGTCGATGTCCAACGCATCGCGTTGAAACAAAACTATTGCGCAGCAATTTGAATGCCGTTGCAGCTAACACGGTATTAAAAACTCGCTGCAAGCGCAAAGCCGATCTGCGCAATAAAGGCAGGCCAATATGCGCAATGACCGCGATGGAGCCCGGCTGGAGCCGCGCAAACAGGGGCAAAGGTTGCACGTTGCAACGGGGAAAATGCGAAATCGACCTCCGGGCTCAGCGCGCCCGGCAGGCGGCCAGGATGCCTCGCAGCAAATCGATCGGCGGCGGCGGACATCCGGGGATCGTCACGTCGACCGGCAAGATCGACGAAACAGCGCCGCACACCGCGTAACTGTCGGCAAAAATGCCGCCCGTGCACGCGCATTCGCCTGCGGCAACGACGAGTTTCGGGGCGGGCGTCGCGTCGTACGCGGCGAGCATGGCCGCTCGCATATTCAGCGTCACCGGCCCGGTCACGAGCAGCAGGTCGGCATGCCGCGGACTCGCGACGAATTTGATTCCAAGTCCTTCGATGTTGTAGTACGGGTTGTTCAGCGCGTGGATCTCCAGTTCGCAACCGTTGCATGAACCCGCGTCGATCTGCCGGATGCACAGCGCCCGCCCGAGCAGATCGAGAATGTCCTCGCGAATGCGTCGCTCCTCGTGATGCCACGCGTGTTCTGCCGCCGGTGCGGGTTCGCCGGGAAAATCGGTGCGCGCGAATTGCCGGATCAGTTGCCACATCAGAGATCGTGCCCCGCGTAGTTCAGGTTGAACGACTTGTTGATCAGCGGGAAATCGGGAACGATGTTGCCGATGATCGCGTGCTCGAGCGCCGGCCAGTTCTGCCACGACGGATCGTGGCAATGGCATCGGGCGATGACGTCGCCGGGGGCGAGATCGAGGGCGACGAATACGTCCCCCCGCCAACCTTCCACCCAGCCTATGCCTTGCGCGGGCGCCGTTGCAGGCGTCGTGGCGACGACCACCGGACCATCCGGTAGATTGGCCAGCAGCGTGCGGATCAGGCGCAGGGATTCATCGATTTCGGCGAAGCGCACCGCGACGCGCGCGGCGACGTCGCCGCGCGCATCACTGACCGCTTTGACGGCGATGTCGTCATACGGAGCGGGCCGCAAGTTGGCGCGAACGTCGAAGGTTCGACCGCTGGCGCGGGCGGCCATGCCACGCACGCCAAAATGCTCGACGACAGCGGGGGTCAATCGGCCCGTGCCGAGGAATCGATCCTGCAGCCCGGACTGGTCATCGTAGACTTTGCGCATCACGTGGACTTCGCGTTCGATGCGTTCGCATTGCTCCGCCAGCACCGCCGCGTCGTCGGGGCGAACGTCGATCGATACGCCACCCGGCACGATCCGATCCATCAGGTACCGATGTCCGAATGTACGGGCGTTCATCCGTATCCAGTCCTCCTTGAGCCGCGAGAACTGCGCGAGTCCGAAGCCGAACCCGGCGTCGTTGCCGAGCGCGCCGAGGTCGCCGAGGTGGTTGGCCACGCGCTCGCGTTCCAGCAGAAGCGCACGCAGATACAGTGCGCGCTTCGACAGTATCGTGCCGCCGGCTTGTTCGAGCGCCATGCAAAAGGCCCACGAGAACGCGACGGTCGAGTCGCCCGCAATCCTGGCGGCAACCCGATGACCGCGCGATGCAGGAGTACGTTCGAACAGACGCTCGACGCCACGATGGACATAGCCGAGACGTTCTTCCAGGCGCAACACCTTCTCGCCGACGACCGAGAACCGGAAATGCCCCGGTTCGATGATGCCGGCATGAATCGGCCCGACCGCGATCTCGTGTACGCCATCGCCCGAGACCTGCACGAATGGGTAGTCCGCCTCGCTCGAATCAAAGTCTTCGACACCCGTCGCCTGCCGTTGCAGCGGGAAATAATCTTCGGGCCAGTTGCCGTGATTGAGCCACGGCCGCGTGTCCTGGGCGCCACGCGCCCGCAGGCCGAGCAGATCGAAGATCGCCCGTTGCATGCGAGTCGCGCACAGGAAAACGGTGGCGAGATCGGGATAGTCTCCATCGGCATCCTGCATACGCCCGATCGCGAGGCGTACCCACAATATGCCGTCATCGCATTCGTACGCGGCATTCACCGAGAAGCCGTCTTCGGCTGCTTCGCTGCCCCACATTGCAACGAGGCGCCGCTGCTCGGATCTCGCGGTTCGCGCCAGCTCGAGCCAGACTGATTCATCGGCGCTCACCACATGCGCTGGAATCTGGCCCGCACGGTGCGTGAGGCGGGTGGCGGCAATTTGCATCGATTCGAGTCGCATCCGTCACCCCGCCAACATCGTTGCGGCCTGGCGATACCACGTCGCCAGGTAGGGTGGCACATAAAGCCCAAGCATCAGCCCCAAACCCAGATGCACGAATACCGGCAGCGGCGCGGGGCGATGCTCGAGCGGTTTGGCCGTGGTCGTTTCACCGAACACCATTTGCTGCACGCGCGCGAAGATCGCCGCGAATGCGACGGCGAGGCCGAGCAGCAACAACGGCGCCGTCCACGGTATCGTGTTCATCGCGGTCGTCAGGATCAGGAATTCGCTTGCAAACACACCGAACGGCGGCAGGCCGAGAATCGCGAGCGCGCCGAGCAGCATGCCCCAGCCGACCGTCGGGCTGACCTGCAGCAGCCCGCGAATGCCTTCGATCGCCTGGGTACCGGCCTTCTGCGTCGCGTGGCCAACCGCAAAGAAGATTGCCGACTTGACGAGGGAATGGACGGTCATGTGCAGCAGACCGGCGAACGTCGCGACCGGGCCGCCGAGGCCGAACGCGAACGTCATCAAGCCCATATGCTCGATCGACGAATACGAGAACAGCCGCTTGACGTCCTTCTGCCGAAACAGCGAGAACGAGGCGACCAGCACCGACACCAGCCCGAACCCGATCAGCAATCGCCCCGGCAGGCCGTTGCCAAGCGCACCGTCCGCCAGCACCTTGCAGCGCAGCACCGCATACAGCGCGACGTTCAGCAGCAGCCCGGACAGCACCGCTGAAATCGGTGTCGGGCCTTCGGCGTGCGCGTCCGGCAGCCAGTTGTGCATTGGCACGAGGCCGACTTTCGTGCCGTAGCCGACCAGCAGGAACACGAAGGCGATCGACACGATGGACGGGTCGAGGTGCGTCTTGACGGCGGCAAGGCTCGTCCACAGCAGCGCATCGCCGTCGGTCAGTTGCCGGCTCGCGGCGAGGTACAGCAGGATCGTGCCGAACAATGCCTGCGCGATGCCGACACCGCACAGGATGAAGTACTTCCAGGCGGCTTCGAGGCTCGCGGCGGTCCGATAGACGCTGACGAGCAGCACGGTCGCGAGCGTGGCGCCTTCCATCGCGACCCACAGCACGCCAAGGTTATTGGTCAGCAGCGCGAGCAGCATCGCGAACATGAACAACTGGTACATGCTGTGATAGAGGCGCATGCGCGTCGCCGTCATCCGGCCGCGCGCCTCTTCGACCTGCATGTACGGCCGCGAGAACAGCGACGTCGTCCAGCCGACGAACGCAGTCAGCGCGACGAGGTACACGTTGAAGGGATCGACGAAGAATGCGCGTTCGAACGCGAACGACGGTCCATGTTCGACGGTACGCGCGGCGAGCACGAGCGTCGCCGCGAACGTCACGGCGCTGAAGCCGGCGTTCAGGTTGCGCGCGACATGAGCGGGTCGCACGGCCGCAAGAGAGACGGCCGCCACGAGCGGAATGCCGAGCACGGCGAGCACGACGTGGGCGTCATTCATCTTTGAGTGTCTCGAGGTGACGGATGTCCAGGCTGTCGAACTGCTCGCGAATCTGGAACATGAACACGCCCAGAATCAGAATCCCGACCAGCACGTCGAGTCCGATACCGAGTTCCACGATCATCGGCATGCCATTGGTGGCGGCCGTTGCGGCGAAGAACAACCCGTTCTCCATCGACAGGAAGCCGATCACCTGGGGAATCGCCTTCGCGCGCGTGATCATCGCCATGAACGACAGCAGCACGCACGCAAGCGCGATCCCGAGCGTGCCGCGCGCGGCCGACGTCGCGAGCTGGCTGATCGGCGACGCGACGTTGAACGCGACGATCACGAGCACGATGCCGATCAGCAGTGTCGTCGGAATGTTGTTATGAGCGGCTCGACGTCGGCCTGAATGTCGAGCTTGCGCACGAGGCGATACAGGAGCCACGGAATCACGCCGACCTTCAGCACGAGCGTCAGTCCGGCCGACACGTACAGATGCGCATCACCGGTCACGAAACCGAGGATCAGATTGGCCAGAACGAGCGCGACACCCTGTAGCGTATAGAGGTGGATCAGCGACAGGATGCGACGCTGACTCAGCATCGCGAACGACAGCATCAGCAGCACCGCCGCGAGGAAATTGATCAGTTGCGTCGCGTAGGTGTGCATTCATGCTCCCAGTAGCAGGTGAACGAGCATGCCGATCACCGCGAGCAGGAAGGCGGTCGCGAGGAACTCCGGGACCCGGAAAATCCGCATCTTCGCGTTGGCGGTCTCGATCACGGCCAGCGCGGCGCCGCCCGCCATCAGCTTGACGAAGAGTGCCGGCACCGCGAGCAGCAGCGCGAGCGGATTACCCGCCGCGGCGATCCCCCACGGCATGAACAGCGCAATGCCGATGCACGAGTAGGCGAACAGTTTGAGGCTGGCCGCCCATTCCATCAGCGCGAGGTGCCGCCCCGAATATTCGAGGATCAGCGCCTCGTGGATCATCGTCAGCTCGAGGTGGGTGGTCGGGTTGTCGACGGGCAGCCGCGCATTCTCGGCGAGCGACACCAGCGTGAACGCTATGCCGGCGAACGCCAGGCTCGGATAGATCGTCAGCTCGCTGTGTCCGAGCGTCGCGACGATGCTCGTGAGCAGGGTCGACTGCGTGATCAGCGAGGCCGACAGCAGCACCATCAGCAAGGCCGGTTCCGCGAGGAAACCGACCAGCATCTCGCGGCGCGCGCCGAGCGTGCCGAACGCCGTACCGATATCCATCGCCGCGAGCGACAGCGCGACGCGCGCGAACGCAAACAGGCCGACGAGCGCGATCGCATCCGCGGCGGGAGACAGCGGCAATTCCGTCGACAGCGTCGGCACGATTGCACAGGCGAGCGTCATCGCCGCCCACACGACATACGGCGCGCCACGGAACACCGGACTCGCGCCATAAGCGACGACGGATTCCTTGTTGAACAGCTTGTGGAGCATCCGGTACGGTTGCCAGATGCTGGGCGCACGCCGGTTCTGCAGCCACGCGCGGCACTGGTTGACCCAACCCGTGAGCAGTGGCGCCGCGGCAAGCGCCAGGACGATCTCGAGGGTTTGCGATAGCACGCCGGATAGGGTCACCATCGTCTCACCAGCAGCAGGAGCACGATCAGCACGGCGAAGCTGTAGGTCAGGTACACGGCAATCTTGCCCGTCTGCAGCCGCCCCGCCCATTCCGCCGCGCGTTGCGTGAGTGCCGCGATACGTTCGTAGAGAATCGACCACGTTCGGTCAGCGACCGAGACCCGGTAGGCCGGCTGCGCGTCGAACGGCGACGGCAGTTGCCGCTCGATGCGCAGCAGCGGCGCGAAGATCTCCCGGATCGGTTGCCCGAAGCCTTCCGCCGTATCCTGCATCCGCGCGGTCGTAAACGGGAAGCCGCAACTCCACGGCGCGGCCCGTCGCAGCCGACCGTGGTAGAAGCGCCGTACCAGCACCCACGCAAGGCCGCAGCAAGCGACGAAAAACAGCATGAACACGACGGGCATGTAACTCGCCCGCGCGGTCGACACCGGCACGAAGATCAACCAGCCATGATTTTCCGCGCCGATCCCGGCACCGACGAGCACGCGCGTGACCCGGTCCAGCACCTTGACGAACTGCGTAGGCATCAGTCCGAGCAGCACACCGGCCACCGCGAACCAGCAGAACGCGAGCCGTTCCCAGGTATTCACGTCGTGTGCGCGACTCAGTTTTGCTTCTCTCGGCTGCCCGAGGAAGACGATGCCGAAGAACTTGACCATCGTGTAACCGGCGAGAGCTGCCGTCATCGCGACGAGTGCGGCCGCAATCGGCACCGTCATCGCCAGCACGGAATTCTGCAGACCCGGCGTGAACAGGAAGCTTTGCAGCAGGAGCCACTCCGCGACGAAACCACTCATCGGAGGCAAGCCAGCGCTGGCTGCGACGCCAGTGAGCACGGCCCAGGCGGTCCACGGCATGACACGGATCAGGCCGCCAAGCTTGCCGAGATTGCGCTCCCCGGTGGCGTGCAGCACGGCCCCGGTGCCGAGGAACAGCAGGCTCTTGAAGGCCGCATGCGCGACGATCTGGTAGAGCATCGCGCTCAGCGCAAGCGCGCACAGGGCCGTCATCCCGTACGCGCGAAACAGCACCGCGAGCCCGAGCGAGACGATCATCAGGCCGACGTTGTCGATCGACGAATACGCGAGCAGGCGCTTCATATCGACCTGGATCGTACTGAACACCACGCCGAGCAGCGCGGTGCCGATACCCAGCACGAGCAGCAGCACGCCCCACCAGGCGAGCTGCACGTGCAGCAGGTCGAACACGGTCCGGATCAGGCCATACAGGCCGACCTTCAGCACGAATCCACTGAGCAGCGCCGATACGGGGGACGGCGCCGCGGGATGGGCGTCCGGCAGCCACACGTGCAACGGGAACACGCCCGCCTTGGCACCGAATCCAACCAGCGCGAACAGGAACGCGAGCGATGCCCACAACGCGTCGGGCGACTGCGCGCGCAAATTGGCAAACGTGTAGTCACCGGTGCGCGCCTGCAGGATGCCGAAGCAAAGCAGCAGCGCGAGCGCGCCGACGTGGGAGATCAGGAAATACAGGTAGGCTGCGCGGCGGATCTCGCCGATCCGATGGTTGGTCATCACGAGGAACGTCGCGGACAGCGTCAGCGTTTCCCAGGCGACCATGAACACATACGCATCATCGGCGATGAGCACGAGCGCGATGCTCGCGATGCAAACGTGGTATTCGAAGCAGATGAGTCCCGGCGCGGACCCTTCGCCCTTACGGAAATAACCGGCGGAGAAGGCGCCGATCCCCGCGCTGACGACACCAAGCACGAACAGGAAATAGCCGGATAGCCCATCGACGCGCAGATGGAACGGCAACCCGGGCAGTCCGATCGGCAGCACCGCGGCGGTCGGTTCGGAAAAGATGCCGGCGAGTCCCGCCGCGCCCAGCAGCAGCCCTCCCAGCGCGCCGAGCGGAAACAGCCCGTGTGCAACGAATCGCGTGCGATGCAGAACTCCGAGACCCAGCGTGCCGGTCGCAAGCCAGGCGGCCGCGACCAGCAGGACGAAATGGACGACCGTGAAAGGTGCCATCCGGAATGTCTCCAGTACGCTCGGATTGGGACGAGGAGCATGGAATGAGCTCCAGCTTGCCGGGCTCACTCAAACCGCATTATGACATCAGAAAACCAATCTGGATAACAGGACATGATAATGGCGTTATCATGTGAACCACATGTTCGAGCGAATCGGGCGCCGCTGTGCGCAGCTCGCCTGCATGCGGTGCGCGAAGCGTCTATTCGCCGCGTCTTTGCTGTTGTTCCGAGCGATTGAGTGAAGATCCTATGCCTGCGCAGTACTTTCGAAGCCTGACGGGAAAACACCGCAGCACGACCGCGAACCGTCAGCTCGGGTTGTCTCTTGCCTTCGTCGCCGGCGCCACCAATGCCGGCGGCTTCCTCGCGGTCAAGCAATACACGTCGCATATGAGCGGCATCGTGTCGGCGATCGCGGACCAGACGGCGCTCGGGGACATCCGGCTCGTGCTGGCCGGCATCGGTTCGCTGGCATCGTTTGTCGTCGGAGCGGGGGGCTCGGCGGTGCTCGTCAACTGGGGGCGCCGTCGCGGCCTGCAAAGCCAGTACGTGCTGCCATTGGCGGTCGAGGCCGCGCTGCTGCTCCTGTTCGGTCTGCTCGGCAGCCACCTCGCGCTACGCGAAGCGTTCTTCGTCCCCGTGACCGTGATCCTGCTGTGCTTCATCATGGGGCTGCAGAATGCGATGATCACCAAGCTGTCGGGCGCGGAGATCCGTACCACACACATGACCGGCATCGTCACGGACCTCGGAATTGAGTTGGGTAAGCTTTTTTACTGGAATCGATCGGCGCTCATCGACGACGCGCACGCGGTCATCGCAAACCGCGCGAAGCTGAAGATCCACGGCACGATGCTCGCGTCGTTTTTCGTGGGCGGCCTGATCGGCGCAATCGGTTTCAAGCATGTGGGCTACGTGTCGACCGTGCCGCTCGCCGGCGCGCTCGTCACACTCGCGATCGTGCCCGTCGCCGACGATGTGCTGGCCTATCTCTATCGGTTCGAGCGCAGGCACTGACCTCATAGGAGGCGGGGTGAATCCTCGTCGAAAGCAAATGCATTATAATTTGGTTAGCATATTCGCCGACCCGTCCTCGTAATGGAAACGAAAACCGCACGCCTGACCGTCCTGATCGACCCCGCCAAGAAAGAAGCATTTGAAATGCTCTGCTCGGCGCAAGATCTGACGCCGTCACAAGTCGTCCGCCAACTGATCCGCGAGTATCTCGAGCGTCACGGCGTGACCTACAAGACCAAGAGTCCACTCGCCAAGCGGGGAAAGTGACGCCCAGCTCGAGGCCTGGTGCCGGTCAACCGCCGATTTCCCAGTGCCCTTGCCCTTGCCCTTACCCTTGCGCATGCCAGATCAGCCGCTTCGGATCGAGGCGCTCTCCCGCTTTCAGGTGGCAAGCAGTGACGGACAGCTTGCGTTCGCCTGCAAAGTCAAACGAGAGGGCGCGCTCGAACAGGACTTGTCGGGGCGGCAAGCGACGCCCGCTTTTCCAGGCAAACGCGACGAAGTTGCTGTCGTCGCCGCACCGAACGATCGCATAGGAAACGCCAAATACGGATTTCAGCCGCTCGAGGTGCCGCGGTATGGCCGGATCATCGTCCGTAAAGTTGATGACGAGGACGCCCGTCCCGGTTAAACGCTCGCGACAGGCGGTGAAGAACGCGATGTCCGCGCTTCCGTGCGGGGCCGCCAACGGGGAACGGCCCGTCAGACCTTCTTCAGAAAGCAGGCCTTGAGCATGAAGCTGCCGGCGTCCGTCTTGCAGTCGATTTGGTGATCGCCACCGACGATCCGGATGCTTTTCACCTTGGTGCCCATCTTCAGCGTGATCGACGAGCCCTTGACGCGCAAATCCTTGATCAGCACGACCGAGTCACCGTCCGACAGCACGTTGCCGTTCGCATCCTTGACGACGCTGCCCGCAGGTTCATCGCTCGCGTCGGTGCCAGCGTTCGCCGACCATTCGTGACCGCAGTCCGCGCACACGTACAGCGTGCCGTCAGGGTAAGTGTTTTCCATTGCGCATTGCGGGCATGAAGGGGCAGCGTTCATTGCAGCTTCCATTGAAACGATTTTGAGTCAGTCAGTAAAAAAACAGGCGCGCAACCCGCCAGGCCTGAGCCGGTCGTCGTGCCGGCGGCTCGTGGTGCACAAAATTATAATGCAATACACATGCTCTTACCGTCCAATTATCATCGGACTTTCAGTCCCCTTCATTAGACTTACGGGTAGCTTCGCCGCGAATGTCGAGAGGTTTGAACTGAATGGAAAATGTCCGCTTTGCGGGTGATAAATTTGGAACTGGCCAACCGGGCCAAAATGGAGCCGGTGCTATGAGCAAAACCGATCGGGGACAACACCCTGATTGCCGCGCGCGTTCGCGGCCGACCGAGTATCGCGACGTCGCGGAGCAATAGGCGAGGGAGAGATGATCATGGCGAAGCTGCGCATTGCGACGTTCAACATCAACGGTATCCGCTCGCGGCAGGCGGCGCTATTGCAATGGCTCGAGCGCGAGGCGCCTGACGTGGTCTGCCTGCAGGAACTGAAGGCAGTGGATAGCGCATTTCCAGTCGACGCATTGCGCGACGCCGGTTATGGCGCCGTGTGGCAAGGCCAGAGCGCATGGAACGGTGTGGCGATTCTGGCCAAAGGCGACGCACCGCTCGAACGTCGGCGCGGTCTGCCCGGTTTCGAAGACGACACGCATAGCCGTTATATCGAGGCCGCGGTCGGCGGCGTGCTGATCGTGTGTTTGTACCTGCCGAACGGCAATCCGCAGCCCGGCCCCAAGTTCGACTACAAGCTCGCGTGGTTCGATCATCTGATCGCGCATGCGGCTCAGCTCTACCAGAGCGGCCACCCGGTCGTGATCGCTGGGGACTTCAACGTCGTGCCGACCGACGAAGACATCTACAACCCGCGCTCGTGGCTAAAGGACGCGCTGCTGCAGCCGGAGAGCCGCGAGCGTTATCGCAGGCTGCTCGCGCAAGGCTGGACCGATGCGCTGCGCACGCATTTCGGCGACGAACGCGTGTACACGTTCTGGGATTATTTTCGCCGTCATTGGGATACGAATTCGGGGCTGCGCATCGATCATCTGCTGCTGAGCGCCGACCTCGCGCCGCGCCTGCGCGATGCGGGCGTCGACCGTTGGGTGCGCGGCGAACCGCATGCCAGCGACCACGCGCCGACGTGGATCGAACTGGAAATGGGCGCCGGCCGCAAGAAGAGCGGCTAGTGAAGCGGCGGGCGATCCGCTTGCGGCGGATCGCCCGCTTTGGCGCGACTGCTGCGCCCTGTTGATCGGCGCCGATGATCCGGCGCCGTGCCTGCTTCAGTCGTAGTCGCGACCGCCGCGCGACCACAGCGCGCCCATCACGAACCCGGCGAGAGCAACCACGGCCAGCGTCGTGAACGGATTTTCGGCCGTCGTATCGCGCACGAGGCTCGTCGTATTCGCGCATAACTGCTGCGCCTTGCCGCTCAATTCGCGCGCCTTGCCCGCCACCTGCGCGCTGGTGTCGCCGACGGCATCGCCGACCGCGCTTTGCACCTTGCCCGCGACTTCCTTTACCGCGCCTGCCGCTGAATTCGTATCCATATGCATCGCTCCTGTTGTCATATTTACGTGCGGGCCCGCGGCAATTGCAACGCGCTCGCACAAGGGCGCCGCGCAAGCCGTGCCAGTGCGGCGTGAGCCTGCGTCAGTGACGAAAGGGGCGCAAGAAGTGCGCCCGGCGACGGGACGCCATGCATCCGGCCAAACGGGACGTGCTGGAACATCATCGTCGGCGCCCGAAATTGATGCCGACCAACACGGCCAGCAGCATCAGAAAACCGCCGAACAGCAGCGCGGCATTGACGAGCACCTGGCGCAGCCCGAGCGTTTCGACGTCGATGAACGGATACGGATAAAAATCCGACAGGCTGCCGCGCCAGAACGTGATGCCGAGATAGGCGAGCGGATAGACGAGCCACAGCGGAGCGTGGCGCAACCGCAGATGAAAACGCGGCACGAACAGCACCCAGTAGAGCGCGGCGAGCATCGGCAGCACGCTGTGCAGCGACTCGTTGAGCAGGCGCCGGTAGGGCGACAGCGGCCACAGTCCGCGCAACAGCAGGTTGTACGCGAGGCCGACGAACACGATGTACGCGACCACCGCGGTCACGACCGTGGGCTGCCGGAAGAAGCGCACGAGCGGCGAGCGGTGCTTCCGCAGCACGATGCAGGTGAAGCAGAGCGCACTGGCGAGCACCGTCAGATTGGTCAGGTAGCTGCTCATGCGCGCGAGCGCGTCGAATACGGTGAGCCCGCGCGCGAGCGAGCGATCGATCGTCAGGTCGGCTTGCGCGAGGATCGCCATCCACGCGATCAGCGCAATGACCGCCGCCAACGTCAGCGACGACACACTGGGCGTATGCAGCGGCAGCTCGGGCTCGCGCTGCGGAGCGAGGGTAGGGCGCATGCGCTCGATTCTACGCGCGGTGCGCGCGCGGCTGCATGGGCTTTCGCGCCCACGCGCGCCGGCGTTGGCAAAATACTACGGCGTGCTACGCGAGCGACTGGCTGGCTGTAAAGCGGGTTGCAACGCGGGTTGCAAGCTCGCCGCCACGGCTGCAAGCGCCGCGCTCACTGGCGGCGATTCATCGTGTGTTTCGACCCGTTATGATCGCGGCTGCAGCCCTCGATGTTAACGACGCCGTGCGCGGCAAGCAGTCTCTGTCAGCGCCGGCTCAAGACTCGCAAACACGGAGAGAAAGCATGAAAGCCAGCACCATTGCCGAACGGGAAGCGCGCGGCCGCGCCGCGCGCGAGCATTCGAAACGCTCGAGTCACCGGGCGGTCGGCGAGTTGCACCGCGATCCGATCGAGCTGCTGAAACAGAGCAGCGCGGAGCGCGTCGAGAATCTGGTGCCGCTGCGCTATGGGCGCATGGCTGCCTCGCCGTTCTCGTTCTTTCGAGGCAGCGCGATTCTGCAGGCGCACGATCTGAGCAAGGTGCACGACACCGGCCTCACCATGCCGATCTGCGGCGACGGCCATCTGATGAATTTCGGCGGCTTCGCAACGCCCGAGCGGCAACTGGTCTTCGACCTGAGCGACTTCGATGAAGTCTCGATCGGCCCGTTCGAATGGGACCTGAAACGCCTGTGCGCGAGCCTCGTCGTGGCCGCGCGGCAGATGCGCCTGAGCCGCGGCACCGCCGAGAGTCTGGTGATGAGCGCGGTCGGCTCGTATCGCGATCGCGTCGCGCAATACGCGCAGTTCGGCGCGCTCGACCTGTGGTACGACCGCATCACGTTCGACCGCATGGCCGAGATCGCACTGACGCCCGAGCGCCGGCGCGCGGTGCGGCGCGGCATGGAGAAGGCCGCGAGCCGCACGCATGAAAGCCTGCTCGAAAAAATGGCCTCGTTCGACGGCAATCGGTGGACCATCCACGATGCGCCGCCCGCGCTGTTTCACGTGCACGGTGCGAACACGTTGTTGACGGCCGAGGAAACCGAAACCTACCGGACCGGCAACGTCGACAAGATGGTCGAGCAGGTGTGGGACGAGTACCGCAAGGCGATGTCGCACGATCGGCGCGAACTGCTGGATCAGTTCACGAGGCACGACGTCGTGTTCAAGGCGGTCGGCGTCGGCAGCGTCGGCACGCGTTGTCTGGTCGTGCTGCTCGTCGATCACATGGGCAAGCCGTTGTTCCTGCAATTGAAGGAGGCGCGGCCGTCGGTCATCGCGCAGTTCGTTACAAGTCGCCGGCGGTCACGCATCAGGGCGAGCGCGTCGTGCAAGGACAGCGGCTGCTGCAGGCCGCGAGCGACGTCTTCCTCGGCTGGGGGACCGGGCCGCTCGGGCGGCATTTCTATTTACGCCAACTGCGCGACATGAAGCTGTCCGCGAATATCGAGCTGTTCGACAGCGATCTGCTCGACGGCTATGCGCGGCTGTGCGGCTGGATCATGGCGCGCGCGCATGCGAAGGCGAGCGGCCAGGCGATCGAGATCAGCGCGTACATCGGCCGCGGCGATCAGTTCGGCGAAGCGCTGAGCGGCTACGCGAGCGCCTACGCGGATCAGGTCGAGCGCGACCACGACGTGTTCATCAAAGCGTGCCGCGACGGCAAGCTCGAAGCGCGCACCGACGAGGACATGGCGGCGGATTTCCGTGTGTAGCGCTGCGTGCGCGTGGTGTCACTTCACGCGCGCCGTCACGCATCGGCGCGCGCTTCGCGCAGCGTGACGAAACGCAGATGGCGCTCGCGTGCCGCTTCGATCACGCTCGGCAGCACCGCGAGAATCAGCGGCTGGCCTTCGATCGTCAGCGCGGCGTTGCCATCGTGCAGCAACAGGATGTCGCGCGCGGCGAGACCATCGAGCAGCCGCCGCGCAACCACGTGAGGGTCACGCTCGCGCGTATCGTAGCCGCGCCGTGTCCAGGCCGCGAGACGCAGATCGAGCTTGCGCAGCACCGGCTCCAGGAAGAGGTTGCGCAGGCCGGCGGGCGCGCGGAAAAACATCGGCCGCGCGCCGCTGACGGTTTCGAGCGTGCGTTGCGCGGCGGCGATCTCGCGCGTCAACGCGCGCGGAAACGTGACCGAAAACGTATGCACGTGCACCTGCGAGTGATTTTCGAGCCCATGCCCACGCGCGACGATTTCGCGCGCGAGTTGCGGATAACGCTCCACCTTCGCGCCGATGCAGAAGAACGTCGCGCGCACGTCGAACGCGTCGAGCAGATCGAGCACTTGCGGCGTGACGACGGGATCGGGACCGTCGTCGATGGTCAGCGCGATTGCATCCGCGTTGCGCGGGTTCGCGGGCAGGCGGGTCCAGTTGGGCCCGAGCAGCGTGGTGCGCGGCAATAGTCCGGCGATCGTGAACAGCGCGTGATTCGCGACGATCGCGGCGAGCCACCATGGCCACGCGGCCGGTGCGACAGCCACGCCGATCAGCACGATCACGTGCCAGCCGATCGTGCCGTTCAGCAGTGCGGAGTTGCGGCTACGCGGCCAGCGGCGCGGCGGGTTCGGGCATTCATTCATCGAACGTGCTTCCAGTACGCCTTCCTCCGTCCCGGGAAGGCCGTGAATCTTGCGCGATGCGCAGCCGCGAACGATACCACTGTTGCGCTCGTCGACGTGCCGTTCGGCGGCCACGTATCCGGTGAAAGCGCGCTGAAAGACGTCGCGCGGTTTGCGATCGCCGATTCGCTGTTGTATGGTGCGGGGCGAAAAGAGTCGCGCGTGTCGATGGCGATCGGACCGATTGCCGCAACAAGCTCGCGTCGCTACCCAATACAACAGGAGATGCGTGATGTCGGAAACAGGAAACGGAAAAGTGGCGCTGGTGACGGGCGCGGGCAGCGGCATCGGCCGCGCGTGCGCACTGACGCTCGCGCAGCACGGCTATAGCGTGGTGCTCGCCGGCCGCCGCCAGGCCGCGCTCGATGCGGTCGCGCAGCAAGCGCGGGCGCTGCGCGGCGACGCGCTCGCGGTTGCGTGCGACGTGACCGACGCCGACAGCGTCGCCGCGCTTTTCGACACGATCCGCGCGCGCTTCGGCCGGCTCGACCTGCTGTTCAACAACGCGGGACGCAACGGCTCGCCCGTCGATCTCGACGAAGTGAGCATCGACGAATGGCGTTCCATCGTCGATACCAATCTGAACGGCGTGTTCCTGTGCACGCGCGCGGCGTTCGGCCTGATGAAGACGCAGAACCCGCGCGGTGGCCGCATCATCAACAACGGCTCGATCTCCGCGCATGCGCCGCGTCCGAACAGCGCCGCTTACACGGCGACCAAACACGCGATTACCGGACTCACGAAAGCGGTGTCGCTCGACGGCCGCAAATACGACATCGTGTGCGGGCAGATCGACATTGGCAACGCGGGGACCGAGATGGCCGCGCGAATGGCGCGCGGCGTGCCGCAAGCGAACGGCGAGATCGCGGTCGAGCCGCTGATGGACGTGCAGCACGTCGCCGACGCGGTGCTGCATATGGCGAGCCTGCCGCTGTCGGCGAACGTGCAGTTCATGACGATCATGGCGAGCAAGATGCCGTTCGTCGGGCGCGGCTGAGCGGCGCGCAGCACCGGCTCACAACGCCGGGGCGGGGAGCGGGGCGCGCGCGTTCAACTTATACTGGGCGCTCCGCCGTCTTTCCACGCAAAGCAAGCCGCCGTGCCCCGCGCCACACCCAGCGACGACCCGCCGCCACAGCCGCCCGTGCGGCCCGATCTCGACGACTGCTGTCATAGCGGCTGCACGCAGTGTGTGTTCGATCTCTACGATGAAGCGCTGGAGCGCTACGAGCTCGCGCTAGCTGCGTGGCACAAGCGGCAGGCGCAGAAGGCGCGGCCAGCGCGGCGACCGGACACGCAGGGCGCGAAGTCGAAACCGCAAGCCGACGCGCGTCGCTCGACACCCACGCGCGGCAAACCGAGCCCTCGCCGCTGATTCGCGCACGAATTCGCGCACGATCGTCCACCGTCCCCGTTGTGACCGACCTTCAGCTCACGCCAACCGAATCTCTCACTGATCCGCACACGCTCGACGATCTGCATCGCTTCGTGCAGCGTCATCCGCGCCTGTTCGTGCTGACCGGCGCGGGCATCAGCACTGACTCCGGCATCCCCGGCTACCGGGACGACAGCGGCGCATGGAAGCGCTCGCCGCCGATCACGCTGCAGGAGTTCCTTGGCACGCCGGCGATGCGTCAGCGCTACTGGGCGCGCAGCATGGTCGGCTGGCCGCTCGTCGCGCGCGCGCAGCCGAATGCCGCGCATGTCGCGCTCGCGCGGCTCGAAGCGGCCGGTCACGTGCCGACGCTGGTCACGCAGAACGTCGACGGCTTGCATCAGCGCGCGGGCAGCCGCGACGTGATCGAGCTGCATGGCGGCATCGACGGCGTCAGTTGTCTCGACTGCGGCATGCAGCACTCGCGCGCGGCGATCCAGCAGACGCTCGAAGCCGACAACCCCGCTCTGCTCGACGTCACGGCCGAAGCCGCCGCCGATGGCGACGCGCATCTCGAGTGGCACGATCTCGGCGGTTTTCGCGTGCCGGCATGCGCGAACTGCGGCGGGTTGCTGAAGCCGTCGGTGGTGTTCTTCGGCGAGAACGTGCCGAAGGCGCGCGTCGAAGCGGCGTCGCATGCGCTCGATGCGGCCGACGCCGTGCTCGTGGCCGGCTCGTCGCTGATGGTGTATTCCGGCTACCGCTTCTGCGTGTGGGCGCAGCGCCAGGGCAAGCCGATCGCGGCGATCAACCTCGGCCGCACGCGCGCCGATCCGCTGCTGTCGCTGAAGGTGGCCGCGCCGTGCGGCGATACCTTGAGCGCGCTCGCCGGTCTGCTGGCTGGCGATTGAGAATGAGTAGATCCCGCCGATCACCGTCAAAACCTGAGGAACACCCAGAGCCGACCATGACCGACTCCCGGCAACATTCGCCATCCGCCGAACGCAATCGCGAACCGATCCTCGCCGTGCTGCGCGAGGCGCTGCCGGCGAGCGGCCGCGTGCTCGAAATCGCGAGCGGCACCGGTGAGCACGCGATCTGCTTCGCCGGCGCGCTGCCCGGTCTCGACTGGCAACCGAGCGATGCCGATGCGCAGGCGCGCGAGTCGATTGCCGCGTGGACCGCGCACGCGGGGCTCGCGAACGTGCGCGCGCCGCTCGCGCTCGACGTGCATCAGCCGGACTGGGGCGTCGATGCGCTCGACGCCGTCGTCTGCATCAACATGATCCACATTTCGCCGTGGAGCGCGGCGCAGGCACTTTTCGACGGCGCGGGGCGGCGCCTCGTCGACGGCGGCGTGCTCTATCTATACGGTCCTTACCGGCGCGGCGGCGCGCACACGGCGCCGAGCAACGCAGCGTTCGATCAATGGTTGAAGAGCCGCGATCCCGAATGGGGCGTGCGCGATATGGAAGCGGTCGTCGCGCTCGGCGACACGGCGGGGCTCACCTGCGAACGGGTGGTCGCGATGCCCGCGAACAACTTCAGCCTGGTGTTCACGAAGCGGGCAGGGTAGCGGGTGCACCGACGGGCCGCGCATTCGTCCACGCCTTGCGCCAAACCTCAGTCCGATCCCAAACCGAACCGGTCGCGCAAACGCCGACGCGCGCACAATACCTGTCGTCACGCGCAAACATGAGCACGACAGGAGCACGAGCAACTGGCGTGCTTGCCCCCTCCCAAGCGGCAAGCGCGCATTTCTTTTATCCTTTCACCCTCGACGCCGCGCCCGCCGTTTTCATGGCGTGGCGCCACGACATTTTTTTGGACTCTGGAGAATTCAAATGGGCAAACAGGCAATCGGCGTGGTGGGGCTGGCGGTCATGGGCCGCAATCTGGCGCTCAACATCGAGAGCCGCGGCCACGCGGTGTCGGTCTACAACCGTAGCCGCGCGAAAACCGACGAACTCATCGCCGAATTTCCGGACCGCAAACTGGTGCCGGCTTTCACGCTGGAAGAGTTCGTCGACTCGCTCGAAAAGCCGCGCCGCATTCTGATGATGGTCAAGGCCGGCGAGCCGACCGACGCGACCATTGCCTCGCTCAAGCCGCTGCTCGAAAAAGGCGACATCCTGATCGACGGCGGCAACACGCCTTTCACCGACACGATCCGCCGCAACCAGGAACTCGCGAAGGCGGGTCTGCATTTCATCGGCACCGGCGTCTCGGGCGGCGAGGAAGGCGCGCTGAAAGGCCCGTCGATCATGCCGGGCGGCCCGCGCGACGCGTACGACCTCGTCGCGCCGATCCTCACCGAGATCGCCGCGAAGGCGCCGGACGGCGAGCCCTGCGTCGCGTACATGGGACCGGACGGCGCGGGCCACTTCGTGAAGATGGTGCACAACGGCATCGAGTACGGTGACATGCAGCTGATCGCCGAAAGCTACGCGGTGTTGAAGCAGGTCGTCGGATTGTCGAACGAGGAACTCGGCAAGGTCTACACCGAGTGGAACCAGGGCGAGCTCGACAGCTATCTGATCGAAATCACGTCGAAGATCTTCGGCAAGAAGGACGACGAAACCGGCAAGGACCTCGTCGACGTGATTCTCGACCGTGCCGCGCAGAAGGGCACCGGCAAGTGGACCAGCCAGAACGCGCTCGACCTCGGCGCGCCGTTGCCGCTGATCACCGAGGCGGTGTTCGCGCGGGTGCTGTCGTCGCTGAAGACGCAGCGCGTGGCCGCGAGCAAGGTGCTGGAAGGTCCGCAGGCGAGACCGCTCGAAGGCGCGAAGGACGCGTTCATCGAATCGGTGCGCCGCGCGTTGTACTTCAGCAAGGTGATCTCGTACGCGCAGGGCTTCGCGCAGTTGCGCGCCGCGTCGGAAGAGTACAACTGGGATCTCGACTACGGGACGATCGCGAAGATTTTCCGCGCGGGCTGCATCATCCGCGCGCGCTTCCTGCAGAAGATCACCGACGCCTATTCGAAGGACAAGGCGCTCGCGAACCTGCTGCTCGACCCGTACTTCCGCGACATCGCGAAGAACTACCAGACGGCACTGCGCGAAGTCGTGGTGGCCGCGGTCAACGCGGGTGTGCCGGTGCCGGCATTCGCGTCGGCAATCGCGTATTTCGACGCCTACCGCTCGGAGCGTCTGCCCGCGAACCTCGTGCAAGCGCAGCGCGACTTCTTCGGCGCGCATACGTTCGAACGCATCGACAAGCCGGGCAGCTTCCACGCGCAGTGGAGCTGAGCGGTTGAAAATACGGCCCGGCGCGCCATGGTGACAGGGCGCGTCGGGCCGTTGCTCCGTTCGGATCGGCAAGGAAACGCCGCATTATTACCAGATGTCGCGCGGGTTAAACGCGGACTTGAAGAATGCCAAATGATTATTGCGACGGCAGTAATAGAGTTTCACTGGTTTAAGGGTTTACCCTAGATCGAGACACCTCTAAACTTGTTTTCAATCGCTGAGGGATAAGCAGAAACCCGAGGCGCACCACACGACAAGTCCTTTGGAGGTTAATCATGAAGACCCTGATTTCCGCTGTTGCTATCGCCGCCGCCCTCGTTGTTCCGGTCGCGTCGTTCGCTCAAGCGAGTCAGCCGGTGACCCGTGCTCAGGTTCGCGCTGAACTGATTCAACTCGAAAAGGCCGGCTACAACCCGAGCGCCAGCGACGTGAACTACCCGGCCGACATCCAGGCAGCGCAAGCACGCGTCGATGCGCAACGCGGCACGGCCATCGCGGCCAACCCCGCAGACAGCAGCGGCTACGGCGCTCCGGCCGCCGGCACATCGCAAGCTGGCCACGCTGTCATTCCGGCGAAGGCCAACCGTGACTCGGTGTACTTCGGCAACTAATCGCAGTAGAAGTCCGCAGATGTAGTGGGTAGTTGTAGTGCGCTGTAGACGCCGCTTCGTGGAATAGCGCGAACGCGGCGGGCAAGAAAAAACGCCATCCAGTTCGATCGGATGGCGTTTTGTCGTTTACGGCGCCGTGCTGCGACGTTCCCGTCAATGCAGCGTTCGCTGCCGCCGGCCGATGTCATCGAACAGCGCGCGGCTCGGCTCCAGCGCGAGCAGCCACGATTCGTCGTAGTCGCTCAGGTTGTCGAGCGCCTCGCGCAGCCGTTCGAGCGCCACCGCCGGCAGCTCGACGCTCGCCTCGACCCCGCTCGACAGTCTCGCGATGCTCGCCAGTTGCACGAGCGCATCGGCGGCCTCGGCAACTTCGGCGGCGAAGATCAGATGCGTGTTCAGCAGTTCGACGAGGCCGGCAGACGCCGCCACATCGTCGACGTTGAGTTGCACGGCCAGAAAGGTGGCTTTGTTCATGCTCGATTCCTCCCAGAATCCCAACGTTGTCGTGAGCTGCTCCGCGCGGCTTGACTGAGTATAGGCGATGGTCGATCGCCTGCAATGATCGGACGGAACGACCTGGCGGCTTGCTCGCCCAGACGCGCGGGCCACGCGACCTATAATAGGGCCAGCCGCGCGAGCGCCGACGCCGTGGGCGCACGGCGCCGCCCGCCGGGCTTGCGCGCTTGCCAATTGCTCATCGACCATGAAGATCATCCGCAGCAGAAGCTTCACCGCGTCGCGTGCCTGGGGCGCGCTCGACATCGCGAACATGAACGGCATCACCACGCGTCTGCATTGGACCGACCAGCCGTACAAGTGGCACGTGAACGACGGCGAGGAGGTATTCGCCGTGCTCGACGGCCGCGTCGAAATGCGCTATCGCGAAGACGGCGTCGAACGCACGACAGTGCTCGAAACCGGCGACGTGTTCCATGCGTCGGTCGGCACCGAGCATGTCGCGCATCCGCTGGGCGCGGCACGCGTGCTCGTCGTCGAAAAGCAGGGCAGCGTCTGAAGAACACGTCAGTTTGACGGCACGCGTGTGGCGGTCGCGCACGATATCCAGGCGGCAGCGGACAACCGCGACCGTGTGCAAGCGTGACGGCACGGCAATTGCTACGGCGTCGATTGAATTGGATTGAGACACAGGTCGAGGAAAATCAGATGACACAACAATGGCAACCGACGGCGATCCGCCTGCTGATGGCCGCGGCGCTCGGCGTGGCGATCGCCGGCTGCACGACGATGCCGTGGGAAAGCACGCCGTTCTATAGCAACGCGCCGTCGAGCACGACCAGCCTCGCGACCGTCCCGGTGCCCGCCGGCTACTATCGCGTCAATCCGGGCGATACGCTGTCCGGCATCGCTTCGGCCTATGGACGAAGGCCGCAGGAAATCGCGGCCTGGAACGGCTTGCCGGTCAACGCGGCGGTCGCGCCCGGCCAGGTGCTGCGCGTTTCACCGCCGATGGCCTCGGGCAGCGTGGTCACGCCGCCGGTCGCGGTGGCGCCGGGTGCGCCAGCCGCGCCGGGCGCGACGGCGAACGTGCCGCCGGGCGCCGTACCCGGTGCGCCGGCCCCTGCCACCGTGCCACAGCAGGGCGTGCTGCAATGGCCATTGCGCGGACCGATCCTGCGCACGTTCGCGCCGGGCAAATCCAACGGCATCGTGATCGGCGGCCAACCCGGTGATCCGGTCAAGGCCGCGGCGACCGGCCGCGTGGTGTACGCGGGCACCGGCATCGAAGCCTACGGCCCGCTCATCATCATCAAGCACAACGATTCGCTGATCACCGCGTACGGCCAGAACAGCCAGCTACTCGTCAAGGAAGGCGATGCGGTGGCGCAAGGGCAGACGATCGGCGAGGTCGGTGTCGATAGCCACGGCGTCGCGTCGATCCAGTTCGAAGTGCGCGAGAACGGCCAGCCGGTCGATCCGCTCCAGTGGTTGCCGAAGCCTGGCGGCTGAGGGTCCCCGTCGCGACTGTCGGCTCATCGCAGCCGGATCGGCGCGCTTCTCGGGGATGCGCCGATTTTCAGCGTCGTCTGAATTGAATACACTGTATGGCTCGTTTGCCGGCGCGCGCGTTCCTTCCGGAATGCACGGGCGGCCGGTTGCCGTAGGCTGTCATTCATGGACGCACAGGGACACACAATGATCGATTTGCGCAGCGATACCGTTACCCGTCCGACTCCGCCGATGCTCGCGGCGATGTCGGCGGCCGAAGTCGGCGACGACGTCTGGGGCGACGACCCCACCGTCCTGCGTCTGCAGGCCACGCTGGCCGAGCGCACCGGCAAGGAAGCGGGGCTGTTCTTCCCGAGCGGCACACAAAGCAACCTCGCCGCGTTGATGGCGCACTGCGCGCGCGGCGACGAATATATCGTCGGCCAGCTCGCGCACACCTACAAATACGAGGGCGGCGGCGCGGCCGTGCTCGGCAGCATCCAGCCCCAACCGCTCGAAAACGCCGCCGACGGCTCGATCGCGCTCGACAAGATCGCCGCCGCAATCAAGCCGATCGACGATCACTTCGCGCGCACGCGGTTGCTCGCGTTGGAAAACACGATCGGCGGCAAGGTGCTGCCGGCGCAGTACGTCGCCGATGCGACGCGGCTCGCGCGCGAGCGCGGCCTCGCGACCCACCTCGACGGCGCGCGCGTGTTCAACGCGGCGGTCGCGGCGGGCAAGCCGGTCGCGGCGCTGGCCGAGCCGTTCGATTCGGTGTCGATCTGCTTTTCGAAGGGACTGGGCGCGCCGGTCGGCTCGGTGCTGGTCGGCAGCCGCGCGCTGATCGACGTCGCGCATCGCTGGCGCAAGGTGCTCGGCGGCGGCATGCGCCAGGCTGGCGTGCTCGCGGCGGCGTGCCTGTACGCGCTCGATCACAACGTCGAGCGGCTCGCCGACGACCACGCAAATGCCGCGCGTCTGGCGGCGGGGCTGGAGACGATCGAGCAGGTGAAGGTGCAGTCGGTCGCGACGAACATGGTGTTCGCGCAGTTTCCGCAGCAGCATTGCGCGCCGCTCGAGGCGTGGCTCAAGGAGCGCGGCATCCTCACGCAGATGCTGTACGCGTCGCGCTTCGTCACGCACATGGATGTGTCGCGCGACGATATCGACACGTTCATTGCCGCGGTGAAGGGGTATTTCGCGGCACGTTGATCGCGCCGCGTTGCTCGGAAGCGAGGCGGCTCGCGTGGTTGCCGCCTCGTCTTCCCGCACTGGCTCCAACTCGTGCGCGCTCGTTCGAGGCGCGCTTCATTCAGGCTTCATCCCCGCCTCACGCGCCGTCCGGCGCATATCTCACCTGACCGCTGCCTTCGTCTGCACGCCCGCGCGATGCGACGGCGCGAGCAGCCGCAAGCCGCTCGCCAGGCTCGCCGCGCCGGCGAAGAACGCGCCGAGGCCGAGCGCGAGCGTCGGCCCATGCTGGCGGCCGGCAATGCCGAAGCACAGCGCGACCAGCGCCGCGCCGGTCGCCTGTCCGAGCAGCCGCGCGGTCGCCACGATGCCGCTCGCGCCGCCGCTACGCTCCGGCGGCGCGCTCGCCATCAGCGCCTTCAGGTTCGGCGACTGGAAAAAGCCGAAACCCGCGCCGCAGATCGCCATACGGATGCCGATGTCGAGCACGTGCGGATGGGGGGGCAGCATCGCCAGCGAGGCCATCCCCGCCGACAGCACCGCGAGCCCGATCGCGCCGAGCAGCCCCGGCGGGTAGCGGTCCGACAGGCCGCCCGCGAGCGGCGCGGCGAGCGCGACCACGACGGGCCACGGCGTCATCAGGAAGCCGGTTTCGACCTGGCTGCGCAGCAGCACGTCCTCGAAATAGAACGGCAGCGACACGAACGCGAGGCCCTGCGCGGCGAACGAGCACACGGCCGTCACCGCCGACAGCGCGAACACCGGCCGCTTGAACAGATCGACAGGCAGCATCGGCGCAGGGCGGCCCGCCTCGCGGCGGATCAGCAGCAGCCCGAACACGCCGGCGAGCGCCGCGGCGCTGAGCACGATCTGCAGCGACGCCCGTTGCGCCGCCTCGCCGAGCGCGAAGATCAGCGCCGCGAACGTGACCACGTTGAGCAGCGCCGCCACCGGATCGAGTGGGTGCCGGCTCTGCGCGGTATGCGGCAGCGCCGGCATCGCGAAGCTCAGCGCGAGTACACCGAGCGGCACGTTGACCGCGAACAGCCAGGGCCAGGTCGCGACCGACAGAATCAACGACGCCACCGTCGGCCCGACCGCGAACGACACGCCGACGATCAGCGCATTGGTGCCAAGCCCGCGACCGAGCCGATGCGGCGGGTACAGATAGCGGATCAGCGCGGTGTTGACGCTCATGATCGCGCTGGCGCCCAAGCCCTGCACGATGCGCGCGGCGGCGAGCAGCGGCAGCGTCGGCGCCATCGCGCAGCCGAGCGAGCTCAGCGTGAACAGCGCGATGCCGCCGATATAGATGCGCCGATGTCCGACGATGTCGCCGAGCGCGGCGAGCGGCAGCAGCGTCGCGACCATCGCGAGCTGATATGCGTTGATGATCCAGACCGAGGCGGCCGGCGCCGCGTGCAGGTCGCCGGCGATCGCGGGCAGCGCGGTGTTGGCGATCGCGGTATCGAGCGTGGCGAGCGCGACGGCGAGCATGATCGCGGCCATCGCCCGGCGATTGGCAGCCGACATCGGGCCGTCGGCGGGGAGAGTCGGCGTGGGGACGCCGACGGCGGGGCTGAGCTTATCGGACAAGGCGTGGCTCGCGGGGTTGGGCATGCCGGTGTCGGTCGCTTCCGGAGAGGCGACGCGCTCGGGCGGCGGTTTCGTCGAGGGTGAGGCGCGCGCTGTCGGTCCACGGGGGATCGACGTGGCGGCTTGTGCGGCGCAACGTCGCGATTGTTGCAGAGACGGCACGATCGATCGTGCAGGGAGGCGGGCAGGAACCGGGAGGCGGCTAGAAGATGAGGCGCTTTGATCGATCTCAATGAAACGCAACTAACCGCCAATCCCGCCCGCCATCTCCAAATCGGCGCGCGCCCCGCATCAAATCCAACACACACACGACAGAACCGCCCGGCAGAACGGGCCGCCCGATTCGATCACAAAATCAGGCTATTCGGGGCTTCATCCGCTCGTCACGCATTGGAAAAATAATCGATGTGCGGCTCGCAGATGCTTCGGGCGTATGCCTTCCCCAACCCGCTTTCGTCACCCGACTCACGCGCGCCGATGCCCACCCCGAGTGCCGCGGCCACGCGGCTTTGCACCGCGTCCGGGCGCCCGCCGTGGCTCGGTCGCGCGGCAGCGGGCGAGCTCGCCGGGCACGCCGTATGCATTACCGTCCGCTCGCGCGCCAGTGTGCGCGATCCCTAAAATGTCCTACTCTATTTTTTTAAACCGCTCCGACAGGCACGCGCCTCCCGTCCGTCTCTCGTGCGGTTCGCGTTTGCCATGTCGACCTTCCCGGAGGCTTCGATGACAGCCGTCGATCTGGAATTCGACCAGCTCAACAGTACCGTCGACGCGCTACGGCGCTCAATTTCGAATCGCATGATGTACGGCGTCGGCAAGGACGCCGTTACCGCTCACCCGCACGACTGGCTGCACGCGGCCGCGCTGGCCGTGCGCGACAGGCTCGTCGCGCGCTGGATGAAGACCACGCGCCTGCAATACGAGCAGGACGTGAAGCGGGTCTACTACCTGTCGATGGAGTTTCTGATCGGCAGGACCTTTACCAACGCGCTACTCGCGCTCGGCATTCACGATCAGATGAAGGAGGCGCTCGCGAGCCTCGGCGTCGACATGGACGCGCTGATCGATCTCGAACCCGACGCAGCGCTCGGCAACGGCGGCCTCGGCCGGCTCGCGGCGTGCTTTCTCGACTCGATGGCGACGCTCGGCATTCCGGGCTTCGGCTACGGCATCCGTTACCAGTACGGCATGTTCCGTCAGGAAATCGTCAACGGCGAGCAGGTCGAGGCGCCCGACTATTGGCTGCGCGCCGGCAACCCATGGGAATTTCCGCGACCCGAAATCAAGTACATGGTGCACTTCGGCGGCCGCACCGTGCAGCGCGGCGACAAGACCGAATGGATCGACACCGAGCATGTGAACGCGACCGCCTACGACACCGTGATCCCCGGCTACGCGACCGACGCAACCAACACGCTGCGCCTATGGTCCGCGCGCGCGACCGAGGAACTCGACCTCGGCGCATTCAATCGTGGCGACTACCGCAACGCGGTCGACACCAAGAACATGTCGGAGAACGTGTCGCGGCTGCTCTATCCGGACGATTCGACGCCGGCGGGCCGCGAGTTGCGGCTGCGCCAGGAGTACTTCTTCGTGTCGGCGACGATGCAGGATCTGATCCGCCGCTATCAGCGCACGCACAGCACGTTCGGACGCTTCTCGGAGAAGGTCGCGGTGCATCTGAACGACACGCACCCGGTGCTCGCGATTCCCGAGCTGATGCGCCTGCTCGTCGACGAGCATCATGTGCCGTGGGACAAGGCGTGGAAACACTTGACGCAGATCTTCTCGTACACGAATCACACGCTGATGCCCGAGGCGCTCGAAACATGGGATGTCGAAATGTTGTCACGCCTGCTGCCGCGGCATCTCGAGATCATCTTCGAAATCAACGCACAGTTTCTGAAGCACGTCAGCGAGCACTCGGGCCACGACGCCGAGATGATCCGCCGCATTTCGCTCGTCGATGAATATGGGCAGCGGCGCGTGCGCATGGCGTATCTGGCGATCGTCGCGAGTCACAAGGTGAACGGCGTGTCGAAGCTGCATTCGCAGCTGATGACGCGCGACATCTTCGCCGACTTCGCGCGCATCTATCCGGACCGCTTCACCAACGTGACCAACGGCATCACGCCGCGCCGCTGGCTCGCGCAGGCGAGTCCGTCGCTGTCGTCGCTGATCGACGCGCGCATCGGCACACACTGGCGCAGCAATCTGTTCGAGCTCGAGCAGCTGCGTAATCTGCGCAAGGACGACGAGTTCGTCGAAGCGTTTCGCGAGGCCAAACGACAGAGCAAGCTGCGGCTCGTGCACCGGCTCGCGCATCACACGAAGCTGCACTTCGATCCGGACGCGCTGTTCGATCTGCAGGTCAAGCGCATTCACGAATACAAGCGCCAGTTGCTGAACTTGCTGCACGTGATCGTACGCTACAACGAGATTCGCGCGAATCCGGAGCGCGACTGGGTGCCGCGCGTCGTGCTGTTCGCGGGCAAAGCCGCGTCCGCATACCGGATGGCCAAGACGATCATCAAGCTGATCGGCGACGTCAGCGAGAAGGTCAATCATGATCCGCTGATCGGCGACAGGCTGAAGGTCGTGTTCGTGCCGAACTACGGCGTCAGCGTGGCCGAGCTGATCATTCCGGCGGCCGATCTGTCGGAGCAGATCTCGATGGCCGGCACCGAGGCGTCGGGCACCGGCAACATGAAGCTCGCGCTCAATGGCGCATTGACGATCGGCACGATGGACGGCGCGAACATCGAGATCTGCGACGCGGTGGGGCGCGAGAACATCTTCATCTTCGGTCACTCCGCCGACGAGGTGGACGACCTGCGCGCAAGCGGCTATCGGCCGCGGCGGATTTACGAGGAAAACGAAACACTGCGCACCGCGCTCGATCAGATTCGCACGGGCTTCTTTTCGCCGGACGATCCGCTGCGCTTCTCGGATATCTTTCATACGCTGGTCGACTGGGGCGATCACTATATGGTGCTCGCCGATTTCGACGCGTTCGCGAAGGCGCAGAACGAAGTGGATGCGCGTTTCGTCGACAAGCACGCGTGGGCCGAAAGCGCGATCGAGAACGTCGCGGGGATGGGGCAGTTCTCGTCGGATCGAACGATCGGCGAGTATGCGCGCAATATCTGGCGCGTGAGTCCGCTCAGTCTCGACTGAGCGCGAGATGACGGCAACGTAGTCGTTGCTTGCGGGCAAGCAGATAGAAAGCCGTGCGAGGCTGGTGCTGATCCGTCGCGCACGGCTTCGTCATGTTCGATCGTCGCCCCGCGTCAAGCCTTCGGCGCGGCAGCCGCGGCCTTCGCCCGATGCACTGCCTCGCCGACGCGTTCGACGAACTCGCGATCCGTGCTCATCAGCGCTTCGCGCTCGCCGTCGGCCGTCTTGACCATCAGCCGATGCGTGATGTCCTGGGTCACCCAGGTAAGCCAACCGACCACGATCAGCATCACCCCGCATACGAGTCCCGACGCCGAGTGCAGCACGCCCCCGACGATTGCGCCGATCAGCCCGGCCACCGAGATCACGAGCGGCACGACCTTGTTCTTCTGCACGGTCACGACCCGCACGTCGACGATATCGCGCAGCGGGAAGACCTGACCTGCGGATGAGAGGGCGTTGCGCGTGACCGACACGCCGCGATCGTTGAAAGGGCTTTCCATCGTTTCAATGCGAGGGTGGTGAAGCGCGCAGCGTAGCAGACTTCCTTCAAATTCCTAAAGTTACGGACTTTTCTATCCTCTCTCAGGCCTGTGTTGCAAGGGGGAGCGAATCCAATGACTAAAAAAACAGTTGAGGGATTTTGACTAAAATATGGCGGCGGGAGTCAAAGACTGGTTGCGGCAGCCTTTGTGGCACATCCGTTAGATTCTGGCGCTCAGCTGGAAACTGAAAACCGTATCGGTTACGGAGTGTGCGTAAAATTTCAGTAATGGAGGATCGAGCAATGGGCTCTGAGCTTACGCACGATTCCCCGCAAAGCCGCGCCAGATGAGATTATGCAAAAGTGCCAGGACTCACCCGCAAACAGTCACCCGAGAAAGCTCGAACGGCAGCTTTGTAGCACTGCATACGGGCGTCCACTCCTGGCCTAACGGTGTCCGTACTGTACGGCCCGTACAGTGGCCCAAATCTCGGTTTGTGTCGCCGTCTCGAACACCCTGTCGATCTCGATGCTGAGATATTGAATCTCAATATCCAACTTGACACGATTGAGTAGCAACGACATCTTGCTCGCTGGCGTCAATCGCGTTCAGCAAGGACGCCATGCCGCGCGAATGGTAAGTTGGTGCCTATCTCCGCACGAGGATGACGTCGTACAGTTTGCCGCCGTCGTCTACGCATATGCCGCCACCACTGGCTCCCTGGCCGCGAAGGTCGCATCGCAGCCCGTGACCGTCGCTGGACGAGAGCAGCGCCTTGACGAACTTGTCGCCAATCGAATAACTGTTTCCGAATGCCGTCGCAGTGCCGCCGTGGCTATTGAACCCATAAGCCGACGCGAACCCAAACGTGTCGTTCGATCCAACGAGCCCATAACCCGGTCCGCGTATGACCAAAGCTACCAGGCAACAGCCTTCTTCCCGCCCCCCGTAGATGCGCTTCAGTATGAACGTCTCGCGCTGGCTGCCTTCCATCTTTGTGAACGGCAGGGACAGCAACTTCAACATCTGATTACGCTTGCGACTTCATTGTTCAGGAATCCTTTAACGCCTGAGGAAAGACACGACCGGCGGAATCTGCTTGAGGTCATGATCCATATCGGCGAGGACTACAGGCGCATGAACAATTGCGATCATGAACTGTTCACGGTTCTGGCGCTCGACGCCAAGGGTATTCCGGACCGCAATCCAATTAAGGCGGCTTGATGCCGCCTTTTTCGATTGCACGGCGAGAAGCAGACGTTTATTCGTTTTGCATATTGTGTCTGCATATGTTGTCACGCGCGTCCATCAGATAAATCATGTGCCTCCCGACCCGACCCGACCCGACCCGACCCGACCCGACCCGACCCGACCCGACCCGACCCGACCCGACCCGAACGAAACGCGCGAGGAGATGCTGGCCATGATTGAGCGCATCGCCGATCTTCTGGAGGCGCGCGCTCGCGGCGACGCCACGCTTCTCTCTACCACACTGCGCTATCACGAGCAGCAGCGCTGACCGTTTCCCGCGCGCGATCGACTCGCATGCGTCGTTCGCCATTAGGTGTTGCTGCACCCGTTTATCACGCATTTCCATCTCGAAAAAGCAAAGGATTCCGATTTAACGATCATTCACAAAATCGTTGGCAATTTCGCACAGGGTGAGTGGAGTGATTGACGGGCAGCGAGTACCGCCCTAGATTTTTTCGGTTGAAGGTTGCTGATGCAACAGTTGTGCCTCGTTTCTTTAACCATACAGGGATGTGTGGATGAATGCTGTCACGAAGAATTTTACCGCCGCGCTCAGCCACCCGAGCGCGCGCCTGACCCAGCACCTCAGGATCTGGATCGGCTCCCAGCCCCATGACCTCGACGTGCTCGATTTCAAGGCCAGCGGCGGCTTCTGCAAGGACTACCGCGTCGACGTCACGGTTACGTCGCCACGGCTGGAGATCGACGGAAAGCAGTATGTGGGCCGTCGCGCGGGCCTGCAGATCGACGAGCAGGCGGCGGTGCCCTCGGTGAGCTACGTGCAGCCCGTCAGTCACGACGCCGCCACCTTCAACGGCGTGGTGACGAGCTGGAAGCGCATCCGCACGAGCCGCGACGAGTCCGCGTACCGGCTGCTCATCGAGCCGCGCTTTGTGGCCCTCTGCAAACGCATCATCAAAAGCGACACATTTAAAGATGTGACTTTGCAGGAGCTGATCACCCAGGCGCTGGTCGACCGCAAGAATTTCGATGCCTTCGATGTCGAATTCCAGATCGAAGGGCTGCAGGAGAAGATGGAGCAGGTGGTGATGCTGGAGGAGTCGCTCTGGAATTTCATCGCCCGCCATTGCCGCCGCCTCGGCGTTTTCTGGTTTTACAAGCAGGGACGCGGCAAGGATGGCAAGCTCGACACCATCGTGTTCGCCAACAATCCGCGCGCCTATATCCGCTCGGTCGACGTGCCGCTGCTGGATGCCTCGGGCCTGCACGCGAGCTGGCACGAAGCGGCCCAGGCCGTGCATGAGCAGCGCGCGCTGGTGCCGGCCACCATCGAACTGTGGGAGCGCAACTACTGCACGCCGGACGATCCCCTTCGCGCCACGGCGAATGTCTCCATCGAAACGGATGACCGCTCGTCGTTCGGGCAGATCAGTCGCAGCGTCGAAGGCCATCTGACGCCAGCGCAGGGCGAAGCATTCGCGCAGACGCGGCGCGATGAGCAGATCGCGCGTCAGGCGACGCTGGCGGGCAGGACCGACGCCAAGGGCATCGCGGCGGGCGTGGTAATGAAGCTCACCAATGCGAAGATGCCGAGCGCCGAATACGGCTTCGTGATCACTTCGTTCAAGATGAAGGGCAGCCGCACCAAGCCGGCCTATACGCGCTTCAAGGCGATGCCGGCGAACCTGACCTACCGGCCGAGGTTTGACTTTGAGCGGGACTGGCGTTTTCTGCCTGGTCCCGCCGTGGGCGTGGTCACGACGAGCGACTCCGCCCCCTACGGCGACATGGACGACCACGGGCGTTATAGCGTGCTGCCGAAGTTCCTGCAGGACTCGGGCAACACCGACAACAAGCTGCTGAAGCTGCGCCTGCTGCGTCCGTCATCGTCCTACCAGGGCGGCTTCCACTCGCCCCTGCTGCCGGGGACCGAGGTCCTGCTCGACGCCGAAAATCGCGACGTGGACCGCATCTACATAGCGGGGGCCATGCACGACTACGCCCACCCGGACGTGGTGCGTGGAGACCAGTCGCTGTTTAGCTATGCCATCTGGCGCTCGCCGCTGCTGGGGGCCGAGGTCATTTTTAACGATCTGCAGGGCAAGGAAAGCGCGCGGATCGCGACGGTGTACAGCCAGTCGGTCGTCAATCTCGGTTATCTGCTCAACAGCAAAAAGCTCCTGCGGGGTGAAGGGTCCGAAATGACGACCCAGGGTTGGGGCACGATGCGCGCGGCGAAGGGACTGTTCCTCTCGGCGGATGCGGCGGCCGCAGCCGATACGCCGCACCTTGAGATGCCCGCAGCCGTCGCGCAACTCAAGGCGGCATTGCAGCGTGTAACGGACCTTGCGGCGGCGACGGCGCAGGCTGGGGCCGACCCTGCCGACCGGGCCACGCAGGCGGCGCTCCTCGACGGGCTGAACCAGCTTCGCGACGCGGGGCTACTCGCCAGCGCCCCAGGCGGCATGGCGTTCGTCACGCCGAAATCGGCCCAGCACTCGGCGGGGCAGAACGTGATCGTTACCGCAGGGCAGGACATGGACGTCAGCATCGTGAAGCGACTGCGCATGGTGGCGGGTGATCTGATTTCCTTGTGCGCGCACAAGCTTGGTCTCAGCCTCACGGCGGCGAAGGGGAAGTTTACGGCGGCGGCGCTCACTGACGGCATGGATCTGTTCGCGCAGAAGCAGTTGCGTGTCGCCAGCGAGAGCGCGGACGTCCAGGTGTCGGCGAGGTCGAAGATCACGCTCAACTGCGGCGGGGCCTCGGTTGTCATGGAGGGCGGCAACATCACGTTCCACTGCCCCGGCGCATACACCATCAAGGCCGGCTCGTTCACGTTTGTCGGACCCGACAACGTCCCAGCCGTCCTACCTGTCCTGCCGAAAAGCGACCTAACGCTCAATGAGCGGTACTCCCATACCAACTAACACGCCATGATTATCAGCCCTCCGTTTCTGCCTGAATCCGGCCTCACTTCTACCGACGGATCGAGGCCCGACCCCATGATGGACGCGGTCGACAAGTTCGAACTCGCACACGGCATCTATCCGATCGCGTTCGACCGGCGCTGGCACTGTGGCGCCCATCTCGCGCCCGACGTGCATGGTCCTGTCTATGCCATCGCCGACGGCGAGGTCGTCGCATACCGGGTCTGCCAGCACGCGATGGACTCGGGCAATGGGAACGCAGGCTTCGTCCTGCTCAGGCATTCGACCGAAACGGGCGACGGACGCAAGCTGACGTTCTACTCGCTTTACATGCACCTCCTGCCGCTCGCCGAGTATCAGTCATTCGGGCACGACGGGAGACGGCTGCCCGAGTTCCTGCGCAAGCCTACTGGCCAGGTTGCCCAGGGTGCGGTGGAACCAGCGATGCGTGGCGGCAACAATACGGTACGGCGCAAGGACGTCATCGGATTTCTCGGGCGTTACGACGGCGTAACCTACACGCACTTCGAGATCTTCATGACGCCGTGCGATTTCGATGCGTATTTCGGTCATACGCAACTCGGTAACGCCGCGCCGGACGCGCCGACGAGTTCGGACTGCTGGGGCCATACCTGGTATACGATCCCTGCGGGGCAGCAGTTCTACGCGCTCCCTCCGGGAACTGACGCACACAACACGTTGCACGGTATCAAGTTCGAGACGCGGCAGACGGGGACGAATACGCCGCCGCTCGTCGTCGAGACGTACTTCAGCAAGGGAGCGAAATACACCAACGTCTGGAGCGTTGAGGCGGACGGTTCGCGCACGCTGCTGACGGAGCAGCCGGTGTGCGAGGCCGATTACGAATACGATCTTTATCGCCGCGCGACCGCGCTCTACGGCACCTGTCCGAGCGACGGCTACGAGATGCTGCGCTTTGGGCGCATCCTCTCGACGCCCGCGACCCTCTCCGGGGCGGCCTGTGCGACGTGGGTGCAAGTGACCTACGCTGCGGGAAAGCAAGGCTATATCAATATCAACAACGCGGCGATCAAGAAGCTGTCCGACGCGGATTTCCCGTCGCTCATGGGCTGGCAAAAGCTCAGTGACGGTAATATGCCCTTCAGCAGCGACGGCTTGTGCGATATCGACGCGCTCAAGAAACTGGTCAAGGATGCTGCGGCCAGCGAACAGCCAACGGTCTCGGCGGAAACGACAGAAGTGCAGAAGGCGGACGCGCTTTCAGGCTACGTCAAGGGTCACGATGGTGTTCGCCAGGCGCTGCGCGGATTCATTTGCAACGCCCCCAGTGAATGGGATAGCACGAACAATCAGACGCGCTACGCGAAGCTGCTCGACAAGGGCGGTTTCTATCACGGCAACGAGCAGGGCTACAACAAGTTCCTCAATTACCTCAAGGAAATCCAGTTCTGGGATACGACCGGCTTGCCCGCCGGGCAAAAGCTCTGGTTCTTCCATCCACTAGCGTTTGTCCGGCATTTCAGGAAGTGTGGGTGGCTGACCCGAGACGAGGTGGCCGCTACGTTTCCTCGCTATCCGTTCTATACGCAAAGTGGTAGTCCTCGGAGAGCCATCACTACGGATAACGATACTTTTAGGGTGACGGCGGCAATTGCGCGCCAGCGTATCCAGAATCACGTAGTTTCACTAAATAGCTGTTTTAGAAAGTATCTTGGGAGTAACCCGAAGCGTATCGCTATGTTTTTAGCTCAAGTCCTTTTGGAGACTGCTCAGTGGCGTAATCTTGGTGGCACAAGGCGCCTTATGCACGAATGGGGGTTTGGCCAATATTCAGCGGCCAATCCCGCAACCGAATTCTACGGTCCATTTTATGGTCATGGGATTATGCAGCTTACATGGGCCGGCAATTTTGAGGCATACGGAAATTATCGGTCTATCCCTAGCAATAATAGCGGCTCTTATATTGAGAGATTGGCGGGTGTAGCTCATCGCATTACGACAACGTCGCGTCACTATTCATCAAATCCGAGTGATGGTGGGCAATTGATGCTTTGGTTCCCCCGTTATGATCCAGATATTATTGCGGAGAATCCTGAGTACGCCTGCGATCTGGCGGATTTTATTGGGTTTCGAAAGCCTTCTCCCAAGGATCAAGCATTAGCAGGATCGCTGATAAGGATTATTCGGCATCGGATGTCGGCTTTATAAATCGCCTAGTCAACGGAGGAGGTAACGGATATTACGAAAGACAAGCATATTCGGCGTATATGCTAAGAATATTGGGCGATGGGACAGACGTGTCCGAAGCAATTTCAATTGCCCCTCCTCACCCGAAAAATGCAATCGTAGCATCCATGCTTAGGCCGGAGTAGTTAATGAAGATGATTGGATTTTTTATTTTAACTTTGTCGCTTATTTCGCTCTCGGTAAGCGCGGCTGAAGATGCGCATATTTTTTCGCCTGCCAATGGGGCCAAGGCAGTAATTACAACCGAAGGGGATGCCTTGACCTGGCAAGTAAATTATGGCGGCAAAAATAATCGAGAACGGGTAGATGTTGATACCAAAAAGCCTATATATGTAGATGTTAATGACTATGATTTTAGTGGTCACCTTGGATTTGCGGTGTGGCATGTAGACGATGGGATGGGAACGTATTCAGTTTACAGGGTTTTTACGTTTTCTCCATCGACGAAGAAATTTGTGGAGCGAAGTCCAGCGCCGCTGTGTGGGGATGAGTTTGTCAATCTGAAGGTTGACAAAAAAGGGCACCGCCTTTTTAGTACATTTTGGGATCAAAATATCCCCAAGGTATGCGCCACTCGTTTGTCGCCTCTCAAGTAGAAATCATCCACTCGCAAAATTGGTAACGTGAATATGAAATCGCCCATCCGTAAAGGCGACAAACTCGAACACGGCGGCTAAGTCGCGGGCGGCTCGCCCTGGACCAACTTCATGGGCCGCCCGCTCGCCCGAAAGGGTGACACGGCTATCTGCAACCAGCACGGCCCGACCGTCATAGACGAAGGTTACGCGCGGTTTCCCGACCGCGATGGCAAGGAGGTCGCCTTCCATCATTATCGCTGCGCGTGCGGTTGCCGGCTGATCTCGTCGCTTCAGAACGTCAATATCGAGTAATGCCGGTCGACCTTTCTTTAGCGGGACGCCCTAGCGCCTACCCGCGCCGCCCCCGGTTCTGGCCGTGGTGGTTCTGCATCTGGCTCGCTTGCAACGTATTCGGCGGTGCCATTGCCATGCTGCTCTGGCCGAAGGGACAACCCGCGAGCGGAGCATGGTTCTGGTTCTGCTTCGTCGGTGGTCCTAACGGTACGTTCCTGATCCTGTTGGCTATCGAGCGCGCCGGCTACGAGGGTCTCTGGTACCGGGCGCACTGGCGCAACCATCATCGTAGCCGGTGGCTGACGGCGCGACTACGCACGGCGCAGAAGCCGCTTCAGGTGCTCGGCGTCGGGTGCTGTTTACCGCTTGGCGAACAGACGCTTGCGGATGCGATTGCCGCCGGGAAACGCCTGCCCGCTGCGCAGATACCGCGTACCGGTTCGGAACGCGTCTTTCACGCCCGCTTCGAGGACGCGAACTGGATGCTTGACGAGCCCGCTACGGTCAGTCCTGAGTTAGGTGAAGAAAGCATTGAGACGGAACAGACGACGAAGCAGGTTTCGCTGCTGACGCTCAAGATTGCCCAAGCGCTTGAGCCACTGAAGCCGGGTCTGCTCGCCCTGACAAGCTATGAGCGGGTCTGGTGGCCGCAGGTCCGCGTGCTGGCCGCGCCGGGCAGGGAGCAGGCCGACGTCGCGCGGGTGATCGAGGCGCTACACATCGCGGGCCTGCCGCCACTCGCGGTCCAGTCGGTACCAGCTTCGGACGGGTTGATCGTCGCTGATGCGTGGCTCGACGCGAAGGAGACGCGCCCGCTGCTAGTCGTGACGACCGCATGGCATGAGGCTGGTCCGCCCGAGGGCAGCGCAGAGGGATGCATCGCCGTGCTCCTGACGGCGGGATACTTCCGGCGACCGGAAACGGTCAAGGTCGCCGCGCTACTGCACCGGCCCGTCGCCGGGCTCGCAGACGAAGTCGAATACGGTTTCGCGAATGCTGCGGTATGGGGCAAGGCTGACTTTGCCGCAATCGTACGCGCGTGGATAACCCGTCCTGTAGACGGATGCGACAAGGCGCTGCGCGAGGCCCACATGGATGCCATTGCGAAAGACGGAGCGCAGCGGCGGCCCGACCGTATCGTCGGCGACCTTGGCGACGGCAACGGCTGGCTCTCCATTGCAGCGGCCATCGAATCGGGCGCGGCAGACGGCCCGCAACTCATCATCGACGGCGTACAGTCCGCGCTCCTGTACGTAACTCCTGCAACAACAGATATCAACCGGAATACTGATGACAGACCCCAGGCTTACCCTGCGCTCGCTTGAGCCCACAACCACGACGGAGGTATCCGCGCCATCGGGCCGTCTGGCGATCTGGGGGCTACCCGTCGCAGCCCTGGTCGTCGCCCTGCTTGCGATCGGCATCGTATCGCTGCGCGGCGACATAGTTGGAGTAACCACAGCCGAGTCGCGGCTCAAAGCGATTATCGCCATTCTCGTAACTTTCGCGGTCGTCGTCGTCGCTCACCTCGTCCTGTTCGCAACCGGCGCTTACGCCTTTGCGGGACGCCTCTTTCACCGGGAAACCGGCGATCACACGAAGGCAGCCAAGCCGTTCAGGCGCGATGCGCGGCTGCAGCGCGTGTACGAGGAACTGCGCGTCTCGCACGGCTGGTTCTGGCGGCACCGCCTGCGCTGGCTGCTGGTGAACGGTACGGATGAACGCGTCGATCAGGTCGCGCCCGGTCTCAGGCAGGCGGGCGTCATGCACGTGGCCGAAACCATTCTCGTGCATGCGTCGCCGGACGGCATCGAGGCGGCGAAGTGGCTGGGCCAGGTCCGTCGGCTGCGCCGCCGCTACCCGGTCGATGGCGTCGTGCACGTCGCGCGCGCGGACGACAGGGATACCGAACTGCCCCGCAAACTCTCGGGCATCGCTACCGCGCTCGGCTGGGCCGCGCCCGTTTCGTTCCTGCACCCGGTTGAGGCGAAGGGTAGCCCGTCCGAACGCTTCGACGCGGTCGGCACCCTCATGCCGAACGATTCGCGCAGGCAGGCACAGGAAGCCGCCGCCAGGTTGCCGGATCTGCTGCACGAGGTCGAGCAGCGGTCTGCGGACGCGGGCGTACACCTTTGCACCCGGAATAACCTCCGGGTGACCTGGCTGATGGAAATCTCGAAGTATGTCGGCGACCATGGTGAGCGCATCGTCGATGGCCTGCGGGGGCTGGCTGCGTCGCACTGGCTGCGCGCGTCGCTCGCGGGCGTCATGTTCGCGCCGGTTTTTCCGGGGGCGACCGTCGTACCTGTACCGGTTACCAACGGCGACGGGACGCCTGGCGAGCCTGTCGACGCGCCGCCAGCAGTAACGGACATGCGCGCACAGCCCGCCGCGTTGCTGCCGGTATGGCGCGAGATCGCGGGCGGATCGTCTAACTACCGGGGGCGGCGCGTCGGCTTCTACTGGCGTAACGCGCTCGCGATGCTCGTCATAGCCGCGGCGATTGTCTGGTGCGTGTGGATGACGGTCTCCTTCGTCGGCAACCAGCAGCTAGCACGCGAAGCAAATCAGACAGCGCAAACCGCTGTTGAGACGAAGCCGCAAACCGCTGACTCCTGGCGCGCCCAGCTCGCGCTCCAGCAACTGATGGAACGGCTCGAATACCGCCAGCAGCACGGCGCGCCGTGGTACCTGCGCGCGGGTCTTTCGCGCAACGACGACATCCTTGCGGCGCTCTGGCAGTCGTACCGGATCGCCGCGACGCATAACCTGCAGGAGCCCGTGGTGCGAACGATCACGGACCTGCTAAAGGCCGCAGGCGAGGCCCGCGCCGACGCACTGCAATCGCAGGACACGCGCGGCAGCACCTACAACGCGCTCAAAACCTACCTGATGCTTGGGGACCCTGCCCGCGCCGACGCCGCATTTCTGCGCCGCTCGCTTGTCGCGTTGTGGCGACGCCCGGTGGACATGGCCGAGGGCGAGCGCGACGACACGGGCCGCCGACTCGCTGCGTTTTACGCCGATCACCTGAAGGCCCACCCCGAATGGCGCATCGCACCCGACCCGAGCCTCGTGAGCGCGACGCGCAACGTGCTGGTGACGCAGATGGGCCTCGCATCGGCCGACGACACGATGTACCGGAGCATCCTCGACGAGGTCAGAGGCAAGTACGCGGACGCATCACTCCAGACGTTGCTCAACGGTGCGGACGCACAGGGCCTTTTCAATACGTCCCAGACGGTAGGCATCTACACGCGGGCCGCATGGGACGGCATGATTGCGGACGCGATCGACAGGGCGGCACGCGAGCGACGCGTCAGCGGCGACTGGGTGCTGACCGGCGCGCAGCCATCGCAGACCATCGGCAATACGCTCGCACAGGGTGCGGTCCACACCGATGCCGCGATCGACGAAAAGCGCGCGGCGGAGCAACTGAAGCAGCGCCTCACCGCGCGCTATTTCGCGGAATACACAGCGGCCTGGCAGACCATGCTCAACAGCCTCCAGTGGCAGCCGGCATCCAATCTGAACGGCGCGATCGACCAGCTCACCCGTCTCGCCGACGCGCAGACCTCGCCGCTGATCGCGCTGATGAAGTCAGTGCAGTATCAGGCGCAGGCGGGACGGCCGTCGCAGGCGCTGACCGACACGCTGGTGCGTAAGGCGCAAAGTCTGATCGGCAACGACGACGACGTGCAGAGACCGACCGTCAGTCCGCTGGACAAATCATTCGGTCCGCTGCTCGCGCTGATGGGTGAGACCGGTGTTGCGGCGACGAACGGCGCAAACAGCAAGGCGGGCGCGTCGGCGAATGTTGCGCTCAGCGGCGTCAGCCTGTCGCGCTATCTGACGGCGGTCACCACGATGCGACTGAAGCTGCAGCAGATCGCAGGCAGTCCCGACGCACAGGCGATGGCGCGCTCGCTCGCGCAGGCGGTCTTCCAGGGCAAGCTCTCGGAGCTGTCGCAGGCGCGCGATGACGCGGCGCTGACAGCCGCAAGTCTCGGCTCCGCATGGGCAGGCTTTGGCAACGCGGCGTTTGCGCAGCCGCTCGAAGCCGCGTGGCAGACGATCCTGCAACCGGCGGCGGCCAGCCTGAACGAGGCGTGGCGCGCGAGCGTCGCCGCACCGTTCAATGCCACGATGAACGGACGCTATCCGTTTTTCGACACGCAGGCTGATGCGTCTTTCGCCGAACTCGGGCGCTTCGTCCGTCCCGACACTGGCCTGGTCGCCCGTTTCATCTCGACGCAACTCGCGGGCGTACTCAAGCTCGAAGGCGATCACTGGACACCGAACGAACTGGCACCACAGGCACTCCAGTTCGATCCGAAGTTCCTTGCAGGCCTGCGCCAGCTCTCGACGGTCGGCGCGCAACTCTACATAAAGGGCGATGCCAACGAGCGCTTCGAGATGATGGCCTTGCCGACGCCGAACGTGACGCGCTCGGAACTGTCGGTCGACGGCAAGCAGATCGTCTACTTTAACCAGCAGGAAAGCTGGACGCCGCTGGCCTGGCCCGGCGACGGGCTGAACGGGCATGCGGGTCTGACGTGGCAGACACTCAACGCGGGCCTGAGGCAGGCGTTCGATTCGACGGGCGACTGGGCATTCCTGCGCCTGCTCGCAAAAGCCGATGTGAAGCAGCTCGACAGTACCCGCTACCAGCTCACGTGGAACGACGCAAATGGCGACCCGTTGCGCTACGTGCTGCGCACCCAGGTCGGAGCCGGTCCGCTCGAACTGCTGAAGCTGCGCGGCTTCCAGATGCCCGAAAGGATTTTTGTTGTCGGCAAGGCTGGTGCCGCACCGATGCTTCCTCCCCTGCCACCGGAATTGCAACCATGACCGCACCCTGGAAGAAAAACCCGACTGAGCACGAGAATCCGTTCCTCAGGTACTACGACGAAGAGATGCGCTACCTGCGCGAGGCAGGCCGCGAGTTGGCGCAGGCGCAGCCTGACGCCGCGCGTCGCATGGGGATGCTCTACGGCGAACCTGAGGGGGCTGTGCGCGCGGTGAACGAAGCCTTTGCATTTCTCTCGGCGCGGCTACGCATGAAGCTCGACGACGGGATGCCCGAGGTGACCGACGCGCTGCTCGATAACCTCTATGAGCACGCGGCGCGCGCTATTCCGTCGCTGTCGATCATCGAATGCACGCCGCTGAACCGAACGGGCGCAACTGCGGTGCCGATCCCCGCCGGAGCCGTCGTACGCTCAACGCCCGTCGGTCCCGATAAGGTTCAGTGCGTGTACCGGACGACGCAGCCCGTCGAGCTGTTACCGCTCTCGGTAGAGGATGCCGTCGTCGCCGTACATGCCGACGGGCGTACGGTGATCCTCCTGACGTTTGGTCTCTGGCTCGGGGAGCAGCGCGAGCGCATGGACCTGTCGCGTATCCGCCTGTACCTGCATGGCGACCGGCCCGCTGCGGCTACGCTATACGCGGCGCTGACGCGGCAGGTCGCGTCAATCGGGCTGCGTCTGCCGTCAGTACGGGACGGCGCCTTGCAGCCGCTGGACGGGGTGCATTTCGAGGCGGCAGGCTTCGGCCCGTCGACGCGGCTATGGCCAGTCACCGACGCGAAGCGCGACGGGCAACTGGACCGCGAGCAGACGATGCTGGAGTATTTTGTGTTCCCGCAAAAGTTTCACTTCGTCGACCTGTGCGGGTTCGATGCTGCGGCGCTGCCGGCGGGTGAAGCGCAGATGACCTTCGAGATTGAACTCGATGCCCGGATGCCTGGCGACTATCCCGTCAGCCGCGAGAATTTCCGCCTGTTCTGCACGCCTGTCATCAATCTGTTCGAGGTCGATGCGTTGCCGTTGGAACCTGTCGGCTGGCACGACAGGGAGCACTGCATCCGCGTACAGCCTGGCATCGCCTCTCATGTCGAGCCGTACGATGTACTCGCGGTGATCGCCGCCAACCCGGAGGACAGCGCACGGCACGACTACCGGGCGTTTACGAGTTTCCGGCATCGTGGCTGGGCGTTGCGTCACGAAAAGCCTGAGCGCTACTTCCATACGTCGACGCGTTTCGGTCCGCTTGGGCGGGAACTCTGGGTCACGCTGGCGGGGCAGCTATGGGCCGGAACGTACCGGCACGCAGAGAACGACGAGGACCGTCCCGATCCGGACCGCTACCTGACGGTACGCGCGCTCGCCAATAACGGGCGTCTCCCGCGCATGGCGCTGGCCGAGGCGACGATCACTGAAACCGTATCGGACTTCACCGGGATTGCATCGGTGCGCAACCTCACGGCACCGTCCATGCCGCTCTATCCGCCGCGCTATTACCCGGGCTACGACTGGCGCGTATTGGGGCACTTTACGGCGGGTGGCGCGAACGAACTGAACCGGATCCATATGGAGGGCGCACCGGCGCTGCGTGAGACGCTGGAACTCTACGACTGGACGCCAGACGACGGGGTCTCGCGTCGTATCGACGCGATCAGGGAGGTACGTTTCTCCGAGAAGCAGAAGGTGGAGCGGGCATACGTACAACGTATTGCGTGCGCATATGTCGAACTCGATCCGACCGCGTTCGACGGGCCGGGCGATGCTGCGCTATTCGGCGAAGTGCTCAATCACTTTCTGGGGCGCTACGCGAGCCTTCATGTTTCCATGCAACTGGTACTGAGCATCGACGGCCAGGAGACGGTCTACCCGCGCACCGATTTCGAAGGAGCGCCTTTCTGATGAAAACCCGGATCAGACGATGCGTGACCGGTGTGGTCTTCGCGCTTGCGGTCAGCGGGTGCGGGACCTGGCAGTCGGTGAAGGACGGCACCGTGGATGTCACACGCGCGGTGTTCGAGACGAAAGTCAAACAGATGAACCTCGTGGTGACGGCACGCGGCGCACTGAACGAGGATGTGCGTGGCGCGTCGCTTCCGGTTGTGCTGCGCATCTACCAGTTGAAGGACGACAAGCCTTTCGTCACAGCGACCTACGCGCAACTGCTCGCGGGCAACGAGGCGCTGAAGGCTGCGACGCTCTGGAGCCGGGACGTGACGCTGGGACCGGGGCAGACATTGAAGATCTCGGAGCCGATCGGCGACGCAGTGAACTACGTGGGCGTGGCGGCGTTCTTCCTCGATACGGCCAACACCGAATGGTCCGTGCTCGTGCCGAAATCACAGTGGAAGAAGACCGATCCAGTGAGGCTGCTGGCAGTGGACCGCACACTGCAAATTGACGCGGAGCATCGATGAGGCTTCTGTACAGCCGGATGGTGGCCGTTAGCCGAGTGCATTGACGTTGTATTGCGCTTCGCTCAGCCAGATGGACCCTGTCTCGGCGACAGCAAACGCCGGGCGCACGATCCCGACATCCACGTCATTGAGCGCACGGGGATCGTCAACCAACGCGATGTCACGCGTGCCCGTGAACTCGGGCGTCGCTGAACAGAACACCGTGGCATCGCGGAAACGCGAGCGGACAAATTGCTCGAGGCTGGTGTCCTCCGGCAGTAGGCACCAGACGCCGCCAAGCCGGTCGAGCGATTTGCGGAAGCTCTTCACCTCCGGTGGCAATGCGCTATCGAACATCGGCACCTCCGGCAAGCGGCGCGGCACGGGTGAGACCTCGCGCAAACGGGACAAAATCATATTGCGGCTGCTCATTTACTGCTCCTCTTGAGATACCAATCGCGAAATGTTTCTTTGGGCGCTTCAGGCACCTCACGGTGGCTGCCCCACGCATTAAGCGGGTTGTAGAGCACGGCGCGCGGCAACACGGAAACGGCCGTCCCGGCTGTCTTGACGGCCGCCCGGTACAGCGCCGGGTGCGACAGCACCTGGCCGGCCACCTTCATGGCCTCCTGCTTGACGAACGGAAGCTCGTGCTGCTCGGCGACGATCTGCCGCCACTTGTAGATCTGCTCGTGTATGTTGATCCTGACGGGGCACACGCTCGTGCAGCTGCCGTTCATCGTCGAGGCAAAGGGCAACCGGCTGTACTTCTTCAGGTTGAAAGTCGGGTTGATGATCGCGCCGATCGGACCCGAATAGACACCGCCATAGCTCAGGCCGCTGCTGCGCCGGTAGACAGGGCATGTATTCATGCACGCTCCGCAGCGGATGCACTTGAGCGAATACCAGAAGTCGTCCATGCCGAGCCGTTCTGAACGGCCGTTGTCGACCAGCACGAAATGCATTTCGCTATCCTTGCGTGGACCGCGAAAGTGCGACGTGTACTGGGTGATCGGCGAGCCGATGGCGTTGCGCGAGAGCATGCGGATAAAGACGCCGAGATGTTCGAGCTTCGGAATCAGCTTCTCGATGCCGATCGACGCTATATGCAGCGGCGGCACGTTCGCGCTCAGGTCCGCGGTGCCCTCGTTGATACAGACGGTAATGCCGCCCGTTTCCGCAACCGCGAAGTTGCAGCCGGTCATGCCCGCGTCGGCGTTGAGGATAAGCGGACGCGTGGCTTTTCTCTGCGCTTCGGCAAGCTTAGGGATGTTGCTCTCGTTCGGGTCGGTGCCAATCTTCTCCGAGAAGATCTTCGCTACGTCCGTGGCGAGCTTGTGCACGGCGGGGACCACGATATGCGAGGGAAGCTCGTCATCGAACTGCTGGATTTGTTCACCCAGATCCGTTTCCACGACGGTGATGCCGCGCTCCTCAAGGTACGGGCGCATCTCGCACTCTTCGGTCAGCATCGACTTGCTCTTGACGAGCAGCCTCGCGTGACGCTGACTCAGGATCTCGTAGACGATGCGGTTGTGCTCTTCGGCATCTTTGGCCCAGTGCACAGTCACGCCGTTGGCCGTCGCATTACGCTCGAACTGCTCCAGATAGTCCGCGAGGTGCGTGAGCGTATGCTCCTTGATCCCCGAGGCGAGCGAGCGCAACTCCTCCCACTCGGCGATGCCATACACCTCTGCGTCGCGTCCGGTGCGCAGCTCCCACAGGCGTTTGTCGTGGAACTAGATGTGCTTTTCGTCAGCGATGAACTTCTCCGAAAAGCCGACATGGTCAACACGTTTCATGCTTGTGCTCCATTGAGAATCTGCGCGATATGGATGAACTTCAGGCCCAGCTCGAGACGGTCCGAGCAACCTTTCTGGTGCATGAGGCACGACGAATCGGCCGACACGATTCACTCGGCGCCATTGCGCTTGTGATCGCGGACCGTGTCGGCGCCCATGCGCGCCGACACCGGCTCCTCCGACACGCAGAACGTGCCGCCGAACCCGCAGCACTCGTCGAGACGGTCAGGCTGGATGAACTCGATGCCCCTGACACCCCTGAGCAGGGTCAATGGCTTCGAGAAAAACGGCTCATCGATCTCTGACATCTTCGCGGTGCGCAGCGAACGCAGCGTGCCGCAACTGTTGTGCAGGCCGACCTTGTGCGGAAATTCGGCCCACGGGAACTCTCGTACCTGCAGCACGTCGTGCAGGAACTCCACCAGTTCGTAGGTGTTGGACCGCACTGCCAGCGTATCGGGCGTCTGGTCTGCCGCGCTCAAATGGTCACGCACGTGGTGCACGCAACTGCCGCTGGGCGCGACGATGTAGTCGTAGCCGGTGAAGTTGCGCACGAAGAGGTTTTCGGTGGCGACGGCTTCCTTCTCGCAGCCGCTGTTGCCCATCGGCTGCCCGCAGCACGTCTGATCCAGTGGATAGTCGACGTCGCAGCCGAGGCGTTCCAGCAACTGCAGTGTCGCAATTCCCACATCAGGAAAGAACGCGTCAATGAAACAGGGAATGAAGAGTGCGACTTTCATTGTCAGTCCTTGAATGAATTGAGTGGGGCGGCTCAGTGATAGGCCTGGTCTTGGGAGACCTTGCCCCGGAACACCGAATACGCGATACACGTGTAGAGCACGATGAGCGGCAGCACGAAAAGCCCTGCGCCCCAGAACATGAACGTCTGGCTCGCCGGCGGCGCAGCGGCATCAGACAATGTGACTTGAAAAGGAATGATGTAGGGCACCCCGAGATCGAAGCCGTCAAGTAAGACCTAGGCGACAAGCGCGAAGATGAATGCTAGTAACCGGAGCCATTCAAGCATGATTGTTCCCCTAGTTACCAATGCGAATCGGCACGGTCGCCAAGCGTTGCGGTAGGCGACTGTCGCTGCTTGGGAAACGGCTTCGCAGAACTGATAATCTGAAAAATCGCGTTTCCATTCCAGAAGCCAATCACCTCACCTGTCGTCACACCGCTCGTCACGATCCGAAGGACGTGGTAAATGCCGAAGCAGAAGATAAACCCGTAGACCGCAACATAAAGCGCCAGCGTCGCAGCTGCGAAGTGCGCGGAGAAGGCCGGGCGTCAATGCGTTCGCGGTACGCAAAACGCCCCATACGGCCCTTGGCTGCCGGCCAACCTCAGCAGTAAACCAGCCTGCCAGGATCGCAATGAAGCCAAGCGGGAAGCTCCAGGCTACCGGCCAAAGAAGCCATCGCTGCTTCTGCAGCCTGCGACCTAGCGCCGCGGCGGTACCGATCCATGGTGGGTGGAGGACTGCTTGAACAGATGAACAGCAGTTTCCGTCGCAACGTGGCAAAGACAGGTGACCTGACATGCTGCACGACGATCTTCGAACCATGTGCAGCTAGTGAGATCAGACAGGCGGAGAGAAACAGATAAGCGGTTACTGGATGCAGACTCGACACAGGTCGACCGTTCTCCGGTAAACGTTGCGGTTAAGCCAAGGGACAAACGTATATTCGTCATATGCGTTTGAGCCGATGTAGATCCAGTGGTGTAAGGAGTTGGCCATGTCAGTCACCTTGGCATGAAGTCGGGCGAAAAGTGTTGTCTACGCTTGGGATGCGCGGTGACAGCACGGATAGTGGGCACGCGTGATTACCGGTGCGGTGGCGGCGGCCATGGCTTCTCTCTGCGGACACAAAGGCGCAGATGAGAAAGAGCGCTTTTGTTGCGCAGCCGATGAAAGACACGGCCGGTTGGAGCAGCGAGTCGTTGAACTGGAGGGCAATCGTCGGTGCGACCGCCAGTATGCTCATCGCGCGGAGAAAGCAGAAAAAGGGACGTGCGATTCGTGCTTCGAGTACGACCGCGAGCCCGGACACGGTCACGATCAACCGTGTGCCTATCGTCGTGGCGAGCGCGGTGTCGCCGTCTGTCATTGCGAAGTCCAGAGCTGTCTCGATCAGTGCCCACCAGCAGACGACGAGCGCTGCAATGATGACCGCGCGCCCGGTCGGCTGACTGCAGCCGCTCGCGTGCGGTTCCGCCTGCGGAAAAAAGCGATGACCTGTACGTTTGCTGAGCATGGTTCAACCTTCGCGCGGGCATGCTGAGACGAGAAAGCGCGTTCGACAGCAATTTGCGAATTGCTGTCGACGCGTGAACAGCTTGCGAGGCATTGCTTCCGACAGACGGGACGGCGGACCTGTCATAACTTCGAAGTAGTCACTCTTCGAGCCGCACCGCCTATGGTTGCCAAGATAGGACGAAGATTGGTATCGAATCCATTCTCCGAATGTTTCGACTTCTGCCAACCGTTGTTTGCCGCAGCTATACGCCGGTATCGCTCGCGCTACCGGCGGGCCCAATGAGAGATGCCGCAGGTGCAGGGTTCTTTCCCAGTCGCTACAGACGTGGGGTGGCGTCATACGGCCCGATGGCATGTCCACGACATGACTGCTTGTTGGTCAGCAACGGTGGCGTTTCGGGATTGAGGACGACGCGGCCCGCCCGGCATAGGGCGGCTACAACCTCGAACGGACATGGGCAGCGTTTCGAGCGATGGCGCGCACCACAAGCCGCAATGTCGTGCCGAGCTTCTGGCTATGCATTCCGGAAGGGATAGCGGAACATACGCCGGTATATTGGACAGGTCGATGCTTGCCCTCACGAAGTCCATCCAGACAGCAGCTGCCGACTCCCGTCTTTGGGACGGTCTGGATCATCGACGACGATGAATCGTCGCGCCTCGCAAGCGAAACCCTTGTGCAGTCGATTGGCTATTCCGGGATGTCGGGCCTGGAGTTGCTCGATCGTCTTGTCGTGCTGGGCGCGGCGCCGCCGACAATCTTTGTGAGCGCGTTCCCCAGCGACGGTTGCATTTGCGGGGGGAAGGCGAGCCCGGCTGTCGCGCTCCTCGACAAACCGGTGAACGCGATAGCCTTGAAGCGCGAGCTCGCCAATATCCGGATCTGAATGGTGACGCGCAAGGCCGGAGCTGTGTCGAACTCTTCTGTCACGGTCTCCAGATAGCGCTCAGGGGCGCGGATGTCCCTGCTGGGGGCCGATGTCGAGTGCGGCGGCCTTGAACACGAGGTCCGCGAGTGAGTGCGCGCCCATCTTCTTCATCAACTGACCGCGATGGATCTTGACGGTGATTTCGCTTACGTTGAGCTGGACGGCAATCTGCTTGTTCAGCATTCCGCTGACGACTAGCGCCAGGATCTCGCGCTCGCGCGGCGTGAGCGACTTATAGGCCTCGCGTAGAACATTCAGGCGGAGTTCCTTTTCGAGGCGCTGCGCGTCTTTCGATATTGCCTCGGAGATCGCGTCGAGCATGTCCTGGTCGCGGAAAGGCTTCGGGAAAAAATGGAACGCGCCGGCTTTCATTGCACGCACCGACATTTCCATGTCCCCGTGACCGGTCATAAAAAGCACCGGCATATGTAATGCCTCGCGCGCCATCGCCTGCTGGAAGGCCAGCCCGCTCTCGCCTTTCAGCCTGACATCAAGGATGAGACAGCTAGGACCGCCGGGTTTGCGAAAATCCAGGAATTCGCGGACGGAACCGAACGGCTCGACGCGATACCCCACTGATTCCAGCAAGTCACGCAACGCCAGACGCATGGACTCTTCGTCGTCCACAACGAAAACTGTGGAGCCGGGGATTCCGCTCGTGGACGGCGGCGCATGCCTATCGGTAGCCATAACAAATTCCTTGAAGAGCGCGCCCGAAGGTTCAGACACTTCGCTTGCCCGATCGGGACGCGTCGCGGCCGATCCAGGCAATGAGACGCCAAGAAGTATGACACGGCATAGCCCCAGGTATGAGGTCAATATCCAAACGCAGCTTTGCGGCCGCTTGCGGGGATCCGTATGCTGGAATCGACGTCTGGAAGAGTCGCACGAGCGGTTGAGCATAAAAACCGGACTGGCTTGCAACATATGGAGAGAAATATGTCGTTCGCATCGCAAGAGTGCTTCAGACCATATCTCTATGCCCGCGGCCAGGCGCGGCCCGCACGGCCCGCACGGCCCGCACGGCCCGACCTGGCGCGCGCAATGGCGCGCAGCAGACGATGCAGAACAACGTTCGCGCCCGGCCGATGCATGCTTGGCATCACGAAGGCCGCGGCCAGCCGCTGTTACCGACTGACGAGACGCGGACTGTGAATGGTGGATAAGTCGCCAGCATGCCCGTCGCGGGAGGAGAACGGCGCGCTGCCCTTCGCCGCGTCCCAAAGTCCAGAAGCAATGCTAACCCGATCGCTTTCGCAAGGAGTTTCCACATGCTGGCAAACGAAAACGTGATGGATCCGTGGGCGCAGACCATCTGTCTGCTGGGGAGACCTTCGCGCCTGTTGGCCGCTGTGGAAGGGGCCGAGCAGCGCCGTCAGAAGGCGCACTGTGCCGATGGATGCTTTACCGCCGCAGTGACGCTGATCGACCGTCCGACGTCGTCGACGGCCACGATTGCCTGGCGCGATGCGACGCGCGGCTGTTTCGGCGACCAGGCCTGGCGCATGGCGCGCGCCCGCATGCCGGGCTTCTGCGCGATGAGCGGGCAAGCGATCAATCCCGGCGACGCCGTCTACAAGCCGACCTCACGCCCAACGCCCATCAATGCGGAAGCGATGATCCTGGCCTGCGTGGTGCACGACGCAGCGACTCTCTGAACCGCGCACATCGTTTTTTGCCGCAGCGAACGATGCCTGCTGCAATTTTGGCCGCGCGGCGTGGATAGCGTGTCCGCGGCCTGCGTACGATGGATTCGGCAGTAGAAGTGTTTGGGGGAAACCCTTGACCGCGTGGGGGTCAAGCCATATGCGCGGGAGCAGCCCCAGAAGATTCATGTCGTTCGACTGGCAGGGTCAACCGGAATACCGCTCCGCGAGGCTGGTTTTGCTCAGCGTCGATGCGTCCGCCGTGGGCCTCCGCAATCGACCTGCAGATTGCAAGGCCCATGGCCATTCCCTCCGCTTTCGTCGTATAAAACGACTCGAACAGGTGTGGGAGGTCTGCTTCGTTTATTCCGACTCCCGTATCGCGAACCTGCATGAAGGCATAGCCGTGCCCGTCGACTCCGGTCGTAACCGTCAGTACGCGGTGGTTGTCGACGACGCCATGCATTGCCTCGATGGCATTCACGATCATGTTGATCAGCACCTGCTGCACCTGAACGCGGTCGCCGCTGATCGAGAGCGAGCTTTGCTTGAGTTCGCGCCGTAACTGAATGCCGTTGCGTGCGACGTCGGAGCGGGTTAGTGCAATCACTTCGTCCACCGCCTCGTTCACGTCCCAACGCTCAGCACGCGTCGGCGCCTTTTTGACAAGCGAACGCACACGAGCGATAACCTCGACTGCGTGGTTGCCATCATCGACGATGCGGGCGATCGCCTGAGCAGCCTTTCGCATCGCCGGCGGGTCGTGATCGAGCCAGTTCAGCGCCGCCGTCGCGCTCGTCATCATCGCCGCGATCGGCTGCTTCATCTTGTGCGCGATCGACGCCGTCAACTCGCCCAGGACGAGCACCCGATTCATACGAACCAGGTCGGATCGCGCCTGCTCCAGCGCGTCCTCGAGCCGTACGCGCTCGGTGATGTCATTGTTGGTCTCGAGGACCATGGAAGCGCGCCCGGCCGCATCCCGCTGCAAGGTGAGACGGCAAGTCACAATGCGCGGGGCGCCGTCGGCGCGACGCCTGGCGAACTGGCCTTCCCAGCTATCGTGTTGATGAAGCCGGTCAACGATCTGCTCGAGCGGTACGACGAATTGCGTGTTGAGCAATGTGTGCACGACCTTGCCTATGGCCGCTGCCCGGTCGAAGCCGTACAGTGCTTCGGCGCCACGGTTCCAGTAGAGGACCTTCCCGCTCATGTCCGACGTAAAGAAAGCATCGCGCGTCAGTTCGAGCAGGCTGGCCTGATATCGGTGCCGCTGTTCTGTGCGAAGGCTGCGGATAGTGAGAACGGTCACCAGTGCAATCGTGAGATTGCTGATCACCTCATTTACGATGCCCTCCAGGATGGGGCCGGCAGGGCGGGTGAGCCCCCAGCTGATCACCGCGAGCGCGATGCAGCCTGCGCCCACCAGCATGACCGTGCGCGTCGATCCGAATCTCGCCGACAGCAGCACAACAAGCACATACAACGTGGCGACGGCGATGTCGAGAACCGTGACGGTATCGGCGAAGAAGATCAGCAACGCCAGTATCGACATCGCGATCATCGCCCGTCCGTTAGGGAAACGAAGGACATTCATTTTCGTCTGGTCTCTGATGGACGCGCGAAGCACCGACGGACGTAAAGCCGCGTTGGTTCAGCGCTCAATCGACGGTTCAGGAGGGCGCACGAATGAATCTGTTTTGTCGCGACAGAATAGATCGCGCGGCATGTGACCGGACAGGTCACGGTCGCTCGCTCCGTGTTTCCGCGGATCGCTTTGCGCCGCAAAGACAACGGTCGCCGACAGCGCGGAGAATATCGCATATGCCGGTAATGGCAGCTTGTAACGAGGCGCATAATTAATCCGTCGGCAGTAGTCTGGTCATCCACAGTGGCCAAAAGACCGCGATATGGTGCCCGTCGCGATGGCTGCACCTGTTGGCGACTTGTGCACCGCGGTAGGTCGTTAGCTACCAGGCTGAGGACCGCACTCGCTTTCCGATTCATTGCAACCGGACAATCAGGAAATCCATGCTTCCTGGCGGTGACTATTTTTGATGTCCCGCAAAACGTCGATGACGGTCTGGCGCGGTGGGAGTTCGCCGCGCTCGGAGCGGTCCGGAAGCCCATTCACTGTGACAGGAGATTTTGCGCTCGTGCGTCCAATCTTGAATACAAGTGCACCTACGAGTGCCGGTTCGATGCCTGTCGATGCGAAATGTGTGAAGCGCTCGCCCGAATCGGCACGACTGCGCGCCGTGAAGCGCTGGGCGGCGAATGGCTTGGGCAGATGCCGCTTATGGGGTGCCCGTCGCAGTCAAGGACAACATCGACGCCGCCGGGCTCAGGACTACGGCCGCCTGCGAGCCGTTCTCTTACACGCCGCACGAAACCGCTTTCGCAGTCAGCTACCTGCTGGACGCGGGAGGCCGCCGCCCGACGGCTCGAACTGATGGCCTGCGCGTGAACCGAAGCGTAGCCACGCACAGCACAGGTATTGCGTGCCAGCTCGCGGCTTACGCTCGAAGCCGAGCGGCGGAGCGTTCGGGCCATGACCCGAACGCTCAACCCCTGCTGTTTCATGCTGGCAATAGTGAGACGTTCTTCAGGCTGCAACTGCTGATATGTTCGCGAATTCATGTGCGCACCTTAGCAGATCCAAGGTGTTGCACTTCACAATTGAGGCCGCCGAGTGAAAAAGGCTAGCTCGCAGTCGGACAGCGTCATGCCGGACAACCACAATTCGGGTCAAAAGTCGGATTGACTCGCCGCATGGACAAACGGCTGCAAACGCCGATTATGCAAAGTTGTCGATTATGGAAAGTAGTTGGTCGGAAGCCAGGTGGAGAGCTGGTGGGCAGCGGCTAGCATGAATTCCGGCCTTTGCATAATCACAGCGCCTTCAGGAAGCTGAGGCACCCACGCGCTCAGCCGGCAACGAAAAGCGGAAGATGGCACCGCGCGGATCGTTTGGAGCGGCTTCCAGCCGTCCTGCGTGCGACTCCACAATCGAACGGCAGATCGTTAATCCCATGTCCTTGATGATCCTTGCGATGTTCTCGCACGTCCTTTCCACATTGGGCTCATCCCGCTGGAGCCACCCCAAGCAGGAACTGGCAGAGGTGACTATCACGGCAATGGGCTGTTTTAGCTCGTGAGACAGGGAGGCGGGCAGCTCTCCCAACATACTGACCCGGTTCATATGCACGAGATCAGCTTCTAGCCGGCAACGGTGGATCAGGCAGCTCCATGAACGCAACGGCTATCACAAAACGCTGATCGCCATTGCCAACAAGCATGCCCGCATGCTGTGGGTGATGGTCGCGAAGGACTTCGTTGTCTCCATAGCTGCGCCGTTTGCTTCCGGCGGGAGCGGTTGTCGGGCGGCGCTTGCGCCCGCTAGAAAGCGCCGCTTTTTCACGGCGCACACCCATTTCAGTCGATGGCACCGCGTGAACGAACGTCTGCACCCGTCGTGACACCGGACGGGCATGGCGACACGGCCAGGGTGAACTGAAACACGGCGCCGCGGGGCTCGTTCGAGCTCGCCGACAGACGTCCTCCGTGCGCTTCTATAATCGAACGACAAATCGAGAGCCCCATCCCCATGCCGCCAGCCTTCGTCGTGTAAAACGGCTCAAAGAGATGCTCCACGTTGTCGACCGCGAACCCGGGTCCCGAATCGCGCACGGAAACGAGGACGTGGCCCGAATTGTCGTTGGCGGTGCTGATGATCATTTCCCGCCGGCCGTCCTCAACGACGCTCATCGCCTCCACGGCGTTGATGATGAGGTTCAGCATGACCTGTTGGAGTTCGACGCGATCGCCTTCAACGGGCGGCAAGTCCTCCGCAAGCTGCATCCGCGTGGATACGCCGCTTTTCGCAACCTCACTGGACGTGAGGGCAATGACCTCATGGATCACCTCGTTCATCTGCAGGCTTTGCTTGAACGGCGGGACGTTCCGGACGAGACCGTGAACCCGGTTCGTGACCTCGCTGGCGCGCTTCGCGTCCTTGATGATTCGATCGAACGCTTGCCGGGCTTGCTCGAGAACCGGCGGATTGGCACCTAACCAAAGCAGCCCGGCCTGAGCATTGGCGACGGTCGCCGCGACCGGCTGCTTGATTTCATGGCTGATCGAGGCCGCGAGGTGCTCCATCGTCGTCACGCGATTCGCGTGCGCCAGCGCCGTCTGAACTTCGCGGTAGCGCCGCTCGCTCTCCCGTAGCTCGGCTTCCGCGCGCTTTTGCTCCGTGATGTCGCGTGAGATGCCGAGCAGGAACTGCGGCTCGCCGCGCGCATCGAAGATCGGGATCTTCATCGTGTGTACAAGGCGCGGCCCATGACGCGTTAGAACCCGTTCCTCCGGCACCTCGACCATCCGCCGCGACTCCAGCACGGCACGATCCTTCAGCGCAAAGAAATCGGCCTCCTGAACCGGAAACAGGTCATGGACGGATTTGCCGATGAGTTCCTCGCGCCGGTAGCCGAGCAGTTGCTCTCCTGCCTTGTTAAAGCGCACGAACTGCAGGGTCACTGCATCCTTGACGAAGACTACATCCGGGATGTTTTCGATGATGCTGTCCAGGAAATGTTCGCTCGCTTGCGCTGCCTCTTCGGCGCGCTGTCGTTCGGCGATCTCGGCCGTCCGGCCCGCAAGCGCCGTGGTGAGTTCGGCCGTGCGCTGCGTGACACGTGCCTCGAGTTCGGCGTTGAGTTCCTTCAGCGCATCCTCGGCCTGCCTGCGCTGGCGCCGGTCTTCGAGGAACTGCTCGACGGCGCGCGCCATATCGGCAATCTCGTCGCCGCCGTGAACGGGGACGCCGGCTTGCACGCTGTCGACGTCACCGTGCCGCAGGAAGTGGCTGACTCGGCGCAGCCGTGCCACGACGTGGCGACCGAGGAATGCGCGGGCGATCAGCCAGGCAAGCAGCAGGCTCACCGCAACTTCGCCGATGACCCACCTGCGCGTGCGGTCCGAGTCTTCGGCCAAAGACTGGACCGCTTTGCGGTAGGCGCGCGTGAAATAATCCGACTGCTGGCGCGCCGCGGCCGCCAAGGCGTCGGCCTGGCGGCGCAGATCGTCGTCCAGGCTGGCCAATGACGCGCCGGGCCGCGACGAGGACGCCGGCGCGGCTGCGGCGCGCAGCGCGGTTTCGCGCACCTGCGCCTCGATGTTGACTGTGTTGCGGAAGCGCTGGCTGGACCGATGCAGCGCCAGCGCATCGACGGTGACGGCGTCACTCGCCGCGGATGCCAGACGGTCTACCAGGCGGTCAAAGGATGCCAGCTGTTCGATGACATGCCGATGCGTCTCGCGCACAGCGTCCACCGTATCGTCACTGGACAACTGCAATGCCAGGCGTTCGATCATCAGCGTGCGCTGCGCCAGGTCCTGTGCATCTTCCTGGCGCGCCAACCGCTCTTCGGCCAACTGGCGGATCGCGTGGGCCGAACCGGCCAACGAGTAAATGGTCGTGACACCGACCGCGACCACCAGGGCGGCCAGGCACGAAGCGACGAGCGCAAACTGAGCGGTGAGCGACTGGGGGCGCGGTAGTTTCATGGGCGTTGCCAGACGCGGCGATAAATATCGCGGTAGCCGTTGGCGGGGTCGTAAATCAGACGATCACCACCGTCCGCGGCGATGTTGTCCGCCGTCACGAGATGCACCGGAAACACGTAACCCGTGACGTCTCCGCCGGCAAAGAGCCGGTTCATCTCGTCGACCAACTGCCAGCCGTGCAGATTCAGGGGTTCGGCCACGGTGCCGGTCTGGAACGTGCCCGTCCGGATACGCAGGAAGGCGGACTCGCTGCCGTCGCCAGCCGACAGCATGGCCATGGCGGCGTTCGGCATTCCGGCCTGGGTCAGCACCGGGGCGGCGTAGTCGAAGTAGATGTCGTTGACGGCCAGCGCATATGTCCAGCGCTTGCCATATCGCGCGAGCAAGGCGCGTGTCGCGCCCGGCATCAGTTCCTGGCTGCGCGAGATCGGCACGTCGCGCACATCGAGCAAGGTGCAGCCGCTGCACGCGCGCACGACGGCAGCCATTTCATCCGCCTTGCCTTGCGCAATTCGGAAATTGGAATCGGTGAAGATGATGACTCCCGCATGCCCGCCGGACTGCACGATGGCCGCCAGCGCGGTCACGCGCGCGACCTCGAGCGGATCCGTCGTCACGTTCATCGCCACGGGCGTGCCAGGCACCGGTCCGGCTCGGGCCGCGACATGCCAGCCGACGATCGGAATGCTCCGCTCGGCAAACGGCCGTAGCCCTGGCAGCAGGGCGCGTGCGTCGCCACCGACGATGATCAGGCCGTCTGGACCACTTGCCAGCGCATTCGCAAGCATCTTCAGCCGCAGGTCCGGCGTGCCGCCGGAGTCGAATATCTTTACGCTCCAGCCGATGACCTTGGCCGCCTCCAGCACACCGTCGACTACGCCGACGATGCCGCCGTTGCGCAAATCCTCGGCGACGATGGCGACGCGTTTCCCGGGTTGCGCGCGCGGCCCGTTGCGCGGCCCGTTCCAGGGTGCAGCGGGTTGCGCCGCCGCATCGACCACACGCTTCGCTTCGGCCAGGTGGTTACTCGCGGCGGCGACAATCGCGGTGACCGAGGCGGAAGAGGCGGTGGACACGGGGGGAGTCAACAAACCCTGCGCCGCGATAACCGACGGCATGCATACGCATGCCAGAATCAACGCCCTCATGCTGCTCCCTAACGGTCCGCCCGGGGTCGATCGACCCAATTGAAGACGTACCCAAATGCCGCTCGGAGTGCCATCCAAACAAGATACAGCCCAGGCCGCCGCGAGTCATCGTCGCGCTGGGGCAGCGGACTTGCGGGTCGCCGCAAGGAGCCCCCGCGGTGGCGTATCACCACTTGTGCAGTGCATTGGCGACCGCGGACCATCTGCCGATGCCGGGATAGCCGAGTCGCTGGCGCTGTCCGGCGCAAAGGCCGCCAATCATGTAGACAAGTCTGCCACACGTGACGCATCGATGATGCTTATCGCAGGCCGGCGATGAAGGGGGATAACCCTGGGCGGTTTCAAGGGTGAAGCGCAACGGGGTTAATGAAACGCAGGCGGAGGCAGTGAAGCGGCTTCGAGCATGCGTGCGAAGACCTCCAGAGGCGAGTAAACACTCCTGCGCAAACTGAACAAGACGAGCACTCGGACCTCAGAAAGGCCGCTTGACGTCGAGTGCTACCGGTGAAATGAGGGAAGTCGGATAGAAATGTATCGACTACTATTGGATGCAAACTCTGCAAAGGTCGACGGTTCTCCGGTAGACGTTCCGCTTAAGCCATGGGACATAGGTGTATTCGTCGTAAGCGTTTGCGCCGACGTAGATCCAGTTATGCAAACAGTGGGACATGAAAGTCACCTCAAAATGAAGGTTGGGGAAAAAGCGTTGTCGGCGCGTCAGTCGCGTGGCGGCAGTACGGCTACTTCAAAAACGTGACTATGGTTGCGCTTGTCACGACCATTCCTGCCAGACGAGGAGAACGCGCAAGCGAGAAACAATGTTTTCGTTACGCAGTCGATGAACGAGACGGCTGGTACCAGGAGCGAGTCTGTGAGCTCAAGCGGGATGGCCGGACCAACTGCAAGCACGCTCATCGCGCACAGAAAACAGAAAACGGGCCGCGCGAAGGGGACGTCGCCTACGACCGCGAGTCCAGACACCACCACGATCAGTCTTGTGCCTACTGTCGCGCCGAGTGCCGCGTCGCTGTCGGTCAATGCGAAGTCCAAAGTTATCTTGATCAATTCCCACCAGCAGACAGCAAGCGCCGAAATGGTGACTGCGAGCCCGGCCGGTCGGCCGATGCTGTTGCCGTTGGACGCCTTTGTTTCCGCCCGCGGAAAACAGCGATGACCTGTGCGTTTGCTAAACATGCTTAACCTTTGACGGGCATGCCGAGACGAAAACGTGTGTCTCCAACACGTAACGCATCTGAGCCTGTCGACGCACAGAACGACTTGCAGGTCAACGCTCACCGATAGGCGGGGGCGGGACCTGTCGTGCCTTTAAAGGGAGTCGACTTGTCAGCAGCACCGCCTATGATTGCCAAGATAGACGGCCGGGTAGTATCGAATCCATTCTGCGAGCGTTTGGACTTTCGCCCACCGTTGTTTGTCGAGCTCATACGTCGGTATGGCTCGGCTTACCGTCGGTCTGAAAGATCCGAAGCGTAGGTTTTTGCGTTTGAAGACAACGTCGACGCGGGCCGCCGTGGAGCAGTTCAGTCGCGATAATCGGTAATGGAACTTGCCGGCCTGCGCGTCTCGCTCTGCAGAAGACTCTAGCAACCGTAAGGAAAAGATATGGGGACAGTCAGAAGAGGTTCGGGGGCAACATTCCGAGGCAGCACCGCGGCGGTCAGATTAGCCACGAGAGGTGTACTCAAGGTTCCTTGGACGGCGCTCGTACGATGAAACCCTGGGCGAGGGCGCGCCCGGCAAGTCTCGATGCGGGGGCCGACGCACTGCGTCTCATCATTCCGGAAGGGATAGTCAGACATACGTCGGTATGATGGACAAGTCGACGCTCCGGGGTCTAGATTGAATAAGCAATCATTGGCAAGCGACCTTATGTCCTCCCGAAGCCCCTCGCAACGACAGCCGCGGGCTTCCGTTTCCGGGATCGTCTGGATTGTCGACGACGACGAATCATCCCGCCTGGCGCTCGAAAGCCTGGTGCAATCGCTTGGCTATTCGACCGAAACTTACTCGCTGCCTGCGGACTATCTGGCGGCGCGGGCGTCGCACCGTCGCACCGAAAACGGAGTCCTGCTTTCCGACGTCCGCATGCCCGGCATGTCAGGACTGGAGTTGCTTGACCGTCTTGTCGCACTGGGCGCCGCGCCGCCGACGATCTTCGTGAGCGCGTTTCCCAGCGACGCGCTGCGAGCGCAGGTGCAGTCCAGCACAGCCATCACGCTGCTCGACAAGCCCGTGGACGCGGCGCTCCTGAAACGAGCACTCGGCAACGTCGGGATTTAGGCAGGGGCGCTCAAAACAGCGTTTTCGGACCTCTTTCCGTCAATGGCGGCTGGCGCGAGCCTAAGGGCGCGGCTTTGTTTGTTGCCGCCCAATTTCGAGTGCGGCGGCCTTGAAGACGAGATCCGGGAGTGAGCGCGCGTCCATTTTTTTCATCAACTGGCCGCGATGGATTTTCACCGTGATTTCGCTCAGGTTGAGTTGGGCGGCGATCTGCTTGTTGAGCATTCCGCTGACCACCAGCGCCAGGATCTCGCGTTCGCGCGGCGTCAGCGAGGCATACGCGGCGCGTACAGCCGCGAGGCTGTGTTCCTTTTCGAGGCGTTGCGAGTCTTTCGAAATTGCCTCGGAAACCGCGTCGAGCATATCCTGGTCACGAAACGGCTTCGGGAAAAAATGGAATGCACCAGCTCTCATTGCTCGCACCGACATTTCCATGTCGCCGTGTCCCGTCATGAAGAGAACCGGCATTTGCAGTCCCTCGCGTTCCATCGCCTGCTGGAACGCCAGACCGCTTTCGCCTTTGAGCCTGACATCGAGGATGAGACAGCTCGGGCCGGCGGGTTTGCGAAACGTCACGAATTCCTGCACGGAACAGAACGTCTCGACGGAATACCCGACGGACTCCAGTAGATCGCACAGCGCGAGGCGGATGGACTCTTCGTCGTCGACGACGAAGACTGTCGAGCCGCGGATTCCACCCGTGGACGACGGTACATGCCGATCGGTAGCCATAAACGAGTCCTCAACACGCCACAATGCGGCGGACAGATGAAACATTTCGCCCGCTTGACAGAGACGCATCCGCGCCTTTTTGCGCCCGTAAGACGCGTTTCAAGTATGACACGGTAAAACGGGAGTAGGTAAATGTCCGAATGGAGGTTTGCCGCCGCCCAAGCGGCCCGCTACCCTTGCATCTACGTCTGCAATGCGTCGCACGAAGCGGCTAGAACATGAACCGCGGCATGGGGCGAGGGATACACCCTCTGTTCGGAGCTTACTATGTCGTCGATGCCAGAGGCGTGCTGCAGATTTACCTCTGCGCGCCTTGGCAAGCGCAGCCACCCGGCCCCGCTTGACGCGGGGGCAGCACAAGAGCAGGAGATACCGGAAAACAGCTGCTGTTGGCCGCTGCATGCCCCGGCAGCACAAACGCAGCCGCAAACCGCCCCTGCCGCCGCGGGCTTTAAACCTGCGGTCTTAGGCGCGCTGAGTTGCTGCACGCGGACAATCGTGCCGTTCGACAGCGATGGCGAAGCGAAACACCGCACTGCCAGGCTTGTTCGGCGCCTGCGTCGATGCGCTCGCCATGAGTCTCGGCAATGGACCTGCAAATGGCAAGGCCCATGCCCTTGCCTCCCGCTTTCGTCGTATAAAACGATTCAAAAAAGGTGTTCCAGCTCTCGGTCGCGCAGCCCCACGCCGGTGTCTCATGCTTCGAGCGATGGTATCCGGCGCTCGCGGGCAACGATCACGCTCACCATATCGCGGCGTAGAGCCCCCGCTTTGGCGCGGTGACCCGGAAGAGCTGCTCGAGCAGCATGCGGCTACGGCCCCACAGTCGCCCACTCGCGTCGCGTACGCAATCGTTATCGAAAGCTCGGAGGCAGAGCCTATACGCCCGTATGTTCACGCAACACTGAGCATTGTGCCGGTGCATCCCAACGTAGAGGCGTTCCTTCCTTCCGTGTGATAGCCCAATTTCGGTCGCGGCTGTACCGTAAACCCATGCCCGATGCAGCCGCGCTTTGCGCCTACAACGGCCTCCGGTCTGACTAGCGCAGGCGGCTTCGAGCCAAATCGAGGTTCCGTCAAAACTTCGCGTCGCTTGTATTCGCAGCAGCCCCTTTGCACCGGCGGCGACGTTTGATACCTGGAGCGCAGGCTGCCCGTTGTCAACGACTGACCGATGCGAAAGACGCAAAGAGGTGGACATGAAAAGCCGGAGCTTCCTGACACGTCAGGAGATTTTCGACCACGCTGTAGAGCATTTATTCGGCCAGGCGCGAGCCTCCCTCCTGCCTCGCGGCGGCGGCGCCTATCGAGGCTACTGCGGTAGCTGTCCGGTCGGCAGCTTCATTAAGCCGCGCGACTATATGACGGCAATGGAAGGCGTGCCCATCCGCTACGTCGCAAAACCGCCAAAGGACGTGCCGGCTTATATGGATATCGGTGTCGCGGCGCTCAAGCGCGCGCTGCTTCGCTCGCGCATCGATGTGTCCGATCCGGTGACTGTCGAATTGCTTAGTTGTCTGCAGAACGTCCACGATGTATTTGGCACATGGGAATGGAGTGAGCGGCTGGCATCAATTGCTCGACAATTTGCCCTGTCGGCCACGTTTCTGAAAGCCGCTGCTTGAGGGTCGCAGGTGTCGTGATGCAGTGCGCAAGAGAGATCTACGAGCGCGTCAGCGCTCATCTGCTTAACCAGGGGGCCGTCTCGGAGGACGAGAACGGCTCATGCCGGCTGCGCGGCGACAACGACCGCGAGTGCGCAGTCGGATCGCTCGTTAGCGACGAGTTCTATCACCCGGACATCGAAGGGATCGGCATTTCGTACTATCGACACGCCCGGGACGGCAAGCTGCTGCAGGCGCTGTATGCATCCAACGTCAATGCCTACGATCCGGGCATTGTCGATCTGCTGTGCGAACTTGAGGAGATTCACGACGGCGCCAGCGTCGATCAGTGGCCGGATCTTCTCGCCGCTCTCGGTAAGCGGTACGGGTTCGTCTGATGCGAGGGTTCGCGAGTCGTAGCGGCCGGTGGCATGCTGATTGATTAGCCACAGGATAGTGAAGCGTGCGTCGCGACCAGATTCCGTCGTTTGCGAGGAAAACCGACGTCCGTTTTCGCCACGACCGTCGTCGCGCACTTCCAGGAGGCAGTCGCGGCCGCTTCGCTCCAATGCATTGGTCACGGTATATGTTGATACCTCGACGGACGCGACAAACGTTTGGCTCGTCACCGATATCTCGGTAAAAGGATAGCTGCTGCGGTGCAGGCACGAGCGATGAGATGGCGAAAAAATCGAATCGCTTTATCGCGGCCACCGGAACAACACGCATGGGTACACGCCGGCTTTCCGCACGCTGCTGAACGACGGTATTGGACCCTACACCTGAGCGGATTGGTCTTATCCCTGTCGCCGCCTGCGCTATACCGCCGTATAGGCTTTAGACGGGCAGGTAGAAGCGCGATAACCGACGGTACGATATCTTCCTGGGTCGCTAGCGTCTATCGTGGGAAATGTGGACAGCGCCTTTGCACAGGGGCGATCGACGGAGTCTGATTCATCCGGCGGCGTCCGAAACGTGATGGTCCAGTGGCATTCGCGCGGCTCGGATGCACGGTAGCGTGCGAGCCAGACCTCGATACGCATACTGATAATGGAGATCCCGTCACACCCTCCTGGAGAAGTAATCCATGTTTGACGAACGAGCACGAGTGAAGGCATTACAGTTTGCGCAAGCACATCCTTGGCGTCGGGACGTCAAACGGCGAAATACCGGATTCGCTGTCACCGCTGCGACGCATGTCGTCTTCTGGCGAACGCTCATCCAGACAGTATCTGACTTCCTGTTGAACATCGGTGACGCTGCGTTCACCTCGGCGGTGTCGACAAGACCGGTGTTGTTGGCCCAGGCATTGCCGCGCTACTCGGCGCCCGCCGTGCCGCTAAAGTTTTCTCTTTCCTGTGCGCGGCGAGCCTTTTTTGCGGTTGCCCCATCGACCCCAATGGCGTTTTAGCGTCCGCGCGCCTTGGCTTCGCGATAGTCATCGACAGCGAAACCGGGGTATTTCCTCGGCCCGTTTCTGCGCCGAGTCGGTGCACTCCGATTAGCCGTCAGAAATTACCCGCATTGGTCGCCGGAAATCAACATGCGGCTATACACCGGCTTCACGAGATCGTGGTCTCACCAACGGCTGCTAAGGAAGTGACATGTCAAACATTTTGCGTAACTGGCTCTATCCAGGCACCAATGCCTGCCGCGAATATAGCTTCTCGCCTCGTTGGACCGGAACGCATACCGACGAACCCCGTCCGAACCAGCTCTGCCTTTGATAAGCAGAGCGGCCGCTATTGGCTATTGCGTGTCTCATGCAAGCACTCGTCCTTGGAAGGAGTGAATATGGAGATCGGCAGACCAGGTTTCCGGGTCGAATACGATTCGCTGGGCAAGCGGGAAATACCCGAGGAAGCGCGATATGGCATTCACACGCCTGGCGCCGTCGAGAACTGTCCCATATCGGGGACGCCGGTAGGCGCATACCCAGACCTGCGGAATGCGCTGGCGGCAGTCAAGCAGGCTGTCGCAGAAGTGAATGCCGAGTTGCATCGACTCGAACCCCCACTTGGTGACGCAATCGTCGCCTCTTGCGTGGAGGCGCAGAAAGGACGCTTGTGTGACCAGTGCTTCGTCGATGTGACTCAGGGCCGCGCTGACACTGAGAACGACATGAACGCCAACGAGGTGATATGCAACCGCGCTCTTGAACTTCTGGGTCGTCCGCGCGGCGACTATGTTCATCTGGATCCAGGTGCGCGCATGTGTCCCGGAGGCGGCAATGTCTATTCGACCGCACTTAGGATCTCGATCTGCGTTGCGATTGAACACCTATGTGACGGGTGCGATGCGTTGCGGTCCGCCTTCGTCAGAAAGGCGGAGGAATTCCGCGATTTGCTGCAACTCGACCGAACCACGCAGTTATACGATGCAGTTCACACCACGCTGGGTTTCAAGTTTTTGACGCATGCGCTTATGCTGGACGAACAGATGGTCAGGTTGCGAGCGTCATCCGCGCAGCTTCGTGAAATCTATCTTCGCGCGACGATTGACGCGGGCGCTACGGCCCATTCCGGATATGAAGTTGAAGCGGTTGAAGTCGAAGCGGTTGATGCGGTAAACGCAATGACCGCGCTCGGTTTGCCTATGGCGTCAACTCCGATTGAAAGAACCCAAGAGTGTGCCGCGTATTTGCGGATTTCCGGCATTTTGACCGACATCGCCGTCGAGCTTTCGAACGCGTGCAGTGACCTCCATCTGATATCCATCCGGGCACTATTCGACGTGCCCGAAATCGATCTCGCGTGGATGCGGACCGACTCCTTTGTCACGCCTGGCAGACCGAACGCGGTGATTTCCGATGTCGTCCGTCAGATGGCACTCCGGATTTTGGCGAGCGACGTCGCGGTCACGTTCGCGGCTGAATCGGTTCAGGTGCATCCATGCAAGACGCTGGCCGAGCATTGCATCAGGGAGATCGCGGCCAATTCCGAACAGATCCGGGAGATGCCCGAGTGTCGTCGCGCGATGGCGACTGCGGCAAATCCCTATATTGGCGGCAAGAGTGCTCGCATACCCGGTGCGCATTCCAGATGCGGCATGCTAAGAGAGGCGGTGCTGCACCGGCAGCTGATAGCCGAGGAGGAACTCGACCGGGCCCTGCGCGCTGGCGCAGGCGATTTATCGGTAGTTTTGTCGATGCCGGCGTAGAGAGCAAAAGACCCGTGAGGCAAGTATGCATGTAACCGCGCGAATCAGACACTGAGTGCGCGCGTCCCATCGGCAGGGCGCATGTCGCCGGCATGCCATGGCGATATGTAGGAATCCAACGTACTGATAGAGATTGTTTGCGCGCCCATGCTGACGGCGAACCGTGCTTCATTGCATGGCGGGTCTACAGCATCGGGAAATTTTTTACCTGGATCAATCCTCTGCCTTGTGAACATCGTGAAACATTCCGTTCCTGTCGCGCCTGAAATTGCACGTATCTTCTTATCTTCGTTCATACGATCGCCCAAGCGGACGCACGTGATGGTCGCGGCTTGCAGCGCAATCCTGCTGTCGGCATGCCAGTCGCGCGAAGCCGCCGCTCCTGAGCCGAAGCCCGTGGTCGCTCTGGCCGTTCACGCCGACGGGCGCGCGGTAGGTGCGTCGCTGCCGGCTCAGGTGCAGGCGCGCTACTCGACGGTGCTTTCGTTCCGGGTGGGCGGCAAAATCATCGAACGGCGGGTTCATCTCGGCGATGCCGTCAAGGCGGGACAGGTTGTTGCACTGCTCGACCCGACCGACCTGCGCAATAACCTGGCCAACGCACGAGCCCAGCTCGATGCCGCCGAACATCGACTTGTCTACGCGAAGCAGCAGCTCGACCGCGATCAGGCGCAGGCGCAGGCGAACCTGATCGCGCCGGCGCAACTTGAACAGACGCAGGACGCCTACGCCTCCGCGCTCGCCCAGCGCGACTCGGCGCTCGCCCAGATGGCGCTCGCCTCGGACAATCTGCGCTATGCGACGCTGACAGCGGACCACGACGGCGTGATTGCCTCGGAGGACGCCGACACGGGCCAGAACGTTCAGGGAACCCAATCGATCTATCACCTCGACTGGACGGGCGACGTAGACATCGTCTGCGACGCGCCCGAGCGCACGCTGAGCTCGCTGACAGTCGGCAGCATGGCGCGCGTAACGCTGCCGGCGCTACCCGGCAAGACCTTCGAGGCGCGCGTGCGCGAGGTATCGGCTGCTGCCGATCGAGAAAGCCGCACCTGGCGCGTCAAGCTGACGCTGGCCGCCCCGAGCCGCGACGTGCGCCTCGGCATGACGGCGATTGTGGGGTTCGATGTCGTCGGCGACGCGCCCGTGGGGCAGATTTTTACGCTGCCTGTGACGGCGCTCTTTCACGAGGGTGAGCACCCCGCTGTCTGGGTGGTGCGCGCCGGCAGCGACACACTCGAACTGCGCCCGGTCACTATCCAGCGATATGACGAGCGCACCGTCTCGATCAGATCGGGCCTACGCGACGGCGACCGCGTCATGCTCCAGGGCGCACACGCCGTGAGCGCGGGCCAGCATGTGCAGGTGGTGCCCCCGCTTCATCCCGAGGACTTCCCGTCATGAGGGCGCGCGACAGTGAATCCGCAGGCAACAGCGCGCCCGTCCCGTCTTCCGGGGCAGACAAATCTGGCGAAGGCGGCTTCAATCTTTCCGCCTGGGCGCTACGTCATCAGCAGCTCGTGATCTTTCTGATCGGGCTCGCCACGCTTTTCGGCGTGATCGGTTATACGCAACTCGCGCAGTCGGAAGATCCGCCGTTCACCTTCCGGACGATGGTGATCAAGACCTACTGGCCTGGTGCGACTGCGCGCGAGGTGCAGGAACAGATCACGGACCGGATCGGCCGCCAGCTGCAAGCGGCGCCGTATATCGACTACATCAAGAGCTACTCGCGCCCCGGCGAGTCGATGATCTTCTTCGCCATGAAGGACTCCGCGCCCGTCAAGGAAGTGCCGGAAACCTGGTATCAGGTGCGCAAGAAGGTCGGCGACATTGCCGCGACGCTGCCGAAGGGCACCGTCGGCCCGTTTTTCAACGATGAATTCGGCGACGTCTACACCAACATCTATGCGCTTGAAGGCGACGGCTTTTCGCCGGCGCAACTGCACGACTACGCTGACAAGCTGCGCACAGTCCTGCTGCGCATACCCGGTGTGGCGAAGGTCGACTATTTTGGCGACCCCGATCAGCACATCTTCGTCGAGATATCGAATGCGCAGCTCACGCGGCTTTCGATCACGCCGCAACAGCTCGCTCAGGCGATCGACGCACAGAATGCCGTGGCGCCCGTCGGCACCATCACGACCGCGGACGACCGCGTGTTCGTGCGTCCGAGCGGCGCGTTCAAGGACGTGCAGGCACTCGCGGACATGATGATCACCATCAACAAGCGCACGTTCCGGCTGGGCGACATCGCGAAGATCACACGCGGTTATGACGATCCACCGGTGACCCAGATGCGCGTCGGCGGCCAGGCGGTGCTCGGCATCGGCGTGACGATGCAAAAGGGCGGCGACGTGATCGACCTCGGCAAGGCGCTCGATGCAAAAGCCGCCGAACTGCAGGCCACGCTGCCGGCGGGTCTGAAACTCGCTCCGGTTTTGAGCATGCCGCACGCGGTCAAGCAATCGGTGGATGAGTTCGTGAAATCGGTTGGCGAAGCGGTGGCGATCGTGCTGGTCGTGAGCCTCGTCTCGCTCGGTCTGCGCACCGGCATGGTCGTCGTGATCACGATTCCGATCGTGCTGGCGGCAACCGCGCTGTGCATGCACATCTTCAATATCGGCCTGGACAAGGTCTCGCTCGGCACACTCGTGCTCGCGCTGGGTCTGCTCGTCGACGACGCGATCATCGCCGTCGAAATGATGGCGGTGAAGCTGGAGCAAGGCTGGAGCCGGGCGCGCTCGGCAGCGTTCGCGTATACCAGCACGGCATTCCCGATGCTGACGGGCACGCTCGTCACCGTATGCGGCTTTCTGCCGATTGCGCTCGCCAAATCGAGCACGGGCGAATACACGCGTTCGATCTTCGAAGTGTCGGCCATCGCGCTGATCGTTTCGTGGTTCGCGGCCGTCGTGCTGGTGCCGTTGCTGGGTTATCACCTGCTGCCGGAACGCAAGCCTCAACCCGGCGGTGCACACCATGATCCGCATGAAATCGGCAACACCGGCTTCTACCGGCACCTGTCGGGATGGGTTGCGTGGTGCGTCGAGCGTCGATGGGTCGTGCTCGGCGTCACCGTCGTGCTTTTCGCGATTTCCATGCTGGCCTTCACGCGCGTGCCGCAGCAGTTCTTCCCGAACTCGGAACGGCCGGAACTGCTGGTCGATCTGCGGTTGCCGGAAGGCGCCTCGTTCGAAGCGACGCTGCGTGAAGCGAAGCGCCTTGAAAAGGTGCTCGACGGCAAAGCCGGGATCGACCACTTCGTCGACTTCGTCGGCACCGGCGCGCCGCGTTTTTACCTGACGCTCGACCAGCAGCTTCAACAGCCGAATTTCGCGCAGTTCGTGATTGCGGCTAAAAGCGTTGAGAAGCGCGAGGAACTGATGCGTTGGCTCGACGGCATGCTCGAGAAGGACTTCTCCGGCATGCGCACGCGTGTCTCCCGGCTCGAGAATGGTCCGCCTGTCGGGTTCCCGATCCAGTTCCGCGTGAGCGGCGACGATATCGCGACCGTGCGATCGCTTGCTCAAGAAGTGTCGGACAAGGTCCGCGCCGATCCCCGCACGCGCAACGTCCAGTTCAACTGGGACGAGCCGGCGGAGCGCTCGATCTCGTTCGAGATCGATCAGAACCGCGCGCGCCAGCTTGGTGTCACCTCGGAGGACGTGTCGAACTTCCTCGCGATGACGCTATCGGGCTACACGGTGACGCAGTACCGCGAGCGCGACAAGCTGATCAACGTCGATCTGCGTGCGCCAAAGAGCGAACGTGTCAATCCGGCGCAGCTTATGAGCCTCGCGATTCCGACGCCCCACGGCCCGGTGCCGCTCGGTTCGCTCGGACACGTGCGCGATACGCAAGAGTACGGCGTCATCTGGCAACGCGACCGTCAGCCGACCATCACGGTGCAGGCGGACGTGCGCGGCGACGCGCAGGGGATGGACGTGACCCACGACATCGAACGTGCGCTCGCGGCGGAAACCGCCAGGCTGCCGGTCGGCTATCGCATTCAGGTGGGCGGCGCGGTCGAAGAAAGCGTGAAAGGCCAGACGTCGATCAATGCCGAAATGCCGTTGATGATCATCGCCGTGCTGCTGTTGCTGATGATCCAGCTCAAGAACTTCGCGCGGACCTTCATCGTCGTGCTGACCGCGCCGCTCGGCCTGATTGGCGTCGTGGCCGCGCTGCTGCTGTTCGGCAAGCCTTTCGGCTTCGTCGCGCTGCTGGGCGTGATTGCGATGTTCGGCATCATCATGCGCAACTCCGTGATTCTGGTCGACCAGATCGATCAGGATATCGCGGCAGGGCATGCGCGCTTCGACGCGATTATCGGCGCAACCATAAGGCGTTTCAGGCCGATCATGCTGACGGCGGCCGCCGCCGTCCTCGCGCTGATTCCGCTGCTGCGCTCGGGCTTCTTCGGTCCGATGGCGACCGCACTGATGGGCGGTATCACGATCGCCACAGTACTGACCGTGTTCTTCCTGCCCGCGCTGTACGCGGCGTGCTTCAGGGTCCGGCACGACGAGCGCGGAATGCAACCGGTCGTGGACGAGCATACGGAGATTTGAGCATGAGCCTCGTGTATAGAACATCCGTTCTTGCCGTGACAGCGGCACTCGCATTGACGGCCTGCTCGTTCGGTCCCAGCGGCGCGCCCCCGGCGATGCCTTCGCCTGCGCACTACGGTGCCGAGGCACAGCCGGCGAAGACCGTCGCAGCGGGCGGCGTGGCGCAGCAGTTCGATATCGGCGCAGTGGGCGTTCCGCAATGGTGGCAGCTTTACCGGTCGGACGCGCTGAGTGCACTGGTCGAGGAAGGCTTGCGCAACAGCCCCACGCTCGGGGCTGCGCAGCGGACGCTCGCAGCCGCGCAGCAGGAACTGCGCGCCCAGGTCGGCGCATCGACGCTGCCTTCAATCGATGCTGCCGCACAAGTCGATCGCGGGCGTACACCGCTTGTGCCCGGCATTGGCCCCAGCGAGGTTCGCTATAACTTTTTTGCCGGACAGGTTCTCGCGTCCTACACCTTTGACCTGTTCGGTGCGACGCGTTCGGCGAACGCGGCCAGCGCCGCTCGCGTCGACGTGCAGGCGTATCAACTGGAGGCGGCGCGGCGCGCGCTCGCGGCAAACATCGTCGGTACGACGATCAGCGTGGCGGCACTCGATCGCCAGATCGCGCTCACCGAACGGCTCGTCGCCGTGGCCAGGACGGTCGCGAACGAGGACCAGCAGCGGTACGCACTCGGGTCAGTTTCCCGTGCGCAGGCGCTCGCATCGACGCAGGATGCGGCTACGGCTGCGGCGAGTCTTCCTGCATTACGCCAGCAGCGCGCCACAGCCCTCCATGCGCTCGCGGTGCTGATGGGCCGCACGCCGGACAACGCCCCGGCCGTTCCCGATCTCGACAGCCTGGTGTTGCCCGAACACGTGCCTGTCGAGGTGCCGTCGGTCCTGCTGCGTTCGCGCCCCGACGTACAGGCAGCCGACGCCGCCCTGAAGGCCGCAGCCGCCGATGTCGGCGCTGCGACCGCGCAGCTCTTTCCGAGCCTGTCACTGACGGGCTCGATGGGCCGCGGCGGCTTTAGCTGGCCGGCGGTGCTCTCAGGCGCGGGCGGACTCTGGGCCATTGGTGCGAGCCTGACGCAACCGATTTTCCATGGCGGCGCGCTGCTCGCGCACCGCAAGGCGTCGATCGACGCTTACGATGCGGCCGTGCTGAACTACAAGTCCACCGTTCTGTCGGCGTTCCAGAATGTCGCGGATTCGCTTGCCGCACTGGAAAACGACGCACAGACACTCGCGTCGACGGAAGCGGCGGCGGAGGCCGCGAGGGCGGCATTCGATGATACGGCGTCGCGCCATCGCATGGGCTCCCTGCCTTCTACGGCACAGTATGCCAGTGAGCAGCGGTTTCTAAGTGCACAGCTCAGCTCGATTCGCGCAGCAAGCCAGCGTATGAGCGATACTGCGGCGCTGTTCCAGTCGATGGGCGAACTGCCGGCCGGGCAGCCGGTAGCCGCGTCAAGAGAATGATCGTCCCTCGATGAGTTCGGGATGAGCGGCCCTTGACCGGGTCGCCATCCATCGAGAGTAGCTGTGGTGCCAGGCGCTAGTTAGGCACCCACAACATAAATGAGCCGGCATTTCAGCCGCGTCGAATGACACCAGAAAATTCATCCTGGTCGGTCCGTATGGAGCGTCAGAAACTGATTGCCTGCCAGGAATGCGATCTGCTATTTCGCAAACCTTCGCGTCTGAAAGGGCAGGTTGCCAGTTGTTCGCGCTGCGGTGCGAGCCTGAAAGGGATGCATGGCACCGGGCTGCCGCTTGACTGGATCTGCGCTGTGACCCTTGCGCGGTTGATCGGCTTCACCCGGGTCGCGGCCAATCCGGATAGCTGGGAAGGCTGGTACTGGGGCGCCATGCAGCATTTCGTTAACTCGATGCGCGTCGGCGTGCCATCCGGCAATGGTGGCGTCGAGGATTGCCTGAAGGAAGCCGACATGATCGTGTTCTGGTCCTGCGATCCCGAAAGTACCAACGGGGCCTACGCGGGATTCGAGGGCACGCCGCGGCGCCTGTGGGCCAAGGACCTCGGCATAGAGTTCGTTCATATCGACCCACACTGCAACCCTACCGCGCAGTTGCTGGGCGGGCGCTGGATTCCGGTCCGACCGCAAACCGATGCTGCTCTCGCCACCGCCATCATGTACGTATGGGTCATGGAGGGCTTGTACGACGAGGATTACATCGCCACCCGCACGACCGGGTTCGACGAGTGGAGGGCCTATCTTCTGGGCGAAACCGACGGCGTTCCCAAGACGCCCGAGTGGCAGGAGGGCGAAACCGGCGTGCCCGCCAAGGACGTCCGTGCGCTTGCGCGCCGATGGGGAAAAAAGAAGGTCCATCTCGCGGTCGGAATGACCGGCGCGGGATTCGGCGGCGCGGGCCGCGGCGCCACCGGAGCGCAATCGGCGCGCTGCATGTCAGGGATGGCACATAACCTCAGACGCTCGTGCGAGGCCAATCACGGCGGCGTACGCATGCGAACAACGGCCATTCGCCAGGCATGGTCGGAGCCGAGCCGCTGCAGCCGACTCCTATCCCAACTGCATCGTTCGCTCATAACACGCACACGCGGACGGCGAAAATCTACGAGACTACAGGCTGGCTCGTGTTTTGCCGGTCGACCCCGCGGTTCTGGCAAGTTCACCATGGCAATCCGTCTTCTAAAAGTACTCGTCATACTGCTGGTGTCAGGCGCAGGCTTCCGCCCAGTCGCGGCGCACGCGTACGCGCTTGATGGGCAATTCGACTGCAGGGCGAGTCCACACGCGTTTATCGGGCAGCTCATCAACAACCAGTACATCGACCCGAATCCGATGCACGTTGAGGCGAATTCGGTCAACGCGTTTCGGCCAACGCAAGGCAGCGACATAACGGCCTTCGGCTTTCGTGTCTACGCCGTGCTTGGGTACGAGCAGGACGACGGGACGTTCAAGAAGGGCCGCGGCAATGCGTTCGCGGGCCCGCTGTACGGCGCTGTGCTGTCCGCTCCCAGCGACGCGGTCGAATCGCGCGTGCGCGATGCTGGCAGCAACGCTACCGTTCGCACGGTGATTCCGTTGTTGCTGACCGCGGTGGTCTGCAGCCCGTCTTGACGCGCGGCGTCCGTACCCTCACGGTGCAAGGCTTCCTGCCGGCCACGCCTCTTCGGCGCCGAAGTCAGGCTGGAGCCTGCCAATGACCGCTTCTCCAGAGAGCCGAATGGGTACTTCCGACCCATTGAACCCGGCACCCCATCTGCGGCAGCTACTGAACCCCTGAGTTGCCATTCGCCGATTTGCTTATCCATGTTTGTCAAGCGGTGTTGATCGGTTCAACGGAAGACTTCGGGCGGTCTATTTGGCAGACGAATCGTTGGTGGACCACGCCCGCACCATCGCGATGATCGAGGCGGACAACGGGCACAAGCATGAGCCGGCTCGCCAACGCATCCGCGTTGGGGCGTCCCCACCTGCTCAACGATCGGAACTGGGACGACTATAATTTTTAGTTCAGGGGATCCGCACCTTTGGCAATGAGGCGAAGCTTGGCGCACTTGCACCTGGACTTGCAAAGTCGCTCACCGATTCTGCGCTACGGCTTATCCGTCGTCTGCGTTGGGGCTGCACTTGGGCTGGCGCTCGTGTTCCGGTTTTTCGGGATCCACGACATCTACGGGTCCCCTTTTAACTTCGCCATCGGGGTTGCTTGCTGGTACGGAGGGGTAGGACCTTCCGTGCTGGCAGTCGTGCTATCGGTGGCATCCTACGATTATTTTCTTTCTGCGCCGCTGTACACCATCGGTCTTCAAACCAAAGATTTTCCGCGGTTTTTAGTTTTCACGGCATGGGGCTTGATCTTTGCCGGTTTCGTCGCTGCGCGACGGCGAATCGAAACTGAGCTTCGTCACACCAGCGATCGCCTTCAGGCCGAATTGCAACAGAGTCAGCATAAAGAAAGCGAGATTCACAGGCTCAATCAGGAAGTGACCGCGCGGGCTGAGCAGCTTGAAACGAGTAACAAGGAACTGCAATCCTTCGCCTATTCCGTCTCGCACGATCTACGCGCGCCACTTCGCCATGTGATCGGATACTCCGAGCTACTACAAAAACAGGCGGCCTCTTCGCTCGATGATAAAAGTCGTCGCTACATACAAACGATTGTCGACGCGGCAAAAAGAATGAGTAACCTGATCGACGATTTGCTGGCCTTTTCCAGGGTCGGACAGGTGGAGACCACAAAGACGGCGGTGAGCCTCGATCAGCTCGTCAAGGAGGTCGTTGCGGAGATCGGGCAAGAAACGAGCGGGCGAGACATTGTATGGACAATCAACCCTCTTCCGGTCTGCTACGGGGATCGTCCCATGCTCCGACTGGTTATCGCCAATCTCGTCGCCAATGCGGTCAAATTCACACGCATGCGAACGCGGGCCGAAATCGAGATTGGTTGCGTGGACCCGAATAAAGACGTGGTGGAGGTGTTTGTGAAAGATAATGGTGCAGGCTTTGACATGCGGTATGCGCATAAACTGTTCGGCGTTTTTCAACGTCTGCATCTCCCGGAGCAGTTTGAAGGTACTGGCATCGGACTAGCTATCGTTCAACGCATCATCGTCCGCCACGGAGGCAAGGTCCGTGCAGAGGGGAGGGTGGATCAGGGCGCTACGTTCTATTTCTCAGTGCCTAAGGCACGCGGTGCAACGGCAAAGACTGCGAGGACACCATGGACCAACTAGGACGCATTCTGCTCGTCGAGGATGACCCGAGAGACGTCGAACTCACTCTGGCCGCGCTGTCAGACTGTAACTTGGCAAACGAGGTAGTGGTTGCCAGAGACGGACAGCAAGCCTTGGATTACCTCTATTGCAGGGAGGAATTTGTCGATCGCTACGACGAGAACCCTTCAGTCATGTTACTGGATCTGAAACTCCCCAAGGTCGATGGCTTGGAAGTCCTGGACACAGTGAAGTCGGACGAACGTTTGAAGCTCATTCCCGTGGTGGTGCTCACGTCGTCGCACGAAGAGAAAGATATGATGCGAAGCTATAAACTCGGGGTAAACGCGTACGTAGTAAAGCCGGTCGACTTTCATGAATTTATAAATGCCATCAAGGAGCTAGGCGTATTCTGGGCAGTCATCAATGAGCCGCCGCCAGGCAGCATGAGGAAGGGGCAATAATGTCGGGGCTTCGCATTGTGTTGCTGGAAGATAACGCGAATGACGCCGAACTCATTCAAGAGTTCCTTCAAGCCGATCATCTCTGCTGCGAAATCGTTCGCGTGCAATCGCGTGCGGACTTCGAGGCTGCGTTGAAAACCGTTGGAATCGACCTGATTCTCGCGGATTACAAACTTCCGGCGTTCGACGGCCTCTCGGCATTGGAGGTCACTCTGCGCGAACGTCCCGAGGTGCCCTTTATCCTGGTTTCCGGCACGCTTGGCGAAGAACTGGCGGTAGAGGCGCTAAAGAGTGGCGCTACCGATTTCGTTCTGAAGACGCGGCTGTCGAGGCTGGTGCCCGCAGTGCGGCGCGCGCTGCGCGAAGCAAGTGAGCGAGCCGAACGCAAGAACGTCGAGCAGGCGCTACACCGGAGCGAGATGTATCTGGCGGAAGCCCAACGACTGAGCCACACAGGGAGTTTTGGCTGGAACCCATCGAGCGGCGACATCTATTGGTCAGATGAGACTTATCGAATATTCGAGCTCGACGCTGCCATCAAGCCCACCGTGCAGGCCATCATCGAGCGGACGCATCCGGACGATCGTGTCCGTGTGCAGCAAATCATTGACCGCGCCGCAAGCGAAAGGAAGGCATTTACGGTCGAGCATCGTCTGCTGATGGCTGATGCTTCTATCAAGTATGTTCGAGCTGTGGCGCATGGCGTGAGCGGCTCTGATCCGGATCGCTACCGTTTCGTGGGCGCGGTAATGGATATCACCGAGCGCAAACGCACCGAACAAACACTGCTCGAACGCGAGTCGAAGATCCGGCGCCTCGTGGATGCCAACATCATCGGGATCATTGTCTGGAATTTCGATGGTGAGATTCTCGAGGCCAATGACGCATTTCTGCGCATCGTGGGATACGAGCGTGAAGATATAGGCTCAGGTCGCGTAGGCTGGAGGGATCTGACGCCGCAGGAATGGCTCCCGCGCAGCGAACGGGCCCTGGTGGAGGCCGGGCAGACGGGGCGCGCCCAGCCTTACGAGAAGGAGTACATCAGGAGAGACGGTAGCCGTGTGCCCGTTATGGTCGGTTTGGCCACGTTTGACGCAAGCGGGACGGAAGGTGTGGCATTCGTCGTGGATCTGACCGAGCGCAAGCGTGCCGAAACCGAAGCCCACGAGAGCGAGCTGCGTTACCGGGAGGTGCAAAGGGAGGCTGGCGCACGCGAACCGCGTCGCGACCATGGGCCAACTCACGGCCTCGATCGCTCATGAAGTCAACCAGCCGATCGCCGCGACGGTCACCAACGCCCAGGCGGCGCTGCGATGGCTCGCCGGCCAGCCTCCTGAAGTCGAGAAGGCCCGGCAGGCGCTCGGCCGGATCGTCAACGACGGTAACCGAGCGGGGGACGTAATCGGCCGCATCCATGAACTGATCAGGAAGACGCCGCCACGGAAGGAACCGGTGGACATCAACAAGGCAATCCGCGAGGTGATTGAGCTCACCCGTGGCGAAGCGTGGAAGCACGGCGCCTTGGTGCAGACGCATCTCGCGGACCGATTACCGCTAATTGAAGGAGATCGGGTCCAGTTGCAACAAGTCCTCCTTAATTTGCTCATCAACGCGATGGAGGTTATGAGCGGTGTCAGCGATCGCGTGCGGGAATTGCTCATCAGCACGGCAAGAGCCGACTCGGGCTGTGTACTCGTGACGGTGCTCGATTCGGGGCCTGGCTTTGCCGCGGACAGTGCCGAGCGCCTTTTCGCTCCTTTCTACACCACCAAGCCGACCGGTTTGGGGATGGGGCTGCCGATCTGCCGTTCGATCGTCGAGGCACACGGCGGCCGATTGTGGGCAAGCGCGAACGTGCCGCGCGGCGCGATCTTTCAATTCACGGTGCCCGCCCATCCAGACGCTTCATCGTAACTGCGAGCAGCACGAGCACTTCCTCGCGCTGCTGTCCGTCCGTTGGCCAAGGCAGAGATGCTATGTGGGACTACCCAAGCCAGACCCGTCCAGGGCAACGCTAATTAAGTCCACCGAACCGGTACGTCAGGCGTCAGAGATCGGATCGAACGAGGAAGGCGAAACAGGATGAAGCAGCAGACGCTGGCGATGGCAGCCGATCAGGGAACGGGTTTCGAGACGCACCGCAAACGCACGCGGCGCGACGAGTTTCTCGACACGATGAACGCGATCGTGCCATGGGCGCAACTGTGCGCCGTGATCGAGCCGCATTATCCGAAGCGCGGCAATGGCCGCCCGCCTATTGATCTTTAGCGCATGCTGCGGATCCACTTCGTGCAGCACTGATTCAATCTGGCCGACTTCGCCTGTGAGTGCCATAACCGCGCAAGTGCGGAACGATTACCCGATAGCCCGCCGATGCGATCCGCAGCGAAGCGGGGGCGAATTTCTTCCGAGAAAAGTTGCGGTTGTTCCCATGCCGCGAAGTGGCCGCCCTTGTTCACTTCGTTGAAGTAGATGAGGTGGTGATAGCTGCGCTCGGTCCAACTGCGGGGCGCCTGATAGATCTCGCCGGGAAACACCGTCACGGCGGCTGGGATCGAGATGTTCACGCTATTGAAGTTGTTCGCGTTGTTGGTCCAGTACAGCTGCGCCGCCGACGTGGAGGTATTGGTCAGCCAGTACAACGTGATGTCGTCGAGCATCTCGTCTTTGCTCAATGACCGTTCAGGATCGCCGCCGCTGTAGGTCCAGTCCGCGAATTTGTCGTACATCCACGCAGCCTGCCCGACCGGAGAGTCCGCGAGCGCATAGCCGATCGTCTGCGGACGTGTGACCATCATCGCAGCATAGCCGCCGCCGCGCGTGTACAGATTGTTCAGCGACTGGTAGGCGATTTTCTCCTTGTCGGAAAGTCCGCGCGGCGGCGGATCGCCTGCCTTCAGCCGTTTTGCGATTTCGGGCGGGACAGTCGCTGGCATGTTGACATGAATGCCGAGCAAGCCCGGCGGCTTTTGCGCGGCCATCTTGTCGGCGATCACCGAGCCCCAGTCTCCGCCCTGCGCGACGTAGTGCTGATAGCCCAACCGCCGCATCAGTTCTTCCCACGCTCGCGCGATGTGATCAGGCGTCCAGTCGGCCGTTGCCGGCTTGCCCGAAAACCCATATCCGGGCATCGATGGCAGAACCAGATCGAACGAATCCTCCGCCCGTCCTCCGTACGCTACCGGGTCAGTCAACGGTCCGATCACCTTGAGCTCTTCGAAGACCGAGCCGGGCCAGCCATGCGTCATGATGAGCGGCAACGCACCGGCATTTTTCGAGCGTACCCAGATGAAGTGAATATCGACGCCGTCGATCGTGGTCACGTACTGCGGCAGCGCGTTGAGCTTCGCTTCAGCGTTGCGCCAATCGTAGCCGGTGCCCCAATACTGCACGAGCGCCTGCAGCTTCGCGAGCTGCGCGCCTTGCGACCGATCCGACACCGTCTCCGGTTGCGGCCAGCGCGTCTGCGCGATGCGTTTCTTCAGGTCGGCTAGCTGCGCGTCGGAAAAGTGCGCCGTGAACGGTCGGATCGCCGTGTCGTCCGTCGACGCGGCAGACGTCGCGGCCGCTTCGGCCGCAAGCGCGGTCGCCGGCAAGTTCGCGATGGCGGGCGCCGCCATCAGCGCGGTGACGAGTAGGGATTTGAGGACTTTCATGAGGAGTTCTCCTGACCTGCGATAAAGAAACGGTGACTAGAATGGGAACTGAAAGAGTCGGTCGACCGCTGGTGCGGAAGGATCGTCGAGGGCCGCTTATTCGCGTTCAATCAAATCCGCGCATCCATAGCGCATTTATATGGGCGGCCGCCGAGATCGCAAAGGACGTAGAAACTACCGTTTCAGGACACCACTCAAAGGAATCGCCGTGCCGTCAGTCGCGTTCGTCGTGTTTGATGGGTTTCACGCCATGTCGCTCGCCGCGCAGCCGGTGTTTTCGTTTGCCAATCAGAAATTCGGTGAATCGTTCTACGAAGTACTCACGCTGTCGGAACATGGCGCGCCGGTCAGACCGATCGGTGGTCCCACGGTGATGACCGAACCCTTCGAAGAGCGAGCGTTCGACACGGTCCTTTTCACGGGCGGCGATCCGGGCGCGGCGCGGCCGTCCCATGGGCTGCTCGCCTACGCACGTCACAGCGCGGCGACGGCCCGGCGCGTCGCCGCTATTTGCACGGGCGCCTTCGTGCTGGCCGAAGCGGGCCTTCTCGACGGCAAGCGCGCCACCACGCACTGGGTCTATGCGTCCGCGCTGCGGAAGCATTTTCCGCGCATCCGTGTGGAGGAAGACCGGATTTACGCGGTCGACGGTTCGATTTGGACGTCGGCGGGCATGACGGCGGGAATCGATCTCGCGTTGGCGCCGGTCGAGGCCGATCTGGGGGTGGACGTTGCGAGATCGGTCGCGCAAACGCTCGTCGTTTCTCATCGACGCGCCGGTGGTCAGTCCCAGCATTCGGCGTTGCTGGAACTCGATGCGAAATCGGATCGCATTCAGTCCGCGCTGACGTACGCGCGGAAGAATCTCGCGCAACCGCTGCTGGTGGAACAACTGGCCGAAGTGGCGCGGCTCAGCCCGCGTCAGTTCAGCCGCGCGTTCCGGGCGGAGACGGGGCAATCTCCCGCCAAGGCCGTCGAGAGACTGCGTCTCGAAGCCGCGCGACTCATGCTGGAAAGGAGCCGCCATACGGTCGAACAGATCGCCCAGCAGACCGGATTTTCCGACCCGCGCCGCATGCGCGATGCGTTCACTCGAGCGTTTGGACAACCGCCACAGGCGATACGTCGCAATGCGCGCTGGGCCGCGCCGGGATGATGGGGGCGGCCCAGCGCAGTCTTCGATCGGTAGGTCTGGTCGGCAATGACCCGCGCGACCGTTTGCAGCGACTGCTTGGGCGTCGTCAAGCTGACCGAGCCGAGCGCGAGCCGGATCGCGTGCGGTAGGCGCGCCGACGCGGCGAACGGATGCGCGGTCGAAACGGCGATCTTCTCGCGCCTCAGGGCCATGGCGATCGCCTGGCGCAACGCGGCGCATTCGATGCCGAACTCGTCGCCGTCGAAATAGAAGGGCGCAAGGGCAGCATCCAGTTCACGCGCGACGAGCAGCCGCGTCCGGAAACGACCGTGGAAACGCTGGCAAAGCTGCGTCCCGCGTTCCGTCCCGATGGCACGATCACGGCGGGCAATGCGGCATGTTCGGTCTCGGTCCCGTGCCGGCCGTGCATATCGCGTTGGAGCGAGCGGGCTGGAAGCTCACCGATCATCGCTGTGGCGCAGCATGATTCAATTGACCGTCGCCAACGAAGCGGCATATCTTGAGCATTGCCGACGCTACGCTCTCGACCACCTGGGCCAACAGGTCAGATAGCGAGGTATCGGTTGCATGTCCGCGGCAGGTTCGATCTCATCGCTGCACGCGCGATAACCCGCGAGAAGTCAGGCGCCTGCATCGAACAACAGGACAGACCAGGCCCATCTTTTGCAGTCTGCGCGCGCACGTCGTTCTTGATTAGGGTGGAAGATCATCATGTCGAGACAGCCCGGTTGGTCAGTCGTCATCGGTGCAATCACACTTGTGTTTCTCGCGCTCACTTCGCTTTACCTCGTGATCGGCGGAGCATGGCTGATTGCCGTAGGCGGGTCGTGGTACTACCTGATCACGGGCCTGCTGCTCGCAGTAGTGACGTGGTTGCTTTACCGGCGCAAGCCCGCTGCGCTCGTTCTCTATGCGCTCGTGATGATTGCGACCGCGGTCTGGGCACTGTGGGAGTCCGGCACGGACTTCTGGGCATTGGCTCCGCGCTCCGGGGTGCTGGTCATTTTCGGCGTGTGGCTACTGCTGCTCGTGAGCTGGCGGATGGAGGGCGCACGCGGGCTCGGCATGGGTTCGCTCGTCGTTGCATTGGCTGTCTGGGCGGGCGTGCTCGTCTACGCGAACTTCAACGACCCGCAAACGGTCAACGGGAGCTTCAGTGCGGCATCGGCGGCCCCCGCAGAGACCGGTGATAGCGCCGCCGACTGGCCGGCCTACGCGCGCACCCAGGCCGGTACCCGCTATTCCCCGCTGACTCAAATCACGCCTGCAAACGTCAAGGACTTACAGGTCGCGTGGATCTTCCGGACCGGGGATAGCAAAGGCCCCAACGACCCCGTCGAGATTACGGACGAAGTCACGCCGATCAAGATCGGCGAGACCTTGTTTCTATGCTCGCCGCATCAGATCCTATGGGCGTTGGATGCGCGGACCGGCAAGTTGAAATGGAAATTCGATCCGCAACTGAAGGCCGATCCGTCGTTCCAGCACGTGACCTGCCGTGGTGTGGCTTACGTCGATCTTTCCGCGGCCGGTCCCGCGCCGACGTCTGATCAGCCCTCGGGCGCATCGGCCGCTGCGCCGGATCAGCAGGCAGCATCGACCGCGGCGCCGGAGCAGCAGGCAGCATCGGCCGCTGCGCCGGATCAGCAGGCAGCGTCGGCCGCGGCGCCCGCTCAGCAGCAACCAGCGTCTGCGCCCGCTGCGACTGCCGCGACCGCGGGGGCCTGCATGCGCCGCATCTATCTGCCCGTCAACGATGGCCACCTGTATGCGCTCGACGCGGAGACAGGGGCGCTGTGCAAAACCTTTGCCAACGGCGGCGATCTCGATCTCCAGCACAACCAGCCGGTGACGACCCCCGGCATGTATGAGCCGACCTCACCGCCGGTCATCACGAACGACGTGATCGTCGTCGCGGGCGCGGTCGAGGACAACTATTCGACGCGCGAGCCGTCGGGCGTGATCCGCGGCTTCGATGTGCGTTCCGGCGAACTGCTGTGGGCGTTCGACTCGGGCGCGAAGGACCCGAATCAGAATCCTCCGGCCGGCGGTCACTACACGCTCACGTCCCCGAACTCGTGGGCGCCCGCTGCATACGATCCCAAGCTGGACATCGTCTATCTGCCGATGGGCGTGACCACGCCGGACATCTGGGGCGGCAACCGGACGGCAGAGCAGGAGCGTTTCGCGAGCGGCCTGCTCGCGCTGCACGCGTCGACGGGCAAGCTCGCGTGGTTCTATCAGACGGTCCACCACGACCTGTGGGACATGGATCTGCCATCGCAGCCCACGCTCGCGGACATTACCGACGTCAAGGGCAATACCGTGCCTGTCGTGTATGCGCCGGCCAAAACCGGCAACCTGTTCGTGCTCGACCGGCGCACGGGCGTGCTGGTGGTGCCGGCGCCGGAGCGTCCGGTGCCGCAGGGTGCGGCGCCCGGCGACCATGTTTCGCCTACCCAGCCGTTCTCCGGACTGACCTTCCGGCCATCGAAGGATCTCACCGATGCCGACATGTGGGGCGCCACGATGTACGACCAGCTGGTATGCCGGATCATGTTCCACAAGCTGCGCTATGAAGGCACCTTCACACCTCCATCAGAGCAAGGAACGCTGGTCTTTCCGGGCAATCTCGGCATGTTCGAGTGGGGCGGCATGGCGGTCGACACAGATCGCCAGATTGCGGTCGCCAATCCGATTGCGCTGCCGTTCGTTTCGCGGCTGATTCCGCGTGGCCCGGGCAATCCGATTCAGCCGATACCGGGCGCGAAAGGTTCGGGGACGGAGACCGGAATTCAGCCGCAATACGGCGTTCCGTTCGGCGTGACACTGAATGCGTTCATGTCGCCGGTCGGTCTTCCTTGCAAGCAACCTGCCTGGGGCTTCATTTCGGCGATCGATCTGAAGACCAACCAGATCGTATGGAAGAAGCGGATCGGAACGGTGCGGGACAGCTCACCGCTTCCGTTGCCGTTCAAGATGGGGATGCCGATGCTCGGCGGCCCGATCATCACGGCGGGCGGGGTGGCGTTCATCGGCGCGACGGCCGACAACTACATTCGCGGCTTCGACGTGAATAACGGCAGGCAGCTCTGGCAGGCGCGTCTGCCCGCCGGCGGGCAGGCAACGCCGATGAGCTATTCGGTCAACGGACGTCAGTTCGTGGTGATTGCGGCAGGCGGTCACGGCTCATTCGGTACGAAGCTCGGCGACTACGTGATTGCCTATGCGTTGCCGCAATAGCGAAGCGGTGAAGCAGGGTGGACGTGCGTGGACAGGACTGCCACGTCCACGCACGGCAATGCAGTCATCTGTTTGTCACTGACTTGCGGCGGACGGCGAACTGCTCGCCGCCGAATCCGCGTTGGCTGTTCCACCCGCCTTATCGGCGGGCTTGCAGCTCGCGCATATCGCGGCGATAGCGATCGTGATCGCGCTCGCGAGAAGCCGGCGGTAGAGGATTGGTTTCATGACATCTCCTGGTTGGGTGGCATCCGATCACTACTTGCGACGCAAGCAGACAGCGCTCGTCGGGCTATCCTGCAGAGCTACGCATCTGCTATTCCCGCTACTTTGAATTCACGTCAGTGCGAGAATCTGTCGGTCACTCCGTGTACTGAGAAACCCAATATGGGCTCCGACCTTGCCGGATAAAACCCAAGGAAAATCATACTTTGCCTGGACGGATTGGCTAAGATGTCGCAGGTTCGCGCGCGCTCCGGATGACGACAAAGCCTTGCCGCATTCCGATGCGCCGCGGCGTCGCGCCGGGAAAACAGAAAACGTTGTCACGCTCCCGCTCGGAGGCCATTCATGACTATTGGCGTATATGCCACGCTGGTTGCGACGTCGCTCGTGCTGCTGCTCGGCGAAAAGCTCGTGCAGTGGATCGGCGTGCTAAGGACCTATTCGATTCCGGCGCCGGTGGCAGGTGGGCTCATCGTCGCGATCTGCGTGCTGATCACGCGCCTCACCACCCACGTGCAGGTCAGGTTCGATTCGACGATGCAGGCGCCGCTGATGCTCGCGTTCTTCTCGACGATCGGTCTGAATGCGCATCTATCGAGTTTGAAGGCGGGCGGCCCGGTGTTGATCCGCTTTCTCGCGCTGGTCTGCGGGCTGCTGATCCTGCAGAACGTGGTCGGCTTGCTGCTTGCGTTCGCCCTCGGCGTCGATCCGCTGCTTGGGATTCTCGGCGGCTCGGTCACGTTGTCGGGCGGCCACGGTACTGGCGCCGCGTGGAGCCAGATCTTTGCCGAGCGTCACGGACTGGAGTCGGCGACCGAGATCGCGATCGGCTGCGCGACGTTTGGCCTCGTGATGGGCGGCGTGCTCGGCGGTCCGATCGCACGGCTGCTGATGCGGCGGATCAGCGCCGACGAGTTGCTGCGCGTCAAACAGCTAAAGGACGAAACGCTGGTCTTCGAAGAACCGAAGGCGCAGCAGGCCACCACGCCCGCCGCGATCATCACGACGCTCGCGCTGATCTCGATCTGCCTCGCGGGCGGCGAAATGTTTGCCGACTGGATCGCGGACACCGCGTTCGAATTGCCGACGTTCGTCTGCACGCTGTTCATCGGCGTGATCCTGAGCAACGTGCTCGCGCTCCTGCGTGTGCGGATCGACCAGCACGCGGTCGCGCTTGTCGGCAACGTCGCGCTCGCGCTCTTTCTCGCGATGGCGCTGATGCGGCTCGACCTCTGGGGGCTTGCCGCGCTCGCGGTGCCGATCATCTCGATCCTCGCGGCACAGACGCTGCTGATGGCGCTCTACGCGGTATTCATCACGTTCCCCGCGATGGGCCGCGACTACGACGCGGTCGTTTTGTGCGCGGCGCAATGCGGCCTCGGACTTGGCGCCACGCCGACCGCGATCGCGAACATGCAGGCGATCACGAACCGCTTCGGCCATTCTCATCTCGCGTTCCTGATTGTGCCCTTGACGGGCGCGTTTTTCATGGACATCGTCAACGCGATCGTCATCAAACTGTTTCTCGCGCTGCCGTTGTTCCATTGAGCAGCGGTGGCATTGGCACATCAACCCAAGCGGGCAAATACCATGAGCGATCCACGACACATCGCACCCGACAGCACCGCCGCGCGCGTCGCGTTATGGCGTGCGCTGCACGTGCAGGCCGACGCGCCGCCGCACGTGCTCGAAGACGAAGTCGGCTTGCAGTTGCTGGCACCCGCCGAAGACTGGCGCAGCCGTGGCGATATGGATCCGCGGTTCACGCGGCCGTTTCGCGCGTCGATCGTCGCGCGCGCACGCTTTATCGAGGATCTGGTCGTCGAGCAGACCGGGCGCGGGGTGGATCAATACGTGATTCTGGGCGCCGGTCTCGACAGCTTCGCGCAACGCCGGCCCGACATTGCGTCGCGGCTCACCGTGTTCGAGGTCGACCCGCCGGGACCGCAAACGTGGAAGCGTCAGCGGCTCGGCGAGCTTGGTTTCGGCCTGCCGGACTGGCTGCGTTTCGTGCCGGTCGACTTCGAAGCGGGCGATAGCTGGCGGCAGCGTCTCGTCGCCGAAGGCTTCGACGAAACCAGGCCGGCCGTCGTCGTGTCGACCGGCGTCAGCATGTATCTGACGAAAGAGGCGAATGCGGCGACGCTGCGCGAAGTGGCCGGGCTGGCGCGCGGCTCGACGTTCGCGATGACGTTCCTGTTGCCGCTGGAGATGGCGGACCCGGACGTGCGCCCCGGACTCGAAATGGCAGAGAAGGGCGCGCGTGCGAGCGGTACACCGTTCATCAGCTTCTTCATGCCGCAGCAGATGATCGCCATGGCGCGCGAAGCGGGCTTTGACGACGCGCGGCACGTGTCCGCGGCCGATCTGACGCAGCGCTACTTCGCGGCTCGGACGGATGGGCTGCGACCGCCGGGCAATGCGGAGGAGTTGCTGGTGGCGAACACCTAAGGGCGATGACGCCAACCGAAGTTACCAACCCAGCATGTGAGTCGTGAATACGCAATCGCTTTCCCCGCACCGCTATAATCGCGCTCGACCATGGCCTCCGAAGTCTACTCATGAAAAAGATCGCTGCCTTCGCACTCGTCGCATGTGCACTCGCCGCCTGCTCGTCCCCGGAAAAGCAGGCGCAACGTGCCCAGCAGGAGATCCTTCATAGCGAGCCGAACCTTCGCGCCGCGCAACGCGACGCGGTGATCGACTGCACACCGGCGAATTGCGATGCCGCGTGGGCGGCGACGAAACGCTATATCGAGCAGCATTCCGACACGCGCGTGATCCGCGCGGACGCGGTCGCGATCGATACCGACGTGCCCGACGATTCGGGCAAAGCCGCTTTCTCAGCGACCCGCGCGAACAAGAGCACGGGCGGCGCGACGCTGTCGCTGTTCGCGCAGTGCCGCGGCATGTATGGGCCCGACAGCGCGAAGGGCGACGACTATGACGCGTGCGCCGAGAAGATCCTGAAGATTCAGAACGGTTACGTGCCATATCTGCGCTCGCACGCATCGGCGCAATAGGCGGCAAGCTACCGGAACCACCGGGCCCCGAACGCGGCACTCGCGTAGCGATTCGCCGAACCCTCGCCACGATGCGGCGGGAGGCGCTATGCTGATGCGTCTTCGCCTCGCGGAACCTTCTCATGCAAGCTCCTGGCGCAACCGTACCGATCTCGCTCGTCAACGGGTTCCTCGGCAGCGTCGGGACGCGGCCGGATATCGTCGACCGGCATCTGTCGGGCGCGAACATTCCGCGCGCGCTTCTGGACCAGCCTGGAGCGCGCGTCACCGAGGAACAGTTCTCCACGCTCTACCGCTCGCTCGCGATCGAACTCGACGATGAGATGCCCGGCGTTTTCTCGCGCCCGCTGCGCAGCGGCGCGCTCAAGTTTCTCTGCCTGAGCCTGCTGGATGCGCCGAATCTCGAATCCGCGATGCACCGGTTCGGCCAGTTCTTCCATCTCGTGCTGGACGACTTCCGCTTCGAGTCGCGCCGCGGCGACCTCGTCGCGAGCCTGGCGCTGCGTCCGGGAAGCACGGGAGCGCAACCCGGCATGCTGGGCCAGGAGCTGATGCTGAAGCTCGCGCATGGGATCGCGTCCTGGCTGATCGGTCAACGGATTGCGTTGTTGCAGGTGCAGTTCGCCTTTCCCCGTCCCGCTCACGCGCTCGAGTATCTTTATCTGTTTCCCGGACCGGCGAAGTTCGACTGCAATCAGACCTCGATGCAGTTCAGCAGCAGCTATTTCGACCTGCCAGTGCGTCAGCGCAAGGCGAACCTGCGCAGGTTTCTCGCTCGCGCGCCGGAAGACTGGATCTTCGTTTCGTTCAACGAGCAACTGTTCAGTCATCGCGTGCGGGAACATCTCGCGTCCCGGCTGCCCGACGTCCCGTCCATCGAAGAGGCGGCGGAAGGCCTGCACTGCTCGGTCAGAACGCTGTGCCGTCATCTTGCCGCCGAAGGCACGGCGTTCCAGATGCTCAAGGACGAATTGCGCCGCGACATCGCGATCCAGCGCCTGACGGGCACGCGCGAGCCCATCGCCATCATCGCGGGCGACGTCGGCTTCGGCGACCCCACTGCATTCCACAGAGCGTTCCGTCACTGGACCGGCAGCACCCCGGCGGCCTATCGCCGGGGTGGCTGATCGCGTCATATCGATGCGTCGGCAACACCCGCCGACGCAGTTCCCACGGGGCGCTTACTCCCTCCGACGTGGCCAGAGATGTCAATAGATCGTCCGGTTTGGACAACCGGGCAGGGCCTGTCCGACGCTACGATTCAGCCATACGTTACCCCGGCCGCATCGGTGCCAGACGGGTGACTTTCCCTACGGACTATCTGATCGGAAGAATGGTAATGAGCTACGTCGCGCCTCTCAAAGAAATGTTGTTTGCACTCACGGAACTGGCCGGAATCGACCAACTGGCGGGCTTGCCCGGCTGCGAGGACGCAACCGCCGACACCGCTCGTGCGGTGCTCGAAGAGGCCGCGCGGCTGCACGAAGGCGTGCTCGCGCCGCTGAACGTCGACGGCGACCGCAGCCCGAGCACCTGGAAGGACGGCGTGGTGACCGCCACGGCCGGTTTCAAGGACGCGTTTCGCCAGTTCAGCGAAGGCGGCTGGCAGGGTTTGCAACATCCGTCTGAATACGGCGGTCAGGATCTGCCCAAGCTGCTGTCGACGCCCTGCATCGAAATGCTCAACGCCGCCAACCTGTCGCTGGGGCTGTGCCCGCTCCTGACCGACGGCGCGATCGAAGCGCTGCTGACGGCGGGTAGCGAGGAGCTGAAGCAGCGCTACGTGCCGAAGATGATCGCAGGTGTTTGGACCGGCACGATGAATCTGACCGAGCCGCAAGCCGGCTCCGACCTCTCGCTCGTGCGCACCCGCGCCGAGCCGCAGGGCGACGGCTCGTACCGGATCTTCGGCACGAAGATTTTCATCACGTGGGGCGAGCACGACATGACGGAAAACATCGTGCATCTGGTGCTCGCACGCACGCCGGGCGCGCCTGAAGGCGTGAGAGGCATTTCGCTGTTCGTCGTGCCGAAGTTCCTCGTCAACGAAGACGGCTCGCTCGGCGAGCGCAACGACGTTCACTGCGTATCGATCGAACACAAGCTCGGCATCAAGGCGAGCCCGACCGCCGTGCTGCAGTTCGGCGATCACGGCGGCGCGATCGGGCAGCTCGTCGGCGAGGAGAACCGCGGTCTGGAGTACATGTTCATCATGATGAACGCCGCGCGCTTCGCCGTGGGGGTACAGGGCGTGGCGATCTCGGATCGCGCGTACCAGCAGGCCGTCGCGTATGCGAAGGAGCGCGTGCAGAGCCGTCCCGTGGATGGCTCCGCGAAGCAGTCGGTCGCCATCATCCAGCATCCCGACGTGCGGCGCATGCTCTCGACGATGCGCGCGCTGACCGAAGGCGCACGCGCTCTGGCCTATGTGTCGGCGTCGCATTGCGATCTCGCGCATCGTCATCCGGACGGCGCGACGCGCGCGAATCATCAGGCGATCTACGAATACCTGGTGCCGATCGTGAAGGGTTGGAGCACGGAGATGTCGCTGGAGGTGACAAGTCTCGGCGTGCAGGTGCACGGCGGCATGGGCTTCATCGAGGAAACCGGCGCCGCGCAGTACTACCGCGATGCGCGCATTCTGCCGATCTACGAAGGCACGACGGCGATCCAGGCCAACGACCTCGTCGGCCGCAAGACCATGCGCGACAACGGCGAGGTGGCCGGGATGCTGCTCGCGCAGATCGACGTGACCCTGGCCGCGGTGCAAGCGCACCCCTCGTATGGTTCGAGCGCGGCTTTTCAGGCGATGCATCGTCATCTGTCCGCCGGCCGCGAGGCGTTGTACAGCGCGGTGCGCTACGTGGTCGAGAACGTCAAAAGCGACCCGAATGCGGTGTTCGCCGGCAGTGTGTCCTATCTGATGCTCGCGGGTATCGTGCTCGCGGGTTGGCAAGTGGCACGGTCGCTCGTGCTGGCGGCCGACAAGCGCGACGAAGATCCGTCCTTCCATGACGCGAAGATCGCGACCGCGCATAGCTACGCGACGCAGGTGCTGCCTCGTGCAATCGCGCTCGAAGCGGCGGTTCGCGGTGCTCGCGATGGCGAAGGCGCGCTGGCGCTGCGCGAAGACCAGTTCTGATCGATCAACGGACGTAATGTGTCATTCAAAGCGGTAGGGCTCGGCCCTATCGGTGTGGGAAGGAGAGTGTCGTGAGAGTTCTTGTAGCAGTCAAGCGAGTGGTCGACTACAACGTGAAGGTCCGCGTGAAATCGGACGGTACGGGCGTCGATATCGCGAACGTGAAAATGTCGATGAACCCGTTCGACGAAATCGCGGTTGAAGAAGCGGTGCGTCTGAAGGAAGCGGGCGTCGCGACCGAAGTGATCGCCGTGTCGGCCGGTGTTGCGCAGGCGCAGGAAACGCTGCGCACCGCGCTCGCGATCGGCGCGGATCGCGCGATCCTGATCGAATCGAACGAAGACCTGCAGCCGCTCGCCGTCGCCAAGCTGCTCAAGGCGCTCGTCGACAAGGAGCAGCCGCAACTGGTGATCCTCGGCAAACAGGCCATCGACGACGACTCCAATCAGACCGGCCAGATGCTCGCCGCGCTCGCGAATCTGCCGCAGGCGACGTTCGCGTCGAAGCTTGTCGTGGCGGACGGCAAGGCGACGGTGTCGCGGGAAGTGGACGGCGGCGCGGAAACGCTGTCGCTGACGCTGCCCGCCGTGGTCACGACCGATCTGCGCCTGAACGAGCCGCGCTACGTAACGCTGCCGAACATCATGAAGGCGAAGAAAAAGCCGCTGGAAACGGTCAAGCCCGAAGACCTCGGCGTCGATGTCACGCCGCGTCTGAAGACGCTGAAAGTCGCCGAGCCGCCGAAGCGCTCCGCCGGTGTGAAGGTGCCGGACGTGAAGACGCTGGTCGAGAAGCTGAAGACCGAAGCGAAGGTGCTTTAAGTAGAACGGCAACTATGTTGCATGGGACTGGAGTAAGCGCTAAAGCGCTAACTCCAGTCGACACGGAGACAGAGCAAATGACGAACCTGGTAATTGCAGAACACGACAATGCGTCGATCAAGGCCGCGACGCTGAACACGATCGCAGCGGCACAGAAGATCGGCGGTGATATTCACGTGCTGGTCGCGGGACATAACGCGCAGGGCGCGGCCGATGCCGCCGCGAAGATCGCTGGTGTCAGCAAGGTGCTGCTCGCCGATGCGCCGCAACTGGCCGCAGGCCTCGCGGAAAACGTCGAAGCGACGGTCCTGACGTTCGTGCAAGATGCGGCGAAGCACTACACGCACATCCTCGCGCCGGCTACCGCCTACGGCAAGAATGTCGCGCCGCGTATCGCCGCGAAGCTCGACGTCGCGCAGATCAGCGACATCACGGCAGTGGATAGCGCCGACACGTTCGAGCGTCCGATTTACGCGGGCAACGCAATCGCGATCGTGCAATCGGCTGATCCGATCAAGGTCATTACCGTGCGCTCGACCGGTTTTGATGCCGTCGCAGCCGTTGGCGGCAGCGCAGCGGTCGAGAAGATCGAAGCGGCAGCCGACGCAGGCCTCGCGCAGTTCGTGAGCCGCGAAGTGACGAAGCTCGATCGTCCGGAACTGACGAGCGCGAAGATCATCGTGTCGGGTGGCCGGGGTCTGGGCAGCGGCGAAAACTACACGAAGGTGCTGGAACCGCTGGCCGACAAGCTCGGCGCGGCACTGGGCGCATCGCGTGCGGCGGTCGACGCGGGCTTCGTGCCGAACGACTATCAGGTCGGCCAGACCGGCAAGATCGTCGCGCCGCAACTGTACGTCGCAGTCGGCATCTCGGGTGCGATCCAGCATCTGGCCGGCATGAAGGACTCGAAGGTCATCATCGCGATCAACAAGGATGAAGAAGCGCCGATCTTCGGCGTCGCCGATTACGGCCTCGTTGGCGATCTGTTCACCCTCGTGCCGGAACTCGAGCAGGCGCTCGGCTAACCGCATCCAGCGGTTAGCGTCCGGCACAACGCGCAGTACGTGCCAGAAGAGAGGGCAAATGCGCGCCCAGCAAGCGGAATAATCATGAATGAGCTTAACGGATACGATTTCGAAGACCTGCGACCGGGCATGAGTGCCCGGTTCGCCAAGACCATCACGGAGGCGGACATTCTGCTTTTCGCGGGCGCGTCGGGAGACATCAACGCGGTTCACATCAACGAGGAGTTTGCGCAAACCACACCCTTCAAGGGGCGCATCGCTCACGGCATGTTGACCGCCAGCATCATCTCCGCGGCGATCGCGGGGCGGCTGCCCGGCCCGGGCACGATCTACCTCGGCCAGAACCTGCGCTTCAAGTCGCCGGTTCGACCCGGCGACACCGTGCAGGCCGAAGTGACCGTCAAGGAACTGATTCACGACAAGCGCCGCGTGGTGCTGTCCACCGTGTGCACGGTTGGCGGCAAGGTGGTGATCGAAGGCGACGCCGTGGTCATGCCGACAACCTGCCGCGACCGTGTCGTCGAGGACGCGGCTTGCGCCGTCAGCAAAGCATGATAGCGAGCCCCGCCATGAGAATGCCATTCAGCATGCCACACGAGTTTTCCACGGGCTGGGTCAATGCCGGCTTCGATTTATGGCGTTTTTCGCCGGTCAAGGATGAATACGCGACGACGGTGCCTGACACCGACGGCTCGGACTTCGATTTCAACGGGCCGTTTGCGCGAGGCTCCGTGACCCACACGAGCGCCCACTATCTGCAACAGCAGGCGCAACTGTGGAGCGACGCCGTCGCCGGATTGATCGGCGGGCGCACGGAGTTGAAGGCGGTCGCCGAGCCCGAGCAGGGAGACCGGCGCTTTCACGCCGACGACTGGTCCAGCAACGGCTGGTACAGCCTTCTTAAACAGAGCTATCTGATCAATGCCCGGGCACTCGCGGAGTTCGTCGAGGCGAGCGCACTCGACGAAAAGGGCAAGCACAAGCTGCGCTTTTTCATGCGCCAGTTCATCGACTTCGCCAGTCCCGCGAATTTCGTCGCGACGAATCCCGAAGTCCTCCGGGCGGCGGTGGAATCGGGCGGATCGAGCCTGCTCGCGGGCGTCACGCATCTGCTCGACGATCTGGGCAGCGGCTCGATTTCGATCACCGATCAAAGCGCGTTCGAAGTGGGCCGCAGCGTTGCCACGTCCAGTGGCGCGGTGGTCTATGAGAACGATCTGTTTCAGCTGATCCAGTACGAGCCGCTGACACCGAAGGTCGCCGCGCGGCCGCTCGTGATCGTTCCTCCGTGCATCAACAAGTTCTACATCCTGGATCTGCAGCCGGAGAATTCCTTCGTGCGCTTCGCCTGCGAGCAGGGCCTGACGGTGTTCGTCGTGTCCTGGCGCAACCCGCAGCAGGACATGGCGCAGACCACGTGGGACGCCTACCTCGAGGACGGCGTGATGCAGGCGATCAGCGTCGCGCGTGCGATTAGCCGGGCCGACCAGGTCAATGCATTGGGCTGGTGCGTGGGGGGCACGATGCTGTCGTCGGCGCTGGCGGTCATGCGTGCGAACGGCGACGACTCCGTGGCCAGCCTGACGCTGCTGACGGCGTTGCTCGACTTCACCGACCCGGGCGATCTCGGCGTGTTCATCGACGAGCAGGGCGTGGCGATGCGCGAGCATGCGATCGGTGGCGGCGGGCTCTATCCCGGACGCGAACTCGGCTTCGTATTCCAGTCGCTGCGTGCCAACGATCTGATCTGGCCGTATGTCGTGAACAATTACCTGAAAGGCAAAACCCCGGCCGCGTTCGATCTGCTGTACTGGAACGCGGACACGACCAATCTGCCCGGTCCGATGTACAGCTTCTATCTGCGCAACATGTACCTCGAAAACAGTCTGCGCGTGCCGAACAAACTGAAGTTCTGCGACACGCCGGTGGATCTCGGCAACATCGATATTCCAAGCTATCTGATGGCGGCCGAGGAAGATCACATCGTGCCGTGGCGGTCCGCCTATCAGTCGACGCAACTAGTGGGCGGTCAAACCGAGTTCGTGCTGGGGGCAAGCGGCCATATCGCGGGTGTGATCAATCCGGCCTCGAAGAACAAGCGCAGCTACCGAACCAACGATACCTGCGACGAGAACGCCGACGAGTGGCTCGCAACGTCGGTTCAGCAGCGCGGCAGCTGGTGGAATCACTGGATCGACTGGGTCAAGCAGCATTCCGGCGAGCAGGTCGAGGCACGCACGAAGCTCGGCAATAGGAAGTACAAGGCAATCGAGAGCGCACCGGGGCGCTATGTGAAGCTTCGCGCCGAGTGATCGGATGGCGATAGCGGGTGCGGCAAGAACGGGGGGTGATGCTCAGTGCATCACCCTCCGTTTTTTTGTCTTCACTGCCACCGGCCGTCACTTCGCATGGCTCGCGCGCCAGTCGCGCGGTGTCATGTGGAAGCGCGACACGAACCAGTTCGTGAACGATCCCTGTTGCGCGTAGCCGAGAAGCGCCGAGACCCGTCCGATCGGATAGGTGGGATTGCTCATGTAGCGCACGGCGAGTTCGCCGCGGACTTCCTCGACCTGATCCGAAAAGCTGGTGCCGGCCGAATTCAACTGCCGTTGCATGGTGCGCACGCTCAGATGCAAATAACGTGCAACCAGCTCGGCGTTCGCCTGCTCGAGCGGCAGCAGCAGGTAGATCGCCTTGCGCACTTCCAGCGCGGCCGATTCCGCGGCGCTCACGTTCAGCGGAGAGGCGAGGCTTTCCGCATAGCGCACGAGTTCAGGATCGGCCAGTGGATTCGGGTAGTCGAGATCGGCGCTTGCGCAGACGAACCCGTTGAAGTCGCTGCCGAACACCAGCGGACAGCCGAAGAAGCGTCGATGAAACGTCAGGTCTTTGGGCGCCGGATGCGTGAAGTGGACCTCGCGCGGTTTCCAGAACTTGCCGAGCAGAGCACCGGAGTGCCGCGCGAGGACACCGAGCGCCAGTTCGATCGCCTGCCTTGTCGGGGTACCCCGTTCGACGACGAGTTCCTCCCGAATGGTGACCGTATTGTCCGCGTCCTCGACGTACACCGCCAGCGCTTCGTTGAGCAGATGGCGGTATTCGGCCGCGGCCAGCAACACTTCGCGCAGCGTGCGTTTGTGCGCGAGCAGGACATTGATCACGCCGCTGCCGAAGGTCTGCCGCGTTTCCGCCATTTGCAGCGCGAGGGTCGGGCACGACGCCTTTTCGGCCGTCATTTCCAGTAGCCGGCAACAGGCCGTGGCCGATACGCGATCGTCCGGATTCGCGAGCGCGCCGGCGTCGATGCCGGCCTGCTTCGCGAGCTCGACCGGATTGAGTCCAAGCCGTCGCGTCACTTCGAAATAGCCGCTCATGGCTACCGACGTCACCATCGTTTCCATCGTAGTTTCTCCGGACGATTCACATGCTGAGTATTTTTTCTAGTCATTAAACACTTGCTTCGCGCAATTATTGGTGTTAACGCGCAGTGGCACGAATCGCTAAAAGGTTGGCGTCCAATCATAAAAGTGTAGCGCGCGATTGCCGTATTGTGGGCACATGTCGTTCGATGTGTTCCAGCAAGTTTTCATGCGACCTCGCGATAGCGGAACACCGTCACTTCAAAACTGGATGGAGGCAAACAAATGCAATTTCTCGACGATTCGTTGCACCCTGAGAATCAGGACAAGGTAGTCATCACCACCGCCCCTTACGGCCCGGAATGGATGCCGGAGGACTTCCCGGAAGACATCCCCGTGACGATGGACGAGCAGATCCAGAAGGCCGTCGATTGCTACAACGCCGGCGCCACGGTATTGCACCTGCACGTGCGCGAACTGGACGGCAAGGGCTCGAAGCGCCTGTCGAAGTTCAACGAACTGATCGCGGGTGTGCGCGCGGCAGTGCCCGACATGATCATTCAGGTCGGTGGCTCGATCTCGTTTGCACCGGAAGACGACGGACAAGCCGCGAAGTGGCTGTCCGACGACACGCGTCATATGCTGGCCGATCTCGATCCGAAGCCCGATCAGGTGACGGTCGCGATCAACACCACGCAAATGAACATCATGGAGCTGCTCTATCCGGAGTATCTGGCAGGCACCTCGCTTTCCAACCCCGGGTTCATGGCCGCCTATAGTGAAATGACGGTGCCGGCCGGCCCCGCCTGGGTCGAGGAACACCTGCGCCGCCTGCAGGCTTCGGGCATCCAGCCGCACTTCCAGCTCACCGGCATTCACGCGCTCGAAACGCTCGAACGCCTCGTGCGCAAGGGCGTCTACAAGGGCCCGCTGAACCTGACGTGGATCGGTATCGGTGGCGGCTTCGACGGCCCCAATCCATTCAACTTCTTCAACTTCGTGCATCGCGCGCCGGATGGCTGCACGCTCACCGCCGAGTCGCTGCTGAAGAACGTGCTGCCGTTCAACATGATGGCGATGTCGATGGGCCTGCATCCGCGCTGCGGCATCGAGGACACGATCATCGATCAGCACGGCAAGCGCTTCACGTCGGTGCAGCAGATCGAGCAGTGCGTGCGCGTCGCGCGCGAACTGGGACGCGAAATTGCCACTGGCAAAGAAGCGCGCGAGATCTATCGTATTGGTGTGCAGTACGAGACGGTCGAAGAGACGCTGGTCGCCAACGGCATGGCGCCGAACCGCCAGGCCGGTGTCAGGAACCTGCCGCTTCGCGCGGCGTGATCACCAGGAGCCCGGGCCGGCGCATTGGCCGAGGCCGGGCTTCATGGCTAACGCTTCCGGTGCATAGCGGGGAGCAGATAGCTGAATCCATAACAGTCGTCGGCCCATGCGGGCAAGGCGGCCGCCAGGGAGTCAGCGTGGAAGGAGACAAAATATGCTCGTTCAGCATGCAGCGCCCACGACGGGCGAAGTTTCGGCAGCTCAGACGGACGTGCGCGCTTATGCGTGGGTGGTGTTTGCGTTGACGGTCGGATTGCTGCTTTCCGACTATATGTCGCGGCAAGTGTTGAATGCCGTGTTTCCGCCGCTCAAGGCGGCATGGCATCTGTCCGACGCGCAGCTGGGTTCGCTCAGCAGCGTGGTCGCGCTGATGGTCGGTGTGCTCACGTTCCCGCTGTCGGTTCTGGCCGACCGCTGGGGCCGCGTGAAGAGCATCGTACTGATGGCGGCGATGTGGAGTCTCGCGACGGTGGGCTGCGCGATCTCGGCGAACTATGGGCAGTTGCTGCTGGCGCGTGCCTTTGTCGGAATCGGCGAAGCGGCCTATGGCAGTGTCGGTATCGCAGTTGTTCTGAGCATCTTTCCGGTCCGGCTGCGCTCCACGCTGACCGGCACCTTCATGGCGGGCGGCGCGTTCGGCTCGGTGCTGGGCATGGCGCTCGGCGGCGCGGTAGCGGCTCACCTCGGCTGGCGTTCGGCATTCGGCGCCATGGCGGCGATGGGGGTCGTGCTGGTCGTGATCTACCGCCTCGTCGTCACCGAAAAGCGTCTTGTGCCGCTGCAGCCGGCGAGCGTGACGAGGCAGGCGCAATCGCGCGGCATGTGCATGAGCCTGCGCGCGCTGATGAAGGGGTTGTTTTCGACGAAGTCCGTGGTGTGCGCCTATGTGGGCAGCGGCCTCCATCTGCTGGTTCCCGCCGCTGTGTGGGCATGGATGCCGAGCTTCCTGAATCGCTATTACGGCATGGCCACCGGCAAGGCTGCGATGTGCGCGGCGGTGTTCGTGCTGGTGACCGGGGTGGGCATGGTGGTGTGCGGAAACCTCGCCGACCGGCTCAGCAAGAACATGCGGGAACGCAAGTGGAGCGCCGCAATCGCCTTCTGCCTCGCCTGTTTCGTTCTGCTCGCGATTGGCTTGCGGATGCCCGCGGGGCCGTGGCAGCTGGTCGTGATCGGCGCCGGCATGTTCTTCTGCGCCGGTGCGAGCGGCCCGTCGGGTGCGATGGTGGCGAACCTCACGCCGCCGACGATTCACGCCTCGGCGTTTGCGACCCTGACGCTCGCGAACAACCTGCTGGGCCTCGCGCCGGCGGCTGTTCTGACGGGGATCATCGCCGATCGGATCGGACTGCTTGGCGCGTTGCAACTGGTGCCGTTCGCACCGCTCGTCGCGGCCGCCGCATTCATGATCGGCAAACGGAACTACTCGGGCGATCTGGATCGGCTGAACACGCTGCGCGAGCAGGCCGCACGCTGACATCGCATGGCGCCGCGCGGACGGCGCGGAGCACCGAACCTGTAACTGCGCCGCTGGCGCAACGAATTCTGCAAAGTGCAGATCAAGTAAAGAATTGGAGAGTCAACATGGCAAAGGCAGTTCGCTTTCATGAAACCGGTGGTCCCGACGTGCTGCGCTACGAGGACGTCGAAGTGGGCAACCCCGGTCCCGGTCAGGTTCGCCTGCGCCATCAGGCGGTGGGCCTCAATTTCGCCGACACCTACTTTCGCAGCGGCCTGTATCCGGTCCCGCTGCCCGCGGGGATGGGCGTGGAGGCCGCGGGCGTGGTCGAGGCCGTTGGCCCGGACGTCACGAACGTCGCGGTGGGCGATCGTGTGACTTACACGGGCTTCCTCAACACGCTCGGCGCGTACAGCACCGAACGCCTGATTCCGGCCGCGCCGCTGATCCGGCTGCCCGATGCGATCGACTGCGAAACGGCTGCCGGCATGACCATGCGCGGGTTGACCTGCGCGTATCTGATGCGCCGCATTCACGACTTCAAGGCGGGCGACACGATCCTTCTGCATGCCGCCGCCGGCGGTGTCGGCCTGATCGTTTCGCAATGGGCGAAGCTGCTGGGTCTGACCGTGATCGGCACGGTTTCGAACGAGGCCAAGGGCGAGGTGGCTCGCGCGCACGGCTGCGATCACATCATCAACTACAGCCACGAAGACGTCGCCAGGCGCGTGCGCGAACTGACCGATGGCGTCGGCGTGAACGTCGTGTTCGACAGCGTCGGCAAAGACACCTTCGAGGCTTCGCTCGATTCGCTGAAGCGCCGCGGTCTGCTGGTTTGCGTCGGCACGGCCTCCGGCCCGATCCCGCCGTTCAATCCGCAACTGCTGGCTATGAAAGGCTCGCTCTATCTGACCCGCCCGGCGCTGGCTGACTACATCGCCGACCCAGCCGAGAAGGACGAGCTTGCCGGCGAAATCTTCGGGCTCATCGCCTCGGGACGCATCAAGATCGAGCTGAATCAGCGCTACGCGCTCGAAGATGCGGCGCAAGCCCATCGTGATCTGGAATCGCGCAAGACGACGGGTTCGTCGATCTTCGTCATCTAAGGAGCTAGCCATGCGAGTCGAACAACTGACGTGCTCGATCGGCGCCGAACTGATAGGGGTGAATCTCGCCCACGCCGTCTACGACGATGGCCTGTTTGCCCAAATCCGCTCGGCGCTGCTGAAGCACCGGGTGCTGTTCCTGCGCGACCAGGACATCACGCGTGCCGAACACGTGGCGTTCGCGCGCCGCTTCGGCGAACTGGAAGACCATCCGGTCGCGGGCAGCGATCCGGAAAATCCGGGCCTCGTGCGTATCTACAAGACCCCGGATCAGCCCAACGACCGTTACGAAAACGCGTGGCATGCCGACGCCACCTGGCGCGAAGCGCCGCAGTTCGGTGCCGTGCTGCGCTGCGTCGAGTGTCCGCCCGTCGGCGGCGACACGATGTGGGCGAACATGGTCCTCGCCTACGAGAAGCTGCCGGCGTACGTGAAGGCTCAGATCGCGGACCTGCGCGCGCGCCACAGCATCGAGGCGAGCTTCGGTGCCGCGATGCCGATCGAAAAGCGTCTCGCGCTGAAGGCGCAATTTCCGGACGCGGAGCATCCGGTCGTGCGCACGCATCCGGAAACGGAGGAGAAGGTGCTGTTCGTGAGCGCTTTCACGAGCCATTTCACGAACTTTCATACGCCGGAGCGAGTGCGCTTCGGGCAGGACGCGAATCCGGGCGCGGGCGATCTGCTGCGCTATCTGATCAGCCAGGCGTACATCCCCGAGTACCAGGTGCGCTGGCGCTGGCAGAAGAACAGCATCGCGATCTGGGACAACCGCAGCACGCAGCACTATGCGGTGATGGACTACCCGCCGTGCCACCGCAAGATGGAGCGCGCCGGCATCGTCGGCGACAAGCCGTACTGAACTAGCAGGTAGCTTCCCATGAATTACGAATTGAAACCGACCATTCTGATGGTTCCGGGTCTGCGTGACCACGTCGCGGAGCATTGGCAAACCCTGCTGCAGCAACGGCTGCCGAAAGCGCTGTCGGTGCCGCCGCTCGAGCACGACAAGCTCAGTTGCGCGGCACGCGTCGCGGCGCTCGATGCCACGCTCGCGCGGATCGACGGCCCGGTCATTCTGGTCGCGCATAGCGCTGGCGTGATGATCACCGTGCAATGGGCGGCGCAGCACAAGCGCGAGATTCACGCTGCGCTGCTCGCGGCGCCCGCGGACCTCGAGACGCCGATGCCGGCGGGCTATCCGGAGCTGGATACCCTCGAGCAGAACGGCTGGCTGCCGATTCCGCGCAAGCCGCTGCCGTTTCCGAGCATCGTCGGCGCTAGCCGCAACGATCCGCTCGGGCGGTTCGAGCGGGTGCAGGAGATGGCGCAGGACTGGGGCAGCCGCCTCGTCGATCTCGGCGAAGTGGGGCACCTCAACCCTGCTTCGGGCTTTGGCGAATGGCCGATGGCGGAGACGTTGATTCGCCGCCTGGTACTGATGTGACGCGGCCCGCGTCGGATCAGAAGGAGTCTGGGATGTCGCGTCGGATCGTGGTGGGTGTTGCCGGCGAGCTCGCGCCGGGCCAGCGCAAGCTGGCCTTCATCGATGGCCGCAGCATCGTGCTGTTCAACATCGAAGGCTCGCTTCACGCCATCGACAACACATGTCCGCACAACGGGGCCGCGCTGTCGAGCGGCCAGCTGGAAGGCTGCATGTTGCGCTGTCCGGCGCACGGTCTGCGCTTCGACGTGCGCACGGGCTGCATGGCGGGAACAGGCGGATTGAGCGTGACGACCTTCCCGGTCGACATAGTGGATTCAAAGGTGGTGGTGAGTCTCGACGCGCCGAACCCGACGCCCTCGCAAGCGCGAGCCGGCAGCGCGGCAACGTAAGGCCGGTAGGCCGGGCCCGAGACGCCACAACCAATCAGGAGACGGAAAGATGCAAGGCTTGATGATGCAGCAGTCGCTGCTGGTTTCCGCGCTGCTCACACACGCGGAGCGCCATCACGGCGAACAGGAAATCGTGTCGCGACGCGTGGAAGGAGACATCCATCGTTATTCGTATCGGCACCTCGCGCAGCGCGCGCGCCGTATGGCCAATGCGCTGTCGACGCTCGGCGTCGGCCAGGGCGAGCGCGTCGCGACGCTCGCGTGGAACGGCTATCGCCACATGGAGCTCTATTTCGCGGTGTCGGGCTCCGGGTCCGTGCTGCATACGCTGAACCCACGACTGCACGTCGACCAGCTCGCGTACATCATCGAGCATGCGGAAGATCGTGTCGTGTTCTTCGACCTGACCTTTCTGCCGCTGATCGAGAGCGTCGCGCCCCGGGTGAAGAGCCCGAAAGTATTCGTGGCGATGACCGATCGCGCGCACATGCCGCAAGCGAACGACCTGAGCGGCATGCTGATGTGCTACGAGGATCTGCTCGAGCTGCACGACGACGTTTTCGAATGGCCGCTGCTCGATGAAAACAGCGCGTCGTCGCTGTGCTACACGTCGGGCACCACCGGCAATCCGAAGGGCGTGCTGTATAGCCATCGTTCGACCGTGCTGCACACCTACGCGGCGGCGCTGCCCGATTCGCTGAACTGTTCCGCGCGCGACGTGATCCTGCCGGTCGTGCCGATGTTCCATGTGAACGCGTGGGGACTGCCCTACATCGCCTGCATGGTCGGCGCGAAGCTGGTGTTTCCGGGGCCGGCGCTCGACGGCAAGTCGCTCTATGAACTGATCGAAACGGAACACGTGACGCTGTCGGCCGGCGTGCCGACGGTGTGGCAGGGACTGCTCACGCATGTCGATGCGATGGGCGGGACCTTCTCGTCGATGCGACGCACGGTGATCGGCGGGGCGCCGTGTCCGACCGCGATGACCGAGGCGTTCCAGAAGCGCCACCGGGTGGAGGTACTGCACGCGTGGGGCATGACCGAATTGAGCCCGATCGGCACGGTCTGCAGCTTCAAGGCGCATCAGCAGTCGCTGCCGATGGAAGATCAGTATAAGGTTCAGGCGAAGCAGGGACGCGCGCTGTTCGGCATCGACATGCGGATCGTCGACTCCCACGGTAATGAATTGCCGTGGGGCGGCGAGAGCGCTGGCGATCTGCAGGTGCGCGGTCACTGGGTCACGCAGCAGTACTTCGGCGCCGACGTCGAGTCGCCATTGTGCGACGGCTGGTTTCCGACCGGCGACATCGCGACGATCGACCGGCACGGCTTCATGCAGATCACCGATCGCAGCAAGGACGTGATCAAGTCGGGCGGCGAATGGATCAGTTCGGCGGCGATCGAAAACGTCGCTTATCTGCATCCGGAAGTCTCGACGGCAGTGTGTATCGCCGCCCGGCATCCTAAGTGGGACGAACGGCCGCTGCTGCTGGTCGTGAAAAAGCCGGGCAGCGAGCTGACCAGCGACGAACTGCTGTCCTTCTTCAACGGCCGGGTCGCGCGCTGGTGGACCCCCGATGCAGTGGTGTTCGTCGACACGGTGCCTATCGGCGCAACAGGCAAGGTCCTGAAGAACCAGTTACGCGATCAGTTCGGCAACTACTACCTGCCCTGACGCACGGCTTTCGCAGCAACGCAGTTCGATTCACGCAACAACAACGCGACCGGGTACGCCCGGCGCACACAAAACCACCAACCATTTGAAGCGACCGCAGCATCGGCTTTTGCGCCACCGCCGGTACGCGAAGGAGACGCAATGAAGTTGAAATCAAGCAGCGCTGTCGTGTTGGCCGTTTTCGCCACCGCGGCTCATGCGCAGTCGTCAGTGACGCTTTATGGCGTAGTCGATACGGGGCTGCTGTATCAGAGCACATCGGCCGCTACCTTTCTGCCGCACGCGCCGAACACGGGCAAAATTTATCAGCTGAAGGACGGCGGTATCTATTCGAGCTTCTGGGGTATGAAGGGAAGCGAAGACATCGGCGGCGGCTACAAGATCAACTTCAAGCTGCAGGGTGCGTTCAACACCACGAACGGCAAGTTCGGTCTGTCCGACACGCCGGGCACCACGGCGATCTTCAACCAGTTCGCGACGGTCGGCGCATCGGGGCCGTTCGGTACCTTCGACGCCGGCCGGCAGATCATTCCGATGATCTACGCGATGGCGGAAACCGACGTCCGCGGCGCGCAGTATTTCGGCAGTGTTCTGACCGCGTGGCTGGGCATCAATCAGGCGGCCGGCTGGCCTGGCACGAGCACGAACGCGCCGATCGGCGCGCTGTACGACAGCAACGCGCTCGTCTACAACTCGCCGAAATTCCATGGCGCGTCGCTCGCGCTCGAGTACGCGCCGGGCGGCGTCGCCGGTCAGTTCCAGGGCGGTACGCGCGAGTCGGCCGTGCTCAAGTATTCGAACTACGGTCTGAATCTGTCCGCGTTGTATTACAACGGCCACGATACCAACCCGTACCCGATCACCTACCCGGCGGCGCCCGCTATCCCCGCGACCGGGCTTGCGAACAACCGTTTCTACTATTTCGGTGCGTTGTACACGATCGCCGGATTTTCGGTGTCGGCCTCGTACGGCGCCGGCAAGAACCCGGCCCATACCAACACCGCGGACTTCGAAATGATCTCGGGGGGCCTCGGCTACCAGTTCAATCCGCGTTTCAAGATCACGTCCGGGTACTACTACCTGAAAGACAAGAACAACTCGGCGAACCATTCGGGCGAGTTCGCCGTGGGCGCGGAATACAACCTGTCCCGGCGCACCAAGGCTTACGCGCAGGTGGGTTATGTCAACAACAGGGGGACCATGAACCAGACCATCGTCTATGGCGCCCCGGTTGCGCCTGGCGTGTCCACCACGGCGGCCATGGTCGGCATCCGCCATAACTTCTGATTACGTCGCCTATAACAACTGGAGTATTCGATGAACAGCATTCAGGCACGCGCGTTGGCGATTGCCATATTGATTCTGGCCGCGTCGAGCAACGCATGGTCGCAGTCGGGCCAGACGGCTGATATGACTCCGCTTGTCAAGAGGGGATCGGTTTTGGGTTTTGAGCTGCCATCTGAATTTCCTGAGGGCGACGTAGCAGTAAATCTCGACGGTGGATCATGCTGATATCCGCGGGTTGGTTACCGCATTACAGAAGTCCGCCCAGCGAGCCTGCCGCTATCTAGTGCCGCAAGTCGAATCAAATCCGTTGCCTAACCGTCTCGCGGGTTGCTCGGGTGCCGGGCTACGCCGCTTTCAGGAAACTCTTGCTCGGGTGGTGAGGTTGATTTACTTGTTGCTCAAGGGTTCGGTCACGCCATGCGCACCTCGGGCCGTACGGAGAGCGACATGGCGAGCTGGCTGATGTCCCAGATGAAACCGGCGAGTTCGCGAGCGACCGCGACCACCGCAATATTCTTCTGCTTGCCGCGCGCGAGGAGCTTCCGGTAGCGTCGGCACAGGCGCATCTGCGCGTCCCAGGCGCGGTCAACGATGGGCTTGGGGATGCCTTCGTGGCGGCGCTGGATTTCGGGGCTCACGCGGGCCGGATGCTGGTAGCTCCAGGCCGCTTCCACCAGCAACTTTCTTGCATAGCTGTTGCCGTTCTTGGTGATGCTGCCCTGACGGCGCTTGTCGCCCGACGAGTGTTCGGATGGCGTCACCCCCAGCCAGGCCATCAGCTGGCGCGGGTGGGCGAAGCGTGACAGATCCCCGAGCTCAGCGAGCATGCCCACTGCCGTGGTGAACTGCACGCCGCGCATCGTCTGCAGGCCCAGCACGGCAGGATAGAATCGCCAGTTGACGACAGCCTCGCGCAACGCGGCCTCCAGCCGGTCGCATTGCGCCAGGCGATCCTCGATCGTGCGCCGATACTCCTCGAACGCCAGTTGCTGCCAGACGCTGTCGAAAGCATAGGCGCTGAGCCAGCGCCGGTGCGCAGGTCCCCAGTCGGCGCGGCCGGCATAGCGCACGCCATGCAAGAGCAGAAAGGCCTTCAGCCGTTGCCGCGCACGCTTAAGATCGTCCTTGGCGCTGACCCACGCGCGAGCCAGATCGCGGAATGCTTCGTCTTCCACGCTTGGCACGTACACCGCTGACAGGTCGCCGGCGCGCAGCGACCGCACCAGCTTGATCGCATCACGCCGGTCAGTCTTGACCCGATCGCCCGGCTTTTTCGGAATCAGCGACGGCGCGCACACCAGGCAGTCGAATCCCTTCTGCACGAGCTGACGATAAAGTCCATAGCCGCACGGGCCCGCCTCGTAGACGATGCGGATGTGCCGCGCCTTCGATTGCAGGCGCGTACACAGCCGATCAATATCCGTCTTCGTCGTGCCAATCTTGCCGAGCAGTTCGACCTCGCCTGTGCCCAGCGCATAGGCAACCGTGATCGAATCCTTGTGAACGTCGAGCCCTACGTACAGTGTGATATCTTTTTCCACGCTGGCCTCCGTGATGGATATCGCCGGGTGTGGCCCTGTCCACACCGTGCGGCTCTGGCAGAAATACTAACCCGCGTTTGAGTCCTCGCGGCGGGCCAGCCTCTACCTCGCGGAGTCATACTGACTAGTGCAGCTTCGGGCGCACCCGCGATGTCAGCTAGCGCAGCCGCTCCCGTCAGCTCGAGGCAAGCCAATCGCGCGCTGCGTCGGCAGGTGTATGCCGCGATCGGCAAGCACAAGGAGATCAGCGCCGGCAATATAAGCGTCATCGCAAAAGGCGGCGCGGTGACGCTGAGCGGCACGGTCACCGAGGTTTCCCAGATCAATCAGGTCGCGGAGATCGCGAAGGGTGTTCCGGGGGTGACTTCGGTGACCAACAAGCTCACGGTGGAAAAGCCGTTCGGCGGGATGTAAAAAGAGCTCACGCATCGGGGGATTAAGCGCGAGGAGCCCAATATAACAATCCACTAGCTGTCGAACAGCGCCCTGTAACGGCGCTGCATCTCTTCAGGCGTGAGCGCTTCGATCTGCGCGCCGAGCATCCATTCGTGGCCGAATGGATCGCGCACGGTCGCCGAGCGCTCGCCATAAAAATGATCGGTTAGCGGGCGGACCACGGTTGCGCCCGCTGCAACCGCTCGTGCGAACAGCTCGTCGACGTCGTCGCAGTGGATATGCAGCAGCACACTCGGCCGGCTGTCGCCGGTCGGTCCGAGCATGTCGTGCTCGGGATATTCATCGGACAGCATCACGGTCGCGGGACCGATCTTCACTTCGGCATGACCGATGCGGCCGCCTGGCTCGGTCAGGCGAAACTGCTCGACGCCGCCGAATGCCTGCGCGTAGAACTCGATAGCCCGTGCGGAGTTGCGCACGCGCAGATAGGGGTAGAGCTCGTGGATCGCGTTCATCGTCACCTCCTGGTGGTGGGCGAATATGGGTTGGCGGACATAATAGTCTGCCCCGATCCGCTAAGCGGTCGCTTGGCTACCCACGGGATTCCATCGCCTTTTGACCAACGATGAATCGAGGTCGCTAGCGCTGCTCCTTCTGAATCAAGCCGCACCTGAATCGCGTCACATTTGTCACTCCCATCATTCGATGTCCGGCGGCCTAAACTACCCCATCATCAGTAGCGAGCGATGCCCGGTGAGCGAATCGCCTTCCGACCCGAACGCACAGGACATCGCTCTAACCCGGAGGTTACGATGACGACGATCAAGTCACCTGAGAAGCGTGGGAAAGATGGACAGCTTGCCATGAAGACACCACCGATTGTGTCGCGGCAAGAGTGGGAGGCCGCGCGCGAGCAGCTGCTCGTCAAGGAGAAAGCCTTGACACGTGCCCGCGATGCGCTGGCCGCCGAGCGACGGCGGATGCCATGGTTTGCCGTGGAAAAAACGTATGCGTTCGACGGCCCGGAGGGCAGGGTAAGCCTGCTCGACCTGTTCAACGGCCGCCGCCAGTTGGTCGTCTATCGCGCCTTTTTCGAGCCCGGCGTGCACGGGTGGCCAGAGCATGCGTGCATTGGCTGTTCCCTGGGGGCCGATCAGGTCTCCCACCTTGCCCATTTGCACGCTCGCGACACTACGCTTGTGTATGCGTCCCGCGCGCCGCAAGCCGATATCGCGCGGCTGAAGACCCGGATGGGCTGGGAGATGATCCCCTGGTACACCATCACCGATAGTTTCGACGCCGACTTCGGCGTGGACGAATGGCACGGCCACAACGCGTTCATCCGGGACGGCGAGCGGGTGTTCCGAACGTACTTCATTAACGGCCGTGGGGACGAGGCGATGGGCACGATCTGGAGCTACCTTGACATGACGGCGCTCGGGCGGCAGGAGACGTGGGAGGATTCGCCGGAGGGCTACCCGCAGAGCCGACCGTACAAGTGGTGGAACTGGAACGACACTTACGTCCCCGGCGCGGCTCCCGATCCGAAGTGGGTCGAGGTGTCAGATGCCGGAGAGGCTGCGTTTCGGAAACGCGACGACTAGCGCCTGACGAATCATCGATCCCTGTCGTTTCTCCGTCCGATGCTGCAGCCTGCGGGCAAACTGTGAAGCGATGCCCGGATGCGGATAAGCAGTATCGCGGTACGTTCGATGTTTGAAATCGCGTCGTCGTATTGAGCGCGCTCGTGGAACGGCGGTGCGCCAGCCACGAATCCAGGCGGAGATTACAATGACAGAGTCGTTACGGCATCCTATCGGTTCAACCGCTTCGTTTCCCCGCTTACGAGGGCCGCACTCCAATGAACGCATCCGAACGTATCGACGAACTGCTCGCGGGACTCACCGACTGGCGCGGCGCGACCTTCGCTCGCATCCGTCAATGCGTGCTCGCGGCGGACCCGGCGATCGTCGAGGAATTCAAGTGGATGGGTAGCCCGGTCTGGTCGCGCGACGGCATGATCGCGGTCGCCAACGCCCACAAGGGCAAGGTCAAGCTGACCTTCGCGCATGGCGCGGGCCTGGCCGACCCGGACGGCTTGTTCAACGCAGGCCTCGAAGGCAACGCGCGGCGCGCCATCGACTTCTTCGAGAGCGACGGGGTCGACGAGCGCGCACTGAAAGCGCTGGTGCGCGCCGCAATCGACTATAACCAGAATCATCTGAAGCAGAACATGCGCGGCGCACTACCGAAAGCCGGCCGTAAGCGGGCGTCTGGCGACGCCTGAGGCCGGCACAGTCTGCTCGCCAGCCCCGCCGCGCCGCGAACCCCGGTGGGTCGATACCAGAATTGATATCGATATCACCCAAAATATAATTGGAAAGATATCAACTCGCTCCGTACACTTCACCATCCACCCCTGGACACTGAGCGGCAACCTTGCGCCGTAGCGCCGGGCGGGCCGCTTCAGTCAAATTGGCCGGTGAGGGGTCCCGGCACATGCATCAAGGACCTAGTATGTCGGAAAAAAAGCGGAAATTGCGCTCGGCCGAGTGGTTCGGCACGGCTGACAAGAACGGCTTCATGTATCGAAGCTGGATGAAGAATCAGGGCATTCCCGATCATGAGTTCGACGGGCGTGCCGTGATCGGTATCTGCAACACGTGGTCCGAGCTGACGCCGTGCAACGCGCACTTTCGCAAGCTCGCCGAGCACGTGAAGCGTGGCGTCTATGAAGCGGGCGGCTTCCCGGTCGAGTTCCCGGTGTTTTCCAACGGCGAATCGAATCTGCGTCCGACCGCGATGCTCACGCGCAATCTCGCGGCGATGGATGTCGAGGAGGCAATCCGCGGCAATCCGATCGACGCGGTCGTGCTGCTGACCGGCTGCGACAAGACGACCCCCGCGCTGCTGATGGGCGCGGCGAGCTGCGACGTGCCGGCGATCGTCGTGACCGGCGGCCCGATGCTGAACGGCAAGCTCGACGGCAAGAACATCGGCTCTGGCACCGCGGTGTGGCAGCTGCACGAATCGCTGAAGGCCGGCGAGATCGATCTGCATCAGTTCCTGTCGGCCGAGGCGGGCATGTCGCGCTCGGCGGGCACCTGCAACACGATGGGCACCGCGTCGACGATGGCCTGCATGGCCGAGGCGCTCGGCACGTCGCTGCCGCACAACGCGGCGATTCCCGCGGTCGACTCGCGCCGCTATGTGCTTGCGCATATGTCGGGAATCCGGATCGTCGAAATGGCGCTCGAAGACCTGAAGCTGTCGAAGATCCTCACGCGCGAGGCGTTCGTCAACGCCATTCGCGTCAATGCGGCGATCGGCGGCTCGACCAACGCGGTGATTCATCTGAAGGCGATCGCAGGGCGCATCGGTATCGATCTTGATCTCGACGACTGGGTGCGCATCGGCCGCGACACGCCGACGATCGTCGACCTGATGCCGTCGGGCCGTTTCCTGATGGAAGAGTTTTATTACGCGGGCGGCCTGCCGGCCGTGCTGCGCCGGCTCGGCGAAGGGAACCTGCTGCCGCATCCGGACGCGTTGACGGTCAACGGCAAGTCGCTGTGGGACAACGTGAAGGATGCACCCAACACCAACGACGAAGTGATCCGTCCGCTCGACAAGCCGCTCGTCGCCGATGGCGGCATCCGCGTGCTGCGCGGCAATCTCTCGCCGCGCGGCGCGGTGCTGAAGCCGTCGGCGGCGACACCCGAGTTGCTCAAGCATCGCGGACGCGCGGTCGTGTTCGAGAACCTGGAGCACTACAAGGCGCGCATCGTCGACGAGACGCTCGACGTCGACGCGAATTCGGTGCTGGTGATGAAGAACTGCGGGCCGAAGGGTTATCCGGGCATGGCCGAAGTCGGCAACATGGGCCTGCCGCCGAAGCTGCTGAGGCAGGGCGTGAAGGACATGGTGCGCATTTCCGATGCGCGCATGAGCGGCACCGCCTACGGCACCGTGGTGCTGCACGTGACGCCGGAAGCGGCGGCCGGCGGCCCGCTCGCCGCGGTGCAGGACGGCGACTGGATCGAGCTCGATTGCGACGCGGGCACGCTGCACCTCGATGTCAGCGACGCGGAACTCGAGCGCCGTCTCGCGCAGCATGTGCCGCCCCCGCCGCCGGAAGGTGGCGGCTACCGGCGCCTGTATATCGATCACGTGCTGCAGGCCGATGAGGGTTGCGACCTCGACTTCCTCGTGGGGTGTCGAGGTTCCGCGGTGCCGCGGCATTCGCACTGACGCGCCGTTGCAACGGCAACGGCTCGGCCCATGACCGTGCGGGCGATGCATTCGTGCATCGCCCGCATTTTTTTATGACCTGTGGTTGGCGTTTGCGGCGCAGCTGCCTTGGAAGGTGCGCCGCTAATGGCTATTGGCCGAGGTTGTCGACCGCGTCGAGCACGAGTCCGAAGAACTCGTTCGCCGCGGCCGGATTCAGCCAGCGCACGACCACGGTCATGCGCCGCTCCGGTTCGACCCACGTGAACGAACTGCCTGCGCCGACACCGAAATAGCTCGACTCCGGCACGTTCGGGAACACCTTGCGCCCGGTGTTGAGCCACACGAGGTAGCCATAGAACGGCGCGATCGCGCACGGCGTGCGCATGCGCGCGATCCATTCGGACGACAGCACGCGCTGGCCGTTCGCGACGCCGTCGTCGAGCAGCATCTGTGCGACCTTCAACTGATCGTTCGCGCTGACCGATATACCGCCGCCCCAGTGCGTGCCGCCCGGCACCGACTGCATGCGTCGCCCGTCGATTTCGACCCACGCATTGTCGTAGCCGACCCATTGCCAGTTTTCGCTCGCCCCCGAAGGCCGCATGATCGCTTCGCGAAACACCTCGGGCAGCGGCTGACGGAACAGATGCAGCAGCGCGAGCGAGAACTGGTTGATGCGGACGTCGTTGTATTCCCAGTACGTGCCCGGCGGTTGCGGCGGACGCAGATCGCCTTTTTTGCCATCGGGCGGCGCGGCGAAATTGACCGCACGGTAGTGATCCGCCTGATCCGACAAACCGAAGTACGTGCCGCGCCATTCGCTCGTTTGCTGCAGTAGATGCGCCCAGCTGATCGGCGCGTTGTGTTCGTCGTCGAAGCCGATGTCGGGCACGCGCACGCGCACCGGTTCGTCGACGTCGGGCAACAGGCCGCGATCGTGAGCGACGCCGGCCAGCAGCGCGAGGTACATCTTCGCGACACTGAAGGTCAGGTCGGCGCGATCCGGTTCGCCCCAGCTCGTCAGCACGCGGCCGTCGACGGCGATCGCGCCCGACACCGGCCCGCGATCATGCACGGGACCGAGCAGCCTGTTCCACGGCGGCGGGTCGTTTACGTGCACCCCCCATGCGCCACCCACATGGCGGTCCCAAAGCGATTCATGATCCACCGCGAACTGCACGGCTTGCTGCAAACGGTCTTGCATGGATAAGTTCCTGTCGGTTCAACGAAGCCCGCGAGGCAGAGACTCAGCGTGCGTGCAGTCGCACGCGTGCCCACATCACGGTGAAAAGGCTGAGCATGGCCGCGAGCATCAGATAGAGTCCGGGCGCGAGATTATTGCCGGTCGCCGCGATCAGCGCGGCAACGGCGAGCGGCGTGAAGCCCCCGAACACGGTGGTGCCGATGTTGTAGCCGAACGCCATGCCGGTCGTGCGCGTGCGGGTCGGGAACAACTCGGACATCAAGGCCGGAATCGGCGCGAAGTAGGTCGCCTTCAGCAACGCGACCCACGTGACCGCGGCAAGCAACGAGCCGAGCGACGGGCGCGCGTTCATCAGCACGAAGGCGGGATACACGGTCGCGAAGAACAGCACGCCGGCACCGAGCATGATGCGCACGCGGCCCACCTTGTCGGACAGATGACCGACGAGCGGCGTGAGCATCATCATGATCAGACCGGCCGCGAGCGTCGCGATGAAGCCCGACGACGGTGCGAGTCCGAGCTGCCGCGCCGCGTAGGTCGGCATGTAGAGCAGCATGTAGTTGGCCGTGGTGGTCAGCACGAGCACGCCGATCGACACGAGCACCCGTTCCTTTTGCGTCGCGAGCAGTTCTCGCACCGGCGCGGCGGATTTTTCCGTGCGCTCGAATTCCGGCGTTTCGTCGATGCGGCGGCGAATGTAGAGCCCGACCGGACCGATCAGCATGCCGAACAGGAACGGAATGCGCCAGCCCCAGCCTTCGAGTTGCACGGTCGTCAGCGTGCTCGTCAACACCGCGCCGAACAGCGACGCCAGCACCGTGCTCGCGCCCTGGCTCGAGAACTGCCAGCTCGCCATGAAGCCTTTGCGCTCCGGCGCATGTTCGATCAGAAACGCGGTCGAACTGCCGAACTCGCCGCCCGCCGAGAATCCCTGCAACAGCCGCGACGCGAATACGCCAATCGGCGCGAGCACGCCGATCGCCGCATAAGACGGCATCAGCGCGATCATGCTGGTGCCGAGCGTCATCATCGCAATCGATAGCGTCAACGATGCCTTGCGGCCTTTGCGGTCGCTGAACGAGCCGAGCGCGAGCGCGCCGATCGGTCGCGCGAGATACGACAGCGCGAAGGTGCCGAGCGTGAGCAGCAGCGATACGGTGCGGTCGTGCACCGGAAAAAACGTGCGCGACAGCACGGCCGCGAAGTAGCCGTACACGACCAGATCGTAGAACTCCAGTGCGTTGCCGATCGAGGTCGCGAGAATCAGCCGCGATACGCTCGAGCGCGAAGTGTGCCGCGCGAGCGCGTCGGCGGTGGTGACGGAGTCCATGCTCATGACGAAGTCCTCTGGCGGCATTGGGAGGCGCGCCGGCAGTGTCGCGTGAGCGGCGCGGGCGCGGGATCGAAGCGTGTGACCCGATGTTGGGGTGGACGATATTTATAGACAATTACAATATTTGGCAGATATCGTTGCCGAAACGGCAAAGCGGAATCGAGCTGACCCAGCTATTCGATATCGCATGCAGTCTCGAAGGCCTCGCGTTCGATCCGGCGTTCGTCGAATTGCTGACGGGCGCGATCGAGAATCCGGCGTTGCTCGACCGATTTCGCGCCGCAAAAGAAAAAGCGCCCCGCAGGGCGCTTTCCATCGATTCAATCAGGCAGGGAACACAGGTGTTCCCTGCCGCGAACCGTCTGCTTAGAACTTGTGACGCAGACCGACACGGAACGCCAACTGGTTGTCGGCGCCGACGCCCGACGTGCTGAAGTAGCTCGTGCTCGAACCGATCTGTGCCTGCAGATCCTGCGTGCCGTTGCGGCCCGACGCGATCTGATAGATGCCGAGCACGTACACGTCCGTGCGCTTCGACAGCGCGTAGTCGCCGCTCAGGTCCACCTGGTTCCAGTGACCGACGTTCGCGCCGCTCAGGTGCATGTACGTGTAGCCCGCGCCTGCCGTGATAGCCGGCGTGACCGCGTACTTCGCGCCTGCTTCGTAGGCGGCGAACGTGGTCGACCCACCCGAGATCGGTGCGAGGCGCGTGTTCGTGTACAGGGCCCACAGCGTCGCCGGGCCGAATCCGTAACGGCCGCCAACGCCGAACGTGCGCAGATCCTGGATCTGGTCGTTGCCGATCGTCGGGAAGCTGACGTTTGCCAGCGAAGTCGAGAAGGCCGGCGATGCCTGGCCCGGATAACGGATGTCCGTGTACGCCGCGCCGATACCGAACGGGCCGTTCGCGTAGTTCGCGCCGAAGCTGTAAGCGCGCGACGAACCTGCCACCGGGGCAGTGGACGTGCCCGTACCCGGCGTGCCGGCAAAGCCGCCTGCCGTGTTCGAGAAGCCGTACATCGCGCCGAAGGTCAGGCCGGAGAAGTTCGCGCTGCTGAACTTGACCGAGTTGTTGATACGGCTCGACGTGAGCTGGTCGACGTCGTTGATGTGGTAAGCGTAGTTGCCCGCGACGGTCTGGCCGCCGGTCGCGTAGTTGGAGCCGAGGTAGTCGGTCGAGAACGAGTACTGGCGACCGAACGTCAGCGAGCCGACGTTGTTCTGCGACACGCCGACGTACGCCTGGCGCCCGAACATCGCGCCGCCCTGGCCGGCGGTGCCGTTCCCGCTGTTGAAGCCGTTTTCCAACACGAACAGCGCCTTCAGGCCGTTACCGAGGTCTTCCGTGCCACGCAGGCCCCAACGGCTGCCGTTCGCGACGCCGTCGTCGTACTTGGTCAGGCTGCTGTGGCCGGTGGCCGTCTTCGAGTTGTTCACGTAGCTGATACCGGCATCGATCAGGCCGTACAGCGTGACGCTGCTTTGTGCGTGAGCGGCGGAGGCGAAGACGGCAAACGTAGCGGCGGTCAGGATTTTCTTGTTCAAAATACTTCTCCGGGTTAGCAAATTTTGGCGATCGCGACGCGCTGCTCTGCGGCAACGTCGCGCGATGGCCGGCAATTTAAGGGAACGCTGAGTAAGGTCTGTGACACTGAAAAATTATTTTCACGGTGTCGTGTCGACGCGACACTTTGCGTGTGCACCGGAGGCAGGTGTATCGGTGGCGGGGCGGGTCGGTCGACCCTGGAGTGAGGCTGGACGCGTGGCAGCGAATCGCCCGCCTGGCGGCGGGCGATCGGTTATTTCAGCTGGTGCGTGAAAATTCAGTTACATGGCCGGCCGCGACAGCAGCGACGGTCGCAGCGGCTCTGGGGTCAGTTGCTCAGCAACGAGCCGCTGCGGAACGGCGTCTGGCCGGCGATGCGCGCGAATTCGAGGCCGGCCGTCGCGAAACGCGCGAGATGCCGCGCGTACAGCACGCCGGCCACGGTGTTTTTGATCGTGACGACGCGGTCCGTCAACGGATCGACGATATCCGCGATTTGCTGGCCCACGTCCACCCACGTGCCGACCTCGCAGCGATAGACGAGCACACCGCTGATCGGCGCGACGAGCGGCTCGGCGCCCGCGAGCGGCGTCGCCGCGAATTCGAGCGCCGGCATCGGCGCCGGCTCGCCGTCGACCACGCCGCGCGAGGTCAGATACTCGATGATCGCCTGCGCGTCTTTTTCCGCGAGTTCGTACGACACATCGCGCTGGCCGCGCAGCTCGATCGTGACCGAGATGCCGCCGTTCGGGATCGGGAAGCGCTCGCCGAAACGGCCGCGCAGATCCGACCAGCAGAAGCTGTGGATTTCGTCGAACGGATTGCCGACCGAATTCAGCGCGAGCAGCGACGCCTTCGCGTCCAGGTAGCGCGCGAGCGGCTCGACTTCGGGCCACAGGTCCGGATTGGTGTACAGGTGCATCGCGGCTTCCCAGTCGCAATGCAGATCGAGCACGACGTCGGCGTCGTACGAGAGCTTTTGCAGCGCGAGGCGTTGCGAGCCGAGTTCGGTGGTCGGCTGCTGCGCGTCGAGCGCTTCGCGCATCGCCGTGCGGATGGCGGCGCGGTTCGCGTCGATGTCGCTGGTCAGACGCGATTCGATGAACGGCTGCACGAGTTCCGCGAGGTCGTAGAAGTTGCGGTTGAAGTTCTGCGCGCTGCCGGTTTCGAAGCGGCCGAGCATCTGGCCGAGCAGATGCTGATTAAGGCCGATCGGATTCGGCACCGGCACGACCACGACTTCGCCATGCAGCTTGCCCGCGGCTTCGAGCGCGGCCAGCTTGCGGCGCAGCGACCACGACACCAGCATCCCGGGCAGTTCGTCCGCATGCAGGGACGACTGGATATAGATTTTCTGGCCGCCGCCGGGACCGTAGTGGAAACTCGTCAGTTCACGGGCGGTGCCAAGCGACGGGGCAATCAGCGGATGGGTCTGGGTTTGCATGGTTTTGGCTTCGCGGCCCGTTCGGAGCAGCCGCGCTAGGTGGTTGATTGCAAGGGGAAAGATGCGCGCCGGCAGCGCGCGTGGTCCGCATGCGCGGACTGCGGCAACCTGTCTCAGGGGAGCCGCGTCTCGCACGATCTTAGCCGATATGCCACACGATGTGGCTTGATGCGGCTAGATGTGGAGCCGCAAAACAAAACGGGCTCCGCGTCGCGGAGCCCGTTTCGGACAAGCTGCCGGCGCGCCGTGCGGCGCGCGTGGGCGATTTAGCTGCCGTACACGTCGAAGTCGAAGTACTTCTTCTCGATCTTCTTGTAGGTGCCGTCCTTGATCATGTCGGCGATCGCCTTGTCGACCTTCACCTTCAGATCGGTGTCTTCCTTGCGCATGCCGATGCCGGCGCCATTGCCGAGGATCTTCGGATCGTCGAGGTCCTTGCCGACGAACGCGAAGCCCTTGCCGCGCGGCGTCTTCAGGAAGCCCTGGTCAGCCTGCACCGCGTCTTGCAGCGCTGCGTCCAGACGGCCCGAGATCAGGTCGGCGTAGACCTGGTCCTGGTTCTGATACGCCACGACTTTCGCGCCCGCCGGTTCCCAGTAGGTCTTCGCGTAGGTTTCCTGGATGGTGCCCTGTTCGACGCCCACCGTCTTGCCCTTCAGCGATTCAGCGGTCGGCAGGATGCCCGAGCCCTGCTTCGCGACGAGGCGCGTCGGCGTATTGAACAGCTTCGACGAGAAAGCGATCTGTTCGGCGCGTTGCGGCGTCATCGACATCGACGACAGCACGCCGTCGAACTTCTTCGCCTTCAGTGCCGGGATCATGCCGTCGAAGTCGTTTTCCACCCACACGCACTTCGCACCGACGCGCTTGCAGATTTCGTTGCCGAGGTCGATATCGAAGCCAACGAGCTTGCCGTCCGCGCCTTTCGACTCGAACGGGGGATAGCTGGCATCAACACCAAAACGGATCGTCGACCAATCTTTAGCGTGTGCGCCAATCGAGACGGTGGCAAGCAGAGCAACCGTCAAAGCCGCTAGCAGTTTTTTCACTGTTTTTACTCCTCGGTGTAGTTCAATTACACCCTCGGCGGTTGTGCCGCCTTGGGACGCCCGGCGCGTCTCGCAAACGGGCTTCTGGTCAGGATGCAAGCCGGGGTGGCCTGCAACGCGCGCCAAGCTTATCAGTTCAAAAATATTGGGAAGCTAGTAAAACACCGGATGGCGCGGGAGGAGGCCCTCTAGAGCAACGCTTGCGCCCCAGCCGGTGTGACCGGATCGTACACCGTTGGTAGGGTTTGCGTAACGCGGATGCAATGCACGAGCGGTAATACGAAGGGCCGGCGAGCGTAATCGACTGGGATTTACGCCGGTTTTCTCGCGAGTTCGCCGAAAACCGGTTTGAAACGCGAGTTTGAATCGTGGACGGATCGTTAAAGCTCGCGGCTGAATTTGCCGTTAATTAAGAACGGCCTCGAGGCTATTGCCTTGCACGTTATTACCAACACCGATATTTTTGCCCGGCCGTTTCGAACCGGTGCAAAAACAAAGGCTTTGGCGCTATCATCGATGCTCCCTGCGTTGGACGCCGGCCGCCCGCGCAGGCGGGGATCGCTCGGGCGCAGGTCGTCGGACGGCCGTCAAGATTCAAATTCCGCGCGTTTGCGCTCGCTCACATGGCCTTTCTGCTCAACGGTGTTATGCATGCACACGATGTTGTTCACGGCGGATCGAACAGGCCGTTGTAAACAGACTTTCAAGCGACGAATCGCGAGCACCGGCGTGCGGGCTCGCGCGGCATTATTGCAGCGCCGGTTTTTTGACGGTTTTTTGTCGAGCGTTACATCGGGATTTTCATCGATTGGCGCATCCGGATTTGCGTGCGACGTTTTTTCCGGGGTTTTGCCCCGCGTGTCGCGCGTTCTGATAGGCGCATTGCTGTGCGCGGGTTTCGGCGCGGCGACGCCCGCAGCGGCCGCCGAGAAAGTGCTGCACGTTCTCGCATGGCCCGGCTATGCGGACCCGGACGTCGTGAAGGCGTTCGAAGCGCGCTACGGCGCGAAGGTCGAGGTAACGCTCGTCGATTCCGATGAGGCGCTGTGGGCGCAGATGCACAGCAAGGGCGCGCCGCCGTTCGACGTACTCGCCGCCAACACCGCCGAAATCCGCCGCTATACGCAGGCGAATCTGCTCGCGCCGCTCGATCTCGCGAGTCTGCCGAATACGAAGAAGCAGTTGCCGCGTTTCCAGGCGCTCGGCTCGATCGACGGCCTGACCTCGGCGGGCAAGGTATACGCGATTCCGTTCACGTATTCGTCGATGGGACTCATCTACGATCGCAAGCAGATTCCGGTTGCGCCGCATTCGATGCTCGAACTGTGGAACCCGCGCTATCGTGGCAAGGTGCTCGACTTCAATAGCGCGCAGCACAACTTCTCGTTCACCGCGCTTGCGCTCGGCTATCCGCATCCGTTTCAACTCGACCCCGCGCAGATGCGCACGATCGCGCACAAGCTCGTCGATCTGCGCCGCAACCTGCTGACCTACTACACGCTGCCCGAAGAGGCGACCGCATTCTTCATCCAGCACAAGGTCGCGTTGATGTTCGGCAACTACGGCACGCAGCAGGTGCAGTTGCTGCGGCGCGCGGGCGCCGACGTCGGCTACGTGATTCCGGACGAAGGCGCGCTCGCGTGGCTCGATTGCTGGTCGATGACGCGCGCGGCGAGCGACCAGCCGCTTGCGCTCGCATGGATCAACTACATGCTCGAGCCGAGCGTGAGCGCGTTGCTGACACAGCGCCAGGGGCTCGCGAACACGCTGACCGAGCCGGCCGAAGGCAGCGCCAACGCGCACATCGTCTGGATCAGTCCGGTGGAAGATATCGAGCGCCGCGAGCAACTGTGGACGCGCATCGTGTCGGGCGACCGTTCGGAGCGCTTCTGATGCTGCATCGCGGCCTGACCTTCAAGCTATCCGTGCTGCTCGCGTGCATCGGCGTGCTGGCGTCGGGCGCGACCGGCTATTACGCGTATCGCGCGAATCGCACGATGCTGGTCAACGAAGCGGAGCACAGCCTGCAGACGTCGACGGAGCTGCTCGGCCAGCGCATCGCGGTATCGATCGACGACGTCGCGGCGGACGCGCTCGTGCTCGCGACGATGCCGTCGTCGGTGAGCGTCGCGCAGACCGACGACGGTATCGGCCCGAACCTCGGCCGCGAGCGGCTCGCGCAGGTGTATTCGAGCTTCATGCTGCACCACCCGGAGTATCTGCAGGTGCGGCTGATCACGCGGCAGCATCACGGTCTCGAACTGATCCGTTTCGATCGCGACAGCGATGGCCTCGTGCGCGTAGAGGGTGACGATTTGCAGGAAAAAGCTCAGTTTCCCTACGTATTCGAAACGCTCGCGTTTTCGCCGGGCCGCATCTACACGTCGCCGATTTCGGTCAATCACGAATCCGGCACGCATGCGGCGCAAGGCAAGCCGACGCTGCGTCTCGGCACGCCGATCGCGGATGCGCGCGGCACGGTGGTCGGCGTCGTCGTAATCGATGTCGATCTGGCCGGCATGCTGCGGCGTTTGCAGAGCGATCTGCCGAGCGACTATCAGGTCTATCTGGCGAACGAGTGGGGCGACTTCCTGATCCATCCCGACGCGTCGAAAACCTTCGGTTTCGACCGCGGCCGGCGCGTGCTGATGCAGGACAGCTTCCCGGCCACGAAGCAGCTGTTCGAGCAACGCCAAAGCGAGGTGCTCATCAACGGTCTCGCCAGACCCGGCGAGGCGGCCGGCCGTGTGCTCGCGTTCGTGCGGCGGCCGTTCGGCGGTTCCGAGGGCAACCGCTTCATCGTGCTCGGTCTCGCGAAGCCGCTCGAGGACGTGCTGACCGGCGCCAATCAGCTCGGCACGCGGATCATTCGCATGGTGCTGGTGTTCAGCGCATTGTCGGTACTGCTGGCGATCCTGTTCGCGCGAGCGCTGACCAAACCGCTGCATCTGCTCGCGTATGCGGCGACGCACCTGTTCGCCGATCACGCGATGCACACCTTGCCGCTCAAACGCACCGACGAAATCGGCGTGCTCGCGCGCTGCTTCGAGCGTTTGCGTTGCGAAATCCGCGCGCAGATGGATACGCTGCACAGCAAGCAGAGCGAGCTCGTGCATCTGGCCTCGCACGACGTGCTGACCGGCTTGCCGAACCGCATGCTGTTCATGCAGAAGCTCGAGAACGCGATCGAGGAGGCAAGCTTCCGCCGCGAAGGCCTCGCCGTGCTGTTCGTCGACCTCGACCGCTTCAAGCAGATCAACGATCAGTTCGGTCACTCGGTCGGCGACAAGGTGCTGGTCGCGGTCGCACGCCGTCTGAAGGACGTGCTGTATGCCGGGGACGTGGTCGCGCGGCTCGGCGGCGACGAATTCATCGTGCTGATCGAAGGGCAGCGCGCGGCCGAGGTCACGCCAGAAATCGCCGAGCGCATCATGGACGCGCTGAACGAAACGCTGACCGTCGACGGCAATAGCATGACGGTCGGCGCGAGCATCGGCATCAGCGAGTTCCCGCACGACAGCGGCAATGCCGAGGAACTGCTGCTGAACGCCGATGCCGCGATGTATGCGGCGAAATCGGGGGGCCGTTGCGCGTATCTGCGCTATCAGGATCTGCTCGCCATGCGGCTCGACGAACAGGCTGGGCAGGCGAGGGCTGCCCAGTCCCAGCTCGCCCAGGCGCACGCCGCGCGCGATGCGACCGAGGGGCGCGAGGCGGAGCCCACCGCGTGACGCGGTTTTACCCGCGCCGCTGAGGGTTTTCTATTGCCACGCCGCGATCGCGCCGCGAATGAGCCGGAGCGTATGCCGTTGTCGACCTGAGACGCAGGCGCGCTCAACCAGCCCACTCAAACGATCCGCACCCCTGCGCGATAAGTCGCGCGCGGCACCGGCAGCTTGTCGAGCATCGTCACGCGCACGAAATCCGCGCGCAGGCCGGGCTCGATCGCGCCGCGGTCCGTGAGACCGGCGGTGCGCGCCGGCTCGGCAGAGACCGTTGCCATCGCGCGCGGCAGCGACCAGCCCGCTTTTTCGACGAGATCGAACACCGCGGTCAGCAAGCTCGACGGCACGTAATCCGACGACAGGATGTCGAGCAGGTCCGCGCGCGCGAGTTCGAGCGCCGACACGTTGCCCGAATGCGAGCCACCGCGCACGATGTTCGGCGCGCCCATGATCGTCGCGATGCCATGCTCGCGCGCGGCTTGCGCGGCGATCCGCGTGGTCGGGAATTCGGCGAGCACGATGCCCTCGGCCTTCGCCTGTTCGACGTGCTCGATCAGAGTGTCGTCGTGGCTCGCGACCGGAATGCCGAGCCGCCGGCAACGCGCGACGATCTCGCGGCGGTGCTCGTCCGCGTAACGCTCCTGTTCGACCGCGAGTTCGGCGAGCGTGCTCGCGACACGCTCGTCGCTCATCTTGCCGTTGCGCTCCTGGAAGCGGCGCCATTGCTCCCGGTCGTGCCATTGGCGCTGGCCCGGCGTATGGTCCATCACCGACGCGAGCCGCAGCAGCGGATGCGCGCACAGCGAATCGAATACCTCGAGCACGTCGGCGGTCGCGATCTCGCAGCGCAGATGCAGAAAGTGCTCGGCGCGCAGCAGTCGACGCGTGGACAGCCGCAGCAGCGAACCGGCGCATTGCGTTTGCACGTCGCGGTTACGCAGCCCAACGCTCGAGCGCGAGCCGATGGCGAGCGCGTCGAATACCGTCGTGATGCCGGCTGCGGCGACCTGCGCGTCGTGAATCACGAAGGCCGCGTCGGTATTCCATTCGACGCCGGGACGCGGCACGAGGTGCTTCTCGAGGTTGTCCGTATGCAGTTCGATCAGACCGGGCAGCAGATAATCGCCGTCCCAGTCTTCGGCGTCGCGCGCCAAACCCGCGCCGCGTTCGACGTCGCGAATCACGCCGTCTTCCACGCGCACGGTGCCAATGAATTCTTCGTCTCGCGTCACGATGTGAGCGTTGCTGATCAACATCGACTTACTCCGTAGTCAGTCGGGACTGGTGTCAATTTAGTGCCGCAGCGGCGGCCGCAGTTCCAGGCGGCGCGTCGCGATCTTGTTGCGGGTCTCTTCGTCGTGAAAGATACCAACGATCGCCGCGCCGCGCTCGCGCGCCTCGACGATCAGATCGGCCACAACGTCGCGGTTTTCCGCATCGAGCGAAGCGGTCGGTTCGTCGAGCAGCAACAGCGGATGTTCGGCGATCAAACCTCGCGCGATGTTCACGCGTTGCTGCTCGCCGCCCGAAAACGTCGCGGGCGCGAGGGACCACAAACGCTCGGGCACGTTGAGCCGCGCCAGCAATTCAGCGGCGCGCGCGCTGGCTTCAGGTTCGGCGACGCCGTCCAAGACCAGCGGCTCGGCGACGAGCGCAAGCGTCGGCACGCGCGGGATCACGCGCAAAAACTGGCTCACATAGCCGACCACGCGACGGCGCAGCCGCAGTATGTCACGCGGTTCGGCACGGGTGATTGCAATGGGCCGGCCGTGATCGCTGGTGTCGCGAATCGCAATCGAGCCGGTGCTCGCCAGATAGTTGCCGTACAGACAGCGCAGCAGCGTGCTCTTGCCCGCACCCGACGGCCCGACCAGCACCACGCATTCACCGCGCGCGACCTCGAGCGACACGTTCGCGAGCGCGTCGATCCGCACACCGCCCTGGCCGTGCAGCGTGAAAGTCTTGCCGATACCGATGGCGCGCAGCATCAGCGCCGCGTTGTCGGCGAAAGCGCGCTCGCCGTGGCGTGCATCGCTGCCTGCTTCATTGACTACCTCAGTGACTACCTCAGTGGATTGCATCGTGAGCCTCAAACCGGCAGAACCGAGGAAACCAGCGTTTGCGTATACGGGTGCTGCGGATCGTCGAGCACCTGATCGGTCAGACCCGCCTCGACGACTTCGCCCGCCTGCATCACCATCAGCCGATGCGCGAGCAGACGCGCGACGCCGATATCGTGCGTGACGATCAGCACCGACAGATGCAGCGTCGAGCTCAGCGTGCGCAGCAAATCGAGCAGACGCGCCTGCACGGACACGTCGAGACCGGCGGTCGGTTCGTCCATGAACACCAGACGCGGACCGGTGACGAGGTTGCGCGCGATCTGCAGACGTTGCTGCATACCGCCCGAAAACGCGGCGGGGAATTCGTCGATGCGAGTGGGGTCGAGCTCGACGTGCTCCATCCATTGCGTGGCTGTGCGGCGAATTTCGCCGTAGTGGCGCGCGCCGACCGCCATCAACGGCTCGCCGATGTTGGCGCCGGCCGATACGCCGCTGCGCAGGCCATCGCGCGGATTCTGCTGCACGAAGCCCCACTCGGTACGCGTCAGCAGACGGCGGCGCGGCTCGGACAGCGCGCGCAGATCGAGCGAGTCGCCATGCGACGCGGTGTAGTGCAGCGAGCCGCTATCGGCCTCGGTCTTCAGCGCCAGCGTGTTGAGCAGCGTGGTTTTGCCCGAACCCGATTCACCGACGATGCACAGCACTTCGCCCGGATACAGATCGAAACTCACGTTGCGGCAACCGTTGCGGCCGCCATATTGTTTGGTGAGCGCGCGTGCGCTCAGAAGCGGCGTCATGCGGATTCTCCTTCGCGCGTGGCGTGGGGCCGCGGCGCTTGCGCTTCGATAGCGCCGTCGCCGTCGCTATCGCCATCGCCGCGCCGCCCGTGACAGTAGTCGCTGTCCGAGCACACGAACATGCGCGTGCCCGCATCGTCGACGATCATCTCGTCGAGAAAGCTTTCCTTCGATCCGCACAGCGCACACGCGTGCTGCCACTTCTGCACCTCGAACGGATGATCGTCGAAGTCGAGGCTGCGCACCGGCGTATAAGGCGGAATCGCGTGAATGCGGCGCTCGCGGCCCGCGCCGAACAGTTGCAGCGCGGCGTTCATATGCATCTTCGGATTGTCGAACTTCGGGATCGGCGACGGCGAGCTCAGATAGCGATGATTGACGATCACCGGGTAGTCGTACGTGGTCGCGATGCTGCCGTGATGCACGATGTCCTCGTACAGTTTCACGCTGATCAGCCCGTAATCGGCGAGCGCATGCAGCTTCTTGCATTCGGCGACGCGCGGCTCGAGCCGGTACAGCGGCTCGGGCATCGGCACCTGATAGACGAGGATCTGCCGCTCGGTCAACGGCGTTTCGGGAATCCGGTGCCGCGTCTGGATGATCGTCGCTTCGCTCGTGTGCCGCGTGGTCGCCACCCCCGTGGTGCGCGCGAAGAAGCGGCGGATGTTGACGGCGTTGGTGGTTTCGTCGGAGCCCTGATCGATGACCTTCAGCGTGTCCGTCCTGCCGATGATCGCGGCCGTCACCTGGATGCCGCCGGTGCCCCAGCCGTACGGCAGCGGCATTTCGCGCGACGCGAACGGCACCTGGTAGCCCGGCACGGCGACTGCCTTCAGCAGCGCGCGGCGCAGCATGCGCTTGGTCTGCTCGTCGAGATACGCGAAGTTGTAGCCGTGCGCGGCGGTGTCGCATGAGGTGTTGGCAACAGCGGTGTCGGGCGCGTTCATGCTGCTTGCTCCTTGTCGGTGGCGCGGCTTGTTTCATCGTTGCTGCGATGCTGCGCGCGCAAACGCCGCACCAGTTCCAGCTCCGCCTGGAAGTCGACGTAATGCGGCAGCTTCAGGTGCTGCACGAAGCCCGACGCCTCGACGTTGTCGCTATGCGACAGCATGAACTCGATGTCCTGCGTCGGTGACGCGAGCGTCTCGCCGAGTTCTTCGGCACGCAACGCGCGATCGACGAGCGCCATCGCCATCGCCTTGCGCTCCGAGTGGCCGAACGCGAGGCCGTAGCCCTGCGTGAAGGTCGGCGGCACCGTGCCGCTGCCCGCGAACTGGTTGATCATCTGGCATTCGGTGATGTCGATATCGCCGATGTCGACCGCTTCCCCGAGTTCGTCGAGGTCCATCTCGACCGCGATCGTGCCGAAGCGGATCTCGCCCGCGAACGGATGCGAGTGCGCGTAGCCGCGTTGCGTCGCATAGCCCATCGCGAGCAGAAAGCCTTCGTCGCCACGCGCGAGATTTTGCAGACGCGTCGCGCGGCTCGCCGGAAAGGCGAGCGGTTCACGCGACAGGTCGCCGGGTTCCGCGCCGTCGGGTGTCGAACGCTCCTGTTCGATCAGGCCTTCCTTGTCGAGCAGCGACACGACTCGCGGCATCGATTCTGGCGCTGGCGGTTCTTGCGGAACCGGCGCGTTGCCGCGCGTCACGTCCTGCCGCGCGTCATCACCATCGGCGAGCAACGCGAAATCGAGCAGACGCTGCGTGTAGTCATAGGTCGCGCCGAGCAACTGGCCGCCGGGCAGGTCCTTGAACGTCGCCGAGATGCGCCGCTCGACCTGCATCGTTTCGGTATCGATGGCGCGCGTATAGCCGAAGCGCGGCAACGTGGTGCGATACGCGCGCAGCAGGAAAATCGCCTCGACCAGATCGCCGGCAGCCTGCTTGATTGCGAGCGCCGCAAGCTCCTCGTCGTAGACCGAGCCTTCGGTCATCACGCGTGCGACCGCGAGCCGCAACTGCTCGCGAATCTGCGCGACGCTCAGTTCGGCGATTCGCGTATCGCCGCGGCGCGCTTTGTCGAGCAGGCGCCACGACGCTTCGATCGCGCGTTCTCCACCTTTGACGGCAACGTACATCAGTTCACCTTCGCTTCGGTTGTGCGCGGCAGGCCGATCACGCGCGGGCCGCAAACCAGATAACAGTCGATGCCGCACGGAAACAGCGGCGCGAGCATTGCGCGTTCTTGCCAGAACCGCGCGGGAAGACCGGCCGGCGAAATCGTTTCGGCATCCAGAATGCCGGGGCCCCTCAGCGTGACCGCTGCGCCGCCCGTCAGCGCGTCGACGCGGATCAGCAACGTGGCCGATTGTTCCGGTGACTCGGCGCTGCCGGGCGCGAAGCTTTCGAGCGATGGCAACGCGTCGGCATCGTGCACATACACGAACGCGGCGTTGCCGGGCGCATCGACGAGCGGCGCGCCGGTATGAAAACGCAACGCCGACGCGAGCGCGGGATCAGGCTGCGCGAGCCACACCGGCGTCGCGTAGTCGCAGAGCGTCAGCAGTGCGGCAAACGCGGCGGGTTCGACCGGCGTGTTGCGCAACTCGGGCAGCACGTCGCGGATCACGCCGATCGTGCCGGGCCGCGACAACGCGTCGAGCAGCGTGCGAAACACGGCCTGGGTATCGTGGACCGGGTCCGCGAAACCCGGCGTCAGCGTGGACAACGCAATCGGTGAACGTTCCATCAGTCGCCTCGCACCATCGTGAAGAATTCGACGCGCGTCGCCGCGACGTCCTGTTGCTGTTGCGCGCCCCGGGCCTGCTGTTGCGCGGCGAATGGCTCGATCAATCGACGATGCAGGCTGTCGTGATGCTCGGGCATCTGCAGCAAGGCATCGGCGAGCGCGGCAAGTTCGGCGCGACGGCGGTCGCGTCCCAGATGGCAGGCGACGCCGACGGTGGCTTCGGCGTCGCCGCTGGCATGCAGACGCAGCGTGGCGCGCGTAACCGTGGCTTCGCCGAGATTGAACGGATCGCCGCTGCCGCCGATGCGCCCGCGCACCATCGCGAGGCCGATTTCAGGGGGGCGCAGCCAGTCGTAGGCGGGGGTGGGGCGGCCTTGCAGCGCGCGCTGCAGCGCGGCTTCGAGGTCGGCGCGCGGCGTGCGCGCCAGCACGGCCATCCAGGCGCGCCGCGCCGCCGAAGACACGGCCGGCAACGGCGAAGAAGATGGACGGGGCGGAACGGAACTCGGGCTCATCGGATTTCCTGTCGATCCAGCGAGTGGGCATTGAAGCATCTATTCATCTAAACGTCTAGACGTTTATAAGCATAGTTGTCTGGACTGTTGTGCGCGGCGGACGTTCATATTTTCATCACGGCTCGCGCACTACAATGCACGTCATGGCGATCATTTGAACCGAAGGGAATGACAGCACCATGACATCGAACGACAGCGCGGCGCCGGCCACGACGCTCGAACGGGGCGCGGGCGTGGCCGTCTGGAGACAGATCGAACAGATTCTCGCCGCAGAGATCACGGCAAGCGGGTTCGGCGAAGAAGGGCGGCTGCCGAGCGAGGGTGAGCTGGCGAAGCGCTTCGACGTCAACCGTCACACGGTGCGCCGCGCGATGCTCGGCCTCGCCGCGCTCGGCCTCGTCAGCGTCGAGCAGGGGCGTGGCACGTTCGTGCAGCCCGGCGCGATCGACTATTCGATCGGCCGCCGTACGCGTTTCACCGAAAACCTGCGTCAACAACACCACTCGCCCGCGGGCACGATGCTGTCGGCCGCGCGCGTGAAGGCCGAGCCCAGTGTCGCGAAGGCGTTGGGTCTGCGCGCGGGCGCGGCGGTCTATCGCATCGAATCGCTGAACGAGTCGGACGGCGTGCCGCTCACATACGCGCGCAGCTGGTATCCGGCCGCGCGTTTTCCGGATTTGCCGGAGGTCGTGCAACGCCTCGGCGGCACGACGAAAGCGCTGGCCGAATTCGGCGTGGACGATTATCTGCGCAAGTGGAGCCGCATCGGCAGCGTGCTGCCCGAGCCGGAAGTCGCGCGGCGGCTCAACATCAACCGTCAGCAGCCGGTGCTGTGGGTCGAGAACGTCGACGTCGATCTGCAGGGCACGCCGGTCAAATACGGCTTCACGCATTTCGCGGCCGATCGCGTGCAACTGCTCGTGGAGCATGACCTGTGAGCGGCCCCGTATGGAGTGCCGAAGCGCGCTTCGCGCTGTACTACGCGCCGTCGGTTGAATCGGCGTGGTGGCAGACCGGCTCGACATGGCTCGGCCGCGATGCGCACAGCGGCGAGCGCCGCGCGCAGCCGCAGCCGCCAGGCCTGACGCGCCCGCTCGCCGCATTGACCGACGCGCCGCGCCGCTATGGCTGGCATGGCACGCTGGTCGCCCCGTTCCGGCTCGGCGCCGGCGTCACGCAGCCCGACGTGCTCGCGGCCGCGCGAGCCTGGGCGCTCGCGCAGCGGCCGTTCACGTTGCCGGTAGAAGCGGCCACGCTGGGCGACTTCGTCGCGTTGCGACCGGCCGATGCAGATGGCGAGACGCGCATTCGCGAGCTCGCGTCGAACGCGCTGCAGTCGCTCGACAGGCTGCGCGCGCGGCCGTCGGCGGCCGATCTCGAGCGACGGCTCGCCGCGCCGCTCAGCGAACGCCAACGTGCGTTGCTGTTGCAATGGGGCTATCCGTACGTGTTCGACGAGTTCCGTTTTCACATGACGTTGTCCAGTTCGCTCGCCGATGCCGACGAGCGCGCGACGCTGCTCGCATGGTGGCGGGAGCGCACGCCCGCGCTCGGGCCGCTCGCTGTCGATCAGGCCGCGCTGTTCGTCGAGCCGGCGCCGGGTGAGCCGTTCGTGCTATGGCAGCCGCTGCCGTTCAGCCACGGCGCGCAACCTGGCGATCGCACGAACAAGCAGCAAGACGAGGTGAGCAGCCAATGACTGGGCGTTTGATCTATGTGATGGGGCCGTCGGGCGCGGGCAAGGATTCGCTGCTGCAGTTCGCGCGCATGCGGCTCGCCGGCGAGCCGCTCGTATTCGCGCATCGTTACATCACGCGGCCGAGCGGCAATGGCGAGGTGCATGTTGCACTAAGCGTCGAGGAGTTCGCCGCGCGCTCGGTGCTTGGCCTGTTCGCGCTCGAATGGTCGAGCCATTCGCTGCGCTATGGCATCGGCATCGAACTCGATGCGTGGCTCGCGCGCGGCTGCACGGTGGTCGTCAACGGCTCGCGGCAGTACCTGCAGCATGCGCTCGCGCGCTATCCACGCGCGGAAGTGGTGCACGTGAGCGCCGCGCCGCATATTCTCGAAGCACGGCTCGGCGCGCGGGCGCGCGAATCGTCGGAGCAGGTCGCGGCGCGGCTCGCGCGGCGCGCGCCGTTTGCGTTGCCGGCCGGCGTGCGCTGCACGACGATCGACAACTCCGGCGCGCTCGAAGAAGCGGGGCACGCATTGATCACGGCGCTCAAGGAGCAGGTGAGCGCGTAGCGCAAGCACGCGGCCTTACTGCACGGCTCCCATCCGCTCCCGCGTCACCTGCCGCAAACATGCGACGAACTGCTGCACGGCCGGCGTCGGCAGCAGATCGCGTCGCGAGATGATGCTCAGATCGTAGTTCGGCAGCGCGTCTTCGATCTGTGCGACGCGAATGCCGAGCGGCGCGACCCTCTGCGCAAGCGGCCGCGTGAAGCAACTGATCACGTCGGTCTGCGACACGAGCCCGAGCGTGACTGCAAACGACGACGGCGCGCGCAGCAAGCGCTTCGGTACCGGCAAGCCGTGCGCGCTGAACATCGCCATCATCACGCTGTGCGGGAAGTGATCGGCGCCGACCGTGACGATCCACTCGGCGTCGAGCAGCTCGGATAGACGCGTGACGTTCGCGAGCGGATGGCCGGCGCGCATCGTGACGACGAACTGCGTCGAGTACAGCGGCACCTGCACCAGATCGTTATCCAATGCCAGAACGTGATGGATCGCCGCGAGATCGAGCGCGCCGTTGCGCAGACGCGCGAGCGCGTCGGGCACCGTCACTTCCTCCAGATGCAGACTCACGAGCGGCATCCGCTCGCGAAAGCTCGACACCGCATGCGGCAGTACCGTCAGCGCGAGCGATGGCATCGTGCCGACGCTGACCTTGCCGGCCAGTTCGCCCTTGACCTGCTCGACGGCCTCGACCGTGCGGCGCATGTCGCCGAGCAACTGCTCGGCGCGCGGCAACAGCGCGAGCCCGCACGCGGTCAGCTCGATGCCGCGCACGCTGCGCACCATCAGGGCGGCGTTGAGCGCGCTTTCCAGCTCGCGAATCGTATGCGTGACGGCCGGCTGCGTGACGCCAAGCTCACGCGCGGCGGCGCGCAGACTGCGGTGATGCGCGGCGGCGACGAAGGCCTGCAACTGCTGCAGCTTCATAAGGGTAACCCGGTATATAAGGCCTGTTAATCAGGGTGAAAAAAATAGCATCTTATTCGAACAAAACAGCGTGGCTATAGTGCGAGGCTACTCACTGGAGCCATACAAGCTATGAACGAGACCCCGCGTTTGACCGAAGTGTCCGATCTGGAACCCGCCGCCGCAAGCCTGCGCGAGATTCGCCATCAGATTCACCACCATCCGGAACTCGCGTACGAGGAAGTGCAGACCGCGGCGCTCGTCGCGGAAAAACTCGAACAGTGGGGCTGGCAGGTCACGCGCGGGGTCGGCAAGACCGGCGTGGTCGGCACGCTGAAAGAGGGTGACAGCAAGCGCAGCATCGGCATTCGCGCGGACATGGACGCGTTGCCGATCATCGAACAGACCGGCCTGCCGTACGCGAGCGGCACCCACGGCAAGATGCACGCGTGCGGCCACGACGGTCACACCACGATCCTGCTCGGCGCCGCGCAACGTCTCGCGGCCACGCGCAATTTCTCGGGCACCGTGCATTTGTATTTCCAGCCGGCCGAGGAAAGCGGCATCGACAGCGGTGCGCTGAAGATGATCGACGACGGCCTGTTCGAGCGCTTCCCGTGCGACGCCGTGTTCGGCCTGCACAACCATCCGGGAGCCGAGCCGGGCGTGTTGCTGTTCCGCAAGGGACCGTTCATGTCGGCGGGCGACAAGGCGATCATCACGATCGAAGGCGTCGGCGGCCATGCGGCGCGTCCGCATCTGACCGTCGATCCGGTCGTGGTCGCCGCGAGCATCGTGATGGCGCTACAAACGATCGTCGCGCGCAACGTCGATCCGTCGCAGCCCGCCGTGGTGACGGTCGGCTCGATGCACGCGGGCACCGCGAACAACGTGATTTCCAGCAGCGCGCGGCTCGAGCTCAGCGTGCGCTCGTTCAGCCCCGAGGTGCGCGCATTGCTGAAGAGGCGCATCACTGAGTTGGCCGAGTCGCAGGCCGCAAGCTATGGCGGCAAAGCGCACGTCGAGTACATCGAAGGCTATCCGGTCGTCATCAATACGGATGCCGAAACGGATTTCGCGGTGCAGGTCGCGCGCGAACTGGTGGGCGACGACAAGGTGGTCGAGCAGACCGACATCCTGATGGGTAGCGAGGACTTCGCATTCATGCTGCAGAAGCGGCCGGGCACGTTCCTGCGCATTGGCAATGGCGTCGGCGAGGACGGTTGCATGGTGCACAACCCGCACTACGACTTCAACGACCGCAGCCTGCCGATCGGCGCGGCGTTCTGGGCACGGTTGGTGGAGCGCTATCTCGCGCAGTGAGCGCTTGATGCACACGCCGCGGCGCGCACGAGGCGTGCGCGCCCGGCTGCTCATCACCGCGCGGCCAGAGCCACGAAGCGTTCATTAGCCGCGCCGCGCGACCATCTCCGAGACTGTCTGCGCGGCTCGCTGCAGCGGTTCCAGGAACGCCTTCACCATCTGTTTGGCCGAATTGCGCTGTGCGTTGCCGCTGATGTTCATCGCGGCGATCACGCGGCCCTGGCGATTGCGAATCGGCGCGGACAGCGAAATCAAGCCGCCTTCGAGCTCCTGATCGACGATCGCCCACCCCTGGCGACGCACCTGCTCGATCAGCTTCTTCAACTCTTGCTTGTCGGTGACGGTGCGCGGCGTGTGCGCGTAGAGCGGCGTCGAGTTCAGCGTCGCGTCGAGCGTCTCGTCGTCGAGCGAGGCAAGCAGCACGCGGCCCATCGACGTGCAGTAGGCGGGCAGGCGGCTGCCGATCGACAGGTTGATCGTCATGATCTTGTGAGTCGGCACGCGCAGCACGTAGACGATCTCGGTGCGATCGAGCACGGCCGCGGAGCAGCTTTCGTGCACCTGCGCCGACAGGCTTTCCATCACCGGTTCGGCGAGATTCCAGAACGGCATCGAGGTCAGATACGCGAAGCCGAGGTCGAGGATCTTCGGCGTCAGACGAAACAGGCGTCCCTCGGCTTCCACATAGCCGAGTGTTTGCAGCGTCAGCAGGATCCGGCGCGCGCCGGCGCGCGTGAGGCCAGTCGCCGCGGCGACGTCGGTGAGCGTCTGTTCAGGCCGCGTCGCGTCGAACGCGCGGATGACCGCGAGGCCGCGCGCGAACGACTGCACGTACGAGTCGCCCGGTTTCTCCGGGGCCGGTTCGGCGTTGGCGGGCGCGACGGAAGACGGCGGCAGGGCTTTGCTCATGGACCTTGATCGTGGGTTCGGAAGAGTGCGCGCGAAGGACGCGCGACGCGCGATCGTTTCGATGCGGCGACGCGTTTTGCGTTGCGGCGCAAAGGCGAGACGATAGCTTAAGCCTTCTATTTCGCCAAATAACGCCGATTCGTGCAAAAACCCCAGGGTTTGCGTGGATGCGATTCCCACTCCAAATTTGTATGATGACCCGATAACCTGACGAGTTCGAGACACCCGGTCCAACCGATCCGCCATGTTCGACAAGATTCCCGCGCGCGCTTTGAGCGACACAGTCGCGCAGCAACTGCTGAAGCAGATCGACAAGGGCACCTTCGCGCGCGGCGCCAGGCTGCCGACCGAAGCCGTGCTCGCGCAACAGTTCGGCGTAAGCCGCACGGTGATTCGCGAGGCGCTGTCGCGACTGAAGAACGAGGGGGTGGTCGAGCCGCGCCAGGGCAGTGGCGTGTTCGTCGCCGGGCACGGCGCGATCCGCCCGCTGCGAATAGACTACGCGGAAGCCGTGGAGCCGGGCTCGGTCGTGCAGATCCTCGCGCTGCGTCGCGCGATCGAGGCGGAGGTCGCGTCGGAAGCCGCGATGCGCCGCAGCGATGCCGAGATGGCCGCGATCGACGCCGCGCTCGCGCGCATCGAGCGCGCGGTCGGCAATGGCGAAGACGGCGTCGCCGAAGACGTCGCGTTTCATCGCGCGATCGCGGCGGCTACGGGCAATCCGTATTTCCTGAAGACGTTGACGTTCCTCAATCAGTACCTCGAAGCGGGCACGGTCGTCACGCGCCGCAACGAGGCGCTGCGCGAGGACTTCTCGCGGCAGGTGCGCGAGGAGCACGCGGCGATCGCCGCGGCGATTCGCGCCGGCGATCCGATGGCGGCGCGCAATGCCGCGCAGACGCATCTGTACAACGCGGCGCGGCGGCTTGCCGAGGCGGGCATCGTCTGACGCGCTGAAGGCGCGCGGTGATTCCGACGCGCGCGGACCCACGAATGCGGCACCCATCCATAGAGGTCATGCATGTCGAGAAATGTCGGTGTCATTGGCTTGGGGGCCATGGGGCTCGGCGTCGCGCGCTCGCTGTTGCGCGCGGGCTTCAGGGTCCACGCGTGCGATTTGCGGCGCGACGCGCTGCAGGCGTTCGTCGATGAAGGGGGCATCGGCTGTGCGACGCCCGCGGAGCTCGGCGCGCAGTGCGAGGTCGTGATCACGCTGGTCGTGAATGCGGCGCAAACCGAGGCCGTGCTGTTCGGTGAGCACGGCGCGCTCGCGGCCATGAAGCCGGGCGGCGTCGTGATCGCGAGTGCCACGGTCGCGCCGGAGTTCGCGAGCGATCTCGGCAAGCGCGTCGAGGCGGCCGGTCTGCAGATGCTCGATGCGCCGGTGTCGGGCGGCGCGGCGCGCGCGGCGTCGGGCGAGATGACGATGATGACGTCCGGTCCCGCGGCCGCTTATGCCGCGTGCGAAGACGTGCTCGCCGCGATCGCCGGCAACGTGTATCGGCTTGGCGCCACGAATGGCGCAGGCTCGAAGGTGAAGATCATCAACCAGCTGCTGGCCGGCGTGCATATCGCGGTGGCCGCCGAGGCAATGGCGCTCGGCCTGCGCGAAGGTGTCGACCCGGACGCGCTGTACGACGTGATCACGCACAGCGCGGGCAATTCGTGGATGTTCGAGAACCGCGTGCCGCATATTCTCGCGGGCGACTACACGCCGCTGTCGGCGGTCGATATTTTCGTCAAGGACCTCGGCCTCGTGCTCGATACCGCGCGTCGCACGAAGTTTCCGCTGCCGCTGTCGGCGGCCGCGCATCAGATGTTCATGATGGCGTCGACGGCGGGCCACGGTGGCGAAGACGACTCGGCGGTCGTGAAGATTTTCCCAGGCATCGAATTGCCGACGAAGCAATAGGCGAGGGAGAGGTCATGACGGCTCAAACGAAACCCGCGCTGCTCGGCTGCATCGCCGACGACTTCACCGGCGCCACCGATCTCGCCAACATGCTCGTGCGCGGTGGCATGCGCACGGTGCAGACGATCGGCGTGCCCACCTCCAACGCAGCGCTTGGCGCCGACGCGCTCGTCGTCGCGCTGAAGTCGCGCACGATCCCGGCCGCCGACGCGGTCGCGCAATCGCTGGCCGCGCTCGCCTGGCTGCGCGCGCAAGGGTGCCGGCAATTCTTCTTCAAGTACTGCTCGACCTTCGATTCGACCGATGCGGGCAACATCGGCCCGGTGACCGATGCGTTGCTGAATGCGCTGTCCGTCGAGTTCGCTGAGCGCGCGTCGTTCACGATCGCGTGTCCCGCGTTTCCCGAGAACGGCCGCACGATTTTTCGCGGTCATCTGTTCGTCGGCGATGCGCTGCTCAACGAGTCGGGCATGGAAAACCATCCGCTGACGCCGATGCGCGACGCGAACCTCGTGCGCGTGCTGCGGCGGCAAACGCAATCGAAGGTCGGGCTCGTGCGTTATGACCAGCTCGCGCAAGGCGATGCGGCCGTGCGTGCCGCATTCGCCGCGTTGCGCGCCGACGGCGTGCGCATCGCGATTGCCGATGCGGTGTCCGACGCCGATCTGCACACGCTCGGCTTGGCCTGCGCGGACCTCGCGCTGATCACCGGCGGCTCCGGCGTCGCGCTTGGTTTGCCGGCCAACTTCCGGCGCGCGGGTCTGCTCGGCGAGCAAACCCATGCCGCGCAATTGCCGCGTATAGAAGGTTTGTCGGCGGTGCTCGCGGGCAGTGCGTCGACGGCGACCAACGCGCAGGTCGCCGCCTGGTGCGCGACACGGCCCGCGTTCCGCATCGATCCGCTCGCGGCGGCGCGCGGCGAGGACGTCGTCGGCGAGGCGCTCGCGTTCGCACAACAGCGCTTCGTGCACGCGGAACCGGTGCTGGTCTATGCGACCGCATCGCCCGACGAAGTGCAGGCCGTGCAGCGCGAACTCGGCGTCAACGAGGCCGGGCATCTGGTCGAGAAGACGTTGGCGGCGATTGCGCGCGGTCTGCGCGAACGGGGTGTGCGCAAGTTCGTCGTCGCGGGCGGCGAGACTTCGGGCGCCGTCGTGCAGGCGCTCGACGTGCGCATGCTGCGCATCGGCGCGCAGATCGATCCGGGCGTGCCGGCCACGGCGACGACCGAAGCGGAACCGCTCGCACTCGCGCTGAAATCCGGCAATTTCGGCACCACGGACTTCTTCGACAAGGCCCTGCGCCATCTCGACGGAGCCGCGCAATGAGCGACGCACCGGCACTTCACACCTGCGCTGAAGCGCGGGTTCGCGAGGAAATCTGCGCGGTCGGCGCGAGCCTGTATCAACGCGGCTATACGGTCGGCAGCGCCGGCAACATCAGCGCGCGGCTCGACGACGGCTGGCTGATCACCCCGACCGACGCGTGCCTCGGCCGCCTCGATCCCGCCGACATCGCGAAGGTCGATGCAAACGGCCACGCGGTGTCGGGCGGCAAGCCGTCGAAAACGCTGGCGCTGCATCGCGGTATCTATGCGCGCAACGGCGAGGCGCGCGGCATCGTCCATACCCATTCGACGCATCTGGTCGCGTTGACGCTCGCGGGCGTATGGAGCGAAGCGGACGTGTTGCCGCCGATCACACCGTACTACGTGATGAAAGTGGGCCACGTACCGCTGATTCGCTACGAACGCCCGGGTGATCCCCGAGTGGCCGCGCAGATCGCCGCGCTGGCCGATCGGGTGCGCGCGGTGTTGCTCGAACGTCTGGGGCCGGTAGTGTGGGAGCGCTCGGTCGCGCACGCGTCGTATGCGCTCGAAGAACTCGAGGAGACCGCGCGCCTGTGGCTGATGACGAATCCGCGGCCCGCGCCGCTCGACGCCGCCGCGATCGAACAACTCCGTGCCGCGTTCGGCGCGCGCTGGTAGCAGCGCGCATGACCGATGAACGCCGCGCACCGTATCGAACTGTCTTGAAGGAGCTGCCGCCATGCCTCGCTTCGCCGCCAATCTGTCGATGATGTACAACGAGCACGCGTTCCTCGATCGTTTCGCCGCCGCCGCGCGCGACGGCTTCAACGCGGTCGAATTCCTGTTTCCCTACGAGTTCCGCCCGGGCGAGCTGAAGGCGCGGCTCGACGCGCATGGCCTCACGCAGGCGCTGTTCAATGCGCCACCCGGCGACTGGAGCGGCGGCGAGCGCGGCCTTGCGTCGTTGCCGGGCCGTGAGGACGAGTTCCGCCGCGGCATCGACACGGCACTCGAGTACGCGCGCGTGCTCGGCAATCGCAAGCTGCATGTGATGGCGGGGTTGATCGCCGGCGATCGAGCGGGCGAAACGCAGCGCAAAACACAACGCGACGTGTATCTGAACAACCTCGCCTATGCCGCGCGGGCCGCGCAAGCCGAACAGATCATGGTCGTCATCGAGCCGATCAATACGCGCGACATGCCCGGCTATTTCCTCAATCGACAGGACGACGCGCAAGCGATCTGCGCCGAAGTCGGCGCGCCGAACCTGAAGGTGCAGTTCGATTGCTATCACTGCCAGATCGCTGAGGGCGATCTCGCGATGAAGCTCAAACGCGATATGGCCGGCATCGGTCACATCCAGGTTGCGGGTGTGCCCGAGCGGCACGAGCCCGACATCGGTGAGCTGAACTACCCGTACCTGTTCGATCTGATCGATGCGCTCGGCTACGACGGCTACATCGGCTGCGAATACCGGCCGCGCGCGGGGACCTCGGCGGGGCTTGGCTGGCTGAAGCCTTATCTCGATGCGGGGCGTTGACTCTTTCCGACAACCACTGACGCACACGTAACCATGAAAGTACTGATCACCGGCGGTGCCGGTTTTCTCGGCCAGCGTCTCGCGCGCGAGACGCTGAAAGATGCGCACGGCGCACCGCAAGCGATTACCGGGCTCGTGTTGCTCGACGTCGTGCGCGCACACGATTTCGGCGATGCGCGCGTGCGCACCGAAGTCGGCGATATCGCGGAGCGCAGTGTGCTCGAACGCGTGATCGACGATCAAACCTCGGCGATCTTTCACCTCGCTGCGATCGTCAGCGGCCAGGCCGAGGCGGACTTCGATCTCGGCATGCGCATCAATCTCGATGCGTCGCGGCTGCTGCTCGAAATCTGCCGGCAGCGCGGGCACCAACCGCGCGTCGTGTTCACCAGTTCGGTCGCGGTCTACGGTGGCGATCTGCCTGCGGTCGTGCAGGACGACACCGCGCTCAATCCGCAGTCGTCGTACGGCGCGCAGAAAGCGATCGCGGAGCTGCTGCTCAACGATTATTCGCGGCGCGGTTTCGTCGACGGCCGCGTGCTGCGGCTGCCGACCATCAGCGTGCGGCCGGGGCGGCCGAATGCGGCGGCGTCGTCGTTCGCGAGCGGCATCGTCCGCGAGCCGCTCAATGGCGAGGAGGCCGTGTGTCCGGTCGCCGGTTCGACGCGGCTGTGGTTGCTGTCGCCGCGCAAGGCGATCGAGGGTCTTATCGCCGGCCTCGAACTCGACGGCGCCGTGCTTGGCAAGCAACGCGTGCTGAACCTGCCGGGCTTGTCGGTCAGCGTCGACGAGATGATCGCGGCACTGCGCGAGGTCGCGGGCGAGGCGGTCGCGAACCGCATTGTGCGGCAGCCCGACGAGCGCATCGAGAAGATCGTCGGGAGCTGGCCCGGCGCGTGGGATACGTCGCGCGCCGAACGGCTCGGGCTCGCGGCCGAGCGCAGTTTCGCGGACGTGATTCGCGACTACATCGCCGATGAAGGAATCGAAGTTCGCTGAAGATCACCCCCTCCGCGTATTCCCTGGTGTCGCTTGGCACGGCTGCGGCCGTGCTTGACATGCTTTCGCGCCCCCGCCTATTATCGAGGCTGTTTTGTTCGATATATGACCTTGTGTTCGTATATAGAACACGAGGCAGGGCGAAGAAGAGGCGACAGCCGTATCGGTCGTCAATCCCAAGCCCATCGTTCACGATCCTGCGCTAAGCTGCTTCGACGTGTCGGCGCGCTACGCCGCCGCCATTTTGCAGTTGCCCGTCCGCGGCCGTTGGCGCCCAGGGCCGATGCCTCGGCGCCTCGAACCGGCCTCATCGGTGCGAAGCCGGCCGAGGCGCAGCGCACGCAGCATCTCAACTGGAGACATCCCATGACCGAAGCATTTCTGTGCGACGCGATTCGCACCCCCATTGGCCGCTATGCGGGTTCGCTGTCGTCGGTGCGCGCCGACGACCTGGGCGCGGTGCCGCTCAAGGCGCTGATGGAGCGCAACAAGAACGTCGACTGGACCGCGATCGACGACCTCATCTACGGCTGCGCGAACCAGGCCGGTGACGACAACCGCAACGTCGCGCGCATGTCGCTGCTGCTCGCGGGTCTGCCGAAGGACGTGCCGGGCTCGACGGTCAACCGTCTGTGCGGCTCGGGCATGGATGCGGTCGGCATCGCCGCGCGCGCGATCAAGTCGGGCGAGGCCGCGCTGATGATTGCCGGTGGCGTCGAAAGCATGAGCCGCGCGCCGTTCGTGATGCCCAAGGCGACCAGCGCGTTCTCGCGTCAGAACGAGGTCTACGACACGACGATCGGCTGGCGTTTCGTGAATCCGCTGATGAAGAAGCTGTACGGCGTCGACTCGATGCCGGAAACCGGCGAAAACGTCGCGACCGACTACAACATCAGCCGCGCCGACCAGGACGCATTCGCGCTGCGCAGCCAGCAGAAGGCGGCGCGCGCGCAACGCGACGGCACGCTCGCGCAGGAGATCGTCGGCGTGACGATCGCGCAGAAGAAGGGCGATCCGATCACGGTCATGCAGGACGAGCATCCGCGCGAAACGAGCCTCGAAACGCTCGCGAAGCTGAAGGGCGTCGTGCGTCCGGACGGCACGGTGACGGCCGGTAATGCATCGGGCGTGAACGACGGCGCGGCGGCGTTGCTGCTTGCCAATGAAGAGACCGCGAAGCGCTTCGGCCTCACGCCGCGCGCCCGCGTGCTCGGTGTGGCCACCGCCGGCGTCGAGCCGCGCGTGATGGGCATCGGCCCGGCACCCGCCACGCAGAAGCTGCTCGCGCGTCTGGGCATGACGATCGACCAGTTCGACGTGATCGAACTGAACGAAGCGTTCGCCTCGCAAGGTATCGCGGTGCTGCGCGCCCTCGGCGTCGCCGACGACGATCCCCGCGTGAACCCGAACGGCGGCGCGATTGCGCTCGGCCACCCGCTCGGCATGAGCGGCGCGCGTCTGGTGACGACCGCGACGTATCAGTTGCAACGCACGCAGGGCCGCTTCGCGCTGTGCACGATGTGTATCGGCGTCGGCCAAGGCATCGCGATCGCGATCGAGCGCGTGTGATGCGTGAGCTGGTTTAGCGCGAGCTTCGGTCCCCGCGCTAGGCGGGTCTCCGCGCAAGCTGAATAGTAAAAAGCGGAAGGGCCGGCGTCGAGACACGCCGGCCCTTTGTTTTGATCGCGCCTTGTTGCGCCGGGCGCAGGCGTTATGACGCCGCTTCGACGGTCAGATGCATGACCTCATGCACCGGTGCGAGCCGCGCGCGGATCGTCTCGGCCGTAACGCCGCCATGCGTGCGCACGCTGACGATCGCCGCTCGCGCCTGCGGGCCGATCTGCCAGACGTGCAGGTCGGCGATCTCGGCATCGCCGTGCGAATCCAGGATTTCGCGGATTTCGCGGGCCACGTGCTCGTCGGTTCTGTCGAGCAGCACGTCGGCCGTGTCGCGCATCAGCGTCCATGCCCAGCGCGCGATGACGATCGATCCGACGATGCCCATCAGCGGGTCCGTCCAGACCCACCCGAGATAGCGGCCGGCCAGCATGGCCACGATCGCCAGCACCGAGGTCAGCGCATCGGCGAGCACGTGCACATAGGCCGAGCGCAGGTTGTTGTCGGACCCATGCGCATGGTCGTGATGATGGTGATGATCGTGATGCCCATGGTGCGCATGGCCGCCCGACAACAGCAGCGCGCTGACGATGTTCACGACCAGCCCGATCGCCGCAATCACCGCGGCCTGCCCGAACGCGACACCGGTGGGATGAACGAGCCGGATCGCCGATTCGATGCCGATGCCAAGCGACACCAGCGCGAGAATCAGCGCCGAAGCGAAGCCGGCAAGCTCGCCCACTTTTCCCGTTCCGAAACTGAACGCGCGGTTTGCCGAGTTGCGTCTCGCGAACGCATACGCGAGCGCGGCAATGCCAAGCGCGCCGGCATGCGTCGCCATGTGGAAGCCATCGGCGAGCAGCGCCATCGAGCCGGTCACGTAACCGGCCGCGATTTCGCCGATCATCATGACAACGGTGAGCGCGACGACGAAGCGGGTCCGGCGCGCGTTGTCGTCGTGCGAGCTGCCGAGAAACGAGTGCTCGTGTTTGCGGATCAGATGGTCAGTCATACAAACTTACTTCGAATAGCGGCGGATTGCGCCGATCAATGCATCAACTCCCTTCTTGCGCTGGCTGGCCGTCAGGTCCGGATGCGCGACATGTTCGCGCGCGTGCGCCTCGACGATCTCGTCGAGCAGGCCGTTCATTGCGCCGCGGGTCGCGGCCACCAGGTGCAGGACTTTTTCGCAATCGGCGTCCGACTCCAGTGAACGCTCGATAGCCTGAACCTGGCCCGCGATGCGATGAACGCGTTTCAATAAGCCGTCTTTGTGTATGCTCAGATGTGCCATACATATACCCCCTATGGGTATGTAGGATAGCACGGTACCGAGATGGCGTTTCTGATGGCTGTCGGCGGCCATGCCGATGCATACCGTCGGCAAATCGTTCGCGTCATACTGTTGGTCGTGGTTGTCCTGTAGGCGCGGAGTTCATGACGCCGGGCACGAATGCTGCGTAGCACGAAGCGATTGGCTCGACGTGCATGACCGACCGTCAAGCCGTATTGATACCTCGCACGAGGAGAACGCGGATGAAAACAGCGACGATAGCTGCAGCATTGGTCATCGCGGTGGTGGCCGCGGCCCCGCCGGCGCGAGCGCAGGACGACATGGCGAGCACCGCGCAAGCGATGCTCAGCGCGGCGCAGCCGGTGCATATGACGGCGGAGATCGTCGCCATCGATGCGGGCAACCGTTCGCTGACATTGAAGGGTCCGCATGGCGACGTCGCGATCGTGCTCGTCAGCCAGCAGGTTGCCGGTTTCGATCAGTTGAAGATCGGCGATCGCGTCGACGTGCTGTACAAGAATGCGTTGCTCACCAAGGTCGAGAAGGCAAGCAGCGCGGGCAAGGGGATTCGCGAGCGGGCCGACCGGCGGAGCTATGCGCCGGCGTCGGGCGGGTACGAGTCGGCGCGGCAGACCGAGGTGCTCGCGACCGTGCTGAAGATCGATCGCAAGCAGCGCCTCGTGACGCTGCGCGGCGCGTATCAGACCCAGACCTTCGAAGCCGCGCCCGACGTCGATTTGAGCGACGTGAAGGTCGGCGACACCGTGCATGCGGCGTTCGTGTCCGCCGCCGCGGTGCAGGTGACGCCGGTCGGGCAGTGAGCGGCGGGGCCGCAGTCGATTCCGGCGGCCGCATCTGTTTCGCAAACTATGTCGAAATATGTCACGGCTCCCGCCGAATGCCCGCAAAACCTTGCCTGGCGGGCCCGCGTCGCGGTGAAACAGCGCGACATATGTTCCGTGATGATTTCCGCGGAGTGTCCTTCTATAGTCCGTTCGTCGCCACGCGGCAGTGACGCAAGTGGCCCGAATCCAGCAAGGACATACCGTGAAAAATCGTTCATTCGCAGGTTCCGACAGGGTCTGCGCCAGCATGGCGCGAGGCGCGCTGCGCAAGGCGGTGCTCGGCGCGGCCGCCGCCGCGCTCGCGCTCGGCAGCGCATCGGCGTTCGCGTGGTCGGGTCACGGCACCGCGTACACGTCGCGCGGCGTCTATAACGGTTCGCACTACGGCTCGTGCGGCGGCGGTAGCTGCTCGCATACGGGCAGCGTGGCCGGTCCCTATGGCGGCGTCGCGAGCAACACTGGCACGGTCACGCGCACGGCGCCCGGCCAGTTCACGAACTCGGGTACCGCGACGGGCCGCTATGGCAACTCGGTGCAGCACTCGGGCGACACCAGCTGCGCGGGCGGCTCCTGCTCGCATAGCGGCACGCTGACCGGTCCCGACGGCAAAACGGCGACGACGTCCGGCGACGTGACGCGCACCGCGCCGGGCCAGTATTCGTCGTCGGGCTTGATCACCGGGTCGAACGGCAATACGTTCAATCATTCTGCGTCGACGAATTGCGCGGGTTCGACCTGCGCGCGCTCGGGCACGGTGACGGGTCCGGACAACAACAACGTCTATCACTCAGGCACCGCGACGCGGGTCGCGCCCGGCGTCGTGACGACTTCGACGAGCGTGACCGGCACGCAAGGCCACACGGTGACCTCGAGCGGTACGGTGGTGACAGGTGGGGTGGTGGTCGCGGGCGGGACCACCACGGCGACCGGTACGACCGTGGTCGTTGCGCCGAAGCCGGTGGTGGTCGTGGCGCCTCCGCCGGTCGTCGTGCCGCCGCCGGTCGTGTACGTGCCGCCGCCGGTCGTGGTGACGCCTCCGCCGGGCTATGTTCCGCCGCCGGTGGTGGTCGTGGCGCCGCCCCCGCCGCCGGCCGTCTACGTCGCGCCGCGTCCCGTGTATGTCGCGCCGCGGGCTGCGGTCTGGGTGCCGGGCCATTGGGTCGGGCGCGTGTGGGTGCCGGCGCATTGGGCGTGACGATGAGCGCGGCGATGAGAATCAGAACCTGCGTAGAATCGTGGCGCTCACGTCGCGCCGCGCGGTGCGACGCGATGTGCGAAATGGCGGGCTCGTGTCCACCATCTGCTGAGGCGGAGCGTCACTCGCGAGCGCAAAGGGCTGCGCGGGGCGCGCTCCGCAAAACGGTCGCGCTCGCGACGATCGTCGTGGCGACGTTGCTGGCGATCAACGCAGTCAGCGACGCCAGCGACGCCAACGACGACCTTCGCGCGAACCCCGACGCCGGCGCGGCGAGAGACTGTTCCGCGCGCTACGCCGCGTTGCTCGATCTGGCCGAACTCGCGCGGCGTGACGGCAAATCGTCCGAGGTGGTCGTGCGTGGCTTGAGCCAGCAGAACGGGGCAATGAGCGAGTGCATACCTGAAGGCCGCGTCCGGCCTGCACCGCCATTACATTGAACGCGGCCGCGTCAGATCGCGTTCCAGAAAAATCGCGCCGGGGATCGGATTGAACACGTAGGCGTCGATGGGCTCGAATCCCAGCGATGCGTAGAGGCCGAGCGCCGCTTGCATCGTCGGCAGCGTGTCGAGACGCATGCGGCGATAGCCCCATCGCGAACAGCGAGAATCCCTTGAAGAGGTATCGGTCCTGATTCTGCGCAACCCAGTTTCTGGCTGATTCGTGAAACAGCCACGCCAGTGGCGCCACGCCGACGCTGCCGCGCCTGGGTGATGGCACTCTTACTCACAAACGACACATCGGCCACAGGTAACGCAAGGTCCAGTTCATCGACGACCTCGCTGATTGACAGGTGTGTGGCTGATACCAACTAATGGATTGAATCGCTTGACCGGGTATTTGCGGAGGAGGCGCAAGATCAAACTATGTTTCAGTCAGGACCGGTGCATTGCAGAACATCTTTGTCAAAACGTTGCTCAAAATCGCTTCGGCCGAAGCGTTCGACAGATCATTGGGCATCGTCATGTTGAAGTAGAGGATGCCGTCGACCAATGCGATAACGGCGAGCGCGTGGTCGGCGAAAGGGCCCGGCAACTGTATGTTGAGGCGCTTGCATAACTGCTCAATGAAGTACGCGATCATGTCGCGCTTTTGCAGGCATAAGGCATTCACATGTTGTCGAAATTCCGCGTCACGCATGGCATGCAAACGTGCCTCAGCCCGGATGATGTAGTTGTTGTCGTCGCGATAGCACTGCGCGTACAACAAGGTGAGCTGCACGTGCAGGTTTTCGCTGGACGGTGCGGCGTCTCGCAGCTTCTGCAAGTTTTCTTGCATGTTCTGGTGATCGAGACGGAGCAGTTCGACGAATAGATCGCTCTTGCTGCTGAAGTTCGAGTAAAACGCGCCGCGGGTATAGCCGGCCTGGGCTGCGATATCCTTTACGCTAGTCGCAGCAAACCCTTTTTCGGCGATGCTCGACGCTGCTGCGTCGAGCAAACGCCGCCGGGTTCGCTCGCGGCTTTCTGCTCGCGTCATTCGTTTGTGTGGCATGCGGCAAAGCGCTCATATGGCAAAGAACGATGGCCAAAATCCACGCTCCTCGCAAATCGTTGGGTGCGTAGGGTTGCTATTTGATGGCGACCGTTTCGGATTCGCGAGGTTGCCATCCGCCACCGAGCGCCTTGAAGGCAGCAACGGCTGCGCGTGCGGATTCCGTTTGCGCCTGCACCCGCTCGTCCGAGGCGCGTAGCAGGTTGTCGTCGGCCTGCAAGACTTCGATCAGGCTGACGACGCCTTTTTGATAGGCCGCGAACGAGGCCGTTCGAGCGCGACCGAGCGAATCCACTCCCTGGGCGAGCACCGCGGCCTCTTGCTCGCGCTTCACGAGTGCCGAGAATGAGTTCTCGACGTCTTCGGTTGCATGAAGCGCGGCGAGCCGATACGCGGCCAGCATTTCCGCCTGCTGCCCCTTGGCCTGCTCGATCTGCGCATTGATGCGGCCGAAATCGAACAGACGCCAGCGCAGCCCAAGCACGCCAGCGGCCTGATTGGCGCCGGTACTGAACAGGTTGCCGCTGGCCACCGAGGTGGCGCTGCCGAGCAGTCCACTGAGCGACACCTTGGGGTAATACTCGGCGATGGCCACGCCAATGCGCGCGTTCGATGCGGCGAGGCGACGCTCGGCCACGATCAGGTCGGGCCGGCGCCTGAGCAACTCTCCCGGCGATCCTGTGTCCGCGATCCGCGGAGCGACCGGGATGTCACCAGCTTCGACCAGTTCGGCTCGATGCGTACCGGGCTGTGAACCCAGCATTACATCCAGCGCGTTCATCGCTGCATCCAGACCCGCCTCGAGTACCGGGACGGATGCCTGAACCTGGGACAGCGCACCTTCGGCCTGGCTCACCTGAAGGTCGGCCGCCAATCCTTTGCTATACAGGAGGTTGATGGTCGAAAGCAGATCCTGCTGCGTCTGCACCTGCCGCCGGGCAACCTTCAGACGGGCCTGCAATCCACGAATCGTGATGTAAATATCGCCAGTCTGCGCCGCCACTGCCAGGCGCGTGGCCACCGCACCGGCTTCCGAAGCCTGGTATTCGGCAAGTGCGGCTTCCCGCCCGCGACGCAGGCCACCAAACACATCCAGTTCCCAGCTCGCGTTGAAATTAGCCTCGTAATCATTGCCGTAGCGATCGAAACCGGGCGTCGAATTCAGGACTCGCCCCAAGGGGGTTTCGACCGACTGGTAGACTCGCGCCGCCTGCCCGCTGACAGTGCCGGACGGCAGCAGCGCGGCATTCGCCGCGCCAAGTCCCGCGCGCGCCTGCGAGACGCGAGCGGCGGCCTGCGCGAGGTCCAGGTTCTGATCCAGTGCGAGCGTGACGAATCGTGTCAGTTGCGGATCATCGAAACCCGTCCACCACGTGACAAGGTCGGCACTGGCCGCCGCGTGCCGGTGATCCACCGCGGCCTGGCCCTGGAACTGCTCGGGCATGGCTACATTGGGCCGGACATAATCGGGGCCTACGGCGCAGCCAGCCGAGAGACTGGCGGCAATAACCGCGGCAAGGATGGGTTTGGGTAGCATGAGCGTCTTCGCAAGATTCCGGTTGTGACTATAATACCAAATGGTCACTGGTTGTCCATTCCTGTATGCTACTCCCATGAAAAAAGCCACCAGTTCCCCCATCCCGGCGCGCGGCCCCGCTGACCACGAGGTACGGGACCAGATCGTTGTCGCCGCCACCGAGCACTTCAGCCGGTATGGCTACGAGAAAACGACGGTCTCAGACCTCGCCAAGGCGATCGGGTTTTCCAAGGCCTACATCTACAAGTTCTTCGAGTCCAAGCAGGCCATTGGCGAGAGGATTTGCGCGAACTGCCTGCACGAGATCGAAACCGAGGTCAGGTCGGCCGTCGCACAGACCGATCTGCCACCGGAGAAGCTGCGGCGGATGTTCAACGTCTTCACGGAAGCGAGCCTCCGTCTGTTTTTCCAGGACCGCAAACTTTATGAGATTGCCGCATCGGCGGCCACGGAGAACTGGCAGGCGGTGCTTGCGTATGAAGAGCGCGTCCAGAAGTTGCTTCGGGACGTCCTCCAGGAGGGTCGGCAAAGCGGGGACTTCGAGCGCAAAACCCCCCTCGATGAGACTGCGATGGCGATCTATCTGGTGTTGCGCCCCTACCTCAACCCAATGCTTCTGCAGTACAGCTTCGATTACACCAAGGTCGCGCCTGCACAACTGTCCGGTCTCGTGCTCCGCAGTCTGTCGCCTTGATGGAAATCTCGGTTGTGACCATTGACTAATTTGGTCACAAGAACCATAATGAAAGCCCCGATCACTCCGTCAATGGGTCTTTCATGCTCCGGCGTCGCCTTGCTACCTCTACAGTCGTCTGTGCACTGGCACTTGCGCTAGCCGCCTGCGGCGCAAAAGCACCGTCCGATCCGCGCACCGAAGCGCCCCTGGTGCGCACCGCCATCGCTCGGGCGGCGATCCCCGCCTCCCGTTCGTTTACCGGAACCGTTGCCGCGCGTGTGCAGAGCGACCTGGGATTTCGCGTCTCCGGCAAGGTGCTCGAGCGGCTGGTGGATGCCGGGCAAACCGTCAAACGCGGCCAGCTGCTGATGCGCCTCGACCCCATCGATCTGAGGCTTGCCGCGCAGGCCCGGCAGGACGCAGTCACCGCCGCGCGAGCACGGGCGCAGCAGACCGCGCAGGACGAAGAGCGCTACCGCGACCTGCGCGGCACCGGCGCGATATCGGCATCGGCCTACGACCAGATCAAGGCGGCGGCCGATGCCGCCAAGGCCCAGCTCAGCGCGGCCGAGGCTGACGCCGACGTTGCGCGCAACGCGACGGGTTATGCCGAACTGTTGGCGGACGGCGATGGCGTCGTGATGGAAACGCTGGCCGAACCGGGCCAGGTCGTCAGCGCCGGCCAGCCCGTGGTGCGCCTGGCGCACGCCGGGCGCCGCGAGGCTGTCATCCAGCTACCCGAAACCCTGCGCCCCGCAATCGGTTCGGTCGCCCAAGCCACGCTGTTCGGCAACGGCGGTGTTAGCGTGCCGGCGACGCTGCGCCAGCTTTCGGATACGGCGGATCCTCGTACCCGGACCTTTGAAGCGCGGTATGTGCTGCAGGGAGAACTGGCCGACGCCCCACTGGGCGCCACCGTCACGGTCCAGATTCCGGACGCGCGTTCCGCGGCGCAAGGCGGTTTGCAGGTGCCGATCGGCGCGCTGTTTGACGCGGGCAAGGGACCGGGGGTGTGGGTCATCAACGGCGAGCCGGCAAAGGTTGCCTGGCGGCCGGTTACTGTCGAACATCTGGACGACGATAGTGCTCGCGTCGCCGGTGAGATCCGGCAAGGCGACCGGATCGTCGCGCTCGGCGCGCAGCTGCTGCGCGAAGGCGAGCAGGTCCGGGTGACAAGTCAAGCCGTCGCCATGACGGCCGAGGGAGCCCGTCCGTGAGCGAAGGCCGTTTCAACCTGTCGGCGCTCGCCGTGCGCGAGCGCTCCATCACCCTGTTCCTGATCTGCCTGATTTCACTGGCCGGGCTCGTTTCGTTCTTCAAGCTGGGCCGGGCGGAAGACCCCGCGTTCACGGTCAAGGTGATGACCATCATCACCGCATGGCCGGGAGCCACGGCGCAGGAAATGCACGATCAGGTCGCCGAGAAGATCGAAAAGCGCATGCAGGAGCTGCGCTGGTACGACCGGACCGAGACCTACACACGGCCTGGGCTGGCCTTCACGACCTTGACCTTGCTCGACAGCACGCCGCCGTCGGAAGTGCAGGAACAGTTCTACCAGGCCCGGAAAAAAATCAGCGACGAGGCGGGCAATCTTCCATCCGGCGTGATCGGACCGATGGTCAACGACGAATACGCGGATGTTACCTTCGCGCTGTTTGCGTTGAAGGCGAAGGGTGAACCGCAGCGCCTGCTCGTTCGCGATGCCGAGACGCTGCGCCAACGGCTGCTGCACGTGCCGGGCGTGAAGAAGGTCAACATCATCGGCGAGCAGGCGGAGCGGATCTATGTCGAGCTCTCACATGACCGGCTGGCAACGCTGGGCGTGAGTCCCCAGGACGTGTTCGCCGCGCTCAACGGTCAGAACGCCCTGACGCCGGCCGGCTCCGTGGAGACCAAAGGTCCGGAGGTGTTCATTCGCCTGGACGGCGCCTTTGACAACCTGCAGAAGATCCGCGACACGCCGGTCGTAGCGCAGGGCCGCACGCTGAAGCTAACGGACATTGCCACCGTTACGCGTGGTTATGAAGATCCGGCGACGTTCATGATCCGCAACAACGGCGAACCGGCACTGCTGCTGGGCATCGTCATGCGCGACGGCTGGAACGGGCTCGATCTTGGCAAGGCACTGGACAGCGAGGTCGGCGCAATCAACGCCGGGCTGCCGCTAGGCATGAGCCTGACCAAAGTCACCGATCAAGCCGTCAACATTCATTCGGCGGTCGACGAGTTCATGCTCAAGTTTTTCGTCGCGCTGCTGGTGGTCATGCTGGTGAGTTTCGTCAGCATGGGCTGGCGGGTGGGCCTCGTCGTTGCCGCGGCCGTACCGCTGACACTCGCGGTGGTGTTCGTCGTGATGGCCGCGACCGGCAAGAACTTCGATCGCATCACGCTCGGATCGCTGATCCTCGCGCTCGGCCTGCTCGTGGACGACGCGATCATCGCGATCGAAATGATGGTGGTAAAGATGGAGGAAGGCTACGGCCGCATCGCCGCCTCCGCCTACGCGTGGAGCCATACGGCCGCGCCGATGCTGGCGGGCACGCTGGTGACCGCCGTCGGCTTCATGCCCAATGGCTTCGCGCGCTCCACGGCCGGGGAATACACCAGCAACATGTTCTGGATCGTCGGCATCGCACTGATCGCCTCGTGGGTCGTCGCCGTGGTCTTCACGCCCTACCTGGGTATGAAGATGCTGCCCGACTTCAAAAAGGTCGAAGGCGGTCACGACGCGATCTACGACACGCCGCGCTACAACCGCTTCCGTCGGCTGCTCACGCGCGTCATCGCGCGCAAATGGCTGGTCGCCGGTTCGGTCGTGGGCCTCTTCGTGCTGGCCATCCTCGGCATGGGCGTGGTCAAAAAACAGTTTTTCCCGATCTCCGACCGTCCCGAAGTGCTGGTCGAGGTGCAGATGCCCTATGGCACGTCGATCTCGCAAACCAGCGCCGCGACGACGAAGGTCGAAGCGTGGCTCGCGAAGCAGAAGGAAGCCAGGATCGTCACCGCATACATCGGGCAAGGCGCGCCACGCTTTTACCTGGCGATGGGGCCGGAACTGCCCGATCCGTCGTTTGCCAAGATCGTGGTGCGCACGGACAGCCAGGATGAGCGCGACGCATTGAAGCAGCGACTGCGTCAGGCAGTCGCCAACGGTCTCGCCTCCGAGGCGCGCGTGCGGGTCACGCAACTCGTGTTCGGGCCGTATTCGCCGTTCCCGGTCGCCTACCGTATCTCTGGCCCGGACCCGGACAAGCTGCGCGGTATTGCGGGAGAAGTTGAGCAGGTGATGGACGCCAGTCCGATGATGCGCACGGTCAACGCTGACTGGGGGACGCGCACGCCCACGCTGCACTTCACGTTGCAGCAGGACCGTCTGCAGGCGGTGGGGCTGACATCCAGCGCCGTGGCGCAACAACTGCAATTCCTGCTAACCGGCGTGCCCGTCACCGCCGTGCGTGAGGATATTCGAACCGTGCAGGTCATCGCGCGTTCGGCCGGCGACGTTCGTCTCGATCCGGCCCGGCTCGGCGACTTCACGCTGGCTGGCGCGAACGGGCAACGCATTCCGCTGTCGCAGGTGGGCAAGGTCGACGTGCGCATGGAGGAACCAATCATGCGCTGGCGCGACCGCGTGCCGACGATCACGGTACGGGGCGACATTGCCGACAACCTCCAGCCGCCGGACGTATCGACGGCGATCACCAGGCAGCTCCAACCCATCATCGCCAGGCTTCCGACCGGCTACCGTATCGAAGAGGCGGGCTCCATCGAGGAATCGGCTAAAGCGACGAAAGCCATGTTGCCGCTCTTCCCGATCATGCTGGCGGTTACGCTCATCATCATCATCTTCCAGGTGCGCTCGATCTCCGCAATGGTGATGGTGTTCCTGACCAGCCCGCTGGGCTTGATCGGGGTGGTGCCGACGTTGATCCTGTTCAGGCAGCCGTTCGGCATCAATGCGCTGGTCGGTCTCATCGCGCTATCGGGCATCCTGATGCGCAACACGCTGATCCTGATCGGACAGATTCACCAGAACGAGCAGGCGGGGCTGGATCCGTTCCATGCGGTCGTCGAAGCTACCGTGCAGCGTGCCAGACCGGTGATCCTGACGGCCATGGCGGCGATCCTCGCTTTCATCCCGCTGACCCATTCGGTGTTCTGGGGAACCCTCGCGTACACGCTGATCGGCGGCACGTTCGCCGGGACGATTCTGACCCTGGTCTTCCTGCCGGCGATGTATTCGATCTGGTTCAAGATTCGACCCGAGCGTATCGCCGGCTTGCGCAAAGATCGGCATGAGCAGGTGCAGTCTTCCGAGCAAACGCTGCAGGACGCGCTCGACGCGGACAGTTAAAAAAACACCATCAATTCACCTGAAGGGAGCTGTTCATGTCGAATTCCACTGTTGTCGTTGTTACCGGCGTGTCATCGGGTATCGGACGCGCCGCCGCCGAGAAGTTTGCCAGGCGGGGGTGCCGCGTATTTGGCACCGTGCGCAGCATCGCAAAAGCGGCGCCTATCTCGGGAGTCGAGCTTGTCGAGAATGGGACTCTATTCGGCGTCCAAGCACGCTGTGGAAGGGCTGACCGAAACCCTGGATCATGAGGTGCGCCAGTTCGGCATACGCGCAACGCTGGTCGAACCGACTTTTACCAGGACCAATCTCGACATCAATGCGCCCCAGGCGGGTTCGAAAATCGCCGACTATGACCGCGAGCGTGCCCTTGCAATGAGCGCAGTCGTGAACAGTGTCAAAGGTGCCCCCGAGCCCGAGGGCGTGGCAAACACTATTGTCGAAGCGGCGCTTGGCGCTTGGCGCGTGGCGGATGCGTCGCACGCCTGCCGGACAGGCGTCGTTGCTGAGCAAGTTACGCCGCTTTATGCCCGCTGGTCCCGTCGATTCAAGCTTGAGGAAAACATTCGGACTTGGTTGAAGCGCTCGTCCACGCATCACATTGCGGCCAAGGTTCGACGCAGCGGAAACCGGATCTCGAACGTGGTCCCCACGCCCTCGCGCGACGCAAACTCGATCTGCCCATCGAGCACGCGGCATAGCTCCCTGACAATGGCGAGCCCGAGCCCCGTGCCCGGAATCTCGTCGCAGGCCGCGCGCTCGAACTCATCGAATACGCGCTCCGCGTCGGCGGGCGCAATGCCGACGCCAGTGTCGGAGACGCGAATCGCCCAGTGTTCGGCGCCATGCATCGCGAACCGGATTTCGACTTGCCCCGACTTCGTGTACTTGATCGCGTTGGTCAACAGATTGACCGCGATCTGCTTGAGCTTCAGCCGATTCGACGTGACGACCGGCAGCGCCGCGTCGAACGCGCTGCGCAACGCAAGCCCTTTCGCCTCGATCGACGGTCGCGTCGACGCGACGAGTTCGTCGAAGAGTTCGCGCAAATCGACGTCTTCGAGCACGAGCGGCGCGGAGTCTCCGAGCACGACCGAGTACTCGACCATCTGGTCGACCAGTTGCTTCATGTCGGCAGCCTGACGGTTCGCGAGCGTCAATGCGGCATCGGCTTTCGACGGCGCTCGCTCGATCAGTTGCAGCGCGACCGAAAACGCGTTGAGGAAATTGCGCAGATCGTGCACGACGCTGCGCGTAATCTGCATCCGCGATGCATATAGATCGCCGACCAGCCGTTGCTCGAGGGTCAATTCGTGATTCGCGCGTTCGAGCCGTCCCGTGTATTCGTCGATCTTGCGATCGCGTTCGGCGACCACTTCCTTGATCGACTCATACCTGACCACGCTGAATGCTTCGGCGATCAGGCGGCGCGCGCGGCTCTCGTGACGGCGCGTGCACGTCCGGTCGCGTTCGACGAACTCTTCGAGCGCTTCGAAGAGCACCTGCTGAAACAGGTCCAGTTCGCGCACCAGCTCTTCGATCCGGTAGCCCTGCTGCCAACGGACCTTGCCGTGCTTTTTCGCGTCGCGTTCGATCGACGTTTCGACGCGCTCGAGATCTTCTGCATCGAGCGCCCGGCACAGCTCGTCGAGAATATCCGGCAGATGGTCGGCCAGTTGCCGATAAGTGAGCTTGTCCGCTTCGACGAGATCGGCGTCGGCGGAGACGGCATGCATCCATTGCCGCGTCAGGCCGCCCCGTTCCGCGCGGATGAAGTTGGCGAAGTTGCGCAGCGGGCTCACGCGTCTGTCGGTCATGATGGATACCGGAATGGAGTTTCTACAACATACAACGCGCGAACGGTTCGAACGCCTCGATTTGCGCGGGCACCGCAAACCTGTTTCGCTGGCCGATCGGCCACGCGACCCGATGCGCGCCGGCAACCCGCGTCATTATCCGCGCAATTGCCGTTCGTGGAACACCTCTTGCGAGACTCTGATCAGACGAGAAGGCAAATTTTGTCCGCAAAACATGATGTATTCGATATTGCTGGTCGACGACGAACCGGAAATTCTAGCCGCATGGCGGTTGATTCTGGAGAGCGAAGGGTATGAGGTGAGTTGCGCGAGCAATGGCGCCGAAGCACTCGCTTGTGTCGTCGCTCACGTTCCCGACCTGATTGTTACGGACTGGATGATGCCGGTCATGGACGGCGCGGAGTTATGCCGCCGTTTGAAATCGATGCCGTTATCCGTCAACGTACCGATTCTGGTCCATAATGCGGTGCCGCCTTCGGACAGCGATGCGCATTACTGCAGCGCATGTCTGCTGAAGCCGATCGGCGCGGATCTCTTTCTGACCACGATCGCGCAGCTCTGCGCGCCACGATGCTGATATGGCACGCGTCGCCGCGTTCACCGTCGTGTGATGACATCAACGCCGTGCCACGTCATCGTCCGGGACACTTGCTGAGGCGGCCTTCAGGAAATCGACGAACGCGCGCAGCGGCGCGGGCACATGACGATGGCCAGGATAGTAAAGAAAAGGACCTGAAAAGCACTGCCACCACGGTTCGAGAATCGCTTCGAGCACGCCGCTGTCCAGATGCGGGCGCAGCATGTCTTCGAACAGGTGAATGATGCCGAGGCCCGCGACCGCGCCGCTGACCGCGAGGTCGATCGCGGCGCCGGGCCGCACCAGCAGCGGTCCTGTCGGATTCAATTGCAGCAGCTCGCCGCCGCGCTCGAAGTACCAGGTCGGCATCGCGCCGCTGGCGAATTGCCCGCGCAGGCAGGCATGCGCGAGCAATTCGCCGGGATGTTGCGGACGGCCGTGCGCGTCGAGATACGCGGGCGCCGCGGCGGTCGCGAAGCGCTGCACGCGCGCGCCGATCGGCACCGCGATCATGTCCTGCTCGAGGCGTTCATCGTAGCGAATGCCCGCATCGCACCCGATCGACAGCACATCGACGAACCCATCCTCGACCACCACTTCGACGCGAATATCCGGGTACTGCTTCAGAAAGCGCGCAAGCACGTCGGGCAGCACGATGCGCGCGACGCTCGACGGCACGTTGAGCTTCAATGTGCCGGTCGGCTTGTCGCGAAAGCCGTTCAGCACGTCGAGCGCCGCTTCCATTTCGCCGAACAGCGGCGTCAGCTTCTCGATCAGACGCAGCCCGGCTTCGGTCGGCGCGACGCTGCGCGTGGTGCGGTTCAGGAGCCGCAGCCCGAGTTTCGTTTCGAGGCGCCGCACCGCGACGCTCAGACTCGACGCCGACACGCCGCTCACGCGCGCCGCGTCGCGAAAGCCGCCGGCGCGGGCGACGGAAACGAAGGCGGCCAGATCATTCAGTTCCATGACGATTGATTGTGCAGAATTTTGAACAACCCGTACACGTTAGACCGCTTTATTCAACAACGCAATTCCGGCGATACTGCCGCTCATCACTTCACAAGGAGATCGTCATGCCGAACTTCAGCTCCGTCGACACTTTCGCACTAGCCGGCCGCCCGGTGCGGCGCATGGGCTATGGCGCGATGCAGCTGGCCGGCCCCGGCGTGTTCGGGCCGCCGAAAGACCGCGACGCGGCGCTCGCGGTGCTGCGTGAGGCGGTCGCATCGGGCGTCGACCACATCGATACCAGCGATTTTTACGGGCCGCACGTGACCAATCAGTTGATCCGCGAGGCGCTCCACCCGTATCCACGCGATCTGACGATCGTGACGAAGGTGGGCGCGGTGCGCGACGGCGCCGGCGCCTGGCTGCCGGCGCAGGAGCCCGCCGACCTCGAGCGCGCGGTGCATGACAATCTGCGCAACCTCGGGCTCGACGCGCTCGACGTGGTCAACATGCGCATGATGGGCAACGTGAACGAGCCGAGCGAGGGCTCGATCGAAAAGCAGGTCACGGCGCTTGCCGAGCTGCAGCAGCGCGGGCTCGTGCGTCATGTCGGCCTGAGCAACGTGACGGCCGCGCAGATTGCCGAGGCTCAGCGCATCACGAAGGTCGTGTGCGTGCAGAACCACTACAACCTCGTGCATCGCGACGACGATGCGTTGATCGATGCGCTCGCGGCGCAGGGCATCGCCTACGTGCCGTTTTTCCCGCTGGGTGGCTTCACGCCGATTCAATCGTCCGAGCTGTCGGAGCTTGCGCGCAAGCTTGAGGCAACGCCGATGCAGGTCGCGCTTGCCTGGCTATTGCATCGGGCACCTAACATTCTGCTGATTCCGGGCACGTCTTCGGTGACTCATCTGCGTGAAAACCTGCAGTCGGCGCAGTTGAAGCTCAGCGACGAGGTGCTCGATCAACTGAATGCGATCGGCGCTGAAAAGGGCTGATTACACCGATGCCGCGATGAACTCCCGCAACCATTGATGCGCGGGATCGCGATACACCCGCTCGTGCCATAGCATCGCCATCTCGTAGCCCGGCACCTCGACGGGCGGCTCGACCATCCGCAGCGCGTCCGTGCCGCGCACGAGACGCGCGGGCAGCATCCCCACGAGATCCGTGCTCGCGAGCACCGACTGCATGAACAGAAAGTGCGGCACCGACAGCACGACCTTGCGCGCGAGACCCACCTTCGCGAGCGTCTCGTCGGTGACGCCGAAAAAGCTGCCGCCATCGGGCGACACGATCACGTGTTCGAGCTTGCAGAACTGCGCGAGGGTGGGCCAGTGGTCACAGGTCTGCACATTGGTGGTCGGCCATGTGTAGCGAGCTATGAGCGTAGTCGGCTTTCGGCCGGCGCCTCCGCCCGAAGGACAACATGAACATGATTATGGCAAGAGCCGATGCGGCAATGAGTGTTATCGCCGCGACACCTTTAGACCCTCGCGGATTGCGCGATCGCACTGGCGGCAGCATGCGCATCGATCCTGATCGCGCTGTCTTCGAACACCGTCATCTATGTCAGGTGATGGTTAGCAAAAGCAGCGCGCCGACGACGAATTGACAGATCGTATGACCCCGCGAAGTCCGCGCGATAAAAATGCCGGCTAAAGGCGGCCACGTAATCCGCCACTTTCAGTAGAGAATCGTCCGGATCATTGATCCCGTCATCGGCGCGCAGAGATTCATATGCATAGCTGCGCATCGACAAAGTGACGAGATTCGGGCAGATAGTTGCCGGCGTTCTCGCCTAACACGCGTACAAGGAGTGTGGTGGGTTCTGTCAAAATCACAATCACAAGCAGATCGAAACCAAAGATCGATTTGCGGTGGTGAAGATATTCCTTAGCGAGACTACGTGCCCTCAGGCCCTGAAGGTGACGGACAAAGTGGCTAATGAAGCAGCAGTCGGCACTTGGGCATTACCCTTCTCCTTCACAGTTTCTCGCCCCGACAGGCGGAAATGCGTGAACCGGGAAGATATGTTGCACATCTTCAGCGACGCGCGCCAAACAGATTTCGCAGCACCGACAGCATGCCCACGGGAACGAGACGGAAGTGGGCATGGTTCGGGATGCTTGCATGGCTGTGCGAGTTCGAAAATTCAATCAGAGAGAAAGGCTTCATGGCTATCTCCGTGCAAATCTCAAGAACATAAATGAGATAGTACGGGAATAACATTTTGCATTTTATCGAACCAGTCAGAAATGATGCTGCTACCAGGAATTTCGACTGCGGCAGGAAATCGTGTGACAACTTCACTGTTCGGCACAGCCATGAACGTGCCCTATCCGCACCTCGCCGCACGCCTGTTCAACACGCCGCTCTCGCACCAACGGTTCGATGAAAATAGGCGAGCAATGGGTTGGCCACTGTCGATACGGGCAACCCTATCTGGTCAGACAATCGCGCGCGGAAATCAGTGCTTGTGAAAGACTGCGGACGAAAAATTCGTACCAGTCTCACTCTGTTGTCGCGGCTGTCTGATTTCGCGGGGTCACCGATATCCGGACAATTGGAGCCAGTACGAAATCTCGTGTTTCGTTCACCAAGGTCACCCGAATTAGCCGAATCGATCCTTTAAACGACGAGCATTGCTTCATTGTTTTCTGAGTCTGGATTGCGGTTCAGGTGTCGCACCACATACTTCAATCTAACCGGTTACGATCATGACTCGAAACGATTTTCCTGACGTACAGGCTGCCGCGCCCCTCACCAACGGGGACGGCCTCTCCGGTTTGCGGCTCCGCCCCCTGTCATGGCTGGTTTCGTCGCTGCTGGTCGTGCTCGCGTTGCCGGCGAGTGCCATTGCGGTCGCTCAAACGAAGTCTGATCTGGCGCTGGCGAGCGATGCAGCAACTGCAAGCAGATCGACTCCGGTCGAGATTAAACAGCCGTCGACCCCGGGAAGCCATGCTCCTCCGGTGACGTTCTCACAGTGGCTCGAAACGCAACCGTCCGGTAGCGAGGGAGGGCCTCCGGTGGATTCCTCCACGCTGCGCCGTATCTTCCTGAGCGCCGTCGAGGAAGCGGAGAAGCGCAGTCCCGAAGTCGGGCAGGCGTATGCCGCCTACGAAGCCGCGAAATCAGACGTCGACGAAGCGAAGGGCTTGCGGTGGCCGCAAGTCGACATCGGTTCGCAGACACAGGGTGTGCAATTTGGTCCCGGTAATCGAAATGGCTCCAACAACGGGAACGTAGTGACGGCGAACGTCACGACAACGGTGTACGACTGGGGGCGCACAAAGAACACAATCGGAAGTCGTGAACAACTCTCGGATGCCGCGCTCAGTAGTTATGTAGCGGCCCGCAATCAGAATGCGTTCGAGGTGACGAGCACGCTCGTTGAACTGGGCAAGCAGCGCACGATCGTTGACGTGAGCCAGCAATTTGTTGAGCGTATGACCACGCTCGTGAAGATGCTCAGCGAAATTGTGGCTGTCGACCGTGGTCGCGGCAGCGAACTCACGCAGGCCAAGGCGCGTCTGCTGCAGGCTGAAGCTGCGCGCGATTCAGCGCAAGCGAAGGCACGTGATGCGGAACTGGCGTTGCAAAAGCTGCTGGGCGAAAGCGTACCGCCGATTCCGCACGCGCGCGACTGGCCGCTCCAACCGGGCAATCTGCCGCAACTCCTGGAGCTGGTGAATGCTCATCCGAGCTTGCATCAGATTCAGTCCGAGGCAAATGCGGCCGACCTGAATGCCAAAGTGGTGAAAGCGTCGGGCCTGCCGTCGGTGAATTGGGTTGTCAGTGCGAATGCCGGAATCGGAGGCACGGGCGCGGGACAACGTGCGCCATGGCAAACCATGTTGACGCTCAACTGGGCCGCATTCCGCGGCGGTTCGACGCAGGCGGCGACGGCTGCGGCAGGGCACCGGGCACAGGCTTCGTGGCAGCGCCTCGACCAGCAGCGGCGTGACCTCGAGTATGGCATTCGCACCGCAAATCAGGATGCGCACACCATGCTCAGCCGTGCGGAGCAGTACAAACGCCTCTCCGCTGAAACCGATCAGGTGCGCAAGGCCTTCTTCGAACAGTGGTACCACCTGGGCAAACGAACCCTGCTCGATGTGCTCCTTGCGGAGAACGATCACTACGGCAACAGCGTGAGCGAAGTGACGAACCGGTTCGATGGCTACGCGGCGGTACTGCGGGAGCACGCATCCGCGGGTTCGCTGGTTGACTGGCTGGAGACCGGGCGCTCCGGCGGTTAGGTGTTGCGGATCAGAGCCGCACCGGATACAGGGCTTCGCGATGGGCTGCCTTCCTTTCTGGATGGCGGCCCTTTTTGCGTCTGGCGCACAGACGAGAAACATCGGACAACTGCCTGTTTAGCCCTTACGCAATCGTGCATAGGCACCGCTGCTCGCGATTCCCGTGCCGAGAAATGTCTCGTTTCTGTCTCGTCCAAATTCGAACTCGTCATATTTCGTTTTATCGCTCACCCATCAAGAATAGAGGTAGAGCAGCATTCTTGCGACTGCCATGTCGCCATTTTCTATCTATACGCTGGCCAGGTGGACCAGCATACGCACTTAAAGAGGCACTACCATGAGTACCAGTTCAGTGAAGCTGGCCGTTGTCGACGGCAGCACCATCAAGCAGACTGTTGAATTGCGCGGGTCCGCGCAAGGCGCTCCCGTTCGTGTAAGCGCCATCAAAGGTGGCAAATTCATTCTGGCCGAGAGCAAGACCGGCCACGGCCCCGAAAACATTACCGTGCGACGCTCCGGCAAGAATCTTCTGGTCAGCCTGGAAGGGGCGGAGTTGGACCAGCCGCAACTGATCATTGAGGACTTCTACGGCAATGAAGGCGAGCTGGTCGGCCTGGGTGAAGACGGGTCGTATCACGAATATATCGCTGCGGACGGCGAGGATGATCATGAGGCCGCTTTTCTTGTGGATGGCGCGGACTCGCCTCTGGTTCTGGGTGCGGCGCAACTGAACGGTTTCGGCGCGAATCTCGTCGCCGCGCCGGGTGTCGGTCTGGTGGGCTTCGGCCTCCTGGGCCTGGGTGCGCTTGCCGCGCTGGGTGCGGGGATTGCCGCCGCGAGCGGTGGTGGTAATGGCGGCAGCGCTCCTGCTGTAGTGGATGAACAGACGCCGCCGGGTGCAGTTGACGACGATACGGATGCGGACGCTGATTCCGATGCGGACGCTGATGCGGATGCGGATGCGGATGCGGATGCGGATGCGGATGCGGATGCTGATGCCGACGCTGACGCCGACGCGGATGCGGATGCCGATGCGGATGCTGATGCCGATGCTGATGCTGATGCTGACGCAGATGCAGATGCCGATGCGGATGCTGACGCCGATGCGGATGCGGACGCCGATGCGGATGCGGATGCGGATGCGGATGCGGACGCCGATGCGGATGCGGATGCGGATGCGGATGCGGATGCGGATGCGGATGCGGATGCTGACGCCGATGCGGATGCTGACGCCGATGCGGATGCGGACGCCGATGCGGACGCCGATGCGGACGCCGATGCGGATGCGGATGCTGACGCCGACGCGGATGCGGACGCTGATGCCGATGCGGACGCCGATGCGGATGCTGACGCGGATGCGGATGCGGATGCCGATGCTGACGCGGATGCCGATGCCGATGCGGACGCCGATGCCGATGCCGATGCTGACGCCGACGCGGATGCGGATGCGGATGCGGATGCGGACGCCGATGCCGATGCAGACGCGGATGCTGACGCCGACGCGGATGCCGACGCGGATGCGGATGCGGATGCCGATGCTGACGCGGATGCCGATGCGGATGCCGATGCGGATGCGGACGCCGATGCGGATGCCGATGCCGATGCCGATGCGGATGCTGATGCCGATGCGGATGCTGATGCCGATGCGGACGCCGATGCGGATGCGGATGCGGATGCGGATGCGGATGCGGACGCCGATGCCGATGCCGATGCCGATGCCGATGCCGATGCCGATGCTGATGCTGATGCTGATGCTGATGCTGATGCGGATGCTGACGCCGATGCGGATGCGGACGCGGATGCTGATGCTGACGCCGATGCGGACGCTGATGCTGACGCCGATGCTGACGCCGATGCGGACGCTGATGCGGATGCTGATGCTGATGCGGATGCTGATGCTGATGCTGATGCGGATGCGGATGCCGATGCGGATGCGGATGCGGATGCCGATGCGGATGCGGATGCGGATGCGGATGCCGATGCGGATGCCGATGCGGATGCGGATGCGGATGCGGATGCGGATGCGGATGCGGATGCGGATGCCGATGCCGATGCTGACGCTGATGCCGACGCTGATGCCGATGCCGATGCCGATGCCGATGCTGACGCCGATGCGGACGCTGATGCCGACGCTGATGCCGACGCTGATGCCGATGCCGATGCCGATGCCGATGCCGATGCCGATGCCGATGCCGATGCCGATGCCGATGCCGATGCGGATGCTGACGCGGATGCGGATGCGGATGCGGATGCTGACGCCGATGCCGATGCGGATGCTGACGCCGATGCGGATGCGGATGCGGATGCCGATGCCGATGCCGATGCCGATGCCGATGCCGATGCCGATGCCGATGCCGATGCCGATGCCGATGCCGATGCGGATGCCGATGCTGACGCCGATGCGGATGCTGACGCGGATGCGGATGCTGATGCGGATGCGGATGCGGATGCGGATGCGGATGCCGATGCCGATGCCGATGCCGATGCCGATGCCGATGCCGATGCTGATGCCGATGCCGATGCCGATGCCGATGCCGATGCCGATGCCGATGCCGATGCCGATGCCGATGCCGATGCCGATGCCGATGCCGATGCGGACGCGGACGCGGATGCCGATGCGGACGCTGATGCCGATGCCGATGCTGACGCCGATGCGGATGCGGATGCGGATGCGGATGCTGATGCGGATGCTGACGCTGACGCCGATGCGGATGCTGATGCTGACGCCGATGCGGACGCTGACGCGGATGCGGATGCCGATGCGGATGCGGATGCCGATGCCGATGCCGATGCCGATGCGGATGCCGATGCCGATGCCGATGCCGATGCCGATGCCGATGCCGATGCGGATGCGGACGCTGATGCTGATGCTGATGCGGATGCGGATGCGGATGCGGATGCGGATGCGGACGCGGATGCAGATGCGGATGTTGATGCGCCGGACCAGCCGGTCATTGGCGAAGTGATTGACGACGAAGGTCCGATCCAGGGACCGGTGGGCAATGGCGAGAGCACGGACGACACGACGCCGACGCTGGTGGGCAAGGGTGAACCGGGTGACACGATCATCGTGATCGACAACGGCACGCCGGTTGGCGAGACGCAGGTCGACGAGGACGGCAACTGGAGCTTCACGCCTGATACGCCGCTGGACGAAGGCGAGCACGAGTTCACGGTGGTGGAGCGTGATCCCGCGGGCAACGAAAGCAGGCCGTCGGAGCCGCACGTGGTGATCGTGGACACGACTGCGCCGGACCAGCCAGTCATTGGCGAAGTGATTGACGACGTGGGTCTGGTTCAGGGTCCTGTGGACAATGGCGGCAGCACGGACGACACGACGCCGACGCTGGTGGGCAAGGGTGAACCGGGCGACACGATCGTCGTGATCGACAACGGCACGCCGGTTGGCGAGACGGAGGTCGACGAGGACGGCAACTGGAGCTTTACGCCTGATACGCCGCTGGACGAAGGCGAGCACGAGTTCACGGTGGTGGAGCGTGATCCCGCGGGCAACGAAAGCAGGCCGTCGGAGCCGCACGTGGTGATCGTGGACACGACTGCGCCGGACCAGCCAGTCATTGGCGAAGTGATTGACGACGTGGGTCTGGTTCAGGGTCCTGTGGACAATGGCGGCAGCACGGACGACACGACGCCGACGCTGGTGGGCAAGGGTGAACCGGGCGACACGATCGTCGTGATCGACAACGGCACGCCGGTTGGCGAGACGGAGGTCGACGAGGACGGCAACTGGAGCTTTACGCCTGATACGCCGCTGGACGAAGGCGAGCACGAGTTCACGGTGGTGGAGCGTGATCCCGCGGGCAACGAAAGCAGGCCCTCGGAGCCGCACGTGGTGATCGTGGACACGACTGCGCCGGACCAGCCGGTCATTGGCGAAGTGATTGACGACGAAGGTCCGATCCAGGGACCGGTGGGCAATGGCGAGAGCACGGACGACACGACGCCGACGCTGGTGGGCAAGGGTGAACCGGGTGACACGATCATCGTGATCGACAACGGCACGCCGGTTGGCGAGACGCAGGTCGACGAGGACGGCAACTGGAGCTTCACGCCTGATACGCCGCTGGACGAAGGCGAGCACGAGTTCACGGTGGTGGAGCGTGATCCCGCGGGCAACGAAAGCAGGCCGTCGGAGCCGCACGTGGTGATCGTGGACACGACTGCGCCGGACCAGCCAGTCATTGGCGAAGTGATTGACGACGTGGGTCTGGTTCAGGGTCCTGTGGACAATGGCGGTAGCACGGACGACACGACGCCGACGCTGGTGGGCAAGGGTGAACCGGGCGACACGATCGTCGTGATCGACAACGGCACGCCGGTTGGCGAGACGGAGGTCGACGAGGACGGCAACTGGAGCTTTACGCCTGATACGCCGCTGGACGAAGGCGAGCACGAGTTCACGGTGGTGGAGCGTGATCCCGCGGGCAACGAAAGCAGGCCGTCGGAGCCGCACGTGGTGATCGTGGACACGACTGCGCCGGACCAGCCAGTCATTGGCGAAGTGATTGACGACGTGGGTCTGGTTCAGGGTCCTGTGGACAATGGCGGCAGCACGGACGACACGACGCCGACGCTGGTGGGCAAGGGCGAACCGGGCGACACGATCGTCGTAATCGACAACGGCACGCCGATTGGCGAGACGGAGGTCGACGAGGACGGCAACTGGAGCTTCACGCCTGATACGCCGCTGGAAGAAGGCGAGCACGAGTTCACGGTGGTGGAGCGTGATCCCGCGGGCAACGAAAGCAGGCCGTCGGAGCCGCACGTGGTGATCGTGGACACGACTGCGCCGGACCAGCCGGTCATTGGCGAAGTGATTGACGACGAAGGTCCGATCCAGGGTCCGGTGGGCAATGGCGAGAGCACGGACGATACGACGCCGACGCTGGTGGGCAAGGGCGAACCGGGCGACACGATCGTCGTGATCGACAACGGCACGCCGGTTGGCGAGACGCAGGTCGACGAGGACGGCAACTGGAGCTTCACGCCTGATACGCCGCTGGACGAAGGCGAGCATGAGTTCACGGTGGTGGAACGCGATCCCGCGGGCAACGAAAGCAGGCCGTCGGAGCCGCACGTGGTGATCGTGGACACGACTGCGCCGGACCAGCCGGTCATTGGCGAAGTGATTGACGACGAAGGTCCGATCCAGGGTCCGGTGGGCAATGGCGAGAGCACGGACGACACGACGCCGACGCTGGTGGGCAAGGGTGAACCGGGTGACACGATCATCGTGATCGACAACGGCACGCCGGTTGGCGAGACGCAGGTCGACGAGGACGGCAACTGGAGCTTCACGCCTGATACGCCGCTGGACGAAGGCGAGCACGAGTTCACGGTGGTGGAACGCGATCCCGCGGGCAACGAAAGCAGGCCGTCGGAGCCGCACGTGGTGATCGTGGACACGACTGCGCCGGACCAGCCAGTCATTGGCGAAGTGATTGACGACGAAGGTCCGATCCAGGGTCCGGTGGGCAATGGCGAGAGCACGGACGACACGACGCCGACGCTGGTGGGCAAGGGCGAACCGGGCGACACGATCGTCGTGATCGACAACGGCACGCCGGTTGGCGAGACGCAGGTCGACGAGGACGGCAACTGGAGCTTCACGCCTGATACGCCGCTGGACGAAGGCGAGCACGAGTTCACGGTGGTGGAGCGTGATCCCGCGGGCAACGAAAGCAGGCCGTCGGAGCCGCACGTGGTGATCGTGGACACGACTGCGCCGGACCAGCCGGTCATTGGCGAAGTGATTGACGACGAAGGTCCGATCCAGGGTCCGGTGGGCAATGGCGAGAGCACGGACGACACGACGCCGACGCTGGTGGGCAAGGGCGAACCGGGCGACACGATCGTCGTGATCGACAACGGCACGCCGCTTGGCGAGACGCAGGTCGACGAGGACGGCAACTGGAGCTTCACGCCTGATACGCCGCTGGACGAAGGCGAGCATGAGTTCACGGTGGTGGAGCGTGATCCCGCGGGCAACGAAAGCAGGCCGTCGGAGCCGCACGTGGTGATCGTGGACACGACTGCGCCGGACCAGCCAGTCATTGGCGAAGTGATTGACGACGTGGGTCTGGTTCAGGGTCCTGTGGACAATGGCGGCAGCACGGACGACACGACGCCGACGCTGGTGGGCAAGGGTGAACCGGGCGACACGATCGTCGTGATCGACAACGGCACGCCGGTTGGCGAGACGCAGGTCGACGAGGACGGCAACTGGAGCTTTACGCCTGATACGCCGCTGGACGAAGGCGAGCACGAGTTCACGGTGGTGGAGCGTGATCCCGCGGGCAACGAAAGCAGGCCGTCGGAGCCGCACGTGGTGATCGTGGACACGACTGCGCCGGACCAGCCAGTCATTGGCGAAGTGATTGACGACGTGGGTCTGGTTCAGGGTCCTGTGGACAATGGCGGCAGCACGGACGACACGACGCCGACGCTGGTGGGCAAGGGTGAACCGGGCGACACGATCGTCGTGATCGACAACGGCACGCCGGTTGGCGAGACGCAGGTCGACGAGGACGGCAACTGGAGCTTTACGCCTGATACGCCGCTGGACGAAGGCGAGCACGAGTTCACGGTGGTGGAGCGTGATCCCGCGGGCAACGAAAGCAGGCCCTCGGAGCCGCACGTGGTGATCGTGGACACGACTGCGCCGGACCAGCCGGTCATTGGCGAAGTGATTGACGACGAAGGTCCGATCCAGGGACCGGTGGGCAATGGCGAGAGCACGGACGACACGACGCCGACGCTGGTGGGCAAGGGTGAACCGGGTGACACGATCATCGTGATCGACAACGGCACGCCGGTTGGCGAGACGCAGGTCGACGAGGACGGCAACTGGAGCTTCACGCCTGATACGCCGCTGGACGAAGGCGAGCACGAGTTCACGGTGGTGGAGCGTGATCCCGCGGGCAACGAAAGCAGGCCGTCGGAGCCGCACGTGGTGATCGTGGACACGACTGCGCCGGACCAGCCAGTCATTGGCGAAGTGATTGACGACGTGGGTCTGGTTCAGGGTCCTGTGGACAATGGCGGCAGCACGGACGACACGACGCCGACGCTGGTGGGCAAGGGTGAACCGGGCGACACGATCGTCGTGATCGACAACGGCACGCCGGTTGGCGAGACGGAGGTCGACGAGGACGGCAACTGGAGCTTTACGCCTGATACGCCGCTGGACGAAGGCGAGCACGAGTTCACGGTGGTGGAGCGTGATCCCGCGGGCAACGAAAGCAGGCCCTCGGAGCCGCACGTGGTGATCGTGGACACGACTGCGCCGGACCAGCCGGTCATTGGCGAAGTGATTGACGACGAAGGTCCGATCCAGGGACCGGTGGGCAATGGCGAGAGCACGGACGACACGACGCCGACGCTGGTGGGCAAGGGTGAACCGGGTGACACGATCATCGTGATCGACAACGGCACGCCGGTTGGCGAGACGCAGGTCGACGAGGACGGCAACTGGAGCTTCACGCCTGATACGCCGCTGGACGAAGGCGAGCACGAGTTCACGGTGGTGGAACGCGATCCCGCGGGCAACGAAAGCAGGCCGTCGGAGCCGCACGTGGTGATCGTGGACACGACTGCGCCGGACCAGCCGGTCATTGGCGAAGTGATTGACGACGTGGGTCTGGTTCAGGGTCCTGTGGACAATGGCGGCAGCACGGACGACACGACGCCGACGCTGGTGGGCAAGGGTGAACCGGGCGACACGATCGTCGTGATCGACAACGGCACGCCGGTTGGCGAGACGGAGGTCGACGAGGAGGGCAACTGGAGCTTCACGCCTGATACGCCGCTGGAAGAAGGCGAGCACGAGTTCACGGTGGTGGAGCGTGATCCCGCGGGCAACGAAAGCAGGCCGTCGGAGCCGCACGTGGTGATCGTGGACACGACTGCGCCGGACCAGCCGGTCATTGGCGAAGTGATTGACGACGAAGGTCCGATCCAGGGTCCGGTGGGCAATGGTGAGAGCACGGACGACACGACGCCGACGCTGGTGGGCAAGGGCGAACCGGGCGACACGATCGTCGTGATCGACAACGGCACGCCGATTGGCGAGACGACGGTCGACGAGGAGGGCAACTGGAGCTTCACGCCTGAGACGCCGCTGGAAGAGGGCGAGCATCAGTTCACGGTGGTGGAGCGCGATCCTGCGGGCAACGAAAGTGAGCCGTCGGACCCGCGGACGGTGATCGTGGATACGACGCCGCCGGGCAAGCCGTCGATTGTCGAAGTCATTGACGACGAAGGTCCGGTTCAGGGTCCGGTGGGCAATGGTGAGAGCACGGACGACACGACGCCGACGCTGGTGGGCAAGGGCGAACCGGGCGACACGATCGTCGTGATCGACAACGGCACGCCGATTGGCGAGACGACGGTCGACGAGGAGGGCAACTGGAGCTTCACGCCTGATACGCCGCTGGACGAAGGCGAGCATGAGTTCACGGTGGTGGAGCGCGATCCCGCGGGCAACGAAAGCAGGCCGTCGGAGCCGCACGTGGTGATCGTGGACACGACTGCGCCGGACCAGCCGGTCATTGGCGAAGTGATTGACGACGAAGGTCCGATCCAGGGTCCGGTGGGCAATGGCGAGAGCACGGACGACACGACGCCGACGCTGGTGGGCAAGGGCGAACCGGGCGACACGATCATCGTGATCGACAACGGCACGCCGGTTGGCGAGACGGAGGTCGACGAGGACGGCAACTGGAGCTTCACGCCTGATACGCCGCTGGACGAAGGCGAGCACCAGTTCACGGTGGTGGAGCGTGACGAGGCGGGCAACGAAAGCAGGCCTTCGGAGTCGCACGTGGTGATCGTGGACACGACCCCGCCGGTGATCAGGCCGGTGATCTGGGCGGTGATCGACGACGTGGGCCCGCTGAAGGGGGTGATCTCCCCGGGCGGGACGAGCGACGACACGCAGCCGAAAATCTGGGGCTCGGCGGAGCCGGGCAGCACGGTGACGGTGTATGACGGTGACCAGGTCCTGGGACAGACGACGGCTGATGACGATGGCAATTGGAGTTTCACGCCGGAGCAGCCGCTGGCCTATGGCCCGCATGAACTGACGGCGGTGGCGACGGGCGCGGCGGGCAACCAGAGCGAGCCGAGCGAACCGTTCGGTTTCTCGTTGGGGGCAGATACCCCCACCGTAATTTATGAGGACTTTAGTGGGGCTCCGGTTGGTTCCCTTGGTAAGGGACTTACCCTCGGCTTATTGCACATCAGCACTATCAATCAGGCGAGCGATTGGCAGGGGATATCCCCCGCCGGGTTTGTTGGGCCAATTACTAAGCCCACTAGCAACGCGTTGGGTGTGTGCGGAGCCGTGTATGTCGGTTTGGAAGATGGCTACACCGCAAGCTCCATTACATTCACTGTGGGCGATAGTGACACCAGTGGCAATGTGATCAGGTTCATCGGCACCGACGGTAAGATAATCTTGACTGGGACCTTCGGATCGAAAACGGCACATACGGTCACGTTCACTATGCCGGAAGGAATGGTCTTTACGGGGTTCCAGTTAGTTTCTGGCTCCAACGGCACTCAGGCCGGTGGCAAGGACTACTTCTTCGTGGATGACATCGCTATTACGCTTGAGACTTTTGGGGGGGGAGTTACCGGTCTATCAATAACCGAGGAAGAGCAGAGTGCTGATGCAGTTGTAATGTCTGTTGAAGACGTTGCTGATGACGCGGTCGTTGATCAGGACGCGGTTTTGGACCAGGACATTACTTCTGGTCAGAACCCTGTAGCGGATCACGACACACAGGACAGCCAGGAAGCAACCGCCGAGGCCGATCCGGTCGTCCCGGCAGAATCGGTCCTCGCCGTGCAAGACGACGGTCAGGTACACGTCGAACATGACGGCGAAGGCGAGATTCTGGATCTGACTCGCATTGGGCAGACGCCGTTGTCCGTCGAGGTCATCGATCTGACGGGCACGGGCGACAACACGCTCAAGCTGTCGCTGGGCGATGTGCTCGAGCAGGGCGGCAAGGACCTGTTCATTGCTGATGGCCGCACGCAAGTGATGGTCAAGGGCGATGCGGGTGACAAGGTCGAGCTGTCTGATCTGTTGCCGGACGGGGAGGACATCGGCGACTGGACGCAACAGTCTGGCAACGCGACTGTGGATGGCATCGAGTATGACGTCTTCTACCACTCGGGTCTGAACGCCGAACTGCTGGTGCAGCACGGTGTCGAGACAGTGCTGAACAACCACTGACCTCCGGATGGTCCGCGACGCATGACCTGCGTCGCGGACCCGGAATCACCACCCATTTAATCAGGCTCCCTGAGCAGCATCGCTGCTGCCCGGGGGACCGTTTTTGACGAACTGATCATGACTTTCAATCAAACCCTGATGCGTGCGCTCGCAGGCGCATTGCTCGTGACGGCGGGTACCTTGCCCGCCATCGCACAACAGACTTTCTCTAACCCGCAACCGCCGGTCACCCAGGCAGCCGCACCCGGCACCGCGCCGACGGCCCGTGCCGGTACGCAGCCCGGCAAGGTATTCGGCCAGAGCTACGCGCCGGTCGGACAGGTCGGCCCCCAGCAGGCGCAGATCGTCTACTACCGTGATGCATCCGCGGGTGCGGGCCGTTCGGCCGCTGCCGACGTCTACGTTGATGGCGAGCTGCAGACCGCATTGCTGCCCAATGGCTATAGCATCTTCTGCGTCAAGCCGGGCCAGCACATGCTGGGCGCCTACATTCAGGACGCACCGCTGTACAAAGGCAAGACCACCGGGCGATCCGGCGCAGAACTGAAGGGCGGCATGACCTACTTCGTGAAGGTCGGGCCGGCTGGCAGCAATGACGCACCGATCATGGTGCCGCGCAACGAAGCCGAAGCCCAGTTGCAAGGCATGCGCGCCCAGATGCACGTTCTTTCGCGCGCATCGGCAGTGGAGGCGTGTGACCCTGCGTCGATCCCCGTGACGGCAGCCCCGGTGGCGCAGCCTGTCGCGGCGAAAGAGTACACGCTCAAGGGCGACACGCTGTTCGCCTTCGGCAAGTCTGGCAATCGCGACATGACTGTCACAGGCCATGCGGCAATTGCACATCTGGCTGAGCAGATTCGCGCGGAAAACACCTCGCTGCAAGCCGTGACGGTGATCGGCCACGCGGACCTGATCGGCTCGGCGGCGGCGGCGCAGAAGCTTGGCGAGCAGCGTGCGATGACGGTTCGCCGGATGCTGATCGAGCAGGGTATTCCGGCGCAGAAGATCACCGCGGAAAGTGCGGGCAATTCCGATCCGGTGGTCGCCGACTGCAGCGGCACGATGCAGCAGAAGATTGCCTGCAATGAGCCCAACCGCCGGGTGGTGGTGCAACTGAGTCTGTCGGGCCCGGCCCGATAAAGGCATGGGGGGAGGCTGAGCCCTGATGCTGAGCCCTGAGGCGCGATCTTCCTGAATCGGGAAGGTCGCGCACCTACCGGCCTTCACCGCATGCCCGGGCAAACGGTGAGGGCCTTCCGGGAACGGGAGTGTCGCGATGACCAGACAAACAGAGATTCCTGCAATCAATGTGCTGCTCGCCTATGCAGAGTTGCACGACAGGGATCAGGTATTTTTTAACGGGAAGCTCAATGAGTTCGTGTTTGCGTCCCGATCGAGCAAACGTGAGTTCATCAGGCAGTGGCAGCGAGCGCTCGCGGCTACCGGAACAACGCCGATAGACACGAATCTTCAAAATGAAGGGCACTGTCAGGCGCAGTCAGATCTCCAGGCTGCAACGGATTAGTTGCGGTTGATTCAGGGCTAAATTCTTCCATGCACTGCGTGCGCGAGCACAGCGCCTGTTAAATGACATTTCTGGCCGGAACTCGCCATGTACTTTGCCAATCCGGGCAGGATCATTGGCAGCTTCTTCATCCGCCACCATGCCTTCCGGGTCCGCATTGACGACGTCGAGCACTATTTATCGGGTTTCGTCGCCCTATCTGAACCATCTGGAATCGCAGCGGCATTCAATATTCTCCACGCTGGCGCGGGGGTGGAACGCCTCCCTGATCGGGGCGGCTACGCAGGGGACGTGGCTCACGCCGCCATCGGGGTGGACAGCAAGCGGCCTTTGCATTTACGCGCCTGCCATGCAGGCCGGGGGATCTCTATTCCTGTCATTCGGCAAATGCAGCCGTGCCCGGCGGGCGTCATCATGAGCCACGCACTGCGGATCAGGGCTCGACCGCGCGGAGCAGTACAAACGCCTCTCCGCTGAAACCGATCAGGTGCGCAAGGCTTTCTTCGAACAGTGGTACCACCTGGGCAAACGAACCCTGCTCGATGTGCTCCTTGCGGAGAACGATCACTACGGCAACAGCGTGAGCGAAGTGACGAACCGGTTCGATGGCTACGCGGCGGTACTGCGGGAGCACGCATCCGCGGGTTCGCTGGTTGACTGGCTGGAGACCGGGCGCTCCGGCGGTTAGGTGTTGCGGATCAGAGCCGCACCGGATACAGGGCTTCGCGATGGGCTGCCTTCCTTTCTGGATGGCGGCCCTTTTTCGCGTCTGGCGCACAGAGGCGAGAAACATCGGACAACTGCCTGTTTAGCCCTTACGCAATCGTGCATAGGCACCGCTGCTCGCGATTCCCGTGCCGGGAAATGTCTCGTTCCTGTCTCGTCGAAATTCGAACTCGTCATATTTCGTTTTATTGCTCACCCATCAAGAATGGAGGTAGAGCAGCACTCCTGCGACTGCCATGTCGCCATTTTCTATCTATACGCTGGCCAGGTGGACCAGCATAGGCACTCAAAGAGGCACTACTACTACCATGAGTACCAGTTCAGTGAAGCTGGCCGTCGTCGACGGCAGCACCATCAAGCAGACTGTTGAATTGCGTGGGTCCGCGCAGGGCGCTCCCGTTCGTGTAAGCGCCATCAAAGGTGGCAAATTCATTCTGGCCGAGAGCAAGACCGGCCACGGCCCCGAAAACATTACCGTGCGACGCTCCGGCAAGAATCTTCTGGTCAGCCTGGAAGGGGCGGAGTTGGACCAGCCGCAACTGATCATTGAGGACTTCTACGGCAATGAAGGCGAGCTGGTCGGCCTGGGTGAAGACGGGTCGTATCACGAATATATCGCTGCGGACGGCGAGGATGATCATGAGGCCGCTTTTCTTGTGGATGGCGCGGACTCGCCTCTGGTTCTGGGTGCGGCGCAACTGAACGGTTTCGGCGCGAATCTCGTCGCCGCGCCGGGTGTCGGTCTGGTGGGCTTCGGCCTCCTGGGCCTGGGTGCGCTTGCCGCGCTGGGTGCGGGGATTGCCGCCGCGAGCGGTGGTGGTAATGGCGGCAGCGCTCCTGCTGTAGTGGATGAACAGACGCCGCCGGGTGCAGTTGACGACGATACGGATGCGGACGCTGATTCCGATGCGGACGCTGATGCGGATGCGGATGCGGATGCGGATGCGGATGCGGATGCGGATGCTGATGCGGATGCGGATGCGGATGCGGATGCTGATGCCGACGCTGACGCCGACGCGGATGCGGATGCCGATGCGGATGCTGATGCCGATGCTGATGCTGATGCGGATGCGGATGCCGATGCTGACGCGGATGCCGATGCCGATGCCGATGCGGACGCCGATGCCGATGCCGATGCCGATGCTGACGCCGACGCGGATGCGGATGCGGACGCCGATGCCGATGCCGATGCAGACGCGGATGCTGACGCCGACGCGGATGCCGACGCGGATGCCGACGCGGATGCGGATGCGGATGCGGATGCGGATGCCGATGCTGACGCGGATGCCGATGCGGACGCCGATGCGGATGCCGATGCGGATGCGGACGCCGATGCGGATGCCGATGCCGATGCGGATGCTGATGCCGATGCGGACGCCGATGCGGATGCGGATGCGGATGCGGATGCGGACGCCGATGCCGATGCCGATGCCGATGCCGATGCCGATGCCGATGCCGATGCCGATGCGGATGCCGATGCTGACGCCGATGCTGACGCCGATGCTGACGCGGACGCGGATGCTGACGCGGACGCGGATGCTGACGCGGATGCGGATGCGGATGCTGACGCGGATGCCGATGCGGATGCGGATGCGGATGCTGATGCTGATGCTGACGCCGACGCGGATGCCGATGCCGATGCCGATGCCGATGCCGATGCGGATGCGGATGCGGATGCGGATGCGGATGCTGACGCTGATGCAGATGCCGACGCGGACGCGGACGCGGATGCGGATGCGGATGCTGACTCCGACGCGGATGCCGATGCTGACGCGGATGCCGATGCTGACGCGGATGCGGATGCGGATGCCGATGCCGATGCCGATGCGGATGCCGATGCTGACGCGGACGCGGACGCGGATGCTGACGCGGACGCGGACGCGGACGCGGATGCCGATGCGGACGCGGATGCCGATGCTGATGCTGATGCTGATGCTGATGCCGACGCTGATGCCGATGCCGATGCCGATGCCGATGCGGACGCTGATGCGGATGCCGATGCGGACGCTGATGCGGATGCGGATGCGGATGCGGATGCGGATGCGGATGCGGATGCGGATGCTGATGCCGATGCCGATGCTGACGCGGATGCGGATGCGGATGCGGATGTTGATGCGCCGGACCAGCCAGTCATTGGCGAAGTGATTGACGACGAAGGTCCGATCCAGGGACCGGTGGGCAATGGCGAGAGCACGGACGACACGACGCCGACACTGGTGGGCAAGGGTGAACCGGGCGACACGATCGTCGTGATCGACAACGGCACGCCGATTGGCGAGACGAAGGTCGACGAGGAGGGCAACTGGAGCTTCACGCCTGATACGCCGCTGGCCGAGGGCGAGCACGAGTTCACGGTGGTGGAGCGCGATCCTGCGGGCAACGAAAGCAGGCCGTCGGAGCCGCACGTGGTAGTCGTGGACACGACCGCGCCGGACCAGCCGGTCATTGGCGAAGTGATTGACGACATGGGTCCGGTTCAGGGTCCGGTGGGCAATGGCGAGAGCACGGACGACACGACGCCGACACTGGTGGGCAAGGGTGAACCGGGCGACACGATCGTCGTGATCGACAACGGCACGCCGATTGGCGAGACGACGGTCGACGAGGAGGGCAACTGGAGCTTCACGCCTGAGACGCCGCTGGAAGAGGGCGAGCATCAGTTCACGGTGGTGGAGCGCGATCCTGCGGGCAACGAAAGTGGGCCGTCGGACCCGCGGACGGTGATCGTGGATACGACGCCGCCGGGCAAGCCGTCGATTGTCGAAGTCATTGACGACGAAGGTCCGGTTCAGGGTCCGGTGGGCAATGGTGAGAGCACGGACGACACGACGCCGACGCTGGTGGGCGAGGGTGAACCGGGCGACACGATCATCGTGATCGACAACGGCACGCCGGTTGGCGAGACGACGGTCGACGAGGAGGGCAACTGGAGCTTCACGCCTGAGACGCCGCTGGAAGAGGGCGAGCATCAGTTCACGGTGGTGGAGCGCGATCCTGCGGGCAACGAAAGTGGGCCGTCGGATCCGTGGACGGTGATCGTGGATACGACGCCGCCGGGCAAGCCGTCGATTGGCGAAGTCATTGACGACGAAGGTCCGATCCAGGGTCCGGTGGGCAATGGTGAGAGCACGGACGACACGACGCCGACGCTGGTGGGCGAGGGTGAACCGGGCGACACGATCATCGTGATCGACAACGGCACGCCGATTGGCGAGACGACGGTCGACGAGGAGGGCAACTGGAGCTTCACGCCTGAGACGCCGCTGGAAGAGGGCGAGCATCAGTTCACGGTGGTGGAGCGCGATCCTGCGGGCAACGAAAGTGAGCCGTCGGACCCGCGGACGGTGATCGTGGATACGACGCCGCCGGGCAAGCCGTCGATTGTCGAAGTCATTGACGACGAAGGTCCGGTTCAGGGTCCGGTGGGCAATGGTGAGAGCACGGACGACACGACGCCGACGCTGGTGGGCAAGGGCGAACCGGGCGACACGATCGTCGTGATCGACAACGGCACGCCGGTTGGCGAGACGACGGTCGACGAGGAGGGCAACTGGAGCTTCACGCCTGAGACGCCGCTGGAAGAGGGCGAGCATCAGTTCACGGTGGTGGAGCGCGATCCTGCGGGCAACGAAAGTGAGCCGTCGGACCCGCGGACGGTGATCGTGGATACGACGCCGCCGGGCAAGCCGTCGATTGTCGAAGTCATTGACGACGAAGGTCCGGTTCAGGGTCCGGTGGGCAATGGTGAGAGCACGGACGACACGACGCCGACGCTGGTGGGCAAGGGCGAACCGGGCGACACGATCGTCGTGATCGACAACGGCACGCCGATTGGCGAGACGACGGTCGACGAGGAGGGCAACTGGAGCTTCACGCCTGAGACGCCGCTGGAAGAGGGCGAGCATCAGTTCACGGTGGTGGAGCGCGATCCTGCGGGCAACGAAAGTGGGCCGTCGGAGCCGCGGACGGTGATCGTGGATACGACGCCGCCGGGCAAGCCGTCGATTGTCGAAGTCATTGACGACGAAGGTCCGGTTCAGGGTCCGGTGGGCAATGGTGAGAGCACGGACGACACGACGCCGACGCTGGTGGGCGAGGGTGAACCGGGCGACACGATCATCGTGATCGACAACGGCACGCCGGTTGGCGAGACGACGGTCGACGAGGAGGGCAACTGGAGCTTCACGCCTGAGACGCCGCTGGAAGAGGGCGAGCATCAGTTCACGGTGGTGGAGCGCGATCCTGCGGGCAACGAAAGTGGGCCGTCGGATCCGTGGACGGTGATCGTGGATACGACGCCGCCGGGCAAGCCGTCGATTGACGAGGTCATTGACGACGAAGGTCCGATCCAGGGTCCGGTGGGCAATGGTGAGAGCACGGACGACACGACGCCGACGCTGGTGGGCGAGGGTGAACCGGGCGACACGATCATCGTGATCGACAACGGCACGCCGATCGGCGAGACGACGGTCGACGAGGAGGGCAACTGGAGCTTCACGCCTGAGACGCCGCTGGAAGAGGGCGAGCATCAGTTCACGGTGGTGGAGCGCGATCCTGCGGGCAACGAAAGTGGGCCGTCGGATCCGTGGACGGTGATCGTGGATACGACGCCGCCGGGCAAGCCGTCGATTGACGAGGTCATTGACGACGTGGGTCCGACCCAGGGTCCGGTGGGCAATGGTGCGAGCACGGACGACACGACGCCGACGCTGGAGGGCATCTGGGGCAGGTGTGAGCCGGGCAACACGATCATCGTGATCGACAACGGCACGCCGATTGGCGAGACGACGGTCGACGAGGAGGGCAACTGGAGCTTCACGCCTGAGACGCCGCTGGAAGAGGGCGAGCATGAGTTCACGGTGGTGGAGCGTGATCCCGCGGGCAACGAAAGCAGGCCGTCGGAGCCGCACGTGGTGATCATCGATACGACAGTGCCAGCACTGGTACTGAAGGCACCTGAAGTACCGGAGATGGCAGACGGTGTAATCGACGCGACAGAGGCCAGCGATGGCACGTGGGTGTTGATCCCTGCCTATACGGGCATGATCGCGGGTGACGTGATCACGATTGACTGGAACGGCAAGAGCTACGAGCACGTGGTGGGGGCGGTCGACGTACTCACCGGGATCAAGGTGAAGATCCCGGCAGACGATCTGATCGGGCAGGACACGGCGTTCGACATCTCCTATACGGTGACGGACGCAGCGGGCCACGTCTCATCGCCGAGTCCGACTACCCATGTGAGGATTTACACGATGGGACCGGACAAGCCAGAAATTGACGAAGTCATTGACGACGTGGGTCCGGTTCAGGGTCCGGTGGACAATGGGGAGAGCACGGACGACACGACGCCGACGCTGGTGGGCAAGGGCGAACCGGGTGACACGATCATCGTGATCGACAACGGCACGCCGATTGGCGAGACGGAGGTCGACGAGGACGGAAACTGGAGCTTCACGCCTGATACGCCGCTGGGCGAAGGCGAGCACGAATTCACGGTGGTGGAGCGTGATCCCGCGGGCAACGAAAGCAAGCCGTCGGATCCGCACGTGGTGATCGTGGATACGGTAGCGCCGACTGCTGAGGCGTCCATCACATACATGGGCAAGGACAGCGGAATGGACAGCGGCGACTTCCTGACCAATGATGGCTCAGCAGGCCGTTTGATTATGGGCGAGCTGACGACAGAACTCGCGGCCAACGAGAGGGTTCAGGTGTCAGTGGATGGCGGCAAGACCTGGCAGGATGCGATGGTCGACAACAAGGGAAGTTGGGTATTCCAGGACAATACGGCGCACAACGCGTCCTGGACGATCCAGACGCGCGTGGTCGATACGGCTGGCAATATTGGCAAGGTGGCGTCACAAAATGTAACGCTGGATACGATTGCCCCGTCGTCGATACTCGGGGTCTCGTATGACATGGTGGGTGAGATTGGCCGCCTCACCGTGACGCTTTCTCCGAGTGCCATGGCGGGCGATACCCTACTGGTTGCAGTGGGTGACGTGCGATTCCACATCTACGTGACTAGTTCGGAGATAGCTCGCGGATCGGCCAGCGTGGAGATGACGTCCGGTGCTATAGCAGCGATTGAGTCAGGTGCTGCATATGGGGTTGCGGTTATGGATGCTGCTGGCAATAGCTCTAACTATATCGTTGGGGAAAGCGGTACCTCTATCGAGACGGAACAGCTACATGTCGTGAATCCGGGAACCCTCCTCTCGGGTCGCGAGCCCTTCGACACCTACGTCGGCACCGATGCAAATACCGTCTTTACGGTGGACGACGTTAATGAAGTGATGGACGCCGGGTTCATCTTTGGCAACGGCGGTCTAGACACGCTGAAGCTGGCAGGCGCTGGCCAGACCTTGGACTTGGGCAAGGTTAGCTTTGTGGTGTCGTCGATCGAAGTGTTCGACATTACCGGCACGGGTAACAACACGCTCAAGCTGTCGCTGGGCGATGTGCTCGAGCAGGGCGGCAAGGACCTGTTCATTGCTGATGGCCGCACGCAAGTGATGGTCAAGGGCGATGCGGGTGACAAGGTCGAGCTGTCTGATCTGTTGCCGGACGGGGAGGACATCGGCGACTGGACGCAACAGTCTGGCAACACGACTGTGGGTGGCATCGAGTATGACGTCTTCTACCACTCGGGTCTGAACGCCGAACTGCTGGTGCAGCACGGTGTCGAGACGGTGCTGAACAACCACTGACCTCCGGATGGTCCGCGACGCATGACCTGCGTCGCGGACCCGGAATCACCACCCATTTAATCAGGCTCCCTGAGCAGCATCGCGTTGCCCGGGGGACCGTTTTTGACGAACTGATCATGACTTTCAATCAAACCCTGATGCGTGCGCTCGCAGGCGCATTGCTCGTGACGGCGGGTACCTTGCCCGCCATCGCACAACAGACTTTCTCTAACCCGCAACCGCCGGTCACCCAGGCAGCCGCACCCGGCACCGCGCCGACGGCCCGTGCCGGTACGCAGCCCGGCAAGGTATTCGGCCAGAGCTACGCGCCGGTCGGACAGGTCGGCCCCCAGCAGGCGCAGATCGTCTACTACCGTGATGCATCCGCGGGTGCGGGCCGTTCGGCCGCTGCCGACGTCTACGTTGATGGCGAGCTGCAGACCGCATTGCTGCCCAATGGCTATAGCATCTTCTGCGTCAAGCCGGGCCAGCACATGCTGGGCGCCTACATTCAGGACGCACCGCTGTACAAAGGCAAGACCACCGGGCGATCCGGCGCAGAACTGAAGGGCGGCATGACCTACTTCGTGAAGGTCGGGCCGGCTGGCAGCAATGACGCACCGATCATGGTGCCGCGCAACGAAGCCGAAGCCCAGTTGCAAGGCATGCGCGCCCAGATGCACGTTCTTTCGCGCGCATCGGCAGTGGAGGCGTGTGACCCTGCGTCGATCCCCGTGACGGCAGCTCCGGTGGCGCAGCCTGTCGCGGCGAAAGAATACACGCTCAAGGGCGACACGCTGTTCGCCTTCGGCAAGTCTGGCAATCGCGACATGACTGTCACAGGCCATGCGGCAATTGCACATCTGGCTGAGCAGATTCGCGCGGAAAACACCTCGCTGCAAGCCGTGACGGTGATCGGCCACGCGGACCTGATCGGCTCGGCGGCGGCGGCGCAGAAGCTTGGCGAGCAGCGTGCGATGACGGTTCGCCGGATGCTGATCGAGCAGGGTATTCCGGCGCAGAAGATCACCGCGGAAAGCGCGGGCAATTCCGATCCGGTGGTCGCCGACTGCAGTGGCACGATGCAGCAGAAGATTGCCTGCAATGAGCCCAACCGCCGGGTGGTGGTGCAACTGAGTCTGTCGGGCCCGGCCCGATAAAGGCATGGGGGGGATGCTGAGCCCTGATGTTGAGTCCTGAGGCGCGATCTTCCTGAATCGGGAAGGTCGCGTACCTACCGGCCTTCACCGCATGCCCGGGCAAACGGTGAGGGCCTTCCGGGAACGGGAGTGTCGCGATGACCAGACAAACAGAGATTCCTGCAATCAATGTGCTGCTCGCCTATGCAGAGTTGCGCGACAGGGATCAGGTATTTTTTAACGGGAAGCTCAATGAGTTCGTGTTTGCGTCCCGATCGAGCAAACGTGAGTTAATCGAACAGTGGCAGCGAGCGCTCGCGGCTACCGGAACAACGCCGATAGACACGAATCATTCAAAATGAAGGGCACTGTCAGGTGCAGTCAGATCTTCGGGCTGCAACGGATTAGTTGCAGTTGATTCAGGGTTCGCGATGCTGAAATGCAGATCCTGGCGGCTGGAGAATTTGCCGGAGTGCAGAGCATGAGTCTTGCGATCCACGCGGATCGTGCCCCTGCAAAAATCTCGAACAACAAATGTATATACTGAAGGGCGAAATCGTGTTCGGTAAGATTTTAATGGCTGCGGCCAGACGAGACATCGTCGCCAGGTATCTGGCCGCAGGCGTGCTGGCTGCCTCTACCCAAGGGTAAAACCACATGACATCTACCCCGTCTGAGCACGCGCATCCCGACCCCACAGGCTTCGCCGCATTGTTCACGCGATTGCGCTCCGTCGTTGAACCGCAGGTCAATCCCCTTGCGGCGTCCTGGCCGCCCTTTGTCCTGTTCTTTTCATGGAGCGACGGGCAGCGGCGGGCCGACGTCGTGACCGCAACGGCGGCGACATTTGCCGAGGCCTGGGACGCAGGCATGGAGCAGGTGACGCAGGCTGCCGGCGCGGCTGGACTGGTCGTCCAGTGGCTTCGGGTGGACTGGGTTACCAGCGTTGAAGGCATGACCTGGGAGGCACTGCGGGGCCGCCTCGAACAGACCCGGCGCAGTTATTTTCGTTGCGGCCTGTCGCTGGACAGTAATTTCAGGCATGCCTTTCTGGAGACCGAACTGAATGGCAATGCCATGCTGTATGGCGGCCCGGCACAGACGCATGCGGTTGTGAACACAAAAAACTTCGAACGGTATGCCGCCATTCGGCACCAGCTTGCCAGCGTGAATTTCGAGGATCAGCAAAACGTTAATGTGTTCTCGACCCGCGGGGCGTTCGCAAGCCTGCAAGCGCCGGAGGTACACCTTCTGCACGGGACGGGTCTGAACGCGGGCCGCCGCATCATCGAACATCTCCGGCCGCCAGACGTCAGGGCGCTCGTCGCATCCGGCAGCCGTTATCTGGCCGGCCAGGTACAGCCTGGCGGGCGCTTCCACTATGGCTGGCATCCCTGTTTCGATCGCGAAATCGGCACTTACAACACCCTGCGTCATGCAAGTTCGATCTATGCGATGCTCGAAGCCTGGGAAGTGACCCAGGACAACGACCTCAAGACAGCAATCGACGCAGCGCTGCATTATCTCGTCAATGAACTCATCATGCCGGCGGAATTACCGTCCAGTGCCCGCGCGGCGTTTCTGGTTGACCGGCAGGGCGAAGTCAAACTGGGTGGCAACGGCGTGTGCCTTCTGGCGCTGGTCAAATACAGCCAGCTGACCGGCTCAGACGAATATCTGACTCTGCTAGAACAGCTCGCAACAGGCATCCTCTTCATGCAGGATGCGGACACCGGCAAATTCAGCCATGTGCTGAACTATCCGGATCTGTCGGTTAAGCAGGCATTCCGGATCATCTATTACGACGGCGAAGCGGCCTTCGGCCTGATGCGCCTCTATGGTCTGACTGGCGATGCGAGGTGGCTCGCAGCAGTAGAAAAGGCGTTCGGCCATTTCATCGAGGCAAAACACTGGAAGGCGCATGACCACTGGCTCAGCTATTGTGTGAACGAACTGACCCGTCACAGGCCACTGGAAGCGTATTACAAATTTGGAATCCAGAACTTCGCCACCTATCTTGATTTCGTGGCTGAAAGGGTGACGACGTTTCCAACCCTGCTTGAATTGATGACGGCTGCCGAGCAGATGATTAGCCGCATGCAGCAGCAGCCCGGCCTGGAGCACCTGCTTGCCGAGGTCGATCTGGATAAGTTCTTCCATGCACTGCATGCGCGGGCGCAGCGCCTGTTAGATGGCCATTTCTGGCCGGAACTTGCCATGTACTTTGCTAATCCGGGCAGGATCACCGGCAGCTTCTTCATTCGCCACCATGCCTTCCGGGTCCGCATTGACGATGTCGAGCACTATCTATCGGGTTTTGTCGCCTATCTGAACTATCTGGAGTCGCAGCGGCATTCAGTATCCTCAACGCTGGCGCGGGAATGGAACGCCTCCCTGATCGAGGCGGCCACGCAGGGGACGTGGCTCAAGCAGCCGCCATTGGGGTGGACGGCGAGCGGCCTTTGCATTTACGCGCCTGCCATGCAGCCTGGAAACGTCGTGGTTGCCCGAACCGGTGAGGTAAGCCGGGGGATCCCTGTTCCTGTCATTCGACAGATGCAGCCGCGCCCGGCGGGTGTTATCTCGAGCCATTCTGATGTGCAGGCTCAACTTGCCGATTTGCCGGTCCTGCATGTCGCAGATACGGCCACGGCAATTCTTGCGATGGGAGCCTATGCACGCAGCCAGATGAGCGGCACTGTCCTGGCGGTGACCGGAAGCGCTGGCAAGACCACACTCGTGGCCATGCTGGCTGACGCCCTCAATGCTTACGGTCCGACAGCGGCGAGCGCGTTCAACGCAAACCTTCCCCAAGGTGTGAGCTGGAATCTTGCGTCAATCAAGTGGGACACCCCTCATGTCGTCCTGGAAGTTGCCGTGGGAAAAATGAGACAGAGCGCGGCCATTGCCCGCCCGGACGTCGGCATTTTCACTAACATCCAGCCTGCTCACCTCGGGAAAAACAGCACAATCACTGATATTGCCCGGACCAAAAGCATGCTTTTTCTTGGCATGTCTGCGGGAAGTGTCGTGGTGCTCAATCGTGACATGCTGGAATGGGATACCGTCTACCAGGCGGCCATCGAACGGGATCTGAAAATCTTTACTTACGGCACGACTGCCGAGAGCGAGTTTCAACTCGTGGATCATGACGCGTCGGGGCAGCGGGTCGATGCGCGTATTAGAGGGCGCGATATCACCTATCCGATCGGGGCCGCAGGCTTGCACATGGCGTTGAACAGCCTGGCAGTACTTGCCGCTGTGTCGGCGCTCAACTATCCGTTCGAACCTGCGCTCGAACGGATCGCACGCTTTGCTGCCCTGTCCGGCCGCGGCGAGGAGTTTGAGCTGACGCTCGACGGACGGCACGTGACCATTGTCGACCATGCCTACAATGCCAATCCCGGCTCGATGCAGGCCGCTCTGGAACATTTGCGGGACATGAAGAATGCAGCCAGACGAGTCGCTGTGCTGGGCGAGATGGCGGAACTCGGTCCCCAGGCGTCGCTGCTTCATACCGACCTGGCTGCAGTGGTCGAGCGTTGCGGGATCGATCGCGTCTATGTCATGGGCAAGCTCTATACCGACTTCTGGGAACGGTTGCCGGCTGCACGCCGTGGGCGCTACACGAATTCGCGTGACGAATTGAAGCTTGCACTTCAAGAAGAGCTTGTCGACAAGGACGTAGTGCTGCTCAAGGGCTCGAACAGTACGCGTCTCCATGAGGTCGTAGCGTGGCTGAGGGCTGGCGCGCAAAAGTAGCATTGACCTCTGGCCCTGCGAGCAATGGGTCTTCAGGCGTGCCTGAACGACCCGAAAGCTTCCAGCGCTCACCCCGATGGCGGTAAGCCGCGCGGGGTAGTCTGCGCGCAGCACGGGACCCGAATGCCAAATCAGCCGTACTACCCAAGGTGCTCGCCTGCGTCTGGTGCAGGCGAGTTCGTTGCCTGCGCGCATGGCCATCGTTGATCATTTCTGTCTTTTCTGCATAACCTCACGGAACCTTATTTATGAAATGGTTTGGCCGACATTGTCGGCGTTTATCGCACCTTCTGCGCTGGAGACTCCGGCGCTTCCTGTTCGTTGTCTTTGGCGTTTTGGGCGTTACCGAACCCAGTCTGGCGGACCGACCCACACTGGGGCCGTTTGAGACTCCACGGCCTGGGGAGCTTAATATCCCTGTGGGACGCGAGCCATTCGATGCCGCACAAGCCCTGAACGGTTCATTCAGTTCACCGGAACACTGCGCGCGAGTGCCCGATAGCCTGTGGGTCGAAGTCAACGGCAAGGGAGATTGCATTCGATACTACGCGCATGGATTGTCCGGCAGCGAAAGCCCCACTGTGCTGGTTTATTTCAGCGGGGATGTCATGCTGAGAACGACGAAGGGAGTCAGGTACGTTACACAATCCTACCTGGCTGTTTCGCCCATGGAAATTGGGAAAGATATGGCTAAATGGTCCGCTGATTCCGGCCGTCCCACGCTCTATCTTGCCCGGCCGGGTATCTATGGCTCCTCTGGCGACCATAACATGCGCCGCACGCATCGCGAGATCGAACTGATGGATCGCGCACTGGACATGCTCAAGGAGCGTTACAACATTGCATCATTCATTCTGACCGGACATTCCGCAGGAGGCCAGATCGCCGCTGCGCTCCTGAACAGACGCGCAGACGTTGCGGCATCGGTGGTTTCTTCTGCCCTTGTTTCCGCCAAACAGGTCGCGGCGTACTGGGAATACAAGCGGGAAATCCCCGGTCGACTGCTTTACGATGCCCGGAGCTATTACGATCCTGTGGACGAAATCGGGCGCATTCGCCGGGATCCACGACCGGAAATCTATGTGATTTCTGATCCGGAGGATCGTGTGGTTCCCTTTTACAGCCAGCTGTATTATGTCCGCCGTCTGCGTGCCGCCGGCCTCAAGCCGCATCACATCTACGCCAATGCTCCCGGGCCGCAGCATCACCTGCTCGCCGGACACGCGAAACGCGCTGCAACGCTTTTGGCTCAAGGGAAATCAGCGAAGGAAATCCACATGGCGCTTGCAGAACTTGACCTGTCGCAGGTTAAGTAAGCCACGAAAAGGTGCGACCTCCAGGGAGCACTGACTGGCGTTGTCATGGTGAGGAGCATTGGTCAGCAAATCGGGCCGGGCGTGGGGGCTGACGTTGATGCCGTCAAGCGACCCATGCAGCCGATTCGTAGTGGTCCGAAAGCTCGTTGTGTCGTTGTCGCCGTCAGCCTGCGGCAGCCGATCGGACAGACCGCGCGCTTTCGTTTGGGTAGTTGTTTCCGTCGTTACGTTAGCCCGGAACAGCATCCACTGTCGATGGACACCTGACGGTATTTTTCCTAAACTTGTTCACGGCTGGTTGCTTGTTATTCGCTGCGTCCCTGGCTTCGACAGTGAGATTTGTGGTTGAAAGTTGCCGCCTCAATTTCCGTTCCGACTTGGCTGTATGACGCTTCGAAACCGGGCTCGTGCCGGAGTTGCCTGCGATGGGATGATCGCGAAACGGTGGTCGTGGGTTTGAGCAGGGGGCTATGTCTTTCGTCGCGCGTTAGGGGCACCCCCAGATACCGGCCTCGCTGGTCAAAGTCTCGATGAGCGGACGAGAAGATAAAGGTGCCTTGCGCATAAATAGGGAGCTCGATGGACAGTATCGATCCGAAGCGATTCGGCAAGGTGGCAGTGTTGTTTGGTGGAGTGTCCGCCGAGCGTGACGTGTCGCTCAATTCTGGTCGTCTCGTGTTGCAGAGACTGCGCGATGCAGGCGTCGACGCACACCCCTTCGATCCATCCACGCGGCCGTTGTCAGCGTTAAAGGACGAGGGCTTTGTGCGCGCGTTCAACGTGCTGCACGGCGGCTACGGCGAAAATGGACAGATTCAGGGCGCGCTCGATTTTTATGGGATCCGATATACGGGCAGCGGCGTGCTTGGTTCGGCGCTCGGGCTGGACAAGTTCCGCGCGAAACTTGTGTGGCAGCAACTGGGAATTCCGACGCCGCCGTTCGAGGCCGTGATGCGCGGCGACGATTACGACGCGCGTGCGCAGGAGATCGTCGCGCAACTCGGGTTGCCGCTATTTGTGAAGGCGGCGAGCGAAGGCTCAAGCGTCGCCGTGATCAAGGTAAAAGCGGCCGAGGCGCTACCCTCAGCGATCGCGGAAGCAGCAAAGTTCGACGCTATCGTGCTGGTCGAGAAGAGTATCGAAGGCGGCGGTGAATACACTGCGTGCATTGCGGGCGGCCTCGATCTGCCGGTCATCCAAATTGTGCCAGCGGGCGAGTTCTACGACTATGACGCGAAGTACGTTCACGATTCGACGCAGTACCTGATTCCATGCGGACTGGCATCCCAGGAAGAGATGCGCCTGAAGCAACTCGCGCGCCGCGCGTTTGACGTGCTCGGTTGCTGGGACTGGGGGCGTGTCGACTTCATGATGGATGGCGAGGGCAAGCCGTACTTCCTCGAAGTGAACACATCACCAGGAATGACAGATCACTCGCTGTTGCCGAAGGCTGCTCGCGCGGTTGGTATCGGCTATCAGGAACTGGTCGTGAGGGTATTGTCGCTCACGCTGAAGGATTGACCTCGCCGAGAGGTGTAGCAGAGTTCGTCAATCCGGTCCCGGCGTCGGCGCCCTGCTGGGTAAGGGCTGTGGGGCAATCGCAGTCCCGACCGGGGCAAAGAACGGCGTTGTCACATTAGCGTTCACGTGGCGGAAGATTGGCAGGCGATGCCACCATTCAAAGCTTAACGGACGGACCTTGGGCGACGCCCATGAAAAACGCCACGCATTGCGCGGCGAACTATTGGCGATAAAGCGAACAGCGCAGCAGTTGATGTGCTTCACGCTCGCCAGCGCCGCGAGTTCTGCTTTCGCGGTCAGGTAAATGCGTAACAGGTCGGTAACGATTTTCTTCGGTGCTTCGGGACAGGCCGTCAGCACGCGTGTAAAGAAGCGTTTCGCTGTTGCGCCGCGCGGTGGATAATCAGGTTGTTACCTGCCACGTGAACCTTCCTTCGAGGGGGCACCCGGCGAAAGCGTCAACTCCGCTGGCACCTATGACTCCATACGCACAACGCAATGTATTGGACCGCTTTCGCCGCTATCAGCATTTGTTGATGTTCGGTGGCGGGGCAGTGGTAACGGCGGTGGTGCTGGTTGCGTTCGTCCTGAACACGGTGGCCACTGTACGTACCTATGTTGCGCTCGAGCATCAAGAACTGATGTCCGGCGTGAACCGGCTCACCGACCTTAACTCGCGCAACGTCGTGCTTATGCAAAACGGCGTACGGCTCATCGAGGTCGCCTGGAGGGCCGGCGAACAGGCCGAGCCACGCCTTATCGAACAGTTCACAGGCAATGGCCAGATGCTTCGTCTTCAGCAGGCCCCAGATCATCTGCCGGTGCTCGTGGTGGGTGCCTCGTCTGCAACGCCTCCCGATTTGTTGGCAACCCGGTACATTCGGCTTGCTAAACAGATAAGTCAGGCGGCGACGGCAGCTTCCGAACGAAACGGAGGCCTGTTGACATTCTGGTTGTACAGGCCTGACCGTCCACTGCTCATCCTGGTACCATCGCCTGGCGATGCCCGGATGGCGACGTTGCTTGCCGATCGTGCTGCTTTTTTTTCTGCACTAGCGGGACCCGGCGGCAGTCTCCTTGTTCCGCGAGACGTGCCCTTGCTCGATCCCCGCACCGGGGGGCGTGCATTTCGGTGGCTCCCTCCCTACGATAGTCCGTTAAGCGGCAGGCGATCAGTTCGAGTTGCAGCGACCCTGTTTGACAAGGAGCGCAAGCCGTTCGCCGTCGCTGTTTACGAGTTACCGGTCACCATTATCACTGCCGCTCTAGGGGAGAGTGGGCTTGACGGCTCTCTTATGCTCTTCGCGCGCAATGGACAGGTTATCACTTCATTTTCGCGTCAACCGGTCGACCCGAAGGCGTTGGATACCGCGCGTGCTTTAGGTGTCGCAGGAATTGTCGAGCCGACAGGCAGGATCTTTCGTGACGGCCACATGCTGTTTGGCTGGCCAATCGGCGAGACTGGCGTAACGCTCGTGTTTGTGCAGTCGTGGCGCTCGATTGCCCGGGCACTGACTGGTCAGATTGGAACGTCGGCCGCGACGACTGGAGTGATCCTCCTCGTGGTGTGGTCGCTGATTCAACTGTTCAACCGGCGCGTGTTCCTGCCTGTTCTTGAGCGCTCTCGACGCGTGTTCGAGAGCGAGCACCTGAGCCGCGCGCTGATCGAGACGGCACCGGTAGGGCTGGGGCTGATTGCCGTGGAGAGCGGTAAGCCGTTGTTGCGCAGTCCGACGATGATCGAGGCCGCAGCGCGGGTGGTCCTGCCGGCGGCACGGACACTTTCGGCAGAACTGGTTCACCGTCACCGGCAACGCGCAGATGTAAGCGGTGTAACCGGTACAAACGGCATGGCGCACGAGGCGTGGTCGCTGCCGACACGCGAGGGTGGGACGATGGATCTCTCGGTGAGTGTCGTGCCGGCGCGCTACCAGGGCGAGGACGTGCTGGTGACGGCGTTCACGGACGTGACGGTGGAAAAGCGCCTCAATCGGCAACTGCGTGAAGCAAAGCAGGCGGCGGACTCGGCCAATGCCGCGAAATCCGCTTTCCTGGCGGCGATGAGCCATGAGATCCGCACACCGCTCAACGCGATCCTGGGGAATCTCGAGCTGCTGTCGCACTCGCAGCTCGATGCGCTGCAGCGTGACCGGCTGAAAACGATCCAGGGTTCATCGGACGGACTGCTTGCAATCGTGAGCGACGTGCTGGATTTCTCGAAGATCGAGGCCGGTGAGATGACGCTCGAGCGGATCGTGTTCGACGCGCAGGAGGTGGCCTCGCGGGCTCTGACGATGTTCGGGCCGGTGGCGCGGGCGAAGGGCGTGAGGTTGTCGGGCGAATTTGGCACATCGACCACTCAACCGATGCAGGGCGATCCGACGAGGCTTGGCCAGGTGATGAACAATTTGCTGTCGAACGCCATCAAGTTTTCCGGGCACGGAGAGGTGACATTGAGACTGTCGGCGGAAGCGGGCAGTGATAATCAGCCAGAGCTTGTGATCGAAGTTGAAGACAGCGGGATCGGGATATCGCCGGAGCAGCAGGCGATGCTGTTTCGCGCGTTCAGCCAGGCGGATACGACGATCAAGCGTCGCTTCGGTGGCACCGGTCTGGGGCTGGCATTATGCGCGCGGCTGACGGATGCGATGGGAGGGACGATCGCAGTGCACAGCGTGCCCGGCGAGGGCAGCCTCTTTACGGTGCGGGTGCCGCTGGGCGACTGTCACGGCGAGCCTGGGCTGGATATGCCGCACTTCGAGGGCGAGCAGGTGCTGTTCGTCGCGGCGGCGGACACGTGGCACGCGTATGCGGTGCCGGCACTGGAGGCCTGGGGGCTGAAGGTACAGGCGTATCGTCATCCTGCGCAACTCGATCTGGAGACGCTGGAGGAGGCGGATACCCTGATTGTCTGCGGCGAGCACGACACCTGGCATGCGGACGACGTCCGTCGTCTGCTGGAAGCGTCGTCCTGGATGATTGACTGCAGCGCGGAAGGACCGGCGTATCCCGTAGCGACGGGACGGGCGGTGAAGGTCTCAAGCTATGGTCTGAAAGGGCTGGCGGCGGCGCTACGCCATACCTTGCAGGGCATGCCGCTGGCGGCGGGCAAAGAGACACAGCGGGTATTGTCGCGCCGGCTGAAGGTGCTGGTGGCGGAAGACAACGCGGTGAACCGGGAACTGTTCAGCGAGCAGTTGAAGATGCTCGGGTGTGAGCCGCAGGTGGCGGAAGATGGGCTGCAGGCGCTGGAACGTCTCTCACGGGAGCGCTTCGATGTGCTGGTGACCGATCTGGCGATGCCGGTGCTGGACGGTTATGGGCTCGTGCGAGAGGCACAGGCACGCTGGCCAGAAATGCCGATCGTGGTGGCGACGGCGAGCGTGACGCAGGAGGAGCGAGCGCGTTGCGAGGCGGCCGGGGTAATGCGGGTCGTGGCCAAGCCGCTGCAGCTGGACGAGCTGTCGGCAACGCTGTCGGAGGTGACCGGCGTGCCGGGTGTGGCGGTGCAGGCGGAGGAACAGGAACAGGAAAGGAAACGCGATGGGATGCTGGGCGGCCGTGCAATGCCAGCCCACGTGCGGGCTACATTCCTGAAATCGTGCGAAGAGGCGCTGGCGGCGATCCATGCCGCGTACGATGCCGGCGACGCGGCCCGGATACTCGCCGAGTTGCATTCGTTGCGGGGCGCGCTAAATGTGTTTGGATACCGCACGCTTGCAGAGCAGTGCGCTCAAATGGAAGTCGCGATATCGAAGGAGGGTGTCGGGGCGGCGCAGGACATGATTGATGCTTTCGATAGCCAGTTGAGTGCCACTATCCTGACTTGATCCACTTGAAGTTCAAGGCCTTCATCGTCGGCGCGCTGCACAGCTTCTTCATCCGTGTATTCCTGATGCCGCAGCCGCCATAAGCCTGCACGCAGGCCGCTCTCGCCGGTTTATTGCATCGCGCGGGGCCAGGATAAAAGACGGTGTGCGTCGCACAAACATTCGTGCAGTCATGCTACTCGTTGGCACGATTAGTAATACTGGTCATATTGACATTTGTTGGGATCATCTTCCATGTAGCGACGCAATCCGGATTCGTGCTTCTTGAGCAAGGTTCTTGCTGGAAAAACGCGGGCAGACATGCTAAGGTTAACCTCGAAAAGGAGTGGTAGTTCAGTTGGTTAGAATACCGGCCTGTCACGCCGGGGGTCGCGGGTTCGAGTCCCGTCCACTCCGCCAACATCTCAAGAAAGTCGTCAACCTTTTCGCGGGCTACTTAAGTGCCCAAACGCGTCGAGACTCATCACGTTTCGACGTAGGGCATCGTCGGTTCGGTTGTATCTGCTACGCAGGCAGCGAGGTTGCAACGTGCCGGACGGGAATAGCTGATCGGATCGTCAAGGTGCCTCCACTATCCCCCAGCTGATCATCATTCCGTACCTCTGTCGCTTGCCCCGATCGGGGCTGCGATACCCAACAGCCCACGCCCCGCAACACAACACGCTGCCACGGCCGCCATTTCGTATGCCGGCGATTGACGGAGCAGACGGTGAATCCGGTTGTGGCGATGGCGGCGTTGCACAGACATCCGCCCAACATTCCTACCTGTCGGGCAGATGAGTGGTCCTCATCGTGGCACAACCCGTCCCTGTGTCTGCTCCACTATTTAATGCTTATCGCGAGGTCTGGTTGCGGAACAGCCAGCGTCCATTCCGTTCTTTCGCGTGATGTGGCTGCTGCCTGATCTCGACCGTGATACCGCGGCCCCGTGCATCGACGATGAACGCGTCGATCAGGTCGCGCACATCGTGATCGATGTAGTCGGCACGGGTCGTGTCGATGATAACGGCCGATTGGTCAGGAATCTGCCATAGGTAGTGCTTGACCTTCACCTTGCCGACAAATGACACATCCTTGCGGAAAGACAGCAGGTAGTGGTCGTCTTGCTGCGCAAACATAACGGGACCACGCAAATTCGCACACGCGACCATGAGGACAACGACCGCGAGTCCGAGCGCGATGCCGAACAGGAGATCCACGGCGAGCACGCCGATTATCGTCGCGATGAACGGTGCGAATGCACCTGGTCCCTGTTTCGCAACGGACAGGAACAAACTCGGTTTGGCGAGCTTGATGCCGGTATGGATGAGGATCGCGGCAAGACTTGCCAGGGGGATCTGATTAATCAGGCCGGTGAGTGCAAACACGCTGACTAGCAGCAGTATGAAGTGCACGATGGCGGACACGCGGCTCTGTGCACCTGCATTGACGTTCGCCGAGCTGCGCACGATTACCGACGTGATCGGCAGGCCGCCTATTGCTCCTGCAATCAGATTGCCCACGCCTTGCGTTTTCAGCTCCCGGTCTGGCAGAGTCGGGCGGCGCTTCGGATCGATCTGTTTGACGGCTTCCGGGCTCAGCAGCGTCTCGAGACTTCCGACGACCGCCAGCGTCAACGCGACGCGCCAGATGTCGGGGTTTAGTAGTTGCGCGAAATTCGGCCCGAGATCAGCGCTCTTGATTGCGGCGCTGAGAGCAGCAATCGAGGCGAGCTCGGGCAGGGCGACACGGTGTTCGGCGGGCGAGGCGAGGCTTGGGGACAGCATGTCAAGTAACAGCGTCGCGGCAATGCCGAGCAGCACAACGGCGAGCGGCGCAGGGACTAGGCGCACAAGCCTCAAGCGTCGCAGCGCTCGGGTTTCCCAACTGGCTAGCAGGACGAGTGACACCGTCGCGACGGCGAAGGCGGTTAGTGCGCGGAGGCTGAATGGCATGTTGCCGACGGGCGTATCAAGGTCACCTGCAATGCCTAACGCGAACGGCAACTGCTTGACGATCAGCAATATGCCAATGGCGGAAAGCATACCCTTGATAACGGGCGAAGGCACATGTGCGGCCACTCGGCCTGCCTTCACCATTCCGAAGCCAAATTGAATGGCGCCGGACAGTAGCACGGCGAGCAGAAAGGCCAAGAAGCTGCCGAGGCGCGCAATGCCTTCGACGAATGACGACGAGGTCCGCCGCCGGTCCACTGACAAAGAGTGGCGAGCCGCACAGAACCACGACGACGAGGCCGCAGATGATGCCGGACACAAGGCCTGCGAAGGGCTCAACACCAGATGCATTGGCAATACCCAGGCACAGCGGCAGCGTGACAAGAAAGACAACGACACCCGCAATCAGGTCGCGTGGGAGCGTTGAGAGTGATGCTCGTAGATTCATGATGGACGGAAAAAAGGAGTGTGATTTGGAGGGCGATTCATTGTGGTGGATCAGCCTGCGTTCTTATGTGGTGTGTCCTGGTGGGTGCTACCTGCGGAATAGCCAGAGTCGAATTCCTCGATGCGGCCATCGGTGAGAGAAAAGATCCAGCCGTGCACTAGGGGGGCGGGGACGCTGTCACGGATGATCGCCGTGTCACGCAGCAACCTCACCTGTTCGAGCACGTTGAACTCGGAGAGCCGGCCGGCCGCCCGGTCGCTCGGTTCGCAGTCGAGCTCTGCGCAATGCCGGTGGGCAAGCGCGCGCAGTGGTGCGATGTGGCGGTTGACGTGCGGCATTCCGGAAGAGGGCGGTAGGAGAGATGCGCGTACACCGCCGCAGCCGTATTGACCGCAAACGATCACGTGCTCGACCATCAGCGCGCGCACGGCATACTCGAGCACGCTCGCGTAACTATTGTCGCTCGGATGAAAAAGGTTGGCGACGTTGCGATGGACAAATAGCTCGGCCGGCGCACTGTGGGTGATGGCTTCAGCAGGCACCCGACTGTCGGAGCAGCCTATCCAGAGCACACGGGGATTTTGGCCGAGCGACAGGGTGGTGAAGAAATCTGGCGCGCGTTCAGCGGTTTCTCGCGCCCATACGATATCGGCGAGAAGCATGCTCTTGGGACGATGCATGGCCACTAACTCCCTGATCAGGTAAAGCCTGGTCGCAAGGTGGACCCTTTGAACACAGGCTATGCAAAATGAAACGAGTTCATCGCGCGTATCGACCAGGGCATGATCCAATCGATAGTCATGCAGATGAAAACAAGATGAGGATTGGTCTGACAAGAACGTTTCACATCAAGTTCAATGAGCGAGAGAAAGAGCTGGCATTTTTTTGCGCCTGCAATATTTTTCAGAATCACAGTGCGGGCGTTTGACCAACTTGTACGGTAGCCCCGATGTTTTAGAAGACCTGGAATCTTCGAGCGATGTGGAATTGAAAAATTGTCAAATTGCCAGAATGACGTGAATGAGAAAGTGAGTGACGTTAGTTATACTAATCGTAAGCGTCATTTGAAGGCCGTATCGACGTCGACGTTGAGAGTGTCCAAAGTGATGCCCATCACTTCGAGTAGTGGGGACCACTTTGATGACAGAGATCGACTGTGCCGGGAGCCGCAAGGGGCGGCCGAATTACGCGCCTCAATTCAGGCGTGAAGTTGCGATGGCAGCGTGCGAGCCGGGCATCTCGGTGGCAAAGCTCGCGCAGTCGCACGGTCTGAATCCGAACATGGTGTTCAAGTGGCGCAGGCAGTACCGTGCTGGTCTGCTGGACAACAGGACGGTGAGCGAGACGGCAGTGTTCGTTCCGGTGGCGATGTCGCCGGATGATTCGATGGCGGTTTCGTCGCTACCGGTGCCGACAGCGCAATTGCCATTGCGCGCACAGGAAGCCGCGACTTCAGGTATCGAGATCGAGCTCAATGGCGCACGCGTGCGAGTGAGCGGGAAGGTAGACCCAGCCCAGCTGCGACTGGTGCTGCATTGCCTGAGGCCGGCATGATCGCGCTGCCGACCGGCACCCGCATCTGGCTCGCCGCAGGCGTCACCGACATGCGCCGTGGCATGGATGGTCTGGCTGCACTGGCGCAGGTGGCCCTTGAGCAAGACCCGTTCTCGGGCCACGTGTTTGCCTTCCGTGGTCGCCGGGGCGATCTGGTGAAACTGCTGTGGTGGAGTGGCGATGGAATGAACCTGTACGTCAAGCGCCTGGAGCGAGGCCGTTTTATCTGGCCGCAGGCCGACGCGGGATGCATCCATCTGTCGGCGGCACAACTGTCGATGCTGCTCGAAGGCATCGACTGGCGACGCCCCGAACGGACGTGGAAGCCCACATGCGCCGCGTAAAATTTGCCCCCACTTCTGAACGTGCCTGGTAAACTCCCAGACATGCCAGTCAACCGACTCCCCGACGACATCGACACACTCAAGCGCATGCTTGTTTCGCGCGAAGAAACCATCGCGCGCCTGCTCGCCGAGATCTCGCGTCTGAAGCGCTGGCAGTACGGGCGCTCGTCGGAACGCATGGCAGAACTGACGGGACAATTGCAGCTCGCACTGGGTGACGGGACACTGCCGCAACAAGGTGCCGTGCCCGCATCGGCGCCAGAAGCGGCGTCGGATGAACCCGTAGACACGGCAGCGCCGGTGGTTCCACTGCGCCGCCGCTCGCGCGAATTCCCTGCGCACCTGCCACGCGAGGTGGTGGAGCACCGGCCACAGGGCTGCGACTGCCCCGAATGCGGTGGCCGGCTGCGCAAGCTGGGTGAAGACGCCTCCGAGATGCTGGACTACGTGCCGGGGTACTTCCGGGTGATCCGCCACGTGCGCCCCCGGCTGAGCTGCAGCCGTTGTGCGAAGGTCGTCCAGGAAGCGGCGCCGTCGCGCCCGATCGCACGTGGCATGGCCGGTGCGGGTCTGCTGGCACAGGTGATGGTCGCCAAGTACGCTGACCATATGCCGTTATACCGGCAGGTAGGAATCTATCGCCGTGCCGGCATTGAACTCGATCGTGCCACGCTGGCCTCGTGGGTTCGCGAGTGCGCCGCACTGCTGCAGCCGCTGGCGGATGCCGTTGGCCGGTATGTGCGTGAGGCGCAGAAAATCCATACGGATGACACGCCCGTCCCGGTGCTGGAACCCGGACGCGGCAAGACACGTACGGCACGCTTGTGGACGTATGTACGCGATGACCGGCCGGCGGGCAGCCGGGCACCCCCGGCAGTCTGGTACCAGTACTCGCCCGACCGCAAGGGAGAGCGACCTCGTACGCATCTGCAGGGCTGGTCGGGCATCCTGCAGGCAGATGCCTTTAGTGGCTACGATGCGCTGTACCGCGATGGCACGATCATCGAGGCAGCGTGCTGGGCGCATGTGCGGCGCAAGTTCTACGACCTGTACGAACTGGAGCGTTCGCCAGTGGCGCAGGAGGCACTCAGCCGTATCGCGGCCCTGTATGCCATCGAGCGCGAGGTGCGCGGCCGCAAGCCGGAGGTCCGGCAGTCCGTGCGCATGGCGCGGGCATTGCCGCTCGCAGGCACACTGAAGGACTGGCTGGAACATACGTTCGCGCAGGTCTCGGCGAAGTCGGGCCTTGGCAAGGCCATCCGGTATGCGCTGGGGAACTGGCACGCGCTGGTGCGCTACTGTGAAGACGGGCGCATCGAGATAGATAACAACACCGCGGAGCGATCGATCAGGCCGCTGGTTCTCGGCAGGCGCAACTATCTGTTCGCAGGTTCTGATGGCGGTGGACAGAGTGCGGCGGTCATCTACAGCCTGATCGGAACGGCACGCCTGAATGGCATCGAACCGTATGCGTATCTGCGTATGGTGTTCGAGCGCATCGCCGATCATCCCATCAACCGGATCGACGCGTTGCTGCCGTGGCATTTGATGCCGGTGGAGCAGCCGGTCCGTCAGGCTGCATGACGATGGCATCGACTCGCAAACCCGCGTTACGCGCGGTCAATTCACAGGTACCGGTCTACCAGCTGCGCATCGAGCTGAAGTATCTGAAGCCGGCGGTCTGGAGACGGGTACTGGTCCCTGCCTCGATCAGGCTGCCGAAGCTGCACGTCGTGCTGCTGTGGGCGATGGGCTGGGATGGCGGCCACCTGCACGAATTCGTGTTCGGCGACATCAACTACGGGGTGCCCGATCCGGACTTCCCGAGTGACCCACCGATGCTCAACGAAGCGCGGGTGAGCCTGGGCAAGGCGCTCGGTGCACTGAAGTCATTCACCTACATCTACGATTACGGTGACAACTGGCAGCATCGTGTGAAGGTCGAGAAGGTCTTGCCACCTGACCCTCAGCTGCGCTCGCCCCTCTGCCTGGACGGCCGCAATGCCTGTCCACCGGAAGATGTTGGCGGCGTACCCGGCTACATCGAGTTCCTCGACGCGATCATCGATCCGGCTCATGACGAACACCAGCGGTTGCTCGACTGGTGCGGCGGTAGTTTCGATCCTGTTGCCTTTGACCTCCAGAGCGTCAACGAACGCCTCTTCGAAATCAAATTCTGATCGTCAAGGCGGCCTTCAAATGTCGCTTACTACTAATCTAGTAGAAAAAGCGATCCAGAACCGGATTTCCGGTTGCAGCTTCTTGCGCCTCGAAGACACCCTTGGGTCTTCACCGACCAGCGTCGCACCGTTTCGTATGTGAATTCCATACCGTCCCAGCAATATCCGACTGACGCTTTCGCCGCCCGAAGCTCGTTGAAAACGAACCACTCCGTCGTCGGATCATACGGACGACAATGCGCTATCTCCAGATATATCCCGTTGGTTTTTCGGATCAGTCAGGCAGTTTGGTGGATTGAATGAGGCTAGTAAGATACCTGCCCTCGATGGCCGCCGTTACATTACGCATTCCAAAATTCGATTCATAAATGCAGTTGACCGATCGAGCGAGCAATGAAAATCAAGCTGATACTTGCAGACGACCACCCGGCATTAATCACTGGCGTCAAATACGAACTATCCAGAGTCCATACTCTCAGCGTCCTTGGGACGGCGCAGGATTCGACGGAAATCGTCAATTTTCTGTCAAATGTCGAATGTGACATTCTCATCACAGACTACTCCATGCCTAGGGGAGAATACGGTGACGGGATGGCCATGCTTTCGTTCTTAAAGCGCCGATATCCCGACCTTAAGATAATCGTCTTCACCACGATCGACAATTTCGCCATTGCTTCCAAGATGCGAAAAATTGGTATCCAATCGGTACTGAACAAATCGAAAGATGTTGACTATCTGATTACCGCCATACATGCAGTTCACGCGGGTGCAACCTACTTTTCACCGACTTCACGCGAGCAACCCGGAAGAGTCGGCCCAACGCAAGCCATACCTCCGCGCAATCTTTCGGGACGGGAAGCCGAGGTTGTACGTCTGTACGTGTCCGGCGTCACGATTAACGAAATAGCCGCCCAGTTGAATCGGACGAAGCAGACAGTGAGCGCACAGAAAAGGGCGGCGATGCGCAAGCTGGGCATAGAACGTGACGCTGATTTATTCAGGTTTGCATATGAAAGCGGATTTTCGGCCTCCCCGATTCACGTAGAGGATATCGACGCGAATGTCAGGTTATACCCAAATACGGGTGTCTAATCGTCAGCCAATGCCTAGTACTATTTAGTGGAAAGAATTCGAGCGATTTTGTTGAAAGGAGGAGTCGACGAATCGGACGAGTATATATGAACTGGAGCGCAGACGTTAGGATGCGATATCGCCATGTCAGGCTTGAGGATTGATGTCGGGCTTGGTACTGCCATTGTCACGCAAGAGCGTCGAGCCTTATCCAGTTCACGCGAGCGCGAAGCATCGTTGGCGTGATGGACTCGTCGCCGTAGATCGGAGCAATGCCCGCTGATGCTCAGAAGGCTTCGAGTTCCGTTGTGACGATGGCTCGCCGTTACGTGGGACCTTCGCGCTGGACTGCCATGACCGGTAGGTGACATCCGTTGGGCAGCGACTACTGGCGCACATAATGACGACGCGTCGTGCGTGATGTGATGCTCGCTGCGGTCGAGCGACGCTTCGGAGCGACCCAGGCGGGTGCGGCCGTTGAACGGCTGTCGGACAACGGCCCTGGCTACATCGACCATCGCACGCGCAGCTTCGCTCGCGGGTTCCGGCGAACTGCTGCGCCATCAACCTAACAGATTGCGGAAATACCTCGCGCGGAAGTCATCGCGACGGATAGCAAAAGCGTTGATGTGAGAAGCTCACCCGCCCCCCAAGGAGATCATGCGCGGCGCCGACACGTTCACCGAAAGTCTGTTTTCCGTGCGCAAGCTGGACGATTTCGTTCCGGACTCACATCCGCTGCGCTCGATTCGCGTCATGGCGAATGAGGCGCTGGCGAAGTTGGACCGGTTGTTCGCCGGAATGTATGAGGCTGACATCAAGGGCGGCCGCCCGAGCATCGCGCCGGAGAAACTGCTGCGGGCCATGCTGCTGCAGGTGCTGTACAGCATCCGGTCCGAACGCCAGTTCATGGAGCAAACGCAATACAACCTGCTTTTTCGATGGTTTATCGGTCTGTCGATGGACGATTCGGTGTGGGTGCCGACGGTGTTCACGAAAAACCGCGAGCGTTTAATCCGGCACGACGCGGTGGTCGAATTCTTCAGTGAAGTGCTGGCTATCGCGCAGAAGAAGAACTGGTTGTCGGGCGAGCACTTCAGCGTGGACGGCACGCTGATCCAGGCGTGGGCGGGGACACAAGAGCTTTGTGCGCAAGGACGGGGGCGACTTCAGGGGTAGCAGGCGGAGCAACGAGACGCACGAGTCGACGACCGATCCCGACGCACGGCTTTACTGCAAGGGCAAGACGGCCAGCGAACTGCGTTTCATGGACCACACGCTGACCGACAACCGCCATGGACTGGTGGTCAACGCCCGCGTGAGTCGTGCTGACGGGCATGCCGAACGTGACGCGGCCAAGGTCATGATCAACGATGCGCGGCAAGCAGCGAAGGACGCGGCTGCGCAAATCACGCTGGGTGCGGACAAGGGTTACGACGCACACGAATTCATCGAAGCGTGCCAGCAGATGAAGGTCACGCCGCACGTGGCACAGAACACCTCGGGTCGTCGTTCAGCAGTGCCCGATGCCATCGCACACAGCGTGGGCTATGTGATATCGCAGCAAAAGCGCAAGCTGGGGCAGGTCCGCCCGCAGTAGCGGAAATCGCGGTAATCGGGCGAAAAATGCGCCTCAAGCCGTCGAAAAGGGCGTTGAATTGGCGCTGGAATTTCGCCATGCAGAAAATCTGCGGCGGCAACCGCTCAGCGAGATGGACGTTGCTTCTGCTGGGGTGTATTTCCGCAGCCTGCTAACGGTGTCCACGTCCTGAGTTACAGGAGCAACTCCAGCCTCTTTCTATGCGCCGCCACAACACCAAAAACAAATTTATGACGAGTCCGACTGGTGTAAAAGAAAAATAACACCCGTCGCATTTCCGTCGATACTCAGAAAAATAGAATGTATGAAAGGCGTTGGTTGATGCTATTTGCATAGAAAGTGCTTTTATTCCAGCATGAATATTCCGAGTGCGATCTGAATTCATAAAACTCACGGCAATGAAGGGTTTTGGATTGTGCACCTGGAGTCGCGACTCAGACGAGATGGCGCGAAAAACTGTCTTTCCGATAGATCGCGAGGTAGTAAAGTGCAAGGAATAATCAATATTATTGTGGCCGATGACCACCCTGTCGTATTATCGGGTGTCAGAATGGTACTGAGCGGACCTACTGATTTAAGAATGGTAGCGACTGCGTGCGACTCGACTGAGGTTGTTGAACGTCTTGCTCGCGTGCCCTGCAGTGTACTTGTCACTGACGACGCGATGCCCGGAGGCGAATACGGCGACGGAGTTCCCTATCTGGCGTTCTTGAGAGAGTGTTTTCCGGATTTGAAGATCATCGTATTCAGTATGAATGGCGACCCTGATCTTCGACGGTCGCTCGAGCGGATTGGAGTGCATTCCCTTATTCTAAAGAGTGCTGACGTCAGCGAGCTTGTATCGGCAATACGCAGTGCGTTCTCGGGCAACCTTTGCAACTTCAGTTAGCAACGTTTGGCTGTTATTTTTGTTGAGTTCTGGTGGATTTTTTCAGGGCGATATAAGTCTTTCCCTTCTTCGGCAGTTTTACAACTTGCGATGTAGTGTGAAGATCAAAGGAAATCGAAATGTCGAATAACAAAGAGGCCGCAACTATTCAGGCGCTACTCGCGTTCGTCAATCTCCAAAAGAATGAAGAGCGCGAATTTATAGTAACAATGAACCTCCTGCTTCGAGCCTCTGCAAAAGGACGGCGGAAAATCATTGCCCAACTTCAGGGGAAAACTTTAATGAACTCTGATGTTCCCGGAAGGCTATAGGCATTGTCGTCGCTGGCCCGGCGCGGCGAATACAACGGTTTGATAGCCGTTATCGACGGCAAACACCATCAAGCAGACGGTTGATTGAGCGGCTCCGCGCGATAAGCCTCGTTCGTATGGGCGTCGTCAAAGGTGGCAAATTCATTCTTCACGCGCTCGCCGGCTGAGGCCCGCAAATACCTAAGCACGACATTGGCGATTCACCGAAGAAAACCCGGCGCACTTTGCGCCACGAGACGCGCAACGGCTCATCCGCCACGTTTCAAAAGTATTTAATTTCTCTCAAGGCTTGACGCTGCCAGCGCATGGCACGGAAGGTTTCGAGCCTGCACCACCGCGAGATGTGAAACAGGAATCGAACCGACCAGCGACCGCAGTCCGTCCTCTATTCCGTTGCGCTCGAGCGACGTTGTCAGTTGCTGAGGTCGTCGCGAAGATGGTGAGAAGAAGAAATCAAAATCGCGGCTTCACGATCACCATTTGTCCGCTGACGTCATCGGTGCGCGATTAATGGGACGTACGCTCGAGTGTCTCGACACTATTCATCTGAGCCAAGCGATAGCCATAACCGTAAACCGCTGCGAGCCGATAACCGTTTTCCGGGCGCAGATTGAGCTTGGCACGTAGTACCGACACGTGCGTGTCAATTGTCCGCGACGAGATTTCGGCGATCTGATTCCAGATTACATCGCGAATGTGGGCGGGAGACAACGGTCGGCCCAAGTGTTGGAACAGCAGCAGTGCAAGTTCGAATTCCTTTGGGGTCAGCGCAGCAGCGGTTCCCTTAAGCAGCGCCTGCTTCGCAATCAGATCGAAGTCGTAATCTCCATAGACTTCGCGCCCAGCAGCACTGAGCTGATAGGTGCGTCGCAACAGCGAACTGACGCGCGCGAGCAGGACCCTTCCAGGGACCGGCTTGACGACGTAATCGTCGGCTCCGTGATTAAGTATTGACGAGATATCCGCTTCACTGCTGCGGCTCGTCATGAACAGAACAGGAAGTCGTTCAGAGAGGCTACCTCGAACCCAGCACAAGATCTCTTTGCCCGACATGTCTGGCACGTTCCAGTCGAGTATGAGTAGATCAAAGGTCTGCCGTCTCAGTTGCCGTGCCAGTTCCCGGCCAGAGGAAAACGCGTGGCAGATATGCCCTGCCGGCGATAACGTCTGAGAGCAAAAGTCGGTTTGTGCCTGATCGTCGTCTAGGACAGCAATTCTCATAGAATCCTCAAAAGTATTGTCAAGTTGTCGTTCAGCGCGAGTTCTCTAATGGACTGCCCGCATCATCGATGCCTCTTCGTAAAAAGGCCCCGAAAAAAAGCGCATTTTCGTGATAAGTATTGGTAAATTAATAATGAAAATTACAAAGGCACTGATGAAATCATTAACTAGTTCGTAGTCGATCGAGTGCTATATCGACATGCTTTTACTGCAGTAGGGTTGCGAATCACGGGAGTTCCTTTTGCGGACGATGCAGATGCCACCGCTGATCCCGGCTCATTCCCGTCTTGATGGTCGGTTAGATCTTGCCGATCGCGTTAGTCTTGACGTCCCTGGTTGGGCGTCTCGTCTGGGATTAGGCTCCTGAAAATAGCTCGCCAGCCGGATCAACCGCAGACGCGGTGCTTGGTCGGCGGCAAACATCTTGATAGCAGCAGACCAATGCGGCCCGGATGGCCGTCGACCATCTAGTAGATCTTGCGCGTGAGCTGTTTGAGAAACCGCTTCGTGAGTTCGATGAAGGTGGCATTCCTGAGCATTCCTTCGAAGATCATGAAGTTCAACTCACCGCGGTTGGTGATCGCCGAAATCATGTTGCACCTTGAAGGGCTTTTCGGCCGCACGCACCAGCGTCTCGCCTTGCGGGGCAAAACTAGTACCGTTCACACGGTTGCTGTGCAAACCCGTTTTTTCATTCCAATAGATCCCATGCGCGCATTCGTGGCAAGTGGGGAGGTCCACTGCATAGACCGTAAATTGTTCAGCGCGACCGGGGCTACAGTTCTGAGAATCATCGACAGCGCCTGTAAAAACATGGCGTCACGCCGGCGCTCGCAAAAATCGGTTTGCCACACGGCAGTGGTCTCGGAGAAACGCATTGGCCAGTCGAACGATCGATTCCGTGGCTTCGCTCGTTTCGACGCCTGAAGATTCGCTACGAACGATACGCCCATATCCATGAAGATTTCCTTTCTCTCGCTTGCGCTTTGATGTGTTGAGCGTGTCTCAAGCCGATGTTTAACTAATTTCGAAACAGCTTCTAACGGTAGAACTTGTCATCGCAAAAAGCGAGAGCGGACGTCTCTGGCATGTCTATGCCGATGAGCTGTATTCGTCGCGGTCTGTCAATGCAAGCGCCATCGCCGAGTTAGCTGCGAGGGACGGCAGATGTGATCCGTGCATGCCCGTGCGCCTTTCCGAATCAGTTTTCACGATTCACGGCATTCAGCCAATATGACACGTATGAATTTTAGGGCTCTGGCGAATTAGAAGAGGCCCGTATTGGACTTTCTGTCAACGCGTGGCTTAACCGCCCAGATCGGGCGGAAACTTGCCACCCTTTGCGACCAGCGTCGCCGTCACCTCGCTATGCAGCCAGAGGATCACGCTCGCCGAGTCATTCAAGTGTCCGGAATACTTCAGATCCTGCGTCAGCTGTTTGCGATATTCAACGCTTCTGTGCCGGATCAGGAGCAGGCTCAACTGTCGGCGTCCTCGCGTCGGGATTTGCCTCGTGGAACAGCTTGTTCACGATGTCACCGAAGATGCTCAATTTTTTCCCATGAGTCGAAATTGGCCTGTTGGCAAACCCGTCGGCGTCATGAATCGCGCGGGGATCAGCCCAGCAAGTTGGATGCACTAGCTTGCGCCGGCGATCCCGTGAAGAACAACCGATAAAAGCGAGGAGGTATAAGGCGCGCCGCTTTACAAGTCCGAAATTGCATGCCTCCGGTCAAAGCAAATTGGGCGGGCGAAGAGTCGAATCTCCATGAACCTCTGGCGCTCGTCTGAGGTCGTCGAGCTTCGTGATTGTGCCGTGCGCGGGGGCGATGCGACTCGCTGCCGCAGGTCGATACTTATGGGGACAGAGTTCTTTCGGATTGGTCACATAGGGCGAAACGGGGCGTCGCCTTACTCTATCTCTATCGCATTAACCCTTTTAGGACGAATGGCACTTACTTAAGCCTACATGGAGGAGAAGACGCGGGTAAGTGCTTGAAGAGAAAGGGAGGGGGCTGATCCAGGGATTGATACGATGGTTGTTACCAGGCAAACACCGTCTCATTCCAAAGATCAGCCCCCATGGATCGTAATGCACGAAGTCATCACAGGCAAACACGAAGCAGGGTTCAAAGCCGGGCGTGCAGGGCCCAGGCGGTAGACTACTTCAACATACTGACGAGCCCGGGGCTGTTGGGCATAACGGAAGCGTATTTGCCAGAACATCGGGAACGGCTGTATCCGCCGACGGTGACACTGTCGATGTTCATGCGCCAGGCGCTGGAAGAGGACGCCTCCTGTCAGAAGGCAGTCAACGGGTGGGCGGCGCAGCGAGCTGCCGACGGGCTGCGGCCCATGAGTGTGCGTACGGGAGGCTACTGCCGCGCTCGCCAGAGACTGCCGCTGACGATGGTGCGGGAGTTGGCGCGCGAGACGGGGCGCCAACTGCATGAGCAGGCCGAGGCTGCCTGGAAGTGGCGCGGGCGCCCGGTCAAGCTGGTTGACGGCACCGGGATCTCGATGCCCGATACGCCGTCGAACCAGGCCCGTTTCCCGCAGTCCAGTGCTCAGGCCGAAGGAGTGGGCTTTCCATTGGCCTATCTGGTTGCGGTGATCTGTCTGGCAAGCGGCGCAGTACTGGAGTCGGCGGTCGGAACTTACGCGGGCAAAGGCAGCGGGGAGCTGACGGCGTTTCGCATGCTGCAAGGCACGTTTCGCAAAGGTGACGTGATCGTCGCCGATGCCTTGTACTGCCACTACTTTCTGATGGCCTCAATGATCGCCGCCGGGGTGGACGTCGTGATGGAACAGCATGGGGCACGCCGCACCGACTTTCGGCGAGGCCGGTCCCTGGGCACGCGCGATCACATTGTGACGTGGCCCAAACCCCGGCAGCGTCCCGACTGGATGACGCATGAGCAGTACCAGGCCTTCCCCGATGAACTGATGGTGCGCGAGTCCAGGCTGCATCACCGGGTGCTGGTCACCACGATGCTTGATGCACGCAAGACCAGCAAACAGGACCTCTCGCAGTTGTACGCCAGGCGCTGGAACGTGGAACTGGATCTACGTAACATCAAGACGACGATGGGCATGGATGTGCTGCATTGCCAGACTGCCCACATGAACGAAAAGGAGATCTGGGTCCATCTGCTGGCCTACAACGTGATTCGGCTGCTGATGGCTCAGGCCGCCAGTCACCATGCCACTGACCCGAGAACACTGAGTTTCAAACACACGGTGCAGTTATGGACTGAATGGCTGGCCAGAGGTCTGACGGCAACTCACAACCAGAGTCTCCTGTTCAACCTGATCACGCAGTCTTGCGTTGGGAGTCGCCCCGGTCGCATCGAACCACGAATGCGCAAACGAAGACCGAAGTCCTACCCATGGCTGAAAGAGCCTCGTCACATCGCACGTGAGCGCGTCCAAAAATATGGGCACGCTCCACGGGCTTAAGTAAGTGCCATTCCTTTTAGGACTCGCATGTAGATAGCGAAGGGACCCTTTCCAACGGTTTCTGACCGGATTGTGTAGCGCGGAAGGGTACCCAGACTGTTGGATTTTCGCTCTATCCCGTTTCCGCCCGCTGCCGCGCGTTTCAAGCACTGTCATTTACGCCTGCAGCCCTCTATTTTGACTGCGAGGTTTTGACATGATGTCGTTCCACTTTCTAGGTAACACTTTCCCCAAGGCGCAAGCCATTGCCATCGAAGTGGGCAATTCTATGCGTTCTAGATGTAAATCTCCAGCGAGTTCCATCGCGGGCGCAGGAGTGCTGTGTGGCATGGTCGCGATTCTCGGCCTATCAGTTTCGACTGCAGCACCAGAAATATTCAATCGCGTGAAGGCATCCAGCGCGATCTGGTCTGGCCTTGGGGTGACCGTGCCGGCTGCGCAACCCGTCGAGCGACCTCGGCAGATGTCCGAAGGTTCGGCCGATATTGCCGGCAAGTTCAGCGGGTTCGTTGGCGAGGCTCAAAATAGTCCGCTATCTGGCGCTGTGCCGCTTGTCGCGCCGGAGGCCGAAATCGGGTCATACGCTGGGCAGATCGAAGGCAACTTGCGCGATACTCTGGTGCGGGCCGACGTGCCTGTCGAGATACGGGAACAGATTGCACGTATTTTTGCCTCCCGGCTCGACGTTGCGGCGCCCGCGCAGAAGGGCGACACCTACCGCGTTTTCCACGGGCGCGATGCCGCGGCGCCACAGCGCAGGCGCGTGACGGCAGTCGAACTCCGCTCAGGCGCTAAGGTCTACCAGGCCGTGTGGTTTGTCGCACCGGGGCACGCCAACGGGGACTATTATTCATTCGACGGACGGCGGCTTGCCGCTGAACCCTTTTCGATGCCGCTCGATTACGTTAGGGTCAGTTCGACTTTCGGCAATCGTGTCCATCCGGTCGGCGGCAAGCAGCATTTTCACACCGGCGTGGACTTTAGCGCGCCGAAGGGGACGCCCGTAGTGGCGGCGGCTTCGGGAACCGTGAAGTTCGTAGGCAACGAAAGCGGATATGGGCAGTACGTTGTGCTCAATCATCCACAAGGCTATACGACGTATTACGCACATCTGTCTAGCTTCGCCCGCGATTTGCGCGTTGGCGCGTCCGTGACTGAAGGACAACGACTCGGCGCAGTAGGCAGCACCGGCAGGTCCACGGGACCTCACCTGCATTTCGAGGTGCGGCGGAACAATCACCCTACCGATCCACTCGCATTGACGAGCCGAACTGGCGCTTCGCCGCTTACGGCCAGTCAGCGCATCGCGTTCGACGGTATGACGGGCGGCATGCGTGAGCAACTGGCGGCGTTAACGGTCGACGCCCCGACGGTCAGGACAGCATCGAACGCCGAACGCACGCTGAACCACGCAGAGAATCCTAAAGACTCGTTGGTCTGAGTTACGACACTATGCTTCTCTGGATGAGTCGGTCGCTTCGCGCTCGGTGAGTCTCGCGTGCTTCAGTCGATATTTTCCGTGACTGGCATGTCAACTTGCCGAATGACGTGCATGCGAAATCGCATGACATAAGTTTGGCTCACTTGGTTGGCAAGGAGATCCGGAATCGGATTTCCGGTTGCAGCTTCTTACGCCTCGCAGGCCTCCTTGCGTGTCTGCCGCTTCTGTTGCGCGTTCGCGCTGTACCGGCAGCGTTTGAACCGATTGCTCACCTGAGCATGAGCCGACGCGAATCGCGTCAGATAGCGCGCTGATTTGAAGCGTGCAACACTTTTTCGCGCACTCGCGTCGGCTGGTGCGAGTTCTCCGCCCGGTTGTGCAATTCTTTGTGCTGTCGGGGTTCCACGTTACTGGTGATCAGAACACGCGGAGCGCGGCGGTGCTTCCTAAGCAGATCACGCATGATGTGCGTCGCCGCATGCGACTCGCGCCGGCTTTGTGCGAGTACATCCGGTACCGTGCCAGGCTGGTCCATCGCACGCTACGGCGGGTACTGCTTGCCGTCGATCGTGATCACCACTTCGTTGAGGTGCCACCTGTTGGCCGGGTCCAACGCGGTGGAACGGATGCGTCGAGCAATGGCAAGCCCGAACTTCACCGATCAGCGTCGCACCGTTTCGTACGTGAGCTCAATGCCACGCCCAGCCAGCGATTCTCTGGCCATGCGCAAGTATCGCCACACCGCCTAGCCAATCACGTCGGACGGAAATCGGTAGCCGGCGTAAGAAATGACGTCTGTGGCAGGTGTGTTGTGTTGCTTCTCACCGCGATCCCGTCAACATGTCAGCAACGTGAAGATACCTGCACGGGTGAGGCGGCATTTTCGAATGTCGTAAAGACCACGATTCTGAACTGAGTGCAGGATACTTTCGCAGCAGGAAGGCTAAAAACCTGGTTGGTCAGTAAAAAGTGTGGGTGGATGGAGGCTCGGGGAGCTTGCCAAGTGCATGATAGAGCGCGATTTCCGTGGCTCTGAAGGTTCGGAAGCCGTACGCTTTTCTCATGGTGACTTTGGCTTTGTTGTTCAACCCCTCGATGACGCCGCTGGAGAACTGTTTTCGTGCACGGAAGTAGTTGAGGATCAGCTCCCGGTGTGTGCGCACCGTCCGGGCGAACTTCTTCATCGGCTCGATACGTGAGCGCATTACCTGAGTGCACCACTGGTCGAGGAATGTGCCGGCGCACACGGGCGAGATGTAATCCCAGAGTTGCTGGAACTCTTCTTTGAGCAGATAGGCTCGCACGCTGCGCAGGTTGTACTGAAGCAAGTCACGCAGACGAACGCGTTGCTTGCCGGTGAGATTCTCGCGCCGCTTGAGCAGGCACCAGCGGGATTTCTTGAGCACCGGCTCGTAGCCGTCGCGAGTCATGCGCCGGGCCTCGTCGGCACGAACTTCGTCGATGGCCTTGTTCATCCTGGCGACGATGTGAAAGCGGTCGAGGATATTCAGAGCGTTCGGGCAATGACGCGCGGTCATCTCCAGGTAGGGTTGCCACATGTCCGAGCACACGAATTCGACCTTCTCACATAGCGGCTTTCCGATCATGGCAAAGAACTTCGCGAAACTCTCTTTCGTGCGCTCTTGTCCGACCCAGAGCAGTCGCGTATAGCCGGCCTCGATCTGGTAGACGAGCGTGAGGTATTGGTGTCCGCGGCCATACTGGATCTCGTCCACGCCGAAAGCGCGGATCGTGCCGAGCTCGCGATGGCTCAGCCCCCAGTCGACGACCCATTCCACTGCGTTGAAGACCTTCTCCCAACTGGTTCGGAAGCTCTGTGCTGTTTCTTTCCAGGACAGCTTACGCGCCCATTGCGCCAGGAAGATCATGTAAGCGCGGGTGAGCGTGTGCTTGCCGTTGGCCCACGGCAGCGCTTCGACCTTCACGCCACAGGCACGACAATCGACGCGTCGCATGGTATAGAGCAGAAACACGGCAAAGCCCCAGACGGGGATAAACTCGAAGCGGCGCTGTGTGAGCGAGTCGTAACCCCGCGCAGGCCGGTTACAGCATGAGCAAATCGGCTTCGAACCCTTGCGCGGCCGAACGTCGATCTCGATGGATTGAGTTGTCTCGCACAGCCGCGCCCCTTCATATACAAAGCCGGGAAAATGATGACAGGCGTTAAGCAGACGGGTCAGCAACATGGTTAGCAAGCCCAGAACCGGCAAGGACAAAGCCGCCATTGTCCCCGAACAGCAAGCGCTTGCGCAGTACGTCCCTGATCTGCATAACTGGCCTGCGTCGTGGCGAGTCGACGACGAAGATATTCCGACTGGACAGGCAATCGTGGCAATACTCACACCTTTCCTTGAGCATCTCCTAACCTTGGGATACGCACGCAGCACATTGCTTCGGCACCGCGATCACATTTGGATGCTCGGCGGCGAAATAATCCGACGCTGCCATGAAGATACCGATCTCCTTACTCTCCCCGTGGCAACCCTCCTGGACAAACTCATCGAGGAAGACGGCGGCCCCCTCATCTGGCCAGCTATCTCCGAGCCCGCACAAAATTCCTTTGATGCAACGTGTCGCAAGCTCTATCAGTATCTGAATCGAGCTTCACTTGGCTAGCCGCGCACACTAATTCACCCACAGATTCCGCCGACGATCCAAAAACCTCAAGCCGTCACCGTACTATCCCCATGGCATCGCGTATGCCGTGACGAGGATGTCGCAAGAGGAAGCGTTTAGCGACTTGCCTGGTTCGCCTGAGTCCTTCGCCGTGCCTAAAACGTGTAGTGGGAGGACTACAGCCAGTTATTGCTTAATGCCGAAAAAGCACCGCGGAATGATCGTCAGCGAGCACGATGCGGGATCTTCATTGCGCTCAATACAGTCTGCACAGAGATGAGTGAGGCAGGGGTGAAGAACTACTGTTGGCAAAAATGTTCGCGAGTACTGACTCGTCCGAACCTACTCGCGAAGCCTTTACTCACACTCAGTGCGCACGCCGGCACGTTGACGGGTCTGATTATTATTTGCTTTCGCATCGCATGGGTCTGATTTGTGGGGGCGGCTGATCGGATCCGCTCTCGCGCCGCGATAATCGTTTTGGTTCGGTGCGCTACGTCAGTGTGATTGTCAAAGGTGCATCGACAGTCTCCAGAACGAACCGGTGCCGCCATGTCCTCCGCTCCACAGAATGATGCCTTGAACCAGTTGCAGCGCTACAAGAAGCTGCTGGTGTTCGGTGGTGGATTGGTGACCACGATCATGATGATTTTCGCTTTCACGCTCGCGGCGTTGTCGGTGGTACGCGGGCAGGTTGCAGCCGAGCGGCAGAACTTCCTCGTCGATCGCAACCTCGTCATGAGCGAAGTCAACTCGAGCGAAGCATTGTTCCGCTCCGCGCTAGTCAGCGCGGAGCTGGCGTGGCAGGACGCGGATCAGGTCGATCTTGAGCTAATCACGCGATTTCGCAGTCAGGGGTACGCATTCGTGCCATTGCCCACGTCCACGGCACAACCGCCGTTGTTGTTCGACATGCCAGGTAAATCCCTGACCCACGATGAACGCCGTCGCTACCTTGGTCTCACTGCACAACTCGGTCGTGTCAGCGCAGTAAATTCATTGGTGCGGGGCCAGCAGGCGAGCCGCTATTTCTATGGTGCGCAGCACAATATTGCCGGAATTCTGTCTGCGCCCTTGCCCCACCAGGCAGCGATGGCCGGGACGTCTGCCGGCCGTGCGCATTTGATTGCGGATCTGGGGGATGGGCTGGATGGTCTGGCCGGCATCCATGCGGGCGAGCAACCCGATAATCGTCGGCCCGTATCCTGGATGCTGCCTGCTATCAGTCCCTTGACGGGAAAAATGGCGATTCGCATCGCCGCGCCGGTGTTCTCAGACGGATCACCGTTTGCGATCCTCGTGACGGAATACGACCCGGAGATCTTGACAGCACCTCTGACCGTTGGCGGGTTCGATGGCACGTATATGGTCGTGTCAGAGAAAGGAGAAATAGTAGCGAGCACAGCCTGGAATGAGCAGGCCCCTGCATTGATTGATCGCGTTCGGGCGTTAGGTGTCGCGGGAGCGACCGGCAGCATGCAACGCGAAACCTGGCGGGACGGCGTATTCACGATTGCGGATCGTCTTGGCGATACGGGCTGGGTGCTTGTCTATGTATTTACGTGGCGCGACGTTGTTGCGGGCATCGGCAAACAGATCGGTATCGGTGCTGTGCTTACGCTTGCGACGCTTGCCGTCGTATGGGGGTTTCTGATCTATCTCAAGCAACGCGTTTTCCGGCCGGCAATTGAGCGATCGCGACGGGTGTTCGAGAGTGAGCACCTGAGCCGCATGCTGGTCGAAACGGCGCCAGTGGGGCTGGGGCTGATCGCAGTGGAGAGCGGAAAGGCGCTATTGCGCAGCCCGACGATGATTGACGCTGCGGCGCGGGTAGTCGTGCCGACCGAGACGCTGTCGGCGGAATTGGTTCGACGTCACCGGGAGCGCGGCGGGGCAACGGGGGCGAACGGCATGCTGCACGAGGAACTGACGCTCCCTACGCGCGACGGCGGGGCGATGGACCTCTCGGTGAGCGTTGTGCCGGCGCGCTACCAGGGACAGGACGTGCTTGTGACGGCGTTCACGGACATCACGGCGGGAAAGCGTCTGGAGCGGCAGCTACGTGACGCGAAGCAGGCGGCCGACTCCGCCAACGCGGCGAAATCGGCGTTCCTTGCGGCGATGAGCCATGAGATCCGCACGCCGCTGAATGCAATCATGGGAAATCTGGAACTGCTGTCGCGCTCGCAACTGGATGCGTTGCAGCGCGACCGTCTGACGACGATCCGGGCCTCGGCGGACGGACTGCTTGAGGTCGTCAGTGATGTGCTGGACTTCTCGAGGAGCGAGGCCGGCGAGATGAGACTGGAGCGGATCGCATTCGACGCGCAGGAGGTCGCGTCTCGGGCGCTGTTGATGTTCGGACCGCTGGCGCGCGCAAAGGGCGTGAGGCTGTCGGGCGTGTTCGGAACGTCGCCGGTGCTGCCGATGCAGGGTGATCCCACTCGGCTTGGCCAGGTGATGAACAACCTGCTGGCGAATGCCATCAAGTTTACGGCGTATGGGGAGGTGACGCTGCGGTTGTCGGTAGAGGCGGGCGTGGACGATCAGGACGCGATGTTGACGATCGAGGTGGAAGACAGCGGGATCGGAATGTCGTCGGAACAGCAGGCGCTTCTGTTCCAGGCGTTCAGCCAGACGGATGCAACGATCAACCGTCGCTTTGGCGGCACGGGTCTTGGCCTCGCGTTGTGCGCGCGGCTGATCGACGCGATGGGCGGTACGATCGCCGTGCGCAGCGAGCCAGGTCAGGGCAGCTGCTTTACGGCGCGGGTGCCGCTGGGCGAGAGCGAAGGCGAGTCGGACATGCCGCGTTTCGCGGGAGAGCGGATACTGTTCGTGGCTGCGGCGGACGCCTGGCACACGTATGCAGTGGCAGCGCTGGAGGCGTGGGGGCTGCAGGTGCAGGCATACCGGCATCCGGCGCAACTTCACCCGGCGATGCTGAACGAGGCGGACGCGCTGATCCTCTGCGGCGAGCGTGACACCTGGCACGCGGATGATGAAAGCGGTTTGTTAGCGGAGTCGTCGTGGGTGATCGACAGTAGTACGGAAGGTCCGGCATATCCGGTAGCGGTAGAGCCGGTAGTCAGGGTCTCGAGCTACAGCCTGAAGGGGCTTGTGGCGGCGTTGCGGTACACCTTGCAAGGCGAGGCGCTCCAGGCGTGCGATGAGACGCAGCAGGTGCTGTCGTCGCGCCGGTTGAAAGTGCTGATCGCGGAGGACAACGCGGTGAACCGTCAACTGTTCGAGGAGCAGTTGAGGATGCTGGGCTGCGAGACGCGGGCGGCAGAAGATGGGCAGCACGCACTGGACTGGCTATCGCGGGAACGCTTTGATGTGCTACTGACGGATCTGTCGATGCCGGTACTGGACGGCTACGCGCTGGCACGCGAAGCACAGGTGCACTGGCCGGAGATGCCGATTGTGGCGGCCACGGCGAGCGCAACGCTGGAGGTGCGAACGTGGTGCGAGGCGACCGGCATGGCACGCGTGGTGACCAAGCCGCTACAACTGGATGAGTTGTCGGCGGTTCTGTCGGAAGTGACTGGCGTGCCACGCGTGGTGATAGAAGCGGATGGAAGCGAGCCCAGGCGCGACGGCATGCTGGGGGGGCGAGCCGTCCCGGAACAGACGCGTGAAACGTTCCGGAAGTCGTGTGAGGCATCGCTGACGGTGATCCGTGCGGCCACACAATGACGGGGATGCAACCCGGTTGCTGGCTGAGTTGCATTCGCTGCGAGGCGCGTTAGCGGTGTTTGGGCATGACGCCCTGGCAGATCAATGCGCCCGGCTGGAAATAACGATATCGAAGGATGGTGTTCAGGTGGCGCAGAAAATGATTGAGACTCTTGGCGCCCGTTTGCGCACCGATGTTCTGACCGACACGAAAACACTGCGTGAAATTCTTGCGGAGGTATCAGAATCCGAGTGTCCTGAGGTCGGTTGAGAAATCTGATTCTGGTGAAAGGACGTCCACGGGATGGGTTATCAACGTGACGATCCAGTGCCAGCGCATGCTGAGGCGGTTTGTCAAATAAGCCTCGCATGCGGCGCCCACGTTTACGCGTGGGTTGATGACTGTTCGGGGCCCGGGAGGGTGTAAAAAGTTTTGTGTAAACGGTCATTTGGCAGGAGACTGCCAGCAACAGGAGCATCAATGACCGTAGCGAAACGCAATAAAAGAGAGAAACCCGATCCTGAGCTCGTCAAGGTGGCAGACAGCCTGCTGGCGAATTACCAGAAGCCGGAAGACCTGATAGGCGAGAACGGCCTGCTCAAGCAGCTTACCAAGATGCTGGTGGAGCGTGCGTTAGAGACGTAGATGTCCGAGCACCTGGGCCATGGCAAGAGCGAAACGGTGACCAATGCCACGGGCAACACCCGTAATGGTCATAGCGCCAAGACGCTGGAGGGGGAGTTTGGCGAGTTGCCGCTCAATATCCCGCGCGACCGTCAGGGGGCGTTCGAGCCGAAGCTGGTGGAGCGCCATCAGACGCGCTAGACGGGCTTCGACGACAAGATCACTGAGCTCAAGACGCGCGGCGTGCAGGACATCTTTATCGCCTGCGTCGACGGGCTCAAAGGCTTTCCTGAAGCTATTGAAGCGGTCTACCCAAAAGCGGCCGTGCAACTGTGCATCGTGCATATGGTGCGCAACAGCCTGAACTTCGTACCGTGGAAAATGCAGCGGGAAGTCGCCGCCGACCTGAAGACGATTTACACTTCATCGACCGTCGAGATGGCCGAACAGATGCTGGGCGCGTTCGAGGCCAGGTGGGACAAGGACTATCCGTCCATCGGGCAGAGCTGGCGACGCAACTGGGCACGGGTGATTCCGTTCTTCGATTACCCACCGGAGCTCAGAAAGGTGATTTACGCCCCGGAGGAAGTCCCCTTGGGGGACACTACGAACGCCATAGAATCGATCAACATGAGCCTGCGCAAGGTGATCAAGACCCGCAGCTCGTTCCCGACCGATGAGGCCGTCACCAAGCTGTTTTACCTGGCCCTGAACAACATCAGCAAGAAGTGGACGATGCCGACCCGCGACTGGAAGGCCGCACTGAACCGCTTCACGATCCAGTTCGAAGAGCGGCTGGTGCCGGGTTAAACCTCAACCCGTTTACACAAAGTTCCGGACACCCCCGGGAAGGCTCGGTGCGCAGCGTCAAAAACATCGCATCGAGATGCCGGGTGCTATCTGTCTCGCGTCGGGCCGCTTTCAAGCGGCATCAAAGCCTGCACGGAATCTGTCGCGCCAGCCTCGGATCGTCTCGTACGTCACGACCACGCTGCGCTCGAAGAGCATCCTCGATGACGTGCAAGCTCAACTGAAAGAGAAAATACCAACGCACGGCGTGCTGATGACGCCAGCGGACAAGCGGTGACCGTGAAGCGGCGATTTTGATTTCTTCATCTGACCCTCTTCGCGACGACCTCAGCTACCTGACAACGTCGACAATGGCCCGGCTCCCGGTTCCAGGCGGCCAGCCCTCGGAAATCCGACACATACGAGGGAAAGCCATAAATTCTCCAGTCAGTCGAATTTGTCCCACTTTTTTTGCTTTCCAGTTTTCCAGAGGGTATTCTCGGATAAGTCAGATTCGGGTACATTGAGCTTGCCGTCGCGGCCCGGTTCATCCCATTTCCGCGGAGCTTTGCATGAGCAAAATGAAAATCCGTGTCGTGCTGGCCGACGATCATCCGGCACTCCTTTCCGGTATCAAGCACGAACTTTCCGCTGTACCTACGCTGGAAATTACAGGCACGGCAGGAGACTCCGGCGAGCTCATCAAGGTGCTGAACAGCGCCCCTTGCGATGTCCTCATTACCGATTACGCGATGCCCGGTGGAGAGTACGGGGACGGCTTGACGTTGCTGGCATTCTTGCGACGAACCTACCCGGCGCTCAAGATCGTAGTCTTCACGACTATCGAAAACCCTGCCATTACGCGTGAAATGTCAAAGCGTGGCGTGCATTCGGTGTTAAGTAAAGCTCATGACACGAGCCATTTGATCTCCGCGATTCACGCTGTCTATGCGGGCGCCACCTACTTTCTTTCTACCTCGCGAAGCCTGAAAGACGCTATTCCGGATTCCTCTCCTGGTCGGAACGAACGCACCCAAACGCTGAGCATGCGCGAAACGGAAGTCATCCGGCTGTTCGTGTCAGGTATGTCTGTGAATGAAATCGCCGATCGACTACATCGCACGAAGCAGACAATCAGTGCCCAAAAGACCCGCGCGATGCGAAAGCTCGGGATTGAACGGGACGCCGACCTGTTTCACTTTGCATACGAAGCCGGGCTCGGTGTGGCGACCGATGGGTCGCAGTCGGAGATCTGACCGGATCAGTCTTCGCATCACACGCGTCCAAACTCATCGCTTTTGCGCTTTTAGTGTTTTTTGTTGCGATGCTACCCTCGGTCGCGTATGCACTTAAAGGCCCTCGTCGCCGCTCTCATCTCGTCGTCAGGGTTTGCCGTCGCGTGGCTGCGTCGGATCGGACGCATCATGGGCACCATCTTCCGGTACGAAGGTAGGCGCCGTGTCAATCGAACACCTGATCAGCTCGATGTCGTTTCCCACGCCTAGCTTGCGCATTGCGCTGGCTTTCTGCGAACTGATGGTTTGTTTACTGCGCTTGAGTTGCGCTGCGATTTCGTTGACCGACCGTCCCGACACGAAGAGTCGGACCACTTCGGATTCGCGTGCAGTAAGCGCTCGACTGCCGGAGGCAGGCGTATCCACGTTGAGTTGCCAGACAATCTTTGAAATGGTTGGAGAGAAATAACGTGCGTCCGCATATGCGCCGTGAATCGCGGCGACCAGATGTTCCATCGGGTCGGCCTTGCTCAGAATGCACTGAATGCCGAGCTTGAGCAGCGAGCGGATGATACCTGGGTTGTCGATCATCGTCAGCACGACAATGCGCATGGCCGGGTATCGGCGCCGCAAAAATGAAAACAGCGTAATGCCGTCACCGTAATTGCCGCCCGGCATGGAGTAATCGCACACCAGTACATCGCATGGCTGCGTGCCGAGTTCCGCGATGAGCTCGGTCGAGTTTGTGCAGGTGCCCACTGTCTTGATGGTACGGTGTTCTTCAAGCATGTAAATCAGTCCGGCAACGATCGCAGGGTGATCGTCGGCAAACATGACCTGGATGGCGGCATTCTCCATTTGGGGCGTCCTTTATCTCCGGGCACAATGCCTTGCATTACAACGCGCCCGCATAAGCAATTCGACTATGAGAAAGCGGGACCGTTTTCCTGGGGCTGGTCAGCCTGTCTGTCAGGTTTCTAACCTTAAATCGGTGCCTTTTCATGTTTCACCGCACTGAGACGAATTTAAATCGACAAACGTCGGACTTTAACTTCATGTTACTAGTAACGAGACAAGATTAACAGGCGAATAGTGGGTTGGCCACCGTTGATACTAGCGGCCCTATCCGGTCAAACAATCGCGCGCGGAAATCAGTGCTCGTGAAAGACTGCGAACTACAAATTCGTACCAGTCTCACTATGTTGTCGCGGCTGTCTGATTTCGCGGGGTCACCGATATCCGGACAATTGGAGCCAGTACGAAATCTCATGTTTCGTTCATCAGGTCACCCGAATTAGCCGAATCGATCCTTTAAACGACGAGCATTGCTTCATTGTTTTCTGAGTCTGGATTGCGGTTCAGGTGTCGCACCACATACTTCAATCTAACCGGTTACGATCATGACTCGAAACGATTTTCCTGACGTACAGGCTGCCGCGCCCCTCACCAACGAGGACGGCCTCCTCGGTTCCGTGATGTGGATCTGCGAGCGCTACGGTTGCGGCAAGACGGCGCAGGCGCTCACCGCGGGGCTGCCGAAGAGCGGCATGCTTTCGCCGTCACTGGCGCTCGACTCCCTGTCAAACGCGGGCCTCACGGCGGGCTTGGTGGAGCGTCGTCTGCAACTGCTGCCGGAGCACGTGCTGCCGGTCATCTTGCTGCATCGCCGCACGGGTGGCTGCGTGCTGCTGGGTCGGCGTGCGAATCCGGACAAGGAAGCCAAAAGCCGCGTTCTATATCAGGTGATGGTGCCGGAAATTGGTCCCGAGCCCGTGGAGTACACCCAAGAGGAAATGGACGAAATCTATTCGGGCTACGCCATTCTTGTCAAGCCGACGGCCAAAGTCGAGCTGCGCGAAGGGGATAGCGTCGAACCGGCCGGCCACTGGTTGCTGGGCACGCTATGGCGTTATCGACGCTACTACGCGAGTGCTGCGCTCGGTGCATTGCTGATCAATGTGCTCGGCCTTGCCAGCGTCTTTTTTACGATGAACGTGTATGACCGCGTGGTCCCGAACCAGGCCTACGTCACCCTCTGGTCGCTCGCGATCGGGGTTGGAATTGCGATGCTGTTCGAAGCGATTTCGCGCCATGTACGTAGCCATTTACTCGACGTCGCCGGCAAGAAAGCCGACCTGGTCATGGGCACGCTTTTGTTCCGCCAGGCGCTCTCCATCCGCATGGAGCACAAACCGTCGTCGGCAGGGTCATTCGCCAACCAGTTGCGCGAGTTCGAGTCGGTGCGCGACTTCGCAACCTCTGCCACGCTCTCTGCAATTTCCGATCTGCCATTCGTGCTCGTCTTTGTAGGCGTGGTATTCGCGGTCGGCGGTTCGCTCGGCTGGGTGCCGTTGCTGATGATCCCGTTGATCATCGGTGTGAGTCTGTTGGTGCAATGGCCGCTCGCGCGGATCATGAAAGAGAACCTCAAGGAAGCGTCGCTCAAGCAGGGCGTGCTGATCGAATCGGTTGAAGGTCTGGAAACACTCAAGGCGGTGGGTGGCGAAGGGCATATGCAAAAGCGCTGGGAGTCTTTCAGCGCGATGGCGGCATCTTCTTCGATGAAGTCGCGTCAGATTTCCAGCAAGGCGACGAGCTTCATTACCTTGTTGCAGCAGTTGCAGACCGTGGTGCTGGTCGTGTTCGGCGTCTACCTGATCGACGCAGGCGAGCTCACGCAAGGCGCACTGATCGGTACGGTGATGCTGGCTGGCCGGATTACTGCGCCGCTGAGCCAGGTGATGGGACTCGCCTTGCGCTTCCAGCAGGCAAAGGCCGCGCTACATTCGTTGAATAGCTTGATGGCGATGCCTGTCGATCGCGATTCATCGCGCACGTATCTGCCGAAGCCTTCGCTCTCGGGGCAAATCACCCTGAAGGACGTCTGCTTCTCGTATCCCACACAGGAGATGCAACCGAATCCGCCGGTTCTGAAGGACGTCAATTTGAGCATCCAGTCCGGCGAGCGGGTTGCTATCCTGGGCCGCATTGGGAGCGGTAAATCGACCCTTCTGCGTGTGATGGCGCGTCTTTACGCGCCGGTCGGAGGGCAGATGTTCACGGACGGTCTGGACGTTGAGCAGATTGACCTCGCCGACTGGCGCAAAGCTGTGGGGTACGTGGGCCAGGATGCGCGTCTTTTTCACGGCAGTCTGCGCGAAAACGTGATGATCGGACGGCCTGAAGCGAGCGCCGACGAGTTTCTACGCGTGATACGTTTGACAGGGCTTGATCATGTCGCTAGCCGCCACCCACGGGGTATCAACCTCCCAATCGGAGAAGGTGGTGCGGGCATCTCCGGTGGCCAGCGTCAGCTGGTGTCGCTGGCCCGCAGCCTCCTTGCCCGGCCGGAGCTCCTGTTGCTCGATGAGCCGACGAGCGCAATGGACGCCCAAACCGAGGCGCTCTTCCTTGAACATCTCGCGCGTGCAACTGCGGGGCAGGCGATCGTTGTGGTGACCCATCGCCCATCCTTGCTGGCCCTGGTTGACCGGATTGTCGTAGTCGAAGAAGGCAAGGTCGTGGCCGATGGTCCGAAGGACAAGATCCTCGCGATGCTGTCAGGCAAGAGCGAACCGGCAGCGGTGGATGGAACGCCGAAGCGCGCGCGACCGGGCACCTCGCCCGGCGTCGCGGCCGCAACAAATACGCCCGTGGCGCCTCAGGCCGTTGCCGCGAAGATCAGGATCATGAGCGCCAAAGAGACGGTACCGGCAGCTGCTGCGCAAGCGGGTAATACGCAGGCAGGCGCACCGAACACGGAGCAATCGCAATGAACTTCAATATTTTCAAACGAGGCAAGAAAAAGGCTAAGCTCACCAAAGGCGACGCTGCTTTCATGAGCGACATCCGGGAATCGCTGCTGACGCAGTCGACGCCGGGCTCAATGATCATGCTTTACGTCATTCTCACGGTCCTGGCCGGCGGTCTGACCTGGGCGTACTTTGCGCGCGTGGAGGAGATAACGCACGGCGAGGGGACCATCATTTCGAAGAGCCGCGAACAGGTCATCCAGAGTCTTGAGGGCGGCATTCTCGAACAACTGGACGTACGTGAAGGCGATATTGTCAAGAAGGGACAAGTGCTGGCAAAGATCGATCCGACGCGAGCCGAGACGAGCTATCGCGAAGCGTGGTCCAAGTCAGTAGGACTGAAGGCGACGATTGCGCGTTTGCGTGCCGAGGCGTACGAGCAGCCGCTGACGTTTCCTGACGACGTGAAAGCCGTGCCTACGGTCGTGAAGCAGGAGACGCTTGCTTACAACGCGCGACGTCGTGCACTGAACGATAGCGTGGCCGCGTTGGAAAAGAGCTACTCGCTGTCGAGCAAGGAAATTGGCCTGGCCGAGCCGCTGGCGGCCAAAGGTCTTGTTTCTGAAGTCGAACTGCTCCGCATGCGCCGGCAGGCAAACGAGCTGCGCTCACAGATCGTCGAGCGTCGCAACAGATTTCAGGCCGACGCAAACTCGGAACTCACGAAGCTGGAACTCGAACTGGCGCAAACCAGCGAAACCGTAGTGGGTCGTGCGGATGTTCTACAGCGTACGACTGTGATTGCACCGGTGTACGGCACGGTGAAGAATATACGCTTCAACACGATTGGCGGGGTCATCCAGCCGGGCGAGCACATCATGGAAATTGTCCCGCTGGAAGATCAATTGCTCGTCGAGGCACGCATCAAGCCTTCGGACGTCGCATTCCTGCATCCTAATCAACCGTCCACCGTAAAGATTACGGCTTACGACTACGGAATTTATGGAGGCTTGAAAGGCACGGTTCAGCACATCAGCCCCGACACGCTCAAGGACGACCAGAAGGCCGCATCGGGCCGGCCCGATGCGACGTATTACCGCGTGCTTGTGCTGACAGACTCCAGTGAGTTGCATGCAGGCGGAAAAAGCTTACCGATTCTGCCCGGGATGATCGCGACGGTCGACATCCGTACCGGTGAGAAAACCATTCTTGACTACATTCTGAAGCCGATTTTCAAGGCTCGTGAAGCGTTCCGGGAGCGGTGATTATCTCGTTGGATCTGCTGACTTCCGGTAATGCCATGCACGGGTGAGCATGGAGGAAACCGGAAGATTCCCGGTTGGAAGCCCGCGTCTTTCCGGGTCTGCATGCCGTGGTCGGAAGAAGCTCGCTGCGCTGGAGCGCGCCTGACCCGGCACGACACGCTGCGGCGCTTGGAATGATTCGCGCGTCGTTGTTGATCGTGGCGCTACGGTACGCATGATTGCGGCCGGTTGAACCAGCAAGAGGCGAATCCAATGACTACGACTACGCAGATCAACGTATTGCCGGTGCTCAAGACCGGATCAATGACATAGCGAAGGGTGCAACCATGGTCATAACTGCGACGGCGCTATGACGATTCCCTAATCTTACTGTGTCAGATAATTAGTTGCGCGCTCTATTGCCATACAGGAAGAGAGCCATCGTTGCATGATCCTTAGTCCAAGCAGGATGCGCAACGTAGTAATGGAATCAGGAACGTGGCGTTGAGCGCGCTGGACTGCCCCGGGGGATGTAATCCGGGGGAAGGGCAGACAGCGCGCGTTCAAGGAAGTTTTTTTATCGCGTCCATCTGATTGCATTCGGAGTCGCTGAGCCATCAGAAACCCATACGCAGCGAGACTCAGTGTGGCGTGGTGGTGAAAGCCACGCCAGCCTCGCCCTTCATAATGACCGAGCCCGAACTCCTGTTTCAGGTCCTGATAGTCGCGCTCGATGCGCCAGCGCATTTTGGTCACGAACACAAGCTGCTCAAGTGTCGCCTCCTCGGGCGCGGTAGTGAGAAAGTATTTGAGCGGCTCCGGTTCGCCATCAGGCCATTCAATAAGCAGCCACTCTTCGTCGCGAACGGTGCGTCGCCAATAGTCGCGATGTGCGGGACGAACCCATACGGCGGCAAAGCGCGAGGAAAGTGGCGCGTTGCTGCCTTCGCGCCAGGTTACGGATTGCCAGGCGCTTACGGGTAATTGCATGGCCAGTTCCTTCACGGCGATCGGCTCGTAGCCGGGCGCACGGCGCAACAATGTCGGTGGCTTGCCGCGCCCGCTCCAGGGCTTGGGCGGAAGCGGCGCCGTACCTGGTGCCCACACAGAGGTGCCCGGCCGGATCCCTAGCGCGTACAACAAACCCAGTTCCGTTACGCCTTCCCGGAAAGCGGTTTCGTCGCCATACCCGGCATCGGCCAGCACAATGCCCGGTGCAACGCCGGATGCCATAGCCTCGCGAAGCTGGGCCAGCGCAATCTGAGGCTTGGTCTCGAAGGCCAGATCGTCGGGAATGCCCGCTGGGACATACAGCTGCCAGGCAATCGGCAGGCTGCCGCGTTGCGTCGCGATCGACAGGCTCACTGCAACCTGGCAGTTGTCCTGCTGACTTTCCAAGTTGCCTAAAGTACTGACGTGCCACCCCGACCGAATGACGTCCCTTCTTTGGAAAGCCGGTGTCGTCAATGATCCAGTAGTAGCCGTTTTCTTCAGCAGCGTGTTAAAGGAAGAGACGTCTGTCGGCGTAATTGCGGGCGACTAAGGCGGGTTTGGGACTGTCATTTGCTGAACGCGAGAAGTGTCCGCTCGCCAACATCTGCCTGCGAACGGCAGCGAAGCGACCTGCAGCCTTCGCCGTCAAACGGGCGAGCGTCAGCTTTGGCCGACGTGGCGACCGGATCAGTCGGCGCGCGACCCGCAACGGTGGATCGGATTTGGTCCTTCGGTCGGCGCGGGGGGGGGGGGGTATGCCGGGAGAGGCGCAATTCGAGCATTCGGAGCGGGTTGCCGCACTGACATCCACCTGCCGATAACGCCTTTAGCTGGGTTGTGCCCGTAAATCGGAGGCTCTACATCTTTCGTTTTGCTTGCATTTTTCGTTCTTTATTGAGTCGCGTCGGCAACGGTTTTTTCATCTTTATTGTTTTCTTTTTTGGATAGTCGGCGGAATCTGTGGGTGAATTAGTGTGCGCGGCTAGCCAAGTGAAGCTCGATTCAGATACTGATAGAGCTTGCGACACGTTGCATCAAAGGAATTTTGTGCGGGCTCGGAGATAGCTGGCCAGATGAGGGGGCCGCCGTCTTCCTCGATGAGTTTGTCCAGGAGGGTTGCCACGGGGAGAGTAAGGAGATCGGTATCTTCATGGCAGCGTCGGATTATTTCGCCGCCGAGCATCCAAATGTGATCGCGGTGCCGAAGCAATGTGCTGCGTGCGTATCCCAAGGTTAGGAGATGCTCAAGGAAAGGTGTGAGTATTGCCACGATTGCCTGTCCAGTCGGAATATCTTCGTCGTCGACTCGCCACGACGCAGGCCAGTTATGCAGATCAGGGACGTACTGCGCAAGCGCTTGCTGTTCGGGGACAATGGCGGCTTTGTCCTTGCCGGTTCTGGGCTTGCTAACCATGTTGCTGACCCGTCTGCTTAACGCCTGTCATCATTTTCCCGGCTTTGTATATGAAGGGGCGCGGCTGTGCGAGACAACTCAATCCATCGAGATCGACGTTCGGCCGCGCAAGGGTTCGAAGCCGATTTGCTCATGCTGTAACCGGCCTGCGCGGGGTTACGACTCGCTCACACAGCGCCGCTTCGAGTTTATCCCCGTCTGGGGCTTTGCCGTGTTTCTGCTCTATACCATGCGACGCGTCGATTGTCGTGCCTGTGGCGTGAAGGTCGAAGCGCTGCCGTGGGCCAACGGCAAGCACACGCTCACCCGCGCTTACATGATCTTCCTGGCGCAATGGGCGCGTAAGCTGTCCTGGAAAGAAACAGCACAGAGCTTCCGAACCAGTTGGGAGAAGGTCTTCAACGCAGTGGAATGGGTCGTCGACTGGGGGCTGAGCCATCGCGAGCTCGGCACGATCCGCGCTTTCGGCGTGGACGAGATCCAGTATGGCCGCGGACACCAATACCTCACGCTCGTCTACCAGATCGAGGCCGGCTATACGCGACTGCTCTGGGTCGGACAAGAGCGCACGAAAGAGAGTTTCGCGAAGTTCTTTGCCATGATCGGAAAGCCGCTATGTGAGAAGGTCGAATTCGTGTGCTCGGACATGTGGCAACCCTACCTGGAGATGACCGCGCGTCATTGCCCGAACGCTCTGAATATCCTCGACCGCTTTCACATCGTCGCCAGGATGAACAAGGCCATCGACGAAGTTCGTGCCGACGAGGCCCGGCGCATGACTCGCGACGGCTACGAGCCGGTGCTCAAGAAATCCCGCTGGTGCCTGCTCAAGCGGCGCGAGAATCTCACCGGCAAGCAACGCGTTCGTCTGCGTGACTTGCTTCAGTACAACCTGCGCAGCGTGCGAGCCTATCTGCTCAAAGAAGAGTTCCAGCAACTCTGGGATTACATCTCGCCCGTGTGCGCCGGCACATTCCTCGACCAGTGGTGCACTCAGGTAATGCGCTCACGTATCGAGCCGATGAAGAAGTTCGCCCGGACGGTGCGCACACACCGGGAGCTGATCCTCAACTACTTCCGTGCACGAAAACAGTTCTCCAGCGGCGTCATCGAGGGGTTGAACAACAAAGCCAAAGTCACCATGAGAAAAGCGTACGGCTTCCGAACCTTCAGAGCCACGGAAATCGCGCTCTATCATGCACTTGGCAAGCTCCCCGAGCCTCCGTCCACCCACACTTTTTACTGACCAACCTCTTTTTTTTTGTGGGCAAACACGAGCGTGACCAGCAGGTGCAGGTCGAGTCTTCTGAGATTAACCACGGCAATACCTGACATATTGGGAATTCATTTCCAATATACCTCGGCGATGCCTATCGTGACTGTTTTCAGCCACGAAGGTCCCATCATGAACGTTCTCATCATCTATGCGCATCCCGAACCGAAATCGTTGAACGGTTCGCTGAAGGACTTCACTGTCCGCCATCTCGAACGCGCCGGCCATACGGTGCAGGTGTCCGATCTGTACGCGATGAACCGGAAAGCGTCGCTAGACGCACACGACACCAGCGAGCGTCACAGCGGCGAGCGCTTCGTCGCGTCGCTCGAATCGAAGCATGCGTTCGAGAACGGCCTGCAGAGCGAGGACATCGCGCGTGAGCACCACAGCGGAAACTGCAGGATCACCGCATCGGCCCACTTCAGCGTCTATGCGTACGGTCTCGCGTATGACGTCGGCGAGCATTCCGATGCGCGCTGGGGCGAGCGTTATGGCGAGGGCCGTTTCGCGGGCAAGCGCGCGATGCTGATCGTCACGACGGGCGACTGGGAGTCGCACTACAGCGCACGCGGCATCAACGGTCCGATCGACGACGTGCTGTTCCCGATCCAGCACGGTGTGCTGTATTACCCCGGCTTCGAGGTATTGCCGCCGTTCGTCGTCTATCGCACGAGCCGCGTCGACGATGCGAAGTATGCCGAGGTCAGCGAGGCGCTCGGGCGACGGCTCGACACGCTGTAGACGGCCGCGCCGATCGCGTTCCTGCCGCAGAACGGCGGCGCGTATGAGATTCCGGCGCTCACATTGCGGGACGATCTGGCGCCGGGGCGGGTGGGGTTTGCCGCGCACGTTGAAGATGCGGGCGCAGAGAGGGCAACTGAAGCCGATGAAGCGACCGAAGCCTGACTGGATCGTATGTTTCGCTGAAATTTGGTTGTAAGTCGCCATTGCTACAGTCGTTCGCGGACATAGGCCGAGGCATGCTGGGGCGCTCTTCTTCGGATGCCTGACGAACGTAAGCAGCCGGAAGCAAGCGCAAGGGGCGACTCACCATGAATCCAGTCTATACGTTCTGGCTCATTCTGATGCTGATCGCATCGCCGGCGTGGGCGTTCCAGTCGCGCGTCGTCACGATTCCGAGCGCGGCGATGCATCGTACGTTCGACGCAACCGTCGTGCTGCCCGATCGATACGTGCGTGGCAACCAGGCCGCGCGCTTTCCGGTCGTCTACGTGCTACATGGCTCGGGCGGCGATTACACGGACTGGACCGCGAATTCGCATATCGGCAAGCTCGCCGACCGCTATCAGGTGATCCTCGTGATGCCCGACGGCGGCCGCGACAGCTGGTACATCGATAGCCCCGTCGATCCGCGCAGCCGCTACGAAACCTACGTGGGTACGGAAGTAGTGGCCTATATCGACAGCCATTTCCGCACGATCGCGACGAAGCAGGCGCGCGCTATCACGGGCTTGAGCATGGGCGGCTTCGGCGCGCTACGCATTGCGCTCGACCGGCCCGACGCTTTCGGCGCGGCGGGCAGCATCAGCGGTGCGGTGGACCCGCGCGGGAGCGAGGACGAGCCCGGCATCGAGCGGGTGTTCGGCGACCCGATGCAATATGCGGACTTCTGGAACCGCAAGGCGATCGTCGCGAGTGCGGAGGATTTCGGCCGCGACCATATCGCGCTGACGATCGATTGCGGCGTGAACGACTCGCTCGTGCAGTCGAACCGGCTGCTGCACGAGCGGCTCGTCGAACTCGGCGTGCCGCACGATTACGCCGAGCGGCCCGGCGGCCATACGTGGAAGTACTGGTCGAACGCGGTCAAATATCAGGTGCTGTTCTTTGCCGGCACGTTCAGGCAGGCGGCGCGCGAAATGCGTGACGCGCGGGCCGCGGCCGCGGCCTGACGGCGGACGGCTATCCGCGTCAATCGATTCCGTGAAACACCGCGTCGTCCGGTCCCAGGTAGACCGGCGGGCGCCACGCGGCATCGCGCATCGAATGCTGGACCTGTTTGTCGACACCGAGCAGCACCGCGAAAATCGCCATCCGCACCGGAATGCCGTTGTCGGTCTGCCGGAAAATCGCGAGCCGCGAATCGTGATTGAGGTCGGTGCTCAAATCGTTCGCGTCGGGCCGGCTGTCGCGCGGCAGCGGGTGCATGATCAGCGTTTCGGCGCCGCACACGCTATCGACGAGCGCCTGGTTGATCTGGAAGTCGGGCGTGTAGCCTTCGAACGATTCGTCGGTGAAGCGCTCCTTCTGGATGCGCGTCGCGTATACGACGTCGGCGCCGCGCAAGCCAGTGCGCAGGTCGTGCGTCTGTTCGATCACGTGAGCGTTGCGCGAAATCTGCTCGATGATATAGCCCGGCAATTCGAGCATCGGCGGCGAAATCAGCGTGAACTTGATGCCGCGATAGAGCGCCAGCAGCTTCACGAGCGAATGCACGGTACGTCCGTACTTGAGGTCGCCGACCAGCGCGATGTGCGCGCCGTCGACGATCTTGCCGAGCCGCGAGAACTCGCGCTGGATCGTGTAGAGATCGAGCAGCGCCTGGCTTGGATGCTCGCCGGGACCGTCGCCGCCGTTGATCACCGGCACGTTGGTCGCGCGCGCGAATTCGGCCACCGAGCCTTGCTCCGGATGGCGGATCACCAGCGCGTCGACATAGCCGCTCATCACCCGGCTCGTGTCGTAGATCGATTCTCCCTTCGCCATCGACGAAAACGTGAAGCCGGTCGTGTCGCACACCGAGCCGCCGAGCCGGCAGAACGCCGCGCCGAAGCTCACACGGGTACGCGTGCTCGCCTCGAAGAACAGATTGCCGAGCACCGCGCCTTCGAGCACGCGCGAGATTTTGCGGCGCCGGGCGATCGGCTGCATGATGTCGGCGACGCGAAAGAGCGCCTCGACCGAGTCGCGCGAAAACTGATCGACCGACAGCAGCTGCGACTTGCCCTCGAACAGAATCTGGCTTGCGAGTGATTGCGAGTCTACGCTTTGCGTATATCCTTCGCCCGGCTCCGTGTTCGCGACGATCTCCGACACGAAACGCTCGACGATTTCCGGCATCGCCCGCGATTCCTGCGAGTCGTCCGGCAGCAGCCACGTATCCAGCGCCCGGCGCGACACGCCGATGCGGTTAGCGAACGTATCGCGCGTCATGTTCAGGCGACGCATCGCATCGCGTAGGAAGGCTTGTTGCGGAACGCTCATGAGGGCACCTGTCGCAAAAGTGGGGTCGGCGGGAGTAAGGCAGCAAAACGCGTTGATGTACGCGGTGCGTATATTAGTTTCCGGCGCGTAGAAGTCAAGCGTTTTCCTTCGCGAGGGTTCGTCGGCCCTCGCAGGACGGCATCGTCGCGCATTTCAGCGCGCTCGCGGACGCGAGCGTGCATCCGCGAATTCAGGCGATCAAGGATTGCGCCGGTTCGCTCGACACGACGCTCGCGCTGATTCGCGACGGCCGTCTGCAAGTGCTCGCGGGCAACGACCTCGAGCTCTTCTCGACGGTGTGCGCGGGTGGAAGCGGGGCGATCGCGGCGTCGGCGCATTGGCGGCCCGAGCGTTTCGTCGCGCTTTATCGCGCGTTGACGCAGGGCAAGCTCGACGAAGGACGACGCATTTTTCACGCGCTCGTGCCGCAGATCCAACTCGCGTTCGCGGAACCGAATCCCGCGCCGGTGAAGGCGCTGCTCGCGGCGAGGGGATGGGTGCGCAACGAATTGCGTTTGCCGATGACGCGTGCGAGCGAGGCGTTGACCGAACGGCTCGCGGCGTTGGGGGAGACGCTGCTCAGATAGAGACGCCGCTTGCGGCCATCGTTCTGCCGCGGAGCATTGCGCCGAAGTCGTCGGCGTTGATCGGCTTGCCGAGCAGGTAGCCCTGCACTTCGTCGCACATCATCGAGCACAGCTTGTCGAGCTGCGATCGGGTTTCGACGCCCTCGGCGACCACGTCCATTTCGAGCGAGTGCGCGAGCGCGATGATCGCCGACACGATTGCGCTGCCCGCGGCGCCGTTCGCGTCGAGACCGTTGATGAAGAAGCGATCGATCTTCAACTGCTTCACCTGGAAGCGCTGCAGATACGCGAGGCTCGAATAGCCGGTGCCGAAGTCGTCGATCGAGATGTCGAAGCCGCTCGCCTGAAACGCGCGGATTACTTCGACGGTGCGCGCGGCATCCTGCATCGCTACGGTCTCGGTGATCTCGAACATGATCTGCTCGCACGCGACGTCCTCGCTCCTGACGATGTCGAGGATCGTCTCGACGAGGTCCGGTTGCAACAGCTGACGCGGCGACAGGTTGATCGCCACCTTCATCGCCGGCAGGCCCTGTTCGATCCAGCCGCGAATGCGCCGGCAGGTTTCACGCACGACCCAGTAGCCGATCTGCACGATCTGCCCGGAGCGCTCGGCGACCGGGATGAACTCGGCCGGCATCAGCGCGCCCATCTCCGGATCGTGCAGGCGGATCAGCGCCTCGGCGCCCGCGAGCGCGTCGCCGCCGCGCTGAAACTTCGGCTGGAACAGCAGCGAGAAACGATCATTCGCGAAGGCGTCGTGCAGCACTTGCTGGATCCGCAGCGTGCGCGTGGCGGCCTCGTTCATGCTGCGCTCGAAGAAGCGGTAGGTGCCGCGGCCGGCGCGCTTCGCTTCGTACATCGCGGCGTCCGCGTGCTGGAGCAGCGTCTCGACGCTGTCGCCATCGCGCGGATAGAGCGCAATGCCGATGCTCGGCATCACCTGCAGCGGTTGTTCGTCGCTCCACGTGCCCTGGCGCATCCGGTGAAGCACGCCGTCGGCGAGCGCGGCCGCGTCGTCGCCGCACGTAAGATGTTCCGTGAGCACGACGAATTCGTCGCCGCCGAGCCGCGCGACGGTGTCGCTCGAACGCACGCATTGCTGCAGGCGTTGCGCGAATGCGGACAGCACCGCGTCGCCAGCCGAGTGACCGAGCGAATCGTTGATCGTCTTGAAGCCGTCGAGATCCATGAACAGCACCGCGAACGACGTACGCTGGCGGCGCGCGCCGCTGATCGCGCGTTCGATCCGCTCGGTCAGCGTCGCGCGGTTCGGCAGGCCCGTCAGCGCGTCGAGCGTCGCGAGCCGCACGATCTGGCCGTTCAGCCGCGACACCGCGCCGAGCAGGAAGGTGGTGCGCACGTCGAAGCGCGACAGCATCAGCGTGACGATCAGCACCGCGAACGTGAGCAGGACCACCGAGGTGGCGAGCCATTGCGCATTCATGTCGTTGGCCGCGCCACAGATCGCGCCCGGCGCGAAGTCGGCGGCGGCCATGCCGGTGTAGTGCATGCCGCTGATCGCGACGCCCATCACCAGCGCCGCGGCGAGACGTTTGCGTGCGATATGGCGCTCGTCTTCGTTGCTGAGCGCGCGCGCCATCCACAGCGCGGCGCTCGACGCGCCGATCGCGATCGCGATCGAGGTCGCGAACCATGCCGGCTGGTAGTGGATCGCGGGCGCCATGCGCAGCGCCGCCATCCCGGTGTAATGCATGCCGGCGATAGCGATCCCCATCGCCACGCCGCCCATCAGCAGCCGGACCGGCGTCAGGCGCTGCTGGGTCGTCAGCGAGAGCGCCAGATACGAAGCGCCGATCGCGAGGGCCAGCGAGCAGGCGGTCGTCGCCGGGTCGTAGCCGAGCGGGATAGGCAGCGAGAACGCGAGCATCGCGACGAAGTGCATCGACCAGATGCCGACACCGAGCGCGAACGCGCCGCCGAGCCGCCATGCATGCCGCCGGCGCGTCGAGCCGAGCAGGAAGATGCGGCCCGTCAGATCGAGCGCGGTGTACGACGCGAGGGTCGCGACCGCGAACGAAATCGCGACGAGCCAGAAATTATATGAACTCTGCATATTGGGTCCGCCGGGAGGAGTCCGGCTGGACATGTTATCGGCACTTTTCGAACTTTGTTCAACTTATTTGCGATTTGCGAACAGAAGCAAAACCGGCGCGCGGACGGCAGCGGATGCCGCGCTGGAACGCGTGTCGGATTGCGAGTCACGCTATGCATCGGAGCGTGGATCGGACGGCGGATCGGCGTCCTCGCGGCTCAGCGGGAAGCCTTCGTCCAGCCAGCCGGTGACGCCGCCCGCCATCAGCTTGACGGGCCGCCCCAACTGGGCGAGCCGCAGTGCGCCGCGCGCCGCGCCGTTGCAGTGCGGGCCCGCGCAGTAGGTGACGAACAGCGTGTCCGGCGCATAAGCCGCGAGCTTCGACGTGACGATCTTGCCGTGCGGCAGATTCAGTGCGCCCGGCACGTGGCCCTGCGCGAACAGCGCGGGACTGCGCACGTCGAGCAGCACGAAGCCGGGCGCTCCACTCGCGAGCGCGGCGTGGACGTCGGTGCAATCGGTTTCGAAGCGCAGCGACGCCTGGAAGTGCGCGAGCGCGGCGGCGCTGTCGGCGGCGGGGATCGCGGTGACGGCGTTCGGGACGGTGGTGAGGTTGTCGTGAGTCATGGCAAACAGGGGTGAGTTGATCGGGTGGTGGGGCGCGCGCGTTTCAGGCACGGTCGATTGTGACGAGCGGCGGGTCGCCCGGTAAGTGGCGTGATCGTCAATCTTCGGTAACATTGCGCCATGCACAATCATCTCGTCGTCGCGCTGGCCTACGACCGGCTTTGCACCTTCGAATTCGGCTGCGTGACCGAACTGTTCGCACTCGAGCGTCCCGAACTCGGCGTGCCGTGGTATCGCTTCGCGGTCTGTGCGAGCGAGCCCGGTCCGATCCGCGCGGCGGGCGGCATCACGCTGGCCGCGCCCTACACGCTGAAGCTGCTCGCGAGCGCCGACACGATCGTGATTCCGGGTTGGCGCGATGCCGACGAGGTGCCGCCGGCCGCGCTGCTGCGCAAGCTTCGCGCGGCTTACGAGCGCGGCGCGCGGCTCTGCTCGATCTGCTCGGGCGTGTTCGTGCTCGCGGCGGCCGGCGTGCTCGACGGCAAGACCGTGACGACCCACTGGCGCTACGCGGACAAGTTGCAGCAGCGCTATCCGCAACTGCGTGTGCAGCCCGACGCGCTGTATGTCGATGAAGGGCAGGTGATCACGTCGGCGGGATCGGCGGCCGGGCTCGACATGCTGCTGCATCTGGTGCGGCGAGATCATGGCGGCGCGGTCGCGAATCGCGTCGCGCAACGGCTCGTGGTGCCGCCGCATCGCGAGGGTGGCCAGGCGCAGTTCGTGCCGCGCCCGATGCCGCCCGACGAAAGCGGACGTATCGCGAAGCTGATGGACTGGGTGCGCAGCCATGCGGCCGAGCCGCATACGCTGCGCTCGCTCGCCGGGCGCGCGGCGATGAGCCCGCGCACGCTGCAACGGCAGTTCCGCGACGCGACCGGCATGGCGCCTTATGAATGGCTCGTCAGGGAGCGCGTCGCGCTTGCGCGAGAGTTGCTCGAAGCCGCGACGCCGCTGCCGATGGCGCGCGTCGCCGAGCTGGCGGGGTTCGGGTCGGAGGAGTCGTTGCGGCGGCATTTTCGCCGGATCGCGTTGACGAGTCCGGGGGCGTATCGGCGCAGGTTCGGTGGGGAGGGGTGAGTCCAGCAGGTCGTAAGCACAATGGATGCGACACATTGATGACATTGGACATGTATTCGAACCACCATAGCTCGTTCGTCAGCAACAGGAGCGCGGTCGCGTTGAACGCCAACAACGGCGCATAGAACTCGAAGTTCGAGCCTGTCGAGCGCGCCCCCTGGCGATACCCGTAGGCAAGCAGCCCACCAATCGCCACTGCCGCGACAAGCAACGACAGCCACCTCACTGCATCCGGGTTGAACGCGCATTGAATTCGCGGCACGCTCCGAGGTCACAGCAGCAGGCATGGAGCTCACGTCGAGCTTGCCCATTCAACGGAATCCGCTATGTCCGATATCGCAAAGATCATCGCCAACTTCAACGCCGGGCGAGACCCCGAACGACTCGCGATGAAATACAAAGCCATGCGCGGCTCGCCGTTCGTGTTTCTGCGCGGCACCTGCCATCTGTTCTATGCGCGTCTGCCGCGCGCGAACGTACTCGACGACGCGCCGCACGTGTGGATCTGCGGCGACATGCACCTCGAAAATTTCGGCAGCTACAAGGGCGACAATCGCCTCGTCTACTTCGACAACAACGACTTCGACGAAGCCTGTCTCGCGCCGGTTCCGTACGAGCTCGTGCGTCTGTTGACGAGCGTGCTGGTCGGCGCGGCCAACCTGAAGCTGAGCCGCGCTGAAGCGCTCGCGCTGTGCCACACCGCGCTCGATGCCTATGGCGCCGCGCTCGCGTACGGCAAGTCGCGCTGGATCGAAGCGGAGACCGCGACCGGCATGGTGCGCGATCTGTTCGTCGCGCTCGCGAGCCGCACGCGCGCCGCGCATCTGGACCGTCGCACGGTGCTCAAGGGCAAAACGCGCATGCTGAAGGTCGACGGCAAGAAAGCGCTGCCCGTCAGCGATGAACGGCGTGCCGCGGTCGCGCAGTTCATGCAGCAGTTCGCGGTGACGGAGCCGAATCCCGAGTTCTACCGCACGCTCGATGTCGCGCGCCGCATTGCGGGGACGGGCAGCCTCGGTGTCGATCGCTATGTGATTCTGGTCGAGGGCAAGGGCTCGCCCGATGGCAACTACCTGATCGATTTGAAAGAGGCGCTGCCGTCATCGGTGAGTGCGCACGTGACGGCGACGCAGCCGAAGTGGCAGACCGAGGCACAGCGTGTCGTCGAAGTGCAGCGGCGCAATCAGGCGGTCTCGCAGGCCTTTTTGCACGCGGTGGAATTCAACCAGCGCTCCTATGTGCTGCGGAGTTTGCAGCCATCGGAAGATCGCGTCGCGCTTGCCGACTGGGACGGCAAGCTGCCGCGGCTCGAGGCAGTGATCAACAGCATGGCCGAGTTGAGCGCGTGGGCGCATCTGCGCAGCGGAGGGCGGCAGAAGTCGGCGATCGCGGACGATCTGATCGCGTTTGGCAGTCGGCGCGATTGGCAACTGCCGTTGATCGATCTTGCGACGCAGTGTGAGGCGCAGGTCGCGGCGGACTGGAAGGCTTATTGCGAAGCTTATGATCGGGGAACCTTCGAGACTGGCGGCACGGGCAACTGAAGCGTTGCATTGGAGGGCCGGCGCGGGCGTCAGGGCTGCGGACGGCGTCGCGGTGATCGGCGGCGATCGATGACGACCGGGGAAGTTGCGCGGGCCATGACCACTCGCGATTGACGAAGCGGGAAGCGGAGCAGGATCACGTGTGCGCGGGCCGTACGAGCCGCGCGGCGAAAGTCGCGTTGTCTCATACGTGCCCCAGCACCTTCCACCAAAGCGGCCCAACGACCAGCCAGGCCACCATGTAAAACAGGCTCATCAAAAATCCCGCCTTCCACCATTCGCCCTGGGTCACGTAGCCCGCGCCGAACATGACGGGACCGGAGCCGATGCCATATTGCGTCAGGCAGCCGTTCACATTGCTCAGAATCCCGAGCGAGACTGCGGCGACGAAGGGCGGGATACCGGCGGCGACCATCAGAGCCATGGAGAGCGGAAACAGCGCGCTGATATGCGCGGTGGCGCTGGCGAAAAAGTAGTGAATGTAAACGTAGATCGCCGCCACCATCATATAGACCGCCAGCATCGGAAAGCCCGCGAGATGCGCGCCGAATTCCTTGCCGAACCAGCTCACCATGCCATATTCGTTGAGCTTGGAGGCCAGCATGATGAGCAGGCCGATCCAGATCATCGTGTCCCAGGCGGACTTCTCGTTCAGCGCGTCCTGCCAGGTCAGCACGCCGCTGATGAACAGCAACGAAACGCCGATCGCCGCCGCGAGCGTCGCGCCGACGCCGAGATCGTCGCCGAACACCCACAGCACCAGCAAGCCGACGAAGATGCACGCCATGATGATTTCTTTGACCGAGATGGGCCCCATCGTCGTGAGCTCTCGTTGCGCGAGGTCGGTGGCATCGGGGGTGCGTCTGACCTGCGGCGGGGCGATCCACAGCATGGCGATCGGAATCACGGCGAGGCACAGCAGACCGGGGATCGACGCCGCCACCGCCCAGTCGAGCCAGCTGATCGACACGCCCTGGTCCGCGGCCAGCCTGACCGCCAGCGGATTGCCCGCCATTGCCGTGATGAACATGCCCGCCGTGATGATGTTCGCGTGGAAGGCGCAGAGAATCAGGTAGCGTCCCACTTTCACGCGTGATTCCGGATCGTCGGCGTGACTGCCCAGCACTTCGGAAATGGCTCGCGTGATCGGCAACATCACGCCGCCCGCGCGCGCGGTGATGCTCGGCATCGCGGGGGAGATCACGAGTTCGGTCAACACGAGCCCGTAGCCGAGCCCCGTCGTTCGCTTTCCCAGCAATCGCATGAACAGAAGCGCGATCCGGCGGCCAAGGCCGGTCTTGATCACGCCGCGTGAAATGAAAAACGCGAGCATCACGAGCCATACGAGGTCGGTGCCGGTGGATTTGGTGACGTCGGCAAACGACAGAACGCCGACGAGCACGCCAATGGTCGAGCCGATGATGGCAACCACCGACATCGGCAGCGGGGCGGTCATGATGCCGGCAATGGTCGCGACGAACACGGCGAACATATGCCACGCCTTCGGCTGGAGGCCGGCGGGCGCGGGCAGAAACCACAGCGCGACGCCGACCGCGATCGGTACCAGATATTTCCAGACGCCGGCCGGCAGTCCGACCGAGGGCTTCGGCGTGGCGGGAGGCGAGCTGGTGGGCCGTGAAACCTTGGCAGGTGTAGGAGCCATGATGGACCTCGTGCCGGCGTGGTTGGGTATTTTCGGAGTGCGCGGGAAAGCGTCACCGCACGTGGAGCACGCTTTCCGTCGCGTCCTTGACGATGCGCGCGCTACCGAGCAAGGTCTCGCGCTCGATAGGGTCGAGTTCCGGATAGGCGATCAACCGCGCGCCCGCGCCATTGACGACCATTGGCAGCGACACGCACACGTCCGGTACGCCTTCCACTTCGGGCTGGACGATGCCAACCGTGAGAATCAGATCGGTGTCGTGCACGATGGCCTCGCAGATCCTTCCTATCGCGCTGGCGATGCCGTAATGGGTGGCGCCTTTGCCTTCCTTGATGAGCTTCGCCGCCTCGTGGACGGAGCGCAGGATCAGATCCCTGCTGGCGGGGCCCAGCTCCTTGCCGTTGCGCGTCAGGAAGGTTTCGAGGGGCATGCCGCAGACCGTTGCGGCGGACCACTGGATCACGGCCGATTCGCCGTGCTCGCCGAGCACATAGGCGTGAATCGCGGAGGCCACCACGCCGAGCCGCTCGGACAGCAGGGAGCGCAGCCGCCCGGTATCGAGCGAGGTTCCCGTGCTGATGACGCGCTCGCGCTCGCAACGCAATTGGTCGTAAACGGCGCCGGTCAGCACGTCGCATGGGTTGGTCGCGATCAGATAGATGGCGTCGGGCGCGAGCGGCGCGATCCGCCCGACGATTTCGGTCGCGATGTCCGCATTGGTTCTGGCAAGGTGCAGGCGAGTCTCGCCGGGTTTGACGCCGGCGCCGGCCGTGATCACGACGATGTCGGCGTCACGCGCGTCTTCGTAGTCCCCTGCGCGAAAACGGCTGTGCCCCCAGAATGCCGCGGCGTGGGCGAGATCGAGAACCTGTCCCTCAGCGCGCACCCGCGCGACATCGATGATGACGACTTTCGCGCTCGGAATGGCCAACGCCACGAACAGGGCTGCCGATCCCCCGACCAGCCCCGCGCCGACGATAACGATCTTGGCCTGCCGCATAGCGAACCTCGTCAAGTTCGGGCTTCAGCCCCCTCGAAGCATAGTCGCATGCGCGCGTTTGCCATCAATCGGACCTTGGTCCTACACGGCGGCGGCGCGTTTTTCACGCGGTCCGCTCAACCCATTGACTCCGCCAATCCGGGGCCTCGAACGGATCAGCAAAATACTGCGTCTCGTGGACGACCTTGCCTTCGCGGAACTCCATCACGCTGACCGTGTAAGCGATGCGCCCCTGATAGTTGATCGTGTACTCGGTGATCCACAGATTGCCCTCGCCTTGAATTCGCCTGATCGCGAAACCCGATGGCTTGCCGGGATGATGGCCGCGCAGAGCCTGCAAATTGGTTCGTCCATGAATTCGCTCGCCTGATTGGGGATAGTCGCAGATCGCATCGTCGGCGTAGATAGCGTGTTCGGCGTCGAGATCGCCGTCCGCCGACGCTCGCCAGTGTGCGTTCAAGGCTTCACGTATCGCTTGTTCGTTCATGGAGTGCCTCCAGAGTCGGGTGTTGCAGTCGACCAGCCGCGCGTTGCCGTCGCGTTGAAATTTCGCCGCCAGCGCATAGTCTGCGCCATAAATCCCTGGCCCCACCCTTGCTGCAAGTACTCCCCCGGACGTGCAAAAAATGTCTGGCGCCTGCAGGGATTGCTCGCCGAGTAGTCCGGTCATTCGGACTGCCGGCCGGCACGCGCGGGCCGAGACATCCGCTTGCCGTCTCCTTTGTTGCGAAGTCTCTGCAGAGAAGGCGAGCGCTCGGTGAGCATTGGCGACATCTGTTGCTCCGCCCGCCGCGCGCCCGCGAACTGCTGCCTGAATTCAACCGGCGTCAGGTCCTTGGCGGCTTTGAATTGCCGGTTGAAATTCGCGACGTTCGCGAATCCGGAGCGCGTCGCAATGACGGAAATCGGCGCTTGCGTATCGGTCAACATCCGGCATGCGTGGCCGATTCGTACGCGCGTCACGTAGCGCCCGACGCTCTCGCCAAAGTGCTGCGTGAAATGCCGCGTCAACGAGCGCTCAGAAAGCCCCGACGCCTTGGCCAGCGCGGAAAGCCGAAGCGGATGCGCGAACTGTGTTTCGATCAACGCGAGCACGCGATTGATCTGATCGGATTCGTGGCCAGTCGGCGTGCCGGTTCGCGCGTCGAATGCGCTTGGGGACGCGAGCGGCGTGGCGGGGAGCGCCGACAGCAGATCCAGTACATCGAGCGCCGCCTGCAAGCGTTCGCGCGGTTTGTCGGACAGCAGGCGGTCGAGGTGTTCGCGCATGCGTGTGCCGGCACCGTCTTCGAACACGAGGCCGCAGGCCGCTCTGCGCAACAGGTCGCAAAGTCCGTTGTATTCGGGGCAGACATCGGCGAGTCGTCGCACCCACGCGCCGTCGAACCATACGACGATCGCGACCTGCGGGTGCGCCGCGTCGATCGAACGGTTCGAGGCCCAAGTGTGCGGCAGATTCGGGGGCACCAGCACCAGATCGTCCGCGCCGTAGGTCGCGACGGAGTCTCCGATGTACCGCTTGCCCTGACTGTTCATCGTCAGCGTCAGCTCGTACTCGGGATGGTTGTGCCATTCGAAAGGGATGCGGGGCAGCCGGCGGTGGTAAACCCTGACCGAACAGTCCCGGCCAAAATCCACATGTTCAAAAGCGGCTTTCATGTCCGAAATCGTCAAATCTTTGACCGGATAGTATCACGCAGGCGGCGATCGTTCGCGTACGCTTCAAGCATCAGAAACCACATGGAGACGATGCCATGGCCTTGCAAATCGACGACCTGCCGGCAGCCATCCGTCAAGCGAAGCGCCAACTGCGCGCGATGCTGCCGAACTACCGCGACGTGTTCGCCGACGTCGAAGCGGCGATGACGAAGGAGGCGGAGCGAATCGCGACGCTGCGTGAGCGCGGCGAGCCGGTCATTCCGGAAATCCAGTTCGCCGACATCGTGGCGAACCGGGTCACCGACGAGCAGATCGCGCTCGTCAAAGCGCGCGGCGCCTGTGTGATCCGCAAGGTGTTCGACCGGTCGCTCGTCGAGCAATGGGATCAGGACATCGCCGACTACGTCGAGCGCAACGACCTCGACGCAAAGCTGCAGAATCGCGCGGAAGACAAGTACTTTGGGCAGCTCGCCTCGAGCAAGCCGCAAATCTACGGTGTGTACTGGTCGAAACCGCAGGTGCTCGCGCGGCAATCGACCGAGCTCACGCAGGCCCGCGTGTTCCTGAACCGGCTGTGGCGCACCGAAAGCGAAGGGCGCGTGCATTTCGATCCGAACCATGTGCCGGTGTATGCGGACCGCCTGCGCCGTCGGCCGCCCGGCTCGGAATCGCTCGGGTTGTCTGCGCATTGCGACGGCGGTTCGGTGGAGCGCTGGATCGAGCCGAACTTCCGCAAGGTCTATCGCCATGTGTTCTCGGGCCACTGGCGCGACTACGATCCGTTCGACGCCGCGTGGCGAACCGAAGTCGAGGAGATCGCATCGCCGGCCGTCTGCTCGATGTTCCGCACGTTTCAAGGCTGGACCGCGCTGACGCCGCAGGGTCCCGGCGACGGCACGCTGCAGTTGGTGCCGATGGCGAACTCGATGGTCTATATCCTGTTGCGCGCGCTTCAGGATGATGTCGCCGAAGACGATCTGTGCGGAGCGCTGCCGGGGCGCGCGCTGTCGATCAAGTCCGACTATCACGCGCCGCTGTTTCATGCGCTGTCGTCGATTCCGCTGATGCAGGCGGGCGACACCGTGTTCTGGCATAGCGACGTCATTCACGCGGTCGAGGACGCGCATCGCGGCAACGGCTATAGCAACGTGATGTATATCGCTTCGCTGCCGGGCTGCGCGAAGAACGATGCGTATCTGAAGCGGCAACTGCCGGGCTTTCTCGAAGGCAGGAGCCCGCCGGATTTTCCGGCCGATCATTTCGAAGTCGATTTCGTCGGCCGCGCCACGCCAGACGATCTCACCGAGCTTGGCCGTGCGCAAATGGGCTTCGACTTGTGACCGGAACGGGCATGGCCGCGTCTGGATCGGGAGCGGAACTTGCTGCGTCTTCAGCATGGCAACGACCTAAGGAGGACCGGCCATGGCAACCACACCGAACAAGGACGAAAACCCGATCCGCCCGGATCAGTCCGACGTCGTGCAGACGGATCTGCCCGACCTCGGTCCATCGCAGGATCCGGATGAGCCGCCGCTCGATCCCGACATCGACCCCGATCGCGAGGACGACAAGCCATAGACGAGCGCATTCGCCCGATAAAAAGAATCGAAGTGAAATGCGGGCGGAGCGCGCGGCGCGACTGGTCGACACCGAGGGACCCGAGAACGCGGTGCGCTGATGCCAAAGAGAAACGTTTGAGCGCGGCGTGTCCCTGAGCCGCTACAACTGACTCTCGATCGCGGCTTTATCGATGACCGACCAGACTTGCCGGATCTTGCCGTTACCAAACTCGTAGAAGACGTTCTCGGAAAACTCCACCCGTTTTCCTTGCACGGGAAGCCCAAGTAACGTGCCGATGGGTGTGCAGTCAAAATGCAATCGGCTTGCGATATGTGGCGGCTCGCAAACCAGCATCTGAATCTCGAAGTGCAGGTCGGGAATGTCGCGGAAGTCTCTTTCCAGCATCTCGCGATAGCCCGACAAACCGATTCGTTGGCCGTTGTACTTCACGTCTTCGCCAACGAAGTCTCGCAGCTTTGACCAGTCCTGCGTGTTCAGGCAGGCGATATAGCCGCGGTAGAGTTCCGACAGATTGAATTCGCTCATCGCAATCGTCTTCCATGCTTCAGTGGATAAGCCGATTGTCGGCGATCCGAGACTTTGCGTTGCACGGCTGCCAGGGATTTTCGTCGGAAGCCGTAACTATCCGTTGCAGTGAACACCCCCGATGCGCGCCGCATCACCCTCGCACGCATGCCAGAAACCCCTCCAGACAAACCCGGATTGCTGCGCCGATTTCCCCGCTGCTATCGTTCGCTGGACAGTGTGGAAGCGCTTCCACTTAAGCGTTCACAGCAAGTTCGAACGCCAGCGCCTCGAGCTCCACCACACCCGGTTCAACGACCTCATCGGCAGGAGAGAATCCGTGGTAAACGACGCATCCGCAGTCATCGACGCCGCCCGTCCAACCGCTCACGGCGACCCGCATTCCGATCCATTCACACCGCCCGCCGATTCGTCGCTGTGGCGCCAGGATTTCCTGCTCGGCGCGGCCACCGCGTCGTATCAGATCGAAGGCGCGGTCAACGAAGACGGCCGCCTGCCGTCGATCTGGGACACGTTCTCGGCCACACCGGGCAAGGTATTGGCCGGCGACACCGGCGCCGTCGCGTGCGATCACTATCATCGCTGGGAACAGGACGTCGACCTGCTCGCGGGCCTCGGCCTCGAAGCGTACCGGCTGTCGACCGCATGGCCGCGTGTGATGGACGAAAACGGCACGCCGAACCGCAAGGGGCTCGACTTCTACAAGCGCCTGCTCGGACGGCTCAAAGAGAAGAACATCACGACTTTCGTCACGCTTTATCACTGGGATCTGCCTCAGCATCTCGAGGATCGCGGCGGCTGGCTCAATCGCGAAACCGCGTACCGTTTCGTCGATTACGCGGATCTGATGAGCCGCGAGCTGCACGGCCTCGTCGATGCGTGGGCGACGCTCAACGAGCCGTGGTGTTCGGCGTACCTCGGCTACGGCAACGGCCATCACGCGCCGGGACTCTCGAACCTGCGCTTCGCCGCGCAGGCCATGCATCATCTGCTGCTCGCGCACGGTCTCGCGATTCCGGTGCTGCGCGCGAACGATCCGCGCTCGCACAAGGGCATCGTCGCGAATGTCGGGCGCGGCACGCCGAATAGCGACAGCGCCGCCGACCGTCGCGCGGCCGAGCAGTTCGAAGTTCAGCACAACGCGTGGATTCTCGATCCGCTGTTCAAGGGCGAGTATCCGCAAGACCTGTTCGAGTTGTGGCCGGGCAGCGAGCCGCTCGTGCTCGAAGGCGACATGCAGACGATCAATACGCCGCTCGATTTTCTCGGCATCAACTATTATTTCCGCACCAACGTGGCGAGCGATGGTGGGCACGGTTTCAAGGAGGTGCCGCTCGAGGGTGTCGAGCGCACGCAGATGGGCTGGGAGGTTTACCCTGACGGTCTTCGCGATCTGTTGACCGGTTTCAGGGATACCTATGCCAATCTGCCGCCGATCTACATCACCGAGAACGGCATGGCATCGGACGACAAGGTGATCGACGGCCGCGTCGAGGACACGCAGCGCATCTCGTTCCTGAAGCGCCATCTCGCCGCGGTCGATCAGGCGATCAAGGCGGGCGTCGACGTGCGCGGCTATTTCCTGTGGTCGCTGATGGACAACTTCGAGTGGGCTTTCGGCTATGAGCGGCGCTTCGGCATCGTGCACGTCGACTACCAAACGCAGAAGCGTACGGTCAAGCGCAGCGCGGAGCTGGTGTCGAAATTCCTCGAAGATCGCAACGCGCAAGCGCAATAAACACAATTAAAACGACGCAGCAACGATGTAAAGCCGGGTGGAGCTGATTGGTATTTCGACTTGACACACGGGCACTCAGCCTGGAGGAGACGGAATGAACAGCAACAGAATGGTCTTGCGAGGCGTAGTTGCGGCACTGGCGCTGTATGGCGTCGTCGCGCATGCGGAACCGCTCAAGGCTAACGTGATTCACTGGTGGACCTCGGGCGGCGAGTCGGCCGCGATTCGGCAGTTTGCCGTCGCGTACGACAAGGCCGGCGGCCAATGGGTCGACAACGCAGTCGCCGGCGGAGATCAGGCGCGTGCCACCGCGATCAACCGGATCGTCGGCGGCGATCCACCCACCGCCGCCCAGTTCAATACGTCGAAGCAGTTTCACGATCTGATCGACCAGGGACTCCTGAATAACGTCGACGACGTCGCCGCGAAAGAAAACTGGAACGGCATTTTCCCGCAGTCGATTCTCGACAGTATCCGCGTGAAGGGCCATTTCTACGCGGCGCCGGTCGACATTCATATGCCCGCGTGGTTCTTCTACTCGAAGCCGGTGTTCCAGAAAGCGGGCATCGCGAGCGAGCCCAAAAGCTACGACGAATTCATCGCCGATCTCGGCAAGCTGAAGAGCGCGGGCGTGATTCCGCTCGCGTTCGGCGGCCAGCCGTGGCAGGAGAAGATCACGTTCGACGCGGTGCTCGCTGATGTGGGCGGCCCCGACCTGTATATGAAGGTCTATCGCGATCACGATCAGAACGCGGTGAACTCCGATGCGTTCAAGAAGGTGCTCCTGTCGTTCAAGCGGCTGCACGATTTCGTCGATCCGGGCTCGCCTGGCCGCAACTGGAACGACGCGACCGCGCTCGTGACTTCGGGCAAGGCCGGCGTTCAGATCATGGGCGACTGGGCGAAGGGCGAGTTCGTCGCGGCGAATCAAACGGCGGGCAAGGACTTCGGCTGCTTCCCGGGCTTCGGTCCGCGTTCGCCGTATCTGGTCGCGGGCGACGTCTTCGTGTTCCCGAAGACCGACAGCGCGTCGGCGATCAAGGCGCAGAATCTGCTCGCCACGGTGATGACCTCGCCGTCCGCGCAGGTCGCGTTCAGCGCGAAGAAGGGCTCGATTCCGATCCGGTCTGACGTCGACGCAAGCAGCCTCGACGTCTGCGCCAAGGAGGGCATCGCGATCATGAAGGACAAGTCGCGCCAGTTGCCGAATCCGGAAATGCTGCTGTCGCCCGATATGCAGGGTGCGCTGACTGACGTCGTGACGAACTTCTGGAACAAGAACGAGTCCGTCGACGACGCGCAGAAAGCGTTCGCCAGCGCGTTGAAGGGCTAGGCCTCGCCGTGCACGCGCTCAAGCTGCCAGCCGGGGGTCCGAAACCACAAGGCAAGTCGCACCCCAAACCGCGAAACAAACCGCTGAACCGGCGGTTTTCGATCGCGGTCTGGCTGGCCTTGCTGCCGATGCTCCTGACCGTCGTGTTCACGTACCTGGGCACGATGGTCTGGACCGCGCGCGTGTCGCTCAGCAATTCGCACACGTTTCCGTCGCACGACTTCGTGGGCTTCACGCAGTACGTGCGGCTCTTTCACAACGACCGCTGGTTGACATCGCTGCAGAACATCGTGATCTATGGCGCGTGTTTCATCATCGCGTGCATGGTGATCGGCTTGCTGCTGGCGATCTTTATCGATCAGCGCGTGGTCGCGGAAGGCGCGTTGCGCACGGTGTTTCTGTATCCGTACGCGATGTCGTTCGTCGCGACCGGGCTCGTGTGGCAATGGATCCTGAATCCCGCGCTCGGTGCGCAGCAGGTGCTGCGCAACCTCGGCTTCGCGCATGCGCGCTTCGACTGGATCGTCGATCAGGACTGGGTCATCTACACGATCGTGATCGCGACCGTGTGGCAAGCTTCGGGCCTCGTGATGGCGCTGTTGCTCGCGGGCCTGCGCGGCATCGACGAAGAGTTGTGGAAAGCCGCGCGCGTCGACGGCATTCCACGCTGGCGCGTGTACGCGAGCATCGTGGTGCCGATGCTCGGACCGTCGATCTCGACCGCGTTCGTGCTGCTGTTCGTGATGGTCGTGAAGCTGTACGACGCGGTCGTCGCGATGACGCAGGGCGGCCCCGGCACCGCGAGCGAAGTGCCGGCCAAATTCATCATGGACTATCTGTTCGGGCGCGCGAACATCGGCCTTGCGTCGGCTGCATCGATCGTGCTGCTCGCGACGGTGCTCGCGGTTCTCGCGCCGTTCTTCTATGCACGCAGCCGTGCGGCGCTGCGCGGGGAGAGAGGATGAACACGCTCGATTCCACGCTCAAAGGCGGCATGCCGCATCGCGCGCGCACGCGGCCCCGCCGCTCGGCGTTCTCGCCGGCGCGCCTGGGCATCTACGCGTTTCTGCTCACCGCGGCGGTGTTCTTTCTGCTGCCGCTCTACGTGATGCTGGTCACGTCGGTCAAACCGATGAGCGAGATCCGCCTCGGCAATCTGCTCGGCTTGCCGATGCATTTCACGCTCGACGCGTGGAGCGCCGCATGGCAGTCGGCCTGCACCGGGCTCGATTGCAACGGCATTCGCGTCGGCTTCTGGAACTCGGTGCGTATCGTCGTGCCTAGCACGGTGCTGTCGATCATGGTCGGCGCGGTGAACGGCTACGCGCTGTCGTTCTGGCGGCCGCGCGGCGCGGGTCTGCTGTTCGGCGTGCTGCTCGTCGGCGCGTTCATTCCAGTGCAGGTAATGATCTATCCGCTCGTGCGCGTGCTCGCGAGCGTGCATCTGTTCAGCTCGCTGCCGGGCATCGTGCTGATCCATACGATGTTCGGCATGCCGGTCATGACGCTGCTGTTCCGCAACTACTACGCGTCGATTCCGCAGGAGCTGTTCAAGGCCGCGCGCATCGACGGCGGCAGCTTCTGGCGCATCTTCTTTCAACTGATGCTGCCGATGTCGACGCCGATCATCGTCGTTGCGCTGATCATGCAGGTCACGAACATCTGGAACGACTTCATTCTGGGCCTCGTGTTCGCTGGCACGAAGAATCTACCGATGACGGTGCAGTTGAACAACATCATCAACACGACGACCGGCGAGCGGCTCTACAACGTCAATATGGCGGCGACGATCCTGACGTCGCTGGTGCCGCTCGCGGTTTATTTCATTTCGGGCCGCTGGTTCGTGCGCGGCATTGCGTCGGGCGCCGTCAAGGGGTAGGGCATGGCAAACATGGCTAATACGATCGATGCGGCCGGCGTGCCGGGTGCAAGCGCTGACGTTGACTCCGACGCCGCGGCGCTCACGCATCCCGCCAATGTGGCGGTCCGCAATCTGACGATTCGCCTCGGTTCGAGCACGGTGATCGAGAACCTCGATCTCGACGTGCTCGCCGGCGAGTTCGTCGTGCTGCTGGGGCCGTCGGGTTGCGGCAAGTCCACGCTGCTGCACAGCATCGCGGGATTGATCGATGTCAGCGACGGCAGCATCGAGATCGCCGGCGAAGACATGACGTGGGCCGATCCGAAGGATCGCCGCATCGCGCTGGTGTTCCAGTCGTACGCGTTGTATCCGACCATGAGCGTCGAGCGCAACCTGTCGTTCGCGCTGCGCATCAACGGCACGCCGAAGGCGGAAATCGCGCGGCGTGTCGCCCGCGCGTCGGAGATGCTGCAACTGGGGCCGCTGCTCGAGCGCAAGCCGTCGCAGTTGTCGGGCGGACAGCGGCAGCGCGTCGCGATCGGCCGCGCGATCGTGCGCGAGGCCGACGTGTTCCTGTTCGACGAGCCGCTGTCGAACCTCGACGCGAAGCTGCGCACCGAACTGCGCCGCGAACTGAAGCAGCTGCATCACAGCCTGGGCGCAACGATGATCTACGTGACGCACGACCAGGTCGAGGCGATGACGCTCGCGACGCGCATGGCCGTGATGCGCGGCGGCGTGATCCAGCAGTTCGGCACGCCGGCCGAGGTCTATGCGCGGCCGAACAATCTGTTCGTGGCGACCTTCCTCGGCTCGCCGGCGATGAATCTGCTGAGGGGCACGCTCGAGACGCGCGACGGCGCGCTTCACTTTTGCACTGCGCAGGTGCGGATCGACGTCTCGGCGTACGCGTTCAAGGGGGCGCCCTCGCAGGGCGTGCGCTGCGTGCTCGGCGTGCGCGCCGAAGACGTGCATATCACGGAAGGCGCCAGCGAGCGCGCGAAAGTTTCGCTGATGGAGACGATGGGCAACCACCGCGTGATTTGGCTCGACTATCATGGCGAACAGATCGCGTCGATCGATCAGACCAAAGCGCCGATTGCGGAGGGTAACACCGTGGCGTTCTCGTTCGACGCCGCGCATGTCTCGCTATTCGACGAAGCGAGCGGCGCGCGCTTATAACGCCGCGGCGCGTCACGCGCGAAGCGGCTCGTCGAGACAGGCTTGATGGAGAACCGCGTGGCAACACTCAAGGACGTCGCGGAACTGGCCGGCGTGGGCATGTCGACCGCCTCACGAGCCATTTCCGGCAAGGGACCGATTTCCGCCGATGCCGCGGCGCGCGTGAAGGCGGCGATCGAGGCGCTGAATTTCCGCCCGTCGTCGATCGGCCGGGCGATGGCGACGCAGCAGCTCGGCATCATCGGCATCTTCGTGCCGACTTTTTTCGGTTCCTACTACGGCACGATCCTGAAGCAGACCGACACCGAGCTGCGCGCGGTGGGGCGCCATGTCGTGGTCGCGACCGGTTGCGGCGAGGTGTCGCCGCGCGAGCAGGCGATCGAGGCAGTGCGCTTTTTGATCGGCCGCGATTGCGATGGCGTGGTCGTGATCAGCCACGATCTGCACGACGAAGACCTGATCATGCTGCATGGCATGCATCCGAAGATGGTGTTCCTGAATCGCGCGTTCGAGCAGTTGCCCGAGGCGTCGTTCAGCGCGGATCATCGGCGCGGCGGCGAACTCGCGGCGCGCACGCTGCTCGATCACGGGCATCGCGACATCGCGGTGATTTCCGGGCCCGCTACCGCATCGGACAACGTGATGCGGATCGACGGCTTTTTCGCCGAACTCGCGCGAGCCGGCATTGCGCGCGACGACGTCACGCTGATCGAATCCGACTTTTCGCCCGAAGGCGGCTATGCGGCCGCGCAGAAGCTGCTCGAGACGCAGCGGCGCGTGACCGGCCTGTTCTGCGCGAACGACACGATGGCGGTCAGCGTGCTCGCGCGCTTTCACCAGGCGGGCATTTCGGTGCCGCACGACATCTCCGTGATCAGCTACGACGACGACTACTCGGCCGCCTACGCGGCGCCCGGGCTCACGTCGGTGCATATTCCAACCGGGGAACTTACGCAAAACGCGGTGCGCTGGCTCATCAACCAGTGTTACGGCACCAACTGGGAGATCTTGCGCGAGTTTCCGCTCAGCGTGACGATGCGCGAATCGGTCGGGCCAGCGCCGATGCCGAAGAAAAATACGCGCGGCGCAAAGCGGTAGAAGGGTTTGGCTAATCGTGGCGGTGTGATGCCTGGCGCGCGGACGCGCGCCGTGGCGGCCTATTCGCGTTTTCACTTACGCATCGACGATCTTTTTAAGGCTCCCGTAATCCTGCGCAATAGTGCTTTGCGGTTTTCCCTCATTAAACTTACTTCAAATTTCTTTACAATTCCCGGTAACAAGTTGTTACGGGGTGAGTGTGATGCTGGTCATCTTTCTGATCGCCTGTCCGATCTGCATTGCTGCGCTGTTCGGTTTCGCGCGCCATGTGGACCCGCAGACAGGGCAATTCAAACGGTAGATCTTCTTCGCGCGTTTTTTTCCGCGGCTGCGCCGTGGAGATTTTCGCTTTGCGATTAACGTCCGTTAGTTTGTTGTGCGCTTGAAAGGAGCAATCGTTTGCGTTCTTTCGGTTTGCTTTCTCGTTTTCGTTTTCGTCAATAGCCCGTTCTCCTTTTCATAAGTCTTGCCTTGGCGCGCCGGTTCGCGGCACGATGCGCGATTACTTTCGTTTTAGGTCAGCATCGCGTATGCAAGATTCTCTGCAAAAAATGGCGGCGCGTGCCGGCGTGCTGAAGGGCGTTCTTCCTTTGAGCCGGATTGCGGCGGCGCGCGATGCGCTGGCCGGTGTGCAGCTTGCGTCGATGGATATTCCGCAGGTCCTCGGCTATGCGCGCATTGCCGGCATGCCGGCCGTCACCGGGCTCTACACGGTGTTCCTGCCGCTCGTCGCGTTCGCGTTCTTCGGTGCTTCGCGGCATCTGGTCGTCGCCGCCGATTCGGCCACCGCGACGATCTTCGCGAGTCGTCTTTCGACGATGGCGCCCGCGTCGAGCGCCGAGTATGCGGCGCTCGCGGCGATGGTCGCGTTGCTGACGGCCGCGTTGCTGTTCGTCGCGCGCATCTTCAAGCTCGGCTTTCTCGCCGATTTCCTGTCGCGTACGGTGCTGGTCGGCTTTCTTGCGGGCGTCGGCGTGCAGGTCGGCATCGCGATGCTCGGCGACATGCTCGGCGTGCCCGGACATGCGGCGAGCAGCGTGAAACAACTGCTGCTCGTCGTGAGCGACGCCGCGCAGATCAATCGGCCGACACTGGCGATCTCGCTGCTCGTGGTGACCGCGATTCTCGTCTGCAAACGTTTCTGGCCGCGCCTGCCGGTGCCGTTGGTCGCGGTCGTCGCGGGCATTGCCGCGAGCGATGTGTTCGGATTCGCCGCGCACGGCATCTCCATCCTCGGACCGGTGGAGGGCGGATTGCCGCCGCTGCGGATTGCGTCGGTGACGTGGCAGCAGATGCTCGATCTCGTGCCGGTCGCGGCGTCGTGCTTCGTGATGATCGTCGCGCAAAGCGCCGCGGCGAGCCGGGTGTTCGCCGACCGCTATCACGAGCCGATCGATACCAACGCAGACCTGCTCGGCATCGCGGCCGCCAACGCGGCGGCGGCGTTTTCCGGCGCGTTCGTCGTCAACGGCAGCCTGACCCAGACCGCGATGGCCGATCGCGCCGGCACGCGCAGCCAGTTCGCGCAGCTCGTGTTCGCGGCGGTCGTGGTGGTCGTGCTGCTGTTTTTCAGCCGCTATCTGCAGTATCTGCCGCACTGCATTCTCGCGAGCATCGTGTTTACGATCGCGGTCGGCCTGATCGATCTGCAGTCGCTCTTTTCGATTCGTCGCGAAAGTCCCGGCGAATTCGCGCTGGCTTTGTTCACGGCGGCGGCGGTCGTGCTGATCGGCGTCGAGCACGGCATTCTGGTCGCCGTCGCGTTGTCGTTGCTGCGTCACGTGCGACACAGCTACCGCCCCCACACGATGATGCTCGCGCCCAACGGCGACGGCATGTGGGTGCCGGTGCCGGCGGTGCCCGGCGTGGAGACCGCGCCGGGGTTGATCGTGTATCGTTTCGGCGCCGATCTGTTCTACGCGAACGATCATTTTTTCGTCGACGATACGCGCCGCCTGATCGATCACGCACCGAACGCCGTGCGCTGGTTCGTCGTCGATGCGAGCGCGATTACGGATGTCGATTATTCGGCGGCGCGCTCGGTGGGCGAGTTGTGTTCGGCGCTCAAGCGCAATGGGATCGAGGTGGTCTTTGCGCGGGTGAATCGCTATTTGCGCTCGGATATGGATCGGCATGGAATCACGCCGATCGTCGAGGAGCGCTGTATTTTCGGCACGCTGCATGAGGCGCTGAGCATGGCGGGAGTGGAGAATCCGCATGAGCGGGTTAAGGGGGCGCCATAACGGGCCGCCCTGGCTTCGCACTGAGGCGGCGCATGCCGCGAACACCGCCTCGGAAGGGCAAATTGCTAGCAAACGTTGTCTGCGCCTCTTTTGTTGTCGCTTGCCTCAATTATTCTGACGTTCCGCTTCGACTGGCAGATATCGATTACAGGAACATGAACGGCTTCGATTCGACCATCGAAACATATCTGTCCAGCATACACTTCGGTCATTTCGCGACTGCAATGCTGGCCTTCAGTTTGTGTGTCGAACTCGTCACGCAGTTCGAAGAACTGCGTGCTGTGGCGAGCGGAGTGTTCAAACATCTATGATCCGCGCGGAGCGCCACGGCGCATGCCGATATTCTTGAGGTTCGCCTGGCGCCGCCTTTCAGTGAGCTGAGATTAGCGAGCACACTCTATTGCCATCTCATGCAATATTCTGTCTAATGAATTCAGAATAAAACGTCCGATTTATTCGGCTCGCTGACTTAGTCGACGGGGTTCACTTCATGTACTCTCTGCTGCCGCTCAAGGCCCAGGTGCGCCGTCACGCGCGAACGCTCGCCGGGTATTTTCCAGCTCCATTTTCACGCGACGAATCAAGCAGTGTCGACATCCTCGGTGTCATGACCCCCGGGCTGCTGAACGGGAACACCCTGCTGAACCTCAACTACGGCGAAGTGGACCACTTCACCGGCAAGGACCCGCGCGACGGGCACGTTATTCGTCGCAATTGGCGACGACTTCGTGCGCGTCGCCACTTCGGTCAAAAGGCAAACCGGCGAGCGGGCCGTGGGCACGGTACTCGACCGCTCGCATCCCGGCTATCGGATGCTGCGCGGCGGGCAACCCTACACCGGTTACGCGACGCTATTCGGCAAGCAATACATGACACGGTACGAGCCGATCCGGGACAGTTCTGGCGAGGTAATCGGCGCGCTGTATGTCGGCCTCGACGTCAGTGAGGTGTGGAACCTGTCGATCGGAGCCAGACTCGCGCTGCTTACCCTGGCCGCCAATACCGTACTTCTGCTGGCCTATGGTCGGCTGCTGGAGGCCGTGATCCCCCCCGACCGATCGAGCCCGGGAGCGGCGTTGCCCGCTTTCCTGCAAACCGGGGTGATCGGCTTCGGGCTACTCGGCGCGCTGCTGGTCAGCGCGCTGGTCTTCGTGACGACCCGGCGCGGTCTCGGCATGCAACTGCTCGAAGCGAAGGCCGCCGCCGAAAAACTCGCGGCCGGCGATTTGACCGCGCAAGTTCATGTCAGCCGGCGCGACGAACTGGGCCAGTTGATGCAGGCAATGAACGGCATCAGTGTCGGTTTGGCCTCGGTAGTCGGCAACGTCCGACGTGCCTCGGATATGATCGCGCTGGGCGCGCGCGAAATTGCGGCCGGCAACGCGGAGCTTTCGTCCCGCACCGAGGCGCAGGCTGGCTCGCTCGAGGAAACCGCGTCGACGATGGAACAATTGACGGCGATGGTCCGCGCCAATGCCGAACGCGCTTCGGACGCCAACCAACACATCGCCTCGGCCTCCGATCTCGCGGTCAAAGGCGGCACCGTGGTGGGGCATGTGGTGACCACCATGTCGTTGATCCGCGGCAGTTCACACAAGATCGTCGACATCATTAGCATGATCGACTCAATTGCCTTTCAGACCAATATCCTGGCTTTGAACGCGGCCGTCGAGGCAGCCCGCGCCGGCGACCAGGGACGCGGCTTTGCGGTCGTCGCCGCCGAGGTGCGCAGCCTGGCCCAACGCAGCGCCACGGCCGCCAAGGAAATCAAGGCGCTGATCACCGACTCGGTCGGCAACGTCAATGCAGGCGGCGAACTGGTCGACCAGGCTGGCCGGGACATGACCGAAATCGTCACGGCTGTCGATAGTGTGGTCACTTTGATGGGTGAGATTACCCACGCGAGCAACGAGCAAAGTACCGGCATCGGCGAAGTCAACCGCGCGATCGGGCAGATGGACGAGATGACCCAGCAGAACGTTGCCCTGGTGGAGCAGGTGGCAGCCGCGGCAGCCAGCATGCAAGAACAGGCGTCCACATTGGAAGATGCCGTGCAGGTATTTCGGCTGGTAGGCGACGGGCAAACTGACATTCGCCCCATACGATGAGCGCTGCGCGCGAGGTGCACGCAGGCGTTTCTCGCACTTTCCTGCACTAGAATGGTTATTGCCGACGTCGTAGACGTATCTGGTCAGCCCGACGTGCGGGATTCTCGTTGGAGGAATGCCATGCCGACTTACCGGTACAGGTGTGAGAAGTGCGGTGAGATGTTCGAACATGCCGAGCATCTTGCTGAACATGAAAACGCTCATCCGGCTTGCCCAAAGTGCGGAAGCGAGAAGGTTCTGCACACACCCACGCTATTTGTGCCGAAAACCTCCAGAAAGAGCTGAAACCTGTCTGACCGGGCGACGGCAAAATCCGGGCCATTTGCAGCCGTTGCCCATGCTTTCGTGCGGACATTCATGCGTCGGTTCTGTCCTGCCGGCGGATCTTCGTTCGCCGATCCTCCCGTCGCCTTGTGGGATGGCGTAAGCGAAGCTTCTTGCCGAATTCGTCGGTAGGCCATGAGGGTCCCATGGATACGACAGAGCGGATCATCAAGTGGCGCGATCAGCGGCATGCTGACGGTGTCGGCAGCGAACCGCGCAATCCGCTGCCCGCAGTGTGCGACGTATCGGTGACGAACGTTTGCAACGCCGCATGCGATTTCTGCGGGTTCTCTCGCGAGAAAAATCTGGCGGGGCCACGTCGTTATCTCGACCCTGATGAGTTCGCGCGCGCACTGCCGATCCTGCGCAGACGCCGGATTCGTTACATGACGCTGCAGGGAGGCGAGCCGCTGGTTCATCCCGAGATCGCATCGCTCGTGGCTTCGGCCACCAAGGCCGGCATGCAGTGCGGCGTGATCACGAACGGCTGGTTTCTTCCCCGCTACATCAAGCCACTGGCGGCCGCCGGCCTCAGGCGTCTGCTGATTTCCATCGATAGCGCGGACATGCGCGAGCATGAGCGCAATCGCGGTCTGCGCGGTCTCGAGGCCCGCATCCGCGACGGCATCAGTCAGGCCCATAGCTTCGGCATCGAGGTCTGCGCATCGATTACGGTGAGCCGACTGGTCCGTTACGAGTTGCTTCCCGAGACGCTCAACCGGCTTGGCTTCGATGCCGTCGTTTTTTCCTATCCACGGCGCGAGGCGTTTGGATCTACGTCGCTTGTTTACGACGAAGAATCGAAACTCGTCGACCTGAACACCGACGAACTACTCGAAGCGTTGAGCGCAATCGCGCGCCTCAAGAAGCATTTCCGTGTTATGGACCCGAGCGCTGCGCTGGCCGAGGTCGCGCGTTTCGTGCGCGGCGAACAGCAACTGGTTCCATGCATCGGTGGCAGCAAGTACTTTTATATCGACTGGAACCTCGATGTTTGGCGTTGCGAGGCGTGGCCTGAGCCGATGGGCTCCGTCTTCGACCTCGACCGCCTGCCCGATCAACGGCAACCCTGCAATGACTGCATGATGGGATGCTACCGGCATGCCAGCATTCTGATGCACGGTGCCGTCGCCGTGACCGACTCGGTGTACGCGCTGGGCAAGGGGCAGCTTCGGGCTGCTGTCGGCTTGTTGTTCCAGCGCAGCGTTGCGTATTCGCTATGGGCGCTTTCAGTCGAAGAATTGCCTCGGGCGGCGCTCATCTCGTTCGCAAGACGGACTGGCCAACGCCGTTCCACGCCGCAAGCTGAATGAGCTCGATTTCCGCGACTGAGGTCCCTGGGGGAGACGGCTCGCCCAGTCGAACGCCCGTCCGCGTTACTCGACCGGCGCAACCGCGCCTGCCGACAGGGTCTCGATGAGGACTTTAGATGATTGCGGGCAAGCCGCTTTCACCGCCGAACCCATCGGCTGTGCTCGGCATCGGAAGCGAGAAAACTGTCATTGGACCGATTCCATTGCCTAAGATCAAGCTACGCGCTCCGTGAGGAAAGCACCCGCGGCTCGCGAACGGCTTTATTGTCGCGCTCCCCTTTTTTCGCGCGACTTTTCCACAAGGAGGTCACGATGAAATCAGAGGACAAGGGCGACGTGCGCGCTTTCGTGCAAACGGCCGAGCAGAGTGGCGAGCATGTCTGGGTCATCACGCTGGTCGACTTCGCGGCCCGTGAGGTCAAACGCTCGCTCGTTTCGGACGAGACGTATGCGACCTCCGCCGCTGCCAGAGATGCCGGCGAGGCTCATTTGAAGGCACTGGAGCAAGACCGCTAGGTCCACGCACTGCCGCCTTGCTTTCGCGCGTGGACGTACTAACGTTGGACTATAAGTACACGGGCGGTAATGGGGCGGAAGAGGGCAAAGTTCATGGCCAGTACGCAAGGAACCACCGGATCGCCGTTTGCGGCGTCCGTCGAAGCGGGCAGCTATCGCGTCACGCGACCACAAAGCGCAAGCGATGTGATCGGCCTGCTGCAAGCGCGCGATATTCAGATGGTCGATCTGAAATTCACCGACTTGCCCGGACTCTGGCAGCATTTTTCGATCACGCTTCCCGAGGTTCACGACGACCTGTTCAGCGCCGGCATCGGTTTCGATGGTTCATCGATCCGCGGCTTTCAGGAGATCCACGAGTCCGACATGCTGCTGCGGCCTGACCCGGCGACGGCCTTCGTCGACCCGGCTTGCGGCACGCCGACGCTGTCGATGATTTGCGACGTCGTCGATCCCGTGCTGCGCCAGCCGTATTCGCGCGATCCGCGCTACGTGGCGAAAAAGGCGGAGAACTATCTGCGCCAGACGGGCATCGCGACGACGTGTTATTTCGGGCCGGAGCTCGAATTCTTCATCTTCGACTCCATCCGCTTCGGCCAGGATCAGCACTGCGGCTACTACTACGTCGAGTCGGGCGAGGGCGACTGGACCACCGGTCGCGACGAAGGCGCATACGGCGGTGGCAACCTCGGCTACAAGCAGCGCTACAAGGAGGGCTATTTTCCGGTGCCGCCTCATGACACGCTGCAGGAGATCCGCTCGGAAATCGCGCTGACGCTCCAGCAGGCGGGCGTACAGATCGAAGTGCATCACCACGAAGTTGCGACCGCGGGACAGAACGAGATCGACATGCGCTTTACGACGCTGACCCGCATGGCCGACAACGTGATGATCTACAAGTACATCTGCAAGAACGTCGCGCGTCGGCACGGCAAGGTCGCAACCTTCATGCCGAAGCCGCTGTTCGCCGACAATGCGAGCGGCATGCATTGTCACCAGAGCCTGTGGAAAGACGAACAGAACCTCTTTTACGACGCGGGCGGCTGGGCGCTGACTTCGGACCTGTGCCGCTGGTACATCGGCGGATTGCTCCAGCACGCACCCGCGCTGATGGCCTTCTGCGCGCCGACGACGAATTCATACAAACGCCTGGTACCCGGATATGAGGCGCCCGTCAATCTGGCGATGTCGCAGCGCAACCGTTCGGCCGCGGCGCGCATTCCGATGTATTCGGATTCGGCGAACGCGCGGCGCGTCGAATTTCGCTGTCCGGACCCGTCGGCCAATGCATATCTTGCTTTCGCCGCGATGCTGATGGCCGGCCTCGACGGCATTGAAAACAAGACCGATCCCGGCGAGCCGCTCGACCGCAACATCTACGATCTGCCGCCCGAAGAAGCGCGCAATATACGGCAGGTGCCGGGCTCCCTCGACGCGGCGCTGGCCGCGCTCGAAACCGATAACACGTTCCTGCGCAAAGGCGATGTCTTTACCGACGACGTGATCCAGACCTGGATCGACTACAAGCGCAGCCGCGAGATCGACACCATCAAATTGCGTCCGCATCCATGGGAGTTTTATCTGTACTTCGATATCTAGAAGAACAACGCAGGCGGTGACTCGGTCTTGGTACGAGAGCGCCTCGATGCGAGCGCCTCGCGACTCAATCGTCCGCGAAAAAATGGCCGATGAAAATGCAGCCAGCCGCGAGCGCGGCGCCCAGCGCCGCGACCGTATAAGCGAGCCTGGCACCATGCCACAAGCTATCGAACCATTGATGCAACTGCGCCATCAGCACTGCCGCGTTGCCGCCGATTTGCTGTAGCTCGATCTGATAGCGAGGATCGACCATGCCGTACATCGCGACCGCGCTATCGGGCGGCGGCACGCTCACGTAGATGAGCACCGCGGCGATCAGGCTGACGACCAGGATCGCCGCGCCGGTGAGATAGAGCCGCTTTTGCAGCGGCGAGCGTTGGTTGGAAGAAGGTGCGTCGTAGTCGTTGCCGTTCATCGTTGCGTGGGTGGGTGCCGTCGTTGATGGAGCCGAACCGCCAGTATCGCAGAGCGCGGCCTCGGGCGACCCAGACGCGCCCGACCCACCTCAACTCTTCGACGTCAACAATTTGACCCCCGCAATGCCGAACATCACCGCGAGCGAGCCATCGAGCCAGCGCCGGATCGCCGTATAGACACGGCGTGCGGACGCCGTCGAAAACAGCACCGCGTAGCTGCTGAATACCGTCGCGCCGATCACCATGCAGCCCAGCACGACCGGCGTCACGTGCGCGGCGCCGTGTACCGGCGACATCGCGAGCGACACGATCGACAGCCACACCAGCACCGCTTTCGGATTCGTGAGATGCAGCAAAAGGCCACGCAGATAGAGTCGCCCGAGCGGTTCGTCGACGCGCGCCGCGCTCGCGGCCGGCTTGCCGGCGCTCCACGCCGAGCGTGCGGACTTGAAGCCGAGCCACAGCAGATACAAGCCGCCCGCGATCCGGATCGCGACGAGGCATTCCGAGTAGGCGGCGAGCACTGCCGACAAGCCGAGCGACGCGAGCAGCGCCCATGAGAACGAGCCCGACACCACGCCGAGCGCGAACACCAGTGCCGCGCGTCGGCCCGCGCTCATCGCGAGCGACATGATCGCGAGATTGCTCGGCCCAGGGCTCGCGGTGCCGACGAAATAGGCGCTGTAGGCGATCAGGACATCGGCGGTGAGCAGAGGGCTAACGATCATGGCGGGCAAATGTAAGGGCGAAGCGCGTGTTCGACAACGCAATGCAACGCGCCACACAGCCGGTTGAATGAAGCAACGATTCTGCGCGCCGTCGCGCGCGACTCACAGATACAGTTGCGCGTACGTATGGCAGCACACTCGATGCGAACCCGAAGCGAACTCGCATCGAATGCGGCGTGCAAAGCGCTCAACCGTGCGCCGCGCTCGCAATACACTCCGCCAACGCATCGGCGACCACCGGCCGGCTATGCCGCGGCCGCAGTACGAGCCCGATCTCGCGCTCGAAGCTCGCATCGCCGAGTTCGAGTGCGACGACGCTCGCTGGCCATTTGCCGAGCCCGGCCGTATTCGGAATCAGCGCGACACCCATGCCGCGCGCGACCAGTTGCACGATCGCCTGCAATTCGTCGAGCTCGACCGCATCGCGCACGCCAAGGCGCGCGCGCCGCAGAAAACGGTCGACCAGCCGTCCGCCGAACGACGCGCGGTCGTAGCGGATGAACGGCTCGCTGCGCAGCAGTTCGCGCCACGAGCGGCCGCCGCGCGCAAGCTGTTTCGGCGCGAGCAGCACGAACGGTTCGGCGACGAGCGTGCGCCATTCGAGTTCCGACGGCAGCGCGAACGGCGGTTTGATGATGACGGCCAGATCGAGCTCGCCCGAGTCGACCTGGCCGAGCAGCCCCAGCGACACGCCCGGCACCACGCGAATCCGCCAGCCGGGACGGTCGTCGCGAAAGCGCGCGAGCGCGTCGGCGAGCAGCGACACCTGCGCGGACGCGATCGCGCCGACCCGCAGCATGCCGCTTTCGGCGGCGCCGCCGCTGCGCTCGGAGAGCCGCGCATAGAGCGTCATCATTTCCTCTGCGAGCGCGAGCGTTTCGCGGCCCGCCTCGTTGAGCGTCGCAGAGCGGCCGGTGCGGTCGAACAGCTGAAAGCCGAGTTCCTGTTCGAGCCGCTGCATCTGCGCGCTGACGGCCGATTGCGTGAGCCCGATGCGCGCGCCCGCGCCGGAGAACGTGCCGTACTGGCTGACGGCGATGAAGGTTTTCAACTCGCTGAGCATGATCGATCAATCGATTTTGATGATGGTCAGGTCAAATATATATCGTTTCTCAACATTTTTATTCATGATTAAACTTTGCTTCAACTGAACCGGTTGCCAGTCGTGCCAAGCGTAATTCATCCTCACATCCACCCCAGCGAGTCTCCTATCATGAGCGTTGCCGAAACCGCTTTGCCGCCGTTCCACCTGGCGTTTCCTGTTCATAGCCTCGCCGCCGCGCGCGAGTTCTACGGCGAATTGCTCGGCTGCCCGGAAGGGCGCAGTTCGGACGCATGGGTCGATTTCAATTTCTACGGTCATCAGATCGTCGCGCATCTGGCGCCGGACGAAGTCGGTCACCGTCATACCAGCGCAGTGGATGGCGACGCGGTGCCGGTGCGCCACTTCGGCGCGGTGCTGTCGATGGAGCAATGGCAGGCCGCCGCGGACAAACTGCAGAAGGCCGGCATCGAATTCATCATCGAGCCGCATGTGCGCTTCAAGGGCGAGGTCGGCGAGCAGGCGACGATGTTCTTCCTCGATCCGTCGGGTAATGCGCTCGAGTTCAAGGCGTTCGCCGATATGTCGTCGCTGTTCGCCAAATAAGCGTCGCGGGCGTTGACGCCAGGATACGGATGACTGCAAATGAAGGCCGGTCGACCATTCAGGTTGACCGGCCTATTTTCGTTGAAGGGGATGGCCGCACGGAGCAAAATTGCCCCGTCGTGCGAATCAATCTGAAAGCATGTTTCATATTATTCAGCCAAAAAACGTGCCGCGTATCAGCAAACGTTTCATTAACTGCGCGTAAATTTATTCAACAAACGTTTGCTTTGCGGCTAATTCGCAGCTAATTCGGCGAGAGCCCTTCGCCTCCAAAAATGGCGCATTTGCTTTCAACAAGCTTCCTGACGATTTCGCCATTTTCATGCCATGCAGGCGTTGGTGCCATCGATCTAGCATAAGCGCAGATTCAATCCCTCCCTCCACCCGCATTTTCTCTGGCCCGTTTCAATGTGGATCGTCAACGTAGCGCTTAAGCGGCCATACACGTTCATCGTGATGGCAATTCTGATCGTGCTGGCGACGCCCTTCGTGCTGTTCACCATGCCCGTCGACGTGCTGCCGGATATCAACATTCCGGTCGTCAGCATCATCTGGACGTATACGGGGCTGTCGGCCGAAGACATGGCCACCCGTATCACGTCGGTCAACGAGCGCAGTCTGACCACGACGGTCAACGACATCGAACATATCGAATCGCAATCGCTCCCCGGCATCGCGATCCTGAAGGTGTTTCTGCAGCCGAACGCGAACATCCAGACGGCGATCGCGCAGACGGTCGCCATCGAGCAGGCGCAATTGAAGCAGATGCCGCCGGGCGCCACCGCGCCGCTGGTCATCAGCTACTCGGCTTCCAGCATTCCAGTCATCCAGCTCGGCCTGTCGAGTCCGAAACTCTCGGAGCAGGATCTCAACGACACCGCGCTGAACTTCCTGCGACCGCAACTGGTGACGATTCCGGGCGCGGCCGTGCCATATCCGTATGGCGGCAAATCGCGGCTGATCTCGGTCGACCTCGACACGCGCGCGCTGCTGGCCAAGGGCCTGACACCTGCCGACGTGGTCAACGCGTTCAACGCGCAAAACCTGATTCTGCCCACCGGCACGGCCAAGATCGGGCCGAAGGAATACACGGTCGAAATGAACGGGTCGCCGCCGACATTGGAAGGTCTCAACGACATTCCGGTGCGCACCGTCAACGGTGCGACGACCTACCTGCGTGAAGTCGCGCATGTGCGCGACGGCTTCTCGCCGCAGACCAACATCGTGCGGCAGAACGGTCATCGCGGCGTGCTGATGTCGGTGCTGAAGAACGGCAACGCGTCGACGCTGTCGATCGTCGATACGTTGAAAGCCATTTTGCCGGCCGCGCGCGCCGCGCTGCCGCCGGATCTGCAGATCACCGCGCTGTTCGACCAGTCGGTATTCGTGAAGGCGGCGGTGCAGGGTGTGGTGCGCGAAGCGCTGGCCGCCGCCGCGCTGACCGCCGCGATGATCCTGCTGTTCCTTGGCAACTGGCGCAGCACCTGCATCATCGCGATCTCGATTCCGCTGTCCATTCTGTCGTCGCTGATCGTGCTGCACGCGCTCGGGCAGACCATCAACATCATGACGCTGGGCGGCCTCGCGCTCGCGGTCGGCATCTTGGTGGACGACGCGACCGTGACGATCGAGAACATCGAGCGGCACCTGCACTTGGGCACGAATCTGCACGATGCGATTCTCGAAGGCGCCGGCGAAATCGCAGTGCCGGCGCTCGTCTCGACACTGTGTATCTGTATCGTGTTCGTGCCGATGTTCTTCCTGACCGGCGTCGCGCGCTATCTATTCGTGCCGCTCGCGGAAGCGGTGGTGTTCGCGATGCTCGCTTCGTACATCCTGTCGCGTACGCTCGTGCCGACGCTCGCGATGCTGCTGATGGGCCACGCGCACAAGCCTAAGGCGGGCACGAAGCCGAATCTGTTCATGCGTCTGTATCACCGCTTCGACGCAGGCTTCGAGCGCATGCGCGCGACTTACATCATGATCCTGAGCAGCCTGCTCGTGCGTCGCAAGATGTTCGGCGCGCTGTTCCTCGGTTTCTGCGTGCTGTCGATGGGCCTGTTCTTTGCACTCGGTGAAGACTTCTTTCCGAGCGTCGACGCGGGCGACATCCGTCTGCACATGCGCGCGCCGACCGGCACGCGTATCGAAGAAACCGCGCGGCTGGCCGACGAGGTCGAGAAGGTGATCCGCGAAGTCGTGCCGCCCAGGGAGTTGGGCACGATTCTCGACAACCTCGGCGTACCGTATAGCGGCATCAATCTGTCGTATAGCAATGCGGGCACGATGGGCACGCTCGACGGCGAGATCCAGATTGCATTGAACGAAGGCCACAAGCCGTCGCAGATCTACATGGACAAGCTGCGCGCGATCCTGCCGCAGCGTTTCCCGGGCGTCGAGTTCTTCTTTCAGCCGGCCGATATCGTCACGCAGATCCTGAACTTCGGCCTGCCTGCCGCGGTGGACGTGCAGATTTCGGGCGCGAATCAGCAGGGCAACCTCGACGTCGCGCGCAAGCTGCTGAAGCAGGTGCGACTGATTCCCGGCACCGTCGACACGCATATCCAGCAGAAGCTCGACGAACCGGTGATCGATCTGCACATGGACCGCACCCGCCTGCAACAACTGAACCTGACCGCGAACGACGTCGCGCAGAACGTGCTCGTTTCGCTGTCGGGCAGCTCGCAGACGTCGCCGGGCTTCTGGGTCAACAACAGGAACGGCGTGGAATACAAGGTGGCGGTGCAGACGCCGCAGTACCAGGTGTCTTCGATCGACGAACTGTTGCGCACCCCGGTCTCGGCCACGATGAACGGGCCGACGCAACTGCTCGGCAACCTCGTGCAGATCTCGCCGAAGAGCCAGTTCGCGGAAGTCACGCATTACAACATCCGTCCGGTGATCGATCTGTATGTGAGCGTTGAAAAGCGCGATCTCGGCAGCGTGGCGAATCAGGTCGACAAGATCGTCGACGAGGTGCGCGGCTCGCTGCCACGCGGCAGCACGATCACCGTGCGCGGCCAGGTACAGACGATGCGCAGTTCGTTCTTTGGGCTCGGCATCGGCGTCGCGATGGCGATCGTGCTCGTGTATCTGCTGATCGTCGTGAACTTCCAGTCGTGGGTCGATCCGCTGATCATCGTCAGCGCGTTGCCGGCGGCGCTCGCGGGCATCGTGTGGATGCTGTTCCTGACCGGCACCCATCTGAGCGTGCCGGCGCTGACCGGCGCGATCATGACCATGGGCGTCGCGACCGCGAACAGTATTCTGATGGTCGCGTTCGCGCGTCAGCGGCTGTCGGCCGGCGCGCCGCCGCTCACGGCCGCGCTCGAAGCCGGCGCGAGCCGGATTCGTCCGGTGCTGATGACCGCGTTCGCGATGATCATCGGCATGATTCCGATGGCGCTCGGTCTCGGCGAGGGCGCCGAGCAGAATGCGCCGCTTGGCCGCGCGGTGATCGGCGGGTTGCTGTTCGCGACCGTATCGACGCTGTTTTTCGTGCCGCTCGTGTTTGCGGGAATTCATTCGTGGCTCGCGCGCCGTCATAAGAACGGCGGCGACGACGACAACGGCGGTGGCGACGCCGGCGACGATGGCGGTGGCAGTGGCAGTGGCAGTGGCGGCCATAGTGACACCCCCGCACCGGAACCCAGCAGTGCGGCGACGCCCGCGTAAAAGTTAAACGATGGTTGACTGAGATGACCGAAAAAACTCATGCATCGCTAGCGATCCCCGCGCGGGAAACCGAAGAAGGAGAGCACCGGCTGCCGCCGCGCCATCGCGAATGGAAGCGCGCGAAGATCGCCGTCGTGATCGTGCTCGTGCTGCTCGTGGCAGGCACACTTCGCACCGTGATCGCGAACGTGCTGCAAAACCGCGAAGTCGCGGCGATCGCGCAGCAGAACGCCACGCAGTACGTGAACGTCGTCACGCCGACCCAGACCGAGGGCGGCGGCGACACGCTGCTGCCGGGCACGCTGCGCGGCTATGTCGAGTCGCCGATCTACGCACGCGCGACCGGCTATCTGCTGCACTGGTACGCCGACATCGGCACCCACGTGAAGCAGGGGCAACTGCTCGCCGAGCTCGATACGCCGGAAATCGACCAGGAACTCGCGCAGGCTCTGGCACAGCGTCAGCAGATCAATTCGAGCCTCGCGCTCGCGAAGACCTCGCTGGAACGCTGGCAGCAGCTGCGCCAGCGCGATGCGGTGTCGCAGCAGGAGCTCGACGAACGGCAAAGCACGTACACGCAGGACCTCGCGAATCTCGCGGCCGCCGATGCGAACGTCAAGCGTCTGCAGCAGCTCGAATCGTTCAAGCGGATCGTCGCGCCGTTTACCGGCGTAGTCACGCAGCGCAACGTCGACGTCGGCGATCTGATCGACGCGGGCAGCGGCACGAGCCGTGCGTTGTTCGCGCTTGCTCAATCGGACCCGTTGCGCGTCTATGTGCAGTTGCCGCAGGCCTACGCGCAGAACGTCGCGGTCGGGCAGAAGGTCGTGGTCACGCAGGCCGAGCTGCCGGGCCAGCAGTTCAACGGCAAGATCACGCATATTTCTGGCGCGATCGACGTACCCACGCGCTCGTTGCAGATCGAAGTGACGCTGCCGAATCCCGACGACAAGCTGCGCCCCGGCGCGTACGTGCAGGTCGCGGTGCCGGCCGCCGCGCATGCGCGTCTCACGGTGCCAGGCAACGCGCTGCTGTTTCGCGCGGAGGGTCCGCGCCTCGCGGTCGTCGATGCAAAGGGCAACGTGAGCCTGCGCAAGGTCGTGATCGCGGTGGACCTCGGACAGCAGCTCGAAATCGAAAGCGGTATCTCGCCGAGCGATCGCATCATCGTCAACCCGAGCGATTCGATTGCCGATGGCGATCACGTGCAGGTGCAGCCGCTGCAGAAGAACGGCAAGGGGGCGTCGTGATGTTCGCGGCTTCACGCCAGGCGCGTACGCGTGGCACTGTCTTCACCGCGCTGAGCGCGTGCGCCGGCGCGGCGCTGCTCGCCGCGTGCACGGTCGGCCCGGACTATCAGCGGCCGCAGGCCGAAGTGCCGCCCGAATGGCACACCGATTCGTTCTGGCGCGTCGCCGCGCCGTCGCATGCGCCGATCGCGCCGGACTGGTGGACGGGCTTCGCCGACCCGACGCTCGCGACGCTCGAAACCCAGGCACTCGCGCAGAACCAGACGCTCGCCGCGGCGAGCGCGCACTACGAGCAGGCGAAGGCGACGCTCGCGAACACCAGCGCGCAGCGCGTGCCGGAAGTCGATTTCAACGCACAGGCCTCGCGCTTCCGTATTTCGCACGACCGGCCGCTGACGAACTACGCGACGCCGACCGAATCGACGGTGCAGAACAACCTCCAGCTCGGGCCGACGATCAGCTACGACACCGATCTGTTCGGCCGCATCCGTCGTCAGGTCGAGGGCGCGCAGGCGTCGGCCGAACAGTCGGCGGACGATCTCGCGAACGCGCGCCTCGTGCTGACGACCGACCTCGCCACCGACTACTTCTCGCTGCGTGAGCTCGACCGCGAGATCGACGTGCTGAACCAGTCGGTGAAGCTGCAGCAGAAAGCGCTCGACTACGTGAACACCGAGCACGATCTCGGTTCGGTATCGGGCCTCGACGTGCTGCAGCAGAAATCGCAACTCGATTCGACGCGCGTGCAGGCGCAACTGCTGCTCAATCAGCGCGCGCAGTTCGAGCATGCGATTGCCGCGCTGGTCGGCGTGCCGGCACCGCAGTTCGCGATCGAGCCGAAGGTGCTCGACATCAAGGCGCCGACCGTACCGCTCGGCGTGCCGAGCGACGTGCTGCAAAGGCGTCCCGACGTCGCCTCGGCGGAACGTGCGATGGCGGCGGCCAACGCGCAGATCGGCGTGGCCAAGGCGGCGTTCTTCCCGAGCCTCACGCTGACGCCGGGCATCGGCTGGGAGAGCACCGAGTTCGCCAATCTGCTGAGCGCGCCGACGCTGATGTGGACGCTCGGCGCGACGGTCGGTCAAGTGATCTTCGACGGCGGCCGGCGCGCGGCCAACGTGCAGTACGCGAGCGCGGGCTACAAGGCGACCGAGGCGAATTATCGGCAGACCGTGCTGAGCGCGTTCCAGCAGGTACAGGACGGCATCACAGGACTGTCGGTGCTCGACGGCGCGGCGAAGCAGTCGCGCGAGGCGGTCGAGGACGCGCAGCGGCTGCTGTCGCTCGCGAACGATCGCTATTCGGGCGGCCTCGTCGCGTATCTGAACGTGATCGACGCGCAGGAGTCGCTGCTGACCAACGAGCGCACGGACGTGCAGATTCACGGCCAGCAGTTGACGCTGTCGGTGGCGCTCGTGAAGGCGCTCGGCGGCGGCTGGGAGGGCGGCGCGCAAGGTGGCGCAATGGCCGGGAACGAGGCTACCCGTACGAACGCGACAGCGAACGTCGCCAGTGCTACGGCATCGCCGCAGCAAGCGCCAGCCGGCGGCGCGCAGCAGAGGGAGATGCCGGCTCCTGCACACTGAATCGCCCGGCAGAGCTTCCATGCCGAGGGAGTGGGATCGGCGCGAGGCATTAGGGGCGTTTCGTATAATGGACAGTTGACCGCCAAACGTGGCATGGGGACGCGGATGAAATTGCTGATCGTTGAAGACGAGCACAAGGTGGTGGACTACCTGCGCTCCGGTTTGACAGAGCAGGGCTGGGTCGTCGATGTCGCGCTCGACGGCGAGGAAGGCATGCATCTGGCCACCGAATTCGATTACGACGTGATCGTCCTCGACGTGATGCTGCCTAAGCGCGACGGCTTCAGCGTGCTGAAGGCGCTGCGCATGCGCAAGTCGACGCCGGTCATCATGCTGACCGCGCGCGATCACGTGAACGACCGCGTGCGCGGCCTGCGCGAAGGCGCGGACGACTACCTGACCAAACCGTTCTCGTTCCTCGAACTGGTCGAGCGTCTGCATGCGCTCGCGCGCCGCACGCGTTCGCAGGAGTCCACGTTGATTTCCGTCGGCGATCTGTTCGTCGATCTGATCGGCCGCCGCGCGACGCGCGACGGCGTACGCCTCGACCTGACCGCCAAAGAGTTTCAACTGCTCAGCGTGCTCGCGCGCCGTCAGGGCGACATTCTGTCGAAGACCGCGATCACCGAACTCGTGTGGGACGTCAACTTCGACAGCCACACGAACGTCGTCGAAACCGCGATCAAGCGGCTGCGCGCGAAGCTCGACGGCCCGTTCCCGTCGAAGCTGCTGCACACGGTGCGCGGCATGGGCTACGTGCTCGAAGTGCGCGAAGAGGCCGAGACATCATGAACCGTTCGATTGCCCGCCGTCTCGCGTCGATGTTCGCGCTGGTCGCGCTGTTCGTGTTTACGCTCGTCGGCACGGGGCTCTTTCTGGTGCTGCGCACGCAGCTCGAACATCATCTGCGCGAGTCGCTCGACGATCGCACGCAGATCGCGCGCATTATCGTCTATCACGCGGTGACGCCCGAAAAATGGCGGATGTGCCGCGAAAAACTCACCGACATGACGCCGCACGACGGCAGCACCGTGTACTCGGTGACGAGCGCGGACCCGAGCTATCACTTCGGCACGCCGGTGCAGGGCACCGTCACGAAGAGCTGGCCGGGCGGCTATGCGCGCATCGCGCCGGCGGGCGGCGGCCCCGACATGCTGACCTCGACGGTGACCTTGCCCGCCAACGCCGCGCGGCCGCCGGTGCAGTTGCAGGTCGCGTCGAGCTATTCACCGAACCTGCGCACGATGCGCGTGTTCGGCTCGGCGCTCGCGGCGCTGTCCGCGCTCGGCAGTCTCGCAGTGCTGCTGCTCAGCTACTCGGTCACGCGCATCGGTCTCGCACCGCTCACGCGTCTGACGCGCGACGCATCGGCGGTCAGCCCGAACAACCGCTCGCAGCGGCTCAATACGGCGTCGCTGCCGCTCGAACTGAACGACCTCGCGAACTCGTTCAACGGCGCGCTCGAACGGCTCGACGGCGCCTACGGCCGGCTCGAATCGTTCAACGCGGACGTCGCGCATGAACTGCGCACGCCGGTCACGATCCTGATCGGCCAGACCGAGGTCGCGCTGACGCGCAACCGCTCGGTCGACGATCTGCGCCACACGCTGCAATCGAATCTCGAAGAATTCGAGCGGATGCGCACGATCATCAACGACATGCTGTTCCTCGCGCGCGCCGATCAGGGCGAACGCGCGACGGGGCTCGTCGAGGTGTCGCTCGCGGCGGAACTCGCGCATACGCTCGAGTTTCTGGAGATTCCGCTCGAAGAGGCGCACGTGCATGCGCAGTTGCACGGCGATGCGTTCGCGCGCGTGAACCGGTCGCTATTCGGCCGCGCGTGCACGAACCTGCTGATGAACGCGATCCAGCATTGCGAGCCGGGCGCGTCGATCAGCGTGACGATCGCGCGCGGGAAAGGACCGATGCGCGACCAGGTGCGCGTCGCCGTGGCAAATCCTGGCGAGCCGATCGCGCCGGACGTCCTCGAACATCTGTTCGACCGTTTCTATCGCGCGGAAGTCTCGCGCACCAATAGCCGCGAAAACCACGGGCTCGGGCTCGCGATCGTGAAGGCGATCGCGGAGATGCATCGCGGCACCGTGTCCGCGCACAGCGCCAACGGCGTCAACACGTTCTCGTTTTCGGTGGCGGCGTCGGCGCGGTCCACGTCGGGCGACGTGCCGGCCATGCGTGCGAACGCGACCGGCGTCGCCGGCGACAGCGCCTATTCGTCGCTCGCGAAAGGCAAGTCGGCCTGAACCGGCAGGCGCGGCTTCAGCGCCTGTTCGCTGGCCGACGTCAGCGTGCTGATGCGCACGCCCAATAGCCGCAGCTTGCGGTTCAACTCCACGCGTCGCAAACATTCGGTCGCCGCGCGGCGGATTTCGGTCGCGTCGGCGGTCGGTTCGTCGAGCGTCAGGTCGCGCGTGACGGTGTGGAAGTCGTCGTAGCGCAGCTTGATGCCGATCGTGCGGCCCACGTAACCCTTGCGCACGAGATCGTCGGCGACACGCACGCAGAGCCCCGTAAACGCGCTCGATAACGCCGGTCGATCGTGGCGCGGATGCAGATCGCGCTCGAACGTGGTCTCGCGGCTGATCGACTTCGGCTCCGATTCGACCACCAGGGGCCGCTCGTCGTGACCCTGCGCGACCTGCATCAGCCAGGCGGAATAGCTGCGCCCGAAGTTGTCCTGCAACAACCCGGCGTCGGCGGCGGCCAGATCGCCGACCGTCGCGAGGCCGAGTGTGGTCAGCTTCTGCGCGGCCTTCGGGCCGATGCCGTTGACCTTGCGTACCTGCAGCGGCCATACGCGCAGCGGTATATCGGCCGGCGTGAGGATCGTCAGGCCGTCAGGCTTGTCGAGTTCGGAGCCGATCTTTGCGAGCAGCTTGTTCGGCGCGACGCAGATCGAACACGTGAGACCGGTGGCCTGATGAACGGCGTCCTTGATGCGCCGGCCGATGTCGGCCGGTTCGCCCGCCAGGTCGGTCAGGTCGATATAGATCTCGTCGATGCCGCGATCCTCGATGCGGTCCGAGAACGTCCTGACGGCGGCCTTGAAAAGACGCGAGTAGTGGCGGTATGAATCGAAGTCGGTCGGCAGCAGGATCGCGTCGGGCGCGAGCGCGGCGGCCTTCATCATGCCCATCGCCGAAAACACGCCGAGCGCGCGCGCCTCGTAGGTCGAGGTGGTCACGACGCCGCGGCCCGCGTAATCGCGCAGCTTCGCGAAGCGCCTGCTGCCGTCTTCGAGCACCTGCGGCGCGCTGTTGCGCCCGCCGCCGATCACCACCGCGCGCCCGCGCAACTCCGGATAGCGCAGCAGTTCGACGGACGCGTAAAACGCGTCCATGTCGAGGTGCGCGATGCGGCGGGTTGGCGAATTCATGGGAGTTGAAGCGGGCGATGGCAATGAACGAAAGCGGTGACGGCGCGCGTCGCGACGCCGCCAGCCCGTAATGGTACCTTGCCGCGCTCGCCTCCGGTCAGGGCCGGCGCGGCCGGCCGCACGCGTGTCGTTCAACGCGTTGTTGAGAAAGCGGATTCAACGTGAGCGGCGAGGATCTGCGCACGCCGCGCTTTCTTAACCTGATCACCGCGAGGCTCGCCGGAACCGGCCTGCGTCCCGCGCAGATCAGGATCGAAGCGACCGAGCGCAGTTGCCTGAACGCCGATGCGACCCGGCAGACGATCGCGGCCTTCCGAAGCGCCGGCCACCCAGTCCATATCGACGATTTCGGCACCGGCTATTCGAGCCTCGCGTATTTGCAGACTTTCATGATCGACGCTCTGAAGATCGACAAATCGTTCGTCGACACGATCGCCCAACAGGCGGCGTCGAGCATCGTTGCGCCGCATATCATCGACATGGCGCACGAATTAGGGGTCGAGATCGTGGCGGAGGGAATCGAGCGCGACGAGCAGGTCGAGTATCTGCTGCGCCGAGGCGTTCAGTACGGACAGGGCTGGCTGTTCGCGAAGGCCATGCGCCGCGAGGAACTGGTCGCATGGCTGGAGGCGCGCCGCGCGTCGCACGCGCCGGCGCAGCCCGCGATCCAGTAGTTCGGCGCCCGGCCGTGCCGGGCGTGATGCGCTTACTGCTTGATGCCTTCGGCCTGGATATGCAGCGTGGTCTTCATGTTGAAGCCGTACGCCTTGCCGAAATCGATGCCGAAATCGTCGCGATTGAACGTCGCGACCGATTCGGTGCCGCACACTTCGCGCTTCAGCACCGGATGCTGGATGCACTTGAACGATTCGATCTTCAGGTTGACCGGTTTCGTGACGCCGTGCAGCGTCAGCGTGCCGATCACTTCGACCGGCTTGTCGCCGTCGAAGCGGATCTGCGTGCCCTTGTAGGTCGCGGTCGGGAACTTCGCGGTGTCGAAGAACTTGTCGCCGACCAGTTCCTCGTTGAGCTTGTCGTTGCCGATGCCGACCGAGGTCATGTCGATTGTCGCCTCGACCGTGCCGGTCTTCGCCGCGCGATCGAGCACGACGGTACCGCTGCTTTTCTGGAACTTGCCGCGCCAGATCGACAGGCCGCCGAAGTGGTCGGTCTCGAAGCTCGGCGACGTGTGCGTCGGATCGAGCAGGTAGGTTTCGGCGGCGGCCATCGCGTTGAACGAGCATGCAGCGGCGAGCGCGCCGACGGCGAGCAGGAAGGATTGCTTCAAGTTGGACTCCAGAGGTCGAAGGGTAAAGCGGTGCTGCGGCGTGGTGGGTTATTGCTTCGCCGCGACCAGATGAAATTTGATGACGACTTCGTCGGCGACCACCGACGTGTCTTTCCATTCGCCGGTGCCGACGTCGAACTGCGTGCGCTTGATCGGCAGCGAGCCGTCGAACGTTTGCGTGGCGCCCTGGCTCGCGATCACGACCGGCACGACGACCGTTTGCGATTTGCCTTTTATCGTCAGCTTGCCGGTCACCTTGTACTGGTTGCCGCCAGCCGGCGCGATCGAGCTCGACACGAAGGTCGCGCTCGGGAAGGCGCCGCTGTCGAACCATTCCTTGCCTTGCGCCTGCTTGTTGTAGTCGTCGGCGCCGAGGTCGTAGCTCGCGGTGTCGATCGACACGTTCGCGCTGCCCGCGGCAGGCTTCGCCGGATCGAAATTCAGTTGCGCGGAGAACTTTCTGAACTTGCCGTCGACGGGCACGTTCATCTGTTTGGTCGTGGCGATGACGCTGCTTTTCGCGAGGTCGACGTCGGCGTGCGCGAGGTTCGCGCCGAGCAGCGCAAGCACCGCCAAAGAAGCGAGCGTCGCGCGACGAGTGGAGAGATAAAAAGGTGTCTTCATGATGGTACGCATCCTATCCGAGCTTCGCGGCCTGATTGCACACCGCGAGGAATTTGATTGCCAACCAGTCGTAACCAATCGACAGGAGTTATGGCTTTCTTCAAGCCGTCATATCGTTATGTGCGGGTCTTCAGAAACGGCACCATGCGCGCGAGCAATCCGTCGCGATCGACGAACTGATGCTTGAGCGCCGCAAGCACGTGCATGATCACGAGCGCGAGCAGCGCGTAATTGAGCAGCACGTGCAGCGTGCGTAGCGCGGCCTTCAGCGCCTGATCGGGACCGATGATCGTCGGCAGCGGCACGATGCCCAGATACACGACCTGAATGCCGGCCGCCGAGCTGTAGAAGTAGCCGGACAGCGGAATCGCGAGCATCAGCAGATACAGCAGACCGTGCACCAGATGCGCGGCGGCCTTCTGCCACGCGGGCGTCGCGGCATCGAGCGGGGGCGCGCGATGCGTCGCGCGCCACAGCACCCGCAGCAGCGCCAGCGCGAACACGGTCACGCCAATCCATTTGTGCCACGAGAAGTACTTGAGCTTCGTCGGCGTGAAGCCGGGGATATCGGTCATGATCCAGCCGATGTAGAAGCCGCAGATCATCAGCGCGGCGACCAGCCAGTGCAGTGCGATCGCCGCGCCGTGGTAGCGCGTGGGAGCGCAAGCGTGTGTTTGCATCGTGTTCTATCCGTTGCTCGCGAGAAGCCGCGTGAGAATGCGGATAGTAGGGATGCCCATTCAAACTGAATAGGCGGGTGGGCGGGAACAGATCGTTGTTGCGGTGATGTTAATCGTGTCGAGAGGCATGCGCGCTGAAAGGTCCGCGCATGAAGGCACGCACACTGCTATGGAGCGCTCGCCGTGGTACCGCTGTGGTAATTTGTTGCCCCGAACAACAAGGTTGCGCGCTTTGCGCAGCCACCGACATAACCCAATATCCGGGCGTCAAGCCGTGAATTCCGTTTTTCTTTCCTGGAGTATTGCCGCGCTCGCCACCGCCGGCGTGATCACACGGCCGTTCAAATGGCCCGAAGCCGTGTGGGCCGTCGCCGGCGCGGTGCTGCTCGTCGCCCTCGGCCTATTGCCCTTGCATCTCGCGGTCGAAGCGATCGGCAAGGGCACCGACGTCTATCTGTTCCTGTTCGGCATGATGCTGCTATCCGAAGTCGGCCGCCGCGAAGGGCTGTTCGACTGGGTCGCGGTGCTCGCTGTCAATCATGCGCGCAGTTCGCCGCGCAAGCTGTTCGTGCTCGTGTATCTGTTCGGCGTGGTGATCACCGCGTTTCTTTCCAACGACGCCACCGCCGTCGTGCTGACGCCCGCCGTGTTCGCGGCGGCGAAGAAAGCGAAGACACCGCCGCTGCCGCTGCTGTTCGTCTGCGCGTTCGTCGCCAATGCGGCGAGCTTCGTGCTGCCGATTTCGAATCCGGCCAACATCGTGCTGTACGGCAATCACACGCCGCCGCTGGGACCGTGGATGCTGCGCTTCACGCTGCCGTCGGTGCTGTCGATCGCCGCGACCTTCGTGATGCTGCGCTGGACGCAACGCGAGGCGCTCGCTGGCGTCTGCGAGGCAAATCTCGACGCGGTCGAGCTCTCGGCGAGCGGGCGCGTCGCGCTCGCGGGCATCGCGGTGACGGCCGGCGCGCTGCTGACGGTCTCCGCCTACGACATCCAGCTCGGCCTGCCGACCGCGATCCTCGGCACGCTGACCGCGCTCGTCGTGCTGATCAAGGAGCGCAGATCGCCGCTGCCGATGATGCGCGAAATTTCGTGGAACGTGTTGCCGCTCGTCGCCGGGCTGTTCGTGCTGGTCGAGATGCTCGATCACACCGGTGTGATCAACCTGTTCGCGGGTGCGTTGCGCCGCGCGACCGAACACAACGAAATGGAAGCGGCCGGGTGGGCCGGCGCGAGCGTCGCGTTCCTCAGCAATCTGATCAACAACCTGCCGGCCGGCTTGATCGCGAGTTCGACCGTGATGCAGGCGCATAGCCCCGAGCGCGTGATCGACGCGCTGTTGATCGGCGTCGACCTCGGGCCGAACCTGTCGATCACCGGCTCGCTCGCGACGATCCTGTGGCTCAACGCGATTCGCCGCGAAGGCGAAGACGTCAGCTTCATGAAGTTTCTGAAAGTCGGCGCGCTGGTGATGGTGCCCGCGCTCGCGCTGGCGCTTGGGGCGCGGATATTAACTGGCTGAACCGATGCCGGACCCGCCCGCCATCAGCGGGCTTGTGCAGGAACCGACGCGCGTCGCGCCGGCGAGCTCGTCCAGTCGCGCGCCGACCGAGCGCAGCCTTGCTTCGAGGTGGGCGACGCGCTGGCGTTGCGCGGGCACCATCGACGAACGGTTCAACGCATGCAGCCGACGATGCCAGTACGACAACGGAAAACGGTCGCGCCCAGAAAGTGCGTTGAAAACGACTTCGAGGTGGGCGATTTCCTTGTCGATATCTTGGTAGCTCATCACAAAGGTCCAGGAAAGAAGGTGGGAAGGGGCGCGCGAACCTGACAGGGATCGCAAGGTCCGTTCCATCCCGCCTATATGTAGTCAATATCAGCCGTGCCGGCGCAGAGCGCCACATCGAGCGCGCGCCTGGCGCGGTGCGCGATGGTAAGAAGCGCCAAACTCCATGCAAGCTTTACGCGGCGCTCCACCTTTCAACGGGACAACGGGAATTCACCAGGCGTGCCCGCGAGGCGCGTGTCCTATGCTGAGTCAACGGCGTGGGCCGGTCTCGGGGCGATCGCAACCGCCCGCGCGACGGCCCGGCGCGCGCTTTCAACGCGGCGCGATCACGAGCGGTTGCGCATAGCTGACCTTCGGCGCGGGCACCACCGCATAGTTGAGCGCGGGCGGCGCCGCGACGATGGTCGCGGCCGCCACAGGCACGGCGACAGGCGGTGCCGATACGTACACGGGATTGACCGGCACCGGGTAGTAGACCGGCCGCGGCGGCGGCGCGTAGACCACGGCGGCGGGCAGATACACGACGACTCGCGCGTAGGCAGCGGAAGAACAGGCGAGACGGATAGTCATTTTGGACTCCTGATACGTGGATGTCGACGAACGGCAGACGAAACGATACGCAGCAGGTCCGCAAAACGAAACCGCGAACTCATTTCATTCGATGTCAAGCTGCAGCGGCACCCGGTGCCGTGACATGATTCGACATGATTCTCGAATTGCGATCGCGCGGCGTCTGACCAACAATTCGGCCTGTCATCGAAACGGCTCGCGGCACGCAGGCAGGCGACGGTCGATGTTCCAACCGAAGGAGTCAGTCATGAAGAAGTTGCTCGCCACCGTGCTGCTGTGCTGCGCGTCCACCGTCGCGTTCGCTCAGGCCGCCGCGCCGCAAGATATCGGCCAGCAGCGGATGGAGCGCATGGAGCAGCAGTTGCAAACGCGTTTTTCAAGCGCGAACACCACCCACGACGGCAAGCTGACGCGCGACCAGGCAGCGGCCGGCATGCCGCGGCTGGCGCGTCATTTCGACGAGATCGACACGCAGAAGGCCGGCTACATCACGCTCCCGCAGATCGAGGCATTCATGCAGGAACGCGGGGCCGCACACTGAGCGGCTCGGTTATCGAGGAGCTTTCGGATGGAACGCCCCGCCAGGATCATCGTGCTCGACGACGAAGCCGAGTTGCGCAACATGCTGCTGCGCTTTCTGCGCGGTCATGGCTTCGACGTGCGCGCGGCCGAGGACGGCAAGCGCCTGAATCGCTACCTGGAGCGCGAGCCGTTCGACCTGCTGATACTCGATCTGATGATCGGCGAAGAGGACGGCCTCGAGATCTGCGCGAAGCTGCGCGCTCAAGGGCAGACCTTGCCGATCCTGATGTTGACGGCGAAGGGCGATCCGCTCGATCGCGTGACCGGCCTCGAAACCGGCGCCGACGACTACCTCGCGAAACCGTTTCTGCCGCGCGAACTGGTGGCGCGAATCAATGCGTTGCTGCGCCGCCAGAAGATGGCCGCGGGCGACCTCACGCTGACGTCGCAGCGCGTGCGTTTCGGCGACTTCACGCTCGATATCGGCAAGCAGGAGCTGTCGCGCGCGGGCGAGCCGCTCGAGATTCATTCCGCGCAGATGCTGCTGCTGGTCGCGCTCGCGTCGTCGCCGAATCGTGCGGTGAGCCGCGACAACCTGCTCGCGCGTGCGCGAGGGCGCGACCATGACGCGCTCGATCGCAGCATCGACGTACAGGTGCTGCGGCTGAGGCAGATCGTCGAGGACGATCCGTCGAAGCCGCGTTTCATTCGCACCGTCTGGGGCGTCGGCTATATGCTCGTCGCCGATGTCGAATCATGATGCGCTCACTGTCGCGCGCACTGCTGCCGCGCACGCTGCTCGCGCGCAATATCGCGCTGTTGATCGCGCTCGTGATGCTGAGCCAGATCTGCTCGATCGTCGTGCTGCTGCATTACGTGCAGCGGCCACGCGTCGAACGCGCGGCGGCCGTGTTCGCGACCTATGTGACGACGCTCGACAACCTGCTCGCGGCCACTCCGCCCGCCTCGCGCGCGGCGCTGACCGCGCGTCTCGACGCGCGCGAGCAGTTGCCGCCCGAAGCGACCGACACACCGCCGCACGATCTGTTGCATGTGTACAGCACCTATCAGCGCGGCGTTTTCATCGACAGCCTGCAGAAGCATCTGCCCGCCGATATGCCCGTGCGGTGGCAGACCGAGGGCGCGCAGCGGCTGTGGATTCGCATGCATGCGCCGGCTGCCGGGTCCGACCACGCGGCCGGTTCGTTGGCCGGCGCGCCATACTGGATCGCGCTGCCGGTTCCCGAGGACGCGCAGGGCAGCGGCCTCGAAGCGGCGATCTTCCTGTCGTTGGGTCTCGGCGTGCTCGCCGCGCTCGCCGGCTACGCGATCCAGCTGCACCTGAACGAACCGTTGCACGAGCTCACGCAAGCGGCGCGGCGCGTCAGCGCCGGCGACCTGCCCGCGCCGCTGCCGACCGACGGTCCCGCCGAAATCGCCGCCGTGGGCAGCGCTTTCAATCAGATGACGCGCGCGTTACAGGACGCCGAAGCGACGCGCGCGTTGATGCTCGCGGGCATCTCGCACGACATCCGCACGCCGTTGACGAAGCTGCGCCTGTCGATGGCGATGGCGATGCCGCAGGGGGCCGACAGCAGTTTCGTCATCGCCGCCGAATCGTATCTCGATCAGATCGAGACGATTCTGCAGCAGTTCATGGATTACGCGGGCAGCGGCGAGCGCGAGGAAGCGCAGCCCGGCGATCTGAATGCGCTGATCGAACGGCTCGCGGGCGACTTCGCGGGGCTCGGGCACGAGTTCGACCTGTCGCTGGGCAGCTTGCCGGCCGTTCGATATCGACCGATCAGCATGATGCGGCTGCTGATGAATCTGATGCAGAACGCGATCGTCTACGGCGGCAGCGGGCTTGCGGTGCGCACGTGGGCGACGCAGGACGCGGTCACGGTTGCGGTCGGCGATCGCGGTAAAGGTTTGACGGCGGAGGAGTTGGAGAAGCTGAAGGCGCCGTTCCAGCGCGGCCGCAATGCGCGTGCGCATAGCGGCGGCACGGGGCTGGGGCTGTCGATCGTCGATCGGATCGCGCGGCTGCACGGCGGCGGCCTGCAGTTTCATCCGCGCGACGGCGGCGGCCTCGAAGTGTGGGTCGTATTGCCGGTCAAGGCGGCATGATGGGATGAGGCGGTGGCGTTCTTGCCGCTCACTCGCGATCGAGCCACGCGTCGAGCCCGACCCGAAACGCGACGCCCGCGATGACCGGCACGGTCAGCATCAGGATGATGCCGAAGTTCGGGATCTCGTCGCCGTACATGATCGGGTTGTACAGCACGACGCCCGACACGATCGTGAACATCACGACGCCAATGGCGACCATCAGGAGATTGCGCACGGACATGGACAGCGCCTTGCGCTTCCGCTTGTCCGTCGTGTCGTGAGCGCCGGGTGCTTCGTCGTGTTGGGCAGGCATGATGGTTCTCGTGGCAAAAAATGCGGCATCGGAAGCGGGTGCGGAGGGCACCGCGCCCGGCATCATACCCGCACCCGCGCGGCTGATGCAGATCGGGGCCGCGCCGTTGCGGTACTCATCCTTACCAACAATATATGCCATTCCAGGCCGCGATTTCAGGCGTCGGCAGTCGACCCCGCCGGAGGCGCCGAATCCGCGCGAGACGCCGATGCAAGCGCGCAACCGCTCAGGCCGAGCTCGTCGAGAATCGCGCTCATCAAGCCCGTGCGGCGCCATTGCAGCCACCGGATGTAGCACGTCTGCGACGGCGGAAACGTGCCGGGCAGCCGATGCCATTTCTCGTTGCGCGTGACGACCCACAGAGATGCTAGCGTTGCTTTTCAAACCTTCATCAGCGACGCGCCGGGGATTACCGCGACCACGTTGAAGGAGCTGACGCTGATCTCCCTCATAGCATCTAGGACGCCGCTTCGGTGTGGTCGAGCCATTGCGCGAACTCGTGTCGCAACTGCGCGATATCGAGCGGCTTGCCGAGTAGCCGTGCACCCGGAATCGCCGCCCCGATCTCCGCGCTGCGACCGTACCCCGACACCAGCAGCACGCGTATCTCCGGCTGCACTTGCCGCACCGCGCGCGCGAGTTCGTGGCCGGACATGCCGGGCAGCGTGAGGTCGGTCAACAATACGTCGTAGCGTTGCGTGTTCGCGAGCGGCAACGCTGCTTCCGCGCTCGCGACCGCGGTGCAAGCGAGGCCTAACGCGCCGAGCAGTTCGCCGAGCGCCTCGCGCGATTCGGTGTCGTCCTCGACGAACAGCACGCGCGCGGCTTCGTGGGCCGCACGCGGCTGGATCGGCTTGTGCGGCTTTTTCTTCGGCTCTTTGTTCGACGCTTTCCGCGGGCCCTTCGCAGTGGCGCACGTGTTGGCGCCTTCGTACGCGGCGGGCGGCACGCATGCGGCGATACGCGCTTCGCGCATCCCGGCCGCGTGGTCCACGCGCGCGGCGCCCGCGCGTAGAACGTTACGCACCAGACGGGCAAGATCGTCGCGCCGGTACGGCTTCGACAGCAGCGTGATACCGGCGTCGAGCTTGCCGTGGTGGACGATTTCGTCGCGCGTATAGCCCGACGTGAACAGCGTAGGCAGCGGTGGCGTGCGCGCGGCCGCGCGTTGCGCGAGCTCGACGCTCTTCAGCTTGCCGGGCATCACGACGTCGGTGAACAGCAGATCGATCGGCATGTCGCTGTCGATGAATTCGAGCGCCGCGTCGCCGTTCGACGCGGTCAGCACCTTGTAGCCGAGCTGCGCGAGCATTTCGACCGCGGTCAGCCGCACGTCGGCATCGTCCTCGACGACGAGTATCGTTTCGCCGCCGCCGACCGGTGCCGCGGTGCCATCGACGGTCTCCGGCGTCTCCGCCTCGCAGCAGCGCGGAAAGAACAGCGACACCGTGGTGCCGTGTCCCACTTCGCTTTCTATCGACACATGCCCGCCGCTTTGCCGCGCGAAGCCGAACACCATCGACAGGCCAAGGCCGGTGCCGTGGCCGTCGGGTTTGGTCGTGAAGAACGGCTCGAACACGCGTTGCAGCACTTCGGGCGGCATGCCCGAGCCGGTGTCGGCAACCGAGAACTCCACGTATTCGCCGGGCGACAACTCCGGCTTGCCGCGGCAGAACGCGGCGTCGAGCGTGCGGTTGGTCGCGCGCACGGTCAGCACGCCGTCGGCGCGCATCGCGTCGCGCGCATTGATCGCGAGATTGAGCAGCGCGTTTTCGAGCTGGTTGCGGTCGACCTGCACGTTCCACAGATCGTCGCTGAGCACCGTGTCGATTCGCACCGTTTCGCCGAGCGCGCGATGCAGCATCTCGCTCATGCCGGTCAGCAGGCGGCGCGGATTCAGCACGGTCGGCGACAGCGGCTGACGCCGCGCGAACGCGAGCAGATGTGCGGCGAGCTTCGCGCCGCGTTTGACGGCATCGGTCGCGGCGGATAGACGCCGCTGCGCGACCGGGTCGTCGTTGGCGTCGGCGGCGAGCATCTGCAGATTGCCGTTGATCACCTGCAGTACGTTGTTGAAGTCGTGCGCGACGCCGCCCGTCAGGCTGCCGATCGCTTCCATCTTCTGCGCCTGGCGCAGTTGTTCCTCGGCGAGCGTGCGCGCCGCGATCGAATCGGCGACGCGCTGCTCGAGCGTTTCGGTCAACTGAAGAAGCTGCTGTTCGGCGATCTTGCGATCGTGAATGTCGATCAGCACGCCCGGAAAGCGCGTCGGTTCGCCGTGTTCATCGAACTGGCAGCGGCCGTTCGCCTGTACCCACATATAGCCGCCGTCAGGCCGCCGGATTCGGTACTCGGCGCGAAACGGCTCGCCGCTGCGGATCGCTTCGGCGGTCAGGCGGTCGTTGAGCGCCTGGTCGTCGGGGTGGATCATCTGCGTCACGGCATCGCGCGCGACGCCCTTCGACGCTTTATCGCGCGCAAACAGGAAGGTCCGCGCGAAGCGTTCGTCGCCCGTGACCTCGCCGGTGCGCACGTCGAGCACCCAGGTGCCGAGCACCGCGCCGGTATTCAGAGCGAGCTGCAGGCGTTCGTTGGTCTCGTGCAATTCGGTTTCGGCTTGCTGGCGCATCCGCTCGGTCAGCACGCGCCCGGTGGTCTCGACGACCATCGCGAGCACGCCGGCCGGCGCGCCGCTGTCGCCCGCGACCGGGCTGTAGTACAGATCCATCCACACGTCTTCCGGCTTGCCGTCGCGCAGCAGCATGAGCGCCTTGTCGCGATACGACAGCGTGCCGCCCGCGAGGCAGGTGACCATCACGTGATGGTTGAAATCGGCGACTTCGGGCCAGCCGTCTTCGACCGGACGGCCGAGCAGATACGGATGCCGCCCGCCCGCGAAGACCGCATAGGCGTCGTTGTAGATCATGTAGCCGGGCTCGCCCCACAACAGCACGAGCGGCATCGGCGAGGCGAGCATCATCTGGACCGTCGAGGTCAGACTGCGCTGCCAGTTTTCGATCGCGCCGAGGGTGGTGGCGCGCCAGTCGAATTTGCTGATGCGTCGCGCCATCTCGCCGCGCCAGCCAGCGCAGCCGCAGTCTTGTGCCGGAAAAGGCATGCAGCGCTCCACGTGAAATCACGTCGAAAATGATTGGCTCTTGACCGAAGCTTCGAGGGTTCGCGCGCGTTGCGCACCCTCGCGAACCCCAAATATTGTAGGGCACAACGCCTTATCGGTGATGCATCGCAGACGCTATTCGGGGTTTTGCCGGGTAAGCACCCGTGTCCGAAACCGTACCAATTTGGCACCTCGTTCGATGCGCGGGCGACATTTACCGCGAGGCGCGTTTGCTGCGCGGCGAAAGCGGAAGAAGCGCCCGCATTTCCGGCGTGGCTCGATACCTTCGCGTAGGGCGTGGTCGTGCCCACGGTCAGGTGCGAATCGTGCTGCCGTCCCCGATTCCTGCGCGAGCTTCGAACTTCAATGGAACGCACCGTACGATGGCGAAGAAAAACATCACACGATATCCATTCCCCAAACCCGCCGTCGAGCTCGTGAGCAGCCACGAGGCCGGCTATCTCGAGCACGGCCGGCGCTATGCAATGGAGTGCGAACGAAAGTGAGGGCGGGGGCGACGAGGCTTGCGATTCATCGAATGCAAGCCGCGACCTCACCCAACGAGTGCGTCCGTCAGTTGGACAGCGACAGATACTGCGACGTCAACGGCACCGGCGGGAACGGCTGCAAGCCGGTCTGCTTGTTGAAGCTGTAGCGCACGTACACGGCCGCGAGCCACTCGCGATATTCATAGGCATTGCCGAGCGACGCGGTCGCCCCGACCGCGAGCTGCGGCGCGAGCTGATATTCACCGACGCCGCTGATCGAATACGACACGCCGGTCTTGCTCTGACCCGGGTAGACGGCGGTCAGACCGTTGCCGAGGGATTGCGCGGCGGCGGCCGCGTCGCCTTGCCGCGTCGAGCCGTCGTTCAGCGGGAAGTAGTTCGACGCATCCTCGCGATAATGCTGCACGCCGATCGAACCCTTCACGTCATATGTAAACAGGCCCGCGCGGCCCGACCATTCGACCGGCAGATTCAGGATCACGTACTGCTGCGGACTGAAGTAGCCGCCCTGGCCGTAAGTGAAGTACGACAGATTGCGGTTGTAGCCCATGATCGTCGTGTTCACGCCGACCGTCAGCGTCTGGTCGGCGTCTTTCAGCAGACGCGTGTAGACGCCGCCGCCGCCCTTGATCGCGTTGTTGCTCGGCACGTTGGTGCCCATGTAGTGCTGATACGACGCGTTCACGTACAGGCCGCTCGTGCCGTCGTCCCAGCTGAGGCTGGCAAGCGCGCCGTTCGACGTGACGCCGCCCCATTCGGGGCCGGCGGCCGCATCGCGCGCGCCCGCGTACGACAGCAGGCTGTCCGTCACCGCGCGCCGCGCGACCGCGATCGAGTACGAGACCTTGTCGGTGATGCCGCCGTTGTATTGCGCGCCACCGACGATGTTGGTCTCGCGCAAGCCGATCGGCGTCACGCCGATATCGCCGCTGATGCTGCGACTGTCATAGCCGACGGAGAGGCCCACACCGCTTGCGGTCTGGCTGCCGTAGTTGTTGGTGCCGTTCTGCGCCGCCGATTTCGACGACGCGGTCGAAAGCCCCGCGCCGAAGCGCGCGAGCGTCGACGTGCTGTTCGACGCGGTGCCTGCGTCGAGCGTGACCGGGGTCGCGGTCACGACCACGTGACCGTTGCCTGCCTTGATACGCCCCTGAATCGGCGCCTCGATGTCGGTGAGCGACGACAACCCGTCCTCGCCGACGCGATTGCGGAAGATCAGGCCGCCCGACACGGTGCTCGACTGCTCGCGATTGACCTGCGCAAGCTCCTCGGCGACGCCGAGGGTCTGCGCGTTCGCGACGTTCGACTGCGGGTTGTTCTGCGCGTTGCTGCCGGGCGGGTAGTACGGCTGCGCGTAGCCGGCCGGCGGTTGCGGAATGTACGGCTGCTGCGCGTAGTAGCCCTGGTTCGGGTAAGGCTGCTGTTGATAGGGCTGTTGCGGCGGGTACGGCTGATACGGCTGCGCGTAGCCCTGCTGCTGCGGATACGGCGGCGGCGGCTGCGCGTAGACCGGCGCGGGTTGGCTCGTTTTCGCCGTGCTCTTCTTGGCGCGTTTCTGCGTGCTCGTGCGTGTCGATCCGTACGGCCGCGGCGTCGACGACGCGGCGTTGGCCTGCGCTTGGCGCGCGGCCGGCGACATAGGCCACGGTGTGGCCGCATAGCCGTCCTGCGCGCCGTAGGGCTGCTGCCCGTACGCCGGTTGCCCGTACGCCGGTTGCTGCGGATACGCTTGCTGCTGCGGGTAAGGCTGTGGCTGCGGATACGCTTGCTGCTGCGCATAGGGCTGCTGCTGCGCATAGCCGGCGTCGTACTGCTGCCGCGGCATCGGCTGCCCGGGCGCCTGACCTTGCCCCGGATAAGGCTGCAACGGCGCGCCCGACTGGCTCGATCCGTTGGATTCCTGTCCGTAGCCGCCGACCTCGGCGGCGGAGCGGGGCGCTCCGTACGGTGCGGCGACGGGTGCGGGCTGTGCGGCAGGCGCGTTATAAGGCGTCGCGGCGGGCGCCGTATAGGGGGCGACATACGGCGCGACATACGGCGCGACATACGGCGCGGGCTGAAGGGGCGGCGGATAGTTCGGCACGGTCTGCGTCGGCGAGGAAGACTGCGTATTCAGGAACGGAAGCGCGGGACGCGCGGCATTGTCGGCGTCGCCCGAAGGGACGATCGCCGTTTTGCCTTCGAATGGATTGGTGCCCGGCAGCGGCGTCGCGCCGATCTGGCCCATCGCCGCTTCCCAGCCGCGCGGCACGTTGGTGCCTGCGTTGCGGGGCGCGTTCGCCGCCAGCGGCGTGTTGGCCGCGACCAGCGAGCGTTGCAGATAGGTCGACGCGAGCGACAGCTTGCCCTGGGCGCGATACATGCGCCCCACGGTCGCGAGCACGCCCGGGTCGTTGGGCGCGAGGGCGAGCGCCTGGTTCGCGAGCGTTTCGGCGTAGCTGAACTGCTTCGCGCCGGCCGCGGCCGAGATCGCCGCCTGCAGCAGATTCAGATCGTCGGGGCGGCGCTGCAGCGCGACGCGGAAGCTCGTGAGCGCGTTGCGGTCGTCCCCCGCGCTCGCATACATGCGGCCGAGCGCGGCTTGCAGGTCGGGGTTGTCGGGCATCGCGGCGAGCCACGGCGCGATCACCTCGTAGGCGCTCGCGAGATCGCCGCGCAGGCGTACCGCGTCAGCTTGTCGGATGACGATGCCGAGATTCAGGTTGTTGAAGTCAGTGCTCTGCTGCGGCGTCAGTTGCATGCCTTGCAACTGGCGCATCACGGCGCCGAGCTCGGCCTGCTGGTTGGCCGCAGACAGAATGCTCGCGTATTGCAGCAGCAGATCGGTGTTGCCGGGCGCGGCGCTCATCGCGCCGCGCACGAGTGCGAGCGCGCGGGTCGGGTCGCCGGCCTGCTGGTACGCGCCGGCGATCACGCCGATCAGCTCGGGGTTGTTGCCGGCCACCGGCTCGGCGGCGCGCAACATCGCGATGGCCTGCTGCGTCTGGCCGTTCTTCGCCATGCGCGTCGCGAGGTCGGCCTGCCGATGCACCCACAGCCGATGCTGCAACGTCGTCATCGCATCGGTGCGCTGCGCGGGCGCAATACGGTCGAGCTGCGCGAGACCGGTCGACCAGTCCTGCGTTTCCGCCGACAGCAGCGCGCTCGCGTACAGCGCATCGGTCATGTCCGGATGCGCGGCGAGCAGACCGTCCATCATGCTGCGCGCATTCGCGACCGCGCCCTGGCGCACGTAGATGCGCGCGAGGTCGAGCCGCAGCCACGGATCGTCGGGCTTGTTCAGCAGCGCGTCTTCGAACAGGCTGCGCGCGCTGCCGAGATCGCCGCGCGCTTCGGCCGCGCGCGCCTGCGCTGCCTGCGCGTCGCCGCGCAAACGGTCGATGCCGCCGACCTTCGCCTGTTGCTGCGCGTTCAACTGATTGGCGAACTGCAACGCCTCGTCGGCACGGCCCTGCGCGGCGAGCGCACCGACGAGGCCGCGAATCGCGTCCGGGTTGTCGGCCTGGCGGCGCAGTGCCATCCGGTATGCCTGCTCGGCGCCGGCCGGGTCGCCGGTCGTGAGCAGCATTTCACCGAGCTGCACCTGGGCAGTCACGTCGGACGGATTCAGCGCGATCGCGCGCTCGAACAATGCCTTCGCCTTCGCGAACTCGCCATTGCTGCGCGCGCCGATCGCTTCGCTCGTGTAGGTCCAGTAGGTCGCGCTGTCGAGCGCGGTTTTCCAGCGCGCCGGATTCGGTCCGCGCGAGGCACGCTCGAGGTAGTTGCGCGCCTCGGCGAAACGCTCCTGCTTCAGCGCGGCGATGCCCATGCCGCCGAGCGCGTCGGTATCGTTAGGACTGTTCGCGAGTACCGACGTGAACCTGGCGCGCGCGCTCACGATGTCGTCGCGGTCGAGCGCAGCGAAGCCGTCGGCGATCACGCGGCCGCGCGCGTCGGCGGCGGCGTTTTCCTGCGCGCGGGCGCGCGCCGCGCTGTCCTGCTGCACCATCGAATCGAAGCGCGCCTTCACGGCGGCATCTTCACCGGCGGTCTGGAAGTACGACTCGTACAGCGCGGCGTCCGAGGGCCGCGCGTCGAGCCACAGCAGCGCCTGGCGCCAGCTCTTTTTCGCCGCCGCGCCGACCGAGGTGTCGCCGGCGAGCTTTTGCAGCCGCGCGATACCGTCGCGCCGCGTGACGTCGCGATAGGTCAGATGCTGCGCGTACGCGAGTGCGAAACGCGGGTCGTTGGGGTTGTCGTGGGCGAGCTGTTCGAGGCCGCGGCGTGCTTCGTCCCAGCCCTGCGGCGTCGCCGACAGCGCCTGGTAATACTCGAGCTGCAACTGGGGCGTGGCGGGCTTGCCGGCCAGCGCGCGCTGATACTCCTGCGCCGCGCTCGCGCTCTGACCGGCTTGCGCGAGCCGGCGCGCCTCGCTGATGGTCTGGTCGCGCGGGCTCGTTTCGCCAAGGCGGCGGCCGAGCTCATCGAGATTCGGATAATTCGGCGCGGCCGCCTTCAGCCGCGCGAGGTACTGCTGCGCGCCGGCGCCGTCCTTGCGGTCGGCCAGCACCATGCCCATGCCGAACAGGGCGTCGGGCTGCTTCGGATCGATGCTGAGCACCTTCTGCCAGGCCTGCTCGGCGAGGTCGCCGCGCTGATGCGACTGCCAGTACTTGCCCTGATCGATCAGCACGGTCAGCGGATCCTTGCTCGCCTGCGCGAGCGCATCGGGCGCGGCCGCGGCCGCGCACAAGAGCGCGCCGACGGACAGCGCGATATGCAGCGACCCGGCGAGGGCGTTCAATCGCATGCGGTCCTCCAGGCGGGCACGAGACCGCCGGCTTCATCGAAGCGATAGCGGCCATCGATGAACCCCGTGCCGAACAGACCCAACACACGATCGTAGTACACCGGTTCACGGCCCGGAACGTTCGCGTCGAGCGCGGCGAGCCGCGTGCGCGCGAGGCCGAGTCCGTGCTCGTCGCCCAGTGTCTTGAAGTATGGCGCGAGCGCGCCCCAATAGCTGAGCGGGCCTTCGCCGCTCGCCGCGCCGGTGGTCGACGACACCTTCTCCGGCGGGAAGCCGTTCTGCGCGACCTTCGCGCGCATGCCGCCGAGCGCGCCGAGCCACGGCTTCGCGAGCGGATCGGCGGGCGATGCGAGGCCGGCCCACAGATAGACGCGGATCGCATCGTAGCTGCCGACGTCGCCGTTCTTCGGATCGACGACGAACCGACCGTTCTGCCACGCCGCCCAGTCAGGCGCGAAGCCTTGCGGCGACACGGTTTTGACGAACTGATAAGCGTTGTCGGCGAGCGTGGCCCACGGGCCGTCCGGCACCTCGTGCGCGAGCGCGCGCAACACCGGCAGCGGCAGATAGCTCGGATTCAGACGCGTGACGTTGCCGTTCCTGAAGCCCTGCGCCCCCGGCAGCAGCATCGGCCCGAGGCCAGATAGATTCGCGACTTCGTCGTGCGCGATGCGCTCGGCGAGTGCCTGGCCCAGTTGCGTGTAGGCGGGGTTGTGCCACAGGCGGCCGGCCTGCAGCAGATCGTAGGCGATCCAGAGGTCGGAATCCGACGCCGAATTCGGATCGAGCACGCCGTACGAGCCGTCCGGCTTCTTGCCCCATTGCCATGCGGGCAGCCGCAGGTTCTGGGCGTCGAACTGGTTGCCCGCGAGATTCGCGCGGGTCCAGCCGAGCAGCTTGTCGAAGGTCGCGCGGTCGTTGGCGACCAGCGCGAAAAAGAGCGCGTAGGACTGGCCTTCCGAGGTGGTCTGCTGGGCCGGCGTCGAGAAATCGATCACGCGGCCGTCGGCCTGGACGAAGCGTTGCACGAAGCTTTGCCAGGCGCCCCAGTCGCCGCATGCAGCGCCGTTCTGCGCGGCCCGAGCGGCGCCGCTCAAACCCGCCAGACTGGCCGACGCCGTCATGCCGATACCGAGCGCGAGCGCAAAAGAGGTTCTTCTGCTGATCCGAAACCGCATTCGAGTCATATCCGTTCCATCAGTCCTTCAGCCGACGCGCGGCGACCGCGCGAAGCGTCCGGTAGCACAAGGCCGCGATGATCAGCGCGGCGAGCACGCCGCCGAGCAACAGCAGCAGCGGATGCGACGACAGTGCCCAGCGCAGATACTCCTGCGGCGACAGACGGCCCACGTAGTATGCGGTGCCGTTCGAGGTGATGGTGACGGCGCGGCCATGGATCACGGCCATCGCGCCTTGAATCTTCGGCAGCACGTCGGCGTCGAGCAGCGCGGCGGACAGATCGGCATCCGACGGGCCGGCCGCGCTGATCAGCGCAACCGCGCTGCGGCCTCGCTGCAGCGGCGACTCGAAGCCGGTTAGCAGCGCCGCGCCGTTCGAGCTGACCATCGTCAGATCGGCACGCGCGGGCGTGCGCTCGACGCCGTGCTCGCCGTGCCACCAGTCCCGCAGCTTGAACACCAGGTCGGTGAGCTGGAACGTGTGCGCGGCGCCGTCGCTGGAGAACGGCATCGACTTCGACCAGCGCTGCAACAGCGGCTGCTTGCCAGGCGCGCCGAACACCAGCAGGTCCTTGTCGGCGAGGCGCTCGACATCGGCCGCATGGGTGACGGTCACGCCGGAGACCGGATAGCCGGTCGATTCGCCCATCCGGCCCATCGTCAGCAGATACAGGCTGTAATCGCTCGCGTCCGGGTCGTCCGGCAGCACGACGGCGGTCTCGGAGAGGTCCGCCATCCGCGTGAACGGAAAGCCGCTGTTGGCGAACGCGGCCAGATCGGGCAGCGCCATGTAGTGCGGGAACGACGACAGGTCGATCGTCGAGTTCGGATCGATCGCGCCGACCACGTTCTGCAGCAGGCGGCCCGCGCATTCGCCGGTGTTCGGGATGTCGTAGTAGAAGTGCAGCCGCAGTTGTGTGCGCGGCGTCATCAGCAGCGGCGGGATGCGGATGTTGCGGCGCGCGTCGGCGGTGCCGTCGGGCATGATGAGGTTGAAGTAGCGGCTCAGGTCGAACACCGACGCAGGGCGCGCCGGAATCGGCAGCGCCTGCACGAAGCCGTTGTTCACGCTGATGTTCAGCGACGAGCGGTCGCGCGCCGGCCGCACCGTGTAGCGGTAGCGCAGATCGATCGGCACGCCGCGCGTGTGCCACATGAACAGATCGGGCGGCACCCGCATGTTGATGCGCACCGCGTCGGCGTCGTAGCCGAACACGGTCAGGTCTTTCGGATCGGCGAGCTCGCCGAAGCGCACCGCGCGGTCGGTCGGCAGCCAGTTCGGCGCGTCGTACGGCACGCGCGGCGTAATTTCGTGCAGCGACGTGATCGTGGCGCTCGCGCCGGACAGCGCGCTATGGCCGATCCCGAGCGACTTCGCGGCGGTCTTCAGCTCGGCCTCGTTGCGGCCGAGCACGAGCAGCAGCTTGCCGCGCGCGTTCGCGTCGCGCTCGACCACCGCGATGGTCGGCCCGGTGATCTCGGGAATCGTCACGCCGGCCGGATGCTGGTCGCTGGTCGCGAACACGACCGCGTTGCCCGACAGCGGCGCGTTGTCGAGCTGGGTGGGAAACACCGCGCCGCGGTAGCCGGCGAGCGAGCCGAACCACGACGCGACGATGCCGGCGGCTTCGAGCGTGCCGTTGCCCGGCTTCTGCGCGAGCACGAACGGCAGCTCGAGGCGGCGCACGTCGCGGCGGTCGAAGAACGGCTGCGGCAGCGCGGCCAGCTCCGCTTTCGTCGCGAGCGACGAGTAGGTCAGGTCGAGCGAGCTCGCGTTGCTGATCGTCGCCCACAGCGACGAGTTGGCGGGGTCTTCGCAGGCCGTCGTGTAGTGGCCGATCAGCTGCAGGTTCAGGTGGTTGAAGTCGGTGATGAAGCGCGGATCGATCGTGATCTCGCGCGCGACCAGCATGCCGGCCTGCTCGTGCGGCAGCGGCAGCGTCGCCGCGACTTCGCCGTTGACCAGCACCTTCAACTGCGACAGGTTCGCCAACAGCGCGGGCGAATAACTGTAGATCAGATGCAGCGTCGCGCCGGTCACGACCTCGTCGCCGCGCACCGAGAACGCGATGCCGTTCTGTCCGTCGACGCCGCGCAATTGCAGCGGGTCGAGCGCGCCGAAGTCGGCGAACGTCAGCGTCTGGCGGCGGCCTCCGGGCACCAGCGTGCCGGGCTCGGCGGTGGTCGGCGTGCGCGTGCCGGGCGCCTTCACCGACGCCGCCGCGAGCGCGGGCGTCGGCGTGGCGAGCGGGCCCTGGGCGATCGCGTTCGGATCGAACGGCACGGCCGCGCTCGGCGCGGGCACGTTGCCGACACCGGTCGCGACTTGCGGGGTTTGCGGCGCGCCGGCGGGTGCCGCCGCGTCCGACGCCGGTTTGGCGGCGGCAGGGGGGGCCGCTTCAGCGAGCGGCACGAACGACGCCAGCGCGGTCTGCAGCGCGAGCCAGCAGGCGACGCCGCGCATGATTCGCCGCGAGTGTCGCAAGCCGTGACAAGCAGACAGGCGCGATTGGGGTCCAATGCTGTTGCGCCCGTGTGCCGGGCGTTCGATATTGTCCGTGGCCATCCGGTAGCCCATAGATCAGTCTTTCGTTTTTAGCTTCTTGACGTCCGCGGGACGGCTTTTGATCGAACTGCGCAAGTCGTCATACAGATGTTCGAACAGCCCCGCGATGCCGCGCACACCGACCTTCAGCACGTGCGACAGGCCGCGCAGCGGTGTGTCCGTCTCGCGTCCCTCGGCCCAGCCGGTCCACGCGTCCGCGCGCGCGAAGGTGGTTTTGACGAACTCGTACTCCTGTTCGCGCGACATCGACGAAAAGCGCAGCCCCACGCGTCCCGGCTCGGTAAAACTGACGGTGGCGGGGAACGCGTACTCTTCGTCGCCGCGGAACAGCGACACGGTCACGCGCTCCTGCATCGGCACTTCGATGGTGCTGGGCAGCGCGACGCCGACGCCGCCTTCCGAGTAGTCGATCGTTTCGCACGCGAGCGTGCGGCCGGTCGAGAACTTCAGCATCACCGGCATCTTCATCGCGACGCGCGGCACCGCGCGGATCTGGCGGCGCTCGCTCGCGGCGGCCACGCTCGCGCCGAGGATCAGCATGTTGTAGCTGGTCCACGCGAGATTGAGCAGCGTGGTCTCGACGATGCTGCGCACGTGCCAGTTCATGTAGATGTGCACCAGACCCGCGAGGAAACCGAGCAGGTTCAGCAGCAGCAGGAACAGATACGGCCGCGAGATCGACCAGTCGAAGTAGCTCTTCTCGATCACGCCGCCCTTGGCCGTCACGTTGAACTTGCCGAGCTTCGGGTTGATCAGCGCGAGCAGCGTCGGCGCGGTGATGTACGACGCCAGCACCGACTCGTACACCTCGGCCCAGAACGAATGGCGGAACAGGCGCTGCATCCGCGAGTTGGTGATGCTCGCGTGCATCATGTGCGGCAGCGCGTAGATCGCGATCGTGCTGGCCGCCGCCTCGATCACGTGCGCGCCGAAGAACAGATACGACAGCGGCGCGGTCAGGAACACGAGACGCGGCACGCCGTAGAAGAAGTGCATCATCGCGTTCAGGTAACACAGCCGCTGGCCGATCTTCAGCCCCTTGCCGGTGAGCGGATTGTCGATGCGGAAGATCTGCGTCATGCCGCGCGCCCAGCGGATGCGCTGGCCGATGTGGCCCGACAGGCTTTCGGTCGCGAGGCCGGCGGCCTGCGGAATCGCCAGATACGCGGTGGTGTAGCCGCGGCGGTGCAGCTTCAGCGCGGTGTGCGCGTCCTCGGTGACGGTCTCCACCGCGATGCCGCCGATCTCGTCGACCATGCTCCGGCGCAGCAGCGCGCACGAGCCGCAGAAGAACGTCGCGTTCCACAGATCGTTGCCGTCCTGCACGAGGCCGTAGAACAGCTCGCCTTCGTTCGGCACCTTGCGGAAAGTGCCGAGGTTGCGCTCGAACGGGTCGGCGGAGAAGAAGTGGTGCGGCGTTTGCAGCATCGACAGCAGCTTGTCGCGCAGGAACCAGCCGAGGCCGATCTGCAGGAACGAGCGGGTCGGGATGTGATCGCAGTCGAAGATCGCGAGGTACTCGCCGCTCGTGATCTTCAGCGCCTCGTTGATGTTGCCGGCCTTCGCGTGGCGATTGTGCGTGCGGATCGTCCAGTTCACGCCGACTTCCTCGCAGAACGCCTTGAACTCGGCGCGGCGGCCGTCGTCGAGCACGTGGATCGACATCTTGTCGGCTGGGTAGTCGAGCGCGAGCGCCGCGTAGACGGTCGGCTTCACGACGGCGAGCGGCTCGTTGTAGGTCGGGATGAACACGTCGACGGTCGGCCATTCGTCGCGATTGGCGGGCAGCGGCATTGGTTTGCGCTTGAGCGGCCACGCGGTCTGGAAGTAGCCGAGCATCAGCACGATCGTCGCGTAGAGCTCGGCGGACACGAGCAGCAGACCCCAGGCGGCGTCGAGCGGATGCTCCCAGTAGGTCGTTTCGGTCAGCCGCCAGTACATGTAGCGGCCCGACGCGACGATCGACAGCATGATCATCACCATCGTCGCGTAGCGGCCGGGACGACGGCGAAACAGCAGCGCGAGCACGAAGCACAGGGTCGCGAAGGTCAGCTGCTGATAGAACTCGAGCGGCACCGTGAACACGAAGTACAGCATGTACAGCGCGAGCATCGTGACGAGCGCGGTGACGATGCGGCTGTTCCAGAAGCTTGCGTCGATGAAGCGTTGGAACCGCGACGGCTCGCCGCCCTCGGGCTCGCGCGAGGAGGCTGGACTGCTCATGCGACGTTCCTTGGCCGGGCGGCGATCGCGTCGAGCGCCGCCATGAGCCAGGCGGCGCATGCGCGGAAATCGGCGGCGGCCTGGCTCAGCGGATCGTAATGGATCAGCGTGGTGTCGCAGGCGAGCGCTTCGCTGACGCCTTCGTCGAGATGGATCACGCCGGGGAAGACCTTGCCGGCGAGCATCTGACGCAGCACCTTCAGCACGTCCTTGGTCAACTGGCGGGATTGGTCGATCTGGTTGATCACGTAGCCGACGCCGCCGAAGTCCGCGCGCGGCGCCGCGTAGGTTTCGATCAGCCGCTCCATCTGCGGGATCGCCGCGTACGACGCGGCGTCGGCGAGCACGATGTTCAACGCGAAGGTGGCCGCGCTCAGCGCGGTTCGCACGTAGGTCGACGAGCCGGGCGGCGTATCGACGATCACGATGTCGGACGCATCGAGCCGCAGGTGCTGCAGCGACTGCGCGAGCCATTGCGGATGCTGGTCGATCTGCGCCTCGAGGCGGCGGCGGTCGTCCTCCAGCAGCGCGCCGTACGGCAGCACGGTCACGCCGTCGATACCGTCGAACATCACCGTTTGCCACGGGTTGCCCGAGAGAGTCGCGCGCGACAGGCCGTCGATGCTGTCGAGCGGCACGCCGAAGTGCAGCCGCAGGGCGTTCTGAGGATCGAGATCGAGTGCAATCACACGCCGGCCGCTGTTGGCGAGCACGGAGGCGAGATTGGCGGCGAGGGTGGTCTTGCCGACCCCCCCTTTGGCGGACACCACGGCAATGACTTTCATGAGCGACGCGGACCGTTGGTGAGCCACGAGGCGAAGCCGCCGCGCGCGGTGCCGGCGGGTGCTTGCGTGCCTTGGGCGGACGTGCCGCGCAGACGGTCGAACACCGAGTTCAGCGACGCGGCCGCGGCCGCTTGCGGCGGCGCGCTCGGGGTTTGCGCTGCAAACATCTTGCCGAGGATCGACGCCGGTTGGGCCGGTTGCGCGGGTTGGGCCGTATAGGTGGGTTGCGGGGCTGGTGGCGGTGGCATCGACGATGCCGGTGCCGTGCTCGCGCTGCCATGAGCGGGCGCGGCGGGGCGTGTCCTGCCTGGCGCGACAGGCGCAATCGTTTGCGCGGCCGCCTCGTCGAGTTCGTCGGCCGTGCGGAAGCGTGACGCGCCGCTCGGCGCCGCGGGCTGGGCTGCGGCCACAGGTACCGGTGGAATGTCACGCCGGTGCGGACGCGTGAACAGCGGTGCCTTCGCGCGCGTCACGGATGCCATGTCCTTCGGTGTCGTGTCCTCGTGGACGGCGGCCCGTGGCGCCACGGTTATCGGCGGCTGTGGTTTCGCGTCGCGAAGCTGGCCGATTGCCGGAATGGCCGGTTGCGTCAGATCGAGCGTCACGAGCAGCGGCCAACGAGTGCGCGCGGTGCGCGCGTCGTTCTCGCGGCCGATCTCCTGGTACGCGTTGGCGTCGCCGCCAAATTGCTCGAACAGTTTTTCGATGTCGCTCGATGAACTCATGATGCCGTCGTCTCTTACATACCGTGCATGGCCCCAAACCGACTGCTCGGGGTGCTGTTTATTTGAACTGCCTTCCCTGATTCTGCGTGGCGGCCGTATCGCCGTCGCACGCTCGTTCGCACGTACGCGTGCAGCGCCCGCTGGTGCTCAGGCGGGGTGACGGCCGAGGCGGAATTCGAGCGAGCTGTCCTCGCCGAACGCGCTCGTCTGCACGACCGACAAACCCTGCGCGCCCAACGCGCTCAACCACGTCTGATAGGCGCCTTCGAGAAATGCCGGCGTCCAGGCGAGCGCCGATTCGCCGAAGGCGGGCAGCGGCGCGCAATAGTGAATGATGCGCAGCGACTCCGCCTCATCGGCGAGCGCGACGTAACCCCAATCCATCTGATGCCAGTAAGAATTCAACACCTGCTCGAGCTCGGCCGTCGATGCGCAGGCGGGCAGCGGATACGCGAGCGCGAAACGGCTGCCGACGCGATGCATCAGCTGGCGCAGCTCGTCGTGTCCGATTTGCGCTTCGAACTCGCTCGCCAGCGCGCTCAGCATGCCGCGCCATTGCGGCGAGATTTGGCGTTCGAGCAGATAGTTGAGGATTGGGACCATGTTTTCCGGAAGTGGTCGCGGCCCGTTGCACATTGCGGACGTGACAGCCATTGAGCATTGGAGTCGTTCGGCAACGGGGCGCCGATTACGTCATTTCTACCGGGTTGTCTAGGGTGTCCGGCACACATTGCAAGCAGTCTACTTAAGACACACGCTTTTAGCCACTTTCCATTGCTCGGCTTATACGGTAATAAGCGCGCAATCGAGCCACATGAATTGCGTAATTTTTGCTGCTTAAAAGAAATTGAAAGGTTAATCTTCGCCTGGCGCGCGAAAAGGCTTGCGGAACCATAGGTGTATTAGCCGGCAATCCGGCCTGCTTTGAGCTTTAGTCTTTTAATCATGCATTCGGCGGATGGTGAGTCGCGCGAAAGATCGGCGCGGCGTCGTTCGGCACGCAGGCGCCGAATTTATACGTCGTGTTACGTTAGCCATAAATGTTTATCGAACGTTTGCCGATAACTATTGGCGAGTGACCGGAAACCCTGATCAACCATCTATGTCTGCCATCCCGACGCAGCACCTGCCCGAGCCAAGCATGCGTGAGCGCTTTCACCGGCGCTCGCTCGACCATCAGCGGCCGCTTTCCCTCGTGACGATGGGCTTCACGGTGGTTGCGTTCCTGTGCACGGTAACGGCGCGCGAACTGGTCGGCGCACCGGCCGGGCCGCTCGCGTACCGGCTGCTATGCGCGCTCCTGCTCGCGCTGCTGGTGCTGGCGATCCCGCGCGCGAAGTCGACGGCGCTGTTCGGCGCGATCGGCGTCGCGTACGAACTGGTGCTGATCGCCGGGCTCGTGCTGAATGCGAAGGGACTCGCGCATCCGTTGCCGTGGCTATTGCCCGCATTCGTGGTGATACCGATCTGCGCGGCGCCGCTATGGCTCACGCCCGCGCATTTCGTCACCGGCAGCGTGGTGTTCTACGCGGCGGCCATCGCGCTGCTGCGCGGCAAAGCTCATACGCCCGAGGTCGACGCGGCCGTGTGGACGTGGCTCATCGCGATCGGTGCGCCGACGGCGGTGGTATTCCATTTCGGCTTCTACCGTTTCCGGCGCAATCACTTTCTGCTCGAGAGCCAGCTCGCGCAACTCGCGGCGACCGATCCGCTGACCGGCCTGCAAAATCGTCGCTCGTTCGTCAAGCACGCGGAGGGACGCCTCGAGACGCTGGCGCCAGGGGCGCAGATCAGCGCGATCTTTCTCGACATCGACAGCTTCAAGTCGCTCAACGACCGCTTCGGTCATGCGGTCGGCGACCATGCGCTGTTCCAGGTCGCGCAGGTGCTGAAGGACGCGGTTGCGCTCTACCCAAGCGTGAGCCGCATCGGCGGCGAGGAATTCGCGCTGCTGCTCGACAATGATCTCACCGGCGCGCTGCAGATCGCCGAGCGGCTGCGCCTCGACATCGCCGCGATCGAACGGCCGGACGGCCATCTGACCGCGAGCTTCGGCGTCGCCGAGCATCGGCGCGGCGAAAGCTTCATGATGCTGCTCGATCGCGCGGACGAAGCCTTGCTGCGCGCGAAGCAGACGGGCCGCAACCGTGTCTGCGCGGAGCGCGCGCTGCCGTTCGACGCGCTGCAGTCACCGTTCGGCGACCCGAGCGCCGACCCGGCGCGTTACCGCTGGGAAGACTTCTATCTGATCTCGCACTTTCAGCCGCTCTACAGCCTATCGCATCAGAAGCAGGTCGGCTTCGAGGCGCTGCTGCGCGGAGAGCATGACGACGGCACGCTGGTGCCGCCGGTCGTGATGTTCGCGCCGAAGCCGTCGAGCGACGAAGGCGCGCTCGACCGCGCGAGCCACGCGGTGCATCTCGGCAACGCGCGTCGCGCGCTGCCCGGCGACGCGTGGCTGTTCCTGAACATCCTGCCGTCCACCTTCGTCGCTGAAGGCTACGCCGACCAGTTGACGAAGATCGTGCGCGCCGCGGGGCTCGAACCCGAGCGCGTGATTCTGGAGATTCTTGAATCGCATGGCGGCAGCGTCGACGAGATGTCGCGCGCGGCGGCGCGCTATCGCCAGCACGGCTTCCTGATCGCAGTCGACGACTTCGGCGCGGGCCAGTCGAATCTCGACCGGCTGCTGCGGATCCGGCCGGACCTCGTCAAGCTCGACGGCGAGCTGATTCGCGCGACCACGTACGGCACGCAGCAGCCGATCCTGCCGAAACTCGTGTCGCTGCTGCACCAGGCGGGGATGCTGGTGGTCGTCGAAGGCGTCGAGACGGCCGACGAGCTGATTCTCGCGGTCGAGTCGAATGTCGATTTCGCGCAGGGCTATCTGCTAGGGCGGCCCGCGGCAGAGATCGCGCCGCCCGACTCGGTGCATCGCCAGATCGACGATGCGTTCGACGTGATCGCGCAGGGCCGTGCGCATCAGCATGCGTTGTTCGAATCCGAAATGGAGCCGTACCGGCTCGAACTGCGGCGCGCGGCCGACGGCTTGCGCGCCGGCGCCATGATGGACGACGCGTTCGCGTTGCTCGCCACCTTCAAGCGTTGCATCAGCTGTTTCATCCTCGACGACACCGGCCGCCAGATCGGTCACGAGGTGCGCGGGTCCGCATGGTGCGAGGACGCGGCGTCGCTGCAGCCGGTCGCGAATCCGAGCGATGCGCGCTGGGATCATCGGCCGTACTTCCGCAATGCGGTGCTGCTGCCCGGCGAGGCGGTCACCAGTAATCCTTATCTGTCGCTCGCGAGCGGGCGGCCGTGCATCGCAGTGACACTTGCCGTGCAGCTGGCGAGCGGGCGCTGTGTGATGGGGGTCGAGCTGGATTGGTCGGCGCGAGGCTTGCCTTGGCCGGCGGGCGAGTAGGGGAAGTGAAAGGCTTTCGCTTCAATACCCGCCTTTGACCTGCGGCGCGCTCGCCGCCAGCTCCTTGTACGACGCGGCGAGGTCCGCGGCCGCGCGGCTCAGCAAGCCGGTGTCCGTGCCGACCGCGACGAAGGTCGCGCCCGCCGCCAGATATTCGGCCGCCAGCGCGGGATCAGGGGCGAGCACGCCCGCTGCCTTGCCAGCGGTGCGCACGGTGTCGATGCCGTGGCGAATCGCGTCGCGCACGCGCGCGTCGCCCGGCTTGCCGAGCAATCCCATCGACGCGCTCAGATCCGACGGCCCGAAAAACACGCCGTCGACGCCATCCACATGCGCGATCTCCACGAGATTGTCGAGGCCCTGCACGGTCTCCGCCTGCACGATCACGCACAGTTCGTCGGCGGCGGTGTCCAGATAGTCGGACACGCGATTCCAGCGCGACGCACGCGCGAGCGCGCTGCCGACGCCGCGAATGCCTTGTGGCGGATAACGCGTGGCCGCGACCGCATCGAGCGCTTGCGCGGCCGTGTCGATCATTGGCAGCAGCAGCGTTTGCGCGCCGATGTCGAGCAACTGCTTGATCAGCGCGGCGTCGCTGCGTACCGGCCGCACGACCGGATGCGACGGATACGCGGCGACCGCCTGCAATTGCGACAGCGTGCTGCGTACGTCGTTCGGTGCGTGCTCATTGTCGATCAGTAGCCAGTCGAAGCCGGCGGTGGCGAGCAGCTCGGTCACGTAGGCGTCGGCGAGCGCGGCCCACAGGCCGAACTGCGGTCTGCCTTCGGCGAGCGCGCGCTTGAAGGGGTTGTTCGGCAAGGACATATTGATGCGTTCAGATGAAATTCAAACCAATGCCGCCGAGCGGGCCATAGTCGATGTGGAACGTGTCGCCCGCGCGGGCGGGAACCGGGCTCGTGAACGAGCCGCTCAGGATCACGTCGCCCGCATTCAACGATTCGTCATGCGGAGCAATTTTGTTGGCGAGCCACGCGACGCCGGTGGCCGGATGGTTGAGCACCGCCGCCGCGAGCCCGCTTTCCTCGACCGCGCCGTTCTTGTACAGCAGCGCGCCGACCCAGCGCAGGTCGACGTCGAGCGGACGCACCGGCCGGCCGCCGAGCACGACGCCCGCGTTCGCGGCGAAGTCGGAGATCGTGTCATGGACCTTGCGCGGCGCGCGTGTTTCGCGATCGAACTGCTCGATGCGCGCGTCGATGATTTCGACGGCCGGGCTCACGTACGCGGTCGCGTCGAGCACAGCGAACAGTGTGACGCCGGGGCCCTTCAGCGGTTTGTTCAGCACGAACGCGAGTTCCACTTCGACGCGCGGCGCGATGAAGCGATCCACGCGAATGTCCTGGCCGCTTTCGATGAACATGCTGTCGAGCAGAGGCGCATAGTCCGGTTCGTCGATCTGCGACGAGCGCTGCATCGCGCGTGACGTCAGGCCGATCTTCCTGCCCTTGATTACGTGGCCTTCGGCGAGTTTCAGCTTGACCCATTCGCGTTGTATCGCGTAGCCGTCCTGTACGGTCATCTCTGGATACTGCGCGGAAAAATGGCGCAGCTGCGTGCGGGTCTTTTCCGCGTGATCGAGTTGCGCGGCGAGGTCGCGAATGGTTTGTTCGTCTAGCATGATGATGTCAGCCCTTGAACCGCGCGTGCAGATTGTTGTGCTTCCAGGTGCCCGCTTCGCTGAACTCGTTGATTTCGAGCGACAACGCGAGCCCCTGCCGTTCGAACTCAGTGGCGAAGCGCTGCTTGATCAGCGCGAACAGCGCGTCGCCGGTCGCCTTCTTGACGGCCTCCGGGCGGCCCGCGCCGATCTTCAGATTCGCGTGCAGGAACGCGGCGTCGGGCCGCCCATCGGCGATGCAGTACTGGTCGCAGCGCAGCGCGCGCACGCGGATGCCGCCGAGCGGATAGACGCGCTCGCCGTTATCGCGCTGCGCGTCGAGGCACTGCGCGAGGTCTTTGCATAGTTCGCCGAGGCGTTGCGCGTCCGCGAGGTTGGCGCTGTATTCGAGTGTCAAGTGAGGCATGGCGATTCCTTCGCGAGTGTCAGACGGGTAGCGGCGTGACCGGGAAGATCGCGTTGATCTGGCCGGTGCCCGAACTGCCGAAATAAGGCGTGACGACTTCGACCTTGCCGTCGTAACGATCCCAGCCGAGCGCACCGAGCAGCATCGCGGTATCGTGCATGCCGCCTTCGCCCCAACATTTCTCGTTGTAGAGCGGCAGCATGTCGCAGAAGGTCTTCCAGTCGCCGGCTTCCCACATGCGCACCACGCTGCGATCCATCTGTTCGAGGAACGGGCTCCACACTTTGTGCATGAACTGCTCGGCGGTGCCGTTGTTCGCGAAGTGATGCGACAGCGAGCCGCTCGCGAGAATGGCCACGGTACCGTCGTAGCGTTCTTCGATGGCCTTACGTACCGCGAGGCCGAAACGCGCGCTGGTCGCGAGGTCGTGCCACATGCACCAGCCCGCCACCGACACCGCCTTGAAGTGCTGATCGCCGTTCATATAGCGCATCGGCACCAGCGTGCCGTATTCGAGCTCGAGCGTGGTCTCGCTGTGCGCGCGGCTTTTCACGCCCATTTCGTTGGCGATGTCCGCGATCAGCTGACCGAGCCCGACATTGCCCGGATACGCGTACGGCATGTTCCTGATGAAATGCGGCAGCTCGTTGCTCGTGTACACGCCTTCGAACTTCGGCGCGCAATTGATGTGGTATTCGCTATTCACTAGCCAGTGCACGTCGAACACGACGATCGTATCGACGCCAAGTTCGCGGCAGCGTCGGCCGATTTCATGGTGTCCGTCGATCGCGGCCTGACGGCAACCCTTGTGCGGACCGTCGAGTTCGGATAAATACAACGACGGCACATGTGTAACTTTTGCTGCCAACGCGAGTTTGCCCATCGCGGTCTCCCGTGTCGAGCGGAGTTAGAGCGTCAGCTCTTACTCCGGTCCCATGCTTTAGCAATTTCGTTTGACGTCGCGATTAAACGCCCCAGCGCGGAATATGATGCGAGCCGAGCGACACGCAGACGTTCTTCGGTTCGAGGAACACTTCGTAGCTCCACGTCCCGCCTTCACGGCCGACACCCGACGCCTTCGTGCCGCCGAACGGCTGGCGCAGATCGCGCACGTTCTGGCTGTTCACGAAGCACATGCCGGCTTCGACGGCGGCCGCCACGCGCAACGCGCGGCCCGTGTTCTCGGTCCAGATATAGCTCGACAGACCATACGAAATATCGTTGGCGAGACGGATCGCCTCGGCTTCATCGTCGAACGGAATCAGGCACGCGACCGGTCCGAAGATCTCTTCCTGCGCGATGCGCATACGGTTGTCGACGTCGACGAACACGGTCGGCGTGACGAAATTGCCGTGACGCAAGGCGTCGGGCAACTCGGGCGTATCGAGCCCGCCGCACGCAAGCGTGGCACCTTGCTTCGGGCCGAGCTCGATATAACTGCGCACTTTCGCGAGATGCCCCTGGCTGATCATAGGGCCGACGATCGTGCTGTCCGCGAGCGGATCGCCCACCGTCAGACGCTTCGCGCGCTCGACGAAGCGCTCGGCAAACCGCGCGTAAATGGAGCGCGGCACGAGAATGCGCGAGCCCGCGGTGCAGCGCTCGCCATTGTTCGAGAAGATCATGAACACCGCGGCGTCGAGCGCGCGTTCGAAGTCGGCGTCGTCGAAGATCACGAACGGCGACTTGCCGCCAAGCTCCATCGAGAACTTCTTCAGGCCCGCGGTCTGCACGATGCGATTGCCGGTCGCGGTCGACCCGGTGAACGACACCGCGCGCACGTCGCGGTGCGCAACGAGTGGCTCGCCCGCTTCCTTGCCATAGCCGTGCACGACGTTCAGCACGCCCGCCGGGATGCCCGCTTCGAGCGCGAGCTTGCCGAGCATCGAGGCGCTCAGCGGCGACAGCTCGCTCATCTTCAGCACAGCGGTGTTGCCGAACGCGAGGCAGGGCGCCACCTTCCAGGTGGCCGTCATGAACGGCACGTTCCACGGCGAGATTAGCGCGCACACGCCGACCGGATGAAACAGCGTGTAGTTCAGATGCGAGTCGGTCGGGTACGTGTGGCCGTCGACGCGCGTGCACATCTCGGCGAAATAGCTGAAGTTGTCGGCCGCGCGCGGCACCAGTTGCTTGCGGGTCTGCGAGATCGTCTGGCCGGTGTCCTTCGTTTCGGTCTCCGATATTTCCGGCACGTGCTTCGTGATCAGCTCGCCGAGGTTGCGAATCAGCTTCGCGCGTTCCGCGGCGGGTTTCGCGGCCCAGGCGGGGAAGGCGCCTTTGGCCGCTTGCACGGCCGCATCGATCTCCTTCGCGCCGCCGCGTGCGACCTCGGCGAGCACTTCCTGGGTGGCCGGATTGACGGTTTCGAAATAGTCGCTCGAGGTGCACGCCTCGCCGTTGATCAGATGGTCGATCGGCATTGCCTTGTCCTTTCGCTGTTCGGTGGGTTTTTGCTGTCGATCAGGCGCGGCCGAAGTCCGCGTCCGAGGCGATCGTGTTGACGAGCCGGCCGAGGCCGTCGATTTCGCAGACGACTTCGTCGCCCGTGTTGACGTTGACGATGCCTTCGGGCGTGCCGGTCAGGATCACGTCGCCGGGCGCGAGCGTCATGAAGCCGCTCAGGTATTCGATCAGTGCGCGGATGCCCGTGACGAGATCGCGCGTATTGCCGCATTGCTGACGCGTGCCGTTGACGAACGTGCGCAGCTCGAGCTGCGTGACGTCGGCGATGTCGGCGGCGTCGACGAACCAGGGGCCGAGCACCGTGCCGCCGTCGCGATTCTTCACGCGCAAATTCGGGCGATAGTAGTTTTCGAGGTAGTCGCGAATCGCGTAGTCGTTCGCGATCATGTAGCCCGCCACGTGCTGCATGGCGTCTTCACGCGCGACGTTTTGCGCGGTTCGCCCGATCACGACCGCGAGCTCGCACTCGTAGTGCATGAACGTGACGTCGGCGGGGCGACGCGTGACGCCGCGATGGCCGAGCACCGTGCCGGGCCCCTTCAGAAACACCAGCGGTTCTTCCTGTTTGCTGAACTGCAATTCCTTCGCGTGCTCGGCGTAGTTCAGACCGAGCGCGAAGATCGTGCCGACTTCGATCGGCGCAAGCCAGACCACTTCGTCCTCGCGACGCACGCGGCCGTCGGCTAGGCGCACACCCTGCTCGTGCGGATACGCTTCGTGAATCGCTCCCGCATAGGCGACGCGACCGCGCATCATGACAGTTCTCCGTTTCGTTGATCCATGCCGATGAACGATATGGTCAAGGGCGGCAGCGTGCCGATCGACAGCGTGGCCGTATCGCCGACGTGCGCGACCGGCGAGCCGTGCCGGACGCCGAGCGTGAGCACGTCGCCCGCGTTCAGCGTCATGAAATCGGTGACGTCGGCGAGCAATTGCGCGACGTTGCGCACCGAGGTTGCGGTGCTTGCCGTGAACGGTTCGGCGCGGTTCAGCGAGACGGCGATGTCGAGCCGATCCGGCGCGGCGACGTGGCGCGCGGCGACGAGCGCCGGTCCGATCACGCAGAAGCCGTCGCATGCGCGCAGTCGCACGTTCGGGCGATACACGTTGGTATGCGGCACGCTCAGATCGCCGACCAGCGTATAGCCGGCGATGTAGTCCGCCGCGCGCTCGACGCCGACGCGCGTCGCGGTACGGCCGATCACGATGCCGAGTGACGCGCCGACCTCGACGCCGAGCGTGTTATCCGGCACGACCACGCGCGCCCGATGCCCGGCCAGCGTGTTGCGCGGCTTCAGATACAGAATCGGCGCTTTCGGCGGTGCCTTGTACGGTGCCGCATGCACTGCGTCGCCCAGCGCGTTCAAGGCGGCGCGATCGTTCAGCAGGGCGCCGTACACGACGCCGCTGAGCGGCGCGCGACACGCAACGCCGCGTGCCAGCAACGCGGCCGCGGTGTGCGCGTCCACGTCGCGAGACAGCGCGTCGCCTTCGGGATGCAGCAGATGATCGGCAAGGGCAAACATAAATGCGCAGCCTCGTGGCGAAAGTTTGGCGAAAACACTAAGATGTTAGTAGTATCCCGCTTGATATCATCGACGGTCAATAGGCTGCCGGTTGATCGCGGGTTTTCCCGTAAGCTTCGACAGCTGTTTTTTTCTGATTCCTTGCCGCCATGTCCGCTGCGTCCACCCGAGTTTTGCACCGCAATTTGCCGATGCTGTTGTTACGCGCCCGCGAAAAAATGATGGAGCGTTTTCGTCCGTTGATCACCGCGCATGGACTCACCGAGCAGCAATGGCGAGTGATTCGCGCGCTCAACGAGCACGGCCCGATGGAGCCGCGCCACATCTCCGACATCTGCACGATTTCGAGCCCGAGCATGGCCGGCGTGCTCGCGCGCATGGAGAGCATGGAACTCGTGACGAAAGAACGTTTCGCGGAGGATCAGCGGCGCGTGCTCGTGTCGCTGACCGATACGAGCGTCGACCTGGTGCGCGTGATTTCGAAGGATCTCGAGGCGCACTATCGCGAGCTCGAGCGCAAGGTGGGACCGGAGATCGTCGAGCGCGTGTATCGCGCGGTCGACGATCTGTTGGCGGGGTTGTCGGAAGAGGATGAGTGACGCGCTGACTTACCAGCCGTAAAATCGCTGCCATTCGACGCTGCTGCCGTCCGGCGCAACCGCGTGATACTCGGGGAACTGCGCGCCGGTCGCACAAGCGTGGTTCGGCAGAATGCGCAGTTTCATACCGATCGGAAAGCGCTGCGCGATGTCGTCGGTCCGTGCATCGGCTCGCGCATCGGCCGCAACCGCCGCAAGAATCCCATGCTCCTGATTGGCGCCGCTCACGACATAGTCCGGCAGCAACGTGCCATTGAGCAAACACGGCTGCCCATAGCCGAAATCGTGCGACTGCCGCGACGTACCGCGGTCACGGCTTAACGCCATCCAGCCCGCGTCGAGAATCGCCCAGCCTTTGTCTTCCTGATGACCGATCACGGTCGTGAGTACGCTAAGCGCGATGTCGTCGAGCGTGCAAACGCCCACGTTGTGCATGACCAGATCGAACAGCACGTAGACGCCGGCCCGCACCTCGGTGACGCCTTCGAGATGCCGCGCGGCGAGCGCGGTCGGCGTCGAACCGACGCTGACGGCCGGACACGCGATGCCCGCCTCGCGCAACCGTTCGGCGGCGCGCACGCAGCCCGCGCGCTCCTGCTCCGCGAGCGCGGCGAGCGCCTCAGGCGTATTCAACTCGTAGCTCGAACCCGCATGGGTCATCACGCCGCCGACCTTCACGCCGTTCTCGTGCAGAATCCGCCCGACGTCGAGCAGCGTCTGCTGTTCGGGCTGGATGCCCGAGCGATGTCCGTCCGTATCGACCTCGATCCAGACCTCGAACGTTTCGCCGTGCTGGTCGCCGAACGCGGCGATCGCCGTGGCGGCGGTCGGATTGTCGACCACGAGCTTCAGTTCGCAGCCCTGGCGGCGCAGCGCGAGCGCGCGCGGCAGCTTCGACGGAACCATGCTGACGGCGTACAGGATGTCGTCGACGCCGGCCGCGAAGAACGCTTCCGCTTCCTTCAGCGTCGACACCGTGATGCCGCGCGCGCCGGCGGCGATCTGCGCGCGCATGACGTCGATGCACTTGGTGGTCTTCACGTGCGGCCGGAACGCGACGCCGAGCGCATTCATCCGCCCCTGCATCCGCGCGATGTTCTTCTGCATCCGCGCGACGTCGATCAGCGCGGCCGGGGTTTCGATCTGTTCGAGTTTCATGTTTGCACCTGAGGAGCGAGGTGAGGTTGGAGATTCAGTGACGACGATCGCGGCCAAAGCCTGCGAGCCACGGCACCAGCCCATCGAGCGAGGCCGCTTCGACCTCGGGCGCCTGCGCTCCCGTGACGAGCGGCAGGGCGACGTGGTTGTGCCAGTAAGTCCGCAAACCGACGGCCGCGGTGCCGAACATGTCGTAGCTCGAGCCGGCGACGAACGCGGCGCGGCGCGGCTCGACGCCGAGCTTGTCGAGCGCGAGGCGGTACGGTTGCGGGTCCGGCTTGTAGACGCCGGCTTCCTCGGCGGTCACGATCGCGTCCCAGCGCACGGGCAAGAGCGCGGCCGCCTGCGAGCCGAGCCGCGTCGAGCAATTGGTGACGACCGCGAGCTTGCAGTGCGGCGCGAGCGCGCGCAACGCACCGAGCGCGCCGGGCCACGGCGTCAGGTTCAGCCAGTTCGCCTCGAGCGCGTTCGCGGCCGATTCGGACAAACCGACTTGCGTGGCGGCCTCGCGCACCAGTTGTTCGTAGGGAACGTAGCGGCCGCAGCCGTATGTCAGACGCAGATAGGCGGCACGCCATGCGCGGCCCGCTTCGTCGGAGCCTGCCGCACGGTTCCATGAGGTCCACGAGTCGAGCAGGGCGGTTAGCAGGTCGAACAGGACCGCGTCGGGGTAGGCGGGGGTGTCGGTGGAATGGGCGGCGGCAGTCATGATTGCATGGGGCCGGCTGTTGAGGATGACTCAATTATAGGTTTTCGATAGTACGTCAGCGTTCAGATAGGTTGACTGTTAGATTCAGATGGACTGAATCACCGCCGCCACGGTGGCAACGGCCTGAAGCGGCCTTGCAGATACTGCATGAAATGGCGCGTGCGCGCGGGCAGTCCCGCCCGCTGATGCGTGAGCGCGATCACGTTCGCGTCCGGCGCTTTCCAGCCCGGCAGCAGACGCACGAGTTTGCCCTTCGCAAGATCCTCGGCGACGTCCCATTCGGAGCGCAGAATCACGCCGCGTCCCTCGCAGGCCCATTGGCGGATCACGTCACCGTCGTTGCAACTCAGATGCGCGGACACGCGCACGCCGCGGCGCGTGCGGCCCTTGCTGAACTGCCACAGTGACACGTCCTCATTGTTTTCGCGCAGCACGATGCACGGCAGCCGGCTCAACGCATCCGGCGATTCGGGCTGGCCGATTCGCCTGACGAGCGCGGGCGCCGCACAGACGAAGCGCGCGTTCGGCGCGATCGTATAGCCGACCAGGTTCGACGGCGGCAGCTCGCCGATATGCACGACGATATCGAAGCGATCGAGCGTTTCGGTCAAGGGCCGGTCGGACAGCGTCAGCGCGACGTCGATGTCGGGGTTCTGCTGCTGGAACTCGCCGATCAGCGGCGCCAGATGGCGTCGTCCGAAACCGAGCGGCGCATTGATCTTCAGCGTGCCGACGAGGCCGCCGCGGCGCGTTTGCAGATCGTCGAACAACGCGTCGAACTGCTCGATCAGTTCGGCGCCGCGCTCGCACAGCAGCAGGCCTTCTTCGGTGAATTGCAGGCGGCGCGCGCTGCGGTTCACGAGCTGCATGCCGAGCTTCTTTTCGAGTTGCTGCAGGCGCTGCGTGACCGCCGACGGCGACAGCGCGAGTCGGCGCGCGGCGGCGATCAGGCTGCCGCTCGCGCGCAGCGTGAGCAGGAAGCGGATATCGGCCGAATCGTTCATGGGTGCGAGGTGGGTGCAATGGCGGGAGCGGGGAATCTCGCAGCATAATGCGTCCGGATCGATCACAGGGTAAAGTGGCGCTTCCAGTCTATTGATCCAACCATTGGAAGAGAAGTCCCATGCCGTTGCCTCATGAGTCGTCCGCGTACGACGCCGCGCCCAATACTCCGCTGAAACAGGCGGTTTTTCTGCACACGGGCTGGCGCAGTGCGGGCACGTGGGTGTGGTCGCGGCTGCGCGAACACGAGCGCGCGGCCGGTTTTTACGAGCCGCTCAGCAATGTGCTCGCCGATCTCAAACCCGCCGATGTGCCCGCCTCGCGGCCGACCTTGACCTCGGGGCACCCGCCGCTCGCCGCACCCTACTTCGACGAATACCGCCCGTTTCTGCGCGAAGATGCGCGCGGCGTGGCGGGTTACGAGCGGCGCTTCAGCATCGATCGCTTTACGCGCGATCCCGATGCGACATTCCCGTCACTGCAGGCCTATCTGCGTGCGCTGAGCGAGCACACGATCGAGCAGGGCCGCGTACCCGTCTTCAAGTTTTGCCGCACGGGCGGTCGTCTGCCGTGGCTGAAGCGCGCGTTTGCCGAGGCGCTGCACGTGGGCGTGCTGCGCAATCCCGCATCGCAGTTCGCATCGGGTTGGATGCTGCGGCAGCAGTGGAGCAATGCGTTCTTTGTCGCCGCGCCGTTTCGCGTGCTCGGTCTGAATCCGATGGACCCGCTGGTGCGCGAAGCGATCGGCGTGTGCGGCGTACGCCTGCCGCCGCTACCGTCGATGCCCGATGACGCGTATGCCGTCGCCTGCGAGCAATTCGCGCGCACGGTGGAAAGCGACAACGCGTATCGCGCGTTCATTGCGTTGTGGATCCTCTGCGCGCTGCGCATGGGCGAGGGCGTCGATTTGCTGATCGATATGGAGCGGCTCGGCGAGTCGAGCGACTACGCGGCCGGTCTGCGCGCCGCGTTCGACGCACAATGCGGCTTGTCGCCCGACTTCACGAGCGCGCGCGATCTGATCGAGGAAACGCGCCGCGGCGCGGCGCGTATGACGGGCATCGACGGCGGCGCGTTGCGCGCCGTGCATTCCGCCGCGCTTAAATTCCTGAAGGCGCAGGCGGGCATCGACGCGGCCTTCGTCGAGGCGGTGCGCCAGAAGATGGTGCTGGCCAACGAGTTGACCGAAACATGGCGCTAGCCGTGCGAGGCCAGCGCCGCGCGGCGTATTTCCGTGGCTAGCCCGCCGCCGATACCGCCGCGCAGCCCGAGCATATAGCTGTCCACGCCGAAGCCGCAAATCTGTCCTTTGACGATCTCCGCAAACACCGACTGATGCCCGAACGCTTCGCCCGGTCCGCGGCTTTGGCGTAGGTCTTCAGGCGCATCGTCGGTACCGCGAGCGAGCCGAACGTGCCCGCGCCGCCGACGGCGATCCGGGTGCGGTTCATGAGCGGGTTCCCTGAAAGTCCTGATCAAGACGCGTTAAAGGGCAAGCGGGCTCAAGCAGCGGCCTTTTTCGCGTCGGCCATGCTCTGCGCGCGCATTGCGTCGTAGCTGAGCTTGTCGAGCGGCACGACGTTCTTTTCGCCGAGGTCGCCAAGCCGCACACGGAAGTTCTCACGCGCGCTCCATGCGGCGATCGCGCAGACGATCGTGATGGCGAACGTGATTGCGCCGATCGTCAGCGGCACGTTGTGCGATCCCGGCGGCGCGACGTAGGCGAATAGCGCCGGCAGCAGCGCGGTAATCGTCGTGCCGATGTTCTGGCCGATCGCCATCGCGGAGACGCGCGAACGGGTCGGGAACAGTTCCGGGTAGAAGCTCGGGAAGATCGCGTTGTAGCCTTGATAGATGACGCCCCACATCAGGATCGACACCACCATCGCAAGCGGCACGTTGTGGATGCTGATCGCGTACAGATACGCGAAAGAAAGCAGCCCTGCGCCGAGCGCGCCGACGATGATCGGCAGACGCCGCCCGATCCGGTCGGACAGATTGCCCACGTACGGAATCACCAGCACCGCGACGATGTTGCCGATCACCGGAATCCACAGATACAGGCTCTTCGAAAAGCCGATGCCGTACGACGGCTGCACCGCGTACGCCGCGCCGAAGATCGTCGCGACGACCGGGATCACATTCATCAGCGAGCACAGCACGACGCGCAGCATGTCGCCCCAGTTGTACTTGAATGCTTCGACGATCGGCGAGCGCGGCACGCCGCCGCTCGCGTCCTCCTTCTCGAACGCGGGCGTTTCCTCGACTTCGCGGCGGATGATGTACCCGGCGATCAGCACGACCGCGCTGAGCAGGAACGGAATGCGCCAGCCCCACGCATTGAACGAGGCGTCGTTCATGAAATAGGCGAGCGGCAGGAAGATCGCGGCGGCCAGAATCTGGCCGGCCTGCACGCCTTGCAGCGTGAAGCTCGCGTAAAAGCCGCGTCGCCCAAATGGCGCGTGTTCGAGGATCATCGAACTGGCGCCCGAGATTTCACCAGCGACCGCGAAACCCTGGATCAGTCGCAGCACGACGAGCAGCACCGGCGCGAGAAAGCCGACGTGCTGATAGGTCGGCAGCAGACCGACCGCCATCGTCGACAGACCCATCAGGAACATGCAGACGAGCAGTACGTTCTTGCGCCCGTGTGTATCGCCCCAGTGCCCGAGCACGACCGCGCCGATCGGCCGCGCGACGTAGCCGACGCCGTAGGTTGCGAGCGATGCGACGATCGCGATCTTGGGATTACCGGAAGGGAAGAACAACTGAGGAAAGATCAGGGCGGCGGCCTGCGCATAGATGAAGAAATCGTAGTACTCGAGTGCCGAGCCGATCCAGCCGCTGGCGGTAGCCTTGCGCGCCTGCGAGCTATGCCCGCTGCTTGCCGATGCGTTCGTTTGCATGACGCCTCCTGAATGGGAAATGTTTTTGTCAGCTTCTACGGCTGAATCATTGGCGCCTTTAAACGGGCGCCGCGCAAGCCAGGATTTTCCTGGTCTCGTTGCCCCGGTGCGGCACGACGGGATGGATCGACGTGTGTCACGAGCTGCCGCGGCGCACTCCGGGTTAACCACGGCCTGAGTGCGCCGGGCATTGCATTCAAACCGGCTTCGAACGACTGCCCCTTGCCCCACTGTTTCGCGGCGGCGACGACCGCTTCGGGGTCTGGCGCCTGAGCGGGCCGCATGGCGAAAGGAGCGTGAAGGTGACGGGCACGGTCGCGTCGAATCTGAGCGACATCGTCGTGCAGTGGGCGAAGGAGGGATACGGGAGTGTGGGCGGTGACGGCCGAGCGCTTGTCGTCGTCGGCGCGGATTCAGGTGTGCATCGAGTTTCTCGGGGAGCAGCTGACGCGCGGACCGTGTGCACTGGTGACGCGCGGCGTGGGCGGACTCTGAGCTGCGCCTGCCCGGATCCGGTGCTCACACGCTTGCGCTTTTACACGCTCGAAGCCGTATCCTCTTCCGCCTCGTCCAGCTCGCTACGCTGAACCGTCGTTACGGAGTCGGGAATGACCGTGGTGGCCGTGACGGGCCGCGGATCTTCGATGCTGTAACGCAGGCGCCAGCCTTCGCGATAGAAACGCAGTTGCCGGTATCGCATCAGATAGACAAGTCCGACGAGCGCGGCGCCGAAGCCCGATGCAGCGCCGACGCCGAGCGCCCAGCGCGGCCCGAAACGGTCGGCGACCCAGCCGACCACCGGCGCGCCGAGCGGTGTGCCGCCGAGCGCGATCGCGAGCAGGATCGCGATCACGCGGCCGCGCATGGCCGGTTCGGTGGTCAGTTGCACGAGGCTATTGGTCGAGGTGGTGAAGGTCTGCGTCGACACGCCGATCGCGATCAGCACGATGCCGAACAGCACGTAGTCCGGCATCAGCGCAGCCGCCGTGCAGCCGACGCCGAACATCGCGCCGGCGCCGAGCAGCAGCCCCATGGTGGGCCGCGCGCGGCGCGCGGCGAGCAGAGCGCCGGTGACCGAGCCAATCGCCATCGTCGAGCTGAGCACGCCGTACTCGCCCGCGCCCGCACGGAACTCGGTGACGGACATCGTCGAGATGAAGATCGGGAAGTTCAGGCCGAAGGTGCCGATCAGGAACAGCATCAGGAGCGCCGCCTTCAGATCGGGGCGTGTCCAGACATATTTGAAGCCTTCGACGAAGCTGCCGCGCGAGCGCACATTGCGCGGCTTGATATGTAACTGGTCCAGCCGCAGCATGCGCAGTGCACCGAGCACGGCGACGAACGAAAGCGCGTTGATCAGAAACACCCAGCCACTGCCCACCGACGCGATCAACAGACCCGCGACCGCTGGCCCGAGCATGCGCGCGGCGTTGAACGACGTGGAGTTCAGCGCGACGGCATTCGCGAGATCGCGTTCGCCGACGAGGTCGGATACGAAGGTTTGGCGTGCGGGGGAATCGAACGCGGTCACGCAGCCGAGCAGGCCCGCGAATACGTAGACCTGCCATAGCTGCACGAGCCTCGTGACCGTGAGCAGACCGAGCGCGAGCGCCAGCGTACCCATTGCCGCCTGGGTCGCGAACAGCAGCTTGCGGCGGTCGAAGTGATCGGCCGCGTAGCCGGTGAGCGGCAGCAACAGCATCTGCGGCCCGAACTGCAGCGACATCACGATGCCCACCGCCGTCGCGTTGTGATGCGTAAGCTCGGTGAGCACGAGCCAGTCCTGCGCCGTGCGCTGCATCCATGTGCCGATGTTCGAGACGATCGCGCCGCTCGCCCAGACACGATAGTTGAATATGCGCAGCGAACGGAACGTGGTGCTCACGGCAGGGGTTTCCTCAACGCGGGGTGGGCCGCATGCGGGTAGCGGACCGCTTCAATTCAGGCTTTCAGCGCGCGAACGTTCGAGCAGATCGAGCACTTCCCGCGTCGTGCCGGTTTCGCCGAGGCGCGGGAAGATGCGCGTGATGCTGTTGGCGTGCGCGTCGGCGTTCAGATCGGTCATCGCGTCGACGACGAGCGTGACGTTCAGGCCCGCCTCGCTCGCGAAGCGCGCGGTCGATTCGACGCCGATGCTGGTCGCGACACCGACGAGCACCACTTGCGTGACGCCTTGCTGTTGCAGATACGCGGCCAGGTCCGTGTTCGTGAAGGCGCCCCACGTGCGCTTCGTGACCAGATGGTCCGACGGCTGCTGCTTCAGTTCGGGCAGAAGGTCGGCGAAGCCGGGCGGGAAGTCGGCGGAGTGGCGACCCTGGTCGGTGCGGCCCGGTGCGCCGGCGGTGACGTTCACGAGCACGACGGGCAGGCCGTGGCGGCGGAACGCGTCGAGCAGCGTAACCGAGCGTTCGACGATTTCGCGGGCCGGATGGGGGGCGGTGGGCAGCGCGACGATGCCGCGCTGCAGGTCGACGACGACCAGTGCGGTTTTGGCGTCGAGAGTCGTGAGTGCCATGAAGTGCTCCTGCGAGTGGCGAGACGCGTGTGCGCGAATCGCGAGTTACAAATCGACGAGACGTTTCAGCAAGTCGACGCCCGTCGCGAGTTGTTGCTGTTCGGCTGCCGTGAAACGCGTTTGAATCGTGCGGTACAGCCAGTCTTCGCGTGCCGCGCGGCTTGCCTTGACCTTCTTGCGAAAGGAGGGTGTCAGCGACAGAACCGTCTGCCGTCCATCGTTAGGATCGGGCGTGCCGCTGACGAGCCCCGCGGCTTTCAGTACCGCGAGCGTTTCTCCCATCGACTGCGGCCGCATGCCGTGCGCACGCGCGAGCGAGGTGACGGTGGCCGGGCCTTCGCGTTCCAGCAAGTTCAGCACCTGCACCTGCGACGGCGTGAAGTCGCCGACATGCGACTCTTCGCGCAGACGCCGGCGCAGCTTGCCCGCCAGCACGCGCAGATCTTCGGCGAGCGTATGAAGTTCTTCCGGCGTAACTGCGGGAGGGGATTGGGTCATGCGGTGAACTCGTGCGATGACATGATGTGAAGGTTTCCTGATAAGGCTACCTTCGTATCTCGCCCGGGTCAAGTTTTGAGGTGGCGGGAGGCCGTACGCCGAAACGTCGCCACGATGGCCTCAGCGCGCCCGCATGCGCCGGTTGAAAAAGCGCCATACCGCTCCGCCGACGAGCATCGCACCGCCGAGCGCGAGGCCCAGCAACACCAGCGAACTCAGATGCTCGCGCACCACCGGCACGTTGCCGAACAGATAGCCGCCCGCGATCAGCGAGACCACCCACAGCGCCGCGCCCGCGGTGACGAACGCGACGAAGCGTGAGAACGTCATGCGCGACACCCCCGCGGCGAACGGCGCGAACGTGCGCACCACGGCGATGAACGGCGACAGCAGGAAGGTCAGGCGGCCGCGCGTCTCGCTGAACACGTGGGCGCGGCGCAGCGCATCGCGATTGAGCCAGTAGTAGTTGCGGGTATAGACCTTGTCGCCGACCGCATGGCCGATCGCGTACCCGACGCTGCTGCCGGCCACCGTCGCGACGAACAGCACGGGCGCGATGATCCACACGTTCAATGCGCCGGTGGCCGCGAGCGCGCCGCAGATGAAGATCAGCGGATCGCCGGGCAGAAAGAACAGCGGCAGAAAACCGTATTCGACGAACACGACGACAAACAGCAGTGCGTAGATTGCCGTGCCGAACTGCACGATCAGCGCGCTCAGGTGCTGGTCGAGGTGCAGCGCGATCTGCAGCACATTCATCAGGTTCATCTTGGCGTGGCCTCGGGTGGCGTTCGGATGTGATGAGTGTAGTCCCGCGAGCGTGCGTGCAGGGCGCTTGCGCGAGTTTATGCCATATGCCGCTTGTCGATGTGGCGGTGCCGATGTCAAACTCGGGCGGTCTTCATCGGACGCAACGCCATGTCGCACGATTCCGCCATCACTTTCCGTTTTGCCTCTTTGCACGAAGCCGAAACGATTCGTGCCATCGAATTCGAAGCGGGCCAGCGTTTCGTCAGCGTCGGCATGACCGGGATTGCCGACGCGCCGCCTATGGCGCGCGAGGTCGTCGAGCGCAAGATCGAGGCGCGCGAGATCATCGTCGCGCTCGACCAGCAGACGATCTGCGCGGGCTTCGTGATGTTCGAGCCGCAGCCGACGCGCATCTACGTTCAGGAACTCGATGTGCTGAGCTCGCACGCGGGCAGGCGCATCGGCGCCGCATTGATCGAAGAGGTCGCGCGAATCGCGCGCGCGCGACAATTGACACAGCTGGTGCTGTCGACGTATCGCGACGTGCCGTGGAATGCGCCGTATTACCGGCGGCTCGGGTTTCGCGATCTCGACACGTCGGAGCTCGACGCGGCGTTGCTCGCGCGGCGCGACGCACATATCGCGCGCGGACTCGATGAATCGAAACGGGTGTTTATGCGGCGCGAGCTTGTCTAGCGCACAAAAAGCGGCGGGCGTGACTGGAATTCAGTCACGCCCGCCGCTTTGTCATTTCATACAGCGGACATGAGCCCGCTGTCGCTACCGATTACACCGTTTCGAGCGCCGGATAATCGGTGTAGCCGACTTCGCCGCGCGCATAGTACGTCGCCGGGACCGGCTTGTTCAGCGGCGCATCTTCAGCGAAGCGGCGCACCAGATCCGGATTCGCGATGAACAGCTGACCCCAGGCCACCGCATCCGCTTCACCGGAGTCGAGCACCTGCTGCGCGCTTTCCCTGGTGAACTTCTCGTTCGCGATATACGGGCCGCCGAACGCTTCCTTCAACTGCGGGCCGAGGCGGTCGTGGCCGAGCGCTTCACGTGCCGCGATAAACGCGATCTTGCGCTTGCCGAGTTCGCGCGCGACATAGCCGAACGTTGCGGCCGGATCGGAATCGCCCATCGTGTGCGCGTCGCGGCGCGGCGCGAGATGCACGCCGACGCGGTTTGCGCCCCACACGCTGATGCACGCGTCGGTGACTTCGAGCAGCAGACGCGCGCGGTTTTCGATCGGGCCGCCGTAGGCATCGGTACGCTTGTTGGTGCTGTCCTGCAGGAACTGGTCGAGCAGATAGCCGTTCGCGCCGTGCACTTCGACGCCATCGAAGCCCGCGGCCCTGGCGTTTTCCGCGCCCTTGCGGAACGCTTCGACGACACCGGCGATTTCATCGAGCTCGAGCGCGCGCGGCGTCACGAACGGACGCTCGGGACGCACGAGGCTCACGTGACCACCCGCCGCGATCGCGCTCGGCGCGACCGGCAGCTCGCCGTTCAGGAACAGCGGATCCGAAATACGGCCGACGTGCCAGAGCTGCAGGAAGATCTTGCCGCCTGCGTCGTGCACGGCCTGCGTGACGAGCTTCCAGCCTTCGACCTGCTCCTGCGACCAGATGCCCGGCGTTTCGGCGTAGCCGACGCCTTGCGGCGTGACCGACGTCGCTTCGCTGAGGATCAGACCGGCGCTCGCGCGCTCGGCGTAGTAGCGCGCCATCAACGCGTTCGGCACGCGGATTTCCTCGGCGCGCTGACGCGTGAGCGGCGCCATGATGATGCGGTTCGGCAGCGTGATATCGCCAATTTGCAGCGGATCGAAAAGAGTCGGCATAAGAGTTCACCTTTGGCGGCGGGCAAGGCCCGAGCCTCAAAAAACTGCGTGAAAAAGGAAGCGCGGCGATGCGAATGCGGCGCTCAGAGCTTCGCGTTCATGTATTCGAGGAACGCCTGAATGACGGGCTCGTTGCGTTTGAAAAACACCCATTGACCAACCCGTTTCGACGTGACGAGCCCCGCGCGCTGCAACGCGGCCAGGTGCGCCGACACGGTGGACTGCGACAGGCCACAGCGCGAGTCGATCTTGCCCGCGCACACGCCGTGGTCGAGCGGCAACTCCTGATCGGCAAAATGCGCGTGCGGCTCGCGCAGCCAGCCGAGAATCTCCCGGCGGACCGGGTTGGCCAGCGCTTTGTGGATCGCGTCGAAATCGGGCGTCATGTGGATGGTTTTCAGGTGATTCGGCAACCGGCACGCCGCATGGCGTGCGCGACATGCATCGCTACAGAACGAATCATATATCGGAACTTAACGATATTGGTGAAAACACTACTGCGGATGGGGCGATAGGCATCGAATGCAGCAGGCAATGCTGGCGCTGCATCGCATGCGCGAGCAACTTGTGAAGTTCCGGACCATGCAAATCAACGGCTTGCGCGGACGGCTAACCGAGTACGGGGAAGTTACGGCTAAAGGACGGGCGTCGGTGCCGAAGCAGACCGGTTCGGGTGGCAAGGTAAGCCTTCACGGCATAAGTAAGCGCGGCGCTTGACGTGACTCCCCACTTGCGCATCTGGATTGCTGTTCGTACGTCAACTCTTTCGTCGACTCTGCGTCCGGAACTCAGTAGGCGACATCGAGAGCTCTTTACGGAAAAGCTTCGACAGTCTCTCTCCGTTGCTAAGACCGGTTCTACGAGCGATCTTGTCCACCGGAAGATCGCTGTTGGCGAGCAGCTTGCACGTAAGATCGAGCCGCGCACCAAGAAGGTACTTTGAAGGCGTAACACCGAGCTCCCGTTTGAACAGACGCAGGAAATTGCGCTCACTCATCGAAGACGTGCGCGCCGCATCGCCCACCGATATGGGCTTCGCGCAGTTCTGGACGATCCAACGCGCCGACGCACGTGCTTTCTCGGCGAGCGTCCTTGCATCCATCTCTTCGAACGCGGGGGCCAATGTACGCCCGCCATCCGAGCCGAGACGGTCCGCCACGCGCGCGGCCAACTCCGCTCCCAGATCCATCTTGAGCAGTGCGAGCGAGGTCACCAAAGCCTGATCGCGATCATGCTCCGCAGCGCTCGCGGATAACGATCGGAGACGGATATCATGCTTCATCGAAGGCCAATCGCGCCGCGCCACGCCGGCAGCCGACAAAACCATGTGCCCATTCCCGATCGCGGTGACACGGACGCCTCTTGCACAAACCAGTCGCAACAGATCAATTAGGTTGTCGTCGACGGAGGCGTGCGCGACACCACTTCCGCTGGGAACGAAGAGGTTGTCGAGACGATCGAAATCGCGCGTGGAAAAATGCTCTGTCCAAACCATCATCGATGACGAGCACGCAACCGCTCCACCGCCAGCCGAGATGAGGTTCACGCGATATGTCACGGAATGATTCGAACTTTGCGATTGTAATTCATTAGCGATATGCAGAGCTTCGGCGAGCGTGCCGGCGTCCAGCAACGAAAATCCGTCATACAAAATAATCGCCACGTGCTTCACGATTGTCGAACACTGAACAGACCGAATGTCCTGTCTCGGACAATCAAGCGGTGCTAGCGCGTCAGATAAGATTGGCGTCATGCGGCCTCCAGTTCGGCAGGTTTCTATTCGTCACACGGAAAGAAGACAGGATTTCCATGTGTCGTCGGACTTCGATTCTCGCGTTTTCAGATTTATTCTCGCCGTTTTAATCGACAAGGTTTCAGGCGAGAAAAATACGTTGCCGAAGGGCGGTGGTGCAAGCCCGGCATCCAGGTCGCGGCGCGCGATAAAAACGACTGTCAGCGGAAAATGCAGCGGCCTTGCCTCAGTGTCGAGATGCAAGGTGTCCGCCTCAAAATAGCGGAGGCGTCACTGCAATATGGGCAGCAACCCGGTAATCAGAAAGAAAATAGTAATAACAAGCAATGAGAATCAGCGAGGTTCCCATATATCGGTATTCCTGGTTCAAGCGCATTCTTCATATAGTAAACTTTGAAGGTAAACTGGCGAGATAATAAGCAGTCGTGCCACGTAAATATCGTTACACGCCATAACTTACCGCGTGAAAAAAAATCCCACCAATTACTTTCAACCTTTATCGGCCGGACAGGGCTAAGTTTTGACTTAATGAAACTACGGCGCGTTCAACTGGCCGCATACCCTGGTGAATTAGTAGGGAAGGTCTGCAAAAGTCCTGGTGTTGACGTCAAGGTGGACGAAAAGCGCTGCAAGGCGAAGCCGCTTCAGATCTAGTCCCGGCTAATACATCTGATTGAATCATCCATGCCCATTGCTTCACCGAGTCTCGTGACCGCAACCATACAAATCCGGTCTCCGGCCTCTTCAAGCGTGATGGTCTGTTCTTTGTAGGCCAGTGCGATCGCCTCCACTGCACGCATAAAGAACTCCGACTCCTCATCCGTCCAGTCTACGGGAAGGTCAGCACTAAGCCCTTCTGAATTCATCCCTGCCTCCTTAGGATACCTTGTGAGGTCCACGAAGCAAGCTGGATCTCGCTCATTTGCGCTAGCACCGGATCCGAAGACTGTTAAGTGGGCCTACGTCGTCGCGCGGTCTCCGAGGTCTCGTTTACCGAGGACTGAGCTGCGAAGCCGTGCCTCAAACTGGAGGAGAATCGTTTCTTTCGAGAAATTGGATGCGGCGTATTGCCGTCCGAGGGTGCCAAGGCGCTCACGAAGCGACGGGTCGTCGGCGAGACGAAGGATGGCGTGTGACAATGCCGTGAAAGAGCCGGGCTCGACTGCGACACCGACCGAGTTGATGACGCTCCATAACTCGGTACCTTCATTCGCAGTCGCAATTACCGGTCGGCTGCTCGACAGCATTGGGCCAAGCTTCGAAGGCATGACGAGATCCGCGGCGCCCGCAAGCTGCGGAAGGACGTGTATGTCCGCAGCCGATAGCAATTCATTGAACCGCTCTTTAGGTTGCAGCCCGAGAAACTTGACGTTCGGTACGTCACGGGCCTTTTCGAGCAGGACATCTTTTGCTGGTCCAGCGCCACAGATCAGGAACATGATGTCCGCGCGCCACGTGAGAAGCTTTGCAGCGTCGACAATGATTTCCAGACCTTGCTTAAGTCCGAGATTGCCTGAGTAGAGGACGACCAGCGCTCCGTGGCCGATGGTGAGCTGCGCGCGATAGGGGTTGTCCGTGCTGTTTGGATGCGCGTGTTGAGTATCGACCCAGTTGGGAAAGGTGAAAGCTTTTTCCGAGGAGACCCCCTTCTGCACGGCGAGCCGTGTCATCGCTGCGGAGGGTGTCGAGACGACGTCGGCGCGTGACATCAACCATCTTTCCACGCGCAAAGCGAGCTTTCTTGCGACATGGCCTTTCAGTATGCCCAGTCGAAACGCTGCGTCGACTTCGTAGTCCTGTACATGAAGCCAACATGAGGCGCTGGCGACGCGGGCGGCGAACAACGCGACGGGAGACGCGAACAAAGGTGGCTCTACGAGCCACACGGCGTGCGGACGCCACGCGATCTGCCACAGAGCGGCCGGACTCGCGAAGACCGCGAAGCTCATCAGATGTAGCACGCGTTTCAGACCCGACGGGCGCTTGGGGCACCAGAAGGGAACGCGTATGACGGAAACGTTGTTGATTTGCTCAGTCGAGTACGTCAACGCGTTATAGCCAGCCTTGATGCGCCACTCAGGATAGTATGGAGACGCGGTTATCACGCGTATCGTGTGCCCCTGTAATGCGAGCCACTCCGCAAGCTCCGCGGAGTACTTTCCCACCCCTGTCACCTCTGGGGCATAGTTGAGCGAGATTATCAGCACTTTCATTGAGTAATCCACATCTTGGGAAAAAGAAGATCAAGTCTGCGTTGGGCACGGGAACGTGCGACCCATGCGTTCGGACTCTGACGGAGGCTATCGTTCCGTGGCTTGCTCGCAGTCGCATTCGTATTCGCGTTGTGTCAAAGCTGCGCGTTCGCCTTTTGATTCGAAGATCGCAGATATCAAATTGCCCGGTCGGACAAATGCTTGTCGTGCCTCGCCTAGATGGGCTTCGCCAGCCAGGACATATGATCGCAAGTCGTGTGGGCGCAGGAGGCCTGATGCCGGTCTCTTGCCACTCGCGGTGGGCGAAAGCCGACAACTTCTTGCCAATTTCCGTCTTGACCGGGGACATCAGGGCGCGGCGCTTATATTCCTTTCACGTCGACGAGATTCAAGTTCGCTACATGCAATCGCGTGAACACGCTGTGCTAACCCATAGTGCTCGGTATACAGCGGCTTTGACGGAGAGCTCGTACAACCATGCCATGGATACTGACACGGTTAATCTGGCGGACTACGCACAGACCTTACTAAGGGACTGACGTCTTATTGCCGCGGTAACGCTGATCGTGGGTAGAACATTCTCGTCATTCAATTCAAGGCGCGGGCTTGACCAGCATTCAGCGGGAGCTAATCGTGCAAAGCGTTCAGTTGACCGGGACTCCCATCGTACTTTCGAGATTCATATTCGGCACCGCCAGTCTTTTCAACAGTGGCTCCGAAAAAGCAAGACGACGACTATTATTCTCAGCGGTGGACGCCGGGTTCACCCATTTCGACACGGCCCCCTACTATGGCTTTGGCTTGGCCGAGCGCGATCTTGGCCACGTTCTCAAAGCACGACCGGAGGTCACTGTCACCACCAAAGTCGGTATCTATTCGCCCGGCGGCGAGGAGCAAAGCGGAGCCGCTGTTTTTGTTCGCAAGGCGACAGGGCGCTTTATAAAGACCATCTCGGGTCCAACGGTGGATTTCTCAGTTGCCCGAGCGAAGAAAACACTCGAGGGCAGTTTGCGTCGTCTGAAGCGTGACTCTATCGACATCTACGCGCTGCACGAGCCTGAACTTTCCCTGCTCAATACTGATGAATGGTTGAAATGGCTCGAGAGTCTCCTACGCGACGGAACGGTCCGTACTTTCGGCCTCGCGCTAACTACGGATAAGGTCGAACCGTTCCTCGCTGCCGGCTCCGAACTGACCCGCTTCATTCAGGTCCACGACAGTCTCACCGGTCGCGAGGCCGACGTACTGACCTGCTACCGCAAGCCCTTCCAGATCACTTATGGTTATGTCTCCGCGTCCCGCAAGGAGGGGTCGCCGCTGTCAGTGACAGAGGTTCTGCGTCGGGCACTACTTCGCAATACCGATGGCGCAATCATCGTGAGCACGAAGCAGTTGGCCAGGCTGCAGCAATATGCCCGGCTCGTGGAGGAAACGGCCGATGCTCAATGACCTGGGCGGGCAGGGCGCAATTTCGCGGGCAGCCGATTTCATAGTCATCGGCGCGGGAACCGTCGGCCTACCGATCAGCGTACTACTGGCGCGGAAGACAGGCGCAACCGTCATCTGCCTGGAAACCGGCGGATTGCGCCAGGAAGAGGACACGCATCCGCTCAATGAAGTCGTCCAGCAGGGGATGTTCTACAAGGGCGCCTCGCACGGACGTTTCCGATGCCTGGGCGGTACCTCGATGCGATGGGGCGGGGCCCTCATTCCCTTCCAAAACTCTGATCTCTGCAATGCCAACTGGCCGATCTCACTCGATGAACTAACCCCTTTCATCGGTGACGTCGAGCGGCTATTCTCCCTGGAACCGGGCCCGTATTTCGACGTCTCCTTTCCGTTCGAACTCGGTGGGACCCATGTCAATCGTCTCGCCAAGTGGCCAGAATTCCGGAAGCGCAATGTAGCGGCGTTGTTGGACGCTGACGTCGCTGCGGCAGCCAACCTTCAGGTATGGTTGAATGCCCATGTCGTCAAAATCAAAACTCAGACTGAAGGCGTCCGACTGGAAGCGGTATCGCAAAATGGTGACAGGCTAGCTATCTCGGGGAGGAAGCTCATCGTCGCCGCTGGCGCGATCGAAACAACCCGTCTGGCATTGCTAATCGACCGTCAGAACAATGGAGCCGTCTCCGCCCTTACGTCTGCGCTCGGCCAAAACTTCACGGATCATATTTCCGCAGAAGTAGCGGAAATCGTCGCCTCCGAAAGCGCTTTGCTAAATAAGATCGTCGGCTTTCGATTCGGCGCCGCCGGTTCAATGCGCAATATTCGTTTCGAGCTAGCGCCACAAGCGGAGGCGCGGCGGCATCTGCCGCCAGGTTTCTGCCACATCGGGTTCGAGGTTGAGAAACCCGGTGGCTTTGATGTGCTACGGGAGATATTCCGGAATGTACAGCGTCGTAAGTCACCGCCGCCACGAGTAATCTTCGATTTGATTGCGGATACCCCTTGGCTTGCGCGCGCCATGTGGTGGAGGCTCGTGAACAAACGTCTACTGTTTCCCGCCCACTCGCGCCTGATTGTCCATGCGGTGGTTGAGCAGCTTCCATCTCCCAACAATCGTATCACTCTTAGCGATACGTGCTGCGACCGCTTTGGCTTGCCACTCGCTGAAATCAACTGGAGGTTGTCCAAGGAAGACAAAGAAAACTTAATCGAGACATCAGAACTATTTAGAAGAACTTGGAGAACGAGCAAATTCGCCTCGCTTGGCGTATGGAAATCGATCGAGCCACAGCAAATCTGGGCCAACATCGATAACGCAGAAGGCATCTTCCATCCGACAGGTTCGACTCGCATGGGTGCTTGCCCCGCCGATGGCGTGGTGGACAAAAACCTCAACCTCTTCGGTGTCGCGAATGTCCAGCTACTTGCCACGTCAGTCTTGCCGACGGGAGGTGGGGCGAATCCGACCATGATGCTCCTGCTGCTGGGGATGCGATGTGTCAATCAGCACGCTGCCGGCAGCACCCCGCCAAAAGCTTGATGCTTTCCGCCAACCGCGGGTATTGAGCCGTGTGGACGCTACGATGGTCCGTTGAGAGAGGAGTCTATGCCTAAAGATGCAATCAACCGGCAAGGCGTTCGTCCGAGCATAATCCTGAAAGGCGTGAATTCGAGACAGGGACCTTCATTTTCGTTGTCGAACAGATTTCTGAGGGTTCTTTGGGGCGTCGTCTATATCGTTTTCTTCGTGCCGACGCCGCGTGTCTTTCATGCGTGGCGTCGCTGGATTCTGCGACTATTCGGGGCCACTATAGGCGCAGGTGTTCACGTCTATCCGCGTGTGCGCATCTGGGCGCCATGGAATCTTTCGATCGGCGACTTTACAGGCGTTGCCAATGGCGTGAACTTGTATTCCATAGAACGCATCACGTTAGGTGAGCGTTGCACGATATCGCAGGACGCGCAGCTCTGTACAGGAAGTCACGACTACAACCATCCGACGTTTCAGCTAACTGCAAAGCCGATTATTGTGGGATCGGACGCGTGGGTGTGCTCTGAAGTCTTCGTTTGCCCTGGCATTCATATCGCGCCGGGAGCGGTTGTAGGCGCGCGATCAGTGGTAACGCGGAGTCTGCTGGATGAGTGGACTGTGTATGCCGGCATGCCAGCAAGGAAGATTTCTCTTAGAGTCAAGCACGGAGAGCCCAATGAGCAAAGTGTCTGTACTAGTGCTGACGAAGAATGAAGAACAGGATTTGCCTGGTTGTCTTGAGACCGTCATCGGGTGGTCCGACGACATCCACGTATTTGATTCGCTCAGCACAGACGGGACCGTCGCGTACGCTCGCTCGGTATGCGCGAACGTGATCTCCAGACCATTCGACGACTGGTCCACTCACCAGAACTGGGGATTGAAAAACATCCCATTCAAGCACGAATGGGTGCTGTATCTGGATGCCGACGAGCGCGTTCCCCCATTGCTCGTGCCGGAGATTGAAAAGGCGGTCTCGAACGCCGGCGATGCGGTGGCGTTTCAGATTAGACGCCGCGACTTCTTCAATGACAGGTGGCTCAGGCACGTGCAGGCTTCACCGTACTTCGTTCGGCTTTTCAGGCCCCAGCATATCCACTATGAACGGCTCGTCAATCCCGTCACCGTGGTGGATGGCAAGACTGGCCGGCTCGACGGCTATCTCGATCACTTCCCTTTCAGCAAGGGGCTATCGCACTGGCTTTCACGGCATAACGCCTACAGTTCGCTGGAAGCAGATCAGTTCCTTCGCAATAAGGCGAACGGCAACAAGTTCAGCCTTTCCAAGGCGCTGTTTGCGGCCGATTTCCAGACTCGCCGCTATCATCAAAAGCGCCTGTTCTACCAACTTCCATGCCGGCCGGTGATCAAGTTCGTTTTACTTTACTTGGTTCGTCGAGGCTTCCTCGACGGACACCCGGGCTTGGTGTATGCGACGCTGCAGTCGGTCTATGAGTACTTCATCGTTCTAAAAGTCAGGGAGAAGATGAGGGCGGCGAGAACGCAAGTCGATCGCCCTACGTTAAGCGAAGAATTGAAGAGTTGAACCGCGCATGCGCGTTATGATGAATGTCAGTGTCAGCCGGAGATCCCGCGTTGAAAACCCTTCACATTATCTCGTCAATCGAGCGAAGGTATGGTGGTCCTGCTGAGGCGCTCAAACGGCTCGCGACGGAGCTCCGGCTTTTCGGACACACTACCGACATTGTCTGTCTTGACTCATCTATTGATGCTGACAAATCGGACGACAATGCTTTCGATCTGGTTGTGAGGCTAGGCCACCACGCTGGCAAATACGCGCTCAACTTCAGGCTTGTTAGGTGGCTGACACAGCATGCAAACCGGTACGATGCAATTATCGTAGACGGCATATGGCAGTTCCACAGCGCGGCGGCCGTTCTCTCGCTTCTTCCGAAAAAGATCCCATATTTCGTGATGCCGCACGGCATGCTCGATCCGTGGTTCAACATCGGCCGCCCGTTGAAACATGCCAAGAAGCTAGTCTATTGGATATTTGTGGAGCGTCATGTCATCAGCAATGCGAAGGGGGTTCTCTTCACCACCGACAGTGAGCGCGAACTGGCGCGCTTGGCGTTTCCGCTGTACAGGGCGAAAGAGCTGATGATGATGATTGGCACGGCACCGCCACCTTCGACGGAAACGTTGGACGTTGCGCAGCGGCATTCGCTAGCGACGCCGGGCAAGATTATCCTTTTTCTCGGGCGAATTCACGAGAAGAAGGGCTGCGACTTGCTAATCCAGTCGTTTCACGATCTCCAGAACTTGAGCACCGACTATCGCCTCGTCGTCGCAGGCCCCGATGATCATGGACTCGGGGCGAGATTGCGTCGCGAGGCCGTGCGGCTCGGCATCGCGGATCGTGTTAGCTGGCCTGGCATGGTAACGGGGGCGCACAAGTGGTCGCTGCTGCGCGCTGCCGACGTCATGGTTTTGCCCTCGCATCAGGAAAACTTCGGCGTGGTGGTGGCCGAAGCACTAGCGTGCGGCGTGCCGGTGCTCTTGACCGACAAGGTCGGAATCTGGCAAGAGGTTGTTGCCGACGGAGCCGGGTTCGTGGACGACGACACGCGAGAGGGTATCACCCGCCTTCTGACGCAATGGGCAATGCTGCCGGACGACGAGAAGGTTGCGATGCAATGTTCGGCAAAGCAGTGTTTCAACAATCGGTTTCATATCTCCAGAGTCGCGCAGAACTATATCGCGTTGATGAGCAAGCAGGTCGCGTAAGCATTTCTGCTTTAGCACACGCGTGCAGGATGGCTGTCGCAGGAAGTTGAGTTCGTCAGCGCGATTTTACGCTCAACCGTTGCTGCCCTTTCCGGGACATTTCATTCGCGGAAGAGCAGCGTCAGAGGATCACACGCTCCAATGCCGCTTGCAGATAATTTTTTCGTGCGCGCACCGGTCTCCATCCTGCGGCTCTGTTTTCGTCGCTTGCCGTTTGGTATCGGAGCCTCGGAAGGGCGCGACAGGGATCGCTATGTGCGCGCCGCGCGTTCCGCTGCATGCAATGCGGTGAGTGCCGCGATGGGCTTTGCGGTAGTGCTGCTCTCGGTCTCTTTGACGCTTCCGTATCTCGGGCAAGAGCGCTTTGGCATCTGGATGACAATATCAAGCCTCGCAGTGATGTTGTCGGTGCTTGACCTTGGCGTGGCGAATGGCCTCGTCAACCTGGTTGCGGACGCGAAAACGAGCGGCGATCAAGAGAAACTGCAGACGATTGCGACTCGCGGCGTACTGCTGCTCGTGGTGATCGGCGCAGCCGCTGGGGCTGTGCTCGTTGGTGCCGTGAGGTTGCTGGACTTCCAAAGGCTGCTCAAGATCGAATCGGCAGACGTCACAAGAGAAGCGGTGGAGTCAACCGTGGTTTTCATCACGCTGTTTTGCGTGAACATCCCACTAAGCGGCGTGAGAAAGGTTTTTTATGGTCTTCAGCGAGCATGGGAGCCACATATCGCTGCTGCGATCGGATACTTTTTCTCGCTACCGCTTCTTTATTTCTGCAACCGCTATCGCGCACCGTTGCCGTATCTCGTGCTTTCTACCTATGGCATGCAGGTCGGCACGACGTTGATTCTCGTTTGGCGTCTTCGCCGGGAGCGGATTTTTCGCGTTCATCGCGGCATATGGCTGGGAACGGGGTGGCAGGACTCGAGGCTGCTACTGCGGACGAGCGGCATGTTCCTGATTCTTCAACTTGGCATGATATGCGGCAGCGCATGCGATCCCCTGATCGTTTCAAACATTCTCGGCGCGAAGGAAGTGGCGCGACTGGCCGTTGCGCAGCGGTTGTTCCAGGCGATCACCGTCGGGATGGCCATGCTGTCGGGGCCGCTCTGGGGTCTCTATGCCGACGCACACTCGCGCGGTGAGAAGATGTTCATCAGGCACACGCTGAAGGTGTCCATGGGCGTCACGGGCGGCATCGCGGTGCTGACAAGCGCGCTGATTCTGGCAGCTTCGCCCTGGCTTCTGAAGGTTTGGACGGGCAATCACCTGGCTGTACCTTTCCCATTGCTGTGCGCGGCGGGGATGCTGGCGGTGGTCGAAGCAATGGGAAACGCTTTCACCATCTTTCTGAATGGAATGAGCGAATTACGCCCCCAGTTGCTTGCCGTGCTGATCTTTAGCGCGGTATCCATTCCGCTCAAGGTATGTCTGCTCTTGAAGTTCGGCACAGTGGAATGGGTGGTCTGGTCGTCCATCATTGCGAGCATCATCGCCGACTATGGCGTCTATATCGGCCTCTGCAGGAAGCAGATTCTTGCGCACGCGTCGCTCGGTCCGCTTTCGTGACTCTCACACCCACCTTCTGAACGTATGGCCGACTTCCAGGAAAAGTTGCGGTTGGCGGGGGCCGCGCTCAAAAACAGACGTGGAGCCTTGAGGACAATCATGGCCGCCTGCTTCGGCCTGTCTGGCGCATCTGCACAAGCGGCGCAGCGGCAGGCATCGGGACTGCAGCCGTCGCACACGCAGAGCGGTTCGACCTCGATGCAGCCCGTGACCGACTTGTCGCCCGACGACAGGGTGATAGTCACCAGGTCTTCGCTCGCATACACCGAAATCCGACACCTCGCTGAATTTGTGCTTGCGCAAGGTCCGATTCAGGGCTACGCCAGCTTGCGTGACTACGGCGGACCGCTTACGAGACTGCTCGTTTTTCAGCACGCTGCGGGCGAACGCGATTTGGATGCTGCATATTATTGGCTCGATCCTACCGACGTCTTGAGCCGGGACAATGGTGGCACAGTGCTGGTTTCGAAGAGCGGAAAGCGTTGGAAGCGCGTATTCGAGGGCGACATCCACGCCCGATGGTTCGGTGCACGCGGTGACGGCACGACGGATGACGGTGACGCGATCAATCGCGCCGTCGCATTCGCAGGATCGCTCTATGCATCGACGGGCCGGACTCAGTGCGTTGTGCTTGATAACGGCACGTTCTACCTTGCAGCCGCGCGCGGAACGCTGGCCATCCCTTGTCACGACGATGGCACGGTTAAGCAGGGAAAAGGCAGCAGACTCCCGTCTGAGCCTGCCATGCGACAGCCCTATTGCGTAGGCGTATGGCCGGGGGTCAAACTATATGGACATAACGCCGTGGTGAAGGGCAACTATCGCTACGGCATGGCGGACGCGTCGCAGCCAGTCACTTTCGGCTTGCTCGATCAATTCGACACGGCGATGGATGCAGGGCTCGAGAATCTGACATGCGTGGATTGCTTCATGGCTTTTGGCGCCCTGTCCGCGACGCTCGCAGGCTGCATCTTCGACAGACTTCACTTTGTCGGCTGCGGGGTGGGTATCTATGCGGCTGTGCTGGAACAGTGCACGTTCAGCAATATCGAGGCGCTGCGCACGGGCGTCCCTGTTCTTGTCGGAGGGCAATGGGTCGATCGCAACGACGACTACAACGAACGAGGCGGCTTCGCGGACAAGTGCACCATCATCAACGTACGTAACATCTATGACCGCGTCTATGGCGACGATGAGCGCAAGATCGATCAATGGTTCGATGCCACGTTCTTCAAGTCAATCAACAGCGAGCGCAGACTCAGCGCGCCGACTAATGTCGCGTCACCGGCGAGGGCGTATCCCTATCGGGGCATTTGCGGATTCTGCATACGCGTCATGGCGCGCTATGCGCGCCCTTCGAATAGCAATGTCTTCATGCAAATAACGCACGCTTACTCGCCGCGTCCAGCGGTACTGGTTGACGCATGCCAATCGGCTGTCTTCAACGGCGTTTATATGGAACGCGTCGGCTATCGCGACCATCGCAAGCGAACCGGGGCCGTTGGCGCCGGATGGGACGATCCTTATCTTGGTCATGGCGTCCTCGTGCCGGCGTTCATAGGAGAACTCGACGTCTCCTCCTGCGTTGCCGGTGTCAACATCCAGCAGTCCTTCGGCGGTTCGGTCGTTCGATCTGACGGCCCTGTCGGATCCGTCCAGTCATCGGACTGTGTTTTCAAAGAACCGCAGCCTCGCTACACCCTGCCTGCCACCACTTTCACCGACGATGTGACGATACGCAGTGGAGCGCTTCGCGCATTGGAGGATGCCAGGCATCGGATCGGTGGATTGGGCCTCTACACCGTGCATTTCGATGGCGGCAGTTTCGACACTGAGATTTCCTGCCCGAAGGACGAAGAAGGGCATGCAGTCATGGTGCTGGTGTCACGCGATGCGAACCGCGTAGAGAGCGCGTCATCCGGTCTCTATCTGCTGCAGCTTTCGCGTAATAGTACGAGCGCTCCGGTTGGAACGCTCGTGTCGGGAAGCGATGTCCTGCGTTTTGCTGTAAGTCCGCGGAACATGCTGGAACTACGAGCTACTGTCCATGGCGCACACCACGTCGTGATGATCGGCAACCGGCCGTTCGAAACTTAGACCGACCCCGCATCTGGGGCAAAGCTGATCAAGTCCACCGCAGACTCTCAACCGGCTGCATGAACGAGGGCTCATTGCCGATCCGGTCAACAAAGCGAAATCCGTGGTGCTGACGAAGGACGGCCTGCGAGAATCTGAACGTCTCTTCAAGCAGCACTTCGTCACCGCTGGCAGCAAAACCGATTAATGAAACGAATTTCCAACTCACGACACCAGGGGTCACGCTACTGGCCAGTGAATCGTTTCATTCTAAACGACCGTCCTATCGGGCCCGACAACATCTTGGCGATTTCGGTCTCGACACGGCGCAAGCAGCAGGCTTATCTAAAATAGACTGCGGCGGCGAATGTTCCGCATTCTCGAATTTCAGTCATTGAAGTCGTAGCAGAGTACCTGTCGAAATGGACGCACGGTCAATGCGTCGCGTCGTCGCTCCCGTAACTGGTTGCCCCTGGCGTTATCCCGCTGCCGGGCGCAAAGCACTCCACCCGAGAAACCATGGCCTCAAGGAAACAGATCACGCGCGATGATCCGCTGCAGGGCGACGAGATCTCCATCTCGGATTACCTTCGCACAATCGGCGAGAGCTGGCGTCTAATCGGCATGATTGCGCTCGGCGTTCTCGCGCTGGGATCGTTGTACGGCCTGATGCATCCGACCTTGTACCGGGCCGATGCGCTCATACAGATTGGCACACCCGCGTCCAGCTCTCCCGAAGCCGAAGCGTTGGGCCGGCTTGCCTCGATATTCGATTCGAGGGTGAAAGCCAGTGCAGACGCCGAGATGGAACTCATTCGCTCACGCCTGGTGGTCGGCGAGGCGGTGCAGCAACTGAATCTCCAAACTACGGCGCAACCTCGGTACTTCCCACTTATTGGCCGTTGGATCGCGCGACTGCGCAGCGGATCCGCCAGCATGAAACCCCTTTTTGGACTGCGGCAGTTCGCCTGGAGCGACGAGTCGATCGAAGTATCGAAATTCGATGTTCCTCATGCTGCAATCGGCCACGAATTCATCGTAAAGGCGAGACAGGCCCCGTACTTCAAGTTGATTGCACCTGACGGCAAAACGCTCGGAACAGGAGAAGTCGGCCACGAGCTGGTGGTGCCTTTCGGCGACGGCAAGGTGCATCTTCTCGTCAATGAGTTATCCGCTTCTCCCGGCGGTGAATTTACACTGAAGTCAAGTTCGATAGAGGCCACGATCCTCGCGCTGAAAGATGCTTTGGTCATTTCAGAAAAAAAGTCGCAAACCGGCATGATTGGTGTTGCCCTGGAGGGACCCGACCCGGTGCGCACTGCGGACATCGTCAATGCGGTTGCTCAGCAGTATCTCGCTCAGGATCTCGCAAGGCGTACGTCCGAGGCCGAACACTCGCTTCTCTTCCTCGAGGGTCAATTGCCGAAGCTGCGGGACGAATTGCAGCAGGCAGAGGATAAGTACAACGCTTTTCGTAATAGCAATGGAACCGTCGATCTGAGTGTGGAAAGCCGGTTGTTGCTGCAACAGGTTGTCGATCTCGATACCGCCTTGCGCGGCCTCTTGCAGCAGCGCGACGACCTCTCGCAGCATTACAAGGAGGGTTACCCGCTACTTACGGCGGTGGACTCGAAGATCGCCCGCTTGCAACAAGACCGCGAAGCGCTGAGCCAGCGTGTTGCCAGTTTGCCGGATAAGGAGCAAAACGCAGTGCGACTGATGCGCAACGTTCAGGTCGACACAGACCTCTATACGAATCTCCTGAACAGTGCGCAACAGCTTCGTGTCGTCAAGGCGGGCAACGTAGGCAACGTGCGCATTGTCGATCTCGCGGTGCCCCCCGAGAAGTCGAGCAAGCCTAACTGGCAGGTACTATTGTCGTTGTCTGCCGTGCTTGGGCTTGTACTGGGAATCGTCACCGCGTTCCTTCGCAAGGCGGTGTCTGGTGGAATCGAGCGAAGCGCCGAGATCGAGGCAGCCCTTGGAATACCCGTTTGCGCTGTCGTGCCGCACAGCGAACGGCAAATTCGTTTGCAGGAGGCAATACGCCGCAAGGCTCCGGGCATACATGTGCTTGCTGCGGTATGGCCGGGGGATGTCGCGGTCGAAGGCGTGCGAAGCTTGCGAACAGCGTTGCAATCGATCGGATCGGAAGTCAGGAACAATGTCGTGATGATCACAAGTTCCCGTCCTGGGGTAGGAAAGTCGTTTGTCGCGGCCAATCTTGCAATCGTGTTGGCGACAGGCGGGAAAAAGGTGCTCCTGATCGATGCCGACATGCGCATGGGCGACATACACAGATCCTTCAACCCGGCTGGCGGCCCCGGCTTGACCGAGTTGCTAAAAGGTGCGGCGTTTGACGACGTGGTCGTGCGCGATGTCATGAATGGCGTCGACCTGATCCCGCGCGGGGGCGAGACGCCAAACGCCGCGGACTTGCTTACGACCCGGAGACTGAGCGAGATACTCGATGTTGCATCGCGGCGGTATGACGCTGTCGTCGTCGATACGCCGCCTGTGCTTGCTGTCACCGATGCAACGCTGATCGGCCGGCAGGCCGGTACAACGCTGCTGGTCGTTCGGCACGGTCGGCATCCGGTGGACGAACTGTATGAGGCGCTCAACCGGTTGCGCAGTAGTGGCGTGAACGTGGCAGGAACTCTCTTTACCGATGTTCCGCTCGACAAGGCGCGATACGGTTCAGGCTACGGCAGGTCGGACGGGTACGGCAAAAGCGGCGGCGAGTCCAATGTCAGGACAGCCTGAACGAATCGCAAGAAGTATCACGCACACAGCGAAGTATCAAAACAAGGAGAAGGAACCATGTCGAACAAGGTTGCACTGGTCACCGGTATCACAGGCCAGGATGGCTCTTATCTTGCTCAATTCCTGCTCGACAAAGGATATGAAGTGCATGGCGTCAAGCGGCGCACCTCGCTCTTCAACACGGATCGCATCGACCATTTATACGAGGATGACCATGCATCGCAGCGCCGCTTTCATCTTCACCATGGTGACCTGACCGACTCGTCGAGCATCTTGCGAATTATTCAGCGGGTGCAACCGGATGAGATCTATAACCTCGCCGCGCAAAGCCACGTTGCGGTTTCGTTTGAAGAGCCTGAGTACACGGCGAACGCGGACGGCCTGGGTGCGCTGCGCATGCTGGAAGCCGTGCGAATTCTGGGCCTCGAGAAGACCGCCCGGTTCTATCAGGCGTCGACATCGGAGTTGTTCGGACTCGTGCAGGAAGTGCCGCAACGGGAGAACACGCCCTTTTATCCGCGCAGTCCGTATGCGGTAGCGAAGATGTACGCGTACTGGATCACGGTCAACTATCGCGAGGCGTATGGCATATACGCTTGCAACGGCATTCTGTTCAATCATGAATCGCCCGTTCGGGGCGAGACGTTCGTTACGCGCAAAATTACGCGCGCCCTCGCACGTATTGCAATCGGTTCGCAGAATTGCCTTTACCTTGGCAATTTGTCGGCGAAACGCGACTGGGGACACGCGCGCGATTACGTCCAGATGCAATGGCTCATGTTGCAACAGGACGAGCCGGAAGACTTTGTCATTGCATCTGGCGTGCAATACAGCGTGCGCGAATTCGTTCAGCAGGCGGCGTGCGAACTCGGCATCAAGCTTCGGTTTGACGGAAGCGGAGTCGATGAAGTCGGGATAGTCGAAAGTGTGAGCGGCCGGGAATGCCGGGTCGCGCCCGGGACGGTCATCGTGCGAGTGGATCCTCGCTATTTTCGACCGACAGAGGTCGAGACCTTGCTCGGCGATCCGTCGAAAGCCCACGCGAAGCTGGGATGGGCACCGACCGTGACGTTCGGCGCTCTTGTGAGGGAAATGGTGTTGTCCGACTATCAGATCGCCAAGCGGGATGCGCTGATCACGCTGGCTGGCTACAGGGCGTTGGAGCATCACGAGTAAGGACGAAGTTTGGCCGAGTCGGCATGTAACTCAGGAGCGTGTGGAATGTCGCCGCGTTTCGTATTTTCACTCGCAGTCTTTACGGTCTTCGCGGCAGGCTTGGCTCAATACGCGGATCAGGCGCTTGGCGCGCTCGGCACCGGAGCAATCAACGTCTGGAACTTAAATTCGGCCGCCATGGATGACGCAGGTGCTGTCAAGTACGTGAAGGACGCGAGCATCGCCTTGATCGGAGTCGGGTGGCCTCTTGCGCTCGGTTTGAATCGCTTTCGGGGGGGAATGCGTACGTTTATTCTGATGTTCTTCACGTGGATTCTTTGCATCGTATCGGTGGGACTCGTGCCGTTCATCGCAGGTTGGACGCCATTGTTCTTCCTACCTGCGGGATTGCGCTGGGTTCTGCTGATTCATGCGTCATTCGGCCTGTTTTTGTTCGCGAGTTTGCTGCCGGCCGAGAAGCAGGGACAAACGGCCCTCGTCCTCGCATTGCTCGCGCTTGCCGCATTGGACTTTTACGTGGTCCTGCGACAATGGATACAACTCGGACAAATACAGCAGGTTCTATTTATGCAGGATCGGTACACGGGCCTGTTCAGTAACGCGGCGCTAGCAGGTATGTATGCGATTTCGCTTGCAAGCATGGTGCTCATTCTGGACCGCGCCCGGCTGTTGTATCGGCTTATATTGCTCTCCCTCGCAGTCGCGATTGCCGTCTCTTCGGGCACGCGATTCGCTATGCTCAGTATCGCGTCCATCGTCGGCGTAGTAGTTTGGGAAACGCTTGGGGGACGGCTGAGCCGTAATGATCGGATGCTGCTGGTGGTGACTGCGCTACCGATTGCTATTTTGCTCGCAATCGTTGGCTATTCTCACATGGTGGAAGCGGTCGGCCGCGGTGATGTGCTGACTGATCAACTCGACGAAGGCGGTCGTTTATCCAACCTCGGGAAGATAGCGGAGCAGTTGTCAGAGGCAACTCCGGGAGAACTCTTTTTGGGGCGGGGCCTCGGCGTAGGCACGAACACAGCCGTCATGCTCCTCCAGCGTGCGGGCGTCGACCCTGAGCAATACCGGTTCAATCTGCTCATCGATAACGCCTTCGTGACGATGCAGTTTCAAATCGGAATTGTGGGTATGCTAATTTTCGCGACGGGTGCGACGGCGTTTTTCTGGCGCATCCGTCCGCGTCATTCGAGGCGTCAGTCGGTTCGCTATGTGGTGTTCGTTGGGATCACGATTGCAGCCTGCATGGACATCAACCTATTCGAGCAGTATCCACTGGTGACGACGCTGATGCTCTGCTTTGGGGACATCTACGGGTGCTCTCTCGGCGCGTATTTGTCCACGCGTCGATCACGTGGCGTTGACTTGCGTGGCACTGAAGCAGGAGTCGCTGACGTGGAGCAGCAAAAATGCTTGTTTTCATAGCGCCTTACAGCGCCTCTAATCGTGGGGCGAATGTGAATCTGGGCGCCGCACGCAAGGTGGAGTTTTTTCTGGCGCTGGCATCGCAACTTTCCAAGGATGTTCTTTTGATCAATACGGGCCACATAGAGGCAGGATGGTCACGTAGAAAATGTCGGGATTCCGTCATCGGCACGCAACGCATTCGGGAGATTTCGCTTCGCTGCTACCCTGTAAGGCCCATCGGCAAGCTGCTGAACCTTTTCGAAGTCTTGGCGCTGAGCGATGAGATAGCGAAGGTCGGCAAGCCCGAAGCCGTATGGATCTATAACGCTTACGCATTCGAGTCGATGCTCGCTCGCGTGCTGACGCACCGGTTCGGTGCGCGCCTGATCCTCCAGTTCGAAGATTGGCTGCTTTCTCGTCGCCGCTGGCATCCGAAGCCGTTGCTCGACTTCATCGCATGGCGATATGTGTTACCCGCTCCATCGTTATGTCTTGCGGTTAACGATCACTTATCGACACGCGAACATCAACGCAGCGGTTGTCCCGTGGTGCTGTGTCCGGGCGTGGTGTCGGACGATCTCATTGAAGCTTGTGGACAGCGTCGTCCATTCTCGCGAACGGCAGATGCTAGAACGATGGTTGGCTATTTCGGTGGGCTGAGCGTCGAGAAGGGTGCTGACGTGGTTCTCGACCTGATCCGGAAGTCCGGCGGACGCCTCATGTTTCACGTCTGCGGAACGGGTCCGCTGGCACGCGAGTTCGTCAGGCTGTCCGCCGAAGATTACCCGGTGCACTTCCACGGTCGGGTGGACGAAAGAGTCTTGTTCAAATTGATTTCCGACTGTGACGTGCTGGTGAACCCGCATGTTTCGATAGAGAAAATGGGTAACGGGGTCTTTCCTTTCAAGGTTGTCGAATATGTCGCGTCGGGAAGATTGGTCATTTCCACCGAACTTCCCCCGATGAGCATGAAGGAGATTCACGACGCCATATGCTTTGTTTCCGCGGATGCAAGGTCCATCGCCGATGCGTTGGCAAACGCAGAGCAGACGTATCGCCGCAAACGCATGAGCATCGAGCGGGCAATGAAAGCAGCCGCCCAACTTCTGACGCGAGACGCGCTAGAAAGGTCGATATCCAGGGCTTTGAGCAGTCGAATCAAGGACTAGTCCATTGAACCAATGAAATTGCACTGAGCTAATAGTGCATGGGCAAAATGAATCTGAGTGAAACCGAGCGCGAAGAGCTGATGTCGATGCAGCGCAGCCGCACGATGGCCGTTGGCCAGGTGAGGCGTGCGCGGTTGATCTTGCTGCTCGACGAAGGAGCCTCGCGTGCGGCGATCATGGCGGAATTGCGTTGCGATTCGCGTTTCATTACAACGTGGCAAATGCGTTTCACCAGTGAGCGTTTGGCTGGGTTGTACGGCAGACATCCAGGCCGGGCGCCGCGACCTGACCTGGCAGTCCTTGAAGCGAGAGTGCTCGACTACACACTGCGACGTAAGCCGGCCGACGGCTCGACACACTGGAGCAGCCGCAAACTGGCGGCACAGTTGGGCATGGCCTTCGTGACGGTGCAGCGTATTTGGCGCAAGCACGACATTCGGCCACATCGTCTCGATACCCACATGGTGTCCAACGATCCCGACTTTGAGGCGAAGGCAGCCGACGTGATCGGGCTGTACCTCAATCCGCCGTTGCATGCGGTGGTGTTCTGCGTGGACGAGAAGACAGCCATCCAGGCGCTGGATCGCAAGGACCGGATGTTGCCGCTCTCGCCTGGACGCGCCGAGAGCCATGGCTTTGAATACAAACGCAACGGCACCCTGAGCCTGTTCGCCGCATTGAACGTTGCCACCGGTGAGGTGCTGGGCGAAACCGCGCCCCGCCATACCAGTGCCCAGTTTGTTGCGTTCCTCACGGAGGTGGTATGGGCACAGCCGTGCGGAAAGGAGATTCACGTGATCTGCGACAACGTGAGCAGCCACAAAACCAACGCCGTTCAAACATTTCTGGTTGACCATCCGAAAGTGTCGATACATTACGCCCCGACGTATTCGTCATGGCTGAATCAGGTCGAGAACTGGTTTGCACGCATCCAGCGCGACGACATTGCGCTTGGCGTGTTCACCAGCACCAAGGATCTCAACAAAAAGCTCATGCGTTATATCTGTCAATACAACAAGCAGGCGCGCCCATTGAAATGGAAATACTCCGATCCATCGCGGCGAATCCGATGCAATTCATCCGGTTCAACGGACTAGGCCGATGCGTTGATCAAGCCGCTCTAACCGGAATGACCTGTCGTGGCCTTGAAAGTGACATGATTTGCTGGCATCGAGGGACAGGAACCGCAGTCGGCAGACGGGTACCCTGGATACCAGGGGCGGAACTTCAATCCGTGGTGCAGGATCGCGCACGCCGCGTGAATTCGTCAGGCGCTGGCGAGCCCGGTACGCTGCACGTCATTCTCGAAGTCGGCGTAGGTTGAGGCGATGCCCTCTCTGAGCGTAATCGTGGGCGCCCAACCCAGAGCGGCGAGCTTCGATACGTCGAGCAACTTTCGCGGCGTCCCATCGGGCTTCGACGAGTCGAATCTCAGCGATCCAGAAAAACCGACGACATCGCAGATCAGTCGTGCGAGGTCGGCAATCGCTATGTCCTTTCCATATCCGACATTAAACATGCCCTCGACCAGGTCGTTGCTCAGCAGGACGAGAACCGCGGACGCCAGATCGTCTACATGAAGGAATTCCCGTCTCGGCAATCCGGAGCCCCATACCGGGAGCGATTCGAGTCCGTTCAGCTTTGCCTCGTGCGCCTTGCGGATGAGCGCGGCCAGCACATGGCTGCCTTGAAGATCATAGTTGTCGTTGGGGCCGTAGAGATTCGTGGGCATCACCGATATGAAGCGCGTTCCGTATTGCTTGTTATACGCTTCACAAAGCTTGTGACCCGCGATCTTTGAGATGGCATAAGCCTCGTTGGTTTGTTCGAGAGCGCTCGTGAGCAGGTAATCCTCTTTTATGGGCTGAGGGCAAAGCTTTGGATAGATGCACGATGAACCGAAGAAGACGAGCTTCTGCGTGTGACTCTTGAATGCTGCATGAATCACATTGGTTTCGATGACGAGGTTCTCGTAGAGAAACGAAGCCGGCTGAGTCGAATTGGCATGAATTCCGCCGACTTTGGCTGCGGCCAGAAGGACGACGTCTATATGCTCTCGAGCGAAAAAATCCATCACGGCGCGCTGATCCAGCAAGTCGAGCGACTGTCGCGAGGCCGTGATCACGTGATCATATCCGGAACTGGCAAGGCGCCGAAGGAGAGCCGAGCCGACCATTCCCTTATGTCCGGCGACATAGATGCGAGAGTTTCTGTTCATGTGAATGGCCAATAGTCGAGAGAGACACGTCGGTCGGAACGTGAGTTGCCCCGCCACTTGATTCAAAGGGCTACGACGTGCGGTTTCATCAGCTTAGCAATGCATATGGACCATTCAAGGTCATGGCGGACGGTGCCAATATATTGGCGCGGTCCGTGTGCACCTCTGCGCGGTCGTTGCCGAGGATATAAAGATGCGCGAGGTGACGCTGCAACGTAATACCCCGGTCAGCCAACTTCATTCCGTATTCGGCCATCGGACCGTGTAACCGCCGAACCGATCCTATGCTTCGGGGACGCATGAAGGACCTCCGTGGGCCAATTTATGTCGTAAGCGGCCTGCTCCCGGAAGGTTCGGTGTGTCGGGATACTACCGGCTCTCTTCGAGGAAAAAAATGGAAGCTCTACCGATAACGGGCAACGCAGAGGTCGTTCATGACTCGAATTTCGAAGTAGTCTCGTTCGAAGGTGAAACGCTCGCCATGATCATCCGGGATTCGTTCTCGAGAAGTGGTGTGAGTTTCTTTACTCCGAAGGAGTTTCCTCAGCAACTCGCGTACATGGAACATCCCGCCGGAAAAGTGATCGACGCGCATCTTCACTGCAAGTTGGTGCGGCAGATCGAATGGACGCAAGAGGTGCTCTTCGTCAAGCGTGGCCGTGTCCTGGTGAAGTTCTATACGCCCGATAAGGACTACCTGTCGAGCCGTGTACTGTACGCGGGCGATGTCATCTTGCTGGCGTCGGGCGGTCACGGCTTCGAGATGCTCGAGGACGCGTCTTTCTTCGAAGTCAAACAAGGGCCCTATATGGGGGAGCAGGAAAAATTGCGCTTCGCGTCCGCAAACCTGAGCCGATGCAGTGAAGCGAGTAACGGCCCAGGCGTCGAGCTTGAAGTTAAGGACGGCGCGCGATGATTCCGGTCAACGAACCCCTGCTCGACGGAAAGGAGCGCGTCTATCTGAACGAATGCATTGAAAGCGGGTGGATTTCTTCGGACGGGGCGTTCGTCGAGCGTTTCGAACGTGCGATGGCGGGTTACGTCGGCCGCAGACACGCGATTGCCGTCGCGAACGGCAGCGCTGCGTTGGACGTGGCGGCGGTGGCTCTGCGGCTCGGTCCCGACGACGAAGTTATCATCCCCACGCACACGATCATATCGTGCGCATCGGCCATTGTTCGCACCGGTGCCCGCTTGAGACTGGTCGACTCAAGTCCGGATACGTGGAACATGGACGTGACGAAAATCGAAAGCGCTATCACGAGCCGGACGCGGGCGATCATGGCCGTGCACACTTTCGGTCTGCCGGTGGATATGGCTCCGTTGCTGGATATCGCAAGGAAATACGGCCTCGTTGTGATCGAAGATGCTGCGCAGGCAATCGGACAAACCTATAACGAAGCGAAGTGCGGCAGTTTCGGCGATATATCGTGCTTCAGCTTCTACGCCAACAAGCACATCACGACGGGGGAAGGGGGCATGATCGTCTGCGACGACGACGAGCTGGCTACGCGCGCGAGAAGTTTGCGAAACCTGTGTTTCAAGCCTGAGAGGCGATTCGTCCACGAAGAGCTTGGCTGGAATTATCGGATGAGCAACCTCCAGGCGGCTGTCGGGCTAGCGCAATTCGAGAAGCTAGATGCGCACGTCGCGCGAAAGCGCGAGTTGGGCCGCCGCTACGAAAGCCTTTTGCGGGGAGTGCCGGGAATCGGGATGGCGCCGGTGGCGTTGCCATATGCCGAGAATATCTATTGGGTCTTCGGTATGGTATTGGACGACAGCTTGCCCTTTGATGCCGACGAGCTTCGGTCCATGCTGGCGGAGGCAGGTGTCAGCGCGCGGCCGTTCTTCTGGCCGATGCACGAACAGCCGGTTTTTCTCAAGCAAGGGATGTTCAAGGGAGAGAATTTCCCGATTGCCGAACGCATGAGTCGCAGGGGATTGTATCTGCCGAGTGGTCTCGCGCTTACCGAAGCACAGCAGGACTACACGGTGGGCGTGGTGCGCGACACGTTGGCCACCGCCTTTTCGCGAAGTTTCCGCAACAGCAGCTCAAGTTCAGCGCGGTGCTGACCGACTGCTCGCCGCAGCAAATATGGCCCGTCACGCAACGGAACAAACACTTGATCCGGGTGGCAGGTGGTCGCACGCGGCTTTCGGCGGGCCGCTTTGACGCGATGCGCTTAGCCAGCGCGGGACTGCCTGGCGGTTCAGCCTCGACTCATCGACCAGGCTGGCTATGACATGCCATTCGTTGTATTTTCCGACGTTTTCTCGCTCGGGCTGTTTCCGAGCATCACCGTTTTCTCGCGACGAAGGTCGCTGAGAGATCGGTAGCGCTCAACTCGCCGCCCATGCACTTCAAACTGTCCAGGACCTCGAATCCGCTGAGGTCCAGCATCAGTTCGATCTCGGGCTTGAACATGTAGCGCATCACATGCGTCTCGAGGACGGTCTCGACCGACTGCGTTTTCAAATCCGTTAGCAGGACGGTGTAGTTGAACGCGACAGTATTGTCATGAGGACGCATCGTGGGCTCGGCGATTCGTATCGCCGCGGTTTCTTCGCTGGAGGCGCGTTTGATGCGTACGTCGGGCGGAGCGGCGAGGACCGCGGGACCGTACCAGCAATCGAACACGAACAGTCCTGATGGCCGCAGGTGCGTCGCGGCGGTGTGACACATCGCCATGAAATCGGAGTTGGTCGTTTGATAGCTCGCAACATAAAAGAGCGAGACGACTGCGTCGTAGAGTTCATTCGTGCGGACGATCCGCGCGTCGCCTTGCTGAAACGTCAGTCGCTTCGCTACTGCGCCTGGCAGAGTGGTACACCTGGCAGCGGCTCGGGCAAGCATATCGGCGCTCATGTCAACGCCAGAAACACAAAATCCCGCGGCTGCGAATTCCGCCGCGTGGCGTCCGGTGCCGCAACCTAGATCCATCACGTGACCTCCAACTATTCCGTACCGCCCGAGCAATCCGGTGACAAACGACGCTTCCGCCTTGTAGTTCTTGTCATGATAGAAAAGATCATAGTATTGCGAATATCTCGTGCTGAAGCTCATGAAGCGACTCCATGTCTGGTCGTATGGCGGTGGCGAAGTCACGCGTGACGCGAACGCACTCTTGTTTATTCGAAGGCAACCAAAGCCAAAGCCAAAGCTCAGGGTGCTCATGAGAAAGGGTAACTAGCGGGGATTTTCAGACTACATGCATGACTGTTTTCAGCAAGGTGTTGACGGGTCGTTTCCTTGCTGAAGCATTCGCCGTCTGATCGGTCTATCGCTCAGCAAGTCCTGTGGGTCGGGAAACCCTGATGAGCGGCTTTATGGTTTTCACTTTCAGCGCTAAAGAAATGAGACGATGTTTTGGTCTTGTCGATACTGGGAGCGACGTTCTCGGCCAGAAACATGCTTTTGGCGGACACCACGGCAATGGTGGATCGAATATGGCACTAAGCTCACGAGGTCATACGCTTTCCACAGCGTTCCAACGCAAGCCAGAGCAGCGATCTAGAACCGAAGCAAAATGGAGGTAACGGCATGTCCCACGCTACTAGCTTAGGCGATGCAGGAGATAACGGTATTTTCCACCGATTTAAAGAACGCGCGGTCAAGCTCATAGGAATTTTGTTGTACGACGGTTTTTCGCTGCTGGAAGCGGGCACCCTTGCCGAGGTGCTTCATATCGCCAACGAGATTCAGTCTCGCAGTCTGAGAAGAAACGCGACTTACAGCGTCCGTCTAGTCTCTGCCTGCGGTGGGATGATAGCCTGTTCGTCATCCGTTTGCGTTTGGACCGAGCGCCTGGGCGGCCAGCGGTTCCAAGGCTTCGACGCACTGTATATTGCGGGCGGACCCGGCGCAAAGCGTGCAGCCGCCGACGAGGTGCTCATTGGGTTATTGACCATAGCATGTTCGCAGACCGGCGTCGTCAACCCTCTCGGCAACGGCGACTTGCTGCTGGCGGCAGCGGGCATTTCTCGCCGCGATTGGGCTTCGGTCGATCCGGGCATCTGGAGTCCGGAGACGTCTAACGTCGCGGCGTCGACCGAAGGCGGCGATGCGCTGATCAACTCGCTCGCGCTCGTGAAGCGGGACCTCGGATACGACATCGCGACAGCAGTTGCCGATCACTTCACCGTCTCCAAAGATCAGAATTTGACGACCATGCTGAGCACCATGGGAACGAACACGCAGGCGGAAAAGGCACAGGAATCCGCGCGCTGGCTCGAGCGAAATTGCGGACGCCCGGTTTCAATAGGCGACGCGGCTCGTACGGTGGCGATGAGCGAGCGGAACTTCCTGCGTCTGTTCAAGCGCGAGATGGGAGTGACACCGTCGCAATATCTTTTGCGAGCGCGCCTCGATCTCAGTTGTGAACTGTTGGCCAGAAGCGACTTGCCGATAGACAAGATCGCTCGCAGGGTTGGACTGACGAATGGCGAGCGGCTTTCGAAAGTGTTCAGGAGGCAATTCTCGATGTCGGCGACGGAATACCGCTGTCAAAAGAAAAGCGGCGCCACGGCCGATCCTGTGGAGATGTCCGCTTAGGAACTGGCGAGGGAAAGCTTCGCCGCGAGACAAGGAGGCCTTCGAATCAGTTGGTCGGCATTCAGATTCAAATATTTTCGAGGAGAAACGGATCTTCACGCATCTGTTCGCCTCGGAAGCTCGATGTCCGAGGGCCGCATGAGCGTCATACGAGCCTTGCACAAGGGCTTTTCTCAGCAAGCCGTCGGACCGGCCAAATACCTGCCTTAATCAGTCACGAACGGCACCAGCAAGCTCGCGCAATCTAAATTCAAACCGAGCGCGAGAACCTTTTTCGAGCGCTGCAATCGTTATATCGATGGCCAAGAAACGTGGAGCGAGGAGTGACGAATTCAAACGGTTCCTTGGAACGGCCTATTCGCATGGTCGCGTTTATAGACTATGAACATACCTCTGGTGGGGGTTATCAGCAGGCGAAGAATGCTGCCTTGCTGCTAAAGAGTCTTCCGCCGGAACTTTGCGCGGTTGAGTTTGTGACGACGCGGCGATCCACCATCGATGATCTGCGACGCAGCGGCATTGAGCCTATTTTTTTCCCGGTGCCCCGCTTGCGCGGACTGGCGGCGAGACTCGGTTCAATATATAGCCGTGGAGGCCCGCGCGCGTTTCTGCGGAAACCGGGCAAGATGGCTTCGGTGGACCGCTTGCTTTCGGTGATGCGCGCGGACATTGCGTACTTCACAACGCCGTCCAACCTCGCACTGGCGATTGATCGATTCAACTACCTGTTCACCGTTTGGGATCTGTCCCACCGCGACGACGTCGAGTTTCCCGAAGTCCGGATCAAGCACGAATTCGAGCGTCGCGAATTTCTGTACGGATCTGCCTTGAAGAAGGCCTGCGGCATCTTCGTCGATTCGCAGGCCGGCCGCGAGAAGGTTGTCAGGCGATATGGAGTAGACAGCGAACGCGTGCATTTGATGCCATTCTCGCCCGCCCGCGCGACAGTGCTTTCCGAGGAGGCGTACGTGGAGCACTTCGTCGATGTCAAGACGAAGTATAAAATTCCGCGCGATCTGAAATACGTCTACTATCCCGCGCAGTTCTGGTCGCACAAGAACCATGTGTTTCTGTTGAAGGGACTGCACGCGCTGGAGTCCCGCTATGGCATCCATGTAGGTGCGGTCTTCACAGGAAGCGATTTCGGCAACATGAGATACGTGCGTTCGGTCGCCGCCGATCTCGGTCTGGGCGAGCGTGTGTTCTTTCTCGGTTTCGTTCCGGACGGCGACGTGCCTTACTTGTATCGCGAGTCGATCGCGTTAGTGATGCCCACATATTTCGGCCCGACCAATCTGCCGCCACTCGAGGCGTTCAGTCTGGGCGTACCGGTCCTTTACCCGGACCTCGAGGCGCTGCGCGAGCAAGTCGGCGACGCGGGACTGCTGGTCGATCTGGCTCGGCCCGACAGCATGGCGGAGGCGCTTTTCAGTCTGATCGACCAGCCTGCATTGCGCCAGTTGATGATCGAGCGCGGCACGCGGCGTCTTGCGAGCAACGATGACGCAGCCCGCTTGTCGACGCTAGCGCGGGTGCTCGAACGATATCGCACCCGTGCGGTGTGTTGGGGAGAGGAAGTCTGGATGAATTAGAGTACGGTGAGGTCATAGACGAGACGGGCAAGATCCGCGATTGCAGTGTCCCCGTCCGTATCCGATATTGAACACGCCTTCGGCCCCGTCGGCGTCGAGCAAGGCCAGTGCGGCGGACCCGGGGTCGTCGACGTGCAGGAACTCCCGCTTCGGAGAGCCGGAGCTCCAGACGGAAATCGACTGAACCCCGTTGAGCTTTGCCTCGTGTGCCGTACCTTTATGGGCTGCGGGCAACACTTTGGATAAGTGCATGATGAACCAAAGAAGAGCAGATCAGGTGGTGCGTGTGAGACCACCTTGTACCGCGAGACTCGCTTCAGCCAACGTCATGGCATATTCGGTCAACCCGTCTAGTGACCCTGGAACTGCTCCTATGCTTGCAGACGCGTGAGGTCGTTCTCTCTTCATCAAGCGGGGCCCCTATGTGGGAGAGCAGGAGAAAGTGCGCTTCACGGCGAACCGATAACCGATGAATCGAATTGGCGATGCCGGGAAGTACGTGTTCGACGCAAGACCAGAGGGGTGGATGATGGAAGACGCGGTGAGTTCTGAAGACGCAATGGCAGCGGCGATCGCAGAAGGGTCGCTCGGGCACGCCTGTCGGCGCATCGTCCCGGTCATTCTCGCAGGCGGATCGGGCACGCGCCTCTGGCCGATGTCGCGTGAGCAGTTTCCAAAGCAGTTGATCGATGTGGTCGGACGGGATTCATTGCTGCAGGCTACCGTCACACGGATGGAGGGTTTCGTCGGCGGCTTCGACGTCGACACTCAGCCGATTATCGTGTGTGGGGAGGAACACCGGTTCCAGACAGAAGAGCAGGTGCGGGCGTGCGGCGTCTGCGCGAAGATTATCGTCGAGCCTGCGCGGCGCGATACGGCGCCGGCGCTCACGCTCGCGGCGCTCGCAGCCGTTAATCAGGATGACGACGCGATCATGGTGGTGATGCCGTCTGACCATTCCATCTCAGACATTCCGGCGCTGCATCGTGCGATCGCAATTGCCGCTGAATATGCCGAACACTCCATGATCGTGACGCTCGGCGTTGCGCCCACACGGCCGGATACCGGCTTTGGCTACATCCGAATCGGCGACGCCCTCGAAAACGGCGCACATCTGATCGACCGCTTCGTCGAAAAGCCCACGACCGAACTCGCCGCGCAGTACGTCGCTGCAGGCACCTACTGGTGGAACAGCGGCATCTTCATCGTGCGAGCGGGCGTGTGGCTCGAAGCGCTAGCCAAGCTCAACGGCGACATGCATGCGGCCTGCACCGCGGCGTTCGCGGAAGGCAAGGCGGACGACAACTTCATTCGTCCTTGCCCGTTTCAGTTCGGCCGTGTGCCAGCGGATTCCATCGACTATGCGGTAATGGAGCACATCGGCGCGGCCGGCTCGCCTTGCAAAGGCGTGGTTGTGCCATTGGCGGCGGGATGGTCGGACCTTGGATCCTGGGATGCCGTGTGGGAAGCGATGGAGAAGGACGGGCTCGGCAACGTCGCGAGCGGGCGTGTCGTTTTCGAAGGCGCGACCTCGAGCTATGTGCGCGCCGAGGGCGGGCGGCTGGTTGCATGCGTTGGCACCTCCAACGTAGTCGTCGTCGACACGGACGACGCCGTGCTCGTCGCCGACCGCTCACACGCGCAGGACATCAAGACGCTGGTGGCGCGCTTTCGCGAGCAGCGCGCGCCTGAAGCCGAGACGCACCGAAAGGTGCGCCGTCCGTGGGGCTTCTACGATGCGATCGAGCGCGGCGAGCGGTTTCAGGTGAAGCGCATCGTGGTTGCGCCAGGCGCTCGCCTGTCATTGCAGATGCACCACCATCGCGCCGAGCACTGGGTCGTCGTGCGCGGCACCGCGCTCGTGACACGGGGCGAGGACCAGTTTCTTCTTTCAGAAAACCAATCGACCTTCATTCCGCTCGGCGTGCAGCATCGGTTGGAGAATCCGGGCAAAGTGCAGCTCGAAATCATCGAGGTTCAATCGGGCAGTTATCTCGGCGAGGACGATATTGTGCGCCTGGACGACTGCTACGGCCGAATTTGACCCTCGGTTGATGCGCACGTGAGACACCAACGTCTCGCCAACTTCTATCCGCCGGTGTCATGCCGGCCTCATCCTTTATGCGCGCTGCGCCGGACACTGCGATCCGGGAGATGTGCCCCATCTGATTATCGGTTACGTTCAGCAACCGTCGGCCCTCCGGGCACATCACACTCCAACCTCGCGAATGTCGAACTGCGTGCCATCCGGCTGGTTTCGGCTTCAGCCCTGAATCAGCGGGAGCCTGAGCAAAGCGTCGACCTTTCTGACGACGCTTCCGGCGTTGGCCAGCGCCTTTGAGGCCGATTTCACCGACGTGCCGTACCCGGCGGCCGTCCAGTTTCCCCTTGATGCCCAAGCGCACGCGACAGATTGCCCACCTCGCGCTTGAGCAACTCCGCGAATTGCGCGACGCGCTCATCGGTTACGCGCACGCTCGGCCCGAAGATGCACACCGAACCTGCCACCTGGTTCGCGCCGTTGAAGAACGGCGCGGCTACCGCGACTGCGCCGGCGATCAGCTCGTGATGGCTGGTACCGAAGCCTCGTGCGCGGACCGCGTCGAGATCGGCGGCTAGCGCCGCGACGTCCTGATCCGGATCGGTCAGATAGCGCCGCAGATCGTCCTCCGACAGCGGCATCTGCGAAAGAATCGTGCGGCCGCTCGCGCCGAGCACGAGCTTCTCGCGATAGCCGACCCCGCGCCGGAAACTCAGCGGCTGCGGACTTTCCAGTTCGGCCACGCAGATCCGGTACGTCCCCTCCGGCACGAACAACGCGACCGTCTCCGATGTCGCTTCCCAAAGCGCGCGCAGCATCGGCTGCGCGAGCTGCGCGATCGTATTGTTCGCCATCCACGCGTGCGCGAGTTGCGCGACCGAACTGCCAAGCCTGAAGCGTTGCGGCTCGCCCGACGAGGCGAGAAAGCCGTTCTGTTCGAGCGTATTCAGCAGGCGGTACAGCGTCGGTCGGCTCAGGTCCACGCGGGTCAGCAGCTCCGCGACGGTCAATTCTTTGTCCCCGGGTCGGAACGCCAGAAGAATTTCTAGCGCCCGTTCGACTGCCCGCACATTTTCGTGCGGCTTTTTTTCTTCCATTTGAAATTTCCTTTCTGCGGCGGTCCGCGTCGATTGCACATTGTAGTGAAAGTCCCTAGCCGCAAGAACTTGACGTCGATCAATCTGTCCGTACAATGAGACTACATTCTCATACAACGGACAACAGGATTCGGAGGAATGATGGACAAGAACATGTCGGAAACTCTGGTTCGCACTGGCCCAGGCACGGCGATGGGCAATCTGATGCGCCGCTACTGGGTGCCGGTGCTCCTCGCCAGCGAAATCGCAGAGCCTGATTGCCCGCCGGTTCGCGTGCAGATCCTCGGCGAAAAGCTGCTCGCTTTTCGCGATTCCGACGGCCAGCCGGCGCTGATCGACGAGTTCTGCTCGCACCGCGGCGTGTCGCTGTACTTCGGCCGCAATGAAGAGAACGGCATCCGCTGCTCGTATCACGGTCTGAAATTCGACCGCAACGGCAACTGCGTGGAAGTGCCGTCCGCGCCGCAGGCGTGCAAGCACATGGGCATCACCGCGTATCCGTGCATCGAACGCGCGGGCATCGTGTGGGCGTACATGGGGCCGAAGGACCGCCAGCCGGCGCCGCCGGATCTCGAGTGGTGCAATCTGCCGGAGAGCCACGTGTTCGTCTCGAAGCGGCTGCAGGAATCGAACTACCTGCAGGCGATGGAAGGCGGCATCGACACGAGTCACGTGTCGTATGTACACCGCTACGAAGTCGACGAGGACCCGATGCACCAGGGCACGAAGGCACTCGACTACATCAAGGCGGACGGCAACGTGATCTTCGAGATCGAGAAGCAGCCGTTCGGCCTCACGCTGTTCGGCCGCCGCAACGGCGAGCCGGATTCGTACTACTGGCGCGTCACGCAGTGGCTGTTCCCGTGGTACACGCTGATCCCGCCGTTCGGCGATCACTCGCTCGCGGGCCACGTATGGGTGCCGATCGACGATCACACCTGCTGGGCGTGGAGCATCAACTTCCGCCCGGACCGTCCGCTCGACGAGCAGGAACTGGCCGACCTGAACGCCGGCAAGGGCATTCATTGTGAGTACGAGGAGGGTGGCACGTTCCGGCCGAAAGCGAACAAGGACAACGACTACCTGATCGACCGCCAGGCTCAGAAGGAAAAGCGCGCGTACTCGGGCGTGTTCGGCTTCGCGATGCAGGACGCGTCGCTGCAGGAAAGCATGGGTCCGATCCAGGATCACAGCAAGGAAAAGCTGCTGCCGACCGACCGCGCGATCGTGATGGCGCGCCGCATGATGTACGAGGCGGCAACGGCGCTGGTGCCCGACACCGATCCGCCCGCGATCGACGCCGACCAGCAGCGCGTACGTGCTGCCGGCGTGCTGCTGCCGCGCGATCAGAAGCCTCAGGAATGGGCGGTGATCCATCTGCACGACGGCAAGGACCAGCCGATCTACTCGATCTGATGCACGGCGGAGCCGGACTTCGGTCCGGCTGCGCGTGTCGTCTGGTCCGACTGGACCTTCTGCCCATTCCGCAAAAGGAGGCCGGCTGCGCGCCGGCATGCAATGCAGCAACGTAAAAGACTCGAGGACAAGGTCGCGCTGATCACCGGCGGCGGAGGCGGCATCGGTGCCGCGACCGCGCGCGTGTTCTGCGCGGAGGGCGCCGCGGTGGTGCTCGTCGATGCGAACCCGGAGGCGCTCACGCGCGTCGCCGACGAACTGAAGGCGGCTGATCCGTCCGCGCGTGTCGAGACGTTCGCGGCCGACGTGTCTCACGACGCCGATGCGGTGCGCGCGGCGCAACTCGCCGCCGATTCGTTCGGCCGGCTCGACGTGCTGGTGAACAACGCGGCGATGCGCAACTACAGCGCGCTCGCCGACGCGACGCCGGCCGAGTGGCAGGCGATGGTGTCGGTCAATCTGGTCGGCACATCCAACTATTGCAGGGCAGCGCTGCCGTTCCTGCGTCGCGCGGGCCGCGCGAGCATCGTCAACGTGTCGTCGTGCTACGCGGTGACCGGCCGCAAGGGCATGGGCCTGTACGACGCGACCAAGGCCGGCATGCTCGCGATGACCCGCACGCTCGCGTTCGAGGAGACCGCGAACGGCGTGCGCGTGAACGCGGTGTGCCCGGGTTCGACGCTGACCGAATTCCACATGAACCGGGCCATTGCATCGGGTAAAAGCGTCGAAGTGCTGAAGACGCAACGCCAGGACACGTCGTTGATCGGCCGTTGGGCGTCGCCCGAAGAGATCGCATGGCCGATCCTGTGGTTCGCGAGCGACGAGGCTTCGTACATAACCGGCACGACGCTGATGGTCGACGGCGGCCTGTCGGCGATGTGAGCGGAGGAGGTGGCATGAACATGACCGATTCCACGCTGATGGTGCGTGTCGCCGCACGACGCGACGAAGCCGACGGGATTGCCGGCTTCGAGTTCGTCGACATCGACGGCCGCGACCTGCCGCCGTTCGAGGCGGGCGCGCACATCGACGTCTACGTGCCCGGTGGGCCGGTGCGGCAGTACTCGCTGTGCAACGCGTCTCGCGAGCGTCACCGGTATCAGATCGCGGTGTTGCGCGCCGCCGATTCGCGCGGCGGATCGCAGCGCATGCACGACGCGGTGAGCGAAGGCGACGCGATTCGTATCGGCGTGCCACGCAATCACTTTCCGCTCGCCCGGCATGACGCGAAGCCGCTATTGCTCGCGGGCGGCATTGGCGTGACGCCGATTCTCTGCATGGCGGAGCAGCTGGCGGCAATGGGCGCGGCGTTCGAAATGCGTTACTGCGCGCGCTCGAAGAGCCGTGCGGCGTTCGTCGAGCGAATCGCCGCGTCGTCGTGGGCGGACAACGTGCAATACCACTTCGACGACGCGCACGGCATGCTCGATCTGAATGCACTGCTGACGGACGCCGGCGCGGACCGGCATCTATATGTGTGCGGTCCGCAGGGCTTCATGAACGCGGTGCTCGACACGGCCCGCTCGCTCGGCTGGCGTGACGAGCGTCTGCATTACGAATACTTCGCGGCGGCGCAGCCGTCGGGTGATGGCGCGTCGTTCGACGTGCGGCTCGCGCGCTCGGACCGCGTCGTGTCGATTGCGGCCGATTGCACGGTCACCCAGGCGCTCGCGGCGGCGGGCGTCGACGTGCCGGTGTCGTGCGAGCAGGGCATTTGCGGCACCTGCGTCACGCGGGTGCTCGAAGGCGAACCTGACCACCGCGACCTGTTCCTGTCGCCAGAAGAGCAGGCCCGCAACGATCAGTTCCTGCCGTGCTGTTCACGCGCGAAGTCGAGGGTGCTCGTGCTCGATCTGTAACCGTAATCGCCGGCCCGGCCGCCAGGCGCGGTCGGCGCCATCCATCAGAAAGAAAACGGGCGGCCGATGGCACGCCCGGCATCGGAGGAGTCATGGAGAAGAATCTGGCGTCGTCGGAGGGTATGCCCGCGAGCGTCTGGACCGGGAACGATGCGAGGGCGGCGAGTAGCGCCGACACGAGCCCGTATCGCTGGGTCGCGCTGTTCATCGTCTGGGCCGCGTTTCTGCTCAGCTATGTGGTCCGCGTCGCGTGGAGTACGGTGGCCGCGCCGGTCGGCGCGTCGCTCGGCATTGGCGTGTCGATGCTCGGTGCGTTCGTGACCGCGTTTTACGCGGGCTATGTGATCGCGAACGTGGTTGGCGGCATGCTGACCGATCTGCTCGGCGGTCGCGTGATGCTCACGCTTGCGCTGCTGCCGCTCGGCGTGCTCACGTTCACGTTCGGCTATACGCATTCGCTCGCATTCGGCATCGTGATTCAGGCCGCGATGGGTTTCGCGGCGGGCGCCGACTACTCGGCCGGCATGAAGATCATTCCCGCATGGTTCACGCGCGACCGTGGCCGCGCAATGGGCCTCTACACGACCGCGACGTCGCTCGCCGTCGTGATCGCGAATGCGGTCGTGCCGTCGTTTTCCGCGCGGCACGGTTGGTCGAACGCATTCCATATGCTCGGCATCGTCACGTTCGCGTGGGGCATCGTCACGTTGCTGCTGCTGAAGAACCGGCCTTCGAACGAAGCGAAGCCCGCGCGCAACAGCCTCCAGGAAATGCTTGGCCTGTTGCGCAACCGTAACCTGATTGCGCTGTCGATCGCGGGCTGCGGCGGGTTGTGGGCGACCGTCGGCTTCGGTGCATGGGGCAACGCACTGATGACGCGCCAATACGGCATTGCGCCGATCGTCGCCGGATCGATCGTCGCCTCGTTCGGCATTGGCGCGGTGATCGCGAAGCCGACGCTCGGCTGGATCTCCGACCTGCCTGGTGTGTCGCGGCGGATGATGTCGATCGGCTGCCTGATCGCCTTCGCGATCGCGCTGCTGGTGTTCGGCTACTGCTCGACGGTGCATCAGTTCTATCTGGTCGCGCCGATTCTCGGTGCGTTCTCGTTCGGCTATCTGCCGGTGCTGATGGCTCAGGTCAGCGACGCATCGGGCAAGCGTCTCGCGGGCGCGAGCGCCGGCTGGACCAATGCTATCTGGCAGTCCGGCAGCGCGGTGTCGCCGATGGTGGTGGGCTCGCTGTATGGCGCGAGCCATTCGTTCATGCTCGCGCTCCTCACACTCGCGATCGGACCCGCTATCGCGGTCATCGCGATGTTCTTCGTCAACCCGCATATCGCACGCGAATGACCGATTCTCCGGTAGCCGACGCGGCCCCGCGCCGGCTACCGCAACGACAGAGGTCGGACGATAACTAATCCGCATCACAAAACAACTCACTTTCCAGCAGGAGACACATGGTGAAGCACAACCCTCTCGCCAGGCCGTCGAAGGTCCTTTTTGCATGTGGTATTGGTATCGGCATCAGCGGCGCGGCGCATGCGCAGTCGTCGGTCACGCTCTATGGCATCGTCGACTCGGGGGTGACCTACGTGACTCACGCTGTCACGTCGCAGGGATCGTCGGGCACGCAGGTCGCTCTCGGCACCGGCAACCGGCTGAATTCGCGTTGGGGTTTCACGGGCAAGGAAGATCTCGGCGGCGGACTGCGGGCGATTTTCACGCTCGAATCGGGCATGTCGATGAATACCGGTGCCCTGCAGCAAGGAGGGCGGCTGTTCGGCCGGCAGGCGTTCGTCGGACTCGAATCGGACCGCTACGGCGCGATGATGCTCGGCCGGCAGATGACGCCGATGTATCGCTACTTCCTCGCGCTCGACCCGCTCGGTTATTCGAGTTACGGCCTTTCCGCGCAGGACGCGCAGTTCGTCGGTCGCGCGGATAACGCGGTGTCGTATCTCGGCCATGTGGGACCATTCGAGCTGAATGCGCTCTACAGCCTCGGCTATGACGCAGTCACCTACAACGTGCCGGTGGCTGGCTCGTTCCGCGTCGGCAAGCAGTACGACATCGGCGGACGCTATGTGCAGGGGCCGCTGAATCTGACGTTCGTGTACGAGCAGCGGCAAGGCTCGGCCATTGCGTCATCGGGCGACAGCGAGCGCCGCTACGTGGCCGGCGGTTCGTATCAGATCGGCAAGGCGACGCTGTACGGCGGCTACGAATTGCTGCTGAACGACGTCCGGTCGACGCTCGCCGCATCGCCGCCGCAGTCGATGGCGTTCGCGGGCGTGCGCTACAGGGTGACACCGGCGCTGGACCTCGCAGCCGCGACTTACTACCACGCGTATCGCCAGGTCGACGCGCACGCATTGAGCACCGGTGTCAACGCGGACTACTGGCTGTCGAAGCGCACGGCGCTGTACACCGACATCACGTATGTGATCAACAGCTCGAAGGCCGCGCTGAGTGCGACGGGGTGGGCGACTTCGGTCGCGACGACCACCGTGAAGACCGGCGCGAACCAGCTCGCTGTTGCGCTCGGCGTGCTGCACAAGTTCTGACTTGACGCTGCAAAGAGGGCGACCGAGGCCGCCCTCTCAATCGCTCAGTGCGTCGCGATGATCGCGCCGCCCTTTCGCCGACGCGTAATACCGCTGCAAGGCGTCGGTCGAGCGCGCGCCCAACGCGCGGATCTGGGCGTGCCAGTCGGTTTCCACTGGCCACTCACCGGCGATCACGCGCGGATAGATCTGCCGTGCGTAGCGATGCAGTGCCTTCGCGCCGATGTTGCCGCTGACGCCAAGCAACGCATGCAGGCTCGCGTGCGTCGCCTTGATATCGACGGCCGCGCTGTTGCCTGCGAGGCGCACGACGAGCGAGCGAATCTGTTCGATGCCGTTCAGGAACGATTCGTCAAGCAGATCGAGCGAGACCAGTTCCTTGAGGTGCGCTTCGTCGAGCAGGCTTTCTTCAGCGATGGTGGCGGCCGCGGGCGCGTTCGCAGTGGGGGGCAACGCCACCGGCGTCGCCGCAAAATCCGTTTGCGCGGCTCCGCCCGCGGTTTCCGTGATTCGTTGCGGAGCGTCCGCAACCAGCGCGCCGCGTGTGCCGAACTGCCGCGCGAGACATGCGTACAGCGAGCCGGCCTGCACCGGCTTGATCAACACCTCGTTCATCCCGGCGGCAACGCAGGCCTGCACCGCCTCGGCATCGGTGTGACTGGTCAGCGCAATGATAGGCAGCGTCGCGTAGGCATCGGTGCGCGCGCGAATCGACTTCGTCGTCTCGATGCCGTTCATGCCCGGCATGTTCACGTCCATCAGGATCGCGTCGATGAAGCCGTCTTCGTGCAGTTTAGTCAGCACCGCCTGACCGTGGTCGGCCTCGACGACGCTCGCGCCGCAGCGCTCCAGATACGCCTTCGCGACAAGCCGGCTGTAGGTGTCGTCGTCGGCGATCACAAAGGTTCTGCCGGCGAAGACATCGGGCAGTTCGCCCTGCTGATGATGCGCACCGTTGTCGAAGAGGGTCTGCAACGCGGTGAGCAGCTCCTGCACACTCGACGTCTTGCTGATGATCTCGTCCATGCCGGCGCGCCGCGCGCGCAGTCGCACCGCGATGCCCGGTTCGGCGGTATAGGCGGCGATCAGCACGTTGCGGTTCGGGCAGTCTCTGTCGGCGCGGAGGCGCTCGGTCGTCGTGTAGCCGTCCATCGCGGGCATGCTGATGTCCATCAACACGAGGTCGTAGAGCGGCGCGCGCCGCAACGTGGCGAGCGCAAGCTCGCCGCCCGACGCCTCGCTGACATAGGCGCCGGCCTGCGTCAGCACGCGGCGGGTGCGGGCGCGCAGCGTGTCGTCGTCGTCGACGACGAGCACGCGCTTGCCCTTGAACGCCGGCATCGCCCGTTCGAACAGGCGCCGCTCGTGCTCCTCGACCTCGTCGGCCGCTACCGGTGGAAAGCGCAGCGTGAACGCGGTGAACTTGCCGAGTCCCGATTCGCAGTCGATGCTGCCGCCGAACGCGCGCATCGCGCGCTGGCAGTACGCGAGCCCGAGCCCGGTGCCGCCCGAGTTGCCGGCCGTGCGAAACGGCTCGAACAGATGCTGCAGGATCTCCGGCGCGATGCCGGGGCCGGTGTCGCGTACGATCACCGAGTCGCGGTCGACGGTCAATGTGAGCGTCGCCTGCGGATACGCGACGATGTGATGCAGCGCGTTCTTGATCAGGTTGAACAACGTGAACAGATAGACCGTCTCGTCGACCTTGAACACGAAGTCGCGCCTGACGACGACGCTCACCTTCGCGCGTTCCTTGTCGTTGTCGAAGCCGTATTCGGCGAGCGCCTTGCGCGTGGTCGCGCCAGCATGGAGGTAGCTGAGACTATCCGGGCGGATCGATTTCGCGGCGACTTCGTCGAGCGTCATCGCGATGATGCGCAGGCCGCGCTCGATCGACAATTGCCCCTGCGCGAGGTGGTTGTACATCAGCGAGGCCGTGCCGTCGGTCAGCGTCGGCGCCGCGCCCGCTTCGGTCGCCGCGGGCAGCGCTTCCTCGACGCGGTCGAGCACGTGCCGCAACTGGCTCAGCGGATTGCGCATCTCGTGCGCGATGGACCCCGCGAGCGCCTGCAACGCGCGGTTCTTTTCGACGAAGATGCGTCCCTTGCTGATCGCATGACTGAACGCCATGCTGCACAGCACGACCACCGGCAGCAACGCGAGGTTGGACTTGTCCTGCGCGCTGAGAACGACCGGCGTCGGCGCGCTCAACACGCCGGCGAGCCCGCCGGAAAACACGCCAATACCGATGCACGTTATCAGCAGCAGGGGGTTGTCGATACACAGCGCCAGAATGAAGATCATCATGACCTCGGTCATCATCCACATCGTGGAGAAACCGTTTCTGACGGTCAGGAACGTGCAGACGAACGGCAGCACGTAAATCAGACAGCAATGCCAGTAGATCAGCAGCGCAGGATTGTAGCGCCTCGGCCAGCGCGCCTGGAACAGCAGGGGAACGCAGACGGCCGCCGCGCTGAGCCGCAGCAGCAGGTTGTCGTAAGGCTGCGGAAGGATGTAGGTCCAGACGACGTAATAGATGGGGTGACACAGGAGGCCGAGTGCGCCTCCCCATCGAATTGCGAACCTGCTTCGTTCCAGCATATCCCGCATGCTTTCGCGCGGTATCGCCATCAGGCCTCCGAGTTCATTAGGAACCCATCATTTCATGCGTATTGAATTGCTGTGATTCGACGACTTCGGCGAGCGAGTCGCCGTTCTTGCCGTGAAACGGTCCGACCGAAAAGCCATACTTCTTCAGCAGACCATGAGTATAAGAGACCGACCACACGGGCGGGCTGCCAATGATGAAATCGGAGGCGATACCTTCCTGCCATGCCGAATAGCCTTCGGCGAAGCAGGTATAGCAGTCGCGGGTGGATGGCAGCCTGAACGGGAACGCGGTGTCGAGTCCGGCGGGCCCGCGCGCGAAGCATTCAATATAGAGCGTATGACCGCGAGAAGCGAGTTCCGCTTCGACGCTTGCCGCGCGCGGATGCGAGTCGTCGATCCAGAATTGCGCGCGTTTGAGATCGGCGGCGCTCAGGTAAGGCACGCTCGTGCTGCTCGCGAGAATCGCGCCGTCGAAGTCCGGCAGCGGCGTGTCCGGGCTGAACGTATGCACCGAGACTTTCGATTTGCCAAGCAGGTCCGACGCGACCAGCTCGTTCGCCTGATCGATCAGCAGGTTGATCTTGTCGGGCAGATCGATCAGCACCAGCTCCTTCGGCGCATCCTTGTAGAGCAGATACTTCGCGACCGTCGTGCCGAGCCGGCCGGCCGCGCCGAACAGCGCGAGCTTCGTGTTGCCGAGCTCGAGGTCGAGCTGTTCGCAGCAATGCATCGCCCAGTCCTTCAGCATCGCCGCGGTCGCCGCGTGGCCCGTCGTGATGTGAGGCGGCTTGACCGGCCGGGGCAGCGCGCCGTAGTTGCACGCGTAGGGCGTCGACGCGCCCATCGCGACCATGTTCAAGCCCGCCTTTCGGGCGAGCTCGAGCGCCGGAAAGAATTGCGTCTCGCGAAAGCGCTTGATGCCGCGCGGGCTGCCGAGCCACATTTCGAGCGGCACCGGGCAGGCGATATTCGCGCCTATCACCTGCGCGCCCGAATAGATCGGCGATGCGATGAAAGGCCTGGTTTTCCACAACTCCTCTTCGAACGATTCGCTTCGTTCGCGAACGTTGTGAAAAGAAAATGAAAGGGTTTCCCAATCGGTCGCGTGGAACAGAAAGCCGACTCCCCCCTGACGGGCCGGCAGGCTATCCCGGATCTGTTCCGGGTGAATTTCGTGCTTGAGCGCAAGCGGTGCACTATTCCGATGCAAAAGAAGTCCGGTTGGCTCGTTTGAAACAGGCGACACGTCTTTAAGGAGAGCGGTTTTCATTGGTTTTTCCGTGGTTTTGATTAGACGCTGGAAAAGTCAGCGCGCTGCGTGGCCAGCCGGTTGGACCGGCGACCCTTCAACTCTAGAGAAATCCACACCGATATGCCCGTCTGTTCGTGCACACAGCATTCACGAGCGGTCCATGACGGGTTGCCCGCCGGGTGGAGGTCGGTTTTGGGCAAACTTTTGAAAGGATTACGGCAGAAGTTTCGATGTATTAGGGCGCGTCGTGGGCCGTCATCGAATGGAAAAGGGCCGCTCGGCGGCCCTTTGCTTGCATGCCGGGCGAATTCCGGATTAGCGTGTGATGCTATAGCCGATTCGCGCAATCCAGCGATGCTGGTTGTAGTCGAGAATGTCCTCGCCATAACCGCTGAAGAAGCCAAGCCACAGATAACCGCCCCAGCGGCTATTGATCAGCTTCGCCAATGGATAGGTGAACTGCGTATCGACGCTGCCTTTGCCGCCTTGCGTTCCTTTGCGCAGCGTCGTGTCCAATTGCGCGCCGTCGGGGCTGCCGTAGATGAACCGCAGGTCCACATAGCCGCGGTAGTCGGCGATGTCGTGGTTCTCGCCGGCGATGTGCGTATAGTAATAAATCTTCGGCTGGATGGTCAGATGGTAGCTGTGGATGTCGCCGAAATCCCAGATCGGCTTGAGGAACACATAGTCGACGCCGCGCGATTCCGGACCGTCGCGTCCATTCGATTCGTGTTCGTAGCCGGCCATCACGCCCATTCTGCTCCACCACGTGCTCTTCCAGCCGGTGTCTTCGAGGTAATAAAAGAGTGCCGGCATATAGCTGGTGTCGCGGAACGGCGCCGAGTACTTCTTGAGATCCCACAGCGAGGTTTGCGTATAGGCGAAGTACAGGTTGTCCGCGAAACCACGCGAGCGCGGGTCGTCCGGAACGACGAGGCGGAACTTGAAGCTGAGCTGGAATTTCGCGAGGGACTCGCTACCGCCGCCATCGGCGAAATACATCGGTTCGAAGGCGGAGAAGCGGCTCAGGAAAGTGTTGATTTGCGGCACGGGCGCATCCGGTCGTGATGGCGCGGGCGACGACGCGATCAGGCTCGTCGACGACGGTGCGCCGCTCGCGGTGCCCGCCGCCGTTGCTCCATTGGCGCTCCCGGCCGACGCGAGCGCCGCGTCCTTGCCGGAGCGCGGCGGACGCGTCAGCAGCACGTACGATGGCGACACGTCGAGATCCGGCACGTCGATCTGCATCGCGCCGCGCGCCCATTCGGGCCACGTGCCGGTATAGCGCACTGCCTTCAGTTCGCCGGCGGCGAGCTTCAGATGCTCGGGTGCGCCGCTTTCGCGCGTGAGCGCGAGCCGATGCGGTACCACGTCGGTATTGCTGATCGCGATATTCAATTGCGCCGGCACGTCGACTTCGGTGCCGCCGGGTTGATCGCCGGCATAGACGATCGTCACTTCGAGTGGACTGCTCGATAGCGCTTCGCGCGGCGGACGCAATACGGATACGCCGGCGACGCTATACGCGGAGTAGCTGCCGAGCACCAGCGCAGTCATGCAAAGCGATAACCAGGGGAGAAGCCTGGAAAGCGAGCTGGAAACCGAGCCGGAAAGCGGACTTGAAGATAATCGGGAAACACGCGAGCGGTGGCTGCGAACGGCGGACTGGCGGTCTTTCTTCACGCGAGACATCGATCGATTCCGCACACGAAGCTCCTGGTGGTCTACGAGAGTTCAGGTCGCAAAGAGACGATAGCGTTAATGCGTGCAATTGGGTAGAAAATCGCGGCCGCCGTGTTTCATTGCGGAAATGGCGACGCATGCCGGTTCCCGCTATCTGGCATTCTGCTCATTCTGCCAGTGCGATTACGGATTGCGTGAGTGGAAAAATGAATTAGGAGCGCTATCGGTGCAAATAGCGGGGGGGAAGTGGGGATAATGCCGGTGTGTCGTTGCATTTGCGCAACGAAGACTTAAATGTCAAATCGATTGTCATTCGCGACCCGGTGTATCCCCGCGGTCGCCTCAGTCATTTCCGTTATGGCAATTGCGCGTCAATTGGCGATTCGCTTTCGTGACAATTCGTTGCGCGGCCAATGCGGCGACTGAATGCTTTCTTCAATAGGCGAATTTCCGGTATTGCTCCGGCGCGCTTGCATTGTCGAGTTCGCTCACGCGCGGCATATGGCGCAGCAGGCGTTCCGCCCGTGGCGCCAATTGCTGATAGACGGCGCCGGGTACGTCGATGTGGACTTCCGAAGCGGCCCACGGTTGTCTCCTTTATCGAATCGTCGAGTTGGGGATGCCTGAGATGCCTGAAGTTGCCTGGATGTGCCTGGATGTGCAGCTCATTGCCTCGGCGAGACCAGCAGCGACACCGGCACGCCGTGACAATCGACCTCCGCGAGAACCGTCGCGCCGAGCTCGGCGCCCGACCTGGTGGGCGCGTCGAACGGGCTCGCGCCGCGATCGATGCGCAGAATGTTCAGCGGCCAGGAGGGCCGCGTCAGCCGCTCGTGCGCGAACGCGCCGACCCAAAGCGGCGCCGCGGAGGTGCCGTTGTCGACCGCGAAGCCGCTCGGCCAGAAGCGAAGCACGTAGCGTTCCTCGCGCGAATTGCCCGGTCGCATGAAGACCAGCGACGACGGCACGCCATTGTTCAGCTTCGGCAGCACCGGCAGCGACACCGCCGCGACGTCGGGCGAAGCGAGCGACAGCAGGCTGTGCGCGGACACGTCGGTGCCCTCGACCCAGCCCTGCGCGCGCAACTGCTCGCGTATCGAAGCGGGCTCGGAGACCCATTGCAGCGTCAGCGGCTCCTTGCGATCGCCGCCCATGTCGGAGCGAAAGCACGGCAGCCGCTTCCACCCGGAGAGCTTCCACTGCGTCTGCGTGAACTGCACGGGGGGTGGTTGCGGCGCGCCGTCCGGCGGCGTCGGCATTGCGAGGCCGAGCTGCAGGCCGACACTGAGCGCTACGACCGCGAGCACCACGAGCGGCATGAAACGGCGCGGCGGCGGCGGCCGCGGATGCCGCCAGATCGCCGTCAGCGCAATCAGCGCGACCCACACAGACGCGAGCGCCGCGCCGCCGATCGCGTCGGACACCCAGTAGCGGCCGAAGTAGACGCCCGCGAGCGCGACCACGATCACGACGATGATGCTGGCGCCGGCAACCAGCACGCCTCCGAGCTTGCCGATCCGGCGCGCGAGCAGAAACGCGAGAAAGCCGTAGATGATCACCGTCGCGGCGACGTGATTGCTCGGAAACACGAAGTGGCCACTCATGAGTTCGTTGGGCGGGGCGCGGCGCATCGCGAGTTGCAGGCCGAGAATCAGCAGCTGCGAAAACACGACCGCCGCGAGCCAGTAGACGATCGTGCGCCAGCGCCGCTCCCACACCATCCACAGGGCGACCGTGACGACCAGCGCGAACAGTGTGATGCCGCTGCCGAGCGTCGCGAGCGCCGCGAGCAACGTGTCGCCCCACGGCGTGCGTATCGATTGCAGAAAGTGATAAACGGACAGGTCGATGGTCGTCAGCGGATCGCCGCTGACGACGTCCTCAAGGACCCCGAAGAAAAGCGCACCGGCCACCAGCACGATCAGCGACGTCGCGAGCAGGTGGGTCGCATCGGGCGTGTCGGGGTCGAGCATGCGGCGCGCGATGCGGCCGAGCGGACCCGGATGGCGGCATGCCCAGCTGCCGAGATGACGGCCTGCCGCGCTCGACCAGGCATTCGCGTGCGACACCAGAAACCCCGCGCCGCGAAAGCTGAGCCACACGATGCACGCCAGCATCGCGATGATCACGACGAGCCGGAACGACACCGCCCCCGCGAGCAGCACCGACGCGCCGAACACGACGCCGGGCAGGATGTGCGCAGGCGCCCACAGCAGCGCGGAGAGCACGTTGATCGAGAGGAAGCGCAGCGGCCGCATGCCCATCATGCCCGCGACGACCGGCACGATCGCCCGCAGCGGGCCGATGAAGCGGGCGAGCACGACGCTCTTCGCGCCATGCTTCAGAAAGAAGCGCTGGCCCGCGTCGAGTACGCCGGGGTGTGCGCGGAACGGCCACAGCGTGACGATGCGCTCCCTGTAGCGAGCGCCGAGCCAGAAGCTGGCGCCGTCGCCGGCGACCGCGCCGACGATCGCCCACACGAAGACCCAGGCAAGGCTCAGCGAGCCGGTGCCCGTCAGCGCGCCGGCGAGGAACATCGCGGTGCTGCCGGGGACGAAGGTGCCGATGACCGCGATCGCTTCGAAAAAAGCGGCGAGGAAAACGACCGCGAGCATCCACGGCGAGTGGCCGGCGAGCAGATGCAAAAGGTGGATGTAGGCGTGCTCCATCGTGCGCGATCGGCCGTTCGGGCGTAACGATCGATCATAACGCGCACGGACACGCCGTGGGCGCGGGCGGGAGCGGCGCCGCTGCATCGGTCGCGCGATCGGCTCAGAATAGATATCGTGCTCGGCGGATCGATGCGGTTGGAGGGTAGCGATGAAGACAGCAACAGGTGGGATCGTGTGCTCGGCGTTGCTTGCGGCGCTGTTGACGGTGGGGGCCGCCGCAACGGTCGAGGCCCAGCAACCGGGCAATCCTGGCGGCAGCCAAAACGGCACTCGTGCGGGCACGAACGCGGGCACCAGCGGGGGCAGCGGCAATGCGGCTGTCGGCGGCGCGATGGGCATCGGTACCGGCGTCAGTCCGAGTGCCATGCCGGTGCCCGGCATGTCGGCGGGCGGCTCGTATGGGCTCGGCTCGGGTGGCGCGACCGGCTCGGGCGCCGCGCTCAACAACATGCGCGCGAACGGCACGGCGCTCTATATGAATCCCGACCCACGCGCGCCGAACGTGACCGGCCGCGCGGCGCCGCCGCGCTAGTGTGGCGCGGATAGAATGCAGGTCCGATCCGACCAAAGGGGAAGCGAATGGCGCATGGCGAGCACAAGTACCACGTATCGGTGAAATGGACCGGCAACCGCGGCAGCGGCACCTCCGGCTACCGCGACTACGACCGCGATCACGTGATTTCTTCCGGCGGCAAGCCCGACATTCCGGGCTCGTCGGATCCGGCGTTTCTCGGCGACGCGACGCGCTGGAATCCCGAGGACCTGCTGGTCGCGTCGGCGAGCGCGTGTCACAAGCTGTGGTATCTGCATCTGTGCTCGGAGGCGGGCATCGTCGTGCTCGACTATCGCGACGACGCCGAAGGCACGATGCTCGATACCGCGCAGGAAGGCCGCTTTTCCCAGATCGTGCTGCGCCCGCGCGTGACGATCCGCGCGAGCGGCGATGTCGAACTGGCCACGCATCTGCATCACGTCGCGCATCAGAAGTGCTACGTCGCGAACTCCGTCAATTTTCCGATTCTCTGCGAGCCGGTGGTGGAGACGGACGCGCGTTAACGCGCATGCGGCGGCGCGAAGCGTGCGAGCCGGCTGGCGAGCGGGGCGCCGGCCAGACGCTCGCTAGCGCTCAACGATTGCCGTCGAGCAGATCGCCGAGCAGTTCGTCGAACGCGGCTTGTGCGTCTTCGAGTTCCTGCAGCGCGGCGTCGAAAGTCTGCAGCGCAAATTGCGACGGCTTGCCGCTGCCTGCCGGCGGGAATTGCGATTGCAGCGACGCGAACGCGGTCTGCACCCGCATCGTGGCGGTCAACACGCGTTCCATTGCGGCGGTTTCTTCGGCTCGCGCCTTGTCGTGATCCATGGGAACTCCGGGGTCGTCGGGTTGCGTCGGAACGGCTCGTGCCGCTTCAAAAGGGGACTAAAGGGGGGACTATGCCACGTTCGCGCTCAGGACAGCGGCAGACCGCCAAACGCTTTCACTTCGCGCAACGATAAGGCCGATTCCACCGACGTCACGCCCGGCAGGCCGCGCAGTTCGTCGCGCATGAACGTGCCGTAGTCGTCGAGGTCGCGCGCGACGATCTGCAGGATGTAGTCGGCGCTGCCCGACACGTTGTGGCACGACAGGATCCGCGGGATCGCCTGCACCTCGCGCTCGAAGCGCGTGGCCACCACGCGGTCGTGCACCGCGAAGCGCACGAGCACGAACGCGATCACGCCCAGACCGAGCCCGGCGCGCGACAGCACCGCGCGGTAGCGGTCGATGTAACCATCGTTCTCCAGACGTTTCAGACGCCGCGCGCAAGGCGTCTCGCTAAGGCCGACCATCTCGGCGAGACGCGCATTCGACATGCGGCCGTCGTTTTGCAGCGCGGCGAGAATCGCGCGATCGGTTTTGTCGAGATCGTCCGTGGACATGGTCGGGAGGGGGGGCTGCAGGGTGGTGGAAGGCATCGCCAGATGTCGAAATATTAGCGCATTCCGCTATTTTTTGAATGCAGATGACTGAAAATCGCCAGCAAACGCTCCGCATCCGATAGCAACATGGAGCCTCGAACAAGGAGGCTCCGATGATTTCAGCTCACCTGCTGGCCGTCTACGTGGCGGCATTGATTGTCGTTTATGCGGTGCCTGGGCCGGACATGGCGCTGATCCTGCAAACCAGCATCGCGCGCGGCGTGCGCAGCGGCTTTGCGGCCGCGGCGGGGCTCGGCGTATCGCGCGCGACGCACGTGACGCTGTCGGCGTGCGGCATGGCGGCGCTGCTGCGCAACGCGCCGTGGCTGTACGACGCGGTGCGCTATGCCGGCGCCGTCTATCTCGCGTGGGTGGGGATTCAAATCTTCCGCTCGCCCGGGTTCGCATTGCCGGCCGGGTCGCGCGACAAGCAAGCGGCCGGCGCGCCGCGAGTGGAATCCACTGCTTCGAGCGATGCGGGCAATGCGGTGCGGCCGTTGCGGACCGCGTTCGTCAAAGGTCTGCTGACGAACCTGCTCAACCCGAAGGCGCTACTGTTCTGCTCGGTGCTGTTGCCGCAATTCGCGCGGCCGGAAGCGGGGCCGGTAGCGTGGCAGATGATCGAGCTTGGTGTCGTGCTGCTCGTGATCGGCGCATGCTTCGACGCGTTGTATGCGATCGGCGCTGCGCGCATCGCCAACTGGATGCGCGTCCATCCTTTGGCGCAGACCGTACAACGGTGGACCTTCTCGGCTGCCTTGATCGGCTTCGCGCTGCGGCTTTCGCTGGATTGAAACTCGGAGCTGGCTTTTGCATTCGTCGCGCGTGCGCATACAGCCGATGCAAAGGCCGCGGTGCCAGGTGATTGTGTTAATAAAGCCGATAGCGCAGCGGGCCGCGCGCACGCGCGGCGACACAACCACCTTCTCACGCTCACCGATGCAAACCTTCCTGCTGTATGTCGTGACCGCTGTCGCCGAGATTCTCGGCTGTTACCTGCCGTGGCGCTGGCTTGCGTGGCTGTGGGTCGTGGACGAGGTGCGGCCCACGCTGTGGGACGCGGCAGGCGTCGCGCTGACGCTGGCCGGCATGGCGGTGATCGCATTCCAGCCGCGCCTGCACGCGTGAGGGCGGCCGCGCGATCGACGACCCGCCTGCTCCGTTTACTGCTGCATCCCGCCCAGATAGTCGAGCTTACCGAGCTCGACACCGTTATGACGCAGGATGTCATACGCGGTCGTCACGTGGAAATAGAAGTTCGGCAGCACGAAACCGAACAGATATGACGCTCCGGTGAACTCGATCGGACCCGGCCGCAGTTTCAGCGTGATGGTGCGGCTTTCCGAACCGTCGATCTGCGCCGCGTTGAATTCCTTCAGGTAATCGATCGTTTTCTGGATACGGGCCTCCAGTTCATCGAAAGTCTGCTCGACGTCGTCGAACTTCGGCGGCTCGACGCCGGCGAGGCGCGCCGCGCAACCCTTCGCGGTATCGCTCGCGATATACACCTGGCGCACGAACGGCAGCATGTCCGGCGCGAGCCGGGCATTCGTGAACACCGACGGTTCGATCTGCTTTGCGGCCGCGTGCGCTTCGGCCTTGCCCAGGATGGCCTGCAGGTTCGTGAGGCCGCGAATCAGCACAGGCAGTGATGCTTGATACATCGAAATTGACATGGGTTCCTCTGATTTCTCGATCGTGCGCGCAGGCGGCGCGCGCGGCAATGAAACGGCGGGAATGCCGCTTCAGCATCATAGCGTGTCGCATCCACGCCGCGCATTAGACCCTGGCCATGCGGACGACTGTCGCGCTGGCCGGAACTGTGTTCGAATGCTTTGGTCGGACGCGTGGACGAAGTTCTTGAACAACCCCTGCCGCGTATCGCCACGATGCGCTTCATGCAGGCGCGTGGCGTGCCTGGCCGCCGCCGGGCCGCGCGGTCGTGCATGACCGCGTGCGAAGCCACGCTAACAGGAGAGTCGATACATGGTCACCAAGCATCCATTGCCGGGCAGCGAGCGAAAGGTCGCGCAGGGCACGACGGTCATCGGGCAATGCGATCCCGCCGAGCGGATCGAGGTCTTCGTGATGCTGCGCCGCCAGCAGCAGGCGCAGTTCGACGCCTTGATGAAACGCATCGAAGCCGGCGACGCGAGCGTGAAGCCGCTGTCGCGCGAGGCGCTCGCCCAGGACTACGGCGCCGCGCCCGATGACATCGCGAAGGTCCGCGCGTTCGCGGCCGCGCATGGGCTCACCGTCGCGCGCGAGGATCCGGCGGCGCGCTCGGTGCTGCTGAGCGGCACGATCGCGCAATTCCAGAGCGCGTTCGAGGTCAAGCTCGAGCTCTACCGGCATCACGCGGCCGGCCAGTTCCGTGGCCGCACCGGCACGATCAGCGTGCCGGACGATCTGCATGGCGTCGTGGAGGCGGTGCTCGGACTCGACAACCGGCCGCAGGCGCGTCCGCACTTTCGCATCCGGCCGCCGTTCGCGCCGGCGCGCGCCGGGCAGACGTCGTACTCGCCGCCGCAGCTCGCCTCGCTCTATCAGTTTCCGCAAGGCGACGGCGGCGGTCAGTGCGTCGGCATCATCGAGCTCGGCGGCGGCTACAACACGTCGGACCTCAAGACCTATTTCTCGAGCCTCGGCGTAAGCGAGCCGACCGTGACCCCGGTCGGCGTCGATCAGGCTGGCAACGAGCCGAGCGGCGATCCGAACGGGCCGGACGGCGAGGTCACGCTCGACATCGAGATCGTCGGCGCAATCGTGCCGGGCGCGACCATCGCCGTGTACTTCACGCAGAACAGCGACGCCGGCTTCATCGACGCGGTGAGCCGCGCGGTGCACGACACAACTAACAAGCCGTCGGTGATCTCGATCAGTTGGGGGGCGCCGGAATCAGTGTGGACCGGCCAGTCGATGCAGGCGCTCAACAGCGTACTGCAATCGGCGGCGGCGCTCGGCGTGACCATCTGCGCGGCCTCGGGCGACAGCGGATCGAGCGACGGCTCGGGCGGCGGCGACGCGGTCGACTTCCCGGCGTCGAGCCCGTATGTGCTCGCTTGCGGCGGCACGCACCTGAACTCGTCCGGTTCGGCGATCACGCGCGAGGTCGTGTGGAACGACGGCGAGCAGGGTGGGGCCAGTGGCGGCGGCGTGAGCCGCGCGTTTCCGGTGCCGGCGTGGCAGCAGGGTCTGTCGGCCACGGCGACGGGCGGCGGCGGCCAGCCGCTCGGCGGGCGCGGCGTGCCGGATGTCGCGGGCGATGCCTCGCCGTTGACCGGCTACGACGTGCTGGTCGACGGAATGCAAACGGTGGTGGGGGGCACCAGCGCGGTCGCGCCGCTGTGGGCGGCGCTGATCGCGCGCATCAACGCGGCGAAGGGACAGCCGGCCGGCTTCGTCAACGCTAAGCTGTACAAGGCGCCGGGCGTCTGCAACGACATCACGCAGGGCAACAACGGCAGCTTCGCGGCGTCGAAGGGGTGGGATGCCTGCACGGGACTGGGCAGCCCCAATGGCGGGAAGGTGGCGGGCGCACTATAGTCTGCAACGCAGCGCATAACACAACAACGAGACGTAAGAACGAGGACGCATGGCAATTAAAACGAACCCTTGGAGCGATCATGACGAATACAGAATCAGCTTCCGGTAGCCAGCATTCGCCGCACAACACGCATGCCACGGCCTCGGCAGGCGCGTCCACCGCCACGAGCGCGCCGCACAAGGCCGGCGACCAGCCGCTCTTCGACCCGCTCGCCTATGGCAACGGCCCGGACGATTCGGTTACCGATACAGTCGAGACGGCCGCGATCACGCATCATTCGATGACGATCGGCGGTCACAAGATCGACTACACGGCGACCGCGGGCCATCTGGTGATTGTCGATCCGAGCAGCTCGCAACCGTCGGCGAGGATGTTCTACGTCGCGTTCACGCAGGACCATCAGAAGGAAGAAACGCGGCCGGTCACGTTTTTCTATAACGGCGGGCCGGGGTCGTCGTCGGTATTCGTGCTGCTCGGCTCGTTCGCGCCGCGCCGCATCAAGACGTCGATGCCGGGGTTCACGCCGCCCGCGCCTTATTCACTCGAAGACAATCCGGACAGTCTGCTCGACAAGAGCGACCTGGTGTTCATCAATCCGGTCGGCACCGGCTATTCGGCGGCGATCGCGCCGAAGAAGAATCGCGACTTCTGGGGCGTCGATCAGGACGCGGATTCGATCAAGCAGTTCATCAAGCGTTTTCTGACGAAGAACAACCGCTGGAATTCGCCGAAGTATCTATTCGGCGAGTCCTACGGCACGGCGCGTAGCTGCGTGCTCGCGTACCGGCTGCACGAGGATGGGGTCGATCTGAACGGCATTACGCTGCAATCGTCGATTCTCGATTACACGCAATCGGGCAATCCGGTCGGCGCGCTGCCCACGGCGGCCGCTGACGCGTGGTATCACAAGAAGCTCGGCGTCGCGCCGCGGCCGACCGATCTCGGCGCGTTCGCCGAGGAGGTCGCGCAGTTCGCGCGCACCGACTACCTGGCCGCGCTGCGCAAGTTCCCGACCACAGATTCCGCGACCACCGAAAAACTCAGCGAATACACCGGCATCGACAAAACGACGCTGCTCGCGTGGAGCCTCGACATCGCGGGCTACGACAGCCGCGGCAATTCGCTGTTCCTGACCACGTTGCTGAAGTCGCAAGGCCTCGCGCTCGGCGCCTACGACGGCCGCGTAACGGCGATCGACACCGGCATCGCCGGCAAGATCGACCCGAACTCCGGCGGCAACGATCCGACGATGACCGCGGTCACCGGCGTCTACACGACGATGTGGAACGTCTATCTGAACGAGCAGTTGAAGTACACGTCGAACTCGTCGTTCACCGACCTCAACGATCAGGCGTTCAAGTACTGGGATTTCGGCCATATCGATCCAACCGGCGCGCAGAAGGGGCTCGACTCGACAGGCAACATCATTCTGTACACGGCCGGCGACCTTGCCGCCGTGATGGCGCTCAATCCCGACCTCAAGGTGCTGTCGGCGAATGGCTTTTTCGATTTCGTCACGCCGTTCTATCAGACCGTGCTCGATCTGCAGCAGATGCCGCTGGTCAGTCAGCAGGTGCGGCAGAACCTGTCGGCACGGTTCTATCCATCTGGGCATATGGTGTATCTCGATGGCGGTTCGCGCACCGCGCTGAAAGCCGACCTCGCAAAGATGTACGAAGAGACGGTGTCGAACGCGCAGGCGCTCGGGCGGATCCGCGCGTTGCAGGCGCGGGTGGCGAAGTAGAGGCGGCGGGGCGCCCCCACTCATCGCGACGTCGCGCTGGGTTGGTCTGCGCTGGCTCGCGGCGGCTGCCGCGAGCCGGCAAACGCCGCGCCCTCATGTCCGGCTTTTGTACTCATCCATATTGAATGTGTTTTAATTGCCTTGCGAATTGAACTACCGCGTGCCGCCGCCGGCGCGCCGACGAATGAACGCAGGCATCGCAGACACCCATCGGCGCGGTCTTTCCCGCGACACGACCAGCAGCAATGACACGGCCACCGCGCCGCGGCTCGGACGCACGCGCGTCCTTTGTCCGCGCGTGCGCATCACGCACCGTGCGCTGCTCGTCACCGTTGGCGCACTGCTCGCGCTGCGCATCGGAGATGCCGCCGCGCAACCGAGCGCCGTGCTCGACGAACGCGTGACCCAGCAGTCGATCGGCCAGACGATTTGCCGCCCCGGTTATGCGGAAACCGTCGCGCCGCCGTTCGACGAACTGATGGCGCACAAGGATCGCATGCTTGCCGCACGCGGCATCGATGCGGATGACGTCGCCGCGTTCGCGCTCGACCGGCGTGTGCCGGTCATGCTCGGCGGATCGCCCGATGCGCCGGCCAATCTCGATCTGTTGCCGTGGTCCGGCCCGCAGGGCGAGCGCCGCAAGGCACGCGCGGCGGCGCTGCTCAAGCGTTGCGTCTGCGAAGGCAAGCTGAGTCTCGCGCAGGCGCAAGCGGTGATCGTCGGAAACTGGTCGGCGGTGTATGCGGGCTTTGGCCAGGCGTCCTGCGACGTGAGCCGGCTCGAGTTCGCGACTCGCGACGACGATGGCGTCGACAGCGAAGACAGCCGACGCGACGCGCATGCCCGCCAGCGTTGAGCGCGCCGCGCGTCCGCACGCTTGCGCATTCCGCGCGGAACCACGGTTCGCTGCCCCTCACTTTTTTCGGAGAAACACGATGATCCATTCCCGTCTCGCCGCCGTCGCGCTGACGATCGGCTGCCTGAGCGGTTGCCTGAGCGGCAGCGCCGCCGCGGTTGCCGTCGCGCCGGCGCATTGCGCGCGCGCCAATGAGCTCGAGATTCGCGGCGACGTGCCCGCGGCGCTCAGCTTCGACGTGTATCGGCAACTGCGCCCGCTGGATGCGCAGCGAATCGCGCTGTTCGAGGCCGCCGGCGAAGTGAAGCGTCTGCCCGACGGCCTGCCGGTATGCCAGATCGCCGATGACGGCGTCGAGGATCCTTCCGCGGTGCTGGTCCGTCTGCCGCAAGGTAAGAATGCGTGGTGGGTGAGCGCGGCGAACGTGCAAGCGGCGGACTGATCGGCGCGATCAGTCCGCCTTTGCCCACGTCCCCCGCACGCTGCCTTCGACGATAGGTCTGCGTGCCGGGCCGGGGCTCGCCAGGCATGCAAGGTGCTGAGGCAGCCGATGTCTTCCCAGGATTGGCGCGACCGATTCAGGTACAGTGCATCGACGGGGACGTTTCGCCATTGCCTACGACGCTGCGTCACAGTGTGTTCGCTGTCGAAGCGGGCTATTCTGACAACAGGATGCAATTCGCACAGGAGATTTGAACGATGGCCTTTTACTTGTCATGGCTCGCTATGGGGTTAGCCGGCGCGACCGGCGTCGTCGCACTTCGCGCACTCGGCGCGACTCAGACGAAGCAGCGTGCCGCGCTGCGACCGGTGCGTATCGCAAGCCCTGACCGACGGACGGACCGCCAGGCGCGGCGAGGGTAGGCCGCATGAACCTGACCGTGCGCAATATCGCCGAATCGTGCAGCGAGCAGGACGTGCGGGAATTTCTGAAGCGCGAACTCGGCCGTTACGCGAAACACGTCGAGGTGGTGGACGCCGGCAAGCCCGGCGCCTACGCGACGATCGAACTCGACGCGAGTGTGCCGTATGTCGGCGACGTGATCGCGCGGCAGATTCAAGGCAAGCAACTGGGTGGCCAGCCGCTCGAAGCGAGCGCCGATCTGTTCAGCGACGAACCGCCGCCCGAGCAGTAAGCGCCGCGGATGGCGCAGTAAGCTCTATTGTTTTCGAAGGCGGTGGACAGGCGCGACGACGCGCGCATGTCCACCGCCTTTATTCGTTTGAGAGCGCCGTTCGCGGGCGCATCATTGCCCATCCGGCGACGCCGGCCAATCGAACGGCGTATACGGCAGCGCCCGCTTGTGACGCGTCGCGTTGTAAAACTGCAGGACCACGTCACGCACGGTATCGCTGACCGGCTTGCCTTCGAGAAAATCGTCGATCGCGTCGTATGGGATGCCATATGCGTCTTCGTCGGGACGAAGCGGCCGCAGCATCTCGAGGTCGGCGGTCGGCACCTTATGCGCCAACGCGTCGGGCGCGCCGAGCGTATTCGCGACCGCACGCACGCGGCGCTTGCTGAGCCCGGCGAGCGGCAGCACGTCGGCGCCGCCGTCGCCGAACTTCGTGAAAAAGCCCATCACCGATTCGGCCGCGTGGTCCGTTCCGATCACGACGCCCGAGCGCGCGCGAGCCACCGCGTATTGCGCGATCATCCGCTGGCGCGCCTTGATATTGCCGTGCACGAAATCCCGCTGGGATTCGTCCTTGAACGACACGCCGCTTTTATCGAGCGACTCGAGCATCGCATCGGCTGCGGGTTGATATCGATAGTCAGATTTTCGTCGGCGCGAATGAAGCGTAATGCATCGAGCGCATCCGCTTCATCGCGTTGTTTGCCGTAAGGCAGACGGACGGCGACGAAACTCGCGTCGTAATGGTTCGCCCGCAAACGCTCGACCGCGAGTTGCGCGAGACGCCCGGCCGTAGTCGAATCGACGCCGCCGCTAATGCCGAGCACATAAGTTCTCAGGTGGCTGTTGCGCAGATAGTTCGCCAGAAAATCGACCCGGCGCTCGATTTCGCGGCTTGCGTCGAATTCGGCGGCGACGTGCATTTCAGTCGCGATGCGGGCCTGGCGCGCGGCTGGATCGGATTGAGCCATGATCGTTGTTGTCCTCGCGAGAGAAAAAGCGATTGAAGCGGCTTGAAACAGATTGCAAGCAGATTGAAAAACGGCGTGAGTATCGGCACGTGCCGCCGTCTTCGGTCTACCTTTCGTCGAACGAAATCGTATATGCCTTTTGGGGTTTGATTTTCCGATGACCGATTTAATTGCGTATTAATTGCATTTTCGCTGGCATGTCGATTGTCGAAAAATAGCCGATCATTTTTGAAGAGTTCGCAGGTTAGAAGGTATTTTCATCGACACGCCTCGCTTCGCTGAGTAACATCGGTCGTGCCGAACGCCGCAGGGACCCGGCGTGCGATCAATAATAATCATGTTTGCTCCAAGACGCGATGAGATACCCAGATCGGCCTGGCCAGCCTGGATTGAACCGCCTGAGGATTTGCGCGTGGGTTTGCGCAGCCATCGTCTCGAGTGCCGGTGCGATGGCGGCGCCGGTTCATGCGGCGGCGCCCGGTAGCGCTCAGTCACCTGCATCCGCGACATCAGCGGCGCATACGGTGAATCTGGCCAATCCGGCCAACGCATGGAATGGCGCGAGCCGGCCGTTGCCCACGATCGACGCCGCCACCATCGCCGCGCCCGACGCGGCTGGCGTCGTCGATCCGCGCCGCGCATTCCTGCTGCGCGACGTATTCGCGCGGGACGTGACGCGCCGGCTCAGACTGCCCGTCGCGGCGCAGCGAGCGTACGCCGACCGTCTGGAGACGGCGCTCAATGAGAACGAGCTTGGCAATCTGTCGGGCGAGTACGTGGTGCTCGTCGATCGCAATGCGAACGTGCAGGCGCTCCTGATTTACTTCCGCCCGGCGCCCGCCGACAACTGGCAGATGATCGGCGCATCGCCGGTATCCACGGGACGGCCCGGCGAGTACGACCACTTCATCACACCGCTCGGCGTGTTCGAACATACGCCCGACAACATGGATTTCCGCTCCGAGGGCACGCAGAACGAAAACCATATTCGCGGCTACGGACGGCGCGATATGCGCATCTTCGACCTCGGCTGGGCGCTGGGTGAACGCGGCTGGGGCAAGGGCGGCATGTCGCAGATGCGCTTCCAGATGCACGCGACCGACCCCGAGCGGCTCGAACCGCTGCTCGGCATTCGTCATTCGAAGGGCTGCGTGCGGATTCCCGCATCGCTGAACACGTTTCTCGATCACTACGGGATTCTCGACGCAGCATATGCGCAGCTCGTCGATTCCGGCCAATCGCTGTGGGTGCTGAAAAGCGACCGGCAGATCATGCCGTGGGCGGGGCGTTTTATCGTCGTGGTCGATTCGCAGCGCAAGAGTCGGCCGGCGTGGTCGCCAGCACCGGGCGCGGTTGCGCGAGCGAAAATGCCCGCGCGCGCGGATACGGCCGACTGACGGGCGCTTGGTGGCAATACTGGCGCGCGGCGCCCCTCACGACCTCGCCAACAACACGCCAGCCAGCGCGACCGCAAATCCGGCGATCTGCACTGGCAGCAGCGTTTCGCCGAACCCCAGATAGCCTTCGAGCGCGGCAAGCGGCGGCGCAAGAAACAGCAGAGCAGTCGCGCGCGCCGCATCGCCGCGCCGGACCATCCAGACGAGCAACGTGACGCTGATGCCGGACAGCATCACGATGCCCCACGCGAGCGATGTCCACAGCGTCGGCGACGCGATCCAGCGATGCTCACCGAGCGCCAGCGCCAGCACTCCCGCGACGATCGCCGCGTCTTGTTCAAAGCTGCAAGGCGCGCGCGGGACCGTCACCACGCGAGCAGCGTCATCCCCGCTCCGAGCACGCCGCCACAGACGACGCATGCCCACAGCAGCCAGCGCGTGCGCCGGTATTCGCGTGCGAGATCCGCGAGCAATTGCGCGTTCTGCTGCGGGGTGCCGGTGCGATCGTGCTGCTGCAGATAGCGCACCGCCAGTTGCGGCACGCGCGGCAGCATATGCGCGAGATGCGGCAGCTCGTGTGACAGTCGCTTGAGCCAGCCCCGATGATCGAGATCGCGTCGCGCGATATCGGCGAGCACGCCGCGTGCGATGTTCCATGTATCGATGCCCGGATGCAGCGCCCGCGCGAGCATCTCCGCCTGCTGGAACGAGCGCTGCGCGGTCGCGAGCGCGCCCGGCACGTGGCCGTCGAACGGTTGCACGCCGTGCAGCAGATGGTGAAACAGCGAACTCGCCGAGCGATCCGCGGGCGCCGCCGCGAAGTGCGCTTCGGCGCGCGTGCGCAGCTCGGCTTCGAGCAGCTCGGCGCGCGTGTCGTCCGGCACGTGGCCGGCCTCGCGATGCATGTCGGCGAGCCGCCCGTAGTCCTGGTCGAACAACGCGGTCGCGCCGTGCACGAAAAATTCGCGCTCGTCGCTCGACAGCGTCGCCATGATCGAGAACTCCGCGAGCACGAGGCGCCCGAGCGTGTCCGGCTCGATGCTGACGCGCACGCGGCGCGCATCGAGCGTCGCGTGGAAGAAGCCATGCTCGAATGCCTGCTCGGTGACGACCTCGACGATATGCGCGGCGAGCGGCGCCAGCTTGATGCCGTGCGCGTGCAGACCGGGCAGGTCGCTCGCGGACAGCGTGTTGACGCGCTGCATCGTCAGCGTGTGGTCGGTGCACAGCTCCCAGATCACGTCCGGCACGACGATGCGCTTGTCGCCGTCGAAATCGTGGCCGGTCTGGCTCAGATTCGCGGCTTCGGCGCGCAGGTCGAAGCGGCGCAGGATGTCGTCGGTGAAAGGTTTGCGCGAGCGCGCGCAACTGCAGCCGGCGCGCGACGCGCGACAGCTTTTCGAGCCAGCGCGCGACCCAGCGCAACAAAGCGAGTTCATCGCCGATCTGTTGCAACTGCTGCGCGCGCACGAGTTTGACGGCGACTTCGTGATGACCTTTGAGCGGCATCGCGAGCCGCGCGAAATGGGTCTGCTCGGCGAAGCCGCTGCGTACCGGCACGAGGTCGACCGCGCTGAACAGCTCGCCGAGCGGCCGGCCGAACGCGCGAGTCAAAGCCAGCGCGGAGTCGTCCGGCGACAGCGGCACTTCCATGTGATCGATGGCGTCCAGCGCGTCATGCAGCGTGCCGCTCGCGAGCTCGGGGCGCCTGGCGAGCGTCTGCGCGAAGCGGCTCGCGAGCGGACCGAGCGCCGGCAGCAGACCATGCAACTGCGCGCCGCTGCGCTCCGACGCATGCACGCGGCCGATCAGTTCGATCATCCAGTGCAGCTTGTGGTCGGGCGGGGCGGCGAGCCAGATCAGGCGCGCGCCGTAACGCAGCGCATGGAACAGCAGCAGTAGACGGCGAAACAGTGGCGGCATCGGCGGTTCGGTTGACGGGCGAGGCGTTGTGCGCGGGACTCGGCCGGGCGGCGGCGTTGCGTTCGCCGCATGGCCGGCGAGTCCAGCCGTCAAGGTTAGCAGGTCGGCGCGATGGCTGGCGTGTTCGCGCGCAAGGGCGGCTCGATGCAAGCCGAGCGCGCCGTGAACGCGCCCCCACGCCACCCTGAGCGCCACCTGCACGCGAGCACCGACGACGCGCAATACGCGTAATACAATACGGCGGCCTTCCTCAACCACGGCGAAACCCAAGCGTGCCGGCTTCCGGCCTTCTCAGATGCTCGCAGAACAACGTCATCAATACATCCTCGCGCAAGTCGCAAAGCACGGCGCGCTGTCGGTCGCGGAACTGGTGCGCGAACTGAACGTATCGCGCGAAACGATCCGTCGCGACCTCAACGCGCTGGCCGGCCGCGGCCTGCTCGTGACGACACACGGCGGCGCGTTGTCGAGCGATCGGCGCGAGCCCGATCTCGATACGCGCGAAGCCGAGAACGCCGGTGCGAAGCGTGCGATCGGCGAGCGCGCGGCCGAGTTCGTGCCGGACGGCGCGTCGCTGATCATCGATTCGGGCAGTACTACGCAGTCGGTCGCGCGGGCGCTGCTCGACCGGCATCGGCTGACGGTCTACACCAACGACTGGCGCATCGCGCTGCTGCTCGGCCGACGCAACGACAATCGCGTGACGCTGCTCGGCGGCGAGCTGTCCGATATCGAAGACGCGACCTTCGGCCTCGACACAGTTCAGCAGCTCACGCAGTACCACGCCGATTTCGCGTTCATTGGCGCGGGCGGAATTTCGCCGGACGGCTATCTCACCGACTACAGCCGCATGGCGGCCGAAGTACGCAGCCGCATGATCGCCGCGGCCGACATGGTGGTCGTCGTCGCCGATCATTCGAAATTCGGACGCGTGACGCCGGTGCGCATCAACGGGATCGAGTCGGCGCGGTATCTGGTCACCGAACTGGCGCCCGAGCGCGCGCTTGGCACGGCGATCACCGCGCATGGTCCGGAGATTCTGATCGCCTGAGACGGGCTGGCGGGGCGGTTCCCGCCGCGTTCGTACGCCGCTCGCGCTGAGCGAGATTCCGCGCCCGCCAAAATCTAAATAAAACAAGCCACCCCCCTCCGCATTTTCCCGACGCACCGTGCATACATCGTCATTTTCGCCATGTACGATCCACACGGGATCGGCGCGCGGGGTCCGCTTTGGGGTGGCGCGACGAATTCAGTCGGTTGGCGCGAGTTGGCAATTTGTGTCTTTTTTTGGAATTCGGCGCAATCGTCATGGCCTTGTCATCGAAACCTGTGATTCTTGCCGTGCCCGCTCAGGCGCGGCAGGCAGCGCGGGTGTGATAGGGGCTGTCAGTCAGGCTGGGCGAGGAGCGGCAAAGTTGTCGGCAATCTGCAATCCACGACAGACCGGCGCGGCAACCGCAGCGGGCAACACGCAAGCGCGTGCCGCCGTTCAATCACTACAGGTATGGGTTATCCCGACCGTCTGGTTTTTAGCTTCGGAGAGAGCGATATGAAAAAGACGAATTCCCTTCACGCCGCGGCCGGCCTCGCGCGCAAACTGCTGCCGGCGCTGGTCGCCGCGGCCGCGTTCGGCGGTGCCGCGATGCAGGCTCATGCGGCCGATGCCGTCGTGCTGTACACGGCCGACGGCCTCGAAAATCTGTACAAGGATGTGCTGCCGGCTTTCGAAAAGAAGGAGGGCGTGAAGGTCAATATCGTCACGGCGGGTAGCGGCGAAGTCGTGAATCGCGCGACCATCGAGAAGGATCAGCCGAAGGCCGACGTGCTCGTCACCCTGCCGCCGTTCATTCAGCAGGCCGACCAGAGCGGCCTGCTGCAGGCGTACCAGAGTGCCAACTACAAGAACGTGCCGGCCATCGCGAAGGCGCCGAACGGCGCGTGGGCGACCTTCGTGAACAACTACTTCTCGTTCGCGATCAACCCCGAAGTCACGAAAACCGAGCCGAAGACGTTCGCGGACCTGCTGCACCCGGACTTCACCGGCAAGGTCGCGTATTCGAATCCGGCGACTGCCGGCGACGGCATGGCGGTGATCATCCTGACCTCGTCGCTGATGGGCGAAGACCAGGCGTTCGACTATCTGAAGAAGCTCGAGCAGAGCGCCAAGTTCCACACCAAGGGCACGGGCTATCTCGACGTGCTGCTGTCGCGTAACGAGATCGCGGTCGCCAACGGCGATCTGCAGATGGATCTCGACGACGCGGCCAACGGCGGCCTGTCGCTGAAACCGGTGTTCCTCGCCGCCACGCCAGGCGGTCAGCCGACCACGTTCCAGCTGCCGTACGCGATCGCGCTGATCAAGAACGGTCCGAACCAGGCCGAGGGCAAGAAGCTGATCGACTATCTGATGTCGACGCAAGTGCAGTCGAAGGTGCCGGACATCTTCGGCATTCCGGGTCGCAGCGACGTGCCGCTCGCGGGCAAGAACGGCGAAGCGGTCAAGCAGGCGATCAGCGGCGTCAAGCTGATTCCGGTCGACTGGAACCACGTGATGGCGAAGAAGGCCGACTGGACCGCGCGCTGGAAGAGCGACGTGATCGGTTCGTCGGGCAAAGAGATCGAAGTGGTCAAGCCGAAGTAAGTCGATTCAGGCGGCGCTTCGCACGTAATGCGCGGCGCCGCATCAGCATTAATCCTGTTGGAGGACGACTCCGGTGAATACGGCCAGTCTCGCTCACCCCACTGCGCCCGGCGCTCCGCTGGATGCGCTCGACGCCGCGCGTTCGGACGCGCCGGGCGGCGTGCAGATCGATCACCTGACGGTGCGCTTCGGCGCGCGCACGGTGCTCGACGATCTGTCGTTGACCATCCGGCGCGGCGAGTTGCTCACCGTGCTCGGGCGCAGCGGCTGCGGCAAGACGACCTTGCTGCGCTTCATCGCGGGCTTCATCGAGGCCGACGGTCTGGCTGGCACGCTGACGGTGGCCGGCCGCGATCTGACGCACATGCCGCCGCACAAGCGCAACCTCGGACTGCTGTTCCAGAGCTACGCGCTGTTTCCGCATCTGACGGTATTCGAGAACGTCGCGTTCGGGTTGCGCGCGCGGCGTATTCCGGCGCGCGACGTCGCGCGCCGCGTCGCCGAGGTGCTGAAGCTCGTGCAGCTCGGCGATGCCGGTCACGTGATGCCCGCGCAACTGTCGGGCGGCATGCAGCAGCGCGTGGCGCTCGCCCGCGCGCTCGTGATCGAGCCCGACGTGCTGCTGCTCGACGAACCGCTGTCCGCGCTCGATGCCAATCTGCGCGCGTCGGTGCGCTCCGAACTGAAGGCGCTGCATGAACGCCTGCCGAATCTGACGATCGTGTGCGTGACGCACGATCAGGACGACGCGCTCGTGCTGTCCGACCGCACGCTGCTGATGCGCGATGGCCATATCGCGCAGCTCGGCACGCCGCAGCAGCTGTACGACTCGCCGGCCGACGGCTTCGTCGCGCGCTACCTCGGCGCGGCCAATCTGCTGCCGCCGCAGGTCGCGTTCGGCATGGACGACGCGCGCTACAACGAGCGCGAACGTGTCGCGTGTCTGCGTCCGGAGGCGCTGCGCATCGTGCCGCTCGGAGAGGGGCAGTTGCACGGCGCGATCGCGTCGGTCGAGTGGTACGGCGCGGCCTTGTCGGTATCGGTCGTGCTCGATGCGCTGCCGAACGACCCCGTGCTCGTCACGCTGCAGCGTGGTCTCGGCATGACGCCGGAGAAGGGCGCGCGTGTTTCCCTGCGTTACGAGGCTGGCGATGTCGTCCTTATCAAGCCCTGATACGTCCAACCCACTCGACCTTGCCGCGCAAGCCGAGGTCGAAGCCGCCGCCGCGCGCCGTCTCGCGAGCGCGGCGGCGCACGCGGCCGCCGTCAAGCGGCGCGAGCGCCTCGCGCAATGGCATCTGCTGTTCATTGCAGTCGTGGTGCTCGGACCGCTCGTCATCTATCCGCTGGTGCGGCTCGTGATGCTGAGTCTGACCGGCGCGCATGGCCTGTCTGGCCACGCGTACGTAACGTTCTTCGGTAACCCCGAAACGCGCGGCGTGATCGGCACCACGCTCGGCATCCTGTTCGCGAGCGCGAGCCTGGCGTCGCTGCTCGGCGTGGCGCTCGCGTCGCTGCTGTTCTTCAAGCCGTTTCCGGGCGCGCGCCTGGTCACGCGCTTTCTCGAACTGTTCGTCGCGTTCCCGTCGTTTCTGGTCGCGTTCACGCTGATCTTTCTGTACGGCTCGCAAGGCTCGGTCAGCATCGGGCTGCAGCGGCTGTTCAATCTGCAGGCGCCGCCGCTCGATTTTCTGTTCGGCATCGGCGGCGTGATTCTCGCGGAAGTCGTGTTCTATACGCCGTTCGTCGTGCGTCCGACGTTGGCATCGTTCGCGCTGCTCGACCAGCGACTGATCGAAGCCGCGCGCAGCCTCGGTGCGAACGGCCTGATGGTCGCGTTCAAGGTGATCCTGCCGCTCGCGTGGCCGGGCATCGCGGCCGGCACGATCCTGTGTTTTCTGCTGACGCTCAACGAGTTCGGCATTCTGCTGGTGCTCGGCAGCGCCCATCTGATCACGCTGCCGGTCGCGATCTACAGCGCCGCCACCGTCGATCTCGATCTGCCGACCGCCGCCGCCGGCGCGGTCGTGATGCTGCTGATGTCGTTGTCGTTGTACGCGTTGTACCGGCGTGTCAATCGTCGCAAGGTGAAAGGAGCCGGTCATGGCCGTTGAACTCGATCCGACCGTGCTGCCGGTCATGCACAAGAAGGGCCGGCCGGTGCGGCACAGCCTCGCGGTGCGACTGCTCGGCGGTCTGTTTCTCGGCTTTGCCGCGCTGCTGTGCTTCTGGCTGTTCGTGCTGCCGGTGTTGGTCGTCGCGCTATCGAGCGTCGCGTCGCACTGGTCCGGCACGATCCTGCCCGACGGCTTCAGCATGCGCTGGTTCGAGCGCCTCGGTTCGAGCGACTTCGACGCGCTGACCACCAGCCTCGAAGTCGGCATGGGCGTCGCGGTGCTCGGCACGATCCTCGGTTTGTGGTTCGCGCTCGCGCTCGAAGGACGCGACCGGCGCGGCCTCGGCGCCGTCATCGACACGATCGCGATGATGCCCAACGGCGTGCCGAGCGTCGTGCTCGGCCTCGCGGTGCTGATCGCGTATCACAAACGGCCGCTCGATCTGTCGAGCTCGGCGGCGATCGTGGTGTTCGTGCAGCTCGCGCTGGTACTGCCGTTCTGCTACCGCTGCGCGGCCGCCGCGCTGCGCCCGGAGCTGACCGTGTTGCGCGAAGCGGCCGCGAGCCTCGGAGCGCCGCCGTCGATGGTGCTGCGCCGCGTGGTGTTGCCGCAACTGGTGCCGGCGATACGCGCGAGTCTCGCGCTCGGCTTTGCGCTGTCGCTCGGCGAACTCGGCGCGACGCTGACCGTATATCCGCCAGGCTTCGCGACGGTGCCGATCGTCGTCGTCGGGCAGGTGGAACGCGGCTATTACCTGCCGGCTTCCGCGCTGTCGCTGATTCTGCTGCTGGTCTCGCTGGTCGCTCTGCTGCTGATCGCGGCGCGCGCTCCGCGGCGCCGGATCGACTGACCCGACTGAGCCGAGTTATCCGACTGATCGGCGAGCGATTTCGTTGATCTGAAGCACGCGCGCGAACCGGTGAGCATCGATGTAGATGTGGCAAAAGTTGCCAAAATGACCGAATATATGCACACTGCGTCCGTCGATCCGATCGAGGTCCTGCGCCGCCATTCGCTGACGACGCTGGTGCGCGACGAGATCGAGCGGCATATCGTCGGCGGCATGCTGGCGCCGGGCGACAAGCTCAACGAAGCCGACTGGGCGGCGCGATTGCAGGTGTCGCGCGGGCCGGTGCGGGAGGCGTTTCGCGCGCTAGAGCAGGCGGGTCTGGTGCGCACCGAGAAGAATCGCGGCGTGTTCGTGCGGACGGTGTCGCTCGCGGAGGCGGACGAGATTTACGCGGTGCGCGCGGTGCTCGAAGAGGGGGCGTGCCGGATGCTCGCGTCGAGCATCGATGCGGGCAAGCTCGCGGTGCTGCGCGACTGGGTCGACGCGATGCGCGCGGCGCTCGCGTCGCACGATCACGATGCGTATGCGCGCGCGAACGTCGCGTTTCACGATGCGCTGGTCGCGGCGGCGGGCAACACGAAGTTGTACGACACGTATCGCAGGCTCGTCAGCGAGCTGAGCCTGTTTCGGCGTGCGGCGCTAGTCGTGCAGGCCGACGCGATGGCGCGCTCGCTCGCCGAGCATCGCGCGATTCTGACAGCGCTCGCGTCGCGCGATGCGGAGCAGGCCGCGCAGTTGATGCGCGCGCATGTGCAGGGCGGGTTGCAGCGCGCGCATGCGGCGGGCGATGCGGCGCACGAGCAGCGCCTCCCGGCAGGCGCGGGTGCGGCCGGCTCGCGCGGGCGATGACGGCGCGGCGATGAAGCCGAGGCAAGCGTACCGGCAAACGCCGCGGCAGCTTCGCCCCACGAACAGACAACCCGGCGATGAAGACTTTGCAATGACAACCCCGGCAATGGAAAACCACGCGATGACATACCCCGAGCAACGCACGATCGAAGTCAACGGCCGGAGCTACCGGCTGCCTTCGCAACCGACGGTCGTTGTCTGTGTCGACGGCTGCGAGTTTGCGTACCTGGAAGCGGCGGTCGCGGCCGGCGTCGCGCCGTTCATCGGTTCGATGCTCGAGGGCGGCGCGGCGTTTCGCGGCGACTGCGTGATCCCGTCGTTCACGAACCCGAACAACCTGTCGATCGTGACCGGCGTATTGCCGTCCGTGCACGGCATCAGCGGCAACTACTTCTGGGACACCCACGCGAACGACGGCGCGGGGGCGGCGGTGATGATGAACGATCCCGCCTACCTACGCGCGCCCACGCTGCTCGCGGCCGCCGCCGACGCGGGCGCCGCGGTCGCCGTCGTCACCGCGAAGGACAAACTGCGCGGGCTGCTCGGCTCGCAGTTGAAGGGCATCTGCTTTTCGGCGGAGAAAGCCGACGAGGTGACGCGCGAGGAAAACGGCATCGACGACGTGCTCGATCTGGTTGGCCTGCCATTGCCCGACGTGTATAGCGCGGGGTTGTCGGAATTCGTGTTCGCGGCCGGCGTGCGGCTCGCGCAGACACGCAAGCTCGACCTCATGTATCTGTCGACGACCGACTATATCCAGCACAAATGGGCGCCCGGCACCGAAGGCGCGAACGCGTTCTACGCGATGATGGACGGCTATCTCGCGAAGCTCGACGCGCTCGGCTGGGTGATCGGCCTCACCGCCGATCACGGCATGAACGCGAAGCACGATCCGCAGACCGGCGAGCCGAACGTGATCTATCTGCAGGACTTGCTCGACGACTGGCTCGACGCGTCGACGGCACGCGTGATTCTGCCGATCACCGATCCGTACGTCGTGCATCATGGCGCGCTGGGTTCGTTCGCGACGGTCTATTTGCCGCGCGAGGTCGATGCTGCGTCCGTGATTGCGCGGATCGGCCGCCTGCCGGGAATCGAAGTCGTGCTCGATCGACGCGCCGCGTGTGCGCGCTTCGGGCTGCCTGAGGATCGCATCGGCGATCTGGTCGTGATCGGCACGAAGCATGTGGTGCTCGGCACGCGGCGCGACGAGCACGACCTGTCCGGGCTCACCGTGCCGTTGCGCTCGCACGGCGGGATTTCCGAGCAGGAAGTGCCGCTGCTGTTCAACCGGCGCGTTCAGCCATCAGCCACCGGCAGCGAAGGCAAACGGCTGCGCAATTTCGATATCTTCGACGTCGCGCTCAATCGCGTGTCGACATCGTGAACACGGCGCCGCGGGACCATCCTGAGTTCCGCGCCGAAGCGCTGCGGCTGAGCGGCGAGCGCGCGACGCGCGCCCGGACGCTCGACGTGTTCGATCCTTATACCGGCATGCGCGTCGGCACGGTGCCCTTCGCCAGCATCGACGATGTGCGCGCCGCGTTCGACTACGCGCTCGCGTATCGGCCGACGCTGTCGCGCTACGAGCGTTCGCAGATTCTCGAGCGCGCGGCGGTGCTGCTGCGTGAGCGGATCGAACCGGCGTCGGATCTGATTTCGCTCGAGTCGGGTCTGTCGAAGCAGGACTCGCGCTACGAGATCGGCCGCGTCGCCGACGTGTTCCGCTTTGCCTCGTTCGAGGCGCGCGCCTGCGCCTCGGCAACGAGCGCCGCGGCGCGTTGTATGCGCCGACCGTGCTCGATAACGTCGATCCGTCGATGACACTCGTGCGCGAGGAAACCTTCGGGCCGGTATCGCCGGTCATCGCGTTCGACACGCTCGACGATGCGATTCGCATCAGCAACGGAACACCGCTCGGGCTGTCGGGCGTGTGTACGAACCGGCAGGACGCGATCACCCGTTTCATTAATGAGCTGCGCGTGGGCACCGTCAACATGTAGGAAGTGCCAGGCTATCGGATCGAGCTGACGCCGTTCGGCGGCCTCAAGGATTCGGGGCTAGGCTACAAGGAAGGCGTTCAGGAAGCGATGAAGAGCTTTACCAATCTGAAGACGTTTTCATTACCTTGGGAGTAACAGGTGGCATTGAGTCTCGACGATATCCGTGTGCTCTTCGAGCGACACGGCAGCCTCGCGTATAGCGGCGAGCCGGTGACGCAGCTCGAGCATGCGTTGCAGAGCGGCGCGCTCGCCGAGGCGGAAGGCGCGAGCGACGAACTCGTCGCCGCGGCGTTCTTGCACGACCTCGGCCATCTGCTGAACCTGCAAGGGGAGACGCCGACGGAACGGGGTGTCGACGATCTGCATCAGTATTTCGCCTTGCCGTTTTTGCGGCCGGTGTTGTCGGATGCGGTGCTGGAGCCGATTCGTCTGCACGTCGACGCGAAGCGCTGCCTGTGCGCGATCGACGCCACCTATTTTGGCCAGCTGTCCGCCGACTCGGTGCGCAGCTTGCAATTGCAGGGCGGGGTCTTCAGCAGGGAAGAGGCGCAGGCGTTTATGCAGAAACCGTACGCCGAAGACGCGATGCGTTTGCGCCGATGGGACGATCGCGCGAAAGAGAAGGATCGCGCGACGCCGGGGATCGACCATTATCTGGCCGTGGTCGAACGGGTGATGCGCGCGCATGCGACTGCGTGAGTCGAGGTGTTTTGGGTCGCGGTAGGTTGCGCGCCGAGCGGTCAAAATATCGCTTGCAAGTCCCGATGTCGGCGACTAGAATTTCGTGCTCCGGACGCCGGGGTGCGGAGAAGCGGGAAGCCTTTGATGGCGTGGGCTTCGGCGGCGTGGGCAGGTTAGGCGAGTGATAAAAACCTGTTGACGATCCGGTGGAAGTTCTCCATAATTCCGCTTCTCTGCTGCAGACGCAGCGACGCAAACGAAGCGGTGCCGGGTAGTGGTGGTTCAGGCGCGGCGGGTTTGGCGGACCGATCTTTAAAAACTAACAGTCGATAAGTGTGGGCGCTTGATGCGGGGTGCGGCGGCGGATTCTCCGGAGTCTGCTGTCAGGCAGAAGTATCAGAAGCCTCACACAGTATTAGAGGAAGGTTTGTCTGTCGAAAGACGGATCAATCATCGTCAGTACGTTGAGTGAGCGACCGGGTTCGAGAGAGCCCGAACACAGTAACAGGTTTGAACTGAAGAGTTTGATCCTGGCTCAGATTGAACGCTGGCGGCATGCCTTACACATGCAAGTCGAACGGCAGCACGGACTTCGGTCTGGTGGCGAGTGGCGAACGGGTGAGTAATACATCGGAACGTGTCCTGGAGTGGGGGATAGCCCGGCGAAAGCCGGATTAATACCGCATACGCTCGGGAGAGGAAAGCGGGGGATCTTTCGGGACCTCGCGCTCAAGGGGCGGCCGATGGCAGATTAGGTAGTTGGTGGGGTAAAGGCCTACCAAGCCGACGATCTGTAGCTGGTCTGAGAGGACGACCAGCCACACTGGGACTGAGACACGGCCCAGACTCCTACGGGAGGCAGCAGTGGGGAATTTTGGACAATGGGCGCAAGCCTGATCCAGCAATGCCGCGTGTGTGAAGAAGGCCTTCGGGTTGTAAAGCACTTTTGTCCGGAAAGAAAACCTTGTGGCTAATATCCGTGAGGGATGACGGTACCGGAAGAATAAGCACCGGCTAACTACGTGCCAGCAGCCGCGGTAATACGTAGGGTGCGAGCGTTAATCGGAATTACTGGGCGTAAAGCGTGCGCAGGCGGTGCTGTAAGACCGATGTGAAATCCCCGGGCTTAACCTGGGAACTGCATTGGTGACTGCAGCGCTGGAGTATGGCAGAGGGGGGTGGAATTCCACGTGTAGCAGTGAAATGCGTAGAGATGTGGAGGAACACCGATGGCGAAGGCAGCCCCCTGGGCCAATACTGACGCTCATGCACGAAAGCGTGGGGAGCAAACAGGATTAGATACCCTGGTAGTCCACGCCCTAAACGATGTCAACTGGTTGTCGGGCCTTCATTGGCTTGGTAACGTAGCTAACGCGTGAAGTTGACCGCCTGGGGAGTACGGTCGCAAGATTAAAACTCAAAGGAATTGACGGGGACCCGCACAAGCGGTGGATGATGTGGATTAATTCGATGCAACGCGAAAAACCTTACCTACCCTTGACATGTATGGAATCCTGCCGAGAGGCGGGAGTGCCCGAAAGGGAGCCGTAACACAGGTGCTGCATGGCTGTCGTCAGCTCGTGTCGTGAGATGTTGGGTTAAGTCCCGCAACGAGCGCAACCCTTGTCCCTAGTTGCTACGCAAGAGCACTCCAGGGAGACTGCCGGTGACAAACCGGAGGAAGGTGGGGATGACGTCAAGTCCTCATGGCCCTTATGGGTAGGGCTTCACACGTCATACAATGGTCGGAACAGAGGGTTGCCAAGCCGCGAGGTGGAGCCAATCCCAGAAAACCGATCGTAGTCCGGATCGCACTCTGCAACTCGGGTGCGTGAAGCTGGAATCGCTAGTAATCGCGGATCAGCATGCCGCGGTGAATACGTTCCCGGGTCTTGTACACACCGCCCGTCACACCATGGGAGTGGGTTTTACCAGAAGTGGCTAGTCTAACCGCAAGGAGGACGGTCACCACGGTAGGATTCATGACTGGGGTGAAGTCGTAACAAGGTAGCCGTATCGGAAGGTGCGGCTGGATCACCTCCTTTCCAGAGCTGTGCATTCATCGCACTCAAGTGCTCACGCTTATCGGCTGTGGTTAGAAGAAACGCAGGCAGGCTCAGGGGTCTGTAGCTCAGCCGGTTAGAGCACCGTCTTGATAAGGCGGGGGTCGATGGTTCGAATCCATCCAGACCCACCAGTGTCTTGTCTGGTGAGCTGAAGGGCTGGGGCCGCTGGAGTATCTGTGAGACTGGGGGATTAGCTCAGCTGGGAGAGCACCTGCTTTGCAAGCAGGGGGTCGTCGGTTCGATCCCGTCATCCTCCACCAATCCTCAATGCCAAGGGTTCAGCACGAAGTGATGCTGAGTACTTTGCATTGGCGATTGAGCCAGTCAGAGCGGTATGAGGCACAGGCTTCATACCGGCTGCCGTTCTTTAACAATCAGGAAGAAGTAGTAAAGAGATTCACGAAAGGCACCTGGAGATGGGTGCGGAGTAGGTGAATCAGGGTTGTGATTGTATCGATGTATTTTAAAGGTGATCGAGAGATTGCTTTGGAATACGGCGCAACACGAATACTCAACCTGTAGCGAGTGCGTCTATCCCCTGCGGGGATGGGACCCACGTAAGCGCTAAAGCGCTAGCGTGGGTCGACACAGAGACACACCCGTTATAGGGTCAAGCGAACAAGTGCATGTGGTGGATGCCTTGGCGATCACAGGCGATGAAGGACGCGGTAGCCTGCGAAAAGCTCCGGGGAGCTGGCAAACGAGCATTGATCCGGAGATGTCCGAATGGGGAAACCCACTCCTAATGGAGTATCCGTAGCTGAATCCATAGGCTACGTGAGGCGAACGCGGTGAACTGAAACATCTAAGTAACCGCAGGAAAAGAAATCAACCGAGATTCCCAGAGTAGTGGCGAGCGAAATGGGATCAGCCGGTACACGTTATCTGTATTGTTAGTCGAACGCTCTGGAAAGTGCGGCCATAGCAGGTGATAGCCCTGTAGACGAAAACAGCATGGAAGAACTGGGTGTACGAGAAGTAGGGCGGGACACGTGAAATCCTGTCTGAAGATGGGGGGACCATCCTCCAAGGCTAAATACTCGTGATCGACCGATAGTGAACCAGTACCGTGAGGGAAAGGCGAAAAGAACCCCGGGAGGGGAGTGAAACAGATCCTGAAACCGCATGCATACAAACAGTCGGAGCCTCTGCGAAGGGGTGACGGCGTACCTTTTGTATAATGGGTCAGCGACTTACATTCAGTGGCGAGCTTAACCGATTAGGGCAGGCGTAGCGAAAGCGAGTCCGAACAGGGCGTCCAGTCGCTGGGTGTAGACCCGAAACCAGGTGATCTATCCATGGCCAGGTTGAAGGCACGGTAACACGTGCTGGAGGACCGAACCCACTAACGTTGAAAAGTTAGGGGATGAGCTGTGGATAGGGGTGAAAGGCTAAACAAACCTGGAAATAGCTGGTTCTCTCCGAAAACTATTTAGGTAGTGCCTCGTGTATCACCTTCGGGGGTAGAGCACTGTCATGGTTGTGGGGTCCATTGCGGATTACTACGCCATAGCAAACTCCGAATACCGAAGAGTGCAATCACGGGAGACAGACATCGGGTGCTAACGTCCGGTGTCAAGAGGGAAACAACCCAGACCGCCAGCTAAGGTCCCCAAATATGGCTAAGTGGGAAACGAAGTGGGAAGGCTAAAACAGTCAGGAGGTTGGCTTAGAAGCAGCCACCCTTTAAAGAAAGCGTAATAGCTCACTGATCGAGTCGTCCTGCGCGGAAGATGTAACGGGGCTAAGCCATATACCGAAGCTGCGGATGCACAGTAATGTGCATGGTAGGAGAGCGTTCCGTAAGCCTGCGAAGGTGCACTGGAAAGTGTGCTGGAGGTATCGGAAGTGCGAATGCTGACATGAGTAGCGATAAAGGGGGTGAAAGGCCCCCTCGCCGTAAGCCCAAGGTTTCCTACGCAACGTTCATCGGCGTAGGGTGAGTCGGCCCCTAAGGCGAGGCAGAAATGCGTAGCTGATGGGAAGCAGATTAATATTTCTGCACCATTGTGAAATGCGATGGGGGGACGGATCGCGGAAGGTTGTCCGGGTGTTGGAAGTCCCGGTCCTTGCATTGGAGAAGGCGCTTTGGCAAATCCGGGCGCAGAATTCAAGGGTGCGAGGCGAGCCACTTCGGTGGCGAAGCAACTGGAAGGGGTTCCAGGAAAAGCCTCTAAGCTTCAGTTTCACAGTGACCGTACCGCAAACCGACACAGGTGGGCGAGATGAGTATTCTAAGGCGCTTGAGAGAACTCGGGAGAAGGAACTCGGCAAATTGGTACCGTAACTTCGGGATAAGGTACGCCCTCATAGCCTGACTGGCCTGCGCCAGAAGGGTGAAAGGGTTGCAATAAACTGGTGGCTGCGACTGTTTAATAAAAACACAGCACTCTGCAAACACGAAAGTGGACGTATAGGGTGTGACGCCTGCCCGGTGCCGGAAGATTAAATGATGGGGTGCAAGCTCCTGATTGAAGTCCCGGTAAACGGCGGCCGTAACTATAACGGTCCTAAGGTAGCGAAATTCCTTGTCGGGTAAGTTCCGACCTGCACGAATGGCGTAACGATGGCCACACTGTCTCCTCCCGAGACTCAGCGAAGTTGAAGTGTTTGTGATGATGCAATCTCCCCGCGGCTAGACGGAAAGACCCCATGAACCTTTACTGCAGCTTTGCATTGGACTTTGAACCGGTCTGTGTAGGATAGGTGGGAGGCGTATGAAGTTGGGACGCCAGTCTCAATGGAGCCGTCCTTGAAATACCACCCTGATCTGTTTGAGGTTCTAACCTTGGCCCGTGATCCGGGTCGGGGACAGTGCATGGTAGGCAGTTTGACTGGGGCGGTCTCCTCCCAAAGTGTAACGGAGGAGTACGAAGGTACGCTAGGTACGGTCGGAAATCGTGCTGATAGTGCAATGGCATAAGCGTGCTTGACTGTGAGACTGACAAGTCGAACAGGTGCGAAAGCAGGTCATAGTGATCCGGTGGTTCTGTATGGAAGGGCCATCGCTCAACGGATAAAAGGTACTCTGGGGATAACAGGCTGATACCGCCCAAGAGTTCATATCGACGGCGGTGTTTGGCACCTCGATGTCGGCTCATCTCATCCTGGGGCTGTAGCCGGTCCCAAGGGTATGGCTGTTCGCCATTTAAAGAGGTACGTGAGCTGGGTTTAAAACGTCGTGAGACAGTTTGGTCCCTATCTGCCGTGGGCGCTGGATATTTGAAGGGGGCTGCTCCTAGTACGAGAGGACCGGAGTGGACGAACCTCTGGTGTACCGGTTGTCACGCCAGTGGCATCGCCGGGTAGCTATGTTCGGAAGAGATAACCGCTGAAAGCATCTAAGCGGGAAACTCGCCTTAAGATGAGATATCCCCGGGGCTTCGAGCCCCTTGAAGGGTCGTTCAAGACCAGGACGTTGATAGGTCAGGTGTGCACGTACAGTAATGTACTGAGCTAACTGATACTAATTGCCCGTAAGGCTTGATCCTATAACAGGTGTGTCTCGACCCGCGTGAGTGCTTCAGCACTTACGCGGGTCCGATCCCCGAAGGGGATTTGTGTGACCTCCCGCGGGAGCTCACAGAAACGCACGGTTGGGATTCAGTGTTGTGCCAGAAACAACACAACCCCCCACACTCGAATCCTTTACGCTTCTTCCCGATTGGCTGTGGCGCAACCGGTTGACTTCAACCCTGCGACGCAGCAACCCGTCATGCCTGATGACCATAGCGAGTCGGTCCCACCCCTTCCCATCCCGAACAGGACCGTGAAACGACTCCACGCCGATGATAGTGCGGATTGCCCGTGTGAAAGTAGGTAATCGTCAGGCTCCCCCCCAGTCAGAAACCCCACCCGCCGCGGTGGGGTTTTTGCGTTTACGCGGCCCAAATCAACAGCAACATGCTCGACCGAGCACGAACAACAAGCGTGGTCGGACGCCGTTGCCAGCCACTGCCAAAAGTAGCCTGTTGATCGACGCTTTTTTGCGCATACTGAAGTTGACCCAGAAAAACGGACATCTATCCTTTGGAGAAGGAGGTGCCGATTATCGGCAAGCATCGTACCCCGTACCCGGCGGAATTTCGGGCGCAAATGGTCGAGCTGGTGAAGGCCGGGCGCAGGCGGGAGGAACTGGAAAAGGAGTTCGAGCCGACTGCACAGACCATCTACAACTGGGTGGCGCAGGCTGATCGCGACACAGATGTTCCGGTGCGACGATGGCACGCCGTTGCGCGTAACGTTCGCACTCGACTGCTGCGATCGGAGAGGCGATTGGCTGGGCGGCGGGGACCGGCGGGCATAGCGGTGATGTAGTGCGCAACGCGATGCTGGCCGCCGTCGCGCAGCAATTCGGCACCGGCAGGTCGCCCCCGGCGTCAGACTACTTGTCGTGTTATCTGAATCTTATAGACATGGTCCGGGGGCGGTAAAATCAGGGTGAATGAAAGCCTACTCAGCAGAAAGAAAAGAAGCGCTGGTGCGTCGCATGATGCCGCCGGAAAACGCGTTGGTCTCAGCGCTGGCCAGAGAAACGGGGATTACCGAACAGACGTTGTACACGTGGCGCCGACAGGCGAAAGGACAAGGGCTGGCCGTGCCGGGCGATGGGAAGAATCCCGAGGGATGGTCTTCGGAAGACAAGTTTGCAGTAGTGCTGGAAGCCGCCCCGCTCAACGCAGCGGAGCTGGCCGAGTACTGCCGGCGCAAAGGACTCTATCCCGAACAGATCGCGGCGTGGCGAGCGGCCTGCCAGGCAGCCAACGCGAATGCCACCGAGCAGGCACGCGAGCAGCGCCACCAGTCGAAAGACGACAAGCAGCGCATCCGGCAGCTCGAGAAGGAATTGCAGCGCAAGGAGAAGGCGCTAGCGGAAGCGGCGGCGCTGCTGATTCTGAGAAAAAAAGTCCAGGCGATCTGGGGAGACAAAGAGGACGATTGATCAACGTCCCGGATCGCCTGTTATGTATATCGTTGATACGCGAGGCGGCGCAGTCAGGCTGCCGGCTGGAGAAGGCTTGCGACGAGTTGGGCGTGAGCCTGCGCACGTTTCAGCGCTGGGTCGGTGACGGTGACACGGTACGTGCCGATGGTCGTACCACGACCGAACGGCCGCCGCCGGGCAAGCAGTTGAGTGAGGCTGAACGGCAACAGATTCTTGAGGTAGCCAATAGTGCGGAGTTTGCCAGTCTGCCGTCCAGCCAGATCGTGCCGAGGCTGGCCGATCGCGGCGTGTATGTCGCATCGGAATCGAGCTTTTACCGCGTGCTGCGCAGCGCCTCGCAGCAGCACCATCGTGGTCGTGCGCGCAAGCCCTCGACCCGGGTAGTGACCAGTCATTGCGCGACGGCGCCCAATCAGGTCTGGTCGTGGGACATCACCTGGGTACCTGCGGCGGTCAAAGGACAGTATTACTACTGGTACATGATGCTGGACGTGTTCAGCCGCAAGATTGTCGGTCACGAAGTGCATGAGGCCGAATCGGCAGAACTGGCCGCGTTGCTGATGCGGCGTGCCAGTCTGGCAGAGGGCCTGGCAGGACGTCCCCTGGTGCTGCACTCGGATAATGGCAGCCCGATGAAAGGTGCGACGATGCTTGCCACCCTGGAGAACCTGGGGGTCGTGGCCTCGTTTAGCCGACCACGCGTGAGTAACGACAACCCTTACGCAGAGTCGCTGTTCCGGACCTGCAAGTATCGGCCCGACTACCCGCGCAAGCCGTTCGGCAGCGTTGATGAGGCGCGGGCCTGGACGCAGCAGTTCGTGCGCTGGTACAACCATGAGCACAAACACAGCGGCCTGAAATTCGTCACGCCGGCCCAGTGTCATAACGGCGTGGCGAATGCAGTTCTTGCGCAACGTGAGATCGTTTATGCGGAGGCCAGGCAGCGCAATCCACGGCGTTGGTCCCGATCGACGCGCAACTGGAAATTGAAGGATGAAGTCTGGCTCAATCCGGAGCGCATGCAACCGGAAGAACTAAAGCAGTGCGCATGAGGTGACGCGACAAGTACGTTGACAACCGCCGGTCGCGCCGTCCATCGAATGGTTGACGGACAACGGCTCGGCTTATGTCGACCACCGCACTCGCAGCTTCGCTCGCGAATTGGCCCTGGAGTCACTGAGAACGCCGGCACGTTCTCCGCAGAGCAATGGCATGGTCGAATCGTTCGTGAAGATCATGAAGCGACAATTACGTCGCCTGTATGGACGAGCCTGGCGCGCCAGCGGCGCTCTCGAGTCTGGCTGTTGCATTTGAACACTACAATGAGCGCCATCCGCACAAAGCCCTGGAATACCGCTCGCCGCATGAGTTCAGGCGTGCTGCCGCGACTTCATTGACCTAACGGTGTCCGCGTGTCCTGAGTTGCAGGGGCAACTCCAACCAGCTGCACTGGGTCATCTCCGCCCCCCGGTTGCCCGACCTCAGCAAGCAATGCTTCGTCGCGCGCAATCACCGTCGGCAGATGCGAGCGCAAGAATTCGACCCACGTGCGCGTCTTTGCATCGATGAATTTGCGCGACGGATAGAGCGCATAAACAGTCGTCTTCTGCAGCGTATAATCCGGCAACACGCGCACCAGCGTGCCATCGCGCAACCCGGAAATGGCCGCGTAGAGCGGCACCATGCCGATGCCCATGCCTTCGCGGATCGCCACGATCAATGATTCGGCGATGTTCACATGCACTGGGCCGTCGACTTCCATCAACTCACTGCCGTTCGGGCCGTCGAGCGTCCATTCATGTGGCGGGAACGCCGGCGTATGCAGGATCAGACATTCGTGATGCGCAAGGTCAGCCGGTTCTTGCGGCGCGCCGTGAGAGGTGGCCTCGTTCGTTCGGACAGGATCAGCGAGTTTTTAAGTGGAATTGCTGAGGCAATCAAGCTGCCGATTTTATCGCTGGCAGCGTGGCGAAGTATGCTTCATCCGGTGTCTGATCGGCCAGCCTGGAATGAGGCCGGTTCTGGTTATACCAGTTCAGGTAATTGCCGATTGAGCGGCGGGCGTGGCTGACCGAGTCGTAGGCTTTCAGATAGACCTCTTCATATTTGACGCTTCGCCACACCCGTTCGACGAACACGTTGTCATGCCAGGCGCCCTTTCCATCCATGGACAGAAGAACGTTCCGGCTGAGCACCGCGTCGGTGAAATCGGTTGCGGTGAACTGGCTGCCTTGATCCGTGTTGACGATCTCAGGCAGGCCGTATTTCGCAAACGCTTCCTCCAGCGCCATCGGGATATAGCTCGTATCGAGCGCCCAGACCTGATTGGCCCGTTCGATCTTGCGATGGCGCAGCAGGTACGGCCAGATCCTGTGGGCTGCATGCTTGCGGCTCGTGTTTGGCTTGCGATACAACGCCTCGACGCCCATGCGCTTCATCAAGGTGCTGACGTGTCTGCGCCCGACCTTGATGCCTTCGCGACGCAGCAGCCTTGCCAGCATTCGTGCCCTTGCAAATGGATGCTCGAGATGAAGCTCGTCAATCCGGCGCATCAATTTCAGATCCGTTTCGCTGACCCCACGCGATTGGTAATAGGCACTCGAGCGGCTGATGCCTACCAGCCGGGCCTGCTGTGTCACCGGTAGAGCGTGATCACGATCGATCATCGCTTTACGCCCAGCAGTCCCGCCTTGCTGAGCGCGCTTTCTAAAAAATCATTCTCCAACGTCAATTGCCCGATCTTCGCGTGCAGCACCTTCACGTCGACTGGCGGCGCCGACGGCGCCGCGCCCCCCACTTCGAACACATCGGCAACCCGCTCTTGCAGTTGCTTCTTCCAGTCCGTGATCTGGTTCGGATGGACATCAAATTGCTGGGCCAGTTCTGCCAGCGTCTTGTCGCCCTTGAGCGCCGCCAGGGCCACCTTTGCCTTGAACGCCGGTGAGTGGGTCCGTCGGTTTCGTTTCGTCATCTTCTGGTTCCTTGTTGCCGGCCATTATGGCCGACTCACCCCCCAGCTTTTCCACTCAACGAACTGTCTGAATTCTCGAAGCCACTTCTGAAGCTGCCGGCTTCAACCACGCGCACAAACACTCGCATATTTTGTAGCGTGTCCATCAAACCTTCTGTTTCATGATCAAGATCATATTTTCCGTCAGTCTCAGAACACTATTGTTGTCCGTTCTGGAACAGATGTTCTGCACCCATCGGCTTAATGTACACATCGCGGACTCCTACAATCGGCGCCTCGCCTGCCGGTGTCGGCCATTCTGTCCGGAGGCTCTCTCAGCGACCACGTAGGGTGCACTGTTTTCAGATGAAACCCGATCATGCGATCGAACCGTCGGCGGATTTCTTCGGTCCGCGCGGCGTCATGCGGCGACGCCTCAGCCGAGCCAAACTCAATCGCGCCGTGCGGGACTGGGCCAGCAGCGACGGTCTGACCTGGCTGCATCTGCTGAAGACGGTCACCGCCGGTCTGCTGGCGTTGGGCATCGCGATGCTGCTCGATCTGCCGCAGCCGCGCATTGCGATGACCACTGTCTTTGTGTTGATGCAACCGTTCAGCGGCATGGTGCTCGCGAAGAGCTTCTACCGGATTCTCGGAACGGCAGTAGGGACCGTGGCCGCGCTCGTGCTCGGCGGGCTGTTCGGTCAGCAGCCCGAACTGTACATGCTCGGCATGATCGTGTGGGTGAGCGCCTGTATTGCTGCGGCGGTCAGGTATCGGCATTTCAGATGGTACGGTTTTGTGCTCGCGGGTTACACCGCCGCGCTGATCGGCATTCCAAACGTGACGACGCCTCAGGGACTGTTCCTCGCCGCACTCACGCGTGCCGCCGAAGTGGCGCTCGGCATCGTGTGTTCGAGCGCGGTCAGCGCGTTGCTGCTGCCCCAGCGCTCGATCCTTGCGCTGCGACGTAACCTTCAGATCAGGTACGCGAATTTTACTGCGTATGCTGTCGACGTGCTCGCACGCGGGCTCGAGCGCAATCAGTTCGAACGGCGTTTCGCGGATTTCGTCGACGAAATCGCTGGCCTCGAAGCAACCCGCACGTTCGTCGCATTCGAAGATCCGGCGATGCGCTCGCGCAGTGCGCATCTGGCGCGTCTGAATAGCGAATTCATGGATGCGTGCGCGCGTCTGCATGCGCTGAATCAGTTGCTCAAACGGTTGCGCGCCAGCCGCGCTGTGTCGATACTCGCGGCCATCGGTCCGTACCTCGACGAACTGGGAGCCTTGTTCGAAGCACAAGCTGAAGCCGGCGTCGAAGCATCGCACGCAGCAGCCGATCTGCGCCCCTTTCGAGCGAGCTTGCCACGCCGGGTACGCGAAACCAGGCGGCCACTCGAAGCCGCGTCCGCGGAATCGCTTGCGGACTTCGACACGGCAGCCGAATTGCTGTATCGATTCGTGGGCGAATGGATAAACTATTCGCAAACCTATGCATGCTTGTGGCGCAAAACAGCAAGCCGGCAGCACAGCCTACGATGCAGCTCAAGCCCAACTAAGAGCCACCGCACAAGCAGACCTATAAGCCGCACAAACCGCTTCGCCGTATTGTTCACATTCGTGCGCTCGGCCGTCGTCATCGGAATCGCCGGTGCGTTCTGGATCGCGACCAACTGGCCGAGCGGCGGTCTCGCCGTAATTGGCGCAACAATGGTCTGCGCGTTGACGTCCACCGCGCCAAGCGCCACCAGAATGGCCATCCAGATGGCGATCGGCGCGGTGCTCGCGACGCTGGCCGGCTATGTGTTCATGTGCTACGTGTATCCGAACATCGATGGTTTCCCGCTGCTTTGCGCGCTACTCGCGCCGGTGCTCGCGCTCGGCGCATTCATCGCGACGCGTCGCGGCGCGGCTGGGCTTGGCATCGGCTTTTCGGTGTTCTTCTGTCTGCTGGCCGGGCCGGACAACGTCGTCAGCTACGTGCCCGATCTGCTGATCAATAACGGCATCGCGCTCACCGCGTCGATGCTGCTCGCAGCGGCTGTTTTCGCGGTGGTCTTTCCCGCCGATATGCGCTGGCTCATCGACCGGATCATGGGCGACCTGCGAGCGCAAACGGTGTCGGCATGCAAGGACGCGCTGCCGGGTCTGAACCAACGTTTCCAGTCGGGCACGCATGATCTGACTTCGCAACTGCGCGTGCTGTTGACGCACCGTTCACGACGACGGCGCGACGCACTTCGCTGGATGCTCGCGACGATCGAAGTAGGTCACGCCGTCATCGATCTGCGCAACGAAGCCGCACGCGCCGATTATGCCGACCCCCTTCAGCCGCGTTGGCGCAGCGTGATCGAACACACGTGCGACGATCTTGCCCGGCTCTTCGAACGCCCAGGTCCACGTTCGCTCGAACGCGCACTCGTCGCCGTGCGCTCGGCCACCTGGCTCGCGCAAGACATGCTGCAGGCAGTGCACGCCGAGCGCGCCCGGCATCACGATCTGCAACGTATCTTGAGCTGTCTGCACTTCATTCGCAGCGCGTTGCTCGACAAGGACGCGCCCTTCAATCGTCGCTGAGCAATGCTGCGTGGATCTTTCTGCCAGATGGAAAGATCCCTTCCGGGCGGCCCCGTTTATTCGCGTAGGTGGCGGTCATATAGTTTCGTCACTGCCTCGCAGTATTCGTCGCAGTAGTCGTAAGTCCTGGAGAACGAGATGAAAGTGTTGAAGATGGTCCTGATTGCCTGTTCTTTGTCCACCGCTGCCGCCGCGTATGCACAGACGGCGCCGGCCGCGCCGGAGCAGCAGGTTGCGCAAGCGGATGGCCAGCGCACCGATAAGGTTGCCCCGCGCAAGCATGTGGAAGCGCCGAAAGCGAAAGCTGATGAATGTGTCGGCCCGATGAGCTTCTGCAACATCTACTTCGGCAGCTAAGTCCGGCTGCCTCACGCGCAACACCTGTCGCGGATCCTATCGCGCGACCCAACACCTGCTCGCGACGCCGTCCGATCGAGACGCCGCGGCGGGTGCGGCAACCGCCTATTGAGCGAAGCGCACCGCAGACGTGCGCACCAGTAGACGGAGCTGGCGACTATGGAGAGACTCCCTTTCATGTACGAAGACCGAATTCGCTGCGCCGCGCTGCGCGGAAAAATCACCACGGCCGCCGACGCGGCGCTTCTGATTCACGACGGCATGCGGGTGGGTGCAAGCGGCTTCACGCGCGCGGGCGACGCGAAGGCCGTGCCGGTCGCGCTCGCCGAGCGTGCGCGCCGGCTGGGCGAGCCGCTGCGCATCACGTTGATGACGGGCGCCTCGCTCGGTCATGACGTTGACCGCATGCTGACCGAAGCGCATGTGCTCGCGCGCCGTCTGCCGTTTCAGGTAGACAAGACGCTGCGCGACGCCATCAATCGCGGCGAAGTGATGTTCGTCGATCAGCATCTGTCCGAGACCGTCGAGATGCTGCGCGCGAACCAGCTCGGCAAGCTCGATGTCGCGATCATCGAAGCCGCCGCGATCACGGAGAGCGGCGGTATCGTGCCGACGACGTCGGTCGGCAATTCGGCGAGCTTCGCGATTCTCGCGGACAAGGTCATCGTCGAGATCAATCTTGCGCAGCCGCTCGGGCTCGAAGGCTTGCACGACATCTGGATTCCGGGGCGCCGGCCGCATCGCGAGCCGCTGCCGATCGTGCGCGCGCAGGATCGCGTCGGCACACCCGCTATCGAGATTGCGCCCGAGAAAATCGCGGCGATCGTGATGACGGACATGGCCGACAGCCCGTCCACGGTCTTGCCCGCGGATCGGGAAACCGCGTTGATCGCCGGTTATTTGATCGAATTTTTCCAGCACGAAGTCACGCGTGGCCGCATGCCGAAGCAGTTGCCGCCGCTGCAGGCGGGCATCGGTACGATCGCCAACGCGGTGTTGGCAGGATTCGTCGATTCGCCTTTCGAGGTGTTCGAAATTTATTCGGAAGTCCTGCAGGATTCGACGTTCGATCTGATGGACGCTGGTAAGGTCGCGTTCGCGTCCGGCGCGTCGATCACGTTGTCGGCCGCGCGGCAGGCGCAGGTATTTGGCGATATCGAGCGCTATCGCGACCGGCTCGTGCTGCGTCCGCAGGAAGTCAGCAACCATCCCGAGGTGATTCGGCGGCTCGGTCTGATCGCGCTCAATACCGCGCTCGAATTCGATATCTACGGCAACGTCAATTCGACGCATGTCGGCGGCACGCATATGATGAACGGCATCGGCGGCTCGGGCGACTTTGCGCGCAATGCGTCGTGCGCGGTGTTCGCGAGCAAGTCGACCGCGAAGGACGGCCGCATTTCGAGCATCGTGCCGATGGTGCCGCATTGCGATCACAACGAACACGACGTCGACGTCGTCGTCACCGAGCAGGGTCTCGCCGATCTGCGCGGCCTCGCGCCGCGCGAACGCGCGACGCTGATCATCGAGCATTGCGTGCATCCGCGGTATCGCGGGCTGTTGCGCGACTACTACCGTGATGCGTTGCTTTGGGGAGGGCAGACGCCGCATTGCCTCGATCAGGCGTTTGCATGGCATACGCGGCTGCGCGATACGGGGTCGATGCTGCCGGCCTGATTCTGCGGCGGCCACAACCGCGGCGACAAAAGCAGAAGCAACAGGCCATAAAAAAGCGCCAGCGATTCGAACCCGCTGGCGCTTGATGACGTCGGATGCCGTGCTCAGGACCCTCGTCGCACGAGCCGGATAATAAACAGCAGAATGACCGCTCCGATCAACGCGGTGACGATCGAGCTGATCCAGCCGCCGCCAAGCGAGATATGCAGCACGCCGGCGAGCCACCCGCCGATGAACGCGCCGATGATCCCGACGATGATGTCGACGATCAGACCGAAGCCGCCGCCCCTGACCAGCACACCCGCGAGCCAGCCCGCGATCGCGCCGATGATGATCCATGCGATGATGCCGTGTTCCATATTCGAGACTCCCTGGTTGAGTGTGAACAAATCACGGTGACAGAGCTTAGTCGAAGGTTATGGGACCGTCCACGTTCACGACGCGGAATTAACATTCTCTGAATCTGCTGCCAGCTAAGTGTAGACGATGCGCGCGAACAAAGGAGACTTACGCGCCGCGCTTCACTCGGGCGTCGGCTCCGCTTCCCGCGCGGTCCAACTGACGCTGGACACGCTCTTTTCCATGCTCAGGCGGCTCGCCATCTGTTCGAGCTTCGATTGATCCTTCGGATGCATCGTCAGCGTCGCCGTCACGCGAATGCGCGCCGGTTCGTCCTCGACATCCTCGCTCGTGAGGCTCTGGAACGACAGCGGCGCCGAGTACATGGAGTTGGAAATCGCGGCGCGAATGTTGATCTCGTCGGCTTCGCGGCAGACGATCGTCAGCACGTACTCGCGCACGAGGTCGGCGTTTGAAACCGGCGTCGAGTTGATCATCCGGCTCACTTCACGCAGCGCGGTGTTGGCCAGCAGCACGACCGCGGTGCCCGCGAGCGCCGGTCCGTAATGTCCCGCGCCGCTCAACACGCCGACGGCCGCCGAGCACCACAGCGTCGCCGCGGTGTTGATCCCCTGGATCGAGCCTTTGTCGCGCATGATGACGCCGCCGCCAAGAAAGCCGACGCCGGACACCACATAGGCGGCAATCTGCGTGACGCCGCCGACGCCGTTGCCGGTCAGCACGCCGAGCGTGACGAACAGGCACGCGCCGCTCGCCACGAGCGTGATCGTGCGCAGGCCGGCAGTGCGCTGGCGCATCTGTCGTTCGAGGCCAATCGCGACGCCGCAAGCAAAAGCGGTCAGAAGCCGCAGGAAGAATTCGAGTGTCATCGTTCAGAAAGGTTGGCGTGCGTGCTGCCGCAGGGTGAAGCCTAGGCGTGGGAACGTCAGGTCGTCTACCTCGTGCACGCTAAGCGCATGAGGTTGGAACGAAATACGCGCGCACACGCGTGCAGCGGCGGGAAGCGTGCGGCATCGGCATGGCATCGAGCCACGCTGTTTCACCGACAGTACGCGAATGACAATGAAATGAGAGCGACGTGCGCCATCGAGCCCGAGGGCAGGACGGCGACAGGGACACCTGACGCGGAAATCCTGCCGCTCAGGTGAGCGGGCAAATCGATACTCGGCTGGTACAGCTGCTACTGTCCAAGATCGTGATTCCGGTTAAAAGAATTGCGGGAATTTTAGAGGGCGGCGTAAAGTTCAGTCAAGCCGCGATCGGCGGAGAGTGCGCATGTGGGTTTGCTACAGCCGTATCGTAGACAGGCCGTGATTAATTGCTCCGGACTGCGAATGTTGAGTTCAATCCGGTTCGCCCGGCACGAGTCTCAAGCGCGTGATTTCCGAAGGCGCACCGAGTCGTTTCGGCGGACCCCAATAGCCCGTACCGCGACTCGTATAAACCCAGAGTCCGTTCAGGCGCGCGAGGCCTGCCGTGAACGGCTGTTGCAGGCGCACAAAGAAATTCCACGGAAAGAACTGACCGCCGTGCGTATGACCCGACAACTGCAGCGTAAAGCCGGCCGCCGCGGCCGCTTCGGCCGAACGCGGCTGATGCGCGAGCAGCACCCTGATCAGCACGTCGCCCGGCGCGCCGGCGAGCGCCGCGACCGGGTCGCTGCGATGCGCGGGGTCGTGATGACCCGCCGAGTAATCGGTGACGCCGGCGATGACGGCGCGCGCGCCGTCATGGTCGACGATTACGTGTTCGTTCAGCAGCACCCGCAAGCCGAGCCGGCGGAATTCGGCGATCCACGAGTTCGCTCCGGAGTAGTACTCGTGATTGCCGGTCACGAGAAACGCACCGTGCCGCGCGGCGAGCCGCGACAGCGGCTGCGTATGCCGGCTCAGCTGCGGCACGCTGCCGTCGACGACGTCGCCCGTCACCGCGATCAGATCCGGCTTGAGCCGGTTCACCGCGTCGACGATCGCATCGACATAGCGGCCCTTGATCGTCGGGCCGACGTGGATGTCACTGATCTGCACGATCGTGAAGCCGTCGAGCGCGGCGGGCAGATCGTCGATCGGCACGTCGATCGTGACGACGCGCGCGCGACGGCGCGCGTTGAACAGGCCGATCAGCGTCGACAGCAGCGCGAGCAGCGGCACCGCCGCCGCCGAGCCGGTGCGCCAATGCGCGATCGTGAGCGTGTTCGGCCAGATCGCGTCGATCGTCAGCAGCGACGCCAGCACGAGGTCGCGCGCGAACGTCAGTACCAGCAGCGACGAGAAGAAGCCCATCGCGAGCAGGCCCACCCACGCGAGCCGGTCGCCGAGCGGCTGGCGCTTGAAGCCGCGCGCCATCATGCCGACCGGGATCAGGAAGATCGACAGCACGAGCCACAGCGCGCACAGCCCGCGGCCGGCCGCGGTGATCGGCATGTCGGGAATCAGGCGCAAGCCGACGTAGATATGCAGCAGGATGCCAATCAGGATGATGCGGACAAGAAACGATGAACGTCGCATAAAGAGGATCAGGGTGGGAAGGAGGCCAAAGGGCCGGCATCAGCGACAGCGCGGCGGCGATCGGTTAACGAACGCGGCGAATCATTCTACCGACATGTTCGGTCCCTTGCCGTAGCCGCAAAATTCGTGCTCCCGCACCGCACGACACGCCGGCCCCGAAGCCGCCGGGACGCGCCACGAAAAGTGTTCGCCGGGGCAGGCGCATTCCGTGCTCAGCACATACTTACAGGGCCGCGCGCCACGCATTCAATGCCTATGCAAGCGAATTAAATGGGCTTTGAATTGTATTCATGCGTGGAGTATGCTTGAAACAAGCCAGCTTGTTGCCGGGGCAGCGTAGGGCGCTTCGGCCATGACTGGTTCTGTCGCCGGGAAAGATCGGGCGGGGGGGAGGCACATCATGAAGCTGCTCAAATCGGGCCACCTGTGGCATCACGCGCACGACGTGCATCATGTTCATCATGAGCATCATGTCGGGCACGAGGGCAGCCACGTGATGCTGCCGCTCGTCGGTATCTCGCTGATGGCGATTGCGCTTTACGTCGGCGTACGCAACATCGATTTCTCCGAACTCGGCAAAAGCGCGCTGTTCGACGTCGTGATGGTGTGCGTCGCGCTTGGCATCGCGGGCCTGTTCGGTGCGGTCGGCGCGTGGCTGCGCTCGAATGGCGACGAAGCCGAAGAGGGCTTCTGCTTCATCGGTGCGCTGATCGGCACGGTGGTCTTTTATATCGCGGTGCTGACCTGACGCGATCCGATCCAGCGCGTGGCGCGCACCCGCAGCGCCATCCATCATCAACGCCCCGTCACACTATGCGCGCCGCTTCGTCGAACGAAAAACGCGGGCTGCGTGCAAACAGCTTTGACGGATCGCCGTGGCCAAGATTGATCAGGAAGTTCGACTTCAGCGTCGTGCCCGCAAAAAACGCTTCGTCGACCTTGGCCTGATCGAAGCCCGACATCGGCCCAGTGTCCAGACCGAGCGCACGCGCCGCGAGAATCAGATACCCGCCTTGCAGCGTCGAATTGCGAAACGCCGTGTCCGCGATCAACCGCTCGTTGCCGACGAACCAGCTGCGCGCATCCGCATGGGGAAACAGTTTCGGCAGATACTCGTAGAAGGCCATGTCCATGGCGACGATCACCGTGACGGGCGCGGCCATCGTTTTCTCGAGATTGCCAGCCGACAACGCCGGGCGCAGTTTCTCCTTGCCCTCCGGCGTCCTGACGAACACGAAGCGGCCCGGACTCGAATTGGCCGAGGTCGGGCCGAGCAGTACGAGCTCCATCAGCTCGCGCAGCACGGCGTCGTCGATCGGCTTGTTCTGCCAGCCATTGTGCGTACGCGCGTCGCGAAAGAGCTGCGCGAGCGCCTGATCCGAAAGTGTCATGGAAGTAGTCCGTGCGAAAGAACAGAGGGAATGCGCAGAGCCGCGTCGAATGAAAGAGCAACGCGCGTGAATCAGCGGGTGAGCCGGTGTCGCCATAATAGTCAGGGTTTTGACTTGTCCGCTTGCATCCAGACATTCCGATGAGCACCGATTTATTCAACGACCTGCCGACGCCCGACCTCGACTGGTATCCAGACTGGCTCGCAGCGGCCGACGCCGAACGCCTGCTGGCCCGACTGATCGACGAAGTGCAATGGCGCCAGGACATGATGGGCACGCCCGCCGGCCGTGTTGCACTGCCGCGTCTGACCGCCTGGCAGGGCGAGCCGGACGCGGTGTACGTGTACTCGGGCATCCGCAACGTGCCGCAAACATGGACGCCCGCCGTTGCCGAACTGAAGGCGGCCGTCGAGGCGACCAGCGGCGCGCGTTTTAACAGCGTGCTGCTGAATCGCTACCGCAGTGGCGCCGACAGCATGGGCTGGCACGCGGACCGCGAGCCCGAACTCGGCAAGCAACCGGTGATCGCGTCGGTGAGCCTCGGCGTCGCGCGCAGGTTCGATCTGCGGCACAACCGCAGCGGCGTCGTGCAATCGTTCTCGCTGAAGGGCGGCAGCCTGCTCGTGATGAAGGGCGACACCCAGGCGCAGTGGCGTCATCGGGTGCCGAAGGAGCCGCGCGTGAGCGGCGAGCGCATCAATCTGACGTTTCGCTGGGTCACTCCGAGAATGACGCCGGCCTGAGGCAGCGAGCGGCAATGCGCTGACCGGCGCGCCATACCAAAATTGATATCGAGGGCGCGAATCATATGATTGGACGGTTAACGCCTCGCACAGTACGCTACATCACGATCCATGGGCCGTGAGGGCCACGAGGGCCGGGCAGACCGCTGGGTCGTCTACACAACAACGATTGGAGACTGTCATGGCGAATACACGACGTGCCGCGTGTCGCGCTCTGGGCGCGCTCGCGCTTTGCGCGAGTCTCGGAGCGCTGACGCTGGCCACGCCCGGCGCGCATGCCGAGGACAAGAAAATTACGCTCGGTTTTGCGCAGGTCGGTGCGGAAAGCGCATGGCGCACCGCGAATACCGAATCGGTGAAGTCGGCGGCGACAGAGGCCGGCATCAACCTCAAATTCTCCGACGCTCAGCAGAAGCAGGAAAACCAGATCAAGGCGATCCGCTCGTATATCGCGCAGAAGGTCGACGTGATCGCGTTCTCGCCGGTCGTCGAATCGGGCTGGGAACCGGTGCTGCTCGAAGCCAAGGCCGCGAAGATTCCGGTGATCCTGACCGACCGCAACATCGACGTGAAGGACACGTCGCTGTACGTGACGATGATCGGCTCGGACTTCCTCGAAGAAGGACGGCGCGGCGGCCACTGGCTCGCGGATCACTACAAGGACGATAAAGGTCCGGTCAACATCGCCGAGCTGCAAGGCACGGTCGGCTCCGCGCCGGCCAACGACCGCCACGCGGGTCTGATCGAAGTGATCAAGAGCGATCCGAAGTTCAAGATCATCGCGTCGCAAAGCGGCGACTTCACGCTCGCCGGCGGCAAGCAGGTGATGGAAGCGTTCATCAAGACCTACGGCAACAAGATCAACGTCGTCTATGCTCATAACGACGACATGGCGCTCGGCGCGATCCAGGCGATGGAAGAAGCCGGCATGCATCCGGGCAAGGACGTCGTGGTGGTTTCGTTCGACGCAACCAAGGGCGGCTTCCAGGCGATGGCCGCCGGCAAGATGAACGTCGACGTCGAGTGCAGCCCGCTGCTCGGACCGCAGCTGATGTCGGCGGTGAAAGACGTGGTGGCTGGCAAGCCGCTGCCGAAGCGCATCCTGACTCAGGAGACTGTCTTCCCGATGAGCGTGGCCGCGCAAACTCTGCCGTCGCGTAAGTACTGACGCGGCGCGCAACGTCGCCGCGGCAGCGCTCGCGCGAGCGCCGCGGCGTGTGCGTGTTCAGGCGCCGGGGCCAACGGGCTCACGGCGCGAAGGAGATGTGCAGTACGGACGCATCGAACAGGTTTCTCCAGTGGTGCCTGACCGCCCGGGCTGCTTTCTTCTGCAGCGGGCGGTCTCTTTTCAGGAGCATGCGCCCGCGGGAGCATGCCGCTGGGGCCTGCCGAACCATGCATAGCCGATCGAGCGAGGTCCATGACCCATTCCGCTACCGAACCGAATCAGCCGGACCAGCCGCTGCGCGGCACGCCGCCGGGCGCGCCAAGCCAACAGAATGACATGAGCGCGCGCGAACCGATTCTGGCGACCTCCGGCGTCAGCAAGACATTTCCGGGCGTGAAGGCGTTGCAACACGTCGACTTCCGCCTGTTTCCCGGCGAGGTCCATACGCTGATGGGCCAGAACGGCGCCGGCAAATCCACGCTGATCAACGTGCTCACCGGCGTGCTCGCACCCGATGCCGGCACGATCCGCCTCGGCGGCGAGGTGGTCGCGTTCGCGTCGCCGCAGGAAGCCGAGGCGGCCGGCGTGCGCACGCTGTACCAGGAAGTGAACCTGTGCCCGAATCTGTCGGTGGCGGAGAACATCTTCGCGGGCCGGCAGCCGCGCCGCTTCGGCGCGATCGACTGGCCCGACATCAAGCGGCGCGCGCAGGAAGCGCTCGCGCGCCTCGACGTGTCGCTCGACGTCACGCGCTCGCTCGACGCCTATCCGATCGCCGTGCAGCAGATGGTCGCGATCGCGCGAGCGTTGTCCGTCGATGCGCGCGTGCTGATTCTCGACGAACCGACTTCGAGCCTCGACGACAGCGAAGTCGCGCAGCTATTCAAAATACTTCGACATCTTAAGCGATCGGGCATTGCGATCCTGTTCGTCACGCATTTCATCGAGCAGACTTATGCGATCTCCGATCGCATCACGGTGATGCGCAACGGCGAGCGCGAAGGCGAATATCTCGCGCGCGATCTGTCCGCGGATCAGCTGGTCGCGAAGATGGTCGGCCACGAGCGCATGAGCGCGCGTCTGCGCGAAGCGGCGCACGACGGACAGGCCGCCGACGATCAGGAGGTCGCGCAAGACCACACGGAAGCAACGGCCACGCAGTCGTTCATCGAGCTGCGCGGCGTCGGCCGTCGCGGCACCTTGCAGCCGATCGATCTCGAGATGCAGGCCGGCAAGATTCTCGGCCTCGCGGGTCTGCTCGGCTCGGGCCGCACCGAAACCGCGCGGCTTCTGTTCGGCGCGGATCGCGCGGACAGCGGCACGATCCTCGTCGAAGGGCGCGCCGTGCGGCTGCGCACGCCGCACGACGCGGTGCGCCACGGCATCGGCTATTGCGCGGAAGACCGCAAGAAGGAAGGCATCGTCGCCGAACTGTCGATCCGCGAAAACATCATGCTCGCGTTGCAGGCGCGGCGCGGCTGGTGGCGCAAGATCAGCCGGCAACGCGCGCGCGAGCTCGCCGATATGTGGATCGAGCGGCTCGGCATCAAGGCGTCCGACGCCGAGCAGCCGATCGCGCTGCTGTCCGGCGGCAACCAGCAGAAGGCGCTGCTCGCGCGCTGGCTCGCAACCGATCCCAAACTGCTGATCCTCGACGAGCCGACCCGCGGCATCGACGTCGCCGCGAAGTTCGACATCATGGACCGGCTGCTCGCGCTGTGCGCGAACGGCCTGTCCATCCTGTTCATCTCGTCGGAGATCAGCGAGGTGCTGCGCGTGAGCCATCGCGTCGCGGTGCTGCGCGATCGCCGCAAGATCGCCGAGGTGGCCGGTAAGGCATCGAACGAGGACAACATCTACCGACTCATCGCAGGGAGCGGCGAATGAAGCTATCGAACTGGTTCGCGCGCGACGGGGTGGAGCGTCCGCTGCTGTGGCCATGCGTGACGCTCGTGTTGCTGGGCGGACTGAACCTGCTGGCCAATCCGCATTTTCTCGCGCTGCGCACGCTCGACGGCCACCTGTTCGGCGCGCCGATCGACATCCTGAATCGCGCGGCGCCGCTCGTGCTGGTCGCGATCGGCATGACGCTCGTGATTGCGACACGCGGCATCGATATTTCGGTCGGCGCGGTGGTCGCGATAGCGGGCGCCGCGGCCGCGACGATACTCGCGACCCAGGCCGTGCCGAGCGGTGCGCTGATCGCGCAGGCGCTGCTGGCCGCGCTCGTCGTCGGCATCCTGAGCGGCATGTGGAACGGGCTGCTCGTCGCGTTCGTCGGCATGCAGCCGATCATCGCGACGCTGATTCTGATGGTCGCGGGCCGTGGCATCGCGCAACTGCTGACCGCCGGGCAGATCATCCCGATCGGCGCGCCCGGCTATCTGTTCGTCGGTGGCGGCTACTGGCTCGGCGTGCCGTGCTCGGTATGGATCGCGACCGTAGCCGTGCTGGCGACCGCCGCCCTGGTGGAGGGCACGGCGCTCGGCCTGTTCATTCGCGCGATCGGCGTGAACCCGGTTGCGACACGGCTCGTCGGCTTGCGCTCGAAGGCGATCGTATTCGCGGTGTACGGTTTCTCGGGCTTGACCGCGGCGCTGGCCGGCATCCTGATCAGCTCAAACGTGCGTAGCGCGGACGGCAACAACGCGGGCTTGCTGCTCGAACTCGACGCGATTCTCGCCGTGACGCTCGGCGGCACGTCGCTGCTCGGCGGCCGCTTCAGTTTCGCGGGCACGGTGCTCGGCGCGCTGATCATCCAGACGCTCACGTACACCACGTATTCGATCGGCGTGCCGCCGGAAGCGACGCTCGTCGTGAAGGCGGCCGTCGTGCTCGCGGTCAGCGTGATCCAGTCGCCGGCGGCACGCGCGCTCGCGGTGTCGTTCGGCGCGTCGCTCGTCAAATCGCGCGGGGTGGCACGATGACGCGCGTTCTCGAAGCACTCGCCCGCGTGGTGGATCCGCGCACGCTGGCGATCGCGGTGACGGTCCTGCTGTTCTGCGCGCTGTTCGGCTTTGGTTCGGTGATGTACACCGGTTTTTTCGCGTGGCAGGTGTTGCTCGATCTGCTCGTCGACAACGCGTTCCTGCTGATCGTCGCGATCGGCATGACGTTCGTGATCGTGTCGGGCGGCATCGATCTGTCGGTGGGCTCGATCGTCGCGCTGACGACGATCGTCGAAGCCGTGCTGTCCGAGCACATGCATGTGTCGGTGTGGCTCATCATTCCGATCGTGCTGTTGATGGGCACGGTGTTCGGCGCGGTGCAGGGCGCGCTGATTCACTACTTCCGCCTGCAGGCGTTCATCGTGACGCTGGCGGGGATGTTCTTCGCGCGTGGCCTGTGCTTTCTGATCACGACGCAGTCGATCACGATCACCGATCCGACGTTCAAGGCGATCTCCGCGTTTCGTCTCAGTGTCGGCGTCGGTTCGGTATCGGCGAACGTGCTGATCGCGGCCGTGACGCTCGCGGCCGCGATCTATGTCGCCCATTTCACGCGCTTCGGCCGCAACGTGTATGCGGTCGGCGGCAATCCGCGCTCGGCGCTGCTGATGGGCCTGCCGGTCGCGCGCACGCGGGTCGGCGTGTATGCGCTGAGCGGCTTCTGTTCGGCGCTTGGCGGCGCGGTGTTCACGTTCTACGTGCTGTCGGGCTATGGGCTGCAAGGGCAGGGCATGGAACTCGATGCGATTGCGGCCACGGTGATCGGCGGCACACTGCTGACGGGCGGCGTCGGTTATGTGGTCGGCTCGCTGTTCGGCGTCGGCATTCTGGGCACGATCCAGACGCTGATTACGTTCGACGGCACGCTCAGTTCGTGGTGGACGCGCATCGTGATCGGCGCGCTGCTGTGCGCGTTCTGTTTGCTGCAGCGATTGATCGAGCGGCACGCGAAATCGGTGCGTCGGCCCGGCGGCACCAATGCGGTCACGACGACGGGGCATGGGCACGGGCGTGACGAGACGTCGACGACGGCGTCGTCGGATTCGCAGGTGTTGGGGCGGGCGCCGGGCTAGCGCGCGGTCTTCCAGTCGCTTCGAACCACGGCGGCGCGGCGCAAGCCGCGCCGCGTTCACGTTAGTCCGCGCGGCCGCTGCCGAGCGTCCAGCTCATGCCGTTCCCACCGGCATAGACCGCGAGCTCGGCGCATTCGCGGATTTGCGCGTCGCCAGCAGGTGCATGCCGCGCTTGAGCGCTGCAATCGTCAGCGCACTGAGCAGCAGACCCGCAATCACATCGGCGAGATAGTGACCGCCTTGCGTCGGCGCCGACAGGATCAGTGTGTTTCCCGTCGCTACGCGGGTGCGCAGCGTCGTTGCCGATGAGCACGTTTCCGTTTGCGTGACCTATTATCAGAAAGAGTTGTGAACAGTACGACTGCGGTTGCGATGCGATCCGCGAATCGTGCAACTGAATGCAGATGCCGTGGAGAAAGAGCGATGGTTCGCATGGAAATACTCGACGCGCTGCGGGCATACACCGATCCGTTCCGCGTCACGAGCGGCAAAGATTTCTTCCTGAAGGATTTCGATCCCGGCGAGACGGTGGGACTCAGAATGCATAAGGAAGAGGCGCAGCAACTACTCCAGCGAGGGTCGAAATGGCTCGCGATGGAGCAGGAGATCCTCTACGCGCAGGATTCCTGGTCCGTGCTTCTGGTGTTCCAGGCCATGGACGCCGCGGGGAAGGATGGGACGATCAAGCATGTGATGTCGCGCGTCAATCCGCAGGGGTGCGATGTCATCTCGTTCAAGCAGCCGTCGGATGAGGAGCTCTCCCACGACTTCCTTTGGCGCTATTCCGGGAAAGTGCCCGAGCGCGGGCACATCGGCATTTTCAACCGCTCGTACTATGAAGAGGTGCTGGTGGTGCGCGTGCATCAGCATCTGCTCCATGCGCAGAAGATCCCGCCGGCACGGGTCGGCAACAACATATGGGACGAGCGGCTCGCCGACATCGCGCGCTTCGAGGACTATCTGACGCGCCAGGGCGTGGTCATTCTCAAGTTCTATCTGAACCTGTCGTACGGGGAGCAGAAGAGGCGATTCATGGATCGCCTCGACAATCCCGACAAGCACTGGAAGTTTTCCGCAGCCGACGTTCGCGAGCGTCGCTACTGGAACGACTATATGTACGCCTATGAAGAGGCGATCCGCGCGACGGCCTCCGAAGCGGCTCCGTGGTTCGTCGTGCCCGCCGACAACAAACCTTTCACGCGCCTCATCGTCGCGGCCGCGATCGTCGAGGCCGTCGAGAAGCTCGACCTCGAATATCCGAAAGCCACGCAAGAGCAGATGAAGGATCTCGCCGCCGCGAGGGAGGAACTCGACGCTGAAGCGGTGGACGCGACGAGACCCTATCAACCCGGGGACGATCCAGACCATTGAGAGCGGCCCCCTGACCCGAAATCACTGGAACCGGGAGACACGAGGATGAGCTCAGTTGAGAGTGCGACGCCGTGGCATGCGATGCCGGCCGGTGACATCGAACGGCAGTTCAACGTCGATCCCGCGCAGGGCCTCGATGCAACGGAAGCGACCGGGCGGCTGTCCACCTATGGGCCGAACCGCCTCCCGCAGGGCAAGAAGAGGGGGCCGGTCGTACGCTTCCTGATGCAGCTCCACAACGTTCTGATCTACGTGCTGCTCGCGGCCGGTTTCGTCAAGTTGATGCTGGGCCTGTGGCTCGATGGCTCGGTCATTCTGGCCGTCGTCATCCTCAACTCGCTGCTCGGCTTCCTGCAGGAAGGACGCGCCGAGAAGGCGCTCGACTCGATTCGCAACATGCTGTCCGCGGAAGCGCGCGTGATGCGTGGCGGAGCGGTTCGCTTGATCCCCGCCGAGGAACTCGTGCCCGGCGACATCGTGCTACTGGAATCGGGCGACAAAATCCCGGCGGACATGCGTCTCGTCGACGCCAGGAACCTGCGCACGGAAGAAGCGGCTCTTACGGGGGAATCCCTCCCGGCCGAGAAGGGCACCGCGCCGGTACCCGCCAAAGCCACGGTCGGCGACCGCGAGAACATGGCGTTCTGCGGCACGATGGTCTTGTCGGGGCGGGCAACCGGTGTCGTGGTGACGACCGGGAGCCAGACGGAACTCGGCCGGATCAACCAGATGCTCGCCGAGGTTAGCGCGCTCGAGACGCCGTTGCTGCGCCAGATCAAGAAGTTCGGCTACGTCATCACGGCAGTGATCGCCGTTGTCAGCGTGCTGCTCTTCTCCTGGGGGCACTGGCTCGGACACATGACTTTCGTCGAGCTGTTCCAGGCCATCGTGGGGATTGCGGTATCGGTCATCCCGGAAGGCCTGCCGGCGCTCATCACCATCACGCTCGCCATCGGCGTGCAGCGCATGGCACAGCGCAACGCCATTATTCGCCGCCTGCCGGCGGTCGAAACACTGGGCGCCGTCTCGCGCATCTGCTCGGATAAAACGGGCACGCTGACCCTGATGGAGATGATGGTGACCTCCGTCGTAACGGCCGAAGCGGCCTATGCCGTTACGGGCGACGGCTACGCCAGCGAAGGAGAGGTCAGCGCCGATGGCAAGCCGCTCGGCGCCGCGCCGGACGTGCTCAAGCTGATGGGCCGCGTGTCGCTGTTGTGCAACGACGCCGAGCTCTTCGAGGAAGACGGCAAATGGAAAGTGGAGGGTGACCCGACCGAGGGCGCGCTCTATCCGTTCGCTTCCAAGCTGGGCATGGACCGTGCCGCCGAGACGGCCGCCGCGCCGAGGATCGACGCGATCCCCTTCGAGTCCGAGCACAAGTTCATGGCGACGCTGAACCGTTCGACGGACGGCGAAATGCTGCTGGTCAAGGGCGCGCCGGAGGTGATCCTCGAGCACTGCGACCGGCAGCAGACGGCGCAAGGCCCGGCGCCCCTCGATCGCGAGTACTTCGCGAGGGAGGGCGACCGGCTCGCTGCGCAAGGTGAGCGCGTGCTCGGGCTCGCGTGGCTGTCGGACCCGGGCCTGCGTACGGGCGGCCTCGGGCCGCAGGACCTGCCGCGTACCCTCGTACTGCTGGGCCTCGTGGGCCTGATGGACCCGCCGCGCAAAGAGGCGATCGACGCCGTGCGCGAATGCCACGGCGGCGGCATTCGCGTGACGATGATCACGGGCGACCACAAGATCACGGCGGCGGCAATCGCAAGAATGCTGGGCATCGGCGACGGCAAGACCGCCGTGTCCGGCACCGAGATCGAGGCGATGAACGATGCGGCGCTGCAGGAATGCGTGCGCGGCGTCGACGTGTTCGCGCGCGCGAGTCCCGAGCACAAGCTGCGGCTCGTCAAGGCGATCCAGGCGAATCGGCAGATCGTCGCGATGACGGGCGACGGCGTCAACGATGCGCCGGCGCTCAAGAAAGCCGACATCGGTGTCGCGATGGGGATCAAGGGCACCGAGGTGACGAAGGAGGCGGCGGGCATGATCCTCGCCGACGACAATTTCGCGTCGATCTCCGCGGCGGTGAAGGAAGGGCGCACGGTCTACAACAACATCGAGAAAGCGATGCTGTTCATGCTGCCGACCAATGTCGCGCAAGGCGCGGTGATCGCGGTGGCGATCCTGTTCGCCTTCACGCTGCCGATCACGGCGCCGCAGATCCTGTGGGTCAACATGGTTACTTCCGTCGCGCTCGGCCTGACCATTTCGTTCGAGCCGCACGAGGCAGACGTGATGCGCCGCTCGCCACGCGCAATCGACCGGCCGATCGTCACGCGCTTCGGCATCTGGCGCATCCTGTTCGTCGGCGCGGCGCTCGTGATCTATACGCTGTCCACCTTCTTCTGGATGAAGTCGCAAGGGGCGTCGGATCAGATGGCGCGCACGGCCGCGGTCAACGCCATTACGCTGGGCCAGGTGTTCTATCTGCTCAACATCCGGTATCTGCTCGATTCGTCGCTGTCCGTGCGCGCCCATACAGGCAATCGCTATCTCTGGTACGGAATAGCCGGCGTCGTGGTCTTGCAGCTTCTGTTCACCTATACGTTCCCGTTCCATGCCGTTTTCCACACTGAGGCTCTGCCCTTGTTGGCGTGGGGGTGGCTCGTCGGTGGTGGCGTCCTGTTTTTCCTCGTGGTGGAGATCGAGAAGCTCGTTTTCCGGCTCACCCCTGCATTGAGAGGATTTGTGACGTCGCAACAGGAGGGCGTGGCCTTGCCCAATGATCCCGCGAGGTAGGCCGCCTTGGCGGCCGCCTGCTACATCTCATGCACGCGGCGGAGGATGAAAAACAGGTTAGCCGAGACTGCATTCACGATCGGTATCCGCTCGAAAGGCCGGTTCAGCTTCATGCCGATATTGGCCAGGGCGTTGAGCGCTCCGCCGCCCTTTATGCCTTTTGCGAAGGTGGGAAAGACCTGGTGATAGCCGCATTCTTCCAGTACGAATCCCGACCGGAGAAACAGGCGCTTCGCGTCGCTGAGACTGTACAGCCGATTATGGCCCGTGTACTTCTTCATGACTCTGCACGCGTTTTCGGTCACCGATAAGCGGTTAGGTAAAAATGTGATTATCAGCAAACCGTCGTTTTTCAGCACGCGCCATAGCTCATCGAGGCTCTTTTGCTCGCGGGCCACGTGCTCGAGTACACCGCTTCCGATCACCACATCGAATTGATTGTCTTCGTAGGGCAGCAGAAATTCATGATCGAGCGATGCGAAAGATAACCCGGCGTACTCATGGAATTCCGCGAATTGCCCATCCTTGCAGATGTCGCAGCCATATATATCGATGTCATGGTAGAGCGTGCGAAGCATGCACGAATCTGGCGCGTGCCGGCATCCCCAGTCGAGCACTTTCATGCCACGCTTGATATACGGTGCGTAAATTTCGAACGCGCGCACGTGGCGATCGAGACTCGCGTTGTTGGCGATGACCGATTGCACATAGTCCCGGTATTCACCATCGCTACGATGTGCAATGTAGTCCTCGCAAAGCTTGGCATAAGTCGCCTTGACCTGCTGCAATTCATTGCTCGGGATCGTTTCAGTGTCGATGGGTTTATGCATATCTCCCTCATGGCGGTGCGAACGATACGACGAATTTCAGGCTCTACCGGGCCAGTATGCTGGGAATCCTTGGTCCATGTTGAGGTCTGCGCAATCCGTTTCGGCAGTACCGGCTTTCGCTGCCCGAGTGACATCGGGGTTGAGAGGTTCGCGGGATGTTGACTACTCCGATTTTGAGCGCTGATGGACTGCGCTTGGCGAGACCTGCGGCAGCAACTACCTCGATAAAGCCGCGATAGTGAACGGGTTCAAGTTTTGAAGGATAGCAGTTGAATTTGTCAAAACTGGTCGGGGAACCTCTCCATTTCGCGCCTTATTCTGATGGTTTTGCGCCTTGACGCTCATCCGTTGTGTTCGAGCGAACATCAGTGCCAGCCTCCCGTTGCCCGGCCGTCTTATTCAGCGTTAACCGGCGATAGCGCTCTATCTAGCCCCCACGACCAGCGATGCGGCGACCCCAGAAGGCGTCTCGACCCCAAATTTTTATGTTGCGGCGCATCTAAAACCATCCTATAACCATCCACAGGGATGGTGAAAGGATGGTGCGATGAAGAAACCCGCGGTATTGGACACCCCCCGCTCGAAAGGCGGCGACTCGGAAAAAATCACGATCAACCTCGGACCGGTCGACCTCGGGCAGATCGACCTGCTGGTTGAAGAAGGCTTCTATGCGAACCGGACCGACCTGATCCGAACGGCGATTCGCAACCAGCTCGCGCTACATGCGCGGGTCGTCCAGGAAACGGTTGCGCGTCGTTCGCTCGTGCTCGGGCTGCAGCATTTCTCCAGGCAGGATCTCGAGGCGATTCGTGCCGCGCGCGAGCGTCTCAACATTCAGGTCCTGGGATTGGCCAGCATTGCCGCCGATGTCTCCCCGGAACTCGCGCTCGCGACTATCGAAAGCGTCGTGGTGCTGGGAGCCTTTCACGCTTCGCCCGCAGTCAAGACGGCGCTTGCCGGCAGAATCCACTAGCCGCGCGAGGCCCACCCCCTCAACACCGGTAATCGGACAAATGTGATGAAACTCAACGAAGGCTTTCTGAACTCAATGCACGAAGCGATGACTTTGCTGCGTACCCGCGGCGTTGCCGAAGCGACAGAAGCGATACAACGCGCACTGCGAGGGGAAAGCGTCGGTGCAGTGAACGAAACTGCGTCGCGGGACAAGACGCCAGAGCCCGTTGTCTTCCCGTTTGCAAAGACCAAGGAAGCGACCGCGCACAAGGCGCGAGAAGACTGCCTTGACGTGGAGGAACGAGGACATTTCATCACGCTTGCGTATGCGAATGCCGCCGGTCGCCGTCAATATCGGCTGTATGTGCCGGCGGGGGGCGCCGGCGAGCCGCTGCCACTGATTGTGATGCTGCACGGCTGCACGCAGGACGCCGACGATTTCGCAGCAGGCACGCAGATGAACGCGCTTGCCGAGCGGCATCGATGTCTCGTAGCTTATCCGGTGCAACCGCAGCAGGCGAATCCGTCGAAGTGCTGGAACTGGTTCAAACCTGACGATCAGCATCGCGAGCGCGGCGAGCCGTCGCTGATCGCAGGCATCACGCGCGAAATCATCTCGGCCCACAACGTCGATCCTGCGCGCGTGTACGTCGCGGGGATGTCCGCGGGGGGCGCGATGGCGGCGATCATGATCGCCGAGTATCCCGAACTGTATGCCGCGGTCGGCGTGCATTCCGGTCTTCCGGCACGGTGCGCGCACAATTTACCCTCCGCGCTCGCGGCGATGAAAGGCGGCAAGCATCCCCGAAACGCACGGCGCGTGCAAGGCGATACAGACTTGTCACCGAGACGGCCCATGATCGTCTTTCATGGTGACGCGGATGCCACCGTGCACGTAGCGAATGCCACGCGGCTCGTGCAGAGGTTCGACGCACGGCCGGACGCCGGCAGCGAACGGCGTCGGGTCGACGCGGGCCGACGCGCCTGTACCGTCTCGCGGCTGGTTTCCGGCGACGGTATCGACGCCGAGTTGTGGACCATTCATGGCGCAGGGCACGCTTGGGCCGGCGGCAATGCACGAGGCAGTTATACGGACGCTACTGGTCCGGATGCGAGTGCCGAAATGCTGCGCTTCTTTCTTGATCATCCGCAACGACAATAGTGCAGGCCTCTCATGTGGTGACTATGATTGCGACGGAGTGGCGTCCGCTGTGCATGTAGAGCAAGTCCGCTTGCTCAACTGCATATAAAGGCTGCCCGATGAATCACTTCCGGTGAGAATCCTCGGCGGCAGGTCGGCGAAGCCGGATTTGCGCCGCAATCAACGTACGGCGGGTTGCCATTCAATTGGAGACATCCACGCGTGCTCGTCCATCGTCAACAACGGGTCGCGTGTCGCCGATCGCGGCCTTGCGAAGTTCGAGCGATGTGTGCCGATTGCATGAGGCCGTCATCGGCCATGAACGGCCGGTCGGCGAGAACGTCCGAAAGCGGTCAGTCAACTGCGCTTTCGACCCGCCGCCGACTGTTCGACAACGCAGATAGTTTGACCGTCCTCCGCATTCGGTGGGCGAGGGTCCGGGACGCTGAAATCGCTGGCATCGGGAGCGTGACTCGCCCTCACATTGCAGTTGCGTAGACCGATCGGTGGAGAACGGCAGCTACTCGTCCCGCAATGGCGCAACTGACGTCAATGAGCAGCGCGCAGGGAATACGACACCGTGTGGCTATCGATCGGGATCGCCATCATGGTCGTGATGCTGGGGCGTGCCGTGGCTGTGTCCCCGTGTTGCACGCTCTTCTCGCGCTCGTCGCTGCAGATCGAGGTCCGGCATCAACATATCCTGTTCTGGGGCGGGCTACGCGGTGCCTTGGCCTTGGCGCTCGTGATGGGATTGCCGCCCGGACTACCACGGCGCGAAGAAATCATTACTGTGCGTTTTGCCGTGGTTGCTTTTTCAATCTTCGTTCAGGGCGCCACGATGACGCCGCTACTAAGGCGATTGGGTGTCGTTTAAAGATGCGGGGCCTCAAAAGTTTCATGCACGCCTGCTTTTCATCCTCATCGTTGCGCTCACGCATGCAGTCTAGTGAACCATGGTTACCGGTCTGGTAGTCACGCGCCATAACCCGGCGAGCATGGTCAGTCTGCGAAAGAAACCGAAATGGCTGGCGTCGATCACGACGACATCCGGTTGAGTCTTTGCAGCATAGGCGGCAATGGCTCTTGCGCCGTGCCCGAACACCCGCTTCCATTTGTACGGAACGCCTGCATCCTCAAGGACTGAGCATGTCTGGATCAGCGCGTCGAGCATTATGTGCTTCTCATGGCGACGCAGTGCGCTGCGCGAGTGAAACGCTGCCGCACGCCCTTCGTCAATAGGCTCAAGCACTTCAAGCAGTTCGACTTCGGACACGCAGTGTTCCAGATACAGAAATGCGGCGTGTCGGGCAGCCTGTACGGCACCGCCGCTATCGACTACGGGGATCAGCAACCGTAACATTGAGCGCTCCGATTTCGGCCAGCAGACCGACTTTGACACTTCCATTTCAGCACAGAGCGTGTCAATGCGTTGCAAAACTATACGCAGGACATGTAAAAATCCCGTCAACGCGACGTCTCGAACGCGGTGCAAACATGACGGCAGCACTTCTGAGCGCAATTTCCCACTGAATCGGCGCTTCAGTGCGGATTGCATGCTACTGCCCCTGATAGTCGTTCGCTCCGACCAGTCTGTAGCCTACGCCAGTCTCCGTGATGATGTACTCTGGTTGCGCCGGATCACGTTCGAGTTTCTGGCGCAGGTGCCCCATGTAGACTCGCAAATAGTGGTCGTTATCAGCGTGCGTTTGGCCCCACACCTCCTGAAGTAGCTGTCGATGCGTCAGCACCCATCCTGCGCGTGACACAAGCGCCGACAGTAGCCGGTATTCGATCGGGGTAAGATGGACGATCTGGCTGTCGCGCGTTACCCTCCGTTCAGCAAGATCGATCGTGACAGCGCCGAAATGCACTTTGGTCGACCCCGTCCTGCCGCCGCAGGTTCGCCGCCGCAGGTGGGCGCGGATTCGCGCAGTCAGTTCCGGCAATCCGAACGGCTTGGTCAGGTAGTCATCGGCCCCGGCGTCGAGCGCCGCGACCTTATGCTCCTCCCGGGTTCGCGCCGTTAGCACGAGCACCGGCACAGTGGACCAGCTACGCAGTTCCCGAATCACGTCAATGCCGTCCATATCCGGCAAACCAAGATCGACGATGACGAGATCAGGCCGCCGTGTTGCGGCCTGCGCCAGCCCTTGCTCCCCCGTTTCGGCATCAAAGACCCTCATGCCATCCGCTTCCAGTGCCGTGTGAACGAAACGACGGATGTGCTTGTCGTCTTCAATCAGAACAACGGTGACCGTCGGCTCGCTCATGGTTTTGCCGGATCAACGGCCGGTGCCGGAAAGGCGCCCCCTGTTGACGCCGCCTGCTCTCCATCGTCGGGCCATAGCTCTGCGGGTGGCGCTTCGGCCGGCGGGGTCTCATCGGCGGGCAGCATGAACCAGAAGCGCGCGCCAATGATCTTACCCATTGTGCCGGTACGATTCTCGGCCCCGATCCTGCCGCCATGCGCCTCGACAATGGCACGGCAGATCGCGAGGCCAAGACCTATCCCGGCCTTCGCCGATTCTTTCTCGCCGCGCGTGAACTTGTCGAACACGCGCGTCTCCATGCCCGGCGGCAGGCCGGCCCCGCTATCGTCGACGCAGACCTTCACATATTTCCGGCCGCCATCATGGGCCGGCGTGGCATCGATCGTGAGCGGCGTCCCCGGTGGCGTGTACTTCGCCGCGTTCTCGAAGAGATTCACAAAGAGCCGCTCCATCAGCACCGCATCAAGCTGCAGCAGTGGCAGATCAGGCGGTACATGCACCCGGACTGGGCGCCCGGCGAGCGTACGCCGGCAAGCGCCGAGGGCCGCGCCGACGACCTCCTCGAGCATCGACCATTGCCGGTTCAGGCGCACGCCACCCGCTTCGAGGCGTGCCATGTCGAGCAGGTTCGTGACAAGACCATTCATCCTGAGCGCCTCCTCGTGGATTGCGTCGACGACTTCGCTGGTCGTTCTCGCAGGCACACCGCTTTTGTCCTGTTCGGCAAGCATCGACGCGAATCCGACGATTGCGGTCAGTGGCGTGCGCAGGTCGTGTGAGATCGCCGACAGCAGGGAGTTGCGCAGTCGTTCGGACTCCATGTTGATGAGCGCGTCCTGCGCGATTTCCACGTAGTGAACGCGTTCGAGCGCCAGCGCAATCTGGGCGGCGAACGCATCGAGCATCCGCTGCTGCTCTGGACTCGCCAGATCCGAAGTCTGCTCCGATATCATCGCGAGCACGCCGCGCGTACGCATCGGTGCCCTTAGCGGCAGGTACAGCGCGTCCGTGGCGGGCAGCGTATCCGTGCCACGTCCGGCAGGTTTTTGCTGGTCATACACCCATTGACCGATATCGAGGTCGAGCGCTTGTGCGTCCAGCATGACAGCAGGGTTAGGCTCTTCGACTTTCTGCCAGATCTTCTCTGCGCTGTCCGGCAGCAGGATCGCGACGCGCGCGTGAAACACTTCGCCGACGTGCCGCGTACCAATCTCGATGATCTGCCCGGTCGTCAGCGCCGCGCCCAGTTCACGTGACATGGCGTACATTGCACTGGTGCGCCGTTCGCGCATGGTCGCGATGTGCGCCTGACGGCGCAGGCTCGACGTCAGATGACTGATTGTCAAGGAAGTCAGCAGCATCACGAAGAAGGTCAGCACGTATTGCGTGTCCGAAACCGCGAATGTCATCTGCGGCGGTACGAAGAAGAAATCGAACGCCGCCACGCTGAGGAACGACAGCAGCACGCCCGGCCCGCGCCCGAGTCGCGCGGCCGCGAAGATCACGCCGAGCAGATACAGCATCACCAGGTTCGCCAGAGCGATATGGTGGAGAAAGGCTGACGCAACGGCTGTGATTCCTCCGCAGATTGCCAGGGCGTAAAAATAGCTTTGCGGCTTCAAGCGCCCGCCGCCTCCGGGCGCCACAGCAAAGCTCGGAGCACCGGTTCGCATATTCCGGCCCTCACGCTCCGGGGCCGCGCTCATCAGCGTGACGTCGATGTCGCGCGCGTTCTGCACGAGTTGCTCGCCGACCGGCGGCACGATCAGCCGCCGCCAGCGTCCCCGCGCTGACGCGCCGGCAACCAACCTGGACACATTGCGCATGCGGGCGTAAGCAACGAGCGTTTGTGCGGCGTCAGTCCCGTCGAGCGTGGCAGTTTCGGCACCGAGTTCGGCGGCGAGCTTCAACGCATCGAGCGTTCGTTTGCGCAAGTCGTCCGGCATGCGCTGCAGTTTCGGCGTCTCGACATACACGGCTATCCAGTCGGCCTTGATGCTCGTGGCGAGCCGCGAAGCGGCGCGCACCAGCACTGGCGCTTCCGGCCCCGGTCCGACGCACACAATGAGCCGCTCGCGTGCCTGCCAGATACGCTCAATAGACTGGTCGGCGCGATACTCACGCATCTGCGCATCGACGCGATCCGCGGTACGGCGCAGCGCCAGTTCGCGCAGCGCAATCAGGTTGCCCTTGCGAAAGAAGTTACGCACGGCATGCTCGGCCTGCTGGGGCAGGTAGACCTTGCCGTCTCGCATCCGGTCGAGCAGCTCTTCGGCGGGCAAGTCGACTAGTGTGACCTCGTCGGCGCCATCGAACACCCGGTCGGGGACAGTTTCCCAGACCCGGATACCCGTGATCTGACCGACAATATCATTGAGACTTTCGAGATGCTGGACGTTGACCGTCGTGTAGACGTCGATGCCCGCGTCGAGGAGTTCGTGGACGTCTTGCCAGCGCTTCAGGTGCCGCGCACCCTGCACGTTCGAGTGCGCGAGCTCGTCGACGAGGATGAGCTTTGGCCTGCGGGCGAGCGCGGCGTCGATGTCGAACTCGGAGAGCTGGTGGCCGCGATATTCGTGGCGCGCGAGCGGCAGTATCTCGAGACCATCCAGCAGCGCGATGGTTTCCTTGCGGCCATGGGTCTCGATGATCCCGACAACCACATCGGCGCCTTCTTCCTGCTGCCGCCGGGCGGCCTGCAGCATCGCAAACGTCTTCCCCACGCCCGCTGACGCGCCAAAGAAGACCTTCAGGCGGCCACGCTGCTGTTTCTCTTTATCCCGCTGGATCCTATCCAGAAGTTCGTCTGGGTCGGGGCGGTCCATCGAGTGTCTCCCATAAACGGCCGGCGGCAGACGTCAGACCCGCCCACCTTCCCGCCAGACGCACGTTGGCAGCACATCATCCGTGCATGGGTTTGAGGTCGTCGAGCGCGAGGTTGAGCTTCAGCACATTGACGCGCGCTTCGCCAAAAATGCCGAACTGCCGCCCGGACGTAGAGCGGGCAACCAGCTCGGTGACCTGGTCGGTCGTCAGCCCGCGGGCCTTGGCAACGCGTGCGGTCTGATAGGCCGCCGCAGCGGGACTGATCTCGGGATCGAGACCGCTGGCTGAGGACGTCACAAGATCCACCGGTACCGGCTGCGACATGTCGGTGCCCGCTGCCTTCAAGGCATCGATGCGACCTTTGATTTCGTCAGCGAGTGCGGGGTTGGTCGGACCAAGGTTCGAGCCGCCCGAGTTTTGCGCGTTGTAAGGGTTCGGTGTGGTCGCCGACAGGCGTCCCCAGAAATAGTACGGTGCGTCGAACTGCTGGCCGATCAAGGCGGAGCCTACTGCCTTGCCGTTGTGCTCAATCAGGCTGCCGCTCGCCTGGTGTGGAAACGCCATACGTCCGATGGCCGTCACAGCAATCGGATAAATGCCCCCCGCGATCACGGTCAGTACGACGAACAGCACAAGTACGGGGCGAATCAGGTTTTTCATGATGTTTGCGCTCCTTGTGTCAAACCCAGCCAAACGCGGACATGATCATGTCGATCAGCTTGATGAACGGAAACGGGAGCAGAATTCCGCCGAGCCCATAGACCAGCAGGTTGCGGCGCAACAGTGCGGCGGCCCCCAGCGGTCGGTACTTCACGCCCTTGAGCGCAAGCGGGATCAGCGCCACGATGATCAGCGCATTGAAGATCACTGCCGACAGGATTGCCGAGGCCGGCGAACTCAGATGCATCACGTCGAGCACCCGCAACTGCGGATAGGTCGTCGCGAACGCCGCCGGGATGATCGCGAAATACTTCGCGACGTCGTTGGCAATCGAGAATGTCGTGAGCGACCCGCGCGTCATCAGCATCTGCTTGCCGATCTCGACAATCTCGATCAGTTTCGTCGGGTTGGAGTCGAGGTCGACCATGTTGCCGGCTTCCTTAGCCGCCTGCGTGCCCGTATTCATGGCCACCGCGACGTCGGCCTGCGCGAGTGCGGGGGCATCATTGGTGCCGTCGCCGGTCATCGCGACGAGGCGTCCTTCACCCTGATGCGTGCGGATGATCGTGAGCTTCGCCTCCGGCGTGGCTTCGGCGAGGAAATCGTCGACGCCCGCTTCGGCCGCGATCGCCGCGGCGGTCAGCCGGTTGTCGCCGGTGATCATGATGGTCTTGATGCCCATCTGGCGCAGTTCGGCGAAACGTTCCTTGATGCCGCCCTTGACGATGTCCTTCAGTTCGATCACACCCAGCACGCGCGCTACGTCGCCGTGTTTTTCCGCCACCACGAGCGGTGTGCTGCCACGTCGCGCGACATCCGTCACGGCGCTCTCGACCTCGGATGCAAACTGCCCGCCGTGCATTTCGACGTAGTGCTTGATCGCTTCTGCCGCGCCCTTGCGGATCTCGCGGCCCGGCGTCCCGGAGGAAGTCCCCTTGGGGGACAGGTCGACGCCGCTCATCCGCGACTGCGCGCTGAACGCGAGGAAGGTCGCGTGCAAGGAGCTCATATCGCGCTCGCGGATGTTGAAACGCTGCTTCGCGAGCACAGTGATGCTGCGGCCTTCCGGCGTCTCGTCGGCAAGCGACGACAGCTGTGCGCCGTCGGCGAGCGCTTCCTCCGTGACACCCGGTGCCGGTATGAAGGCCGAGGCCTGACGGTTGCCGAGCGTAATCGTGCCGGTCTTGTCGAGCAGCAGCACGTCTACGTCGCCGGCGGCTTCAACAGCACGGCCCGAGGTCGCGATCACGTTCGCCTGCATCATGCGGCTCATGCCCGCAACACCGATCGCCGACAGCAGGCCGCCGATCGTCGTTGGAATCAGGCACACGAGCAGGGCAACGAGCGCGGTGATCGTCACGACGTGGCCGGCTTTTGCCACTTCGACGGAGAACATCGAGAACGGCAGCAGCGTGGCGGTAGCGAACAGTAGAACCAGCGTCAGCGCGACCAACAGGATCGTCAGTGCAATTTCGTTCGGCGTCTTCTGACGCTTCGCGCCTTCGACCATCGCGATCATGCGGTCAAGGAACGCTTCACCCGGGTTCACACTGACGCGTACGACGATCCAGTCCGACAGCACGCGCGTGCCACCCGTCACCGATGAAAAGTCGCCGCCCGACTCGCGGATCACCGGTGCGGATTCGCCGGTGATCGCCGATTCGTCGACCGACGCCACCCCTTCGATCACTTCGCCGTCGGCCGGGATCACGTCACCTGTCTCGACCAGCACGACGTCGCCGCGGCGCAGATCGTTCGCGGCCATGATGCGGATCGGCGCTTTCGGATGCGGCTCCTGCAGTTTCTTTGCCACCACATTGTGTTTGGCGCTGCGCAGCGACGCGGCCTGGGCCTTCGAGCGGCCTTCGGCCAGCGCTTCGGCAAAGTTCGCAAAGAGCACCGTGAACCACAGCCACAGCGCGATCGCGAGGATGAACCTCGCAGGCGCCTCGGCCTGGCCGGCGAGCGCAGCAAACCACAGGATCGTCGTCAGGAGGCTGCCGACGTAGACGCAGAACATCACCGGGTTGCGCAACTGGGTTCGCGGCGTGAGTTTCCTGAAGGAGTCCACGATTGCCGGGCGAACCAGCGTCGGATCGAACATCGACCTGGCCGCGGTGCGCGCCTGACCGATATTGCCCGGCTGATGGACAGGCGGTTGGGTATGGGTAGTCATGCTGTCCTCGAAATCAGTGAGCCGAGATCATCATCAGGTGTTCGACGACCGGGCCGAGCGCGAGCGCGGGCACATAGGTCAACGCACCGACCAGTACCACGGTGCCGAGCAGCAGCACGACGAACAGCGGACCATGCGTGGGCAGCGTACCGGCGGTAACGGCAATGCGCTTCTTGCCCGCGAGCGAACCGGCGATGGCAAGCACCGGAACAATCGATCCAAAGCGCCCGAACCACATCGCGATCGCGAGCGTCACGTTGTAGAAGGGCGTATTGACCGACAGGCCGGCGAATGCGCTGCCGTTGTTGTTCGCGGCCGAGCTGTACGCATAGAGGATTTCAGAGAACCCGTGCGGACCGGGGTTGGCGATTCCAGCCACACCCGCTGCCGTCAGCACACCAATCGACGCGCCTAACAGTACGAGTAATGGTGTGAGCAGCACGGCAATCGACACCATCTTCATCTCGTACGACTCGATTTTCTTGCCGACGTACTCGGGCGTGCGGCCGATCATCAGCCCGGCGACGAATACCGCGAGCAACGCGAACACAAGCATCCCGTATAGCCCGGAGCCCACACCGCCGAAGATCACTTCGCCAAGTTCAATCAGCAGTAGCGGGACCATGCCACCGATCGGCGTGAGCGAATCGTGCATGTTATTGACCGCGCCGCATGAAGCCGACGTCGTCGCAACGGTGAAGATCCCCGACTGCGCGATGCCGAAGCGCGTCTCCTTGCCTTCCATGTTGCCGCCCGGCTGCAAGGCGGACGCGGTTTGATCGACATGCAGCGAGGCAAGCAGCGGATTGCCGCCCTGCTCGGAGGAAATTTCCACCCAGCAGGCGGCCGCGAAGGCGATCGTCATCGCGGCGAGGATGGCGTATCCCTGGCGCTGGTCGCCTACCATCCGGCCGAACACAAGGCACAACGCCGCAGGAATGACGAGCATCGCGATCATCTGCACGAAGTTCGCGAACGGCGTTGGGTTTTCATACGGGTGCGCGGAGTTGGCGTTAAAGAAGCCGCCCCCATTGGTGCCCAACATCTTGATCGCTTCCTGCGATGCGGTGGGCCCCATGGCGATGGTCTGCCTGTCGGCCTTGTTGTCGACCATGACCGGATTGCCCTTCGCATCCTTCACCGGGTTGCCCTGGGCATCAGTCTTGGGCGTCTGGTAGGTCGTGACCTGCAGCGTGGCGACGTCCTTGTATGACTCGAAGTTCTGGATCGCACCCTGGCTGATGAATACGAGCGCGATGACCGTCGCGAGCGGCGCGAGGATGTAAAGCGTGATGCGCGTGAGGTCGACCCAGAAGTTGCCGATGGTTTTCGTCGTATGGCGTGCAAAGCCGCGGATCAGCGCTACGACGACGGCAATACCGGTGGCGGCCGAAAAAAAGTTCTGAACGGCTAACGCGGCCATCTGCGTCAGGTAGCTGACGGTCGACTCCGGCGTGTAATCCTGCCAGTTCGTATTGGTCACAAAGCTGATGGCCGTATTGAATGCAGCGTCGGGGGTCATCGGGCCGAAACCCTGCGGGTTTGCCGGCAGCCATTGCTGGAGGCGCAGGAATCCGTACACGGCCAGCGCGCCGAGCGCATTGAAAACGATCAAGGCGAGGGCATAGTGCGTCCATGCCATTTCGGCTTCGGGATTGACGCCAGCGAGCTTGTATAAGACCGCCTCCAGCGGCCTTCCGATACGCCGCACGACGACGGACGAGCCGTCAAGCACGCTGGTCATGTAGCGGCCAAGCGGAATCGCGAGCGCGATCAGCACGACGATATAAAGTCCTGTCTGGAACAGGTTATTGGCGTTCATTCGAGGGCCTCCGCTCGCAGCAGGGCGTACACGAGGTAGACAAACAGTAAGAGCGTCGACACTGCGGCGAGCCACGTCATCCAGGAAGTCATGGACGGCCTCCGGGGGCGCGGCGGAGCTTGTCGCAGCCGACCGCAAGCGCTGCGACCAGCCCCCCGAATGCGGCGATGGCGATGAGGTAAACCAGATCCATGACGATGCCCTCCCATGACGGATCTTTCCAAGATCAAGCCTATGAAAGAGGGCGTAAACGCCGTGGTAAGACTACGTGCTGGGGTATAAAAAATATGTAAACGGGACCCGGTTCTCGCCTCGAAGGAACACCAGTCAAGGCGATCTGCGCGATGCGCGTCCTCCCCGGGTTCGGCGTCAGCCGTTTGCGCAGATCCGGACTGCGTCAGGCGCAGGCAGCTCTTTTCTCCGGGCGCGCCGAAGCAGCATGGACCAGACGCGACCTTTGTCTGTCTGAGGCTGCCGGAATGATTCTTCTGAGCAGAGTTCGCACACCGCAAAGCACACCCCGTCAGCCACGCTCCAACCGCCTGCGTACCGTCCCCACCAACCTGTCAAACGGCAATGTACTCGCAGCCAGCGCACTGACCTCAGAAAAATTCTCCCTCACGATATCTGTCAACACCTGCCCCGGCGGCGCCTCGACCAGCACCTGCGCGCCCATTTCCTGCATCACGGTCAGCGCATCGAACCAGCGCACGGTGTAACGCATATTGGTCGCAAGATCCTCGCGAATCGCATCGGCCGTATATAACGGGCGTCCACCGCGATTGCCGATATAAACACCGCGCGGTCTTTCAAAATGCAACGTGCGCGAGTACGCCAGCAGTTCGTCGCTCGCACGCGCGAGCAATTCGCAATGCGAGGGCACGCTGACCGCGAGCCGCGTGGCCTTGCGCGCGCCGGCCGCGAGCGCGCGTTCGATGAACCCGTCGAGCGCATCGTCCGCGCCGGCCATCACGATCTGGCGCGGTGCATTGACGTTGCCGATATACACGCGTTGCCGTTGCTCCGCGGCCTGCTGTGCAACGAGCGTTTCCGCCTGCTGCTCGCTCAAGCCGGAGACGGCCGCGAGACCATAGCCCGCCGGATAAGCGGTTTCCATCAGCTCGGCGCGTCGCTGCACCATCTTCAGCGCGTCGCGGAACGCCACCGCGCCACAACTGACCGCCGCCGCATACGCGCCGATCGACAGTCCCGCGCTGATCTGCGCCGCCAATCCTTCATCGGCGAGCGCGCGCATGATCGCGACGCCCGCGACGGTCAAGCCCAGTTGCACCGCGACCGTCGAATCGAAAGCGTCGGCTGAGTCGAGCGTCAGCACGTCGATGCCAAGTGTGTCGGAGGCTTCAGCGAGCGTGTCCTGTACCGCGCGATGCTGCGGCAGTCGATGCAGAAAGCCTTCGCTCTGCGCACCCTGGCCGGGGAACAGAAGCGCGAGCATCAGGCAATGCCATGGTGAGCAACCGCCGCCCACGGATCGGCGATCAAGCGGGGGCCGCTCGCATCGCGGGCAAGCACGCGCGCCTTGCCCGCGGCCCATTCCGCGAGCGCCACGCCACCCGCGGGTGTTTCGAGTTGCGCATCGATGCGGATACCGATATGCGCCGCGAGCGTTTGCAGTTGCTCCAGCAAAGCACTCGCGACATTCAGCGCCAGCAGTTGCGGCGCGCGGATCAACAGATCGAGGTCGCTCGTTTCGTTGACGGTCGGCACGTGCGTCGCCAGTTCAAAGCCGGTGCTGCCAATAGGTCCCCAAGCGAATCCACCAAGCGGACCGCCCGAATCACGTTGCAACGAAAGCAGTGCAACGAACGAGGGCAATGCATCACGTCCAGCATCGGCTTGCGTCTGCGCGAGCGATTCCGGCGGCACGGCACCGACGATATCGTCCGCATGCACCCATGTGCCGTAGCGTTGCGCTCGCTTCGCACCGCGTACGCCGATCGCGACGAAACCATCAGCGGCGAGCGCGCGTCGGACGACCGCATACGGCGCGCGTTCGAACGCGTCGCGAACCCACGCCGGTTCGTCATCGGGCGAGTCCAGCCGCCGCAAGCGCAGCAGATCATGCGGCCGCCACCGCGCGTCGCACGACGTGGCGTGCACGGTGGAGAAGGGCGCAGCCGCACACACGCGCATCACACGGCATCCCATTGTTCGGCAAGACGCCGCCGCACCTCGATCGATGCCGCGCGAGTCTGCCGCGCCGCCGCCGATTCCAGCCGACGCGCGAGCGTACGATCCCCCTCGCGCGCGCTGCGAATCTGCTCGACCAGCACCGTGCGCACGCGCTCGATCTGTGCCGTGTCGGGCGCGTCCGCGTCGATGCCTTCGATCAACTGATCGAGCAGCCCCAACTTCGCGAACGACGCCATCGAATACGACATCGGCACGATCGTGTCGCCGAGTTCGTCGAGTTCTTCGACCGTGCGGCGCGTGACGCGCGCGGCCGCTTCCTTGCCCATCGCGTGGACCATCGTGCCGGGCGCGTCGAGCGCGACGATGCGGTTCGCCTGATAGCCGTGCGCGAGGAACGCGCCCGACATCGCCGGACCGACGATCAGCGCGATCACCGGATGGCCGGCGTCGCGCGCGCTCGCATAGGCGTCGACGGCGGCCGCGCAGGCGAGGTGGATGCCGAGCATTTCCTCGCGATAGCCGTACGCCTGGCTCTTCACGTCGACGATCGCGACGATCGGGCGGCGCGTGCCGGCGTCCACACCCGCATCCGCTTCGATCGCTTCACGCACCGCGCGCGCGAGTTGCCAGCCTTGTTCGAGCCCGACCACGTTGGTGGTCGCGCGCGGAAAACGGTTCGCGGGATCGGGCACGACCGTGATGAAGCGCGCGGTGTCGCCGCCGAGCGGCGCATCGCCGCTCCAGACGGGCGCCGCGCTCGACGGTTCGCCGGCAAGTGCATTGAACCAGCGCGCGCCGCGCGTGAGTGTCGTGTCGTTCATGCCTGCTCCTTGTTCGACGCATCGCGCCCTTGCGGGTTGTACACATCACGCAGCGTCTCGGGCGTGACGCTCGCCGGATCGATCCGCGCGAGCCTCTGCAAGAACGTGTCGACCTGCTCGCTGCGATGCGTGGCCGGCACGCCTTGCGCGAACGCGGCGCGTACGGCGGCGCGCACGGCCTCGGCATCGTCGTCGACGAGTGTGTCGGCGAGCGCGCTCGCCACGCGCTGCTCGCCGCCGATCAGTTGCCATACGCGACGGCGATCGCTCGCATCGAGTTCTTCGATACCGGCTTCCTGCTCGATCACTTCAGGTCCGTTCATGCCGAGCCGTCCCTGCTTCGTCACGATCAGATACGAGCACAGCGCGGCCGCGAGCGACATGCCGCCAAAGCAGCCGACCATGCCCGCGATCACGCCGACCACCGGCACGCGCCGGCGCAGCGCGACGATCGCCGCCTGAATCTCGGCGATGACCGCAAGCCCAAGGTTCGCTTCCTGCAGCCGCACGCCGCCGGTCTCGAACAGCACGACCGGGCGCACGAGCTTGCCACGCTCGCAGTCGCGTAGCGCCATCTCGAGCGCCGCGGCGATCTTGCTGCCCGACACTTCGCCGATGCTGCCGCCCTGGAACGCCGATTCGATCGCGGCGACTACCGCCGGTTCGCCGTCGATCGTGCCGCGCGCGATCACGCAGCCGTCGTCGGCCTGGCAGACGATGCCCTGCAAGGGCAGCCACGGCGACCCGATGCGATCGAACGGTCCGAGCAGTTCGCGGAAGCTGCCCGCGTCGAGCAGCGAGCGGGCGCGCTCGCGCGCGGGCAGTTCGATGAAGCTTTCGCGCAGCAGCGGCGCGCTATGTACGCTGGCGCTCGTGCTCATACGCTGTCTCCTTCCTCGGCCGCTTCGACCGCTTCGGCGAGCCGCAACGCGACCACGCCCGGCGTCGCGCCGAAGTCGTTGATCTCGATGTGCGCGGCGCCGTCGTAGCGCGTGAAGAAGCGATCGAGCACGCTCTTCCAGATGTGGCTATAGCCGTCGACGCTGGTGCGCACCACCACGTGCGCGGCGAGCGCCGAACCGCCTGGATCGGCGGCGGCAGGCGACAGCAGCACTTCCAGATCGCCCGAGCCGACCACGCCGACGTGCGCGCGGGTCGTGACGGCGCGTTGCGCCGGATAGTCGAAGGTCAGATGTTCCATGAGGCTCAGCTCCGGCTGGCGTCGCGATGCGCCAGCATGTCGAGAAAGAGGGTGGCGGCGAGCAGATCGGCCGCGCCGCCCGGCGATGCGTTCAGCGACAGCAGTTCGCGTTCGAGCGCGTCGAGCGCGACGCGGCCCGCGGCTGTCGAACTGCCGCCCGCGTCGAGCACGCGCCGCGCGCCGCGCTGCCCCGCATGCAAGCCCGCGAGTCCCGCGCGATGCAGCAGGCAGGTATCGTCGAGCGTGCTCATGATCGCGAGCAGCGCATCGATGCGCGCGGCGTTTTCGTCGAGGCCGCGTGCGCGGGCCGCGTGCAATGCCGGCAGACCGACGTCGAGCGCGTGCGGAAAGCCGTCCTGCGCTTCGCGCCGCGCACCACCGACCTGATAGCGTCGACGCGCGCGTTCGCCGTGGCTATCGGACGAAGCGGCGAAGCGGTCCGGGAAGCAGGCGATCTGCGCGGCCAGCGTGCAGATGCGCGAGGTATCGACACGGTTGGGACCGCCAGGTCTGTGCGCACGCATGGAGGAACTCGAAGCCGTTTCGAGCGCCACGCCCGCAACCAGCAAGCCGATGATCCAGATCGCGCCGCGATGCGCATTGCTCCCTCCCGTCGCCTGCATCATCTCCTGTTCGCCCGCGCGGCCGATCTGCGCGAGCTCGGCGCGCAGCAGCGCCGAGGGTTCGCCGCGGCGGCGCGCCGTGCGCGCCAGCGCCGCGAAGGTCGGTTCGAGCGCGTGCGCGGAGCGCCGCATGATCGCGAGATCGAGGTCGCGATGCGCGCCGCTGCCGCGCCGGTCGACGAGCGCGGGCTTCGGCGTGAGCTCCGCCTCGTCGATCAGCGCGGTGATCGCGTCGCGCGCGAGTCGGGCGTCGGAAAACGGCGCGACCGGCGAGGTGCCGCACGCATCGCGCAGGACTGAAGCGAGCGGCGCGTCCAACCGTTCAAGAACAGCAGCGGACGCCATCGTCACCAGCTCCGGAAGCGCGCGGGCGGCGCGTACAGTCCGCCCGACCACGTGACCAGATCGTCGATGCTGCGCGCCGCGAGCAGCGAACGCTTCGCGTCGCCGCGCCGGATGCCGAGATCTTCCGGATACGCGACGATGCCGCGCCGGCGCAATTCCGCGGTTTTCTCGGGCTTCGCGCGCAGACCGATCGGCGTGACACCGGCCACCGCCGCGACCGCCGCGCGCCGCTCGTCGATGCCTTCGGCCTTGTGCAGATGCGCGATGCCTTCCTCGGTGACCACATGGCTCACGTCGTCGCCGTAGATCATCACCGGCGCGATCGGCATGCCGTTTTTCGCGCCGACCGCGACCGCGTCGAGTTCATCGACGAAGGTCGGCTCGCCGCCTTTCTTGTACGTTTCCGCGAGTTGCACGACGAGCTTCTGGCCACGCGACACCGCGCCGTCGCCCTTCAACAGCTTCAGCCACGCCTCGCTCGAATGACGCCGGCCGCGCGGATCGTGGCCCATGTTCGGCGCGCCGCCAAAACCGGCGAGCCGTCCGCGCGTGACCGTCGACGAATTCGCGTCCGCATCGATCTGCAGCGTCGAGCCGATGAACAGATCGACGCCGTATTGCCCGGCCAACTGACACAGCACGCGGTTCGAGCGCAGGCTGCCGTCGTTGCCGGTGAAGAACACATCGGGGCGAGCCTCGATATACGCCTCCATGCCGACCTCGCTGCCGAAGCAATGGATGCTGTCGACCCAACCCGATTCGATCGCGGGGATCATCGTCGGGTGCGGATTGAGTGTCCAGTTGCGGCAGATCCTGCCCTTGAGACCGAGCGATTCGCCGTAGGTGGGCAGCAGCAGTTCGATCGCCGCGGTATCGAAGCCGATGCCGTGATTCAGCGACGTGACGCCATACGGCTCGTAGATGCCGCGTATCACCATCATCGCGGTCAGCACCTGCAAGTCGCCGATATGGCGCGGATCGCGCGTGAACAGCGGCTCGACCGCGAACGGCCGGTCCGCCTGCACGACCACGTCGACCCACGAGCCCGGAATGTCGACGCGCGGCAATTCGTCGACGATCTCGTTGACCTGCACGATCACGATGCCGTGACGGAACGCGGCGGCCTCGGCGATCGTCGGCGTGTCCTCGGTATTCGGGCCGGTGTACAGATTGCCGTGACGGTCGGCCTTGTCCGCGCACAGCAGTGCAACGTGCGGCGTCAGGTCGACGAACATGCGCGCATACAGCTCGACATACGTATAGATCGCGCCGATTTCGAGCTGGCCGTCTTCGAGCAGTTGCGCGACGCGCAGACTCTGCGGCCCCGCGAACGAGAAATCGACCTTGTGCGCGATGCCGCGCTCGAACAGCGTCAAGTGCTCGGGACGACTGATGCTCGAAATCAGCAGATGCAGGTCGTGCAGCTTGTGCGGATCGACCGTGGCGAGCGAGCGCGACAGGAAGTCGGCCTGCTTCTGGTTGTCGCCTTCGAGCGCGACGCGCTCGCCGGGCTGGATCAGCGTTTCGAGCGCATCGACGATGCGGTGCGTGGGCAGCACGCCGTCTTCGAGCCACGGCGCGATGGCCGCGAGGCGGCGGTTCTTTTCGTCGCGCCGGGTCGTCCACGAGCGGGCAGTGGACCGCGATGCGGCGGCTTCGGCGGGGTGGTTCATCGGCTCGGTCATCGGTTCGATCAGCTCCCGGTGGTGACGCGCGGGCGTCGGCCGCGCGGCTTCGGTTGATGTGCAAGCGCTTCTTCGCGCGCGCGCTCGGTCAGGAAACGATGCAGAAGCTCGCCGGTGCCGAGCAGATGCGCGACCACTAGCGACTGCGCGGTCGCGATATCGCGGCGCTCGACGGCATCGAGCAGCGCGGCGTGCTCACTGTCGGACTCGCCCTTGTACGACGGCAAGCCGAACTTCAGGCGCAGATAGCGTTCGCCGCGCCGGTGCAGCAAGCCGATCATGTCCTCGAGCTGCGGCCGGCCGGCGGGCGCGTAGAGACACATATGGAACGCGGCATTGCGCGTGACGTATAGCGACGGATCCTCTTCGCGCTCGGCGGCGCGGCACAAGTCCGCGGCTTCGCGCAGCGTCGCGGCGGTGTGATGCGGAATCGCAAGGCCGAGCGCGAGACTTTCGAGCGCCGAGCGGATCTCGTAGATCTCGCGCGCTTCGTTGGCGGACAGCGGCGCGACGCTCGCGCCTTTATGGACCGCCGCTCGTGCCCAGCCCTCGCTTTCGAGCTGGCGCAGCGCCTCACGCACGGGAATCGCACTGACCGAGAAATGCCGGGCAATCGCGTCCTGGCGCAGCGGGGCGCCAGGCGCGAGCGTGCCGTCGACGATCGCCGCGCGCAGCGCCTCAGCAATCATGTGCGAGGTGCTTTCGCGCGGCGCGGCGGCCGGAAGAAACGAACCGGACATGGCGGCGTCCAGGGGAAAACCTTCAGTTGCGTCGGTCATGGTATCAAATATTATATATGAAAAGACGCGCATTTCGGCGCGGGCAAACCCGGAAGTCTTGAACCACATCCAGGCAGGTGCTCGCGCCGTCCTCTGAATGAGTTGTACGAGGACATCGCCGATCAATCAACGTCGTCGAGCCATCTCCAAGCGCGCCCGTCCCTTTCTTCGTTACGTTCAACTATCGTAGGCCGGAGGAGCATGATGAATACAGTGACCGACCGACGAGCGGTCGCGCGTCAGCGCACACCGCTCAATCGTTCGCAGATTGCAGGGTTCTGGGGAGCGTGGGCCGGCTGGACGCTCGACGGCATGGACTCGTTCATTTACGCGCTGGTGCTCACGCCCGCGCTGACCGAGCTGTTGCCGCGTTCGGGCTTCGCGGCGACGCCGTCGAATGTCGGCCTCGGGGGATCGATCCTGTTCGCGCTGTTTCTGGTCGGTTGGGGACTGTCGTTCATCTGGGGACCGCTCGCCGATCGCTTCGGCCGCACCAAGGTGCTCGCCGCCACCATCTTCACGTTCGCGATTTTCACCGGGCTCGCCGCGACCTCGACCCAATGTGTGGCAGCTCGGTATTTATCGCTTCATCGCGGGCGTCGGGATCGGCGGGGAGTGGGCGCTCGCGGGCACCTACGTTGCCGAGGCCTGGCCGGAGGATCGTCGCAAAATGGGCGCCGGTTATCTGCAGACCGGCTACTACGCGGGCTTCTTTCTCGCGGCTGCGCTCAATTACACGGTCGGCGTGCATTTCGGCTGGCGCGCGATGTTCGTGACTGGCGCGGTACCGGTCGTCGTTGCGATTCTGATTCTGCTGCGCGTGAAGGAGCCGGAGAAGTGGCAGAAAGCCGACGCAAAGACGGTGCGCGTGAAGCCGTTGCGCGAGATCATGGGGCCGGCTTACCGGCGTCGCACATGGGTCGCGTGCATTCTGCTGACGATCGCGATCATCGGGCTGTGGGCGGGCGCCGTCTACGAGCCGTCCGCGGTGATCCAACTGGCGGCGCGCGCCGGCATGTCCAAGGGCGATTCGATTCGCACCGCGTCGCTCGCGACCGGCTTGCTGTCGATCGGCACGATCCTCGGTTGTCTCGCGCTGCCGCCACTGGCCGAGCGCATCGGCCGCAAGATGACGCTCGCGGTGTACTTCGCGGGGATGGCGGTGTCGATCGCGGCGAGCTTCGGTTGGGCGTTCTATCTGCCGAACGGGCTCGCGCCGTTCATCGCGTGGCTGTTCGTGCTGGGCTTTTTCGGCGGCAACTTCGCGTTGTTCAGCCTGTGGCTGCCCGAGCAGTTCGAAACCCGTGTACGCGCGACGGCGTTTGCGTTCTGCACGTCGTTTGGACGCTTCGTCGGCGCCGGCGTCAACTTTCTGCTCGGCGCGGCGGTGCTGCATATGCAGACGCTCGGCGTGCCGATCGCGTTGACCGCGCTCGTGTTCGTGCTCGGCCTGTTCGTGATTCCGTTCGCACCGGAGACGAAGGGCGAGACGCTGCCGCAGTAAGAACCGGGCGGGCGGCGCGCTTTACTTCGCGTGACTGCGTGCCCGCCCACCCGGATGCAGCAGCGTCAGCAACGGCCAGCCCAGATTGACGCCGAGACTCGCGGCGACGATCAGCGCCATGCCCGCCAGTTGCGAGAGCGATAGCGCACGGCCATACACGAGCGCATCCACGACGATCGCGGTCAGCGGATAAACGAACAACAGCACCGCGATCACTGGCGTGCTGAGCTTGGGCAGCGCGCCGTAAATCAGCACATACGACAATCCCGTGTGCAGCACGCCCATGCCGATCAGCCAGAACCACTGCATCGGACCGATATGCGTGAGCGTCAAAGGCGCGATGAGCGGCGCGATCAGCGGCAGGCAGATCACGCCGACCGCGCATTGCGTGAGCGTCAGCAGATGCGGGCGCATTTCGCCGAGGCTCTTCGCGATCAGCGTGACGCTCGCATACAGCAGCGAGCCGAGCAGCGCTTCGCTCAAGCCGATCAGATAGCTGCTGTGGCCTTGCAGGTTTCCGGCCGCGATCACGCCCGATGCGAGCACGAGCCCGACGAACGCCGTCGCGATCCAGCCGAGCCGGTCCGCGCCGAGCCGCTCGTTAAAGAGCGCCGCGCCGATCAGCACGACCCAGAACGGCTGCACGTGAAACACGACGGTCGCGACCGCGATGCTGGTGCGATGAATCGCATCGAAAAAGCCGACCCATTGCGTGACCATCAGCACGCCGGAAATCAGCGCGAGCGCGACCGTGCGGCGCGTGAACTGCGCGCGCGTGAAAAAGCCCTTCCACGCGCAATAGGCGGCGAGCGAGAGAAAGCCGAACAGGCAGCGGAAGAACACGAGCGTCAGCGCATCGAGCCGCGCCTCCTCGACGAAAACGCCGATCGTGCCCATCAGCAGGCCGCCGCTCGCCAGCGTGATCGCGCCTTGTTGACGTGAGGTGAGGGACATGCGCAACGACTCCGTAACATGATGCCTGCGAGTATTGCGCCGCTTGTGGCCTGTTCACAAACGAATTAAATTGAGCAATTCCATAAGCCCGGTTGATAAATCGTGAACCCTGAATTCGACGTCGATCTGTTGCGCAGCTTCGTCGCGGTCGTGGAGGCGGGCAGCTTCACGAAGGCGGCGGCGAGCGTGCATCGCTCGCAGGCGGCGGTCAGCATGCAGATCAAGCGGCTCGAAACGATGCTCGGCACGACGCTGTTCGCACGCAACACGCGCAACCTGTCGCTGACGCGGCCCGGCAGTACGCTGCTCGAATACGCGCGGCGCGCGCTTGCGTTGCAGGAGGAGGCGTGGTCGGCGATCGTGCGGCCCGAGGTGACCGGGCGGGTGGTGCTCGGCGCGCCGGACGACTATGTGTCGTCGCTGCTATCGCCGGTGTTGCGGCGTTTCGCGACGCTGTATCCGCGCGTCGAGATCGAGATCGTCTGCGCGCAAAGCACGGCACTCGCGCCGATGCTCGCGGACAACAAGATCGACCTCGCATTCGTCACGCGCGACCGCAGGATGCGCGGCGAGTTCGTGCGCAGCGAACCGATGGTGTGGGTGGGGGCGTCGGTCGATACGCCGGTGCTGAAGGCCTCGCCGTTGCCGGTGGGGTTGTACGAGCCGGGCTGCGTCGCGCGCCAGCACACGCTGGCTGCGCTGGATGGCGCGCGCATCCGTTATCGCGCGGCGTTCAGCAGCGCGAGCCTGATGGGGCTCGTCGCGACCGTGGATGCCGGTTTGTCGGTGATTGCGCTGACGCGGTGCAGCGTGCCGCCGCGGCTCGCGATACTCGGCGACGCGCAAGGCCTGCCGAGAATCGCGCCGCTCGAAATCGTGGTCGCGCGCAGCGCGAAATCGGATCGGCCGACCTGCGATTATCTGGCGCAGCAGATGGTGCAGGATCTATCGCTGCGGTAGCCGAGCGTGCCAGCCTTAGCCGTTCAGGCACGCGAATAGGCGGTCACTTCACCCTCGACCGCGAGCCGCACGCGCTCACCCGGACGCGGGCACAGATAACCGGGCACGCGCGCGCGCACCATCGCCCGCGTCGCGGACTGCAATTGCAGCGCGACGCTTGCGTCCTGCCCCTGGAAGATCACGTCAGTGACGAGCGCGTCGTGCTCGGCGCCTGTGCGCGCGGTTTCATCGGCGCGCAGCAGGCGGATCTGCTCGGGACGCACCATCACGTCGACCGCACCGTGGCCGACGGGCGCGACCAGTGCGAGTTCACCGAGCTCGCAACTCGCGCGATCCTGTTGCGCGATGCCCGGCAACAAGACCGCCTCGCCAATGAACGACGCAAGCTCGCGCGTCACCGGCCGGCGGTATAGCACTTCGGGCGTCGCGGTCTGGATCAGCCTCCCATTCCACAGCACCGCGACCTCATGCCCGAGCGACAACGCCTCGGACTGATCGTGCGTGACCAGCACGGCAGTCGCGCCGGCCGCGGCCAGCGCACTTGCGACCGCCAGGCGCGTTTCGACGCGCAGCGCGGCGTCGAGCGAGGAGAACGGCTCGTCGAGCATGATCAGCGTCGGCGCGGGTGCGAGCGCACGGGCGAGCGCGACACGTTGCTGTTGACCGCCCGACAGTTGCTGCGGCGCGCGCTCGCCAAAATACGCGGGCAGGCCGACCAGCTCCAGCAACTCAGCGACGCGATGGCGCGCGCGGCGCTGCGTGCGTGGCAGACCGAACACGATGTTGTCCGCGACCGACAGATGCGGAAACAGCGCGCCTTCCTGCGGCACGTAGCCGATGCGGCGTTGCTCCGACGGCACGTGCAGGTTGTCGCCGACGACGCGCCGGCCATCGATCTCGACGCTGCCGCCGTCCGCGCGCTCGAAGCCGCACAACAGGCGCAGCAGTGTGGTCTTGCCGCTGCCCGAGGGCCCAAGCAGCGCGAGCAGCGTGCCGCGCTCGACCGAGAGATCGAGGCCGTGCAGCACCGGGTGACCGTCGAACGATTTCTGCAGTCCGCGGATACGAAGTTCGCTCATGAAAATCCGAAGTAGTCGAACAAAAGCAGCGATGAAAAAGCCGGCGCGTGTCAGCCGCGCTCGCCGAGCAGCGCCGAGCGGCCGAGCAGCGCGAACAGCAGCCCCGACGCGCACAGCGAGATGCCGGTCAGCAGCGCCGCATACGGCGCGGCGGCGGCGAACGCCATCGTCGACGTGTCGGCCCACACTTGGGTCGCCAGCGTTTGCGTGTCGAGCGGCGACAGCAGCAGCGTCGCGTTCAGTTCGGTGACGACCGAGATGAACACCATCGCCGCGGCAGCGCCGAGCCCGGGGCCCGCGAGCGGCAGCACGACGCGCACGAGCGTCTGCGTCCAGTCAAGGCCGAGCGCGCGCGCGGTTTCCTCGAGGCGCGGCTGCGCCTGCATGAATGCCGCGCGCACGCTGACGAGCGCGACCGGCATGAACAGGATCGCGTAGGCGACGATCAGCAGCGTCGCGCTTTGATAGAGCGGCTGCAGCGCATGCACGGCGAGCGAGACGATCGCGAGCGCAATCACGAGCCCCGGCACGCCCTGCGCGAGAAACACGGTGCGCTCGAACAGCGTCGCGAAACGCGTCGGATAACGCACCAGCAGAAACGCGAGCGGCACCACGAGCAACGTGGTCAGCGCGGCGGCCGCGAGGCCGAAACCCAGCGACGAACACGTCGCGTTCCACAGCAGTTCGGGCGATACGTCGGCGGGCGTCACGGCGGCCGCGCCCGGCTGCGTGAGCCAGAAGCCGATCATGCCGAGCGGTACGCCGAGCGTCGCAAGCGTCAGCAGCGCAAAGCCCGCGACGACGAGCCAGCGCCACCCGCCGAGCTCGTAGCGCAACACCGCGCGGCGCGTGCCGCGATCGACGCGCTCATAGCGCGCTGCACCGCGCACGCGAAACTCGAACGCAAGCACGACGAGGCAGATCACGATCAGCAGACACGCGAGCAGCGATGCACCGCCGCCGTCGAAGCTGGTGCGATATTCCGCGTAGATCTGCGTGGTAAACGTATGAAAGCGCAGCAGCGTGAACGCGCCGAATTCCGATAGCACGCCGAGCGCGACGAGCAGCATGCCGCCGAGCAGCGCCGGCCGCAGTTGCGGCAGCACGACGCGCGCGAAACTCGTCCAGCGGTTGCAGCCGAGTGCGCGCGCGCTTTCTTCGAGTGCCGGGTCCATGCCGCGCAGCGCGGCGGCGACCGGCAGATAGACGAGCGGAAAATACGCGCAGGTCAAGACCAGCAACGCGCCGTTGAAGTCCTGCAAGTCCTCGCTCAACGACACCCACGCATAGCTCGAAATGAAGGCCGGCATCGCGAGCGGCGCGGCGCACAGCACGGCCCACGCGCGCCGTCCGGGAAGATGCGTGCGCTCGACGAACCACGCGGCGGCCGTGCCGATCACCGCGCAAACGAGGGTAGTCGTGACGGTGATCAGCACCGTATTGACGAGCAGCTCGCCGACGAGCGGCCGCCAGATCAGATCGAGCGCGTCGCCGATGCCGAAGCTCGCCGCGCGCCAGAACGTAAACGCAATCGGCAGCAGCACCAGCGAAGCGCTGAGTGCTGCCGCCGCAAAAAGGCTGCGCGGCGCGCGCGTCCGGCCGCGCGCCGGGGCTGGGGGGACAGCCGGCGGACCGGCTGACAGTGCTTCGCTCATTTACAGCAGGCCTGCCTGACGTAGCAGCTTGCCGGCCTGGCTATCGTCGCCGAGCTGCTGGATCGTCAGCGTGGGCGGAGTCAGTTCGGCAAACGGCTTGAGGATCGGGTCCGGCGCGACACCCGCGTGCAGCGGATATTCGAACATCACGTGGCTGTTGGCCATTAGCTGCTGTGCGCGTTCGCTGACCAGATAGGCGAGAAACTTCTGCGCGCCGTCCGCGTTGTGCGCTGACTTCAGCACGCCCGCGCCCGATACGTTGACGAGCGCACCGGCGTCGCCGTGGCCGAAGTGATAGATCGCGCTGCGGGTTTTCGCATCGCCGATTTCCGCATGCAGACGCGCCCAGTAGTAGTTGTTGATCAGACCGGCCGCGACCCCGCCGCGATTGACCGCGGCGACCACGCCTTCGTCATCGTCGAAAATCTGCGAGTTGGCTTTGAGACCCTTCAGCCACGCGAGCGTCTGCTCTTCACCCTTCAGGGCCAGCACCGCGCTCACGAGAGGCAGGAAGTCGGCGTCGCTCGGCGCGATGCCGACCTTGCCTTTCCATTCAGGCTTCGCAAGGTCGAGCACCGATTGCGGCAGTTGCGACGGCTGCAGCTTCGTCGTGTTGTATGCGAGCACGCTCTCGCGCGCGGTCACGGCGACCCATACACCGCTCGGCGAATTGAAACGTGCCGGCACCGCGCGGAGCGTCGCTTCGTCGATCTTCGCGAGCAGCCCCTTTTCCTCGAGCAGCATCAGCTCCGGCGAGTTCTCCGTGAAGTACACGTCGGCGGGCGAGGCCGCGCCTTCCGCGACGATCTGCGCGGCGAGCGCCGGGCCTTCGCCGTTGCGCACTTTCACCGAGATGCCCGACTGCTTTTCGAAGTCCTTCGCGAGCAGATTCACGACCTGCTCGTGCTGCGCGTTGTACAGCGTGATCGACGCCGAGTGAGCCGCCGACGGCATCGTCGCGAGCGCGGTGAGCGACAGCGCGGCCATGCTGCCGAGCGCGCGCAGACGGGTGGCAAACCAGGAATGAGCCATGTTGCAGAAGTCCGTTTTGATTGTGTTGAGTGAGCCAGGCGCTGCACGCCCGGCGTGCTTCATTTGCTGCATCACGTCTCGAACAGCCCCGCGCCGACATACGAACCCGGCTTCGCGCCCGGCGGCACGACGAAAATCGCGCTGCCGACGTGAGTCGTGAACTGGTTCATCATGTCGAACTTCGCGAGCCGGTCGTTGATCGGGATGAAGCCGGTGCGCGGGTCGCTCTGGTGCGCGATGAAAATCAGCCCCGCGTCGTACTCGGTTTCCTGGCGCCACGGCGGCCAGCGCTCGATATAAAAGTTCGTGCCTTCGTTGTACGAATACGAGCGGCGCAGAATCTGCGCGCCGTTGTTGCTCGCCGGATTCGACAGACGCACGTGCGAGTTCTCGGGGATCACCGGGTTGCCGTCCTTGTCCTCGGCCTTCAGATCCACCGCGTCGAATTCATGCTTGCTGCCGATCGGCGCGCCGCTGTACTTGTGGCGGCCGAACACCTGTTCCTGGAAACCGAGCTCGGTGTTGTCCCAGTGTTCGAGCGTGATGCGGATGCGGCGCACGACCGTGTAGGTGCCGCCTTCCATCCACGGCGCGTCGTCGGTGGCGCGAGCCCACACGAACTGGTTCATCAGCTCAGGCTTCGCGGTCGCCGGATTGTTGGTGCCGTCCTTGAAGCCCATCAGGTTGCGCGGCGTCTGAGCGCGCGGACCGGACAGAAAACCGGCCTGGCCCCAGCGCATCGCGGCGACGCCGTAGGCACGGCGCGTCAGTTGGCGTACCGCGTGAAACGCAACCTGCGCGTCGTTCGCGCACGCCTGGATGAACAGGTCGCCGCCGGTCTTCTCCTTGATCAGTTGATCGCCGTTGAAGCGCGGCAAATCGACGAGCGCGGCGGGGCGGCGCGACGCGAGCCCGTAGCGGTCCTTGCCGTCCTTCGTGAAGAGGCCGGGGCCGAAGCCGAACGTGATGGTCAGACCGTTCGGGCCGAGGCCCAGCACGTCGCCGGAATCGGGGGCGGCCCGGTCGCCGCCGTCGTCGCCGGCGGGCAGCGCGAAGGCCGTGCCGCCTTGCGTCAGGCGCGCGGCTGCTTCGGTCCACGTGCGCAACAGGGCGATTACGTCGTCGCGCTTGTCGGTGGTCAGATCGAGCGCGGCGACGTAGGTGTGGCTCTGCTGCGGCGTGACGATGCCGCCTTGATGCGGACCGTAGAACGGCTCGGCCGCGAACTGCGGATCGGCGTTCTGGGCGCTATGCGCGGGCGCCTTCGCGAGCGCGGGCGGCGAGGTCGCGAGGCCCGCGCCGAGACTCGCGCCGGCGGCGACCGCCGCGCCCCCCGCCTTCAGGAAGCCGCGCCGTGACGGCCGTGGGGGGTGATCGTTTGTCATGGTCAGTTCACCTTCTTGAAACCTTGCGTGGGTGCCGCCTACTTCGCGAGCACCAGTGTGTTCACGTCGTCTTCGACGTAGTAGAAGCCGTCGCCTTCCGGCGTCATCGCGATACCGAACAGGTCGCCGTTGCCGGGGGGCGATTGCGCCTTGTCGGTATCGATCCAGCGTGCGTACAGCTGCTTGCCGGTCGCCGGATCGATCTCGACGACCTGGCCGTTCAACGCGTTGGTCACCAGCAGGTGGCCATTGGGCGCGGTGACCATCGCGAGCGGACGATGCAGCAGGCCGTCGGCGGTCAACTGGCGGCCGACGCCCGCGCTGCTGTCGCGCGTGAGCGGATCGTCGATCTCGGTGATGCGGTTGCCGATCGCGTCGGACACGTACAGCAGTTTCTGATCGGCCGACAGCGCGAGGCCGGTCGGCCCGACGAGGAACACGCCCTTGTCGGCCTGCGCGCCGAAGCCGCTGCCGATCACGGTTTCCTGCTTCACGACGGGCGGCTTGCCTGCCGGCACGTCGAGGTCGAGGCGCAGCACGGTGGCCTGCTTGAACACGGGCGGATTGCCTTGCGCGTCGCCGACGCCGAAGCCCGCGTTGCTGACGAACAGCGTTGCGCTCGTGCCGTTGTCGACGACCGCCATGTTGCCCCACGGATCGTTGATGTTCGGCGTCGAGATCGTCGACGCGATCTTGCCTTGCGGGTCGATCACGATCAGGCAGCCAGCGCCCTTGGTGCCGGTCGTGCCGTCGTTGCTCGGCGTGCTGCCGACGATCACCCAGCCCGACTTCAGCATCGTCATCGCGGTCGACAGGCCGATGCCGCCCGGGCATTCCTTCAGATCGCGCGGCACGGTCGCGAACACCGTCATCTGTCTGGTGTCCGGGTGATAGTTGATGATCGTGCTGCCGGTGCCCTGCAGGTTCGTCGAGTTGTTGAAGTTGCCGACCAGCACGTCGCCTTTCTTCACGGTGCCCGCGCTGACCGGCGCGACCACGAGCGCGTACGGATTCTGGTCGCCGTTATCCGGCACGGTGTTGATCAGCGTCGTGTGATGCTTGATCGTTTCAAGGAAGCCTTGCGGCTCAGCCTGCGCGCTGGCGGCCATCGTGAGAGCGGCGGCGCCGGCCATCGCGGCGAGCAGGGCTCGCGCGGCGCGCGCCGCAAGCTTGCGCGTGAGTTGATTCACGATTGGGCCTCCGTGCGGGTGCACAAAGCGGGAGTGGCGGTGACGATAGAAAGCATGGGAAGTGCTGGTCCGGTTGCGTGGGGTGGCATGTGCTTGCGAGGATGAAAGCGCGCGGCGGGCGGCGTCAGAAGTTGATATTGGTCCGCATACCGACGACGAAGGTGTTGCGCAGCGGCTGCGTCGGGTCGTTCGGGTTCTGGCCCGCACCGGCGTTGAACGTGTATTGCGCGTCGGCCTGCAACTGCCACCACGGATTGACCTGATATTGGTAGGTCGCCTCGAGCGTGGTTTCGCTGGTGCGCACGCCGTAGGGGCTGCCGTTGAATGCCAGGAAGTCCTTGTCGAGTCCGTTCACGTGACTGCCGACCTTGATGTAGGTCAGCGCGAGACCGGCGCTGTCGTTGTCACGGCCCTTGAACGGCGCCTTCAGCACGACGCCGAGGTTGGCCGCGACTTGCACGAGGTTGCGGTCGCCCGGCGCGCCCATCACGCGCGCGAACACGCCGAGACTGCGTGGTTCGTCGGAGTCGGGGCGCCATACCATCTGATCGGCGACCGCATAGAAGCTGTAGTTGCCGCTGTGATTCGCGGGAATGCCGGTCGACGCCGGATTCGCGAGCGACAGCCCCATGTTGTCGTAGCGCTGATCGGCGAACTTGTTGGTGTTGTACCAGACGCCGAGCTTGTAGGTGCCCGGCAGACCGCCGCCGCCCATGCCGACCATTTCGCCTTGCGCCGGCTGGTTGATCGAGTACTGCAACTCGCCGATCCACAACGCGCCGTTATGCAGGTTGAAGTTCGTGCCGCTCATGTTGTCCGGGTCGTTGCCGAGCGGGTCGCCCGAATACACGCCGGCAAGCGCGGTCAACGAAGGGGTGATCTGGCCGCGCACGCGCACGCCGAGACCCGCGAGCGGATAGGCGGGACCGCCCGACGGCATGTCGTACGAGGGCAGCGCGGGCCAGCCGAACATCGTGTTGAGGAACAGGGCCGCATACGTGCTCGTGATGAATTCCTGGTCGAGACTCTGCTGACCGATCTTCACGTCCACGCGTTTGTTCAGGAACGACTGCTGATACCAGAGCTCCCACAGACGCGTCGCGTCGTCGGCCTCGATGCCGCTCGCGGTATTCAACGTGCCGAGCTTGTTCGCGCTCAGGTTCGCGCCGTGAATTTGCAGTGCGCTGACGTTGAAGAGGCCGCCCGGCAGGCCGAACGCCTTTTGCGTATCCATCTGCAAGGTCGCGGTGGTCAGGCCGTCGTAGTCGACGCCGCGCGCGAGACCGCCGCGCAGATTGGCCAGCACTTCGCTGGTTTCGGTCAGCGTGAAGGTCATGCCGTACTTGCCGAGCCACGGACGCAGGCCGCCCATGTCGCCGAGCAATTGCTGGCGGTTCCAGAGGCCCGTCCACTGGTCGGTTTGCGTCGCCTGAATGTTCAGGTCGGCCTCGGGCGCTTCCGGGTTCGCATCGGGATTGGCTTCGGCCAGCGCCGCGTGGCCGCTCAACGAGGCACACGCGAAGGCCGTGCACAGTGCGACGCGCCGCATCGAAGGCAAACGCGTACGATGAGTTGCGCCGGGACCTGCGCAAGCGTCGCAAACCGGACGCGCATTGGCACGCGATCCATTGAGTTGGGCGAACTTCATCGAAATCCTTATGAGTGTTGTTTCGATCGATGTGATCAATCTGCGACTGCCTGGCGCGACATCGCGTGTTGTCCCAGGCTGCCAAAGCGGCTGATGGCGTGATCGTACGCAGGCGTATTGCGGCAGTCAACACAAATGAGAACGATTCGCAACAATATTACTGGCATGTAATTCCCGGATTTACGGACTGCGTCTAAACTTTATGAGGACGTAAACAGATATTCATTGGCGCGTAATGAAAACGTATTGATGTAGTCAGGCCGAACGTGCGAAACGGCGAGGTGTCGAAGCGCACGAGTCACCCCGAAAGTCAAAGTAAGGAGGTAGAGATGGGCAAGCGCATTCTTCTGGTTTCGTTGCTGGTGAGTGGTGGTCTGTTGCTGGGCGGCGCAGCGCACGCGCAGTTGAATCTGAAGCAGTTCGGCATCGGCGGGGGCGGCGATAGCGCGGCGGGTGCCGGGGCGTCGTCGGGCGGCGTGTCGCAGTTGCTGCAGAGTTACGTGGGCGCGAACCAGCAGGTGCTGAGCGGACAGTCGAGCCTCGCGTCGGCGATGGGCATGACGAGTGCCGCCGGCCAGGCGCAGCAGGCGGCGGGGCTGCTCAGCGGCGGCACGCCGTCGGTCAGTCAGTTGACGCAGGTCGGCAGCACCCAGCAGTCGCTGTCGCAGAAGCTGACCGATGCGTTCGCGAATCATGCAAGTGGCGGCGCGTCTGCGACGCCGGTCAACAAGGAAGCGTTCACGCAGGGTCTATCGTCGCTCGGCAAGGGTGTGAGCCAGTATTCGAGCTTGCAGTCGGGGCTCGGCAGCCTCGGTCAGATGAGTCCGTCGTCGCTGCTGCAATCGGGCCTCAATCCGCAGACCGCGCAAAGCGCTTCGTATATCGCGCAATCGGCGCCGGGGCAGTTGCAGTCGCTGATGTCGACGCTGAGCTCGGCCGTGCAGTTCGCATCGAGCCACGGCATCACGGTGCCGTCGATCGCGACGTCGGCGTTGAAGGGCTTGTAGGCGCGTTTTCGCTTCGTCCCGCGCGCGGTCGAGTCAGCGCCGAAAGCCGCTATGACCGCGTCGAACCCGCAACCCAACCGGAATTCCGCCGATGTCCCACACCATCAATCTGGAAAGCTACTTCGCCCGGATCGGCTATCAGGGCCCGCGCGCCGCCACGCTCGACGTGCTGCGGGCGATTCACCGGCTCCATCCCGCCGCGATCCCGTTCGAGAACCTGAACCCGTTGACGCGCCGGCCCGTCAGGCTCGAGCTCGAAGCCGTCGAACGCAAGCTCGTGACCGAAAAGCGCGGTGGCTACTGCTTCGAGCAGAACATTCTGTTCGCGAACGTGCTGATGCAACTCGGCTTCCGGGTCACGCCGATGCTTGCGCGCGTCGTGTGGGGCCGCGACCCCGGCACGATTGCGCCGCGCACGCATATGGTGCTGCGCGTCGATATCGACGGCGACGCATGGATCGCCGACGTCGGCTTCGGCGCCGTGACGCTGACCGCGCCGCTGCGGCTGACCGCCGGCCTCGCGCAGCCGATTCCGCTCGGCACGTTCCGTCTCGCCGACGCGGGGCGCGACACCGTCTATCTCGAGGTGCTGGCGCCGGACGAGAGTTGGACCCGCGTTTATCACGTCGATCTGCGCGCAGTCGAGTGGATCGACTACGAAACCTCGAACTGGTACACGTCGACGTCACCGGATTCGAAGTTCGTTCATAACCTGCTGGCGTGCCGCGTGTTGCCCGAACTGCACCTGGCGCTATTCAACGATCAGTTCAACGAGCGCGACGCACGAGGGCGGATCGTCAACGAACGGCGCCTCGCGAGCGCCGCCGAACTCGCCGACTGTCTGCGTGAGCGTTTCGGCTTGAATCTGGAGGACATCGATATCGCCGACGTGTTCGAGCGCGTGCGCACGCGCGATGAGGCCGCATGAGCCGACCGCTCAAGGGAGCCGCGATGGTCGCACGTCTGATCCTGCAATCGCTGGCGTGGCTGGTTTTCATGGGCGTGCTGCTGTTCGGCGCGGCCGGCACGCTCGCGTGGCCGGCAGCGTGGTGGTATCTGTTCGAGCTGGCGGTATTGAGCCTGTGGCTCGGCTTGTGGCTCGCGCGTCATGATCCCGCGCTGCTCGCGGAGCGGCTCGCGCCGTTCGTGCAGGCGCAGCAGAGCCGCTGGGATCGTGTGTTCATGGCCGCGATCGGGGCCGCGTGGTGCGGCTGGCTGATCCTGATGGGTTTCGACGCGATGCGGTTTCGCTGGTCCGCGCCGCTGCCGTCGTGGCTCATGGGCCTCGGCGCGTTGTGCGTGTTCCTGTGCATCTTCACGTGCCGGTTCGTGTTTCGCGCGAATAGCTATGCCGCACCGGTGGTCAAGATTCAGTCGAGCCGCGGGCACAAGGTCGCCGACACCGGGCCCTACGCGTACGTCCGTCATCCGATGTACGCGGCCGCGCTGGTGTTCTTCGTCGGCACGCCGCTGATGCTCGGCTCGTGGTGGGGGCTCGTGGCGCTGCCCGTGATGGGGTACGGGATGGGCTGGCGCGCGGTGCGCGAGGAGCGGCTGCTCGCCGGGCAGCTCGACGGCTACACCCAATACATGGCTCGTGTGCGTTACCGTTTCGTGCCGTTTATCTGGTAGCGCGTTCCGGCCGTCTTCCAGCGTCGAACCGGGTAAGATTGGGCCCGGCCGTCGGAGAACCGGCCACGGTGTACCTCATGTACCACCGGCGAACCACCGATGAGGTTTGGAGTGAAAACAACGACACAGGCGCGTATAGCGCCCGCCGCACAGGCCGGGCAGAAACAGCATTCCGCCGAACGCGATCGCGATCGCGACACGCCGGTCAAGGCGATGCCCGCCTACGAGCAGATCAAACGCTACGTGCTTCAGCGCATCAGCGAAGGCGCATGGAAGCCGGGCGGGCTGATCCCTTCCGAAACGGAACTGGTCAAGGAGTTCGGCGTCGCGCGCATGACGGTGTCGCGCGCGCTGCGCGAGCTGACCGCCGAGCGCGTGCTCACGCGCGTGCAAGGCTCGGGCACCTTCGTCGCGCCGCAGCGGTATGAATCGACGGTGCTGGAGATCCGCAATATCGCCGATGAAATTGCCGCGCGCGGTCATCGTCATTCGGCGCGCGTGCTGACGCTCGAACCGAGCGACGACGCCGACGCGCTCGAAGCGCTCGGTCTCGCGAACGGTCCCGCGTTTCATTCGTGCATCGTGCACAGCGAGGAGGGCGAGCCGATCCAGTACGAGGACCGCTTCGTCAATCCGAAGGTGTTCCCTGAATATCTACAGCAGGACTTCTCGGTCGAAACGCCGAATCACTACATGGTGCGGCTCGCGCCCGTGCAACGCGCCGAGTTTCGCATCTACGCGCAAAAGCCCGACGCCCATGTGCGGCGTCATCTGATGATGGATATCGGCGAGCCGTGTCTGCTGCTGTGGCGGCGCACGTGGGTCGGCGAGAACGTCGCGACGTCGGTGCGGCTATGGCATCCGGCGTCGCGTTTTCATCTGGCGGGGACCGTCTAGGGCCTGAAGCGCGCGTTATCCCTGGCGCTGCGAGGTATTCGGCGAAAAGCGGCAGCCGAGCCGATAGCGCGAACCCGGATGCACGAAACGCGCGAACGTCACGGCGACGCCGCCCGTCCATGTGCGGCGCGTCAGCGTCAGGCACGGCTCTTCGGCGTGAATGTCGAGCAGCGCTGCTTCGGCAGGCGTCGGCAGCGCCGCGTCGACCACGTGTTCGAGATCGTGCATCGGCACGACCGTCAGCAGATACTCGGACGGCTTCAGCGCCGAGAAATCGTGCTGCAGAAAATCCGGCGCGACGGCCGGATTCACATAGCGATCTTCGAGTTGCACCGGCAGACCGTTCTCGCGATGCACGCAGATCACATGAAACACCGAAGCGCCCGGCGCCAGCCCCAAGGCGTTCGACACCGTGACCGACGCGGTCTCGCGCTGCAACAGCACCATATCGCAGCGATAAGCGTGGCCGCGCGAGCGGATCTCGTCGCCGATATGGGCGATCATCAATAGCGTGGACTGCGGTTTGTTCGGCGCGACGAAAGTACCGACGCCCGATAGGCGCGTGACGAGCCCCGCGTCGGCGAGTTCGCGCAGCGCGCGGTTGACCGTCATGCGCGAGACGCCGAGCGTCGCGACGAGGTCGAGCTCCGAAGGCAGACGGTCGCCCGCCTGGCGTTCGCCCGAGCCGATGATCTGGCGAATGTGCTGTTTGACCTGCTCGTAGCGCGCGGCCGGCGCTTCGTCGCTGCCGCGCGCGATTTTGGCCGCGGCGCTGGCCGCGCTGGCGGACGATTTGCCATGAGGCTTGTTGCGAACGGTGGCGCTCATAGGGGCGGGGTGTCGTCGGGGCCGCGCGTCCAGAACGCATTGCGGTCGAAGTAGTTTTGCAGAAATTGCCGCAGACGCGGCTGCGCGGCATCGTGAAACACGTCGCGCGGTTTGCCCTGCACGGCGATGCGGCCTTGATCGATGAATACGACCTTGTCGGCGACCTGCGCGGCAAAGCCCATTTCGTGCGTGACCACGGCCATCGTCATGCCGTCGCGCGCGAGCTGCTTCATCACCTGCAGCACCTCGCCGACCAGCTCCGGATCGAGCGCCGAGGTCGGTTCGTCGAACAACATGATGTGCGGCTCCATCGCGAGTGCGCGCGCAATCGCGACGCGTTGCTGTTGACCACCCGACAGTTTCGCCGGATACGCGTCGCCCTTGTGCGAGAGGCCGACCGTCTCCAGCATCGCGCTCGCGCGGCGGCGCGCTTCGCCGTGCGACAGGCGCCGCACGCGCAGCAGCGCTTCCATCACGTTGCCGAGCGCGGTCATGTGCGGCCACAGGTTGAACTGCTGGAACACCATGCCGACGTTGCGGCGCACGCGGTTGATCTCGCCCTGCGAGGCGCGCACGCGTTTGCCGTTGCGCTCGGTATAGCCGAGCAGCTCGCCTTCGATGCGCACGTCGCCGTGATCGTAGGTTTCGAGCGCGGCGAGGCAGCGCAGCAGCGTGCTCTTGCCCGAGCCCGACGGCCCGATGATGCAGACCACTTCCGAGCGCGCGATCTCGAGATCGACACCGCGCAGCACCTCGACATCGCCGAAGCGTTTGCGCAGATCGCGCACCTCGATCAGCGGCGCGGCATTCGATGCGTTCGCCGTTGCGCTGGCGGACGGCGCGGAAGATTGCGCGGGGGAGGACATGTCGGCGATGGCGTTCATAGGTGTTCCGGAATCATGCCATGAAGCGTGCGAGGCGGGCTTCGGCCCACATGCCCGCGCGCGAGGTCAGCTCGACTAGAGCGAGATAGCACACGCACAGCACCAGCAGGGTTTCGACGAAAGCGAAGGTGGCCGAGCCGATGCCGGTCAGCACGAATGTCAGTTCGGGCACCGTGACGATCGACAGCACTGCCGTTTCCTTGCTCAACACGATGATCAGATTGGTCAGCGCGGGCACGATCAGCACCATCATCTGCGGCGCCTGGATGCGCAGAATCGCCTGCCAGCGGGTGAGTCCGAGACACGCCGCCGCTTCGAGATGGCCTTTGGGCACCGACTGGAAGCCGGAGCGGAACGCCTCGGCGAAATACGCGCTGCCGTAGAGACCGAGGCCGACGATGCCGGCCGTCATTGGTTCGAGCGTGATGCCGATGGACGGGCCAGCGTAGTACAGCAGAAACAGCTGCACGAGAAACGGCGTGCCGCGCAGCAACTCGATGTAGACACGCAACATGGCGCGCAGCCAGCGTCCGCAGAACAGTTGCAGCACCGCGATCAGAAAGCCGATCGCGAGACCGATTGCGACGCCCGCGACCCAGCTGGCGAGCGTCGTGGCGAGGCCGGCGGCGATCGGCTGCAGGTTGTGCGTGATGACGGTCGGGTCGAACGTTTGCATGGCGAGGTTCGCTTAAACGTGAGTCGATTCAGGCGTGCTGCAAACGGTGTTCGGCCGCATGCGCGACGAGCGCGAGCGAACCGCAGATCACGAAGTAGATGAGCCCGGCCGCGACATACGCTTCGAGCGGCCGGTAAGTGCTCGCGGCGATGTTCTGCGCGGTGCGCGTCAACTCGGCGACGCCGACCACCGAGATCAGCGAAGAAGCCTTGATCAGCAGCACCATTTCGTTGACGAGCGACGGCAGCGTCAAACGGAATGCTTGCGGCACCAGAATGCGCCGCAGCGTATCGAGCGGGGAAAGCCCGAGCATGCGCGCGGCTTCGAGATGTCCGGGCGGAATGCTCAGAAAACCGCCGCGCAGAATTTCGGCGATATACGACGCGGAGCACAGCGACACCGTGCTGATCGCGGCGACGATCGGCGACACGTTGATGCCGGCGAACGGCAGCAGGTAGTACACGAGCAGCAGCTGCACGAGCATCGGCACGCCGCGAAAGAAGAACACGTAGGCGCCGCCCGCGAGGCGCGCGGCGCGATGCTGCGACAGCCGCGCGGTGCACACGCCGATGCCGACGAAGAATCCGATCACGAGCCCCGTCAGCGAAATGCCGACGGTGGCGAGCGCCGCATGCAGCAGCAGCGGCAGGCCCTGAACGAAGACGGTCGTGTTGAACATGGGTCGCGGCCGATGGAAGGGGAAGGGCGACGCGCGCCGCGCTACGGCGAAACGATTGCACGTCGCGGGACGCCCACGTTGAAGACGCTCAGTAGTTCGGCGTGGGCATCGTGGACGGCATCTCCATCGCGACACCGAACCACTTTTTCTGCAACGCGGCGAGGCGGCCATCCTTCTGCATCTTCACGAGCGCTGCGTTGAACGCGTCGGCGAGCGGTTTGCTGTCGGCGTCCTTACGCAATGCATACGCGAAGTACACCTTTGCGCCGAACGGCGGCTGCACGACCGCGAACATCTCGGGGCGCTGCTTCGCGACATACGCGATGTTGGTCATCGAGTTCGCTGCCGCGGCGATGCGGCCCGCCGCGAGGTCCGCGTAAGCCTGATTGTTGTCGACGTACTCGCGGATTTCAGGCTGCTTCGGTAGCGTGGCCGCGTAGCTCTTCAACTGGTCCAGCTGCGCGGTGCCTTTGCCCGCGCCGACCGTCTTGCCCGCGATATCCGACGATTGCTTGATCGACGCATCGTTCGCGCGCTTGAGCAGCGCGTCGGTCGCATCGGCGACGGGCAGCGTGTACGTGTAGCGTTCCATGCGCGCCTTCGTGACCGTCAGCGGGCCACCGACCATATCGAATTTGCCTGCTTCGAGACCGGGCAGCACACTCGGCCACGGCAGATCGATGAAGCGCACCTTCACGCCGATTTCCTTGCCGATCTGCGCGAACAGCTCCTTGTTGAAGCCGGCTTGCTGACCGTTCTCGAGAAAGTCGAATGGCGCGAACTGCATTTCGGTGCCGACCACCAGTTCGCCGGCTTTCTTCACTTTGGCGAGCTGGTCTTCGGCGTGCGCGGCGACGCTTGCCGCGCACAGCGCCAGCATGACCAGACGACATTTCCAGCCTGCAAGGATACGCATGGGGTTCTCCGGGGGCGAATTGGTGTTGGATTGCCGGCGTGTCGAAGTGTTCGTTCCAGACCCGCCGCGCCGGCGGCGCGATGCGGGCCTCGCTGGGCAGTATATACCGCGTTTCCGGCGAAAAATAAATGCTCGCGTGAGTAGAGAAAAGCCCTGATCTCGAGGCGTGCGAAGCAACTTGCGGCGCTGCTTTTGGCGGTATATACCACTGCAATACCGATCCTCGAAGGAGCCGCGCGATGGCCGTGACCCGCATTCCGATCATCGATGTCGCCGGCGTGCGCGCGGGCGATCAGCAGGCGCTCCGACGCGTCGCGAAGGAAATTCATGAAGCGTGTACGACGATCGGTTTTTTCTACATCGTCAATCACGGCGTGCCGCAAGCGAAGATCGATGCCGCCGCGCAGGCCGCGCGCACTTTCTTCGCGTTTCCGGTCGACACGAAACGACGCGCGGCGGTCAATCATCGGCATCGCGGCTTCAATGCGCTTGGCGACGCGACGATGTATCAGGCGAAGCGGCCCGATTACAAGGAGTTCTTCAGCATCGGCCTCGAACTGCCGGAAGACGATCCCGACGTGCTGGCGGGCCAGGCACTACGCGGGCCGAACAATTGGCCGGACTTCATGCCCGGCTTGCGGCCGGTGCTGTATGACTATTACGAGGCGGTCGGCGCGTGCGGGGCCGATCTGCTGTGCGCGGTCGCGGTGAGTCTCGGCATCGAAGAAAATTTCTTCGCGCCGCGCTACACGAAGCGCATGCAGCGCACGCAAATGGTCTACTACCCGCCGCAGCCGCAGCAGTCGGACGAAGATCAGTTCGGCGTCGCGCCGCACACCGACTACGGCTGCATCACATTGCTGTGGCAGGATCAGGTGGGCGGCCTGCAGGTGCGCGAAATCGCCAACGATACGTGGGTCGAGGCGCCGCCCGTCGAAGGCAGCTTCGTCGTGAACGTCGGCGATCTGCTCGCGCGCTGGACCAACGACCGCTTCCGTTCGACGCTGCATCGCGTGATCAATGCATCGGGGCGCGAGCGCTATTCGATCGCGACGTTCTACGATCCGACCTACGGCGCGCTCGTCGATCCGCGTGAGCTCGGCGCAAGCGACGCGCAAAGCAAATATCAGCCGGTCGCCGCGGGCGACTATATCCTCGGCCGCATCAACGATTCGATGGGCTACCGCAAGAAACTCGCCGCTACCGCACAGTAAGGACCTCCTGCATGACAGAACCGAGCATCACCGACGACAAGACGACCCAGACCGCAACCCCAACCGCAACCGCAACCGCACCGCTCGCGACGACACTCGAGGCCTTGCGCGCCGCGCTCGGCGTCGACGCGGTGCGCGTCGGCGAACAGATCGGCGAACGCGCGCTGACGGACTGGACGCGCCACGAGCCGACGCGTCCGGCGGCGCTGCTGATGCCGCGCACGACCGACGAAGTATCGCGTGCGCTCGCGATCTGCCACGCCGCGCATCAGCCGGTGGTACCGCAAGGCGGTATGACCGGACTCGCGGGCGGCTCGATCGCGCGCGCCAACGATATCGCGTTGTCGCTGGAACGCCTGAGCGGCGTCGAAGAGCTCGACGCGGCGTCGGCCACACTGACCGTACGTGCCGGCACCACGTTACAGGCCGCGCAGGAAGCCGCCGAAGCCGCGGGCTTCGAACTCGCGCTCGACCTCGGCGCGCGCGGCTCATGCCAGATCGGCGGCAATCTCGCGACCAACGCGGGCGGCAATCGCGTGATCCAGTCCGGCACCGCGCGCGACCAGGTGCTCGGGCTCGAAGTGGTACTCGCCAATGGCGACGTGCTCAGTTCGCTCGGCAAGATGGTCAAGAACAACACCGGCTATGACCTGAAGCACTGGTTCATCGGTTCGGAGGGCACGCTCGGCGTGATCACGCGCGCGGTGCTGCGGCTGCATCCGCGACGTGCGGCGCGCCATACGGCGCTCGTCGCGCTCGACGATTACGATGCCGCGGTGAGCCTGTTGCGCCGTCTCGCGACGCGCTTCGGCAACGACATCGGCGCGTTCGAGATCATGTGGCCGGACTTCTACGATTTCGGCGTGAAGCTGACCGGCACGCGCTCGCCGTTCGACGCCGCGCATCCGCTCTATGCGCTGATCGAACACGCGGGCTTCGATGCCGACGACGCGGGCGAACGTTTCGCCCAGGCGCTGACCGATGCGCTGCAAGCGGGCGCGCTGCGCGACGCGGTGATCGCGCAATCGGTCGCCGATGCGCGCGCGCTATGGGTGATACGCGAGTGCACCGCGGAGTTTCCGATCAAGCTCGATCCGATCAACTTCGACGTGAGTCTGCCGATCGGCGAGATCGGCACGTTCGTCGACCGTTGCCGCGCGGCGCTCGATCAGCGCTGGCCCGGCAACCGATCGTATTTTTTCGGGCATATCGGCGATTCGAATCTGCATCTGACCGTGGATGGTCATTCGATTCCGGGCGTCGAACATCACGCGGTCTATGCGTTCGTCTACGAGATGCTGAGGCCGTTGCGCGGGTCGGTGTCGGCGGAGCATGGCATCGGTTCGCTGAAGCGCGAGTTCCTGCCGATTTCGCGCTCACCGGCCGAGCTTGCGGCGATGGTCGCGATCAAGCGTGCGCTCGATCCGAACGGCATTTTGAATCCGGGCAAGCTGTTCTGAGTTTCGATGAGAAGCAAATCAACGACCTCTCCCTCGCGTGCAAGTCCGCCATATTTTCACGATCAGCACATAAAGAACGATCGCCACAATCAGATCTATAGCCGTCATTGCGGCGATGTAAAGCAGTTCATAATCGGCCACTTCGAGCTTATCGGAGATTTCGATCAATATTTGCTGCTGCTCCAGCGTCATGGGTGATGGGTACGTGTGGACATACCGCACCGATAACAAAAGCAAAGCCAAAAAAAGAAACAGCTTGCAAAGTCTACGGGCAAGTGTCGCCAATTGTCGTTACCTCGATCCATCCGTAAGCGTGTAGCCCTGAACTACCGGCCTGAATAGTCGGCGTATGCAGGAGCGCATGTCGAAGCCTGCTAAAGTCCGTGACGCTTTTCAGCGTGATACATCCGAATGAAACACCGTCGCCGCCAACCGGATGCAATCGGAAGTTACCGCGCTTGACGCCGTTCACCCAGGTCCAGTCATCGATTGTTCCGTCGTTCCGATAGAGGGCGAACCATTCGTCATGATGAGACGGATTTCCACGGGCAGCATTGTATGCATCCTTGATCAACGCCTGTAATCGCGATGCGATTCCGCCGGTCGGCCGCGCCACTATCCAATACTTCCCGGCTGGTAGAGGCCCCTTGCTGACGGCCGCTGTACATCCCCCGCGATTGCGGTAAATGCCGTCACCAGAGAAAGCCGGGAACGCCCCTATACCGGGTACTACTAGCGTCAAGGTCGGCGCGTTATCGACTACAAATTTCCCTTGTAGAGGCATGATCAGGATCGCTTCGTCCAACTGTCCGTGAACTGGATGTTGCCGTCGATATAGTGCCAAGTGATGCGTTCATACAATAACCCGACCGATTCGACATGGTTAAGCTGAGACACTGCAGCGATTTTGGCGTTCGCCATTCCAGGGTTGACGCCGACCACCTTCACACCCTCCAGCAGCATGACAAAATAGACTTCCTCCTGCCCGGCATCATTAATTCGATACCACTTCAGCTCTGCGGATTGCAATGATTGCCCCGTGGCAACGGCTTTGTACAGATAAGGGCTGGAGGCGTCAAACTCTTTTTCAAGATTCATAGGGGAGTGGTTGCGCGGTCCGGTAATGTCGCCTCTCTTGTTATCGACCGGAAGATTCACGCCGTGACTGAATCCGATTATCTCGATACTTCCTTCACGTCCTTGCACCGTAGCAGAGCCTTTGATATCAGCCCCGCCGTCATCTTTAAGCCACATGTATGCTGGGATTGGCACTTGCCGTTCCTTTCGTTGAATTGCGGTCCAGAGACTCTTAGCGCCTCGCCTTTACGACAGGGTCGATACTAACGTATTAATCACGCCTCGTGATTTTGAGATAATGGTCGAACAGAACCACCCAATATTGCGACACGCAAGCTTGTATCAAAATCTATTGTTTATGCTTGGCTTGATTGTCCGAATAGGCGATCGACTGCGCATGCAACAGCACGTCCTTCAGGCCTTCGACGGTACTGATATCAGCCTTCCGCGCACCGTCGCGCACGACCACGCCGGTGCGCGAATCCGCGAGCCCACGCGCGAACCCGGAATGGCTTGCCCTGCTCGATCAGATCGTCTAGCGCATGAATGCGCAAGCGCAACCATACCGGGACGACCGCGCGACGAGACCCCAACACGCGCAGATGACGCGTGGCGCATCGGCCATGCTCCGCCGTCAATGCGCATTCAGATAGCCGACGATCAACGGATAAACATCGACCGCCGCGTTCTTGCCGAAGATGCAGTCGATATGCCCATACCCTGGGATCAGATGCCGCTCGTACGGCTGCTCGGGGAAGCGCTCGCGCAGCAGGTCGTAAGTGCGCGCGGTGCTGACCGGCAGATAGGTTTCGTTCTTCTCGCCGTGAATGAAGCCGATCGGCAAACGCATGCCCTCGAGTCCTTTCATGCCGTCCGCGCCGGTCAGATACACGTCGTCGCCGCGCGCATCGACGACCTGGCCCGCGCGCACCATCGTGGCCAGATGCTGGAACACGGCCATGTCGTGAATGCCGAACAGTTCCTGCAGGTTCGCATGCAGCGCCTCGTTCAGCTTGTCGTGCTCGTAGAGCAGGCCATACAGGAACGTCGCGCGATGACAGATCGGATTGCCGCAGCCCTCGCCGTGATCGAGCGGATAGAGACGCAGCGCTTCGTCGAACAGGTTCGCGGGCCACGAATCTTCCTGCGTATAGGCGGTGAGGTCGCGTATGCGCAGATGCTGCATCAGGTCGGGAATATGCAAGCCGGCCTTGATCCGTTGCAACGTGCCCGGCACCGGATGCGCGGACACCTGCGAAATCACCGCCGAGCGCACGCCGTCGAGCCCATGGAGAAGCGACATGCTGAGCGCGAGGCCGCCCAGGCAGTGGCCGAGTACCTGAATGTTCGGCGCGCCGGTCACTTCGCGAATCTTCGCGACGGCGGCGGGAATGTCCTCGCGCGCGACTTTGTCGACGTTGGTCGGCACGAGCACGCTCGGCAGTTCGATGCTGACGCGCAGATCGACGAGCCACACGTCGTAGCCCGACGCGTACAGATATTCGACGAGGTTGGTCGGTATCAGATCGGTCGAGAAGATGCGGCTCGATACGCCCGAGCCGTGGATCAGCAGGATCGGCTTCGCGGCTTTGCCCGCGGCCGGATCGCAGTAGCGCGTGAGCTTGAGCCGCGTGCGGTCGGGTGTGTCGAAGTACGTGACCTGCGGCGCCGGCGCGCGCAGCGTGCGTTTCGCGCGCGGCGGTATGTATGGATCGTAGAACTGCAGCGGCGCGGCCACGCCGCCGTATTCGGTGAACAGCACGCCCGCGAAGAACTTGCCGAACTTCAGCGTCCATTCGAGGCGCGTCTTCAGGTCGGGCGCGTGTGTGACTTCGAGCGTGCGTTGCTGCTTCAGGAAGTTTTCGGGCGTGATGATCAGCGTCGCGGTGCCGACGACGGGCGCATCGTCCTGCGCCGCGGCGCGAATCTCCGCATACAGCGTGTTGGTCTGCTCCCACAGGTTGATCGGCGACGTGCGCGTGATGATCTTCTTGCCGGTCAGATACCAGGTGTTGCCTTCGACCGCGTCGAGCGTCATCCGGTAGTTCATGTTGCGTTCGTCGACGTCGGATTCGTCGACGACGAACAGGTTGAACGTGCCGTCGCTGATCGTCAGCGGTTGGGCGGACAGGGCGGGGCAGGTCAGTGTGCCGGCGGTGCGCGCGAGGTGATTCGGGTTGCTCAGCATGTCGGCGAGATCGTCGGACTCGACCGTCAGCGTGAATTCGATCGCGCTCTTCGCGGCTTCGCCCGCCACGCTGGGCGTGTAGGTGCCGACCATCGTCTCGGTGAAGCGCAGGCCGATCTTCTGTGCGGGCGGCGCGGCGGCGGTGCCCTTCGACATGTAGTCGATCGACCAGTCGTGCGCTTTGGCCAGCAGCGCGCAATTGCGCTCTGCGAGCGCAGAGATGGTCAGGAGCGGATTGACGCCGAGCGACATCGGCATCACCGCGCCGTCCATCACGTAGAGGCCGTCGTGCACCGCGACGCCGGCCGTGCCGCTGAACACGCGGCCCAGATGATCGACCACGCCATGCGCGGCGTCCTCGCCCATGCCGCAGCCGCCGAGCGGATGCACGGTGACGGTGTGCCGGCCGGCGGTCTTCGTCGAAATCGGGTTGCGCAGATATTTGCCGCCGAGCGGTTTGGTCGCCTCGATCAGCACGTTCTCGATGCTCTGGAAGATCGGCTGACGTCCCGCGTTTTTCCATTCGATGCGCGCACGGCCCTTGTCGCCGACCGTGATGCGGCCGCTTTCGTCGTCGTGCGCCATCACGAGGTAGCTTTGCGTGTGATTCAGCGCACCGTGGTACGGGCCGCGGATCAGGCTTTCGAGCGCACGCGCGTCATAACTCATGCGCTCGAGCAGCGACGGGGCTCCAGCCGCATCCACGCCTTCGAGCGGCGCGACCGCGCCGAGCATGCCGACGAGCGCCTCGCCGACCGCACCGGCCAGCGAGCCTTCCTCGATCACATAGCCGTCCTTGACGTTTTTCTCGTCGGCGCGATTGTCGATCAGGCCGGTGATGGTCGGCCCGACCGGCGGAATCTGCCCCGGCTTGTGCTCGCCCCAGCCGACGCCGTTGATCGTGTCGCTGGTGTTGTATGCGAAGGCGAGCACGTCGCCGTTGCCGGTGAAATGCTGGCCGAGCATCTCCGACGTGCTCAAGCCCGCGTCGCGCGAGCGCAGCAGCAGCGCGGTCGAGCCGATCGTGCCCGCCGCGACGATGACGATATCGGCCAGCACGAACAGATCGGGGGCGTCGTAGCTTTCGCGGCCGAGCTTCACGAGCTGGAAGTTGACCTTCCATTGCTGCGTGTCGGGATCGCGCAGCACCGAATGCACGGCCGTGCCGGTGAAAATCTGCGCGCCGTGGGCGACCGCGTCGGGCAGATAGTTCATGTGGGTCGAATTCTTCGCGTCGTAGTTGCAACCGGAGTTGCAATCGCCGCAACCGACGCAGCGCTGCTGCTCGACGCCCGCCGCGTTCGGACCGTCCTTGAACGTGACCGTGATCGGCGGACGGCTGAAGCGGTCGGCCATGCCGAGCGCCTGCGCCGATTTTTCGAGCGCCTGCAGCTTCGGCAGCGGCGGGAAGTCGTCGGGCACCGGCGACGGTGACAGCATTTTCCAGGCGAGCGCATAGCCGTCGTCGCGTCCGGCTTGGTCGGCGCGCAGCGCGGCCGGCCAGCGCGGGTCGTCCCACAGGCGCGGATCGGCCTCGAGCGCGACGTTCGCATTGATCAGAGACGTCCCGCCGAGCCCGCAGCCCACCACCGCGTTGACGTCTTCGTTCACGTGCACTTCGAGCAGCGCGAGCGGCGAACCGATCAGCGCCTCGGCCGTGTTGTACTGGATCTGCTCGACGCCCTGCACGGGCGTGCGCGGATATTCGCCGGCCATGAATTCGCGGCCGCGCTCTAGCACGCACACGCGACGGCCCGCGCGCGCCATGCGGCTCGCGGCGATCGCGCCGCCGTAGCCCGAGCCGATCACGACCACCTCGTAATGCCGTTGCAGCGCCGTCGGCGCGCTCGATAAGCGGTTCATCAGGACCACCTCGTCTGGAATCGGATGCGGGGAACGGAAGCTCGACTTCGGAACAAAGACGGCGTGCTGCGGGAGCTTTTTTATCGTAGGCGGAATATCGGCGCAAAAAAAGCGCGCCGTGGAGGGCGCGCCGAAGTCGTAGCGTGCGACGTTCAGGGCGGCACGCCCGGCCGGCCGTTGCCGGGTGTACCCGGCCGTACGGGCATGCGCACTTATCGCGCTTCTTATGTGGCCTGTTGGTTATCCGAACTATTACGCGGCCACTTCATGGAATTCGCTATCGCTCGATTCCGCCGCGAGCAGATTCAGCGCAACCAGAATCGCCGCGCGATTGTCGATGTCGATCTCGATGCCGAGCGCGTCGGTGAGCCAGCGGCCGAGCTTGGTGTTGGAAAATTCCTCGGCGCCGGCCGTCTTTTTCATGGTGACGCCGAGTTTGACGGCGCGATAGTGATAAGAGGGCACCCGATGCCGAGCCGCGACCGCCGAAAGCCCGCCTTTGCCTTCGGAGCACCAGCCGAGGCTGCCGGCCAGCACGATCCGCTCGGGTTCGTCGAGCCCTTCGATGAACTCGCGTGCCGCGCGCCGCACGCGCTGTTCGTCGAGGCCGTATTGCAGCAGCACGCTTTCCACCGGGTCTTCGAGCGCGTGCGCGTGCAGATCGATTTCCTGCGCGACGCCCTCGGTCTCCATCGACACATTGCGCTGATGGCACGCGCTGCGCAGGCAGTCGATCAGATAGCGGCGGAAATACGCGCATACCGCGTAGCAATTGGACGGTGCGCTGTCGGCGCGCGCGTTCGTTTCGGTGTGGCCGGGCGCGAGGCGCAACACCTTCGCGTAGATGAACTGAGCGACCAGTTCTTCCTTGTCCTCGCCGAGCGCCTGCAATTCGAGCGGGTGGTAGGTCCGCAACGCGCGCTTGACCAGTTCGACCATCGACACCATTTCGTCCGCTGAGAGCCGGGTGCGCCTGCGCCACAGATCGGGGAGGATCGCGTCGTCGAGTTGGCGGGCGAACTCGTAGCTCGGGACTGCGCCCATGGAAAACCTCCGTCGGTTGGCAGGGAGCGCGGCGAGCCGCGGCGCGTGGGCCGCGAGTCGAGGGAAGGTGGCTGAAATGCCGCGCTGAAACGTGAATGCAGTATGGTTCGCGGCAAGGCCTTCGCCTATATGGATTAAGTGTTAGCCGATGGGTAAACTGCCGGGTAAACCTTCTGATGGATTGCTGACGATTCGTCTGAAGAGCGCGCATTCGCCGTAGAATAGACCGCGCGGGCGGCGCATTCGGTCGCCCGATTCGACCCGCGGTTGCCACGAAGTGCCGGAGGGCCGCCGCTTCGTCAGTGTTTCGTCTCAACGAAGTTGCCATGCCCGCGCGATAAAGCTGCGTGGGATCGGCGTAAGCGCTAAAGCGCTCACGCCGATCGACAGAGGAGACCGCCCCATGCGGGCCGACCCGATCCAGCGTGCCATCGACGAAGACCTCGTGCGCGTGCTTTACGCGCAGGATCCGATCGCGTTCTTTTCGCACTGGTTTTCGATCGCGGTGCTGGTGGCGATCTACTGGCCGCATGTGCCGGCCCCGCCGCTGTTTATCGCGTGCTTCGTTTTTTATGCGCTCGCCAATTGCGCGGGCCTGGCGCTGTGGATTTGCAATCGCCGCTATCCGCAGCTCGTCTCGCCGCGCGACTGGATCTATCTGCACGCGCTGCGCGGCGTGCTCCTCTATAGCGGGCCGGGCTTCGCGGTGTGGTTCGCGTTCCAGAGTCCGCAAACCGATCTGCCGTTATTGCATACCGTACTGCTGGTGACGCTCGCGGCCGGCGTGTTCATGTCGAATGGATTCGACCTCCTCAATTTTTCGACCTCGATTCCGTTTCTGCTGCTGCCGTCGATCGTGCTGCATTTCGGCTCGCATACGTTCGATCGCACGATTCTCGCGATCGTGCTCGCGTTCTTCTTCTGCGCGATCAACGTCTACGCGATGAGCTATCGCAAGCTGTTTCGCCAGGTCGTGCAGGCGCGTGTCGATCAGCAATACCTCGCGGAATCGCTGGCCGCGCAAAAGCGCGTCGCCGAAGAAGCGAGTCTCGCGAAGACGCGCTTTTTCGCGGCGGCAAGCCACGATCTGCGTCAGCCGCTGCATGCGATCGGCCTGCTTGCGGCATCTCTGAACGATCCGGCGGCGACGCCCGCGCAGCACGCGAAGACGGCCGGGCACATCGTCTATAACGTCGAGGCGCTCAATCAGCTGTTCAACCAGGTGCTCGATCTCGCGCGGCTCGAAAGCGGCGTGACCCAGGTGATCCGGTTGCACTTCCGGCTCTCCGAACTGTTCGACCGGGTCGGTAGCCAGTATCGTCCGCAGGCCGCGGCGAAGGGGCTCGCGCTGCGCATCGCGCCTACGACGATGGTCGTCTACGACGATCCGGTGCTGCTCGAACGCGTGTTGAGCAATCTGCTGTCGAACGCGGTGCGTTATACGGAGCAAGGCGCGATCTGGCTCGGCTTGCGGCGCGCGGGGCGACAGAAGGGCGGCTATATCGAGGTCCGCGATTCGGGCGTCGGCATTGCGCCGCAAGAGCACGAGCGGATTTTCGAGGAGTTTTACCAGGTCGAGAATCCGCAGCGCGACGCGCGTCAGGGGCATGGGCTCGGGCTGCCGACCGTCAGGCGGCTCGTCGGCCTGCTCGGCGGCGAGTTGCAGCTGCGCTCGGCGCCGGGGCGCGGCTCGGTGTTCCGCTTTGCGGTGCAGGCGGGTGACGCGAGCGGCATCGTCGCGAGTCTGAACGATTCGGTCGCGGGCGGCCCGGCGGCGCAGGGGCGGCGCGTGCTGTGCATCGACGACGAGCCGTCGATACTCGAAGGCCTCGCGAGTCTGCTCGAGCGCTGGGGCTGCGACGTGCGCGGCGCGCGCGACGAAGCCGGCGCGCTCGCCGCGCTCGCGGACGGCTTCGTGCCCGACGCGGTGCTGTGCGACTACCAGCTCGCCAATCACCGCACCGGCGCGCAGGCGCTGAGCGCGATACGGGGCGTGCTTGCGCGGCAGGGGCACGGCAATGTGGTGACGCTGCTGATCACCGGCGATATGGCGTCGGCGGAGCTGACGGCGCTCGCGTTGCAGGGGATTCCGGTGCTGCACAAGCCGGTGACGCCGGCGCGCTTGCGGCGCACGCTGGAAATGCTGTGGCAGCAGGCGGAGCTCGATCAGGGGCGGCCGGCGGGTGCGGTGGTGTTGGGGGGCGGAGCGGCGGACGACCCAGCGCCGTCGCCCGCCGCGGCCGGCTCGCCGCAAGCTGAAGCGGGCTCAGGGGCGCAAAGCGAAACGCAGCCTTAGAGGCTGGAAACCAAGACGGGTTGGGCTTGCGGCGCAGCACAAAGCGCTACAACGTCTTCCCGGCCTCCAGCCATCCATTGATTACGGCGATCGCCGTCGACCGGTTATGCACACCAAGCGCCCGAAAGATCACCGACAGATGCACCTTCACCGTGCCTTCGGCGACGCCGAGATCGCGCGCGATCATCTTGTTGGTCCAGCCGCGATGCACGAGCCGCATGATGTCCTGCTGACGTGGTGACAGGTTCTCCAGCAGATGCTGCTGATGCGGCTGCAGCGACGGTACCTGCGTGACCGGTTCGAGCTGCGGGACGGTGCCGGGGCCCGGCCCGCGGACGGCTTGCGCGGCGGCGCCCGGGGCCGGCACACGTGCCGATCCATCCGCATCGGCCCTCGCCTGCGTCTCGCGCGAGCCGAGCAGACTCAGCGCCTCCATCGGCACATAGGCACCGCCGGACAGCACCAGTTCGATCGCCTTCAGCATCACGCTGGCGGGCTGGCGCTTGGGGACGAAGCCGAGCGCGCCGGCCGCGAGCACCGCGCGCATCTCGTCGGGCGATTCCTCGGCGGACAGCACCACGACCGGCAGCGCCGGATTCGCCTTCAGCAGCGTTTCGAGCGACGTCGCGCCGCTCATGCCCGGCATATGCAGATCGACGATCGCGAGATCGTGATTCGCGTCGGGGCGCGCGGCGGTCGCAAGGGTTTCCCAACTGTCGGCTTCGTCGAACTGGGCGTCGGGATCGAAGCCGCGCAGCATGCCTTTGACGCCTTGCCGGATCAGTTCATGGTCGTCGGCTACAAGAAACTTCATGATGTCTCCGCGAGTCGAGCCTGTCCGTTGAGGGCTGCCGCCGTTGCACATGCCGCAGTTGCAGGCTGCGCAGTTGCGCTGCGACGCGCGTGGCCGGCTGCCGGCATCGTTCGATGCGCTTCGTGATGTTAAGGCAGGTCTCCCGCGCATAGGTTCCGGCTTGCTACGTAGACGAGTCGCGCGCCCCGTTTTTGAAGCGCTGACGCGCACGATCCGGAAGGTTATGCTCGCCGGATCGACACGGGTTCGCGCGCCGCTATCTGACCGCGAACAGCGTCGCATTCATGAGAAGCTTGAAGGCGAAGCCGAGCGACATCGCCGCGGTCACGCCGAAGCACCATAGCGCGATGAACCAGAGCCAGCCCGGCAGTTTGCGGCTGGGCGTCGCGGCAGTGGCGGTGGGAGCCGACGCACTGGCACCGCGCGTTTCAGTGATAGTGATGTTGGTCGCCATGACGCACCTTGCCTCGAAAGACCCAGTAACCCATCGTCGTATAGGCGACGATGATCGGCAGGATCACCGCCGCGCCGGCCAGCGTGAACGTCTGGCTCGAGCGTGGCGCGGCGGCTTCCCATAGCGTGATGCTCGACGGAATCGCATACGGCCACAGACTCACGAGCAGCCCGAGATAGCCGAGCAGCACGAGCGCCAGCGCGAGCACGAACGGCGTGTTGTGATGGCGCGCGCGCACCGCGCGATGCATGAAAAACGCGCAGATCGCGACGAGGAACGGCACCGGCAGCAGACGGTAGAAGATCCCGTCATGGAACCAGCGTTGCGCGATGCCCGCATCCATCAGCGGTGTCCACAGGCTCACGAGCGCGATGAAGCCGAGCAGCACCAGCGTCAGCGGCCAGACCACGCGATGCAGCCGTCGCTGCAGATCGCCCTCGGTCTTCGCGATGAGCCAGCAGCAGCCGAGCAGCGCGTAGGTCGCGACGAGTCCGAGGCCCGTCAGCAGGCTGAACGGCGTGAGCCAGCCGAACGCGTCGCCGGCATAGGCGCCATCGGCGACCGGAATGCCTTGCAGGAACGCGCCGAGCACGATGCCCTGGAAGAACGCCGCGCCCGCCGAGCCGCCGATGAACGCGAGATCCCACAGATGCTTCGTGCGCCGCGACTTCGCGCGGATCTCGAACGACACGCCGCGAAAGATCAGGCACACGAGCATGAACACGAGCGGCAGATAGAGCGCCGACAGCACGGTCGAGTAGACGACCGGAAACACCGCGAACAGCGCGGCGCCGCCGAGCACGAGCCAGGTTTCGTTGCCGTCCCACACCGGCGCGACCGTGTTCATCATCAGGTCGCGTTCCTTTTCGTCGGGGAAGAACGGAAAGACGATGCCGATGCCGAGGTCGAAGCCGTCCAGCACCACGTACATGAAAAGGCCCAGCGCGATGATCGCGGCCCATACGACGGTTACGTCCATTTTTTCTTTCTCTCGAAGCGTAGGTTAGACGGCGTCGATCATCTGATCGGCGGCGGACAGCGGGCGGCGCGCGGTCTGCGCGAGCGTCGGCTGCGGCAGGCCGTGGGACATCTCGTTCGCCTTGCCGCCAGGCAGCGCGGGACCGGAGCGCATCAGCTTCAGCATGTAGTAGATGCCGGTGCCGAACACGAGGAAGTAGACGGCCACGAACGTCATCAGCGACAGACCGACCTGCTGCGTGGTCAGCGGCGACACCGCCTGCGACGTGCGCATCACGCCGTACACGACCCACGGTTGACGGCCCGCTTCGGTGGTGACCCAGCCGGCCAGCAGCGTGATGAAGCCGCTCGGCCCCATCGCGACACACAGCCGCTGGAACCACTTCGCTTCGAACAGGCGCCCGCGCCGGCGCAGCACCCAGGCCGCGATCGACATCGCGATCATCAGCACGCCGAGGCCGGCCATGATGCGGAAGCTCCAGAACACGACGGTCGAATCCGGCCGGTCCTGAGGCGGAAATTCCTTCAGACCGCGGATTTCGCCGTCCCAGCTATGCGTGAGGATCAGGCTGCCGAGGTGCGGCACCGACACCGCGTAGCGCGTGGTCTCCGCCTTCATGTCGGGGATGCCGAACAGGTTCAGCGCGGTGCCGCCTTTTTCGGTATCCCACAAGCCTTCGATCGCCGCGATCTTCGCCGGCTGATACTTGCGCGTATTGAGGCCGTGCTGATCGCCGACGAAAGCCTGGATCGGCGTGAGGATCAACAGCAGCCACAGCGCCATCGAGAACATCTTCTTGACGGCGGGATCGCGCCGGCCGCGCAGCAGATGCCACGCGCCGACCGCCGCGACCACCAGCCCCGCGACGATGAACGCCGCGAGCGCCATATGCGCGAGCCGGTAGGGGAACGACGGATTGAAGATGATCTTGAACCAGTCGAGCGGCACGACATGACCGTCGACGACCTCGAAGCCCTGCGGCGTCTGCATCCAGCTATTGGACGCGAGAATCCAGAAGGTCGAGATCAGCGTGCCGATCGCGACCATCAGCGTCGCGCCGAAGTGCGCCCGCGGACTCACGCGCTGCCAGCCGAACAGCATGATGCCGAGGAAGCCCGCTTCGAGAAAAAATGCGGTCATCACCTCGTACATCAGCAGCGGACCGGTGATCGGCCCGGCGAAACTCGAGAAGCCCGACCAGTTGGTGCCGAACTGATAGCTCATCACGACGCCGGAGACGACGCCCATGCCGAAGGCCACCGCGAAGATCTTCGACCAGAACAGACAAAGATCTTTGTAGTAGGCCTTGCCGGTTTTCAGCCAACGCCATTCGAGAACGGCGATGAAACTGGCGAGACCGATGCTGAGCGCGGGGAAAACGATGTGAAAAGAAACGGTGAACGCGAACTGAATGCGCGCGAGATCGAATGCCGATAGTGCGGAGTTCATGATCCTGTTGTGCGTGATGGCCGCGTGAGCAGACTTACGCGCGTCGACCGATGTCGGTGCGCACTGCGCTGGGCAGATGGCGCAAGAGTAGGGGATCGAAACAAAAAGTGTTGCGATGCGATGTGCGTCAAAAAACCGCCTTGTTTTATGCGAAATACGCTTATCGATGAGGCAAGCCATTGTTGAATATCAAGTTTCTTTTGGCGGCTGATACGTGGCCGTGTGTGCCTCGTCGCGTGAGCTGCGTCAATCGACCGCGCTGCAGCAATGCGTTTCGCGCAGCCTTGCGCGGCAAGGTCGCGGGCGGTGTCTGTCGCCAGCCGACAATCGATCCATCCAAACCGACTTCGTCGGTGGGCGTGCTGGTCAGGCGATTTTTTTACTTCTACGATGCACGCTGCCGCGTGGCCGTTTCAGCGATTTCTCTTCAGTATTCGTTGCGCATTATCCGTTCGCCATTCGTTTGGTGTTGATGTTATTTCGCGGCGGAATTTCTCAATAGGTCATGACTCATTTCCGCATTCGCACGGCGTTCTGTCATGCGTCGCGCGCATGCTTCGTGAGCAGCTTGCGCTTCATCCACCTGCCGGCGACGGCAGACTTCATCGACAAGGAGTCAGCAGATGAGCACGATCAGGACGAAAGACGGTACCTCGATTTTCTACAAGGACTGGGGCCATGGCCGCCCGGTCGTGTTTTCGCACGGCTGGCCGCTGACCGCCGATGCATGGGATGCGCAGATGCTGTTTCTCGGCAGCAAGGGCTTTCGCGTGATCGCGCACGACCGGCGCGGTCACGGCCGCTCGGAGCAGCCGTGGGACGGCAACGAGATGGACACCTACGCCGACGATCTCGCCGCGCTGATCGAACATCTCGATCTGCAGGACGCGACGCTGGTCGGCCATTCGACAGGCGGTGGCGAAGTTGCGCATTACATCGGCCGGCATGGCACGGGGCGCGTCGCGAAGGCTGTGCTGATCGGCGCGGTGCCGCCGCTGATGCTGAAGACCGCCGATAATCCGCTCGGCCTGCCGATCGACGTGTTCGACGGCATCCGCAAGGGCGTCGCGGACGATCGCTCGCAGTTCTTCAAGGATCTGGCCGTGCCGTTCTACGGCTACAACCGGGAGGGCGCGAAGGTGTCGCAGGGCGTGATCGATTCATTCTGGCGCCAGGGCATGGCCGGTTCGATCAAGGGGCTATATGACTGCATCGAGCAGTTCTCCGAAGTCGACTACACCGAAGATCTGAAGAAGATCGACGTGCCGACCCTGGTGCTGCACGGCGACGACGACCAGATCGTGCCGATCGACGCAGCCGGCCGACGCACCGCGGAGATCGTCAAGAACGCAACGCTGAAGGTTTATCCGGGCGGCCAGCACGGCATGTGCACGGTGGAGGCCGACAAGGTCAATGCCGATCTGCTCGAATTCATCGGCGCCTGAGCGAACGTAACGATGTGATCTGTTGAGGGCGCGGGCGGCATACGGACGCCGCTCGCGTCGGACGCCACGCGCCCGCTGGCGTCGGGTAAATCCACTCCTGGAACAAAAATCCACTTCGAGTTATACGATGTCGCACCAACGCGACGTTCCTATGCCTTTGTTTTTTAAAGAGCTACGAAACCGACGCGCAGTAATTTAAGGGTAAATGCGGAGTTGAAATCCGCTTGCTCATCGTCGATAGTACGTTATCGTACAACTTGAGTGTGTTATGCGACGCGCGCAGCGCGATTCGCCGGCCGCTCAGATCCTCTGTCTGTTCTCTGAAGACCTCGCGCGCGGCGCAGTAAAAGGAACCCCTATGAAGAAGATTGCCCTGAGTGGCGCCGGCGGCCAGCTCGGCTCCGTGGTACGTGCTGAATTCGTCGCGCGTGGCGTGCCGTTGCGCTCGGCCGCGGGCTCCAAAGTCCTGACGCCGCTCGTCGACGGCGAAGACGTGATGAACGGCGACCTGCGCGATCCGGCGGTGGTCGACCGTCTGCTGAACGGCGTGGACGTGCTGATCCATTTCGCCGGCACGAGCGTCGAGCGTCCGCTGCCCGAGATCATCGAGAACAACCTGCGCGGCCTCGTCGAAGTCTACGAAGGCGCGCGCCGCAACGGCGTGAAGCGCATCGTGTTCGCGAGCTCGAACCACGCGATCGGCATGTATCCGGTCACCGAGCATCTGAGCCTCGACTGCGAACTGCGCCCGGACGGCTTCTACGGCCTGTCGAAGGTGTGGGGCGAAGCGCTCGCGCGCATGTACTGGGACAAGCACGGCATCGAAAGCGTGTGCGTTCGGATCGGCAGCTGCCTCGAGCGTCCGACCGAGCAGCGCCATCTGAGCACCTGGTTCGGCCACAAGGACCTGATGCATTTCCTCGAGCGCTGCATCGAGGCGGAAGACGTCGGCTTCCTGACCATCTGGGGCGTGTCGGCCAATACGCGCAGCTGGTGGGACAACAGCGGCGCCGCGCGTCTTGGCTACGAGCCGAAGCAGAACGCCGAGGACTACGCGCAAGACATCCTGTCGCGCCCGAATCCGCTCGATGAGCTGTGCCAGCGCTACCAGGGCGGTAGCTTCGTCGGCATCGACTATTCGCGCAAGGCTTGAGTCCCGTTCGGCTTGACGGGCAATGCATCACGAGGAGTAGCAGCAATGAAGATCAAGGGTATTCGCTGGTGGATGGTCGCGCTGGTCGCGGCCGGCCTGATCATCAACTACCTGGCGCGTAACACGTTGTCGGTTGCGGCTCCGACGATGATGAAGGAGCTGAACATCACGACCGAGCAGTATTCGCACGTGGTCGTGGCGTGGCAGCTCTGCTATGCGTTCATGCAGCCGGTCGCCGGTTTCGTGCTCGACACGATCGGCACCAAGGTCGGCTTCGCGGTGTTCGCGCTGGCGTGGTCGGTGGCTTGCGCGGCGGCGGCATGGGCGACGGGCTGGCGCAGCCTCGCAGTGTTCCGCGGTATCCTGGGTCTCGCCGAATCGGCCGGGATTCCGGCTGGCGTGAAGGCGACCAGCGAGTGGTTCCCGGCGAAAGAGCGTTCGGTTGCGATCGGCTGGTTCAACATTGGCTCGTCGATTGGCGCGGTGCTTGCGCCGCCGCTCGTCGTGTGGGCACTGTTTCACGGCCGCTGGCAACTCGCGTTCGTGATCGTCGGCGTGGCGGGTATCGTATGGAGCGTGCTGTGGATGACCATCTACAAGCATCCGCGCAACCAGAAGCTGCTGGCCAACGCGGAGCGCGAGTACATTCTGAGCGGCCAGGAAGCGAAGCATCACGATGACATCAACGCGCCGAAGCGCAACTGGCGCGCGATGCTGGCGAGCCGCGATTTCTGGGCGATCGGTATTCCGCGAATTCTGTCCGAGCCGGCCTGGCAAACGTTCAACGCGTGGATTCCGTTGTACATGATGACCGAGCGTCACATGAACCTGAAGGAAGTCGCGATGTTCGCGTGGATGCCGTTCCTCGCCGCCGACATCGGCTGCGTGCTCGGCGGTTATCTGAGCCCGCTGTTCCACAAGTACGCGAAGGTGTCGCTGTTCACGTCGCGCAAGATGGTGTTCGTGGTCGGTGCGCTGTTCATGATCGGGCCGGCGTGTGTCGGTCTCGTCGAGAGCCCGTACATGGCGGTGGCGCTGCTGTGCGTCGGCGGCTTCGCGCACCAGACGTTGTCGGGCGCACTGTACGCGATCACCTCGGACATGTTCGGCAAGCACGAGGTCGCGACCGCGACGGGCATGGGCGGCATGGCTGGATATCTGGGCGCCGCGGCGTTCACCGCGCTGTTCGGTGTGCTCGTCACGCAGATCGGCTATAGCCCGCTGTTCGTCGTGCTGGCGGTGTTCGATCTGATTGCCGCGGTCGTGGTCTGCCTGATGGCCAGGAGTTCGGAAAAGATGCCGGAGCCGAAGTGGGCGTCGGCCGGTGCGGTGACGGCGAAGTAATGTGAAGTGCGGTTGGCTTTAGTGGGCCGATGTTGTGAAAGAAGCGGCGCCCACGAGTGGGCGCCGTTTTTTTATTTGCGGGTTTGAGGCGGTCGACTGGATGCTGGTGTTGTGGCGCGAGCATCGCGACAAACTACTCGCTGAGAAGCCTCTTTAATTCGTCAAGAAATGAAGCCGTCGTGTAGCCCATAATTCCGGACCAAAATCCTGCCCATTGTTGTAGTTGCTTGCATTCGAAACGGGTCGTGTTTGCAATCGGCGTGTTCTCCTGGCAGGCTCGGATCGACAGCCCTTCTTGTCCGCTCTTTGACCCAGTTAGCTCGCGGAGACTGAGATCAGCGTTGCTTTGACCTTTTCCCAATCCCTAGCAACGGGCTCCATCGTCCATTGTCGCCATCTGCGCCGCAAGATGACCGGCAGGCGCGGGCGGTTGGATTGTTTCTCAAGGTGACTCAGGACGATGTCCCGCACCGCCTCAGGGCTCCACCCGCTCCATTCGCCGGCCACGAGGAAATTTGGCAGGAACGCCGGCGCCACCTCGTCGCGCAGGATGTCTTCCAACTCCTGCAGCCCAAAACCTGAACACCGCAGTCTTTCCGCGACGTACCGGCAGGCAATCTCATCGAATTCCGCATCAAGGAAGAGTTCGGAGAGCGCAACCCACACCGGAAGGCGGCGTTCGACTTCATCGGGCTTCAACATGGGCGTCTGCAGTGAACGTGCTTGAGCATCGCATTGCTAATGTGCTTGAGTGACTGCCAGCTTATCGGCGCATCGTCGTCTGATAGACAGTACCGAATACGATGTCACTGCCGAAGGCGAAAAGTATGCCCCCGATGAGCGCCACCGCGCCAACCACGCAGACAGGTGCCGTTGCTGTACACACGCCGGTGGCAACCGCACCGGTACTGACGGCCCATCCACCCCATGCACCGGCTGCTGCTATTGTGCCTCGGCGGGCAATCTCGCGCGGCTTGTTCTCTGCCTTGTAGACTTCATAGACCCCGACGGCGACGGACACCAGAAGGAGGCGGCGACCCACCGTGCCAAGCTTTCGGGCGAGCGTACTGGCCGAAGTCCGGTCGGTGCCGGCACTTTGGACGATGCGCAGCCAGACAGCAGATTGCTCGGTCTCGGATAAGGCTGAAACCGGACGTTTGAAGAGTGCCTGCGCGTTCTTTTCGGCCAAACTGGCCAGCGAGGGGCTGGTCCTCTTGAGGTTCGTCACATATGCCCTGATCGTCGGACTCGTGCGCATACGAGTCAATTCGAGGATTTGCTGACGCATGGCATGAGCTTGTTCTGCCGCTTCGGCAACACTGAGGCCCCCGCTTCTGACCCGCTGCTGGAAATTGCCACTCATGGCTTGAATATCACGCAGGTATTGCGCTCGAACACGTTCGTCTCTGATGCATGTGGCGGCAAATTGGCTGGCGGTTCCCTGTAGCGCCGCCAGGGCTTCGTCAAGGGGCTGTGGTTGTGTTGAAATCATCGTTGTCTCCCACAAGAACCCCGCCAAAATAACGTCGACCACAGGGACAGGAAATGGGCGATGGATGATTCTTGTGTCCAATTGATCCGATGAGGTGCGAGTTTTTGACTGCATATCGCTCGTGGTCATGCGCTAGCCACTGGCTAACGCACGGCAGCAGACGGCAATCCGAGGAGACACGGGGCCGGGAGTCCATCGCTAAACACGATAAAGGGGTCGCGTTAGGCGGCGAAAGGCTCTACGGCCCGGAAGAGGGAGAAGGGGGAGAAGGCATCACGCGCAAACTACGTACGATGCCCAAGAATGCAAAGTGCAATCGAGCCGGCCATCAGTCACTTGAAGACCGACGGACAACCCGATCGCAACTATTTCGAACCTACGTCAAATCACGCGCTCTTCTGACCGATCTCGTGATTCGCGAGCACTTCGAGCGCGCGCACCATCGCCGAGTGGTCCCACGCCTTGCCGCCGTGCGCGACGCACGCGTTGAACAGCGCCTGGCAGGTGGCGGTGTTCGGCAGCGACACGCCGAGCGCCTGCGCGGTCGACAGCGCGAGGTTCAGGTCCTTCTGGTGCAGTTCGATGCGGAAGCCCGGATCGAACGTGCGCCTGGTCATGCGCTCGCCGTGCACTTCGAGAATGCGCGACGATGCGAAGCCGCCCATCAGCGCCTCACGCACGCGCGCCGCATCGACACCCGCCTTCGACGCGAGCAGCAGCGCTTCGCCGACCGCCTCGATGGTCGCCGCGACGATCACCTGGTTGGCGACCTTGCACACCTGGCCCGCGCCGACCGCGCCGATCAGCGTGACGTTCTTGCCCATCATGTCGAACAGGGGCTTCACGCTGTCGAACGTGGCCTGTTCGCCCCCGACCATGATGGTCAGCGAGCCGGCCTTCGCGCCGACTTCGCCACCGGACACTGGCGCGTCGAGATAATCGGCACCGGATTCGCGCACGCGCGCCGCGAAATCGCGGGTCGCCATCGGCGAGATCGAGCTCATGTCGACGACCGTCTGGCCGGCGCGCAGCGCGCTCGCGAGGCCGTTCTCGCCGAACAGCACGCGTTCGACGTCCGGCGTGTCAGGCACCATGATGAAGATCACGTCCGCGTTGGCGGCGACCGCGGCGGGGTTCTCGCATGCGACGGCGCCGGCCTGCGTGAGCTCGGCGGGCACGCCGCTACGCGTAAAGGCGGCGAGCGACACGCCGTTTTTCAGAAGGTTGGCGGCCATGGGCTTGCCCATGATGCCGAGTCCGATAAAGCCTGCTGTTTGCATGGAATGCTCCGAAGATGTCGTGGCGGCCGCGTTCAAGCCTCACCCGCCGGTTTCTGCATGAAGTGTTTCTGTGCCACCTGCGCGGCGCCCTTGAGCAACCCGAGATCCGCGCAGACCGCGACGACGCGCGCGCCCATCGACAGATATCGTTCCGCGTCGGCCTGCACCGGCGCGAGAATGCCGCTCGACTTGCCGGCCGCCTGCGCGCGGGCGACCACATGCGCGATCGCCTGCTGCACGTCCGGATGGCTCGCATTGCCGAGGTGGCCATACGACGCCGCGAGGTCGGACGGACCGATGAAGACCGCGTCGATGCCGTCCACCGCGAGGATGCTGTCGATATTCTCGACCGCCTTGCGGCTTTCGATCTGCGCGATCACGCAGACATTGTCGTTGGCGATCGCGAAGTAGTCGGACACGGTGCCGTAGCGATTGCCGCGATGGCCGACCGATACGCCGCGAATGCCCTGCGGCGGATAGCGTGTCGACGCGACCGCGCGGGCGGCGTCGTCGGCGCTGTCGACGAAGGGCACGAGGAAGTTCGAGAAGCCGCAGTCGAGAAAACGTTTGATCACGACGCTGTCGTTGGCCGGTGGTCGGACGACCGGTGCGCTGCCGCTGTCCTTGAGCGCCATCAACTGCGGGATCAGCGTGAGCACGTCGTTGGGCGCGTGTTCGGCGTCCAGCAGCATCCAGTCGAAGCCGACCGTGCCCAGCAGTTCAGTGGCGATCGGGCTGGCGAGCGACGCCCAGCAGCCGATCTGGGTTTTTCCCTCGCGCACCGCGCGCCGGAAGCGGTTGGGCAAGGATTCGTAAGGCGTGACGGCGGGCATGCGGTGTCTCCTCGAACTGCGATGGATCGGGAAAAGCTGCGACAATGCTAAACCGCGAAATGCGAGTTATAAGTCGTCGTATGACTAGCTACAGATTAGCACCGCGCGGCCCGGTTGTAATGGGCGAGTATACCCGTATGCGCCTGTCAGACAAGCGTTTCGGGTTGCATAGGGCCCCCGCGATGTTGTAGGATGACCTATATCTTTAGCCTTCATTAAAGGAAAGTCAAAAATGCCTATTACCGGCGAAATGCTGATCGGTCGCAAAGCCGTGCGCGGCGAAGAAAAACCGCTGCGCGCGTTCAATCCTGCCACGGGTTCGGAGATTGCCGAGCCGGTGTTCGGCAGCGGCACCGTCGAGAACGTCGAGCAGGCCTGCACGCTCGCGCAACAGGCGTTCGACGCCTACCGTCAACTGCCGCTCGCAGTGCGCGCCGAGTTCCTGGACCGTATCGCTGACGGCATCACCGCGCTCGGCGACGAGCTGATCGAGCGCGCGCAGGCTGAATCGGGACTGCCGAAGGCGCGTCTGGAAGGCGAGCGCGGCCGCACCACCGGCCAGTTGAAGCTGTTCGCGCAGACCGTGCGCGCGGGCCAGTGGCTCAACGCTACGCTTGATTCGCCGCTGCCGGAGCGCAAGCCGCTGCCGCGCTCGGATCTGCGCATGCAGAAGATCGCGCTCGGTCCGGTCGCGGTGTTCGGCGCGAGCAACTTCCCGCTCGCGTTCTCGGTAGCGGGTGGCGACACCGCCGCGGCGCTGGCTGCTGGCTGCCCGGTCGTCGTGAAGGCGCATCGCGCTCACCTCGGCACGTCGGAGCTGGTCGGTCGCGTGATCCAGCGCGTCGCGCAGGAAATGGATCTGCCCGAAGGCGTGTTCTCGATGATCGTCGGCGCGGGTAACTCGGTCGGCGAGGCACTGGTTGCGCACCCGGCCATCAAGGCGGTCGGCTTCACCGGTTCGCGCGCGGGCGGCACTTCGCTGATGCGCGTCGCGGCGGCGCGTCCGGAGCCGATCCCGGTGTACGCGGAAATGAGCAGCATCAACCCGGTATTCCTGCTGCCCAACGCTCTTGCGGCACGCGGCAACGGCATCGCGCGCGGTTTCGTCGACTCGCTCGTGCTCGGCGCGGGCCAGTTCTGCACCAACCCGGGCCTCGCCATCGCGATCGACAGCGACGCGCTGAAGGGCTTCGTCGCGACGGCATCGGAAGCGCTCGCGGCGAAGCCGGCGCAGACCATGCTGACCTCGGGCATTCACGCCGCGTATGAGGAGGGCGAAGGCAAGCTGGCCGCGACGAAGGGCGTCGAAGTCGTGGCACGCGGCGTCGCCGCGACCGGCCCGACCCAGGCTTGCGCGGCGCTATTCGTGACCGACGCGCAGACGTTCCTCGCGAACCCGGCGCTCGAAGACGAAGTATTCGGCCCGGTGTCGACGATCATCCGCTGCAAGGACGAGCAGGAAATGCTGAAGGTCGCCGAACACTTCGCCGGCCAGCTGACCGCGACGCTGCAGATGGACAGCGCCGACGTGGCGGCTGCGAAGAAGCTGGTGCCGATTCTCGAGCGCAAGGCCGGCCGGATTCTGGTCAACGGCTTCCCGACCGGCGTCGAAGTGTGCCACGCGATGGTCCACGGCGGCCCGTTCCCGGCGACGTCGGATAGCCGAGCGACCTCGGTCGGCACCACGTCGATCGACCGCTTCCTGCGCCCGGTCTGCTACCAGGACTTCCCGGCCGAGTTGCTGCCGGAAACGCTGGCTGACGGCAATCCGCTCGAACTGTGGCGTCGTCGCGATGGCGAACTCACGCGCGGTTAATCGCGTGACGCCGTCCTGAACGGATGCGTGCCCGGGCCGGTCGGCCGGGCACGGATCGAAGGGAAGGGCGGACGCAATCGCAAGATAAAAAAATGGCCGGGAGATTCCCGGCCATTTTTTTCGCCCGCGCGCTTCGTGAGAATCAGCTGTTCGCTTCGCTCACTTCATTCGCGCGACGCAGCCGCTCGCGGCTATTCGACAGATGCATGCGCATCGCCGCGCGTGCGCCTTCGGCGTCGTGCCGGCTGATCGCCTCGAGGATGCTTTCATGCTCGAGGTTCACGAGCGACAGATACGCATCAGGATCGGCGCGCGCGATGCCGGCCGAGTCGAGCCGGTTGCGCGGAATCAGCGCGCTGCCCATTTGCGACAGGATGTCGACGAAATAGCGGTTGCCGGTTGCGCGTGCGACCGAGATGTGGAACTGCAGGTCGGCCTGCACGCTGTCGAGCCCGTTGTGGCGCGTGGCCTCGATCGCGTCGAGCGCGGTGCGCATGCGCGCGAGGTCGTCCGGTTTCGCGCGTTGCGCGGCGAGACCGGCGCATTCGGTTTCGAGGCTGATGCGCAGCTCCAGAATGCACAGCACGTCGCGCAGCGTGGTGGCGGGCACCATGTCGATGCCGAGCTTTTCGCGTTGCGGCTCGAGCACGAAGCTGCCGATACCGTGCCGCGTCTCGATGACCTTGCCTGCCTGCAGGCGCGAGATCGCCTCGCGAATCACCGTGCGGCTCACGCTGAGTGTGCTCATCAGCTGCGATTCGGTGGGGAGTTTGTCGCCCGGCTTCAGCAAGTTGGCCGCGATCTGCTCGGTGACGTAGTTGACGACGAACTCGGCAAGATTGCGAGCGCGTCGTGGCGGTGCCGCGGATACTAGTGGTGTAGCCATCGAAAACGCTCCTTGTTTGAAAGATCGCTGGGAATCGTGCATTTTTATTATATCGTCGTCTGACGACTGATTATAGAAGGCCGGATCGTTTCCGGCGCAAATGTCACGCATATCGGCGCAGGCCCGAAGTTCGGCGCCTCGGCGCGGATAGATCGCGCGAGGCGCCGGGTCGGTCGGCCGGAAGTACGATAACCGCGACGATAACCAAGCCTATAACGGGCTCACGCCGGGCGCAACTCGACCCGCCGGATGTCCTTGACGATCACCAGATAGCTGATCACGGTCAGCAGCGCGTTCGCGCCGACGAACACCAGCGCGCCATTGAACGAGCCCGTGCGCGCGACGAGATAACCGATCACGATCGGCGTCACGATGCCGGCGATGTTGCCGAACATGTTGAAGATCCCGCCGGACAAGCCGAGCGCTTCCTTCGGCGACGTATCGGCGACGACCGCCCAGCCGAGCGCGCCGATGCCCTTGCCGAAGAACGCGAGCGACATCAGCGCGACGACGACCCAGTCGGTCGACACGTAGTTGCAGCCGATGATGCAGGTCGACAGCAGCATGCCGCCGACGATCGGCACCTTTCGCGCGACGGTCAGCGAACAGCCGCGGCGGATCATTCCGTCCGACAGCACGCCGCCGAGCACCCCGCCGAGAAAGCCGCAGATCGCCGGCAGCGAGGCCACGAGGCCCGCATGCAGGATCGTCATGCCGCGCGCCTGCACGAGGTAGATCGGAAACCACGTCAGGAAGAAGTAGGTCAGGACGTTGATGCAGTACTGCGCGAGATAGACGCCGAGCAGCATGCGGTTGCTGAGCAACTGACGCACGAGCGTCCAGCCGCCGGCCTTCGAAACATCGTCCGGGCGCGTCTTGCGCGCACCGCTGACGAGGCCGCCGCCTTGCTCGATGTACTCGAGCTCGGCGCGCGACACGCGCGGATGGTCGGCGGGATTCTTCATGACCTTCAGCCACGTCAGCGCGAGCAGCAGCCCGGCCACGCCCAGTACGACGTAGACCATTTCCCACCCGAACGCGTGCGTGAGCCACGCCATCAGCGGCGTGAACACGACCGCGGCGAAGTATTGCGCGGCGTTGAAGATCGCCGACGCGGTGCCGCGCTCGTTGGTCGGGAACCAGCTCGCGACGACCTTCGCGTTCGCCGGGAACGCCGGCGACTCGGCCGCGCCCATCACGAAGCGCAGCGCGAACAGGCCGGTAATCGCCGCACCGGCGCTGCCGAGCAGGCCGACCGAGCTCTGCAGCAGCGTGAATAGCGACCACGAGAAGATGCTCGCCGCGTACACGCGGCGCGCGCCGAAACGGTCGAGCAGCCATCCGGCCGGCAGTTGCGACAGCACGTAAGCCCAGCTGAATGCGGAAAAGATATAGCCCATGCGGATCGCGTCGAGGCTGAACGCGGTGCGCATTGCGGAACCGGTGACGGACAGCGTCGCGCGGTCGGCGTAGTTGAGGGTGGTGATCACAAAGATCAGCAGCAGGATCCCGTAGCGGACCTTGGTGCGTGCCGCGCTAGAAGCGGCGTCGGTGGAACTGGCCGAGCGGCTCAAGTCCATGGGTCATCTCCTGTATTGTTTGGCGAGGTGTAGTCTGCACACCGGGTGGCCCGCAGACCACCTGCCTGTCGGGCAAACACACGAACGCCCGGCGACATTGCTGTGCCGGGCGTTCGCCACGCGGCCGTCTAGGCGGCCCTCATCGATGAGGCTCGCGAGCTACTTCGCTCGAAGCCCTGACGCCGGTGCCTTACTGCGGTCCGAGCTTCTTGATCAGCGCGTCGAGCTGTTCCATTTCTTCCGGCGTCAGATCGGTCAGCGGTGCGCGCACCGGACCTGCGTCGTGGCCGACCAGCTTCGCGCCAGCCTTGACGATGCTGACCGCGTAGCCGGCACGGCGGTTGCGGATCTTCAGGTACGGCAGGAAGAATTCGTCGATCAGCTTGCCGACCGTCGCGTGGTCGTCAGCGGCGATCGCGCGATAGAAGTCCATCGCGGTCTTCGGAATGAAGTTGAACACCGCCGACGAGTACACCGGCACGCCCAGCGCCTTGTAGGCGGCAGCGTAGACTTCCGCGGTCGGCAGGCCGCCGAGGTACGAGAAGCGCTCGCCGAGGCGGCGGCGGATCGTCACCATGTTTTCGATCTCGCCCACGCCGTCCTTGAAGCCGATCAGGTTCGGGCAACGGTCTGCCAGACGTTCGAGCATGTCGGCGTTGAGCTTCGAGTTCGCGCGGTTGTAGATGATCATGCCCATGCCCGGAACAGCCTTGCAGACCTCTTCGGCGTGCTCGGCGATACCGTCCTGGCTTGCTTCGGTCAGGTAGTGCGGCATCAGCAGGATGCCGTGCGCGCCGAGGCGCTGCGCTTCCTTCGCGTAGGCGATCGCCACGCGGGTCGGGCCGCCGGCGCCGGCGAGGATCGGTACCTTGCCCTTGCAGACCTCGACCGCGGTCTTGACTACTTGCGTGTAGTCGTCTTGCGTCAGCGAGAAGAATTCGCCCGTGCCGCCGGCGACGAACAGCGCCGATGCGCCGTACGGAGCGAGCCATTCGAGACGCTCTGCGTAGGTGTCGGCGCGGAAGTCGCCTTTAGCATCGAAGTCGGTGACGGGGAAGGACAGGAGGCCTTCCGAAACGATCTGCTTGAGTTCCTGCGGTGTCGTCATGATCAAAGTATCCAGGCGTCGGATTGGGTCGTTGTTGGTTCCAACCAGTACAACGGACGTCGTACTAGTAGAAAATCTTTGGAAATCAGATTTCTTATACGTCATCGTACAACAACAAATCCGGTAACTCAACGGGGTTTTCACGGCATAATTCACGCTATAGGGTAAATACGGAACATCCAGGCGAAACTTCACGTTGTAGGATGACGTATGATTTCTGGCGAAGCAGGCCTATCACGCCTCAAGGATCGATCAATGGAACAAACTCCGCTCTACATCCGCGTTCATCCCAATGACAATGTCGCGATCGTCGTCAACGACGGCGGTCTGGGCGAGGGCGCGGTATTTGCCGATGGCCTCAGGCTGCGCGAGCGTGTGCCGCAGGGCCACAAGGTCGCGGTGGCCGATCTCGCCGAGGGCGACGAGGTCATCCGCTATAACGTCGTGATCGGTTATGCGCTGAAGCCGCTGCCGAAGGGCAGCTGGATCAACGAACACGTGATCCGCATGCCGAGCCCGCCGGGACTCGAAGACCTGCCGATCGCCACCACCAAAGCGCCGGACATGCCGCCGCTCGAAGGCTATACGTTCGAGGGCTACCGTAACTCGGACGGCTCGGTGGGCACGCGCAACATCCTCGCGATCACGACCACCGTGCAGTGCGTCGCCGACGTCGTGCAACACGCGGTCACGCGCATCAAGGCCGAGCTGCTGCCGAAATATCCGAATGTCGACGATGTCGTCAGCCTCGGTCACACCTACGGCTGCGGCGTCGCGATCGACGCGCCCGACGCGATGGTGCCGATCCGCACCGTGCGCAACATCGCGCTGAACCCGAACTTCGGCGGCGAAGTGATGATGGTGAGCCTCGGTTGCGAGAAGCTGCAGCCCGAGCGTCTGATGCCGCCGGGAACGATTCCGATCGCGGCGGCGGCGGTCGTCGACGACGTCGCGGACATCGGTAATGTCGCGCTGGACCAGAACGGCGACGTCGTGGTGTTGCAGGACGAATCGCACGTCGGCTTCCAGTCGATGATCACGTCGATCATGAGGATGGCCGAAGGGCATCTGAAGCGCCTGAACAACCGCCGTCGCGAAACCTGTCCGGCGTCGGATCTGGTGATCGGCGTGCAGTGCGGCGGTAGCGACGCGTTCTCGGGCCTGACCGCGAACCCGGCCGTCGGATTCGCAACGGACCTGCTGGTGCGCGCCGGCGCGACCGTGATGTTCTCGGAAGTCACCGAAGTGCGCGACGGCGTCGATCAACTGACCGCGCGCGCGGCCAATGCGGACGTCGCACAGGCGATCATCCGCGAGATGCAGTGGTACGACGATTACCTGAAGCGCGGCGGCGCGGACCGCAGCGCGAACACGACGCCCGGCAACAAAAAGGGCGGCCTCTCGAACATCGTCGAAAAGGCGATGGGCTCGATCATCAAGTCGGGCAACTCGGCGATCTCCGGCGTGCTGTCGCCGGGTGAGAAGGTCAATCAGAAGGGCCTGATCTACGCGGCGACGCCGGCCAGCGACTTCATCTGCGGCACGCTGCAGGTCGCCTCGGGCATCACGCTGCACGTGTTCACGACCGGCCGCGGCACGCCGTACAGCCTCGCCGAAGTACCGGTCATCAAGGTCGCGACGCGTTCGGACCTCGCGCGTCGCTGGCACGATCTGATGGATATCAACGCCGGCACGATCGCGACCGGCCAGTCCAGCATCGAGGAGGTGGGCTGGGAACTGTTCCGCCTGATGCTCGAAGTCGCGAGCGGCCGCAAGGAAACCTGCGCGGAGAAGCTCGGACTGCACAATGCGTTGACGCTGTTCAACCCGGCGCCGGTGACCTGAGCAGGCACCGTGCCCCGTCAATACTCGGGCGAGCGCCGGTCCAGCCGGCGCTCGCTTTTCCGTTCAGAAGACCCGATCGCAATCACAACATCCAAGAGACATGACCGATTTGAACGTTGACCGCTCCGCGGCAAAGAAACCCTTCCGCCGTCTGCTGCTCACCGGCGCCGCGGGCAACCTCGGCAAGCAACTGCGTCCCGCGCTCGCGCAATGGGCCGACATCGTGCGCGTGTCCGATATCGCTGCGCTCGGCGAAGTCGCCGCGCACGAGGAAGCGGCCGTCGTCAATCTCGCCGATGAAGCAGCCGTGCACGCGCTGCTCGAAGGCGTGGACGCGGTGGTGCATCTCGGCGGCATCTCCGTCGAAGCGCCGTTCGAAGACCTGCTCGAAGCGAACATTCGCGGCCTCTACAACGTGTACTCGTCGGCGCAAAAGCATGGCGTGAAGCGCATCATCTACGCGAGCTCGAATCACGCGGTGGGTTTCCATCCGGTGACGTCGGTTATCGATACCGAAGTGCCGCTGCGTCCGGACGGCATGTACGGCGTGACGAAGTGTTTCGGCGAATCGCTGTCGCGCTACTACTTCGACCGCTTCGGTCTCGAGACCGTGTGTTTGCGGATCGGCTCATCGTTCGAGCAGCCGAAGACCGCGCGCATGCTCATCACGTATCTGAGCTACCGCGATTTCATCGAGCTCGTGCGCTGCTCGCTGTTCACGAACCGCGTCGGTCACGCGATCGTCTACGGCGTGTCGAATAACCGCATCTCGTGGGTCGACAACACGAACGCCGCGTTTCTCGGCTACCGTCCGCAAGACAGCTCGGCGCAGTTCGAACACCTGTTCCCGCCGAGCGCCCCCGACACGCGCTTCGACGACCCGACCCAGCTGTACCAGGGCGGCCCGTTCGTGCTGGCCGGTCCGATGGAGCCTAAGCAATGAGCGCGAATCCGCAAGTGGAGCGCTTCGAAGCGGCCGGTCGGTTGCCCGCGGCCACCGGTGAAAGCCCGGTCTGGCGCGCGGCCGAGCAGGCGCTGTACTGGGTCGACATTCCGGCGAAAAAGATCGTGCGCGGTTCGCTCGCGACGGGCCAGCGCAGCGAATGGCTGCTGCCGGAACAGGTCGCCTGCATCGCGTTCGATCACGCCGGCACCGTGCTCGCCGGCTGCGAGACCGGGTTGTTCGCGGTCTCGCTCGCGGACGCGTCGAAAGCGGCGAGCGGCGAGCCGCTGACAGCGTCGCTGCGCAAGCTCGCGGCGCCTGAATTCCCGCACGGCGGAATGCGTTTCAACGACGGCCGCTGCGACCGGCAAGGGCGTTTCTGGGCCGGCACGATGGTGATGGACATGGCCGCGGCGATCCCGGGCGGCGCGCTGTACCGCTTCGACGAGAAGGGCGTGCTGTCAGCGCCGGTCGTCGCTTCGCTGATCACGCAGAACGGCCTGGGCTGGTCGCCGGACGGCACGACGATGTATCTGTCCGACTCGCATCCGCTGCGCCGGCTGATCTGGGCGTTCGACTACGACGTCGACAGCGGTGAGCCGCGCAACCGCCGCGTGTTCGCCGACCTGCATCACTATTCGGGCCGTCCGGACGGCGCGGCGGTCGATGCCGACGGCTGCTACTGGATCTGCGCGAACGACGCCGGTCTGCTGCTGCGGTTTACGCCGCAGGGCAAGCTTGACCGGCAGGTTCCGGTGCCGGCCATCAAGCCTGCCATGTGCGCGTTCGGCGGCCGCGATCTCGATACGCTGTTCGTCACCTCGATTCGTCCCGCCAACGGCGCGAGCGAGCACGACGGCCACGTGTTCGCGCTGCGGCCCGGCGTGAGCGGGCTGCCTGAACCAGAATTCGCAGGGCAACTGTAACGTTGCTTGCATGAAGCATGCGCCGGGACGAAGTTTTTCTCCCGGCGTTTTCATTTTTCAGGACCATTCGTGTGGCCCTTTATTTGTCACTCGTCGTACAACGTGTTGTGTGAAGACCACGCCGCCACGTATTTCTTCAGCAAAAACTACCACAGCTCCGCAGACTGTACCGATTCCGTCCCCATCCAATGCCGGACGGCGCGGGACCTTGTGACATGCCACGCCGGTCATCCGTACCGGCGCTTTTCTTGATGCGGGTAAATACCGTCTGTACAAGATAAAACCCCTTTTATAGACTTCGTATGTTGTCGTACAACATATAAGCCCAAACAAATGGCTTTCTGTGTTGGTGTGACAGTGCAATTCGGTGGGTTTCAAGGCATTCGTGCCGCCGCGGTCGATGCGGCATGCATGTCCGAAGCCGGCCGGCGTGATTGAAGTAAGTAGTCGAGTTGTCGACTGGAGTGCTGGGTCAACTGTGCCGGGGAAGTCGCACAGCCAGTACGGCCAACGCCCGCACCTGCGAAGGCAGTGAGCGTGAAGCCGGAGACGCGTCAAAACCATGTCACATCCGCTGTTGCGGGGATGGTCTATTTTTCAAGGAATGTCACGATGAACAAGAAGTTTGCCTCTTCCCATGTTTCGATGATCGTCGCGGCCGCGGCGTTGGCGTTCAGCACGATGTCGGCTGAAGCGCGCGTGTTCCGCGTCGCCGATGTGCACGGCGACACCTTCCCGACCAACATGGCCGTGAAGTACATGGGCGAGGAGATCAGCAAGGCGACCGGCGGCAAGGACTCCGTGAAGGTGTTCGGCAACAGCGCGCTCGGTTCGGAAAACGACACGATCGACCAGGTCCGTATCGGCGCGCTCGACATGGCCCGTGCCAACGGTGCTGCGTTCAACGAAATCGTGCCGGAATCGATGATCCCGTCGCTGCCGTTCCTGTTCCGCGACGTCGACCATTTCCGCAAGGTCATGTACGGTCCGGAAGGCCAGAAGATCCTCGACGCCTTCACCGCGAAGGGCATGATCGCACTGACGTTCTACGAGAGCGGCGCACGCTCGATGTACGCGAAGAAGGCGATCAAATCGCCGGCTGACATGAAGGGGCTGAAGGTCCGCGTGCAGCCGTCCGACCTGATGGTCGACGAAATCAAGGCAATGGGCGGCACGCCGACCCCGATGCCGTTCTCGGAAGTCTATACGGGCCTGAAGACCGGCCTCGTCGACGGCGCCGAAAACAACCTGCCGTCGTACGAAGAAACCAAGCACTTCGAAGTCGCTCAGATCTACTCGGAGACCCAGCATTCGATGACGCCGGAAGTGCTGGTGTTCTCGAAGAAGGTGTGGGACACGCTGTCGCCGCAAGAGCAGCAGATCATCAAGAAGGCCGCGGCTGACTCGGTGCCTTACTACGAGAAGCTGTGGACCGCGCGCGAAGCCGACGCACAGAAGGCCGTCACGAAGGGTGGCGCAACGGTCATCGCGGCTTCGCAGATCGACCGCGCGGCTTTCGTGAAGGTGATGCAGCCTGTGTGGGCGAAGTACGAAAAGACCCCGCAAATGAAGCAGATCGTCGACGAGATCGAAGCAATCAAGTAAGTCACGCGTCCCGGACGCAATCAGCAATAGCAACGCTTGTCGCAACAGCGGCGTGAATGGTCCCGCGAGGAAACTCGCGAGACCTTCCGCCGCGCGATTTCGCGCGCGCGTGCGGATCGTGTCGCATCGGGACGGCTGAATCTCAAGCATAGGTCGGTCGTAAGCAAGGACAGGGTCATGAGTTTCCTGAAACGCCCAAATGATTTTCTTTTTCGCGTGCTGCTGGTCGTGGCGTCGCTTAGCCTCGCCGTACTTTGCCTGCTCGTGATTTATAGCGTGGTGATGCGCTACGTGTTTAGCGACGCGCCCGATTTCGTTGAGCCCATCGCATTGCTGCTGGTGATCCTGATCGCGATGTTCGGCGCCGCGCTGAAGGTTCGCGAGGGCGGTCACATCGGACTCGACTCGCTCGTGAAGAAATTGCCCGAGAAAGGCCAGGTGATCGCGAAAGGGATTCAGCACCTGTGTCTGGTCGCTTTCGCGGTGGCGGTCTTCGTCGGTTGCCTCGAGATGGCGCAAACCACGATGGGCGACCGCATTCCGATCATCGGCGTGCCGGAAGGCGTGCGCTACTGCATCCCGATCTTCGCGAGTGTGTGCATCGCGTTGTTCTCGATCGAGCATCTGCTCGAGCTCTTCGCGGGGAAACGGGAAGAGCCGGCGCTCGAACTCTCCGCCACGGAATAAAAGTAGAACCATCATGGAACTTGCCCTTCTTGCCGCCAGTTTTCTAATCTTCCTCTTCCTCGGGGTTCCGGTTTCATTCGCGTTGGGCCTGTCCTGCGTTCTGACGTACCTGTTCGAAGGCTTGCCGACCGCGACCGCGATGCAGTCGATGATCTCGGGCATGAACGGCTTCTCGTTCCTCGCGGTCCCGTTCTTCATCTTCTCCGGCGAGCTGATGCTCCACGGCGGCATCGCTGACCGCATCCTGCGTTTCGCGCAGGCCACGGTCGGCCATTTCCGCGGTGGCCTCGGCATGGCCAACGTGGTCGCCTGTACGCTGTTCGGCGGCGTGTCGGGTTCGCCGACCGCGGATACGTCGGCCATGGGCGGCGTCGTGATCCCGCTGATGAAGCGCGAAGGTTATAGCGCCGCATACGCGGTCAACGTGACCACGCACTCGTCGCTCGCCGGCGCGCTGATGCCGACGTCGACCAACATGATCATCTACGCGTTCGCCGCGCAAGGCGTGAGCGGCGTGCTGAACGGCAAGCAGATGAGCGGCGTGTCGATCGGCGATCTGCTGTTCTCGGGTCTGTTGCCGGTGCTGTGGGTGATGGGCCTCGTGCTGATCGCCGCTTACTGGCAGGCCGTCAAGTTCGGCTATCCGCGCCGTCCCGACGGTTCGACCGAACTGCAGCGTTTCCCGGGCTGGATGGCGGTGCTGCGCACGTTCGTCGGCGCGGTGCCGGGTCTGATGGTCATCGCGATCATTCTGTTCTGCGTGGCGCGCGGTATCGCCACCGCGACGGAGGCGGCCGCAATCGCCGTAGGTTATTCGCTGATATTGACCATCGTCGTGTATCGCTCGCTGTCGATGAAGAAGCTCGGCCATGCGCTCGGCAAGGCCGCGAAAACGACCGGCGTGGTGCTGCTGCTGATCGGTGTGTCGAACATGCTGCGCTACCAGATGGCCTATCTGGAGATCCCGGAGGCGATCGAGCGCATGCTCGACGGCGCGACCTCGCTGCCGTGGCTGATGTTGTTGTACATCAACGTGATTCAGGTGTTCCTCGGTACGTTCGTCGACATGGCGGCGCACATCCTGATCACAACCCCGCTGTTCCTGCCGATGGCCATGCACAACGGGGTGGGCCCGGTTCAGTTCGGCATCATGATTCTGCTGAACTGCGCATTGGGTCTCGTGCATCCGCCGATTGGCTCGGTGCAGTTCATTGGTTGCGCAATTGGCAATGTGTCGATAGGGGAAACTACTAAGGTGGCTTGGCCGTATTACCTCGCTATCTTCTCGGCCATCAATATTGTCACCTATGTCCCGTGGTTCTCGACCTGGTTGCCGAGCATCATCAACGGCCATCCGGTGTTCTGATCCAAATAAAACGTCTTACCCACACTCAGCGGCGCTCGCGTAGGCCGCATTAGAAAGTTTTTAACAGAGGAGTAAAAATGAAAAAGACTCTCTTAGCTTCGGCCTTGGGGTTGGTCGCCCTGGGCGCACATGCGCAAAGCAGCGTGACGCTTTACGGTATCGTCGATACGGGCCTGGGTTGGCAGAACAGCTCGGCGTCGCTGACCACGGCGGCGAAACCGCAGACCGTCGCTGGCAACTCGCAAGTCAAGATGATCAACGGCATCTGGGCAGGCAGCCGTTTCGGTTTGAAGGGCTCGGAAGATCTGGGTGGCGGCACGAAGACGATTTTCCAGTTGGAAGAAGGCTTTAACAGCGCAACTGGCGCGCAAAGTGTGTCGGGTCTGGCATTCAACCGCCAGGCATGGGTCGGTCTGACGAACGCTCAGTTCGGTACGGTGACGGCAGGCCGCGGGTACACCTCGTACTACACGCTGCTCTCGCCGTATAGCCCGACCACGTGGCTGACCGGTGCATACGGTGCGCATCCGGGTGATATCGACTCGCTGGATACGACGTTCCGGGTGAACAACCAACTGGTTTATACGTCGCCGAGCTTTGCCGGTCTGACGGTTAGCGGTTCGTACGCACTGGGCGGCAACGCGGGCAGCTTCGCAGCCGGCCAAACCTGGAGCGTTGCGGCACAGTACCTGAACGGCCCGATCGGTCTCGCGGCAGGTATCCAGCGCATTGACAACGCGGCGACCGTTGGCACCCCCGCGTGGAATTCCACGGCGTCGAACAACGGCGCTCAGCCGTCCGTCTCGGCAATCAACAACGGCTTCCAGACCGCAGCGAAGCAGCAGCGCATTGCGGTGACGGGTGGTTACGCGTTCAACTCGCAGTGGGACGTTTCGTTCGCATACTCGAACGTTCAATACGCTGCGGGCCAGGCTTCGCTGTTCCACGACACGCAGATCTGGAATACCGGTGGCGCAGTGCTGCACTGGAAGCCGATCTCGGTGCTGGACCTGGCCGCTGGCTATAGCTACACCCGTGCAACGTCGTCGAACGGCATTCAGAGCACGGCTAGCTACAGCCAGTTCAACCTGTCGCAGTACTACTCGCTGTCCAAGCGCACCGGCCTGTACGCACTCGAAGCGTATCAGCGCGCTAGCGGCCAGACGCTGTCGGGCAACGGCAAGTCCATCATCAACGCAGTGGCAAGCATCGGTGACGGCCAGAACGGTTCGCCGTCCTCGTCGCGCAGCCAGACCGCGGTTGGCGTGGGTATCATCCACAAGTTCTAAACAGTTACTGAATACGTGGCGGCACGTTGTTTTGCCGCCACATCGACGCGGTTTTTTTCGCGTCGTCAGTCTCGCAAAGCTGCGCACATTACGTGCGCAGCTTTTTTTTCGATGCTTCATTTTGATGCATCGCAGGCGCTGGTCTCGCCAGCGGTGCCAGATCTGGGTTGGGAGTGCCTCGCGCGCGGGCTTTCGCGTTACGATGAGAGCCCGGCGCGCTTTCCTGCGCCGTTTCGCGAGGAGACGCCGATGCGTGAATTACGATGGGCTTCGGAAGAGGGCGATGGCATCGAACATCTGGTATTCGATGCGCGCGACGATGGCTTCGCCGTTGAAAGCGTCGTGGTCGGGCAGCGCTACGGCAAGGCGTACGGGCTGCATTACGCGGTGCGCTGCGACGCGCGCTGGCGCACGCGCTATGCGCGGCTGAAGATCGTCGGCGGTGGCGAGCTGGAGCTGCATGGCGATGGCGACGGTCACTGGCACGACGGGCACGGCCTCGCGCTCAGCGCGATCGAAGGCTGTATCGACATCGATATCGCGGCGACGCCGTACACCAATACGTTGCCGATCCGTCGGCTGCAACTGGCGCAAGGCGAACGTCAGCCGATCGAAGTCGCGTATATCTCGACGCCGGACTTGCAGGTCACGCGCGCCGAGCAGGCCTACACGTGCATCGAGTTGAATGGCGAGTACCGCTACGAAGGCATTTTTCGCGAGTTCACCGCCAATTTGCGCGTGGATAGCGATGGTCTCGTGATCGACTATCCGACCTTGTTCACGCGTTTGCCGCGCGTGCGTTAGGTTTTGCGTTCGGCGTCGCCTGCTGCGTTTGAATCGTCGTCGGGCCCAGTCGATGCGCCGCGGCCGAGCGGGCGTTGCATCAGCGTCGTGTCGAGCCAGCGGCCGTGCTTGTAGCCGACAGCCTTCAACGTGCCGGTCAGCTCGAAGCCGAGTTGCGCGTGCAAGGACAGTGAGCCGCCGCTGCCGCCATCGGCGATCACTGCGATCATCTGACGCCACGGTCCGGTCTCGCAACGTTCGATCAGCGCCTGCAGCAGCACGCGTCCGATGCCGCGTCCGCGATACGCGTCGCTGACGTAGATCGAGTCTTCGATCGTGTTGCGATAGGCGGCGCGCGGGCGATACGGCGTCGCATAGCAATAGCCGGCCACGTCGCCGTCGATCTCCGCGACCATATATGGCAGTCCGTGGCTGCGCACGCTTGCGAGCCGCGCGCGCAGATCGTCGACGGACGGCGGGGTTTCTTCGAACGACGCTACACCGGTCAGCACGTGATGCGCGTAGATCGCCTGGATCGCGGGGAGGTCGGCTTCGCTGGCGTCGCGGATCAGCGGGGCGTCGAGCGGAGGGCGGGGTGAACTCATGCGGGGTCCTGTCGTGGCGGCGCAGTTTGGCGGAAGTCTTCACTATGCCTGTCGCCCGGGCGGATTTGAAGCGGGTCAAAGATCGAATTGATCGAACTCGCTCTGCAGCTCGCGATTACGCGCCACGCGTTCGTCGATAGCCGGTCCACGCCGTTCGACGACCGCCGAGTTCAGCGAATCGACGTAGGAACCCGACATGCCGTCCGAATAGAACACGCGCGGGCGGATGTATTCGAGATAGCTGTAGAACGCGTTGCTGATGCCGCGCGTCGATTGGATGCCGAGGATGTAGACCGCATCGGCGTTCGCCATGCGCTCGGCGGCGCGCGCGAAGGCCGGCGAGCGCGCGAGTTCATACACGCGCCGGATCGCGCCGATTTCGAATTCGAGCGATTGGGCGAGCGCGGCGTCGCGAGGCGAGAAGCCGTCAGCGACGCTCGGTTCATGAAGCTCACCGGTTTGCGCGCAGTCGCTCGGGCCACGGCGGAACGCGGCGCGGGGCGCTGGTTGTGCCAATCTGCGAAATGATGACAGATCGATCCACGGCTCGCGCAATTCGATCCTGAAAAAGTCTGTTCGCCGTGCGACGGTCGAGCCGCGTCAGACCGGCCGCCGCACCGGCGCGGCGCGCGAAAAATGCCGTGCGCCAGCCACGCAGGCGACCACGATCACGGTGACGATGATCATCGATGGCGGTACCTGCTCGTGCAGCAGCACGCCGGCGAGCAGCAGCCCGAAAAACGGCTGCAGCAGCTGCAGTTGGCCGACCGCCGCGATGCCGCCGAGCGCGAGCCCGCGATACCAGAACACGAAGCCGATCAGCATGCTGAACAGCGACACGTACGCGAGTCCCCACAGCGCGGCGGCGCCGACACCGTCGAACGACACGGGCCGCGTCCACCATGCGAGCGGCAGCATCAACGGCAGCGACAGCACGAGCGCCCACGAAATCACCTGCCAGCCGCCGAGATGACGCGACAACCGCGCGCCTTCCGCGTAGCCCAGCCCGCACACGACGATCGCCGCGAGCATCAGCGCGTCGCCGAGCGGCGAGGCGTCGATGCCGTGACGCAGCGCGAACGCGGCCACCGCCGCGCTGCCGAGCGCCGAGAACAGCCAGAACGCCGGCTGCGGCCGCTCGCCGCCGCGCAACACGCCGAAGATCGCGGTGGCGAGCGGCAGCAGGCCGATGAACACGACCGCATGCGCGGCGCTCACATGACGCAGCGCGAGCGCGGTCAGCAAAGGAAAGCCGACCACGACGCCGAGCGCGACCACGACGAGCGGCAGCAGATCGCGCCGGTGCGGGCGGGTCTCGCGGAACACCAGCAACAGCAGCAGACCAAGGATGCCCGCGATCGTCGCGCGCGCCACGGTCAGAAACACCGGATCGAGGCCCTGCACGGCAAGCCGCGTGGCCGGCAGCGAGCCGCTGAAAATCAGCACGCCCGCGAAACCGCTGAGCCAGCCGTTGGTGGTTTTGTCCATGGCAAACGTCCCTGCGCTGAAAGAGTCTCATGATGCGCGCCGCGGCCGTAAACGTTAAGCTACAGATCAGTACAGTTCGTACAAACTGTACCGAACATGGGAGCAGTACAGATGGCGGAAAGCGAGAACAACGAGACGGTGTCGGGCACGCGTGTCGGCCTCGTGATGAACAATCTGCGGGAGCGTATCGCGAGCCGCTCGCTGATGCCGGGCGCCCGCGTGCCGTCGATCCGCGCGATGACCGACACGCTCGGCGTGTCGAAGTCGACCGTGGTGGAAGGCTACGACCGTCTCGTTGCGGAAGGGGTGATCATCGCGCGGCGCGGCTCGGGCTTCTTCGTGTCGGGCCATGCGCCGCCGCTCGCGCTCGCCGATCTCGGGCCGCGGCTCGATCGCGAGGTCGATCCGCTGTGGCTCATGCGGCAGTCGCTGGAGACCGGCTCGAAAGCGCTGAAGCCCGGCTGCGGCTGGATGCCGGCTTCGTGGTTGCCGGAAGATGGCGTGCGGCGCGCGCTGCGCGCGGTTGCCCGTGATCCGCAATCGCTGCTCGCGGATTACGCGAGCCCGGCGGGCTTGCCCGCGCTGCGTCAGCAGCTTGCGTGGCGGCTTTCCGCGCACGGGGTCGATGCGCCGCCCGAGCAGATCCTGCTGACCGACGGCGGCACCCATGCGCTCGATCTCGTGTGCCGCTTCCTGCTCGAACCCGGCGACACGGTGCTGATCGACGATCCTTGCTATTTCAATTTTCAGGCGTTGTTGCGCGCGCATCGCGTGCGGATCGCGAGCGTGCCGTACACGCCGCAGGGACCGGATCTCGCGGCGTTCGAGCGCGTTCTGGTCGAGCAGCGTCCGCGGCTCTACGTGACGAACTCGGCGATCCACAATCCGACCGGCGCGACGCTCGCGCCGGCCGTCGCGCACCGGCTGCTGAAGCTCGCCGGCGAGCACGATCTGCTGATCGTCGAGGACGACATCTTCGCGGACTTCGAAGACGAAGCCGCGCCGCGCCTTGCCGCTTTCGACGGCCTCGCGCGCGTCGTGTCGATCGGCAGCTTTTCGAAGACGCTGTCGGCGGCGGTGCGCTGCGGCTATATTGCGGCACGCGCCGAATGGGTCGAGCCGTTGATCGATCTGAAGCTCGCGACATCGTTCGGCAATGGTCAGCTCGCGGCGAGCGTCGTGCATCGGATGCTCGTCGACGGTACCTATCGGCGTCATCTCGAGGCGATGCGCGCGAAGCTGGCCGATGCGATGGGAGAGACCATCAGGCGTCTCGGCTATGCGGGCCTCGATATCTGGACACGGCCGCGCGCGGGCCTGTTCGTGTGGGCGCGCTTGCCCGGGGCGCTCGATGCCGCCGACATCGCCCGTCATGCGCTGACGGCGGGCGTCGTGTTCGCGCCGGGCAACGTGTTCAGCGCGTCGCAAGCGGCGGCGGGCTTTCTGCGTTTCAACGTGTCGCAATGCAATCGCCCGAAGGTGTACGAGGCATTGCAACGGGCGATGCAAGCGTGCACGGTGTCGGCCGGCGCGGGGCGCGAGCGGGTCTGAGACGAACTCAGGCGAAGCAGGCGTTCGCGGTCCCCCGCTACAGCGTTATTTGCACAGCAGAAGCATCCGTTCTTCTTCCGAGCAAGGCGTGTGCGGTTTCGGCGCAGGTTGCGCGGCCGCCGCGCTCATCGCCGCGCTGCGGTTCGCGAGACACGCGCGCAGATGCTTCTCGACCGGAGTGTAGTACTTCCACCCACGAACGAGCGTCGGCAATTCGAGCTTCACCTGTTTCCATTTCGGATGGCCATGCTCCTGCAGATTGTCGAAGTTCGCGCACAACGAGTCGGCGAAATGATTCAGATTGCTGACTGTGTCGCGCAAGCCGTAATCGTAGGTGACCAGAAACGCTTTGACGGTCAGACCGGGCACGTCTTCCTTCAGCCAGCCTGGGTAGCTGCTTTGGTGGATCGTAGTCGGAAAGTAGGTCTGCTTCGCGCGGTTCGTCTCCGGCGCGTTGGGATCGACGGGCAACAGACGCAACTGTGACAGCAGGTCGGGTTTCATGTCGTTGAACAGCTTTGCCGGCTGCCCGACCACGATGATCGCGACGTCGATCTTCTTCACGATCAGCGCGGCGAGCGCGTCCTCGTTGCTCAGATGCACGACGTTCTGCTCCGGAATCGGCTGGCCGAACATCAGACGGTAGAGCGTCGTCGCCGACTGCGCGGTGCCGCTGCCTAGCAGGCCGACGCTGATGGTCTTGTCCTTGATGTCGGCGAGCGTTTTCAGCGGCGAATCCGCCCGTACGACGACGTTAATTTCCTCGTCGTAGAGCGGCATGATCAGTCGCAGCGGCCGGATCGTCGTGCCCGCATCGGGGTTGCCCGAGTTGGCCATGTCGATGAACGCCTGGTACACGTCGGACTGCACGAGCGCGAGCTTCACGCCGGGCTCGAAACGCATGCGCTGCACGTTTTCGGCGGAGCCTTTCGACGCCACCACTTCGAGGTCGATGCCAACCGGCTGGGCCACCCATTTCGACAGGTCATTGCCGATCTGGATATATGTGCCGCGCTCCGGCCCGGTGACGATCTTGTAGTGCGCCGGTTCCGCGCCGGCCAGCGAACATACGACCAGTACCACCAGGCCCAGCCAGCCCGCGAGGAGTCTCTTCAGCATGATCTTTCTACCTATCGGTCAAATTGATCCCGCTTCACGCGTGGCGCGTGGAAGCACCAGTGATCCGGTTGCCATGTCATGTTCAAACTGCTGCCAAGGTCGCTCCGTCTGTTTCCGCTCAGAGGACGCACGATAATGTGCGAATCGGCACAGACAGCGGCCATTTGATCTGGTATGCGAAGCAATGTTTTTGCGCGACGGCGCAGCAGTTTGCGTCTCCGGGACCCGGTTCGGACCGTCGCGTCGCGCGTGAGCGCTAGTTGCTCCGCGGCGTCGCGGTTCTCACGACGCCGACGTTCGTTGCAGTCACGACCGGTTCGCCGTGCGCTTGCATGCCGACGGGCAGCGGTGCCTGCGTTTGCGCTTGCGCGAGCGGCGCGCCCGGCGCGGCATCCGTCGTCGCCGCATGCGGCGGAGTCAGCGGCGCCCAGCCGGTCTCGCGAATGACGCGCTCGAGGATCACTTTCGCCGCGTCGTTGCCGCTGTCGATCGCGAGCGCCTCGTTCGCGTGCTGACGCGCGCACGGCCACGACTGCTGCGCGACGCAGGCCTGCGCGGCCTGTAGCGCAGTATCGCGACGCTGGACGAGCGGCCGCATCTGATCGGCCAGACCCTGCGCGTCGCTGTTTCCGGGTTGTAACGTTTGCGCGGCGGGCGAGAGCGGCCTGGGCGGCGGACAGATCGTTCGCGCGGAACGCTGTCTTCGCGACCTGCAATGCTTGTCCGGCGTCGTGGAATTGCGGCGCGGGCCGCATGGGCGTCGCGGCCATCGGCGGCGCGGCAGGCGGCGCAGCTGGTGTCGCTGGAATGACAGGAGCCGCGGGCACGACGGGCGCGGGCTTCGCCGCCAGTGCGGTCACGGGCGGTGGCGCAGGCTTGGCCGCGGCCGGCGCGTGCATGGTCTGTGCTTGAGCAATCACCGGGGCGGACACAAGCGGCGCGATCATGCCGGTCGTTGTTCTGGCATCCGGCGTAATCTGCTCCACGCCTTGATCCTCCGATTCGCCGCCGTCGCTGAATAGCGTATAAGCGACATACGTCAGGCCGATTGCGACAACCGCGCCGATCACGTACAGCACGCGCCAAATCGTCTGCGCAGTGTTGGGCGGCGCATACATCGGATCTTCGTAAGGTGGGATAGTGGTGTCGGTCGACACGAGCGCCGTGTGCATGACCGGCTCGGTCTGCAACAGGGGTTCGGACGCCATCGCGGCAGCGGCGATGGCGGGCTCGTCCCGTGTGCCGAGCTCGTTGTCGAAACGGGGCAGGGGCTTGTGCGTGGCGCTCGCACGGCTGCCTGGAATCCCGGTGCGGATGTGCGGATCGTCCTGGTCGAACGGATGCGCAGCGCCACAGTAGGGGCAGGCGTCGACTTGTCGGTACAGTGCGCCACCGCAGCGTTTGCAGGGCGTGGGGAAAGTTTGGCCGGTTGCTGTCTGGGTGGACATGCCGTGGACCCACCTTTGGAAAACGATGCCGTAAAGGCATGCTTCGGATCGTGTAGAGGCAGGAGCCTTGTCCGCGGAATCACGATCCACATGCGCCGGAAGTCGTGGAGACGTAGGCAGCGGCCGCGTTTCCACGGGTTCCAATATGTGGCGTTTCACGGGGGACGTCAACGCGGTTGGCCCCTGGATTGTGTGCGCTGCCGCTCATTTGGAGGTATGAAGAAACCTTGGCCATACATTCGAAACGAGTGTATGTCTCTGTTGTTTCACGACAAATGGAAGGTAACCGGAAGCATCGCGCTGCATGAAGCGAGCGCGACAAAAAAACAACGAGGCCGACGCGTCGTGCGTGCGGCCTCGTGATCGACCTTCTATCTGGCGCCTGCCGGTACGCGTTTACATCAGCTTCCCGATCAGGCGTCGAAGTACGCTCAGTGCTTGCGCAACGGATGATCCTTCAGCAGCCATGCGAGCACGAAGGCGAGCACCACGACGCATGCGGCCGACAGATACACGGTGTGCAACGCACCCGCGAACGCATGCAGATAGTCGTTGCGCAATGCTTCGGGCAGCTGATGAATCGCTGCGGGACCCAATGCCTGCGGAAGTTCGGTGTCGGGCGGGATCAGCTTTTCGAGGCGTCCGGCGAGGCCGTTCGAGAACACCGCGCCGAAACCGGCCACGCCGATCGAGCCGCCGATCGAGCGAAACAGCGTGACGCCCGACGTCGCCACACCCATATGCTTGAACTCTACGGTGTTCTGGACCGCGAGGACCAGCACCTGCATCACCATGCCGAGGCCGCAGCCGAGCAGACCCATGTACAGATACATCACATGAATCGGCGTATCGATCTGCAGGCGCGCGAGCAGCAGCATCGCCACGGAGACGAGGAACGTGCCCATGATCGGGAACAGCCGGTACTTGCCGATCTTGCTGATCACGCGGCCCGTCACCATCGACAGGATGAACAGGCCGCCCATCATCGGCAGCATCTGCATGCCGGCTTGCGTCGGCGTCGAGCCCTTCACGACCTGCAGATAGAGCGGAATGAACGTCACGGAGCCGAACAGCGATACGCCGATGATGAAGCTCACGAGGCTGCTGATCAGAAACGTGCGCTGTTTGAACAGTCCGAGCGGCATGATCGGTTCGACCGCGCTGCGTTCTTCGTGAATGAATCCCCAGATCGCTGCGAGGCCCATGCCGAGCGTGAACCACAGTTGCGGCGACGACCACGGCAGGATCGTGCCGCCCTGACTCGTGAACAGGATGATGCAGGTCAGCGCGCCGGCGAGAAACGCGGCACCCATGTAATCGATCGTGTGCTTCACGTGGCGCACGTGCGGCTTGAACACCGCGCCGATCACGATGAGCGACACGATGCCGAGCGGCAGGTTGATGTAGAAGATCCAGCGCCACGTCAGACGCTCGACCAGAAAGCCGCCGAGCAGCGGACCGATGACGGTGGCAAGACCGAAGATGCCGCCGAACACGCCCTGGTAGCGGCCACGCTCAGCGGGCGGAATCACGTCGGCGATCGCCGCCATCGTCACGACGAGCAGGCCGCCGCCGCCGAGCCCTTGCAGCGCGCGCAGCACGATCAGCTGGCTCATGTTCTGCGCGATGCCACACAGCGCCGAGCCGACGAGAAAGATGACGATCGCCGTCTGCAGCACGATCTTGCGGCCGAACAGATCGCCGAACTTGCCGTACAGCGGCACGACGATGGTCGAACTGAGCAGGTAGGCGGTCACGACCCACGACAGGTTATTGAGCCCGCCCAGTTCGCCGACGATGGTCGGGAGCGCGGTCGAGACAATCGTCTGGTCCAGGGCGGCGAGCAGCATGACCAGCAGCAGCGCCGGAAACAGCAGCCGGATCGGCGGATGGTCGGCCGCGGGGTCGACTGACAGGGTCGTAGCGGGTTGTTCCATGGCGGCAACGCGTTGAAATTAATTAACTGAGAGATTAATATATGTGACATCGCCTCTCACGTCAAATTCAATGCAATGACAAGGATCTCGCCTGACGACGCCGCGGCGCACAATGCCGTGGCAGATACGGGGCCGCCCGCGCGAATTGCCGCGAAAGAGCGCGACGCGTCGAAGCCCAAACTCACGGCAGCGCCAACGGATATTCATGCCGCGAATATCGGCAGCAGCGCACCGGCTGGATCGGCCGCCCGCCGCCCCGGCCGGCCGTCGGGCGCCGCGCGCGGTCCCGCGCAGCGTGCGCGCTTGCTCGACGCCGCGCTGACGCTGTTCGCGAGGCAGGGCATCGTCGAGACATCGCTGGGTGAGATCGCCCGCGAGGCCGGCGTCACGCCCGCGATGGTGCACTACTACTTCAAGACGCGCGATCAACTGCTCGACGTGCTGATCGACGAGTGTTTCGTACCGTTGCGCGCGAGCCTCGGGCTGCCGTTTCAGGAGAATCCCGACGATCCGGTCGCGGCAATCACGCAACTCACGGAGCGGCTCGTGCAGATCGCGAGCGACAACCCGTGGTTCGCGTCGCTGTGGGTGCGCGAAGTGATCAGCGACGGCGGGCTGCTGCGCCAGCGCATGCAAGAGCGCTTTGGTTTCGCGCATCAGAAGGCGTCGCTGCTGGCGATCGCGCGCTGGCAGAAGGAGGGGCGCCTGAATGCATCGCTCGAACCCGCGCTCGTGTTCGTCACGCTGCTCGGCATGACGATTCTGCCGCTTGCCACCTCGAAGCTGTGGCGCAACGATCCGTCGCGCCACAGTATCGGCGGCGCGGAGATTGCGCGGCACGCGGTGGCGTTGCTGGTGCAGGGCATCGGGCCCGGCAAGGGCGATTGAACTGGCGCCCGGTGTGGCGCACCGGTCGCCGCGTCCTTTGAAAAGGCCCTAGCTTTTGCGATTTTTCTTCCACTCGTCGAACGCCGCCTTCGTCTCGTCGTTCGGTGGATAGGTGCCGGGCAGCGCCGCGCCGGCACGAATCCTCTCGGTGAGAAACGCCTCGAGCTGTTCCTGTCCGGCGGCGGCTTGCGCGACGTCGTCGGCCATCTTCAGCGGAATTACCACAACTCCATCCGCATCGCCGACGATCACGTCGCCCGGAAACACCGCGACTCCACCACAGCCGATCGGCACGTTGATATCGACCGCATGATGGCGGATCAGATTGGGCGGCGCGCTCGCGCCGGCGCAAAACACCGGCATGTCGAGCGCGGCGATCGTCGCGCTGTCGCGCACCGGGCCGTCGGACACCATCCCGGCAACACCGCGCACCTGCAAACGAAGCGACAGAATCGAACCGAACGACGCGCTGCCGCGCTCGCCGCGGCAATCCTGCACGAGCACGTGGCCCGGCGCAATGGTCTCGACGCATTTGCGTTGCGCGTACTCAGGGTCCGCGAATAGTTCCAGTACGTCGATGTCTTCGCGCGATGGGATGTTGCGCAGCGTGAACGCCGGCCCGACCAGATTCGCGCCGCGCCGCGGACCGAGCGGCGCGACGCCCTGCATGAAGGTGTTGCGCAGACCGCGCTTGAATAGCTGCGTGGTCAGCGTGGCGGTGCTGACGTGACGAAGGATGTCGAGCGTCGCGGCGGAAAGCGCGGGCGATGTGGCGGACATGGTGTCGGTTGACCTCGGGTTGAGATGAGGGGGCATCGGTAGGCGCGCATGCGCGCCCACGATGATAGCGCCGCGACACCACCGGTTAGCAGGCCAGCGCCGTTCATCGCGCGACATCGGCAACCGCGACCGAGCCCTTCTTTACGTGACGCGAACCGCTGCAATGAGGCACGCGACGTGCTTGCAGTGTCGTCGGATGCGAGCGACGCAAAACGAACGGCAGCGCCGCGTTGTGCAAACAATACGAAGGGCAGAATCGATACCGGGCGGCGAAGGCCGTACGAACGGGGTTCGTACGAACCGCGCCGGAACATCGGGTGCCGGCGATCGGCGAGCCGCGGAAAAACTGCGGACACTGAGCAGCTAAATCGCGGTGTGCGTCGAGCGCCGTTTTTTCATCGACGTGCAATTTTGGCGCGTTACCGTGCGCAAGCGTTGTACTCGGGAAGATGTGGCGCAATGTTTTACAAGCGCGGACCTGTCTGCAACTCGGCGTGCGAAATCGGGTCGGAATCATGGACAGCAACACCGTGGCCGCGCGAATCGGCGGCAATCAGCAAAGTGAAATACAAAGTGAAACCTCCGCCCCCTCGGACGGCCTAACCGGTTTTTCAGAGCAACAACATACGATGAACGCAGCAATGAGGCTCGATCAGGCCACGATCGTGCTGGTGGAGGACGACCCGGACAGCCGGGAATCGTTGACCTTGTTACTCGAGGCGGAAGGCGCGAAGGTTTGCGCGGTCGCCGATGCGGAAGAGGGCGTCGTCGCGGCGATGCGGTTGCTTCCCGACGCGGTCGTCTGCGACCTCGACTTGCCGGCCATGGATGGCTTCTATCTGATCCAGCGGCTGCGCGACCACGAGATTTGCGGCGGTCATTCCCCCTCGGTGGCAGTGGCGCTCACCGGCCATACCGACGACGCATACCGCCTGCGCAGCATCGGCGAAGGCTTCCAGCATTTCATGACCAAGCCCGCGTTACCCGAAGCGCTCGTGACGCTGCTGCACGACGCGATCGACGCCCGCGCGGCGGGTTGATCGACGCTTCGCAGCTTCGCAGCGGCTCTCGTGGGAGCGGGTTTTAGACAGAGCAGGCCGGCGCGCGGCGGGAGATGTCGTTCCTCGAAGCAGCGCACGGCCATCGACGCTTGGCAGCGCGTCACACAGCGTTGCGCACCCAATATGGCGCGCCGCTATTTCGCCGCGGCCACCAGCGCGGCCGCGCTGGCCGCTTTGGCCGCCTGACAGGCGGCACACAATCCCTTCAATTCGATTTCGTCGCTCGCGAGCCGATAGCCCGCCTCCTCGATCTGCGCGACGAGGGCCTGACGCAGCTTCGGTTGATGCAATTCGGTGACGCTGCCACATTGCTGGCATACGACGAGAATGCCGTGCTGGCATTGCGTCAGATCATGGCAGACCGTGAACGCATTGATCGATTCGATCCGATGCACGAGCCCCACCGACAGTAAAAAATCCAACGCGCGATAGACGGTCGGCGGCGCCGAGCCGGCGTGGATCTGGCGCATTTCGTCGAGCAGCGAATAAGCCTTGGTCGCGCGTCCCGAGTTCAGCAGCAGTTCGAGCACCTTGCGCCGGATCGGCGTGAGTTTTTCGCCGCGTTCGCGGCAATATTCCTCGGCGAGTGCGAGAGCCGCTTCCTGCGACGGGCCATGTGCGTGCGACGGCTCGTGCACATCGTGATGCGCTCGATGATCGTGTGCATCGGCGGCGGGGGCGGCAGGTGTGGGAGCGACCGAACGGCCGGTCGCGGCGGGCTTGGCGGTTTTCATGCGTCGATTATAGAGGCAGGGGGATGCAAGTGCCGCGCCGGTCGAAGCGTCGAGAGAATCGGGATTCCCCAGACTTGGCTTACAACTGACAACAAACGAAAAATAGGGTCTTTACTGGCAAAAAATGCCTATTCTTTGTCAGTCAGTCTCTGAATGTGTTTGATGGGATCTCGATGAGACAACTGCTTCACCCATCGCGGGCAGTAGCCTTAGCTTTTCTCTTTGCGATTGCCGCAGGGACGCTCCTTTTGAGGTTGCCCTTGTCGCAGGCCAAAGGTGAGGCAGCGCCGTGGCTGAGCGCTTTTTTTACCGCTACCTCCGCGGTCTGCGTGACTGGACTCGTCGTTGTCGATACGGGCACCTACTGGTCAAGCTTTGGACAGTGGGTCATCCTCGGCCTGTTTCAGATTGGCGGTTTCGGCATGATGACCGCAGCCACCTTGCTGGGACTCATGGTCAACCGGTCCTTGCCGCTGCGAGCGAAGCTGATCACCCAGGTCGAGACGCACACGCTCCGTCTCGGGGACATCGGCAGCGTGGCGCGCCTGGTGCTCGTCGTGACGCTCGTCACTCAACTGACCACGGCACTCTGGCTGACGGTCAGGCTTCATCTCGGGTACAACATCCAATGGGGCGAGGCCGCATGGAGTGGATGGTTCCATGCGGTCTCCGCGTTCAACAACGCGGGCTTTTCAATTCACCCGGACAGTCTGATGCGCTATGCCGCCGACGCGTCGATGCTGGTACCGGTGATGGTCGCGATTGTCGTCGGCGGAATCGGGTTTCCGGTTCTGTACGATCTGCGGGAAAAACTTCGGGGTGCCCGTCGGCTTTCATTGCACACCAGGCTCACTTTAGTGGTCACGGGGGTGCTGCTGCTCGGCGGATTTCTTGCGTTGCTGCTGTTCGAATGGACCAATCCGCAAACCCTGGGTCCGATGCCGTTCGGAGAGAAGCTCCTTTCGGCAGCGTTCGCCTCGGTATCCGCGCGCACGGCGGGTTTCAACTCGCTCGACATCGGCGCAATGAGTCATGACAGCTGGGCCCTGCATTTCTTCCTGATGTTCGTTGGCGGGGGCAGCGCGGGGACGGCAGGGGGTGTCAAGATCGGCACCATCGCCATTCTGGCCTTGCTGGTGATCGCAGAGATCCGCGGGCGTGGCGATATCGAAGCGTTTGGGCGCCGTGTCAGCGTGTCGGCGCAGCGGCAAGCGATTACCGTGGTGGCGCTGGGTGGCGTGATGATCACGCTCGGCACACTGATCATTTTGCACATCACCGATTTTCCTACCGATCAGGTCATCTTCGAAGTTGTTTCGGCGTTCAGTACGGTCGGTCTGTCAACGGGTATCACGGGTGATTTGCCTGCGCCGGCACAGTTCGTGATCATCGCGCTGATGTACGTCGGCCGGGTTGGAACCATTACCTTTGCGACGTCGTTAATGCTGGTTGAGCGGCGTGCGCAATATAGCTACCCGGAGGAGCATCCAATTGTTGGCTGACCTGTTCAAGATTTCGCTCTCTTTTTCGAAAGGCGACAGTGTGGTCGTCATCGGTTTGGGGCGGTTCGGCTGTGCCGTGGCCCAGTCGCTGCTTCGGCTTGGCCATGACGTGATGGGAATCGACCGGGACGAGCAGCAGGTGCAGTTATGGGCGGACCGCTTGACGCATGCCGTCCAGGCCGATTCGACCAACGTGAATACCCTGCGCCAATTGGGTGTTGCGGACTTCCCTCATGCGATCGTGGGCATTGGAAGCGACCTTTCGGCGAGCCTGATGACCTTGATGGCCCTAACGGAACTTCAGATCAAGGACATCTGGCTGAAGGCGGTGACCGCGGAACACGGCCAGATTGCCCAGCGCATCGGCGCGCATCACGTGGTTTATCCGGAAGCGGAAATGGGTGAACGGATCGCTCACCTGATCGCAGGCCGAATCGTGGACTACATTGAATTCGGCGAAGGATTTGCCGTCGCCGCGATTCATGCCCCGGCGCCGACACACAACCGTCCGCTCGCAGATTGCGGCGTTCTGGAGGCGTTCGGTGTGATGGTCATGGCCGTCAGGCGCGCTGGCGAAGAGTTCCAGCACGCGGGGCCTGACACGGTTGTCGTGCCGGGGGATCTGCTGATCGTGTCCGGCCCCGCGAGCAAGGTTGAAGAGTTTGCGGGTCGCACGAATACCTGAACCGTTTCCGCCGACCCGCGCCATGCTCAGGTCAACGGGAAATCCACATACTTCTTGAACCCGGAACGCGTCGTGAGACGCGAATACCAGCGCTCCAGATTCGGCAGCGGCGGCCGCTGCAAACCGTCGAGGCCGAACCAGCGCTTCGCGTACGCGCCGATCACGATATCGGCGAGCGTGAACTTGTCGCCTTCGAGAAAGAAGCGGCCCTGCAGATGCGTGTCGAGCAGGCGCCACAGGACGGTGACCGCCTTCGCGTCGGCGGCGAGTTTGGCGGCGTCGCGCTCGGCCTCGGGCGTGCGCACGAGGGCCCAGAAAACGGGACGTTCCACTGGCTGCAGCGTCGACAGCGACCAGTCCAGCCAGCGGTCGATGCTCGCGCGCAGTTTCGGGTCGGCCGGATACAGCAGGCTCGATTCGCCGTATTGCATCGCCAGATAGCGCAGGATCGAGTTGGATTCCCACAGCACGAAGTCGTCGTCGACCAGCGTCGGGATCTTGCCGGTCGGGTTCATCGCGAGATAGGCGGGTTCGTTGTTGCGGCCGAATTGCAGGCCCGCGTCGATGCGATCGAATGGCAGCACGAGTTCGTCGCAGCACCACAAGACCTTCTGGACGTTGACCGAATTGGCGCGTCCCCAGATCGTAATCATCCGGTAAATCCTTTTCTCTTACGGTTGGCAAGCCGCGCGGCATGCGCGGCGTTCAGCCAGTAACGATACACGATGTGCGCGCCTTTGCGCGACGGGCCGCCCGGCCGACATTGCGTTGCGTACAATGACCGCACTCCGGATTGCCCGCTGAAAACACGCATCCCAACTCATTGAGGCATTGCATGGCCCGCATTGTTCCCGACGACTGGAAGAGCCTCGAAGCGACCGGCGCGGCGGCGCGCGAACGTGAAACGCTCGCGCTGCTCGAAAAGGCACTGCCCGCCGACTACACCGTCTACCACGGCGTGCATTGGACGCGCCTGAACCAGAACTTCTCCGTGTTCGGCGAGGCCGATTTCGTGATCGTGAGTCCCGCCGGGCGCCTGCTGATCATCGAGCAGAAGACCGGCTTTCTGCGCGAAACGCCGAAGGGGCTCGTCAAGGTGTATCTGCAGACCGAGCGAAACGTCGCGATCGCGCTCGCGCATACGATCGAGAGTCTGCACCGGCGTTTTACCGCGGCGTTCGGCGCGGGCGCCTATTTCATCGAGGAACTGCTGTACTGTCCCGATCACATCGTCAAGGATGCGGCGATCGCCGGCGTGAATCCCGCGCGCATCGTCGACGCTACGCGGCGCGAGCGTCTCGCGGCGATCGTCCGCGAAGCGCTGCCGGCCGATGAACCGCGGCTTCCCTGCGCGGCGAAAATCCACCACTTTCTCGCCGACGAACTCGCGTTGACGCCCGACACGAGCGCGCTCGTCGGGCAGGCGGGCACGCTCGTCACGCGCCTTTCGGGCGGACTTGCGACATGGGCCCGGCGGCTCGAATTCGCGCCGTTCCGTTTGCGCGTGATTGGCACGGCGGGCTCCGGCAAGACACAACTCGCGGTGCAGGTGATGAAGGACGCGGTCGCGCGCGGCGAGCGGCCGTTGTACGTGTGCTTCAACCGGCCGCTCGCCGATCACATCGCGCGGGTCGCGCCGCCGGAGGCGAAGGTCGCGAACTATCACCAGCTTTGCGACTGGATCGCGCGCGACGCGGGCCGCGCGCCCGATTTCCGGTCGGCGCAGGTGTTCGATCAACTGGAGGCCGTATTCGCCGACACGCCGATCGAACCGCGCTGGCAATTCGACGTACTGATCGTCGACGAAGGGCAGGATTTCCAGCAGCCATGGGTTGCCGCGCTCGAGCGGCTGCTGCGGCCGGGCGCCGCGTGGTGGTGGCTCGAAGACCCACTGCAGAATCTGTACATGCGTGAGCCGGTCTCGTTGCCCGGCTGGACCACGCTGAGAGAAACCACCAATTACCGCAGTCCTCGCGACATCCTCGATTATCTGCGCGACGTGCTGGGCGCGTCGGTGCCGCTGGCCGCGGCACTTACGTCGGGCAGTCCGTTCGACGGCTCCGAGGTTTCGGTGTCGGTCTACGACGAAGCGCAGGGCGCCGAAAGCAGTATCGACGCAACCAAGCGCGCCATCACGCAGGCGCTATCGCTCGGTTTTCGCAAGCAGGACATCGCGGTGCTGTCGTTCCGCGGCCGCGAGGGCTCGGCGATGAGCGCGCTCGATCAGCTCGGACCGCATCGGCTGCGCAGTTTCACCGGCAAATACGATCTGTTCGGCAACCCGGAGTATCGTGAAGGCGACGTGCTGTTCGAGTCGATCTACCGCTTCAAGGGGCAGGCGGCGCCGTGCGTGATCTTCACCGAGATCGACTTCGACGCGTTCGACGAACGCAGCGCGCGCAAGCTGTTCGTCGGCGCGACGCGCGCGACGATGAAGCTGATCGTCGTCGCGTCGCAGCGGGCCGCGCGGCATTTGCAGTTGCGCGAGGCGAAGGACAGGTAGCGGCGGCGTTCGAGCGCTGCGCCCACAAGGAACGTTGCGCTCAACTCCACGCCCTTGCGCTCACCAAAATCCCCGTGCGCGTCAGCGCATCCCACCAGATCACGCGCAGCAGCGGCGCTTGCTGCGCGATCAGCAGCGCCTGCACTGGATCGCTTTCGACGAAGTGCGTGACACCCGCGCGCAACGCCGCGCTCGCCTTGTGCGCGGCCGCGCCGGCGGGGCTGTCGTCGTGCAGGCCGGGCGTGCGCATCGCCAACTGCATGTGAGCGAAGCCGTGTCGCGCGAGCCAGGCTTCGGTGCGCGCGCGATCCATCTCCGGGCGGCCCGTGATGATCGTGCGCACCTGCTGCAGGTCGATGCCGGGCAGCACCTCGAACGGCAGCAGCGCGTCGCGCTCGGCGAGCGCGGCGGCGAGGTCCTCGTCGTAGCGCGCGAGTGGTACGTCGGGCAGCAGGATGCCGTCGAGGTCGATCGCGTAGGCCGCGTACTCGTGGTCGTTGGCCATCGCGGGCGCGGCGCCGGCTTCGACGCGCGCCCAGTCGTCGCGGTAGCGCTCGGTGTATGCCTGGCGCTCCCATGGAAAGAGGGCGAAGTAGCCGCGCGCATCGATCGCGTAGTCGGGCTGTGCGCGGCTCAGATCATCGAGCGCGGCGGTCAGGGTTTTGACTTCGAGCCCGTGCGCCTGCAGAAACGCGATGCAATCGACGAGCGTAAAACCGCGTCCCGCGATGTCCTCGCACAACAGCACTTTCGATCCGGCGGGCGGGATCGGCAGCGTCGAATCCCATGCGACTGCGCGCGTCTGGCGGTCGTAGCGCAGGAACGCGACCGGTGCGCCGACCGCGTGCGACACCATCAGCGCGAGCGGCGCGCCGCCGCGCAGAATCCCGAGCGTCATCGAGAAACGCTCGGCGAGCAACGCGGGTTGCAGCGATTCGATCCAGTGATCGAGCTGTTCGTACGTCAGAGGCAGGACCGGCTTGTTCATGACTATCGAGGCGCCGCGTGGCGCGATGGAAGGCAATGGTCCGCGGGGATGCGCGCGCGGCGCGCGCTGACGCACTGGCGCGACATCGCGGGTCCCCGTTTTTGAGTCAGCGCATTTTGGCGATATTATGCATGCGGGTCAAAGGTCGCGTGTCGGGGTGGCACGCGTTTGACGGCACGGTACGGCGCAACACTTCGCGTGGCATGAGATCGGCTGACCGTGGCGCCGCCCGCGGTCCGGCGAATCAACGAAATCGGATAAAAAAAGCAAATGGCCAATCTGATTGCAACGCTGCGCAACGCAGCCAGCGGAACCGGTGGGCCCTGGCGGATGCGCTGGCTGACGGGGCTGGCGGGACTGATCGTCGGGCTTTCCGTCTGTTGCGCGCATGCGCAGCCGGGCGCACGGCAGTCGCCGGCGCTGGCGCTCGACGTGCAGGGCAAGATCGCCAATACCAACGACGCCGCGCATCGCACCTATCACTTCAACGAGGCTCAACTGCTCGCGCTGCCCGTGCATACGATCACGACCTCGACCACCTGGACGCCGCGCTCGACGTTCACCGGGCCCAGGCTCGCCGACATCCTGAAGGCCGTCGGCGCGCACGGCACCCAGATCGAACTCCACACGTTCGACGACTACACCTACACCGTGCCGGTGTCGGACTGCGAACGCTACGGCGTGATCGTCGCGTACAGCATGAACGGCCAGCGCCTGAAACTCAGCGACTTCGGGCCGCTGTTTCTGATCTATCCGCGCGACGCTTTTCCAGATGAACTGACTGGCGCGGTCGGCGACTCGAAATTCGTATGGCAGATCAAGGCCCTCATCGTCAAATAGCGCGCCGTCCGTGGCGGCGCGTGTTGAACGTGCTGATCTGGCTGATGGCGCTCGCGGCGCCCGCCGGCGCGATCGGCTATCTGCTCTATGCGAACCTGTTGAACCCGCGCGCGACCGAGCAGCTGACCGGTACCTACGACGGTTTCTACTGGGACGCCGCGCAACTGCAGATCGCGTACGCGCGCTTCGAGAACCAGCTGCTGCTGTATCAGTCCGGTGCCGACGACGATTATCAGCAGTTGCAGCTGCGCTTCCAGCTGCTGCAATCGAAGCTGCGCGTGATGGCCGGCTCGACGCATCGGCTCTCCGCGCAGCTCGCTCTGTTGCAACGGCAGCTCGACGAAATCAAGACGCTCGAGACTGTGCTCGACGACATCCAGCCCGAGATCGACGTACTGCAGCGCGACCGTGCGCGTGCCGCGCGGATCGACGCGCAACTGCGCCAGCACTGGAGCGAGGTCAACGATCTCGCGCTGTCGCGCCGTTTCGCGGACGTCGCCGACCGCGAGGCGATGAACCGCGATTTCATCGACAAGCGCCGCATCCTGTTCGCGGGCGGTCTGGTGCTGCTATTGCTGTCGGCGGCGGCGACGCTGCTGCTCGTGCTCAACGGCCGGCGCCGCACGCGGCTGATGCGCCAGCAGCGCGCGGCGCTGGAAGCCGAGCATCAGGCGAGCCGCGCGGCGCGCGAGGCGAGCCTCGCGAAGGATGCGTTTCTCGGCATGATCGGCCATGAGCTGCGCACGCCGCTGCATGCGATCGTCTCGTCGGTGGAACTGCTCGGCTTCAACTATCACTCGGAGGCCGACCGCAAGGTGATCCAGCGGCTCGAAACCGCGGCGCGCCATCTCGAGGCGCAGATGAAGGACCTGACCGACTACGCGCGCCTTGGCGCCGGCAAGCTCGAACTGCGGCACCAGCATTTCGAGCCGCGCGAGCTGCTGGCGTCGATCGTCGATGAACACACGATCTCCGCCAGGACGCGCGGGCTCGAGCTCGAAAGCGAGGCGAGCGGCGCGAGCGGGCTCGTCGAGTCGGACCCGCACCGCATCCGGCAGATCGTCAACAACCTCGTCACCAACGCGATCCGCTACACCGAGACCGGCACGGTGCGCGTCGAACTGCGGCAAGAGCCGGCGCTGCTGATTTTCGTCGTCAGCGATACGGGGCCGGGCGTGCCGTCCGAACAGATCCCGCTGATCTTCAAGGAGTTCACGCAGCTCGACGCGTCGCGCACGCGCCGCTTCGAAGGCGCGGGGATGGGGCTCACGATCGTGCAAGGGCTCGTGAAGCTGTTCGGCGGCACGGTGGATGTCGCGAGCACGGTCGGCGAGGGCACCAGCTTCACGGTGACGATCCCGGTCGTGCCGGTCGCAACCGTCGAGCCGGCCGAGGTCGCGGAGCAAGCCGAGCCGGACGGCGCGCAGCCGTGCGTGCTGATCATCGACGATAACCGGCTGATCCGCGAGTCGCTCTGCGAAATGGTCGCGCACATGGGCTACGACTCGCTCGCATTCGGCAATGCCAACGACGCGCTCGCGTGGCTCGACACCCACCGCTGCGAAGTGGTGCTGCTCGATCTGCACATGCCGGAGCGCGATGGCTACACGTTTCTCGAAGACTTCGCGATGCGCGACGGACCGTCGGCGGGCGTGCCGGTGATCGTGGTCAGCGCGTACGCGCCGGAGGTCGTGCGGAATGGCGAAAGTGGCGCGACTGGCGTGCCGTCGGTGTTCGAGGCGCTGTTAAAGCCAGTCCATTACGAGGATCTGAAGCACGCCCTGCAGCGGGCGCTGGCGGCGCGGCATCAGGCGTGAGCGCGTGAGCGCGTGAAGGCGGCGCTGCCGCGAACGGGGCGCGCGTCGGCGCCCGCGCTTCAGGGGCGGTTCAGCCGCTTCGACAGATCGGCGACGAGGATCGCCATGCGCGCGGGCTTCTCGTAGCACGCGACGTCGTAATCGCGGATCACCTCGCTGATCTCCGATTCGCTGGCCTTGCCGGTCAGCAGTTCTCCGGTCAGCACGAAGATCGGCGCGTCCGGGTTCTCCGACGCGCGCACCGCGCGAATCGCGGCCGCCGAGGTCTGCGAGCCGAACAGCCAGTCGATGATCACGCCGTCGAACACCTGCGTCTGCAACTGCTCGCTGAAGGCCGCGAGCCCATAGATCGCGACCGCCGTGAAGCCGCTGCGCTCCAGATAATCGCGCAGGTTATCGGCGCTTGCACGATCGTCGTCGACCACCGCGATGGCCGGCTTGTCGGTCTCGGCGCGGCGCGGATAGATCTCGATCTTGTGGACTTCGTACGCGCTCTGATACAGCGCGCCATCATGACGCGAGACGCGCCATTGACCGAGCCGCGAATAGGCGACGAATTCCGGGCGGCTACCCGCTTCGAGCGCCGCGCCGACCCACGCGGTGCAGGCGATTTCGGTCGCGCCGATGCAGAACACCGCCTCCTGGGCGATCGCGCCGACGACGCCCGGATCGAGCGACTGCGCGCCGAATAGCTGCGCCGCGGGTTCGTCGAATACCTCGGCGACTTTCTTGATCTGCGACAGCGTCCACGGACTATTGCCGCGCAGTTTGCGGTGCCCCTGAGAAAAACTCAGATCGAGGATGCGGCATAGCTCCGTGGTTTGCTGTCGCTTGCCGATTCCATGCCTGCTCATCAACTCGCGCACGCGCTCGGCAACCGCGATGGAGTCGGGTGAGTGTGTTTCGTTGGCCATGCTGGGTGAAAATCCGCCGGGTTAAAAGGTACATCTGGAGCGCGGTCGGCAGGCGCAAGCCGACCCTGCGCATGCTATGCGCATGAATCGGCCACGCGGGGACAGCAAATGTACCGTAAAAAAATCACCATTTATGATTTTGTCAGACCGGCCGCCGAGTCCGCTGATGCAAGCGACGCCATGGCCGTGCCGGTGACTTTGATGCATTGAGCATCAAAAGGCATTCTACCGGTGAAACGATGACGAAACCGTAGGGAATCCACGAATGAGTAGTGCGCAAGGCGACGGATCCGGCCGCTTGCCGCAAAGCCCGGCAGGTCCGCCCTTGCGGAAAAGCCAGGCGAGAGGCGCAATGAAAAGTGTTCAGCTTGCCGGCATCGTGTCGAGCCGGGCCGCCGAATTTTGAAGTCCTTTGAAAATCCGCTCGGCGACCTTGCCCGGAAAGCGCTCGGGCAACTCCGCCGAGACCCGCTCGATCACGCCAGGTGTCTGCTCGATCAGACGCTGGAGCAGCGGCTCGGCGTCGGCGCCGTACGAGCATTTCAACGCCATCGCGTTGAAGTGTCGCCGCTGCACGTCGCGAAACGCATCGTGCTTGCTGCGCGACCATAGACCCATCGCAAGCCGCGCCTTGTACCACGACCACTGGTTCGGGCCGTTGCCCTCGACCGGCCAGATCGACATCACGTCGTAAAGCGGTGTCAGACGGTACTGGCCACCGGCGAGCAGGCGGATGCTGAAGTTCTTCGCGTGGCCGTCCGGCGCGGCCAGCATCCAGAACAGGATCTGGCTCGCGAGCAGGGTCTCGATGTCCTGCCGCGCCTCGACCGATTGCTGCAGAATTCGCGCGAGGTCGAGTACGCCGGGGCCGCCCTCGTTTTCGTACTTGCGATGCGACGGCACGCCGTAGACCTGGCAGAAATCTTCCTGCGGCAGACGCAGCAGCCAACTGCCGCTCGAATGCATCTGCCGGTCGAAGCGTTCGACGGCGAGCACGCGCTGCTTGCCGAACCTGAGCACCTCGGTGTTCGCGACCGGCAGGCCGAACGCGCGCAGAATCCGCAGACACAGCCACTCGTTTTCGACCGACGTGCTGAGATCGGCGAGCCGGTTGCCGACCAGCCCGAGCGGCAGCTTGAAGATATGCGTGGTCGGCGTCGCGCCGTGCGGCCGTTGCCATTGGCCGTCGTGCCACAGCAGCGCGGTTTTCTCCTGCGCGCCGGCGAGCGAGATGCGGAAATCGTCAAATTCGTCGGGCGCGCCGAGCGTCGGTTTGCCGACCGTCTGCGCGAGCAGCGCCTCGATGTCGTCGTCGGAAAGCGGCGTGCCTTCGATGCGCTGGACCCCGGCCGGCGCGTCGTCTTCGGCAAGCAGCTGGACCGCGCCGACGCAGTCGCGGCCGATGGCCTGCAGCAGGTCGAACGCTTCGAGCGTTTCGGTCCGGTAGCGCTGCGCGATGCGTTTGCGGATGACGTCGCTGTCGGGCAGCAGGTTGTCGAAGTAGTTGAGCACCCGCGGCCCTTTGTGCGTCATGTTGCCGGGCGTGAACGGCAGCGACAGCGACAGCGGACGACCCGCGGGCGACGCGATCCAGGCGGCGTCGTAGGCGAACTCCATCGGGCCGCGCGCGGGCAGCCGCCAGAGCCCGACGCGCTCGCCGTTGGCCCACACCGACAATGCCTTCGAAGCGGTTTGCCGGGCCATCTCACCACTCGACGTTCGGTGCCGGCTCGGAGCTCGGCTGATTTTTGTCGCGCAACTGCAGTTGCAGGCCGTAGGCGCCGCACAGCGCGAGCAGCTGGGTGAGCGTGAGCCCGCTCGCATCGGTTTCGAGCGCGGAAATGCGGCTTTGGCTCACGCCGACGCGCGCGGCGGCCTCGGTCTGCGTGAGGCCGGCCTGGCGGCGGCTGGCCGCTAGCAACTGCGCGAGCTGGTCCGACGTGGCGATCAAATGGAGCATGGCGGATTATCTGCGAGACGAATAAACGCAATTTATGCGTGAGACGAATATTTGTCAAATATTAGTGTGACGCATAATCGACGAATATTCGCGTGACGGATAATCGGGTATTCCGGCAGGCGCCGGCCGCGCCGTCCCGGCTGCGACCAGCCGCGGTACCGACGTCGCTCGTCATTGCGGACAATGGCTCCCACTGCGAAGATGACGCCCACATCTCCAATCCGCCCACCCATGACCACGACTTACCCGCTGCACTCGACCTTCACGCCCGCCGACCAACCGTTTCCCCGCCACGCCGACGTCGTGATCGCCGGTGCCGGCATCATGGGCTGCGCGGCCGCTTATTTCCTGGCGCGGCGCGGCCTGTCGGTGGCGGTGCTCGACAAGTCGCGGATCGCCGGGCAGCAGTCATCGCGCGCGTGGGGCTTCGTGCGTCAGCAGGGTCGCGAAGCCGCGGAGGTAAACCCCGCGCAACCCAGCCCGATACAACCCAACTCGACCGATACCACCGATGACCGAACCCGTTCTCCGCCACGCCGACGTCCCGTACTACACGCAATGGGGCAGCCCCGAGTGGGTGCGCGACATCGTCGAACAGCAGCGCGACCCGTGCGACGATCCGCATTGGCAGCGCAGCGGTTTCGCCGACCCCGAGCGCTATCGCTTCTGGGCGCAACGCCTGTGCGGGCTGACGTGCCTCGAGTCGGCTCTCGACTACTGGAGCATCGATCACGCGCCGCGCGCCGCACTGCTCGACGACGCGCTGCGGCACGGCGTATACCGGTTGCGCGACGATGGTGGCGTCGACGGTCTGATCTACCGGCCGTTCGCCGACTGGGCGGCCCCGGCGTTCGGCCTCGATATCGAGGTGCTGCCGCAGGCGTCGCTCGAGGAGATCGCGGCGCGGCTCGACGACGATACGCTCGCGATCGTGTCGGTGAGTCCCGAGATCCGCTATCCGGAGCGGACGAACCAGCGGCGGGGCGGTCATCTGATCCTGCTGCACGGGCGGGATCGCGGCGGCGTGTGGTTTCACAACCCGTCGGGCGTTGCGCCGCATCAGTCCGACGTGTACCTGCCGTTCACGACGATGTCGCGTTTCTATGCAGGGCGGGGGATGACGCTCAGCCGCGGCACGAGCTAGCCGGCGCGCTGGGCATCAAGCGGAGTTCGCGATTCGGGGGGCAGTAGACGTCCACACGACTGGTCAATTTTTTCGCGCTCGGTTACGGTGACGTCATGCCCACTCCATCCCCCATTGGATCGTTCCGCCCATGACCCGCCCGATCACGCAGATCTTCGACGCCGCCGCCACCGCGCGGCTGATGCCTTACGCAGCGCTTGTCGACGCGTTGAGGCGCGCTAGCATCGACTACGCGCAACGACGCATCGTGAGCCCCGAGCGGCTCGTCGTGCCGCTGAACGCCGGCGGCGTCATGCTGTCGATGCCCGCCACCGCGCCCGATCTCGCGATCCACAAGCTCGTCAATGTGTGCGCGAGCAACCGTGCGCGCCATCTGCCGACGATCCACGGTCAGGTCATGGCCTTCGATGCCGATACCGGCGAGACGCTGTTCATCCTCGATGGTCCGACAGTGACGGGGCGCCGGACCGCGGCGATGTCGATGCTCGGCATCGCGACGTTCGCCGCGCGCGCGCCGCGTGAATTCCTGCTGATCGGCACCGGCACGCAGGCGCTCAATCATCTGGAGGCGATCGGCGAACTGTTTGCCGACGCGCGCGTGTGGGTCAAGGGCAGCGCGCCCGCGCGCGCCGAAGCGTTCTGCGCGGCGCAGCGCGGCAAGGTGCGTGAGCTGCGGCCGCTCGCGGATGCGGGCGCGACGATTCCCGCTTCGGTTGACGTCGTGATCGCGTTGACCACGAGCAAACAGCCGGTCTACGACGAGACGGCACGCGCCGAGCGGCTCGTGATCGGCGTCGGCGCTTTCACGCCGCAGATGGTCGAGATCGGCGCGACTACGATCGCGGGCAGCGCGCTGTTCGTCGACGATCAGGCTGGCGCAATGCACGAGGCCGGCGATTTCATCCAGGCCGGTGTCGATTGGGCGCGGGTGGGCGGGATCGCCGCGGTGCTCGAGCAGACGCAGCCCTTGCCGGCGGGGCCGGTGGTGTTCAAGAGCGTAGGCTGCGCGGCGTGGGATCTGGCCGCGTGCCGGGTCGCGCGTGACGCGCTGGCGCGCGGCTGACCGTCAGCGGCCCAACCGGCAAATAATCCCGCAAAATATCCCGAAAAAACGACTGTCTGGCGCGCAAGGTTGGCAACTTGCGCTAACCTGCGGCAGATGCTGCCGTGCAAACTATCTCAAAACGTTGCACCATAGATGTTTGCCGGAAAAAGCGCCATAGCGGACGTGAGCCGTAGCCCGTCCGCCCGCCGCCGATTCCTGATCGACGCCTTCCCCCTAGACGCTGCGACCGTGCCATGACGACCCAACAAGCTCCTGCCACACCTGACCTGCCGCTCGACATGATCATCTTCGGCGGCACCGGCGACCTGTCGTTCCGCAAGCTGCTGCCCGCGCTGTACATGGCGCATCTGCACTGCAACCTCCCGCCCGACACCCGCATTCTGACGATCGGGCGCAAGCCCTGGTCGCGCGAGGAATACATCAGCGAATTCATGGAGCAGAAGGCCAAGCCCTTCATCGACGAAAAAGCGTTCGACGCGTCGGCGTGGGACAAATTCCTCGCGATTTTCGAATACGTGCGGATGGACGTCGATGCGGCCGAGGACTATCTGCGCCTGAAGGAAGCGTCGCGCGACGGCGTGAACCGCGTGTTCTATCTGGCGACCTCGCCGGATCTGTTCACCCATATCTGCGACAACCTGTCGTCGGCCGGGCTCGTCGACGGCAATTCGCGGGTGGTGCTCGAAAAGCCGCTCGGCCACGATCTCGCGTCCGCTCAGGAAATCAACAACGCGGTCGGCAAGCATTTCGAAGAAGCGCAGATCTACCGGATCGACCACTACCTCGGCAAGGAAACCGTGCAGAACCTGATGGTGCTGCGCTTCGGCAATCCGATTTTCGGGCCGCTGTGGCAGGCGCCGTACATCAAGAGCGTGCAGATCACAGTGGCCGAAACGGTCGGCGTGGGCAGCCGCGCGGGGTTCTACGACAAGACCGGCGCGCTGCGCGACATGGTGCAGAACCACCTGCTGCAACTGCTGTGCATCGTCGCGATGGAGCCGCCGGTGTCGCTCGATCCCGACGCGGTGCGCGACGAAAAGCTGAAGGTGCTGCGCTCGCTGCGGCCGATGACGCCCGAGGACATCGCGCGCGACACGGTGCGCGGCCAGTACACGGCGGGCGCGGTGGATGGCGAGGCGGTCAAGGGCTACCTCGAGGAAGACAACGTGCCGGCGGGCAGCCGCGCCGAAACCTTTGTCGCGTTGCGCGCGCGGATCAACAACTGGCGCTGGGCCAACGTGCCGTTCTTCCTGCGCACCGGCAAGCGGATGCAGAAGAAGCTGTCGGAGATCGTCATCGAATTCTCCGATCTGCCGTTCTCGATCATCCCGAGCGGTGGACGAACCTACGGCAATCGTCTGGTGATCCAGTTGCAACCCGAAGAGTCGATCCAGCTGCAAGTGCTCGCGAAAGAGCCGGGCAGCGGCATGCACATGCTGCCGGTGAGCCTGAACCTCGACCTGCAGCAGGCGTTCACCGAGCGTCGCGCGGAAGCCTATGAGCGGCTTCTGATCGACGTGATCCGCGGACGTCTGACGCACTTCATGCGCCGCGACGAACTCGAAGCGGCATGGGCGTGGGCCGAGCCGATTCTCGAAGGCTGGGCGAAGTCGGGCGAGCGGCCGCGCTCATATTCGGCGGGCACGTTCGGACCGGCGGCATCGACCGCGTTGATGACGCGGGAGAACGCCGTGTGGGCGGAGGAATCGCAGTAACGGGCTTTTGACAGCGCGCTATTCGAAGCGGCTCGCGACGTGGCAGTGGCGTCGCGAGCCGCTTTTGCGTGTGCTGTCGTTGCCGCGCTGATCATTCGTCATTCATCCGGCTTGCGCCTATGATGGTTTCCTTGTCCGCGTCACTCGGCGGCATTCCTAACGGGGCATCGATGGGGCGAATTCTCGTGGCATTGATCTGGGCGGCAAGCGTGGCAATCACACTCGATTTCACGGCTTGCGCCAGCAGCAGTCTCGATGCCCGGAGCGATCCGCCGAAGGTGATCATCGACAGCGACTACAACACGCTCGGCGACGACGGCCAGCTCGGGGTGATGGCCGCGCAATTGCAGGCGCAGGGCGCGCTGAAAGTGCTCGGCATTACCGTGGTGTCGGGCAATCAGTGGCTGAAGCAAGGTGTTGCCGATGCGCTGAAATCGGTCGAACGACTCGGCGTCGAACAACAGATCGGCGTCTATGCGGGCGCCAACTACGCACTGACGCACGACTTCAAAACGATCCAGCGGGAACTGAAGGAATTCCCCGGCGGCGATGGCTATGTTGGCGCATGGAGCAAGCCCGAGCCGAAATCGGCTAGCGACCTCGTCGCGCCGCCGGACGGCTTCGCGACGCACACGAAGGTGCAGAGCCAGAGCGCGATCGACTTCATCGCCGAATCGGTCAAGCGGTACCCGGGCGAGGTGACGATCCTCGCGATCGGCCCGCTGACCAACATCGCGTTGGCCACGCGCGAGCATCCCGAGATCGTGCCGCTGATCAAGCAGATCATTTACATGGGCGGCGCGATCGACATGCGTGGCAATACCACGCCCGCCGCCGAATTCAACTGGTGGTTCGATCCCGCAGCGGCGAAAGCGGTGCTGCGTCTGCCGATCAAACAGACGGTGATCCCGCTCGACGTGACGGATACCGTGAAAATGGACAAGGCACTGTACGATCGCGTCGCGCACGATCCGGCGAAGCAGACCATCATCACGCAACTGTTCAGGACGCTGAACGGCTACGGATACGACGGCAAGAACGGCTTCGAGACCAATCCGAACTACACGACGAACATCTGGGACACGCTGACGCTCGCTTATCTGATGCATCCGTCGTTCGCGACGCAGACCGTCGAGGAGTGGGTGGATGTGGATACGGGCTTCGGCGCCAACGATGGCAAGGCAAAGGGCTACACGAGTTCGCCGCCGCCGGGGTTGCAGAAGATGACGGTCGTCAAACGATTTGATAATCCGGCGTTTTTTAATTTCTATGTCGATCTGTTGACGCGGCCGGTGCCGGTGCCGCCGTTGGACTAGTCAACGCGCGAGCGCCGCGCGCCCGGACCCGCACCCGCTTCACGCGGGATGCAGGCCGCGCAGCAACTGACGCACGCGCGACAGATCCTGCTCGACGTGCCCGGCTTTCTCGAACAGCTCCGCGAGCCAATCGACGAACGCGCGCACGCGCGGCGACACGCGGCGGTTCTTCACATACGCGACCGAGACCGGCATCGGCACGGGTTTCCATTGCGGCAGCACTTCATGCAGCAAGCCCGAATCGAGGTAAGGCTGCGCGGCGATGCGCGCGGGCTGGATCATGCCGAGGCCTTGCAGTCCGCAGGTCAGGTACGCCTGTTCGTCGCTGACTTGTACGAAGCCGTTGAGCTTGACCTTGCGCGCTTCGCCGCCCACTTCGAAATCGAAGTCGCATTCGCGGCCGCTATGCGGCGACACGCAGTTGACCGCGACGTGCGCGCGCAGATCGTCGAGATCGGCGGGCGTGCCGTGGCGGGCCAGGTAGGCCGGACTCGCGCAGGTGACCTGATCGAGCGTGCCGAGTTGCCGCGCGACGAGATTGGAATCGGGCAATTCACCGAGCTGGATGCTGCAGTCGATTGCTTCGGAGACCAGATCGACGGTGCGGTTGCTGACGCCGATCGCGAGGTCGAGGTTCGGGTAACGGGTGTGGAACTCGTCTAGCGACGGCAGCACGATTGCACTCGCTACCGCGCTGGGCATTTCGATGCGGAGGCGGCCGGTCAGGTTGTCGGTCGAATTACGGAGGCTGGCTTCCATTTCGTCGATGTCGGCCAGGATTTGCGCGCAGCGTTCGTAGTAGGCGGCGCCCTCCGGCGTGATGCTCAGGCGGCGCGTCGTGCGGACTAACAGCGCTGTGCCTAGCAGGGCTTCCAGGTTCTGGACGATCGTCGTCGCCGTTGCGCGCGGAATGTTTAATGACTCCGCTGCGCGGGTGAAGCTGTTGGTGTCCACAATTCGGATGAATGTGCGCATTGCAGTTATTCTGTCGATCACTGGGATGCTCCAAATGGTTTTTGTCTTTTTTGCCTGCGGCGGATTTGTCTTTGTTCTTGTGGTGTTGGCCTTTCCTTGCTGACTTATCGGTCTATTAGCGTTGCCCCTGTGCGGGGCGGCACCTACTTTCTTTGCTGCTGCAAAGAAAGTAGGCAAAGAAGACAGCTCAAACCGCTAATTCTTAAGCGGGCACCGTGCTCCACGAATGGCAGTGGTGCATCTGGAATCCGTGCCCCCGCACATTCCACGGCAGTGACAAAGCCGTCATCCATCCCACTCCGCACTACGTGCGTCGCGGACGCGTATGCAAGGGAAACCAGGCTGTTTTTTTATGTTAGTGGGACCATCGGCTGCGCCTCGGCGACGCGCCGAAACGACCAATGGTTTGAGAACAGCGCTTCGGCGCGCGCAGCGCCGCCGGAAGAATGATGGCCTTGTCACTAACGCGGAGTGTGCGGGAACACAGATTCCAGATGCACCACTACCCGCGGTGGACAAAGGGACCCGCTTAAGAGTTAGCGGTTTGAGCTGTCTTCTTTGCCTACTTTCTTTGCAGCAGCAAAGAAAGTAGGTGCCGCCCCGCACAGGGGCAACGCCAATAGACCGACAAGAAATCAAGGAAAGGCCAACGCCCTAAGAACCCAGAAAAAAAGGGCGAAGGCAAAAAAAACACAACAACAAAACAGAACCCCGCGCCGCAGGCGCAAAAAAACCACCCGCTGCGCGACCAAAAAGTTGCTATTACTTCCGCATCGAATCCATATCAACCACAAACCGATACTTCACATCGCTCTTGAGCATGCGCTCATACGCTTCATTAATCTTCTGCATCGGAATCATTTCAATATCAGAAGTAATGCCATGCTCGCCACAGAAATCGAGCATCTCCTGCGTCTCGGCAATACCGCCAATCAGCGAACCAGCAAGGCGCCGCCGCTTGAAGATCAGATTGAACACCTGCGGCGACGGATGATCGTGCTCCGGAGCGCCCACCAACGTCATCGTCGCGTCACGCTTGAGCAGATTCAAAAACGGATTCAGATCATGCTGCGCAGCCACCGTATTGAGAATGAAATCGAAGCTATTCACATGCGCTTCCATCTCCTGCGGATTCTTCGAAATCACGACTTCATGCGCGCCAAGCCGCTTCGCATCCTCGATCTTCGACGGCGAAGTCGTAAACAGCACGACATGCGCGCCCATCGCCCGAGCGAGCTTCACACCCATATGGCCGAGTCCACCGAGGCCGACAATCCCGACTTTCTTGCCCGGGCCCACGCCCCACGTGCGTAGCGGCGAATACGTGGTGATGCCCGCGCACAGCAGCGGCGCGACACCCGCGGCGTCGAGATTCCGCGGCACGCGCAGCGTAAAAGCCTCATCGACGACCAGTTGCGTCGAATAGCCACCGTAAGTGACCTGTCCGTCGACGCGATCGACACCGTTATACGTGCCCACCCAACCGTTCTCGCAATACTGCTCGAGACCTTCCGCGCAGCTTGAACAGGTGCGGCACGAATCGACCAGACAGCCGACCGCGACCAGTTCACCGACCTTGTACTTCGTCACGTTCGGACCAACCGCGGTCACACGGCCTACGATCTCGTGGCCCGGCACGACCGGGTAGATCGTGTTCTTCCATTCGTTGCGCGCCTGATGCAGGTCGGAATGGCACACGCCGCAGTAAAGCACTTCCATCTGCACGTCGTGGGCGCGGGGTGCGCGGCGCTGGATTTCAAATGGGGCGAGCGGCGCGGTCGCGTCGGTCGCTGCATAGGCATACGTCGTGCTCATGGATGGCTCCAGCAAAGAGGGTGATGGCGCAACATGCGAGGCGCCGACGATGCGCAACACTGGGTTGCGGATGCGGCGGGCCGCAGCATGAACCGGGATCGGGGCGCGAGCGTTGGGGGCCGCCATTGGCAAGCTGTCGGCGCATGGCGGTCGATGACCGCGCATGCTGCGCGCGTCGAAAAAGGCGATCCGGCAGGGTTCCCATCTTAGGGACCCGGCGCTGCCCGGGGAATACCTGATCGTCTTGAAGGTTTGCCTAAAACTCTGGAGGGGCAGCGCGACAGGCTGTTTGATGCTAAATTTCAAGCATTATTCTCTTGGCCGTCGCCATATCGTCATGTCCACTCAAGCTGTCGGTTCCATTCCGGAAGACCCCGCGCAACGCCGCTTGCTCGAACTGTTCAACCAGCTCGCGCCGAATGCCGGCATGACGCGCTCGAGCCTCGAAGGCGTCAGCCTGCTGCGCGCGAATCGTCCGATGCCTCGCATGCCGGTCATGTACGAGCCGAGCATCGTGATCGTCTGTCAGGGGCGCAAGCGCGGCTATCTCGGCGATCAGGTGTTCCAGTACGACGCACAGCAGTACCTGGTGCTGTCGGTGCCGTTGCCGTTCGAATGCGAGACCGAGGCAAGCGAACAGGAGCCGTTTCTCGGCATGTCGGTGCGCGTCGATCTGACGATGGTCGCCGAACTGCTGATGGCGCTCAACGAAACCCAGGGCCTCGCGCAATACGAACCGGCCGGCATGTATTCGACGCCGCTCGATGCCGCACTGAGCAGCGCGGTGCAGCGTCTGCTGGAGGCGCTCGCGTCGCCGCTCGACGCGCAAATCCTGGCGCCTGGCATCGTCCGGGAAATCTGTTATCGCGTGTTGACCGGCGAGCAGGGCGGCGCGATTCGCGCGGCGCTCACGCATCAGAATCACTTTGGCCGCATCGCAAAGGCGCTGCGGCGCATTCATGCGGACTACCACGCGTCGCTCGACGTCGATACGCTCGCGGCCGAGGCCGGCATGAGCCTCGCGGTGTTTCATGCGCAATTCAAGGCGGTCACCGCGACCTCGCCGATGCAGTACGTGAAGACCACGCGTCTGCATCACGCGCGTCTGTTGATGGTGCAGGATGGCTTGAATGCGGGCGCGGCCGCCGTGCGGGTCGGTTACGAAAGCGCGTCGCAGTTCAGCCGCGAGTTCAAGCGGCTGTTCGGCCTGAGTCCCGTCGACGAGGTCAAGCGCATGCGCGTCGCTCACGATGCGCCGCCGCCGCGCGCGCACAAGCCGGTGCCGCGTTATGTGACCGCGGTCTAAAGCCCGCTGAACCAGTTGTAGCCCTGATCTTCCCAGTAGCCGCCCGGGTTCGTGTTGGTCACGAAGATCGCGGCGATGTGCTTCGGGTTCTTGAAGCCGAGCTTGGTCGGCACGCGCAGCTTCAGCGGATAGCCGTATCTGGCCGGCAGCGGCGCGTTGCGGAAATCGAGCGTCAATTGCGTTTGCGGATGCAGCGCGGTCGCCATGTCGAGGCTCGAGTAATAGCGGTCCGCGCATTTGAAACCGACGTAGCGCGCGCTCAGATCGGCACCGATCAGCTCGAGAAACGTGCGAAACGGCACGCCGCTCCATTGTCCGATCGCGCTCCATCCTTCGATGCACACGTGACGCGTGATCTGCGAGACCTGCGGCAACCTGCGCAGCTGCTCGAGACTCCAGCCGCGTTTATCCGCGACGAGCCCCGATACTTCGAGCCGATAGGTCGAGCCGTCGATATCGGGCGCGTCGAACTCGGGATAGAACGCGTTGAACGGAAACGGATCGGTGATATCGCGTGCCGAATAGGTCGGCGCGAGTTTGTTGCGATTGAACAGCCACGCCTGCACGCGGTCGTTCCAGCGAGACATCGCCCATAGCACCTTGTCGACGGAATCGTTGTCCTGCAGGTTGCAGCCGGACAGCATCGCGAGCGCGCCGATCGATAGCGAGGAGCGCAGAAACAAGCGCCGTTGCAACTGCTCGATCCGCGGCCGGTGCTCGGCAAGCACGATGCGTGAGCGGCGCGCGTCTTCTGTATTGGCGTGCGTATCGTTCGCCGTGTCGGTTCGTTGCGGGGCGCTCATGCGCGAGTCCTCTCGGAGGCTTGATCGATGCGCTGCGCATTGCGCCGGGCGCGTCCGGTGACCATCGGCGGCAACGTGCGCGGCACCAGCAGCACCAGCAGCAGATGCACGACGACAAAGCCGACCACGCCGGCCATCGCGACGAAATGCACGCGGCGCGCAAAATCGAAGCCGCCGAACAGCGCGGTTAGCCACGACAATTGCACCGGCTTCCAGATCGACAGTCCCGATGCGACCAGCAGCACGCCGAGCAGCAGTACCAGCAGATACAACGCGCGCTGCACGGCGTTGTACTTGCCGGTTTCGTGCGGCAGTCTGAGGCGCAACGCCAGCGCCGCGTCGCGCGCCAGCTCGCGGGCACGCACCGGCAGCAGCTTGCGACGCAAATGGCCGCTCGCGACGCCATACGCGAGATACAGCAGGCCGTTCGCGCACAGCAGCCACATCGCCGCGAAGTGCCATGCGATCGAGCCGCCGAGCCATCCGCCGACCGTCGCCCACACGGGGAACCGGAACGGAAAGATCGGCGACGCGTTATAAATCGCCCAGCCGCTCATCACCATGCAGACCATCGCGAACGCATTGATCCAGTGCGTCACGCGAACGACGAGGGGATGAACGACCAGAAATGCTTGCGAGTCGGGCATAGTCTTCAAAGACGAGGGGGAGGAAGACGAACGACGCGCCGCTTTACATCGGCGGCGTCACGCCATGCTCGCCGGCCGAAATGAAATTCGCCGCCATCGCGCCGTCCGCTTCCTTGTGCGCGAACAGCACGACCTTCGTGCCGGGCGTGAGCAACGCGCGGTTGCCCGGCTCCAGACTGACGATGGGCACGTCCTGCGGAATCACGATCTTCTTCTCGCCATCCTTGTACTTGATGGTAATCGTGCGGCCGTTGCTGACCACGAGCGAGCCGACCGTGCCGTTCGTCATCGTGCTGTTCGCGCCGAGATCCCACGGCCGATGACCTTCGCCCGAACCGCGCATGCTCGGCGGGAATACATGCACTTCGAGCGCCTTCAACGTGCCGTCGGGCTGCGGAATCGCGGCGGTGCCGACGTAGCTGTCCGGCTTGATGTCGCTGACGTTGGCGAGCGTGACGCCGCGAATCGGCGTGTCGGCGGCCAGCTTCACGTCGACGTCCTGACCATTGCGCGTGTGGACTTTGAGCAGATCGCCCGACAGCGACGTCACCGTGCCGCGCACGCCGGTCGGCGCGGCGGTCTGGGCCGAAGCCGCGAATGTCGTCGCGAGCAGCACGGCGGCGAGTGCGGGGACGGCGAGGGCGCGCAGCGTTCGTGCGCGGGCGATCTTCATGCGGGTCTTCATGAGGCAACTCCAGGAAGGGATGCAGCGTGGTGGACGGTGCGTTCAGACTAGCCGTCGCATCGGCTCATCAGAGTGACGGGAGGATGACAAAAACGTCATCAAGGGTCGATGGCGGCCACGTAGAATGGCCGCCGGGAGCGCTGCGGTTGTTCTCGAGCGCTGTCATCAGGCTTTTTGCGCGTGCGAGCGCGGCCTTTACGGTCGCATCGCGCGAGAGGAGCAGCGGGCATCATGAGCATTCTGGTCATCGAAGACGATCCGAAAACCGGCGACTATCTGAAGAAGGGCCTGCGCGAGCATGGCTACGCGGTCGACCTCGCGCGCACCGGCACGGACGGCCTGCATCTGGCGCTCGAGCATGAATACGAACTGGTCGTTCTCGACGTGATGCTGCCCGGCATCGACGGATGGGAAATCATGCGGGCGTTGCGTGCGCGGCGCGATCTGCGGGTGATTTTCCTGACCGCGCGCGATCAGGTCAGCGACCGCATTCGCGGTCTCGAACTCGGCGCCGACGACTACCTGGTCAAACCGTTTTCGTTTACCGAGCTGGTGCTGCGCGTTCGCACGCTGTTGCGCCGTGGCGTGATCCGCGAGAGCGACGTGTTCGAAGTCGCCGACCTCAAGCTCGACGTATTGCGCCGCCGGGTCACGCGCGAGGGCGTCGACATTGCGCTGACCAACAAGGAGTTCATGCTGCTGCATCTGCTGGTGCGCCGCGAGGGCGAAGCGCTGTCACGCTCGCAGATCGCGTCGGAAGTGTGGGACATGAACTTCGATAGCGACACCAACGTGGTCGACGTGGCGATCAAGCGCTTGCGCGCGAAGGTCGATCACCCGTTCGGGAAGAAGCTGATTCACACGGTGCGCAGCATCGGCTACACGTTCGGCGACGGCGCATGAAACTCTGGAGCGAACGCTCGCTGATCGCGCGCACCACGTTGCTGTTCGCGCTGATCGCCTGCGCGGTGATCGGCTCGCTCGGCGCGTATTTCTATCATTCCGCCGAAGTCTCGCTGCAACGCCGCGCCGACGTCGTGCTGAGCGGCCGTGTCGAGCATTTCAGCCGCATCGTGCACGACCTTTATTCGGTTAGCGAATTAAAAAAGCGTCCGCTGCTGTTCGAGACGATGCTCGGCGCGGAAGAGGACGTGCTGATCTTCCGGCGGCCGGGCGAAGCACCGTTCGTCGACGTGAATCCGGGCAGGCTCGCGGTGCCTGATCTACAGGTCGGCCCGGCGGGCAATCCGCCGGGTGCCGCCGACATGCGTCAGACGAGCCTGCCCGACGGCGTGCCGGTGCATTGGGCGTTTGCGACCGCGACAGCGCGCGAGGATGGCGCCGAAGTCGAGGTGATCGCAGGCCATCCGATGACGCACGAAATGCGCATGCTGGACGAATACCGCAACCGCATCGTGCTGGCGACGCTGAGCGGCATGCTGGCCGCGACGCTGCTCGCTTACGGCGTGCTGCGCCGCGCGCTGCGACCGGTTCGCGAGATCGCCACGCGGGCCGCGCAAATCAGTCCGACGAACCTGGCGGTCCGGCTCGACGACGAAGCGGCGCCGGTGGAACTGCGTCAACTTACGCACGCGTTCAACGCGATGCTCGATCGTCTCGCCGACGGCTATCAACGCCTGCAGCAGTTTTCCGCCGATCTCGCGCACGAGATTCGCACGCCGGTCGGCGCGCTGGTCGGCCAAACCCAGGTGGCGCTCGCGCAGCCGCGCGAACCCGACGAATATCAGCACCTGCTCGAATCGAATCTCGAGGAGTTGAATCGCCTGAGCCATATCGCGGAGAACATCCTGTTTCTCGCGCATGCGGATCATGCGGCGTTGTCGATCGAGCGGCAGCCGGTCGATCTGCGTGGCGAGCTCATCAGGATCGCCGACTATTTCGAAGGCCTGGCCGACGAACGCGGGATGCGTTTCGAAGTCGACGCGGCGGGCGTCGCGTCTGCCAATCCGATGCTGTGCCGCCGCGCCATCAACAATCTGGTCGTCAACGCGGTGCGTTACGGCGCGGGCGACACGATCGTGCGCCTGCGCGGCGCGCAGGACGAAGCAGGCGCGCTGGTGACGGTCGAAAACGAGGGCGAGCCGATTCCCGCCATGCAACTCGACCGGCTGTTCGACCGCTTCTATCGCGGCGACGCGGCACGCAGCGCGTTCACCGAATCGAACGGACTCGGGCTCGCGATCGTGAAGGCGATCATGCATCTGCATGGCGGCAGCGCGCGTGTGGTGTGTCCGCTGCCAGGCGTCGTGCGCTTCGAGTTGCGCTTTCCGGGCGCGTGACTTGCTAACGGGGTAAGTCCGGCGCCGCCTCAGCCGACGCCGCCTATACTTTTCAAAGCGCTTTGAAAGGACCGTTCGCTGCCGAACTCACCAGGAGTCGCATCATGGTCAAGCTCGCTTTGTATGTCCGTCTGGAAGCCAAGCCCGGTAAGGAAAAGGAAGTCGAGGCGTTTCTGCTCGGCGGCCTGCCGCTCGTCGAGCAGGAGCCGGCCACCGCCGCATGGTTCGGTCTGAAGCTCGGTCCGTCGACGTACGCCATTTTCGACGCGTTCGAAGACGAAGCCGGCCGCGACGCGCATCTGAACGGCAAGGTCGCGGCCGCGTTGATGGAGAAGGCGGGCGAGCTGTTCGCGTCGCCGCCGAGCATCGTCAAGCTGGATGTGCTCGCGGCCAAGCTGCCGGGCTGAGGTTGAGCGTTGCGTTGGCGTGGTGAACGCCTGACGCCGGCGAGCGTTACTTCGCCGCCGCGTCCGCCCCCGGCTGCGCCCCGTAGTGCGCGCGCTTTTCCTCGTACATCAGCAGGTCGGCGTGCTGCACGCCCGCTTCCAGCCGATCGCCGCGCTGGCAGGTTGCCGCGCCCATCGAGAAGCTCAGCGGCGAGCCCGGATAGAACTGGTTGTTCATCTCGACGAGCAGACGGATCGCGTCGATCATCGCCGCGCCGCCGCGCTCGTCGGTATCGGGCATCAGGATCGCGAACTCGTCGCCGCCGATGCGGCCGCGTGGAACGGCGATTCCATCGCCTTCGCGAGCACTTCGCCGGCACGCCGCAGCAGCGCGTCGCCGGCCGCGTGACCGAGCTGATCGTTCACGCGCTTCAGGCCGTTCAGGTCGGCCATGATGATCGTCACGGGCCACGGTCCCTTGCGTTCGAGCCGGTTCAGCTCGTCGACGTAGAACGAGCGGTTGCGCAGCTTGGTCAACACGTCGTGCTTGCCGAGGAATTCGAGGTAGGCCTCGGCCGTCTTGCGCGCGGTGATGTCGGTCAGCGCGACGAGTACGAGGTCCCAGTCCTGTTCGTGGCCTGGCAGCACCGAGAATTGCAGGTGTACGTGCACCTCGTTGCCGTCGAGTGAATAGTTGAGCACCTCGCGCTGCTGGAACAGCTTGTTGTCCCATAGCTCGATCAACTGCTCGCGGAAATGCGGACGCATGTCGTCGCGGAACACCGAGGCGAGATTGCTCGTCAGCATGTCGAAATCGGCGGCCTCGAATTGCGTGAGCGTCTGGCGATTGACCTTGATCACGCGGATGCGATGAGCGCATTCGGCCACGCGGCGCGGGTCTTCGGCGAAATGGGCGCGCAGATCGGTCACGCCGGCGGCTCGCCACGCGTCGAACAATGCGCGCACGCCGCTGAAATCTTCGAGCCACAGCGACACGGGCGCGAGTTCGAACATCCCGGAGTCGTCGTTGATGGGCGCGGAGCCGCTCGTGAGGGTATCCAGCATGGGGTTCTTGGGGGCGGAAGTGCGGCTATTTTAGACAGGTTGGCGCCGGCCGAAAATGAAAGACGATTGGCCTGTCGTTTTTGCGCAGATGTGATATGAAGCGCAGGCGGCGACCGAGGTCCGCTATTTCTGATCGTCGCGCGCCGCGCGCGTGCCGATGTACTCGTACTCCTCGGTATTGAGCCGCGACATGCGCAGTTCGACCGCGCTGCGGTGATACGAGTACGCGATGCGCCGGATCTCGAGCAGCGGCGCGCCGACTTCGACGCCTAGTTGTGTGCTTTCGAGCTCATTGGCGAGCGCAACGCTCACATGCTCATCGGTCTCGACCACGTTGATGCCGAAACCGTCCTGATAGAAGTTGTACAGCGTGTTCGGCCGGTTGCGCAGCTTGCTTTCCGTCAAGCCGGGAAACAGCGCTTCGGGCACGGTGATATGTTCGATCAGCACGGTCTTGCCGTGCAGCGCGAGCCCGTTGACGAACTGCAGAACGCGCGCGCCAGTGTCGATGCCGAGCGCGGCGGCCGCCTCGCGCGAGGCACGCGCCTTCCTGAACCCGATCAGCGTGACGACCGGGTAGGCCTTGTCGCCGTCGCGCCGCACGATGCGAAAGAAGCGGAAGAAGTGCCGGTCGCGCTGATGCATCGCCACGAACGTGCCGAGCCCCTGATGACGGATCAGAATGTTCTCGGCGCACAGTTCGTCGATGGCTTTGCGCAGCGTGCCGATCGACACGCCGAAGCGTTCGGCGAGGCGCTTTTCCGAAGGAATGCATTCGCCGCCTTTCCATTCGCCGGCCGCGAGCGCCGCGAGAATCGCGCTCTTGACCTCCTTGTACCGTGTGCCTCCCACTGCGGGCGGATTGATCGCGAGCGTGCTCATGAAAACCTCTGGGATACGCGAGTCGTGCCGCTCGCCGGGGTTGAACCTGCCCTGATTCTAAACGACCAGGTCATCTAATCCATCTGGATGAATCGTATGTTGTCGGTGAATCGCGACAACGGCCCGGTTCTCTCCCAGTCGTCTAACACATATATATGACCTAGTTGATATTGGGTAAGTCGCCGCCTAATATCGATTCACCGCGGCGCACCTGGCTGCGCTGCCCCGGCGGCACCCTCACCGCATTCAAACTACGAATGGAGACGCTCATGAGCAATCCCACGGCAGACATCAACGACACCGCAGCGGGTGCGTCGGCGCCGCGCAGAACGATCCACATCGTGCTGCACGAGGCGAAAGACACGGTCGGCGTGGCGGTGGTCGAGGGCATCAAGGCGGGCACGCTGCTCAACGCATGGATCATGGACGACGACGAAATCGTCACCGTGCCGGCGAAGCAGGACATTCCGATCGGTCACAAGATCGCGCTGAAGGACATGGCCGTTGGCGACACGGTGTTCAAGTACGGCGTCGACATCGGCAAGGTGGTCGCGCCGATCAAGGCCGGCGAGCACGCCCACGTGCACAACATCAAGACGAAGCGCTGGTAGGCAGAGCAGCGCCGCGCGCGCTGAGCGGCGCGAACTTCGGCTGCGAAGCGGGCTCGTTCCTGACCGAGGAGGGCGAGCGCTCGCGCATCGGCCACCTGTTCTGGGTGATCGACCCGGGCGCGCTGGCCGGCGACGACGCGTATCTGTCGCGTGTCGAGGCGCTGATCGAGATGATGCTGATGGATGACGACGTGCGTCTGCCCGGTTATCGCCGGGAGCAGCTTGCGCAGGCGGCATACGAGGAGGGCGTCGAAATTCCGGATGCGCTGATCGCGCAACTGGAGGGCCGCGCTTAAACGAGCGTCCCACCGCACCCAACCGATCTCACCCGACTGGACACGCCGTCGAAAAAAGCGCATAGCTGAAAGCGAAACCGAAACTATCGGTGCGCCAGATAGTTTTGCTCGCAAATCGCGATTTCCCTTGTGAGGCAGGTGCGAATACGATGGTCGGTATCGTATGAGCAGCGCGTATGACGCGCGCTTCGGCCCACCAGAAGCAACGACGGAGATGGCCATGGAGCACCACGCCCGCACGCAGAACGAACGGCTTGATGTCAAGACCACCACCTGCTACATGTGCGCGTGCCGCTGCGGCATCCGGGTGCATCTGCGCGACGGCGAGGTGCGCTATATCGACGGCAATCCGGAGCATCCGCTCAATCAGGGCGTCATCTGCGCGAAGGGTGCCTCCGGCATCATGAAGCAGTACTCGCCCGCGCGCCTTACGCAGCCTTTGATGCGCAAGGCCGGCGCGCAGCGCGGCAGCGCGCAGTTCGAGCCGGTCTCGTGGGACACCGCGTTCGACGTGCTCGAAAAGCGTCTCGCCGCGATTCGCTCGAGCGATCCGAAGAAGTTCGCGCTGTTCACGGGCCGCGACCAGATGCAGGCGCTGACCGGCCTGTTCGCCAAGCAGTTCGGTACGCCTAACTATGCGGCGCACGGCGGCTTTTGCTCGTCGAACATGGCGGCCGGCATGATCTATACGATCGGCGGTTCGTTCTGGGAATTCGGCGGACCGGATCTCGACAGCGCGAAGCTGTTCTTCATGATCGGCACCGCGGAAGATCATCATTCGAATCCGCTGAAGATCGCGATTGCGAAGTTCAAGCGCGCGGGTGGCCGCTTCATCGCGATCAATCCGATCCGCACCGGCTATGCGGCGATCGCGGACGAATGGGTGCCGATCAAGCCTGGCACCGACGGCGCGCTGTTCATGGCGTTCCTGCACGAACTGATCGCCGCCGACGCGTGGGATCACGAGTTCGTGCAGCGCTACACGAACGCGGCGGAGCTGATCGATCTCGACGAAGCGAGCGAAAACTTCGGTTTGTTCGTGCGCGATCCCGAACGGGCCGAAGGCAATCCGCTGTTTCCGCAGAATCATCTGTGGTGGGACCCGGCCACCCAGCGCGCGGTGCCGCATCATGCGAGCGGCGTGAGGCCCGCGCTCGACGGCCGTTACACGCTCGACAACGGCAAGCCGGTCACGCCGTCGTTTGCATTGCTGCGCGAGCGCGTCGCCGAGTGCACGCCCGAATGGGCGGCGGCGATCACCGGCATCGCGGCCGAGACGATCCGCCGGCTCGCGGGCGAGATGATCGAGACGGGCCGCCGGCACCGCATCACGCTGCCGATCCGCTGGACCGACGCGTGGGGCGAAACGCACGAGACGGTCACGGGCAACCCGGTCGCTTTTCATGCGATGCGCGGGCTCGCCGCGCATTCGAACGGCTTTCAGTCGATCCGCGCGCTCGCCGTGCTGATGTCGCTCCTGGGCACGATCGACCGGCCCGGCGGCTTTCGTCACAAGTCGCCGTTCCCGCGCGCGGTGCCGCCATCGGCGAAACCACCGAACGACCCCGCCGCGGTGAAGCCCAATACACCGCTTGCGACGGGCCCGCTAGGCTGGCCCGCCGCGCCCGAGGATCTGTTCATCGACGAGCACGGCGCCCCGGTGCGCATCGACCGGGCGTTCTCGTGGGAATATCCGCTCGCGGTGCACGGCGTCATGCACAGCGTGATCACCAACGCGTGGCGCGGCGATCCGTATCCCATCGACACGCTGATGATTTTCATGGCCAACATGGCGTGGAATTCGTCGATGAACACGATGAAGGTGCGCGAGATGCTCGCCGACAAACACGCCAACGGCGACTACAAGATTCCGTTTCTCGTCGTGTGCGACGCGTTCCAGTCGGAGATGACCGCGTTCGCCGATCTGATCCTGCCGGACACGACTTACCTCGAACGTTACGACGCGATGTCGATGCTCGACCGGCCGATCTCCGAGTTCGACGGCCCCGTCGATTCGGTGCGTGTACCGGTCGTGCCGCCGACCGGCGAATGCAAGCCGTTCCAGGAAGTGCTGATCGAACTGGCGTCGCGCCTGAGGTTTCCGGCGTTCACCAATGCGGATGGCGGCCGGCGCTTTCGCGACTATCCGGACTTCATCGTCAATCACACCACGTCGCCCGGTTCCGGGGTCGGCTTTCTGATCGGCTGGCGCGGCAAGGATGGCGACAAGGCGCTCGTCGGCGAGCCGAATCCGAATCAATGGGAGCAGTACGCGAAGAACAACTGCGTATTCCATTACCGCTTGCCCGAGACCTTGCAGTACATGCGCAACTGCAACGGACCGTATCTCGACTGGGCGGTCAAAAACGGTTTCCGCAAATTCAGCGAACCGATTCTGATCCAGCTTTACTCGGACGTGATGCAGAAGTTCAGGCTTGCCGCGCAAGGACGCACGAGCGGCCGGCAGCCGCCCGACCATCTGCGCGCGCGCGTCGACAGGTACTTCGATCCGCTGCCGTTCTGGTACGCACCGCTCGAAAGCGCGGCGACGGATCTCGCGCGATTCCCGCTCGCCGCGGTCACCCAGCGGCCGATGGCGATGTATCACTCGTGGGATTCGCAGAACGCGTGGCTGCGGCAGATTCATGGGGAAAACTACCTTTATGTGAATCCGAAAACGGCGAGCGCGAACGGCATCGCCGACGGCAGCTGGATCTACGTCGAATCGCAATGGGGCCGCGTGCGCTGTATGGCGCGCTACAGCGAGACCGTCGAACCGGGCACCGTATGGACGTGGAACGCGATCGGCAAAGCGGCGGGCGCATGGAATCTCGGTCCCGACGCGAACGAGTCGCAGCGCGGCTTCCTGCTCAATCACCTGATCACCGACGAGCTGCCGGGCTGCGACGAGGCACCCGCGCGCATGTCGAACTCCGATCCGGTGACGGGCCAGGCCGCCTGGTACGACGTGCGCGTGCGCATCTATCCGGCCGAAGCCGACGCGCGGCACACGCTGCCGCAGTTCGAGGCGATGCCCGAATTGCCCGGCGCGGTTGCACAGAAGAGTGTGGTGTCGCGCATCGTCCAGACCTATTTCGCGGGACGCGGAGAATTCGCGGCTCGCCTGCGCGGGACGTTGCGCCGCGCCGAACATAACGGCGACGACCGCTAAAGCCACGGCAAGGAGCTTGCAATGACCCAGATGGCGCTGGTGATCGATCTGAACGTATGCGTGGGATGCCAGGCGTGCGTGACGAGCTGCAAGGAGTGGAACACGTCAGGCGAATCGGGCAGCCTCGCCGATTTCAATCCGTACGACGCGGACCCGTCCGGCACGTTCTTCAACCGTGTGCAGAGTTTCGAAGCGGGCAGCTTCCCCGACACGGAGATGATCCATTTCCCGAAGTCGTGCCTGCATTGCGAGGACCCTCCGTGCGTGCCGGTGTGTCCCACGGGCGCGAGCTACAAGCGCAAGGAAGACGGTCTCGTGCTGGTCGATTTCGATCGCTGCATCGGCTGCAAGTATTGCGCCTGGGCGTGCCCGTACGGCGCGCGCGAACTCGACGAAGCGCGCAAGGAGATGACCAAGTGCACGCTGTGCGTCGATCGCATTCATGACGAGCATCTGTCCGAGCGCGATCGCAAGCCGGCCTGCGTGCTCGCATGTCCGACATCCGCGCGGCTGTTCGGCGATATACACGATCCGGAGTCGGTGGTGTCGCAAGCGATCCGCGAGCGCGGCGGCTATCAGTTGATGCCGGAGTGGGGCACGCGCCCCGCGAATCACTATTTGCCGCGCGTGCCGATCGCGTCCGCGAGTTGCGGCGGCGACGGGTGCTCGTGCAAATCGTCAGGAACGACCACCGGCGATGCCACGCACACGTCGGGCTCGCCCGACTCGCAGCTCGAGGGGCAGCTCGCGCATGGCGAAGTGCATCTCGCGTCGATCGCGAAGCGCATTTGAACGACAACGAGGCCACACGATGAATCCGGCTTTTTCCGTAGTCTTCCTGACCACGCTGAGCGGCGCGGCGCAGGGGCTGTTGATCGCGCTCGTCGGCGTCGAGAGTGCGGCGTGCCTGGGCGTCGTTGCGCAACCCGCCGCCACCGCGTTCTACGTGAGCGGCGCGGCGCTCGCGGTGCTGCTGGGCGGTCTTGGTCTGATCGCGTCGTTCTTCCATCTGGGCCATCCGGAACGCGCGTGGCGCGCGATCGCGATGTGGCGCACCTCGTGGCTGTCGCGCGAATGCCTGTGCCTGCCGGCGTTTCTGGCGTGCGCGTTCCTGTACGGCGTCGCGCACTGGCTCGGCTCGCCGTGGTCGCTCGCGCTCGGCTGGCTCGGCGTGCTCGCGAGCGCCGCGCTGTTCGTCTGCTCCGCGATGATCTATGCGTGCCTGCGCTTTCTGCAGGAGTGGGCGACGCCGCTGACGCTGGTGAACTTCGTGCTGCTCGGTTGCGCATCGGGCTTGACGCTCGCGACCGCACTGAGCGCATGGTTCGCGCCCGCGCTGACGGCGGGACTTGCGGTCTGCGCGTGCCTGCTGACGCTCGCCGGTTGCGCGAGCCGCTACGCGTCGCTCATGCGCAATGCGCGCTTGCGGCCGAAATCGACGGTGCAGAGCGCGACGGGCATCCGCAATCCGAAGCTCGTGCAGGTGTCACGCGGCTTCACCGCCGGTGCGTTCAATTTGCGCGAGTTCTTTCACGGCAAATCGGCGCGGACGTTGCGTGGCGTCAAATGGGGCTTTCTCGTGGGTGCGTTCGTCGTGCCGGTCGTGTTGATCGTGCTGGGCGCGGGGCTGAGTTCGCCCGGCGGGTCGTTCGGCTTGCTGGCCGCGGCTTGTCTCGTGCAGTATGCGGGGCTCGTGGCGGAGCGCTGGTTTTTCTTCGCGGAGGCGAAGCATCCGCAGAATCTTTACTACGCGAGGGTGGGGTGAGGCATAGCCTTCAACGAGCGCGTTTGGCCTCCGGGCCAGCGCGCTCCTCGCCTCACACTACCCGCACGCCCCCACCTCCCCACACGCGGTACAAAAATCGCAGCCGTCCTTGCGAATCACCGCATTCGCGCCGCACGAAGCGCATTTGCGTCCGAGCATCGTGTGCAGTCCTTGCGTGCCGTTCGGCTGCAGCAAGGTGTCGGCGCTATCCGCTGGATTCGGACGGATGCCGAAATCGGCGGACAGCGCCATGTCGGTTTTCATGTGCCCGCGCGGCAAACGCGCGAGCATCCGCGACGCGACCTGATTGCCCTCGGCGTCGAGAAAGCCGCGTCGATACAGGATTTGCTGGATCGCGAACGCGAGCGCCGCCACTTCGGAATCGTGCCAGCGCGGCGCGCGATGACCGTCGAGACGCTGCACGTCGCCAAGCCGCACCTGTCCGCGATCCCATGACACCTTGCGCATATCCTGCAGATTGCGCGCGACGAAGCCGCCGCGCGCGGCCAGCGACAGCGAACGCATCGTCGCGGTGATCCACTGCTGCGACTCGTCGCGCTGACCGGTCGGAATGAAGAACTCGATCGGCCGCTCGATCGTCACGTCCTCGCCGCCGAGCCGCCCCGTCACCTCGATGAAGGACGCCGCGACGTACAGCGACTTCTTGCCCGCCTGGGTCAGATACTCGACCTTCTCGATGATCGCCGGCAACTCGCCTCTGGGCCGATGATCGATCGCGATACGCAGCGGGTCCTGGTCGATCTCGGCGAGCGTGTCGTCGGCCTGCGCGGGCGTCACGCTCAGCACCGCGCCGAGCGTGTCGTTGGGGCGATAGGTGGCAAGGCCCTTCAGCCCGCTTTTCCATGCATCGAAGTAGAGGCTTTCGAACGCGTCGAACGGATAGTCGGCTGGCACGTTGACGGTCTTCGAGATCGACGTGTCGACGTATGGCTGGACGGCCGCCATCATGTCGAGATGGTCGCGCGCCGACATCTGCAGCGCGCTGACGAAATAGTCGGGTAGCCGGCTCACGTCGCCGCCGAGCTCGCGATAGAGCCGGTACGCGTAGTCCTCGACGTCGAACGATTCGCGGCCGCCGTCGGCCATCACTTTCACGCGCGTATAAGTCCACGAGAACGCCGGCTCGATGCCGTTCGACGCGTTGTCGGCGAACGCGAGGCTCACGGTGCCGGTCGGCGCGATCGACAGCAGGTGGCTGTTGCGAATGCCGTCGCGGCGGATCGCCTGCTGAATGTCATCGGGCAGGCGCGAGGCAAACGTGCCGGCTTCCAGATAGCGCGCGGCGTCGAACAGCTCGAACGCGCCGCGCTCCTTCGCGAGTTCGACCGATGCGCGATACGCCTCGTCACGCATCAGCCGCGCGATGCGCACCGCGAAATCGCGGCCTTCCTGCGAGTTGTAGCGCAGGCCCATCATCACGAGCGTATCGCCGAGGCCGGTGAAGCCGACGCCGATGCGCCGCTTCGCGCGCGATTCGTCGTATTGCTGCGGCAGCGGCCACAGCGTGACGTCGAGCACGTCGTCGAGAAAACGCACCTGCGTGCGGGTGCGCCGCGCGAGGCCGTCCCAGTCGAACGAGGGCTGGCGGCCCTGCAACTGCGCAAACGGATCAACGACGAAGCGCGTCAGATTGAGCGGCCCCAGATTGCAGCAGCCGTACGCGGGCAGCGGCTGCTCGCCGCACGGATTGGTGGCGCGGATCGTTTCGACGGCGCGCAGATTATTGTCCTCGTTCATCCGCGAGATGAACACGATGCCGGGCTCGGCGACGTCGTACGTCGAGCGCATGATGCGGTCCCAGATCGCGCGCGCCGGGTGTTCGCTGTAGACCCACAGGCAGTCTTCGCGCTGCCGCACGTCGCCGGCCGCGCGCAGCGCCGGCGACGGCTCGGCGCGATGGACCAGTTGCCACGCCTCGTCGTTTTCGACCGCGCGCATGAACTCGTCGGTGACGCTGACCGACACGTTGAAGTTGTTCCAGCGTCCCTTCGAATGCTTGGCCTCGATGAATTCGAGCAGGTCGGGGTGGTTGCAGTCGAGCACCGCCATCTGCGCGCCGCGCCGCGAGCCCGCGCTTTCGACGGTACGGCACGACGCGTCGAACACGTCCATGTAGCTGCACGGACCCGAGGCGGCCGAACTCGTGGTGTGAACGCGCGCGCCCTTCGGCCGGATCGCGGAGAAGTTGTAGCCGACGCCGCCGCCGCGCCGCATCGTTTCGGCCGCCTGCAGCAGCGCCACGTAGATGCCGGGCAAGCCCTGTTCATCGACGCCCTGGATCGAATCGCCAACCGGCTGCACGAAGCAGTTGATCAGCGTCGCGGCGATGCCGCTGCCCGCCGCGCTCATGATGCGGCCCGCGCCGAGCGCGCCGTGGCGCATGTTGTCGACGAACTGTTCCTCGACCGACGCGCGCAACCCGGGCGGCTCGGCCTCGGCAACGCCGCGCGCGACGCGGCGATATACATCGTCGGCCGATTGCTCGTCGCCTTTCGCATACTTTTCGAGCAGCACGTCGAGAGAGAACCGCTGCGGCGGGATTAGCAAAGCGGGAGGAGCGGAGGAGGCGGGAGGCGTGGAAGCGGCGTTGGCCGCGCGGGTTTGCGGCGTGTCTTCTGCCATGATCGTCCCTCAAACGGCGTCGCGGCGCGCGCGGCGCGGTGGTGGAAGGCGCGCGGCCGGCACCGGATAGCGAGCCGGCGGTCGGGCGGGCGCAACGAGTCCACCTTAACGCACGAGGCGCGGGGCGGCAACCGGCAGCGGGGCCGGCGCGGCGCCGCATCGTGCGATGCCGCGGCCGCCGGGCACGCGCTCGCTAAGGGCACGTGGGCAGTAGGGAGATCGCCCCCGGAACAACGGGTTGAAACCCGCGCTTAGTGCGCGGGACTCGGGAACGTTCCGTGCGTCAGGCCGCTTCAAGCAGCGGTTCGAGGATTTCCGCGCAGATCATCGCGGACGCATTCGACGGCGCCGGGCGCTCGGCCGGCTTGAACACCGGGTCACCGCGACGGATCTTGCGGCGCGACACCGCGCAGGTGCCGGAAGAATGCGCCGAGCGACGGCGCCAGCGCTGCTCACCGTAGTGGCAGCGGCCCGGCTCGACCCAGCGGATCACCAGCGTCGTGTCGGAGCTCTCGAGAATTTCGATGCGTACGCCATTGCTACCGTCGAGGGGGATGGACTCCAGGGTCATCATCGGCTCCGTGTTGTGGAGTGCCGAATGTAGTCCCGCGCGCGCCGGATAGCTATTGTGTCACCGTTGAAACACCGTTCCGGAATTAGCAATAATCAGACTTGACATTAGCGATTTGCCGAAATGACAGGCGTTGCAAGCATTTCTTATGTATTTTTTTAATAAGGCATATTTTTGCAACGCTGTGTTGCCTGTGGCGCGACGAGGCGGGCGGCCGGGAAAGAGGCGGCAACGCTTCCTTTAAGATGTCGAATGTCGGGCGGCGAACTGAGCCGTCAGTGTAGCGGGTTTGAATTTTTCAGGTCGGCTCGCGCGCACACCGTTCAAAAACACAAGAGTTCACATGATTCCACGCCCTCCCGCCGTCCCCCCCAACTCTCCCGAAGCGTCGTCCGTCGCCGCCGAGCGCCTGAAAAAGCAGAAGGCCGCATCGATCGTGCTCTATATAGGTCTCGCCCTGCTCGCATTGTGGGTGGTGCGCGATTTCATCGTGGTGGTGGCGTGGGCCGGGGTCGTCGCGATCGCGCTGTGGCCGCTGCTGCACAAGGTGGCGGGCAGCCACTGGTTCAAGGGGCGCGCGACCTTGCTCGCGACGGTCTTCACGCTGGTGATCGCCGTGCTCGTGCTGCTGCCGGTCGGGCTCGGCATCGCCCAGGCGCTGCGCGAGGCGCACGAGCTGAACGACTGGTTCCGCAGCGTGCAGGAGAACGGCATCGCGCTGCCGGACTTCATCAACCGTCTGCCGTTCGGCGTGCAGCAGATCACTTCCTGGTGGCAGGCCAATCTTGCTCAGCCGCTGCGCGACTCGGCCGCGATGAAAGGCTTGCACAGCAATACGGTGATGACGCTCGGCCGGCTTTTCGGCGCGCGCGCCGCGCATGCGGCAATGGTGTTCGCGTTCATGCTGGTCACGCTGTTCGTGATTTTTCAGGCGGGGCCGCGGTTGTCCGGCTCGCTGCTGAAGGCCGCGCGACGCGGTTTCGGCGATAGCGGCGCGGACCTCGTCGCGCATATGGGTACCGCGGTGCGCGGCACCGTGTCGGGGTTGATCGTGGTCGGCGTCGGCGAAGGCCTGCTGCTTGGCGTCGCCTACTTCGCGACTGGGCTGCCGCATGCGGCGCTGCTCGGCTTCGTCACGGCGATCGCCGCGATGCTGCCGTTCTGCGCGCCGATCGTGTTCGGTCTTGCGGCGCTGTGGTTGCTCGTGCAGGGCTCGATGGTCGCGGCGGCCGGGCTGCTGGTGTTCGGCGCGGTCGTCGTGTTCGTCGCCGAGCACTTCGTGCGGCCTGTGCTGATCGGCAATTCGACGCGCCTGCCGTTTCTGCTCGTGCTGTTCGGCATTCTCGGCGGCGCGGAGACGTTCGGGCTGCTGGGGATTTTCATCGGCCCCGCGTTGATGACGGTGCTGATGGTGCTGTGGACCGATCTCGTGGAGTAGCGCGGGCGTCGAGGGACGCGGGGCTGGGCGGCCGTGCGCCTCGCGTGCCGCGCCGGCTCAAGGGCGCTCATTCGACGGATGCTCCTGCGCCGGCGGCTTCACGCAGCCGAGCGTGTATTTGAGCGCGGCGGGCAACAGCGCGCTCCACACGTCCCACGTGTGGCCGCCGTCGATGATGCGCAGCGCCGCCGGATTGCCCGCGAGCCGCAGGTGCGTGTACAGCAGCGAGGCGTTGGCCTGGATGTCGAGGTCGTCGTCGCCGGATGCGATGAACATCGGCAGGCGGTACGCCTGGCTCATGTAGCGGTCCCACTGCGCCGGATAGTTGAGCTCGTGCCACACTTGCGGATCGAACTGGCGCTCGCCGAATACGCCGACCCGCCGCGCCGCCGACGCGCGCGGCGGCTCGTTCGCGTAGATCGCCGGACTGAGCAGCAGCGCGCCGCAAAACATCTCGGGCTGCGTCAGCGCGTAGCGCAGCGCGCCGAAGCCGCCCCATCGACACGCCGCCGATCATCCGGCCGCCGCGCTGCGTCGCGACCGCGTAGTGCGTTTCGATCTCGGGCAGCAGATCGTCGAAGAACGCGCTCTCCATCTTTTCCTTGCGGTCGACGTACCAGTCCGTGCCGCCTTGCGGCATCACGATGACGACCGGGGCAATCTCCTTGCGCTTGATCAGCGTGTCCGCGGCGTTCTGCAAATGACCTTGCGTGAGCCAGTCGTTGGCGTCGCCGTTATTGCCGTGCAGCAGGTAGAGAACCGGCAGGCGCGGACCGTCCGCGCGATAGCCGCCCGGCAGGTAGATCGTGTAGTTCCAGTCGCGGCCGAGCGCATCGGAATGGAAGCTGCGGCTCGCGACCGTGCTCGCGAACGCGAACGCGGGCGCGCCGACGGCGCAGGCAAGCAGTGCGAGGGCGAAACTGAGGAATCGACGCATGTCAGTAGGGAAGGCCGGCGGGCGCGGGACTCGCGCGCGGCCGTCATGCTATCAGCATTGGCGCCAGATTTGAGATGGAAAGCGGCGCAGAGAAGGACGGCGCTTTATGCGCGCAAAGTTCTTCGGGCGCCAAGGGGACGTCAAGTGCCCCGAAGATCGCGACGCGTCAGGGACGCGCTCGAAGGGCGCTCGAAACGTTGCCGAAAAGTTCTTCAGCCCGACGTCCGCAGCCGCCCGTCCACGAGCCGCCCGACGACCCGCTTCAGCGGTTCCACGGCCAACGCGACGGCAAACAGCGCGCCGACCGCGGCCGCATCGGCGAGCAGTCCGAGCGGATAGTTCAGGTAACCATCGGTCGCCGCGTAGAGCAGCGAGTCGATCACCAGCGAAATCACCGCGCCGGCAATGAAGCACAGCAAACCCTGACGCCCGATCACGCCGACCCACGGCAGCCGCCGCGCGACCTTCTTCGCCCAGCCGAGCTCGACCAGATTGGCGACGAGCCACGCGATCGCGAGGAAGTTCCCAGCGCGCAGGTAGGACAGGTTCTGCTTGAGGCTCGCGGCAAGTGGCGCATCCAGCAGAACGAGCTTGTAGTACGCGGCGCCCACGACCACCGCGAACGCCAGCACGCTGACGAGCCACCCGGATCGATGCGCGCTGGTGCGCTGATACACCGGCTGGCAGCGCGCGAGCACGCCGAGCACGAACATCAGTTGCCACGCGAACGGGTTGAAGTCCCAGTGCATGTCGGGCGCGGCGGGAAGGTACTGGCTGACCGCCGGTGCGCCGGCCCACAGCGCGACGCTGCCGGCGACCAGCAGCCAAGGCTTGCTGCGCGCGAGCGGCAGGATCGCGGGCACCAGCAGCGCGAACAACGCGTACATCGGCAGCACGGACGCGAGGTACGGCTGGCGGCGTAGCAGCACGATGTCGCGCAGCGCGGCAAGCGGCGTGTCGATCAGGTCGTCGAGATCGGTCGTGGCGAGATTCGGCCCGTCGATGCTGAATGCGGTTAGCACCGCGCTGACCAGCAGCATCAGCCCGGCGGTGACGAGAAACGCGCGATAGATCTCGAACGAGCGGCGCAGGAAGCGGCCGCGTGCGATCGTCTCATTGCGCCGCTCGGCGAGCGTCGCATAGGCGGTGGCGGTCGCGAAGCCGCCGAGGAACACGAATACTTCGGCGGCATCGCACAGCGCGTACGCGTGCAGCGTCACGCGCGACAGAATGCTGCCGCCGATGTGATCGACGACGATGATCAGCAGAACCAGTCCGCGGAAAAAGTCGAGCTCGATCAGGCGGGAAGATGACTTGGCCATTGTTTGCGTCAAAAGCAGCCCCGTGCGACGGCGCGCTGATCCAGCGCGGCGGGCGTCTCACAAGGCTTTTTAATATGGGATTCGGTGCTGCGGCGGTGAGGTGATCCGTGCCGGCGTCGCCTGTGGCCCATCTCGCCACGCTCGACCGGTATCGCAAGGCGGCCGTGTCAGCGGGCTGTGAAGATGACCTTCGCGGTGACGCCGAGTTCCGTTGCATCGCAGCAAGGCGCAGGATTATATTTCTTTTCATGACAATGACGCAGCGAGACGGGCAGCAGCGGCTGCTGTTTACCTGAAGCGACGTTACGAAAAAAGAGGCAGCAACACGCAGTGGAGAATTAGCAACATTCTCGATGCTTGGCGCATCCACTCATGGACGCCCGGACGATGTCATGTGAGGATTTCCGGAAAAGCGCAGCCATTGGAGCAGTCTTCAGAACTGCTGGAAAAGTGACGAGAATAAAGAGCAAAGAGAACAAAGCGGCCGGATCGAGTTGTCCTATCACTCGCGGTGCAGGGAGATCATCATGAACAAGCAAGTGTTCGCGCTGGCTGTCTCCATTGCTGCGTCTGCCGTTCTTGCCGCGCCTGCCGCTGCGCAGACTAGCGTCACGCTGTACGGCGTGATCGACGAGGGCATCAACTACACGAACAATGTCGGCCACGGCCATGTTTATGAACTCGCCAGCGGTCTTGCGCAGGGAAGCCGCTGGGGCCTGAAGGGTTCCGAAGATCTCGGCGGCGGCCTGAAGGCGATCTTCCAGCTCGAGAATGGTTTCGATCTGAATTCCGGGCGGCTCGGGCAGGGCGGCCGCCTGTTCGGCAGGCAGGCTTTCGTCGGACTCAGTTCAGAGGCGTACGGCACGCTGACGGTCGGCCGGCAATACGACTCGGTCGTCGATTATCTCGCGCAGACCACGGCCAACGGCAATTGGGGCGGCGAGCTGTTCTCGCATCCGTACGACAACGACAACACCGACAACACGTTCCGCCTCGACAACACCGTCAAGTACACGACCCCGTCGATCTCGGGCTTCCAGTTCGGCGGCACCTACAGCTTCAGCAACGACACGAACTTCGCCAACAATCGCGCCTACAGCTTCGGCGGCCAGTACACGTACGGTGGGCTGCTGGTCGCGGCCGCCTATCTGCAGGCCGACAATCCGGGCAACGGCTCGAACGGGGCGATCACCGCGAACGACGCCGGCTTCGTCGCGACGCGCCTGCGCGTGTTCGGCGGCGGCATCACCTATACGTTCGGACCGGCGACGGCGGGCTTCGTCTATAGCAATTCGAACTACCTGGAGCCGACCGCAAACGGCTATCTCGGCATCGAGCCGCTGGTGCCGCTCGTGCCCGTCACGCCGCCGGGCGTGCTGCTGAATTCGCTCAAGTATCAGAACTTCGAGTTCAACGGCAAATATCAGATTTCGCCGGTGCTGTTCGTCGGCGCGCAGTACGTGTACACGATGGAAACCTACGACGCATCGAACGGCGGCGTGAAGCCGCGCATCCATACGTTCGGCCTGATGGCCGACTACAACCTGTCCAAACGCACCGACCTCTATCTGCAGGGCGCCTATCAACAGGTCACCGGCGATTCCACCCTATCGATCCTCGATTTCGCATTCATCCCCGGCACGCAGTCGCCGTCGTCGACGTCGAAGCAGGTCGTCGTGCGCGCGGCGATCCGGCATAAGTTCTAGTTCGCTGCCCGTCAAACGCAGATCGGCCAGCCTTCGGATTTCGAAGGCTGGCCTTTTTTGCGCCCCTCCGACGCGACGCGTGGCTATTCAAGTTCGCCTCGCGCCTGCCGATAAGTCGAATGTCAACAAGTCTGAACGCGCCGCGGCGAAGCGGTGATGTGTGCGTCGTTGGCGTCCCAATACACGTGCGGTCGTAACGCGGAAATACGGCTCGTAACGTCTGTATCAGAGTGTGTGGGGCAGGCGTTTCTATTAAACGACACTTTAGAATTCCGCGAGAAATTTGATCGGCAAGCAGGCAGGAAATGAGCGCCATACGAGGCGGCTTCGCCGTGCCGTCGGGAAGGCCGCGCGGCCGAAGATCGCGCACCTCGTCCGCGGCATCGGGCTATCCGGATTGCGCATTCATAGAGCAGGAGTCGAACAGGATGAGAAAGCGTTTCGACAGAACGTTATTGGCCAGTCTCGCTGGCGCGTGGGTTGCGCTGGCCGTCAGCGGTTGTGCGAACGTCGGGCAGCCCAATGCGCAGAACGGTGCGGCAACCAGCGCCAATGCGGCGTCCGGCGTGCCGGCGGCGAATGCGACGGGAGCGGCGTCCGGCGACCCGGCGGCAGTCCCGCTGTCGATCGACGCCAGCGATAACGCGCCGCTGAAAAAATCGCCGCCGCTCGTGTATCGGGTCAGGCGCGGCGACACGCTCGCGCGGGTTGCGCAGCATCATCACATCAGCGTCAAGCAGTTGCAGGCATGGAACGGGTTGAAGGCGTCGGCGCGGCTGAAGCCGGGGCAGGTGCTGCAGGTTGCGTCGCCGGAAACGGTGCGCGCGGTGCAGGCGGCCAATGCGGCGGCCGCCGCGAAGGCGGCGGCGCAATCCGCGGCGCAGCGTGCGTCACAAGCGACAGCGCAAACGTCGGCGCAAGCTTCGACACAGTCCGCCGCGCCGGCTGCGGATGCCACCGCAGTGCGCGAAGTCACGCAGGAAACCCGCCGGCACGCGAGCAGCGTGACGCTCGCGTGGCCTGCCGCGGGCAGCGTCGTCGAAGCGTTCCAGCCCGGCGAAACACGCGGCATCGAAATCGGCGGCAACGCGGGCGATCCGGTGCGAGCCGCCGCCGACGGCAAGGTGATGTACGCGGGCACCGGACTGAACAGCTATGGCAGTCTGATCATCGTCCAGCACAACAAGGATTTTCTGACCGCGTATTCGCACAACCGCAAGCTGATGGTCAAGATGGGCGACATTGTCCGCAAGGGACAGCAGATCGCGGAGATGGGCGACGAGAACAGCTCGCGTGTGTCGGTGGGGTTCGAAGTGCGGCGCGACGGCAAGCCGGTCGATCCGCTGTCATATCTGCCGCAGGGGCGCGGCTGAGCTTCCACGTTCCCGGAAAAGCTCACCTTGAATTTATTCAGCTAAACCAGGTAATTTGATCGACCGCGCATTCCGGCGGTCGACGAATCGTTGCAAAAGTACCTTCACGTCAGAGCATTCCGCTCGATCTGCGCAAGAATACCGACGATCAACCATGCGGCCTCGATCCGCAGCCGTTTATGAACGGTGAGGCAATGCAGGAGCCGGCAGGCAGCGCACGCGCCGCCGCCGTGCCTGGTGCGAATCGCCGTTACGTCGTTTGCCCTCCGCGCAGCAGCCGCGATACCTCGCCGTGGTAATGCAGGATCGCGGGATCGGCAGGCAAGAGCGGCAGATAACGCGGCAGGAAGTGATTGTGCGGTTGATCGGGCGAGAACAGGCCGACCACGGCCTCGGCGGTCGCGAGACGGTCGCCGGCCTCGGCTTCCGCGTCGTCGAGAACTTCGTCGACGCTCGCGATCACCGTCGACAGCGGCGTCAGCCAACGAAACCCCGAGCCGTTGATCAGCACCTGCAGGAATGCCGCCGGCGTTACCGGGCCGAACTCCTTTTCGTACGCGGCGCGTTCGTGATCGAGAATCGCCTTGTGCAGCGCAAGCAATGGTCGGCGAATGTCCGTGAGGAATTGAATGCATTGCGGGTCGTTCATCGGCGGCTCCAGCGGCTGAGGTGATTCGACGGAATCGTGCGTCGCAACACCACTCGGTGCGATGCAGCGGGTCGCGCGATCACGCTAACGGATCGATTCGTCGATGGTAACGCATCGCTCCAGCCCACACATGCGATCCACCGCGCACAGCATGCGATGTGCCGCCTGACACCGCCAAAGCGAACTTCTTTCGACACGACTACAATCGGCCGGTTTTCTTGCGACACCCGCTCGCTCACAGGCCGCATTTCATGGCTTATTAGCGCGACACGCCGAACAAAACCGGTGCATGTCGGCGGTCTGGTGCGGTGTCGCGATCTAAACCGCGTGACCACAACAACATCCCCATCCGGAGCCGCTCATGACAACGCTCAATATCAACGGCGAAACCCATACCGTCGATGCCCCGCCCGACATGCCCCTGCTGTGGGTGCTGCGTGATCTCGTCGGGCTGACCGGCACCAAGTTCGGCTGCGGCATCGCGCAATGCGGCGCATGCACCGTGCATCTCGATGGCGTCGCGGTGCGCTCGTGCGTGTTCCCGGCGGCCGCGGTCGGCGACCGCAAGATCGTCACGATCGAAGCGCTCGGCGCCACGCCCACGGGCCAGAAAGTGCAGCAGGCCTGGCGTGAGCTCGACGTCGTGCAATGCGGCTACTGTCAGTCGGGGCAGGTGATGTCGGCGGCGTCGCTGCTCGCGCGCAATCCCAATCCGAGCGACGCCGACATCGACGCCGCGATGGCGGGCAACATCTGCCGCTGCGGAACCTATCACCGCGTGCGCGCGGCGATCAAGCACGCCGCGAAGGGGGCCTGACATGTCCCAGGGATTGCTCGATGCACAGAACGGCGCGCAGCCGGCTGACACCGACACGCGGCATGCGCGCGGCATCTCGCGGCGCGGCTTCCTCAAATTCGGCGTGACGGTCGGCGCCGCGGCCGGCGGCGGTCTGCTGCTCGGCTTCAGCATGCCGGCCGCGAGCCAGGATCAGAAGGCGGGCAAGAGCGTGATCGGCGGCGATGCGAACGAGGCGCCGCAAAGCGGCGTGTTCGCGCCGAACGCGTTCATCCAGATCGACAACGCCGGCAAGGTCACGCTCGTGATACCGAAGGTCGAGATGGGTCAGGGCGTCTATACGTCGATTCCGATGCTGATCGCCGAGGAACTCGAAGTGCCGCTCGGCACGGTCATGCTCGATCACGCGCCGCCCAACGAAAAGCTCTTCATGGACCCGCTGCTCGGCGGCCAGTTGACCGGCGGCTCGACGTCGATCCGCTTCGCGTGGGAGCCGATGCGCCGCGCGGGCGCGACTGCGCGCGTGATGCTGATCAACGCGGCCGCGCAGCAGTGGCAGGTCGATCCGGCGAGTTGCCATGCGCAGGCCGGTCAGGTGATCCACGCGGCCAGTAATCGCAGCGCGAGCTATGGTCAGCTCGCGCAGGCCGCCTCCGCGCTGCCCGCGCCGCAGAACGTGCCGTTGAAAGACCCGAAGGACTTCAAGCTGATCGGCACGCCGGTGAAGCGTCTCGATTCGCCGGAGAAAGTCGACGGTACCGCGCAGTTCGGCCTTGACGTGCGCTTGCCCGAGATGGTTTACGCGGCGATCGCGAACTGTCCGGTGTTCGGCGGCACGCTCGCGAGCGTCGACGATACGCATGCGAAGACGATCCCCGGCGTGCGCGAGGTCATCAAGCTCGACAACGCGGTCGCGGTGATCGGCGCTCACACGTGGGCCGCGAAGCGCGGCCTGCAGGCGCTCGACATCAAGTGGAACGAAGGCGCGGGCGCGCAGTTATCGATGAAGCGCATCGTCGACGATCTCGCGGCGGCCTCGCAACATGGCGGCGCGGTGGCGCGCAAGGACGGCGACGTCGGCCGCGCGTTCGGCGATGCGAAGTCGCGCGTCGACGCGGTCTACCAGCAGCCGTTCCTCGCGCACGCGACGATGGAGCCGGTCAACGCCACGGTCCACGTGCGCGGCGACGCCTGCGAAATCTGGCTCGGCTCGCAGGTGCCGACGCGTGTCGTCGATGCGGCGGTCGCGGTCACGGGCTTGCCCGCCGACAAGATCATCGTGCACAACCATCTGATCGGCGGCGGCTTCGGACGGCGGCTCGAAACCGACATGGTCACGCAGGCCGTGAAGGTCGGCAAACAGGTGTCGACGCCGGTCAAGGTGCTGTGGACGCGCGAGGAGGACATCCAGCACGACATGTACCGGCCGTACTACTACGACACGATCTCGGCCGGGCTCGACGCGAACGGCAAGCCGATCGCGTGGCAGCATCGCATTGCCGGGTCGTCGATCATGGCGCGCTTCGCGCCGCCCGCGTTCAGGAACGGGCTCGACCCCGATGCGGTGGAGGTCGCCGCCGATCTGCCGTACGACCTGCCGAACCAGCTGGTGGACTACGTGCGCGTGGAACCGCACGCGGTGCCCACCGCGTTCTGGCGCGGCGTCGGCCCGACGCGCGGCACGTTCGTCGTCGAGAGTTTCATCGACGAACTCGCCGCGCACGCGAAGATCGATCCGGTGCAGTACCGGCGCGATCTGCTCGGCAAATCGCCGCGCGCGTTGAACGTACTCAACCTGGCCGCGCAAGCGGGCAACTGGGGCAGCGCGCTGCCCAAGGGGCAAGGGCGCGGCATCTCGGTGATGCACGCGTTCGGCAGCTTCTTCGCGATCGTCGTCGAGGTCGCGGTCGAGCAGGGCGAAGTGACGGTCAAGCGCGTCAACTGCGCGGTCGATTGCGGGATGTTCGTCAACCCGAACACGATCGAAGCGCAGGTGCAGGGCGGCATCATCTTCGGCATCACGGCGGCGCTTTATAGCGAGATCACGATCAAGGACGGTCGCGTCGAGCAGAACAACTTCACCGACTACCGGATGCTGCGCATCAACCAGACGCCGCCGATCGACGTGCATATCGTGAAGAGCGGCGAGGCGCCCGGCGGCATCGGCGAACCCGGCACCGCGGCGCTCGCGCCTGCGCTGACCAACGCGATCTATGCGGCCACCGGCACGCGGCTGCGGCAATTGCCGGTTGGCCGCCAACTGCACAACGCCTGACGCGAAAGGAGCCCGACATGAAAAAAATGCTGAAGGGTCTTGGCGCGGCGCTATGCGTCGCATTGCCGTTTATCGCCCAGGCGCATGCTGATGCCGCAACTGCGTCAGCCACCGGCGCAGCCGATCAAACGCTCGTGCAACGCGGCGCTTACCTCGCTCAACTCGGCGATTGCGCCGCCTGCCACACCGCGCCGAAAGGCAAGCCGTTCGCCGGCGGCCTGCCGATGAACACGCCGATGGGCCGCATCTACGTGACCAATATCACGCCCGACGCACGGACCGGCATCGGCGGTTACACGCAAGCCGACTTCGCGCGGGCGCTGCGTGAGGGCGTCGCGAGAGACGGCCACAACCTGTATCCGGCGATGCCGTATCCGTCCTACGCGAAGGTCGACGACGACGACGTGAAGGCGCTGTACGCGTTCTTCATGCACGGCGTCGCGCCGGTGCAGCAGGCGAATCGCGAGTCCGACATCAAGTGGCCGTTGAACATGCGCTGGCCGCTGATGTTCTGGAACATGGCGTTTCTCGAGAAGGGTGCGTATCGCGACAAGCCGGGCAAGGACGTCGCGTGGAATCGCGGCGCGTATCTGGTGCAAGGGCTCGGACATTGCGGGTCGTGTCACACGCCGCGCGGTGTTGCGTTCCAGGAAAGTGCGCTCGACGAAAGCGGCAGCGCATTCCTGAGCGGCGCGCTGCTCGACGGCTGGTTCGCGTCGAACCTCACGGGCGAGCACAACACCGGGCTCGGCCGCTGGAGCGACGAGGATCTGCGCACGTTCCTGAAGACCGGCGCGAATCGCCATGCATCGGCGTTCGGCGCGATGACGAGCGTGATCAACAACAGCACGCAAGCGATGAGCGATCAGGACGTCGCGGCAGTCTCGACGTATCTGAAGTCGCTGCCGCCGGTCGGCGGCACCGGCGCGGCGGCCTATACGTACGATCCGCAGGCGACGAAGGTGTCGCTCGATCGCCCCGCGAACGATGCCGGCGCACGCGTCTATACGGCGTATTGCATGCATTGCCACGGCGTCGACGGGCACGGCTTCGCGCCGATGCTCGCGCCGCTCGCCGGCAATCCGAACGTGCTCGCGAAGGACGCGTCGTCGCTGATCAACGTCACGCTGAACGGCACCGGCGATCTCGTGATCGACGGCGTGCCGTCGCCGTTTCCGATGCCCGGCTTCGCCGCGGTGCTCGACGATCAGCAGATCGCCGATGTGCTGAGCTTCGTGCGCGCTGGCTGGAACAACGGCGCGCCGGCGGTCGGTGCGGCGGAGGTGGCGAAGTTGCGGCAGTCGACGCAGGCGGGGCGTTGATCGGCCGCTAAGTGCGGCGCAGAAGCGCGCTTGCCGACCTCGCGCCGTATCAGGTTGTGGGCCAACCGACGGCAGCTATCATCGTGGGACGGCACACCGCGCCTTCGTCGATGGACTCGCCGTCGGCCAATGCCGACATTTGCACCACGACCGATACAGGCGCATTGGTCCTATGGGAGTCCCCGTCGTGTTCGAACGGCTCTCGGAATTGGCAACGACCTTCGTCCGCCGTGCGGCGTCGAAGTCTCTGCGCGAAGCTGATGGACTTCCGACATGACCCTATCCAGTCAAGCCCGAAACGTGTCGGTCACACCGTCGGCTTCTCGCCTGTCGACGCTCAGTCACATACAGATCGCGTCGCTGTGGTTTGCGCTCTTTACCCAATGGATGACGGTCGTTCCGGTGCTCGTGCCGGCACAGGTCGCCGATATGCTCGGACGCGATGCCGCGTTGAAGGAAGGCGTGGCCGGCTCCGTCATTGCGTCCGGCGCATTCATTGCGATGATCGTGGCGCCACTGGCCGGCGCTCTTTCGGATCGCTGCTCTGCAAAACATGGACGCCGGCGACCGTTTCTCGTCACCGGCGTGTTCGGCATTGCGGTTGCACTGGTATGGCTTGCTTCATTCAACGGCGGGGGCAGCGTGGGGATGTATACCCTCGCGTTCCTGCATCTCCAGTTCTGGTGGAACTGGGCGGCGGGGCCGTACGCCGGGCTGGTGCCCGATGTCGTGCCAAAACAGGAAACCAACCGCGCGAGCGCGTGGCTCAACGTGATGACCGTGCTCGGCACGATCACTGGCAACGTGGTGCTCGTTGTCCTCTATTCGCCGGGCCACCTGTATCCTACGGTTGCCGCGTTCATTGCGATCATGTTGCTCTGCCTTTGGCTGACGATTCGCGGCTCGCGCGAGCCGACACCTGTCAGATCCCGAGAACGGTTCGAGCTCGTCACGTTCATGCGCTCGTTCTATCTCGATCCACGCCTGCACCGAAACTTTTACTGGGTGCTGGTAACCCGTCTGTTCGGCAACATGGGAATCTGGTCGATCTTCGCCTTCATGTTGTACTACCTGCAGGACGTGATCGGCATTCGTCATCCGACCAGTCTCCTGAATGGGCTGCTTGGCGTCGGCGTGGTGCTAGCGATCCCGGCCAGCCTGCTGGGCGCATGGCTCGCCGACCGGCACGGTGTCGTTCCCGTCGTCCGCCTGACCAGCTGGATCATGGCCGGAGCCGCGATTGGCTTTGTCCTGCTGGCGTTGCATCCAAACCTGTTGCTGGTGATCGCGGTCGGGCTGGTTTTCTGCGCCGCTTACGGAACCTATCAAGCCGTCGACTGGGCACTCGCGCTGCAAGTGTTGCCAGACGATGCGTCCAGCGGCAAGGACATGGGCATCTGGCAAGTGTCGATGGTGCTACCGCAGATCCTCGGCCCTGCCGCCACCGGGTGGATGCTGTCATGGGTCAAGGCGTTTGCCGGTGCCGGACCCGCCTATGTCGTCGCGTTCGTCGTCGCAGCGGGGTGGTTCGTGCTCGCGGCGTGGTTCGTCTCGCGCATCAAGATTGCTTCCCGGCAGCACGTATCCACCGGGGTCAGCGGGCGATCATGAGATGGCGCTCGCTCGCGCATGGCGGTCTGATCCCGGAGATGCTCCGACTTGAACTCCAGAAAACCAAATGTCGGCAGCGAATCGGCAGTTTCGCGTCGAGCCGTTGCATGCATTGCGTCTGGGCGCGTGGAATAGCGCGATCAACCTGTTTATCGCAGTGGCAAAGGGGTTGCTGGTGGCGATCTACTTCATGGATTTGCGCCGTGCCTCGCCGATGCTGCGCATCGCGGAGGTCACCGCATTGCTGGCATTGGGCCTGCTTTTCGGCTTGAACGGTACCGATTATTCGACGCGAACCATTCACGTCTCGCCTCGGCAGGCGCCGGCCGGGCCGCAAGATGCTGGGGCGGCCGGGGCATCGGGTCGTCAGCTTTCTGGTGCTGCGGTCGGCGCTCCGTGCGACGCGGGCCGATGCTGAATCAGCCGGCCGATCGGTAATGGCGCGCTCGTTCGGCTAGGCGCGCCTTCAATGCCGACGTTTGTCGGGAAATTTCCATTGCGGCCGAGTGTGCGCGGTCGAGGCACGGCGTCGTGTGATCGACTCTTTTTTCATGAGCCGTTAGGTACAGGACATTCTTGAAGTTTCCCCAGAACAAGTTCATTTCGCCGTGGAGCATTTCAACGTCGTCGTACAGAGACGGCTCGTAAAGCCCACAGATCATTCGCAGTTCATCGGTTTCCTTGCGGATAGACAGGTAGCGCTGATCATATTCATATTCGCCCATTTCAGCGCGCCAGTTGATATCTATGCTGTCTTGTGAGAACTCTCGACCTATGGCGGTCAACTGCCGATGCACTGTAGCCAGTCGCTCAAGGGCAAGAGCTTTCTCTTTCTCGCGCAACTCGCCATTCCGTTTCAATGTCTCCTGCTCGATCTGAAAGCGATGATTGCTCCGCTGCGTCTGCATCTGGATAACGGCGGTGAGAGCGCCGCCGAGCAAGGCGGCCGAACCAGCAACGATCGACGAAAGGATCGCGGTATCCATATTGAGTGAAAGAAATATTGAAAAGTGAACTGGCGGATATGGACGCATCATGGACAAAGTACTAATCGGCGTCAATCAATAACGGCACAGGCGGCTCGATGCAATCATTTTAGTCCTGTGCCAGCAAGAATGTGCCTGAAACCTTCAGAATTGTGAAAGTCTGTCAAAACTGCGTTATCTCAATTTAAAGTCGTTGACCGTGTCGTTTTTTAGATGGTTAATTCGTCGGGTGTTTTCTGGAAAACAGCAGAGGTCAGATGGAGCAGCAGAAACAGGATGAAACCGGGGGTAAGGAAGAGTGCCAGCTTTGCCGTATCACCTATTCAATCTACTCAAACTTCCCGCCAATGCCGTCCGCAATTGCGCTGAACGCCGAAACCGGCGAATGGTTTCCGTTCGATAGGCTTCGGTCGTATTCAAACGGCTACGACATGGCCGAGGCCCTCGGTTACGCGTGGGCATGCGATTGTCGCGGACGCTCCCCTGATTCCGCGCAGAAAAAAGGCCCGTTATCGATCCACCGCGCAACGCCCCGGTCGGCGCTTCCGCAGTCGTCTATCTGTCTCGAATGCATGATCCACGCTGCCGGGCAAGGCGCGATGACCCTGGAACGCTGATGATTCCCACCTCTGTCCAATGAACAGCTTCGCCAGTATGGGGAACGGCACTTTAGTGGCCACGTGCTGGCGCTAGTGGATGGCATCCAGTACCAGCAGCATACCGGCCAGCAACTCACGCCCGAAAACGATAGGACGGTTTCGCTGTTCGCGGGCACGAACGACATGGCACTCGCACACGCGGGGCCGTGGCTGTTTGATCCGAAGACGACCCCCGACCATCTTGCGAACCTGCGCGAACTCGAACAGGCCCGCCCTGGCGTGATCTGGCTGATCACCTCAGAGAGCCTGGAGAGGCAGGCCGCAAAGCTGCGCCCGCACCTGAATACCCGAATACCGGACGGACGATCCGCTCTGCTGCGCTTCTGGGACCCCAGGGTGTTGCATGCGCTCAATGCGGTATGCCACGGCAAGAGCGAGCGCGATCTTTTCAGGGCTGCCGAAGCTTGGCACTACCTCAACGAAGGACGACGGTTCACCATCAACGACAATGGAATTTACTGAAGGACAATGGGCGCTTCTGAAAGACTACGAAGACCGTAACTATGTGGACTTTATCCGTGGTCATATCGTGCGCGACTATCCCGCGCTGGCCAATGATCCGACCTTGCGCGACCGGCTTAATGCGGCCTTCGCGCAAACAAAGGTACTCCGCTTTACGCGTGACGTGCCGATAGTCGATTTCCTGTATGCGGAAGCAACCACGCCGGGGTTTTACTGGATTCCGGCGGTCATAGCATGGCTGCACAAATCAGGCGTTCCGGCTGAACAGCGATTCGAAATGCTGCTACAGGCGACGGGTAAAAGACAACAGGAAATGAAGGAGAAACGCTGATGGGTATTCCATTCCCGGCGACGCTCGCACGCGCAGCAAACGCAATGGCGCAGGCAATGCCAATACCTGTTCCGGTCCCCACCACCGCACCGTCTGCTGGTCCTGCGGGCAGCAGCGGAACTGGCGCGGGTGCAGACGGCGGATGGGGCGAACTACCGCGTGACCGGAGCCGCGAGCGCGAAAGGCCATGCAAGTGCCCACCAGAGAAGGGCGATGAAGTCACGCGCAGGTACGGTATGAGTCCGAAGTCCCGGCGTTATCAAGCCCGTATCACCGGAAAAGCATATGGGATCGACACTGACGCCAAAGGCCGCGAGACTCGCGGTGGTTGGAATCAGGAGTGGGCGTGGCTTGGAACTGATTTCGATGGCTTTGTGACGGCACAGTGCCTATTGCAAGAGGCAAAGGATGACTACGATCAGTTCCTAGATGAAGACGATGAACCGGTCTTTTGGTTTGCGGGATTCAAAAGTATGGCCGATACCATCGCAGAGCAGGCGAAGAAAGTGAATGCCAACCCTCCATCGAGATTGATGTGGTATTTTGGGACACCTAAAGCAAGGGAATACATAATGCCAACGCTGCTGAAAAACGGCGTCCCTTCTGTCTACCAACCTTGAGATCGCAATGAATCTATTTGCTCAGTATAGGGATACGCCCAATTTACCCAATGCCGACTTCGAATTTCATCTGCGTCGCTTAAGGCCTGTAGTTGATGCACTTGCAAGTCAAGATGCAATGCTTAAGGAGTGGTATATCCAGGGGGGCAGCGCCGAGGAAGCGCTTCGGTATCGCGTTTACGGAGAGAATCGTCAACCTTTGCCTACGGCCATTGATGAGATGACAAAAGAATACAAGGGAAAATCGAGGGATGATCCAAAATCAATTGGGATTTGGAATGGGGCGGCACAGAAAGATGGTGCTTCATTCACGATATCTATCGATGGTGGAGATGGTTTCTCCCAACAATTCGACTTTAATGTCAAAGAAAGATCAAATGAATCATCTCGACTTGGGGGGTATCAAGCCGTCGCGCAGATTGTCACGAAAGTCGTAGAAGTGTATGCGCCGTCCTATGCCATCTTCGGTCCACGCAAGTACTTTGCCAACTCGGTTTTCGATAATCGTCCCGGCGTAAGCTGGATGCTCTACCTACCGCACGCTCTCACAGCCGCCCAAGTGCCCGAAGCGCGCGCCCTTATCCCTGTCATGTGCGATGGCAAGCAGCAAGGCACGATCATCGTCAGCGTGACGGATGAAGTCTTTGACGTGAACAACCGGGAGCACGTCAATTCGGCTAATGATATCGAAATCCGCCTCGCCGACCAAGACCTGTTGCCGCGTTTCGTTGATCTCTGAGTTCGGCTCGCTACCACCGCTTCGGCGGGGCTTTGCCTGCGAAAAGGCCCGGCGAGCGGGCCTTTCGCGGTTACGCGTGATTCCAGAGAGTGGGCCTCAGGGGCGATCCGCCACGATGCCACATGCGCTGTTCCGCTGCGATCTTCTCCAGCAGTTGTGCAACAGCTGTTCGCGCCTGCCGGCCTCATCCGCCTGTTCCATAGCGGCCCGGTATTCATCAGGCGTCGGCTTGACGCCATCACAGCACCGGTTCACCACCACCGTAAGCGCATCCATCGGCGGCCCGGCATACCGGGCACGCAACGATGCCATTGCATCACACGTGAGTTGGGTCAGGTCTTGACAATTAGTAGAAAGTCGCAAAAACAAAAAAAGGGTTACACGCCGATGCGTTGTAACCTTTCAATGATTTCGGTTGGTTGCGGGGGAGGAATTTGGCACAAGGAGACAGATTGTGGGGCATTGCCAGAAAATTGACGAGGAAATCCAATGGAGAAATGCAGCGTGTAAACGCTATCGCGGCCTGTCCAACGGCGTCTACTATAAGAAAATCACGGGGTGCGCGGACGGCCTGAGCGCCGATCCGATTCAATGCAACCCCTTCCGGATACGGTGAAATGAGAATAGCCGCCTTTATCGCGATCCTGTGTATTGGCTACGTCGCCGATTCGCAATCCGCTATCGGTATGGAAGTGGTCACGCGTTGCGGACTCGGAAGCGATCAGAGTCATACGCTCGCATTGCTGCGCGATCATCCCATAGATAGCACGGCGGTTTTCTATCTCAGCAAGAACAGCACCGCGCCGGTACGACTTTATGCGGGGGACGAGGATCAATCGCGGGGCGATGAAATACAGGTGGCATGTATCGGTTCAAAGGAGCGCGTATTCGTGATATCCGGCGAATTCACATCGAACTATCTCCAAGGCGTTGCGATCCGCTACAACACGAAGGCGGGGCGATGGGAGCGCGTCGATTTCGCCGAGCGCGAACGCCCAGCCGCCATTTATCTCGATCCGAAAGGGTTAGTCGTACTGATACCCAATAGCGGGCGGAACGAGTCTCCCGAGCGATACATTATTTACCGATACGACGCTGGTGCCGGACTAGCGAAGCAAGCCTATTCGGATCATCTTCCGCATCCCAGTGTTGTGCCAATTCCGGTCCCCAAAAATCGACCGGAGTGACAACAACAAACACGTTTGTTGATAGGGTCACCGATGCTGTCCCGCCTTCTGCCGCTTTTCGAGCACGCGAGCATACCAGGTCAGCGGAAAACACATCGCGAAGTAGATCATCGCGACCATGCCGTAGATCGGAAACGGCCGGAACGCGGCATTCGTGATCATCGTGCCGGTCTTCGTCAGTTCGGCGAAGCCGATGATCGACGCGAGCGCGGTGCTCTTGACCACCTGCACGAGAAAACCGACGCTCGGCGCGACCGCGATCTTCAGCGCCTGCGGCCACACGATATAGCGCAACTGCTGGCCGAACGTCATGCCGAGGCTCGCACCCGCGGCCCACTGACCGCGCGGCACCGCTTCGACGCAGCCGCGCCAGATGTCGACCAGATACGCGCTCGTATAGAGCGTCAGCGTGACGGTCGCGGCGGCCCACGGCGACACGTCGATGCCGATGAGCGGCAAGCCGAAGAAGGCGAGAAAAAGCTGCATCAAGAGCGGCGTGCCCTGAAACACCTCGACGTACAGCACGACGATGCGGCGCAGCCACGCGATCGGCGACACGCGCATCGCGAGCAGCACGAGCCCGACGATCCCGCCGCCGACGAACGCGATCAGCGACAGCAGCACGGTCCAGCGCGCGGCGAGCAGCAGGTTGCGGGCGATGTCCCACAGCGTGAATTCGACCATGATCAGCGCTCCGTCGGCAGGGTGCGCGCGCCGCGCCACATCAGGCGGCTGCGCCAGTTGCGCGGCAAGCCGTCGTTGCCGCTACTACTACTACTGCTGTTGTTACCTCGTGCCGCGCGGCCCGCGAACAGCCCGCGGCCGAAGCGGTTCAACAGCTGCCGCAACACGATCGACATCAGCAGATACGCAGCCGTGATGATCACGTAGCTCTCGAACGAGCGGAAGTTGCGCGACTGGATGAAGTTCGCCGCATAGGTCAGGTCGGGCACCGAGATCTGCGACACGACGGCCGAGCCGAGCATCACGATCAGCACCTGGCCGAGCAGCGCGGGAAACACGTTGGCGAGCGCCTGCGGCAGCACGACGTAGCGGAACACCTGGCGTCCATGCAGGCCGAGCGCCTGCGCGGCCTGCACCTGGCCGCGCGAAATCGAATCGATGCCGGCGCGCACGATCTCGATCGCGTACGCGCCGAGATTGACGGTCATCGCAAGAATCGCGGCCTCTATCTCGTCGATATGAATGCCGAGGCTCGGCAGGCCGAAAAACACGAAGAACAACTGCACCAGAAACGGCGTGTTGCGGATCAGCTCGACGTAGCTCGCGACCAGCCAGCGCGCCCACTTCGGCCCGGCCGCCGCGATGCTCGCGCCGGCGATCCCCACCATCCCGCCCGCCAGGGTCGACACGGCCGTGAGGCCGAGCGTCACGGCGGCGCCGCGCGCGAGCATCCCCGCATACAGGCCGAAGCCGCTGAAATCGAACGCGTAAGTCATGGCCTCGTGCCCATCGTAGGATCAGATCGCGGCGCGGCCTTCACGGCGCCACGCCACAGGTTTCAAAAATCGGCCGGCAGCGGCGCGCGCAGCCACTTCTGCGAGATCGCGTTCATCGTGCCGTCCTTGCGGGCCTTGGCAATCGTTTCGTCGACCTTCGCCTTCAGGCGCGGCTCGTTCTTGTTCAGACCGACGTGATCGGGCGAGCTGAACAGCGCGAACTTCTGCTCCGGATCGTTCGCCGGATGCCGCGCGAGAATCGTCGCGCCGACGTCGTTGCCGACCACCATCAACTGTACCTGACCAGAAAGAAACGCCGAAATAGCGCCGTTCGGATCGTCGAAACGTTTGATGTTCGCCGACGGCGGCGCGATCTTCGTCACGCTCAGGTCTTCGAGCGTGCCGCGCGCGACCGAGATCGACTTGCCGCCGAGGTCGGCGGCGGTCTTCACCGGCAGCGACTTCGGGCCGAACACCGCGAGGTAGTACGGCGCGTAGGGTTGCGAGAAGTCGATCACTTTTTCGCGCTCGGGCGTCTGGCCGACCGACAGCAACATGTCGGCCTTGTGGTCGGCGAGAAAGGCCATGCGGTTGTCGCCGGTGACCGGCACCAGTTCGACCTTCGCGTTGAGCGCCTTGCCGATCAGATTGGCGACGTCGATGTCGTAGCCGACCGGTTTCATGTCCGGACCGATCGAGCCGAACGGCGGATAGTCCTCGAATACGCCGATGCGCACGGTGCCCGACTTCGCGATGTCGTCGAGCGCGTCGGCATGCGCGGCCGACGGCAGCGCGCACAGCGCGCCGAGCGCGGTCATCGCGAGCGTCGCGGCGAGCGTCGCGAACACGCGGCGGGTCGATTGGAGAGCGGGGCGCTGGTTCATGATCTGTTCCTCTGTCGTAATACGGTAGTTATTCAAGCAAGGCCGTGTGATGGGTTCGGGTATCAGGCGGCGCGCGCGGCGATCAGCTTGCACGCGTGCGGCGGCAGCTCGGCGAGCACCGGCATGCCGAGCGCGAGCCCGGGCGTTTCGCGCGGCGTGGTTGCGGCGGTCAGCGTGAAGCCCACGCAATCGATCGTCGCTTCGAGCGAGGCGCCGACGTCGCGAATGAACGTGACGGTACCGGGCAGCCGGTTCGGGTTCGGTGCTTCCGTGGCCGCCTTCACGCAGATGTCCTCGGGGCGAATCAGCAGGCGGATCGCGTCGCCGGCCGCACCCGGCTGCCGCGCATCGGCGAGCGGCGCGCCCGGGTTCGGCGTCACCGCGATGCGCCGTCCGCCCGGCAGGCTCACGACGCCCGCGCCGTCGTACCGCACCGGCAGAATGTTGCCGAGCCCGATGAAGTCGGCGACGAACTCGCTGACCGGATCGCGGTAGATGTCGAGCGGCTTGCCGACCTGCGCGATGCGGCCTTTCTCCATCACGACGATCTCGTCGGCCATCGTCATCGCTTCGCGCTGGTCGTGCGTGACCATGATCGTCGTGATGCCGAGGCGTTGCTGCAGCAGGCGGATTTCGACCTGCATCGCTTCGCGCAGCTTCGCGTCGAGCGCGGACAGCGGCTCGTCGAGCAGCAGCAGTTGCGGCTCCGAAGCGATCGCGCGAGCGATCGCGACGCGTTGGCGCTGACCGCCCGACAGTTGCGTGACCGGCCGATTCGCCATGTGCGGCAGCTGGATCAGCTCGAGCAGTTCGGCGACGCGGCGCGTTTGCCGTGCTTTCGCGACCTTGCGCAGCTTCAGCGGATACGCGACGTTCTGCGCGACCGTCATATGCGGAAACAGCGCGAGCGACTGGAACACCACGCCGAAGTCGCGCCGGTTGGCCGGCAGTCGCGTGATGTCGCGGCCGGCGAAATGGATGCTGCCCTCGGTCGGCGTTTCGAGGCCTGCGATCATCCGCAGCAGCGTGGTCTTGCCGCAGCCGGACGGGCCGAGAAAGCACACGAGCTTGCCGTCGGGCACGCTCAGGTCGACGTCGTCGACGGCATGCACGGCGCCGAAGCGCCGCGTGACGGCCTGCAAGGTCAGATGGGTCATCGGAAGCTCCAGCAAGGTGGCGGGTTCACAGCGCGACGCCTTCGTCGCCGATCAGCTTTTCGAGCAGCCAGATCAGCGCGAAGTCGATCGCGACGATGACCACCGCGAAACAGAACACGGTCGGATCGAGCGACGACACCGTGCGGCTATAGAGCCACACCGGCAGCGTGATCGTATCGATGCTGTACAGGAAGAACGTCACCGTGAACTCGTTGAACGACACGATGAAGGCGAACAGCATGCCGGCGAGAATGCCGGGGCGCATCAGCGGCAGCACCACGTCGATGAGCGCGCGGCCGGGGCTCGCGCCCATCACGAGCGCGGCTTCCTCGAACTCGGGGCCGATCGACGCGACCGACGCCGCGCAGTTCTTCACCGTGAACGGCAGCGCCAGGATCACATGCGCGATGATCAGACGGCCGACGCCCAGCTCGACCGGCAGCACGTTGAACACCAGCAGCAGCGACAGGCCGAGCATCACGAGCGGATAGACGAGCGGCAGCGCGACCAGTTGCTCGACCATCGGCTTGCCGCGAAAACGGTAGCGCGACAGCGCGTACGCGGCGGGCACGGAGACCAGCGTCGCGATCAGCATCGTCGCTAGCGCGACGACGAGACTCGTGCTCAGCGCGGCGCCCATCGACAGCGTATCGGTCGCGTCCGGTGACACGAAGCTGTGCCACGCCGCGCGGTACCAGTGCAGGCTGTACGCGTGCGGCGGGAATTCGAGCGTGTCGGCCGCGCTGAACGACATCGCGATCATCGTCAGGATCGGCAGCGCGGCGAGAAACAGCACCACGCCGGCGACGAGCGCGGTCGCGCGGCCGAGCTGGCCGGGCATCGTCTGAGGCAGGCGCGGGAAGCGCGGGAAGCGCGGCGAACGAGGTTCGGTGCGCGGCAGGCGCGAGGTCGGCAGCGGCGTGCTCATGCGTGTGGCTCCCCGGTAAGACGTTGGGTGCGGCGCACGAGCCGTTGCGACAGCGCCATCACGGCGAGCGTCGCGATCATCAGCACCACGCCGGAAGCGGAGGCGGCCGGCCAGTTCAAGAGCGGCGCGACCTGATCGTGCACCAGCACCGCGAGCATCGGCACACGCCGGCCGCCGAGCAGCAGCGGCACCGCGAACGCGCTCGCGTTGTACGCGAACACCAGCAGCGCGCCCGACACGAGGCCCGGCATCGCGAGCGGCAGCAGCACGTGACGCAGCGTTTGCCAGCGCGTCGCGCCGAGCGTCGCGGCGGCTTCCTCGTACGAGATCGACACCGCGCGCATCGCGCTGGACAGCGGCAGCACGGCGAGCGGAAACGCGGTCTGGATCAGCCCCAGCAGCACGCCATGCTCGCGATACAGCCACATCACCGGACGCTCGACGAGTCCGCTCGCGAGCAGCGCGTGATTGAGCAGACCCGCCGGGCCGAGGATCACGAGCCAGCCATAGCCTTGCAGCAGCAGATTGACGAGCAGCGGCAGCAGCACACCCGCGAGCAGCAGCCGGCGCGCGAGCCGCGATGTCGTGCGCGCCATCGCGAGCGCGACCGGAATCGCGAGCACGACCGCGCACAGCATGCTCTGGAACGCGAGCCGCAGCGTCAGCCACAACGATTTCAGGAAGTAGCCGTCGAGCAGGTCCGCGTAGTTCTGCAGCGTGAAGCTGCGCCATTCATTGCCGGACGTGCCGAAGCTCATGCGCAGCACGACCAGCGCAGCCGCGCCGAGTATCGCCAGAAACAGCAGGATCGGCGCGAGCAGCAACCACGGCCGGGCTTTCGCGAGCGTCGTTGCGCCGGCAGCGGGGTCGGTCACGGCAGTCTCGACGACTGCGCAAGCGCAAGCAGCGCCGCCGGGCGTCGGGCCCGGCGCCGCTTCGTCCGGCATCATCGCGGCACGCCGCGGGAAGCGCGCGAGCATCGTGGTTACGCCGAGAAGATTTCGGTGTAGCGCTTGATCCATGCCGGCTGCACGGCGGCGAGCGCCTTGTCGTCATGCAGCACGGCTTTCTCGGCGATCTGCTGCGGGCTCGGCACGAACGCGCGGCTCTCGGCCGGAATCATCGCTTTCGAATTGACTGGGCCGTTCAGCACATCGGCGGCCATGCGGCCTTGCACACCGGCGTCGAGCGAGTGATTGATGAACGCGTGGATCAGGTCGGTGTCGCCCGGATGCGCTTTCGGAATCACCGTGAACATCAGTTGCGTCGCGAAGCCTTCCTTCATGCCGTAGGTCACGCCCATCTTGTATTCGGGCTTGCGAATCTGATCCGGGAAAAACGCGGGCGAGTAGATGCCGCCGATGTCGAGCGAGCCCGTGCGGAACAGGTCGGCCACCTGGTTCGGGTTCTCGCCGAGCGTCATCACGCGGTCTTTGAGCTGCGCGAGCTTCTTGAAGCCGGGCTCGATGTTCTGCTGCGAGCCGCCGTTCATCTTCGCGGCGATGATCGCGAGATCGACCGCTTCGGCCCATTCGGGCGGCGGCAGGAAAATGCGGCCGGCGTATTTCGGGTCCCACAGCGCCTCGTACGACGAAGGCGGCGTCTTGACCGTCGCGGTGTTGTAGATGAGGCCGTCGGACCACAGCAGATAGCCGACGCCGAAGCCGTTCGCGCCGGTGCGGTATGGCGGCGCGACTTCTTTCAGGTTCGGCAGGCGGTCGAGGTCGGGCTTCATCAGCAGGCCCGCTTCGGCGAGGCCGGAGGCGCCGACGCCGGCGAGCGTGATCACGTCATAGGTGGGGCGCTCGCCCGCTGCCTTGACTTTGGCGACCATGCCGGAGGTGCCGTCGGCGCGGTCGGCGATCACCTTCGCGCCGGTCTTCGCCGTGAAGGTCGCGGCGATGTTGCGCAGCGCGGCCGTGCCGGTATCGTCCGACCACGTCAGGATGCGCAGCGTCTTGCCGCTGAAGTTGTGCTCCTGCGCGCGCAGATTGAGGAACGGCATCGGCAGCGCGGATGCCGCGAGCGCCGTACCGATCGTCTTGATGGCCTGCCTTCTACCCCGTTTGATCTGCTGCATGGCGGTCTCCTGTGTTGAACGCCCGTTGCCCATGATTCGCCGTGACCGCTGCCGGATATACCGTGCGTGGATGCACTGTAGGTTTGCCAAAATCACGCAACAATCGAAATATGCGCATGGATCGCATGACGTACGCTCATGGCTCGCCGCCGGCGAACGCGGTGGCGAGCGATTGGGCGACGCGCCGGGAAGCTACGGGCGATGGCTTATCCGGGTTAACGTCCATATCTGGCTGAGGAATCCCAGCGCGCGTCGAGGTATGAGGAAAGCTCGGTTCTGGTGCGGTTGCTGAAGGCTTTTTTGCACCGCGCCGGTGCGACATTCCTCGGTACGGGCGTTTTTCACGCATGCCATGAGTCGAACGCATGCGGGTTTGCCTGCGCGCCCACTCGTGCGCGCATAGCCGATCGCGTATGCTGTGGGCTTGACGGGCAGGGCGGCGAGGGGCGCTGCCGCAGCCACGCAATGATTTTTTCTGATCCTGGACATCCGATGCGACGCCTACCGCCGCTCAACGCGCTGCAGATTTTCGAAACCGTCGCGCGCCATCGCAGCTTCACGCGTGCCGCCGACCATCTGTGCCTGACGCAAGGCGCGGTCAGCCGGCAGATCATCGCGCTCGAGGAGTACTACAAGTTTCCGCTGTTCAAGCGGCACGCAAAGGGGCTGACGCTGACCGCCGAGGGCGAAATGCTGCTGCCGGCGGTCAAGGAGAGCTTCGCGCGGATCGAGGAAATGTCGCTGCGCTTGACGAGGCAGCGCACCGATCTCGCGCTGAAGGTGCCGACCTGCGTGATGCGCTTGATGCTGCCGAAGATCATGCGCTTCCAGTCCGACTATCCCGATCTGCACGTGCAGATCACGACCACCTGGCAGCACGACGTCGATTTCCAGAGCGAGCCGTTCGACGCGGCGATCATCTATGGTTCGTCGCCCGGTGCGGACGTGCAGGCGGTGTCGCTGTTCGAGGAGCGTCTGACGCCGGTCTGCACGCCCGAACTGCTGAAGGACAAGCCGCTCGCGCAGGTGGCCGATCTCGGGCGCCACACGCTGCTGCATCCGACGCGCGATCACCGCGACTGGAAGATGTGGCTCGCGAAAGTCGCGGAAGCCGATTCGGCGGGCGCCGCGACGATCGACGCGGAGCTCGGCCCGAGCTTCGATACGCTCGACATGGCGACCAACGCCGCCGCGCAGGGCTTCGGTGTCGCGATCAGCGACCTCGCGCTAATCGACGAGGACGTCGCCGCCCGGCGCCTCGTGCGGCCGTTCGATACCGTGCTGAAGACCGGCTGGCGCTATTACTTCGTGTATCCGGACTCAGTCGCGCAACAGCAGAAGCTGAATCTGTTCCGCGACTGGATCGCCGAGCATTGGGAAGAGTGAGGTTGCCGTCCGCCCGTGCCGGATAAGGCATCGCGTCACGGCGCGAACGACAGAAACAGATAAGCCGCGAACAGCGATAGATGCACGGCGCCTTGCAAAATCGTCGTGCGCCCGGTGCTGAGCGTCAGCGTGGCGACCACCAGCGTGAGCGCGAGCAGCACCATGTCCTTGCCATCGATGCCGAGCACGATGGGCTGACCGATGTACAGGAACACGCCGGCAACGGTGGGAATGGTCAGGCCGATACTCGCCAGTGATGAGCCGAGCGCAAGGTTCAGGCTGGTCTGCAGACGGTCGGCGCGCGCTGCGCGCAGCGCCGCGAGTCCTTCCGGCAACAGCACCAGCGACGCAATCACGATACCGACCACCGCCGGCGGCGCGCCCGCGCTCAGCACCGCTGACTCGACCACCGGCGACAGCACTTTCGCGAGCAGCACGACCGCGACGAGGCTCACGAGCAGCAGCACGCCGCTGATGGCGGCGAGGCGCGCGCCGGGCGGCTCGGCATGGACGTCTTCGTCGGGCACGCCGGCGAGGAAGTAGTCGCGATGGCGCACCGTCTGCACGAACACGAACACGCAGTACAGCACCAGCGACGACACGCCGGCAAACGCGAGCTGCGACGGCGACAGGACAGGCCCGGGGCTGGTGGTCGTGAAATTCGGCATCACGAGCGTCAGTACCGACAGCGACGCGAGCACCGCCAGCGCGGCCGCCGCGCCGCGGCTCTGGAAGTCCTGTTCCAGATGGCGGATGCCGCCCACCAGCAGACACAGCCCGACGAGCCCGTTGCAGACGATCATCACGGCCGCGAATACCGTATCGCGCGCGAGGCCGGCTTTCTCGGGACCGGACGTCAGCATCACCGAGACGATCAGCGCCACCTCGATCACCGTGACGGCGACCGCGAGCACCAGCGTGCCAAACGGCTCGCCGACGCGATGCGCGACCACTTCGGCATGATGCACGGCGGCAAACACGGCCGCGCATAGCGACATGCCGGCCAGTGCGAGCAGCAGCGTGTTGCCCGGCATCGCGTAGGCGGCGCCGAGCACGATCCAGCTAACGATCGGCGCGACGAGAGTCCAACGAGGCAAGACGGTCGCGGACGAAGTCATGCGGCCTTCCTTTCGGTATGTATAAACTTGAAGTAATATCTTAACAAGTGACGTTAAGCTATTAAATTATCGGGAATAACTCGTTACGAGCAGCCGTCGCCACGCGGTCGGGTGGTCATCGCGACGCGCATAGCGCATTAAAAATATCGCGGTTTCCGGGGCGCGGGGAATCGCCGCGTCGGATGGTGCGATGGCCGCACCGTGAGGCAATGGTGTCGAGCGCTGCATCGGAGGGTGAATTGGCGTCGCGGCGGAGCTTTCCGCCGTCGACGCCAGCTTGCTGCTGTTACCGCAACTTCTTCGGCCGTTCGACCGGATTACTGGCCCATCGCGCGGATCGACAGCGCGCTCTTCACCGACGTCACGCCTGCCACGCCTTGAGCGGCGTTCGTCGCGAGTTCGATCTGAGCCTGTTCCGGCACCGAGCCTTCCAGCGTGACGACGCCTTCGCGTGCGCGCACGGTGATGTTGCCGACGGTCAGGCCCTTCGTACGTGCGAGCGTCGCGCGGACCTTCTTCTGCAGCGCGCGATTAGCCGCGCGAGTCTGCTTGGTGGTCGGTGCCGTTGCCGCCGGCGCTGCGGTCGCGGCCGCCTCGCTGCTTTGCGCGTACGCATTGAGGGAAGCGAGAACGACCAGCGCGCCGCCGATCATCTTGATTGCCGAGAATGCTTTCATTCAACCATCTCCTGTTGTCGTAGAACGTCGATCCCCGGATGGGATCGATTTTTTTTACACCAGCGGGTACGGCGGGATTCCATGCCAATGGAACAGGTACAGCAGTCTGCGAACGCTTTCAGCCGACACGCGGTTTCAGCGAGCCGCGAAGCGCGCGCCGAAACATGCAAACGGCCGTGTGACCGGCCGGATGAACACAATACAACAATTGGTGCCATGTTGACTTCCATGGCGCAGAAAATGAGGCTTCGGTACAACGAATTTGTCGAGCGCAACCGGTCGATGACGTGGGAGTGGGGCGACTGCGCGCTTGTCGCGAGGCCGTAGGTTTCAGCACCGATTTCAGCACCGACTCAAGGACACCCAGCGCATGCGAAACGAAGCTCTTCCGATCCGACCGTTGCGCCGCGAGGATCTGCCGATCGATACCGTGGAACTCGCGCGCTTCATGGTCGGCAAATATCTCGTGCACGATCTGCCCGAAGGACGCCTGAGCGGACGCATCGTCGAGACCGAGGCGTATCCGCTCGGCGACTCGACGAGTCATGCGTTCATCGGACGTCGTCCGTACAACGGGTCGATGTTCCTCGCGCGCGGTCATGCTTATGTGCGGCTGACCTACGGCGTGTCTTACATGCTCAACATGTCGTCCGAAGCGGAGGAGGTCGGCGCCGGCATCCTGCTGCGCGCGATCGAACCGCTCGAAGGACTCGCGCTGATGGAAGCGCGCCGTCCCGGCGTGCCGCTGCGCGATCTCGCGCGCGGACCCGGCCGGCTGACGGTGGCGTTCGGCATCGGCCAGGCGCTCGACGGCCGCGATTTGTGTACGGGGCGGGGGCTATGGATCGGCGTGATCGAGACTGGCGACGCGCCGATCGGCGTGACGACGCGCATCGGCCTGTCGCGCGAGATGCACCGTCCGTTGCGATTTTTCGAGCCGGGCAGCGCGTTCGTCAGCGGCCCGCGCAAGCTACTGACGATTCCGCATTCGGGCGCATGACGTCGCAGCTACGCGCGTACATCGATTCAGACGTTTCGGCGTGCGGGGCGGGCGAATTTTTTCTTCGATCAGACGTATTTCGGAAACATCAGACGCAAAGGTGACGATCCGGGCAATTGTTACCCCGAAGATCATGCTAACGGAGGCGGTTCCACGATATTTCCCGAGATCGTTGCGAACCGAGCAATTTTCTATCTCGAAATTAAGGGTTTTCCCTTGGCAGTGCGGTGACTAGACTCAAGTGATTCGCTGGACACCGAGGTGTCGGCGATGCAGATAAAACCACATTGGAGGGAAGTCACCATGAAATCGCTGATCAAGGCAGTTGCCATTGCGGCCCTTGTCGCCGCGCCAGTCGTCTCGTTCGCGCAGTCGAGCCAGCAGCCGGTCACCCGCGCGGAAGTCCGCAGCGAACTGATCCAGCTGGAGCACGCGGGCTACAACCCGTCGACCTCGAGCGACCCGAATTATCCGGCCGACATCCAGGCCGCCGAGCAGCGCGTGCAAGCGCAAAATCCGGCCGTCGCGCAAACCCAGCCGAGCGCTGATACCAGCGGTTACGGCGCGCCGATGAGCGGATCGACCCAGGCGGGCGGCATGACGCAGCCGATGAGCGGCCCGAAGAGCGTCTATTTCGGTAACTAATTTCGGTAACCAAGCAGGCAGCAGAATCTGTGTGCGCGTCGTTTGACGGCGCACACAGCGTTTCATACCCGGTACTGTTTCAAACGAGCGCGCCGCACTCATGCGCCCGAGAGCGTGTTATCCGCGCGCGTTGCGTTCCTCTTTCCGAAGGAACCTCCGCTGCCGCAAGGTAGCTTGGCCCAAGCTCTTAGAGGTTTGGGCTTTTTTTGCGTCTGGTCCCGCGCGGATGATCGATGCGGTGTCGCTCAGCGAAAACCGTGCTGCCTGTCAGAGCCGTTCGCCGTGAATATAGAACTCGAGTTGCTGAATCGTGAACTGCTGTTCCGCGATGATGTCCTTCACGAGGTCGCCAATCGACACCATGCCGACCAGCCTCTCGTTGTCGATGACAGGCAGGTGACGCATGCGCCGCTCGGTCATCAGCGCCATGCACTCTTCAGTCGTCTGGTTCGGACGAACGAAGCGCACCGCCTTGCTCATGATGTCGCGCACCGGCGTCGCCTTCGACGACCGGTCCATCAGCACGATCTTGCGCGCGTAGTCGCGCTCCGTGATGATGCCGGCGATGCTGTCGCCGTCCGTCACCACCAGCGCGCCGATGCTTTTCTCGGCCATCAACCGGATCGCCTCGTAGACGGAATCGTCGGCGCCGATCGTGTAGACGTCGGAGGGGTTCGGTTTCGTTTTAAGAAGCTGTGCAACGCTTGTCATGGAGCGGCTCCGTTTCGCAATGCAGCACGCCGAAGTGGCGCACTGTCGTGAGGGACAGGCGATACCAGTATAGGCGCGACGTGCGCCCGCGGTACACCGGGAATACCTCGGGCGCGCCGGACGATGCCCGCTGGATTGACGCGGTCCGCGCGGGCTTGTTTCGGGTCTCGGGCTCGTGTTTCGCGTGATGGGCGTGTGCCTGGTGCGGCTTGTCGCGGGGCAGCGTCCCGTGCAAGCGAAGGGGCATCCACGTGCTGCATGCGGATTAGCGGTAAACTCGCAGTCCACACCTTATCCCCGGCTCGACCGGGTTCATGCCAGCACCATTGTTCAACGCCATGCTCACGTCTCAGGATCCCTCGCCCGCAGCGGACGGCGCCGTCACCGGCGAATGCGTCGTGCTCGACGCCACCGCCACGCTGCCCACGCGCTACGGCACGTTCACTTCCTATGTGTTTCGCGTGGTCGACAGCGGCGCCGAACATCTCGCGCTCGTGATGGGCGATGTCGCCAACCAGTCGTCGGTGCTGACGCGCCTTCATTCGGAATGTCTGACGGGCGATGTGCTCGGCTCCTATCGCTGCGACTGCGGCGAGCAACTCGATCTCGCGCTGCGCTATATCGCGGCAGAGGGTTGCGGCGTACTGCTGTATCTGCGCGGCCACGAAGGACGCGGCATCGGTCTGTCGAACAAGATCCGCGCGTATGCGCTGCAGGAGCAGGGGCGTGATACCGTCGAAGCCAACCTCGATCTCGGCCTGCCCGACGATTCACGCGAATACGATTCGGCCGCGGGCATCCTGCGCACGCTGAAGGTCACGTCGGTGCGGCTGATGAGTAACAATCCCGAAAAGTTCGACACGCTGTCGAAGCACGGCATTCCGGTGTGCGAGCGTGTCGCGCTCGCGATTCCGATGCGCGAGGAAAACGAGCGGTATATCCGCACGAAGCAGTTGAAGTTCGGGCATTACTTCGACGAGAACGAATAGCCATGTTTTCAGGCTTGTCTCGGTAAGGCCAAAGCCTTCCCAGGATATGCCGCAAGTAACTGAATTTTAAGAAAAATATTAACGCTTCAGGCCCATCGGTTGGTGTGTCGATGCGTGTCTCCGCTTACCCAAACTTGTGATGCTGGCATAGGTTTTTGTGCCGTTATGCAGAAAACCTGCGCCGAGGGAAGAATGCGCTTTGATGCACGTGCCGTGGCCAGGCTGCCGAGCGGCGAGCACATGACGTTTGAGGGATTTCCAGGCCTACGCCTACCAGGCTTCAACGAGCCGCAAGTCATGGACGTATCGCTATAAGTCGCCGATCGACGGTCGCATGCGACAGGTGAAGTTCGTGAGTGGCCGTCGACCTCATTTGCCGCAGCGATCGCTGAGTGGCAAACGAAGCGCGTCGAACGCGATTCCGGTGCCGAACCTTCGACACTGCGGAGAACGGGAATCAGCGGCTGCGCACCCAGGCGATTACACCGTCAGACAGCTGTGCCGCGACTATCTGGAAGGGTATGTAGAAGTAAATCGGAAGACAAAGGGAGCGGTCGAGGTCGCACGTATATTCAAGGCGATGCTGGGGCCTATAGGGATATGCGCGTCACAGCCGTCACACGCGCCCGGGCTTTCGATTTCCTCGAGTCGTACCGGTCGACGCCGGCGCCTTCGCATGGAACTGGGTAGCGCCTGGCATTACGCGCTTGATGCTGGTCGTCTTCCTGAACAACATCAGCAAGAAGTGGATGATGCCGATCCGCGACTGGAAGGCCGCACTGAACCGCTTCGCGATCCAGTTCAAAGAGCGGCTGGTGCCGGGTTAAACCTCAACCCGTTTACACAAAATTCCGGACACCCCCCGCGCTTGCCCGTCACGCATTGGTCCGCCCACGACCTTCGACGCGCAACTCGGACGCTTCTTGCAACGCTGGGATGTCCCAACGATATTGCCGAGGCAGTCCTCGGCCACGTACAGCCCGGAATCATCGGCGTCTACAACCGCCATACTTATCACAGGGAAAGGCGTGAGTGGCTCACGCAGCTGTCGCATCGCCTGGCGGCTCCAGCGCCGCCCAGATCTCGTTGCTTATTTTTCGTCTTGTCATCCTGCCAGGATATGGCGTTTGGGCCCAGCCGCGCTGTCCAGGTTGTAGCTGATCACGTCGGGTGGAAATCGATAGCCAACATAGGAGAGCGGGTTGTCGACGGCGGTATCGTTCTGTTGGGCGGCTGCTTTCATGAACGAAATCCTCGCCGGGCCCCTTAAACCTGCCGATACGTGAACAAAGCCTGGAGAGTATCTCCGTCTTAAGCATCCTTTCAGTTTCGTCTGCATACCATACGATTGTCCATTTCGTCCGGTGGCCCAGCCGATGTCCACGTGATTTGGTGGCGGTCGAGTTGATCACCAGGAAAAGAGTCCAGGGGCACCTTCATGACCTTCGGGGACTTTCGTGTTCCGCCTGACTCGCGGCGGTTCCCATGATCCATAAAAGTTCGACCGTTAGCGTACCGGCCGTGACCGATGTGCCGCGGCACATTGCAATCATTATGGACGGCAATGGCCGCTGGGCGGCGCAGCGCAAGCTGCCCCGAGTGGCCGGTCACGTGAAGGGTGTCGAAGCGGTCCGCGCGATCGTCGAGGGCTGCGCGCGGCGCGGCGTCGAATTCCTGACGCTGTTTGCATTCAGTTCGGAGAACTGGCGCCGGCCGGAGGACGAAGTGTCGTTCCTGATGCGTCTGTTCGGGGCGACGCTACAGCGTGAAACGGCACGGTTGCACAAGAATGGCATCCGCTTGCGCGTCGTTGGTGATCTATCGGCGTTCGATGCGCACCTTCGGGCGCTCGTGAAGCGAGGGGAAATCAGAACCGCCCACAATACACGTATGACGCTGACCATTGCGGCGAATTACGGCGGTCGCTGGGATATCCTTCACGCGATAAGCGAGCTAACCGCACGGAGTGCCGTCGATGGTCACGCCGTGCCGGTCGACGAAGCCAGCTTCGCGCAATATCTGGCGATGGCGTACGCGCCGGAACCCGATCTGCTGATCCGGACCGGAGGTGAGCAGCGCATCAGCAACTTCCTGCTATGGCAGCTCGCGTACACTGAACTCTACTTCACCGACATATTCTGGCCAGATTTTGACGACGCCGCGCTTGATGCCGCACTCGCATCATATCGGGCGCGCGAACGTCGTTTTGGGCGCGCAAATGCATGACAGAGGTGTGAAGTATTCACTCATGCTAGACGCCTACTTTATCGGGAGGAGAGGGGTCACTCAGGCAATCTCCTGCTGTACGAAATGGCCGGTGCCATTCTGTCAGCCGCGTTGCGATCGCGGCGCGCCACTGGCGAATTGCGCAACCGCTACTTTTCCACGCTCGTCGAAGTGCTTGAGGCCGTCGAGGCCTGTTTCCGACACTGGATCAGGTCAAACGAGATTTTGCGAAGATTATGCTGCATTATTCAAGACGCTCTGTTTAGTTATCGCGACCCAGCGACATTTGGCTCAAAAGCTGTGATTTGCAGGAGACGAACTATGGGCTACTGGGCTTATAAGGAGGTTCGGTCCATGCATTTCCTTGGGACTCGGTGCTCGCCGTGCAGGATTCGCTCAGGCGGGCTGGCCTGTGGTTGCTCCAATGCGGAGACGCCGGGTCATTTGACCAACGTCAAAACCCTGCGGTGCAATGAGAGGAACGTGAGAGAAGTCCAGGATGCGAAGCTTATCTGATGCTTAGCGAAGTCATGTTCGGGATGACTGAACAAACCAGAGCGATGCTTCGAGCCGTGGGATTTCTCATGTAATCAGCGTACTCCTGGGCAACTTAAGGCGGAGGTTAACGATGCGCATCAACGGCGAACGTGTCGAAGCGTGCATTGTCGGCGCGCTATTGGTGTTCAATGCCGCGCCCGGCCTCTTTCAGGAAGAGCAGGCAAATGGTGTCGTCGATGCATTGAGGCAGCGCAGAGTCGGCTCGGTGTCGATCCGGCTCGCGCGTTATCGTGATGATGTGGGCCGCCGGCCTTCAATGCTTCAGGCAAGTGTCGGCGTTCTTCCATGTGCAGACGTCGAGTCCGGTGTGAATGACCGGAGGTACCGACTTCCCTTCCGCGAGGTCACGCATGACCATCGCGGCGCGGTAGCCCATTTCCTCGGGCCGCTGGCCGACGAGCACATTCACCTTGTGTTCCTTGAGCGCTTGCAGTTCGGGCCCGAGCGTATCCGCCGAGACGATCACGAACTTGCCGTTCTTGATCTTGTCCATTATCGGCGCGACAACCTGCGAATAGGCCTGCGGCGCAAAGAGAGGCCAGCCGCCCGCTAGCAGAAAGGCGTCGAGACCGGTAGGGTGGGCGGTCAGCGTGTCCTGCATCATCTGGTTCGCCTTGGCGGCGTCGTCGTTCACGTAGAGCGGACAGCCACTGATCTCATGCCAGCCGTTCTCGCCAGCGAGCTTCGTGATCCCTTTCTTCCCGGAGAGCACATCGCGCGCGCCCTGGGCCCGCTGGTTGATGTTCTCCGCTGCCGGATTGCCCATCACCAGGCAGACATTGCCGCCTTTCGGCATCAGCATCTTCAACTGCTCGCCAAGCTTGGCGCCCAGTTCGTAGTTGTCGGTGCCGACATAGGCCTTGCGCAGCGACGCATCCTTCGGCAGCAGATCGGCATCCGCGGTGATGATCGGGACCGATCCGCCGCGGCGGCGCAGCACCTCCGCCACAGCCGGCGCGTTCGCGGGCGAGATCGCCATGCTCGCGACGCCCTTGGTCAGCAGGTCGTCGATGATCTGCACTTGCGCGCTCTCGTCCGCGGCGGTCGCGGGACCGGTGTAGTAGCAGTTGTAGCCTTCCTTGTTGAGTTCCTTGTTCGCCCGTTCGCATCCTTGATGCATGAGGTCGAAGTACGGGTTGTCGAGACCCTTCACCACCAGCGCAAGGGTCTTATCGGCCGCGAAGCCAGAGGACGCCAGCATCGCGAGTCCTCCAGCCGCGGCAAGACACATCCACAGTTTCTTCATTGCTTCCTCCTGTTCGGCGCCGGCTCTACGGTGCCCATGTGGGCCTACACAGTCTTCATAACGATCCAACGTCAGGCCCGAAATCGGAACTCGGCCTTGGAGCGGATCCTCGCGGTCTTGTGAACCCATGCGTGCGGCAGTTCCGCGCTTAATCCGGCCGCACCCCCTTCCCGCGGCACCGGCCGGGAAGCGGCCGGCGCGTCCAACGACATTTCAATCTCCTTGCCGCTCGCCACCGAGCCTGTTAAAGAGCACCGCGACGACGATGAAGCTGCCGACGACCGTGCCCTGCCAGAACGCGTCGACGCCGAGCAGGATCAGGCTGTTGCGGATGACCTCGATGAGCGCCGCGCCGACGATCGTGCCGAAGGCGCTGCCAACCCCGCCGATCAGATTGGTCCCGCCGACCACGGTAGCAGCGATCACACGCAGTTCGTCGCCCGTGCCGAGGCCTGTCGTCACCGCGCCTAGCCAGCCGACTTCGAGAATCGCCGCGACGCCCGCCATGAGGCCGCAGAGCATGTAGACGGAACAAACGATGCGGCGCACCGGTACGCCGGTGAGAGTCGCCGCATGACGGTTGCCGCCGATCGCGAACACATAGCGGCCCCAGCGGGTCCAGCCGAACGCGAACCAGAACAACAGCCCAAGCAGGATCAGGAACCACACCGGATTGGCGACGCCGAGCGTCGCGCCGCCGCCGAGCGCGAGGAGCTTGCTGCCGTCGGGGCCGAAATCGAAAATGGTCCGGCTGCGGGAGATCACGAGTGCGAGGCTGCGGCCGACGCTCAGCATCGCGAGCGTCACGACGAAAGGCTGCATGCCGAGATACGCGATGAGCAAGCCGTTGACGAGGCCGACCAGCCCGGCGGTCAGTAGTCCCATGCCGATACCGGCCCAGATCGGGTAGCCCGCGTTCATGACGACCGAGAGCACGATACCGCTAATGCCGATCGTCGAGCCAACCGAAATGTCGATGCCGCCCGTGACGATCACCGCCATCATTCCCAGCGCCACGATGGCGACGAAGGCGAAGTTTCGCGTAACGTTGAAAAGATTCTCGGAGGTCGCGAAGGTCGAGGTCGCGAAAGACAGGGCGATACAGGCGACGATCGTTGCCAGCACGACCCAGAACACCTGGCTTGCGAGCATTCCCGACCAGCGAGTATGCGTCCTCGCGGACTGTGGATCATCGAGCAATGGCGGGGTTGTAGGGGGCCTTCGCGGCGCGTCGTTCAATGTGGTGGCTCCGATGCGAGGCAGTTTCAGGCAGCGGCGATGGCGCCGGTGATCAGTCCGGTCACTTCTTCCGGGGAGGACTCTTCGGTTTTCTTGTCCGCGACCTTGCGCCCGCGCCGCATGACAACCACCCGCTGGGCAACGGCGAATACGTCAGGCATGCGGTGGCTGATGAGGATGACGGCGATACCGTGTTCGGACAGGCGTCTGATGAGATCCAGCACCTCGACGACCTGGCGCACACTGATCGAGGCGGTCGGCTCGTCCATGAGGACGAGCCTTGCTTCCGAGAGACGTGTGCGGGCGATGGCCACCGCCTGCCGCTGTCCCCCCGACATTTGCCTGACGAGGTCGCGCGGGCGCGTCTCGGACTTCAGTGCCTTGAACAGTTCACCCGCACGCCGATACATGGTCGCGTGATCGAGCACGCGGATAGGCCCGAACCCGACCCGCGGTTCGCGGCCAAGGAAAACGTTGGCGGCTGCCGTCAGGTTGTCGCAGAGCGCGAGATCCTGATAGACGACTTCGATGCCGCGCGCGCGCGCGTCGACCGGCTTGTTGAAATGCACGGGATTTCCATCGATGAGAATTTCGCCGTGCGAAGGTGGAAAGTTGCCGGCGACGACCTTCACCAAAGTCGATTTCCCGGCCCCGTTATCGCCCATGAGCCCCACGACCTGACCTGGCTCCAGACTGAGCGTCACGTCGGTCAGGGCCTGAATGGCGCCGAAATGCCTGGAAACGCCTCTGAGCTCAAGAAGACTCATGGACAGTCGTGCTCGCTGGAGTGGGGGCGTCCATGGCATTGGCCGGACGGCCAGTAGACACGCGAAGGAAGTAAATATTTTTTAGCGCACGATAGGGCATTTAGCAAGGCACTTTGGCCACCTGTCGAACGTGCCGCCGAATCGGAAGGCGCGTCCAGTGCGGCTGCGCACGAAGCGGCGAGCGGTGGCCGCTGAGGGGCGTCGAGCCGCTCGCGTCCATCGGAAAATGTCATCCAGCGGACTTCGCGCCACAGGCGCCGCTCCTGGCGTGACAAGTACGATCGCCCCAATTAAGGCAGGCCTGAAAGCCTCTGGCGCGTCCGTGCGAGGGTAATCACCCATTAGCCCAAGCGGTCTTGGATGTCTTGAGAATGGGTCGGACGGACACGGGCTAAAGGGCTGGCACGCGGAGATCGTCGCTGGCGCGCCGGCCGTCGACGAACGCTCATCCCTGGCGCCGCTGCAAGATCACCAATCTGGCGATTTGGCCGCTGCGCCAACCAGTGGTGTCTGTTGAACCTGAAACTGCCCCAGCGCCCAACCGAATGACTCGATTTCCCGCTTGTGCAGCATCGCGAGCTTCAACAGGCACCGCTCGCCTTTTTCCGTCAGGTGGACCTGCACGAGTCGCCGGTCGGAAGCGTCGGGGCGACGCTCGACGAACCCGGCGGCTTCGCAGCGGGACACGAGCGCCGCGGTGCCGTTGGGCGCGGCCTGCAACCGTTCAGCCAGTTCGCCGATACTGGCCCAGGAGCGCTCGGGAAATCCCCTGACGTGAAGGAGCATCTGATATTGCAGAGGCGTGACTCCTTCCGCGTGAGTAATTTCTTCCGAATACCGCAGGAACCTGCGTAACTGGTAACGGAATGCCGACATGGCTTCGAGATCCTGCTTGTTGGGCATGCCGACCCGGATGTGCGGTGATGTTTGCTTCACTTTGCTACCTGTCTCGTTCGGAACATGGACCAGGCGCCTGAAACCGGATTCTCTGCAGCCTTGCTGAAATCCTGTTGCTCTATCGCAAAGCGCACCGGCAATGCGGCGTGACGGGGTGACAGCGCAAAATCGTATCAGATGGATTGCGTGCCCGCGCCGGATCTGGATGCGGTGAACGGTGGGTGTTCCGTATCGCCACGACCATCAAGGTTGGTGAACACGCGTTGATAGGACTATAGTGCATGGCACGGCATGACATGATTGCCGAGGCCTGTCTACCCGGTCGCACCGACCGATTCAGGCGGGCGGTGCGATGTTCGATCATCCCCCAAGACCGCTCGGCTTCTTTCTGCGTGGACCTTGTATTGCGTGCATGGGACCGCTCGAGGCTCCCGCGCCGAACGATGACGCGGTGTTGTCATGCGAGGAGAAGCGGGATATGGCCCCCACGAAGCTCGACGGCAAGGAAGGAGATTCGGCGCCTCCTGAAAACGCGCAAGAAGTCGTGAAGCCGCTCGACCTCTATCGCATGAGCATGCTGGGGTTCTGCCTCGGGATCGTGACCGGTTTTGGCGCGGTCGTGTTCAGGATGCTGATCGGCACTATCCATAATGCGGCGTTTCTCGGACGCCTTTCGCCGCTCTACGACGCGAGCCAGTTTACCCCGCCGTCGCCGTGGGGCGCATGGGTGATTCTTGTGCCGGTAGCAGGCGGCTTCGTGGTCACGTGGCTGGTAAGCCGCTTCGCACCGGAAGCAAAAGGGCATGGCGTGCCAGAAGTGATGGACGCGATCTATTTCGGGGGCGGCGTGATCCGTCCGGTCGTGGCGGTCGTCAAGTCGCTCGCATCGGCGATCGCGATCGGCACCGGTGCGGCGGTGGGCCGGGAAGGTCCGATCATCCAGATCGGTTCGGCAATGGGCTCGACGCTGGGTCAGTGGCTGCGGATGCCCGCCAGTCAGCGGATCATTCTCGTTGCGAGCGGCGCGGGGGCCGGCATTGCCGCGACGTTCAATACGCCGATCGGCGGCGTACTGTTCGCGACCGAGCTGATGATGCCGGAAATCAGCGTGGGGACTTTTCTGCCCGTCGCACTGGCAACGGGCACCGCCACGTTCGTGGGACGGCTGTTCTTGGGCGGAGCAGCGGCTTTCCTGGTTCCCCCTCAGCTCGGAGCGCTCGATAACCATCTCGCGAGCGGCTTCACGCTGCTGCTTTACGCGCTGCTCGGGGTCGTGGCCGGCGTGGCGGCCGCGTTTCTGATTCGCGGATTGCACTGGGCGGAGGACGCCTTCGATCGCGTTCCGGGGCGTTTTGCGCGCCACGCGCTCGGCATGCTGTTCGTCGGCGTAATGATGTATCTGCTGATGCGCTACGCAGGCCGCTACTACGTGGAAGGCGTGGGCTACGCAACGATCCAGGCGACGCTCAATGAACAGTTGCAAGGTGGCCTGTTCCTGCTGCTGCTTGCGCTGTGCAAGATGGCCGCGACGTCGGTTAGCCTCGGCTCCGGCTCGTCGGGCGGCGTGTTCTCGCCGTCGCTGTTTATCGGCGCGACGTTGGGCGCCGCGCTGGCGTCCCTGTTCCATCTGCTGGTGCCGGCCGCTCCGGTCAGCGTGCCTGCATTCGCGATGGTCGGCATGGGGGCGGTGGTCGCGGGCGGCACGGGTGCCGCGATGACGGCAGTGGCGATGATCTTCGAAATGACGCGCGATTACGACATCGTGCTGCCGATGATACTTGCGGTTGCGTTCAGCATCGGCACCCGCCGGCTCCTCTCGCGCGAGACGATCTACACGATGAAACTCGTCAGGCGCGGTCATGTCATTCCAGATGCGTTGCACGCCAATATGTTTCTCGTGCAGAACGCGGGGGCGATCATGGAGGCCGACATACTGGTGCTCGACGTGGAGGTCCCGTTTCGCGATCTCCTCGATCGCATGGGCGTCGCGCCGTTCCGGCACATCGTCGTCACGAAGGCAGGCATGCTGTACGGCGTGCTGCGCATCAACACCGGCCTGCGCCGCGCGGTCAGCCATGACAATCCGACGGTCACGATCGGGCAACTCGCGAATCGCAACTTCATCGTCGTGAAGCGATCCGATGCGGCGTTCGAAGTGATCAGCGAACTCCGGCAGCGCCGCGCGGTGATGGCGGTGGTCCTCGTCGATGCCGCTGTCGATGGCGCGTTCGACGTGTCCGGCGTGATTGCGAAGGAGCATATTGCGGACGCCGTCGCCCGCAGTATCGATATTTTCCAGCCCCGGGCTCGCGGCAGGACCGCCACGCCGATGCAATCCGTGCGCGTCAACGACGCTTCGTATGCCGTGCACGGCAGGGGTCTCAAGGTGAGCGACCGTGAAGCTGAAAACTGAGTGGCGGACGTTGCGCGAGCGGCTCAAGGCCGCGGTGCACCTTGCGGATTCCGGGAGTACACGGGAAGACCGTTCGCCCGACGCAACCCCCGACCCGCGCGAGTGGGTGATCGTCTATCGCACCGAGCGCGGGTTCTGCTGCATGTACCGGGGCGAGCCGGTCGAATTCGACGAGATGCTGGACGTGCAGATATGGTCGGAGGAAGAGGACGTGCGGCTCTGGTACTTCGGGCTTTGAACTGGTCCGCGCGTCGTGCGCTGCGCGATTAGCGGTACACCAGGTCGGCGCGGCGATTCTGCGACCACGACGCCTCGTCGTGCCCCAGCGCAACCGGTTTTTCTTTGCCCAGGCTGACAGCTTCCAGTTGCGTCCCGGGCACGCCAAGCGTTTCCAACTCACGCATGACGGCCTGCGAGCGCCGCTCGCCCAAGGCGAGATTGTATTCGGTGGTGCCGCGCTCGTCGGTGTTGCCCTGTATCAGCACATGCTGGGACGGATGCCGGCGCAGATAGTCCGCATGTGCCTGGAGTAGCGCCTGATAGTCATCCCTGACCGTATAGCTGTCGAAATCGAAATAGATGCTTCGCTTTGCAAGCGGACTGTTGGGATTGTTCAGTGCGTCGATCGTCGAGGGACTGGTACTGAGCGCCGACGCATTGGCAGCCTGGCCGCTCGATGTGACCGTTTGCGGCGTTTTCGTTTCATGACATCCGGCGAGCAGCGCGAGCATCACGAACGTGAGCCGGATCGTGCATTTTTTCATTCTGTCTCCCAGAAAAGTGACGACGTGGAGCAGGGCAGTACGTCGAGGGAAGCGACGTCTTGAAGTCTATGTGGCGTTTGCGTGGTGTGCCTCCGTATTTTCCCAGGCGATGCCGCCATCGGAGCAGCCGCCGTTATCTCGCGAAGGTCATCTGAATGAACTCCTGCCCTGTTCCCCCTTCCTGGTTTTCCGAAGAAGGTGCAGGAATCGCTTGAATAAATGTCACAACGTGCTTATCCTAGGGGCTAGTGGTGTGGGACCTGGCGTGCCGATATTGCATGTTATGGCGTATGGTCCGTCAGCAAGCCCACTCGTTTTCAGGCGACAGAAGGCGATTCCCCTCCGCCCAGCTTCACGGCTGGGCTTTTTTTTCGTTGATCCCTATCTGACGTTGAATCCGTCTGCCACTTTCTTCCGCATCCTGGACAGAAGATCGCTGCAACATGTTCGGCGGCTTTGGTTCCACTATGGAATCTTCTGGGTGGGCCCGTTGGTCACCGCTCTCGTCGCAGTGCTGGAAGCGCATCTGATTGATGCAGATTGTGACATATTGCGGCGTGCCGACGATCCACGTCGGCGCATCGCTGATGCTTAACCTGCGGCACTTCCATCCCGCGCGATTTCGGACCATCCGCTACTCGCCGTCGCGGTGCTGCTGATCGGCGTCATCTCCGGGTTGGCAAGGCCTTCGTGATTGTCATCGCGATGATCAATAGGAACGCACTGGTCATTCGCTGATGGCGACCGCGCTGATTGCCAGCCGCATTTCGAGGGTTTTTGCGCCACCACTTTGCGAGGCACGGGCGGAGCGTTACAGATATATCGGCATGTAGTACTGGATTTCGGATGGGCCGCTTTGAGGCGAGCGTTGCCTTGCGACATCCATACAATGAAGTTGTTCATGGCATATGCGCTGAGTTTGCGCAAATTGTCGGACAGAGGCTGGGACAAGGCATGCGCGGCCGCTGCGGGGCCATATCCGATCATCGGGGTAAGCACCGGGTACGGGATCCATCGGTGCGCTGCACTCGCAGATAGGGAGTAAACACAGATTTATTTGGCAGAGGCCACCCGCTATCATGCAGCGACTGTGCCGTGAGGCGGCAAGTTCCAAACGTCTGAATTCTGAAGTGACACAGCGATCATTCATGAAGTCTGCGCCAGACTCATCAAAACTCCTTCGCAAGCTCACCAAGGCCGTGCTGTTGGTCGCGACAGCCATTTGCGGCAGCGTGAACGCGATGACAGGTGATCGTATGCTGGACGAGTTAGTGCCGCTGGATTCCTCTGGTCCATGGGCCAAGATGAGGTCTTCGAGCAGAGGCTCGACCTCTGAGGCAGTATCCTCTCCAACGACACCATGGTATCCGGAGCGCGCCGATCCGTATTCCCGGTCTTCTTTGGCGGACATATCGCTGGCAGCGCACGGCGAAATCCTGGCGTTTGACGATGCATACACGCCGTCACGTAATGCGTTTGGCGCAGGAAGTTTCGCACTTAGCGCATTGGGTTTCGGGGCTTCGAGCCTCGATTAATCATCTCAATCGCGGTAGCGAGGGCCGTGGCTGGTCTTGCCTGATTGCGGAGGGGAACTCACCCATTCGAAATCGGCCATCTCTGTAACGGACGCCGCGCACGAAACGCCGATGTGGTCCCACAATTTCGCGTTCGCTTTGGCGCAATCTTTGACAAGCGGATCGGTTGCGAGCGCGACCACTGCCTACGATGCTGCCAGATCTCCCAACACCCGGCGCGAGCATCGGAGTTGTTCCAGATGCCTCAATAGAGGAAGGATTCTTCAGAGTGGAGGTTTTCCCGCGTCTCTTTCATGCGCATCCCGGGACATTTACTGAAGCGCTTTACCCGCGTACCGCGCCGGTGTGCGTTGAATCACCGCGATAGACCGGCTGGCACTCAGACGTTTCGTTACATCTGATGGAATTATGTCATATCGTGCACTAACATTTGATATGCGTTGGAAATCCGAAGCGTAGAAATCGGAACCAGCTTTCCCAGGAGGAGAGCGCGAGCATTGCTCGGACGTGTCCATTCTGTGGGAGACCGAAATGGGAAGACTATCGACCGCGGGCCGACGGCATCGCCGGCTCGTACTGAAGGCTGCTGCCGCAGCCGGAATTGCGCAGATCGGCGCACCCTTCATCATCAAGGCGCGCGGAGAGGTTCCAATCAAATTCGGGCTCGACGACCCGCTGACAGGTACCTATGCCGAACTCGGCAAGAACGAGCAAATGGGTTGCGAATACGCGATCGATCAGATCAATGCGCGCGGGGGCATATTGGGTCGTCCGGTTCAGCTCATCGTGGAGGATTCCACCAGCGCGGATACTGGCGCTGCTGTACAGAAGGCGCGCAAGCTGATCGAACGTGACAAGGTGGACTTCCTGCTTGGCAATGTCAACTCGGCCATGGCGCTTGCGATCGGGCAGGTTTCAAACGAATTGAAAACACTGCATATCGTGACGGGTGGGCATACCGACGCCGTGACCGGTAAAGATTGTCACTGGAACGTCTTTCGGGTCTGCAATACGACGAGGATGGAAACCAACTCGGTATCGAAGGTCCTGTTCGACCGGTACGGAAAAAAATGGTTTTTCATCACTCCAGATTACGCATTTGGCCACACCTTGCAACTCGGCTTCGAGGCGAGCCTGAAGAAGTTCGGAGGGGTGGAGGCTGGAGCCGCGTTGGCGCCGCTTGGCACCACCGACTATTCGTCATATTTGATCAAGGCGCAGGCTGCCGATCCTGACGTCATCCTGTTTCTTACCGCAGGTCAGGATGCTGTCAATTCGCTTAAGCAGGCGGTGCAGTTCGGCCTTAACAAGCGTTTCCACATCGCCGGGGCGCAGCAGGAACTGGAGGTGCTCGAGGGCTTGCCGCCGGATGCGCGAATCGGTACGTGGGTATTCGAATGGTACTGGGACCAGCCCAACGTACCCCACGTAGCGGAATACGTGGCCGGCATCCGTAAGAAGGCCGGGAGAGTGCCGACTGCCAGACACTGGTTCGGGCACGTCGCTGTCAATAGCGTTGCACTCGTCGCTAATCAGGAGAAGACGCTTGACGCGGTGAAACTGGCGCGGGCGCTCGAAGGCTTCAAGTTGCCGCCGGACGTAGGGCTGATGCCGGACACACCGTTCTATCGGGCCGGCAACCATCAGCTCATGCCGGATCTCTATGTGGGACATGCGGTAGCGCAGGGACCTAGACCTGATGATTTATTCCACGTCGATCAGCTGGTAAAGGGCATCGACGCGGCGCTGCCGGTCAGCGAAACCGGCTGCCGTCTCACATGGGCATGACCGGTTCGGGGAGCCAGACAGGGGGCTGAGTGCCTAATGATGTCGCGCTGCCGCAACTGCCGCGCGACCGATGAGCCGGGACATCGGAAGCGGACGTCGGCAGCACAGGTAACGGTATGACGCAATTGATCCTGTTCAACGTTTTCAACGGTATCGTCATTGGCGCGTTTTACGCGCTAATGGCGCTTGGCCTGTCGCTGATCCTGAATCTGAGCGGTGTCATCAACTTCGCGCACGGCGGATTCCTGGCAATTGGCGCTTACCTCGCCTACACGATCATGCCGTATGTCGGCTTTTGGGCTGCGCTTGTTATTGCCCCCTTGCTGACGGCTGCTCTCGGACTGCTGATCGAGCGGGTACTGATTCGCCGGCTGTATGGAAGAGATCCCCTATACAGTCTGCTGCTCACGTTCGGGCTCGCGTTTCTGCTGCAGGACGGTAGCCGCTATATCTGGGGGCCTCAGACATTGCCATACCAGATTCCGGACGCGCTGAACCGGCCATTGACGTCCTCGTTCTTCTTTCTAACGGGCTATCGTGTGTTCATGGTCGTTCTGGTTGTGATCGTCGTGGCGGCGCTCTTCATGTTCCTGAAGTTCACTCGATCCGGCATTCGTATCCGCGCTGGTGTCGGAGACCTCGAAACGGTCGCGACACTGGGCGTGAATGTACGGTGGCTTCGCAGCATGAATTTCGGCCTCGGCATCTTTCTCGCGGGGCTGGCTGGCGTACTGGCAGCCGGCATGCTCGGACTGCAACCGACCATCGGTGATTCGCTCATCATGCCGAGTTTCGTTGCGATCATCGTCGGGGGACTGGGCAGCCTGCCGGGTACGCTGCTCGGCGGCATTCTCATTGGCGTCGCTTCTGGCCTGACTTCTGTCTTTTTCCCGTCCGCGACCGAAGCGATGATTTACGTCCTGATGGGGCTAGTGCTGCTCGTACGTCCGCGCGGACTGCTGGGTGAGGAAGGGAGGGTCCAGTGAGATCATCACTGCAACTCGCGGGGAATGCGGCGGTCTGGCTGGCGCTCGCAGCCATGCCGTACTGGATCACCTGGCTCGGCGGCTATACGGCACTTGGTACACGCGTAGTAGTAATGGCATTGGCGGCGATGGCGCTCAATTTTCTACTCGGTTTTACTGGCGTGTTGTCGTTCGGTCACGCGGCATATTTTGGTCTCGGCGCGTATGGCGTTGGTATGACGATCCGTTATCTGGTGCCGAATACGCTGCTTGGTATCGTCATTGGGGTCGCGGCCGGCACGCTGGCGGCGGCGCTCATCGGCGCGCTGATTGCCAGGCTTCGGGGCGTCTATTTCGCGATGGCGACGATCGCATTCGGCCAGGTGTTCTACTTCGTCGCCTTTCGCTGGAACGCCGTGACTGGCGGCGACGATGGGCTCTCCGGATGGCATCGCATGCCTCTCCACTTTGGCCAGCAGAGAATCGACATTCTTGGCAACAGCACCGTGTTTTACTATTTCGTTCTGCTTTGCTTTGCCGTGTCGGTTGCCGTCATGACTGCGCTGTTGCGCTCTCCGTTTGGCCGTACGCTTCTGGCGATACGCGAGAACGAAAAGCGGGCGCGCTTCCTGGGGCTGCCGGTGGAGCAGCATATCTGGCTGTCGTTCGTGATCTCCTGCTTTTTCGTGAGTTTTGCCGGTACCTTGTACGCGCTGCTCAATAACTTCGCCGATCCGCATGATCTGCGGTGGGACCAGTCAGGCGATTTTGTGATCATGGCCGTGCTGGGGGGAATGCGCTCGTTGTGGGGACCGCTGATCGGCGCGGCCGTCTTCGTGCTGGTTCAGGATTACATCTCCACACGGACTGAGAACTGGATGTCGTTTATCGGCCTGCTGTTCATCCTCGTCGTTCTGTTCTTTCCCCGTGGCGTGCTGGGCATCCGGACGGGCGGGGTGCGTTCATGAGCCTGCTCGTAGTCGATCACGTATCTCACCGGTTCGGCAATCTTCGCGCGGTTAGCGATGTTTGCCTGACTGTGGAAGCCGGTGAGCTTCGCGCGGTAATTGGACCTAACGGTGCAGGAAAGACGACGTTCTTCAATCTGATCAGTGGGTTCTTTCCGCCTACGTCGGGGCGTATCGTGTTCGACGGACGCGACGTGACCCGGCTTGCGCCTCATCGCCGCGTTGCCATGGGAATGGCGCGGACTTTCCAGATTACGGAAGTTTTTCCTGAGTTGTCCGTTCGCGATAATCTGCGGATTCCGGTCGAACTTCGGGCCGGGCACAGGCTCTCGCCGTGGCTATCGAGGGCGGCGCGCGCGACCGTCAACCAGCGGCTGGAAGAATTGCTCGTGCTCGGCGGACTCGAGCAGCGTGCGCGCCGGTTGGTGGGCGAGCTGTCGCTTGGCGACCAGCGAGCCACGGAAATCATCATGTCGCTCGCACTCGAACCCAGGCTCCTGCTCCTCGACGAACCGACCGCGGGGATGGGAGATCAGGAAACCTACGACGTGACGCGACTGATACGACGCCTGCACCGCGATCGATCGCTGACGATGATTCTGATCGAGCACGACATGCGCGTCATCTTCCAACTGGCACAGCGCATCATGGTGCTCGCCGAAGGCAGGATTCTGGCAGAAGGAACGCCGGAAGAAATCACCGGCAATCAAGCCGTGCAGGCAGCCTATCTGGGAACAGCAAAATGAGTGCCCTGGTTGCCGAGGGACTGCAGACCTGGTACGGCAAGAGCCACATTCTGCATGGCGTATCGGTGGACGTTGACGACGGCCAGATTGTCGCCCTGGTAGGGCGCAACGGCGCCGGCAAGACGACAACCATGCGAAGCCTGATGGGATTGACCCGGCCACGCGCGGGAAGGGTGAGCATTCTAGGCCGCGAAACGACCGGCTGGCCGCCAGACCGGGTCGCGTCGCTCGGTGTCGGATATGTGCCGGAGGGTAGGCGCATATTCGCGGGTCTCAGCGTGGAAGAAAATCTGCTTGTGCCCAACGGGCGCACCGGTCCTTGGACGATCGCACGTGTGTTTGAGCTTTTTCCCCGGTTACGCGAGCGTCGGAACAGCAAGGGCCGGCAACTCTCCGGAGGGGAGCAGGAAATGCTCGCGATCGCACGCGGCCTGCTGCTCAACCCACGCGTACTGCTTCTCGATGAGCCGTCTCAAGGTCTCGCACCGCTGATGGTGCGGGAAGTGTTTGATGTTATCGTCAGAATGCGCGCCGAAGGCATGTCGGTGCTTCTGGTTGAGCAGAACGTTCGAGCGGCTGTCGAGATTGCCGACGCGGCTTGCGTGCTGGACGATGGTCGGGTCGTTTTTTCCGGATCCGCGCGAGAACTTGCGCGCGACGAAGCTCGTGTGCGTACTCTGGCCGGGGCCAGTGCGAGCGATTGGCGCATGCTCGACGATGCTTGAATCGCATGAAGCCATGCACGAATTTGAAATGGCACAGTGTGAACTAACGCTCGTCGAAGCGCACGGGCATTTCCAAGCCCTTTAATTGTCGCTTCGGTTCACGGCGGGAATTTTATCGCCGTTTATGCGGTCGAAGCGTTCAGGATGAGCCGTTCATGTATGACGGTGCGCGGATGCGCACCGCCTCTTTCGCGCAACGCCGGTTCAAAAACCGAACTCCGGGGCAGGCGCAAGGAGACCAGAAATGAGCACGATTTCCGACCTGACGCTGTCGGGCAAACTGCGTCGCGATGCTGGGATAGTGGGGTTGCTGTTCGCAAGCACCACTAGCATGATTGGTTCAGGGTGGCTGTTCGGCGCCTACCATGCATCGAGAATAGCCGGTCCGTTGAGCATAGGCAGTTGGGCGCTCGGCGCTGTCATCATCATGCTGATTGCGCTATGTTTCGCGGAGCTTGCCGCCGTTTTTCCTCGTAGTGGGGCGCTGGTTCATATGAGCCACGCGAGCCATGGCGACGGACTTGGAAGGTTGTGGTGCTGGCTGCTCTTCCTCGCCTATGTCCCGGTGCCTGCAGTCGAAGCCGAAGCAATCGTCACTTATGCAAGCAACTATCTGCCATGGCTGATCCGTCCTGGCTCCGCCGGGGTGCTGAGTTTGGCGGGCTTCTTCGTGTGCGCCGGTTTGCTCGGAATCACCGCGCTGCTGAATCTGATGGTGATCAGATGGCTGCTCAACGTCAATTCAACCATTACGTGGTGGAAAATTCTGGTACCGATACTGACCATCGTTGGCTTGATGGCAGCGAGCACCCACTGGGATGTCGTGCGTGCGGCGCCTGACACCTACAAGCTCTCCGGCATGTTCACGGCACTTCCCGCAGCAGGTATCGTTTTCAGCTATTTGGGCTTCCGTACTGCGATCGACCTCGGCGGCGAAACGGCCAATCCACATCGCGACATTCCGCTAGCCGTGATTGGCTCGGTTGTGCTCGCTGCAGTGGTTTACATCATGTTGCAAGTGGCCTTTATCTGGGCGCTGTCGCCGGTCGATCTCGCGCACGGATGGGCACACCTCAGCTTCAAGGGGGAAATGGGACCGTTCGCTGGACTTGCCGCGACGCTCGGGCTCGGCTGGATGGCGACGCTTCTCTATATCGACGCCTATATATCGCCTGGAGGCACGGGGCTGATGTATGTAACCGGCGGATCGCGCGTCCTCTTTGCTACGGGCGAAATGGAGGCCGGTCCCCGCGTGCTGACAAAGCTGAACCGCAACAAGGTGCCATGGCTGGCGGTTCTCGTGATGTGGGTGGTTGGCACCATTTTCCTGCTGCCGTTTCCTGCATGGCAGAAGATGGTCGACTACATTACGTCGGTTACGGTGCTGACATATGGTCTTGGTCCGATCGCGTTGCTGGTGTTACGCCGTAACCTTCCGGAACTGCATCGTCCATTTCGCATGTGGGCCGCGCCCGTACTGGCGCCAGCCGCATTTATCTGCAGCAACCTCGTAATATATTGGACTGGCTTTGCAACGAACACCTTTCTGTTTGCGCTGGTGGCGATCGGTTTCGTACTCTACGCGGCGTACTACCACATCGTCTTGCGCAAAGCTGCGAAAGACTTCGGCTGGAACAACATTGCGTGGCTGTTGCCGTGGTTTGGGGGCATCTGGTTATTGTCGTGGCTCGGCGGCATCGGTGGCGGACTCGGTGTGATCGGATTCGGTTGGGACATTCTTCTAGTGGCGCTCTGGAGCGTGATCGTGATGAGGCTCGCAATGCGCTGCGCGTTGCGCGTCGAGCAGACGCGAGCAATGATGGAGCGAATGGACGCGACGAGTTGACTGGCAACGCCATCGTTCAGCGAGGGAGGAGTCAACGGAAGCTCGATCCGTTAGCGGGGCGCTTGAAGGGAGTACCCGAGTACCCGCCTGAACTGCAAGCCAGACTTCCAACGGTGAGATCTGGTCAGGGAGTCGCGCTCATGTAATGAGCGGCGATCGAGCAAGACTTGTCTAACCGGAAGCGACGGGCAGAATGAGCGCCCTCTAACGCCGATGATCACGAGTATGTGCGATGAACCTGACGTCATTGCGCATAAGAAGCGGCAGTGGTCGCTTCGCGCTGCTAGCACATCATGCGAACGCTAACTGGCGAGGTCCGGTTCTTCACACTACCCAGTGCTGCCGCCTTGCGTCCGGATGGCTCCTTATTAAGCGTCCTTTAAGCACCACGGCCTAGCTTTAAAGCGTCAACTGTTCGAAGTTCAAGCCCTGTGAAAGTCTCGCATGCCATATGCGCCGCCGATGTGAGCGCGCAAGGCCGCATGCGACGTCTGGAACTGGACACTCGCTGAGGAGAATGAACCATGAAAAGGCATCAGGTTATCGCTGTCACGTGCGCGTTGCTCTCCGCCGCCTATTGTGGTGCGACCGTGCAGGCCGCCGAGTCCCCGCGGGCCGTCGCATCGGACATGGGCAAAGTCTCGGGGAAAGGAAACGAGGCCTTCCAGCAGATCGAACTTGCGCGACTCGCAATCTTCAACGGTAACGGTTCGGAGGCCGCCACGCTTGTAAAAGCCGCCCAGAAATCACTGCAGGAAGCGCAGGCTGACAATACTGCTTTTACCAAGGCTGAAAAAGACTTGAAACTTCCACCCACGGCTTCCGGCGCGCCGCATGTCCAAGCGGACGTCGCTCACGCTTCGCAGGAGCTGACGTGGCTTCCGGTTGGCGCTGACGTAACTATCACCGACAATCTCGCCCAGTCTTCCGAGAAATCCAAAGCGGTGGCATCCGCGAATGAGCACATCAAGCAAGGTCAGCGGGATCAGGCGCTCAACGCCCTGAAGGTCGCGAATATCAACGTTGCCTACACCATGGAACTCGTTCCGCTAAAACTGGTGATCGCGGACGTCAATGACGCTGCGAGGCTGATCTCTCATCACCAGTACTATCAAGCAAATGACGCCCTCCGGCAGGCGGTGGCGAGCGTGCGGTATGACTGGGTCGACCTGGACGCCATTCCTCAGCACGCACAAACCGCACAAATGGCTTCGAAGCCTGCCGGGCATCCCGCCTCGTCCGCGAGCGCACGATGAATCTGTCCGCGATGCCAAAGCGTCCCTGGCGGTACAGAGGGACAATTTAGCGTTCGCTTATTCTGGAGGGTCATCACGCCCCCAAAGAGCAGTCGATCATGGCATTTATTGCCTCCGCTTATGCCACAACACAACGAACGTCGTGCGCAGCTAATGAGCGCTGCCCGCGAGTTAGATTCATGTCGACCTGCCTGCGCGCCGGTAAGGTACGGTCCGCGCATCTGATCTTTATATAGCACAATGTGACATATTGGCCTACACTTTGGATATCGAGATTAGCGCAAGCCTCGTTGCTGGTTATAAGCGTCGATTGCATCAGGCGGCCGCCTCGGCGGCACAGTTGTCCTTCGCGGAGAGGTCTGTATGCTTGTTACGTTCAAGTGCCGTTCAACTCCGGACGTCGTCATGCTGCGGAACCTCGCGGAATATCTCCTCGCAGCCATTGGTAAGCAAGTCGCCACTCGTGGCGTCATCAGCCACGACGAACTGGGTACGATGATAACGCGACTTGAACGCGCTATCGAAGATCAGGCACGCACTGAATTAGCCCTCAACGTCCTCCATCACGTGCCGAACGACCATAGTTCAAACAGTGCGGCAGCGACCGTCGAACATCGCGCCTGGCCATTGCTCGACATGATGCGCGAGGCCCATCGCCATGGCGACGATATTCTCTGGGGTATTTAGACCGTTGGAGCGCTGAGGTGCCGGCGCATGTCTTCGTTATTGCGAGACAGCGCCGATGCCGTTGTCAGCGCAAGAGCGTTCCAGGGGATACACGCGATAAGTCTGCAGATGCGACCTGACGTTCATTAGCGACCTGCCGCATCGGATCAATAATTCTCGACATGTCGCGAAGCTAAATGATTGCGATCCGACGTAATCTGCGCGAGCGGTAAATCGCGCGTGCCCTTCGTCATGCGGCCGTAGGACGAGAGGTCTGGCCGCATCCGACTCGCTTCCGGGAGCGGGAGCCCTCGCAGCGCTCAGGGTTCCAATGACCGTCTGGGGATCGTCGAAGGCCGCATAAAAGAGAGAGCACGCCGTCCCAGATCACCAGGGTCTCAAGCAGCACGCCGGCTGGCTCACGAGCCGGGTTTTAAGTTTCGTTTAAGTTTTCGCGTCTAAATTCCTGGAAATGTCATGTCGTGCCATAATATTGCACCAGGCTTTCAGCGGGTGCGGCGCGGAATCGCGTGACTTCGACGTGTCCTCAGCTTGCCGGTCAAGCACGTCCGACTGCAGCATCGGCAGCTATCTTCACCCAGCGACTGCTGGGTTTTTTTTTTACACGATATGAGCGCAACTTCCACATCGGCCACTTCCCGCTCGCACATGAGTGCGCTCGAGCTGCGAGCGACGCTGTCGCTCGCAGCGATCTTTGCACTGCGCATGCTCGGTCTCTTCATGATCATGCCGGTGTTTTCGGTGTATGCGAAAACCATTCCCGGCGGCGACAATCTCCTGCTGGTCGGCATCGCGCTGGGGGCGTACGGCGTCACTCAATCGCTTTTCTATATCTTCTACGGCTGGGTTTCCGACAAGGTTGGCCGCAAGCCAGTTATCGCGACGGGTCTCGTAATATTTGCGATCGGCAGCTTCGTCGCCGCGGGGGCGCACGATATTGTTTGGATAATCGTCGGTCGCGTGATCCAGGGAATGGGCGCCGTTTCCTCCGCGGTGCTCGCTTTTATTGCCGACCTCACTGCCGAGCAGCACCGCACAAAAGCAATGGCGATGGTGGGTGCCTCGATCGGCATTTCTTTTGCGGTGGCGATCGTGGGTGCGCCTCTGGTGTTCCACTGGCTCGGGATGAGCGGCCTGTTCTCGCTGGTCGGCGCGCTCTCGATTCTCGCGGTGGGCGTGGTGATCTGGGTCGTGCCGGATTCGCCGAACCGGCCCGTCCACTTGCGGGCGCCATTTGCCGAAGTGCTCCACAACGTCGAGCTGCTGCGCCTGAACTTCGGCGTGCTCGTACTGCACGCCACGCAAACGGCGCTGTTCCTTGTGGTGCCTCGCCTGCTCGTCGACGCAGGGCTGCCGGTCTCGTTGCACTGGAAGGTCTATCTGCCGGTCATGGGTATTGCGTTCGTCATGATGGTGCCGGCCATCATTGCCGCGGAGAAGCGGGGGAAAATGAAGGCCGTGGTCGTCTCTGCAATCGGTCTGATCCTCATTGGCCAGCTATTGCTTGGCTCGCTCGAACATACACTCGTTATCGTGCCCGCCGTCCTGTTCGTGTATTTCCTCGGCTTTAACATCCTCGAAGCGTCGCAGCCCTCGCTCGTCTCGAAGCTCGCGCCGGGCGATCGGAAGGGTGCGGCCACGGGCGTATACAACACCACGCAGTCGATCGGCCTTGCCCTCGGCGGCGTGGTTGGCGGCTGGCTTCTAAAACACGATGGCGCGAACGCGGTGTTTTATGCGTGCTCCGGGCTCATATTGTGCTGGCTCGCAATCGCGTTCAATATGAAGGTTCCGTCACCGCGGAAAGCCTGAGTCGCGCTTCTGGCGCGAAATGCAGCCCGTGAGGGCGTCGCCGGAAAAAACCCAGAAGAAAAACAGGGGAACAGATCGTGCGCATTCTCGCGCTGATGGACCGTCGAAAGCTGCAGCGCATCAACCGGTTATGGCTCCACTATGGCGTGTTCTGGCTGGGGGCGATCGCCGTAGGCCTGGTCGCGGTGCTTTACGCGAAGCTGATCGATTTCGGCTACGCTGTGTTCCTTCGCTATGCGGCTGACCGGTTCTGGCTGCCTCTGATTGTGGCGCCCGCAACAGGCGCCGTTACGGTGTGGCTTACACGGCGCTTCTTTGACGGTTCCGAGGGCAGCGGTATTCCCCAGGTGATCGCCATGCTGCACGGGCCGAACGAACTCGGGCCACGGCTGCTCACACTGCGTATTCTCGTTGGAAAGATTCTGGTCTCGTTCCTGGCCCTGCTCGGTGGCTTTACCATCGGCCGCGAAGGTCCGACCATTCATGTTGGCGCCGCCCTGATGTTCAGCCTGAGGCGCTTTTACCCGAGTCGTTTTCTGGCGATCCGGCCGGGCGTGCTGGAGCGCAGACTCGCGCTCGCGGGTGCGGCCGCCGGTTTGTCGGCGGCATTCAATGCTCCGCTCGCAGGCGTGGTGTTCGCCATTGAGGAACTCATGCGCAGCTTCGAGCAGCGCGCGAGCGGCGTGCTGATCACGGCAATCATCTTCGCTGGCGTCGTTTCACTTGGGCTGCAGGGAAACTATGTGTATTTCGGCACGATCGATATCGGGTCGGGATTGCCCCGATGGCTCAGCCTCGCCGTAGTGCTGATCGGTGTCCTTGCGGGCGCGCTAGGGGGATGCTTCTGCTGGCTGCTGCTCAACACGAAGCGCTGGATGCCCGAAGTTCTGCTCGAACTGCGCGTGAAGCGGCCTGTGCTGTTCGGCGCGCTATGCGGCCTGGTCATTGCGCTCGTCGGCGTGAGCGCCAATGGCCATACATTTGGCAGCGGCTATGCCGAAGCGCGGAGCATGCTGGAAGGCAGCGCGCATGTCAGCGCGGCATACCCGCTCCTGAAGATGGTCTCGATGGTGGGGTCGTATCTGCCAGGCGCGCCCGGAGGCCTGTTCGCCCCGTCGCTCGCGATCGGGGCTGGCATCGGCAACACGGTTCACATGGCGTTCTCGCAGATCCAGCTTCCGATGCTCATCGCGCTCGGCATGGTCGGCTATCTGGCGGCGGTCACCCAGAGCCCAATCACGGCGTTCGTGATCGTCATCGAGATGATCAACGGGCACGCGCTCGTTATCTCGCTGATGGCCACGGCGCTCATCGCGAGTCGCGTCTCGCGCTTTTTTGCGCCACCGCTGTACGAGGCGCTCTCGGAGCGTTATCTGCGCAAGCCGTGAGGCAAAGGCGACGGTAGGTCGAACAGACATCGACGGAGTTCATATGGGGATCGCAGACAGAATCGAAAAGCGTCTATTGGGCATGGCGCGCGTGCTATGTCTCATCGCGCTAGTTGGCGCCATCCTGGCGATGATCGCATTAATGTTTGCGCTTGGCGTTCCGAGGACGGCAGCTGTTATCACAGATCCGCCCGTCAGCGCGAGCGAGGTACTCTCTTCGATAGCGGGTTCGGAGGCGGCCAACGACGGTCTGAAAATCGGCAGCGCGAACGGCAACGCCATGGCGGATGTCGCTGGCGCCGCGGGATTAATTATCCCCGCTCCGCTTAATGCCCTGTTGAACCAGAATAATGCAAGCCAACCGCTGCTCAAGGCGTGGCTCGAGCGTATTCCCCAAGCCGACCGACAGCAGTTCCTGGATGAACTGTCCGACGTTGTTGCGACTGCCGGGCAGCACGCTGCTACGTGGGAATGGGACAACCGCGAGCGGTATGTTGCAGCGGCCATGGATCAGTATGCCCGTGTCAAGATTGGGCGGATTGATGCGGCCCAAAGCGCCGTTCAGGCGGCAGAGGGCAAAAACGCTCAGTTCGGTTCGTCGCTGGGAATTCTTCTCGCGTTGACAGGTTTCCTGACTTTGCTGCTACTGCTCACAGCGATCGAGCGCAATACGCGTAACAGCGCGGTGAAAAGACAGGAATGAGCTGGCGCGACTTGAGATGGGATGCCGATGTAAGGTGTTTTCTGTTGCACCAGCTGTTCTGAACGGCGCGACCTCTCGCCACTCGCATAGCGCGGGCCGGAGACGCACGCCGGATTAAAGTCGAGACAGGTGGCGCAGTCGCTCCTCTGACGGCAGAGTCGATCGCTCGGCCTACTGGTTAATCTGTCGGAGCGTTTCGGAGGCCGCGCCAACGCGAGGCCAAACTCACTTCTTGCGATTCTGACCGATGGCCCGGGCAACGTGCCGAGCGGGATCGTCGCTATTCTCTGATCGTCCTTTTCGCGCCCCGGCGACGTGCTTAACGATGCATCGCGACCGTTCGGTTGACGTGCAATCTCGCTTGGTCATCAGGAGACCTGTAACCCGGCGTCTGCCCGAATCCAGCCGTTGTTCATCAGCCAATCTTGCAGAGCCGGAACGGCAGTTGCTCTTCTGTGCGCTATCGGTGCAAAGCCTTTCAAGACCAACGATGACTTACGGTACTTTTCCAGCCTGGCTCCATAGTCTGTCGATCGCCTGGATTGTGTTAGGCGTGGTGTGTGCCGTCATCATTGTGACTGACGAGGTAAGACATCCGCAGAAGATGTGGATCATGAGCCTGGTTTGGCCGCTGACCACGCTATTCGGCACAGTTCTCTGGCTTGCTGCCTATTATGCATGGGGACGCAACGTGCTCGCCGCCGAAGCTGGCGATAAAACGCAACCGTTCACAGTGATCGTGATGAAAGGCACTAGTCATTGCGGCGCTGGTTGCACACTCGGCGACATTGTTGTCGAATGGTCAGCGTTTGCGTTTCCAGGGTTGGCGGTGTGGTTCGGATGGCACAGCGTATTCAACGAGAAAACTTTTGCCGTCTGGATCCCAGACTTCATGATCGCCTTTCTGCTAGGAATCGGTTTTCAGTACTTCACCATCAAGCCGATGCGCGACCTGTCAATTGGACAGGGCGTGATCGCTGCAGTCAAAGCGGATATTGCCTCGATAACCGCGTGGCAGATTGGCATGTATGGAGCAATGGCGATCATTCAGTTCCTATGGTTCAAGCCGGTTTTTGGCGGCATCGCGAACGTGACAAGTTCGGAGTTCTGGTTCGCCATGCAGATCGCCATGCTCGCGGGCTTCGTAACGAGCTACCCTGTGAACTGGTGGCTGATTCGTTCCGGTGTGAAGGAGAAGATGTAGACCAAACCCTCAGCGAAAAGGGCGCTGATGGCGACAGGCAAAATCGCAACTGACGTGAAGGCGGTCCCACAGCCTCACCCCCGTTCCGCGTCCAGAAAATACCCATTGACCGCATGAAATCCGCCGCGCTTCGGAGCGGGTTGATCGCCACTGCTCTGTTCGCTGCGCGTGCAGGTCCGCCAGCGCGAACCGAAGCTTGCCGGCGGAATGTCACAGCAGACCGATCGTAGCTAGCGCGGCTACGTAGCGGCGCTGCATTAAGACCTCAGCTCGTGGTTGTACCTTAAAAGTCGTCGTTGTGGTCAGAGAAGCTCGAACCCTGGTTCAGGGTTGATCGCGTTGAAAAAGGCCGTGACCCGACTGTATCGCTGACGGTATCAACCTCTCAGTGGTCCGGCGTAAGCGTTGGCGTAGGTTTGTACGAGAAGGCTCGCCCGCGTCACCATTTCGACGAGAATGAGTAGACCGCCTCGATAAGCGGGTTGGCGGCGGCTTGCGGTGCTTGCCACCAGGCCAGCACCTTCAGCGCCGCTTGAGCCGCCCGCGGCTCATGACTGAGAACCTAGAACACGCCGAAATCGTCATTGCTGTCGGGAATCGCGGCGAGCAGGTTGGCAAGCGCGCGCCAGCCCATGAAGCTCGATAGCCTTATCGCTATGCGCAGCCAGCGCTCGGCGCGTGAGCTCGGGTGCGTTGACGGTGTTGACGCTACGCACTTCATCCGTCGCATTGCGTTTTTCGTTGATCTGGCGTCGATCGATGCGCGAAGCAACGGGCAGGTCTGCATGCTGTCTCTCCAGTGTTGAACGCCTTCGACGCTGTTCGCGCCGCGCCACGCCGTCCGCTTGCCCTACATCCACGCGGATCACCGCGCCGCCGCTGCCGTACCGGCCACGCCCGATAGCAGCGCCCTCAACACCTGTCGCAACGTGGTGGCGCCGAAGCGTCGCTCGCTGATATTCGCCTCGACGTCGATGCGTCCAGCGTTGTGCGCGTCGTACAGATCGACGATCAGTTGGGCGTGCCGCTCGCCGAGCCCGGCGCCGCGCAGCACGGCACTCCATTCGTCGCGCGGCACCCGGTGGGCGATAACCGGCCGCCCGGACAGTTCCGCCAAGGTACGCGCGACGTCGAGCGCGCTTACCCGCTCTTTCCCTTCGATACTGACCACCCGTGGCGTCGCGCGCGAAGGCCCTTCATCGAGCAGCAACTGCGCGGCAAGCTCGCCGACGTCCTGCGCCGCGACGGTCGGAAACAGCTTGTCGAGCGGATCATGCAGACTCGGCAGCGCGCCCCGGCCGAGCGCGACCGGCAGCACGCGTGCCCAGTTCTGCATGTGCTCGGCGGCGCGCAACAAGATCAGCGACGACGCGACGGTGCGCAACTGCGTTTCAAGGTAGTGGAACAGCGTCGTGATGCCGGTGCCATCCGCGTGCTCGGCGCCGTAGTCGGACAGCGCGAGGAGCCGCGGTGGCGCGCTCATGCGCAAAGCCGCGACGCCCGCGTCGATGATGCGCCGCATCGCGGCCGCGGGATCGTCATGCGCTCGCGGCACCGGACAGAGCCATTGCACTGCCTGCGCGCCGTCGATCGCGCGCGCGACCAGCCGTGGGTCGTTCAGGTCGGCGATCGCGAGCTCGCAGCCGATTGCCGCGAGCGCTTCGGCTTGCGTGGCGTCGCTCACCACCGCGCGTACCGGGTAGCCCGCGCGACGCAAGGCGGTTGCGCTCGCGTGTCCCACGTGACCGGTCGCTCCGAAAATGACGAACACGTTGTGCTCCTTTTGAGGATCGCTATGACGTGATGGTAGGGACGCGGTGCTCGCGAGGCGCTCAGATCTGGATGACTTTGCGCAGATCTGGATGATTTTTTACGCCGATGCCGCGCAGGTCGCGCAGGTCGCGCGAATCGCGTTGGCTGTTCGCGAGCTACGAAATTCCGTCACGCCGGCGAACCTGCCAAAAACGCCGCACAATGCAGGCATCTCGCCGTCATTCAGCTCACTCAGGAGACAAGCGATGAACGCCGTCACCCCGATTCCCGCGCCTGCGCCGCACAGCGGCTCGCGCATCGCCGTGCGCACGAGCAGGGCGCTTGGCTGGCAAGGCTTCGGTGCGGAGCTGGTCAACGTGTCGTCCGGTTTGCATCGGATGTCCGCCTTTCGCCATCATCGCGTGGGCGTGCACGTTGGTGCGCCGGTGACTGCGCGCTGTCTGTGCGATGCGCGCCGCCACACGCGGATTCAGGCGCACGGCGACGCCGACGTGATCCCCGCGGGGCTCGAAGGTCAGTGGAACGATGACGCCGCCTGCACGATTTTCAGCGTCTGGTTTGCAGAGGACTTCGCGCGACGGACGGTCGAGCAACTCGCGTTGAACTCGGCCGACGCGCAGCTGCGCCCGCGCTTCCAGATGCGCGATCCGCGCTTTCAGCATCTCGCCTGGGCGCTGCGCGCGGAGCTCGAAGCGGACGATGCGTCCGATCCGCTCTACGCCGAAAGTCTGTGTACGGCGATGCTGGTGCGTCTGATCGGCGTCGAACCCATGCCGGGCAACCGGCGGCGTACGCTCGCGCCGCGCACGGCCGCACGTGTGATCGAGTTTATCGACGCGCATCTCGATCAGCGTCTGACGCTCGACGAGCTCGCCGCGCAGGCGCAACTGAGCGTGCCGCATTTCAAGGCGCTGTTTCGCGACACGCTCGGTGTGCCCGTGCATCAGTACGTGGTACAGCGCAGGGTCGAGCGCGCGCGAACGCTGCTGCTGCAGGGACGCCTCAGCGCAAGCCAGATCGCGCTCGAAACGGGCTTTGCGCATCAGAGCCATATGGCGCACTGGATGTCGCGTTTGCTCGGTGCGACGCCGCGTGAACTGCGCGGCGCCGCGCGCGATGACGCGGCCATGTCGGGGCAGGAGAACCCACGACGTTGATGCGCGAACCGCGCGGCGCGGAACCCATCCGCTTCAACCGGGCGCGGCCCCCGTCAACTGCGCATAGACATCATGCGCGAGCTGCAGCAGCTCCTTGCGATCGATCCCACCCGACACCGCATAGCCAAAATCGCCGTCGACCCAATAGAACACGTTGACGGGCCCCGCCTGATACAGCTTGAACGCGGTCGTATTCGCGTTCTCGCGACGACGCGAGATGCACAGCGTGACGCGCTCGCCGTTCGGTCCGCGATACATGAACTGCGCGGTCGGACCGTCGTCGCCGGGCAGCAGGCGGCCGCCTGACAGCATGAATCCGCTCTTCGACAGCATCGGCGGATGGACCTCGGTGCCGAGCCGGTTCGCAAGCCATTGCACGAAGTCCTGCTCGCGATCGGCGCTCATGTCGCCCGGCCGGTCGATCGCCGGCATGTAGACGACGTGCGCGAGCGCCGCCTGGCGTGCGAAGCCCTCGGCGCTGTCCGCGCTGACCGGACGATTTCCGGCTTGCGTTTCGGCCCCTGGGTCGGTTCGATCGATCGCAACGGGTGGAATCAGATCGTTCCTGTGCATGCCGATGCCCACGCCGAGCACGAGCGCCGCGGCCATGCCCGCGAACTGCGCGGCAAAACGCGGCCAGTTCGCGGCCGCTCGCGCGCGGCGCGGCACACCGGTCTGCAGACGCTTCGGCACGGGCTCGCTGAGCACGCGGTCGTAGCGCTCGTGAAGCAGACCATTGAGCGAAAAGTAATCGCTGACGCGCGCGGCCAGCTCCGGATTCTGTTCGAGCGCGCGCTCCACCTCGTCGTGCCGCTCGCCGGACAGCGTACCGTCCACGTACGCGTGCAAGTCTTCTTCGCCGATCGGCATTTGCGGCTCGCTCATCGCACCACCTGTAATTTCGCACCGGGCTGGGCGCCCGCCATCAAAGCCCGCAGCCGTTCGCGTCCGCGCGAGAGCCGCGACATCACCGTGCCGATCGGAACGTTCAGCGCGAGCGCGACATCGGCATAGCTCATCTCCTCGAGACCGACCAGCAGCACCACCTCGCGCTGTTCGACCGGCAGCCGCTGCAACGCGTAGTCGAGGTCGCGCATTTCGAGCGAACGCGTCTGGCCCGACGGCACCGCGAGCTCGCTTTCGGCGATGCTGTCGTCGTCGACCGCGACGTGGACCGCGCGCGCCGACGCCTTGCGCGCCTGATTCGCGAAGACGTTGTGCATGATCGTGAACAGCCACGCGCGCAGATCGGTGCCCGGCTGGAACAGACGGGTGCGGCCGAGCGCGCGCTCGAGCGTGTCCTGCACGAGGTCGTCGGCGAGCTCCCGATTGTTGATCAGCGCCCGCGCATAGCGCCGCAGACGCGGCACGTGCTCGATCAACTCGTCACGGACATCCATGGTTGATCCCGGTCAAGGGGCGTGGGGGTGGCATCGGCTTCACTCGCGTCGGTATCGGTACGCGCCGGGCCGGTCGCGGAGGCGTCCGTCGCACGATGCGTTCGAACTGCAAACACCTGTCAGCGCATTTTATTCCGCGAGGGCCGCACGCACCGGCGTCAGCGCGCGCTCATCACGTCGGCGGCGCGCATCAGGCCGTGGGTGCGCGCATTGCCCGCGACGACGAAACGCTGCCGCTGCGCGGTCCACGTCAACAGCCGCAGCTCGCCGATGCGGCGCGCGGCCCACTGCGGCTCTTCCCGAGCAAACGGCGCCGCGGCCGACAGCACGACCACCGGTTGCTGATCGCCGTTCAGATAGACGAGTTCGTCCGCGCGCTGCAATGGCCCGAGCCGCAGCACGCGTTGCTCGACGAGGCGCAGGCCGATCGCGCCGAGATCCGGCGCGGCTGGATCGACGCGCGTCGGCGATGCCGAGGAAAAGGGCCGTGCGGCGGCTTCGGCGAGCGCCATCACGGCGGCATTATCGAGCGCTCGTGCCGACACCTGAGTCGCCAGGAGCCAACCGCTGATGGCGCTCAGCATCAGCGCGAGCGCGACGAGCGCGACCAGTGTTCGGCGTGCGCGACCACCCGGTTGCGGGCGCATGCGCAGCGGGCGCGATCCGCCGAGGCGCCCAGGCGCGGGCTCCTCGGCGGTCTGAAACGTGGCCTGGATCTGCGCGTTCAAGCGGTCGTAAAAGGCGACACGCCGTGCTTCCGCCGGATGCTTGCCGAGATAGTCGCGCAGCGACGCGGCGCGCTCGGGCGTCAGCGTGCCGTCCGCATAGGCCTGAATGTCGTCTTCGGAGAGCGGAGCGCCGCAGGGGCGGTGAGTCGAGGTCATGATGATGCGCGGTCTTGATTGCTGCTATCGGACGGCAAACACGGCGGCGGGGACATTTATTCCCCGCGCCGGCGATGTTTTTTTCACGCCACGAATACAGGAATAAACGCTGCCCACCCGTGGTTCTCCCTGGTGCGAACCCGCACAACTCTCCAAGGAGTCGATCATGAAAAAGCTTTCGTTCGTTGCTTTGTCGCTCGTCGTTCTCGCCGCTTCGTCGAGCGCGTTTGCGCAGGGCAAGACACGCACTCAGGTGTACCAGGAACTGATCGAGGCGCAGCAGAACGGTCTCGACTACATCACCGACGCGTCGTATCCCGATGTCAGTCCCGTGTTCGCACGTCAGGTCGAGCAGCGCAAGCAGGCGCTCGCCGCGAGCCACGTCGCGAACTCGGGAGCGCCGGCTGTTGGCACCCATTGAAGCAGCATCGGCCACTGGCGCGCGAATGGGTTTGAATGTGCGCGCCAGGGCCGGATGGAATAGACCGTAGCGAGGCGTGTTTGCCCGTACGTTGGTCGATTCGTCGACCGAATCGTCGATCCATCCGGCAAGGAGTTTCCGTGACACCACCCTTCGCACCCAAACCCAACCCCGCCGGCTCCGACCCGCGCCCGATCTGCGTGCCATGCCGGCTCGCCGCGATCGGCGCGGTCGCGCTCGCGCTCGCGGGCGGCTTCGCCTACACCGCGGGGTGGCTGACGCCCGCGCGTCTGACCGCCCCGCGCATCATCGATACGTTCGAGGCGGTCGCGGGCCCGCATCCCGGCTATCGACGCAATCATGCCAAGGGCCTGTGCGTCGACGGCTATTTCGACAGCAACGGCAATGGCGCGGCGCTGTCGCACGCGGCAGTGTTCGCGCCGGGCCGCACGCCGGTGTCGGGTCGCTTCGCGGTGCCCGGCGGCAATCCGTCCGCGCCCGATACGAGCTCGCCGGTGCGCAGTCTCGCGCTGCAGTTCCGGCTTCGCGATGGCGAACAGTGGCGTACCGGCATGAACTCGACGCCGGTGTTCGCGGTGCATACGCCTGCACAGTTCTATCAGCAATTGCTGGCCGCGAAGCCCGACCCTGCGACCGGCAAACCGGACCCCGCGAAGCTGAAGGCGTTCTACGCGGCCAATCCCGAGACGCAGCCGTTCCAGCGCTGGGTCAAGTCGCACGCGCCGTCGTCGAGCCTCGCGAACGCCGCGTACTACGGCATCGACGCGTTTCTGTTTACCGATGCCCACGGCACGACGCGCGCCGTGCGCTGGGCCGTCGTGCCCGACACGCCATACGCGCCGATCACCGCGGCGCAGCAGGCCGAAAAGAACTTCCTCGCCGCCGATCTCGACGAGCGTCTGCAACACGGACCGTTGCGCTGGCATCTGCTGTTGACCGTCGCGCAACCTGGCGACCCGATCAGCGACGCGACGCTGCAGTGGCCCGACGACCGCCAGCGCGTCGACGCGGGGACGCTCGTGATCGAACGCACCACGTCGCAGGAAGACGGCGCCTGCCGCGACATCAACTTCGATCCGACGATCGTGCCCGCCGGCATCGCGCCATCGGACGATCCGCTGCTCGCCGCGCGCTCTGCGGCCTACGCACAGTCGTTCCAACGCCGCACGCGCGAGGAGGCGCTGCATCCCGAGATCCATCGAACCCAGCCAAACGGAGAGCCTTCATGACGCGCACCCGCACTCACTTCAGTCCGCTCGCGCGGCTGCTGCACTGGACGATGGCGCCGCTGATCGTCGCGATGCTGTTTATCGGCGTGGGCATGGTGGCGACGGTATCGCGTGCCCATGATGCGTTGGTCGCGCTGCATCGGCCGCTCGGCATCGCGTTGCTGCTGCTCGTGCTGGTGCGGCTCGCGGTGCGCGTGATGCGCGGCAGTCCGCCATTGCCCGCGCGCATGTCGAAGCCGCAACGAATCGCGGCGCATGCGTCGCACCTCGTGCTGTACGGGCTGATGCTCGCGATGCCGCTGATCGGCTGGGCGATGCTATCGGCGGCCGGCTATCCGGTCACGCTGTTCGGTCCGCTGCATCTGCCGCCGATCGCACCGCACGACGTCGCGCTGTTCGCGCTGCTGCGCGCGCTACATACGTGGCTCGCGTTCGCGTTGTTCGCGACGGTGCTGCTGCATCTGGCGGCGGCGTTGTTGCATGGGCTGATCCTGCGCGACGGGGTGTGGGGCAGCATGGCCCGCGGCGAACGCTAATATGGGTCGAGCCGCAGCTTGACCGGGTTGCTGCCGAACTGTCCAGATCGCCCGCCCTGGCGATTTTCGTCCAACGCGTAAAATGGCCGGTTATCACTGGCAAATCGCAACTGGACAGAATCGGCCGGGCGTCGCGCGGCGCCCCGTCATGGTCCACGCGCGCTTGCCTTCGCCGGTTTGAACAGGAATGCACGCGGATGTCATCAGTTTTCTTCGATCGGGAAAGGATTGCGGAATGGCTCGGTGAGCACACCGTCGCCAAGGCGCGCTCGGTGGGCGCGGTCAGCAACGTCAAATGGCAGGGAGACACGCTGTCGGGCGAAGTGCAGGGCTCGCAGCCGCGGCCGTACCTGACGCGGGTTCGCTTTCGTACCGATGGCGGGTCGCCGTCGGCCGAAGGCAAATGCACGTGCCCGGTCGGCCGCAATTGCAAGCACGTCGCGGCGCTGCTGCTCGCGGAACTCGACTACCACGACGAGATGGATCACATCACGCAGGTCGAGGACGGCAGTGACCCGGCGACGTCGGAGGTGTTCATCGCGCGACGGATTACGGTGCCGGGCGCGCCGCCGGCGCCATCTTCATCTCAAGGTGTGCGACCCGAACTGGTCAGCTGGCTCGAGCGTTTTCGCGCCCGCGCCCGCGCGGCCGACGCCGCCGGAAAAGACGCCGCCCGGAAGCTCGACGCCACGCGCAAGGAAACGCTCGCCTATCGGCTCAACTGGTCGCGTTTTCATATGCGCCACGAAGTCGTGCTGCATCGCGCGCGTTGCGACGCGGACGGCGTGATCGTCGAAGTCGGCGACAGCTGGGGCGACGTCGAAGGCGCGCTGCTCAGGCAGCCGCGCTTCGTGTCCGACGAAGACCTGTCGATCCTCCGCGGCCTATGGCTCAGTCGCTCGCGCGAGGACCTGGGCCAGTTCGTGCTGCGAGGCACGAGTGGCGCGGAAACGCTGCAGAAGCTGATCGCGACCGGGCGCCTGTTCTTCGACTTCGGGATCGCGCCGGGCCAGGCCGGACCGACGCCGCTCGCGCGCGCCGCCGACCGCCTCGGGCGCATCGAATGGGAGCCGCTCGCCGACGAGCGCCTGCGCCCGGTACTGCGCACCGAACCGCGCGCGAGCATGGTGCTGCCGACCGAGCCGGTCTGGTACGTGGACGGCGTCGCCAACGAGGCGGGCGTCGTGCCACTGTCGCTGCCGTTCCAGCAACTGCCCGACTACCTCGCGATGCCGCCGATCTCGCTCGCCGAGGCGCCGCTCGTCGCGTCGGTGCTGCGCGAGATCGCGCCCGAGCTGCCGCTGCCGCCGACCCACGACGCGCCCGCGATTCGGGTGATCGACGTCGAACCGGTGCCGGTGCTGACGCTGAACAGCCATGCGCTGCCCGGCGCGGGGAAGGGCATCAAAACGGCGAAAACCGCGAAAACCGCGAAGGCCGCGAAGGCCGCGAAGGCCGCGGAGCGCAAGTCCGCCGCGGTAGAACTGGCCGCCGCGAGCTTCGACTACGACGGTGTCAGCATCAACGCCGACAGCAGCGTGACGCTGGTGCCGTTGCCGGGCGGCGATGTGATTCACATCCGCCGGCGCTACGACGCCGAGAAAAAGCGTCTGCTGGAATTGCGCAAGACCGGTCTGCAAAAGGTGCCGACGCGCAACCTGCATGCGTCGCGTCTGTTGCCCGACACGATGCTCGGTCTGCCCGACACCGACGCGTGGTCCGAGTTCGTCAACGACGCGGTGCCGGATCTGGTCGCGAAGGGCTGGCGCGTGACGATGGCGCCCGAGTTCCGCTACAACGTGATCGAGATCGACGCGATCGACGGCACCGCGCAGCAGGCCGGCGACGGCTGGTTCGATCTGGAGATGGGCATCCGCGTCGGTGAGCGCAACGTGCGGCTCGAACCGCTGCTGGCCGATCTGTTCCGGCGCGACCGGCGCTGGCTCTCTGGCGCGCTGGAGCGCATTCGAGACGACGAGCCGATCGAGCTGAAGACCGAGGAGAACAAGCGCCTGCGGTTGCGCGCCGATCGTCTGAAGCCGGTGGTGCGCGTGCTGGTCGATCTGTTCGATTCGCTCGGCGGCGCGCTTGCCGAAGGCGCGCCGCTGCGCGTGCCCGCGGTCGATGCGGGTCGCCTCGATGCGCTGCACGACACCGGCCGCTGGCAGTTCAGCGGCGACGATTCGATCCGCGAGCTCGCGCGCCGTCTGCAAGCCGGTCCGGGCCTGCGCGAAGTGCCGGTGCCGCGCGGGCTGAAGGCCGAGCTGCGCGGGTACCAGCACCAGGGCCTGAACTGGATGCAGTTCCTGCGCGAACAGGATCTGGCCGGCGTGCTCGCCGACGACATGGGCCTCGGCAAAACCGTGCAGACGCTCGCGCACGTTCTCGCCGAGAAGGAAGCGGGGCGGCTCACGCATCCCGCGCTGATCGTCGTGCCGACCACGCTCGTGCACAACTGGCGCGAGGAAGCGCGCCGCTTTGCGCCGGAGCTGAAAGTGCTGGTGCTGAACGGGCCACAGAGAAAGGAGCGTTTCGAGCAGATCGGCGAAGCCGAGCTGATCCTGACCACTTATGCGCTGTTGTGGCGCGATCAGAAGGTGCTCGCCGAGCACGACTATCATCTGCTGATTCTCGATGAGGCGCAGTACGTGAAGAACGCGACGACCAAAGCCGCCCAGGCGATTCGCGGCTTGCGGGCGCGGCATCGGCTGGGCCTGACGGGCACGCCGCTCGAGAATCATCTCGGCGAGCTGTGGTCGCAATTCGATTTTTTGCTGCCGGGCTTTCTCGGCAGCCAGAAGGACTTCACGCGACGCTGGCGCAATCCGATCGAAAAGAACGGCGACGACGTGCGCCGCGCGTTGCTCGCGCGCCGCATCCGGCCGTTCATGCTGCGCCGTCGCAAGGACGAGGTCGCGAAGGAGCTGCCGCCGAAGACGACGATCGTGTGTCCGGTCGATCTCGAAGGTGCGCAGCGCGACCTGTACGAAACCGTGCGCACCGCGATGCAGCAGAAGGTGCGCGCGGCGGTCAGCGCGCAGGGGCTCGCGCGCAGCCACATCATCGTGCTCGATGCGTTGCTGAAGCTGCGCCAGGTGTGCTGCGATCCACGGCTCGTGCGCACCGCCAGCGGTATCGCGGACGGCGCTGCCACGGGCGGCGGCGAGCGCGCGATGCGCTCGGCCAAGCTCGATCTGCTGCTGTCGATGCTGCCCGAGCTGATCGAGGAGGGACGCCGCGTGCTGCTGTTCTCGCAGTTCACCGGCATGCTCGCGTTGATCGCCGAGGCGCTCGACGAAGCCGCGATCCCGTACGTCATGCTGACGGGCGACACGGCCGATCGCGTGAGCCCGGTCGAGCGGTTCCAGCAGGGCGAGGTGCCGCTGTTCCTGATCAGCCTGAAGGCCGGCGGCGTGGGGCTGAACCTGACCGCCGCCGACACGGTGATCCACTACGACCCGTGGTGGAACCCGGCCGCCGAGAACCAGGCGACCGACCGCGCGCATCGGCTGGGACAGGACAAGCCGGTATTCGTGTACAAGTTGATCGCGGCCGGCAGCATCGAGGAAAAGATCGTCGCGTTGCAGGAGCACAAGGCCGGGCTCGCCGACAGCATTCTCGCGGAAGATGCGGCCGGCGCCGCAAAGTTCTCGGACGACGATCTCGACGCGCTGTTCGCGCCTATGCCGGACATCGAAGGCGCGCGTTGAACGCGCGGGCAAGCGACCGAACGAGGCAACGCAGACGGGCCACGCAGACACGCAAGGGGGAAATCTGACGCGCCGCAGCAACGCCAATCGGGGCCACACTGTAACAAAGCGTCTGTGTATGTAAATTACCGTCGATGGGGACTTCAACTCATACCAATTTCGAACTCGCGCTGTGTAGGACTTGCGCGTCGCGCGCCGCTGGTGCGGCGCGTAATAACTACTTCGCCAACGGTTACAAAGGAAGTTCTTTCATCTTGAGCACGGCTTTTCTCTGGGCTAACGTGACGTTACTCGTGCGGTTAGACCCCGGCGAGCGTGTGTAGTGTTTGTGAGCGGCGTTGCTTCGACAGGGGCAGCGCCGCATTTTTTTTTCCGGCGGCCCTAACGCTGCGCATCACCCGCTGATGGTCCGTCTCGCGGCGCGTCATCGCGTCGGCCAACAATGTGAAGCAGTCGAATGCCTCATTCAAAACGAGGGCTTTGAGTTGCTCGCCCGACCAGGCCGACTGCCTCGAATGACAACTCGACCGGGACAAAATCTAACAATGTTTAAACGATTTCTTTTGAGATTATTCTTATACTGAACGCGCAATTGTTAAATAAGAGTACCTGAAAGGAATCTTAAAGCCGATAAGCGAGCATGGTCTAAAAGCCGCTCCAGCAAGGATCTTCCGTCCGCAGTGTCACTTCCTTCCGGCGCCGGCTAGTGGTAGCAGACCAGAAAAATCTGAAAAGCGCGTCAGCCGTTTCTGATTAGGGTTTTTCGCGAGGGATTGCCGGTACACGGCAAACGGGAAGAAAGAAGGTTTTCGATTATCATGATCTGCCCTGCATAATCGCTATGGAAATTACATTTATGCGCTGATTTCCGCTTCATGAAAGCAGCGTCATGGCGGGGTACGGCGAGGGACCATTAATCAGAAAGTAACAGCCGGAATTTTTTGGGAAGCCGGATCGGCGGTGCTGCGCCGTCATCCCGGTCGTCAGCCGGTATACCGGCCGTCAGCCATGAAGGCGCTGTTGCGTTGTGGGGTGTTATGAGAATTGCAGTCCTCGATGATGATTCGGCTCAGGCCGACCTTGTGTGTCAAACGCTGTCCGCCGCTGGACACGTCTGTCACGCGTATGGCGCAGGGCGCGAACTCGTGCGCCAGTTGCGTCGTCAGACGTTCGATCTGCTCGTGCTCGACTGGAACGTTCCCGACATGTCCGGCGAAGAAGTGCTTCGCTGGGTGCGCGAAAGCCTGTCCGAGCGCCTGCCGGTGCTGTTCATGACGAGCCGCGGCCGCGAAACCGACATCACTTCGATTCTGAATACCGGTGCGGACGACTATCTCGTCAAACCCGTGTCGGGCGCCGTGCTGCTCGCGCGGGTCAGTTCCCTGCTGCGGCGCGCGTATTACCTGAAGCCGCCGGCAACGAGGGAAGTATTCGGCGACTTCGAGTTCGACCTGAGCGTCAAGCACGTCGTGGTCCGCGGCACCCCGGTCTCCGTCACGCAGAAAGAGTTCGAACTCGCGCTGCTGCTGTTCCAGCATATGAGCCGGCCGTTGTCGCGCGCACACATTCTCGACGTGATCTGGAAGCAGGCCACGGACATCCCGTCGCGCACGATGGACACTCATGTGTCGATGTTGCGCAGCAAGCTCGGTCTGCGCCCCGAGCACGGTTATCGGCTCACGCCGATCTACGGCTATGGCTACCGCCTCGAGCGGATCGAAACCGCCGGCACACCACCGGCCGCCGACGACGAACCCACTGAAGAAGCGGGGGAAGCGTGACGGTCTGCGTGGATGGGGCGGCATCGGGCAGCGCCGACATGCCCGGCCGCCGCGCCGCCGCGTGGCTTGCCGCGGCCTGTCTGATGGCAACGGGCGCGACCGGCTGGAGCGCGCTCGCGCACGCGCAGCCCGCGCGCGGCAAGACCGGAGCGAAGGCGTCGCCGGTCTACGCTTCGTACACGACGCACGAGGGCGACACGCTGTATGACATCGCCGCCCGCTACATGGCCGATCCGACCGACTGGGCGCTGTTGAGCAGCCTCAATCACGTGCCCGCGCCGCGCCGCATGGCGGCCGGCATCGTGCTGCGTTTGCCGTCCCGAAGGCTGCGCCAGGATCGGGACACGGCTCGCGTGATCGCGACCAGCGGTCCGGTCGAGCACGCGTTCGACTCGAGCCCCTATCTGCCGCTGAAAACCGGTGAAACGCTTGCCGAAGGCGATCGCTTGCGCACCGGCGCGAACGGGTTCGCGACGCTCGAGCTGCCCAGCGGCTCATACGTGACGGTCGCGCAGAACGGCGAACTCAATATCGAGAGACTGCGGCACGTCACGCTGACCGGCGTCGCCGATCGCGTCTTTGAGCTGCGCGCCGGCGAGGTCGAGAGCCAGGTCACGCATGCGAAGCGACGCGATGATCGCTTCCAGATCCGTTCGCCTTCGGTGGTCGCCGGAGTGCGCGGCACGCGTTTCCGCGTCGATTACGACGGCGACACGCAAACCACCGCGGTGGCGGTGCTCGACGGCGCGGTCGGCGTCGATCCGGCCACGCAGCATGGCCAGAGCGCCGCGCCGGCGCCAGGCAGGCCGTTGCAGGCGTCCGAGCAACTGGTCAAGGCAAGCTTCGGCAACGTCACGCACTCGGGCGGCGCGGTCGGCAGCCCGGTCCAGCTGTTGCCCGCACCCGCGCTCGCGCGGCCGGCGCGCGTGCAGGACGGCAAGAGCGTCGCGTTCGACGTCAACCCGGCCGAGCACGCGGTCGGCTATCGGCTGCAGATTTCGCACGACGCCGATCAACTGGACCTGGTGCGAGACCTGCGCGTGAGCGCGCCGCATGCCGACTTCGGCGATCTGCCCGACGGCACGTACTTCGTGCGCGTCGCGTCGACCGATAGCAACGGTCTCGACGGCCTGCCGAACGTGTACGCGTTCGAGCGCCGCCAGCTGGGGCTGGACGCTTCGGCCGCGCAGCGCGCGGGTAGCCGCGACTACGAGTTCCGCTGGTTCGTCAGCCGCAGCAACGTGCCGACCCGTTTCCGCTTCCTGCTCGCGAACACGGCCGAACTGAGCCATCCGGTAATCGATCGCCCCGATCTGCCGGGCGGCGAACTCGTGATCAGCGATCTGCCTCCGGGCGTCTACTACTGGACGATCGTCGCCGAGCAGTTCGACAACGGCCGCTTCTACGAAAAGAGCAGTCCGGTCCGCTCCTTTACGCTTGCGCCCTGACGCGGGTAGATTCTCGGGGCCGGCCTGCTGGCCGGTCCGTCCTCCCGTTCCCGACTATATCGTCCATGCCCGCCACTTCTACGCGACTGAGCCTCGACCCGCGCGCCCGTCTTGGACGGCGGGCGGGCCGGCGCTTTCTGATCGAGTGGGTCAGCGTTGGCTGTCTCGGTCTCGTGGTGATCCTGCTGACGTCGTTCGGGCGCGTCGGCGCCGGCATCGATCTGCTGGTGTACGACCAGTTTCTGAAGCTGCGCGAGCAGCCGCTGCTGTCCGACATCGTCGTCGTCGAGATCGACAACGCGAGCATCGACGCACTCGGCCGCTGGCCGTGGCCGCGCAGCGTGCACGCGCGGCTGCTCGAGCAGATCGCCGCGGCCAAACCTGCCGCGGTGATCTACGACGTACTGTTCACCGAGCCCAATGTCGACGACGCTCAGCTCGCCCACGCCATTGCGCTGAGCCCGACCTATCTGCCCGTGCTGCTGACGCCGCCCGATGCGAGCGGCAAGCGCACCGTCGATGAACCCGTCGCGCCGCTCGCGCAGGCTGCTGCCGGGCTCGGTCACATCAATTTCGAAGTGGACAGCGACGGCATCGTGCGTAGCGTCGCGCGCTTCCAGGGCGATGAGCGCTCGCGCTGGCCGCAACTGACGGTGCTCGTCGCCGACGCGGTCGAACACGGCAAGCTGCATCTGCGCGGCGGCTTGCCGCCGCGCCCCTCGAACGAGCCCGCACGCGGCAGCGACGACGGCGGCGAAGAGCGCTTCCTGATTCCGTTCGGCCCGAACGCCGCGAACTACTCAAAGCTCAGTTTCGCCGACGTGCTCGCCGGCAAGGTGCCGGCCGATCAGTTGCGCGGGCGCATCGTCGTGATCGGCGTGACGGCGTCGGGTCTGTACGACCGCTTCGCGACACCGGTATCGGGCGAGCTCGGTCCGCTGCCCGGCGTCTACATCCACGCGAACGTGCTCGACACGCTGCTGAGCGGCCGCGAGATCCAGCCGGTCGCGCTGTGGGTCGTGTTCGCGGCGGCGCTCGGGCCGCTCGCCGCGCTGCTCGCCGGCTTCCTCGTACTGTCGCCGCGCCGCTCGTTGTTGCTGACCGGCGCGCTGGTGCTGCTCGCCGCGACCGGCAGCGCGCTGCTGCTGTACGGCGGCAGGCTGTGGATCTCGCCGGTGCCGGCGATCCTCGGCGTCGTGATCGTCTATCCGATCTGGAACTGGCGACGCCTCGAAATGACGATGGCGTATCTGCGCGGCGAACTGCAACGTCTCGCCGACGAGCCGCATCTGCTGCCCGAGACGCCGAAGCGCCGCCGCGAATTCGGCGGCGACGTGCTCGCGCAGCACATGGCGCTGATGGCGCAGGCCGCGCAACGGGCGCAGGACATGAAGCGCTTCGTGTGGGACAGCCTCGATAGCGTGCCGGAGCCGATTCTCGTCAGCGACGTGGCCGGCGTCGTGCTGATCGCGAATCACGCGGCGAAAGCGCATTTCGCTCGGCTAGGCGCGCCGATGCCCGAAGGCCAGCCGATGCAGAGCGTGCTCGGCGGCCTCACGCTCGTGAAGACGATCGACACCGGCGCGGCCACGGACAACGAGCGCAGTCTGTCCGCGCACGCGCACGCGCACTGGCCGGCGCTCCTCGATCCGACGCGCGGCGAGTTCGCGGCGCTGATGGCGCAGGGCGTCGAGGTGCGCGACGCGAACGAGCGCGACCATCTGCTGCGCTATGCGACCTGCACCAACGCGCAGGGCGAGACGACCGGCTGGATCGCCGGTCTCGTCGACGTGTCGGCGCTGCATGCGGCCGAGTGTCAGCGCGAAGACGCGCTGCGGCTGCTGTCGCACGACATGCGCTCGCCGCAGGCGTCGATCATTGCGCTGGTCGAGATCGAGCGCGCGCGGACCGAGCCTGCGCTCGCGCGCAGCGTGCTGGAGCGCATCGAACGCTACGCGCAACGCGCGCTCACGCTTGCCGACGACTTCGTGCAACTGGCGCGCGCCGAATCGCAGGCCTATGTGCTCGAGCCGCTGAGTCTGACCGAACTCGTCATCGATGCGAGCGACGAGGTCTGGCCGCAGGCGCATGCGAAGCGCATCGCGCTGCATACGGAATCCGCCGACGACGCCGACGACGATCCCTGGATCTGCGCCGACCGCTCGCTGATGACACGCGCGCTCGTCAATATCCTGAACAATGCGGTCAAGTACAGTCCGCCCGACACGCGCATCGTATGCAGCTTCGCTGGCCAGCCGGCGGCAAAGCGCGCGGGCAGCGAGGCGCCGTGCGTGTCGTGCACGATCCGCGACCAGGGCTATGGCATTCCTGAGGAGCAGCAAGCGGGACTGTTCGAGCGCTTTCGCCGTTTTCACGAGGCGGAGCGGCCGGAAGTGGGCGGGGCGGGACTCGGCATGGCGTTCGTCAAAACCGTCGTCACGCGCCACGGTGGCAGCGTCGAAGTCGTCAGCGCGCCCGGCGATGGGACGGCCTTCACGATCTGGCTGCCCGCGCTCGACGACGCGCCCCTCGACGAATCGATCGCACCGCGCGTCTGATGCGCCTTTGATGTATTCGATGTACTAGAGAGAAAACAACCAATGGCAAAGATCGCTCACCTCTGTGCCGCGCTGGCCGCGGCGAGCCTCACCGCTTGCGCGGGCCTGAGCGCCGACGTGCACACCGTCTCCGCTAACGGCGCCGACCGCGCGGTTGCGCTGCAAGGCGAGCAGACCTATTCGCTCGCTCGCACGCAGCCTCAGGACGACAGCGCCGATCATCCGCAAGTCGAAAAGCTGTTGCGCGACGAGTTGGCGAAACACGGGTTCGTCGATACGGCGGGCAAGCCCGCGCATTATCTGCTGTCGATGGCGTATAGCACGCGGCCGGCGTCGATCGGCATCGGCGGTGAGGATTGCGCGCCCGCCGATTGCGGCGCGGGCAGCGACGGTCCAGGCGCGCTGTTGTTTGGGCGCAAGTATCAGCACGCGCTGACGCTGCGCTTTTTCGACTACGCGAGCGGCGCCGAGCGCTACAAGGTCGGCGCGGTGTTCATGGATCGCGATGCGGACCCGCTGCATGCACTGCCGTTACTCGTGAAAACCGCGCTCGCGAAGCTGCCGTTCGATGCGCCGGCCGACTGGCGTGTGAGGCTCAGCATCGACAAGACGAGCGGTGTGCCGAACGTCGACTCGATGGAGCCGCTGCAGCGTTAAAACACCGCCTCGGGTCGCCGGGGCCGCGAGTATCAGTTATTCCTGCGCCGGCTCGTCTTGCGGCCAGCGGTTTTCGAACACGCAATCGGCGAGCGGCAGACGGCTCGCCCAGCGCTCCGTTTCGAGCATCGGCTCGCTATAGAACGCAGCGACGTGGCCGAGGCACAGAATCGCGACCGGCCGCGCGCCTTCCGGCATCGCCAGTAGCTGGTGCACCGCGCCGACATCGAATAGCGACACCCAACCAAGCCCGAGTCCTTCCGCGCGCGCGGCGAGCCACATGTTCTGGATCGCGCACGCGACCGACGCGAGATCCATCTCCGGCAGCGTGCGACGGCCGAAGACGTGTCGCTCGCGCCCGTCCATCAACGCGATCACCAGCAGCTCCGCGCATTCGCGCATGCCTTCCACCTTCAGCTTCATGAACTCGTCGCGGCGCTTGCCGAGCGCGTCGGCGGTGGCGAGCCGTTCGCGCTCGACGATGTCGCGCAAGCCCGTGCGCAGCGCCGCGTCGGTGATGCGCACGATGCGCCACGGCTGCATGTAGCCGACGCTCGGCGCGTGATGCGCCGCGTCGAGCAGACGCCGCAGCACCGCCGGATCGACCGGATCGGGCACGAAGTGGCGCATGTCGCGGCGTTCGTAAATCGCGCGATAGACCGCATCGCGCTCCGAGTCGTCAAAAGGCTTCGCCATGAAAGAGGGCGGCCGTGAAAGCCGGGTTGGAGGGCCAGTAAGCGTGCATATAGGTTGCCACAATCGGGCCCACGCGGAACACCGCTTCGCCGGGCGCGTCGCTGTGCGCGCGCGTGGCGAAGCGCTGCGGCGCGAGCGGCGTCGCGAGCTTCGAGTAGTGGAACGTGTGGCCGGTCAGCGTGCCGTGGACGCCATCGATCTGCTGCATGCCGAGCGACGTGAAGCGCGTTTGCATCGTCGCGTGACCGGGCAGCAGGCCGAGCATCGGCGTGCTAGTGCCTTGCGCGTCGGTCAGCGTGTCGAGCAGATAGAGCATGCCGCCGCATTCGGCGACCACCGGGTTGTCCGCCTCGACGTGCGCGCGGATCGATGCCGCGCTGGTCGAGTTGCCCGCGAGCGTCGCCATATGCAACTCGGGGTAGCCGCCCGGCAGATAGAGCGCGTGCGTGCCGGCGGGCAACGCTTCGTCGGCAAGCGGCGAGAAATAGCTGAGCCGCGCGCCGAGCGCTTCGAGCAGCGCGACGTTGGCCGGATAGATGAACGAGAACGCGGCGTCGCGGGCGATCGCGATGTGCTTGCCTTCGAGCAGACGCGGCAGCACTTCGGGCGAGGGCACGCCGAAATCGACCGGGCGCGGCAGTTCGGCGAGCGCGGTCGACGCGAGCGTATCCGCCGCGCGTTCCAGGCGTGCTTCGAGATCGTCGATTTCATCGGCCTGGTGTAGGCCGAGGTGGCGGTCGGGCAGCGTGATCTCGTCGCTCGCGGCGAGGTGGCCGCACCAGCGCAACCCGGGCGGCAGTGCTTCCTGCAGCATCTGCGCGTGCCTGGCCGAGCCGACGCGATTCGCGAGCACGCCGTGGAACGGCAGTTGCGGTCTGAAGCGCGCAAGGCCGAACGCGACCGCGCCGAAGGTCTGCGCCATCGCCTGCGCGGAAATCACCGCGAGCACCGGCACGCCGAACGTGGTCGCCAGATCGGCGCTGCTCGGCGTGCCGTCGAACAGGCCCATCACGCCTTCGATCAGGATCAGATCGGCTTCTTGCGCCGCCCGCGCGAGCAGGTTGCGGCATGCGCTTTCGCCGACCATCCACAGATCGAGCGACAGCACCGGCGCGCCGCTCGCGCGCGCGAGGATCATCGGATCGAGAAAATCCGGCCCGGTCTTGAACACGCGCACGCGACGTCCGAGCCGCCGGTGATAGCGCGCGAGACCGGCGGTGATCGTGGTTTTGCCTTGTCCCGACGCGGGCGCGCTGATGAACAGCGCGGGGCACGCCCCGAAGGAAGTCCCCTGGGGGGACGCCCCGAAGGAAGTCCCTTTGGGGGGCGCCCCGGACGAAGCCCCGTTGGGAAACGCCGACATCGCTCAGAACTCCACGCCGCGCTGCGCCTTCACACCTTGCTCGCGATACGGATGCTTGATCGCGCGCATTTCGGTGACGAGGTCGGCGGCTTCGATCAGCGCGTCCGGCGCATGGCGTCCGGTCACGACGACGTGCAACATCGGCGCACGCGCGTTGATCACCGCGAGCACTTCGTCGAGCGGCAGGTATTCGTACTTCAGCACGGTGTTCAGCTCGTCGAGGATCACCATCTGGTAGTCGCCGCTTTCGATCATCCGCCGCGCTTCGTTCCAGCCTTTGCGCGCGGTCGCCATGTCGGCCTCGCGGTTCTGCGTGTTCCACGTGTAGCCGTCGCCCATCGTGACGAAATCGCATTGCGCGATCGCGCCGAGGAAATCGCGCTCCGACGTATGCAGCGCGCCCTTGATGAACTGCACGACGCCGAGCCGCATGCCGTGGCCGAGCACCCGCACGGCCATGCCGAACGCGGCCGTGCTCTTGCCCTTGCCGGTGCCGGTGTTGACGATCAGCAGGCCTTTTTCGACGGTCGCGCCGGCCTGCTTCTTTTCGTGGCCTTCGCGGCGGCGTTCGGTCATGCGTTGATGCGATTCCGGATCGGTTTTCATCGAGGGTCCTGGTTTTGAGGGGCGGGATGGGATGGGGGCGCGTCGCTAAGGGCAGCATTGTTCGCCGCTGCGATCGCCACCGTGATGCCGGCGTGCGCGGTCTTGCGTACGATTAGACGCACGTTTTGTGCGGTTGTGGTGGAGTCCGGCGCCGTTGCCGCCAGCAGCGCGCACGGCTCGCACACACCATCGACACCGAGCTGCGCGTGTGCCGCCGCCGACGGCGACGCGACCGGTACCGCGGCGATCTGCTCGCGGCTGAACAGTTGCAGCGGCAGCTGATGACGTGAGCAGAATTCGAGCAGACCGGCTTCGTTGGCTTTGGTGTCGATCGTCGCGATGGCGCGGATCTGCTCGAAGGCATTCGATCCGAGCGCTGCGCGCACGGCGGCTTCGATCTCAGCGGCTTTGCTGTGCAAGCGGCAACCGATGCCGACGCTCAGCGTTTTGATCGCGCGTGCGAGTCCGTGTCGTGTCGCGCTCGCTGCCAGTTCGTGAGCAATGCCGGCGTCGCGTTTGGCCGCATCACGCGCCAGTGCGAGCGACGCCACAGCGCCGATCACGACGATCGCCGGCGAGCCGAGCCCCGCGCGCGCCACCGCCTCGGCGAACTCGCGAAGCGGCGCGAGCACATGACGCTGCTCAGGCCGCGTCGCCGACACGATCGCCGCGCACGGCGTGTCGGCGGACATGCCGGCCGCGAGCAATGCGCGGGCGATCTCGCCGAGCCGGCGCATGCCCATATAGATCACCAGCGTCATGTGCGTCGCGGCGAGCGCGGCCCAGTCCGGTTCGCCACTGCCGGCGCCGTGGCCGGTGACGAACACGACGCCCTGCGCGTGATCACGATGCGTGACCGCGATACCGAGCGCCGCGGGCGCCGCGATGCCGGCCGTGATGCCGTTGATCACGTCGACTTCGATACCCGCGGCCTGCAGCGCCTGCAACTCTTCGCCGCCGCGGCCGAACACGAACGGATCGCCGCCCTTGAGCCGCGCGACGCTGCGCCCCGCGCGCAGATGCCCGAGCATTTGCGCGACGATGTCGGCTTGCGGCGTCGACGGATGGCCGCCGCGCTTGCCGACGTACACGACTTGCGCGTCGGTGCGCGCGAACTGCAGCACGTCGGGATTCACCAGATCGTCGACGAGCACGACATCGGCCTGCGCGAGCGCGCGGGTGGCCTTCAGCGTGATCAGTTCGACGTCGCCGGGACCGGCGCCGATCAGCCAGGCGCGCGTCATCGCGGCGTGCATGGCGCGCGCCATGCGGTGATGGAAGAAGAGACGCGGCGTGCGACAGCGCGCGCGGCGGTGAATATAGAGGTCATGCGCAACTGCGAATCCGGGCACGCGCGATGCCGCGCTGCTACGCCTTCACATCCGTTCCCCGCGGATTCCGGCGGCCGGCGGCGCCACGTGATGCACGGATGCAATGCGGCACCGCCTCCGCGTCTGGCCGGTATCCGGGCTGGCGGCCTCATGCGCTTCGCCTTCCCGTCCCGGTTGCGATTCGCGGGACAGTGGCATCAAAAAACGCATGCGCGGCACGGCGGAATCGAAGGCGAATCGAATCGCGCGCCGCAGGTCGCTTACCGTTGCGGGGACAGCACAGGTTGAACGCGCGAGGCGCTGCCTGTTTCCCGTTTAACTGCACACGCGAGCGCATGTGCGGGCACCAAACGCGCGCATACGATAGCACATGGCGCCTTGCCGGATAAGCCACGGCGGCGCTTTCCGGCTCTGTGCGTTGCTTGACTGCGCAAGTCCGCGGGCCTACACTCGCACGCACTTTGGGTGCTCGCGTGCGCGCTCGTGCGCATGCAGTTAAACGGGAAACAGGGAGCCACCTGCTCTGGAGCGGCTAACCTGTGCTGTCCCCGCAACGGTAAGCGAAAAGCGGTTCCGGCTTGATAGCCGGGCACCGCAGTGCCGGCTTCGATGTCCTCGCGCAAGCTCGCGTGGACATTTCACCACTGGACGAGAAACCACTCGGCCGGGAAGGGGAAGCGGCGCTTTCGCCAGCCCGGATACCGGCCCAACGAAGCAGAACGACCGCCGCGGGGATGCGGCGGCGCGTTCATGACCTCAGTTCCGCTTTCTGTATTTCCGTTGTCGCGGCAATGCCGTCGTTCGTCCCCGTGTCTGGTGATCGCTGGTACTGCTGCGCGTGCTTCATTCGCTCCATTCGCCAGCCGACGCGGACCCACGCGCGGACTTTCCGGCATACCGATCAACGCCAAGGGATGGACCTCACGATGCAAACTCAATTGCGCAAGATCCCCGTCACGATCGTCACGGGCTTTCTCGGCAGCGGCAAAACCACGCTGCTGCGGCACATTCTTCAGCATGCGGGCGGCAAGCGCATCGCGGTGATCGTCAACGAGTTCGGCGAGCTCGGCATCGACGGCGAAATCCTCAGGGGCTGCGGCATCGGTTGCGATGAAAACGGCGTCGAGACCGAAGGGCAATTGTATGAACTCGCGAACGGTTGTTTGTGCTGCACCGTGCAGGAAGAATTTTTCCCGGTGATGGAAAAGCTCGCGGAGCGCCGCGATGAATTCGATCACGTGCTGATCGAAACGTCGGGCCTGGCGTTGCCGAAGCCGCTCGTGCAGGCGTTCAACTGGCCGCAGATCCGCAATGGCTTCACGGTCGACGCGGTGGTGACGGTGGTGGACGGCCCGGCCGCCGCGAGCGGCCAGTTCGCCGATAACCCGCTCGCCGTCGATGCGCAGCGCAAGGCCGATCCGAATCTCGATCACGAGTCGCCGCTGCACGAGCTGTTCGAAGACCAGTTGTCGGCGGCCGACCTGGTGATTCTGAACAAGACCGATCTGATCGACGACGCGCGGCAGCACGAGGTCGAAGCCGCGATCCGCGCGGAGATTGCGCCGCAGGTGAAGATCGTGCGCGCGCAGCAGGGGCGGCTCGACCTGCATACGCTGCTGGGCCTCGAAGCGGCGTCGGAAGAGACGATCCACCTGCGTCATGACCACCACGGTTCCGCCGACGACCCCGATCATCACCACGATGAATTCGATTCGGTCGTCGTGCAGGCATCCGTACCGTCGCGCGACGCGGCGCTCGCCGCCTTGCAGACGCTCGTCGAATCCCACACGATTTACCGTGTCAAAGGCTTCGCGGCACTGCAGGGCGCGGCGATGCGTCTCGTGATCCAGGGCGTGGGCCGGCGCTTCGAGAGCTACTTCGACCGGCGCTGGCAAGCGGGTGAAAATGGCGACGGCGCGTTGAGCCGCTTCGTGCTGATCGGCGCAGACCTCGACCAGCACGCGCTGCAACAGGCGTTCGACGCGGCGCTCGGCGCGACGTCGAACGCGACGGCATAAACGGGCGCACCAGCATGCATCTGCTGCGCACGACGCCGGGCGGCTTCGTCGACGATACGCAGGGCGTGATCCGCATCGATCAGCAGCCCGCCGAGATCGTCGTGCTCAGTTCCGCCGACACCACGCTGTCGCTGCTCGCGAGCGTGGTGCCGCGTCTCGGCGACGGCTTTCCGAGCGTGCGGCTCGCGAACGTCACGTATCTGCGTCAGCCTGCCTCGGTCGATTTCTATCTGGACGACGTGTTGCAGCATGCGCGCGTGGTCGTCGTCGATCATCTCGGCGGCGAAACGTATTGGCCGTACGGCATCGAGCAGGTGGTCGCGCTCGCGCAGCGCAAACAGCAAACACTCGCGATGTTTTCCGGCGATCTGCAGGAAGACCCGAACCTGCTCGCGCGCAGCACTGCGAGCGCCGAGTTGTGTCAGCAGCTGTGGCGCTATCTGCGCGAGGGCGGTCCGCAGAACGCCGAGGCGTTTTTGCGCTGCATCGCGTATCGCGCGCTCGACTGGGGGCGCGAACCCGATCCGCCGCGCGCGTTGCCGGCCGCGTCGCTGTATCACCCCGAGCGCGATACCCCCATCGTCGCCGACTGGCAGGCGCGTTGGCGGCAAGACGCGCCGGTCGTCGCGATTCTGTTCTACAAGGCGCATCTGCAGGCCGCCAATACCGCGGTGTTCGATGCGCTGATCGACGCGCTCGAAGCGCAAGGGCTCAATCCGCTGCCGCTCGCGATCACGTCGCTGAAGGATGCGCTGAGCCGCGATGTCGTGCAGTCGCTGTGCGCGCAACATGGTGTCGCGCTCGTGCTGAACACGACCGCGTTCGCCGCTTCCGCGATCGACGACCCGGAGCCGCTCGCGCTCGCCGGCGACGCGCCGGTGTTTCAGGTGATCCTGAGCGGCGGCAATCGCGAAGACTGGCTGAAGGACAACCACGGCCTCAATTCGCGCGACATCGCGATGCATATCGCGCTGCCCGAAGTGGACGGGCGCATCATCACGCGCGCGATCAGCTTCAAGGGGCTCGCGTATCGCTGTGCGCATACGCAGGTAGACGTGGTCCGCTATCAGCCCGACCTCGAACGGGTGGGCTTTCTCGCCGAGCTGAGCCGGCGCTGGTGCCGTTTGCGTTCGCTCGATAACGCCGACAAGAAAGTCGCGTTGATTCTCGCCAACTATCCGATGAGCGAAGGGCGCATCGGCAATGGCGTCGGGCTCGATACGCCGGCGTCGGTGGTCGGCATTCTGTCGATGCTGCGCGATGAAGGTTATCGTGTCGGCGAACTACCCGAAAACGGCGACGCGTTGTTGAACAGGCTGACCGAAGGCGTGACCAACGATCCGGTCGTACGCGATCTGCGTCCGGCCCTGCAAAGCCTCGCACTCGACGACTATCTCGCGCATTTCAACGCGTTGCCGGCGAGCGTGCGCGACGCGTTGAACGCGCGCTGGGGCAAGCCCGAGCAGGACCCCACGCTGCGGCGCGGCCGCTTCATGATCGCCGGCTGGCGCTGCGGCCAGGTGTTCGTCGGCATTCAGCCTGCGCGTTCGCGCGAGCACGGCGACTACGCGAGCTATCACGATGCGGAGCTCGTACCGCCGCACGCATACCTCGCGTTCTATTTCTGGCTGCGCCATCAGTTCGGCATCGACGCGGTCGTGCACGTCGGCAAGCACGGCAACCTGGAATGGCTGCCGGGCAAAAGCGTCGCCTTGAGCGACGCGTGCTGGCCCGATCTGATTCTCGGACCGATGCCGCATCTGTATCCGTTCATCGTCAATGATCCCGGCGAGGGCAGCCAGGCGAAGCGGCGCGCGCAGGCGGTGATCATCGATCATCTGATGCCACCGCTTACACGCGCCGAAAACTATGGGCCGCTGCAGGACCTCGAACGCCAGGTCGACGAATACTACGAAGCATTGATGGTCGATTCGCGTCGCGCGAAGCTCTTGCGTCGCACGATTCTGACGACGATCGTCGAGCATCGGCTGCACGAAGAGCTGAGTCTCGCGGCGCCGAACCGACAGGACGATGAAGACGCGCTGCTCACACGCGTCGATGCGTGGCTGTGCGAGCTGAAGGAAGCGCAGATTCGCGATGGCCTGCATACGTTCGGGCAGTCGCCGCGCGGCGTGCAGCGGCGCGACACGCTGCTCGCGCTCGGGCGCTTTCCGGTCGGCGATGGGCGGGCCGGCAAGGCGGGGCTCGTCGACGCGCTGGCGCGCGATCTGCGCATCGATCATCGGTTCGACCCGTTGACGGTGGATTGGGCCGCCGCATGGGACGGTCCGCGACCCGAGGTATTGCAGCGGGTCAGCGATGCGCCGTGGCGACATTATGGCGATACGCGTGAGCGGTTGGAATTGCTCGCGGGCGAGCTGTTGCGCGGTGTCTGCGATGTCGATTGCGATGATGCGGATCGTTCGCAGGCCGTCCCCGTAGCCGACGAAAGTCTGCCGCAAGCGGCACAGGTGATCGCACGCCTGCGCGACGACGTGCTGCCGCGTCTCGACGCCTGCGGCCCGCAGGAAATGACGCAACTGAAGCGCGGCCTCGAAGGACGTTTCGTGCCGCCAGGTCCGAGCGGTTCGCCGTCGCGCGGTCGGCCCGACGTGCTGCCCACCGGCCGCAACTTCTATTCGGTCGACACGCGCGCGGTGCCGACGCAAGCCGCGTGGGCACTCGGCCTGAAATCGGCGCAGCAACTGATCGAGCGGCATCTGCAGGAGCACGGCGATTATCCCAGCGCGATCGGCCTGTCGGTCTGGGGCACCGCGACGATGCGCACCGGCGGCGACGATATCGCGCAGGCGCTCGCGCTGCTCGGCGTGCGGCCGAAATGGGCGCCGGGCAGCCACCGTGTGACGGACTTCGAGATCATGCCGATCGACGCGTTCGATCGGCCGCGTATCGACGTCACGTTGCGCGTATCCGGTTTCTTTCGCGATGCGTTCGCGAACGTGATGCATCTGTTCGATGCGGCCGTGCAAGCGGTTGCCGAACTCGACGAGCCCGCGGAGCTGAATCCGATTCGCGCGCGCGTGCAGCGCGAACGCGATGCGTTGATCGCGCGCGGCATGGACCCGGTCGAAGCGCGCAAGCGCGCCGGCTGGCGCGTGTTCAGCGCGCGGCCGGGCACGTACGGCGCGGGTCTGCAGCAGATGATCGACTCGCGCCAATGGCAGACCGACGCCGATCTCGCGAACGCGTATCAGGCATGGGGCGGATATGCGTACGCGCAGAAGAGCGCGGGCGAGGAGGCGCATCAAGCGTTTGGCACGCGCCTCGCAGTGATGGACCTCGTGCTGCAGAACCAGGACAACCGCGAGCACGACGTGCTCGATTCGAACGACTACTACCAGTTTCAGGGCGGCATGGTCGCGGCGGTGCGGCATCTGGCAGGTCGGCAGCCGCGCGTCTATCACGCGGATCACAGCAGTCCGGCCGCGCCGCGCGTGCGGACGTTGCAGGAGGAGATCGCGCGCGTGATCCGCTCGCGCGTGGTCAATCCGAAATGGCTCGACGGCGTGAAGCGCCACGGCTACAAGGGCGCGGCCGAGATCGCGGCGACCGTCGATTATCTGTATGGCTACGACGCGACCGCGCGCGTGATCGCGGATCATCAATACGCGCTCGTCGCCGATGCTTATCTGAATGACGCCGATACGCGCGCGTTCATGCAACGGCACAATCCGCATGCGCTGCATTCGATCTGCGAGCGTTTGCTCGAGGCGATGCAGCGGGGGCTGTGGCAGCAGCCGGGTGACTATCGCGCGCAGGTGGAAACGCATCTGCTGGCGAGCGAACAGCAGATCGAAGGAAGACAAACATGAATGGAGCGATGCGAGGAGCGGACGACGCAGGTAGCTCCGCCTGTGTATCGGGTACGGCGGCGCGGCCCGTTTTTCCGTTTGCGGCGCTGATCGGCCAGGCCTCGTTGCAGCAGGCGCTGGTGCTCGCGGCGATCGACCCGGGCTTGGGCGGCGTATTGATCAGCGGACCGCGTGGCACCGCGAAGTCGACTGCCGCGCGCGCGCTTGCGGAACTGCTGCCGGAGGGAGAACTCGTGAATCTGCCGCTTGGCGCGAGCGAGGATCGTCTGATCGGCACGCTCGATATTGAAAGCGTGTTGCGCGACGGCTCGGTGCGCTTCTCGCCGGGGCTGCTCGCGAAGGCGCATCGCGGCGTGCTGTACGTCGACGAAGTCAATCTGCTGCCCGATGCGCTCGTCGATGCGTTGCTCGATGCGGCGGCGAGCGGCGTCAATACCGTCGAACGCGATGGCGTGTCGCATAGTCATGACGCGAGCTTCGTGCTGATCGGCACGATGAATCCCGAAGAGGGCGAGTTGCGGCCGCAATTGATCGACCGCTTCGGTCTGATGGTGGAGTTGCAGAACGCGTTCGAGCCGCAGGTGCGGCAGGCGATCGTCAAAGCGCGGTTCGCGTTCGATCTCGATCCCGCTGGGTTTCGTACCGTTTACGCGGAGCAGCAAGCTTCATACGCGCAGCGAATTCGCTCGGCGCGCGCGGCGCTGCCGCTGCTGTCGTTCGATGACGCCGTCCATGCGCGCGTGAGCGCGCTATGCATCGACGCGGCCGTCGACGGTTTGCGCGCCGACCTCGTGATGCTGCGCGCGGCGCGCGCGCTGGCCGCATTCGAACGGGCAGGTGCGGTGACGGTGCGACATGTGGAGCGCGTTGCCGATCCGGTGCTGCTTCATCGGCGGCGTCAGCATGATTCGCAACATGCGAATCAGCGCCGGCCAGAAAGCGCGGCGCCGGCACGGGACGTCGCTGCGGGTGCGTCTGGCGATACGGCTCCATCCACGACACCTTCCGCCGACTCCGACTGGGGCTACCTGCCGCCCGAGCCGGCGGCGGCTTTGCCTGTCAAAGGCGTCATTGCGCTCGACGCAAAAAAACGCTGAGCCATCGGAAAGGCGCCGCCGCTGACTCGCGCAGCGGTTTTCGATGGCGACGAGGCGTGGGGGCCGATTCGCGCGATACGTCGCGCGGCGAACCGGGCAGGCGCATTGCATGGCCACCGACGCTCGCCGCGATGCGCGAGCACACGCTGCGTCGTGAGCATCTGCGCTTCGTACGGGAAGTGCCGCGTGGCGGTGTGCTGCATTGTTTCGTGCTCGATTGCTCCGGGTCGATGCTGGCAGGCCAACGCCTCGCGTTGGCGAAGGGTCTACTGACTGCCTTGTTCGACCGTGCGAGTGCGATGCGCGCCGAGGCTGCGCTGATCTGCTTCGGCGGTGCGGGAGCGGATGTGCGCTTCGGCCCCGCCGTGCCGCGCTGGTGGAACGAGCGATGGCTCGCGCCCGTGGGCGGAGGCGGCGGTTCGCCGCTCGCGTCGGGCGTGCGCAGCGCCGCGCAACTGCTCGAACGCTGCGCGCGGCGACGGCCGGCCCAGCAGCGCTGGTTATGGATTCTGACCGACGGCCGCACGAGCGACGAACCCGCGCGGCCGGCCGACGTCGATGAAGTCGTGTTCGTCGATTTCGAGCGTGGTGCGATACGGCTCGGTCGTTGCGAGGTGCTCGCCAATGCCTGGGGAGCGCGGCGGTTGACGCCGGAAGAGTTGCTCGGCTGATCGATGTGTGCGCAGCGAGGTCGACGCTGCTGTGTCCGCACGCGCGTTGCTTTTGTGGCCGTACCGCTTATTTCAGTCCGTTGGACCAGTGCTGCACATTCTCCTGACGATCGAACACGAACACCTTCATCGCCATCTGTTGAACGGAATCGAGTTGATCCAGTTCTAGCCCATGCATGGACGGCTCGCCAGGCGTTTTGCCCTTCTGAACGTTGCGGATCACCGCCGTCGTCTCGATCTGTGAATCGTATTCGGCCGACTTCAGCCGGAACGCGATGCGCAGCCGCTCGCCGACTTCACCCAGTGTCCATGACGCACTCAACGACATGCCGAGCGCGCTGATGCCCTTGGCGAGTCCAAGGCCTTCGTAAGTGTCACCGCTCCCGCCGATGCCAAACCGCACGGGCAGGTGCGCATGGACGCGGATCGATTTGCGCTCACGGAGCCGGCGGACCATACCGGGCCTCGACAACACGGCATAGTCGAACGGCACGCGGCAGACCGCTTCGACCGTACAGACGAAACGGAACACGGCCTGACTCGCGATCGCGACGACCTCGACGTTCTCGCCGGGCGTGAGCGGCAGCGGTTGGCCCTGCTGCATCGGCGGCGTGACGAACAGCGCATGATTCGGCGCGAAACCGATGATGCCGCAAGGTTGCATCGGCGCGCCGCTGCCAAGTTGCGAACGCATGCCGATCAATGTGCCGATCTCGAGGTGCATGTCCTTCAGCGTCAACTCACCGGCGTGGTCAGGCTGGGCGGTTGGCGCCGGCGGTTGTTGTGCGCCGAGGTCGAACAGGTCGCCGCGTTGCGGGCGGAAGTGTTGAAACAGAAAGGCGCGCTCGTCGGTGGTCGCGAGCGTCGTCGCGCTTGCGAAGAGCAGCGTGCCGTCGGCATCGACGATCGGCCATGGGAGCGGCGTGCCTACCGGCACCGTATCAGGCTCGAGCATCGGGGATGCCGCGGCGGGCTGGGTGTCCTGGGTGTCCTCGACGTGTGCGTCGACGAGATTGTCCATAGTCGGCAGCTAATTTAAGTGGCGGGATGATCTGATTGACGGCGGGGAAGGGTAGAACTTTAATTTGGGGAGCGGTGGTGAGTTCAAGCCGTGCTCGGACTACTCTGTTTTGTCGGTATCAGGACTTCGGCGGGTTGAATCGGATGACTAACTATTTCCGCTGATTTTCGGTCTGGCCAGAGTTGACTCTTTTTTACGGCTGGCGGCAATGCGATGGAGATGGCAGTCTTTGCTCCCAAAAGAAATTCGCAGAAGGGTATTGACGTGTTGTCGACCGCTCTCCATAATCTCGCTTCTCTGCTGCAGACGCAGCGACGCAAACGAAGCGGTGCCGGGTAGTGGTGGTTCAGGCGCGGCGGGTTTGGCGGACCGATCTTTAAAAACTAACAGTCGATAAGTGTGGGCGCTTGATGCGGAATGCGGCGGCGGATTCTCCGGAGTCTGCTGTCAGGCAGAAGTATCAGAAGCCTCACACAGTATTAGAGGAAGGTTTGTCTGTCGAAAGACGGATCAATCATCGTCAGTACGTTGAGTGAGCGACCGGGTTCGAGAGAGCCCGAACACAGTAACAGGTTTGAACTGAAGAGTTTGATCCTGGCTCAGATTGAACGCTGGCGGCATGCCTTACACATGCAAGTCGAACGGCAGCACGGACTTCGGTCTGGTGGCGAGTGGCGAACGGGTGAGTAATACATCGGAACGTGTCCTGGAGTGGGGGATAGCCCGGCGAAAGCCGGATTAATACCGCATACGCTCGGGAGAGGAAAGCGGGGGATCTTTCGGGACCTCGCGCTCAAGGGGCGGCCGATGGCAGATTAGGTAGTTGGTGGGGTAAAGGCCTACCAAGCCGACGATCTGTAGCTGGTCTGAGAGGACGACCAGCCACACTGGGACTGAGACACGGCCCAGACTCCTACGGGAGGCAGCAGTGGGGAATTTTGGACAATGGGCGCAAGCCTGATCCAGCAATGCCGCGTGTGTGAAGAAGGCCTTCGGGTTGTAAAGCACTTTTGTCCGGAAAGAAAACCTTGTGGCTAATATCCGTGAGGGATGACGGTACCGGAAGAATAAGCACCGGCTAACTACGTGCCAGCAGCCGCGGTAATACGTAGGGTGCGAGCGTTAATCGGAATTACTGGGCGTAAAGCGTGCGCAGGCGGTGCTGTAAGACCGATGTGAAATCCCCGGGCTTAACCTGGGAACTGCATTGGTGACTGCAGCGCTGGAGTATGGCAGAGGGGGGTGGAATTCCACGTGTAGCAGTGAAATGCGTAGAGATGTGGAGGAACACCGATGGCGAAGGCAGCCCCCTGGGCCAATACTGACGCTCATGCACGAAAGCGTGGGGAGCAAACAGGATTAGATACCCTGGTAGTCCACGCCCTAAACGATGTCAACTGGTTGTCGGGCCTTCATTGGCTTGGTAACGTAGCTAACGCGTGAAGTTGACCGCCTGGGGAGTACGGTCGCAAGATTAAAACTCAAAGGAATTGACGGGGACCCGCACAAGCGGTGGATGATGTGGATTAATTCGATGCAACGCGAAAAACCTTACCTACCCTTGACATGTATGGAATCCTGCCGAGAGGCGGGAGTGCCCGAAAGGGAGCCATAACACAGGTGCTGCATGGCTGTCGTCAGCTCGTGTCGTGAGATGTTGGGTTAAGTCCCGCAACGAGCGCAACCCTTGTCCCTAGTTGCTACGCAAGAGCACTCCAGGGAGACTGCCGGTGACAAACCGGAGGAAGGTGGGGATGACGTCAAGTCCTCATGGCCCTTATGGGTAGGGCTTCACACGTCATACAATGGTCGGAACAGAGGGTTGCCAAGCCGCGAGGTGGAGCCAATCCCAGAAAACCGATCGTAGTCCGGATCGCACTCTGCAACTCGGGTGCGTGAAGCTGGAATCGCTAGTAATCGCGGATCAGCATGCCGCGGTGAATACGTTCCCGGGTCTTGTACACACCGCCCGTCACACCATGGGAGTGGGTTTTACCAGAAGTGGCTAGTCTAACCGCAAGGAGGACGGTCACCACGGTAGGATTCATGACTGGGGTGAAGTCGTAACAAGGTAGCCGTATCGGAAGGTGCGGCTGGATCACCTCCTTTCCAGAGCTGTGCATTCATTGCACTCAAGTGCTCACGCTTATCGGCTGTGGTTAGAAGCAACGCAGACAGGCTCAGGGGTCTGTAGCTCAGCCGGTTAGAGCACCGTCTTGATAAGGCGGGGGTCGATGGTTCGAATCCATCCAGACCCACCAGTGTCTTGTCTGGTGAGCTGAAGGGCTGGGGCCGCTGGAGTATCTGTGAGACTGGGGGATTAGCTCAGCTGGGAGAGCACCTGCTTTGCAAGCAGGGGGTCGTCGGTTCGATCCCGTCATCCTCCACCAATCCTCAATGCCAAGGGTTCAGCACGAAGTGATGCTGAGTACTTTGCATTGGCGATTGAGCCAGTCAGAGCGGTATGAGGCACAGGCTTCATACCGGCTGCCGTTCTTTAACAATCAGGAAGAAGTAGTAAAGAGATTCACGAAAGGCACCTGGAGATGGGTGCGGAGTAGGTGAATCAGGGTTGTGATTGTATCGATGTATTTTAAAGGTGATCGAAAGATTGCTTTGGAATACGGCGCAACACGAATACTCAACCTGTAGCGAGTGCGTCTATCCCCTGCGGGGATGGGACCCACGTAAGCGCTAAAGCGCTAGCGTGGGTCGACACAGAGACACACCCGTTATAGGGTCAAGCGAACAAGTGCATGTGGTGGATGCCTTGGCGATCACAGGCGATGAAGGACGCGGTAGCCTGCGAAAAGCTCCGGGGAGCTGGCAAACGAGCATTGATCCGGAGATGTCCGAATGGGGAAACCCACTCCTAATGGAGTATCCGTAGCTGAATCCATAGGCTGCGTGAGGCGAACGCGGTGAACTGAAACATCTAAGTAACCGCAGGAAAAGAAATCAACCGAGATTCCCAGAGTAGTGGCGAGCGAAATGGGATCAGCCGGTACACGTTATCTGTATTGTTAGTCGAACGCTCTGGAAAGTGCGGCCATAGCAGGTGATAGCCCTGTAGACGAAAACAGCATGGAAGAACTGGGTGTACGAGAAGTAGGGCGGGACACGTGAAATCCTGTCTGAAGATGGGGGGACCATCCTCCAAGGCTAAATACTCGTGATCGACCGATAGTGAACCAGTACCGTGAGGGAAAGGCGAAAAGAACCCCGGGAGGGGAGTGAAACAGATCCTGAAACCGCATGCATACAAACAGTCGGAGCCTCTGCGAAGGGGTGACGGCGTACCTTTTGTATAATGGGTCAGCGACTTACATTCAGTGGCGAGCTTAACCGATTAGGGCAGGCGTAGCGAAAGCGAGTCCGAACAGGGCGTCCAGTCGCTGGGTGTAGACCCGAAACCAGGTGATCTATCCATGGCCAGGTTGAAGGCACGGTAACACGTGCTGGAGGACCGAACCCACTAACGTTGAAAAGTTAGGGGATGAGCTGTGGATAGGGGTGAAAGGCTAAACAAACCTGGAAATAGCTGGTTCTCTCCGAAAACTATTTAGGTAGTGCCTCGTGTATCACCTTCGGGGGTAGAGCACTGTCATGGTTGTGGGGTCCATTGCGGATTACTACGCCATAGCAAACTCCGAATACCGAAGAGTGCAATCACGGGAGACAGACATCGGGTGCTAACGTCCGGTGTCAAGAGGGAAACAACCCAGACCGCCAGCTAAGGTCCCCAAATATGGCTAAGTGGGAAACGAAGTGGGAAGGCTAAAACAGTCAGGAGGTTGGCTTAGAAGCAGCCACCCTTTAAAGAAAGCGTAATAGCTCACTGATCGAGTCGTCCTGCGCGGAAGATGTAACGGGGCTAAGCCATATACCGAAGCTGCGGATGCACAGTAATGTGCATGGTAGGAGAGCGTTCCGTAAGCCTGCGAAGGTGCACTGGAAAGTGTGCTGGAGGTATCGGAAGTGCGAATGCTGACATGAGTAGCGATAAAGGGGGTGAAAGGCCCCCTCGCCGTAAGCCCAAGGTTTCCTACGCAACGTTCATCGGCGTAGGGTGAGTCGGCCCCTAAGGCGAGGCAGAAATGCGTAGCTGATGGGAAGCAGATTAATATTTCTGCACCATTGTGAAATGCGATGGGGGGACGGATCGCGGAAGGTTGTCCGGGTGTTGGAAGTCCCGGTCCTTGCATTGGAGAAGGCGCTTTGGCAAATCCGGGCGCAGAATTCAAGGGTGCGAGGCGAGCCACTTCGGTGGCGAAGCAACTGGAAGGGGTTCCAGGAAAAGCCTCTAAGCTTCAGTTTCACAGTGACCGTACCGCAAACCGACACAGGTGGGCGAGATGAGTATTCTAAGGCGCTTGAGAGAACTCGGGAGAAGGAACTCGGCAAATTGGTACCGTAACTTCGGGATAAGGTACGCCCTCATAGCCTGACTGGCCTGCGCCAGAAGGGTGAAAGGGTTGCAATAAACTGGTGGCTGCGACTGTTTAATAAAAACACAGCACTCTGCAAACACGAAAGTGGACGTATAGGGTGTGACGCCTGCCCGGTGCCGGAAGATTAAATGATGGGGTGCAAGCTCCTGATTGAAGTCCCGGTAAACGGCGGCCGTAACTATAACGGTCCTAAGGTAGCGAAATTCCTTGTCGGGTAAGTTCCGACCTGCACGAATGGCGTAACGATGGCCACACTGTCTCCTCCCGAGACTCAGCGAAGTTGAAGTGTTTGTGATGATGCAATCTCCCCGCGGCTAGACGGAAAGACCCCATGAACCTTTACTGCAGCTTTGCATTGGACTTTGAACCGGTCTGTGTAGGATAGGTGGGAGGCTATGAAGTTGGGACGCCAGTCTCAATGGAGCCGTCCTTGAAATACCACCCTGATCTGTTTGAGGTTCTAACCTTGGCCCGTGATCCGGGTCGGGGACAGTGCATGGTAGGCAGTTTGACTGGGGCGGTCTCCTCCCAAAGTGTAACGGAGGAGTACGAAGGTACGCTAGGTACGGTCGGAAATCGTGCTGATAGTGGCAATGGCATAAGCGTGCTTGACTGTGAGACTGACAAGTCGAACAGGTGCGAAAGCAGGTCATAGTGATCCGGTGGTTCTGTATGGAAGGGCCATCGCTCAACGGATAAAAGGTACTCTGGGGATAACAGGCTGATACCGCCCAAGAGTTCATATCGACGGCGGTGTTTGGCACCTCGATGTCGGCTCATCTCATCCTGGGGCTGTAGCCGGTCCCAAGGGTATGGCTGTTCGCCATTTAAAGAGGTACGTGAGCTGGGTTTAAAACGTCGTGAGACAGTTTGGTCCCTATCTGCCGTGGGCGCTGGATATTTGAAGGGGGCTGCTCCTAGTACGAGAGGACCGGAGTGGACGAACCTCTGGTGTACCGGTTGTCACGCCAGTGGCATCGCCGGGTAGCTATGTTCGGAAGAGATAACCGCTGAAAGCATCTAAGCGGGAAACTCGCCTTAAGATGAGATATCCCCGGGGCTTCGAGCCCCTTGAAGGGTCGTTCAAGACCAGGACGTTGATAGGTCAGGTGTGCACGTACAGTAATGTACTGAGCTAACTGATACTAATTGCCCGTAAGGCTTGATCCTATAACAGGTGTGTCTCGACCCGCGTGAGTGCTTCAGCACTTACGCGGGTCCGATCCCCGAAGGGGATTTGTGTGACCTCCCGCGGGAGCTCACAGAAACGCACGGTTGGGATTCAGTGTTGTGCCAGAAACAACACAACCCCCACACACTCGAATCCTTTACGCTTCTTCCCGATTGGCTGTGGCGCAACCGGTTGACTCCAGCCCTGCGACGCAGCAACCCGTCATGCCTGATGACCATAGCGAGTCGGTCCCACCCCTTCCCATCCCGAACAGGACCGTGAAACGACTCCACGCCGATGATAGTGCGGATTGCCCGTGTGAAAGTAGGTAATCGTCAGGCTCCCCTCCAGTCAGAAACCCCACCCGCCGCGGTGGGGTTTTTGCGTTTACGCGGCCGACTTTGCGCGCTTCACTACTTTCCGATCCGCAACGCATCCGCGTAACCCGTCAGTTCCAGATAGGCTCGCCCTACATCCGCATTCTGTTGACTCACCCGTACCGCGCCTTCCCAATACACGGCACCGGTCGACTGTCGTGAGTCGAGTTCCTGATCGTCCATCAGCGGATCGAGTTGCCATGTCAGCGTTCCCGCTCTAACCGTCATCGAGACCGGATACGAAGTATTCGTGTGCGGCGAGCGCCACATGCGACGCGGCGTGAAGTCGACTTCACCGGGGTCGAAATTCGTTGCCTGACCATCGGGTCTGCGAAGCGTCGCGTGGGCCCATATTGCATGTCCGTCGCGGCTACGGATCTTGAATGCCATTAGCGCCGAGCCGTCCGTCAAATTGGCGCCGAGCCAATCCCATCCGACCGCATTGGCGTCGAGCAACGTGCTCGACCACTCGTGATCGAGCCATGCGGTCCCCGTCACTGCTGCATCGCGCGTCGTGTCGTTTCCACCTCCGGCTGGGCGCACCACAGTGCCCGTCACGCGGAGTTGCGGTTCGCTGTAGTAATAGCTCGCCTGTTCGGGCCGCGGTCCTTTGCGCGAGTAACCGCGCTCGCCCTGAATCAGCGGAGGCTGCGTTGGCGCGAGTTGGAGGTGTAGCGAGAATCCGCTTGCATCGGCGGTGACGTCGTAGTGGCCGTCCGCGGCGCGAATCATTTTCCAGGCGTCGAGTTTGACGTCGGTGTTGGCGGTCTTCGCGTAGGCGAGCCCGAGACCCTGCCGAGCGATGCGTTGATCGTGAACGAGGTGTCCGATGGCCGGATCGCTCAGCGCAGCGTGCGCGATGATCAGTTGCGACGGGGCGAAATCGCTTGGATCGGCGGCATCGTGACCAGTCGCCGTACGAAAGAACGTGATCTGGAATCCGAGCGGTCGGTTGTCGGGCGTCGTGAGCCAGCCTGTCGCGTACCACCATTCGGTGCGGAAAGCCGGATGAGCACCGCTGTCCCGCGGAAACGAGATCGGATGGTCTGGCGTGACTGCCGCGAAGGCGACCGGGGCGGAACCAGTGGAGTCGCTACTAGCGGCGAAAGAGGGCGACACAGCGGCAATGCCAATCCAAAGTAGCCCTCGGAAAAAAAGCTGAAGGCGCCGCGGAGGTGACCCGCCGTGTCGGCGCGCGATGCACGTCGCGTAGCCATCAAGCGCAGAGCAAACCTCGCGAATGGCCACGCTATCCCAGATCAACCGCATTTTCCACGCACGCCGCGCAACTGGCATCACCAGTCCTCCTTCACCGCGCGCACTGCATCCACCGACACCGCACCGCGTCCCGCGACCACCGCCGTCGTACACGACAGCACCAGCATTACCAAGGCGACTGTGCCCAGCACGAACCACGGTACATGCAGCGACATGCTCCAGTGAAACGACTGTGGATTGACGACGAACACGAGAATCAGGCTGATCGCGAAACCAAGCGCGAAACCGAGCGCAATGCCGCATGCGGTGAGCAGACCGCCCTCCGAAGCGAGGATCGCGAGAATCTGCGCGCGCGTCACGCCGACGTGGCGCAACATCCCGAACTCACGGGCGCGCGCGAGCGTCTGCGCGGAAAACGTCGCTGCGACGCCGAACAATCCGATCACGATCGCCACCGCCTCGAGCAGATACGTGACCGCGAAACTGCGATCGAAGATCACCAGCGTGCGCGCACGGATCTCGCCCGGTTGCGACACCTCGAGCGAAGCGCCGAACGGCAGCGCCTTCAAACTTGCGACGACGCGTTCGACACTCACGCCCGGCTCGACGGTCACGGCGACATCGGTTGCGGTGGAGTCGCCGGTCAGCCGCCGATAATCGGCAAGCCGTATCTGGATCGCGCCGCTCTGTCGCGCGTAGTCGCGCCAGACGCCGGCTACGACGAACGTCTGGCCATGCTCGCCGAGCGACAACCGCACACGTTGACCTAACTCATACCCATACAGGTCGATCATTGCTTCGGAGACCCAAATAGGTATGTCGCCGGCGCGAAGCGCGGACGGCGGCAGCACCGCGCCGGTCATCTGCAGAGTCGCGCCCGGATCGGTCGCGTCGATTTCGCGGGCGAGCAGCGCGACGTCCGGGCGCGCGGGATCGAGCGTCAGATGTGTGATGCGCGCGAACGCGGCGTTGCCGATGCCGGGCACCGTCGCGATGCGTGTCTGTTCGTCGGGCCGCAAGCCGCCACTGTCGCCGCTATTGCCACCCGACGCTACGCGCACGTACAGATCGGCGGACAGCAGATGCGTGATCCAGTCGTCGACAGACACGCGGAAGCTGGCCACCATGATCGCCATCGCGACGATCAGCGCGAAGCTCGACAGCACGCCGCCCATCGCGATCGACGCCTGCCCCGGCGCATTCGCGAGACGCGCAATCGCGAGCGTGCCCGTCGCGCCCGCGCGGCGTCGCGTGCCGCGCGCGCGGCCTGCCGCGCCGAATATCAGCGCGGTCACGCGCGGCATCAGCGCAATGCCGCCGACGAGCAGCAACGCGACCGCCAGATAACCGGCGATCGGCGCATCGAACCACGGCGGCACGCGCGTCAGCGCGGCGGCCGCCAGCAAACAGCCGAACGCCGGCCACGGCGTGGCGAGCCGCGCCAATGCGCTTTCCTCGGCACCGGCCTTGAGTGCCGGGGCAGGCCGTGCGCGCGCCGCGTCGATAGCGGGCGCTACGCTGCCCAACACCGACACCGCGACCCCAAGCGCGAGAAACACCGCGCTCGCGAGCGGCTCGAAACCGACTCGCGGTTGCACGCCCGGAAAATAGCCGCCGCCGAGATCGCTGCCGAAGAAGCGCAGCGCACCGCTGGCCATCGCGTAGCCGAGCGCAAGTCCACACAACGAGCCGAGCAACCCGAGCAGCGCGCCTTCAAGCAGGATCTGCCGCAATAGCTGAGCTCGCGTGAGCCCGAGCACGCGCAGCATCGCGAATTGCGATCGGCGTCGCACGACACCGAGTGCCTGAGTCGAAAACACGAGGAACGCGCCCGTGAACAGCGCGACCAGCGCGAGCACGTTCATGTTGATCCGGTAAGCACGCGACAGGCGATCGGTGCGGCTCTCAGTGTCGCGCGTCTCGGCGACTACCCATGTGCTGCCGAGCTGCTGTTGCAGATCGCGTTTGAAGCGTTGCCGATCGACGCCGCGTGCGAGTTGCACGTCAACGCGCGTCAGCTTGCCCACCTTGCCGAATCGCCATTGCGCGGCGGCGATGTCCATCACCGCGAGCCGTTGACCCGGCCGCGTGCGCACGAGCCCGCCCGCGACGCGCAGATGCAGATCCGACGTACCGATGCGTAGCGTGACGTCGTCGCCGGTCTTGACGTTCAGCCATTGCTGCGCGGCCGTCGACAGAAATATCGCATCGGAGGCGAGCGTGTCGAACGGGCGATCAGGCGAGGGCACGCCGATCAGATCGGGCGTGATCGACCTCGCCTTGAAGACGTCGATGCCGAGAACGGGCAGTGCACCGGTGCGGCCCGGCACCCCGACGTCGAGCGCGAGCACGGGACTCGCCAGCACCACGCCCGGTTCGTTGGCGAGTCGCGGATAGAGGGACTCGTCGACGAAGGGCTGCGCGCCGCGCACCTGCAGATCCGCTTCGCCTGACAGACTGCGCGCGGCCGCCGAGAATTCGTTGAAGGCGGCGCTGTTGATCAATTGCACCGCGTAGCCGAGCGCGACGCCTAGCGCGATCGTCGCGATGGCGACGAGTGCGCGTCCGCGATGACTGCGCCATTCCGCGACCATCAGCCAGCGCGCGAGAACACGATATCCCGGCGCGCGCGGCAGTGGACGAAGGTCAACGGCCATGGTGGGTCGAGCGGGCCGCGGCGTGCGCGACGTTCGCGGCCTTATCGCGCGCGCCATGCAAGTCGCCGTCGCTCAGGATCAACACGCGGTCGGCCACGGCGGCCGCGGCCTCGGAATGCGTGACCATGATCGTCGCCGCGCCGGTCGCCTTGCATTGCGCGCGGAACAGGCCGAGCACGTCGCGCGCGGTGGCAGGGTCGAGGTTGCCGGTCGGTTCGTCGGCGAGAAGCAGCGTCGGACGATGCACGAGTGCGCGTGCAATGGCTACACGCTGCAATTCGCCGCCGGAGAGATCGCGCGGAAAGTCGTCGCCGCGTCCGCCGAGGCCGACCGCCGCGAGCATGTCGAGCGCGGCGGCCGTCGGTAGATCATTGAGCAGCAGTGGCAGCGCGACGTTCTGCGCGAGCGTCAGATGCGGCAGCACGTGAAACGCCTGGAACACGAAGCCGAGCTTCTGGCGCCGCAGTCGCGTCGCGGCGTTGTCGTCGAGTTGTTCGACCGGGCGTCCGTCGATTAGCACGCTGCCGCTATCGGCGCGGTCGAGCCCGGCGATCAGGTTGAGCAATGTCGACTTGCCGACGCCCGAATCGCCCATGATCGCGACGAACTCGCCCGCAGCGAGTGTGAAGTCGAGCTGCGCGAGCACGATGCGGCCGGTGCCGTACCGCCTTGCTCAGGCCGCGGCATTCGAGTGCGGGTACGACGTCGTCACGAAGCGCCATGCGAGGAGGTCCGGAAAAGGAGTCGGGCGAGGGGAGCCCGTTGCGCGAATTGAGTGTGCCTCGCCGCGCGAGTTTCTGCAGCAGTTACCATGGCGCGGCGCTGGTCTGTGTAAGGAAAACGGAAGATTCGTGCGCCTGGAGTGGAACATTTTCAGCGCACCTTGATCGAGGCGCGCGGCACCGCTAGCGACCTCCTCGCCGGTCGGCTCAGACCGCTCGCACAAAAATTTTTTTATCGCCGACGAGGCAAATTTTTGTTTGGTTGCCGCTCGTCCGCGGCCGTCAAAAAGCACTCGACAGCACGATCCGTTCCAGTCGAACCAGCCCCATAAACAGCGAATGCCTAACAGCGGCCAACCTCCGGCTAATTGCCAGCTTTTGCTGCCAAACTGCCAAGGCCTAACGACGCCTTTGTAACAATGTGCAAGCGCACATTTCGATCCATTTTGCAAGCGCCCACGTTGCAACAATGTATTGTGGCGCGGATTTCGCGGCTGTTGCGATGCAAAATTATTCTTATCTTGGTAATCTCCCACCCTTGGTCAGTCGGCTGCGGGTAAACGTGTAGCGGGAATCCCCGCCACGCGTCAATTTCAGCGAACTACAACTTACATTTCCATTTCAATGTCTGCTTGTTTCAGGGGGCGTTGACGCGGCGTTTTGTACTTCAAGTTTTGACAGAGCACATGCCATTGCCTCTCCTAAGTCTTCTCATCTGGATCCCCATCGTCGCCGGGTTCGTGGTTCTGCGCGCCGGGTCGGACGCGGCGCGTAATCGCACACGCTGGCTCGCGCTGATCGGCGCGGTGGCGGGTTTCTTGCCGGTGATCCCGCTCGTGGCGAGTTTCCGTAACGACGTGACCTCGATGCAGTTCGTCGAGAACGTCCGCTGGTCGCCGACGTTCGATATCGCATGGCATGTGGGAATCGACGGGATTTCGCTGTGGCTCGTCGCGCTGACCGCGCTGACGACGATCATCATCGTGATCGCATCGTGGGAGTCGATCACGCAGCGCACCGCGCAGTACTTCGGCGCGTTCCTGATGCTGTCGGGCTTCATGCAGGGTGTGTTCACGTCCCTCGACGGCATGATGTTCTTCATTGCGTTCGAGGCGACGCTGATCCCGCTGTATCTGCTGATCGGCACCTACGGTCACAAGAACCGCACGTACGCGGCGGTGAAGTTCTTCTTCGTGTCGTTCCTCGGCTCGCTGATGATGCTGATGTCGCTGCTCTATCTGTATAGCCTGACGCATAGCTTCGACCTCGCCGTGTGGCGCGAAGCGCACCTCGACATGGTGCCGCAGGCGCTGATCTTCCTCGGCTTCCTTGCCGCGTTCGGCGTGAAGGTGCCGATGTGGCCGCTGCACACGTGGCTGCCCGACGTGCACCTCGATGGCCCGACGGGCGCCGCGGTGATGATCGGCATGCTGAAGATCGGCGGTTACGGTCTGCTGCGTTTCGCGCTGCCGATCGCGCCGCAAGCGAGCCATTTCTTCGCGCCGATGATGATCACGCTGTCGCTCGTCGCGGTGATCTATTCGAGCCTGCTCGCACTCGTGCAGACCGACATGCGCCGCCTGCTCGCGTATTCGACGGTCGCGCATATGGGCCTCGTCACGCTCGGTCTGTTCGTTTTCAACCGCTTCGGCCAGTCCGGCGCAATCGTGCAGATGATCTCGTACGGCGTGGTGTCCGGCGCGATGCTGTTGTGCACCGGCATGCTCTACGACCGCACGAAATCCGCGTCGATCGCCGAATACGGCGGCGTCGCCAACACGATGCCGCGCTTTGCGGCTTTCGTAATGCTGTTCTCGATGGCCAACATCGGTCTGCCGGGCACGTCGGGTTTCGTCGGCGAATTCATGGTGCTGATGGGCGCGATCCGCTTCAACTTCTGGATCGGTGCGATCGCCGCGACCACCCTGATTCTGAGCGCGGCCTACACGCTGTGGATGTACAAGCGCGTGATCTTCGGTGCGATCGCCAACGCGCGCGTCGCAAAGCTGAAGGACCTCGGCAAGCGCGAGTTCGCGCTGCTCGGTGCATTGGCGCTGCTGGTGCTCGCGATCGGTCTCGACCCGAAGCCGTTCACCGATGCGATCGACCCGTCGGTCGGCACGCTGCTCGCGCAATCGGAACGCTCGGCGCTGCCTTCGGACTCCGTGCCGACGGAGGGCGGCGAGCGTCTGCAGGCAGCGGCGCCCGGACCGGTTCCCGTCGCCACGCAGACTCCGGGTTAAAAGAACAGAGCGCAAGAGTCGGTGTCGCACCCGCGCGTCAGGATGCGGCGACGCTCTTGCGCTTTTGCGCGTCGTTATCAATCCCTTTGTGAATGCATGCGTGTTGCAGTACGTCGAAAACCGCTGCGCGTCCAGCGATTTTTAGCGCTTGTTTCAGGGGACTTTTGCGATGCGTCAGCTTTTCGATGCTTCGTTTCGAAGCGTCGCAAACGACGCTGGTGAATAGGGTGCGCGGGGAAATGCGGCAACGTGTCGCACTGCGTCGCGACGCAATAGTTCGTTGCTAAATCGAGTGTTTATTAGCATCCGATGCCCCCCTATTATGCGAGCGCTTATTAATGGAGAGCCGTCGAATGACGTTCGTTGAAGCCAAAAAAACGAGGCAGTGGATATGAAAGGACGGACGCTAGGAAGGCCGGCAAGTTTCATTTCCGCCAGTCTCATGTTGCTGCTTTCGGGTTGCAGCAACCTCGATATTCTGAATCCGAAGGGCAGTGTGGGACTCGCGGAGCGTGATCTGATCGCGACTTCGACGTGGGCCATGCTGATCGTCGTGGTGCCCGTCATTGCGTTGACTCTGTTTTTCGCGTGGCGTTATCGCGCGTCGAACCGGAACGCCGAGTACCGTCCGGGTTGGACGCATAGCACCGCAATCGAAGTCGCTGTCTGGACGATTCCGACGCTGATCATTCTGTTCCTCGCCGTGTTGACCTGGAAGAGCACGCATGAGCTCGATCCGTATCGTCCGCTCGAGTCGCAGGTCAAGCCGATCAACGTCGAAGTCGTCGCACTCGACTGGAAGTGGCTGTTCATTTATCCGGACCTCGGCATCGCATCGGTGAACCAGCTCGCGATCCCGGTCGGCACGCCGGTGAACTTCCGGATCACGTCGGACACGGTGATGAACTCGTTCTTCATCCCGCAGCTGGGCGGCCAGATCTACGCCATGGCGGGAATGCAGACGCGCCTGCATCTGATCGCGGATCACGCCGGCGACTACGCGGGCCTCGCGGCAAACTTCAGCGGCAAGGGCTTCTCGGACATGAAGTTCCGCACGCTCGCGACGTCGCCTGAAGACTTCAACGCGTGGGTTGCGAAGGTGCGCGCTTCGTCGGACCGCCTCGACATGGACCGCTATCACGCGGTGTCGGAGCCGAGCGAAAAGGACCCGGTGCGGTACTTCTCGACCGTCGATCCGAAGCTCTTCAACAACATCATTGCCCGCTACAACAACGGCAACGTCATCGACAACTTGAAGGACGCCAACTGTGCGCCGAAGGGGTAACGCATGTTCGGAAAACTAACGCTCGATGCGATTCCGTATCACGAGCCCATCATCGTTACGGCGGGCGGCGGCATGGTGCTCGCCGCGCTGGCCGTGCTCGGCGGACTCACGTATTTCGGCAAATGGCGCTACCTGTGGAGCGAATGGCTGACGTCCGTCGATCATAAGAAGATCGGCGTCATGTACATCGTCGTTGCGTTCATCATGCTGCTGCGCGGCTTCGCCGACGCGATCATGATGCGTATGCAGTTGGCGCTGTCGTATTTGAGCCCGGGCTTTTTGCCACCGCATCACTACGACCAGGTCTTCACCGCGCACGGCGTCATCATGATCTTCTTCATGGCGATGGCGTTCATGATTGGTTTGATGAACATCGTCGTGCCGCTGCAGATCGGCGCGCGCGACGTCGCGTTCCCGTTCATCAACTCGCTGAGCTTCTGGATGACGGCAGTCAGCGCGATCCTGATCAACATCTCGCTGGTGATCGGTGAATTCGCACAGACGGGCTGGCTCGCTTATCCGCCGTTGTCGGAATTGCAGTTCAGCCCTGGCGTAGGCGTCGACTATTACCTGTGGAGCCTGCAGATCTCTGGTATCGGCACGTTGCTGACCGGTGTGAACTTCTTCGTGACGATCGTGAAGATGCGCGCTCCGGGCATGTCGTGGATGAAGATGCCGGTGTTCACGTGGACCGCGCTGTGCACGAACGTGCTGATCATGGCGTCGTTCCCGATTCTGACCGTCACGCTCGCGCTGCTCGGTCTGGACCGATACCTCGGCATGCACTTCTTCACAAACGATGCCGGCGGCAACGCGATGCTGTACCTGAACCTGATCTGGGCCTGGGGTCACCCCGAGGTGTACATCCTGATCCTGCCGGCGTTCGGTATCTTCTCGGAAGTCGTCGCGACCTTTGCGAAGAAGCCGTTGTTCGGCTACAAGACGATGGTGTGGGCGACGTGCGCGATCATGGTGCTGTCGTTCCTCGTGTGGCTGCACCACTTCTTCACGATGGGTTCGGGCGCCGACGTCAATGCGTTCTTCGGTATCGCGACCATGGTGATTGCGATCCCGACCGGCGTCAAAGTGTTCAACTGGCTGTTCACGATCTACAAGGGTCGTCTGCAATTCACGACGCCGATTCTGTGGACCCTCGGCTTCATGGTGACCTTCACGATCGGCGGTATGACCGGCGTGATGATGGCGATTCCGGGCGCGGACTTCGTGCTGCACAACAGCCTCTTCCTGATCGCTCACTTCCATAACGTGATTATCGGTGGCGTGCTGTTCGGCTATTTGGCCGGCTTCAACTACTGGTTCCCGAAGGCGTTCGGCTTCAAGTTGAACGAGAAGATCGGCAAGGCCGCGTTCTGGTTCTGGCAGGTTGGCTTCTGGGTTGCGTTCACGCCGCTGTACGTGCTCGGCTTCATGGGCATGACGCGTCGTCTGAACCACTACGACAACCCGGCATGGCATCCGTGGCTGATCGCCGCCGCGTTTGGCGCGGTGCTGATCGCAATCGGTATCGCTTGCCAACTGCTGCAACTGGTCGTCAGCATCCGCGATCGCAACCTGCCGGAAAACCGCGACCTCACGGGCGATCCGTGGGACGGTCATACGCTGGAATGGGCGACGAGTTCGCCGCCGCCGGCTTATAACTTCGCGCATATCCCGGACGTTCGCTCGCTCGACGCGTTCACCGAAATGAAGTCGCGCAAGGGCGGCGTGAAAGTGCCGGTGTATCGCGACATTCACATGCCGTCGAATACGTCCGCGGGTCTGTTGGTGGGTCTGTTCTCGCTGGTGCTCGGTTTTGCCGGTGTGTGGCACATCTGGTGGCTTGCGATCGTTGGCGCGGTCGGCGCGATCGCCACCGTGATCATCTACAGCTTCATGGACAACGACGGCTATTACATTCCTGCCGACACTGTCGCGCTGATTGAAGAGAATCGCAACGGCGGTGCTGGTGCCGTGGTCGGTGTCGGCGCAAGCGCCGGCAAGCAGGTCGCGCTGGAGGTGGACTGATGTTACAGAAGACAATTGCAGTTGAGCCGCAACTCGCGCCGGACCATGTGCCGTCGCACTCGGTGTTCGGTTTCTGGCTGTACCTGATGACCGACTGCATCATCTTCGCGGCGCTGTTCGCGGTGTTCGCGGTGATGAGCCACCAGTTCGCGGGCGGTCCGAGCGGCAAGGACCTGTTCGAGATTCCGGGCGTCGCACTTGAAACGACGATGCTGCTGCTCTCGAGTATCACGTACGGCTTCGCGATGCTCGGCGCGCACAAGAACCGCAAGGGCGTGCTGCTCGGCTGGCTCGGCGTGACGTTCCTGCTGGGCCTCGCGTTCCTCGTGCTGGAAATGCGCGAGTTCTCGCACCTGATCGCCGAAGGCGCGGGTCCGAGCCGCAGCGCGTTTCTGTCGTCGTTCTTCACGCTGGTCGGCACGCACGGTCTGCACGTGACGTTCGGCCTGATCTGGATGGTCGTGCTGGCGCTGCAGGTGATGCGTCATCGCGACCTGACCGAACGCGACATGATCCGTCTGACGTGCCTGAGCCTTTTCTGGCACTTCCTCGACGTCGTGTGGATCGGCGTTTTCACCTTTGTCTATCTTGCGAGCGTGATCTAAATGGACCATAGTCATAGCGCCCATGGCGCACACTCGGAAGGCGGTCACGGCAGCTTCGGCAGCTATACGGCGGGCTTCGTGCTCTCCGTCGTTCTGACCGTCGCGGCCTTCGCGATCGTGATGACCGGCACGTTGACGGGCCAGAGTGCGTTACTCGCAATCGCGGGTCTCGCGTTCGTGCAGATCCTCGTGCATCTGGTGTTCTTCCTGCATATGAACACGTCGTCGTCGCAGCGCTGGAACGTGACGGCGTTTGCGTTCACCGTGCTGACCGCTGTTATCGTGGTTGGCGGGACGTTGTGGGTGTTGCATAACGTCAGCATGAATATGATGTCGCGCTAAGCGGATAACGCTTTAGCGTCAAAAGAGAAGCCCCGTAAGAATGAAAGTTCTTGCGGGGCTTTTGTCATGTACGCCTGGAATCGGCGCATTCCTGCTGGTGCAGGTCTCGCCATACGCTGGTCACGGCGGACGACGCGAAGCGCAACCGCAGGAGGGTGACCGAGTGACGAGACCCGACGTGGAGCGTGAATCGCGAGACGATGAGCAAAAACCGTATGGAAGGCGAGGTCCACCTTTCGCTTCCAACTCGTGGTATCTCCGGAGGGCGGGGTACCCATTGCGACCGCATGCCGACTCGACCGTCAGAAAAGACATGATCGATCTGATCCGCGACCTTGGCGCGGCATGATTCGGGTGTCGGCACAGCCTGGTCAAATCACATACGTCCACGGGCTATCGGCGCGGGAGGCATGACGGCAGTTGGCACGCGATAGCATCGGAATACCGCATAACCCGGAAACTCAACGTGCAGTTAAGATGAAGCCAATTCAATTTGAAACATTGGCAGGTTGGAACAAGGAGGATATTCCAATGACGTCTCTACTTGACTGGTTCGCGGCGGCAAGGTGGCGCATGTCCCTGTCTCACTGTCTGGAAGGGTTGCTGGTGCAGATACCGGTTGGGCTACTGTTCGACTTCCGAATTGGAGCCCTTGCCGTAATCGTCTGGTATTGGTCGCGCAAAAAACTCGAGTGTGAACTCGAAACCTTGGATAAGGAAGAATTGCTTGCTTTCGAGTCGCACGCTTACACCTGGGCGATTGGCTGGCTCCCATGGCACTGGGACGCCTACAAAGTACTAGATCTGTTGCTGCCGGCGCTGTCCGCGATGCTGATCGCCATGGCCATGCATGGTTACAGAGGACCTGTTTCGCTGTTTTAGGTGCGGGTCCTATATGTATCGTTGAGAAAGAAATTCGTGCCGAAAGAAGAAGCTATTGCGGTGTACTGGACGTCGGGCGAGGGTACCTGCCATAAGCCATTGAAACAAGCGGTGACGCTGTCCTGCGCGTGCCGAAAGCGGGACGGCTTTGAGTGTGCATGTCGATTCGTGCGCACATGCAACTGTGGGCACCCAACGAAAGCCGCCACGCCGGCGTGTCTCGATCGCATTCCTGTAGCTCTTCTCTGCGTGAAGTGCATTTGATCGCGACCTCGTCTTGCCATGTCTTGACGCGCCCGCGCAGAACAAAACCAACGACAACTGGGGCTAACGCTGTAGTTTAATTGTATTCGTGCCTGCGCCTCCAGGGGCCAACTCGCCGATGGAGTCCACGCGGGAAACTCAGTCGAGGTCAAGCGCGAACATCGGCACGGGCACCTCCCAATTACTCCGGCGTCAATAGGCACTGGATGATCATCAAGATAACGCACGTGGGATCAAATACGCAGATCGTCGCTCCACGAGTGGAAACCGGCCTCGAGGTAAGCCGAATCGATCGCGCTGGCGCAAACGATCGACGTCCTCTGCAAACAGTGCGAGAGACGCGATCAACCATCGAGAGTGCGGCGAGCGTGGCGGACGTCTATCGTATGGATGGCGAACGAACGAATCGGATCGAAACAGGTGTTGCGCTTCAGATTTGAGGCCGCGAACCTATTTTAACAATTGTCCCAATTGACCTATTTTCGCTTCATTTGAGCATGACCAAACGTTTGCGGTGCTGGCTTGTTTTATGGAAATTCAGGTGCCATGTTGAAAAATAAACTTTGCACTTTGCGAACTACTGCATTGATCTTCAGTGGAAAAGCCTGCCAATGGCTACCGGCAAAGCTGGACAGTTGAAGATGCAGATATTTGCGACGCAGGCAAGAAGAAATTTTTTACCGCTCACGCGAGGGCGGCGATCGATTGGGATCGTAACAACTGGAAATTTCCGTCTGTTGTGAAGACGCGACTCTTACAGAAATATTCGTCAACTGTAATGGTACGAAAGAATTTTCCTGCGCTAATATTCTGCCGGCGCTTACAAGCTTGCCATTTCGTCTCTTTCAGTACGTCTCTTCGCTCGGCACTATCCGTGTTGCGCTGGATTGAATGTTCTCGTGTCGTCGCTAGAGGACGGTGAAAGGATCGGCGCGGCAAGAGCGGACGTTCCGACTTCAAAGTTTTGATTGGCTCAAATCGACGTTAGCGGAAACAGTGGTTGTCCGGCCTCGCATGTCTTCAATGAAGGTCTGCGCGTTTTAGTCCATGCGACCACTGCAAAGAAGCAAATAAATCCATTCACAGACCGTGGCAAAACAATATTGCTTGAGATCGGGGGGAGAGTGAGAACGAGTGTGCCGTGTGTAGTCGTTATCACTGGCGGTAGTGCCGGACTCGGGCGTGCGCTGGCCTTAAGCTATTGCGCGCCCGGTATCACGCTAGGGTTAATCGGAAGAAACGCTGAACGTCTCGAGTACGTTGCCGAGGCGTGTCGCGCGCGCGGCGCCGAGGTCGTGGTTGGCAGCGTGGACGTCCGTGATGCAGCGGCGCTTCAGGCGTGGATCTTCGATTTCGACTCGCGACATCCAATCGACTTGCTGATTGCCAATGCCGGCGTTGCCAGCACACTCCGCTCACCTGACGACTGGGAAGGCGTTAGTCGGACTGCCGAAGTCGTCGATACCAATCTCTACGGTGCTTTGCACGCAGTGCTGCCTTCCATCGAGCGCATGCGGAATCGGCGGCGCGGCCAGATCGCGATTGTCAGTTCGCTCGCCGGATTGAGGGGGATGGCAATCTCGCCGGCCTATTGCGTGAGCAAGGCCGCGCTCGTGGCGTACTGCGATTCCGTGCGTCCGGTTCTCGCACGCGACCATATTGGAATTTCAGTCGTGATGCCCGGCTTCGTGCGAACTGGGATGAGCGACGTTTTTCCTGGCAACAAGCCCTTCATATGGAGCGCCGAAAAGGCCGCCTTGTTTATCAAGAAGCGCCTGACTCGGCGCCGCGTGGAAATCGCTTTTCCTTTCAGTTTGACGCTCGGCCTCAAGTTACTACGCCTGTTGCCAGCGGCTGTCGGTGACGCAATCCTGGGTCTCCTGTTTCAGATCCCTCGTCGGAATATGTGAAGTGCCGCACGGTATTATGATCGCGGCCGCCATGGTCGCATGCTCCTTCGCCGTTGAAGCGATCTCTGTCACAAGATCGTCGCTCCGTAGGCCGCCTGTCGCGCTGATGCTGCATCTGGCGGCGCTCGCTGCCGTGACGGCAGGTTGCATCGCACTGACGGGGCGGCCGTTATTTTCGATGGGCGTCGCGTTCGTGTTGATTGGCTTGCTCGCGGTCGTCGGCAACGCCAAATACGCCTCGCTGCGCGAACCGCTGGTCTTCAGCGACCTGAGCCTTTTCAGCCAGGTCTTCTCGCATCCGCGCCTTTATTTGCCGTTTCTTGGTTTTGGCAAGCTCATCATCGTGCTCGTCGGAATAGGAGCAGCGGCGGGGGCGTTCATTGCCGAACGTCCCGTGGCGCTGAGGCAAAGATGGGCTGAGGCCGTCGTCGCATTGATTTGTCTACCAGTGTGCATCGCGCTTTCTCGTCGCTTGCCGCTCACGCTGCAACCCTTTTCGGACCAGCGCCGATTCGGTTTTTTCTCGGCGTCCGCTGCCTATTTGATCAACGGATTGAGCAGTGCGCAACGGCGCGCGTTCACTCGCGCCGAAGGTAACAGCCCGTTTTCGGTCGGGCGCCCAGACGTTCATCCGGACGTCATCGTCATTCAAAGCGAGTCGTATTTCGACGCCCGCCGGCTCGGCGAATGCGTGTCTGGCGAGCCCTATGCGCACTTCGATCGCGCAAAACGCGAGTCGTTCGAGCAAGGCGAATTGTCCGTGCCGGCCTGGGGCGCGAATACGATGCGCAGCGAATTCGCCATGCTCACTGGCCTGACCTCGGTCGAACTTGGATACGCGCGCTTTTATCCGTATATGTTCGTGCGCCGGGCGTGCGCGTCGCTGGCGGGTTATTTCCGGCGCGGAGGATATCGCACGGTGGCCCTGCATCCGTACCACGCGAACTTCTTTGGCCGTCGACGGGCATTCGCGCACATGCACTTCGACCGCTTTCTGGACATTGAGCATTTCGAAAGTGCGTCTCGTGTGGGGCCATACGTTGGGGATCTTGCGGTAGCGGACAAGCTCATCGCCCTCCTGCAGGCCAATGATGACAAACCGCTGTTTGCGTTTGCGATCACGATGGAAAATCACGGCCCTTTGCATCTGGAGACGGTTTCCCCTGGGGAGTCCTCATCGCGGCACACGCTCGGAGACGACGCACGCTGGCTCGACCTGACCGCGTACCTTCGGCATGTGGAAAACGCGGACGCGATGATCGGCAGGTTGACCGACTATCTGCGCGGGCGTAATCGGCCGACGGTCCTGTGTTTTTATGGCGATCACGTTCCTGCTATGTCTTCCGTGTTCGATGCGCTCGAAACGGAACCGACGAACAGTGATTACTTTATTTGGCGCAATTTCGGAAGCGACATCGGCAAGCGCCGAGATGTTGGTGTCGAGACTCTCGGTTCCACGATACAGCGCGCGATGATGCCTGCCGATGGTGGCGACACCGACTCGCGAAACGAATTGCAGCAGATGCCGGCATGATGATGGAAAGAAAAATAGCAATTATCGGGATGGCATGTCGCTTTCCCGGCGGAGTGACCGGGCCCGAAGACTTCTGGCAACTGCTGTGCGATGAGCGCGACGCAGTGACCGTCGTGCCACCCGATCGATTCGGCACGGAGTTCTACCAGCATCCGTCCAAGAAAGAGCCGGGGAAGAGCTACACGTTCTCGGCGGGTGTTCTCGACAACGTGGCCGGTTTCGATGCCGCTTTCTTCGGCGTTTCGCCGCGCGAGGCGACCCAGATGGACCCGCAGCAGCGTCTGCTGCTCGAACTCGCGTGGGAAGCGTTCGAGGACGCCGGTGTGCGTCCAGCGGAGATGCGCGGCCGGGACTGCGGCGTGTTCGTCGGCGCCGCAAGCATGGACTACGGCAACCGCAGCATGGACGACCTGAACTGGATCGATCCATACTCGGCCACGGGCAACACGCTCAGCATTGCGTCCAATCGCGTTTCCTATCTGTTCGATCTGCGCGGTCCGAGCATGTCGGTGGACACTGCCTGCTCGTCGTCGATCGTCGCGCTGCATCAGGCCGTGCAGGCATTGCAGTCGGGCGAAACCGAAATGGCGCTCGCGGGCGGCGTCAATCTGCTGCTCCATCCGTTTGGCTTCGTGAGCTTCTCGAAGGCGTCGATGCTGTCGCCGCGAGGCCGCTGCCGTGCATTCGACGCGACCGGCGACGGCTATGTACGCGCCGAGGGCGGCGCCTTCGTGCTGCTCAAGCCGCTCGAGCGCGCGCTTGCGGACGGCGACACAATTCACGCGGTCATCGCCGGTTCGGGCGTGAATTCCAACGGCCATTCGCACGGCGGTATCAGTGTGCCGACGACGGCCATGCAGGCCGAACTGCTGCGCTCGGTCTACCGCCGCGCGGGCGTTGATCCGCGCTCGCTCGCCTATCTGGAAGCCCACGGCACTGGTACCGCAGTCGGCGACCCGATCGAGGCGCGCGCGCTAATAGAGGCAGTCGCGGGCGGCCGTCCGGCCGACGATCCGCTCCTGATCGGCTCGGTCAAGACCAACGTCGGGCACCTCGAAACCGCCTCGGGCATGGCCGGCCTCTTCAAGGCGATCCTCTGCCTGAAGCACGGCGCGGTGCCACGCTCGCTCCATTTCGAAACGCCCAATCCCGCCATCGATTTCGAGGGCGGACGCCTACGCGTCGTCGACCGCTTCACCCCACTCTCGCGGCGTGATGGTGCGCCGCTGACGATTGGCGTCAACTCGTTCGGCTTCGGCGGCACCAACGCGCACGTCGTGCTAGCGGAGGCGGTGAGGGTAGCCGCGCCCGCCGCGCCTGTCATGGGCAGCACGCCGGCGGCGCGTGGAGCGTTGCCGCCGCTCGTTCTCACGGCGCGCTCGCAGGATGCGCTCGCCGCACTTGCCGCGCGCTATCTCGCGTGTTTGCAGAACGGCGCCGATTGGGCCGCGCTCGCGGCCGGCGCCGCGCGCCGCCGTGAATGGCTCGAACAGCGCGTGGTCATTGCGCCGCCCGACCTGAAAGCGGGTTGCGCCGCACTCTTGATGCTCGCGGATTCGTCCGATCAGGCGCTCCCGGCTTACGTCGCTCGCGGCCAGGCCGTAGCGACGGCCGCCAAGGTGGCGTTCGTCTACGCGGGCAACGGCTGCCAGTGGGCCGGCATGGGCAAGCAGCTCTATGCGGAAGACGCAGTGTTCCGCACGGCGCTCGACGAAGTCGACGTGCTTTGGCGTGCCGACGGCAGCGACTCGCTCGTCGACGTGCTGCGCGCCGGCGCGAGCGCCGAATGGCTCGCCGCGACGGAGAACGCGCAGCCGCTACTCTTCGCGATTCAGGTCGGCATCACGCGCACACTCGAAGCGCGCGGCCTCGGCTTTGACGCGGCGGTCGGTCATAGCGTTGGTGAAATCGCGGCCGCGTGGGCATCGGGCGCGCTGACGCTTGCCCAGGCCGTGCGCGTGATCCGCGTTCGCAGCAGCGCGCAGGGCCTGACGCGCGGCACCGGCAAGATGGCTGCGGCGGGCATTGGCGAAGCCGAGGCACGGCAGTTGATCGCACACCTCGGTCTCGCGGAGATGGTCGAGCTGGCCGGCACCAACAGCCCCGAAGCCGTCACGCTGGCCGGATCGCCCGAAGAACTCGAAGCGATCGGCGCTTCGCTCGCCGCGAACGGCAGCTTCTTCCAGCTGCTCGATCTCGATTACGCGTTCCACAGCAGCCGCATGGACGCCATCGAGCCGGTCGTGCGCGCCGGTCTCGCCGATCTGGCTCCGCGCGAAGGCACGAAGCGCTACGTCTCGACTGTCACCGGCGACACGCTTGCCGGCACGTCGCTCGACGCAGGCTACTGGTGGCGCAACATCCGCGAGCCGGTGCGTTTTGGCGAAGCGCTCACGCGTCTCGCCGATACAGGCGTAAGCGTGTTCATCGAAATCGCCCCGCACTCGATTCTGCGCCACTACGTCAAGCAGACGCTCGCGAGCCTGAATCTCGCCGGTGAGGTCGTGCCCACACTCAAGCGCCATCACGACAGCGCGCAGATGCTCGCGCATTCGACGCTATCGGCGGTCGCGCACGGCGCGCGCGTCGATGTCGACCGCTTCGTGCCAGTGGCGTCTCAGGGCTCACATGTGGCGCTGCCGACTTACCCGTGGCAGCGCGAACGCCACTGGCAGACGGCCACCATCGAGGGCTACAACCTCGTGAATCGCCGCGTCGATCATCCGCTGCTCGGCTACCGTCTGCACGAGCATGCGTTTGCATGGGAAAACCAGCTCGATCCGCAGCGCGTGCCGATGCTCGCCGATCACGTCGTCGATGGTGGCGTTGCATTTCCGGGCGCGGGCTACGTGGAAATGGCGCTGGCCGCTGCGCGCGTGTTCTTCCGCACGTCGGACGTCGCGCTCGAGAACCTCGAGATCCGCATGCCGGTCGTGTTCCAGCCGCAGCACGCGAAGCTGTTGCGCTTCGTGATCGACGCGCGCACCGCGTCGTTTACGATCGAGACGCGCGAGCGCATGAGCGACGGGCCGTGGAATCTCAACGTGACGGGCCGCCTGCTCGAAAGCGGCAGCACGCTAGGCGCGCAGAGCACGGCCGATGAATCGGTGCTGGCGCGCCTCGAAGCTATCCCCGCGATGCCCGGCGACGCCCTCTACGCAAGCACGACCGCTATCGGTCTGAGCTACGGTCCGGCGTTCCGCTGGGTGCACAAGGTGCAGGTGCAAGGCGACGACGCGCTCGCTGACTTCGAAGTGCCGCAGGTGCTGGCCGGCGCGCACGCGGTGGCCGGCTGGCTGCTGCATCCTGCGCTGATGGACAGCGGTTTTCATCCGCTCTTCGCCGTGCTGGGCCAGGCCGGCGCCGCGCCAGGCGAAGCGCGAGCGGCCTTCGTGCCGGTACAGATCGGCCGCGTCGACTTTCTGCGTGGCGACTCGGTACGGCGTGTGCTGGCGCGTGTGCAGCGGCGCAGCCCGCATTCGATCGTTGCGTCGTTCGAATTCCTCGACGCCGACAATGCAATCGTCGCGCGTCTTTCTGCGTGCCGTTTCCGCCGCGTCGACCTTACGGGCCGACGCCACGCCGCACCGGCGCGCTTTGCCTACGCGCTTGAAGCGCGTCCGCTGCATGAGGGCTTCACGGCTGCCGCGCTGCCCACGCCGGCTGCGCTCGTCGAACGTGCGAGCTCGCGTCTCGCTTCGCATGAGGACAGCGCGCAACGTACGCGTCACTTGACCGAAACGCTGCCGTTGCTCGACGTGCTCGCGGGCCTGTACGCATTGAACGCGCTTGAAGCGATCGGCGCATTCGCGCAGCTCGTGCTGCCCACGCTCGCCAATACGCCACTGCTCGCGCGCCTTGCGCAGATCGTCGTGGAAGACGGACTCGCCCGCTTCGAGGGCGAGCGTCTCGTGCGCGACGACGCGGCCGCCTTCGCGGCGATGCCTTCGCATGATGCGCTGTGGCGCGATGTGCTGGCGACTTCGCCCGCGCACGTCGCCGAACTGACACTGCTCGCGCACGTGGGCGCGGCGCTGCCACGCGTGCTGCGCGATGGAGCATCCGATGCCGATGCGCCCGCGTTGCTGTCGCCGACGGGGCGCAGCCTCGTCGAGCAGTTTTTCGACGCTTCGCCCACGTGGTCGCATGCCCGCGCGATGCTCGCCGCCTGCGCGAAAGAAGCGCTGGCAGCGTGGCCGGGCACTCGTCGCCTGCGCATGCTGGAAATCGGCGCGACGAGCGTCGAAGTGCTCCAGCCGCTCGACATCGGCGTGCCGGCTTCGCGGTGCGAACACGTGATTGCAGGCACGCACCAGCAGCTCGCCGCGCTCGACGCGGAAGCGCACGCGCACGTTCAGACGCTGCAGCTCGGAGAGAACGAACCGCTTTTCACGCATTACCGTGACGCCGCGCCGTTCGACGTGATCGTCGTCAATCGCATGATCGGCGAACAGGCCGATCCACTTTCCACGCTGCAAGCAATTGCCGAACGGCTCGCGCCGGGCGGGGTAGTCGTGCTCGCCGACGCGCGCCCCAGCCGTTTCGCCGACATCGTCTTCGGCGTGGCGGGCCACGAGGTCGCCGCACAGGCCTACGGCGCGCTCGCACCGGCCGCGCTTCGCACGCTTTGCGAACGCGCCGGTCTGCAGGACGTCGTGCGTCACTCAGAACAGGGCCTCGATCTCGAAGGTGCGCCGACGCTGATGGTCGCGCGCAAGCCTACGTCCGCTCAGCAGATGCAACGCAGTTCGACCGACGCGCAGCCGTGGCTGATCGTGCAGAGCGACAACGACGCGTTCGGGTCTGCGCTCGCGGAAGAGCTCGAGCGCTTTGGCTGCCAGGTTGAAGCGACGAGCGTGCGCGAAGCGGCCGCATGGCTCGAACGCAAGAACACGCAAGCGCAGATCGTGTTCGTGGCACCGCTCGTACAGCTCGACGACGCCAGCGGCGCCGACATCATGCGCGCGCAGCAGGTCGGCGTGCTCGCGCTCGCCATGCTCGCACGCGAATTCGACGCAGCCGGCGTGGCCGCGCTGGCGCGCCTGTCCGTGGTGACACGCGGAGGCGCCCCGTTCAGTCAAGGCTCGGGCACAGCGGCGCAGCCCGAGCAGGCGAGCCTATGGGGCCTTGGCCGCGTGATGGCAAACGAATACCCGACGCTTGCGCTGCGTCTTATCGACGTGGCGGGCGCGGATGGCAAGGCCGTATCGCAGTTGGCGCACGCGCTCACGCACGATGACGGCGAGGAAGAGGTGCTGCTCACGGCGCAGGGCCGCTACGTGCCACGCATGCTGCCGGCGCAAACAGCGGAACGGCAGACTCCCCGCGACGAATCCACGGCTGAGCAGGTGGCCGACCCCGTGCCCGCCGTGCTGGCGTTCGATATGCCCGGCTCGCTACGCAACCTCGAATGGTTCGCGTTGCCCGAGCGCGAACTGAGTTTAGGCGAAGTCGAGATCGCGCCGATGGCGACCGGTCTGAACTTCCGCGACGTCATGTATTCGATGGGCCTGCTCTCCGACGAAGCGGTCGAAACCGGCTTCGCGGGCGCGACGATCGGTATGGAACTCTCGGGGCGCATCGTGCGCGTCGGCGCGGGCGTCAAAGGCTGGGCGCCCGGCGACGCGGTGCTCGGCTTCGCGCCGGCTTCGTTCGCCACGCGCGTGTTCACACGTGCGAGCGCGATCGCGCGCAAGCCCGAAACGATTTCGTTCGAAGCAGCCGCTACGATTCCCACGACCTTCTTCACCGCGTATTACGCACTGTGCGAGCTCGCACGGCTGCGCCGGGGCGAGCGCGTGCTCGTACACGGCGGTGCGGGCGGCGTCGGCATCGCCGCGATCCAGATCGCCCGCCATCTCGGCGCGGAAGTATTCGCCACCGCTGGCGCCGACGAAAAACGCGAGTTCGTGCGCCTGCTCGGCGCCGATCGTGTGTTCGACTCGCGCAGCCTCGCGTTCGCCGACGAGGTGCGCGCCTGCACGAACGGCGAGGGCGTCGACATCGTGCTCAACTCGCTCGCGGGCGAGGCGATGGTGCGCGGCATCGAGACGCTGCGTCCGTTTGGCCGCTTCCTTGAACTGGGCAAGCGCGACTTCTACGAGAACAGCCAGATCGGCCTGCGGCCGTTCCGCAACAACATCAGCTATTTCGGCATCGACGCCGATCAGCTCATGGGCGTGCTGCCCGAACTCACCACGCGCCTCTTCGAGGAAGTGATGGCGCTCTTCGTGAGCGGCGTGCTGCATCCGTTGCCGTATCGTGCCTTCCCGGCCGCGCGCGCGGAGGAGGCGTTCCGCTATATGCAGCAGGCGCGCCAGATCGGCAAGGTGCTCGTCACCTATCCGTCGGGTACGCCGGCGCCCACGCGGGGCGTCGCGCAGCCCGTGCTGCGCCTCGACCCGCAGGCGGCGTATCTGATCGTCGGCGGAACGGGTGGTCTCGGTTACGCAAGCGCGCGCTGGATGATCGCGCGCGGCGCACGTCACGTGACGCTCGCGAGCCGCGGCGGCGCACTCGACTCGGCGAAGCAGCAGGAACTCGAACGCTGGCGTGCCGAGCATGGCGCGACCGTGACGGTGGTGTCGTGCGACGTGACCGATGCGGCCGCGCTCGATGGTCTGATCGAGCGCATCGAGGCGCGCGGAACGCCGCTCAAGGGCGTGCTGCACTCCGCGATGCGCATCGACGACGGCCTGCTGCGCAACATCGACGACGCGCGCATGCTCGCCGTGCTCGAACCCAAAGTTGCGGGTGCATGGAATCTGCACCGCGCGACGCAGCGCTGCGCGCTCGACTTCTTCGTGCTGTATTCCTCGGCCACGACTTATCTCGGCAATCCGGGCCAGGGCGCGTATGTGGCAGCCAACAGCTTCCTCGAAGCGCTTGTCGCCCATCGCCGCGCGGCCGGGCTGGCCGCCGCCTTCATGGCGTGGGGGCCGATCGAGGATGTCGGCTTCCTCGCGCGCAACAGCACGACGCGTGAAGCGCTGCAGGCGCGCATCGGCGGTGCGTCGATCACCTCTGACGAGGCGATGACGGCGCTCGAGCGCGCGCTCGCAACCGGTGCGGTCGGCGAGGCTGTGGTGCGTCTGGACTGGGCGGCGATCGCGCGCGGCATGCCCGCCGCGCAGGCGCGTCGCTACATGGCATTGCAAGGCGGCGGCGCTAGCGAGACAACGAGCGAGGACGGCGTACTGCTTGAACAACTGCGCGCTCTCCCGAAGGCCGAAGCGGTCGCGGCGGTCGAGACCGCGTTGCGCGGTCACATCGCGCGCATCCTGCACATGTCGCCGGAGCGCGTCGCGCTCGACCGCTCGGTGCTCGATCTCGGCATGGACTCGCTGATGGGGATGGAACTCGGCATGGCGGTCGAGGAGTCGTTCGGCGTGAAGCTGTCGATCATGGCGATTGCGGAAGGCGCGACGGTGCACACGCTCGCCGTGCGCATCGTCGACATGCTCGACGACGAGAGCGGCGAAAACGAGCCCGGCATGCAGGGGGCCGCGAATGGCGCGATCGAGGAATTCGCGGCGCTGGCCGCGCGCCACGCGCTCGACGAGAACGAGGCGCGCGCTCTGCTCGAACGTAATCGAAACGCGGGCAACAACGATCAGGATCAACAGGGAGACAAGTCATGTCAGTCGACGCCGGCGTTTGCGGAGTGAAGCTGCCTGCGGGCTGGCGGCCGAGCGAAGGCACGCTGGCGCGGCCGCTCGAACTGTCGGGGCACGGCTTGCACACCGGGCGGCGCGTGAACGTGCGCATTTTGCCCGTCGAGACCTCGGCGACGGCGGGCGGACGACACGGCATCGTGTTTCGGCGCCTGCACAAGGGGCAAGCGCTCGGCACGGTGGCCGCCGATCCGTCGTTGCGGCGGGGGCAGCCGCTCTGCACGATGTTGCGCGCGAAGGATGGCCTCGGCGTGCGCACGGTCGAGCACCTGCTCGCGTCGTTGCTCGCGTGCGAGATCGATCACGCGATCGTCGAACTCGACGCTGAAGAAGTGCCGATTCTCGACGGCAGCGCGCAGCCATGGATCGATGCGATCCTGGCATGCGGGCGCACCGCGCTGCCGCAGCCGAAGCGCTTCTTGCGCGTGCTCGAGACTGTGAGCGTCGCCGACGGTGAGGGCGCCGCGCGCCGTGAAATGCGCGTCGAGCCCGCCGACGACTATGCGCTCAGCGTGCACAACAACGACCTCAAGGGGTTCGGCGACATGGAATGGCACGGCCGGCTCACGCCGCGCGCCTTTGCTGATGAGATCGCTTCGTCGCGCTCGTACGGGCAGATCAAGTGGGCGGTGCCCGCGATCGTCGTGGGCTATCTGCGCGGCTGGCCCATTCTGCGCGGCGCACGGATGTCATGCACGGCGGCAATTGTCGGCAAGCGTGTCGTCGGTGGACTGCGTCAGCCCGACGAGTTTGTTCGGCATCGCGTGCTTGATCTGGTCGGCGATCTCGCGCTCGCCGGTGCACCGTTGCTGGGCCACGTGAGCGCGCGGCGGCCAACGCATGAAATGAACTATCGGCTGCTCGCGGCGCTGTTGGGCACACCGGGCGCATACGAGTGGGTCGAGGCGCACGCATAACGCAGGCACGCCACATAAACAGGTTAGATCGGATTACATGGGACTCGGGGAAACACTACGCCAGCAATTGGCGGCCAAAGCGCTGAAGCGGCAACTGGAGCGCGCGACCGATGCGGTTGCGGCGCCTGGGGAGCCTGATGGTCTGGCGGCGCAGGCCGCGCAGACGCTGTCTGCGCGCAGCCGCTTCGAAGCGATGCCGCAATTCCAGCAGGTCAAGCTGATGCGCGAGATGGGCGAGACGCTGGGCGTCGAGTCGCCGTTTTTTCGCGTGCACGACGGCATTGCGGGTGCGACAACGCAGATAGGTGGGCGCGAGTATGTGAACTTCGCGAACTACAGCTATCTCGGACTCGCAGGTGATCCGGTCATCGCGGCACGCGCGAAGGCGGCCATCGACCGTTACGGCACGTCCGCTTCGGCAAGCCGCATCGTTGCGGGCGAGCGGCCCGTGCATCGCGAACTCGAACGAGCGCTCGCCGAGTTCTATGAAACGGACGACTGCGTCGCATTCGTGAGCGGCCATGCCACGAATGTGACCGTCATTGGTTCGCTGTTCGGGCCTGGTGATTTGATCGTGCACGACGCGCTCGCGCACAACAGTATCGTGCAGGGCGCGCAACTGAGCGGTGCGAAGCGTCTGAGCTTCGCGCACAACGATTGGCGGGCGCTCGACGAGCTGCTGACGCGCGTGCGCCGCGAGTACCGCAACGTATTAGTCGCGATCGAAGGTCTCTACAGCATGGACGGTGACTTTCCCGATCTGCAGCGCTTTTGCGAGGTGAAGGAGCGGCACGGTGCGTTCCTGTTGGTCGACGAAGCACATTCGCTTGGCGTGCTCGGCACGACGGGCAGGGGTATTCGCGAGCACTGCGGCGTGGCGTCGGACCGCGTCGATCTGTGGATGGGCACGATGAGTAAGACGTTGGCGGGATGCGGCGGGTTTGTCGCGGGCTGTCAGCCGCTTGCCGATATGCTGCGCAATCTTGCTCCGGGTTTTCTCTACAGCGTGGGCCTCGCTCCGGCGCTTGCCGAGGCTTCGCTCGCCGCGCTTGAATGTTTGATCGCGCAACCTGAGCGTGTCACGCAATTGCAGGCGCGCGGTCGCCAGTTTTTGACAGAGGCGCACGCAGCCGGACTCGACACCGGCACGAGCGCGGGCTATGCAGTCGTGCCGGTCATCACGGGGAGTTCGCTGAAAGCCGCGCAGTGGGCGAATGCGCTGTTCGAAGAGGGTATCAACGTGCAGCCGATTTTTTATCCGGCTGTGGAGGAGAAAGCGGCGCGCTTGCGCTTCTTCATCTGCTCGACGCATGAGCCGGAGCAGATTAGCCGGACGGTTGCAGCGGTGGCGAGGTTGGCGGGGTGTTGAACCTTTTGTGTGGTGCGAGATTGTCGCGCGGTTAGTGCTGTTGCTGCTGATCGTGCGCTTGTTATTAGCACGTTTTGGAGCGTAATCGAATTTCAACGGAAATAAGAAACGCTATCGCGTGCAATTGACACTGGATAAAATGCTGGCTATCCAAAATAGCGCTAAATGTGCCAGCTCAATTTTAAAAGCGGTGCGCTCGTCGGGGTGAGTTCGTAACGCGATGTGATGACTGGCTTTCGCCGGAAGTTTTCAGCATCGTGGCAACCCGATTCGCAGATCGCGCCCGGTTCAGGTTTCAGGGTTCATGAATAAGACTTTTTTTATCGCTTGCCTTCCGGTGGTTTTGACGTTGTCGGGGTGCGCTACGTTTCCGGGTTGGATTCCATCGTCGGGCGCGAGCCGAGAGCAGGTTTTAGAACAGCACGATTCGGGGCGCGTTGAGGGCATTCAGGTCGTGGACGTCAACGATGCTTTGGCACGCAAGTTGGCCAATGCCAAGCAGCTCGGCCGATTCTCGAACATCTTCACGAGCGGGACGGCCAACATTTACGTGATTGGCCCGGGCGACGTGATCGACGTGACGATATGGGAGGCGCCGCCAGCGATATTGTTTGGGAGCCTGACGCCGGCAACATCGATCGCCGCCATAACGCCGAGCGGCAGCACGGGCGTGCCATTGCCGCCTCAGATGGTAGACGCGGATGGCACGATCTCGGTGCCGTTTGCTGGCCGGGTCTTCGTCAAGGGCCTGACTATCGAGCAGATCGAGGCCAGCATTTTGCGTCAGCTCAAAGGCAAGGCAAATCAGCCTCAGGTACTAGTGAGTCTGGCGAAGAACAACGCATCGAATGTCACGGTTATTGGTGAGGTAAATGACAGCAAGATGATGCCGCTCACCCCGCGAGGTGAGAGGTTATTGGATGCGTTGGCGTTTGCAGGGGGAGGGAAGCAGACGATCAGCCATATGGCTATTCGTCTTTCACGCGGCAATGTGACGGCGACAATGCCGCTGGATTCCGTGATTCGCGATCCGCATCAGAACGTGCCGCTCCGGCCCGGCGATGTAGTGACAGCGCTTTATCAACCCGAGACGTTCTCGGTGTTGGGCGCAACGGGCAAGAATGAGGAAATTCCACTTGAAGCCCAAGGAATCTCGCTGGCTCAGGCGCTCGCTCGCTCGGGCGGGCTCAGTGATTCTCGCGCGGATGCGCGAGGAGTATTTGTGTTCCGGTTTGAGGATGCGAAGTTGGTCGATCGCAAGGATGCATCCGTTCAGCCAGTCAACGGAACCGTGCCAGTTGTTTATGAAATCAACCTGCGTGATCCTGCCTCGTTTTTTGTGACGCAGAATTTTCCGATTCAGAACCACGACCTGATCTACGTTTCGAATTCGCCGGGTGCCGAATTCAGCAAATTTCTGTCCTATATCACGATGGTGGCCTATCCCGCGGCGACCATCACTTACGACATGAATCGGTAGCGGCTTATGAGAGGAAAGACTCGTAGTCCGAGCGAAATTACCTTTTCGGTCTGGCGCGCTATTTTTTTGCGTGAGGCGGTTGATCGTCTGTTCGAAGGGCGTGCCGCTTGGCTGTGGCTACTAGTTGAGCCAGTTGCCTACATTGGTCTGCATGCTTTTGGATTCGAGACATTGCACGTTAACCAGGTTGGTGGAATGGCGATCAATATGTTCATTGTCGCGGGCTTCATCGGATTTCTGCTTTGGCGTCGCACATGGATGCAGGTGTTGCATGGAATCGACTCGAATCGGGCTTTTTTCGCTTATCGGCAAATCAAACCTTTCGATGTCGCGTTCGTGCGCGCGTTCGTCGAGTTGTTCCTCATGGTGCCAGTCGCGATTCTAATCATGTCTCTGGTGATCATGACTGGACATGGGATAACGCAGAACACGCAAAATCCAGTATGGCTTCCGCAAAATCCTCTGCTAGTGATTGCAGCGATTTTCGGACTGTGGTTACTGGGTTTGGGATTCGGAATGGTGACCTCGGTGCTGATGCGATTTGTTCCTGAAGTCGATCACATCTTCAAGATTTTTTATCTTCCGTTGTATTACATGTCGGGTGCGTTGTTGCCGCTGACGTTGTACGTGCCGCTGCCTTATCAATACATCTTTGCCGCCAACCCGATCGTTGATGGCGTTGAGATGATGCGGCTGGGTTATTGGCCCAATTACAACGCGCTCGCAGGCGTGAGCCTTGGTTACGTTTATGCGTGGGCTCTGGCCCTGCTGCTGCTGGGGTTGATGTTGTACAAGCGGTTCTCCAGAAAGCTGGTGATGCGATGATACTTGTCGAAGACGTTCACAAACGCTACCAGAGTGAACACGGAGCCGGAAAATGGATATTGGGTGGCATCAATATCACGATTCCATCGCGTCACAGTGTGGCCTTGATTGGAAAAAACGGCGCTGGTAAATCCACTCTGCTGCGGATCATCGGTGGAATCGATTTTCCGACCAAGGGACGCGTTCAACGCCTTTGCCAGGTCTCCTGGCCCATGGGTGGCGCCGGTCTGGAGGGGACATTGACCGGGCGTCAAAACGCAAAATTCGTGTGCCGGATTCACGGTCACCAGGATGAGCTCGTCGATCGCCTGGCCTATATCCAGGATTTCGCCGAATTAGGCGCTGCCTTTGACGAACCCGTGCAGACCTATTCGTCGGGCATGCGCTCGCGCCTGCAATTCGCGATGTCTTTGGCTTTCAATTTCGATGTGTACATTTCCGACGAAGTAACGGCGGCAGGAGACGCGAGATTCAGAAAGAAAGCCGCAAACGCTTTCAAAAATATGACCACTCAGGCTAGCGTGATCATGGTCTCCCACGACGAAAACACACTGAAACAGTTTTGTCAGTCGGCTATCTGGATCAATAACGGCCAGGCCCACTGGTTCGACGATCTCGAAGATGGTTTGAAAGCCTATAAGGATTATGTTCTGGTATGAGTGATTCATTGTTGCCGGCCAACCCGGGTGTGATTGCCAGATCGGGCATGTTCCTGGGCAAATGCAAGGACGCGTTGTTTTCGGTCAGGGCTTTTAAATTGCTCATTCGACTGGTCGCCGCGTACACGATTCTGTCCATTCCGTACTGGTTGTTCTTCGCGTCCGATCGTTACGTTTCGAATGCGATTGTGGTTATCCAACGGACCGATCAAGTCAGCGGCCCGCCAATCAGCCTTGCGCCGGGCATTGCCGCAGTCGCAGGCGCCGCCAGCCCGAGCAGTGCCGATCAGTTGTTACTGACGCAATATCTTTTGTCACAGGAGATGCTAGATAAGCTGGATGCCGCGTTTGATCTGCGCTCGCACTACAGCGGCTGGCATCATGACCCGATTTCGCGCATGTTGTTCAGGAATGAGCCGGCTGAATGGTTCTATCAGTACTGGCTGTCGCGCGTTGACGTCGAATACGACAGCTACAACGGCGTCATCGACATCCAGGTCCAGGCCTACGATGCCAAAACCGCGCGTGCCATCGTGGAGTTCATGATCCGCGAGGGGCAGGCACAGATGAACCGGATCGGTCATCAACTCGCGCAGTCCCAGGTTGATTTCCTGATTAAGCAGGTCACAGTCACACACCAACGCCTGCTCGACGAGACGCAGGCCCTCGTTGATTTCCAGAATCACCAGGGACTAGTCGCGCCCGCAACTACGGCAGCGAGTCTTAACGGCCTGATCGACAAGCTCGAGGCGCAGAAAACCGAGGTTCAGACCCAACTCGATTCGCTGCCTTCGACGTTGAGCGCCAATCAGCCCACTGTGGTGATGCTCAAGAAGAATCTCGCCGCCATTGATCAGCAGATTGCGCAAAGGCGAGCGGAACTGGCTTCACCGTCAAGCAAAACACTGAACTACACGGTCGAAGAGTTTCAGCGCTTGCAGATGCAGGTCGGCTTCGCCCAGGACTTGTACAAGACTGCGCTTTCAGCATTGGAGCAGGGCCGCATGGATGCAGCCCGTACCTTGAAGATGGTTTCGGTGTTGCAGCCCGCGACGCGGCCGGACTACCCCGTGGAGCCGAAGCGCTTGTATAGCGCATTCGTGACCTTGCTCGTCGGGCTTGCGATGATGGGTGTCTTAAAACTGATCGAGAGCATCATCCTCGATCACGTCGACTGACCCACTGAACTGTATCTGCTCACGTAACAGTTTTTTTGCCAGGAACAAACAGTCAAAATGAAAAACCTGATTGTCGTAGGAGCGCGGCCAAAAGCGGACGCCTATGTCGGGATGTCACACGCGAACAATTCTCATGGCGACGACAACGCCGGGCATCGCATGCGCGACATCCTGGTGAAGGTATCGTGAATACCATTTCGATCATCGGTCTCGGCTACATCGGCCTACCCACCGCAACAATGTTTGCCTCGCGCCGGCTCCGTGTCATTGGTGTCGATGTCTCGCCCTATGTTGTCGACACCATTAATCGCGGGAATATCCATATCGTCGAGCCCGAGCTCGATATCCTCGTTCAGGCCGCGGTCGGCGCGGGCTATCTTCGGGCGACTCTGCACGCTGAGGCCGCCGATGCGTTCATCATCGCCGTGCCGACTCCATTGACTGGAGATAAGAAGCCCGATGTGAGCTATATTGAAGCTGCGGCCAGATCGATCGCCCCAGTGCTCAAGCTAGGCAATGTGGTCATCCTTGAATCCACTTCTCCGGTAGGCACGACGGAGCGCCTCGCCGAGTGGCTCGCGGAGTTCCGTCCAGATCTGAGCTTTCCGCATCAGCGCGGCGACGCGTCGGATATCCGGATCGCGCATTGTCCCGAGCGAGTATTGCCCGGACGTGTCGCGCATGAGCTGGTTGCCAACGACCGTATTATCGGCGGCATGACGCGTACTTGTTCCGAGGCGGCTGTTGCGTTGTACAAGCTCGTCGTGCAAGGCGATTGCATCGTCACTGACGTGCGGACCGCCGAAATGTGTAAGCTGGCTGAGAACAGCTTTCGTGACGTCAATATCGCCTACGCAAACGAACTCTCGATAATCTGCGATCAACAGGGCATCGATGTGTGGGAAGTCATCCGGCTTGCCAATCGGCATCCGCGCGTCAACATTCTGCAGCCGGGCTGCGGCGTTGGCGGACACTGCATTGCGGTCGATCCCTGGTTCATCGTGGACAGTGCGCCGGCGGACACGCAATTGATCCGTGCCGCGCGCCATGTGAACGACTCGAAACCGGCATGGGTCTCGCTCAAGGTGGACCGGGCCGTCGAAGAGCTGACCCGATCAGGCGTCGCGCTCGAGGATATCCGGATCGCGTGTCTGGGCATCACCTACAAGGCGGACATCGACGACTTGCGCGAGAGCCCCGCGCTCGAAATCGCCGAAGATCTCGCGCGCCGCTACGACCAAAAAATCGCGATCGTTGAACCCAACCTCCAGGTATTGCCCGATCACCTTGAGCAGACGAACGCCACGCTACTAACGCTGGACGACGCAATCGCCCAAAGTAACATCCTCGTTTTGCTCGTGGAGCATGCCGAATTCAAGCGCGTCAGGCCCGAACTGAACCGGCGACAAAAGCTGATCGATACACGTGGTATATGGGGAGCGAAATAAATGATGGAAGAAAACAATCATGCCCCTGTTGCATTGGATTTCGACGGCGTGAAATATGAAAACGAATTACTGATCGAGCAACTGCATCAAGTTCAGGAAGAGTTGGAGAGTTGCCAACTGCGGAGTGAGGCACTCGAAAAGGAGGCGGGGCAGCATTCCCAGCGGAGCATTTCGCTAGGAAAAGACTGGGTGGATGACGAGCTGGTCGGTGCACTCGCTGAGTGTCAGCACTTACGTACCGTGGTCAAAGTCCAGCGAGACGTACACGAAGTGCAAACGCGAAACGCACTGAACGTGAAGCTGGGAGACCTCATGATTCGGGGTGTCGATTCTCCCAGAGCGTTGCTCGCACTGCCTGTCAGGCTTGGCAGGATTTGGCGCAGGTATCGCCGCGTGACGGCGCCCGAGTCGCTTGGGGGAAAAGATTTCGGCCAGATCATCGAAGCCTTCAAGACAGGCGGCTTTGAGGCGGCTGAAAAGCTTTTGCTCAACATTTCCCCGATCGTACAAGCGAACGCGTACACGGCGCTGGGCAGGTATTTGATCGACCAAAATCGCGGCGGCGCGGCCGAGGCCGCACGTCGGGCCTTTGAGTTGGATCCGAAAACGTATCGCCTTAAGTGGCTCGCTTTTAAGCTTCATAAGGCGGGCGACGTCATTCAGGCGCAGGCGATGATTGACGTCCTGCCGTCGGATACCGCATTTAGCGAATCGGAGACGCGACAGGCGAATCAGTTGCGCAACGAGGCTGCGCTCGCGCGCCAACGCGACGCCAAACAAAAGACGGGATACGACGAACGACGCATCGAAGTCGAGAAAAGGCTGAATCGCGTGACGCAAGAGCGGGACCAGCAAGCGACGCTTGCCGCTGAGCGTGCGAGGCAAATCGACGCCCTCAAGCAAATCAAAACGCAGCGGGAGCGGGATGCGGAGGCACTGAAAGTCAAGCACCAGGCAGCGGCGAGATTGGCAGATGACGGCCGCAAGGAGATCGATCTCCTCACTCAAGCTCAAGCGAGGCTCGATAGAGACAAGGCGGCTCTCGAAGCCAGGCTCGATCAGGCTACGAAGATCGCGCTGGATCATGCCACGAGAATTGACGTGCTCAATCAGGCGGGTGCGCAGCTGGCACAGGACAATGCCGAGCTGAGAGTGCGGCACGAGGATGCAGTCAAGCTCGCGGCTGACTGTGCAAAGGAGGTCGAGATGCTGAAGCAAGGCCGGGCGCAATTGGAGCGCGACAAGACCGAAGCGGCAAAGCTCGCGACTGACTACGCAAAGGAAGTTGAGATGCTGAGGCAAGGACTGTTGCAACTGGAGCGCGACAAGGCGTCATCGGAGAAGGCGCACCGGGACGCGGCAGCACATACGGCGGTGGGTCAGCAACTGTTGCGCGAGGAAGTGGCGCGTGCCGAGGCACAGCTCGAACTGCTCAAGGACATCCTTTTTCGAGAGCTAACGACATCAGGTGAGCGCTGAGATGGCTGAACTTCGGTCAGAACAACCCGTCCCACCCTACGACAAGCATTTGCTGCAGCGTGCGCAAACGCAATGGCAATTCGGGGATTGGAACAGCCTCGCCATGCTTGATCGTGCGATGCTACAAGACCACCCCGATCGCGCGGCGCTCGCGGTTTTTGCTGCCGCTGGCCGTCTTCAATCGGGGCTAAGTGACGATGCTCGACAATACATTCGTTTGGCATCGGACTGGGGGGCAAGCAGGGCACTGGTCGGCAAGATTTTGATCTCGACGATCCACAACACTTTGGGCCGCATCGCCGTCGCTGAGCGTCAATCAAGTCGATCGCAGTTTCACTTCGAAAATTCGATATCGACCGGTGCGTCTGAGTGCGACACCCGCCTGATAATTCAAGCACGTATCGACGCACAAACGAGGCAGATAGAGTTGCGCCGGTCACGTCTGGAAGCCGAGCGTATTCGGGAGGGCGATGCGATCGCCATCCCCGAAGCGAGCAAGACCGCGACCGCGGTCAAGCCGAATCCCGCCCCCACCGGCAAGCCATTCGACGTGAAAGGAGCGAACAATCTGATCAGCGGGATAACGTTGACCGAGCAAAGCAAAAAGCGTTGGCCGTACTTTTTAAAAATCGAAGAACTGCAGATAGCGCTGTTCCTGCAACTGATTGCTTACGCCAAGCCTGTGCGCTTTTTCGATATCGGTGCGAATGTCGGTTTCTACACCCTTGTCGCACAGAAATATTTTTCGCAACTCCGGTGCATTGCATTTGAACCGACGCCGAACACGTTTGCCAATCTCGTCGAGAATCTGAATGCGAACGAGCGCGAAGGTGGCGCGGAGGCCCGCTGTGTCGCACTGTCATCGAAGAGCGGCACGGCCGATTTTGGAGACTTTGGCGATTGCTCGGGCAAGAACTCGATTGTTTCGACTTCCATTCACGAACAAGACACCGTCAAGCATCGGATACGCGTTCCTATGGAGACGCTCGACCATCGATACGCCCAAAGACTAGGGCGGGTCATTGTCAAGATCGACGCCGAAGGCCACGAGACGGAGATCATCAAAGGCGGGGCCAGTTTTCTCCGGAAGAATGAGATCGTGTTGCAGGTCGAAACGGGCCATAAAGAGAACTCGCACGAACTCGATCAACTGATTCGGGATCACGGGCTCGAGCCGATCTTCAAGCTAGGTCCCGACAGTTATTACTCGAATGTTCCCGATCTGGCGGAGAAGTCCAGAACTGCGGAGCTTCTCGAAAACGCCAGTCGATTTTTGGTCGCTCACCGCTGGGATGTACAACAGAGATTCGAGTGATCGGAAAGAGGACGCGCTCGAGCGGATCGGCCGCTTTTGCTGTGCGGAAAAAACGAACAACAAGGAAGACGTACTAGACGGTATGGACAACAACAATATCGCGGGTGCGAATGAGCTGTATCGAGCGGGTGACTTTAGCCGGGCACTCACGCTCTACGAGAGTATCGCCCGCCGCCCGGGATGGGCGGATATCGTTCGCGCCAACATCGAACTTTGCCGTCGACGGATTCATTTGCACGCCGAAGGGCAGCGCGGACACGTCGACCGCGCTGCGGTTTTATCCGACGCACCTCAGATTGTCGTCACGATGACGACGATTTGCTCTCGTCTCCTTTATCTGCCCCGTGTGATCGAAAGCTTGTCCAAGCAAACGCTGAGGCCGGCGCGAATAGATCTCAATATTTCGCATCAGCCCTACCTGTTGGACGAAGGGGTCGCGTCGGACGATCCGGTTCTCGCCGAACTGATGACGCTCCCGTTGCTTCGCGTCAACTGGGTGGCGAACATTGGCCCGTACCGGAAGATCTGGCCGTTCCTGGAAGAACATTTCTCCAGGGAGCGTGCCGAAGATCGGCTTTTTGTGACGGTCGATGACGACACGATCTACCCGGAATATTTCCTTGAGCAGCTTTACGAAAATTACCTCACTCACGATTGCGTAATTGCATTCCGCGGACGCCACATCGAATTCGACCGCGAGCAGGTCCGGCCGTATGAAACCTGGACGTGGGGCAGGTGCGAGCCGACGCTTTCGAACCTGCCCACGGGAAAGGACGGCATTTTGTACAGCACCAAGTTTTTTACTAAGGAATTCTTGAATCTGAGTGCTGCGCTGGAGATTGCGCCGACCGCCGATGACTTGTGGATCAAATGGCATTGCGCGTTGAACGGCGTCCCGTCAATCGTTTTGAATCCAGAGGCATGTAGTTCGGATTACAAGAGCTTTCCGGTCGTCAACTACGACAAGTCGTTCAGGGGTAATAGCCTCTATGCGCGGCATAACGCTACGGGAGCACAAAGCAAAAATGACGCTTCGGTAGAGCGGCTTGAGGCCTATTTTGCACGCGCTTATGGCTACGATTTAGCATGGCTGATTCAGTCGGAGTCGAACGCATCATGCTAACGAAAGAGCGATTGTTGACACTGCCCAAAGGGGCACTCGGACTGGCTATTTGTGTTTTCGTTAGCGAGCGGATCGATGCTGGGCTCATCCCGGAATTGCCCTTGGTACTGGCGGTTCTGCGCAAGCGTTTCGCGGCCAGCATCACGCTCGGCATGAGCGGAGGAGGGCGTCTTGAGCCCGAAATTCTTCAAAAGTGGCTGGTCGACGGCCTGATTGACCAGACCATTTGCTCGGGGCACGAAAGCCTCGTGTTGAACGACCTGGTCGATGCCGCGATCCGCAGCAATGCACTCACGGCAGTATTCGCAGACGTTAATGAACTGCTGAGCCGGCCGGCTCGTATGATCCGTTTTGTTGTCGCGCACCAGGGGATGACTCGCCATTCCGCATTGAGTGCGGACGGCGCCATGTGGCACGCCGGGCAATCGCAGCTGCGTGACATTCCCAAGGTGCGTTTCCCGGCGAACTGGAACGACGGACTCCGGTACGTGCATTCGGTATATGCGCCTGGAAAACAACAAACCCTGGCGATCTCGCGTGAGCCTGCGCTCGAAAGCATATCAGCCACGCAATCTCATCGTTTGTTCGTGACTGAGACCGGTTTAAGCCGACTGGGAGGCTGGGAGACTTTCAGGACACGGCCGATCCGATTTGGCGGTATCGATGTCAGCCAGTTTGATGCCGTCTCGGTGCTGTCGTTGAATAGGGAATTGCAGCCTGAGGGAGAGGATGCGTGGAGGACCGTGCCTGGTATCGTCCGTTCCGGAACTGACGGCGAGTCGGTGGTGTTCGATATCTGGCCGGCGCCGTATTCACCGCCGAGCGCGGATCGCGGGAGCGAAAACGCAGCGATCGATCTTCCGAGGCAGATTTTGGTAGGACGTCGGTGTCCGGTGCCTGTCACCACTGTCGTGACAGCGCGTGAGGAGCAGGAGGCGGTCTACATCATGTCCAACTTCAACAAAGCCAGGTATCTTCACGCGGCCTTGTATGGGTGGCTGATGCAGACGCATTCCAGAATCAAACTGGAAATCGTCGACGATATTAGTACGGACGAATCGGTCGAAAAAACACGCGAATTTTTTGCTAGATTGAGCGTGGATCCGGCATTGTTCACGCTTGAGATCAACGAAGCAACGCGTGGAACATACTGGATACGCAATCTGATCATTTCCCGGAATCGACGCGACGACGTCGTTTTCTTCGTCAACGATTCCGATGACATTAGCAGTGCGCTACGTACGACGTTGCAGATAGGCGCACTCACGTCGATGAATATTGATTTCGCGTGCCTGTTCAACATCATTCGGGTGGATGGTCAATACGCTCCGCTTCCGCTCAACGACGAGGTGGAGCGCTACGGGACGGCGTCGCTGTGCTTCAAGGCAAATCTCATCGACAAGGTGGGCTTTTTCCAGAATATCCGGAAGAACGCGGATACGGAATTTATCCGCCGCGTGAAGCGCTTCGCTGGTAAATCATCTTTATCGTGGATCAAGCTGCCCGTGATGTTCCAGCCTTTCGACGGCGGCAATTTGACCGCGGATATCTGTTCCCTCTCGGAATCGGGCGGTAAGCTCACCGTGGACAACAATCTGCGCGCCGTGCATATCGAAATTGCGGATCACCATCACCAAAGCCTTGATCCGGATACCTTGCCGGCCCATTTCGATTTCCCGCTTTCGACGTTACCGCAAGCTTACGCGCGACTAGGGCATGAGTTTCTGATCGACGGATATCGGCTGCCGGACACTGTTGTAGTGGTTCTGCAGGGTTCTGAAGTCGAGCAAGAGTCGTCGTTCCTGCTCGCCGGCGTCTCCGTCGTGGTCCAGGGGGCGGGCAACGACTGGATAGTCAAAACGAGTGAGGGCGACGAAATCCAGTCGAGCTCCGGATTTTTTGATGTGCTCAAGCAATATTCCGAGCGAAGCGCGCTTCACGCTTATGTCACGACCTCACAGCTTGTGAGCAACTTGCGTGAAGCACCGGATCGCACTGACGGCTTCGGGGGCAAGGAGTTTTCGAATCTCGTACTGAGGTCAAAAGCTAAAGGGGATCGATACGCAATGAAATACGACGGGTCCTGGCACGATGTCCATACCTTCTTCGAAAAAAAGAAGGGCAAACCTGACAGCGATACGAGTATTGATGTTTCGTCGATGCCGTCGCTTGATATTCCGGCTTTTTTGCATACATCGAGTCTGGCGGTATAATATTTTATTTCCGCTCGCTTTCAATGGATTAGTAAAATTGGCGGAGAATTTCTATGAAAATTGACTATCAATTTCGCAGTGTTATTTTTTTTCTGCTGATCTTATCGGCAAGCGTCTTTTGCCGGGCTGGGGTTGCGGAAGCAAAGGAGCATGAGCTTCTTCACATCAGCTACGAATCTGGAAATATTTCGCCGCAACCCGGTGTGGTCGCTCAAAGACCTAAGGCAGATGATTCGATTAATGTCGATTGCTCGGTTTCTCGTGCGGGCAAGTGTTCGTTGAAGACCATCTTGTGTCGCACTGACTCGTATATTTCGTATGGAAGATACCGGGCGGAAACGGAAACTAGCGGCCTGAAGTCTCTGCTATATAGCGCAGGCGAATCCTATCGCTACGGTTTTAGCTTCAGAACGGACAACCAGTGGCAGTACGACACCCGTGAGTCCGTTGATACCGTCTGGCAATTTAAGCGATTTGGCACACATGCCGACATGTTTGTCGCCATCAAAGGGCATGATGTCGTGCTGAGAGTTCTAAAGGATGGTCAGTACGTTATAAAAAAAGACTTCCAGCCAGGAAAATGGATGGATATCAGGATAGATGTCCTATGGTCTGACGGAGCGAACGGCATGGTCGCGGTGTATCTCCGTGAGGAAGGCGAGAAGTCATACCATCCGGTGGTCAATCTCACCGGCGCGAACATGTTCAATTCCACCCCGAAGTTTGCTCGGCCAAAATGGGGAATTTACAAACCGACGTTTCAAAAATCCTATTTCGATGGTCCAAGAATCGTCTTTCACGATGAAATTTACATCGATAAATTGGACGATTTGAGCGATGCTCACCAAGAGCAGTAAGATAATATCACCATATCTAAAAAGATTTTCGATCGGGGTTTTATAATGCAGGCCGATATCATGCAATTCCTGAGTTCCATTCAATGTGACGAACCGGTTCCGCCGTCAATTTTGTCATTCCCTTCGATGATGTCGAAGGATGAAAAATCGCTGCTCTATTGGCTTGCCCGATCATACTTCCGTGGCGAGGGCGCCATTGTGGACGCAGGGCTTTTCCTGGGCGCGTCGACCGAAGCGTTTTCAATTGGATTGAAAAACAATCCGTCGGCCTATGCCGCAGTACGTGACGGGTTGAAGAAGCCTATTCATGCATACGATATCGCGATCTGGGCTGGCGCTGGCTTTGACAAATATCTGGAGCAGCCGGAAACGCAGCGGGCACTGAACGGAGCGACGTTTAAAGAAGGCGACGACTACTTTCCCGTATTACAGCGCTTGTTGGAGCCCCACCTTGATTTGATCGATTTTCGTATCGGCGACATCGTGAAGCTCGCGCGAGCGGACGACCCGATCGAAATCGCGTTCTACGATTGCCTGAAGAACTACGAACGTGATCTTGCTGCGTTCAATGCGTTCGTGCCGCACTACATTCCCGGGCATACCGTGGTCATCCAGCAGGACTATTTTTTCGAAGCAGCTCTCGAAAACAAGATTCGGCAGGAATTCCTCAGCCCGTATTTCTCGTTCCTCGGTGCCGTCGACACGTCGGGGGTGTTCAGGCTCGAACGGGAAATTCCAACGGAATATTTCAAGGAGGACCCGGTCAAATGGCTCTCCGTGGACGACCAGGTTCGCCTGCTCAAAAACGCGGCAGCTCGGGTTCCGTTCTCGAAGGTATCTCTGTATACCGAATTGAGCGTGGTCGCATTGCTGATTCAACACAACAGGATCGACGAGGCCGACGCGTATCTTGCAGGAATTGAAAAGGTTATTGGGGAGACAAAAAAGCTTCCGCTTCGACCAGGGATTGTGGCTGCGTCGATGCGAAATTTCATTGAAGCGCGGGCAAAATAGCAAATAACCCGGCATTGTTCAGTAATCGTTGAATTCGCGAAGAACCAGAAGATTGAGTTTCTAAGGTTGGCTGTCTATCACCATGAATATAGCTGAAAAATTTGCTTTTTTAATAGAGCACAAAACTCTTGAGGCAATCGAATTGCCTGTGGATGCTGTTTGTAACGGTGAGGCTAATCGAAGAAACGCGTTAAATCTCGCCAATTGTTACTTTGAGCGCCACGCGAAAATGGAGTCGCCAGTTATATCGTCATCCCGCAACTCATTTGTCGGTGCTCATAGTTACATGAATGGTGGGGGGTATGTCAGAGCGCCGGTATTTATTGGCAGGTATTGCAGTATCGGCCGGCGTGTGACGATTGGTGCAGGAAGACATTCAATCCATGGACTCAGTAGTTCGCCGGTAGTCAGTAAAGGAACCGGGGACCCTTACAGTACTACGGAGCGCGAGATCCTAGGAATAACCCCAAATAAGGGGAATTTAATCGTTCTGAACAACGATGTCTGGGTCGGAGACGGTGCGGTAATCATGCCTGGCGTTACTGTCGGGACAGGGGCCGTTGTGGGCGCGAATGCGGTAGTTACAAAGGATGTGCCTCCGTATGCTGTGGCGGGTGGAGTGGCGGCAAAAATCATTAAATATAGATTTCCCGATGAAATTATTGGTGAGTTGTTGAATACGGAGTGGTGGAATCTTGCGCCGGAGCAGCTTCAGCTGCTTCCCACTGAAAATATTTTTCAGTTCATCAATGAAATGAAAAATTACGTCGAAGTGGATCGGGAACCGTTTGACACCTATACGCTGGCAAAGCGATCCTAACTCATTCGTTTAACATCATCGAAGATAGCTTTGAACGGATGCTCCGGGGCTTCATCGAATCGGCCTGATCGGCACGGTTTGGTGGTAGGCCCAGAATTGATGTTCGGGTTTCGAGCGCGATCCTTGGAAGGATGCCCATGAAAATAGCAATCGCCGGCACGGGCTATGTCGGTCTATCTCTTGCTGCATTGCTTGCGCAACGTAACGAAGTCGTTGCGCTCGATATCGTTGCGTGGAAGGTGGAGATGCTCAACCGCAAGGAATCGCCGATCGACGACGTGGAGATCGAGGATTTTCTGGCGAACAAGCCACTCAATTTCCGCGCGACGCTAGACAAAGAATCCGCCTACGCCGGTGCCGATTGCGTAATCATCGCTACTCCCACCGACTACGATCCAGAAACGAACTACTTCAACACGCGGTCGATCGAGACCGTCATTTCCGACGTCAAGCTCATCAATCCGCGCGCGGTCATGGTGATCAAGTCGACGATTCCGGTTGGTTACACTGAGCGCACACGCGAGGCATTAGGTACGGAAAATTTGATTTTTTCGCCCGAGTTTTTGCGCGAAGGCAGAGCGCTGCACGACAACTTGTACCCTTCACGCATTGTCGTCGGGGAACACTCGGAGCGGGCCGAAACCTTTGCAAACCTGCTAAAGCAAGGCGCGGTCAAAAATGACATTCCTACTCTGTTCACTGGCAGCACTGAAGCCGAAGCGATCAAGCTTTTCGCCAATACGTACCTCGCCATGCGCGTCGCATATTTCAACGAGCTTGACACGTATGCCGCGCAGCATGGGCTCGAAACACACCAGATCATCGAAGGCGTATGCCTCGACCCCCGCATCGGTGCGCACTACAACAACCCAAGCTTCGGTTACGGCGGCTATTGCCTACCGAAAGACACGAAGCAACTGCTCGCGAATTATCGCGACGTGCCGCAGAACCTGATTCACGCGATCGTTGAGTCGAACGGAACGCGCAAGGATTTTATTGCTGACAGCGTCCTTGCGAGCGAGCCCAAAACCGTCGGCATTTTCCGGCTGGTCATGAAAGCTGGCTCCGACAATTTCCGCGCATCGAGCATTCAGGGCGTCATGAAACGCATCAAGGCGAAGGGCGTGGAAGTTATCGTCTATGAACCCGCACTGCACGAGGCAACGTTCTTCAATTCGGCGGTCGTGAGCGATCTAGCTGAATTCAAACGCTGTGCGGACGTGATCGTCGCCAATCGCATGACAGCCGATCTGGAGGACGTCGTGCACAAGGTGTACACCCGAGATTTATTCGGGGGCGACGCATGAGCGATCCGACGCGATCTCGCGACCATTCGTCCGATTCGCGGCTTCCGCGCATCCTGTTTTTCAACGTGAATGGCTCAGGCATGGGCCATCTGAACCGTTGCATTTCGTACGCACGTCGGTTGCGCGGGCGCGCTCGGCCGGTGTTCTTTTCATTGGCGTCCGCGATCGAGCTCATCGAGGAGATGGGTTTCGAGGCGGACTATTTCGTTTCGCCATACTGGTCGTCGAGTTCAACCTTCGCCTGGAACAGCGAACTTGCTGTGCGTTTTGGCATGTTGCTTGAACGCGTGCGGCCCGATGTGATCGTCTTCGACGGCACGTGGCCTTTTCAGGGTTTTCTCGCCGCGTGCGAGGAATACGGATCGCCCGCGCTCGTGTGGTCGAATCGTGGTTTGCTGAAAGAAGGCGGCAAGACAGTAACGGTGAATGAGGCGTTGTTCGATCTCGTCATTCAACCGGGGGAAGTTGGCGCACGCGAAAGCGAATCCACGCTCGACGGAGGAGGAACGCATGCAGTCGTTCCACCAGTCTGTGTGTTGGAAGAAGATGAATTGCTCGATCGCGCTGCTGCGCGAGAGGCATTGGGTCTCCCGCAAGATGTGCGCGTCGTTCTGTTCGCGCTCGGTCCGGGCAATCTGAAGGACGTTGCCGGGATCGGGCGCGGCCTGATTCCCGTTTTCGAAGCGGCTGGCTTCAGGATTGTGTGGGCGCGTGCGCCTATTTCGGTTCGTGATGTGGAATTGCCGCAGAGCGTAACGCCGCTCACGGTCTATCCATTGGCGCGCTACCTGCGCGCTTTCGACGTTTTTGTCGGTGCGGCCGGCTATAACACCTGCTGCGAGCTGGTCCAGGCGACTGTTCCGGCGCTGTTGGTGCCGAATGCGCAATTGGCTGACGACCAGGTTCGTCGGGCGAATATCGTCGCCGAGGCAATCCCTGCAGTCGTTTGCGCGTGCGAGACCGATGAAGAACGCCAAACTGCGGTTGCTCAATTGCTCGAGATGTTAGGCGCGACACCTGAAAAACAGGTGGATATCCCCATGAATGGGGCGTCGCTGGCCGCAGAGAAAATCCTCGCTTTGGCCACATCAAAGGAGCCCAAGCGGTGAGCGTAATCGTTGAAACGAAAGCGTTGCGTCGGCGGTTGAAGGCAGTTGCTCGCAGCCCTGAATGGAGCCTGCTGCAACGCTACGATTTGCTGGGCAAAAAGCCCCCAGCCTCCCGGAAGGAACGCGTATGGCGGTATGTGCGACATCTGCTGGCGTCCGTGAAGCTGATTTCACCTCACGTTACGCAATATTCGTGGCTCGCTACCCTCAAGCACAGACCGAGTTCGGCCGAAGTACAGACTGTAATGATCTGGGCTGTCGGCACGGATCGTCATCAGCTACGCCACGCGTGTGAGGGTTTTTCAAAAAAACTGCAGAACAGAGATGAACTGGCACCCGTTCTTGTCACGGACATCGCCGACTTTGCCTTTTACTCCCGCCTCGGCTGGCTCGTGGAATATGTGCCGTCATTGAGCGGTGAAGGCCCGTCGTTGCATGAAAGAAAGCAGGCGTATCTCGCATGGCGCTATCGCGATGCATGCATTGTGCCGTTGAGCGCTGGATTGGCCAGCGAGCCGGAGTGGCATGCATTGCTGACATTGGATTAAGGATAATGGACAGAAATCGCTACGCGATGTTGACGGTCGATACGGAGGCGCTCCCCAAGCGCGCGTCGCACGATCACGTCAAGCGGCTCATGTGGGGCGTGCACGACCGCGGTACGGCGGGGGTTCGTGAGATGGCCGAGATCGGCGATGAGTTCGGCGTCAAGCACGTCTACTTCGTCGATCAATGCGGCCCCTGGTCGTATCTGGACGAAACGCGCGAGGTCGTACGTTGGCTCGACACGGTGGGGCAGGACGTGCAACTGCACACGCATCCGGAATATTTGCCCGATTCGTTCTGGGCTGAGCATGGGCTAGATCGCCGGCCACAATACATGAACCAATATACGGACGATGCGCGCGCCGAATTCGTCATCAAGTATTTTGGCAACCTGCTCTCCGAGCAGACGGGCAAGCCGGTGCTCGCGCATCGTGCTGGTTCATTTCGGTGGAACGCGTGCACGATACGTGCGCTGGAAGCTGCGGGCATACGTTTGTCGTTCAATAACTCGATGTGCGCCGTTCACGCAAATCAGTGCTTATTCAGCGAGCCCACGAACCATCCGTTTGCCTGGTCCAATGGCATCATCGAAGTACCGATGACGGAAAAGAAGATCCTGCCAAAGGTTGGCAAGGACGAGTGGTGGGCGCGCCTCACGTACCCGGAATCGCCGTATTTCCGGTTTCGTCCGTGGTGGGGAAAACTGCTTTTCGACGCATTCAGCGGCAGCCCGACGTTCTCGATTTTCCTGCTGCATTCGTGGTCGCTGCTCTGCTGGGACGAAAAAGGCTACGCAACGTATCGCGATGACCAGCGCGTCGAGGGCTACCGCAAGCTGGTGTCGCGCCTGACGAAGGACTACGACGTGATCACGACCGCCGAGTTTCTCGATCTGCACGCGCGCGGCCGGATCAGGACGGCGAAGACGATCGATCTCGCTCAGGCGGAGATCAAGCCGCAAGGGAAAGCGCGGGCATGAGCGGCGTATTCGATTCTCTGCAAACGTTCGTGAGCGAGCCCTATCTCGGTTTCAGCCGATGGCTCACCGTGCGGACGCTGGAGCGCAAACTCAATCGCCTCTCCAATACACGGGAGTGCCAGGTGGATTCGCCGAACCTGCTGTACGTGGCCGCAAGCGCATTGCCGTACCACACGAGCGGTTACACCACGCGCACGCACGAAATCATTCGCGCAATGCGATCGGCTGGAGGCAGCGTGCATGCGTTGACTCGTCCGGGCTATCCATTTGATCGCGTCGACCGTTTGCGCGATGCCGAGAGCGACGAAACACAGGTTGGAGAAGTGCGCTATCGGCATGCAGCCGGACCGGCCAACAATCGTCCGGTGTTGTTATATGCGATGCAAGCCGCGCGCGTGGTGGCGCAGTGGGCGAAACAATATCGAGTGTCGGTGATTCACGCCGCGTCGAATCACGTCAATGCGCTGCCCGCACTGTTGGCCGCGCGGCAATTGGGCATCCCTTTTCAATACGAAATGCGTGGTTTGTGGGAGCTCACGCGCATTTCGCGTCTGCCGCATTACGAGGGACGCCAGGGGTTCAGGCAAGGTCTGGAACTGGAAGGCCTGGTCGCACGGCATGCGGACCGGGTCTTCGTGATTTCAGAGCAACTCGGCCGCTTCGCGCGCGAGCGCTGGGGCATTGCCGAAGAACGCATGTTCCTGCTGCCCAATTGCGTGGAGCCCGAACGGTTCGCAATGCACACGCCACGCGAAATCGAACCGAACACAATAGGCTACGCGGGTTCGTTGATGGGCTACGAAGGGCTCGATACGCTGATCGACGCGGTGGCGCAACTACGTGTACGCGGTGCGCAGCCGGACGTGATGATCATCGGCGACGGCGAAGCGCGTGCAGCACTTGAAGCGCAGGTGCAGCGCCTCGGCTTGTCGGAACACATCCGCTTTTTGGGCCGCACGTCGCCGCAACAGGCGCATGAGGCGTTGAGCCGATGCGCGCTCGTGTGCATCCCGCGCAAGCCGTTCAAGGTGTGCGAGATCGTGCCGCCCATCAAGCTCGTCGAGGCGATGGCGATGGGCAAACCGGTCATCGTGCCCGACCTGCCGGTGTTTCGCGACGAAATGGGCGCACACCCCGCAGGCTGGTTCTTCAACGCTGGCGACGCGGCGGATCTCGCGCGCGTGATCGAAACGGCATTGGCCGATCGCGCGGCACTTGCCGCGCTCGGCGAACAAGCAAAAGAATACGCGACCACACAGCGTTGCTGGCGCGATTTTGTCATCAAGGCGCTACCAAAAAGTGCGGGGTGAGGGGAATGGTTGGCAGGGTCATTAGAAGACTGGGTTCGCTGGTCTACGACTATCCGAAAGTATCGGAAGATGTCGAACGAGACGGGCCATTTGGCCGTCTGAAGATTGCGCTCGTCACGGACTATTTCACGGCAGACTGTCTGTCTGCCGAATGCCGTGTTCGTGTGATGACGCCCTCGAATTACCGCGACGTCATCACTAACTGGATGCCGGATCTGGTGCTCGCCGAATCCGCATTCCACGGCGTGGACGGAAGCTGGCGCTACGAACTGGCGAAGCAGCCGAAAACGTTGCGCCTCACAAAGCCAACGGCGATTTTCCGTCTGGTCGATTTCGCGAGGAAAGCAGGCGTTCCCACGGCATTCTGGAACAAGGACGACGGTCCGTTCTTCGAAGCGTTCATCGACGTGGCGAAGGCGTTCGATTACGTCTTCACCACAGATGAAGAATGCCTCGCACGCTATCGCCAGCAGGTGCCGGCGCACGTGCCCGTGAATACGCTAATCATGCCCTTTCAGCCGGCTTTTCATAGCTTCACGGGCTTCAATTTCACGCGCAACGAAGTCTGTTTCACAGGCAGCTATTACCGGCGCATTCTGAATGAGAGGCGCCGCTTTCTCGACATGGTGTTCGAAATCTGCGAGCACAACGAGATGCCGCTCAATGTGTTCGACCGGAATCACGACCGGCTGTCGCGCCATTTCGAGTTCCGCTTTCCGAAGACAAGCCAGATGCGCCTGCATGGCAAGGTGCCACATCGGGAAACGGCGAACGTCTACAAGTCGCACGCGGTTTCGATCAACGTGAATTCGGTCACGAGTTCCGAAACGATGTTTTCGCGCCGCTTGCTTGAGATTCTAGCCTGCGGGGGTATCGCGGTGACGAACCCGAGCCGCGCCGTCGATCGTCATTTCCGCGATTTCTGTCACGTTGTGAATACCTATGAAGAAACGCGAGATCTGTTCGCGCGGCTGCGTCACGGACCTTCGCGTGCGGACCTCGATCGCGCCGAAGCCGGTGCGAAATACGTGCGAGAGAACCATACCTGGGCACATCGGTTGGAAGAAATCTGCGCCGTCGTGAATCTTTGAGGGACCGGTCACGATGCTCGCATTGCTTTCTTGGGTTTGCCAGGCAGTTTTTCTCGTCGTGGTCGTCTATTTTGCGCTGTACGTGCTCCTTGAAATGCGGGTCTTTCTGATTTCGCGAAAGGTGGAGCGCCGCAAATTGACCGAACTCGAGCAGTCGGCTGCCGAAGCCAACACCGATCGCTGGCCGTCGGTGAGCGTGCTGCTGCCCATCTGCAATGAATCAGAGGTGGTGGAGCGGCTGATCGATGCCGTCTGCCGTCTGCGCTATCCCGCGGAATTGCTCGAAATTCTGGTGCTCGACGATTCGTCGGACGGCACCACAGAACTCGCGCGCGGGAGAGTCGCGCAATACGCGGCGCAAGGCGTCGATATTCGGCTGCTCAAGCGGCCCAACCGCAAGGGCTACAAAGCGGGCAATCTCGTCAACGGCATCCAGCAGTCGCGCGGGGAATTCTTCGCAGTTTTCGACGCGGATTTCGTGCCGCCCGTCGACTTTCTGCTGAAGACGATTCCGTGTTTCCGGGACCCAAAACTGGGATTCCTGCAAACGGGCATCGGTTACGAGAATCGCGACGTGTCATTTCTGACGCGTTTCCAGGCGATGGAAATGGGCCATCAGCAATACGTGACGGTCGGCCTGAGCGAGGATGGCGACATGGCATCGCTCAGCGGCAGTTCGTGTGTATGGCGCAAGGCGTGCGTCGATGCGTTGGGCGGGTGGAATGCGTCGACCGTCACGGAAGACGTCGATCTCGGTTATCGCGCGCAATTCGGCGACTGGAAATACGCTTATTTGCGCGACGTGGTGTCGATGTCGGTGCTGCCCGAGACCATTAGCGCATTTCGCATTCAACGCGAGCGGTGGGGACGCGGGCTGATTCATAGCGGCTTCAAGCATGTGAAGCAGATGGTGGTGCAACGCATGCCTCTGATGAAGCGGATGCATGCTATTTCCGTAATGTTTTCGTCGGTGCTGCTCGCGTCAATCTATGTACTGATCTTGCTGAGCCTGCCGCTTACCTATTTCGTGCGTTTCGATGCCGCATTCATGCGCTGGGGGGCGTTTGCGTTCTTCGGCCTGGCTGTGCTCTGGGGGCTCGAAAATGCGCTCGGTGCGCGCCGCGGGGCACGTTTCGATGACAAGCGGAGCGCCGTGAAAGATTTGTGGGACACCTACCGCTATATCGCGATGTTTTTGCCGATGGCCTGGTACTACTTCGTCGGCGGCGTGCGTGCTCTGTTCGGCGTGTATGGCGACTTTCACAGAACGCCGAAAGGCACGAATGGCTATCGCGCCATCATGCCGCGGATCAATACCGTGTTGCTGGCGGGCGAGGTCTTCAGCTTCCTCTATTCGGCGATTTCGGTACTGCTAGGATTCAAAAAAGGGAATTATTTTTTGATTCCACTGAATGTGACTGTGTGCGTCGGTTTTGGCATGGTGCTCTATTGGACGTGCAAGGAAAAGCGAACTTTTAAAAGATACTGACTTCCTGTCAGCTTGGCTAATTATAAAGACCAGTGCGCGCTCGCGTGCCTGCCGCGCTAAACACAAAGAATCAACGAATCCACGAAAGGGCAGTCTGCTATGTATGCCGTAGAACCCGCGCGTGCGCACGCGCCCGCTCGCGACGACGAACCGCTCCTCCTGCGCTTTCGCGCCGCGCACTCCGACGATGCCGAAGCATGCGCGCCGCTGATCTTCGCATCTGGCGTGCGTGAATTCAGTTTCTTTCTCGGTGAGCCGGCCGAAGCTTGCATCGAATTTCTGGCGTTTGCGTTTGCCTCGAAGCTCGGGCGCTTTTCGTATCGACGCCACCGTGTGGCCGTGACCGGGGACGATCAGCCGGTCGCGGTGCTCGCGCTGCATGACGGACGCCACACATGGTTCGACGATCCGCACGTCGCGCTGATGCTACTGCTGTTCTTTGGCTTGCGCCGCACGGTTCGCATGTTGTTGCGCGGCCTCGTGCTCGAGAGCGAACTGCCGGCGCCGAAGTCGTCGCAGAGGTTGATCGCGCATTGCGCGACGCATGAGCGCCTGCGCGGCACGGGTGTTTTCAGCACGCTGTTTGCGGATGCGATGCGCGCGGGTGAACTGATGAATTTGCAGGCTCGCGCGGGCCGTGGCGAACGCGATCGGCAGCAACTCGTGCTCGATGTGCTGATCAGCAACAAGCGCGCATACGCGCTCTACCGGCGTCTCGGCTTCGTCGAATTGCCGCGCCGGGCGCCTGTCTCACCGCGTTTGCCGCGAGAACTCGAGTCGGTGCGGATGGAGTGGGTCAGGAAGGATTGAGAGGCGCGGTGGGGTACACCTAACGCTGTCCACACAGGCCGCTGCTCACAGGGTCGGCAGCCTTTTTTCATTCGCCGCCACTGCAAGCGCACAATACCCCGACGCACACCCCCAACCGACACGCCAAGGAGCCCGCATGACCCAGCCCAAAGCCATCGAAGACACGGACGCATCACCCGAAGTCAAAGCCGTCTACGACGACATCAAAGCGACCCGCCAGGTCGACGACGTGAACAACTTCTGGAAGTACATCGCGCAGCGTCCACCGACCCTCGCGCGCACGTGGGACAGCCTGAAGGAAGTGATGGCGCCCGGCGCGCTCGACCCGCTCGTCAAGGAGCTCTTATACGTCGCGGTCAGCGTAACGAACAACTGCGGCTATTGCGTCGCGAGCCACACGGCGGCGGCACGCCGCGCCGGCATGACCGACGAGATGTTCGGCGAGCTGCAGGCCATCGTCGGGATGGCTAACGAAACGAACCGGCTAGCGGTCGGCTATCGCGTGCCGATCGATCCGGCCTTCGAATAAGAGCATGAAGCGCGCGATGCGGCCCGATCGTACCAACCCGGGCCGCAACACATGCATGATCGCGCCGTCGTACGCAACGGCGCTGGGCCTCGTGCTTACAGCGGCACGATTTTGCCCGGCTCCGGATGGCAGACCGGGGTGTAGACCGGCCCGCAGCCGTAATGCACGGGCTGGCAGGGGTTGTAGGAGGGCGGGTTGTAGTACGACGGGCCGCGAACCGGCGGTTTTTCGCCGTAACACGAAGGCGGGTATTCGTGCGGGAAACACGAGTGGCCGCCGCGCACGGACCGTGCAGCTGCGTGGTCGAGGTCGTCGCAGCGCGACAGGTCGGCAAGGGTCAAGTTCGACATGATGAATCTCCGGCAACGTTGGATGGGTATCGAGCGCGCAAATGCTTTACGCTCGGGCGTTCCAGTTGCACGCACCATGCCATGCGGCGGGATTCAACGTCTGTGCTGGGTCGAGCGCTGATCGACCGGATCTGCGCAGCCGAAAACTGATCGTCGTTGGCCAACTTGCGGCAGGCCGGTGTCGTTCAGCCGCCAACACGTCGGCCGATCAGCGCGGCGTGCCCCATCCCGCGAGCAACGCCGGTAGCTCGGCCATCTCCCTGAACACGTGCACCGCGCCCGCGCCATGCAACGCGGTCGCGCTGCTATGGCCGAGGTGCGTCGGGCAATAGCCGAATACCGTCGCGCCGGCCGCGACGCCCGCGGTCGCGCCCGTCACCGTATCCTCGATGACCGCACAGCGTGTCGGCTCGACGCCGAGTGCCGCGGCCGCGGCGAGGTAGACGTCGGGAAACGGCTTGCTGCGCGGCGTTTCGTGGCCGCTGAAGATGCGTCCGTCGAAGCAGTCGAGGATGCCGGCCTTCACGAGCTGCAATTCGATCTTGATGCGATCCGCGCCCGACGCCACCGCAATGCGTCCATTCAACGTCTGCTGCAGCGCGCGGACCGCGAAAGGCGCGCCGTCGATCGCGCGCAACTCATTGTCGAGCGCCACGTTGCGACGCGCACGGAACTGCGCCAGCCACCCGGCCGTGATCGCGAAGCCGGTGCGCGCCTCGATCAACGCGGCTTCGTCCCTGACCATCTTGCCGACGAAAATGCGCATCGTCTCTTCGACGCTCAAATGCCAGCCGAGCTCGCCGAGCATCTCGGTGAGCACGCGGTTCGTGATGGGTTCGGAATCGACGAGCACGCCGTCGCAGTCGAAGAGCACGGCGTCGAAAGGAAAATCGGCCATCGGGGAGGGTAGGGATAAGGTCGCGGACCGGCAAGGATACCGCACCGGGCCGCGTGCCGCAGCCTGGAAGCTGCAGCGGCGGCGTCCAGCGCGGCTGCTCAGTCCTTGTACCCGTCGCTCAGCGTCTTCATGAACGCGATGATGTCCTGGATGTCTTGATCGGTCATCGCGGGCTGGTCGCCGAACTTGCGGTCGAACGGCGCATCGGCCACATCCACGTTCGCATGGTATTGCGGCGGCAGATCGTCGTACTTCTGCACCTTGCCCGACGCATCGCGCGGATAGATTCTGTCCGGCGACGTATTGCGCAGGTTGTAGAAGTCCAGCACCTGCTTGAGGTCGTGATACACGCCATTGTGGAAGAACGTCTTGCGTTCGGCGGCATTGCGCAGTGTCGGCGTCAGGAACATGCCGCAATACTGCGTCTCCTTGGCCATGTCGGTCCGGAAGGGCCCACAAATGCCCATGTCGTAGAACTTCGGATTTCTGTTCGGCGCAAGTTCGCGATTGCGCGGCACGCCGAGCGCTTCATACTGCGTGTCGGTAAACAGAGGTGGAAGGCCGTCCGACGTCGGCTGGCTCAGGTGGCAACCCGCGCAATTGGCCTTGTCCTTGTCGTTGAACAGACGCAAGCCACGTAGTTCGGCTTGCGTGAGGCGTGCACGTCCTTCGAGCCAGGCGTCGTATTTGCTCGAGAATGGATGGAACGCCGGGTCTTCGAATTCATACCGACCGATCGCGAACATGGCTTCCGACACGAGCAGATCGGGATCGTTGACGACGTGCGGACCGAAAAGTTGTCTGAGCGTATCGATGTGCTTCGAGTGCCTTAGCTTGTCGGCAACCGAAGCCAGATCGGGGTTCGCCATCTCGACCGGGTTGGTCAGCGGCCCAAGCGCCTGGTCCTGCAGCGTGCTTGCCCGGCCGTCCCAGAAGAGTCCCCCTTGCGGCACCATAGCCGGCGCGGCAGGCGCAACGCCCGCGGTTTTCTGGGCGCGCTGCACGCCTAGCGCGGCCGAGGCCTGCGTATCGAGGCTGACCGGTGCGGCGTCGGTATCGCCCTGATCGGGACCGATGCTGAACGGCGCCTGGCGATACAGGTACGCGAGCGATGGCACCGGCCGATAGCCCGCTTCCGTCATGTGAAGGCCGCCTGGTTGTACCGTCAGATCGTTGGGAGGCGAGAAAGCGTGCGCGGCGCTGTGGCACGACGCGCACGACTGTTTGCCCGACGCCGAAAGCGACGGATCATTGAACAGCTCCCTGCCGAGTACCGCGACCGCGCTAAGGGGCGCGACGGGGGGACGCAGGAGCTTGACCGGATGGGCGTTGAGGCCCGTCAGATTCTCGACCGTATCGCCGATCGCCGCGGGCATACGCTCGGGATAGATCAGCGCGTAGCCAACCGGAGCGGCGCCCAGCAGCACGATGCCCAGCACTATCCGGAGGATCAGGCGACGCCGCGTGCTGCTCGCAGCGCGAGGGGACGGGGCGCTTGCGGTGGGTAGTTGCGAAGACAAGGTGGCGTTCGAACGACGATTCATGGCGATAGCGGTAGGCAAGCTGAACTGCAAACAAGCACGTCGAGCCACCGTACCGGCTGGCTCGACGTCATCACTGATTGACGGGCATCAACAGCTCCGTTCCCTGAACGTCACACCGCGTACTTCTCTGTGCGGCAGAACGGACGGATAAACGGTGGCTCCTTAGTTCGTTGCAGGAGGAGCCGACAGCTTGGTGCCAAGGTTCGTGTCGAGGTACAACGCCGGCGTTTTGCCACCGTTGGTGAAGTCGAACAGCGACGCGATGCTCCCCGTCGCCGCATCGTGCGATCCGTTGCCGATGCGGGTGCCGCCTAGCCAGTTGTCTTCGATGAACCTGACAACCGAAGCCTGAGTGATCGCCGTGTGGTCGACGTAGTTGCTACGTGCGTACGGCGAGATCACCAGAAGCGGAATACGCGTTCCCGGGCCGCAACGGCCGTTGACAGCCGCGCCTGTCACGCCGACGCCTTGCTTGGCGCCCGTTGCGTTGCAGGTGCCCGCGCCGTTCAGCTGGTCGGCGGTGGCGTCAAACGACGAAGTCGTCGGCGTCGCATAAGCGTGGTCGTACCAGCCATCCGAATCGTCGTACGTGATGATGATGGCGGTGTTCTTCCAGTCCGGCTGTTGTTGCAGGAAGTTGACGACCTTCGTGACGAACGCCTGCTCGTCGATCGGATCCGAGTTGCCCGGGTGCGCATCGCCGACGGCCGGTGCCTTCAGGTAGCTGACCGACGGGAAGTTGCCCGCCGAGACGGCCGTGAAGAAGTCGTTGACGTCGTATTGATGGTGCACCGGCGTAGCCGTCGAATCGAGCGGGTCGGTCTGTCCAATCAGCGCGGTCGACGTCGGGCGCGTGTGCGCCAGGTTGGCCGTCGTAGCGTAGTACTGGAACCAGTTGTGGTGAGGTACGTAGTCCGTCTTCGTTGCGCCGAGGACCGACGAGTAGGTACTGCGCTTGCACGCCGTGGTGCCGTTCGAGTTGGTGGCGCTCAGGTCGAAGCCGCCCATGAAGCCGCCCCACGTAATGCCTTTCGCGTTGAGGAGGTCACCGATATTTTTGTTATTCGAGCTCAGCGTGGCCTGGCCGCTCGACGTCGAGGTGTTGCACACGTCCCCGGTCGGGTCGGAATCGCCGTTCATCGTGAAGCTGCCCGCGCCGTCGGCAATCACGTTGTCGCCTTGAGCGGCACCGTTCGCAGGAATAGCGCCGTTGGTCTGGCCGGAAACCACCTCGAGCGCGCCCGGTGTCGACGGACCGTACGTGTCGGTGTACATGTTGTCGCTCATCGCGAAGTTCTGCGCGTAATTCCACAGCGCGGTGACCGTGTTGCCGTCGAAATAGCCCATCACGAGACCCGGCGTGCCGAACGTCGAACCGCTGCCGGCGCTGTTGTTACCCGTGTACTTGGGGAACAGGTCCGCCGCGCCATTGTTGTAGGCGAGCTGTTCCTTCATGTAGTCGTGCGACTGGCCGTTGGTGTTGGCCTGGCTGCGGTCGAGGCGGAACGGATTGATACCGCTGCCTGCGGAGGCCGTGTTGTTCGCCGTGTTCAGGAAGTTCGGGTTGCTCGTCAGAAGCGAATTCTGATTCAGATTGTTGATCTGGGCCGGCGTGTTCGCCGCCGTGAACGCCGGTTCGCCGGCCGGGTTCTGCGCGTTCGGATAGGTGCCGAAGTAGTGATCGAAAGAACGATTCTCACCGAAGATCACGACGAGGTGCTTGATCGGCGTTGCCGTGGCCAACGCGTCCTGGGCGGATACGGTAGCAGCCGGTGTGGAGGCCGGCGCGGATGCAGTCGAAGGAGAGCTGACGCTGCTGTTTCCGCATGCGCTCAGCACGAACAGTGCGGCGGCAAACGGAATGGGCAAAAGGGCTTTACGAAACATTCTTTGGTGGCTCCACATTCGCGGTCCAGCCCTTCCATCGATAGGTGTGAACGGTGCTGGAAATTGTTGTTAGAAGCGTAACGGCCGACGCCAGTGATTGCAGCCCGTGCATTGGACCATCAAAAAGTGAAGGTTTTCGGGCAATACGCCGACTATTGCCTTTCGTGAGCCCGACTGTCTTCGTGCTTTTTTGCCAATAGCGCGACGGATTTCTTCCGCTGCCGCGTTCAAGTAGAAACGGGGCCGTCCAGGGCGCCGACTTGTTCCAGCTTTGAAGGGAGAAATCGACATGAACACCAACCGCATCGCTCGTCTGCTCGGTTCCACGCTGAGCGCCGCGCTGTGCTGCGCGGCCACGCTGACCGCCGCGCCCGCCTCCGCACAAGTGATGATCGCGCCGATGGCACCGCCGCCGCCGCGCGTCGAAGTCGTGCCCGCGCCAAGGGACGGCTATGTGTGGGATCAGGGCCGCTGGCGCTGGGAGCACGGCCGCTATGCGTGGGTGCCGGGCCACTGGCAGCCGGTGCGCGTCGGCTATCACTGGGTGCCCGGGCATTGGGCGCAACGTGGGCCGCACTGGCGCTGGATCGAAGGACATTGGGCTTGAACGAGGCTTGCGATGAAAACACTCGTGATGATTCTGCTGGCGGCCTCGCTCGCCGGCTGTGTGGTCTATCCGGCACGCCCGGCCTATTACCGGCCGGCGGTCGTCGTATATTGACCGCGTACGTGATACCTGGCCGGATAGCGGCGTAGCGGCACGACAACATAACGACACGACAGCTGAAGGAGCGGCGGCAAGTGAACGACGTTGATCCCGTGATGCGGTCCTCACGCGAAAGCGCGCGCGTGATGTCGCGACCGAGCCGCACGCCTTGAGCGATGCACCACCCGATCCGGACGCCGAGCTGATGGCGCGGGTGGGCCGCGCGGAGCCCGGCGCGGTCCGCTCGCTGGTCGCGCGCAAGCTGCCGCGGCTACTTGCGCTCGCCACGCGCATGCTCGGCGATCGCATGGAAGCGGAAGACGTCGCGCAGGAGGTCTTCGTGCGAATCTGGAAACAGGCGGCCCGCTGGCGTGAAGGCGAAGCGAAGTTCGACACGTGGATGCATCGGGTCGCGCTCAATCTTTGCTATGACCGTCTGCGCGGCCGGCGCGAAGACCCGAGCGACGAACTGCCCGATTCGGCCGATCCCGCCGCGCCGCCCGACGCGCGGCTCGAAGCACGTGCCGACCACGCGCGCGTGCGCGCGGCGCTCGCCGCGCTGCCGGCGCGACAGCGCGAGGCACTCGTGCTGACCTACTACCAGGAGATGTCGAACCTCGACGCTGCCGCCTTGATGGGCGTCAGCGTCGATGCGCTGGAGAGTCTGCTGGGCCGCGCGCGCCGCAATTTGCGCGCTCAACTGGCCGGCAGCGGCCTTAGCAAGGACAAGTCATGACGCCCGAAAGATTCCATCAGATCGTTGCAGCGTACGGCGCCGACGCGCGCCGCTGGCCGGAGCGCGAACGCGAAGCCGCGCAGGCGTGGGCGCGCGCGCATCGCGACGAAGCCGATGCGGCGTTGAGCGACGCGGCCAGCCTCGACGCGTGGCTCGCCGCCGACGAGCTCGAGCCGCCGAGGCTCGAACTGCAGCGTCGCATCATCGACCGCGCGCCGTCGCGACGCCCAGCCGCGCGCTGGCGTTTGTTGTGGTCGGGCGCGGCGGTGGCGGGTGTCGGGCTGCTCGGCGGCGTGGCGGGGGCGTTCGCGGTGTCGTTCTTCGTGCTGACCGGGAACGCGCCGGTCGTGCATGAATCCTCGTATCTGACTTCGAGCTTCGGCGGCAGCTCCGCCGATTGGAGCGGCGAATGAACGGGCGCTCGTGGAAATTTGCGCTGCTGGGCTCGGTGGTGCTCAACGTGTTTCTGCTCGGCGCGATCGCCGGCGGCGCGTATCAATGGTTCGCCGCGCACGGTGCGAATCCGCCGGCGGCGGCGCAGGACCGGCGCGCGCTGCGGTTCGCCGCCGAGCCGCTGTCGGCGCAGCAGCGGCAGGCGTTTATCGACGGCCTGAAGAGCGCGCGGCGCGACGGGCGCCAGTATGCGCGCGACGCTCGCGAAGGGCGTCGTGACGTGCTGCGTCTGCTGGCCGCGCCGAAGTTCGATCGCGCCGCACTCGATGCCGCGCTCGCGCGCACGCGCGCGGCCGACGTCAGCCTGCGCGCGATGGTCGAAGCGAGCGTCGCCGATTTCGCGGCGACGCTGACGCCCGAGGAGCGCGTCGAATTCGCCGAGAGTTTGAAGTTGCGCGGGCAATGGCGCGAAGCGCAGCCGGCGCCGAACGCGAAAAAACCGGCGGCGAATGCCGCATCGAGCGAATAAAAAATGCGCGCGATGGCGACGGATTTCAGCCTGTCGTCCGTTTAACGGACATGCAGGTGTCCTACCTGCCGACGAGGATCGTATGGCCAACTCACCGAACCTGAATGCCGCGGCGATCGCACTGAACCGCTTCGGCCTCGGCGCGCGCGCCGACGACACGCCGCCCGCCGATCCGAAGGGCTGGCTGCTCGCGCAGTTCGAGCAGTATCAGCCGCGGCCCGACGCGTGGGCGAACCAACCCGATTCGATCGCATTGTCGACGCAGCTCGTGCAGCAGCGCATGCAGATGGAACAGCAGTCGAAACAGAAGGCGAGCGAGGAGACCAACCCGAGCCAGAATGCGAACCACGGCGCAAACAACAGCGCAAACAACAGCGCCAGCAACACCGCAGCACCCAGCCAGACCGACGCGCAAGCCGCCAGGCAAGCCGAAAGAAAAGCACTGCGCGTCGAAATCCTCGACATGTACCGCTCGTCGGTCAATGCGCGCGTCGCAAGCGCGCTGACCACGCAGACGCCGTTCATCGAACGCCTCGTGCATTTCTGGGCGAATCACTTCGCGGTGTCGACCGAAAAGCCCGGCGTCGCGGCGCTCGCCGGGTCGTTCGAAGCGGAGGCGATTCGCCCGCACGTGCTCGGCCGTTTCGAGGACATGCTGGTGGCCGTCGAGCGTCATCCGGCCATGCAGCTGTTCCTCGACCAGACCCGCTCGGTCGGTCCCGACAGCATGGCCGCGCTGCGCGCCGCGCAGCGCAATCCGGACAACAAACGCGGACTCAACGAGAACCTCGCGCGCGAGATCATGGAGCTGCATACGCTCGGCGTGCGCAGCGGCTATAGCCAGGACGACGTGACCGAGTTCGCGCGTGCGCTGACCGGCTGGAGTCTCGTCGGCAATCCGGGGAGCGGCGGCGCCAATGCAAACCGGCGCGCGCTGGAGCAGAACGGCGAACCCGGCAGCTTCGTGTTTCGTCCCGCGCTGCACGAGCCCGGCTCGCGCACGATCATGGGACGCCGCTACGACGAAGCCGGCGAACAGCAGGCGCTCGCGATCCTGCACGACCTCGCGCACGCGCCGGCCACCGCGCAGCATATCGGCACGAAGCTCGCGCGCCATTTCGTCGCCGACGATCCGCCACCTGGCGTCAGCGAACGTCTGGCCGATGCGTTCACGCGCAGCGACGGCGATCTGCCGACCGTCTATCGCGCGTTGATCGATACGCCGCAAGCATGGTCGCCGGCCGCGGTGAAGTTCAAGACGCCGTGGGAGTGGACCATCTCGTCGATGCGCGGACTCGGCTGGCACGAGCCCGGCAATCTGCAGAGCGCGCCGATCCTCACGCAGCTTGGCCAGCCGGTGTGGCGGCCCGGTTCACCCGCCGGCTACGACGATATCGGCGCGAGCTGGGCCGCGCCCGATGCGCTCGTGCGCCGCGTCGAAGTCGCGCAACGTTTCGCCGCGCGCGTGGGTGACCGGCTCGATGCGCGCTCGCTCGGCCAGACCTTGCTGGCTGGCTCGCTCAGCGAGCCGACGGCCACGGCGGTGTCGCGCGCGGAAAGCGCATCGACGGCGATCGCGCTGCTGCTCGTATCGCCCGATTTTCAACGGAGATGAACGCCATGCTGTCACGCCGTCAGTTTCTGAGCGTCGCCGCCGGTGCCGGCGCACTGCTCGTGTCGCCGCGGATTGCGTTCGCGCATGTCGCGACTGACCGCCGCTTCGTGTTCGTGATCCAGCGTGGCGCGGCCGACGGGCTGAACATCGTCGTGCCGTACGCGGACCCCGCGTATGCGACGCTGCGCGGGCCGCTCGCGATCGATGCGTCGAACGCGCCGCATCTGGACGGCACGTTCGCGCTGCATCCGGCGCTCGCGCAGATGGCGAAGCTGTACGCGCAGCGCGAGGCGTTGTTCGTGCACGCGGTCGCCTCACCGTATCGCGACCGCTCGCATTTCGACGGACAGAACGTGCTGGAAACCGGCGGCACGTCGCCGTATCAGACGAAGGACGGCTGGCTCAACCGGCTCGCCGCGCAACTGCCCGCCACCCGCGAAAACGCGATCGCGTTCGCGCCGACCGTGCCGATGGCGCTGCGCGGGCCCGCGGCGGTGACGTCATATGCACCGTCGGCCTTGCCGCAGGCGCCCGATGATCTGCTCGCGCGCGTGTCGCAACTGTACGAGCAGGACGCGCAGCTGCGTGCGCTGTGGGAATCGGCGATGGCGGCGCGCGGCCTTGCGGGCGACGCTGGCGCGCGCCAGGACCCGGCGAGCCTCGGCAAGCTCGCGGCCAGTTTTCTGGTGCGCGACGACGGTCCGCGCATCGCGATGATCGAGACCGGCGGGTGGGACACGCACAGCGCGCAGAACGCGCGGCTCGCGAATCAACTGAAGGCACTCGACACGATGCTCGCGGCGTTGCGCGACGGCATGGGGTCATCGTGGAGCAAAACCACGGTGCTGGTCGCGACGGAGTTCGGCAGGACCGCCGCCGCGAACGGCACGGGCGGCACCGATCATGGCACCGGCTCGGTCGCGATGGTGCTCGGCGGGTCGGTGCAGGGCGGACGCGTGATTGCCGATTGGCCGGGCCTCGCGCCGCATCAGCTGTATCAGTCGCGCGACCTGAAGCCGACCGCCTCGCTCGATGCGTTGATCGCCGGCACCGCGAGTGAAAGTCTCGGGCTCGATCCCGAACGGACGGCGGCAGCGCTGTTTGGCCGGACCATGGCGGGCAGACCGATGACGGGCGTCGTGCGGGCGTGACGCGTTGATCGCACAACGGCGTGCAATGACGATGGGACGGAGGTGTGATGGGCGATCGAGGATTCCGTGGGCGAGCGACCTGCGATCGCGGCGGACGGGCGTTCGCGTCGCATCGGCATGGCGAATCGCGTGAGCCGACGCTGACTGCTTTGCTCGACGCATTGATCGTCGGTGCAGCGAGCGAAGGTATTGCGCTCGATCCGGAGCGCACCGCGGCCGCGCTATTCGGCCGGACGATCGCGGCCGGGCCGTTGGCGAGGGTGGGGCGGGGCAGGTGAAGCGGCGGGCGTCGCGTGAACCGAGCGCTCGCCGACGCGATGATAGCGGCGGCCGTAGTAGATCAGCGCATCGCCTGCGCCCTGCGTGCGCGCGGCTTTCACCGCGCAGAAGAACACCGTGTGCGTACCGACTTCGGTCACCGACTCGATCTCGCAGTCAAGCGACGCGAGCGCGTCCTGCAACACCGGTGCGCCGGTTGCGAGGTCGTCCCATTGCGCGGCGGCGAAGCGCTCTTCGATCGCGAGCGCGCTGGTGGCGAAGTGCGCGGCAAGCGCCTGCTGCTCGGCGCGCAGCACGTTCACGCAGAGCTTGCCGTTGCTGCGAAACGCCGCGTTGTTGCGGCTGCTGCGGTTGATGCAAACGAGCAGGGTGGGCGGCTCGTCGGTGACGCCGCAGACCGCCGACGCGGTGCAGCCCGCAAGGCCGGCTTCGCCGTCGCTGCTGATGATGTTGACGGCCGCGCCAAGCCCGGCCATCGCGTCGCGGAACGTGCTCTTGTCAAGCATGGGGACCTCTGCTGGAAGTCGGGTTCGCCAAAACAACGGTGGTCGAGTTAGCCGCGAGCCTCGTCGTCCAGCGCCGCCGCGCAAGCCGGCGAACGGAAGCGCGCCGCCGTGTGGCTCTCAGGCAGCCGCGCATGGCCGAACAGCTTTTCGCGCAGCGTGCCGTCACGATACGCGCGCTTGTACGCGCCACGCTCCTGCAGCAGCGGCACGACCAGTTCGATGAAATCGTCGAAGCACTCGGGCACGACGGTGCGCGACAGATTGAAGCCATCGACGCCGGTTTGCTCGGTCCACGCGATCAGATCGTCGGCGATTTTGTCGGCCGAACCGACGAGCGGCTGCTGGCGGCTGCCGAGCACCATCTGTTCGAGCAGCTTGCGCTTCGTCCATTGCGGACCGGCCGCGCGCGTCATCGCTTCGACGTTCGACACGATCGCCTGGCTCTTGCCCGTTTCGATCGGCTCGTCGAGGTCGTAGCGCGCGAAGTCGATGCCAAGCGACGCGGCCGCATGCACCAGCGCCGCCTCCGAGCTCACATAGCGCCGGTACTCCTCGAATTTCTCCCGCGCTTCCTGATCGGTGCGGCCGGTGATCACGGTCTGGCCGAGCAGTACCTTGATGTCGTCGGCGCGGCGGCCGCCGGCCACCGCGTGCGCGCGGATGTCGTCGACGATCGTCTTGACCGCCGGCTTCGCCTGGCCGTTGACGAACACGCACTCCGCGTGTGCCGCCGCGAACTGTTTGCCGCGCGCGGACGAACCGGCCTGATACAGCACCGGCGTGCGCTGCGGCGACGGCTCCGCGAGGTGCATCGCATCGACGCGGTACTGCTTGCCGTGGTGATGGATCACGTGGACTTTCGACGCGTCCGCATAGACGCCGCGCGCCTTGTCGCGCAGCACCGCGCCGTCTTCCCAGCTGCATTCCCACAGCTTGTACACGAGCTCCATGTACTCGTCGGCGAGATCGTAGCGGTCGTCGTGCGCCATCTGGCCGCTCAGGCCGATCGCGCGCGATGCGCTGTCCAGATAGCCGGTCACGATGTTCCAGCCGACCCGGCCGCGCGTCAGATGATCGAGCGTCGACATGCGGCGCGCGAACAGAAACGGCTGCTCGACCGACAGATTCGACGTGACGCCGAACGACAGATGCCGCGTGAGCGCGGCCATCGCCGGAATCAGCAGCGTCGGATCGTTGACCGGCACCTGCACGGCGCCGCCGATTGCCGCGTCCGGGCTGCCGCCGTAGACGTCGTAGACGCCGACCACGTCCGCGAAAAAGATGCCGTCGAACAGGCCCGCTTCGAGCTTGCGCGCGTAGTCGGTCCAGTACTGCAGATCCGTGTAGCGCGTGGACTGATCGCGCGGATGGGTCCATAGCCCTTGCTGGATGTGGCCTACGCAGTTCATGTCGAACGCGTTGAGAACGATTTCCTTCGGCATGGTGTGTTCCTGCTGATGAGCGGGTTCGGGCGGTGGCGTGGTGTTTAATATAGTGGACGAAAAATCACTATGCAAGACATGGTTGGCTGACGTGGATGAGGGCGCGTTGAACGCCGTTTGCACGCCCGCTGCCGCATCGCATCGATATAATTTCGCGGTACTCACCTCTGCACCGACAACCCGCCATGTCCGAAACTTCCGCCATCGATCTGACCCAGGCGATCTCCGCGCGCGTGAAGACCGAGCGCGAGGCGCGCAACTGGTCGCTCGCCGAGTTGGCCGAGCGCTCGGGTGTATCGAAGGCGATGATCAGCAAGATCGAGCGTGGCGAGGCGAGTCCGACCGCGACGGTGCTCGGGCGGCTGTCGGGCGCGTTCGGGCTGACGCTGTCCACGTTGCTCGCACTCGCCGAGCAGACCGGCGAGCGGCTCGTGCGTCATGCGGACCAGTCGCTGTGGGAGGACCCCGAAACCGGCTATACGCGGCGGCGTATTTCACCGCCGACCGGCGGCGTGCTGGAACTGCTCGAAATCGAATTGCCGACTGGGGTGAGAGTGCCTTATCCGTCGGATGCGTTCGTGTTTCAGCATCAGCAGATCTGGGTCACGCAAGGGGTGCTGACGTTTCGCGAGGGCGCGCTCACGCACCGGCTCGAAGCGGGGGATTGTTTGCAACTCGGTGCGCCGATCGAATGCGAGTTCTTCAATGCGGGCACCGAGGTGTGCAGATATGTGGTGGGGTTGGTGCGGCGCTGAGTTTCGTCCAGCTTGTGCTCAGCTCCCGCCACTCCCGCGGGATGGCAGGTTCAGGGTGAGTCTGTTGGTCACCGAGGTCACGCCCGGCACGCCTTTCGCAACTTCGCCGGCCTGCTGGATCATGTCGCCCTGAGGCACCGAGCCGGTCAACGTCACCGCGCCGCTGCGCGCCCGCACGAACACGTTCGATACATTGAAGCCGGGCGCTTTACCGAGCGCGTGCCGCACGTCGCGGCCGAGCTTGCGATCCGCCGCACGCGTCGACGGGGCGGTCGGGGCCGGCGCGGCTGCCGTGGCGGCGGGCGCCTGCGCGTCGCTCGCCTGGGCATAGGCGCTGGATGCGGTTGCCACGCACAATGCAATACCGAGCACCTTCAAAAGATTGACTGTTTTCACTGTTTCACCATCCTCGATAAGTTGATGTCGCTTCGTTGCATGTTAGAAACGTCGCGCTTTGTCGAGCAGGTCTGGACTCTGGGAAGCGTCTGTCTTGTAGAGGAGTGGTGGTTTTGGCGCTTCCGGCGCGGTTAAAAGATACTCCTGACGGCGCGGACGTGCCAAAAAACCGAATCGCGGAAGGAGGTGCGTGCGGCTTGATTCCAGCACGGTGAGACACAGGCACCGGCATACGACGCAGCCGACTATAAGCGCGGGCGCGCGGCGGCTAGTTTGTCCCAGAACGACGGAGGCAACGAAATACTCGAATCTCCTTCACCGCCATCTCCGCGGGAAAATTCGACGGACGGACCGAGATAACGGGGCGGCGAATACGGATTCAGCGAGTATCGCAGACCCGTTGACCAGAAAAGATCGGGGACAGGCGTGCTGAACGTGCGCTGTGCAAGCAGCTTCCCGGTTTTTGCATCGAATAGCCGGCCGACATATTCAGGGCTTCCACTGCGGCCCGGAATCCATCGCAACAGGCAAAGCTCTGCCGTGTACAGGCCGTGGACAGGTGCCGATTTGCGACACTCGCTTCCTTGCGGAGTATGGTCGAACAGACCGAGATAAAGCACGGCAATGAGACCCGCTAACAATGCGACACGCGTAGAGATGCGTTTCATAGATAGAGCACGATCGGCGGAAAGATGTGAATGAAGCGACGGTCCGAGTAGATGATGAAATCGATCCGCGCCACTATTGTTCATGAGTCAATCTCGGCAAAACCCGGAGAATTCTGAAAGCGAGGCCGCCGGGGGCCGTCCACGCTCCCGACCCGCATCCCGTTATTTGGCAGTAAGCTCCCGTTGACGGGTTCGCGTGGAGGCTGCGCGACCCGGCGTGTGGCTCACGATTCGCAGCCGCAATTCGTACGTTATTGCCGATTTTTTCAGGGGATATCAGTGATGAACAACTTCGCCATTAAACGAATCATGCTGGGGGTTTCGGCCGTCGCACTGATGGCCGGTACGATTCCGCTCGCGCTCGCGCAGGGCTCGACGGATGCCGCAGCCCAGGAAGGCGCGACGACGACCACCCCAAAGCCGACCAAGGCCGAGCGCAAGGCAGAGCGCAAACAGGCCCGCGCGAAAAAGAACGCCGAGTTGAAGAAACTCGAAGACGCGGGCTACCAGCCGGCGCAGAACGATCCGAACTATCCGGACAAGCTGCAGGCAGCCCAGAAGAAGGCCGGCGTTGGTGCGCCTGCCAGCCAGTAACGGACAGGCGGACGCCCGGCGTGGCATTCATCGTTGATGAGGCGCCGGGCAGTTGCGAGGCGCGATCATGGCAACGAAACATGAAGTGAAACGCTACAAGGCGAATCTCTCCGACGAACTGCACAGCGCCGCCCTCTATGAGACGCTCGCGCAGGTCGAGAAAGACGAGACCCGCAAGCAGGTCTATCAGGATCTCGCGCAATCCGAACACAGCCACGCGCAAGTGTGGGCCGACAAGCTCAGAGCCAATGGCATCGAACCGAAGGGCCGTGGCCATGCGGTCAAGACGCGTCTGATGAAGCGGCTCGTGCGCGTGTGCGGCGCGGACTTCGTGCTGCCGACGCTCGCCGCAGCCGAATACGCGGACCGCAACAAATATCAAGGCCAACGCGACGCGGGCCACATGTCGGCCGACGAACATCATCACGCGGCCGTCGTGCAGACGCTCGCGAGCACCGGCAATGCCAACCTGTCGTCCGGCGCGCGCATTGCCGCGGCCGAGTCGTGGCACAAGGGCGCCGCGGCGGGCAACGATCTGCGCGCGGCGGTTCTCGGCGCGAACGATGGCCTCGTGTCCAACTTCTGCCTGATCATGGGCGTCGCCGGCGCGGGCACCGGCAACAAGGCGATCCTGTTGACCGGCCTCGCCGGGCTGATCGCCGGTGCCTGTTCGATGGCGCTCGGCGAATGGCTGTCGGTCACCAATGCGCGCGAACTCGCGAGCACGCAGATCGCCAAGGAAGCCGAGGAGATCGAAGAACAGCCCGAAGCGGAGGAGCACGAGCTCACGCTGATCTACCGCGCGAAAGGGCTCGACGCGAGCGAGGCGAAACGCGTGGCCTCGCAGATGATGCGCGACAAGGACAAGGCGCTCGACACCCTCACGCGCGAGGAGCTCGGTCTCGATCCGGCGGAACTGGGCGGCAATCCGTGGTCGGCGGCGGGTGTGTCGTTCTGCCTGTTCTCGCTCGGCGCGATTTTCCCGGTGATGCCTTTCCTGTGGACGCGTGGCGTCAGCGCAATCGTTCAGTGTGTCGTGCTGAGCATGCTGGCGCTCGCGTCGATCGGCGTGTTCACGTCGTTGTTCAACGGACGCAGCGCGGGGTTTTCGGCGCTGCGCCAGGTCGTCATCGGGCTCATCGCGGCAGGGTTCACGTTCGGCGTCGGGCGCTTGCTGGGCGTGTCGATTTCCTGAACCCGGCGCCTCTCAGGCGCCTCGCGCCCGCCGCCGTCCGGGAGCGCCGCTTGCTATGTCGCGACACGCTCCGCGCGCGGGCCAACCCGCGTCAATCCTTTCTCCCACAACGTTCTCCCAAGGGTTTGCTCGCCGCGCCGAGCGTCCACGACATGGCCGGGTGTCGCATTTCCTCATGTGGTTGTCGGAATTAGTCGGTTAGCCGCACTTTTTTCTGGCAACTATGTAGGCACAGCGCGGACGGACGTCCGCAAGCGAGGAGAGCACTCGATGAATTCCCCCAAGGTCGTGGTCGAAGGGCTGTGCAAGGTGTTCGGCAGCAACCCGAAACAGGCGCTCGCGATGCTGGCCAGCGGCGCCACGAAAGAAGAGGTGTTTGCCCGCACCGGTCAGATCGTCGGCGTCCACAACGCGTCGTTCGAGGTTCGCGAGGGCGAGATCTTCGTGCTGATGGGCCTGTCCGGCTCGGGCAAGTCGACGCTGATTCGCCTGATCAATCGGCTCGTCGAGCCCAGCGCCGGCAAGGTGCTGATCGACGGCCGCGATGTCGCGGGCGTGCCGCGCGCCGAGCTGACCGCGCTGCGCCGCAAGGACATGAGCATGGTGTTCCAGTCCTTCGCGCTGATGCCGCAGCGCAACGTGCTGGCCAACGCGGCGTTCGGCCTCGAAGTCGCGGGCGTCGGCCGCAAGGAGCGCGAGGCGCGGGCGCTGACGGTGCTCGAACAGGTCGGCCTTGCACCGTTCGCGCAGAAACTGCCGGCCGAGTTGTCGGGCGGCATGCAGCAGCGCGTCGGGCTCGCGCGCGCGCTCGCGGTCAACCCGTCGCTGATGATCATGGACGAGGCGTTCTCCGCGCTCGATCCGCTCAAGCGCAAGGAGATGCAGAACGTGCTGCTCGATCTGCAACGCGAGCAGCAGCGCACGATCCTGTTCGTGTCGCACGATCTCGAGGAGGCGATGCGCATCGGCACGCGCATCGCGATCATGGAAGGCGGCCGTGTCGTGCAGATCGGCACGCCGCGCGAAATCATCAAGAACCCGGCCGACGACTACGTGCGCGCGTTCTTCGAAGGCATCGACACGAGCCGCTATCTGACGGCCGGCGATCTGATGCAGACCGACGACGTGCCGCTGATGCACGCGCCGCAGATCGACGCGTCGAGCGTCGCCGCGACGCTCAACGGCAGCGCCGACTACGCGTTCGTGCTCGATAGCGAGCGCCGGATTCGCGGCTTCGTGTGCCGCGATGCGACGGGCAGCGCGTCGCCGCAGCTCAACCAGATCGAATGCATCCGCCGCAGCACGCCGCTCGACGACGTGGTCGCGCGCGTGGTGGCGAGCCGCGTGCCGCTGCCGGTCGTCGAAGCGGACGGCTCCTACTGCGGTTCGGTCAACAAGACGAACGTGCTGAACGTTCTCACGCGCCACCGAGGTTCCCATGTCTGAAGTCATTCCAGTTGGCGCGTGGGTCGATCGCGGCGTTCACTACCTGCTCGATCACGACGCGCAGACCTTCGACACGATCGGCAAGGTCATCGAGAGTTTCGCCGCGGCGGTCGAGCACGGTTTGCAGGCCGTGCCGATGTGGGCGCTGATGGCGTTTTTCGTCGGCATCGGCTTGTGGCGCGTCGGCTGGCGCTTCGCGCTGTTCACGCTGGCGGCGCTGCTGCTGATCTACGGCACCGGCTTCTGGGATCAGATGGTGATCACGCTCGGCCTCACGCTGTCATCGACGGTGATCAGTCTCGTGCTCGGCGTGCCGCTCGGCATCTGGACGGCGAAGAGCCGCGCCGTCGAAATGATCGTGCGCCCGGTGCTCGATCTGATGCAGACGATGCCCGCGTTCGTCTACCTGATTCCGGCCGCGATGCTGTTCGGTCTCGGCCGCGTGCCGGGCATCCTGTCGACGGTGATCTTCGCGATGCCGCCCGCGGTGCGTCTGACCGCGCTCGGCATCAAGCACGTGAATCGCGAAATCGTCGAAGCGGGACAGGCGTTCGGCTGCACGCCGTGGCAACTGCTGTACAAGGTGCAGTTTCCGAACGCGCTGCCGTCGATCATGACCGGCGTGAACCAGACCATCATGATGGCGCTGTCGATGGTGATCATCGCGTCGATGGTCGGTGCGGGCGGCCTCGGTAACGACGTGCTCGCGAGCATCCAGCGGCTCGATATCGGACTCGGTTTCGAAAGCGGGATGTCGGTCGTGATGCTGGCGATCATTCTGGACCGCATCACCGAGAGCTTCGGCCGGGCGCCGGGCAAGGTACGCGCCCCCCTGTTCGCCGGTTTGCGCAATGCGATGAAAGTGCGCCGCGAGCCGGCGGCGCAACACGGTTGACGGCCTGATTCGATACGTCCATGAAGCGCGACGCAATCGCCTCCGCCGAAGCCGATGCGCGGCTGTGCGCCGTCGCGCACGTCGGCTTCCTGACGCTGCCGAACTTCTCGATGATCGCGTTCACGAGCGCGGTCGAGGTGCTGCGCATGGCGAACTACGTGGGCCGCGCGCAGCACTACCGGTGGTCCGTGATCACGCCGGACGGCGAGCCGGCGCGCGCGAGCAACGGCATCACGGTGAAACCGACCACCACGCTCGCCGAGGCCGGCATGCCGGACCTGCTGTTCGTATGCGCGGGCTGGCACGTGCGCGAGTATGTGAACGACGCGGTGATCGCGCTGCTGCGCGAGGCGGCCGCGCACCGCGTGCCGCTCGGCGGCATCTGCACGGGTCCGTATGCGCTGCTCGCGGCCGGGCTGCTCGACGGCTATCGCGCGACCGTGCATTGGGAGGACATGTCGCCGTTGCACCAGCGCTATCCGCATGTGCATTTCGACGACGAACTGTTCGTGATCGACCGCGACCGGCTGACCTGCACCGGCGGAACCGCGCCGCTCGATCTGATGCTGCATCTGGTGGGCATGCGGCTGGGGGCCTCGGTGGCCGCGCAGGTGTCCGAGCAATTCATCGTCGAGCGGATTCGCGGCTCGACCGATTACCAGCACATTCCGGTCGACGCGCGGGTCGGCCTGTCGCGCACCGAGCTGATCGAAGTGGTGCGGCTGATGGAAGCGAACATCGAGGAGCCGCTATCGCTCGACGAACTCGCCCGGCTCGTCAACCTGTCGCAGCGTCATTTGCAACGGATGTTCAAGCTATTCCTGAACATGTCGCCGACGCATTACTACCTGAGCTTGCGGCTGCGCCGAGCGCGCGATCTGCTGCGCAATACCGACGCGTCGATCGCGCGCGTGACCACGGTGTGCGGTTTTCATTCTCCGTGTCATTTCAGCAAGGCCTATCGCGCGCAGTTCGGACATGCGCCGAGCGTCGAGCGGCGCATGCCGGAGTAGCGGGTGCCGCGGCCTCGCATGCCGCGCGGATTCAGATCGCCTGCGCGCGGCCCGGAAACGTTTCGTCGTAGCACGAGCCGTCGTCGGCTTGCTCCGCCGTGCCGCGCTGCTCGCGATACATCATCGGCGGCACGCCGAACTGTTTGCGAAATTCCCGTCCCAGGTGCGAGGCGTCCGAAAAGCCGCAGCTCGACGCGATATCGGCGACGGTTTTGTCTGAGCTCGTCAACAACCACGCGGCGGTGCGCAGGCGCACCTGCTTCGCGTAGGCTTGCGGCGCCTTGCCGGTCTGCGCCTTGAACAGCCTTTCGAGCTGACGCGGCGACAGATCGAGCTTGCCCGCCAGTTGGTCAAGCGGCAGCGCGCGGCCCACGTGCTGCTCCATCAGCAGGATCGCGCGCTTGACCTTCGGATGCGAGGCCGGCGCGAGACCGGGCGGATGCGGCTGCGGCGCGTTGCCTTTCTGCAGGTCGTCGACGAGCAGGATGCGCAGCGCCTTCTGCACCGTGGCGGTTTCGAAATGACGCAGCAGGATCGCGGCGGCGACGTCGATCGACGCGCGGCCGCCGGAACAGGTGATGCGCCGCCGGTCGATCACGAACAGCCGGTCGGCGACCAGCATCTGTTCGTCGACCGACGGAAAGCGCTCGATGAAATCCCAGTAGTGAAACCAGCTCACGCAGATCCGATGGCCGTCGAGCACGCCCGCGCGCATCAGCGAGAACACGCCGGTGCACATGCCGACCAGCGTCGCGTCGCGGGCGGCGGCGCGGCGGATGAACGCGAGCGTCGCCTCGCTCGCGGCCGGCCCCGAGTGCAGCAGTCCGCCGACCACCACCACGTAGTCGAACTTCCCGGCGGTCTCGAAGGTTTCCCACGGCGTGATCTGGATGCCGCAACTCGCCCGCACCGGGGCCAGGGTTTCCCCGATCACGCTCCACGAACAGCGCACCGGCTTGCTGAAGTCGCCTTCGTCGGCGGACAGGCGCAGCAGGTCGACGAAACCCGCGAATGCGGTCAGCGTGAAGTTCGGCAGCAGGACGATGCCGAAGCGGATGCGCTGCTTCGTGGCTGTGTCGAATGAGGGAGGGGCAAGCGTTTCAGCGGAATTCATGCGCGCGGCGGGTCGGTGAAAAGAACGGCGAAAGAGGAACGAACGTTGACCGAAACGGTGAAGCGAGGATAGCACCACGGACCTTCAGCATTGCCGGCCGCAATCGGGCCGCCTGTCGCAAATGCGTCCCAAGTCATCGCAAATGCGCCGGAAGACCCGCCTGGCGGTTCACCTGACGACGCCATCCCATTGCGATGCCGTTTTTATTCTATCGATCCGGCCCGGCGTGCGGTGCAATAGACGCACATTCCGTCCGGGCGCATGAGTCGAGTCGAAGCGCTTCCGGCCATCGCAACACGCAAGACACAACGCACAAGGCACGCCATGAACGTCAGCGTCTTCGATCTGTTCAAGATCGGCATCGGTCCATCCAGCTCGCACACGGTCGGGCCGATGATCGCCGCATGCCGCTTCGCATCGCACATCGAGGACGCGAATCTGCTCGGCTTCGTGCGGCGCGTCAGAGCCGAGCTGTTCGGCTCGCTCGGCGCGACCGGCAAGGGCCACGGCACCGACAAGGCGGTGCTGCTCGGCCTCGAAGGCAATCTGCCCGACCGGCTCGATCCTGAGCTGATCGAGCCGCGGCTGCGCGCGATCCGCGAGACCCGACAGCTCGTGCTGCTCGGCAAGCATCCGGTCGCGTTCGACGAGCGCGAACATGTCGGCTTCTTGCGCAAGCTGATGCCGGGCGCGCCGGGCTCGGGCGTCGTGCATCCGAACGGCATGCGCTTCCAGGCCTTCGACGAGAACGGTCAACTGCTCGTCGAAAAAGAGTACTTCTCGATCGGCGGCGGCTTCGTCGTCAATCGCGACGGCGATCGCGTGAACGGCCGGCGCGCCAACGCGGAGGTGCCGTATCCGTTTCGCACCGGCGACGATCTGATGCGCGTGTGCCGCGAAAGCGGCCTGTCCATCGCCGAAGTGACGTTGCGCAACGAATGCGCGACCCGGCCCGAGCCCGACGTGCGCGAGGGCCTGCTGGCGATCTGGCGCACGATGGCCGCATGTGTCGAGCGCGGTTGCAAGGCGCGCGGCGAGTTGCCCGGCCCGATGCACGTGAAGCGTCGCGCGGCCGAGCTGTGCGAGCGCTTGCGCGCACGCTCGGAGGAATCGCTGCGCGACCCGCTGTCGATGCTCGACTGGGTCAACCTGTACGCGATGGCCGTCAACGAGGAGAACGCCGCGGGCGGCCGGGTCGTCACCGCGCCGACCAACGGCGCGGCCGGCGTGATCCCGGCAGTGCTGCACTACTACGTGAAATTCATGCATGCGGCGAACGACGCCGGCATCGTCGACTTCCTGCTGACCGCCGCGGCGATCGGCATCATCTACAAGGAAACGGCGTCGATCTCCGGCGCCGAGGTGGGCTGCCAGGGCGAAGTGGGCGTGGCCTGCTCGATGGCCGCCGCCGCGCTCGCGGCCGTGATGGGCGGCACACCCACCCAGGTCGAGAACGCCGCCGAAATCGGCATGGAACACAACCTCGGCATGACCTGCGATCCGGTCGGCGGGCTGGTGCAGATTCCGTGCATCGAGCGTAACGCGATGGGCGCGATCAAGGCGATCAACGCGGCCCGCCTCGCGATGAAGGGCGACGGCAAGCACGTGGTGTCGCTCGACAGTGTGATCCGCACCATGCGCGAAACCGGCGCCGACATGAAGACGAAATACAAGGAGACGTCGCGCGGCGGACTGGCCGTGAACGTCATCGAGTGTTGAACCGCTACACCGCATCTGCAAAACCGCCAAGGAACGACGATGAGCCGCTATTCGATATTCAGCCTGCTACGCAACGGGATGTCGTATCACGAGAACTGGGAGCGGCAATGGCGCAGCCCCGAGCCTAAACGTGAATACGACGTCGTGATCGTCGGCGGCGGCGGGCACGGTCTCGCGACCGCGTACTACCTCGCGAAGGAGCATGGCGTGCGCAATGTCGCGGTGCTCGAGAAGGGCTGGATCGGCGGCGGCAACACCGCGCGCAATACGACGATCGTGCGGTCGAACTACCTGTGGGACGAATCCGCCGCGCTCTACGAGAAGGCGATGAAGCTGTGGGAAGGGCTCGCGCAGGATTTGAACTACAACGTGATGTTCAGCCAGCGCGGCGTGATGAATCTCGCGCATACGCTGCAGGACGTGCGCGACACCGAACGCCGCGTCAACGCGAACCGCCTGAACGGCGTCGACGCCGAATTTCTCACGCCCGCGCAGATCAAGGAACTCGAGCCGACCATCAACCTGAACAGCCGCTATCCGGTGCTCGGCGCATCGATCCAGCGGCGCGGCGGCGTGGCCCGGCACGATGCGGTGGCGTGGGGCTTCGCGCGCGGCGCCGATCAGGCCGGCGTCGACATCGTGCAGAACTGCCAGGTCGTCGGCATTCGCCGCGACGGCAGCCAGGTGACGGGCGTCGACACGACCAAGGGTTTCATCAAGGCGAAGAAGGTCGCGGTGGTCGCGGCCGGCAACACGTCGACGCTCGCCGACATGGCCGGCGTGCGGCTGCCGCTCGAAAGCCATCCGTTGCAGGCGCTGGTGTCGGAGCCGATCAAGCCGGTCGTCAACACGGTCGTGATGTCGAATGCAGTCCACGCGTATATCAGCCAGTCCGACAAGGGCGATCTCGTGATCGGCGCGGGCGTCGATCAGTACACCGGGTTTGGGCAGCGCGGCAGCTTCCAGGTCATCGAGGGCACGCTCGAGGCGATCGTCGAAATGTTCCCGGTGTTTTCCCGCGTGCGGATGAACCGGCAGTGGGGCGGCATCGTCGACGTGTCGCCGGACGCATGCCCGATCATCAGCAAGACCGATGTGAAGGGACTGTATTTCAACTGCGGTTGGGGAACGGGCGGCTTCAAGGCGACGCCCGGCTCGGGATGGGTCTATGCGCACACGATCGCGAAGGACGAACCCCATCCGTTGAATGCGCCGTTTTCGCTGGACCGGTTCTATTCCGGTCATCTGATCGATGAGCATGGCGCTGCCGCCGTGGCCCACTAGTCGACAAGGAGACACAGATGCTGCTGATCGAATGCCCGTGGTGCGGTCCTCGCGCCGAAACCGAATTCTCGTGCGGCGGCGAGGCGGACATCGCCCGCCCGCTCGACACGGACAAGCTCACCGACAAGGAATGGGGCGACTACCTTTTCATGCGCAAGAACCCGCGCGGCGTGCATCGCGAGCAATGGTTCCACACGCAGGGCTGCCGCCGCTGGTTCAAGGCGCAGCGCGACACCGTCAGCTATGCGTTCCAGGGCTATCAGACGTTCGAGCGTCCGTTGCTGGCGCTGGACGATACACAGGCAGCAAACGCACAGGTAAAGGCACAAGAGGGCAAAGCATCATGAGCCAGAAAGACCGACTCCCGACCGGCGGGCGCATCAATCGCGCGATCGCGCTGAGCTTCACGTTCAACGGCGTCGAGTATCAGGGTTATCAAGGCGATACGCTCGCGTCCGCATTGCTCGCGAACGGCATGCATTTCGTCGCGCGCAGCTGGAAATATCATCGGCCGCGCGGCATCGTGACCGCGGGCGTCGAGGAGCCGAACGCGGTCGTGCAACTGGAGACCGGCGCCTACACGGTGCCGAACGCGCGCGCCACCGAAGTCGAGTTGTACCAGGGGCTCGTCGCGAGCAGCGTGAACGCGAAACCGAGCATCGAAAAGGACCGCATGGCGATCAACCAGAAGATCGCGCGCTTCATTCCGGCGGGCTTCTACTACAAGACCTTCATGTGGCCGCGCAAACTCTGGCCGAAGTACGAGGAAGCGATTCGCGACGCGGCCGGCCTCGGCACCGCGCCGCGACAGCGCGACGCGGACCGCTACGACAAGTGCTTCGCGCATTGCGACGTGCTAGTGGTCGGCGGCGGCCCGGCCGGGCTCGCGGCCGCGCACGCGGCCGCCTTGTCCGGCGCGCGCGTGACGCTCGTCGACGATCAGCCCGAACTGGGCGGCTCGCTGCTGTCCTGCGGCGCGGAGATCGACGGCAAGCCCGCGCTGCGGTGGGTGCAGAAAATCGAGGACGAATTGCGGCAGTTGCCCGATGTGAAGATCCTGAGCCGCAGCACCGCGTTCGGCTATCAGGACCACAATCTCGTCACGGTCACCCAGCGCCTGACCGATCATCTGCCCGTGTCGCAGCGCAAGGGCACGCGCGAACTGCTGTGGAAGATCCGCGCGAAACGCGTGATTCTCGCGACCGGCGCGCATGAACGGCCGATCGTGTTCGGCAACAACGATCTGCCTGGCGTGATGCTCGCGTCGGCGGTGTCGAGCTATCTGCATCGCTATGCGGTACTGCCGGGTCGCAATGCGATCGTGTTCACGAACAACGACGACGGCTATCAATGCGCGCTCGACCTGAAAGCGGCCGGCGCGCAGGTGAGCGTCATCGATCCGCGCGCGGGCGAATCGAAGGGCACGCTGCCGGCGCTCGCGCGCCGCCATGGCATCAAGGTGCTGAACGGCACGGTCGTCACGGCGGCGCATGGCAAGCTGCGCGTCGCGTCGGTGTCGCTCGCCTCGTATGCGAAAGGGCAGATCACCGCTCAGCAGGGCCAACTGCCGTGCGATCTGCTCGCGATGTCGGGTGGCTGGAGCCCAGTGCTGCATCTGTTCGCGCAGTCGGGCGGCAAGGCCCATTGGCATGACGACAAGGCCTGCTTCGTGCCGGGCAAGGCGGTCCAGCCAGAGACCAGCGTCGGCGCCTGCGCGGGCGACTTCACGCTCGGCCAGGGCATCCGCTTCGCGCTCGACGCCGGCGTCGAAGCGGCGCGCGCCGCCGGGCACATCGTCGCGCGGCCAAAGCCGGTGCAGGTCGCCGAACTGAGCGAAACGAAGCTGGAACCGCTGTGGCTCGTCGGCGGACGCGAGTTGGCCACGCGCGGGCCCAAGCAGTTCGTCGATTTCCAGAACGACGTCGCGGCGGCCGATATCTTCCTCGCGGCGCGCGAAGGCTTCGAATCCGTCGAACACGTGAAGCGCTACACCGCGATGGGCTTCGGCACCGACCAGGGCAAGCTCGGCAACATCAACGGCATGGCGATTCTCGCCCAGGCGCTCGGTAAGACCATTCCCGAGACCGGCACGACGACGTTCCGGCCGAACTACACGCCGGTCACGTTCGGCACTTTCGCCGGCCGGGAATTGGGCGAATTGCTCGATCCGGTGCGCAAGACGGCGGTGCACGAATGGCACGTGGAACACGGCGCGGCGTTCGAGGACGTCGGCGACTGGAAGCGTCCGTGGTATTACCCGAAAGCGGGCGAGGATCTGCACGCGGCGGTTGCGCGCGAAGCGCTCGCGGTGCGCACGAGCGTCGGCATCCTCGATGCGTCGACGCTAGGCAAGATCGATATTCAGGGCCCCGATTCCGCGAAACTGTTGAACTGGGTGTACACGAATCCGTGGACCAAACTCGAAGTCGGCAAGTGCCGCTACGGCCTGATGCTCGACGAAAACGGCATGATCTTCGACGACGGCGTGACCGTGCGCCTCGCCGAGCAGCACTACATGATGACGACCACCACCGGCGGCGCGGCGCGTGTGCTCACGTGGCTCGAACGCTGGCTGCAAACCGAATGGCCCGACCTGCGCGTGCGGCTCGCGTCGGTCACCGATCACTGGGCAACTTTTGCGGTAGTCGGCCCGATGAGCCGCAAGGTGCTGCAAAAGGTCTGCGACGACATCGACTTCGCGAACGCGGCGTTTCCGTTCATGACGTATCGTGAAGGCACCGTCGCGGGCGCGGCGGCGCGCGTGATGCGCATCAGCTTCTCGGGCGAACTCGCGTATGAGGTGAACGTGCCGGCCAACGTCGGACGCGCGGTGTGGGAAGCGTTGATGGCCGCGGGCGCCGAGTTCGACATCACGCCGTACGGCACCGAGACGATGCACGTGCTGCGCGCGGAGAAGGGCTACATCATCGTCGGCCAGGATACGGACGGCTCGATGACGCCGCACGACCTCGGCATGGGCGGGCTCGTCGCGAAGTCGAAGGACTTTCTCGGCAAGCGCTCGCTCGCCCGCTCGGACACCGCGAAGGCGGGACGCAAGCAACTGGTCGGGCTGCTCGCGGAGGATGCGTCGTTCGTGATACCCGAGGGCTCGCAGATCGTCGCCGGTCCGTTCCAGGGCGACACCGCGCCGATGCTCGGGCACGTCACGTCGAGCTATTACAGCCCGATTCTGCAACGCTCGATCGCGATGGCGGTCGTCAAGGGCGGTCTCGACAAGATCGGCACGACCGTCACGATTCCGCTCGCGAGCGGCAAACAGATCGCGGCGAAGATCGCGAGTCCGGTGTTCTACGACAGCGAAGGAGCACGTCAACATGTGGAATGAAACAGGCGGGACGGTGTCCATCGTGGACCGCACGCTCGGGCGGCAAAACGGCGCGTGGCAGGAGTCGCCGCTGGTCGGTGTGGATGGGCTGCTGAAACAGCATCAGGCCAACGCGACTGCCGCGTTCCGGCTCGGCGAGCGGCCATTTCTCGAACTCGTGAACGTGCGCGGCGATACGCGCGACTCGGCGTTCATTCGCGCGGTGGAACAGGTGATCGGCTGCAAGCCGCCGGAGAAGCCGAACACCGTCGCGCGCGGCAACGGCTACGACATGGTCTGGCTCGGCCCGGACGAATGGCTCGTGCGTTCGGAAACCGCGCACGATGCGACGCGCACGGCGCCGTTGCAGGCGAAGCTCGGCGCGGCGTTCGCGGGCGTGTTCGCATCGGCGGTCGATGTGGGCAGCGGCTATACGGTGCTCGACATCAGCGGCACGCGCACGCGCGACGTGCTCGCGCGCGGCTGTCCACTCGATCTGCATCCCAAACTTTTCGGGGTGGGGCAGTGCGCGCAGAGCCACTATTTCAAGGCGTCGATTACGTTGCTGCCCACGGGCGCCGACAGTTTCGACATCGTCGTGCGTCGCAGTTTCGCGGATTACTTCGTCAGGATCATGCTCGACGCCGCCGAGCCGTTGATGTGCTGAGCGACGCGCGCTTCGCTTTGCCGATTTCGCCATGACGTCGGCACGCGCGGCCACCTCGCTTCTCACGGCACGCGCGTGCGATGAGCGCGATGCCGGCGCCGCGCTCGCGCTGCTCGATCAAAGTATCGCGCTGCGTCATCGGCGCATTGCGCTGATCCGCTATCTGCTCGCGCGGGAGCTCGGTGCGCCGCTCGAAGCGCGGCATCATGCGTACGTCGAGAAAATCGCGGCCCGTCTGAGCGCGGATGCGCTCGCGCGGATCGCCGGCGCAGCGCGTGCGCGGCTGCGCCCGTAAGTCCACGCCGTATCAGGGCTTGCCGCCATCCAGCGCCGTGAGGATCTGATGCGCGGCGCTCACGCGCGCTTCGTTCGGGAAATTGCGGTTGGCGAGCATCACGATACCGATGCGCTTTTGCGGCACGAACGCGACATACGCGCCGAAGCCGTTCGTCGATCCGGTCTTGTTGATCCAGACGTTCTGCTGCGGCGGCAGCGGCGGTTTGATTGCGGTCGACGGCGTCCCGTTGAGGACCATCTCCGGCGAATTGCCGGCCAGCAAGGTCGGCAACGCGACCGGATACGGGTACTGCTCCCACATCAGATCCTGAGTCAGCACCCCGGCCTGGAAGTAGCCGGTATGCGTGTCCGTGATCGCGCGCTGCCACTGACTGTCGAGCGGAATCAGGTTCATGTTGGCCTGCACGAAACGCAGCATGTCGGCGGCGGTCGACTTCACCCCGTACGCTTCGGCGGAAATCACGCCGCCCGTCAGGCGGATGGGCGCACCGTCTTTCGCATAGCCCTGCGCATAGTCCGGCATTTTCGCCGCGGGGACGTCGATGTAGCTGTTCTTCATGCCGAGCGCCGGAAACACGCGTTGCTGCATCAGCACGGTGAAATCCTGTCCCATGGTCTTCGCGGTGATCAGGCCGAGCGTGCCGATGCCGGGATTCGAGTAAGTGCGGAACGTGCCGGGCGCATGAGCGGGCTCCCAGTCGTGGAAGTACCGCAGCAATTGCGCGTCGTTATGGATGTCGTCCGGCACCTGGAGCGGCAGACCGCCAGGTGTGTGCGTGCCGAGGTTCAGCAGGCTGACTTTGCCGAACGGGCGGCCGCGCAGCGTCGGCAGATAGCGCTCCGTGCCGTCCGACAACGACAGCTTGCCGTCGAGCTGCGCATACGACGCGAGCGTCGCCGTGAAGGTCTTGCTGACCGAGCCGAGTTCGAACAGCGTATCGCGTGTGACCGGCTTGCCGGTTTGCGTCGATGCGACGCCGTAGTTGTAGACGTAGGGCTTGCCGTCGTCGATCACGCCGATCGCCATGCCGGCGATATGGTACTTCGCCATCAGCGGCTTGATCGCGGCATCGATGGTGGGTTGGAGTTGCGCGGCGGTGGGCTCGGCCGCGTGGCCGACGGGCGAGATCGCGCAGAGCGTGAACAGCGCGAACGTGGCGGTTGTTATCAGTTTGAGCGTTCGGGTCTTCATGGCAAACGGGTCCTCGGTCGGGGGAGTGTGAATCGGCAGATCGGCGATTCGGCTGAGGCAGCACTATCGGGCTTTTGCGAACCGATGGCAAACGAGGATATGTTGCGCGGGGGTAAAGAAAAAGTTGTAGGCCGCTACGCTGGTGAAACGGTGCGCCCCGCAGCGTGTGCGGCGTGCCGCTCACGAACATGGAGACGTCGACGGCGGCGCGCCGAAGAAGTTTGTGATCGACCCGCCCGGGTTGTTGAAGGCGGCTTGAGTTTGGTTGGCCGCTAAAGCGCTGCGTGGCCTGCCGGGCACGCGGCGCTTCTGTTCGTTGATCAAGCCGCCATCACTGGCGCACCGGATAGCGAAGGCACCTGCTTGCGACGCTCGCGCGTCGGCGCGGTGCCGAACGCATCGCGATAGCTCTTCGAGAAGTGGCAGGCCGACTGGAAGCCGCAGGCCATCGTGATGTGCATGATCGACATGTCGGTCTGCAACAGCAGCTCGCGCGCGCGCCGCAGGCGCAGTGTCAGATAGTAGTGCGTCGGCGTCATGCCCAGATGTTCGCGGAACAGCCGTTGCAACTGCCGTTGCGACATGCCGGCGAGTCGTGCGAGTTCTTCGCGCGACAGCGGCTCCTCGATGTTGTTCTCCATCAGCGAGATCACTTCGAACAGCGATTTGTTGGCCGAGCCGAGCCGCGCGACGAGCGGCATCTTCTGCTGCGCGCTGGTGTCGCGCACGTGTTCGACGATGAACTGCTCGGCGATCTGCGTGACCCGAGCGGTGCCAACACGCGGCGCGATCAGGTTCAGCATCATGTCGAGCGGCGCGACGCCGCCGGTACAGGTCACGCGATCGCGATCGATCACGAATAGCTCTTTCAGAAAGCGCGTATCGGGAAACTCTTCCTTCAGCGCCGACATGTTTTCCCAATGAATCGCACACGCATAACCGGCCAGTAGGCCGCCGCGCGCGAGCGCATAGGTGCCCGTGCAAAGACTGCCCAGCACGCAGCCCATGCGCGCGAAACGGCGCAGCGCGGACAGATGCTCGGCGGTGGTGGAGCGCTGCACGTCGATGCCGCCAACCACGAACACGATGTCGGGTTGCCCGACGCATTCGACCGGCCCCGTATCGACGGATAACCCGTTGCTCGCCATGACCGGCCCGCCAGCGGGACTCACGATCGACCAGCGGTAAAGCGTCTGGCCGGTCAGATAGTTCGCCATGCGTAGCACTTCGATCGCGTTCGAGAAGGCGATCATCGTGAAGTTGGGGACCGGCATGAATGCGAAATGCGACAACGATGCCGTGCGATCGGTGGACATGGGAACGGTGATTCCTGATGTAAATGTCGCGTCGCCGTGGGGAGGGCGACTATCTGAATTCTGAGTATCAGGGCAACTACCGTGCCATCAGGCTAAACCCTTGGATACTGCGCACAAAGCCTGGAATAGCTAAGCAATCGACTGATGAAACCATCCGCGCGGCACCGGAACAGCGCGGCGACGCCCTTGCAGCGCACCCGATCGGCGCAGGAATACTGCGTTGTAGTGCAGCGCTGAGCGCGCGGATCGCGCCGACTTGTCGAAACAGGTTGCGCATGGCGGAAAAGGCAAAGAACGCGTCTGAATTCGTAAATAGACGCGCCGGGCGACCGTCAAGAATAGACCCAAGGCAAAGCGGTAGCGCGATCCCGCCGGCAACCCGTAGCGGCCTTCCCGTCAACGATCTCACGGACCTTCCATGTCGAACCCGAATCCCTTCTTCGACGACTCGCTAGCGGCGCGCGACCCGGCCGTGCGCGGCGCCATTCTGAAAGAGCTCGAGCGTCAGCAGTCGCAAGTCGAGCTGATCGCGTCGGAAAACATCGTGTCGCGCGCGGTGCTCGACGCGCAGGGCTCGGTGCTGACCAACAAGTACGCGGAAGGGTATCCGGGCAAGCGTTACTACGGCGGTTGCGAATACGTCGACGCGATCGAGACGCTGGCGCTCGATCGCATCAAGCAGCTCTTCAACGCGAAGTTTGCCAACGTGCAGCCCCATTCCGGCGCGCAGGCCAACGGCGCGGTGATGCTCGCGCTCGCGAAGCCCGGCGACACGGTGCTCGGCATGTCGCTCGACGCGGGCGGGCATCTGACACACGGCGCGAAACCCGCGATGTCGGGCAAGTGGTTCAACGCGGTGCAGTACGGCGTGCGGCGCGACACGATGCTGATCGACTACGAGCAGATCGAGGAACTGGCGCAACAGCACAAGCCGACGCTGCTGATCGCCGGCTTCTCCGCCTATCCGCGCGCGCTCGACTTCGCGCGGCTGCGCGCGATCGCCGAGGGCGCCGGTGCGAAGCTGATGGTGGACATGGCGCATATCGCCGGGTTGGTCGCGGCGGGCCGCCATGACAATCCGGTCCCGCATGCGCACGTGGTCACGTCGACCACCCACAAGACCTTGCGCGGTCCGCGCGGCGGATTCGTGCTGACCAACGACGAGGAGATCGCAAAGAAGATCAACTCTGCCGTGTTCCCCGGCTTGCAGGGCGGCCCGCTGATGCACGTGATCGCCGGCAAGGCGGTCGCATTCGGCGAGGCGCTGCAGCCGGGCTTCAAAACCTATATCGACAGCGTGCTCGCGAACGCGCGGGCATTGGGCGAGGTGCTCACATCGGGCGGCGTCGATCTGGTGACGGGCGGCACCGACAACCATCTGCTGCTGGTCGATCTGCGGCCGAAGGGGCTCAAGGGCAATCAGGTCGAACAGGCGCTGGAGCGCGCGGGCATCACCTGCAACAAGAACGGCATTCCGTTCGATACGGAGAAGCCGACCATCACCTCCGGCATCCGCCTCGGCACACCGGCGGCCACGACACGCGGCTTCGGCGTCAGCGAGTTTCGCGAGGTCGGGCGTCTGATCGTCGAGGTGCTCGATGCGCTGCGCGTATCGCCCGAAGGCGATGCCGCAACCGAACAACGCGTGCGCCGCGAGATTTTCGCGCTGTGCGAGCGCTTTCCCATTTACTGAGTACGCGTGGAGCAAACGATGAGTCAACTGCACGAGAACAGCATCATCATCGACGGGCTGAACATTTCGAAGTTCGAGCGCTCGGTGTTCGAGGACATGCGCAAGGGCGGCGTGACCGCGGTGAACTGCACGGTGTCGGTCTGGGAAAGTTTTCAGAAGACCGTCGACAACATCGCCGAAATGAAGCAGCAAATCCGCCAATACAGCGAGATCCTCACGCTGGTGCGCACCCCCGACGACATCTTCCGCGCCAAGAAAGAGAACAGGACCGGCATCATCTTCGGCTTCCAGAACGCGCATGCGTTCGAGGACAACCTCGGCTATATCGAAGCGTTCAAGGATCTCGGCGTCAACGTGGTGCAGCTTTGCTACAACACGCAGAACCTGGTCGGCACCGGCTGCTACGAACGCGACGGCGGTCTGTCCGGCTACGGGCGCGAAGTGATTCAGGAGATGAACCGCGTCGGCATCATGGTCGATCTGTCGCATGTGGGCGGCAAGACGTCGTCGGAGGCGATCGCGGCGTCGAAGAAGCCGGTGTGCTATTCGCATTGCTGCCCGTCCGGGCTCAAGGAGCATCCGCGCAACAAGACCGATGAGCAGCTGAAGGAGATCGCGGACGCGGGCGGCTTCGTCGGCGTGACGATGTTCGCGCCGTTCCTGAAGCGCGGACCGGACGCGACCGTCGAGGACTATATCGAGGCGATCGAGTACGTGGTGAACCTGATCGGCGAGGACCAGGTGGGGATCGGCACGGATTTCACGCAGGGCTACAGCACCGAGTTTTTCGACTGGATCACGCACGACAAGGGCCGTTATCGCCAGTTGACGAACTTCGGCAAGGTCGTGAATCCCGAAGGCATTCGCACGATCGGCGAGTTTCCGAACCTGACCGCCGCGATGGAACGCGCCGGCTGGAGCGAGACGCGCATCCGCAAGATCATGGGCGAAAACTGGGTACGGGTGTTCGGCGAAGTCTGGAAGGTGTGAGCTTTAGTCCTTGTTTTCATAGCAAATACGAAACGGAGTCTCCACATGCAACCCCAACTGCCTATCGACGTCGATCCGGACACCGGCGTCTGGACCACCGACGCCCTGCCGATGCTGTACGTGCCGCGCCACTTCTTCACCAACAACCACGTCGCCGTCGAGGAAGCGCTCGGCCGAGATACGTACGCCGGGATTCTCTACAAGGCCGGTCACAAGTCCGCCTATTTCTGGTGCGAGAAGGAAGCGAAGCAACATGGTCTTGCCGGCATGGCGGTATTCGAGCATTACCTGAACCGTCTGTCGCAGCGCGGCTGGGGCATCTTCACGATCATCGAAGCCGATCCGGCCAGCTCGCATGCGCGGATCGAATTGCGGCACTCGTCGTTCGTGCTCGCGCAACCTGGCAAGACCGGCAAGCTTTGCTACATGTTCGCCGGCTGGTTCGCGGGCGCGATGGACTGGGTCAACGATACCGCGCCCGACGGCGCGCGCAAGGGCCCGCCGTCGCAGTCGAAAGAAGCGCGCTGCGCGGCGGAGGGACACGAGCACTGCGTGTTCGAAGTCTCGCCGCTCGCGTCAATCTAATCCGGGCATTCCGAGGTCGATCGCGATGCGTTACCCGAACCTTTTCAAGCCGCTCACGTTGAACCAGCTGACGCTGCGCAATCGCATCGTCAGTACCGCGCACGCGGAGGTCTATGCGGAGCCGGGTGGTCTGCCCGGCGACCGTTATATCCGCTACTACGAGGAAAAGGCGAAGGGCGGAGTCGGACTCGCCGTATGCGGCGGTTCGAGCCCGGTGTCGATCGACAGCCCGCAAGGCTGGTGGAAGTCGGTGAATCTCGCCACCGACCGGATCGTCGATCCGCTCGCGCGGCTCGCCGAAGCGATGCACGCGCATGGCGCGAAAATCATGATTCAGGCCACCCACATGGGACGCCGCTCGGCGTTTCACGGCGAGCACTGGCCGCATCTGATGTCGCCGTCGGGAGTGCGCGAGCCGGTACATCGCGGCAACGCGAAGATCATCGAGGTCGAAGAGATCCGCCGCATCATCGGCGACTTCGCGGCGGCCGCGAAGCGCGTGAAGGATGCGGGCATGGACGGCATCGAGATCTCGGCGGCGCATCAGCATCTGATCGATCAGTTCTGGAGCCCGCGCACCAACTTCCGTACCGACGAATGGGGCGGCTCGCTCGAAAACCGCCTGCGTTTCGGCGTCGAAGTGTTGCAGGCGGTGCGCGCGGCGGTGGGCGCCGACTTCTGCGTCGGCCTGCGCATGTGTGGCGACGAATTCCATGAAGACGGGCTCGATCACGACCAGCTGAAGGAAATCGCCCAGGCGATGAGCGAAAGCGGCCTGATCGACTATCTCGGCGTGATCGGTTCCGGCGCGGACACCCACAATACGCTCGCCAACTGCATGCCGCCGATGGCGCTGCCGCCCGAGCCGTTCGTGCATCTCGCGGCCGGCATCAAGCAGGTCGTCAAGGTGCCGGTGATGCACGCGCAAAGCATTCGCGACGCGGGCCAGGCCGAGCGCTTGCTCGCGAGCGGCATGGTCGATCTGGTCGGCATGACGCGCGCGCAGATCGCCGATCCGCATATGGTCATCAAGATCCGCGATGACCGCGAGGACGAAATCAGGCAGTGCGTCGGCGCGAACTACTGCATCGACCGTCAGTACAACGGGCTCGACGTGCTGTGCGTGCAGAACGCGGCGACCTCGCGCGAAGCGACGATGCCGCACGTGATCGCCAGGTCGCGCGGGCCGAAGCGCAAGGTCGTGGTGGTCGGCGCGGGGCCGGCGGGGCTCGAAGCGGCGCGCGTCGCGAAGTCGCGCGGTCACGACGTGGTGCTGTTCGAAAAGAGCGATCACGTGGGCGGCCAGATCATGCTGGCGGCGAAAGCGCCGCAGCGCGAGCAGATGGCGGGCATCGTGCGCTGGTTCGACATGGAGACGAAGCGCCTCGGCGTGGACCGCCGCCTCGGTGTCGCCGCCGACGAGCGGACCATCATGGCCGAGAAGCCCGACATCGTCGTGCTCGCCACCGGCGGTTCGGCGTTCACGTCGCAGGTCGCGGCGTGGGGCGTCGACGCGGGGCTCGCGGTCAGTTCGTGGGACGTGCTGGCCGGCAAGGTCGAGCCGGGCAGGAACGTGCTCGTGTACGACGGCGTCAGCACGCATGCGGGGGCGGGTGTGGCCGATTTCATCGCGAGCCGCGGCGCCAACGTGGAGATCGTCACGCCCGACGTGAAGGTCGCCGACGACGTCGGCGGCACCACGTTCCCGATCTTCTATCGCCGTCTGTACGCGCAAGGCGTGATCCATACGCCCAATTACTGGCTCGACAGGGTGTACGAGGAGGACGGCAAGAAGATCGCCGTGATCCGCAACGAGTACACCGAGGAGCAGGAGGAGCGCGCGGTCGATCAGGTGGTGATCGAAAACGGCAGTACGCCGAACGACCGGCTTTACTGGCAGCTGAAGCCTGAATCGGTCAATCGCGGCCAGGTCGACGTGCACAAACTGTTCGCGTCCGAACCGCAGCCGTGTCTCGACGAGCAGCTCGGCGACGGCCGCTTCCTGCTGTTCCGGGTCGGCGACTGCATCTCGATGCACAACATTCACGGCGCGATCTACGACGCGCTGCGCCTTTGCAAGGATTTCTGACGATGAGCCCCGTGTTTGTCATCACCGTCCTGCTGTGGGTGTCGGTGGCCGGTCTCGCGTTCGCGCTGGCGCGCCGCGCCGCATACTGGCGCGAGGGCCGTGCGACCGTCGCGGGCGCCTATGGCTGGGCCAATCTGCTCGCGATCCCGAAGCGTTACTTCGTCGACCTGCATCACGTGGTCGCGCGCGATCCGTATATCGCCCGCACGCACGTTGCCACGGCGGGCGGAGCGATCCTCGCGATGGCGCTCGTGTTCGTCAACTACGGTCTCGCGATCTACTCGCCGTGGCTCGACAAACTGATCTTTCTCGCCGCGCTGGCGATGCTGATCGGCACGGTGTTCGTGTGGCGCCGCCGGCATGGCGCGAAGACGGTGCCGGCGCGACTCTCGCGCGGCCCGTGGGATCAGTTGCCGTTGCTACTGGGCGCGTTCGCGCTCGGTCTCGCGCTGTTCATCGCGCTTCCGGCGACTATGATGTCCGGTGCGCTCGCGGTGATCGTCGCGCTGCTGATCGCGGCGGGCGCGTTCACGATGACGTTCGGCGCGGCGCGTGGCGGCCCGATGAAACATGCGTTGGCCGGACTGCTGCATCTCGCGTTTCATCCGCGCCAGGAGCGCTTTGCCGATTCCACCGCAGCGCGTCACGCTGGCGATGCCGTGCCGCCCACCGCGCTTAAAACCCCGCTGCTCGACGCAAAGGAATACGGCGTCGGCAAGCCGGTCGAATTCCGTTGGAACCAGTTGCTCAGCTTCGACGCCTGCGTGCAATGCGGCAAATGCGAAGCGGCGTGCCCCGCGTTCGCGGCCGGTCAGCCGCTCAATCCGAAGAAGCTGATTCAGGATCTGGTAACCGGCATGGTCGGCGGCACCGACGCGCAGTACGCAGGCAGCCCGACGCCCGGCATTCCGGTCGGCAAGCACGCGGGCGCGCCCGCCAAGCCGCTGATCTCGACGCTGATCGAAGCGGACACGCTGTGGTCCTGCACGACCTGCCGCGCCTGCGTGCAGGAGTGCCCGATGCTGATCGAGCACGTGGACGCGATCGTGGACATGCGCCGCAATCAGACGCTCGTCGAAGGCAGCGTGCCGGGCAAGGGGCCGGCGACGCTCGCGAATCTGCGCGAAACCGGCAGCCTCAACGGCTACGACATCGGCGCGCGCTACGACTGGGCCGTCGATCTGCAGGTGCAGGTCGCGCAGCCGGGCCGTCACGTGGACGTGCTGCTGATCGCCGGCGAAGGCGCGTTCGACATGCGCTATCAGCGCACGCTGCGCGCGCTCGTCAAGGTGCTGAACCGCGCGGGCGTCGATTACGCGGTGCTGGGCGGTGTCGAGACCGATACCGGCGACACCGCGCGGCGGCTCGGCGACGAAGCGACGTTCCAGCAACTGGCCCGTACGCTGATCGGGACGCTCGCGCAGTACTCGTTCGCGCGCATCGTTACCGCCGATCCGCATGTGCTGCATAGCCTGCGCAACGAGTATCGTGCGCTCGGCGGGATCTATCAGGTCCAGCATCACACGGCGCTGATCGACGAACTGATCGCGAGCGGCAAGCTGTCGCCGCGCGCGGCCGCCGCCGTCGCGGCGCGCAACATCACGTATCACGACCCGTGCTATCTGGGCCGCTACAACGGCGAGACGGAAGCGCCGCGCCGGGTGCTGAAGAGCATCGGCATCCAGGTGGTCGAGATGGAGCGTCACGGCCTGCGTGGACGCTGCTGCGGCGGTGGCGGCGGTGCACCGCTGACCGATATTCCCGGCAAACGGCGGATTCCCGACATCCGTATCGACGACGTGCGCGCGAGCGGCGCGGAGATCGTCGCGGTCGGCTGTCCGAATTGCACCGCGATGCTCGAAGGGGTGGTGGGGCCGCGACCGGAAGTGCTGGACGTGGCCGAACTGGTCGCCGCGGCGCTGGAGTAACGCGATGATGAATACGCTCAATCGAATCGATCCGCGCCGGCCGTTCACGGTGACGGCACAGGGACTCAGGCGCATCACGCTCGGCGTCGTTGGCATCGCGGACGCCGGCGGCAGTGCGTCGCTGGCTGATGCGCGTCACTCCGCGCATCGCGAACAGCCGAAGCCGCGCCGCACGACGGCCGCGCCGCGCCATGTGCTGCTGGTCGCGGCGCACGCGGAGCGCGGCGCGCTCGATGAACATGCGCGCCAGACGCTCGCGGCCGCCGCGCTGATCGCGGACACGCACAGCGAAGTCGTGCTGCTGGTGTTCGGCGAATTCACCGGCGATGCCGCCGCGCTCGGCGCCGACAAGCTGATCGAATTGCCGATGTTCGACCGCCGCACGTACGCGCCGGACGATGAACTGAATGCGCTGGCGGCCTGCGTCGCGGCCTATGCGCCAGCCCATGTCTTGCTGCCCGACAACGCGACCGGCGACGGCGACCTCGGCCGCCGCTATGCGGCGGCGGCCGATGCAAGCGTCGCGACGCACGTCGTCGAGATCGCTGCCGGGCACGTGTGCACCTATATTCGCGCGAATTCGGCGCTCGCCAGCCGCGCGCTGCCCGAGGTCGTGCTGCTCGAGCCGAATGCGGTCGATCCGAAGCTGCCGTTCGTCGGCGCGGGCGAGCGGGTCGCGTGGCGCTTCGAGCGCGAAGCGGACAGCACGGTCGCGCAACGCGCGATATGCGATCTCGGCATCGACAAAATCGACGCCGCGCAGGTCGCGCTGGAAGAGGCGGATTTCATCGTGTCGGCGGGCAACGGCGTCAGCGACGTGCCCGCGTTCGAGCGACTCGCGACCACCCTCGGCGCGGCGATCGGTGCCAGCCGGGTTGCCGTCGACGACGGCAAGTTCACGCGCGACAAGCAGATCGGCGCGACCGGCAAGACCGTCGAGGCGAGCGTGTATATCGCGTTCGGCATCTCGGGGGCGGTGCAGCATCTGCAAGGCATCAAGGATTGCCGCCATGTGATCGCGGTGAATCTCGACGCGAGCGCGCCGATCGCGAAGCGCGCGAATCTGACCGTGATCGCCGACGCGCAGGAAACCATCGCGGCGCTCAACGAGGCGGCGGCCGCGGCGCGCGGTGCCCGCGCGACCTCGGCCGCGCTGCTGCGGCCGGGCAAGCTTGCCGAAGGAGTGCTCGCATGAAGATCGGCGTGCTGGTTTCAGTCGGACGTCACCCGGTCAGCGGCGTCGCGCGCTACAGCCGCAACGATGCGGCGGCGTTGACGCTGGCGCTGTCGCTCGTCAGAACGCATGGCGCGACGCTCGACGTGCTGCACGCGGGCGATCCGTCGAATGCCGCGTTGAACGAATATCTGGCGCTCGGCGCGCGTTCGGTCGAAGTGCTCGAGATGCCGCCCGACGCCGATCCTGCGTCGCAACTCGCCGGGCGTTTGCGTGGCTACGAACTGGTGCTGACCGGCACGCGCGCCGAAGGCGGTTTCGATAGCGGCATGCTGCCGTATCGCGTCGCGCATGCGCTGGCGGTGCCGCTCGTCGGCGCCGCCGTCGATCTGGCGCTGCGCGACGGTCGAGCGCAGGTCCGGCAGTTCATGCCGAAGGGCCTACGACGGCGCGTCGAAGTGCGGCTGCCGGCATTGGTTGCCGTGCATCCGCTCGCGAACGTCGCGACGTCGTACGCGTATGCACGGATGCGCGAAGGCACGATCGAGCGCGCCGTCGCGCCGCTCGCCGACGCGCGGCAAGGCACCACTCCCGAACAGTCCGCATGGACGATCGGCCCCGCCACAGCGAAACCGGTGCGCCTCGCCGCCGCCGAAAAGCGCTCAGGCCACGCGCGCATGCTGTCGGCGACGACGACCGAGAGCCGCGGCGGCAGCGTCGTAATTGAAGGGAGTTCCGTCGAAAAAGCACAAGTGATACTCGCGTATTTGCGCGAGCATCAACTGGTGGATTACTGAATTCCGGCTCGGGCCAGCATGCGACCAGGAGGGCCTGGCGCGGCGCCAGACGTGACACGCAACGGAGCAAACAATGAAAGTTTCCGCAGACGTTCGCGCAATGATCGAACGCCGCAAGCAGAATTACACGCTGGAAGCGCCGTTCTATACCAGCGAGCCCATCTTCGCGCTCGACATCGACGCGATTTTCCGTCGGCACTGGATTCAGGTCGCGGTCGAGCCCGACGTGCCCGAGCCGGGCGACTATGTGACGGTCGAGATCGGCGACGATTCGATCCTGATCGTGCGCGACGACGACATGCGGGTGCGTGCGTTTCATAACGTATGCCGCCACCGCGGCGCGCGTCTGTGCAATACCGGCAAGGGCTCGCTCGGCAATATCGTCTGTCCGTATCACAGCTGGACGTATAGCCTCAATGGCGACCTGATGTTCGCCGAGCACATGGGCGAGCAGTTCGAGCGCTGCAAACATAGTCTGAAAGCGGTGCATGTCGAAAATCTCGCCGGACTGATTTTCATCTGCCTCGCCGAGCAGCCGCCCGCCGATTTCGCCGTGATGCGCGCCGCGATGGAACCGTATCTGTTGCCGCACGATCTGGCCGGCTGCAAGATCGCCGCGTCGATCGACATCATCGAGGAGGGCAACTGGAAGCTGACGATGGAAAACAATCGCGAGTGCTATCACTGCGTGGCGAACCATCCGGAACTGACCATCTCGCTGTACGAATACGGTTTCGGTTATCAGCGCACGCCGGCGAACGAGGAGGGCATGGCCGCGTTCGAGACGACGGTCGCGCGCCGCACCGCGCAGTGGGAGGCGATGCAGTTGCCGTCGGCGGAAATAGAGCGGCTCGCCGACCTGGTCACCGGGTTTCGTACGCAACGTCTGCCGCTCGATCGCGACGGCGAATCGCAGACGCTCGACGCGAAGGTCGCCTCGAAGAAGCTGCTCGGCGGTTTGAAGCATGCGGATCTCGGCGGCCTGTCGTTCTGGACCCAGCCGAACTCGTGGCATCACTTCATGAGCGACCACATCGTCAGTTTCTCGGTGATTCCGCTGTCGGCCGGCAAGACGCTGGTGCGCACCAAATGGCTCGTGCACAAGGACGCGCGCGAAGGCATCGATTACGACCTCGACAATCTGACCGCCGTGTGGCGCGCGACCAACGACCAGGATCGCGCGCTCGTCGAATATTCGCAGCGCGGCGCGAGGAGCAGTGCGTATGAGCCGGGTCCTTATTCGCCGTGCACCGAAGGACTCGTCGAAAAGTTCTGCGAGTGGTATATCGGCCGTCTCGCGGATTACGACGCGAACTCACGGGCGGTGCACGACGAGAAAGTCGTGTCGTTCGTGCGCTGAGCGCAAGACCGCAATGAGGAGCGGGGGACAACCATGATGCGCGATCAGGCCATGTTTCAACCGGACATCGAGCAGACTTCGCAGAATCCAGCTGACGCTCCGAGCCGCGTTACGCAGCCGCGCTTCTGGGACGCGCTGCCGGCGCGCTGGAACGGCGACGCCGACGACACGCTGGAGTGCTGCCAGGTCCGCAGCGAAACGCACGACGTGAAGAGTTTCTTCTTCCGCGCGCCATCCGGTCGGGCGTTCGTGTTCGAGCCGGGGCAATTCATCACGCTGGAGTTGGAGATTGACGGCGAGCGCGTCAATCGCTGCTATACGATCTCGTCTGCGCCCACCCGGCCGCATACGATTTCGATCACCGTCAAGCGCGTGCCGGGCGGACCGGTGTCCAACTGGCTGCACGACCATCTGCATGCGGGTATGCAGGTACGCGTGCTGGGCCCAGCCGGCGAATTCACCTGCGCGCGGCATCCGGCGCGCAAGTTGCTGTTTTTGTCGGCGGGCTCGGGCATCACGCCGCTGATGTCGATGAGCCGCGCGCATCATGAACTCGGCGAGGACAGCGATATCGTCTTCGTGCACAGCGCGCGCACGCCGGACGACATCATCTTCGCGCGCGAGCTCGATCTGATCGCCGCCAATCAGGCGCATTTCCGCACCGCGTTCGTCTGCGAACGCGTGGGCACGCGCACCAATTGGCCCGGCATCACCGGCTTTCTGACGCTGCCGCTGCTGAAACTGATTGCGCCGGATTTTCTGGAGCGCGAGATTTTCACGTGCGGCCCCGCGCCGTATATGCAGGCGGTGCGCAATCTGCTCGATGAAGGCGGCTTCGATCGCCAGCACTATCACGAGGAAAGCTTCTCGTTCGAGACCGTCAGCGAAGTGGCCGCGCAATTGGCCGAAGCGCATGTCGCGCACACGCTGAGCGATGCGTGCGCGCCGGCCGAAACCGCCACGCGTTTCAAGGTGAGCTTCACGCGCAGTCATCGCGAGATCGAGTGCGGCGGCGGCCAGCATGTGCTCGATGCGGCGAAGCAGGCGGGCGTGCGGCTGCCGGCGTCGTGCACGCAAGGCATGTGCGGCACCTGCAAGGTGAAGCTCGTGTCCGGCGAAGTGGCGATGAAGCACGCGGGCGGTATCCGTCAGCGCGAGATCGATCAGGGCATGGTGCTGCTGTGCTGTAGCAAGCCGCTGACCGATCTCGTCGTCGACAAGTAATACGACTGATAACACCGCAAGAACACGGCAAACACTGGGCGGATTGGCGTGGATGTCGCATGCGGACAACTGCATGTCGAAAAACAACGCTACCCGGCAATTCTGGTTGGCGATTCTAAATACGCGATGTGCGGTTCGATGGCAAACGCGTCAATGGGCAAATGGATCAACGGGAGAACGTCGATGAGACTGATCGGAAAGGTAGTGGTGGCAAGCACGTTGGGGGTGATGCTGGCGGCGGTCAGTGCGGGCGTGTCGGCCGATTCGAAACCGACCATCAAGATCGGTTACGTGGAGGGCTGGGACGACAGCGTGGCGACCTCGAACGTGGCCGCCGAGGTGATCGAAAAACGCCTCGGTTATCAGGTGCAACTGGTGCCGGTGGCGGCCGGCGTGATGTGGCAGGGCGTGGCGCGCGGCGATCTCGACGCGACGCTGTCCGCGTGGCTGCCGGTCACGCACGGCGCCTACTGGAACAACTTCAAGGACAAGGTGGTCGACCTCGGGCCGAACTTCAACGACGCGAAGATCGGTCTGATCGTGCCGGACAACGCGGACGTGAAGAGCGTCGGCGATCTGCAGGCGAAGAAGGCGGAGTTCGGCGCGCGCATCGTCGGCATCGACGCCGGCGCGGGCGTGATGCAGAAAACCAGCGAGGCGATCAAGGCCTATGGGCTCGACTATCAGCTGATGCCGAGTTCCGGAAGCGCGATGACCGCCGAACTGGCGCGCTCGGAGGCGGCCAGCAAGCCGATCATCGTGACCGGATGGAAGCCGCACTGGATGTTCGCCAAGTACAAGCTGAAGTTCCTCGACGATCCGAAGAAGGTATTCGGTGAAGCCGAGCACGTGGATAGCGTGGTGAATCCCGAGCTCGAGAAAAAAGCGCCGACAGTGGTCGCGTTCCTGAAGAAGTTCCAATGGAAGCCGGGCGAGATCGACACGGTGATGCTGGCCACGCAGAATGGCGAAAAACCGGCCGCAGCGGCCGACGCGTGGGTCAGCGCGCATGCGGACCGGGTGGATAGCTGGGTGAAGTAACTCGGCCTGGCGTCGGCGCAGCACACGAAAACGCCGCTTTTCAGCGGCGTTTTTCTGTTTACCGCAGCACGACGGTGCGCTCGCCGTTGATGAACACACGCCGCTCGACGAACGCCTTGACCGCGCGCGCGAGCGTAATGCATTCGACGTCGCGTCCGGTCGTCAGCAGCCGTTCGGGACTGTACGAGTGATCGACCGGTTCGACTCCCTGCTCGATGATCGGACCTTCGTCGAGATCGTCGGTGACGAAATGCGCGGTGGCGCCGATTACCTTGACGCCGCGCGCATGGGCCTGATGATACGGTCTCGCTCCCTTGAAACCGGGTAGGAACGAATGGTGGATATTGATCGCGCGCCCGGCGAGCGCCCGGCTCGTTTCGGCGGACAGGATCTGCATGTAGCGCGCGAGAATCAGCAGTTCCGCGCCGGACGTATCGAACAGCTCGAGCAGGCCGGCTTCCTGTTGTGGCTTCGTGTCGGCTGTAATCGGCAGATGATGGAACGGCAGGCCGTGCGCTCGCACGAGCGGTTCGAGATCGCGATGATTGGAGCCGATGCCGACGATGTCCATCTTCAGTTCGCCCATGCGCCAGCGAAACAGCAGGTCGGCGAGACAGTGTTCGAGCCTGGAAACCATGATCAGGACTTTCGGCCGGCTCGACAGATCGTGGATCGCCCACGTCATCCGGAAGCGTTCGGCGATCGGCGCGAATTCCTGCTTCAGCATGGCGATCTGCAGCGCATCGTCGCGATCGACGTGGTGAAACACGCAGCGCACGAAAAAGCGCTCGCTCAGTTCGTCGTCGAATACGGTGAGTTCGTCGACATAGCAACGATGCCGTTCGAGAAAGCCAGCGACGGCGGCAACCTGGCCCGCCGCGCTCGGACACGCGACGGTGAGAACCCCTTGAGCAGGACGGGAAATGGCGGACATAAGCTCTCCACATTGACGATCAGGCGAGGCCGCGGGGTGCGGCGCGCATCGTCGCAGTAGAGCAAATCGGGCGATAACGCGGATAGAAGCTAACCGCCGTTGCGCTGGAATGGGAGCGCCAGGAGGATCTGCCGTGCTAATCCGCAGGCTCCGCCGCGAGCCTTCGCTTCAGCGTATCGATTAACGCGCGCACCTTCGCCGGCGGGTGACTCGTCGGCGGGAATACGGCCTGAATGCTCGCCGGTGCGCTCGCCCATTCGGGCAGCAGCCGGATCAGCCGTCCCGCCGCGACGTCGTCCGCGATCGAAAAATCCGTCAACAGACCGATGCCGCCGCCCGCGAGCGTCGCCGCGCGGCAGGCATCGGCCGTGTTGACGCGCAACGCGGACGCGCAGCGCACGCTCGCGATCTTGCCGTCGACGTGCCGCAAATCGAGCATCAACGGATGCGGCAGCACCGACAACGCGCAATAGGGCAGCGTCTCCAGTGCGGCCGGCGTGCCCGGCATGCCCCACGTCCGCAGGAACTCCGGACTCGCGACGAGCCATTTGACGAAGCTGCCGAGCTTCACTGCGCGATAGTTGGAATCCGCGAGGCGACCAAGCCGGATCGCTACATCGATGCCATCGGCGATCAGATCGACGTAGCGGTCGCTGCTCAGCAGCTCGACGTCGAGCTGCGCATGCGTGCGGCGCAATTCGACCAGCGCGGGCGCGACGACGAGCGTGCCGTAGTCGTTCGGCGCACTGACGCGCAGCGTGCCGCGCACCGGCGAGGTTTCCCCGCCGAGCGCGTTCAGCGCGTCCTCGGTGGCGCGCAGAATCTTCACGCTCGCCTCGTAGAACGTGCGGCCCGCCTCGGTGACGCCGAGCCGCCGGGTGGTGCGCACCAGCAGGCTCGCGCCGACTTCCGCCTCGAGCCTCTGCATGTGCGTGCTGACCATCGTCTTCGCGAGCCCGAGCCGCGTCGCGGCGGCGCTCAGCGAGCCCGCGTCGATGACCGCGACGAAGATCGCGAGGCGGTTCAGGTTCACGTTGCGCACATCGGCCATGATCGATTGTCCATTCTCGCTTGACTGTGTTTCCCGGATTATCGGGCTTCCGCGCGACAGTGCCTACGCCTTATGCTGGGCGTGTCATTCAACGTATCCGGAGCCATCCATGCCCGCTGCCAGACCCACCGAGCCTATCAAGCTGTATACGACGCTGCTTTCAGGCCACGGTCATCGCGTGAAGCTGTTTCTGACGCTGCTCGATCTGCCGTTCGAGGTCATCGAGCTGAACATGAAGGCGGGCGACAACCGCAAGCCCGAGTACCTCGCGCTGAACCCATTCGGTCAGGTGCCGACGATTCAGGACGGCGAGCTCACGCTGTTCGATTCGAACGCGATTCTGGTCTATCTGGCGAAGCGCTATGGCGACGCATCGTGGCTGCCGGACGATCCGCGCGGCGCCGCGGCGGTGCAGCGCTGGCTGTCGCTCGCGGCTGGCCAGATCGCCTACGGGCCGTGCGCGGCGCGGCTCGTGACCGTGTTCGGCGCGCCGCTCGACCACCAACGTGCGAAGCAGATCGCCGTCAAGCTGTTCGACGTGATCGACGAGGAGCTTGCCGGTAAGCCGTTCGTGGCTGGCGCGAACGTCACGATCGCCGATATCGCCGCGCACACGTATATCGCTCACGCGCCCGAGGGCGGCGTGTCGTTGCAGCCGTATCCGAACATTCGCACGTGGCTGCAGCGCGTGGAGGCACTGCCGCGTTTCATCGCGATGCCTTCGACGAAGGCGGGCTTGCTGGCGGCGTGATACGCGTTGACGGCTGCGTCAGATCTTGCAAAGGAGTCCGATCATGTCCGAGTTCGTCCCGTTGAATAACTGGGCAAGCGCCGCGTCGCCGTTTCATGCCGGCGAGCAGGATGCGCAGCAGCGCGCGAATGTGCGTGAGGTGGCCGAGTCGATGGGACGTCGGGGCATTCGCCGATTCATGCCTGAGCAGCATCGCGAGTTCTTTGCCGCGCAGCCGTTCGTCGTGATTGGCGGCGTCGATGCGAGCGCTCAGCCGTGGGCGACGCTGCGTGCGGGTGCGCCGGGTTTCGTCTCGTCACCGGATGCGCGGACACTGCGCATCGAAGGTGGCACATTGGCTGGCGATCCGCTCGCCGCGGGTTGGCGGGAAGGCGCGCAGCTCGGTGCGCTGGGCATCGAGCCGCGTACGCGGCGGCGCAATCGGGCAAATGGCGTCGTCCGGTCCGTGGCAGGCGACACGTTGCAGGTTGAAGTCATGCAGAGCTTCGGCAATTGCCCGAAGTATATCCAGAGCCGCGCGCCGTCTTTCATCGAGCGGGACCCGGCCGCGACGCGCGCGCAGCCCGAGATCGCCACGCTTCTGAGCAGTGCCGACCGCGAGTTGCTCGCGAGCGCGGACACGTTCTTTATCGCCAGCGCGAATCTGAGCGAGGAAGCGGGCCCGGGAAAGGGGATCGACGTTTCCCATCGCGGCGGTGCGCCGGGCTTCGTGCGCGTGGACGACGCAACTACGCTGACCACGCCCGACTACAGCGGCAACCGCTTTTTCAACACGATCGGCAACCTCGTGCACGATCCGCGCGCGGGTCTGCTGTTTATCGACTTCGCAACCGGCGATCTGCTTTATCTGGCGGTGCTAGCAGAGATCATCTGGGACGGCGACGAACTCGCGGCATTTGCGGGCGCGCAGCGGCTCGTGCGGTTTCATGTGAGCGAAGTGCGGCGCAGTCGCGGCGCGTTGCCGTTCCAATGGTCGGAGGTCGAACTGGCGCCGCAGTTTCTGCCAAAGGTTCGAGAAAGCGCCTGAGCCGATGCGCACGCGCGTGCTTTAGCTGGGTACGCGCGCCGTTTTACTGCGCATTCCGGCCGAGCCGATAAGACACGCCGAGTCTGGTGGCCAGTTGCCATACATAGACTCGCGAGTACGAAATGCCAAACTGACGGCTTATCAGCTCGCGCATGCGCGCATTGCTCCAGCCGTCGGCGTCGAAGCCATAGTCCCGCGGCGAGGCCCTCAGCGCCTGGGCCAACCAGTCCAGATCCGCCACCGCGAGTGCGGAATGGCGGCCGCCGACGCTCATGTTTCTCAGCGCCTCGAGCCCGCCTTGTTCCAATAGCTTGCGATATCGCTCGACGGTGGTCTTTGCCATGCCCATCTGTCTCGCGACCTCGGCCGCAGCGACGCCGTCGAGCAGTTTCTTGCCCGCCGTGAGACGCCGTGCGACGGTCGGCAAATCGTCATTTGGTCGATGCATCGGAGAACTCCGCCGTTGGGTCCGCTGACCGGACTGCAATCGGTTATGGGGTAGACAGTGAGGAGGGCGCGCCACCTACAGATAATCGAAAAGTCGCCTGCTGTGTCCAAAAGAATAAAAAATCAATCGCGTCTTTCCTCTGATAGAAAATCACGCAAGCCGCCCGTAAGGCGGTTACACGATGTTTTCTTTCTAAAATATTAAATATCTCTCTTGCGATTGAATTTAACGTTTGCTAACCTGATTGACGTGATTTTAAACAGTCGGCTCGCTCTGGCAGCCCGGATAGCGCCAGGCCGCATATGGCTTGACGTCAGGCGCTTTTAAGTGCGGGCAGCAGCTCGGAAGACTGAACCGTTTGAGTGCGCGGATTCCTGTTTTGCGAATGTAATTGGAATGCATCTTTCGATGCAGGATGGCGACTCGCCGGAAAGCTGGAAAAAAGGTGCTGAAGATTGAAAATCCTTCGCGGCGTTTTTCCAGCGGATTATATGTAAACGGGACATTCGCGCAGCGTGGCGTTGTGAAGCGTGACTCCAGTAACCACCCGCTTAATTTTAGCTGAGTCGTTGAATGCCGGAAGTATTTTGTGGGGGTAGTTTCCGACTCGATACGCATAACCGCGATAAAAGCTGACAGCGCTTTCATCGGTTGCCATTTGGGCGCTTGCAAGCTGGCGGTAAGGAGAACGACATGAACATGGATAGGACCCGCGATATTGCCGCGATGCTACTGCGTGCCGCGAAACGCAAAAGACTCGTGACTTATCAGGAACTGCACGCGCTTTTCGCTCGCGACGAACCGTTGCAAAGCCGCTATCGCGCATTGGAGGACGCGGCGCGTTCACTGAGCGATTGCGCGTCGCTCGACTACGGCTGCCTGATGAGCCTCGACAACGGCCTGCCGGGCGATGACTTCTTTAATCGCTTCAGGCACGGCAGGCCGCGTGAGTACGAAAAGGTGATGGGCTTCGGATCGGCGGGACGCTCGATGACGAAGAAGCGACTGATTGCGGATGCCGAGCGTCTGCGCGTGTTCGAACATGCATCTCAGATCGCGGCAAGTGGGAGGGTGGCGAACACGTTGCGCCCGTATGCCACGTCGAAATGCACGTAGCCCATTCACAGTCGCTCAACGACGACACGCTCGCCGGTTGAGAGAAATGCGAAACGTCTCTAAGCCACAAGGCAATAGCCGACTATAAAAAATCCGCGCGAGCCGCGATAGCGGCATTGGCTTTCGCTACCAAGCTTATTCTCGTGGTGCGCAAAGCGGTATTTAACAGTTGTCTAATTTCGGCATGTGGCGTGCGTAAATTAATCTGTACGCACGGCCGCGTCTTAATTCATGAGGGCTCTGATTGGGGGGGCCGCCCATAAAAATTGGAATTGAATTGTTGCGCCAGTTTTGTTGGTCACTGAATCGGGCTGCACCCGGCGTCAGTTGTGGCAGGCGAAAGAGCCGCGGTTCGGACGATTCGCGATGGTCACCGGGCACCGGTGTGTGCATCACTTGTGGCGGAGGGCCGACACGCGGCACGCGCATCGACGGTGGCCTGTGCGATGCGTACTGGAAGCATTTTTCTGAAGCATCCACAATTTGACATAAGATAAATTATCAACATTTGTGATGTCAGAGCTTTTTAGAAATGTCCGGTTCTGGCTCATTAGAAATGTCCGGTTTCCTGCTCCGGGCTGGCTGCTGTGGCGCATGCTGCGGCATCACAGCCAGCCCGGAGCCAGACCATGAACGGACGTGGATTCATCACGATCAGCATGCACGAGCTCGAGCGCGTGAAGATCATCGAGGCGGTCGTCCAGCATCGCCTGACGGGCGTACTGGCGGCTGAACGGCTGCAGCTGTGTGAGCGTCAGGTCAGCCGGCTCGTGCGGCGTTACGAGGCGGCGGGACCGGCCGGGCTGGTTTCAGCGCGGCGTGGACAGCCCAGCAACCGCGAACTGCCGGTGGATGTCCGTGCGCGGGCCATGGCGCTGGTGCGCGAACGCTATGCCGATTTTGGGCCGACGCTGGCCTGCGAGAAGCTGCGTGAATGTCACGGCGTGATGCTTGCGAAGGAAACCGTGCGGCGCTGGATGCGTGAGGCCGGGCTGTGGATTCCCCGCAAACAGCGGCCGCCGAAGCTGCATCAGCCGAGAAACCGTCGTGCCTGCCTGGGTGAACTGGTGCAGATCGATGGCAGCGATCACCGGTGGTTTGAGGACCGGGCGCCGGCCTGCACGCTGCTGGTGTTCATCGACGATGCAACGGGCCGGCTGATGGCGCTGCACTTCACGGCGACCGAGTCGACCTTCAGCTACTTCGAGGCGATGCGCGCGTACCTGGAACAGCATGGCAAGCCGGTGGCGCTGTACAGCGACAAGGCCAGCGTCTTCCATTGCAACAGCCATTCGGCGACGCCTGGCAAGGGTGTGACGCAGTTTGGCCGCGCGCTGTACGAGCTCAATGTGGATACGTTCTGCGCCAACAGCAGTCAGGCGAAGGGGCGCGTCGAGCGCGCGAACCTGACGTTGCAGGATCGTCTCGTGAAGGAACTGCGGCTACGCGGCATCACCACGAAGGAGGCCGCCAATGCGTACGCGCCCCACTTCATCGCTGACTTTAACGGCCGGTTTGGCAAGATGCCGCGGAGCACCTTCGATGCACACCGGCCGCTGCGTGCCGACGACGATCTTGATCTGATCCTGACGGTTCGTGTGCCGCGGCGCGTGTCGAAGGTGCTGACGGTCCAGTACGACCGGGTGATCTATCTGCTGGAAGACACGGTCGCCAACCGCAGGCTGATTCACCGTTATCTGGATGTGTTCGAGTATCCGGATGGGCGCATCGAGATCCGGGTGAATGGCGCTGCCCTGCCCTGTGTGCCGTATGACCGGCTCTCGGAGATCGATCAGGCGGCGGTGGTCGATAACAAGCGGCTGGGACACACGTTGCAGCTGGCGCAGGTGATTCAGGCGCAGCGCGATGACCGGCGCGCGTCAGGCTCGCCATCGAGGACCAATCAGGGCGAGGCACCACGCTCGAAGGAGCGCAAGGTGGGCACCCGCAAGCAGCGCGAGCTGACCCGGGCGCAGTTGAATGAAGCGATTCTGGGAACTGCCGGAATGCGGGTTGGCTCGGTGCTCAAAAGCCCCCTAACATAGAGATTTCTGAACCTCAAAACCGGACATTTCTAAAAAGTCGCAACCCGGACATTTCTATCTGGCCTCGACATGTGATGTAACGGCAAAACTGTAATGTCGTACCTAAGCAAAGCTGAAGCGTCGCAGTCGCAGCATTTTCCAAATCGGCCCAACGAGATTTACCAAAGCTGTCAGAGAAGTCCGCTTTAGATTTAATGATCGAGCTCAATCGCCTGAGGGCTTTATGTACGCTGGCGCACATTGTGCGCGCCTCGTAGGGGATATTTTTCAATACGGTCGTAGAATAAAAAGCGAATGGAAATTTGGGCTATGGACACCCTGACAGACGTGCGTGGGCATACAGAGACTAAGCGGATTCGAATCGACAAAAGCGTCGCTTTGAAGTCTTTTGATGACGTGATTCCGCAGGAGACGATCGTCGAAATCAACGACTTCATCGACCACCTATTTGGCACGACGGCACCGCGCTCGCAGTCCGGCGCAGAGATTGCAGAGATGCTGCGTCGCGGTCAGGCCTTTCGCGAACTCGAACAGACGATCTGCGCGAATGCGCGCGCGATGGCCGCGAAGTTCGGTCGGACAAACTTACCGACTGAGCCGTTCCACGTACTGCGCTGTGCGAGCAAGACTTCGTTGACCGAGAGCCACTGCCGCCACTACGACTCGCACCTGCTGACGCTGCTGATTCCGCTTCAGCTCGCACCCGACGGAGTTCACAACGGCGACCTCGTGATGTACCGCAAGCCGCGCCTGTCCGTAACGACGCTGACCAACGTGATCTGCAAGATGCGCCATGGCTTCCTGCAAAGCCTGCCGCTCAGCTGGCGCAGTTGGCATACCTTGCATGATCTGCGGGTCGGCAACTGCAAGCGCATTCCGGTCAAGCCGGGCAGCGTCTACGAATTCAACGGCTTCGCACTTCAGCATGCGAACCTCGACGTACAGAACGGACAGCGGCGCACGCTCCTCATTCACTACTACGACCCAGGCCACTCGCTCGGTCTGAGCGGCGTGCTGCGGCGCGGACGGATCGGCTGAGGTCCGCCTCGCAAGCCTGAAATCGTCCACGTTGGCTTACCGATTCCGCAATCGCACATCGTAAGTCCTCCTGAATCGAACCAGAGGCCTTGCTTGCGATCGCAATGCACAAATGCACCACGGCCCGCGGCACGCCCGCCGCTGCGCGCGCCTGCCATCGCACTGCCCTATCGCGCCGACAAAGCAAGCGGATTTCACTTTGCCTTTAATCCGGCATAGACTGAATTTTCCGTTAGACGCTTTCTCCGCACTTGCCGTGGCGATTGCCGTGCGCGGCGACGGATGTTTTTGTCGTGCTCCACGAGCCGATGGCAGCCTAACCGGTTCGTGCCTGATCAACACTGAAAAGGGACGACTTATCATGGCCGATACCGGTTACATGGCACGCAAAACCGTTGCTGATATCGTCGCCAGCGCCGACGCCGAAGAAGGCCGTCACCTGTCGAAAACGCTGGGCGCGACGAGTATCACCGCGATGGGCATCGGCGCGATCATCGGCGCAGGCATCTTCGTGCTGACGGGGACCGCCGCCGCGCAGTTCGCGGGGCCGGCCATCACGCTGTCGTTCGTGCTGGGCGGCATCGCGTGCGCGTTCGTCGGCCTGTGCTATTCGGAGCTTGCGGCGATGCTGCCCGTGTGCGGGAGCAGCTACACGTACACGTATGCGACGCTCGGCGAGATCTTCGCGTGGATGATCGGCTGGGACCTGATCCTGGAGTACGCGATGGGCGCCGCGACCGTTGCGGTCGGTTGGTCCGGCTATGTCGTGAGCCTGTTGCGCAACGTCGGCATCGACATTCCACCTACCCTCGCCGCCGCCCCCGGCACCGTCGTCAAACTGGCCGATGGCTCGACGGTCACCGGCGTGATCAACCTGCCGGCGGTGTTGATCATCGCGATCCTGACCACGTTGCTCGTGTTGGGGACCAAGGAGTCGGCGCGGCTCAACAACGTGATGGTCGCGATCAAGCTGACCGTGGTGGTCGCGTTTATCGCCGTCGGCGTGTTTTTCATCAAGCCGGAACACTGGCATCCGTTCATTCCTGCCAATACCGGCCAGTTCGGCAGTTTCGGCATGAGCGGTATTCTGCGCGGCTCGGCCGTGGTGTTCTTCGCGTTCATCGGCTTCGATGCGGTGTCGACCGCCGCGCAGGAAGCGCGACAGCCGCAGCGCGACATGCCGATCGGCATTCTCGGCTCGCTGATCATCTGTACGGTGCTGTACATCCTCGTCGCCGGCGTGCTGACCGGCCTCGTTGCGTACCCCGAGCTGAACGTTCCTGATCCGATCGCCAAGGGCGTCGACGTGATCGGGCTCACGTGGTTCTCGATCCTGATCAAAATCGGCGCGTTGACGGGGCTGACCACCGTGATACTCGTGCTGCTCTATGGACAAAGCCGCATCTTCTTCACGATGTCGCAAGACGGTTTGTTGCCGCACTTTTTCTCGAGGGTCCATCTGCGTCTGCATACACCCTATCTGAGTCAGATCCTGATCGGCACCGTCGTCGCGATCGTCGCGGCGCTGACACCGATCGGCGTGCTCGGCGAGATGGTCAGCATCGGCACCCTGTTCGCGTTCGTCCTCGTGTGCGGCGCGGTGATCTATCTGCGGCGCAGCGACGCCGAGGCGACGCGTCCATTCCGGGCGCCCGGCGTGCCGGTCGTGCCAGTGCTCGGCATCCTGTTCTGCCTGCTGCTGATGGTCGGCTTGCCGCTCGTCACGTGGCTGCGGCTCGTCGTGTGGCTCGTGATCGGCATGACGATTTATCTGTCATACGGGCGCAACCATTCGGCGTTGCGGCATCCGGAGCGCAAACGTACGTGAGTGTGTGGCGACTCGGAATATTATTTTCAGGCGCATCGATTTCGATGACAATTGCATGCCTTTGAATTGCGGCAATTGCTGGATGGCAATTGACATGTAATTGACAATTACCATTCAAGATCTCGTCTGCGAGCGGGAATCCCCCGGTCGTGACCGCTGTGTCCGCCGCCTGGTGGTTGCCTGGTGGTCGCGAGTCCATTCCACTCGCGGCCACCAAGAATAAATTGACAAGCCACCCAGACACGGTAGGATCAATAGAAATCTTTTCCCCGTATTAACGCACCCACACACGTTCTGAATAGTTAATTCGACCGCAAACCGTTAAAACCGTCACCGATCTCACGCGCAAAAAAGACTGCCTTGATCAAAGGAGTTTCTCTTGCTTTGCTCCGCACTCCGCCTGCGTAGTCGTGCCGTATCGCTTCTGATCACCGGTTTGCCGCTCCTGCTTGCCGCCTGCAACGAGCGGTCGCAGACTCCCACCGCCGCGTCGATGCCACCGGTTCCCGTGCTGGTCGAAACGGTTTCCACCACCCCTGTCGCCGATATCGTCGAGTTGCCTGGCCGCATCGAGGCTGTGCGCACCGCCGAGATTCGCGCGCGCGTCGACGGCATCGTCCAGCGCACGCTCTATCGGGAAGGCACGGACCTGCCGGCCAACGCCCCACTCTTCCAGATCGACGCGAGCGACTATCGCGCGCAGTTGCAGCAGGCGCAGGCCGCGCTCACACGCGCGACCGCCGTGCGCGACAACGCGGCGTCGGTGGTGGACCGGTTCAAGCCGCTCGTCGGCCGTCATGCGGTCAGCGCGCAGGAATACGACGCCGCGCTCGCGACCATGCAGCAGGCGCAGGCCAATGTCTCCGATGCGCAAGCTGCGGTTTCGCTTGCGCAATTGCGGCTCGATCGCTGCATCGTACGCACGCCGATCGCCGGACGCGCGGGCCGCGCGCTCGTCACCGAAGGCGCGCTCGTCAGCGCGGGTGCGGCCACGCTGCTCACGCAGGTCAATCAACTGACGCCGATCAACGCGGTGTTCACGCAGTCGAATACCGCCATGCTCGACGTCGAGCAGGAGATCCAGTCGGGCGCGCGCAAGCCGACCAGCATGAAGCACGTCGAGGTGCAACTGATCCTTGCCAACGGCCAGCTCTACAACGAGCGCGGTTTTCTGGACTTCGCCGATCTCGTCGTCGATCCGTCGACCGGTACCCAGACGGTGCGCGCGCAGTTCGCGAATCCGGACCGCACGCTGTTGCCGGGGCAGTTCGTGCGCGGGCGCATCATCGCGGCGGGCAATGTGCGGGGCATCCGTATTCCCGAGCGCGCGGTGCAGATCGACCACGGCATTGCAAGCGTCGCGTTGGTCGCCGACGACGGCACCGTGGTCCGCCGAAATATCGATCTCGGCGAGCAGGGCGAAGGACGCTGGACCGTGCGCGACGGTCTGAAGCCCGGCGAGCGCCTGATCGTCGATGGCTGGCAGAAGGTGCAGCCCGGTCAACGGGTCGACGCGCGGCCCGCCCCCGATGCGTCGCCAGCGGCGCATTCGGCCGCGTCCCCTGCTCCCGCTTCGACCGCGCACTGACGGGCTCGCCGATGAATCGATTCTTCGTCGCCCGGCCGGTCTTCGCGTGGGTCATCGCCCTTTTCATCGTGCTGTTCGGCTCGATCGCGCTCGCGCTGCTGCCGGTCGAGCAGTACCCCGACGTCGCTCCGCCGTCGCTCACCATCAGCGCGGTCTACAGCGGCGCGGACGCGAGCACGCTCGAGCGTACCGTCACGTCGATCGTCGAAGACGAGCTGAACGGCATCGAGAATTTCCTGTACATGTCGTCGGTGAGCCGCTCGAACGGCACGATGCAGATCACCGTGGTGCTAAAGCCCGGCACCGATCTCGACATCGCGCGCACTCAGGTGCAGGACCGTCTGAGCCGCGTCGAACCGCGCCTGCCGCTCGAAGTCCGTCAGATCGGCTTGAGCGTGACGAAGGCGTCGTCGGGCTTTCTGATGCTGCTTGCACTGCAGGCGACCGACGGCACCACCGACGCCGTCGCGATGGGCAACTTCGCGTCGAACAACATCGTCAACGAGCTGCGCCGTATCGACGGCGTCGGCGACGTGCAGCTGTTCGGCTCGTCGTACGCGATGCGGATCTGGCTCGATCCGCGCAAGCTCGCGGGCTTTGGGCTGTCGGCCAGCGAGGTGCTGCAGGCGATCCAGGAGCAGAACAGCCAGACCGCGGGCGGCAGCCTCGGCGATCAGCCGATCGCGCCGGGCTCCGAGTTCACCGCGCAGATCGTCACGCAAAGCCGCTTCACGACGCCCGAGCAGTTCCGCGAAATCATCGTGCACGCGAATCCGGATGGCTCGACCGTGCGGGTGGGCGACGTCGCGCGCGTCGAGCTCGGCAACGACAGCTACGGCAACCGCCTGACCGTCAACGGCAAGGCGTCGGCCGGGATCGCGATCCAGCTCGCGAGCGGCGCGAACGCGCTCGCAGTCGCCAACGCGGTGCGCCAGCGCATGGCCGAATTGCAGCCGATCTTCCCGCGCGGCGTCGCGTGGACCGTGCCGTTCGACACCACGCCGTTCATCACGACCTCGGTGCATGGCGTGATCCGCACGATGGTCGAGGCGCTGTTGCTCGTGACGGTCGTGGTGTTCCTGTTCCTGCAGGACTGGCGCGCGACCGTGATCCCGACGATCGTGGTGCCGATCGCGTTGATCGGCACGTGCGCGGGGCTCTACCTGTTCGGGCTGTCGATCAACATTCTGTCGCTGTTCGGCATGGTGGTCGCGATCGGTATCCTCAACGACGACGCGATCGTCGTCGTCGAAAACGTCGCGCGCATCATGCGCGAGGAAGGGCTCGGCGCGCCGCGCGCAACGGTGAAGGCGATCGGGCAGATATCGGGCGCGGCGATCGCGAGTACGCTGGTGCTCGTCGCGGTGTTCATTCCGATGGCGTTTTTTCCGGGCTCGACGGGCGGCATCTACCGGCAGTTTTCGGTCACGCTCGCGGTGTCGATCCTGCTGTCGACGATGTTGGCGCTGACACTCGGCGCGGCGTTGTGCGCGGCGCTGTTGCGCAGCGAGGCGGCCGCCAAAGAGCGGCCGAAGAACGCGGCTTCGCGTCTGCTGCATCGCGTGTTCGACGGCTTCAATCGTGGGCTCGACGCGGGCACCACACGCTATATCGTGGGCGTCGATGCGATGCTGCGCTCGCCGCTGCGCTGGCTGCTGGTGTTCGTCGCGGCCTGCGCGATCACCGTGTTTTTCTTCACGCGGCTGCCGACAGGCTTTCTGCCGACCGAGGACCAGGGGCATATCTTCATCACGTATACCGGCCCGCCGGGTTCGACCGACCAGCGCACGCAGCGCGCGATCGACCAGGTCGAGGCGTTTCTGCGAACCCAGCCGCAAGTGCGCAACGTCGCGTCCGTCACGGGCTTCAGCTTCTTTGGCCAGGGGCAATCGGCGGCCCTGTCGTTCGTCGATCTGAAGCCGTGGGACGAGCGCTCGGGCGAGGCCAATTCGGCGAGCGCGCTGGTGCGTCGCGCGAATGCGGCGTTTCGGCAGATTCCCGAGGCGATCATTTTTGCGCTCGACCCGCCGCCGATTCCGTCGCTCGGCAACGCGACCGGCTTCACGATGAAGATCCAGGATCGCAGCGGCATCGGCGGCGAAGCGCTGCAACAGGCCGCGCGGCGGATGATGATCGAGGCGTCGCAAAGCCCCCTTCTCACGGGCGTGCGCGCCGAGGGCATGCCGGAAGCGCCGCAACTGTATGTCGACATCGACCGCGTGAAGGCGCGCGCATTAGGCCTGCAAATCGGTCAGGTCAACCAGGCGCTTGCGCTGACGTTCGGCTCGAACTACGTGAACGACTTCGTGTTCGAGGGCAACGTGCTGCGCGTGCTGTTGCAGGCGGACGCCGAGCAACGCATGCGTGCCGAGGACGTGACTTCGCTGCGCTTGCGCAATAACCGCGGCGAGATGGTGCCGTTCTCGGCGTTCACGCGCGTGCGCTGGATTTCCGGACCGCAGCAGCTCGAACGCTATAACGGCTTTCCGTCCGCGACGCTGTCGGGTCAGGCCGCGCCCGGCCGCTCGAGCGGCGCGGCGATCGCCGAGATGGAGCGCATCGCGTCGCACGTGTTGACCGGCAACCTGACTTACGAATGGACCGGCACCGCGCTCGAGGAAAAACAGGCGAGCGGCCAGATCGGCATGCTGCTCGGGCTGTCGCTCGTGGTCGTGTTCCTGTTGCTCGCGGCGCTGTACGAGAGCTGGGCGATTCCGGTCGCGGTGTTGCTGATCATCCCGTTCGGCGTGATCGGCGCGGTACTGTTGACGATGCTGCGGGGACTGTCCGCGGACGTGTATTTCAACATCGGCCTCGTGACGATCATCGGCCTTGCCGCGAAGAACGCCATTCTGATCGTCGAATTTGCGATCAAGGAGGAATCCGAAGGAAGGGACGCGCTAGCCGCCGCCAAAAGCGGCGCACAGCAGCGTCTGCGCCCGATTCTGATGACGAGCGTCACGTTCGTGTTGGGCATGCTGCCGCTCGTGCTCGCGACCGGCGCGGGCGCGGCGAGCCGCCGCGCGGTCGGCACCGGCGTGATGGGCAGCATGCTGACCGCGACGATGTTCGGCGTCTTCTTTACGCCGCTGTTCTACGTCGCCGCGCGACGCTGGCTGAGCCGCAAGAAACGCAGCACCGATCTCGACGATGACGATCTGCCGACAAGCATGCCGCGCGATTCGGGTGGAGGGCAGCGCGATGCGTAAATGCCTTCATGTGCGCCTGGTGCTGCCCCTCTTCTGCTGCTCGCTCGCCGCCTGCAACTTTGCGCCGAACTATCAGCAGCCCCAATTGCCGATCGCGGATCGTTTCGACACGACGGAGACCGCCAATCCGGCCGCCGCGCATCTGGCAAGCGAAGTCGACTGGCAGACCTTCTTCGCCGATCCGCAACTGAAGCTGCTGATCGAGGCGGCGCTCGAGCATAACCGCGATCTCGCCGCGTCGATCGCGCGCATCGAGCAGGCGCGCGCGTTTTATCGCATCCAGAACGCCGCGCGTTTGCCGCAGGTCAATGCGAACGCGGGTGCGACCCGCACCAGGGCGCCACTCGGTTCGTTCGATCCCGAGTTCGACAACACGGACATCTCGGTCCAGTTCAACCAGTACAACGTGCAGGCCGCGGTGACGTCGTTCGAACTCGACTTCTGGGGGCGCGTGCGCAACACCAGCGAAGCCGCGCGGCGTCGATATCTGGCCACCGTCGACGCGCAGCACGCGTTCCGTTTGTCGCTGATCGGCAATGTCGCGTCGCACTACTACGCGATCCGCTCGGGCGAGGAAGGCATCGAGCTTGCACAACAGACGCTCGACAGTCGGCGCTACGCGCTGGAAGTCGCGAAGATGCGGCTCGACGCGGGCGTCACGTCGATGGTCGATTACGACCAGGCGGCCATTCTGGTCACGCAGGCACAGACGCAGCTGGCCGAGCTGCAACGGACCACCGCGCAGCAGCGCCATCTGCTCGAGGTGCTGATCGGCGGGCCGCTCAGCGGGTCGCTACCGCCGGCGCCGCCGATCGCCGACGCCGCGCAGTTCCGCGAGCTCGATGCGGGCCTGCCCTCCGCACTGCTGATCGACCGGCCGGACATCCAGCAGGCCGAGCAGCAACTGCGCGCAGCCAATGCCGACATCGGCGCCGCTCGCGCGGACTTTTTTCCACGCATCGCGCTGACGGGTAGCTTCGGATATGTGTCGCCCGAACTCGGCGATCTGTTCGTGCCGGCCAAGCAGGCGTGGTCGTTCGGCGCGCTGGTCGGCATGCCGATCTTCGATGCGGGACAGCGCCAGGCGCAACTATCGCAGGCGCGCGCGCGACGCGACGAACTGGTCGCCGATTATCAGCGCACGGTGCAGAACGCGTTTCGTGAAGTGTCCGACGCATTGGTCGCGCGACAACGCTACAAGGAACAGATCGCGGCGCAGGAACAGGCGGTGCAGGCGCAGCGGCAACTCGCCGAAACGGCGGAGCTGCGCTACGAAAACGGGATCTCGATCTATCTCGAGGTGGTGGATGCGCGACGCAATCAGTTTGCCGCCGAGCAGCAGCTGATCCAGCTTCGGGCGACGGCCTTGCAGAACGGGGTGTCGCTTTACGTCGCATTGGGGGGCGGGCCCGACGAGCCGCGGAACGTCACGCAAAGCACGTCTCACGCTGAGGGGGGCCACCCGTCCAACTGAGGCACGCGCGCCACAGCAGCGCGTCGTGCCCGCCGCCGGCATTGCACCGGCGGGTTCTACTCATCAGCCAAGCGTTACGTCGACCGATGCTTGTTCACCATCGCGCACCACGGTGACAGACACGCTGTCGTCCGCCTGAGCGATCATGCGGCGCAGTTGCTCGACGCCGTGAATCACCTTGCCGTCGACCGCAACGATGATGTCGCCCGCCTGAATGCCGGCTTCGGCGGCCGGACCGGTGGACTGCTGCACCACCACGCCGCCCGGCAGCTGCGCTTGCTGCTGTTCGTCCTGAGTCAGTGCACGCACGGCGACGCCGAGACGCGGACGGTTTTGCTGCTGCGGTTGTTCCTGCTGCTCTTCGCGTGGCGCGGCCGACGCCATGTCCGACGCTTGCTGCGCGCCCACCGTCACCGCCAGCTTGCTTTCGCCGCCGTTGCGCCACACGCTGATCGTCGCTTTGCTGCCCGGCGACAGTTGCGCGACCTGACCGATCAATTCGGTCGTGTTACCAATATGCTTGCCGTTCACGCCGACGATCACGTCGCCCTCGCGCAGACCGGCTGCGTGCGCGGGACCATTCGGATCGACCGAGCCGACCAGTGCGCCGCCCGTCGAGTCGAGGCCGAGCGCCTTGGCCTTGTCGGCGCTGAGCGGCTGCACGCCCACGCCGATGCGGCCGCGGCTCACGTGACCGGTACTCACGAGCTGGTCCTTCACGTGCATCGCCGCGTCGATCGGGATGGCGAACGACAGTCCCTGGAAGCCGCCGGTGCGCGAGTAGATCATCGAGTTGATGCCGATCACTTCGCCGTTCAGGTTGAACAGCGGACCGCCCGAGTTGCCCGGGTTGACCGGCACGTCGGTCTGGATGAACGGGATCGGGCTATCGTCGGAGAACGAGCGCGATTTCGCGCTGATGATGCCCGAGGTCACCGTGCTGTCGAAGCCGTAGGGCGAGCCGATCGCCACGACCCATTCGCCGACCTTGCTGCTGTCCGGGTTGCCGATCTTCACGGTCGGCAGATTGGTCGCGTCGATCTTGACGACGGCGACGTCGGTGGCCTTGTCCTTGCCGATCACGCGCGCGTGGAATTCGCGGCCGTCGGTGAGCTTCACGGTCACGCTGGTCGCGCCGTCGACGACGTGATTGTTGGTCAGGATGTACCCGTCCTGGCTGATGATGAAACCCGAGCCGAGCGCTTCGCCGCCGCTCTTGCGTTGACCGTTCTCGTCGACCGACGCGGCTTGTTTCACGCCGATATGCACGACCGCCGGGCCATAGCGCGTCACGATGCTGGAGAAGTCCGGTGCCGACGAGCGCGAGCCGACGACATCCGCCGCCGCGTGCAGCGACGACGTCGGGCCCTGCGCGTCGTTCACCGACGCATCGGCATTGCGATGGCTGAGAGCGTACGCGCCGCCGATTGCGAGGACGACGCAGATCGCAGCGCTACCGCGCCAATAGTTTTTGGTGGTCATAGTCAGGGAGTCTTGCGGAGGGTTACGTGGAGGATGCGTAATGTAGTGGCCTCCACTTAAAGCAGACTTAAAGATGGTGTTCGATCAGAATGCGCGCGCAGGCCTTGTTTTAGGCGCTTTTTGCGTGTCGTGCGGCGGCGTCGCTTTATCGTGCCTGACCAGTAATTTCCCCAGGATTGACCCCACCCAAAGCGGTTCCGATAATAACCATATTATGGACTTTTTATCCACAATGTGGACATTGCTTTTTTCTGCACACTTCGCGAGGAATTTCCCATGCCAGAGGCCAATCAATCCGACCTGACGCCGTACCAGCTACCGTTCCCGAAGGAAGCGCAAAAGGAAATCGTCGTGCCCTTCGCGATTCCGACCGACGAACGCGTGTGGGTCCCGCAGGCAGAAAACGTGTCGTTCCGCCCACTGTGCCTGAATGCGTCGCAGGGATACTGGATGAATCTGCTGCGCGTACGCCGCTCGGGCGTGTTGAGTCGGCATCGTCATCCGCAGGCCGTGCACGGCATGGTGCTCAAGGGCCGCTGGCGTTATCTCGAGCATGACTGGGTCGCGACCGAAGGCAGCTACGTGTACGAGCCGCCGGGCGAAACGCATACGTTATATGTGCCCGAGGACGTCGAGGAAATGATCACGTACTTCCAGGTCAACGGCGTGATGTTCTATTGCGATCCGTACGGGAACTACACCGGTTACGAAGACGTATTCACGAAGATCGACATGTGCCGCAAGCACTACGCGGCGGCGGGCCTCGGCGAAGACTACGTCGAGCAGTTCGTCCGGTAAAAGGCCGCGCAAGCCCCAACAGAACCAACAGCCAGGACACCGCAATACCGACAGGCACGGCAACACCATTCCCACACAGCAGGATCCATTGCGCAGGAGACAAACATGCTTCAGAAGTCGCAGCGTCTGAAACGTATCCAGGTGGTCGCCGTCGTCTTTCTGACGGTGGCGGGCATCGTCAATTATCTCGACCGCAGCACGCTGTCGATCGCGAATCATCTGGTCAGCGAGGAATTGCATCTGTCCGCTTCGCAGATGGGGCTGCTGCTGTCCGCGTTCTCGTTGTCGTATGCGTTCGCGCAGTTGCCGGTCGGCGCGCTGCTGGACCGTTTCGGATCGCGCGTGATGCTCGGCCTCGGCATGCTCGTGTGGTCGATCGCCCAGGTCGCGGGCGGCTTCATCCAGACGCTCAATCACTTTCTCACGGCGCGCGTCGTGCTCGGCATCGCCGAGGCGCCGCTGTTTCCGGCCGGCGCCAAAGTCGTCAGCGAATGGTTCGCGGTCCGCGAGCGCGGCACGCCGATCGGCACCTTCATCTCGTCATCCACCATTGCGCCGATGATCGCGCCGCCGCTGCTCACGGTGCTGATGCTTTCCTTCGGATGGCGAACGATGTTCGTCATCATGGGCGTGGTCGGCGTTGTCGTCGCGCTCGCGTGGTACCTCGTCTATCGTAATCGCAGCGAAATCGCGCTGACCGAAGAAGAAACCGCGCATCTGAACGAAGGCGCGACCGGCCAGGAGAACCCGCAGGGCCTCAGCTGGTCCGAATGGGGCGCGCTGTTCAAGCTGCGCAACACGTGGGGCATGATCTTCGGCTTCATGGGCGTGATCTACATGGTGTGGCTCTATCTGACGTGGCTGCCCGGCTATCTGGAGCGTGAGCGTCATCTGAGCATCGCGCACACCGGCTGGCTCGTCGCGATTCCGTATGTGTTCGGCACGATCGGCATGGCGAGCAGCGGCGTGATCGCCGACTATCTGTTGAAGCGCGGCATGGCGCCGATCCGCAGCCGCAAGTGGCCGCTGTGCGTCGGTCTCGTCGGCGCGGCCGCATTCACAGTGCCGGCCGCCTACACACCGAGCACGACGCTCGCGATCGTCTACGTGTCGCTCGCGATGCTGTTCGTGAACCTGTCGAGCGGCAGCGCATGGGCGCTCGTCAGCGTCGCCGCGCCGCGACATCTGGTGGCGTCGCTCGGCAGCATGCAGAACTTCGGTGGTTATCTGGGCGGCTCGTTCGCGCCGGTGATCACCGGCATCGTCGTCGATCGGACGCATTCGTTCGTCAACGCGCTGCTGATCAGCGCGGCCGTCGCGTTCGCGGCGGCGCTCGTCTATCTGTTCGTCGTCCAGGAAGTGGCGCCCGCGCCGCTCGCGAGCTCGATCGAGACCCAACCCACCTGAGGCGGCTTCTCCCATGACATTCCAGAACCAGCTCCTCGAAGGCAAGACCGCGCTCGTGACCGGCGGCTTGTCCGGTATCGGCGCGGCGATCGCCAACACGCTCGCGCAGCTTGGCGCGCACACGGTGGCGGCTGGTTTGCCGCTGCCCGAAGGCACGCCCGATACGCTCAATCGCGAGATTGCGCGCGTCACGCTGGATGTCCGCTCGGGCAACGCCGTCACGGCCGCGGTGAACGCGTTCGAGCGCCTCGACATCGTGGTCAACTGCGCCGGCGTGATCAGCCGCGTCGAAGAACATCGGCTCGACGTGTTCGAACGCGTGATGGATATCAATCTGAACGGCACGATGCGCGTGTGCGCCGCCGCGCGCGACTCGTTGAAGGCGTCGGCGGGCTGCATCGTCAATACGGCGTCGATGCTGAGTTTTTTCGGCGGCGGTCTCGTGCCGGCTTATAGCGCGAGCAAGGGCGCGGTGGCGCAGCTAACGAAGTCGCTCGCGATCGCCTATGCCGCCGACGGCATTCGCGTCAATGCGGTCGCGCCGGGCTGGATCGCAACGCCGCTCACCCAGGCGTTGCAGGACGACGATGACCGCTCGCTGGCGATTCTGGAACGTACGCCGCTGCGTCGCTGGGGCACGCCGGAGGAAGTCGCGCAGGTCGCGGTGTTCCTGTGCTCGCCGGCGGCGTCGTTCATGACGGGCGCAATCGTGCCGGTCGACGGCGGATATCTCGTCGCGTGATCGAGTCGGCGCGTGAAGCGGCGCCGCCGTCGTTCGACGCCATCGATAAAGGCATAATTGCGTACCCCTGCTCTGCCCTGCCTCCGTGTGATGTCGAGTTCCGCTTCCAAACCCCGTTCCCACGCCGGCGCCGCCGGCCATGATGCTGTCGGGCACGCCGACAACAAAGCCGACTCCAAGGCCGTCGCCGGCGCGGCCGCGTTCTCGAAGTTCATCGCTGTGCTGCAACTGATCGCCGATGCGCCAACGCCGCCCAACGTCGCGAAGCTGAGCGCGGCGAGCGGCTATCCACGCCCGACCGTCCATCGCATCGTCGCGGCTTTGCAGGCTGAAGGGCTGATCGTCGCGAGCGGCAGCGCCAACACCTTCGGCCTCGGACCGCGCCTGATCAACCTTGCGAGCCATAGCTGGGAGCGCTCGGATCTGCGGCTCGCGGCCGTCGATGCGTTGATGGCGTTGCGCGACTTCACATCGGAGACGATCCACCTCGCGGTGCCCAGCCAGGGCGAGATGGTCTACATCGAAAAGCTCGAAAGCCCGCACGCGGTGCGCATGGCATCGCGCATCGGCACGCGCGTGTCGCTGACGTCGAGTTCGGTCGGCAAGGCGTATCTGGCGACACTCAGCGTGGCCGAGCGCGAGGCGCTGCTGAAGAACGCGCCGCTCGAGCGTTTCACCGAGCACACGCTGACCGACCTCGACGCCGTGCGCCGCGAGCTCGACGCGACCGCGCAACGCGGCTACGCGGAAGACCGCGAGGAGAACGAAGTATCGATCTGCTGCTACGGCGCCGCGATTCGCGGCCCGGACGGCCGCGCGGCCGGCTGCGTGAGCATCAGCATGCCGACCTTCCGCCGCCGCGACGATGTGCAAGCCACTTACATCGAGCCGCTGCTTGCGGCATGCCGCACGATCGCGGCGCGGCTGGGGCCGGCGAGCGGCAGATAGCGGACGATAGTGCGGCCGCGCCCGCCGATAAACTGCTATTCTTGCTGTCGCGCGGCCGCTCTGGCCGCCCGCCGCGTGCAAGCGGCAGACCCCGACAAGCTCCCGGCGGCGCTCACGCGCCCGCCTTCGCAAAGACAGGAATACGCATGTTCGGTTTTCTGCGCGGCTACTTTTCCAACGACCTGGCAATCGACCTCGGTACGTCGAACACGCTGATCTACATGCGCGGCAAGGGCATCGTTCTCGACGAGCCGTCGGTCGTGTCGATCCGCCAGGAAGGCGGGCCGAACGGCAAGAAGATCATCCTCGCCGTGGGCCGCGAAGCGAAGCAGATGCTCGGCAAGGTACCGGGCAACATCGAGGCGATCCGCCCGATGAAAGACGGCGTGATCGCCGATTTCAACATCACCCAGCAGATGATCAAGCGCTTCATCCAGATGGCGCACGAGTCGCGGCTGTTTGCGCCATCGCCGCGCATCATCATCTGCGTGCCGTGCGGTTCGACCCAGGTCGAGCGCCGCGCGATCAAGGAGGCCGCGCACAGCGCGGGCGCCTCGCAGGTCTATCTGATCGAGGAACCGATGGCCGCGGCCACGGGCGCCGGCCTGCCGGTGTCGGATGCCACCGGTTCGATGGTCGTCGATATCGGCGGCGGCACCACCGAGGTCGGCGTGATCTCGCTCGGCGGCATTGTGTACAAAGGTTCGGTGCGCGTCGGCGGCGACAAGTTCGACGACGCCATCGTCAACTACATCCGCCGCAACTACGGCATGCTGATCGGCGAGCAGACCGCCGAGGCGATCAAGAAGGAAATCGGCTCCGCGTTTCCGGGCTCCGAGGTCATGGAGATGGAAGTCAAAGGCCGCAACATGTCCGAGGGCATTCCGCGCAGCTTCACGGTGTCGAGCAACGAAATCCTCGAAGCACTGACCGATCCGCTGAATCAGATCGTGTCGTCGGTGAAGATCGCACTGGAACAGACGCCGCCGGAACTCGGCGCGGACATCGCCGAGCGCGGCATCACGCTCGCGGGTGGCGGCGCGCTGCTGCGCGATCTCGACCGTTTGCTCGCCGAGGAAACCGGCCTGCCGGTGTTCGTTGCAGAGGCGCCGCTGACCTGCGTCGTACGCGGCTCGGGCATGGCGCTGGAGCGGATCGAGAAGTTCGGCAGCTCGTTTTCCTACGATTGATGCGCGTGCCGAACGCTGAACGATGACGACCCTGCCAGCCTACGAGCCGCCCGCCGACGAAACCGAGCTGCTGTTGAAATGGATTCGCCGCGCGCGCGAATCGCAGATGAGCCATTACGACATGGCGGATCTGCTGTCGGCGCGCGAGCGCCGCATGGGCTGGCTCGTGACCGCGTTGACCGCGTTCGTCGGCACGGCGGTGTTCGCGTCGTTGAGCGCGCCGCCGGTGTCGATCGAGATGCGGATAGTCGTTGGGCTCGTCAGCGTGGCGGCGGCGATGTCGGCCGCATTGCAGACGTTCCTGCGCTATGCGGAGCGTGCCGAGAAGCATCGCGCGGCCGGTGCGCGCTATGGCGCGGTGCGTCGGCGGCTCGAAGCGGTGTTTGCCGGCGACACCGATGCGCGCGAAGCGCACTACCTCACCGGGATCCGTACCGAACTCGACCGTCTCGCCGAAGACTCGCCGAACGTGCCGCCGCGGATCTTCTATCGCACGCAGCGCACGTTGCTGGCGGACAGGCCGCGTCGGCGTGATGCGTGAAACAGGCGGCCGGGCGCGCCTTCGCCTTCGTTTCCGTTTCCGTTTCCGTTTCAGATCACAGATCGTCCGCGCTGATGCCCAGCTCGGTCGCCATGCGCCGCACGACGGCCTGCAGACGGCTGACTTCATCGGCGAGACGCTTCTGCTCGGCCTTCAACGCCTCGAATGCCGACAGCGGCACGCTGTCGTCCTCGGCGAGCGCGGACTGCGAGGCTTCGGTGATGCTGAACTCGCCGCACAACAGATGCATCCAGCGATTCTCACGCTCGCCCGCCATGCGCGGCAGCCGGACGACGCGAGGCGGATCGTTCGCGGCCAGCTCGTCGAGGAACGCCTCGACTGACGAAATATCGGCGAAGCCATGCAGGCGCGCGCTGTTCAGGCGCAATTCGGCGGCCGTTTGCGCGCCGCGCAGCAGCAGCGTGGTCAGCAGCGCGATCGACTGTCCCGGCAGCCCGAGCACGCGGTTCATGTTGTGCTCGAAGCGCGGCACGCGGCTGCTGCTGCCCTCGAACACGAGGCTCAGGCGTTTCAGGCCGTCGACGGCGGTCAGCACCTCGGCCTCGGTCGCGCTCATCACCGGCGCGCGGCCGGTCTTCTGATTGCAGCCGAGCGTCAGCGCGTTCAGCGACAACGGATAACTGTCGGGTACCGTGTGCTGTTTTTCGACGAGCACGCCGAGAACACGTCCTTCGAGCGCAGTCAGCGCGCGCAGCGAGGGTCGGGAAGGAGCGTCGGGAGTCGAATTCATGGGATTGCGAGGTCTCGTGGAAGATGCGCGCGCCGTTCGCGGCTGGACGGCGCGTTCTGTCAGGTGGGCACTATGATAAACGCGGCGAGCCCGGCGCGGCGAGCGAATCTACGCTGCCGGCGAAGCGCGCACGCCGGCAAAACCCGCCACATCTGCTAGTGTGAGTTGATCGACATTCTGTTTCGCGGAGACGCCATGCGGTCCACAAGCTCGAGATCGAGCGAATCTGCCCGCCTGACCGACGCGCAGATCGCCGCCGAAGCAGCGCGCCGTCTCGCGTGGGATTCGGCCGTGCCGCCGCGCGCCGTGCGCGTGAAGGTCGCGCGGGGGCGCATCACGCTGTCGGGCGAGCTTCAGCGCGAAGCACAGCGCGCCGCGATGCTCGAAGACGTCACGCGTCTGTTCGGCGTCACTTCAGTCGCGGACCGGACCGTCGTCCGCAAGGGCTGACCTCAGTCAGGCGAGTCAGCTCCCGCCCGCTTGCAGCCGCGCCTTCGAGCAACGGTGTTTCGTCGTTGGCCGAGTGGGCGAACAGCCCGCACTTCAGCGATGACGACCCGCTGTTCAGCACGAGGATCGTCCGTTCCTGATCGTGGTCGTGCATGGGCGCCTCCTCGCTCAGCCTTTCCACGTCCAGTTGCGGATTTCCTCCTTGTCGATCCCTTCCTCGTGTGCATACGCGAGATGCTCGATGATCTGCCCGCGCAGCCACTCCTTCGTATGATCGCCGACGCCGCGCAGCGACGGCACGCGATCGATCGCATCGATCGCCAGCGTGAAGCGGTCGACGCCGTTGATGATCGCGAGTTCGAGCGGGGTATTGATGTTGCCCTTCTCGTTATAGCCATGCACGTGCATGTTTCCGTGATTCTGACGGTTGTACGTGAGCTTGTGCACGAGCGCCGCATACGAGTGGAAGTTGAAGATCACCGGCTTGCTGGTCGTAAACAGCGAATCGAAATCGCGGTCGGACAGTCCATGCGGATGCGCATGCTCGGGCATCAGGCGGAACAGATCGACCACGTTGACGAAGCGGATCTTCAGCGTCGGGCAGCGCTCCTTCAGGATCTGCACGGCGGCGAGCGCTTCCATCGTCGCGATGTCGCCCGCGCATGCGATCACGACGTCCGGCTCGACGCCCTGATCGGTCGACGCCCAGTCCCAGATGCCGATGCCCTTGGTGCAATGCGTGACGGCCGCGTCCATGTCGAGATAGTCCAGGTGCGGCTGCTTGTCGGACACGATCACGTTCACGTAGTCGCGCGAGCGCAGGCAGTGATCGGCGACGCTCAGCAGACAGTTCGCGTCGGGCGGCAGATAGATGCGCACGACGTCCGGGCTCTTGTTGGTGACCACGTCGAGAAAACCGGGGTCCTGGTGCGTGAAACCGTTGTGATCCTGGCGCCACACGATCGACGTGATCAGCAGATTGAGCGACGGCACCGGCTGCCGCCAGCCGAGCTCGCGCTTGGCTTTTTCGAGCCACTTCGCGTGCTGGTTGAACATCGAGTCGATCACGTGCACGAACGCTTCGTAGGTCGCGAAGAGTCCGTGACGGCCGGTCAGCGCATAGCCTTCCAACCAGCCTTCGAGCGTGTGCTCGCTGAGCATTTCCATCACGCGGCCATCGGGCGACAGTTCGCCGCCGTCGGCGTCGCCCGGTTCGAGCGCGGCGAGCCAGGTCTTGCCCGACGCTTCATAGACCGCGTGCAGCTTGTTGCTCGAAGTTTCGTCGGGACCGAACAGCCGGAAGTTCGACATGTTGTTGCGCATCACGTCGCGCAGGAACGTGCCGAGCACCGCGGTCGGCGACGTATACGCCGCCGCCGGTTTCTTCACGGCCACCGCGTAGTCGCGGAACGGCGGCATGTCGAGCATCTTGCACAACAGTCCGCCGTTCGCGTGCGGATTCGCGCTGATGCGGCGCGCGCCCTCGGGCGCGAGCGCGCGCAGTTCTTCGACAAGCCGGCCGTTCGCATCGAACAGCGTTTCGGGGCCGTAGCTGCGCAGCCAATCCTCGACGATCTGCAGACTCTTGCGATTGCTCACCGCATCGGCCACCGGCACCTGATGCGAGCGCCACGAGCCTTCCACCTTGTGACCGTCGACTTCCTTCGGCCCGGTCCAGCCCTTCGGCGAGCGCAGCACGATCATCGGCCAGCGCGGCCGCGTCGTGTCGTTGTTCTGCCGCGCATGCTGCTGGATCGCGCGAATTTCGCCGATGCATTGTTCGAGCGTCGCGGCCATCTGCTGATGCATCGTGTCGGGATCGTCGCCTTCGACGAAATACGGCTTGTGCCCATAGCCGACCATCAATGCTTCGAGTTCCTCACGCGGAATGCGCGCGAGCAGCGTCGGGTTGGCGATCTTGTAGCCGTTCAGATGCAGCACCGGCAGCACCGCGCCGTCGCGGATCGGGTTCAGGAATTTGTTCGAATGCCACGACGTGGCGAGCGGGCCGGTTTCCGCTTCGCCGTCGCCGATCATCACGGTGACGATCAGCTCGGGGTTGTCGAACGCGGCGCCGTAGCCGTGCGACAGGCTGTAGCCGAGTTCGCCCCCTTCGTGAATCGAGCCCGGCGTTTCGGGCGTGCAATGCGAACCGATGCCGCCCGGGAACGAGAATTGCCGGAAAAAGCGCCGCATACCGGCTTCGTCCTCGCTGCGGTCCGGATAAATTTCCGAGTAGTGGCCTTCCAGGTAGCAGTTCGCGAGGCTCGCGGGGGCGCCGTGGCCGGGGCCGGACAGAAAGATCACGTCGAGATCGTGTTTGCGGATCAGCCGGTTCAGATGCACGAGCACGAAGCTCTGGCCGGCGTCGGAGCCCCAATGGCCGAGCAGCCGGTTCTTGATGTGCTCGGCCTTCAGCGGTTTGCGCAGCAACGGGTTGTCGCGCAGATAGATCATGCCGACCGACAGGTAATTGCATGCGCGCCAGTAGCGATCGAGGTTGCGCAGCGTATCGGGGTCCAGAACTTGCGGTGGGGTGGGATGCGAGGTTGCTTCGGCCATGGCGTCACTCCTCGAAAAGAACTGTCAGGCTGGTTGGCGGATGATGCGGCGCACTCGAAACGAAGCCGGGCGGTGCGAGTCGAATGTACTAAGCTGCTCAAACGGGGGCGAATGCTTTCTACCCCTCCCAGTATGTCGCGCTGAATGTGGCATTCGTGCTGCAACTCCTTGCGCTGTCTGCTTTCTTTTCGTGATTTTCTGCCTCAGGTCAATCGCCGCCATGTCGACATCTCCCAGTGCGCTCAAAGTGCTCGTGGTCCTGGTCCTTACGCTCGTGTTCACATTCCTGGCTGTCGCCATACCGATCGGCATATTCGGGCTGCTGGTCAAGCTGTTCAGCCACGTCTAGCACAGCGGCGCGGCTGCCAGCGTGCGAACGCGAGCGTCACGGAATGTGTATGCTCGCTGAAAGACCGGGCGCGGCATTGGCAATGCGCCGCTCATTCATCGCAAGGAGAGTGCCTTGACCGACCACACCGACAACCCGCCCGCATCGCAACCCGATCCCGAATTGCAGGCGCTCGCGCGCGAAGTCTTCGACCTCGCGCGGCGCGGCGATGCGACGATGCTCGCGGCCGTCATCGAGAAAGGCGTGCCGCCGAATTTGCGCAACGAGCGCGGCGACAGCCTGCTGATGCTCGCGAGCTACCACGGCCACGCCGACGCGGTGCGCACGCTGCTCGACCGGGGCGCCGATGCGAACCTGCGCAACGACGCGGGCCAGACGCCGATCGCGGGCGCCGCGTTCAAGGGCTTCGACAAGGTGATCGAAACCTTGCTCGCGCACGGCGCCGACGTCGAAGGCGCATCGCCCGATGGCCGTACCGCGCTGATGATCGCGGCGATGTTCAACCGCACCGCGATCGTCGATCTGCTGCTCGCGCACGGCGCGGACCCGCATGCGCGCGACGCGAACGGCGTCGGCGCGGCCGATACCCAGGCGCGCCTGAAAGCGCTGGGCGCGTGAGCCCGCGATGTCACCCATGAAACGGCGCCCGCACTGCGCGCGCGGCGCCGCCTAGCTGCCCTTCGCGCTACCCAACAGCGTGTCCACGTCGAGCTCCGCCAACTCGCCGATCCGCCCGACCGTCACGTCCGCGGGCGGATTGCTCGCGATCTGCTTCGCATCGAACGCATAGTGTCCCTGGCGCGGAAACACGGTGGTCAGCTCCGCGCCCCATGCCTTCTTCATCGCGCTCAGAATTCGCAGCTTGTCGTCGACCATCACGTAATGGCGCGCCGGATAGCATTCCATCACCTGGTCGAGCATCAACTCCTTGTGGATGTAGATCAGCACGCGCCCGTCGACTTCGTCCCACAGGCCCGAGCGCGAAATCTTGCGCGGCTGGAACACGACGTCGCCATCCGACAGGATCACCGTCGGCCCGTGCTTGCCGAGATGCCGCAGCGCGTCGAGCGCACCCGGATAGAGCCGGTTCGCAAACGGATACTCGATCAGGAACGACGACATCAACAGCAGGCGCGTGTCGCGTGGATGCTCGGTCCGGTAGCGCTGCAGCGCGCCCAGGTAGTCGGCGTAACCGAGTTCCGTGCGCAGGTTTTCGAAGATTTCCCAATAGCGCGCACTGTTCTCTTCGCCGAACTGGCCCATCATGTGCGCGCGCAGATCCTGCAGCACGTGATCGTTGTCGAGCAGCGTGTTGTCGCAATCGAACAGAAACACGACGTCGTGCGGCGTGGCGGAGCTGACTGGCATCGCGGTTCCTTGTGGCAAGTTCGGCGGGACGGTTCGGCGGGTCGGCGTGATAGCGCACGCGTGGATGGCCTCGGCTACTTCAGCCCGCCGTCCGGCGCAACGGGCTTTTCCGCGTGGCCGCCGAAATCGTGCCGCATCGCCGACAGCACGCGATTCGCGAAATCGGCTTCTCCGCGTGAACTGAAGCGCGCGAACAGCGCCGCGCTGAGCACCGGTGTCGGCACACCTTCGTCGATGGCCGCCGTGACGGTCCAGCGCCCCTCGCCCGAATCCGATACGCGGCCCGCGTAGCCTTTCAGTTCGGTGTCGCTGGCGAGCGAGCCGGCGATCAGGTCGAGCAGCCACGAGCCGATCACGCTGCCGCGCCGCCAGACCTCGGCGATATCCGCGAGATTCAGATCGTACTGATACAGCTCGGGACGGCGCAGCGGCGACGTCTCCGCATCGGCCTCGCGCGCGTGCCGGCCGGCGTCGGCGTGGCGCAGCACGTTCAGACCCTCGGCGTAGGCGGCCATCAGCCCATACTCGATGCCGTTATGAACCATCTTGACGAAATGCCCCGCGCCTTGCGGGCCGCAATGCAGAAAGCCCTGCTCAGCGGTGCTCGCGGCCGCCGCGCGGCCCGGCGTCGCGCTCTGCGTGCCCGCGCCGGGCGCCAACGTCGAGAAGATCGGTTCGAGCCGTTTGACGACCTCAGCCTCGCCGCCGATCATCAGGCAGTAGCCGCGCTCGCGCCCCGCGACGCCGCCGCTCGTGCCGACGTCCACGTAGTGAAGCTGGCGCGCGCCGAGTTGCTGGCCGCGGCGGATGTCGTCGTGATAGTAGGAGTTGCCGCCGTCGATCACGACATCGCCCGGCTCGAGCAGCGGCACGAGCTTGTCGAGCGTCGCGTCGACCACGGCGGCGGGCACCATCAGCCACACGGCGCGCGGCTTGTCGAGCTTCGCGACGAGGTCTTCGAGCGAGCTCGCGCCGGCCACGCCTTCCTGCTTCAGCCTGTCGACCGCCGCCGGCTGCACGTCGTAGACGATGCACTGCTGAGCTCCCCTGGTCAGGCGCCGCACCATGTCGGCGCCCATTCGTCCCAATCCAATCATGCCTAGCTGCATGGTTCGCTCCTAAAGATGCTGCGTTGCGCTGCCCGATTTTCCGGTCATCGTGTTGCGGCGGCGTGGCTGCCCTTAAGCATAGGCGCTGTGTCGCGAGCTACGCCGCATGTACCGAAGCAAGCCGCACTCTTTTGCAGAGGCGCAGCGCGGCTCAAAGTTCCACGCAACTGGAGGCGCGCCGCATCCGCGCGAAAGCGAACGCGGCGGGCTCACGTGTCATTCGCTACGCTCGGGCACGCGGCTGCCGCGGCGGGCGGCCAGCTTCGCGTATTGCTCGGCCGCGACGCGCTTGACCGCGCGCCACATCAGCGGATAGCGATAGCCGGGCACCGCGAACAGCACCAGCGCGCCCAGCGCCAGCAGTCCGCAGAACAGGAACGTGCCGCGATAGCTGAACGCCTGCACGAGCAGCCCCGACAGCACGCCCGACAGGATCGAGCCGACCCGCGCCGCATTGAAGAACAGCGCGGTCGCACGCCCGGGCGAATGCGGCATCAGATCCTGCACGTAGGTCATGCCGAGGCACGAGGTCACGGCGACCACGAACGCGTTCAGCATCTGCATCGGGATCAGCACGCTGACGTTGCCGGCCAGCGACATCGCGACGAAGTACACCGCATGCACGGCCGCGCACGCGGCAAGCCAGTTCGGCTTGTGCAGCGACGACGACTTCGCGCCGAGCGCGAGCATCATCGGGATCTCGGTCAGCGCGCCGAGACCGAGCATCACCGACACGTCGAGATGCGTGCCGTTGAGCCCATGCACGATGTACAGCGGCAGTACGATCATCGTCGCGTTCGCGGCGAGGCCGAGTAAGGTCAGCGCGGTCACCGAGCGCAGGATGTCGTTCGCCGACGCGACCGGCAGTGTTTCGTGCGCGTCCTCGCCGGGCTGCCTCAGCGGCGGCACCGTGATCGACGCGGACGGCTCCGACGCGGTGTCCTCGACCGTGTGATCGCCGAGATGGCTCTGCGGCTCCTGCATGCGCCAGACGATGAAGCCGCAGGTCGCGAAGCTGGCGGCCGCGAACAGGAAGAGTCCGGTGAAGCTCGTCGCGGCGAGCACCAGCGCGCCGACCGCCGGCCCGAACACCCATGCGGCCGAGAGGATCGTACGCAGCGTCGCGCTCGCGAACACGCGCTCGGCAGGGTCGGGCACCGGCAGCGCCGCGCGGCTGAACGAGAACACCATCGAAATCGCCGAACCGCCCGCGCCGATGAACACGATGCCGACCACGAGCAGCAGCCGGTAATCGCGCACCACGCACAGACACAGGTAGCCGAGCGCGGCTGCGATGAGCGCCGCCAGCAATAACGGTCGATGCCGCCCGCTCCGGTCGCTCCAGCGCCCCGCTACCGTGCTTGCGAGCACGCCGCTCGCGGCGATCAGCGTCATGAATACGCCGAGCCGGAACGGCGTCATGCCGGCGCGTTCGATGCCGAACAGAGACAGATACGGTGCGGTGAAGGACATCGCCACACCGAGCATCAGGGTGGCGGCGGCGAGCGGCTTGAAGCCAGGAATGCGAAGCAGGTCGAAAAAACGCGCAGTTTTCAACACGGGGACGGTGGGTCAGGTGGAGCGGGCCTCGATACGCAGCGAAGCGCTCGAAGGCACGTTAGGCGTCGCAGGCAGGGGGCCGGAACGACCGAGGCATTATCGACCTGGAGCGCGGCTCGCGTAAACCCGCTAATAGCTGTCCCAAATCCGTGAGGCGTGCGCGGATGCATCCGGCGACTCGCGCCGTGCCGTGCCGATGCGTGCCGTTAGCGGCACGCTGCTGGCACGCTCAACGCTACTTGCCCTCAGTTGCGCGCATTTGCTGCGCCAGCGCCTTGTAGTCGTAGGTCGGATCGAACTCGGTGTGATAGTTGTTCAAAAGCACCAGTTAATTGTCAGGTTCCCGATGCATTGAGTTTGCGTGCGGGAGAATGGAAAACCACATGAATATCGACGGGCTTCTCGTCATTGGTCGTAATCCGTGCGTAACCGTTGCTATCGGTCCTGCCGGCCTGTCTGACACCATCAACGTTCGCGATGAATTCACGGCCAGATAAAGGCTCATCGGTTACGCTGTCGACGATGGCGAACCAGCGCGTATGCGTTGGCTCGACAAGCGGTGCTGGCGGGGTGGAGTGCTTCTGAGTGCTCGTTGCTTTAAGCTGTGTGTCGTCAGTGATCGACCATCGCGTTCCGTGAATCGCAATGATGCGCGGCGGGGTCGAGCAGTTGCAGTGAATCGCATCTCCACCGACAGCCTGGCGGCGAGCCCCCCCGGCCAGATCAATCATGCGGCGATTCTCACTGATCCCCGCGCCGCCGACGATGACCCCTGTGCTTTGGCATGCACCACACCAGGCGCTATCGCCAATGTAGACCACACTTCGGGTTTTGCCGTCATCCCCTTTTATCGTGGCGGCGCGATAGCCTTCGCGCGCAATAACGTGACTGTCCTCGTGACTCGTCAGCGGATCTCCGTCCACGGCCGCATAAAAAATTCCCATGTAATCTCCTGCGCTATTTCGCCCTCAGATGAGTCGAGTGCAACCGAAAAAAAGCTTGTGCTCGATCACCTATAGGAAAGCTTTGAATTCGGTTACTGATTTTCTCGAAGAATCTGCGCCCTACAAGCCTCAAGGGACTTTGAGTCATTGAAAGTCAGACCGTATGCATATTTGCAAAAATCGGAAAGCTCTCTGCGAGTATTGGTTGATAGTTCATCCACGGAAGGGGCATCGCCTTCATTTGCAAATGGGTTGACAAATTCCCGTCTTAAAGTTGGAAATTTCTTTAAAAAATAGATCTCATTCTCATTATGATCGACATATGAATTGTAATACCCTACAAATACATTGAAGATGAGCATCCCCAATGCAAAAATCATAACAAAAACACCCACAAAAACTTTCTTTTTCATGGCAGATCACTTCCCGGCACAGATAGCGATAATCTCGAACGCAGCAATTTCACAACATCCATTCCAAGCTTGCCAGGACAGGCCCGCCCCGTATTCGTTGCCAATCTTTGATATTCCCTGTGTCCACCCAGTCTGGAAATATTAAAAAAATCTTTTAAGACGCCACACAAAGCTGTGGCAGCTTGAATCTGAGCCGGGGTTGGCTTATCATGCCCTGAAATAGTCTGATCGGTTAGAATCCCGCGAATATTTTTGAGCTTATCAAATATCGATAGATTGCCGTATTCCTGTTCATAGGCCTCACCTGCCTCAACCAAATCGGATAGAAACACAATACCGATTTTTCCCGAATTGCTTGCAGCCACATGCTCACCAACAAACCGAATATCGCGGGCCTCATATATCTCGCCCTGACATGAAACTGCGTAGTGGTATCCTGCATCGCCAAAAGGCGGGCTTCTGCGCATGTCCTCCGCCTGTAAGCGCTGCATCTCTTCAATAGAAGGTGCGCCACAAGAATAGCTGCGGCCCGCGTGGTGTATCACAATATCCTGATAGTCCCAATGACTTTCCCGCATCGCGCCACTCGGGGGCTTTGCGTGCCACGCTGAACGCTCAATCAGCCTGTAGCCTTTTCGCGCAAGCATATTGATAATCGCCTGCCGGGTGGCGGCGCGGTCATCGACCGATATTGCAATGGCGTTTTGCTTGCTGTCATGCTTTTCTGTAGTTGAGGAGGTCCAGTAGTTGCTGCTGTTATAGTCAGCCATTATTAGGTTTCTGAGGCATTAAGTTTGCGTACGTGAGGGATGCGTGGGGATCACGCTAGCACGGAAGGAAATTCTGGCGCAATCAAACGGATTTTGGTTTTTGTTAACAATGGTCAATTATCCGGGGTGCATAGCGATGTCTAGCGTTGCTGCCCGCTCGGCGTAATCCGTTGTTAGGGCAGACAACCAGACAGCAGCGCGAGTCGTTCGCGACGGTAGGATAAGCAAGTGCCAACAGTCGCTTTCGTCGTCATCGTTCAAGCCGCAGCCGTCATGCGTTCGGCGGGACGGGTCAATCGAGCGACGAGCCTGAATGTGTTCGTGGGCCGCACATTCGCAATGCTCGGCCAGTTGCCGCAGCGTGAGGGCAAGGCCGGCGCGTCGAAAGCCGATCAGCGGAAAGACCTGCGACTGCCAATGCAATTAGCATAAAACGCCTCCATGACGGATTGAATTCAGCTTCGATCACACCCCTGCGCAGCAATCCCCGCTCCAGCGCGAACGCATCACACCACGACGTAGCCGCGCTGTTCGAGCGTCCAGCGGTGCCACCGGTTGCCATACGCGCCGCATGCGAAGGCGAACACGATCGACAGCACGAAGCCGATCAGATCGGCCGTCTCGCCCCACAGCCCGATGCCGAGCAGGATCACGTTGATGCCTAGCATCACGAACGCGGCGAACCACATTCTCTTCGACAGCGCCCAGATGAAGCCGAGCAGGCACGCGCCCCAGCTGAAGCCGGTCGCGACCGCGATAGCGTCTTTGTGTTGCGGATGTTGCAGATAGATTCGTGTGTTCATGTTTTGCGAGGTTCTGTGCGATGACGCGGCGCGTCGATCGGTCGAGCACGCGCGCACCGCTTTTTAACATGCCGCGGCGACAACGCGCGCATCGGCAGCATACGGCCGCTGCGCTGACGATCCGCGGCATAGCTGCTACCCTTGGCAGATCACGATCAGCAGCGGAGCACGCATGACCTCGCCGACAGCTTATTCCCCGAAAGGACCGACCCGCGCCGAGCTGGACTCGCTGCCCGGCGTCACCGTCGTCGAATTCGGCACCGACTGGTGCGGCTATTGCCAGGGCGCGCAGGCATCGATCCGCCAGGCGCTCGCGCCGCACACGGGCCTGCGGCATCTGAAGATCGAGGACGGCCCGGGCCGCCCGCTCGGCCGCTCGTTCAAGGTCAAGCTGTGGCCGACGCTCGTGCTGATGCGCGACGGCGCCGAGGTCGCGCGCGTGGTGCGGCCACGCAGCGCCGAGGATATCGACGACGCGTTCGCGTCGCTCTGAGATTCGAGCTCCGTCATGCGCCAGGTCATCCATCATCTGAGTGTCCAGGCCCGCGGCCGCGGCCTCGTCGAATTTACCGACGGCGCGCGCCGCTTCGTCGACGAGACGGACATCCGTACCGGTCTGCTGACGCTGTTTTGCCGGCACACGTCGGCGTCGCTGCTGATTCAGGAGAATGCCGATCCGTCCGTGCGGCGAGATCTGCAGCGCTACTTCGAGACCCTCGCGCCCGAGGACGACACGCGCTACGAGCACGACACCGAAGGCCCCGACGACATGCCCGCGCATCTGCGCACGGCGCTCACCCAGGTGCAGTTGTGCGTGCCCGTCGAGCATGGAAGGATGGTGCTCGGCACATGGCAGGGGCTGTATCTGTTCGAACATCGGCGTCACCCGCAGCCGCGCGATATCGTGTTGCATCTGCTCGGCGAATGAAGTCCGCTTTCGCACCCACTCGTCACGCAAAGGAAACTGTCACCGGCACTTCTTTGCACACCGCATCGAACGGAGCCTACCCAAGGGAGCACACCTCATGGACACCCGTAGCGAGCTGCAAGCCACCGTCAAGGCGATGGTTCAACCGGGCAAGGGTCTTCTCGCCGCCGACGAAAGCGGCCCGACCATCGCCAAACGCTTCAAGACGATCGGCCTCGAATCGACCGAGGAAAACCGTCGCGCGTATCGCAACCTGCTCCTGACGACGCCCGGTCTCGGCGAGTTCGTGAGCGGCGTGATCCTCTACGAAGAAACGCTCGGCCAGAAAGCCGACGACGGCACGCCGTTCCCGCAGGTCGCCTCGGCAAATGGCATCGTGCCCGGCATCAAGGTCGACCTCGGCAAGGTGCCGCTTGCGCTCGCTCCCGGCGACGAGATCACCGAGGGCCTCGACGGTCTCGCCAAACGCTTCGTCGATTACAAACGGCAAGGCGCGCGCTTCGCGAAATGGCGCGCGGTCTACAACATCACGGCGAGCCTGCCGAGCCGGCTCGCGATCGAGGCGAACGCCGATTCGCTCGCGCGCTACGCGGCGATCAGCCAGGAAGCCGGCATCGTGCCGATCGTCGAACCCGAGGTGCTGATGGACGGCGAGCACACGATCGAGCGTTGCGCGGAAGTCACCGAGGCCGTGTTGCACGAGGTGTTTCATGCGCTGCATCGGCATCGCGTGGTGCTCGAACATATCGTGCTGAAGCCGAGCATGGTGCTGGCCGGCTCCGAGCATCAGCAGCAGTCGAGCACGGCGCATATCGCGGCGGCGACCGTGCGCGTGCTGATGCGTACGGTGCCCTCTTCGGTTCCCGGTCTCGTGTTCCTGTCGGGCGGACAGTCGCCCGAGGAGGCCACCGCCAATCTCAGTGCGATGAACCGGCTCGGCGCGCTGCCGTGGAATCTGAGCTTTTCGTACGGGCGCGCGTTGCAGGAGCCGCCGTTGAATGCGTGGCGCGGACAGCCGGCCAACGTGAAGGAAGCGCAGCAGGCGTTGCTCAAGCGCGCGCGTCTGAACGGCGCGGCCGCGCTCGGCAACTACGACGCGGCGATGGAAAAGGATTGAACCCAGGGATTGAACCCAGGCGCGGGCGCAGGCTATCCGGGAGCTGTGGAAAAAGGCTTCTGGATCGCGTCCGCACATAACATCCATCCCGCACATATCACAGCCGACAGTACGAATTGACGGTCAGCGACTGTTACGGGCTTTGCAGATAATCCAACGCCGAGATTTGCCTTTTCCTGGGGACGTTCGTCACGATAAAGACCAGGGATCAACCTTGCCGCCCTCGATGATAAAGTGCTTCGCATCGGAGGTTGGGTCAAAAAAGCCCCAGTCTTCTTCGTCAGGCGCACTGTTCGGGCTGATGACAAGCCGCAAGCCACCGGACAGTAAAATGTCTGCACCGCCTTCTTCGCTTCCCGATACGCCTTTCACAATGGCAGGGCCCTGTTTGACCAGCAAATCGTCAATGCGCTGAGCCGAACGGTGTGCCTTTTCATCGGGACCGAAAAGATCATCTTGCGTTGCAATCGCACTGCCAGCCTGTTCTATTTTCCAGTTGCATTGGACGTGTAACGACCACTCCCCAACGTGCCTGATCGCACCTTTGAAATTGGCTACCGGTCTTAGGGAGCCAAACTGCATCGTCAGTGTGCCTGCTGCATGATGTACCGCACTTATCGGCAGTCCTTCAACAGCTGACAGGCGGCGCTCAATCTCGTCTCGTGTGTTAATCATTCGGTAATTCCACTGTTTGTTGGCCGCGTTACCACAAGTTGAACATATCTTTGGCGCGTTCCATTATTTCGTGATAACCGAGCCGTTGACCGCCAATTTCCCGATGAAGCTGCTGCGCCTGATTTTTGTTGAGGCCCAAGGCAGTTGCTACATCACGAGTCTGCCTGCCACCGTTCTGCACTTCGTTGTAAAGGGCCTTTGCAACCTCATGGTCGTCCATCCGGCGCATATCGAATCGGTTGTCACTTCGGCCAAGCACGTCGCGCAGCTCGTACGACTGGAGGGACAGCAGCATCGAGGGGGCGTGTTGCAGCCACGCTGCGCGAGCTTCCTCCATGCCTTGCGCCAAGTCGTCGTTTCCCGCGCGGGGTGCGCCGGCTGGCAGGGCAAAATGAAACCAGCGGTCCGCGTCAAACATGCGGGGCGACTCAATGTGAAGGTAGATCGATTTGCGAACGCTCTGCCAGAAGAAATGTCCGTGCCGTCTTTCACGGATGTCGAGGTGAGGAGCGGGAAAAAGTGAAGTCATCGTGCCTCACAGTCAATTGACGAGGCACGATTGGGCAACATGGCACCATCTCATAAAACCCTCCCCCCTTGCCGACAGTGCCGGGCTCTGGCGGGGACTCCGGCGCACAGAAAAACGGCCGGAGCCGACACGCCGGGTCACACCCGACGCGCGACGCCTGCCGCCCTTCTGCCTTGACACGCTGCGCTTACTGCCCCTTCGTATCGCTGCTCGCGTCGGCGCCCGGCGTATTCGTCGAGTCCGTCATGGGCTTCTTCGACTTCGAATGCTTCTTCATGTGATGGTGAGTCGAAGGCGTGGTCTCCCCGGTCGCGCCCGCATCGCCGCCCTCGCGTGTCGAGGTCGCGGCGTTGGTGTTAGGGTCGTTGCCGGCCGGCCCCCCGCCGCCGCCTGCGCCACCGCCGGCGCCGGCGCCGGCGCCTTGGGCCATTGCGAGCGACGAAGCCGCGAGCAAGGTGGAAACGAGCACTGCGTGTCTGATTTTCATGGCGATTCTCCTGGGTGTCGAGAGTGTCGAAAGAAAGTGGGCGCGCGGTGACCGCACGCGCAAACCTCGCGCTCTTTTCAGCAAGGGCTGTGCCGCAGCACAGCACGCCAGGAAAAGCCCATGGACGCGATAGACGAACGGTGCCGCGGCTTCAGGTGCCGCAAGCCACCAGCGCATGCAGTTCGTCGATATTGAACGGCTTCGCGAGTATCGCAATGCCGAGCCGACGCGCGCGGTCGAGCTCGTCGGCGTAACCGGTCATCAGCGCGATCTTCTGCGACGGCCACGCGCTGCGGATCTTCTCCGCCAGGTCGATACCGTTCAGCTTGCCCGGCATCTGGATGTCCGACAGCACGAGCTCGAAGCGCTCGCCGGCGCTCAGCACGTCGAACGCCTGGTCGGCGGTCGGCTCGTGATGCACCTCGCAGCCGAAGGTTTCGAGCACCGCGGTCACGCCGGCCGCGACGTCCTCGTTGTCCTCGACGAGCAGCACGGCCCCGGCCGCGGTCGGCAGCGGCTGGCGCGCATCGGCGCCGGCCAGCGCGGCGCCCTCACGATAGCGCGGCAAAAACATCCGCACCGTCGTGCCGCTGCCCAGCACGCTGTCGATCTTCGCGGTGCCACCAGCCTGCTCGGACATCGACAGCACCTGGGCGAGCCCGAGGCCGGTGCCCGAGCCGCGCAGCTTGGTCGTGAACAGCGGCTCGAACGCGCGTCGCGCGACCGATTCGGGCATCCCTTCGCCGTCGTCGGAACAGGCGATCAGCACGTACTCGCCGTCCGGCAGCAGCGTATCGCCGCTGACCAGCCGATTGTTCTGGCAGCGGATCACGAAGCGCCCGCCGCGCGGCATCGCATCGCGCGCGTTCATCGCGATGTTCACGATCGCGAACTCGAGATCGGTCGGATCGACGAGCACCTGCCACAGGTTCTCCGGCATGCGCAACGCCAGTTCGATCGTGTCGCCGAGCGCCGCGTTGATCAGCGGCACGGCGGCCGGCAGCCAGCGCGCAAGCTCGACGGGCTCCTGCTTCAGCGGCTGCTTGCGCGCGACGCTCAACAGACGCCGCGTCAGCGCTTCGGCCGTGGCCGTGGCACGCTCGACCGCATGCACTTCCTTCTCGAGATCGTTGTAATGCTTCAGGCGCGCGAGCTCGGTGTTCGCCGACACCACCATCAGCAGGTTGTTGAAATCGTGCGCGACATTCGCGACCAGATTGCCGAGCGCGCCCATGCGCTGCAGTTGCCGGCTCGACGCCTCGGCCGACAGACGCATCGCGACCTCGCCCTGCCACCGCTCCCACGCGCGCCGCTCCGCCTCGAGCTGACGCAGCGAATACAGCACGAGCCCCCAGATCGCGATGCAGGGCACCGCCGTCAGCGCCGCGATCAACATGAAGTGCGTGCGCCACGCCGCCACGATCGATGACATCGCGTACGCGCTCATCACATACAACGGATAGTCGCCGACGCGGCGAAACGCGAGCAGCCGCTCGACACCATCGACGGTCGAATTCAGATGCAGGTGCCCGAACAGCTGTTTGTCGCGCAACGCGGACATGAACGCGCTGTGCATCGACGGCCGCGCGCCGGCCGGCCATGGCGGATAGTGCACCAGCAGATTGCCGTCCTGCCGGTACAGCGCGAGCGCGAGCGACGGATCGCCGTTGGTCAGCTCGCGGTAGAAGCGCGAAAAATATTCGCTGCGCAGCGCCACCGTGACCACGCCGAGAAACTGACCGTCCGTACCCGTGCGGCCGATCGCGGTCGTGAACACGTCGACCTTCGACAGCGCGCCGACCATCGGCAGCGAGAAATACGGCTGGGGACGCATCGCCTTCGCGGCGAGAAAGTCGTCGCGCAAGCCGCTCGTCACTGCCGGCGCCGGATACGCGAGGCTCGACGCAAGTAACTGGCCGTTCACACCGAGCAGCGAGATCGACGCCACCTGCGGAAAGTCGCCGCCGATGCTCTGCAGACGCTCGTGCAATTCGCGCTCGCGCGCGCGGATCTGCGCGTCGTCGGAATTGCCGAGCAGCTCGATCACGCGCGAGGCCATCTGCCGGTTCAAATCCAGCACCTTGACGGCCTGCTCCTGCGCCACGCGCGCGAGGCGGTCGAGCGCATCGTTCGCATCGGAGATGCGGCGCTGGTAGTCGAAGTAGCCGTAGCCCACGAGGCAGGCCAACGGAAACACGATCGACACGGCCAGCAAGATCAGCAGCATGCGCTGCGTCGCCGCGAAGTTGCGTGACGGCATCGGCACATCGACTGCGACACGTTCTGCACGCTGCACGGTCACCTGCTCCATCAAAGTTGCATACGGTCAGGGAAGGCATTGCCTGTGAATTCGCACGCCGCTGTTCGCGCGCTAATTCCCCTGTCTCGAAATTTACCGCAACTCGGCCTATCTTCCCAAGCAGCTTCACGGCATCACTCCGCCGACGCGTCCGGGCACGACGATTGCTGCCTTATCGCTGCTTGATGGCAAGCGTACTTCCGTCACCGCTCGCGACGCGTTTGCGTGCGCTGCGCGAGCTCTTTCTTGCGCGAGGCCTCACCATGTCCACGACTGCCCACCGCGTCGCGCGGCTCTCGGAATTGCCAGCGGACCGCGCGCTGCGCGTGATCGTGGACGGCACGCCGATTCTGCTGGTGCGCGATGGCGACACCGTGCGCGCGTACTCGCCTGATTGCCCGCATGCCGGGGGCCCGCTTGAAGAGGGCGCGCTGTGCCACGGCCGCATCATCTGCCCATGGCACAAGGGTACGTTCGACGTCTCGACCGGCAACGTGCTCGAGCCGCCCGCGCTGCTGCCGCTCGATCGCTACCCGGTCACGCTCGATGGAGACGACGTGCTCGTGTCGGCGGAAAAAATCGCAGCGCCGGCACCGGCGGCACACACATCCCCGCCCGATGCCACCGCGCAACGCAAGCACTACGTGGTAATCGGCGCGGGCGCGGCCGGCGCCGCTGCCTGTGCCGCGTTACGCGAGTTCGGCTTCGAGGGCCGCATCACGCTGATCGGCGACGAAGCGCACGCGCCCTATGACCGCACCTCGCTGAGCAAATTCGTCCCCTCGTTTGAAATGACGCCGGCCGACGTGCCGCCGCTGCTGCCGCCCGACTGGCTGCACACGCACGGCATCGAGCGCATCGTCGCGAAGGTCGCGCGGCTCGACGTGCCTGCGCACACGATCCATTTCGAAGCCGGCGCGGGTGGTAGCGAGCAGAGCATCGAGCCGCTGAAATACGACACCGCGCTGCTCGCGACCGGCAGCGTGCCGAAAGTGCCCGACATGCCCGGCTGCGAACTCGGCGGCGTGCATGTGCTTCGACACCTCGACGATGCCGCCGCGTTGATCGACGCGCTCGGCGACGATGCATCGCAAACCCGCGTCGCGATTCTCGGCAGCAGCTTCATCGGCCTCGAAGTCGCGTCCGCGTTGCGCAAGCACGGCGTGCCCGTCACCGTGATTTCGCGCGACAAGGTGCCGTTCGCGAAGCAGTTCGGCGAGCGCGCGGGCCAGATGTTTCGCGCGCTGCACGAAAGCAATGGCGTGAAGTTTTATCTCGACGCCAAGGTCGCCTCACTCGAGGGCGAGGAAGGCAATGTGCATACGGTGATGCTTGCCGGCGGCGAGGCCATCGCGGCCGATGTCGTGCTGCTGGGCACGGGGGTTGCACCGGCTACGGGGTTTGTCGAAGGACTGCCGTTGCAGAAGGACGGCGGCGTGGTCGTGAATGCCGGCATGAACGCCGCGTGCGGTCTATATGCGGCCGGCGATATCGCCGTGTTCACGCTGCATGAGAACCAGGAGCCGGTGCGTATCGAGCATTGGCGCGTCGCGCAGCAGCATGCGCGCATCGCCGCGCAGAACATGTGCGGTTTGCGCAATCGCTATGCCGACGTGCCGTTCTTCTGGACCTATCACTACGGCAAGAACTTCGAATACCTCGGCCACGCGAGCGAGTGGGATGAGATCGTCGTCGATGGCGACTTCGATCATCACCAGTTCATCGCGCTGTACGTGTGCGACGGCCACGTCGACGCGGTGTTCGCCTGCGAGCGCGAAGCGCTGACCGCGCGGCTTTCCGACGCGATGCGCGGCGGGCTGTCGCGGGCCGACGCGCTCGCGATCATCGGCGCGCCGGAAGCGGCGGCGTCGTGACCCATCGTGTTGCCGTTCAACCTTGACTAAGGAGTCACCATGACGACATACAAGGAAAAACATCCTCACTCGGAAAAGAGCGAAAAGCAGATCGACAAGCAGGTCGAAGACAGCTTCCCGGCTAGCGACCCGCCGTCGACGGGCGGCACCACGAGGATCGAGCCGGAGCAGGACAAGGCAAAGGCCGGGCACGACAAGCCCGCCGGTCAATAGCCGCGTGGCAGCGGTTCGCGCTGCCCGCGCTTGCCGAGCGCCCGCGGCCTCGCCCATCACTGTGTTCGCGGCGGCCGCGGATGGCATCTATTGCACTCCCCCATTCTCAACCCACTGGAACGACGGAAACGACTCACCATGTCAGACGAGACCGGCTCGGCCAGCGCCGGGCAGGAAGCATTCGGGCGTGATGCGCCGCACGGCGATGATCGCCGCGACGGCAACGACGAACGCGACGGCGTCGGCAAACGCGGCGACCAGGGCCGCGCTGACGGCAAACATGGCAACGGCAACAACGACAAGGACAACGGCGACGACGGTCAGCAGAAAAAGACGCCCGGCAAGAAGCCGCTGATCATCCTCGGCGCGGTCGTGATCCTGATTGGCATCGTCGGCTTCGTCTGGTGGTTCGCGACGCGCAACGAGGTGACGACCGACGACGCCTACACCGATGGCAACGCGATCACGATGGCGCCGAAAGTCTCCGGCTACGTGGTGACGCTGGCGGTCGACGACAACCAGTTCGTGCACAAGGGCGACCTGCTGCTCGTGATCGACAAGCGAGACTACCAGGCGCAGGTCGATCAGGCGAAGGCGCAGCTTGGTCTTGCAAAGGCGCAATTGAACGCCGCACAGGTGCAGCTCGACATCGCGCGCGTGCAGTATCCGGCGCAGTACCGCCAGGCGAAGGCGCAAACCTCGTCGGCGGAAGCGAATCTGCGCGAGGCGCAAGCCTCCTGGCAGCGTCAGCACACGGTCGATCCGCGCGCGACCACGCAGCAGAACGTCGATACCGCCGACGCACAGCGCCAGTCGGCCAACGCGAGCCTCGAGCAGGCGCGCGCGCAGCAGCGGACCGCGAGTCTCGTGCCGCAGCAGTTGCGCGAGGCCGAGGCCGCCGTCGACGAACGCCGCCAGCAGGTGCATCAGGCCGAGGCACAGCTCCAACAGGCGCAGTTGAATCTGTCGTACTGCGAGGTGCGCGCGCCGTCGGATGGCTGGATCACGCGGCGCAACGTGCAGCTCGGCAGCTTCCTGACCGAGGGCGTGTCGCTGTTCTCGATCGTCACGCCGCAGGTGTGGGTCACCGCGAACTTCAAGGAGTCGCAGCTCGAACGCATCCGCCCCGGCGAAAAGGTCGACGTCGACGTCGACGCGTATCCGAAGCTCGATCTGCGCGGCCATGTGGATAGCGTGCAACTCGGCAGCGGCTCGCGCTTCTCGGCGTTCCCGACCGAAAACGCAACCGGCAACTTCGTGAAGATCGTGCAGCGGGTACCGGTCAAGATCATCATCGACGAAGGTCTGCCGCGCGATCATCCGCTCGGGCTGGGCTTGTCGGTCACGCCGAAGGTGTACCTGAAATGACGGCGTCCGACGCGCCCGGCGAGGCGTCGCCCGGCGAGGCGTCGAACTGGAAGCCATCCGCGAATCCGTGGCTGATCGCGATCGTCGTCACGCTCGCCGCGTTCATGGAAGTGCTCGACACGACCATCGTCAACGTCGCGCTGCCGCACATCGCGGGCACGATGTCTGCCAGTTACGACGAAGCGACGTGGACGCTGACCTCATATCTGGTCGCCAACGGCATCGTGCTGCCGATCTCGGGTTTCTTCGGTCGGCTGCTCGGGCGCAAGCGCTATTTCCTCGTCTGCATCATTGCGTTCACCGTGTGCTCGTTTCTATGCGGCATCGCGACCAATCTGTGGCAGCTGATCATCTTCCGCTGTTTGCAGGGCTTTTTCGGCGGCGGACTGCAACCGAACCAGCAATCGATCATTCTCGACACGTTCCCGCCGCAGCAGCGCGGCCGCGCGTTTTCGATCTCGGCGGTCGCGATCGTCGTCGCGCCGGTGCTGGGACCCACGCTCGGCGGCTGGATCACCGACAACTTTTCGTGGCGCTGGGTGTTCCTCGTGAACGTGCCGTTCGGCGTGCTGACCTCGCTCGCGGTGATGCAACTGGTCGAGGATCCGCCGTGGAAACGCAAGGGCGATCTGCGCGTGTCGGTGGATTACGTGGGCATCCTTCTGATCGCGATCGGCCTCGGCTGCCTGCAGGTGATGCTCGATCGCGGCGAGGACGACGACTGGTTTTCGTCGAACTTCATTCGTACGTTCGCGGTGCTCGCGGTGTCGGGCATCGTCGGTGCGACGTACTGGCTGCTGTACACGAAGAAGCCGGTCGTCGATCTGCGCTGTCTGAAGGACCGCAACTTCGCGCTCGGCTGCGTGACGATCGCCGCGTTCGCGACGATTCTGTATGGCAGCGCGGTGCTCGTGCCACAGCTCGCGCAACAGCAGCTCGGCTATACGGCGATGCTCGCGGGCCTCGTGCTGTCGCCTGGCGCTGTGCTGATCACGATGGAAATTCCACTGATCAGCAAAATGATGCCGCACGTGCAGACGCGTTTTCTGGTGGCCACCGGCTTCGGGCTGCTCGCGTGCGCGCTCGCGTATTCGCACATGCTGGTGCCGGACATCGACTACTTCACGCTGGTGAAGATGCGCAGCGCGCAGTCGCTGGCGATCGGCTTCCTGTTCGTGCCGATCACGACGCTTGCGTATCTGACGGTACCGCCGCGACTGAACGACGACGCGTCCGCGCTGTTCACGATGTTCCGCAACGTCGCGGGTTCGATCGGTATCTCGCTGTCGACCGCGATGGTTCGCGAGCGCACGCAGGCTCGCATGGCGCATCTATCGGAGTTCATGTCGCCGCTTTCACAGAATTACAACGATACGTTGCAACGCAATGCGCGGACGATCGCGGACATCAATGGCATGCCGCTTTCTCAGGCGCTGCAAACGGCGAACGGTCATCTGTACACCACGTACATCTCGCAGGCGACGTTCCTTGCCTATGTCGACGTGTTCGCGTTCCTCGCGATTTTCTGCACGCTTTGCATTCCGATCACGATTTTCTTTTCACCGGCCAAGGCGTCCGGCGGCGGAGGACATTGAAGTGAAGCCTGGTTTGGAGCGCGGCGTTCCCGAACCCGCCACGTGTTTGATCGCCTGTGTCGTCGTCGCCATGTCCGCGCTGCTCGCGTCCTGCACGGTCGGCCCCGACTTTCATGCGCCGCACGCCGACGTGCCGGCGCAGTGGCACGATACGCAGCGCACCGCGCCGAATGCCGCCGCGAGCGACGCGTCCGTAACGAGGCCCAACGTCGCTTCGGTGCCCACCCTCGACACCGATCCCGACCCGCGCTGGTGGCGCAGTTTCAACGATCAGACGCTCGACGCGCTGATCACGCGCGCCGCGCTCGGCAATCTGGACTTGCAGCAAGCGGTGCTGCGCATCGTCGAAGCGCGCACCCAGGTCCAATCGGCGGCCGCGCAGGGTCTGCCGAATCTGCGCGCGACCGGCAGCTATCAGCGCGAGCAGCTTGGCCTCAAAGGTTTTCTGCAGGAGAACGGCGCCTACGACAAGGTCGATCAGCTCGGCGCGCCCAATTCGCCCGTCAATGCGATCGCACCGGGCGCGGGCGCCGCGTTGCAAAAAGGCGCGAACAACCTGCTCGACCAACTGACCGCGCCGATCAATCTGTGGCAGGTCGGCTTCGACGCAACCTGGGAGCTCGATCTGTTCGGCCGCGTGCGTCGCTCGGTCGAGGCCGCGAACGCGCAAACCGAGGCCGCGTACGAGAGCCGCAACGACGCGTTGCTGTCGCTCGAAGCCGAGGTCGCGCAGACCTATATGCAGCTGCGCGGCGCGCAAACCTTGCACAACATCGCGATGAGCCTCGTCGAGCAGCAAGCCGAGACCGTCGAGTTGACGCAGAACAAGGCGAAGGTCGGACTCGCGAGCGAGCTCGACGTGCAAAGCGCGCGGGCGCAGCTCGCGCAAACGAAAACGCAGTTGCCGCAATACGATCAGCAGATCGCCCAGTCGCTCAACGCGCTCGCGTATCTGATCGGCGAGCCGCCCGGCGCGCTCGAAGCGCAGCTGAGCACGCCGCAAACCGTGCCGCCGGTGCCGCCGGTCGTGCCGATAGGCTTGCCGTCGACGCTGGCGCGGCGCCGGCCCGACATCCGCCGCGCCGAGGCGAATCTGCATGCGGCAACGGCCAGTGTCGGCGTCGCGGTCGCGCAGTTCTACCCCGACGTGTCGCTGACCGGCCAGGCCGGCATGCGCGCGACGAATGCCCGCGATCTCGCGCGCTGGTCGCACCTGTTCTATTCGTTCGGGCCCACCGTGTCTCTGCCGATTTTCCAGGGCGGCGCGCTGGTAGCCAATCTGCGCATGTCGAAGGCCCAACAGGCCGAAGCCGCGCTCGATTACCGCAAGACCGTGCTGAGCGCGCTGAGGGACGTCGACAACGCGCTGGTCGTCTATCGCACCGATCAGGCGCGGCGCGATGCGCTCGCGGACAGCGTCACCGCGCAGCAGACCTCGTTCGATCTGTCGCGCGATAGCTATCGCAAAGGCCTGACGAGCTTCATCAACGTGCTCGATGCGCAGCGGCAGCTCGCGCAGGCACGAGAGCAATACGCTCAGGGCACGACCCAGGTCAGCACCGACCTGGTGGCGCTGTACAAGGCGCTAGGCGGCGGCTGGCAGAGCGATGCCGATGCGGCGGGAGCAACGGGCGCGGCGACGCCGGCAGGCGGCGGCGGATAACCAGCCACGCTGCCGCAAGGCTTCAGCCATGCTCGAACTGGGGCTCCGCGATCACCGTTCGCGTCGCATCGAGGCGACCGCACGCGGCCAGCATCTGCTGCAACGACGTCACGGCGCACTCCGCTTCCAGCGATTCCTGCTGTTCCGCGCTCCACTGCTGCGTATCCTCGGGTGTCCAAAGGCCGACCACGATCGACACCTTCGGCAAGCGCGTGCGGATGCGCCGGATCAGATTGCGCAGATGCGACGGAATGCCGTCGATCTGCAGATACAGAAGGCAGACGATGCCCACGTCGTCCGCCATGAGGCTGTCGATCGACGCGCGCGACACCGCCTCGTGCGGCAGCGAGCGCGCCGCGAAGCCGTGCTTGCCGAGCAACTGCAGCAGAATGATCGTCGCGAGCGCATCGAGCGGGCCACGGCCCGGCAGGCACAACACGCGGCTCGTCGGCGCATGCGAGGCGAACACGGGCGCGGCGTCGACCGATCGTGGCATCGCCCGCGCGGCCTGCGTTTCGTCGGAAGGTGCCAGCGGCCCCACTGGGCCCCGGTTCGCCTGCGTCGCGAGCGGCGCCGGCTCGCGATCCTCGTAGCCGTCGAGGCCGTCGACCAGGTCGTTGGTCGTCGACTCGATGCGCGCGAGTTGCGTGCTGGTCACACTGCCGCGCGTCACGTCGTTGGCCGCGAGCCGCAAGCCCTGGATCGCGACTTTGTCGTAATAGGCAGACAGCGAGCAGTCGCGCAATAGCACTTCGGCCTGCTCGATCGCGTCATCCGGATCGCCGGCGAGCGCGCGTTGATAGAAGTTTTCGACCGGCGTCAGCGCGGGCTGATCGCCGAGCAGCACGTCGAGAAATTCGAGACGCCGCACGTGCCGGCCGAGCACCAGCAGACACAGCGTCAACGGTGTCGACAGGATCAGCCCGATCGGCCCCCAGATCCAGCTCCAGAAGATCGCCGCGACCACCACCGAAAACGGCGACAGGCCGGTGCTGCGCCCATACAGCAGCGGCTCGACCACCTGCCCCACCGCCAGCTCCGCGACCACGAACAGTACCAGCGACCAGATCGCCATCGCCCAGCCGGGACTGACCGCAGCGGCGAGCGCGGTGGGCAGTATCGCCGCGATCCAGATGCCGACGTAGGGCACGAGCCGCAGCAGCGCCGCGAGAATGCCCCACAGGATCGGGCTCGGCACGCCGATCAGAAACAGCCCCGTCCCGATCACGACGCCGACGCCGGTGTTGACGCCGAGTTGCGACACGAAGTAGCGGCTCAGGCGCCGCGCGGTCTCGTCCATCACCGTGGTCGTGCGGTGCAGGTCGCGCGAGCCGAACAGCCGGATCGCGCGATCGCGCAGGTCGTCGCGTTGCAGCAGGATCACGATCGTGACGACGAAAACGATGAACGCGGTTGCCAACGGACTGATGGCCGGCGACAGCACGCGTCGCGCGAGCTCGAACGGCGTCGGCACGGGCTCGCGCACTTCCACTGGCACCGCCGTCGACGCCTGCGGACTCGCCGCGGCCGCCGCGCCGTTCGGCGCTCGCGGCTGCGGCGGCTCGATCGTCGCGCGCTGCAATGCCTGCCCCGCCTCGCTCGCGAAACGGTTCAGCTTGCCGATCGTCAGACTGCGCACGGTGTCGATCTTGTGCTGGATGGTCGCCTGATAGCGCGGCATGCCGGCCGCGAGATCGGTCAGCTGTGTGGCGATTACCGCGCACAGCAGCGCGATGACCGACACCGAGATCATGACCGCCGCGCACACCGACGCGACATGGCCGAGTTTGAGCCGGGACAGCGCATCGGCGAGCGGTGCGACGAGAAAGCTCAACAGGATCGCGAGCGTGATCGGAATCATCACCGCGCTCGCGACGTACAGGCATGCGACCGCGATCACGCCGACGCCGAACGTGACGAGCCCCTCGATACCGAATGCGGTGGAGGCCGCCTGAATGCGCGAGGCGGCGCTCGTGCCGCGCGGCTCGGGTGTGTCGTTCATGTTGCGGAGCGAAAATCGGGCATGGAAAAACGGTCCCTGAGCCGGACGCGGTTCGCCGGCTCGGAGTCTTATTACTCAATACCGTTGAGGAATGTCTATTTCAGCGAATCGCCCGACACCGGCCCGCTCTCGACCGGTGGTGCCTCCTTCTCGATCTCACTGCGGGCCTGCTCCCAGTATTGCTCGGGCGTGCCCTTCGGCTCGGCCGCCTGCTCCCACAGATAGTAGGCGCGCGTGCGGATCTGCTCGTCGACGCTTGGTTCCTGTTCCATTTGTTCACTCCCGCTTGGCCGTTTGCGTGCGCACGCCTGCCGTGGCGAAGGTCGCAGACGCGTGCGTATCGTCAACGACAGATGGAGCAAACCTTGTACCTGTGCTGCGGCCCGCTTTTGCAACAGGGCTGGCGTCACTCGCCAGCCTGCACTAGCCTGGCGCGGAGTCGCCTTCGTCGGAAGTCAACTGCTCTTCGAGGCGGTCGAACACGCGCTGCGTCGCGCGGCTCGGCGCTTCGAGCGCGAGCAGCAGCAGCGAGCGGCCGGTCACCTGGTAGGCATCGCCCGCGCTGAATTGCGGCAGCTCGGCGCGCACCGGCATGTTGGTGTCGACGAGGCAGGTCCAAAAATCGCCCTCGGGAATGTCGGGCAGCGTGAAGTTGACGACGTCGTGATACGCGTTCAGCACCAGCAGCAAGGTCGCGTCGGACGCGAGACGGCGAATGCCGCTCGCCTGCGCACGGCCGTCGATCACGAGGCCGAAGCAGCGCATCGCCGGATCGGCCCACTGCTCGCCCGTGATGTCGGTGCCGTCCGGCGATAGCCAGCGCGTGTCGGTCACGTCGAGCGTCTCGTTGTATTCGCCAGTCAGAAAACGGCCGCGCCTCAGCACCGGCAAACGATGGCGCAACGTGGTCAGATTGCGCACGAACTCGGTCAGCGCGCGGCCGTCGTCGTCGATCGCATCCCAATCGACCCAGCTGATCTCGTTGTCCTGGCAATACGCGTTGTTGTTACCCTGCTGCGTGCGGCCGAATTCGTCGCCGGCGAGGATCATCGGCGTGCCCTGCGACAGCAGCAGCGTCGCGAGCAGATTGCGCTTCTGGCGCTCGCGTTGCTGGCGGATGTCGGCGTCGTCGGTCGGTCCTTCGGCGCCCATGTTCCACGACTTGTTGTCCGAATGGCCGTCGCGGTTGTCCTCGCCGTTTGCCTCGTTGTGCTTGTCGTTGTACGAGACCAGATCGTTCAGCGTGAAGCCGTCGTGCGCGGCGATGAAGTTCACGCTCGCCCACGGCCGCCGGCCGCGATGATTGAACTTGTCGCCCGACGCGGTGACGCGCGTCGCGAGATCGGCGGCGGTGCCCTCGTCGCCCTTCCAGTACGCCCGCGCGGTGTCGCGGAAGCGATCGTTCCATTCGGCCCAGCCCGGCGGAAAACCGCCCACCTGATAGCCGCCGGGGCCGCAATCCCACGGCTCGGCGATCAGCCGGATGCTGGAGAGGACCGGGTCCTGGCGGCAGCTGTCGAGAAAGCCGCCGCCCTCGTCGAAGCCGTGATCTTCGCGGCCGAGGATCGTCGCGAGATCGAAGCGGAAGCCGTCCACTTTCATTTCGGTGACCCAGTAGCGCAGGCTGTCGGTCACCATCTGCAGCACGCGCGGATGCGACAGGTTCAGCGTATTGCCGGTGCCGGTGTCGTTGATGTAGTAGCGCGGCTCGTCGGGCATCAGCCGGTAGTACGACGCGTTGTCGATGCCCTTGAACGAGACCGTCGGGCCGCGTTCGTTGCCTTCGGCCGTGTGGTTGTACACGACGTCGAGTATCACTTCGAGATCGGCCTGGTGAAAGCGGTCGACCATCTCCTTGAATTCGCCGACCGACTCGGTCGATGACGCGAAAAAGCGCGGATCGGCCGCGAAGAAGCCGATCGTGTTGTAACCCCAGTAGTTCGTGAGACCCTTGTCGAGCAGATGGCTGTCGTTGACGAAAGTCTGGATCGGCATCAGCTCGACCGAGGTCACGCCAAGGCTGCGGATATGGTCGAGCACGGGCTGCTGCGCCAGACCCGCGAACGTGCCGCGCAAATGCTCGGGCACCCGCGGATGACGTTTCGTGTAGCCGCGCACATGCGTCTCGTAGAGAATCACGCGCTCCCACGGCAGCGCGTTGCGCTCCGGATGGCTCCACGAAAAATTCGCGTCGACCACCTTGCACTTCGGCACGAAAGGCGCGCTATCGCGTTCATCGAATGACAGGTCGAGTTCTTCCGAGCCGAGCGTATAGCCGAAGATTTCCGGCGCCCATATAAGCTCGCCGATGTGCGCCTTCGCATATGGATCGAGCAGCAGCTTGTTCGGATTGAAGCGATGCCCGTTTTCGGGCTCGTAGGGACCATGCACGCGATATCCATAGACGGCACCCGGTTTCAGATTCGGTACGAACACATGCCATACCTCGTCGGTGTATTCGGGCAGCTCGATCCGTTCGAATTCGTATTGGCCAGTTTCATCGAACAGACACAGTTCGACTTTGGTTGCGTGCGCGGAGAACAACGCGAAGTTGACGCCACTGCCGTTCCATGTCGCGCCGAGCGGAAAAGGCGTGCCTTCGGCAATGCGTGTCGAGTAGCTGGCTGGGGAAGACATAGGTGTTCTCAGTGGCTGCAAGGAGAGGTTGGTATCTCAGGGTCATGCATGTGTTTTTTTCAACTGCCTTTCCACGTGTTCTTTGCTGCTCATTGTTCCAGTGTAGGCATTCGAGGCCCGCGCGCCGGACATTGCACCGCGCGCAAGCAGCGGGCCGGTGCGTGCAGCAACTTATGGGCCTGATGCGCCTCGCTTTCCCTCAGCTCAAAGTCGCGGCATGAGATTTGCAGCATACCGGCAAGGCGCACGCATTGCGCGCCGTCGAAACGCCACCACACCAAACCGGGAGAACACAGATGATGCGCAACCCGCAGATCACACCGCTGGCCGCTTCCGCATCGCTTCTCGCCGCCATTACGCTGATTTCCGCGTTAGGCACGTGCGGCAGCGCGTTCGCGCAAGGCGCGCCGCAGGCGATCACCGAAAAACGCACGGACGTCGTGCAGCTCGCGAGCGGCTATCGCGCGTCGAAGCTATCGGGCGCGGACGTGTACAACCGCAACAAGGACAACATCGGCACGCTCGATGATCTGATCGTGTCGCCGGGCACCGAGCGCACCACGTATGCGATCCTGTCGGTCGGCGGCTTTCTCGGCATCGGCAAGCATCTGGTCGCCGTGCCGTTCAACGATCTGCAGATCGACAACCGGCGTGTCGTGCTGCCCGAGGCGACGAAGAAATCGCTCGAGGCGTTGCCGGAGTTCAAGTACGCGAATTGAGCGCGGCGTTGCCGCGTCGAATCGATCGACGCGGCAACGGGCCGTCCATGCACATGCGTTCAGGGGCGTAGTCAGCCGAGCAGCTTGTCGGGTGTAATGGGCAAATCGCGGATGCGTTTGCCGGTCGCATGCCAGATCGCGTTGCACACTGCCGCGGCCACGCCCACCACGCCGATTTCGCCGACACCTTTGACGCCGAGCGGATTGACGATGTCATCGCGCTCGTCGACGAACAGCACGTCGATCTCGTGAATGTCGGCATTCACCGGCATGTGATATTCGGCGAGGTTGTGATTCATCTGGCGTCCTAGCGCGTGATCGAACTGGCCGTGCTCGTGCAGCGCCATGCTGATGCCCCACACGACGCCGCCCGCGACCTGATTGCCCGCCGTCTTCGGATTGACGATGCGTCCCGCCGCGACCGCGCTGACCACGCGCGTCACCCGCACAGTGCCGAGCGCTTCGTCGACGCGCACTTCGGCGAACACCGCCGAATGCGTGCCCATCGAATACGCCTGCTGCTTTTCGTGCGGCTTCACGCTGGCCTGCTCTTCGAGTTCGTCCAGCCCGGCGCGCTGCAACAGCGTCGCAATCGCGATCGAGTCGTCCGCGTGTGGGCCGCACACGAGCCGGTTGCGCTCGCGCCGCACGTGTTCGCGAGTCGCCGACGCGAACCGTGCCCCACCATGTTCGCGCGCCAGTTCAACCAGACGGTTGTGCAGGCGCGTGCACGCGGCATCGACTGCGCTGCCCACCGACGACACCGTCCACGATCCGCCCTCGATCGGCGCCTTCGGCAGCCGGGTGTCGCCGAGTTCGAAGTTGATGTCGCCGAGCGGCAAGCCAAGCGCATCGGCGGCGATCTGCGTCATCGCGGTGTAGGTTCCGGTGCCGATATCGGCGGTCGAACTCGACACGCTGACGCGGCCATCGGGCGTCAACACCGCGCTTGCGGCCGCTTCGTTCTGCATCGCGTCCCACGCACCGGTCGCCATGCCCCAGCCGATCAACTCGTTGCCGTCGCGGCGTGCGCGCGCCTCGAGCGGCCGCCCCGCCCAGCCGAAGCGGGCCGCGCCTTCGCGATAGCAGTCGCGCAGCGCCTTGCTCGAAAACGGCAGATTCTTGTTCGCGTCGCGCTCCGCATAGTTGACGAGCCTCAATTCGAGCGGGTCCATCCGCAATGCCTCGGCCAGTTCGTCCATCGCGACTTCGAGCGCAAAGAGCCCTTGTGTCGCGCCGGGCGCGCGCATGTCGGCCGGTGTCGGCACGTCGAGCTTCGCGACCCTGTAGCCCATCGACACGTTGTCGCATCGATACAACTGCCCCGCCCAGTTGACCACCACGTCGCAGTAGTCCTCGTAGCGCGAGGTTTCCGACACCGCCTCGTGGATCACCGCCTGCAGGCGGCCATCCGCCGACGCGCCGAGCGCGACGCGCTGCACCGTCTGCGGACGATGCGCGAAGGTGAACATCTGCTGCCGGGTCAGCGTGACGCGCACGGGTTTCTTCAGTTCGCGCGCGGCCATCACCGCGAGCGCCAGATGATATTGCGGCCGCAAGCCGGAGCCGAACGCGCCGCCGACGAACGGCGACACCACCTGCACTTCGTCGTCCTTCAAACCGAACACACGTGTCAGATAGCCCTTCGTATTGACGACGCCCTGAGTCTTTTCATAGACGGTCAAGCGTCCTTGCGCATCGGGCACCACGGTGCATCCGTGCATTTCCATCGGATTGTGATACTCCGGTGGTGTCGTGTAGAAAGCGTCCACGCGCGCCTTTGCATCGGCCAAGGTCTTGCGTGGGTCGCCACGCTCGGGCGGAGGCGGATCAAAGCCGCCCTTCTCCGCCGACGGCGGCACGGCGCTCGTCAACGCTGCTTCGATATCGGTCTGGTGCGAGCCGGCCTCGTAACGCACCTGCACCAGCGACGCCGCGTAGCGCGCCAGTTCCAGCGATTGCGCGACCACCAGCGCGACCGGCTGCCCGCTGTACCACACGCGCTCGTCCCACAGCGGCCTCAATGGCGTGCCGCCGGGCGCGACCATGTCCTTGAACGCGTCGACGTCCGACGGCAGCGCCGGGCGCTTGCGATGCGTGAGCACGAGCAGCACGCCGGACAGCGCCTCGGCGGCCGAGGTATCGATCGACACGATCTTGCCTGTCGCGATCGTGCCCGACACGACGACGCCATACACGAGCCCTTCGACGCAGAACTCGGCGGCATATTGCGCGGCGCCGGTCACTTTGACGGGCCCGTCCACACGCGAATGCGGCACGCCGGTGGCAGGCTTCGGGCTGCCTGTCGACGGCAAGGTTTCGGCACGGTTCATCGCGCGGCCTCCTCGAACGAACGTTGTGTGGCCTCGCCGAAGGCGCGCACGATCACGCGCGCCGCGAGTTCGATCTTGAACGCGTTGTCGCGCTGAGGGCGCGCACCGCGCAGCAGCGTCGCCGCAAAGTCGCGCAACCTTCGCGCGTTCAGCGTCGCGCCGCGCAGTGCGGCTTCGGCGGCGGGATCGCGCCACGGCTTGTGCGCGACCCCGCCGAGCGCGCAACGCGCGTCGACGATCCGCGACTCGTCATCGAGCTCGACACCGACCGCGGCCGACACCAGCGCGAACGCATACGATGCGCGGTCGCGCACCTTCACGTACGCGTGATGCGCGGCAAAACCTTGCGGCGGCAGTTCGATCGCGGTCACGAGTTCGTCGTCGCGCAGGTTGGTGTCGATCTGCGGCGTAGCGCCGGGCAGCCGGTGAAAATCCGCGAACGGCAGCGTGCGTGCGCCGTCGTTGCCGATCAGATGCACGGTGGCACCGAGCGCCGCCAACGCGACGCACATATCGGACGGATGCACGGCGATGCAGTGCTCGCTCGCACCGAGGATCGCGTGAATGCGGTTCACGCCATGCAGCGCCGGACAGCCGCTGCCGGGTTCGCGCTTGTTGCACGGCGTGCCCACGTCGTAGAAGTAGTAGCAGCGCGTGCGTTGCAGCAGATTGCCGCCGACCGTCGCGACGTTGCGAATCTGCGGCGACGCGCCCGCCAGGATCGCCTTCGCGAGCAGCGGGTAGCGTGTCGCGACAGTATCGTCATACGCGAGCGCGCTATTGGTTACGAGCGCGCCGATCTTCAGGCCGCCTTGCGCCGACGCTTCGATCTGCCTGAGCGGCAAACGGTTGATGTCGACGAGCAAAGCCGGGCGCGCCACGTCTTCGCGCAGCAGGTCGACGAGATTCGTGCCGCCCGCGATGAACGCGGCGCCCCTGTCCGAACGATGCCGTTCGAGCGCATCCTGCACCGCATCGGCGCGCGTGTACGAGAAGCGGTTCATGGCCGCGCCCCAGATTTATTCGCGACCGCACTGTCTTGCCTTGCGTCATCGTCACCGAAATGCGCAGCGTCGAGAATCGCCGCGACGATGTTCGGATACGCGCCGCAGCGGCACAGATTGCCGCTCATCTGCTCGCGCACATCGTCCGCGCAGCGCGCATGTCCTTCTTCGAGCATCGCGTGCGCGGAGCAGATTTGTCCGGGCGTACAGTAGCCGCACTGGAACGCGTCGTGATCGATGAACGCCTGCTGCAGCGGATGCAACGTGTCGCCGTTCGCGAGACCTTCGATCGTCGTGATCGATGCGCCGTCGTACACGACCGCGAGCGCGAGGCAGGTATTGATCCGCTGGCCATTGACGATCGCCGTACAAGCGCCGCATTGACCGTGATCGCAGCCCTTCTTGGTGCCGCTCAGGTGCGCATGCTCGCGCAGCAGATCGAGCAGCGAGGTCCACGCTTCGACGTCGAAGCGCCGCGTCTCGCCGTTGATCTCGAACGTCAATGCATGCGACGCGGGCGCGTCGGCCCGGGCGGTTTCAGCATCGGGGGTAGCCATCGGATTTCCTCCTCACAAGGCATCGCGCAAGCAATGCGACACGCGACGGAACTCAACGCAACTCAAACCAATGCAAAGCGGCGACAGCGCGCGAGCGCGATGCCGCCGCGGCGTCCGGCGCGTCGCGAGGCAGGCCGACGCGCTCGACGGATCGCTTATTGCCCCGCCCCACTACCCGCGCGCGGCGGCGTCGCGCCTTTGAAGCGCCTGTTGGTGGTTTTCCCATTGCCGCCGCCGGCGACCCCATTGGTGGCGCCCCCCGATTCGCCGACATTGCCGTTCGCATTGTTCGCGCTGGTCGTGTCCGGCGTGCGCGATTCTTCCAGGCTTGCGCCGGGTTGCGCGGCAGACTTGCCGTTTTGCATGGACGGATTGGTACCGGTCTGCGCGAAGCCCGCCTGCGCAAAGCCTAGCGCGAAGCAGCCTGAAACGAGCGCGGCAGCCAGTTTGACGGATACATCGATCTTCATGGCACTCTCCCTTAGGACGTTATGAAAACCCAACTGCGCGAACCTCGTACGTGAGCGCAGGCGGCCATGCCGCCATCAGTTCGACAACCTAAATAATCGGCGCGCCGCCCGTTACCGCAATTGTCGCGCCCGAGATGTAGCTCGCTTCATCCGACGCGAGCATCACGTACGCGGCGGCCAGTTCGGCCGGTTGGCCGGGGCGCTTCATCGGCACCTGCTTGCCGAACTGCTCGACCTTGTCGGCCGGCATCGTCGATGGAATCAACGGCGTCCAGATCGGTCCCGGCGCCACGCAGTTCGCGCGAATGCCCTTTTCCGCGAGCAATTGCGCGAGGCCACCGGTGAAGTTCTGGATCGCGCCCTTGGTGGTCGCGTACGCGATCAGGCCAGGATTCGGATGATCGGCATTGATCGACGAAGTATTGATGATCGCGCCGCCCGGCTTCATATGGCGCACCGCCGCGCGCGTGATTCTGAACATCGCGCCGATGTTGGTATCGAAGGTCCTGTCCCATTCTTCGTCGCTGATCGCATCCAGCGACGGATAGCTCATCTGATACGCGGCGTTGTTGACCACCACGTCGAGCCGGCCGAATGCCTCGATCGCCTTGTCGACGATCGCCTCGCAATGCGTGCGATCGCGGATATCGCCGCCGACCAGCACCGCCTTGCGACCCGCGTCCTCGACCCAGCGCGCGGTCTCGCGCGCATCGTCGTCTTCGTCGAGATAGGCGATCAGCACATCCGCACCTTCGCGCGCGAACGCGATCGCAACCGCGCGGCCGATGCCGCTGTCGCCGCCGGTCACGATCGCCGCCTTGCCTGCGAGACGCCCCGATCCTTCATAGGTTTTCTCGCCGTGATCCGGTTGCGGGTTCATGTCGGCCGTGCGGCCGGGCCTCTGATCCTGCTGCTGTTCAGGAAACGGCGGTGCCGGACGTTGCGTGTCGCTCATGTCGGATCTCCCTCGGTGCGAATGACCATGGGCGGCGCGCACGAACGCGCCGCGTCATCGGTCTTTGAGCAACGAGTGGGCCTGCATGCAATAGCGAGAGGAAACTCCTGTGCGCTTGGCAGCGCAGGGGCACGCATGGCTTAAGGAACTGCGTTGGACAGAATGGTGGCGGACAGATGGCAGATTGATGACAAACAGATTCGCAGAGCGACGAGTGCGATTTTCTGCCGATGACCGTGCAGAAATAACAGAACTGTCAGTGAGTTTTCGCTAACAACGTGATTCAGATGATGGCTCCGCCGCATGCAACGCCGCCGCCGATTCGAGCACGCGCAGCAGACGCTCGGGTGTCAACGGTTTGGCGCAATGCGCGTCGAAGCCGGCGGCCTTCGCGAGCGCGCGATCGTCGCGCGACGCAAACGCGGTACACGCGACCAGCAGCATGTGCGAAGTCTGCGGATGCGCGCGCAGCCGCCGCGCGAGTTCGAGCCCGTCGAGTCCAGGCATCTTGATGTCGAGCACCACCGCGAACGGCTGCCATTCGCGCGCGGTCTCGCACACGGCAAACGGATCGTCGAGCGCGCGGCATTCGAAGCCGTCGGCCATCAGTAGCATTTGCAGCGCATCGGCCGCTTCCCGGTAATCGTCGACTACCAGCACGCGACGATGCGCGGCCATCGCATAGCGGATTGGTCGCCATACGAGCACGTCGTCGCTGCTGTCCACGTTGTCGTTGAACACAGTCATTTTTTCTCGCCCTTTTACATTGGCCCTGAAGGGCATCCGCGCCACCCGTGCAAGATTCGATCCCGTTGCGTCTGCCGGACTACGACCGGTTTTTTGTTATTTCCGCTTCGCTCGGACGATGCCGCGGCCAGCACGCCTGGTCGCGCATTCCGACGTTGCAATCACCTGGAATGCGGGATTCAGCGTGCCCATTCATCACGGCGTTTGAATGACGGCGCCTGCGATGTGCGCGCTGCGCAACATCGAACGACGCACTGTCCTTGTGCGATCCGTCTCGTTCAGAGGCGTCGCACGATATCGGTATTTCAACGGATTGAAGGGTCCACGCAATGCAAGCCGCAATCGCACTTATGGCGCGAATCGATGACGCGGTCTTATCAAAAGAATAAGCGACGATGCCGATAAAAAAATGCTCGACATGTTAGGGGTTTGTGCTCTGCGGGTTATCCCGCACGATTATCGATAAACCCCTTCAGCATCGCGAGCGTATCTGCGTCGTCGATGTGTTTGTCCGTGCGCCAGCGCAGCATGCGTGGAAAACGCACGGCCACGCCGGACTTGTGACGCGAACTCTCTTGTATCCCTTCGAAGCCGATCTCGAACACGAGCGTTGGCGTCACGCTGCGCACGGGGCCGAATTTATCGACGGTGGTCTTGCGCACGATCGCATCGACCCGACGCATCTCTTCATCCGTGAGCCCTGAATAGGCCTTCGCGAACGGCACCAACGTGCGCACGCCGTCGGCCTCGTCCCACACCGCGAACGTGTAGTCCGTGTAAAGACTCGCGCGACGGCCATGACCGCGCTGCGCGTAAACAAGTACAGCGTCCACCGCATAAGGCTCGATCTTCCATTTCCACCACGTGCCCGACGCCTTGGTACGACCGACGCCGTACATCGACTCGCGCTCCTTGAGCATCAAGCCTTCGACGCCGCGCGCGCGGCTCTCGTCGCGCAACGCCGCGAGCGCGGTCCAGTCCGCTGCAAGGACGAGCGGCGATACGCGCAGCAGACCGCGCGCGAGCGTGCCATCGACGGAGCTGGCCAGCGCATCGAGGCGTGCACGCCGTTCAGCGAGCGGGTTCATGCGCTGGTCCCGTCCGTGTGCTTCGAGCAGATCGTATGCGAGCAGCGCGGCGGGCGAATCCGCGAGTATCTTGCGCGTCAGCGTCTTGCGCGCGATGCGCGGTTGCAGCCGCGCGAACGGCAATGGCGCTGCCGCGCCGGGCTCCCACGCGAGAATCTCGCCATCGATCACGTAGCCATCGGGTAATGACTCGCCCAATGCCGCGACTTCGGGAAAACGATCGGTAATCAGATCCTCGCCGCGCGACCACAACCACACGCGGCCGCCGCGTTTGACGAGTTGCGCGCGTATGCCGTCCCACTTCCACTCGATCAGCCAGTGCGCGGGATCGCCGAGCGTCGCCGGATCGGTCTGCAAGGGATGCGCGAGAAAGAACGGATACGGCAGGCCGAGGTCGCTATCGTGTTCAGGCGCGTGCGCTTGCGGATCGTCGTCGGTCTGCGGCGCGATCAGACGCAGATAGCGCGCGGCATCGGGCTTCTGTTGCGAATCGGTCCAGCCGACCATTCGTTGCGCAATCCGCTTGTGATCGACGCCGGCCACTTCGGCGAGCGCACGCACCACCAGTTGCCGCGCGACGCCGACACGAAAGCCGCCGCCGATCAGCTTGGTCAGCAGGAAACGACCGCCCCAGTCGAGTTCGTCCCAGTAGCCGAGCAGACGCCTGCGCAACTCGTCGGGCGGCAGGCCGCGCAGCGGCAGCATGCGTTGCTCGATCCATTGCGTGAGACCCAGCTCGGAGTTGCGCGACGCGGGCGGCAGGATATGCGCGATGGTCTCGGCCAGATCGCCCACCGCGTGATACGACTCCTCGAACAGCCACTCGGGCAAGCCGGCGCGCTCGCGCGCGATTTCGGTCAGCAAACGCGTCGGCACGAGTTGACGCGGCTTGCCGCCCGCGAGGAAATACGACGCCCATGCCGCGTCTTCGGGGTCGGCCACCGAGAAATAACTCGTCAGCGCCGCGAGCTTGTCGTGCGTCGACGTGGTCGCATCGAGCGCGGTGTAGAGAGCCGCGAAGCGTTTCATACGGTGCCCGTCATGATTCGCTCGTCGCCGGCGCTTCGTCGGCGCCGGCCGCGTCGGCTTCGACGGTATCGTCGCCGTATTGCGTTTCGAACGCGCTGGCGTGCAGGCCCTGCTCGTTGAGCCAGCGCACCATCGGTTCGATCGAGCCATGCGTGACGATCACGCGGGAGGCGCCGCTCTCGCGTATCGCCGTTTGCAAACCCGGCCAGTCCGCGTGATCCGACAGCACGAAGCCACGATCGACGCCGCGCCGGCGACGCGCGCCGCGCAGGCGCATCCAGCCCGACGCGAACGCATCGCTGTAGTCGCCGAAGCGCTTGAGCCACGCGCTGTTCTGCGCGGACGGCGGCGCGACGATCAGCGCCTGTTTGAATACGCCCTTGTCTTTCGCTGCAATCTCGCCGACCAGACCGAGCGCCGGCAGACGCACGCCCGCGTCGCGATACGCGCGATTGAGCGGCTCGAGCGCGCCGTGGCAGAAGATCGGCCCGATCGCCGCATCGACACTCGCGAGCACGCGTTGCGCCTTGCCGAATGAATAGCAGAACAGCACCGACGCGCGCCCTTCGGAGGCGTTGTGACGCCACCATGAATCGATCGAATCGAACACGCTTTGCGGCGTATCCCAGCGATAGATCGGCAGACCGAACGTCGATTCGGTGATGAACGTATCGCAGCGCACCGGTTCGAACGCGGCGCAGGTCGGATCGGCTTCGAGCTTGTAGTCGCCCGACGCCACCCACACGCGGCCCGCGTATTCGATCCGCACCTGCGCCGAGCCGAGCACGTGCCCGGCCGGATGCAGCGACACGCGCGCCGCGCCAATCGTCAGCGGCTCGCCGTAGTCGAGCGTGTGCAGCGCGATGCCGGGCAGCCGCGATAGCAGCACGCTCGCGCCCGCGCGCGCGGCCAGGTAGCGCTGATGACCGAAACGCGCGTGGTCGGAATGCGCATGGGTGATCACCGCGCGTTCGACCGGCCGCCACGGATCGATGTAAAAATCGCCGGGCGGGCAATACAGTCCCTCCGGCCGCGCGATCACCAGATCGTTGGCTTGCGGCGCGGTGTCGGTCTGACGCGGCGGCTGATCCATCGGCTGTCCTCGGCAAGGGAACGCGATCTTGCGAACGCGGCCAAGCAAACTATATGCCGCGCCATTGATGGCTCCGTTTCTGCTTACGGTATATAAAGCACACAGGCGTGTCGAGAGCGGCTGCCATCCGGCAGTGCCCGGCGCGCACCGCGAGGCCTCATGCCGATCCTGCTCGACCAGCAAGCGCTGTATATCGCCAGACATCCCTGGCGCTTCCTGCTGCAAACGCTGAAAGCGTTTCGCGCGAACCAGGGGCTGCTGCTCGCGGGCGCGGTCGCGTACTACGCGTTGCTGTCCATCGTGCCACTGCTGATCCTGATCGTCATCGTGTTGTCGCGCGTGGTGCCGCAGCAGCTGGTGCTCGACGCGCTTGCGCATCTGCTGCGCTGGCTCGTGCCCGGACAATCGGCCGCGCTCGTGCGTGAGCTGTCGAACTTCCTGCTGCATCGCGCGGTAATCGGCTGGGTGCTGCTGCTGACGATGATCTTCTTCAGCTCGCTCGCGTTCACCGTGCTCGAAAACGCGATGTCGCTGATCTTCGTGCATCGGGTCGTCGTGAAGCGGCGCCACTTCCTGATCTCGGCGCTGCTGCCGTACTGCTACATCCTGTTTCTTGGCGTGGGACTGCTGATCGTCACGTTCGTGTCGAGCGCGCTCGACACGATCGGCGCCGAAGGACTCAGACTGTTCGGCCTGCACGTATCGTTGCAGGGCTTCTCGCGAGTGATGCTGTATCTGTTCGGGCTCGCCGGCGAAATCTTCGTGCTGACCTCGGTGTATCTGGTGATGCCGGTGGGACGGCCGTCGCTCAAACACGCGCTGATCGGCGGCGTGGTGGCCGGTGCGTTGTGGGAGATCACGCGGCACGTGCTGGTCTGGTATTTCGCCACGCTGTCGCAGGTCAGCGTCGTCTATGGCTCGTTGACGATGGCGATCGTGATCCTGCTCAGCTTCGAATGGCTCGCGACACTGCTGCTGTTCGGCGCGCAGGTGATATCGCAATACGAGCGCTTCGGCCACGAACCGCTCGACGCGCCGCAGCCGAGGATCAAGACCGGGTAGCAAGCCATTCGCAAGGAACAACCCTTGCTCGCCGATACCGACGACGGCCGCCCATTTCGGAGGGCGGCATCGACTGGCTATCGAGGAGCGAGGATCATGGCTGAAACCGTCGGCGATTTCATCATCGGGCGGCTGCACGCATGGGGTGTGCGGCGAATCTACGGCTATCCGGGCGATGGCATCAACGGCGTGTTCGGCGCGTTGAACCGCGCGCAGAGCGAAGCGAAGAAACGCCACAAAAGCACGGATCAGCCGGGCCCGATCGAATTCATTCAGGTCCGTCACGAAGAAATGGCCGCGTTCATGGCCTCCGCGCATGCGAAATTCACCGGCGAGTTGGGCGTGTGCATCGCCACCTCGGGGCCGGGCGCATCGCATCTCCTGACGGGGCTGTACGACGCGCGCATGGATCACATGCCGGTGCTGGCGATTACCGGTCAGCAGGCGCGCGCGGCGATCGGCGGACACTATCAGCAGGAGCTCGATCTGCCCGCGATGTTCAAGGACGTGGCCGGCTCGTTCGTCGGCTTTGCGACGATGCCCGCGCAGGTCCGTCATCTGGTCGATCGCGCGGTGCGCATCGCGCTCGCCGAGCGCGCGGTCACGGCGCTGATACTGCCGAACGATCTGCAGGACATCCCCTACGAGCCGCCGGGGCGCAAGCACGGCACGCTGCATTCGGGCATCGGTTACGCGCGCCCGCGCGTCGTGCCGAGCGACGAGCAATTGCGCCAGGCCGCCGACGTGCTGAACGCCGGCCGCAAGGTCGCTATCCTGGTCGGCGCGGGCGCGCTGCACGCGACCGACGAAGTGATCGCGATCGCCGAGAAACTCGGCGCCGGCGTCGCCAAGGCGCTGCTCGGCAAGGCCGCGCTGCCCGACGATCTGCCGTGGGTGACCGGTTCGATCGGCCTGCTCGGCACCAAGCCGAGCTACGACATGATGACCCATTGCGATACGTTGCTGATGATCGGCTCGGGCTTCCCCTACTCGGAATTTCTGCCGAAGGAAGGCGACGCGCGCGGCGTGCAGATCGACATCAAGGCCGACATGCTGAGCCTGCGTTATCCGATGGAAGTGAACCTCGTCGGCGATAGCGCCGAGACGCTGCGCGCGCTGCTGCCGCTGCTCGAGGAAAAGAAGGATCGGCTGTGGCGCGAGCGCATCGAAGGCTGGGTGTCCGACTGGTGGAAGACGCTGGAAAAACGCGCGCACGAACCCGCGAAAGATGGCCTGAATCCGCAGCTCTCGGTATGGGAGCTGTCGAAGCGCATTCCCTCGAACGCGATCGTCACCAGCGATTCGGGCTCGGTCGCGAACTGGTACGCACGCGATCTGCAAGTGCAGCGCGGCATGATGTGCTCGCTGTCGGGCGGGCTCGCGTCGATGGGCGCGGCCGTGCCCTATGCGATCGCCGCGAAGTTCGCGTACCCCGAGCGGCCCGTGATTGCGCTCGTCGGTGACGGCGCGATGCAGATGAACAACATGGCCGAGCTGATCACGGTCGCGAAGTACTGGCAAGGCTGGAGCGATCCGCGCTGGATCTGCATGGTGCTCAACAATGGCGACCTGAATCAGGTCACATGGGAGCAGCGCGTGATGGAAGGCGATCCGAAGTTCGAGGCCTCGCAGAGCATTCCGTCCGTGCCGTATCACCGCTTCGCGGAGCTGATCGGTCTGAAGGGCATCTATGTCGACAATCCCGATCAGATGGCCACCGCCTGGGACGACGCGCTCGCGTCGAATCGTCCCGTCGTGATCGAGGTGAAGGCCGATCCGAACGTGCCGCCGCTGCCGCCGCACGTCACGCTCGCGCAGGCCAAAGCGTTCGCCGAGACGTTGATGAAGGGCGACCCCGATCAGGGCAACGTGGTGGTCGAAACGGCGAAGCAGGTGCTCGGTGCCGTGCTGCCGGGGCATCACGACAAATGACGCGGTAGCGGCTCGACGACGCGTGTGCGCGCCAACGTTCGACGCAGAACGTGGCTGGTAAAATGGCGCGCGCTCCGTGCACGCGCTCATTGGGTCTGCTTCGCCGCAGGCCATCACGTCGGCCGTTATCTCATGCTCACACACGTCCTCGCCGTTTTCGCGGCGGCCCACACTGCGTCATTCGCGCAAGTCGCATCATTCGCGTCACTCGCGTCATTCTCGTCATTCGCGTCATTCGCGTCATCAGGCATGGACGCTCTTGCCGATGCTTGACGAAACCCGCATCGCGCGCGCACTGACCGCGCGCGGCATCTCTGCCGATGCACGGCAGCGCGAGGCCATCGGCGCGCTCGTCGGGTTGGTCGGCGCGCAGCAGCGCGCGCGGCAGGCATGGTCCACCGCCGCGTTCGGGCCGCAAGGCGTCTACTGTCACGGACTGCCGGGCCGCGGTAAGAGCCTCGTCGTCGATACGCTGTTCGAGCTTGCGCCATGCCGCAAACGGCGCCTGCATTTCCACGAGTTCCTGCGCGAGATGAACCGCCGGCTCGTGCACGCGCCGCGCGGCGACGACCGGCTCGGCGACGTGTCGCGGCAATGGCTCGACGGTATCGAGCTGCTGTGCTTCGACGAATTCCATGTGCACGATATCGCCGACGCGTTCCTGATGGGCCGCTTTCTCGACACCGCGATCAAGCTGGGCACGCGTATCGTGCTGACGTCGAACTACGCACCGGACGATCTGTTGCCCGACCCCGAGTTTCACGAGCGCTTTCTGCCGACCATCGCGCAGATCAAACGCGGCTTCACGGTGATCCATTTCGACGGCGTGCGCGATTACCGCTTCGGCGGCGAAGCGGCCGAGGTGCCGCGCTTTTTCGCGCCGCTCGACGCATCGAGCGAGGCCGCGTTGCGCGATATCTTCACGAGCCATGAACGCGAGGCAGCGATCGAGCCGGTCAGGCTCAGCGCGGCGGGCCGGCCGCTCGAAGCGCGGGCAGCCGGCCGCGCGCTGCTGTGGGCGGACTTCGAGCAGTTGTGCGTAGCAAGCCGCTCGCACCTCGACTACCTCGATCTCGCCGAGCAATGGCAAGGCTTGATCGTCGATCGTCTGCATACGGAAGCGCTGAGGCAGCCGCATACGCTGCAGCGACTCGTCTGGCTGATCGACATCTTCTACGACCGCAAGCGTGCGCTCTTCATCGCCTCCGATCGGCCGATGGAGACCGCGTTGATCGGTCTCGAAGGCGCGCATGATCTGTCGCGTACGCTGAGCCGGCTTGCCGAGATGCAGTCGCGCGCATATCGCAGCGCGCTTGAACGAGGCGGCGAGGAGAACGCGCAAGACGGCATCAACGCCAAGGCTTGATGGCCGGGCATCGCACTCGCGCGCATTTCTGCAATTCTTGCAAAGCGACGGTAAAGCGTGCCAACGCCGTTTCGCGTCGACGCACGCGCCACGGCGCCCGGCGATGCATCGCCGGCCACCCGAAACAAGCCTACACTCAACCATGCCATGCCCCGCGGTATCGGAAAACTCGCCGCCAGATCAGTTCGATGGGCGTGGGCGAACATGTTCGTTCTTCATCGCGCCGCTCTTTCGCGGCAAAGGAGAAGCCATGGAAAAGATCCCAAAAGCCACGGCCTTGTTCATCGCAGGTTTTGGCCCGATTGTGATCGAAGCCCAGGCAAGCCGCGATCTCTACGGTCGGGCCTTCGGTATCCCCTTCAAGGAAGAGAACGGCGGCTATCTCCATACGGAGGGTCTGAACGGCGCAAACTCTTTCGCCTTGTGGCCGCTCTCCCACGCCTCCCAGTCGTGCTTCGGCACGGATTCGTGGCCTCGCGACGTACCCATCCCGCAAGCCTGGATCGAGTTTGATGTCGACGACGTCCAGGCGGCAACGGCGGAACTTGAATCGCAAGGGTATCGGATGCTGGTCAGGAACCGGAATGAGCCGTGGGGCCAGACGGTCAGTCGCTTCATCGGGCCGGAAGGATTGCTGGTCGGAATCACGTTTACGCCGTGGATGCGGGAAGAGAAATAATGGCGGCCGCAGTGGCCGTCTTGCGCGCGGTAACTGATAGCCTCAGATTGGGGACCAGCGCGCGTCAGCTTACCCGGTTAGCGCCGAAAATCGATATTCACCATTGTGAATAATGCGCGTAACTATCAGCCACCGCTTTCCTAAACTTGGCATTACGGGACCGCGACGGAAACGGTACGAAAGCATCGTTTGCGTGGAAATCGCAGTCCAACCAAGGAGAAGCGTGTCATGAACAAGGCAAGCAGCACATTGATCGCGGCCGTCGCCGCACTCACGCTGTCGGGCGGCGTATATGCACAAAGCAACAACACGCTGGCGACTCCGACCACACAGTCGCCGGCCGCTGCAACGAGTGGCTACGGCACGCCTGGTGCCACCAACACGGACAGCGGCGCCGGGTCGCCGACCTCGGGCCAGCCGAATAGCGCGAACAGTAGCTCGACGTCCCGCCCCCCCGCTTACGGGGTTAACAACTCGCTGGCGACCCCAACCACAAAGTCGCCAGCCGGCCAATGACAGCAATCAAGGCTGGCAACCGGGCGCAAATGAGCGCAAAGCGACCAGGCGGTTCAATTTCGTCGGGCGTAGCGTGACCGAATAGCCGCGACTGGCAACACAGATCGCGACGGTAGAAAAAGTTGGTGTGACTGGCCGATCGAACCGAACCGCGGCAAATTCAGTGCGACGAGACATAAGCCGTATCAGCGAATACTGCCGGGATCGCGAAGCTCTCGCGCATACGCTTAGCCTCTGCGGCAGGCGTCAAGCCAAACAGACGCCTGAATTCCCTGCTGAACTGGGACGGGCTCGCATAACCCACAGCGTGTCCCGCCGCCTCCGCGGTTAGTTCCTCGCGCACCATTAACAGGCGAGCCTGATGAAGGCGCGTCGACTTCACATATTGCATCGGCGACACCTGCGTAATTGCCTTGAAGTGGCTGTGGAAACTCGGAATGCTCATACCCGCTTCGTCGGCCAGTTGCCTCACGTCGAGGGGCTGCGCATAGCTTGCATGAATCAGGCGGAGTGAGCGGCCTATCTGTCCGAACTGTCCTCGCATCGCCAAAGCCTCGCGCAACGAGCCTCCCTGGGCTCCGGTGAGCACCCGGAAATACAGTTCACGCAGCAGCCCGGCGCCCAACACAGCGGATTCGAGTGGCCGATGCATCGCCTCGAGGAAGCGCAGCACGGACGCTTGCATTGCGTCATCCATCGGCGTCGACATCATGCTTTGAGGTGCTGGTGCGCACTCCCCCACGCCTTCGCGGTCGATCCGCTCCGCAAGTTCGGCGGCCAATGCGAAATCGAGGTGCAGATACAGCGCGAGCAGTGGGCGCTCCTCGGTTGCGTCGGTCTCCATGCTGAACGGCACGGGCACGGACACGGCCAGGTAGTGACGCTCGTCGTACAGGTAGAGCTGGTCGCCGAAATAACCTCGCTTGCGGCCCTGGCAGACGATCACGATACCGGGATCGTAGAGAACGGGCGTGCGCGATAGCGCCCGGTTCGACCGCAAGATGCGGACGCTCGGCAGTGCCGTCAGGTTGTAGCCCTCGTCGGGCGCCAACGCGCGTAGCAGGACAATCATGCGTTTCTGGCTTCGAGAGGATAGAGCTGGATGCTGGGCCAAAGCGCGTATCGTGTTCATAGTTTTATGCAAGAAAATCAGCGGAATTCGGCTTAATTTGTCTCGCTGGTCAGATTAGCATGCACTCTCCAATCGACATTCGGGAGAAGCTTCAATGGCAACCAGCAAAACTCTGCTCATCACCGGCGTCAGCAGCGGCTTTGGCCGCGCGCTCGCACAGGAAGCGCTGGCGGTGGGTCACAAGGTCGTCGGTACGGTGAGAAGTGCCCAGGCAAAGCGTGAATTCGAGTCCGTATCCGCGAATGCCGCCTGGGGACGCGTGCTCGACGTGACCGACTTCGACGCGATCGACGGCGTCGTGGCGGAAATCGAGGCTGGCGTCGGACCAATCGATGTGCTGGTCAACAATGCCGGCTACGGCCACGAGGGCATCATGGAGGAATCGCCGCTCTCGGATATGCGCCGACAGTTCGATGTGAATGTATTTGGTGCGGTCGCCATGATGAAGGCCGTCCTGCCGTTCATGCGTGAGCGCCGCCGCGGCCACATTCTGAATATCACATCGATGGGCGGCTACATCACGATGCCGGGAATCGCTTATTACTGCGGGAGTAAGTTTGCGTTGGAGGGCATCTCCGAGGCGCTTGGCAAAGAGGTCAAGCCCTTCGGTATTGCGGTGACGGCCGTGGCGCCGGGCTCATTTCGCACTGACTGGGCAGGTCGCTCGATGACGCGGACCCCCCGCTCGATTTCGGATTACGACGATATTTTCAATCCTATTCGCCAGGCCCGCGAGGAAAAAAGCGGCAAGCAGTTGGGAGATCCCAGCAAAGCGGCGCGCGCAATGCTGGCCGCCATGGCAGGGGATCATCCGCCCACGCGTCTTTTGCTCGGTAGCGACGCACTCGGGCTCGTACGAGACAAGTTGTCGGCATTGAACGTGGAAATCGATGCGTGGGAGGCTACCACCGTTTCGACGGACGGCTGATGAGCGCCGAGGCTGAGAAGCTGTCGAGAACCGTATCCCGCCGCGTCGGGTGCGAACGAAGCGATGCTTGCCCGATCTGAAAGTCCGTTGGCAACGAGGTCAACACCATGTGGCCGACGATGTATCGCCCGCGGGTTCATCATTTCACCTGGAATTCGTTGCGCAGGGTCCGAAGATTCGGACGCCACCGGTGAGGACGCCCCCAGACGATCCAGGCACGTTACCCGGATCGTCGGGCGGTGTCGGGCGAGCCATCTGCGGTCAATTACCGAAGAAAAGGTTGCAATAACTTGCGGGGCCGACGCACGACGATGGCGAGGGCGTCGACACATGCTCGACACTGCCGGAAGCTGCGGTGCCGTTGGTCGTCGTACCGCCAACGTCACTGTTGCCCGCCTGCTGGCTGTCCTGTGCAGCGATCTTCGCTTCAGCAGCCTGAATTTGCTCGGGATACTTCGTATGGTCGCCGTCGCCCATGTGATAGCCGGCCTGCTCGAGACGGATCAGATCCGCGCGCACCTGCGCACGGGTGACGGGCGCGGTGCTCTGAGCGAAGCTGACGACTGGGCTGGCAAGCGCACAGCTGGCGAGGACAAGGCATGCAAGGGTTTTCATCGTGGACCTCCTTGATTCACGGCTAACTTAACAATCGGGAAACCGAATAGCACACTGCAGCCAGTTCTGCAGACAAACTGGAAGTTGTGGTTGATATGGGGGGCATTCGACAAGAGAAGAACGCGGGCCATTGTGCGGTGATTGACGCCCTCCTTGTATCGAATTATGTTGCATTATTGCGCCGTGTAATCGTGTCAGTTGTAGTTACGTCGGTAATTTGATGTTCGGCATTAAAAGTTCCTTTTCGGGAGAATAAATGTTCGGCGTCGCTTTACGATTATTCGTTAGAGTGATTTCTTGAGCGTACGGCGCACGCCTGGTTACGGATGCAGTTCGACGCGGCACACACGGAGCGAGCACCCAATATCGCAATTGGCGAACCGTGCTTGATCGGGACAACCGCGAGTTACTGGTACTGCGCAGCGCGAGAGATCAGCCTCATACTTACCCTCGTTCAGCAGCTTTGACGGTCTTCCGCCCAACGCTCGGCAGCGGGCACAAATCTCCGGTAGGGACCACCTGCGTGGACTCACGAACTTTTGTTCGGCAAAAAACAGAACACTTGTCCATCGACTTGCTGGCGGACCGCTAGCACAATGGCGTGTAGCTGCACCTGATGCCCGGAGGCCTGTTATGGCGTCCTGTACTCGAACACCACGTGATTCCGACGCGGGCGAAAAGCCCGGGGCCAGAACATCACTGTGCGCGGGCGAAACGGCTCACACAATCGAGCGCCGCAGATTCGCTGAATTTATGAATCTGTTTGTGGGACCGGTTGCAGCACTCAGTACTGAGCAGAATCTCCTCGTCAAACGCGAGTTATTGCAATCGCTGTCCCGCCGATCGGTATATTGGATCGCGCTACTGCTGGTCGGAAGCCCGTTCTGGTTCGTATTTGGATCGTGGATCGAAACATCGGATATTTATCCCTTGTTCCGTGTCGTCTGGATCCTGGGACTGTGGGGGATAGCCGCTCCTTTGGCAGCATACTTGCTGAAAAAGACCATGACGCTCCCGAAGCACGCCAGCGTCAACGCGGTCGAGCAGATGCACTGGGCATGGGCTGCATTGGTCATGCTGACATCTTTCTGGTGGGCGGCGGCCAGCTTTGGGCTCATCCCACCCAAATTCGTGGTCCTCCATGGTTATTACTTTAGATTCGGCCGGTATGGCTTTCTGGAACTGACGATGATCTGCCAGGCATTCACGTTGCTGCTGCTCGCACCCAGTCTTCGTGCGGCTTTAGGCGCACTCGTGATTGGCACTATCCCATTCGGATTTAACATGGCACCACTGTTCTTTATTAACCGGCCAGGAATGTTTGACTGGTATACGGCTCAAATAATTGGCTATTGTGTCGTCGCATGGTTCATTTGCAACGATCAGCAACGCACATGTGTAAAAGAGGTTGTTCTCGAGGAGGCGCGATCTCAGGCTGTAGCGGCAACGGCGGAGAAGAACCAATTCATCGCCGCAATAAGCCATGACCTGCGTCAACCGCTCACCACGCTCGGCCTGAAGTTAGATTTCATCGAGCGGGGCATTAAATCGACCAATCTGGTTGAAGACGTCTCGATTGCGCAAAGGCAAGTGGATGCAATGGAAGGGATGATTAACGGGGCACTGGATATCTGCCGCCTCGAGTCCGGCACCTGGAATGTAGAAATTCAGGAGGTGGCGCTGCCTTCCCTTTTACGCGGCATAGTCGTGGATATGCAGCCGCTGGCTGAGGCAAAGGGGCTGAAGTTAAGACTCCGTAGTCGCCCCTATCTGGTCCGTACGGATCGACATGCGTTGGACAGGATCGTCCGGAATATGGTGATCAATGCGGTCCGTTACACGCCTTCCGAGCGGGGAGGCAAGAAGGGACATGTTCTGGTGAGTTGCCAGAGGCGAGGCAGCCGCATAAAGATAAGCGTCTGGGACAACGGGATCGGTATCCCTGAAGGTCGACAGGCGGATATCTTCAAAAGCTATGTACAGGTCGATAATCCCGAGAGGAATCGTGAAAAAGGGTTCGGCCTGGGTCTGTCCATTGTCCAGGGGCTCGCGAGCCTTCTTGGTCACAAACTGGACGTGGACTCGACACCAGCACGGGGATCGCGTTTTTCGGTTACGGTCCCGTTCATGGGACTCATACCGCCGGAGTTGCGCGAGGTTCAAACGGTTGAAGACGGTGACCCGGACCTGACCAATATGGTCGTGGCGATCATCGAGGACAACAGCGACTTAAGAATCGAAATATCGATGCGCCTGATCGAGCATGGCTGCTACGTCGTGGCGGGGGAATCGTCATCCGACGTCATCGAGCAGTTGCGCATTGAGGCTTTGGCAAGCGGTCCGCACTTCATCCTCTCCGACTACCGGCTGGAAAACGAGAACGGCATTGCGGCGATTACGGCGGTCCGCGCTGCTACCGACGCCTCGATCCCTGCGATCCTGTGGTCGGGCGACCCCTCGTCAGCTGTGCTCAAAAAAGTAGCCGTCAGTGGCATCAAGCTTTTGTCGGGACCGGATTCTAACCAGACCTTATTGACCATACTTGCAGAACATAAGCCAAAAACATTGACCGAAGGCGGGTGAAAGAGATGGCAGGGGAACACAAAGCTAGCGCAACGGAGCGTAGCTGCACTTGATTCTCGGAGGCCTGTTATGGCGTCCCGTATTCAAACACGACGTGATTCCGACGCGGGCGAAAAGCCCGGGGCCAGAACATCACTGTGCGCGGGCGAAACGGCTCACACAATCGAGCGCCGCGTATTCGCTGAACTTGTGAATCCTTTTCTGGGACCGCGTGCGGCACTCAGTACCGAGCAGAATCTCTATGTCAAACGTGAGTTATTGAAATCGCTGTCCCGTCGAGCGGTATGTTGGACCGTGCTAGTGTCGGTCGGAGCCTCGCTGTTGTGCGTATATGGATCGTGGATCAAAACGTCGGATAGCTACCGTTGGTTCCGTGTCGTCTGGGTCCTGGGACTGTGGGGGATAGCCACTCCCATGGCAGCATACTTGCTGAAAAAAACCATGGCGCTCCCGAAGCACGCCAGCGTCGACGCGGTCGAGCAGATGCACTGGACGTGGGCTGCAGTCGTCACACTGACATCGTTCTGGTGGGCGGCAGGTAGCTTTGGGCTAACTCCACCCGATTTCTCGGGCCATGCTCCCTACGTCAAATTGGCCAGTTCTGGCTTCCTTGAGTACACGCTAATCAGCCATACATTTACCTTGCTGCTGCTCGCACCGAGTCTTCGTGCGAATTTAGGTTCATTCGTGCTCGGCGCTATCCCGTTCGGATTCAGCTTGGGACCACCTCTATTTATTTACCGGCCAGCAATGCTGGGCTTTTATACGGCTCAACTAGTTGGCTATTGTTTCCTCGCGTGGTTCATTTTTTACACTCAGAAGCGCGCATATGTTAAAGAGATCATTCTCGAGGAGGCGCGATCTCAGGCTGTAGCGGCAACGGCGGAGAAGAACCTGCTTATCGCTGCGATAAGCCATGACCTGCGTCAACCGCTCACCACGCTCGGCCTGAAGTTAAATTTCATCGAGCGGAGCGTTAAATCGACCGATCTGGTCGAAGGCGTCTCGATTGCGCAAAGGCAAGTGGATGCGATGGAAGGGATGATTAACGGGGCACTGGATATCTGCCGCCTCGAGTCCGGCACCTGGAATGTAGAAATTCAGGAGGTGGCGCTGCCTTCCCTTTTGCGCGGCATAGTCGTGGATATGCAGCCGCTGGCTGAGGCAAAGGGGCTGAAGTTAAGACTCCGTAGTCGCCCCTATCTGGTCCGTACGGATCGACATGCGTTGGACAGGATCGTCCGGAATATGGTGCTCAATGGGCTCCGTTACACGTTTTCCGAGCGGGGAGGCAAGAAGGGACATGTTCTGGTGAGTTGCCAGAGGCGAGGCAGCGCCATAAAGATAAGCGTCTGGGACAACGGGATCGGTATCCCTGAAGGCAGACAGGCGGATATCTTCAAAAGCTATGTACAGGTCGATAATCCCGAGAGGAATCGTGAAAAAGGGTTCGGCCTGGGTCTGTCCATTGTCCAGGGGCTCGCGAGCCTTCTTGGTCACAAACTGGACGTGGACTCGACACCAGGACGTGGATCGCGTTTTTCGGTTACGGTCCCGTTCATGGGACTCATACCGCCGGAGTTGCGCGAGGTTCAAACGGTTGAAGACGGCGACCCGGACCTGACCAATATGGTCGTGGCGATCATCGAGGACAACAGCGACTTAAGAATAGAAATATCGATGCGCCTGATCGAGCATGGCTGCTACGTCGTGGCGGGGGAATCGTCATCCGACGTCATCGAGCAGTTGCGCATTGAGGCTTTGGCAAGCGGTCCGCACTTCATCCTCTCCGACTACCGGCTGGAAAACGAGAACGGCATTGCGGCGATTACGGCGGTCCGCGCTGCTACCGACGCTTCGATCCCTGCGATCCTGTGGTCGGGCGACACCTCGTCAGCTGTGCTCAAAAAAGTAGCCGTCAGTGGCATCAAGCTTTTGTCGAAACCGGTTTCGGAACGAACCTTATTGACCACACTTGCAGAACATAAGCCAAAAACGTCCACCGAAGGCGGTTAAAAGTGATGGCAGGGAAACATGAAGAGCGGTGTAGCAGAGATCTTCACGACAGTCGCGTATCTGCTGCCCCCCTTCCAAGGGTAAGCTCGGCATTGACTCGAAGTGCAGCTTCAACGCGGTTTCTGACTTGAAGTTTGTCGTAAATAGCACATGAAACCTGTCTGACATGTCCCTCGGAGACGCCAAGTTCTCTTGCGATCTGTTTACCTGAAAGGCCACGTGCAATGCAACGCGCCAAATCCCACTCTCGCGGAGAAAGCCCAAGATGATGCTGATTCCGGCTAGCTGAGGGCGCTTGTGTCGAGCAGGCAAAGCGGAGCAAGACTTCTTCCGGAATCCAGAGTTCACCTCCTAAGATCCTGCTCAGTCCAATGAACATTTTTTTGTGCGCGCCTCCTTTCAACAGGATTCCTCGAGCGGCGTAGTCACGCATGCACATTCGCAAAATTTCAACTTCATGATCGTTTCCAGGAGCAAGTCCTGTGCAGATGACCACGGGAACATTGGATGGATTTCCGGCCTGAAAATGCTCAAGTGTCGCGGCGCCACGATTCTCACCATCCAGATTAAGATCCAGGAATACCAGGTCCGGGGGCGGTGTCTTGTTGACTTCTTCAAGCGCGCTGGCAAGCGTAAAGACGGGTGTGATGTCGATTGGGGCTGCGCTCAGCTCCGACGCGTGTGTTTGGACATATTCGGACAGAGCAACGCAAAGAATTTCGTGGTCATCGACCCATAGGATTTTCATGGTCGCTTCTCCTCTTTATACATCCGAGAAAAGCATCGATCGTGCGCTACGTTTGTGCGGAGTACTGCCTGACAGCTTAGCATATCGAGCGAGGCCGCAGATCTTGAACTGCAGAGTGATGCGGACCCGCGATCTCTAGGGCACAGGGTGTGCCATGTTCGCGCCGCGTGCCGCGCCCCGGGCGGCACACGGCTTTGCGCGATCGAATCGGTTTGCGCGGCAGCCGCGGGCAAGAAGGCGATTCGCGAGTGGTGGTGGCGCACGGACAGCCTCGCGGCGAAATGTCTGCGGCGTGCCGACAGTTCGATGCTCCGAACATGTGCGAAGTGCGTCGACGTATGCCCCTATCATTTCGTCCAGGCGGTGTTGAACGACCGATGTACCTTGGAAACTGTCCCTTCTGCTGCGGACAAGAGGTTGGAGTGGTGAGATCAGGATACGGCGCGATATTCACCGCCTTAATCGCCGCGGCGCTGTTCGGCGCCGCGACACCGTTGGCCAAGTCGCTGCTCGGCTCAGTCAGCCCCTTCATGCTCGCAGGACTGTTTTATCTCGGTAGCGGCCTGGGGCTTGGCGTCGGCATCGCGTGGCGTGCCTTTCGATCGCGCGGGCTCCGGTCCGCCGCGGACCACCGCATCACCAAAGGCGAGTTGCCTTGGCTGATCGGGGCGATAGCGATGGGTGGCGTCGCCGGCCCCGCATTGCTGATGCTGGGCCTGTCCACCACTCCAGCGGCAACGAGTTCGTTATTGCTCAACCTTGAGGGTGTGTTGACCGCCGTGATTGCCTGGGTGGTCTTCCAGGAAAATGTCGACATTCAGGTTTTTCTCGGGATGGTGGCGATCGTTGCGGGCGGCGTGCTTCTGTCGTGGCATCCGGGACAGTCAGGCGTGCCGGTGGGTGCGTTACTGATCGTCGGCGCGTGTCTGTGCTGGGCAATCGACAACAACCTGACGCGCAAGGCCTCGGCGAACGACGCGATGGTGATCGCGTGTCTCAAAGGGATGGTGGCCGGTCCCGTGAATCTCGGCATTGCGATCGCGGCGGGCGCTTCGCTTCCGTCAGCAGGAACCATGGCGGCAGCGATGCTGACCGGGCTTGGCGGTTACGGCATCAGCCTCGTGCTGTTCGTTGTTGCACTTCGCCATCTCGGTACGGCGCGTACAGGCGCGTACTTTTCCGTTGCGCCGCTTTTCGGTGTCATGCTTTCGCTGATCATATGGCCCGCGCTACCCAATCTGTCTTTCTGGATTGCCGCCGCCCTGATGGCGCTGGGTATCTGGCTACATGTGCGCGAGCGGCATGAGCATGAGCACGGCCATGAGTTTCTTCAACACACGCACCAGCATCGCCATGACGAGCACCATCAGCACGCGCATGAGTTTCCTTATGCCGGTGAGGAGCCGCACACGCACGCTCACTTGCATCTGCCTATTACACATTCGCACGCGCATTTCCCCGATATCCATCATCGGCATCAGCACTAGCTGTCCTCCGACGTCGTCATTTCCCCAGGGCGGCGCAGCATCTTGTCGACTTCGCCCGCGTGCATCTCCTCGACGTGAATCATCTGACGGGCGAACTCCTCGAGTGCAACAGAGCGGTCCTCGACGAGCGCCAGCAGGTCGCGATACAACTGCAACGCAAGATTCTCGGCTTGCAACGACTCGCGGAGGATCGAAGAGATATCGAAGGTGTGCGAGTCGAGCAGAGGACCGATCGCAAGCGACGGATAGGCACCCAGAGTCGTGATCCATTCGCCGGCCTGCTGTGCGTGCAACAACGATTCATCGGCCTGCGCGCGCAACCACGACCTGATCGGAATGCGTCCGAATCCGAAAACAAGGAACGAATAGTGCGTATATCGGACGACGCCGGCCAACTCGGATTCGAGAATCCGGTTCAGCACCGCAACAACGTCTTCCTTATTGATCTCGGCCATTTGAAGTCTCCTTTCATGGCGTGGCGAGGCGTCCGGCCTCGCGACCGAGTAGGCCGGCAAGCGGCCGCAAACCGTGGCCGCACGCCTGATCGAAACGGATAGATTCCGCCGGCCCACCGCTTTTCGCATCAAGCGTTCACGACGTCGTCGAGCGCCGCACGCTCAAGTGCCCTTCCCCTTCTTCACCCGCTCGATCTGCTGCTTCGCCGCCTGATACACGACTTCCGGCGTGAAACCGAATTTCTTCTTCAGATCCGCGATCGGCGCCGACGCGCCGAACGTATGCATGACGACCTGCGCACCGAGCCGTCCTGTATACCGATCCCAGCCGAGCGACGCAGCCTGCTCGACCGCGACGCGCGCCTCGACGTCCGCGGGCAGCACCGACTCCTGATACGCGCTGTCCTCGCGCTCGAAGATGTCCCACGACGGCATCGACACGACGCGCGCCGCGATGCCCTCGCTCATCAGCTTCTCGTACACGTCGGCGCAGATCGATAGCTCGCTGCCGGTCGCCATCAGGATCACCTCGGGCTTCTTGCCGTCGGGCGCATCGGCGAGCACATACGCACCGTGCCTGACGCCGCTCGCGGGCGCATAGCGGCTCCGGTCGAGCGTCGGCAGCGGCTGGCGCGACAAGACGATGCACGCCGGTCGATGCGGCTGCGTCAGCGCAACGCGCCAGGCCTCGGCCGCTTCGTTCGCGTCGCCGGGACGCAGTACCGTGAGGCCGGGCACCCCGCGCAGCGACGCGAGCTGCTCGATCGGCTGATGTGTCGGACCGTCTTCGCCGAGCCCGATCGAATCGTGCGTGAACACAAAGATGGCCGGCACTTCCATGATCGCGGACAGGCGGATCGGCGGCTTCATGTAGTCGCTGAAGATCAGGAACGTCGAGCCGTACGCGCGCAGATTCGACAGCGCAAGACCGTTGACCACCGCGCCCATCGCATGCTCGCGAATGCCGAAGTGCAGATTGCGGCCGCCATAGTTATTCGCCTGGAAGCTGCCGGCGCCTTCGAACTTCAGGTTGGTTTTCGTCGACGGCGACAGGTCCGCCGCGCCGCCGATCATCCACGGCACACGCGCGGCAATCGCATTGAGCACCTTGCCCGACGATTCGCGTGTCGCGATGCCCTTCGGGTCCGCGTTGAAGCTCGGGATGTCGCTGTCCCAGCCCTGCGGCAATTCGTGCGCCTCGATCTGCGCGAATTCGCGCGCGAGCTCCGCATACTGCTTTTTGTAGCTGTCGAACTTCGCCTGCCATTGTTCGCGCGCCGCCTTGCCGCGCGCGCCGATGCCCTGCGCGAAGCGCTCGTGCACGCCCTCGGGCACGTAGAAGAACTTGTCCTCGGGCCAGCCGTAGAACTTCTTGGCGAGCGCGACTTCCTCGACGCCGAGCGCTTCGCCATGCGCGGACGCGGTGTCCTGCTTGTTCGGCGCCCCCCAACCGATGATGCTGTGGACCACGATCAGCGACGGCCGGTCGGTCACGCTCTTTGCTTCGACCAGCGCCTTTTCCAGCGCGGCGGTGTCGTTCGCATCGCCGACGTGCAGCGTGTGCCAGTTGTAGCCGTGAAAGCGGCTTGCCACATCGTCGCTATACGCGAGGTCCGTATGGCCTTCGATGGTCACGCGGTTGCTGTCGTAAATCCAGATCAGGTTCGACAGCTTCAGATGCCCCGCGAGCGAGGCCGCTTCGTGCGAGATGCCTTCCATCATGTCGCCGTCGCCGCAAATCGCGTACACGCGGTAGTCGAACAGCGGCGCGTCCGCGCGATTGAAGTGGCTCTCGTACCAGCGCGCGGCCATCGCCATGCCGACGCTATTGCCGAGCCCTTGCCCAAGCGGTCCCGTGGTGGTCTCGACGCCGGTCGTCATCCGGTACTCGGGGTGGCCCGGCGTATTGCTGTCGATCTGGCGGAAATGCTCGATGTCGTCGAGCGACACGGCCGGCGCGCCGGTCGGCTTGCCGTGTTCGTCGACGGCTTTCACGTTGGCCAGATGCAGCAGCGAATACAGCAGCATCGACGCATGCCCGGCCGACAGCACGAAGCGGTCGCGATTCGGCCACAGCGGCTCGTCAGGGTCGTAACGCAGGTGGTGTTGCCACAGGTGATAGGCGACCGGCGCGAGCGCCATCGGCGTGCCGGGGTGGCCGGAATTGGCTTTCTGCACGGCGTCCATCGACAGCGTGCGAATCGTGTTGATGCACAACTGATCGAGGGCGGAATCGTTTTGCATGGGACGCTCCTTGTTCGGCAATTCGGGAGACGGCCGACGCGCGCCGCGGAGCGCGCGGATGGATCGGCGCATCGTGTCGACATGGAATCGCGCGCGTCCGGGCATGTCGATAAGGACGCGAAGCCGCACGTGGAACCGCCCACGTGCCAGCGTCAGCGCCGAAAGCGCGCGGGAAAATCGCGGCAAAGCCCACAGATGATGCGCCTAACCGCGCGACTCTGCACGCCACGCCGCGGCAGGTCGGTTGCTTCGCGAACGACGAAGTTCAGGCCGACTGCAGCCAAAACTCGATGACGGGACCGTGCTTGCCGTCGATCGGATCGAGCGGCGGAAACGGCAACGCCAGCATCTCGGTGAGTTCCTGCGGCGTCAGCGCTTCGCGGCGAATGTCCCATTGCTGTCCTAACGGATAGCCCGCCACCACCTGAAAATGCCGCTCGAACGATTGCAGACAATGGCCGGTGCCGGCCGGCAGCAGCAGCACGTCGCCCGCGTGCACCGTCACCACGCGTCCGCCCGGCCCGCCGACGATCACCTCGGCGCTCGCGTTTGTCACGCCGAGCACCTCGTGCGCGGTCGCGTGAAAGTGATGGAAGTCGAAGATGCTGTTGCGCCACTGCGCGGGCCATGCATTGCGCTCGAAGAGGATTTCGAACGCGGCGGGCAGATTGCCGCTGCCGGGCGACAGCGCGCGCCGGTACAGCACGACCGGCAGCTTGCTGTTGTTCGGCACCCAGTCGTGCGACTCCAGCATGAACGCTTCGTATTCGGTCTGCGCGGCGTCGAAGCCGTGCCTGGACTCGTTGAACATGGTTGCTCCTGGCTTGTGATGCGGTTGCCGCGAACCTGCGGACGAGCAGCCGGCTAGCCTCCGCCGATGCCCTGCAGCACCTTGCCCGTGCCGCCGCACACCGCGCAGCGAGCGCCCTCGACCTTGCCCGTGCCGTGGCAGGCGCCGCACAGGTCTTCGCCAGCGCCCGGCGTGTTGGGCGGCGCTTCGTCGCCGGGGTTCACCGATTGGGTTGGAGTGTCCGGTTGCATGCGCTTTCTCCGGTTGGATGTTGACGGATTGGATGCACGGCTGGCACGCAACGCGCCGCGTCATTGCTCGCCCGGCTGCTTGTGATGCGACTCGCGCCCGCCGCCCCCCGGCGGCTCCGCGTGCTCGCCGGCGCCGAGCGGCACTTCGGCGCCCTGGCGCGGCCGCTCGCTCGACCGTGGCGGATTGGTCGCTTTGTCCACGCCGGTCTGCACGACCGGTTCGATGCCGAGCGGACTCGGCTCGACGTAGTGCGTGCCGCTCGGCTTGTTGCGGGCTTTGACTTCGTCGGACAGCGTGGGCGCGGCGCGGTTATCTGGCCTCGCGGACTGCTCGCCGCCCGGCGTCGCGCTCTGCTGCGGGGTGTCGGTCGATTGGGGATCTTGCATCGCGCCCTCCTCGTTTGTTCTGCCGTCGATTCGCGTCATTACGCGCCATCTCGAACGGCACCTGGTTCATGCAGCAACATTCGAGCCTTGCCGGAGAAGTCCGCGCGCAGCGCAACAGGCACGGCCATTGCGAGCTCGAAGGCAGTAGCGCGGCACGTTCGCTTTGTAAAAAAGCGCCCCCGAAGGAGAACCTCATGAGCATTACGACAATTCGCATATCCGATACCGAGGTGCAGGTCGAGCGCACGCTGTACACGTTCGCGCAAAAGAGCGACGCCGATGCGTTCCAGAACTGCCTCGTCGACGGTTCGGTCGACACCTGCTATCGCGATCATCCACCGCTGTCGGCGCGCCCTACCCTGCCCGACGAACATCCGGACGATCCCGCGCGCGGCAGCACGATTTCGCCGTCGCTCGGCGGTATGCCCTGATGGCTCTGCGCCTCTCACGCAAGCACTGCCAAACCGGCTGCGCCCGCTCAGCCTTCGGGCGCGGCACGATCGGCCGCGACGAGCTTGCGGCCGTATGCAATTGCGGCGCGGCGTGCTTCGTCGGCGGTCGCATAGGGGCCGATCTGCGGTGCGCCCTCGAACGGGAACAGAATCCGCCTGTCCGCTTTCCTCACAACCTTCAGTCCACCTATGTATCGGCCGTCGCCTGTTCCGTGATAGCTGGCGAAAATCTCGAAGTCGTCGTCGGCAACGTCGGCCTTATGTCGCGCCATATGCGCTCCTCGTCCTGTGCTTTGCGTGGGCGATGTCCAATGTGAGCCGGGCGCGCGCAGTCATCGCGATGCGGCGCGCGTGCCGGGTTCCAGCAATTGGCGTTCCACGCGAACGACATCCGTCGGCATGCGGCACGGGCATTGCGCGTCTGAACGAAGACCAGGAGAGGACTGATGGATTTACCTGATACGAGCCGGCAAGCGCCCGGTGCAATCGGCACATTCGACCTGAACGCGCCAACCCACGCGCAAATTTCGATGCAGCCGTTGCCGCTGCCGCTGCCGCTGCATCCGCATGCGCCGATGCCGCCCGAAGTCGACCCCGACATCGCGCCGAACACGCCGCCGCCGAAGATCGACCCCGATCCGATCCCGGACGATCCGGTCGACGTTCCGCACGAACCACCCGAAGGCGATCCACCTGCGGCGCCGCCGCCACAGCGTGCATGGCGCCGGCATGCGGCGCTAGCCCGCCGGCGGGCGCATCGTCGCGATCGGAATCAGGAATTCGGACACGCCGGTCAGAATGATCTGCACGCCGATGCATAGCAGCAGGAACGCCGACACCCGCAACGCGACCTTGGTGCCCTCGACGCCGAGATAGCGCGCGAGGATCGTCGCGCGGCTGTAGATCAGATACACGCAGACGGCCACCGCGAACGTGATGGCGACCGACGCGATGCCCGACATCACGAACGCCGACAGCTTGTGCGTGCGATTCGCCGACAGCGCGATCGCGGTCGCGATCGAGCCGGGCCCAGTGGTCAGCGGCACGGTCAGAGGAAAGAACGCGCGCGATTTCGCGGTTTCGGCGTCGACGCGCTTGACTTCCGTCTGCTCGACCGCCGGCGTGTCCGGCGCATTGAGCATTTGCCAGCCGCCCACGGCAAGCGCGAGCCCGCCGCCGATGCGCAGCGCCTCCATCGAGATACCAAAGAAATGCAGGATCGGCGTGCCGATGAAGAATGCCACCAGCAGCACAACGGCGGCGTTGATCGCGATCTTGCGGGCGAGTAAGGTGCGCTCGTCGAGGGTCAACGACGCGGTCCGGTCCAGAAACACGAACGCGCCGCTGAACGGATTGATGATGCTGATTAAGCCGATAAAGCCAAACATGATGTCCGAGATCAGACTTTCGACCATGTGGGTGTCCGTGTGCCTGCTTGTCTGCGTGTGCTCGCGCGGGTTCGCGCCTGGGCGCGCCGCCGGTCATGAACCCGGCCGGAATCGCGCGGTCCGGAAAATGCTGCAATGCTCGCAGATCATATCGCGGCGCGCCAGTCGGCCTGCAGAAAAGCCGCGCGACGCCTTGCGCGCCACGGCGCGTCCCGCTTTGCACTGCAGCAATCCGGGCTGGAAAGATGCAATTGCAGCGGTCGAAACTCGACATTTATTTTGACCTGCTTTACGGGACCGAAGTATCCGGCATACAGTCCTCAGCGAAGCCGGAATTTCAACGACACATACCTACTGGTTCGAGGAGTTGTCCACATGCTGCTTCGTGTACTTGCCGCGTTGCCGTTCGTCGGCATCCTGGTCGGCGTTTCGTTTGTCAATCGCGTCGAGCCGCTCGTGCTCGGCATGCCGTTCGTGCTGGCCTGGATCGTCATGTGGGTGGTGTTGAGCGCGATCATCATGGCGATCATCTACAACCTCGATCCGTCCAACCGACACGTCGCCGCCGATGGCGAGGAGGTTCGCCCATGAGCGCACTCGTCATCATCGCCGCCGTTACGCTATTCGCGCTGTTCCTCGGCGTGCGCGCAAGGCGCGGCCACGATATGAGCCTCGAGCAGTGGACCGTGGGCGGCCGCAGCTTCGGCACCGCGTTCGTGTTCCTGCTGATGGCCGGCGAAATCTATACGACCTTCACGTTCCTCGGCGGCAGCGGCTTCGCGTACGGTAAGGGGGCGCCGGTCTATTACATCCTCGCGTACGGCACGCTCGCGTACATCCTGTCGTACTGGATGCTGCCGCCGATCTGGCGCTATGCGAAGACGCACCGCCTGGTCTCGCAGCCGCACTTCTTGAGGCGCAAATACGAGAGCCCGGCGCTCGGCACGCTGGTCGCGCTGGTCGGCGTGGCCGCGCTGATCCCCTACCTGGTGCTGCAATTGAAGGGCCTCGGCATCATCGTCGCGACCGCGTCGTACGGCGCGATCTCGTCGACGGCGGCGATCTGGATCGGCGCGATCGTCGTGACCTCTTACGTGATCGTGTCGGGCGTGCGCGGCTCCGCCTGGAACTCGGTGGCCAAGGATCTGCTGATTCTCGCGATCGTGCTGTTCCTCGGCATCTATCTGCCGCTGCATTACTACGGCGGCATCGGCGCGATGTTCCGCACGATCGACGCCGCCCGTCCCGGCTTCCTGACCTTCCCGGCGCGCGGTTCGAGCGTCGTGTGGTTCCAGTCGACGGTGCTGCTGACCGCGCTCGGCTTCTTCATGTGGCCGCACACGTTCGGTTCGATCTTCACGGCGAAGGACGAGCGAATCTTCCGCCGCAATGCCGCGATTCTGCCGCTCTATCAGCTGATCCTGCTGTTCGTGTTCTTCGTCGGCTTCGCGGCGACGCTGCGCGTGCCGGGCCTGAAGGGCGCCGACATCGACCTGTCGTTGTTCCGCCTGTCGCTGCAGACGTTCGATCCGTGGTTCGTCGGCGTGATCGGCGCGGCCGGTATCCTGACCGCGCTGGTGCCGGGCTCGATGATCCTGACCTCGGCGTCGACGCTGCTCGCCAACGACGTGTATCGCGGCATGGTGAACCGCAACGCGTCGGATGCGTCGGTCGCGGTGATCGCGCGCTTCCTCGTACCGGTCGTGGCGCTGGTCGCGGTCGCCTTCACGCTGAACGGCGGCGAAACCATCGTCGCGCTGCTGCTGATGGGCTACAGCTTCGTCACGCAATTGTTCCCGGCCGTGCTCTGCAGCCTGTTCCCGCACAACCGCGCGACGAGGCAAGGCGCGTTCTGCGGCATCGTCGCGGGTGTCGCGGTGGTCACACTGACCACGACGCTGCACTGGAGCGTCGGTCACCTGATGCCGTTCCTGCCCGATGCGCTGAAGGACGTCAACATCGGCTTCCTTGCGCTCGCGGTCAACGTGATCGTGTTCGTGATCGTCAGCGCGGTGACGCAGCCGAGCGCAGCCGAGCAGGAGAAGCACGCGTCGGCGCATTGAAAGACCTGGCCGCGGGCGTGATTCGAGGCTTGCTGTTTCGAGCGCCCGCATTTGCGTACGCTGGCGCCTGACGCATCTGAAGGGGCTGTTCGTTTCGGCGACAGCCCCTGATTCTTTCTGTTCACGGCTCGACCGCGCTCTCGACGATCCACGGAGCCCCGAATGTCCTACGTTCTCTACTACTCGCCCGGCGCGGCTAGCATGCCCGTGCACTGGATGCTGCTCGAAATGGGCGTGCCGTTCGAAGCGCGCCTCGTCGATATCGACGCGGGCCGGCAGCGCGATCCCGAGTATCTGCGTCTGAATCCGGCCGGGCGCGTGCCCACGCTGGTCGTCGATGGCGTGCCGCGGCATGAATCGGCCGCGCTGCTGATGCTGCTCGCCGAGCGCCACGCCGAGGCCGACCTCGCGCCCGCGCCGGGCTCGGCCGCACGCGCGCAATGGCTCGAATGGATGATCTACCTCGCGAATACGCTGCTACCCGCGATGCGCGACTGGTTCTACGCCGGCAGCGACGGCGACCCCGCGGGCGCCGAGGCGGTGCGCGCGCTCGCGCAACGCCGCATCGAAGAAGCGTGTGCGCGGCTCGACAGGCATTTCGCCGACGGCCACGCATACCTCGCGGGCGGCAAGCTCAGCACCGCCGATCTGCTCGCGCTCGTGCTGATGCGCTGGACCCGCAACATGCCCCACCCGGCGACGGTGGGCTGGCCGCATCTCGCGAGCTATATCCGCAGGCTGCGCGCACGGCCGGCGTTCATCGAACTCAACGAGCGCGAAAAGCTGACGGAGTGGCGCAACGAAGGCCAGTAACGTTCAGGCGGTTCACAACGTCGCTTCCCTGCCCGTCTGCGCCGCGAACGCGAAGCCGTTCTTGCCGTCGCGCTTGACCTGATACATCGCGGCATCGGCGGCGGCGACCAGACGGCGGTGATCGTCGACGTCGTCGGGATAACTCGCAATGCCCACGCTCGCGCGCACGCCGCCGATTCCCAACTGCTCGTCGGTGTCGACCACGCAGGCCATCAGCCGGCGCGCGATCTCGGCGAGCTCGTCATCGCCCGCAAAGGTGCGCACCAGCACCGCGAACTCGTCGCCGCCGATGCGCGCGACCAGATCGCCTTTGCGCACCGACGCGCGAAACCGGGCGGATACCGCGGCGAGGAATTCGTCGCCGGTGCGATGCCCGAACGAATCGTTGACCTGCTTGAAGCCATCGAGGTCGATATACAGCACGGCGAAGCGCTGCTCGACGGCCGCGGTCCGCGCGTGCCTGGCGGCAGAGTCGAGCGCGGCCAGCAGCTTGCGGCGGTTCGACAGGCCCGTCAGCGAATCGTGCAGCGACGCCAGCTCGAACTCGTGCGACTGCCCCGCGAGCTGGCGGGTGCGCTTCGCGTACATGCCGAGCGCCGTGATCAGCATGCAGAACAGCAGCGCGGCGAGCGCGATCAGCGTGCGCGCGACGTGCGCGACGCGCAGCCGCACGTCGGCGCTCGACGCGTCGCGTTGCGCGCGCCAGTAGGCCGACACGCTGCCGAGCGCCGCCGCGACGGCTTCGGGCGTCGCCTGTGTCGGTGACATCGACGGAATGGGCGGCGCCGGCGACGGACTCGCGTTGACGAGCGCCGCGAGCGCCGCGAAACGCCGCGCGAGTTCGGCGCGCGCCGCGTCATAGGCCGGCACGAACGACGCGTCGTGACTCGCCGGGGTGTCGGCCATCCGCTGCCACGCGGCCAACTGCTCGCGCGCGCTGTCGACGCGCCCGGCGGCTTCGAGCACGAGGCCCGCGTACTCCTGCTTCAACTGATCGGAAAACACCGTGCGGATCTGCATCGCCACATACAGCAGGCCGAACAGCAGACACAACAGCGCGGCCACGCCGACGCTCGCGGGCCCCGGCCGGAACCGCCACACCGGCACGCGCGCGCGTGCGGCGCCGCGCAGCCCTGCTCGCCCCGCTGGCCCGACGACCGCGTGCTCAGGGATGGGAGTAGGTATCTTGTTGCCGTCGGCCGTTGTCATGTTGACGATAGCTCACGCGTCGAAAGAACTGTCCGATCCGCGCAAACAGACCGCCCTTGTGCTGCGACGACGCGCGCCGCTCCTGCTGTGCGAGCCGTGCTTCTTTCGCGTCGTGACCGGCCGCGGGCTTCGCGGTGGAATGGGCGGCATTGGCGACGTGCCGCGTGTAGCCCGGCGGCGGCGTGGGAACAACGGGGGCTGTGGGTGGGGTGGCCGACATATCCGCCGACATATCCGCCGAGGTATCGACCGGCGTATCGGCCAGCGTGGCGGTGAGATTCGGGTCAGGCGTACTCGGGCGGATCTGCCCGGACCACACGGCCGGGTTGGTGTCCTCGAAGCCGCCGTTCGCGCCGGCCGCTGCGAGCGCGACCTCTGGCGCAGCGGGCTGCCTGGCTGACGGCATGGCAAACGGCATGGCAAACGGCGCGGCGGCCTCCTCCGGCGCGTGCGCGACGGCCACCGTCGGCACCCGGGCCGATGCCGATGAGCCGAGCGCCTGGCGCGCGCCCGCAATGGCATCCGCGTACGTCTGCTGATCCTGGTTGAACCAGACGCCGTAGGCGACGGTGCCCATCACACCGAAGGTCAGCGCGCCGGCCGCCGCGAGGCACAGGGCGAGGCGGCCGAAGCGCGGGGGCGGCACGCCCGATTCGTCAGGGCCGTCGGGTTCGAAGGAGGCCCGACCGTCCGTTGTGGAATGACGCAAGTCGATATCGTCGGGATCGGTAGCCATCGCAATACGCTCCGGGTATGCCACTTCTTGCAGACAAGCTGGCGCGCTGACGAGCCGGCGCGTAAACCGAGCTCGCGGACTGCCGCTGCACGCAATGCTCAATGAATGTAATCCTGTCGCGAACGGCCGACAACATAGCAGCGTTGCGTTTCCGCCTCGCTTCGGCGGTGCTTCAAACGACGCCGCCCGATGCCGTGTGAGTTGGCAAAAAAGCGTGCAAAGCCGGTAAAAACTCCAACCTGGCACAGAGCCCGAGAGCCAGCCGTGCGCCTGCCGGAGGCCGCTACGCTCGATGCGACGCGGATTCTGCGAAACGCGCCAACGCGGTCGCCGTTTCGCACGCAACAACCGGGCCTGGCGGCGAACGCGCGCGCGACGCCGAAACCGCCGCTTGAAACCCGCGTTGGACTGCGCGCGCCGCGCGCCTCGAGCCGCATTCCGCGAACCTGCTGCCGTGCGAATTCCCGAAGCCGTCCGCGCCGGATGATAAGGTCACGTGCGCGCATGTCGCGAACGCCGCGCCGTGCCGGGCCCAACGGTGCCGGGCCCAACGGTGCTCGGCCCCACGTCATCGGTCAGCATAAAAAATCATGTCGAACAGGTATCTGCACCAACCACTCACGCCCTTGCGCCGCGCGCTCGCGCGCTTTTCTCTGTCGGAAACCGCCAAGTACACGAAGCTGACGCTCGGCCTGTGGATCGGTTTCGGCATCCCATACCTGCTCGGCTTTCCCGACGCGGCCGTGCCGCTAGCCGGTTCGACGATGCTGACGCTGGCGCTCGGTAGCTCGATTTCGGCGGCTCGAAGCTACTTCTACAAGCGGGTGTTTTCGAACGTGGTGGCCATGCCGATCGGCACGCTGCTGATCTGGCTGACCGCGCCGCACCTGTGGATGGGCGCGGCGCTGCTGCCGGTCGTGATCTTCAGCATCGTCGCGCTGCGGCCGTCGCTGTTCCAGATGACCAGCATCACGGTGCCGATCACGCTCGTGCTCTATACCGGCGAACATCTTCCGCTGCTCGAACAGCGCCTGATCGGCGTGGTACTCGGCATGTTGCTCGGCTTCGTCATCCAGCAGATCGCGTTTCCGCCCGATCACGGCTACTGGGCGAACACGCTCGTCAACGACGGCAACGAACAGGCCACCGATGTCGTCGCGCAACTGGCCGCGGGACAGCTCGACAAAGCGCAGATCAAGCCGGCGGCCTCCAGGCTGCGCACGCTGAGCACGAACCTGAAGCAGGCGCACCTGCTGCTGAAGACCGACCTCGAGCAGGCGTGGGTGTCGCCACATCTGAAGCGCAACGCGGCACGGCTGCCGGTGTTCGCGAGCTATCAGGAGACCTTCGATTCGCTGGTCAATTTTCTTGAAACGATGGACACGTTTCACGATCAGTTCGCCGCGCTCGACGCCGCGTGGCGCGAAATGTTTCTCGCGCGGCTCGCGCGGCTCGTCAACGCGCACCGGCAACTGGCCGGGGCGGCGGACCTGCGCGTCGAGCGCCCGCCGCTCGACGCGCCGCCGCTGCATTTGGAGGACCTGCGTGAGCTGACCGAGGAGCTGCCCGCGTCGGACGTGTTTACGAGCGTGTACCTCGGGCATCTGACCGGCTATGGGATTCTGCTGTGCCGGTTGAGCGAGTTGCATACCGCGTGACCCAAAACCCCCGTGCTTATGCCATGTGCAAACAGACGGCATTTCAAAATTACCAGAGCTGCAGAGGTTTCTGAGATGACAAAGCGCCAGCGTGCCACCGTGATTTTTTATAACGAGGATGCCTGTGAAATCCAGGTATGTACCGTGTCGCGCGAGGAAATCGAGGGGGCAATAGATCGGCAGATAGCGCGCGGAATGGCAATGACTGTGCCTCCGGGTTCGGACGATTGCCGCGCGCCGATCACGGACGAAACCTTGCGTCAAATCGGAGGCATGGCTGTTCTCAACCAGGCGTCTGTCCATCCCGAATTGCGCGATCGTCTGCAGATTTCGCTGCACCACCCCGTCGACTGGGGGCAGGCCAAGCCGCCTACGGAATAACAGTGCTCGCGATCCAGGGTTGAGTTCGGAGCAAAATCCGAACTGCCCTTGCTGAGCAAGGGTTTGGCGGCAATCGGATCATTGCACGGTAATGGTCGCCTTCATGTTCGGATGGATGCCGCAAAAGATCTTGTACACGCCCGGTTTATCGAATTTGAACTGATAGGTGTCGTCCTGATCGAGCGCGGCCGAGCGGAACAGGCCCGCGTCGTTGACCACGCTGTGCGGCTCGCCGTCGAGATTCTTCCATGTGACCGTCGTGCCCGCCTTGATGGTCAGTTCCATCGGCGAGAACATGAAGTTCTTGATGACGATCGCGTTAGGCGTCGACGCGACGGTCTGTTTCTGCACCTGCATCGGCATCGTCGTTTGCGCAAAACCGAGCCCCGCCGACACCGCCAGAATCGCGACACTGCCGAGCAGAATCGCGAGCGCGCGGCCCATCATCCTGGTTAGCATCATTGATCTCCTCGAGCGTAAAAGTAGCGCGTGTCGTCAGGCGAGCGTCGTGTCGTCGAGCGTCGCCTTCAGCGGATGACGCGCGATGCTGACGCTCGTCACGCCGAGCATCTTCGGCAACTGCTCGCTCGCGACCTTCAGCGGCCCAGGGCCATCGCCCTGGCCGGCGGTCGGCTGCGGATAGGCGGTCGAGCGCGCGGTATGGAACGTCACGTTGCCCTCGACCTTCGTCACGATCTGATGAATGTGGCCGTTCAACACCGTCACGGAACCGAAGCGCTTCAGATAGCTCATCGCCTGTCCCGCGTCGCCCGTGCCCCAGCCCCACGGCTCGTAGATGGTCCACATCGGCATGTGCGCGAACACCACGACCGGGGTGCTCGACGAGCGGCCTTTCAGATCGTTTTCGAGCCATTCGAGCTGCTCGTCGCCGAGACCGCCGAGGCCGTTCGGCTTGAAATGCATCACGTTGACGAGCCCGACGAAATGCACGCCCTGGTGATCGAAGCTGTAATAGCCGCGGTTATCCGAAGCCTTGCCAAAGCGGCTGAAGTACTCCGTGCCGGGGCCGTCGGTGACGTCATGCTCGCCGGGGACCGTGTGCAGCTCGGTGATCTTCAGTCCCGACATCAGCTGCGCGGCCAGATCGAATTCCGCGGGCTTCGACAGATGCGTGATGTCGCCGGTGTGAATCGCGAGCGGCGGACGCGCCGGCATCGCGTTGACGTAATCGATCGTCTGTTTCAGCGTGCCCGCGACGTCGGGATTCGCCTCCTTGTTGAAGCCGATATGCGTGTCGCTGATCTGCAGGAAAAGCGGCGTGCCAGCCGCTGGCGTCGCGGTGTTCGCGTCGGCCGCGAGCGCGAGTTCGACCGGCGTCAGCACGCCGCCCGACAGCATGAACACGGTGCCGAGGCCACCGAACGCAAGACACTTCAGCGCGCCGCGACGCGCCGGATCGAATGAACGATGTGACGACATGATGACCTCACGATAAGGATTCGCCGAACCGAACCCGGTTCGTGAGGCATGACTGGCGTGTGGCCGGTTTTATTCCCGTGTCGTGCGGCATTTGTGGGAGGCGGCACCTGTATGCGAATAGCAAGCGGCAAGTAATCGCCGTGATGGATTGCGCACTGGATTGCGCATCAAGTCAGCCGCCGACCGCCGCGATGATCCGCGCGCGGATCGCGTCGTCGGGTAGCGGTCCCGATCCCGCGCGCACGTTGTCCGCCATGTATTGCGGCCGCCCGGTGCCCGGAATCACGACCGTCACCGCCGGCCGCGCGAGCACGAATTTCAACAGAATCTGCGCCCAGCTCGTGCAGCCGATTTCGCCGGCCCATGCGGGCAACGGCATTTTCATCACGCGCGCGAGCAAACCGCCGCCGCCGAACGGTTGATTGATCACGACGCCGATGCCGAGATCGGCCGCGAGCGGCAGGATACGCTGCTCGGCCGCGCGATCGTCGGCGGCGTAGTTGATCTGCACGAAGTCGGGCTTCTCGCTGCGCATCACCGCCGCGACTTCGTCGAAAGCGCTCGATGTGTAATGCGTGATGCCGAGATAGCGAATCCGGCCGCGCGCTTTCCAGTCGCGCAAGGTCGCGAGCTGCGTGCGCCAGTCGAGCAGATTGTGGATCTGCATCAGATCGACATGCGGCTGCTGAAAACGCCGCAGCGATTCCTCCATCTGCGCGATGCCGGCCTCGCGTCCCTCGGTCCAGACCTTGGTGGCGACGAACGCCTTGCGATGCGCGTCGAGCTGCGTGAGCAGCGCGCCCGCGACCGCTTCCGACGAACCGTACATCGGCGAAGAATCGATCACCGAGCCGCCCGCTTCGAACAGGATGCGCAGCACCTCGGCGAGTTGGGCGCGGGCGGCGGCATCGTCGCCGACGTCGAAGGTGCGCCACGTGCCGCAGCCGATCACCGGCAGCGCTTCGCCGGTGGACGGGATCGCGCGGCGGCTCACGCGGGGTAAGGCGGCACCGGATTGCGCGTGCGCCTCGGTTTGCGCGGACGTGACGCGCGACAGCGCAAGCGCTGCCGGCAGCCCGAGCGCCGTGCGCAGAAAGCGGCGGCGGTGATCGTGGTTCGACGAATGTGCCATAGCCTGTATGGTGCCCTCGTGCATGAAAGTTCGACCACCGTCCACGCTGGCCTGGCTGTCGTCGATGAATGCGTGCAGCCTGCGATCGCCGCGAGACGCTCGACGCGAGCGGCGCGGTCGTGTGAGGTGAAACAGAAGCAGCGTGACGCGTCGCGCTGCGCGCCTAGCGCGCTTTCTGCCGCAACGGCCTGAAGAACTTTCGAATCTCGGCCGCGAGCAACGCGGGCTTTTCCATCGCCGCGAAGTGCCCGCCGGCTGGCATTTCGCTCCACTGCGCGACGTTGAAGGTTCGTTCGAGCCAGCTTCGCGGCGGATGATTGATCTCCTTCGGAAACAGCGCGAAGCCGACTGGTGTGTCGATGCGCTCGCCGTCGGAGAAACGCATCGGCTGCAGGCGGTTTTCCCAATACATCTGCATCGCCGGGCCGATGCACTGCGTGAACCAGTACAGCGAGATATTGGTCAGCAGATCGTCTTTCGAGAACACGCTTTCCACCTCGCCGCCGCAATCGCTCCACGCGCGAAACTTCTCGCCGATCCATGCGGCGAGTCCCACCGGCGAATCGTTCAGCGACGCGGCGACCGTCAGCGGTTTGGTGCCGTGCTGATGCGCGTAGCCGCCTTCGAGTGCGGCCCAGTCGTTCTTCTCGCGCAGATAGTCCTGCTCGGCCGGCGTTAGCTCCCGCTGCGCCGCGCCGATCGCGGGCTCATAGGAACTCGGCAGGAAGTTCAGATGGATGCCGTCGACCACCCGCGGATGATGCGCGGCCAACGCGATCGACACGCCCGCGCCAAGATCGCCGCCCTGCGCGCCGAAGCGCTCGTAGCCGAGCCCGCGCATCAGTAACACCCACAGGTCCGCGACCTGGAACGCGGACATGCCGGCCTGCGCGGGCGCAGGCGAAAACGCGAAGCCCGGCAGCGACGGCGCGACGACGTCGAAGGCGTCGGCGGGATCGGCGCCGAACGCGACCGGATCGCACAACTGATCGAGCAGCGCGTGAAACTCGAAGAAGGAACCGGGCCAGCCGTGCGTGATCACCAGCGGATAAGCCTGAAAGCCGGGCGCGACACTGGCAGCGCGCCGATGCGCGAAGTGCACGGTCTGGCCGTTCACGTCGGCGAGAAATTGCGGCAACTGGTTCAACCTCCGTTCGGCCGCGCGCCAGTCGAATTGCCCGGCCCAATAGCTCGCGAGTTCGCGCAGCCAGGCCGGGTCGGCGCCCTGCTGCCAGGCGGGCGCGGGCGTCGTGGGCGCCCAGCGGGTGGCGTGGATGCGGCGGCGCAAATCGTCGATGTCCTGATCGGCGATCGCAATCTCAAACGGGTCGATCTGCATGGGGGGCGTCCTGGGTCGTTGGCGGCTCACCGTCATCGTACGCGCGTGCGACGAAAGCTCGATAATGAGCGTCCCTTCCCTACGATTCATTCACCGAGCCACAGGAGATTGACGCGATGTCCGCTTACGAATCCAAGCTGCCGCGAGTGCTGCTGACGAACGACGACGGTATCGACGCGCCCGGCCTCGCCGTGCTCGAAGCCGTGGCCGCCGAGCTCGCGCACGAAGTCTGGGTGGTCGCGCCCGAGCACGACCAGAGCGGTACGTCGCATTCCATCAGCCTGCATTCACCGCTGCGCGTGAGCCGCCAGGGCGAACGCCGTTTCGGCGTGACTGGCACGCCCGGCGATTGCGTCGTGATGGGCGTGCGTCATCTGATGCGCGAGGCGCCGCCGTCGCTGGTGCTGTCCGGCGTCAATCGCGGCGGCAACCTCGGCATCGAAACGATGTTCTCGGGCACGGTCGGCGCGGCGATGACGGGTCTGCTGCTCGGGCTGCCGTCGTTCGCGCTGAGCCAGGCGTTCAGCGATCGCGAGCGCGTGCGCTGGGACACCGCGCGCACGCTCGCACCCGGCGTGATCCGTCAATTGCTCGCGATCGAGCATGCGGCGCCGACCTGCCTGAACATCAACTTCCCCGACGTCGATGCCGCCGACGCCGGTCCGCTGACGCCGACGCGCCAGGGCGTCGGGCTCGTCAGGGACATCGAGGTGCTGCCGGAAGTCGACCCGCGCGGCATCGCGTATCACTGGCTGCGCTTCGATCGTGGCCCGCGCGAGAACGATGCCGACAGCGAAACGGCAACCGTCGCGGCGGGGTGCGTATCGGTCACGCCGCTTGCGTTCGATCGCACCGACGAAGCCACCTTCGCGCGGCTCGCCGCGTCGTTGATCTAACGGTTGCCGGGGACGCGGCGCGAGGCCCGCTTCAGTGCGCCCCAGGTCCCGATGGCTCGGGTCTGCCGAACGCGGGCATCGTACCGTTCTCACGCGCGCGCACGAGTTCGGCCTCTACCTCGGCGCGGGTTTTGGGGCCGTTGCTGGCGACCGCCTGAGTTGCGGACTGGCTGGTCAGCCCCGCGCGCGGCATCGACCATGGCGACTCGACGCCTTGCGTTGCATATTGCGGCAACGGCCGCGCCTCTGGCACGACGCTGGCCGCTTTCTTCCCAGACCGCTCAGCAGTAGAACTTTTCCGGTGGCTGCCGCCCCGCGCATGACTACCCGATGTCGTCGCCACACTTTGCGCTGAGTGCGGTTTCGTCGTGGTACCCGACGCAACGCGGCTATGGTGTGCGTGCCCGGTCTTTGCCGTGGGTGGCGCCTGGGTCCAGTTCGAAGTCACCGCAGGCTGCGGCGGCAAACTCGTCTGCTGCGGCTGCGGCTGCGGGTGCGGCTGCTGCTGCGCCTTGTTCGACTCCCGCGCGAACTGTAGCGCGGCGATGGCCAGAGCATCGCCCGCCTGCGCTCCAATCGACGCGGCCGGCTGAGCCCGCAAGGCGGCCACGTCGTCGCGCAGCGCATGGCGGCGCGTTGCCGGCGCGACCGTCGCCGCGCCGGGCCGGCCTTCGCTCTGCCCCGCCGCCGCCGCCGTCGCGCTGACACCCCGTCCGCCGTCGGCGACGAGACTCACGTCCCGACCGGACGACCAGTCGTTGTCCAGCTGCGACACATAGGCCCCAATCGTCACCGCGCCGAAGACGAGGCCCATCAACACGATCATTCTCGGTTCGCTATACAAGGCACGCTCCCCATTCCAACCGATCGACCGACCCATTAGTCGAAGTGTGGGCGATCCGAATGACAGTGTTTTCCTTTTTAGCCCCAACAACCGACGAATCGGCGGATCTGGTCGGGGATGTGTCCGAAACCGACGGGTATTCTTCCGTTCAAACGCGCGCTTTAATCGGAGTCCCAAGCGGTTCTTCCGGCGCCGCCTTCGACCCTGTTTTCAGCGACGCAAGCGCAGCGCCGGATTCGCTGGTGACGTCGAGCTGATAGGGATGGTCGTGGCGGGCGGCGCGGTGGGGTTGAAACCGCGCCGCCGCGCCGGCTTTTAGCAAGCCGGGTGTTAATCCTTCAAACTAAAAACCCGTTTTAATGCCGCTTCAACTCGCACAAATTTCCCGATTATCCGCAAGCGGCAAGAAGTTACCGGTCTTGCCATCGAGCGCAAGCATTTCACCGCTTTCGATATTGAAGATCCAGCCATGCAGCCGCAGCGTCTTGTTCACGAGTCCGACCGCTACCGACGGATGCGTGCGGATGTTGCTGAGCTGCGCGATCACGTTGTCCTTGACCAGCGCCTCGAGACGCTCCGCATCCGAGCAGTAGTGGCGCGACGCGTTGATCGCCTTCGCCGCATCCGCGTGACGCAGCCAGCTCGCGACCGCCGGCATGTGCTCCAGATTCGTGCAGCTCGAGATCGCCGTCATCGCGCCGCAGTTCGAATGGCCGCAGATCACGATGTCGGTCACGCCGAGCACGGCAATCGCATATTCGACGGTCGCCGACACGCCGCCCGGCTCCGGACCGTACGACGGCACGATGTTGCCCGCGTTGCGGATCACGAACAGCGACCCCGGTTCGGTCTGCGTCAGCAGTTCCGGCACCACGCGGCTGTCCGAACACGTCACGAAGAGCGTGCTGGGATTCTGCGCGGTCGACAAACGCTTGAAGAGCGCGCTTTGCTGTGGAAAGACCTCGCGTTGAAAGCGGATCAGACCTTCGATGATTTCCTGCACGATATTCTCCAGAGAATCGAAGAGACGGATTTAAAGCTGCCGCGACTATACCGCAGCCTTTCAATCGTCGCGCGAATCACCGTGCTAGTCGTCGGACGCTCCTGCGGCGAACCGCCAGCGAAATAATGGAATGCTTGCACGTGCCATAAAAAAAGACCCGGCTGCCGGCAGCCGGGTCCAACTCTCTCGCTCACACGCGTTAAGCGGTGTGTGCGTCGATACTGTAGCCGCGCCGACGTCGCGTATATAGTCGCCGCGCTGGAAGAGTCCTTTCCACCGCGGCACGAATCGCTTGACCCGATACAAGCAAGCGGGTCGCTCAATCGAAGTCGCGCGTCTCGAGCTCCACGGACCGTCCCCCGTTGCGTTCGAGCACCCGCCGCGTAGCATTTTCAATGCGGGCGCGGTTCGCCTCGAACGCTCCCACCAGATCGTGAGCCGACGGGGCGCCGTTGCCGAGGCTGCCATTGCCGAAATGGTCATTGAGCGCGTCGAGCGACACGCTGCACCATACGTCCTTCCCGTCCACATTGGCCTCGTAGGCGACGCGCGCAGCAGCCACCACTTCCCGGCGTCCGGTGAATTCGATCCTCATGATTGTCCTCCGTGTGTCAAAGGGAAATCCGAATACGCAACGGTCGTGCCCAATCCGGCCGGCTCGCCGGCTGCCCGGGCGCGAGCGCGCATTCTCCGCAAGGTGCATACTCCTGACCGGCCGCCGCGCGCGGCCGCGCCGATGCGTCGCAGCAAGGCCTCCTCCGGGCCGTCGACGCATTCAACATATCGATACTACGCCCTTCATGTCCCGCAATACTCAATCTTCACGCCCGCTCGTGATCGCCGCCGTGATGGCCTCGATGGCGATGGTCGCGATCGAAGCGACCATCGTGTCGACCGCGATGCCGCAGATCGTCTCGCAACTCGGCGACCTGCATTTATACAGTTGGGTGTTCTCGTCGTTCCTGCTCACGCAGACCGCGATGACCGTGGTGTTCGGCAAGCTCGCCGACCTCTATGGGCGCAAGCCCGTGATCCTCGCGGGCATCGCGATCTTTCTCGTCGGCTCGGTGCTCGCCGGCTTCGCGTGGTCAATGCCGGCGATGATCGTGTTCCGCCTGATCCAGGGGATCGGCGCGGGCGCGATCCAGCCGGTCACGCTGACCGTCGTCGCCGATCTGTACCCGGCGCGCGAACGCGGCAAGGTGCAGGGTTATCTCGCGAGCGTGTGGGCGATTTCGGCGGTCGTGGGTCCGATGGTCGGCGGCTTCATCATTCACAACCTGTCGTGGGCGTGGATCTTCTGGATGAACGTGCCGATCGGGCTTGCGTCGGCGGCGGGCTTCATCGCGTTCCTGCGCGAATCGGAACGGCACGCGCGGCCGTCCATCGACTTCGCCGGCGCCGCGCTGTTCATGGCCGCGATCGCAGCGCTGATGATGACGCTGACCTACGCCGGCGACGACGCGTTGGCGCCAGCCTCGTTCGCAGGCGGCGTCTTCGTGCTGTGCGTGCTGCTGTTCGTGCTGCAGGAGCGTCGCGCGGCCGAACCGATGATCTCGTTCGCGCTATGGAGCCGCCGCCCGATCGCCGCATGCAACAGCGCGACGGTGCTGGCCGGCATGATCCTGATGGGCGCGACCACGTTCCTGCCGATGTACGTGCAGGGCGTGCTGCATCGTTCGCCCGTGGTGGCCGGCCTCGCGCTGACGATGATGATGGTCGGCTGGCCCACCGGCGCGACGTTCGCGGCGAAGTCGTTTCACCGGCTCGGTTTGCGGCGCATCCTGATCTGCGGCAGCGCGTTCGTGCCGCTCGGTGCGGTGCTGCTGCTGTTGCTGTCGCCGGGCGCGTCGCCGCTCGTCGCCGGGTTCGCGTCGCTGATCATGGGCTTTGGCATGGGGACGTCGAGCGTCAGTTCGCTCGTGCTGATCCAGGAGATCGTCAGGATGGACGAACGCGGCAGCGCGACCGCGTCGAACCTGTTTTCGCGCAATCTCGGCAGCACGCTCGGCGCGACGCTGTTCGGCGCGGTGCTGAACTTCGGGCTCAGTCATTCGCAGGGCGTCGCGACGGTCACGTCGGATCAGTTGAAGGCGCTGCTGCAGAACCGCGCCGCCGATCTCGGCGACAGCGATCTGGTCCGGCTCGTGCTGCACCAGTCGCTGCATCTGACCTTCGTGTCGATGTTCGTGATCGCGCTATTCGTGGTCGCGCTGCTCGCGCTGGTCCCAACGATCCGATTCGGCGACGACAAGCCGGCACCACTCAAGGCCTTGTCGCCGCTCGAGGACTGAGTCGCGCGGCGTCGCGAACCACGTGCGTTCGCGAGCGCTATGAGCCGCCCGCCGGCAGCGTCGCCGCGAAGAAATCACGCACCTGGGCCGCGGTTCGCGCATGAATCGCGGCGCGATCGACACCCGGCCCGTCCTTGCAGATCGGCGCCAGACGCTCCATCGCCTCGGGCTCGCACACATCCATGAACGTATAGTGCGAGGCGCCCGGCACCATCGTCACCGTCGCTTGCGGCATGAAGCCCGCGATGCGGTGAATGTTGGTGTTGACTGGCGCGGTCGTGTCCGCCTCGCCCGCCAGCAGCGCGACCGGAATCGTCACTTCCTTGAACGACGAACTGTTGAATGCCTCGCCGAGCGCGGGTGCGATCGCGAACGCGGCTTTGACGCGCGGATCGCGATACGAGTCGCCCGAGCGCGCGCGCGATGCGTTCGTTTCCGCCGATAGCCCCTCGACCGTCAGCGCCGGCGCGCCCGGCGCGTGCGCGAGATTGGCGGCTTCGGGCGGCGAGCAGATCGCATCGGCTTCGGGCGACGTGCAGAAGCGCTCCAGCGCCGCGCGATCGGTCCGTGCGCCCGCGACTTCGAGCACCGTATAGCCGCCGAGCGAAAAGCCCAGCGCGCCGATCCGCGTCGTGTCGACGCGCGGACCGAAACGCGGGTCCGCGAGCACCCCGTCGAGCACTTCGCTCAAATCGGTCGCGCGCTCCCACCAGAGGATGAAGCCGTCGCGCGTGCGCGGCTCCAGCGCGTTGTTACCCGGATGATTGACGCCCGCGACGATATAACCCTGCGCGGCCAGCGAGGCCGCGAGCCAGTCGAGACTGTCCGCGCTGCCGCCGGTGCCGTGCGATAGCAGCAGCAACGGGTATTTGGGCTGCGCGGCGGACAGCGGGGCATCGGCGGCGGCCGCGTGGCCGACGAACATCGGATGGCCCGGCGCGCCGATATCGTGAGGCGTTTCGGGTTGCGCCGCATCGGCCGGGTACCAGATACGCGTGATCAGCGCCTGCGTTTGCGCGCCGCGCCAGTTGCGGGCCACGGCGGGGTGAAATACGCGGCTCGTTTCGCCGACATGCCAGCCGGCGGAGGCGGTTTGCGCGATGGCGTTCGCCGGCAACGACGCCCACATCGCGCCGGACAGCGCCGCGGTCAACGACACCACCACCGCGCTCGACAGCGCGGCACAACCTCGACGCATCATGGTTAGTGCTCGCAAATGGGGATCAGCAGATCGGTGACGCAGGGATGTTGCGCGCCGCGATCGGGCGTGCTTCGATACAGTTCCAGTCCCGGCCGCTGATCGCGCCGGTAGCCGCTGCGCGGCAGCCAGCCGCTGTACAGCGCCCTGAAAGTGGGCGAGATCAGCGCATAAGGGCCGACGAGGCGGTGCACCGCATACAGCCCGCCTGCGAGCCGCAGCGGCTCGATGCCCGGCGGCGGCCCGACAACACGCGGGCGTTGCGCGGCTTCGTCGAGCCGCTCCATCGCACCGCTCAACGCCGCCTGCGAGCCCGCGACAATTGCCGCGTGATAGCAAAACCCGCCGGCCATCGACGGATCGCGCGCGCAAATGCCGACGCGCTGTTGCAACAGCGGGTTCTCGTCACAGCGCAGCGTCGTCATCAGCGTGTGGAAGGTCTGGCCGATCGTCGCGACCGGGCCGTCATGGCGAAGGCATAGCACGTCGAGCGGCGCGAGCTCGGTGACTTCGACGCACGGCAGCGCAGGCGTGCTTCGGCTTTCGGTGCTTTCGTCACGGTTATCGTCGACGCCATCGTGAATGCGGGCGCCGTCGCCATCGCCGTCGCCTCGCCGCGCGATGCGCGCTTGCGCCGTTCGCAGGGTCCGCGCCGAAGCTGTCGAAACCGCCGGATTCGCCACCAGATGCCGCTGCCGGGTCCTGAATTCGCTCGGCGACACACCGGTGAAATCGCGAAACGCGCGCGCGAATGCTTGGGGACTGTCGTAGCCGGCGTCGTGCGCGACCGCGGTGACCTGCGCGGCGTCGGTCAATCGCTGGGCCGCCTCGGCGAGCCGCAGACGCTTGACGGTGTCGCCAACGCTCTCGCCCATCAACGCGCGATAAATCCGGTGGAAGTGATACGGCGACATATGCGCGACGGCCGCGAGGCTGTCGAGCGTGTGTCGCGCGCCGGGCTCGACCAGAATGGCCTCGACCACGCGAGCGATCCGTCGACGGTAATCACGTTCGGTGCTGGGCTTCATCATGGCGCCACGATAGCGGTCTGCGCGCCGCGAGGCGGTGCAGAACTTGCGGATTTTCGCGTTTTGCCAGCAGACGGGCGGCCAGGCTCGCGCGCTGCGTCACATTATGATCGACAACCCAAGCGGCTTCCTGACGCCAGAACGGCTTTCACGGCGCCGTCAACTGCCCTTCGTATACAGCGTCGAATCGGCGAATCCTTCGGCGGCCAGCACCTGGCCGACCAGAATCAGCGCGGTGCGCTCGATCGCGCTGCCCTGCACCTTCGCGACGATATCGTCGAGCGTGCCAGTGATCTTTTCCTCGTCGGGCCAGCTCGCGCGATAGATCACCGCAATCGGACACACGCCGCCGTAATGCGGCCGCAACTCATCGACGATGCGCGCGAGATGCCGCACGCCGAGGTGAATCGCCAGCGTCGCGCGATGCCGCGCGAGATCGCCCAACTGCTCGCCTTCGGGCATCGACGTTTTGCTCGCGTAGCGCGTGAGGATCAGCGTCTGCGACACGTCGGGCAGCGTCAACTCACAGCCGAGCGCCGCCGCGCATGCGGCCGTCGCGGTCACGCCGGGCACGATTTCGTAAGGAATGGCCAGCTCGCGCAAACGGCGGATCTGCTCGCCGATAGCACCGTACAGCGACGGATCGCCCGAATGCACGCGCGCGACATGCTGGCCCCTCGCGTGCGCCGCCGCGAGCAGCGCGACGATCTGGTCGAGATCGAGCTCCGCGGTGTTGATCACCTGTTGCGCGCTATGACCTTCGAGCACCGCTGCCGGCACCAGCGACCCCGCATACAGGATCACCGGACAACTGCGCACGAGACGCTGCCCTTTGACCGTGATCAGTTCCGGGTCGCCCGGACCCGCGCCGATAAAAAACACTGTCATTCAGTACTCCAATTATTTGCTCACTTACCCGAATCCGCATTCGCCTGCGCGGGCAACGCATCGAGAAGATCGGCAACGCCGGCGAACTCGCGATCGACCTCGGGCAACACCGGCCGTCGCAGCATGATCACCGGCAAGCCACGTTCGCGCGCGACCTCGAGCTTCGCCTCGGTCGCGCCGCCGCCGCTGTTCTTGCTGACGACGACGTCGAACGCCTGCAGCGCGAACAGCGCGCGTTCGCCGTCGAGCGTGAACGGTCCGCGCGCCGCGAGGACGCGCGAGCGCGCGGTGTCCGGATGCGAGTCGAGCACGCGCACGGTCCAGAATTGATGCGGCGCAATCTCGTCGAGATGCGCGAGCGGTTCGCGCCCGAGCGTGAAAAGCGGCCGCCTGAACGGCGCGAGCGTGTCGATCAGTTCGTTCCAGTCATCGACCATGCGCCAGTCGTCTCCAGCTTGCGGCTGCCACGCTGGACGCCGCAGCGCCCAGCACGGCAACTTCGCCACGCGGCACGCGTCGACGGCATTCGCGCTGATCCGCGCCGCGTACGGATGCGTCGCGTCGATCACGAGGCCGATCGCTTCGCTCGCGAGGTAACGCGCCAGACCCGCGCTGCCGCCGAAACCGCCGACGCGCACGGCGCACTTCAAGTCGTCGGGGACCTTGCCGAGTCCCGCGAGACTGTACACATGCGCGGGACCGAGTCGGCGCGCGATCTTCAGCGCGTCGCCGGTGCCGCCGAGCAGCAGGATGCGCGTCATCGCGCGACTCCGACGATATTGCCCTGCCGGTCGATCGCGAAGATTTCGACGCTGACCTGCGGCGGCACGATATCGCGAGCAACGGCCAACGCGTGCTGACAGACGATATCGCCGAGCGGCACCTGCCGCGCGTGAGCAAGCGCGAGCGCCTGCTGGCTCGTGTTGGCCGCGCGCATCGCCGCTTGCAGCGCGGCGTCGGCGCCATGCGCGGCAGCCCAGCCGGCGAGTTGTTCGAGATCGATGCTGGAGTTGCGGCTATGCAGATCGAGATGGCCGGCCGCGAGCTTGCTGAGCTTGCCGAAGCCGCCGCAAATGCTCAGTCGCTCGACCGGCGCGCGCTTCACATGCTTGAGCACCGCGCCGACAAAATCGCCCATTTCGATCAGCGCGATATCAGGCAGGCCGTAGTGCGCGCGCATCGCGTCCTCGCTCGCGTTGCCGGTGCAGGCGGCCACATGCGTATAGCCGTTCGCGCGCGCGACGTCGATGCCCTGATGGATCGACGCGATATATGCCGAGCACGAAAACGGCCGCACGATGCCGGTGGTGCCGAGGATCGACAGTCCACCGACAATCCCGAGTCGCGGGTTCATCGTTTTCAGCGCGAGCGCTTCGCCGCCTTCGACGCCGACCGTCACTTCGAAGCCGCCGCGATACGCATGGCGCGCGGCGAGTTCGTCGAGGTGCTGCGTGATCATCTGGCGCGGGACCGGATTGATCGCCGGTTCGCCGACCGGCAGCGTGAGCCCCGCGCGTGTGACCGTGCCGACGCCCGGCCCCGCGCGAAAGATCACACCGGGCCCGGGCACGAGGCGCACGCGCGCGAACACGAGCGCGCCGTGGGTCACGTCGGGATCGTCGCCGGCATCCTTGATCGTGCCGGCTTCGGCGATCCGCTCGCCGTCCAGCGCGGCAAGGCGGCAGAACGTGAGCCGCATCGGCACATGCTGGCCCTTCGGCAACACGATCTCCGCGACCTCGCTGAGCTCGCCCGCTAGCAGTAGACGAGCGGCCGCGAGCGACGTCGCGGTCGCGCAACTGCCGGTCGTATAGCCGCTGCGCAGCGGCGCCGGCTGCTCGGGAGTCTCGTCGCGCATCACGAATCGGCCGATGGTTTGGCGGGTTTGGTCACATCGAGCAGGGTGATCGGCAACGCCTGGCGCCACGTATCGAAGCCGCCGAGCGGTTGCGCGTGAGCGAGCCCGATGCGCGTCAGCGTACCGCCATGCCGCTCGCGCCATGCGGCGAGCACCGCCTCGCCTTGCAGCGTCACCGCGTTCGCGACGAGCCGGCCGCCGTCGCGCAGTTGTGTCCAACAGGTGTCGAGCACGTCAGGCTCCGTCACCCCACCGCCAATAAACACCGCGTGCGGCGCCGGCAGTCCCCGCAACGCGTCAGGCGCGCGGCCGGCCACGAGTTGCAGCCCGGGCACGCCCAAAGCATCGCGATTCTGTTCGATGAAGCGCTGCCGCGCTTCGTTCGCTTCGATCGCGATCGCGCGACACGTGGGATGCGCGCGCATCCATTCGATTCCGATCGAACCGCTGCCCGCGCCGACGTCCCACAGCAACTCGCCGGGCGCGGGCGCGAGGCGCGCGAGCGTGATGACGCGCACGTCGCGCTTGGTCAACTGGCCGTCGTGGATAAAGGCGTCGTCGGGCAAACCGCAGGTCAGCGGCAGACGCGGCGCATGCGCCGACGCGCGGCACTCGAGCGCGATCAGATTGAGCGCGGCCATCTCGCCGGCCGGCCATTGATCCGCGCGGCCATCGACACGCCGTTCTCGTGCACCGCCCAGATGTTCGAGCACGGTCATGGCAGTCGCGCCGAAACCGCGCGCATCGAGCGAGGCCGCCAGTGCCGCGGGCGTGTGCCCGTCCGCGCTCAGCACAAACAGGCGCGCGCCGTCACGCAGATACGCATTCAGGGCGGCAAGCGGTGGGCCGACCAGCGAGACGGTCGCGACATCCTGCAACGGCCAGCCGAGCCGTGCGGCCGCGAGCGACAACGACGACGGCGCCGGCAGCACGCGCAACTCGCCGGCGGGCAACTGCCGCGCGAGCGTCGCGCCGACGCCGAACAGCATCGGGTCACCACTCGCGAGCACGCACACCGCGTGCGGACGCTCGGCGAGCAACGGCGCGAGATCGAACGGACGCGGCCACGCGGCACGACGCGCCGCGAGCCGTGCGGGCAGCATCGCCAGATGGCGCTCGCCGCCGTACACGACCGACGCGCCCAGCAACGCACGCCGCGCGGGCCGCCCCAAACCGGCGAAGCCGTCGTCGCCAATGCCCACTACGGTCAGCCATGCCGGCATGCATCCATCCTCATCGGTTGCGTCGATTCTTTAGCGATTACACCGGCTCACGCATGCGGCTTTGCGCAGGCTCGGAGCGCGGGTTGCGAAAGTCGGCATGATACCGCCGCCATGCGGCCCGCGGGTTCGCGGCGGAGCGCCATGCCGCCGGGATCACCGGCATCGCGCGATGGCCGGCAAACAGGCGCTGCGGCCACAGCGTAAAGATATAATGGCCGCTTTCATTGCCCACGGTCGGCCCGAAGCGCCTTTCGGCCGCACCGTTCACGCCGGCCCTCGTCGGGCAGCATGCAGCGAGGCCGCAGCCATGCCGTCGCGCGACGCTAAACCCGGTGCCCCTTTGAATCGAGCTTCGCCTCCCACCGTTTCGTCCCACGCGGTCACGACACCGCGGTCCTCGGCATGTCCGGGGTTGCTGCGCATCGTCCCCGCGCGCGACGGCGGCATCTGCCGCATCAAACTGCCCGGCGGCGTGCTGAGCGCGGCGCAGGCACGCGCGATCACCGATGCCAGCACGCGGCACGCGAACGGCGTCGCCGAGCTGACCAATCGCGCGAATCTGCAACTGCGCGGCGTGCGTAACGGACACGAAGCGGCGTTGAGCGCGGCGCTGATCGGCGCGGGGCTTGGACCGGCCGGCGCGCTCAGTTCCGCCGACGACGTCCGCAACGTGATGATCAGCCCCGCCGCCGGCCGCGATCCGCACGCGCTGATCGACACGACGCCGCTGTGCGGAGAACTGCTGACGCTGCTGCAAGGCGATGCGCGCTTGGTAGCGTTGTCGCCGAAATTCGCGCTGCTGCTCGACGGCGGCGAACAGCTTGCGCGGGTCGATCATCCGCATGACGTGTGGCTCGCGGCGTCGGCTGACGAAGAAGGCGTGCGCTTCGTGTTCGGCCTCGCGGGGTGCCCGGCTCCGGCAGGCGAAAACTCGAACCGGCGCGACCATCGCGATTCCAACGGCACGGGCGCGCTCGCGGCGGTGCCGCCGTCGCGCGTGCCCGCGCTCCTGCGCGCGTTGCTGCACACGTTCCTCGACCTCGCCCCAGCCGACGCGACCCGCATGCGCGACCTGCTCGCCACGCATTGCGCCGACGCGCTGCTGCGGCACGCGCAGCGCTACGTCGATTTCCCGCTCGCGCGCGACGCATCGCTGAGGCACTGGCAACGGCACATCGCTGCCGACCCATCGCTGCGGCTCGGCGCGCACGCGCAGCGCGGCGACGGCACGTCGCATGTCGGCGGCCAACCACCGCTCGGCCGAATCGATGCGGCCACGCTGCGCGCCCTGGCTGCGCTCGCGCAAAAACACGGCAACGGCAGGCTGCACGCGACGCCATGGCAAAGCGTGCTGCTGCCCGACATCGCGACGACGGCGGTGCCCGCCGTGCTCGCGAAGCTGATCGCACTCGGTCTCGCGTGCGATCCCGCGCAGGCCATCACGCACGTGATCGCCTGCGCCGGTTCGGCCGGCTGCGCGAAGGGCCTCGCCGACACCAAGACCGACGCGCTGCAACTCGCCGAGCGCTTACCCGCCGGCGTCGACGTGCATCTGACGGGCTGTCCGCGCTCCTGCGCGGCCGCGCATCGCGCGCCCTACACGCTGCTCGCCGCCGCGCCCGGCCTCTACGACCTTTATCGACGCGACGGCCGCCCCGGCTTCGGCCAATGCGTCGCGCCCCAACTGACGATCGACGAGGCCGCCGCGCTGCTCGCGCGCCTCGCCCGGAGTACTCCACATGCTTGATTACATTCGCGACGGTCAGGAGATCTATCGCCAATCGTTCGCGACGATCCGCGCGGAGGCCGACCTCGCGCGTATCCCCGCCGACCTCGAAAAGCTCGCGGTGCGCGTGATCCACGCGTGCGGCATGGTCGACGTGATCGACGACCTCGCGTTCTCCGACTGCGCCGGCAGCGCGGGCCGCCGCGCGCTCGCGCAAGGCGCGCCGATCCTGTGCGATGCGGGGATGGTCGCGCAAGGCATCACGCGCGCGCGGCTGGCCGCGAACAACGAAGTGATCTGCACGCTCACGCACCCGGACGTGCCCGCGCTCGCGCGCGAAATCGGCAACACGCGCTCGGCCGCCGCGCTCGAATTGTGGCGCCCGCATCTGGCGGGCAGTGTCGTCGTGATCGGCAATGCGCCGACCGCGCTGTTTCATCTGCTCGACATGCTCGATGCCGGCGCGCAGAAGCCGGCGCTGATTCTCGGCTTTCCGGTCGGCTTCGTCGGCGCGGCGGAATCGAAAGCGGCACTCGCGCAAAACAGCCGCGGCGTCCCCTATGTGGTCGTGCACGGACGGCGCGGCGGCAGCGCGATGGCCGCCGCCGCGGTCAACGCGCTTGCGACGGAGGTCGAATAAATGGCGAGCCAGCTAACGAGTCGCGGACGGCTGTACGGCATCGGCGTCGGTCCCGGTGACCCGGAATTGCTGACGTTGAAGGCGCTGCGGCTGCTCAAAGCGGCGCCGGTGGTCGCGTATTTCGTCGCGAAGGGCAAGAAGGGCAACGCGTTCGGCATCATCGAGGCGCATCTGCACGACGCGCAGCAGCATCTGCCGCTCGTCTATCCGGTCACCACCGAAGCACTCGAACCGCCGCTGTCGTACGAAGCGATCATCGCGGACTTCTATGACACCGCCGCCGAAATCGTCGCGGGCCATCTCGACGCGGGCCGCGACGTCGCGGTGATCTGCGAAGGCGATCCGTTCTTCTATGGCTCGTACATGTATCTGCACGACCGGCTCGCGGCGCGCTACGACAGTGAGGTGGTACCCGGCGTGTGCTCGATGCTCGGCGGCGCGGCGGTGCTCGGCGCGCCGCTCGTGTATCGCAACCAAAGCTTGTCGGTGCTGTCGGGCGTGCTGCCCGAAGATGAATTGCGCCGCCGTCTGGCCGACGCCGACGCGGCGGTCATCATGAAACTCGGCCGCAATTTCGACAAGGTACGGCGCGTACTCGACGAACTCGGACTCGCGCAGCGCGCGCTGTACGTCGAACGCGCGACGATGCGAAATCAGCGCATCGTGCCGCTCGCGGAAGTCGATCCGATGGCGTCGCCGTATTTCTCACTGCTGGTCGTGCCGGGGCAAAAATGGCAAGGATGAACGCGCCCGCCATCGTGATTCTCGGTACGGGCGCGCTTGCGACCGCGCGGCGGATTCAGGCGTCGTATGTCGAGCGTGGCGCGCATGCCGCGGCCGGCGTTGCCACGGACTGCCAGGTCCATGCGCTGCAAGGGCGCGTCGACGCCGACGTCTCGTACGGCGAACTCGGCGCGCATCTGCGCGAGCTGTATGCGCGCGGCACGCCGATCGTCGCGCTGTGCGCGGCCGGCATCGTGATTCGCTGCCTCGCGCCGCTGCTGTCGAACAAAGGCGCCGAGCCGCCGGTGCTCGCGGTCGCCGAGGACGGCAGCGCGGTCGTGCCGCTGCTCGGCGGCCTCACGGGCGTCAACGTGATGGCGCGCGACATCGCCGCGGCGTTGGCCGTGCAGCCCGCGATCACGACGAGCGGCGAGTTGCGCTTCGGCACCTGCGTGCTCAATCCGCCCGATGGCTATGCGCTCGCCGACCTGGGTCAGGGGAAGCGCTTCGTGTCGGATCTGCTCGCGGGCGAAAGCACGCGCATCGAAGGCGACGCGCCGTGGCTCGACGACGCGCAACTGCCGCGCTCGGCGTCGGCGCGTCTCGCGATTCGCGTGACGCCGCGCGCGTGGGATGGGCGTGAAGACGAGCTCGTGATTCATCCGCGCAGTGTGGTGGCGGCTGTCGCCAGCGACGATGCCGATGCCGCCGACGCGATCGTCGCACGCGTGCGCGCGGCACTGAACGCGCAGGGTCTCGCGATGCTTTCGCTTGCGGCCTTGCTCGCGCCATCGACGAGCATGGCCGACCCGGCGCTCGCGCAAGCGGCAAGGCTTCTCGAGGTGCCGCTGCGCTTCGCCGATGCAAGCGCCGAACCGGGCGAATCGAGTGCCGCAAGGTTGCTGCATACCGCGCTACGCGTCCCCCACGAAACGCTGCACGACGACGCACACCCCGACGTCGCGCTCGCCCTCTCCCCGCTCGCTATCGACCCCGCGACGCTCGGCCGTGCCCGCGGCCGTCTGACCGTGATCGGCCTCGGTCCCGGCCGGGCCGAGCTGATGGTCCCGGCCGCGCGCACCGCGTTGAACGAAGCGACCGACATCCTCGGCTACGACACCTACGTGAAAATGGCCGGCCCGCTGCGCGCCGGTCAGCGCGTGCACGGCACCGACAATCGCGAGGAAATGCAGCGCGCGCGGCACGCGTTCGAGCTCGCGAGCGAAGGCCGCTCGGTCGTGATGGTGTCCTCGGGCGACCCCGGCGTGTTCGCGATGGCGGCCGCCGTGCTCGAAGCGCTCGAAGCTTCCCGGAACGACGCATGGGCGGCCGTCGAACTATCGATCGTGCCGGGCGTGTCGGCCGCGCTCGCTACCGCCGCGCAGGCCGGCGCGCCGCTCGGCCACGACTTCTGCATGCTGTCGCTGTCGGACAACCTGAAGCCGTGGACGATCATCGAAACCCGCCTGCGCCATGCGGCGCAAGCCGATCTCGTGATGGCGTTCTACAACCCGATTTCGCGCGCGCGTCCGTGGCAACTCGACAAGGCACTCGACATCGTGCGGGAGTATCGCGTGCCATCGACCCAGGTGGTGCTGGGTCGCGATATCGGCCGGCCCGGCGGCGCGCTGCGCACGCTGACGCTCGGCGAGCTTCGCTCGGCCGATGTGGATATGCGCACGATGGTGATCGTCGGGTCGTCGCTGACGAGAAGATTCGCTTGCGGTCATCACGGCGCGCAGTGGGTGTACACGCCGCGGTGGTACGAGTAAGCGGACCGTACCGGGTGGTACCAGCCCGCCCCGCTCACGCCACCTTCAGATCCTGCACCGCCCGCTGCCTCACGCCCAGGTCGTCCCACAACTCCGGATGGCACGTGAACACCAGAATCTGATGCCGCGTCGCCGCGTCGATCAACGCGCGTTTGAGCGCGTCGCGGCGCGCGGCATCGGTGTGTACCGCGGCGTCGTCGAGCATCAGCAGAGTCGGCCGGCCTGAGGCCTGCAAGAGATCCGCGTACGCGAGCCGCGTCAGGATGCCGAGCTGTTCGCGCGTGCCGAAGCTGAGCGCATCGAGCAGTTCCGCGCGGCCGTCGCGATCGAGCATCGCCGGAATCAGATCGTCGCCGAGCGCGAGGCTCGACTGCGGAAAAAGCCGCTTCAGGTAGTGACCGACCCGCTCGGTCAACGGCGCACGCAGTTGGGCGAGCGCGGCGTCGCGTTCGTCGACCAGCACTTCGTCGAGCAGACTCAGCGCGCTCGCGCGCAGGCGCAGTTCGTCGTTGCGACGCGTGGCCTGCTGAACCTGGGCTTCGAGCGCGGCAAGCCGTTCGCCGAGGCCCGATGCGCCCATCGTTTCGAGCTGGCTACGCAGCTCCGCGATCCGCAGTTGACGCTCGTGCTGCTCGTTGCGCGCGAGCTCCGCCGATGCGCGATAGCGCTTCGCCTCCGCCACGGGGTCGTCCAGACGTGCCGCATCGAGTTCGCGCTCGCGCTCGCCGCGCTGGTTCTTCAGCGCATCGACCTTGACGCGTTGCTCGACGATATGCGCCTGCCACTGCGCGCGGTTGCGCCGAAACGCTTCGTCGTGCAGCTGCGCTTCTTTACGCTGCAACTGCGCCGTGAGCGAATCGGCCTTCGCAACGCCGCTGGATTGCGCGCCCGCCGCCTGCGCGAGCACCTTGCGCGCGGTCTCCAACGCGTCGCGCGCGATGTCGGCGTTGCGGCGCGCGTCGTCGAGCGGTGGCGCCGCGGACACGTCGGGCAGACTGGCAAGGCGCTCGCTCGACGCCTGCAAGCGCGCCGCCGTCGATGCCAGCGCCGCGCGCAACGCATCGATGCCTTGCGGCGCATGGACCTCGAGTATCCTCGCCTGGCTCTTCTGTTGCGCGACCAGCGTTTTCCATTGCTCGCGACGCGCCTGCGCATCGCCCACCGACGCGACGCCGAGCGAGCGCAGCAACTGCGCGTGCTTCGCCTCGAGCGACGCCAGCTCCGACAACCGCGCCGACAGATCGGACACGCCCGGAATCACGCGCAATTCGCCGAGCTTGCCGAGACCGATGCGCTTTTCATCGTCGACATGCAGCACGCCCGTGCCGCTGATCGTCTGATCGCCGACACTCAACTCGCCATTCAAGCTGTACTCGATGCGCGTCATCGCCGCTTCGGTCCGCGCGCGCAACACAGTCAATTCGCCGTCGAGCGCGACGAGGCGCTTGAACTGCGCTTCGTCGAGTTCGAGCGCCGCCGCCTCGCTCGCGGCCTGCAACACCGCCGCGTTCGCCTTGTCCGCCTCGCCGATCGACGCTTCGAGCCGCTGGCCCTCCGCCCGATAGAAATCGACCTGGCTGCGCAGATCGGCGGCGGTCACGGCCGCGTTCGCGAGTTCGAGCGCGCGGTTCGCCTCGGCCGATGCCTGCTCGAATTGCGCCACACGGCTTTGCGCCTGCGCATGCGCGGTTTGCGCGGCCGCGACCTCGACGCGCACCGCGTCGAGCTGCTCGCGTTCGCGCGCGATGGCCGCCTCCAGTTCGAGCGCGCCCTGCTCCTGCTGCACCGACAACGCGAGTTCGGCCTCGCCGATCTTCAGCGACTGCGCGAGCCCTTCAAGACCGCGTTCGAGTTGTTCGACCGCCGCGGCACGTTGCTGCGCGAGCGCGGCCTTCTGCTCGTGAAGCTCCCACGGACGCCTGCGCTCGGCGTCGTCGAATGCCTGCTGTTGGGCGGCGAGGCGCGCGATGTTGTCGTCGAACTGCTGGCGCTGCTGTTGCAGCTCGTCGCGGCTCGCGATCAGCGAGGCGAGCTTCTGCTCCGCCTCGGCGAGCGGCCCGGTCGACTTCTGCGTGCGCGCGGTCAGCAGTTGCCGCAGCTCGCGCTGCACGGCCGCGATCAGCGCGTCCTCGCCGCCCGCTTCGCGGCCGCCCGACAGTTGCGTGAGCGCGTCGCGCAGATACTGCGCCGCGTGCCCGGTCGAATCGCGCATCTCCTGCGTGCCGCCTTGCTGCACCCACAACAGACCCGGCACGCCGGCGTTCTCGGCTTTCATCGGACCGCGCGCCGCGCGCGAGAAGCCGAGCAGCGCGGCGAGCTTGTCTTCGGCTTCGTCCTCGCTATACACGGCCTGGCCGATCCTCAGCTCGCAACGCTGACGCGACACGAACTGCTTCGACAGACGGCACGCCACGCCATCGAGCTCGAAGCTGACCTCGACCGACGGCTGCCCGCTCGCGAGCCCCCACGGCAACAGGTCTTTCAGATGCGACGCCTTGTAGCGTTCGAGGAACACCGTGCGCACCGCCTCGGCAATCGTGCTTTTGCCGGCCTCGTTCGGGCCGATGAACAGATTGAGACCGGGCTGCAGATCGTCGATCACGATCTGCCCGCCGAACTGCCTGAATTCCTGAATCGCGATACGTTGCAGCTTCATGCGGGGGCTCCTTCACGCGGCGCTTCAGGTTGCTGCCGCTCGCGCGTCTGCGCGGGTGGTGCGGCCTGCGAATCGCGTTGCCGCTGGTCGCGCTGAAAACGCGCCAGCAGCAGCAACGCCTCGGCCGCGCGCCGCGCCTCTTGCGGATCGGCCTGCGCGTCTTCCTGCAGGCCGCGCAGCCGCGCCACCACCTTCGCGAGATAGCCGCTTTGCGCGCCGAGTTCGGCGAGATCGTCGGCGGTCGGCAGCACGTGCAGACTGCCCAGATCGGCACGCAACGCGCGCATGCGGGCGCGCGCCTGTTCGACCGCGACATGCAGCGCCTCGGCATCGGCGAGCGCCGCGGTGCCGCCGACCTCGATGCGCAGCACGTCATTCGCGCCGAGTTCGGCGAGGCGGGTTTTCAATGCATCGACATCGGTCGGCACCGAAATCGTCTCGTCCCAGCGATGCCACCGGTATTGCCCGACCCGCACCGCGTCGACCTGCGGCACCGCGCCGGGATCGCTGACGGTAACGTCGAGCACGAAGCCCGGCTCGTTCGCGCGGAAACGGTCCTGCTCGTGCGTGCCCGCGTACCACGTGCGTTCGTCGACGCGCAGATGGCCGTGCCAGTCGCCGAGCGCCAGATAGTCGAGCCGCGCACCGGCGGCGCGTGTCGGCGCGATCGGATTCGACGAATCGATGCCGTCTTGCAGAATGCCGCCGACGCTGCCATGCGCGAGCCCCACGCGGTGATAGCCGGGCGGAGTATCGGTGGAATCGAAGAATGCGGTGGTGTCGTCGTAGGTGATGCGCTGCGTGAGCGGCGCGCACAGCAGCGCGCAACGGCACGCGTCGAGCAGCACGACGCCGGCTTCGAGCACGAGGCGCACGTTCGGCGGCACGCAATCGAGCCGCTGCGCGCGGGTCCACACGCTTTCGACGAGCGCCGCGTCGTGATTGCCCGGCAGCATGATCCACGCTCCGGAAAACGCTTGCAGCGCGGCGAACAAACGTCGGATCACGGTGTCCGACACCGTCTGCAGATCGAACACGTCGCCCGCGACGAGCACCGCGTCGACGTTGCGCGCGGCCGCTTCTTCGGCGATGCGGCGCACCGTGTCGAAGCGCGCCTGGGCGAGATGCGCGGCCTCGTCCGGTTCGAACTGACCGAATTGCGTGCCGATCTGCCAGTCCGCGGTGTGCAGAAACCTGATCACTGTGCCTCCATTGCGATTGCGTTGCGTCCTCTTGCGTTGATTTCGCCGAGGACCCGATCGCGAATGTTACCTTGCCGAAGCGCCGGCGCGTATTGCGCGCGCGCGTATCCAGGCTGGACGCGCGCGTGGGCCGTACCGCATCATTGCAACCGAACCGGCCGAGCCCGCCGACTTTCCAGCCCCCGCCCGACACGATCAACCGCGCCCGATGGACAAGACCACCGAACTGAAGAAGGCCAAGCGCACGCCTTTACTGCTGCTGCTCGCGGCCGCCTGCGTTTTCGTCGTCGCCGCATTCCTGCCGCGCGGTCTGTGGGTCGACGGCATCAAGGCCGTCGCCGAGGCGGCGATGGTCGGCGCGCTCGCCGACTGGTTCGCGGTCGCGGCGCTGTTTCGCCGTGTGCCGATTCCGCTCGTGTCCGCGCACACCGCGATCATCCCGCGCAACAAGCACAAGATCGCCGACAACCTCGCGCACTTCGTGCAGGACAAGTTTCTCGACGTGCCGTCGCTGGTCGGTCTGATCCGCCGGCATGATCCGGCGCAGACCATCACCGCGTGGCTCAGCGAATCGTCCAACTCCGCGCGCCTCGGCGACTACGTGGTGCGGCTCACCGGCGGCATCCTCGACGTGGCCGACGACGCGCGCATTCAGAACTTCATCAGGGACGGGTTGCGCGACGTGCTCGCGAAGGTCGATCTGTCGCAATCGCTCGGCGCGATTCTCGACACGCTGACGCGCGACGGCCGCCATCAGGAACTGCTCGACACCGCGATCGATCAGGTGATCGCGGTGCTGCGCGAGGCGCCGGCGCGCGAATTCATTGCCGCGCGCATCGTCGATTGGGTGAAAAGCGAGTATCCGACGATGGAGAAGTTTCTGCCGTCGGTGTGGCTCGGCGACAAGGGCGCCGAAGCGATCGCGAGCGCCGCGAACCGTATGCTCGAACAGATCGCGCAGAACCCCACGCACGAGCTGCGCGACAAGTTCGACCACGCGGTGCAGAAGCTGATCGTGCGGCTGAAGACCGATCCCGTGTTCCTGCAGCAAGGCGAAGCACTGAAGCGCTATCTGGTCGAAGGCGAGGCTTTCGGCAGCTACGTGAAGGACATGTGGGGCGAGCTGCGTGCGTGGCTCAAGCGCGATCTGCAAAGCGCCGATTCGGCACTGCATGCGCGTGTCGCCGCGATGGGCGCGTGGGTCGGCCGCGAACTCGCGCGCGATCCAGCGCTGCGGCAATCGCTGAACGATCACCTCGAGGAAGCGGCGCGCGCGATGGCGCCGGATTTCGCGCGGTTCCTCACGCGCCATATCAGCGATACGGTGAAGAACTGGCCCGCGCACGAGATGTCGCATCAGGTCGAGATGAATATCGGCAAGGATCTGCAGTACATCCGCATCAATGGGACGATCGTCGGCGGATTTATCGGCTTGTTGCTGTATGTGAGTTCGCTGTGGCTGGAGATGCTGCGGGTGCATGTCGGCTGACGACTCGAGCGCATCGAGCGACTCAACGCGCAGCCACGCGTGAGCCCCCTCCCGCCAAACCACCTACAATTCGGGCATCTGTCTTGCTGACGACCAGTGCTCCGCTCGGTCGTCAACGCGTCCCAACCGGAATTCTGCTTACATGAAAATATCGCTGCCGCCACCGCAAGGGCGGCCCAACCGCGTTTACCCGCCGGGCACGCCGGGCCTGCATGGCCTAGTGTCGCTGATCACCGGCGTGGTGGTCGTGTGCGGGCTGTACTTCGGGCGGGAGGTACTGATTCCGATCACGTTGTCGGTGCTGCTGAGCTTCCTGCTCGCGCCGCTCGTGCAGATGCTGCGGCGTCTGCATATGGGCCAGTTGCCGTCGATCTTCATCGCGGTGCTGTTCGCTCTCGCCTCGCTGCTCGCGATCGGCGCGCTGATCGGCGCGCAGCTCGTGCAGCTCGCGGACGCGCTGCCGCAGTACCAGGAAGCGATCGAGCAGAAGATCGAAACCGTGCAGGAAAAGACCGTGGGCCGCGCCGACGCACTGATGAGCAGCGCTGCCAGCGCGCTGCAGCGCGTGGCGCCATCGCGCCCCGCGCCGCCGCGCCCGACCGGCCGCGCCGCGCGCAACGCGCCGCAGGTGCCGCAACAGGTCGAGGTGCACGAGCCCGCGCCGACGCCGGTGCAACTCGCGCAGCGCGCGCTGACGCCGGCCATCGCGCCGATCGAGACGACCTTCATCGTGCTCGTCGTGACCATCTTCATCCTGTTGCAGCGCGAGGATTTGCGCGACCGTCTGATCAGCCTGTTCGGTTCGCGCGACCTGCACCGCACGACTACCGCGATCAACGACGCCGCCGGGCGCCTGTCACGCTATTTCGTCGCGCAGCTCGGCGTGAATCTGAGCGCGGGCGGCATCATCGCGATCGGGCTCGCGATCATCGGCGTACCGGGGGCGCTGCTGTTCGGCGTGATCGCCGCGCTGCTGCGCTTCGTGCCGTACATCGGCATCTGGATCGCGGCGATCCTCGCATTCTTTCTCGCGGCCGCGATCCAGCCGCAATGGACGATGGCGGTCCTCACGCTGATCCTGTTCATCGTCGTCGACGTGGTCGCCGGGCAGATCGCCGAGCCGCTGCTGTACGGTCATCGCTCGGGCCTGTCGCCCCTCGCGGTGGTGGTCGCGGCGATTTTCTGGAGCTGGCTGTGGGGGCCGATCGGCCTCGTGCTGTCGACGCCGCTCACGCTGTGCGTCGTCACGCTCGGGCGCTACGCGGACCGGCTGAACTTCCTGACCGTGCTGCTCGGCGATCAGCCCGCGCTGACGCCCGCGCAGAACTTCTATCAGCGCCTGCTCGCCGACGATCCGCACGAGGCGATCGTGCAGGCCGAACGGCTGCTGCGCGAGATGTCGCTGATCGACTACTACGACAAGGTCGCGCTCGAAGGCCTGCGGCTCGCGCGCAACGACGCGCAGCGCGGCGTGCTGATGCCCGACCAGTTGCAGCGGATCAACGACGCGCTCGTCGATATCGTCGAGAACCTCGAGATCGCCGAAGGGCTGCGCGATTCGCTGTCGCCCGCCGAACCGGCGGACGCGGGTAACGCGCTGCTTGCCGGGACGCCGGATCTGGCGTCGCCGGGCGCGGGTGCCACGGAGCGATACCGCAGCGATCTGCTCACGCGCCCGCAACAGCCGGACGGTACGGGCAAAGCAGCGGTGTTATGCGTGCCCGGCCGCGGCGCGTTCGACGAAGTGACGACCGCGATCGCTGTGCAACTGCTGAACCGCCAGGGCTTCGCGCCGCTGATGGCGACGCACTCGGGCTATCGCAGCGCACGCGCCGACGAGCCGAGCTTCAAGGACACGTCGATCATCTGCATCGTGTCGCTCGACGCGCCCGAGTCGCCGCTGTACCTGCGCAACATGCTGCGGCGCACGCGCGAATGGCGGCCACGCGCGACGCTGGTGGTCGGCGTCGGCGTCGGCGACGCGCCGGACGGCAGCGTCGAACTCGATGCGGGCGGGGAACTGCATGCGTCGCCGACGTTCCGCGCGATGATCGAGGCATGTCACGCGGCGACGGCTGGGCAGCCCATGCGGCAGCCGTCGCAGACGGCCAGCGCCGGCCGAGGCTGGGTGGGCTGAGGCCGTGACCGGAGTGGTAAAAATCTGCGTCGTGATCGCCATTTGGCGGTCACTGCGCTCGACGCTGATAACCGCTCTTCAATGCGTCCACCACAAGCTCGACTGCCCGGGATGATTTGCGGCGACTTGGATAATAGACGTGATGTCCGACGAACGTGGGAAACCAGTCTTCCAGCACCCAATTCAAGCGCCCGGCCCGGACATGCACCTCAGCCAGGTCTTTGGGCACGTACGCGAGCCCAAACCCGCCAAGCGCTGCGTCCATCATCTGGTAGACGCTATTGAAGGTGAGCTGCCCTTCGACCCGCACCTGCAGTTCTCGCCGCCCCTTCCGTAGCTCCCACGGGAGCAGTGAATCTCGCGTTGGCAATCGAAGATTGATGCAGTTGTGCAGCGTTAGATCCTGCGGCGTCTTCGCCGGTGCGGTCGATTGCAGGTAGCCTGGAGAGCCCGCGATTGCCATCGTCATGTCAGGCGCGATTCGCACCGCGATCATGTCTTTGGCCACCTGGTCGCCTAGCCGCACGCCGATGTCGTACCGATCCGCGACGATGTCGGCTAACCCGTAGTCATTGAGCAATTCAATCTTCAGATCCGGATACTGGCGCAGCAACGGTTGCAGACGCGGCCAAACGTACGAGTTTGCCGCGTAGTCGGTGGTCGTGATCCGGACAGTTCCGCCTGGACGGCTCGTCATCGCGCGCAAGGAATCGACCTCCGCTTCGATTTCCTGAAAACGCGGTGCAATCGCCGCCAGTAGCCGTTCGCCTGCCTCCGTCAACGAGACACTCCGGGTAGTGCGCATCAGTAACTGAAGGCCCATCCGCTTTTCAAGGCCGGCAACCGTCCGGCTCAAGGCCGACTGCGAGACTCCCAGTTGCGCGGCCGCCCGCGTGAAGTTGCGCTCACGCGCAACGTTCATGAAGCCGACCAGATCGTTGAAATCCTCTTTCAATTAATGCTCCACAGCATAAGGGCATCCCGATATTGTGATCTAGTCGCATCAATTGCCAGGAGTTAGATTAACAGCAGTGGCATATCGCCCCGACGATACCGACGAGGAACAGTCATGGAATTGAAACGCGCGGGCTTCCAGCCCTCGAAGAAAGGCCCTGAAGAATGGTTTACGGGCACGGTGCGGCTCGACCCGCTGAACGCTCCGCCTCCGCCGGCACGCGTTTCGTGCGCGAGCGTCACTTTTGAGCCGGGAGCGCGGACTAACTGGCATACCCACCCGCTCGGCCAGACTTTGATCGTTACGGCCGGCTGTGGCTGGACCCAGTGCGAAGGCGAGCCGCGCGTCGAAATCCGGGCTGGTGACGTGATCTGGTGCCCGCCTGGCCACAAGCATTGGCATGGCGCAACTTCGACGACCGCGATGACACATATCGCCATTCAGGAAGCGCTCGACGGCAAGAACGTCGAATGGCTGGAGAAGGTCACGGACGAGCAGTATGGAAAGGACTGGAAACATGCAAGATCCATTGTCACAAGTTGATCTCACTCCCGTTTCTCCGGCATTCGCGCGTTATACGAGCCAGACCGTGCTCGGCGGCCTCTGGAAGAGGCCGCAACTGTCACCGCGAGACCGGAGCATCGTGACGCTGTCGGTGCTCATCGCCCGCAACCAGACCATCGAGATGCCGTTCTATCTCCGGTTGGCGCTGGATAGCGGTGTGAAGCCTGCCGAGATTTCGGAAATGATCACGCACCTCGCCTTCTATTCCGGCTGGGGAAATGCGACCGCAGCGGCTGTCGTCACGAAGCGTATCTTCGATGAACGTGACATCGGTATCGATCAGGTCCCTCGGGCCGATGTCGAGCCGCTACCACTGAACGAAGTCGCAGAGCAACAGCGTGCGCAGGCGGTCGAGCAAAGCTTCGGCTCGGTCGCTCCCGGCGTTGTTCAGTACACGACCGATGTGCTGTTCCGCGACCTTTGGCTGCGTCCAGGACTCGCTCCACGCGACCGGAGCCTGGTCACGGTGAGCGCCCTGGTTGCCAGCGGTCAGGTCGCGCAGATTCCGTATCACCTCGGCCGTGCCATGGACAACGGTCTGACGAAGGACGAGGCGTCCGAAATGCTGACGCAGCTCGCCTTTTACGCAGGCTGGCCGAACGTCTTTTCGGCGATGCCCGTGTTCAAGGATGTATTCGCGAAGCGAGCGGCATAAACGTCGATGCCGGATCGTCCACCGGTTGGGAAGCCGCGTTTTTCCGACCGAGGTGGAAGCTCGTCGGCCCGGATGCCGCACTGGCACCGCGGAAGCTCGAACAAACATCAGTGAGGGACCGCGTCTTCACTTCGTCGACGGCCCTGATGGCCCGGTCGACGACGTCGCGGTTGCGGCGCGCGCCCGCGAAGCGGGGCTCGCCGTTCTGCCGCTCTCGGTCTGGTACGCGAATGGTCGCACGCGTAGCACGCCGCGTGGCGTTGTGATGAGCTTCGCAAACATCGCCAATGCAGGTGAAGCGGGCCACCTCGCGCGGAGCTTGCGCGCCTGTCTGGACGGCTAACGAGCGGCGAAGGTCCAGGTCTCTACCACTCCTCACGCTCGCGCGCGGCGCTGTACCCAAAATGAGGACAGCCGCGCGCGAACGCTGACGCATACTGCACCGATAACGCAAGCAAACTGGAGACACGCATGACCCGCCCGTTCAAGCCCTATCCGTTCGCCCCGCGCCGCTATCCGGCCGTGGTGCCGCCGCTCATCGACGGACGCGATCCACAAGCGCGCGCCGTCGCGATCGTCGGCGGCGGTCCGGTCGGCATGACGCTCGCGCTTGCACTCGCGCGCCAAGGCGTGCGCTCGGTGCTGATCGAGGCGGACGACAGCGTGTGCACCGGCAGCCGCGCGATCTGCATCTCGCGACGCAGCCTCGAAATCTTCAAGCGGCTCGGCGTCGTCGACGGCTTTCTGCAAAAGGGGCTGGCGTGGACCGGCGGGCGCAGTTTCTATCGCGACACCGAGGTGTTCCGCTTCGCGATGCATCAGGACGACGAGCAGTCGCTGCCGCCGATGATCAATATCGCGCAGTATCAGATCGAGCAGTTGCTGCTCGACGAGATCGAACGGCACGCCGATCTGATCGACGTGCGCTGGCAAACGCGTGTGACGGGCCTCGAGCAACGGCCGCAGGGCGGCGCGAGCTTGACCTTGCGCAGCGCCGATCCTGCCGATCCGCAAGGCAAAAGCTGGCAGATGGACGCTGCGTGGGTCGTCGCCTGCGACGGCGGACGCAGCACGATCCGCGACCTGCTCGGGCTGAAGCTCACAGGCACGACCTACGAAGGCCGCTACGTGATCGTCGATATCGAACTCGACAGCACGCGCGCCACCGAACGGCTCGCGTACTTCGATCCGCCGTCGAATCCGGGCTCGACGGTGCTCGTGCACAAGCAGCCTGACAACGTGTGGCGCATCGACTATCAGTTACGCGACGACGAAGACCCCGACGCCGCCGTGCTACCCGAGAACGTGATACCGCGCGTGCAAAACTTGCTCGACTCGATGGGCGAAGCCGGCGCCTGGTCGCCGATCTGGATCACGATCTACAAGGCCAATGCGCTGACGCTCGAACGCTATCGGCATGGCAGCGTGCTATTCGCGGGCGACGCCGCGCATCTGGTGCCGATCTTCGGCGTGCGCGGCGCGAACTCCGGCATCGACGACGCCGACAATCTCGGCTGGAAGCTCGGCTGCGTGATCAATGGGAGCGCGTCGCCAGCGCTGCTCGATAGCTATAGCGACGAACGTGTGTACGCGGCGCGCGAGAACCTGAGCTACGGCATGAAAAGTACCGAATTCATGGCGCCGCCGACCTTCGCGTTCGACTTGCTGCGCACGGCCGTGCTCGGGCTCGCCGAGCGGCATGCGGCGGTGCGGCCGCTGATCAATCCGCGCCAGACGCATGCGATCGCGTATCGGCAATCGCCGCTGAACTTCGCAGGCGACGGAGCCGATGCGTTCGATCGCGGCCCCGCGCCGGGTACCGTGCTGCCCGAGGGCAGGCTGCTCAAACAATCGCAAGATGGCGCACGGCTCGGCATTCATCTAACCGATCTGCTCGGACCGTGCTTCACGGCGCTGCGCTTCGACGCAGACCACGCGAACGATGATGACGCGTGGCGGCAACTGCAAAGCACGCTAGCCAGCCGGGGCATTCCGTTCAACGTGATCGATATCGTCACGGCCGAAGCGCAATCGGCAAACAGCCCGCGAGCGATCGACCCAACCGGCCGCCTGCACGACATGCTCGACGCACGGCCCGGCACCGTCTATCTGATCCGCCCCGACGGCCACGTGCTCGCGCGCTGGCGCAACGGCAGCGCGGCGGCCGTTCTGCGCGCGCTCGATGCCACGCTGACACAGCAGAACTAACGCGCAAGGACCTTCGACATCATGACCGATTCCGATCTCGACCTCGTCTATACGACGCTGTGCAACACGCTGACCCACGAAGGCGAGGCGCAGGCGTCGCTGTATCTCGCGCGTCTCGCGCTCTTGTGCCTGACCGAACTCGACGACTCGCGGCGCGCGTTGTCGTTGATCGAAGCGGCGAAGCTGCCGGTTGCCGCCACGGCCTGGCGCGGGTAAAAAAACCGCCTCCCTGGAGGCGGTTCGCTAGAGGCGGTAACGGCAATGCCGCAGCAGTGCGAGGGAATTACAGCCATCACAACAAAACGGGCGCTGGCAGACCGACCTCACTGCCTCGGATACAAGCCCGACGTACTCGCATGCAGCCGCGCGAGTCCGAGCAACGCATCCGTATAGGGCGTCGGCACGCGCGTCAGTTGCCCGAGTTCGCGCACCGCGCCGACCAGCGCATCGAGTTCGACCGCCTTGCCGGCCTGCACGTCCTGCAACATCGATGTCTTCATCGCGCCGAGTTTCAGCGTGACCGCGTGACGGTCGTCGGGCGCCTGGTCGATCGGGATGCCGAAGCGCGCGCCGATTTCCTTCGCCTCCAGCATGATGTGCGTGACGAAACCGCGCACGAGTTCGTCGCCGAGGATCCGGTCGGTCGTTGCGCCGGTGATCGCGCTGACCGGGTTCATCGTCATGTTGCCCCACAGCTTGAACCACACGTCGCGCTGGATCTGCGCCGAAGCCGTTGCATGGAAGCCCGCCGCCTGCAACAGCGCGGCGAGCAGCTCGACACGCTCGCTCGGCTTGCCCGACGCCTCGCCGACGATCAGTCCGTTGCCCTGGTGATGCCGGATCACGCCGGGCGCGTCGATCAGGCAACTGGCATGCACGACGCAGCCGACCGTCTGCGCGGCCGGGATCGCGGCGGTGATCGCGCCGTCGGGATCGATCGTCTTCAGGCGCTGGCCGGCGAGTTCGCCGCCCAGGCCGTCGCAGAACCACCACGGCACGCCGTTCATCGCCGTCAGCACGATCGTCTCGGGGCCGAGTAGCGGTTTGATATGCGCGGCCACGGTCGCCATCGCCGGGCCCTTCACCGCGATCACGACGAGTTCCTGCACGCCGAGATCGGCCGGCTTGTCGCTCGCCTTCACCTGCTCGGCGTAGATCACGCCGCCTTCGATCAGCCGCAGACCATGCTGGCGCACCGCGTCGAGCGTCGCGCCGCGCGCGACCACGCTGACCCGATGGCCCGCCTGCGCGAGCTTCACTCCCATCCAGCCGCCGATCGAGCCGGCGCCGTAGATCGCTACTTTCATCGCCTGAGTCCTTGCCTGTTGCTGTGATTATTGCAGCGTCGATTGTCGCGCTCTTTTACGCGTGGCTTCAATCATTGCCGGAAACTCGCATCGATCCGGTCGACCCGCCGCACCAGCGCATCGAACACGTCCTGTCCGGCGCCGTGGCGCGGATCGAACTGCAGCGCGTCGCGCGAGCAGCGAATCGCGACCTCCTCCGGCACCGGCCGAGCGCGGCCCATCGAGAACGTCGCCACCTGGACTTCGCACGCGCGATTCAGCGTCCACAGAATCGCGAAGGTCTGCGGCAACGTCCGGCCCCACGATAGCAGACCGTGGTTGCGCAGGATCACCGCCTGTCTGTCGCCGATATGCGCGAGCAGCCGCGGCCCCTCTTCCGCATGAATCGTGATGCCTTCAAAGTCGTGATACGCGATCCGGTCGTGCAACTGCGCGCTATAGAAGTTGGTCTGCTGCAGGCCCTCTTCGAGGCAGGCGACCGCGACGCCCGCCGTCGTATGCGTATGCATCACACAGTGCGCGTCGGGCAAGCCCTCGTGAAGCGCCGCATGCACCACGAAGCCAGCCGGATTCACCGGATACGGCGAGCCGTCGAGCACGCGCCCCTGCGCGTCGATCTTCACCAGATTGCTCGCGGTCACTTCGCTGTAGTGCAGCCCGAACGGATTGATCAGGAACTGGCGCTCCGGGCCGCTGACGCTTTCGGGCACGCGCAGCGTGATGTGGTTGTAGATCATCTCGGTCCAACCGAGCAGATCGAAAATCCGGTAGCACGCGGCAAGTTGCACGCGCGCCTGCCATTCGTCCGGATGGATCGCGGCCGATCTGGGCGGGCTCGCCGGTTGCGCTTCGAGGGTCGTGGCCATCGTCGGTGTCTCCAGAATTATCGTTGTGACGGCGCGTCCGTGCGCGCCGCCCATCATATTCACGCGTGCCGTAACAGCGGCCCGAGCGCCGGCGCGCTTCAGGCGCCCGACACCACCGCCGCGATCGACGACGCGACATAGTCCGCGTTGCGCGCGTTCAGCCCGGCAACGCACATGCGGCCCGAGCGCAGCACGTACACCGCGTATTCGTTGCGTAGACGCTCGACCTGGCTTTCGGACAGGCCCGTATACGTGAACATGCCGCGCTGCGCGATATAGCGCGCGCGCATCACTTCATCGACGCGTCCGTCGAGCCCGGCGTGAATCACCTTGCGCATCGCCAGAATGCGCTCGCGCATCGCACCGAGCTCGGCTTCCCATGACGCGCGCAGCGTCGCATCGGCGAGCACGTTGGCGACGAGGCGCGCGCCGTGCGTCGGCGGATTGCTGTAGTTCGCGCGCACCGCCGACATCAGTTGGCCCGCCACGCGCGCCGCTTCGTCGGCGCTCTTGCAGACCACGCTCAACGCGCCGACGCGCTCGCCGTAAAGCGAGAAATTCTTCGAGAACGAGTTCGCGACGATCAGCGGCACGTTCGCGTCGGCGAGCAGGCGCACCGGCGCGGCGTCTTCTTCGAGGCCCGCGCCGAAACCCTGGTAGGCCATGTCGACGAATGCGATCAGCTTGCGGCGCTGCAAAACCGGCACCAGTTCCGCCCATTGCGACGGGCTCAGATCGACGCCCGTCGGGTTATGGCAGCACGCGTGCAGCAGCACGATGCTCTTTTCCGGCAGCGTGTCGATCGCGGCGAGCATGTCGGCAAAGCGCAGGCCGCCCGTTTGCGCGTCGTAGTACGGATAGGTGTTGACCGTGAGGCCCGCGCCTTCGAACACCACGCGATGGTTTTCCCAGCTCGGATCGCTGATCCACATTTGCGAGCCGGGGAAATAGCGCTTCAGGAAATCGGCGCCGACCTTCAGCGCGCCCGAGCCGCCGAGCGTTTGCAGCGTCGCGATCCGGCCTTCGGCGCGCGCCGCGCTGTGGGCGCCGAACACGAGCGCCTGCGCGGTGTCGCGATAGAGCGGCAGACCCGCCATCGGCAGATACGAGCGCGGGCCGATCGCGTCGAGCAGCGCGGTTTCGGCGCGGCGCACCGCGTCGATCACCGGCAGCTTGCCGGCGTCGTCGAAATAGATGCCGATGCTGAGGTTGACCTTGTTCGGCCGGGGGTCCAGCTGAAAGTCTTCGTTCAGGCTCAGAATCGGGTCGCCCGGATAGGCGGGAATATGGTCGAACATGACGGGTCCTTGAAGACGGCCTCTGCAGGCCTGTTGTAGCGGTCGTCCGCGCGCCGCGGGACGACAGGGCAAACCTTGAGTCTAAGCGGGTTTGCCGGGCCAAGTCGACCCGCACGAGTGTCGGTCGTCGACGCGCCGCGCACAATCATATCCGCAACCGCGCGGCCGGCATCGTGCGGGTCGGCGCGCCGCTCGTCATCGCGTCGACGGCGCTGCCCGCGGCGATCGCCGAATACGCGCGCGACAAGCCGAAGGTGGTCGTGCGCGTCTGCGATAGCTCGTGATGAGGCGCATCGTCGATCCTGAAACGATTCGCGAGGTGTGCGTGTATCGGTCGACCGAGCGTGCGCTGTCGCCATCGGCCGACGGCTTCGCGGATTTCGTGATGCCGTGGTTGAAACGCTGGGATTGGGAGACGCAGGACGAGGCGCGGGGTAAGCGGAGTTGAAGCGGACTCGAAGCGGACTCGAAGCGCGATGCGACGCGCGCTTCGGCGCGAGTTTCGACAGATGTGCAGCTAGGGCTGCATACACAGCGCGAACAGTTGCCGCTGATTTGAAATCCCGAGCCGCGCGTACGCGCGCTTCTGGTACGTGACGACGCTCGCCCGCTTCACGCCCATCTGCCCGGCGATCTCGGCCGCGCTCGCGCCATCGAGCGTGCCACGCAACACGTCGAGCTCGCGCGGCGTCAGCGTCGGACATAAGCGCCGCACGCGCGCGAGCATCGCCGCACCGGTGCCCTGCTGATGTTGCCCGTTCAGCGCGTATTGGCCCTTCGCCGCATGCGCGAACAGCGGCGCGACGCTTTCGATCCGCTCCAGTTCGCCCGGCGCGAACACGCCGTACGCGCGGTCGCGATACAGGTTGATCGACAGCCACACGCTATCCGCCGGCTGCACGAGCAACGACAGCCGGTCGGATACGTTCGGCTGCGCGTAGCAGGCCGCGCGGTACGCTTCGTTTTCGATTTCGTCGCCGCGCTGCTGATGCAGCACCAGCGCATCGCGCGAAGCGGTGCGCCGGCGGTGGCTCGATTGACCGATGATCGCGCGATTGCCGTCGAGCGCATAGAAATGCGCGGCGTAGCGTTCGGCGACGTCGCGCAGAAAATGCCCGCCGCGATGGTCGGCCGCCGACACCGTACGGGGCCGCGCGTCGAACTCATACGCGAAGATCGTGCACTGCGAGACGGGCAGCGACAACGATTCGCCAACCGTCAGCGGAATGCTCGCGGCGAGCGCGTCGGCATCCGGGTGGGAGATCGCCATGACGAGGTCGGTGGCGCGCGCGGTGCTGATCTGACCGCTGCGCTGCGGTGATGCGAGGCGCCAGGAACGCATGATGGGGATTCGTGCTTGCGCTGCGTGAATTGGGTTGCGGCAAGCGTAGCACGGCGGGCACGCGGTGGCCCACCGGCGTGATCGCCGGCCTGGCGATGCTTTATCGCCGGGTAAACGACCCCCGCTGCAACGCCACCGTCCTCGGCAATTCGATCGTAAAGGTCGTGCCGGACTCGTCCGTGGATACGACGCTGACGTCGCCGCCATGCATGCGCGCGATCTGCTGCACGATATGCAAACCGAGCCCGAGGCCTTCGCGCGAGCGCGCGCCGTTGCCGTTCGACACGAACGCCTTGAACAGATGCGGAAACAGCTCCGCCGGAATCGTGCCGCGATTGGACACCTTCAGGCGCACGCAATCCTCGGCGTCGCCATCGACCTCCACGCCGATATCGCCCTCCGGCGCCCCATGATGCAGCGCGTTGCTGACGAGATTCGACACCGCCTGCCACACGAGATCGGTATCCCACGCGCCGGCCGTATTGCCGGTGCAGGTGAACACGATCTGCTTGCCGCTCTTCTGCGATGCGAATTCGTCGATGACCGAGCGGCACAGCGTCGCGAGCTCGATCGAGCGCGGCTGCAACGGCAGACGTCCGCCTTGCAGGCGCGCGAGGTTCAGCAACTGATCGACCATCCGCGCCATGCGCAGGGCGCTGTTCTTCACGCGCGCGGCGACGGTTGCGGCCTGCTCGTCGGCGGCCGTGCGCATCAGGTATTCCGCCGACGCCAGCACCGCGCCGAGCGGCGTGCGCAGATCATGGCTGAGCACCGCCATCAGCATTTCGTTCGCTTCGAGCATTTGGCGCGTCGTCACCAGTTGCGCGGCGAGCTCGCGCTTCTGCTGCTCCAGCTGCACGAACACGTCGACCTTCGACTGCAGGATGCGCGGATCGAACGGCTTGTACAGGAAGTCGACCGCGCCTGCCTCATAGCCACGGAACGTGCGCGACGCGTCCTGCGCGGTCGCGCTCAGGAAGATGATCGGCACCTGCGACGTGCGCGGGCTGCCGCGCATCAGCGCGGCCAGCTCGAAGCCGTTCATGCCGGGCATATTGACGTCGAGAATCGCCAGCGCGACTTCGTGCTTGAGCAGCAGATCGAGCGCGGCGGTGCCGCAGTCGGCGACCAGCACCGCGACGTCGGGCCGCGCGAGCAACGCTTGCAGCGCGGTGATGTTGTGGACGATGTCGTCGACGATCAGGATGTTCACAGGTGAGTTCGTCATGGCACCGGATCAGAGGGAAGTCGGCAGCGCGGCAAGGCGCTTCGCCAGGGTTGCGGGATTGTAGATCGCGTCGGCCGCGCCGCGCTCGATCGCCGCGCGCGGCATCTCCGGTGCACCGGCGCTGCCGGGATCCTGCACCCACGCGGTGCCGCCGAGCGCGCGCACGCGTTCGAGCCCGTGCGCGCCGTCGTCGTTGGCGCCGGACAGCAGGATCGCAAGCAGCCGATCGCCGTACACCGCGGCGGCCGATTCGAACAGCACGTCGATCGACGGCCGCGAGAAGCGCACCGCCGCGGCGGTCGACAGCGCGACCGTGCGGTCCACTTCGACGAGCATGTGATAACCGGCCGGCGCGACGTACACGCGGCCCGGCAGAATCAGCTCCCCCGCATCGGGTTCGAGCACCGGCAGCGCGCAGCGATGCGCGATCGCCGGCACCAGATAGCTCGGCGAATCGGGCGGCAGATGCGCGACGATCATCACGGCTGCCGCGAAGCGCGCGGGCAGCGCGGCGAGCAGCACCTTGAGCACCTCGATGCCGCCCGCCGACCCGCCGATCACGACCAGTTGATAGCCGCGGCGCGCGTGCGTCCGCGCGGCGCTGGCGTCGGCGGCCTGGGTGGGCGGGGGTTCACTGGTCGAGCGTGGCATCGCGACCTCGCTAACGCTTCTGATAAATGCGTTCGGCCGCGCGAAACTCGTCGAACGCCGGGTAGTGACGTGAAAACCGCAGGGTTTCCTTGCTGCCCAGGCCGAGAAAGCCGCGCCGCACCAGTGCGTTCTCGAACAGCCCCAACGCGCGATCCTGCAAGCCGCGATCGAAATAGATCAGCACGTTGCGGCACGACACCAGATGCGCTTCGAGGAACACTTCGTCGGTGGACAGGCTGTGATCGGCGAACACCACGCGCTCTTTGAGCGAGCCGGCAAAGCGCGCGCCGCCATATGCTGCATGATAGTAGTCCGACAGCGAACGCGTGCCGCCCGCCGCCAGATAGTTCTGCGTGAAGCCCTGGATGCGTTCCAGCGCGTAGATGCCCGCCTCCGCGCGCGCGAGCGCGTCGGGGTTGATGTCGGTCGCGTAGAACAGCGTGCGCTCGGTGAGACCCTCCTCGTCGAACAGGATCTTCAGCGACCACAGCTCTTCGCCGGTGCTGCATCCGGCGACCCACACCTTGATCGACGGGTAGGTGCGCAAACGCGGCAGCACGTGCTCGCGCAGCGCGAGGAAATACGACGGATCGCGAAACATGTCGCTGACCTGCACGGTCAGGTAGCGGAACAGCCGCGAAAACTCGTAGCCGTCGCGCATGATGCGGTCCTGCAATTGCGACAGCGTCTCCACGTTGAATTCATCGAGCGCCTGCGTGAGGCGGCGGCGCAGCGACGACATCGCGTAGTGGCGAAAGTCGTGCTGATACTTCAGATAGATCGCCTCGAGCAGCAGCCGCAGCTCGATGTCGAAATCGCTGATGCGGTGCGGTACGTCAGATGCGGACGGTTTCATCGCATTGCTCGCTTGCGTGCCAACGCTCGCGCCGTCAGCGCTGCCGCAGCCACACGCGGCACAGCGCGACGAGCTTGTCGACGTCGATCGGTTTCGACACGTAGTCGTCGGCACCCGCTTCGAGGCAGCGCGCGCGATCGTTCGCCATCGCCTTCGCGGTCAGCGCGATGATCGGCAGATGCGCGAAGCGCGGATTGCGGCGAATCTCGCCCATCGCGGTCAGGCCGTCCATCTCGGGCATCATGATGTCCATCAGCACCAGATGCACTTCCGGCCCGTTCTCCAGTTCGTCGAGCGCCTCGCGGCCGTTGCGCGCGATCAGCAGTTTCGCGCCGAGCGGCTCCAGCACGTGCGACAGCGCGAAGATGTTGCGCACGTCGTCTTCGGCGAGCAGGATCGTGCGGCCCTCGAACGCATTGTCGCGTTGCCGCACGGTGCGCAGCATGCGCTGCTGCTCCGGCGCGAGCGACGACTCGACGCTATGCAGAAACAGCGTGACTTCATCGAGCAGACGCTCCGGCGATTTCGCGCCCTTGATGATGATCGACTTCGAGTAGCGGCGCAGCCGGTGCTCCTCTTCGCCGGACAGCATGCGGCCCGTGTAGACGATCACCGGCAGCGATGCATGCGCGCTGTTCGCGGCGAGGCGTTCGAGCAGATCGTAGCCGGTGCCGTCCGGCAGCGCGAGATCGGTGACGACGCAGTCGAACGTCAGCGCCGACAGTTGCTCGAACGCCTCGGCGAGCGTCGCGACCGCGACGATCTCGGTGTTCTCGCTTTGCAGCAGCGCGCGGATGCTTTCGCGCATCGGCGCGTCGTCCTCGATCACCAGCACGCGCTTCAGGCGCTGTTGCAGCCGCGCTTCGAGGCGGCGGATCGCGGCCTCCATCGTCGAGCGCGCGGTCGGCTTCAGCGTGTAGCCGATCGCGCCGAGATGCAGCGCCTTGTCGGCATGATCGGTGGCCGACACGATATGGATCGGAATATGGCGAGTCAGCGGATCGTTCTTCAGCCATTCGAGCACCGTGAGGCCCGAGCGGTCCGGCAGACCGACGTCGAGCAGCACCGCGGCCGGCCGCATGTCGCGCACCAGCGCGAGGCCGCTCGCGGCATCGCTCGCGTGCACGAAGTCGAAGTCGAGTTCGTGCACGAGATCGCGCAGAATCGCGGCGAACGGCGGATCGTCTTCGACCGCGACGATCAGACGGCCCGCGCGGGTGCGATGGTCGCGATCGTCGGCTATCGACGCGGCGGCGGGCTCGGCGGCGCCGGGCAGCAAGGCTTCGCGCGACGCGGTGGGCGGTGCCCGGCTTGCCAGACCATTCGCTGGCGGGATCACCGCGGCGGGTGCGGTGTCGAGCGGCAGCCACAGCGAAAACACGCTGCCCTTGCCGACTTCGCTCGCCACCGTGATGCGCCCGCCCAGCAACCGCGAGAACTCGCGCGAAATCGACAGCCCGAGGCCGCTGCCCCCATATTGACGGCTCGTCGAGCCATCGGCCTGCTGGAACGCCTCGAAGATCAGGTCGAGCTTATCGGCCGGAATACCGATGCCCGAATCGCGCACGTCGAAGCGCAGCACGTTGTCCTCGACCCTGGCGACCTCGAGCGTGACCTCGCCGCGCTCGGTGAACTTCACCGCGTTCGACAGCAGGTTGCGCAGGATCTGCGTGAGCCGCTGGCCATCGGTGACGAACGTATCGGGCGTGCCCGGCAACTTGTCGAAGGCGAGACGCAAGTGCTTGGTCGCCGCGATCGGACGAACCATTTCTTCGAGCGATTGCAGCGTCGCCTCGATCGACACCGTTTCGTGCTCGACCGTCAATTGACCCGCCTCGACCTTCGACAGGTCGAGAATGTCGTTGATCAGCACGAGCAGATCGCTGTTCGACGCGTGGATCGTCTCCGCGTAGCGCACCTGCTCGTCGGTCAGATTGCCGCTGCGATTCTGCTGCAGCAGCTTCGCGAGAATCAGCGAGCTGTTCAGCGGCGTGCGCAATTCGTGCGACATGTTCGCGAGGAACTCGGACTTGTAGCGGCTCGACTGTTCGAGGCGCTCCGCATTGGCCGCCAGATCGTTCTGCACGCGCAGCAGATCCGATTTTTGCCGCTCCAGCCGCAGCGCGTATTCCTCGAGCCGCACGTTGGTCTGTTCGAGCTCGGCCTGCTGCGCTTCGAGGCGCCGTTGCGATTCCAGCAGCGCGCGGCCGCGTTCCTCGAGCCCTTCGTTGGAGACCCGCAACTCCTCCTGCTGGACCTGCAACTCCTCGTTCAGCTGCTGCGTCTCGGCGAGCGCATCCTGCAGGCGTTCGCGATACAGCGCCGCCTCGAGAAAATTGCCCATGCTGTGGCGGATCAGCTCCATGAACTCTTCGTCGCGCGGCGTCACCTCGCGCAGGAAGCCCATTTCGACGACGCCGTTGACCTGGCCGTCGTTGTCGATCGGCAGGATCAGCAGATTGCGCGGCGCACCGCTGCCAGTGGCCGACACGACCCGCACGTAATCGGCCGGCACGTCGCGCAGTACCAGCGTGCGGCGCGAGCGCGCGGCCTGGCCGACCAGCGTTTCACCCTCCTCGAAACTCGGAGCGGCCGTCTGCTCGCTTTCACGGCTATAGCCGTACGCGGCGATGCGGCGCAGCGTGCCGCTCTGCCTGTCGCGCACGTACAGCGCGGCGACGAGCGCATCGAGATATTGGGCGAGAAACTCGAGCATCGCGCGGCCGACGAGCGGCGCGCTCGTCTGCCCGACGACCTTGTCCGCGAGCAGGCGCTGGCCCGAGCGCAACCAGACCTGCTGCTCGAGCAGCGCGGTCTGTTCGCCCTGGCGGCGCAGCACGTCGTCGTAGGTCCCGGACAGGTCCAGCAGTTCGCGACGGCCTCGCCACGCTAGCAGGCCGCTGACGACGAGGCTGAACAGCAGGAACACGCCGACCAGCGTCGCCGTCACGTTGCGCGTCGCTTCGACGCGCTGCTGGCGCAAGCGCAATTCGACGTCGAGAAAATCGCCGAATTCGCGGCGCGTTTCGTCGAATTCGAGCCTGCCGCGCCCCGCTGCGATCGTGCTCTCATAGTCCTGGTTGCGGCGGCGCGCGTCGATGATCTGTTCGGCGAAGCGGCTCCAACGCTCCTGCGAGGCCTCGATCTGCTTGAGCCGCTCGATTTGCGGCGGGTTGTCGGCGACCTGCTTTTTCAACGCTTCGAGCTGTGCCTTGAATTTCGGGCCGCCGTTTTCATACGGCGCGAGGAAACTCTCGTTACCGGTGATCAGAAAGCCGCGCATCGACGATTCGCGATCCACCGCGAGCCGCAGCAATTCGTTGGCGTCGCCGATCACGCGCCCGGAGTGCTCGGCCCAGTTCATCGTCGACACGAGATACGCGATCAAGCCGACGAACAGCACCATCGTGGCGAGGCCGACGCCCAAAGGCAGCGCGATATTGCGGCGAAGGATGCGGCGGAAACGGAGTTGATCGACGGCCTGCGATGCGGTCATTTTTTCTGTAAGTGGCATGGCGAATCGGGTCGATGCGGAATATCTTTCGGGTCTGCGCACGGTGTTGAGTGCCGCGATGCGACCGCTGTCATCATACAAGGACGACCCGCACGCGCGCGACGCGGAATGCCAAAAAGAACCTGGCCGGCTAACACCGGCCAGATTCCTGCATCGACGCGCATCGACGCGCCGTGTTTCAGCTACGCTCAGCACCGTTCAGCGGCTAACGCGGCAGCGCATCAGCGCAACCGGCTCGGCCCGCTCAGGCCGGCACCGATTCCGCCTGCGCCGCGCGCGACCACACGCGATGCTGTCCGGCGGCCTTGATGAACGCCTTCAACACATCGGCGGACTGCGAGTCCTCGCCGGTCGCCACGCCGTCCGGCTGCGCGGGCAACTGCGCGGCCGCGAGCAGGTCGCGCCCCGCGCCGAGCGCCGCGATCGCCTTCAGATGCTTGAACGCTTCAAGCACGAAGTGCCGCGCATCGCCCGATTGCGACAGTGCCTTCGCCCCCTTCTCGCCGCCGATCACGATCACCGCGTCGAACATCACCGATGGCAGCCCGGCGATCGTCGCGTCGGGCGCGAGGCCATCGATCTCGGCGAGCGTCGGCGCGATCAGCATCGGCGTCGCGCCTTCACCCGTGAGCGCCTGCTGCAACTGTTTGATCGCCGCGCCATCGGAGCCGGGTGCGGCGAGCAGCGCGATCTTGCGGGTCTTGATGCCGGGCTTCACGCGATTGAGCAGACTCAACGCCGGCGACGTCTTCGGCCCGACGAGTTTCGCCGTGCCCTTTTTCGGCGCCGGCAAGCCGAGTCCTTCGGCGACCTTCGCGGCGAGATCGGCGTCGAAGTTCGCGAGAATCTCGTTGACCTGGCGCGCGCGAATCTCGGGCTTCGTCACCTTGCCGAGCTCGAACTGATAGGCCGCCGCGATATGGTCTTTTTCCGGCTGCGACATGCTGTTGTAGAACAACGCGGCCTGCGAGAAATGATCGGCGAACGAGTCGCTGCGCACGCGAATCTTCGTGCCCTCGACGTGTTCGTGATGGCTGTCGAAGCCGCCATCTTCAGCGGCCGGATCGGTTTCCTTCGGCCAGCCGTCGTTCAGCGAGTTCGGCTCGTACGACGCCTGGCCGACATGGATCGCCTGCCGATGCATCGCATCGCGCTGATTGTTGACGGATGGACAGACCGGCCGGTTGATCGGAATCTCGTGAAAGTTCGGGCCACCGAGGCGGCTGATCTGAGTGTCCGTATACGAGAACAAACGCCCCTGCAGCAACGGATCGTTGGTGAAATCGATGCCCGGCACGATATGCCCCGGATGGAACGCGGCCTGTTCGGTCTCGGCGAAGAAGTTGTCCGGATTGCGATTGAGCGTCATCTTGCCGATGATTTTCACCGGCACCAGCTCTTCCGGAATCAGCTTGGTCGGATCGAGCAGGTCGAAATCGAACTTGTGCTCGTCGGCTTCCTCGACGATCTGCACCCCCAGTTCGTACTCCGGATAATCGCCGCGCTCGATCGCTTCCCATAGGTCGCGGCGGTGAAAGTCCGGGTCCTTGCCCGCGAGCTTCTGCGCTTCGTCCCACAGCAGCGAATACGAGCCGAGCACGGGACGCCAGTGGAACTTGACGAAACGAGCTTTGCCCTGCGCATTGACGAAGCGGAACGTGTGAACGCCGAAGCCTTCCATCGTCCGAAAGCTGCGCGGAATCGCGCGGTCCGACATCGTCCATAGCACCATGTGCGCCGATTCGGGCACGAGCGAGACGAAGTCCCAGAACGTGTCGTGCGCGGACCCGCCGGTCGGCATTTCGTTCGGTGCTTCCGGTTTCACCGCGTGCACGAAGTCAGGAAACTTGATCGCGTCCTGGATGAAGAACACCGGCATGTTGTTGCCGACCAGATCGAAATTGCCTTCCTGCGTGTAGAACTTCGTCGCGACACCGCGCACGTCGCGCACGGTGTCGGCAGAGCCGCGCGGACCTTGCACGGTCGAGAAACGCACATAGACCGGCGTTTCGGCGGCCGGGTCCTGCAAAAACGCGGCCTTGGTGTACTCGCGCATCGATTCGTAGACCTTGAAGACACCATGCGCGGCCGAGCCACGCGCGTGCACGATCCGTTCGGGAATGCGCTCGTGGTCGAAGTGCGTGATCTTTTCACGCATGATGAAATCTTCCAGCAGCGATGGACCGCGCGGTCCCGCACGCAACGTGTTCTGGTTGTCGGCGATCTTGACGCCCTGATTGGTCCTCAGGGCCTCGCCTTGCGGCTTCACGCGATTGCGTTCGAGATCGTTCGATTTCGCGTCGTTCGACTGCGCGGCCCCGTTTGCCTGGGCCGCGGCCTTCTGGGTATTCGCTTTACCTGCCATGGGGATCGACTCCTTGTGTTCGGGCGCGCGGCGCCGGAGGCGTCGCGGCGCGCGATCACAGAGTCAGCAAGGGCTATACCCACCAAGTCACGGCGCATTGGCTGCGCGGCGGCGTTGCGTCAGAACCGGTAGTTGATCGACACGTCGGCGACGCCGGTCGCGCGGCTGCGCGTGATCGGACTGTTGCCCGCGCTGCCGACGAGCTGCTCGAACGCGCCGTCGGCGGTCGCGAACCAGTGCTTGCTGAACAGCCAGATCGCGCTGACGCCGAAACCCACCGACTTGAAGCCCGCGCTCGCGTGGTACTGCGGATACTGCGAGTGCGCGGCCTGCTCCTGATTGACGCCGAACCAGCTGTTCATGTAATTGGAGTCCGCGAGCACCACGTTCGGGCCGGCGAACCAGAAGAACTGCCTGGTGCTGCCGGGCATCGGCATATAGGCGCCGAGATCGCCGATCCAGCCGTTCGATCCGCCGAAATAGCGGCGGATATCGGCGCGCAGGACGAGCGGAAAATCCTTCGACACGACGTACTCGCCCGAAAGCTTCAGACCGGGCGCCGGGTTGATGTTGCCGAGCCCGTTGAGTTCCTGCGGATCGTTCTGGCCGCGTCGCCCGAGGTCGTAGACCGCGGCGAGACTCATGCGCCAGTTCTCGCCCTGCGCGAAATTCACGCCGAAACCTTCGCCGCTCGACAGAAAGAACAGATCCTTGTAGCGCACGTCGATGCTCGGGCCGGCCACCAGGTGATAGCGGTCCGATCCTACGAAGCGCGGCTGGAACGATGTGGCCACGCCGAAGCGCAGTTGCCAGTCGGGAATGTTCGGCTGCCACATCTTCTGCAGCGGAACGCCCACCGAATATTGCCATTCGCCGAGCGGCGACGGCGTCTGCGCGAAGACCACACCCGGCACGCAGGCCATCGCGCCCAAGGTCGCGGCGACGAGCGAGCTCGCCGCGATGCCGGTTTGTTTATGGCGAGGCATGGCGCCCCGCTTCTTTCTACGGCTGTTGACCACCGGAAGCCTCCAATTTCGCTCGTCGCGATGAGGTTAGGTTTTCGCCCGGGGTCCAGCGCGGACCCAAAAACGCGGACGACCGCCGCGCTGTTACTTACGGCGTGTAATTTTTCCAATCGATGAAGCGGGCAGCGCGATGTGCACGAGGCGCGGCGAGCCCGCATGACCCACGCGCTAGCGTGGTGGCCACTGCGCATAGTCCTTGCGCGCCGCGGTGACGCGGACAATGGCCAACGGAACATTGCTGCGCAAGATATGCGCCAACTCTGTGGAAGATTGATGACGAGCGCGACCCAAGGCGTAAGCCGAAGACGGTCCGGCGCTGCGGCGGCGCCGCTGGCGCCGCCGTTCAGAGGGGTTATTGCCCTGCTTCGACGAGCACCGGCTTGTCGCGATACAGGTTGGGGAACAGGCGTTTCAGGTTGGCGATTTTCGGCATGTCATTGAACACGATGTAGGCCGAATCGGGATGCAAGGTCAGATAGTTCTGGTGATACGACTCGGCCGGATAGAAGCCCTTGTAGGGCTCCGTCTTCGTGACGATCGGCGCGGGGAACACGTGCGACTTGTCGAGCTGCGCAATGTAGCTTTGCGCGACACGCCGTTGCGCGTCGTTCAGCGGAAAGATCGCGGAGCGGTATTGCGTGCCGCTGTCGGGCCCCTGACGATTCAGCTCGGTCGGGTCCTGAACCACCGAGAAATACACCTGCAGCAACTGGCCGTAGGTGACCTTGCCAGGATCGAACGTGACCTGCACCGATTCGGCGTGTCCCGTCTCGCCGCCGCTGACGGTCTCGTACTGCGCGGTGTCGCGTGAGCCGCCCGAGTAGCCGGACACCGCCCGCGTGACACCGCGCACATGCTGGAACACCCCCTGGACGCCCCAGAAGCAGCCACCCGCGAACACCGCGGTTTCCTCGTGCGCGGTGCTGGCCGGGATCGGTTCGTCGAGCGCGGGCGGCGCGATCACGACGGCGCTCTCCGCCGCGAACGCGACGCGCTGCGCGAGCGGCAACGCGAGCGCGGCCGCGCCTAGCAGCAACGACAACACGGCCGCGCGTGTGCGTTTCGAGCTGCCGCCGAACGATGTAAGGAATTGCGGTCTGTTGCGAGTCATGATGGTCGCTCCGGAAAAGTGCCGGCGCCCGCCCGCGTTGGCACGGTGCTGCCACGGCCGCATGCGGGTGCGCCGAAGCTTGGTCGCGCGGGCGCGGCGTTTATGACAGCATGCGCGCTTTCGCGGCCGGCGGCGCGGCCGCGCGGCTCACAGCGGAAATTTCGTGGTCGACAGGATTTCCTTCAGCACCATGAATGAGCGGATCTGCCGTACGCCCGGCAGATACAGCAACTGCTCGGCGTGGAGTCGATTGAAGCTGTCGCTGTCGCGCGTGCGGATCACCATGAAATAGTCGAACTCGCCGGTCACCACGTGGCACTCCATGCAGCCGGCCACTTTCTGCGCGGCCTTCTCGAACTCGGCGAACGACTCGGGCGTCGAGCGATCCAGTACCACGCCGATGATCACGAGCATGCCCGCGCCGGCCGCCTTTGGATCGAGCAGCGCGACCACGCCGCGAATCAGCCCCGATTCCTTCAAGCGTTCGACGCGCCGCAAACACGCCGGCGCGCTCAGCTTCACTTTCGCGGCGAGCGCCACGTTCGAAATAGACGCGTCGGTTTGCAACTGCCGCAGGATCGCGCGATCGATGCGATCGAGCGGATGGTGAATCGCGCCGATGCCCGAAGGTGGCGCTCCAGCACGAACTTTCGTTGCGCTCATGACCATATGTACGAAGTTTTATTAGGAGGTGGACATTCTTTGATTTCGAAAAATACGTCTAAGCGATTTTTTTCGCAAGCTCATTTCTGGCGGTTTTTCCTAACATGTACTCACGGAAATCACCCCACCACGGAGCCGCGATGAACCTGCAACGATTCCCCCGCTACCCGCTCACCTTCGGACCGACGCCAATTCAACCGCTCAAGCGTCTGAGCGAGCATCTCGGCGGCAAGGTCGAGCTTTATGCCAAGCGCGAGGACTGCAATAGCGGCCTCGCGTTCGGCGGCAACAAGACCCGCAAGCTCGAGTATCTGATCCCCGACGCGCTCGCGCAGGGCTGCGACACGCTCGTGTCGATCGGCGGCATCCAGTCCAACCAGACGCGCCAGGTCGCGGCGGTTGCCGCGCATCTGGGCCTGAAGTGCGTGCTCGTGCAGGAGAACTGGGTCAACTACTCGGATGCGGTGTACGACCGCGTCGGCAACATCCAGATGTCGCGCATGATGGGCGCCGACGTGCGGCTCGTGCCGGACGGCTTCGACATCGGCTTTCGCAAGAGCTGGGAAGACGCGCTCGACAGCGTGCGCGCGGCCGGCGGCAAGCCGTACGCGATTCCGGCCGGCTGCTCGGACCATCCGCTCGGCGGCCTCGGCTTCGTCGGCTTTGCCGAAGAGGTGCGTCAGCAGGAAGCCGAACTAGGCTTCAAGTTCGACTACATCGTCGTGTGCTCGGTGACGGGCAGCACGCAGGCTGGCATGGTCGTCGGTTTCGCCGCCGACGGCCGCGCCGATCGTGTGATCGGCATCGACGCATCGGCGAAACCGGCGCAGACACGCGAGCAGATCACACGCATCGCGAAGCGGACCGCCGAGAGCGTCGAACTGGGCCGCGACATCACCGCGAAGGAGATCGTGCTCGACGAGCGCTACGGCGGCCCGGAATACGGTCTGCCGAACGACGGCACGCTCGAGGCGATCCGTCTGTGCGCGCGGCTCGAAGGCATGCTGACCGATCCGGTGTACGAGGGAAAGTCGATGCACGGCATGATCGACAAGGTGCGTAACGGCGAATTTCCGGCCGGCTCGCGCGTACTTTATGCGCACCTGGGCGGCGTGCCGGCGTTGAGCGCGTATAGCTTTATCTTCCGCAACGGGTGAGGGTTTAGGGGATTAGCCGACGGGCGTCCGCGGTTCGGTCGCGAGCTTCTTCCTCAGATGCCTGCGCAGAAACTCGACGAATGCCCGGATCGTGACCGAGCTTTGCCGATGCTGCGGATACACGGCATAGACGCCCGTCGCCGACGGCAGGAACGCTTCGAGCACGGGCACGAGTTGTCCGCTTGCGAGCGCATCGGCGACGATGAAATCCGGCAGCCGAACGATTCCAAGTCCCGCGACGGCCGCATCGCGAATCAGATCGCCGTTATTGGCGCGTAACGGCCCGCGCACCTCGACGCTCTTCACCACGCCCTCGACGCTGAAGTCCCAGCTCACCGCGCCGCCGTGGCCGTACAGCAGACATTCGTGGTTCGCGAGATCGCGAGGCACGGCCGGGCTGCCACGCCGGCGCAGATAACCGGGGCTGCAGCACGCGATCATCTTCACATCGATCAGCTTTTGCGCGATCAGCGACGAATCCGCCAGCGTGCCGATACGGATCGCCATATCGAAGCCTTCGCCGACCACATCGACGGCGCGGTCGCTCAGTTCCATGTCGAAGCGCACGTCGCGATGCTCGCGCAGAAACGCCGCGACGAGCGGCGACAGATGCGTCATGCCGAACGACATCGGCGCGCTCACGCGTAGCAGCCCGCGCGGCCCGGCGCGGCGCAGCGACATGGCCTGCTCGGCGTCCTCGACCTCGCCGAGGATGCGCTTCGCGCGCTCGTAGAACTCCTGACCCAGATCGGTCACCGCCAGCTTGCGCGTGTTGCGGATCAGCAGTTGCACACCGAGCGCTTCCTCGAGCGCCATCACACGGCGGCTCACGAACTGTTTCGACAGCGACAGCCGGTTGGCCGCGGCGGTGAAATTGTGGGCGTCGACGGTCGCGACGAAGATGCGCATGTCATCGAGTTGCATCGTATTGTCCACTCCAATGCGACAGTGTTTCCGGTTTGATCATGATTATAGCCATCCGGATTGACCTACACTGTCGTTCATGGATCGCAGCCAAACATCTGGCCCGGATCGCACGACAAAACTCAAGGAGAAAGAGCATGCTCGAAATCAGACACGCCAACCAACGTGGCCGCGCGGAACACGGCTGGCTCAGCTCGCGTCATACGTTTTCGTTCGCGAACTATCACGATCCGAAGCAGAACGGCTTCTCCGACCTGCTCGTGATCAACGACGACCGTGTGGCGCCGGCGCAGGGCTTCGGCAAGCATCCGCATCGCGACATGGAGATCTTTTCGTACGTGCTCGAAGGCGCGCTCGAACACAAGGACACGATGGGCACGGGCTCGGTGATCGTGCCGGGCGACGTCCAGTTGATGAGCGCGGGCACCGGCGTGGCGCACAGCGAATACAACCATTCGAAGAGCGAGCCGGTGCACTTCCTGCAGATCTGGATCGCGCCGGCCCAGCAAGGCACGACGCCGCGCTATCAGCAACAGCACTGCGGCGCGGCCGACAAGCGCGGTGTGCTGCGGCTCGTGCTGTCGCCGGACGGTGCGAACGGTTCGCTGCAGTTGCAACAGGATGCGCGCGTGTATGCCGGTCTGTTCAACGGCGAGGAAACCGCGCGGCTCGAACTCGCGAAGGACCGCTATGCATATGTTCAGGTGGCGCGCGGCAGCGTCACGGTGAATGGCGTCGAGCTTGGCGAGGGTGACGGCGCGCGGGTGCGGGGTGAAGAAGCGCTGACGTTCACGCAGGGCCGCGATGCGGAAGTGCTCGTGTTCGACCTGCGTAATATCGAAACCTCGGCGTTGTGGGCATAAGCGCTCCGCTTGCGCCGCTATTGACTCAAACCTGAACGCGGCTCGCTGGACGACGATTTCCAGCGAGCTTCATCGCTCGACCCTATCGGGAAAAATCATGCGCTACACACTGTTTGAAAACCAGAAAGACGTCGTCGTTCTCGTCGCTCGAATCCTGCTGATGGTGCTGTTCGTGATGTTCGGCTGGTCGAAGCTGACCGGCTTTGCCGGCACCGTCGCTTATATGACGTCGATCGGCGCGCCCGTGCCGGCGTTCTCGGCTGTTATCGCGGTGGTGATGGAGCTTGTGGTGGGCGTCGCGCTGTTAGTGGGATTTTTCACGCGACCGCTGGCGCTGCTGCTTGCGGTGTATACGCTCGGCACCGCGATCATCGGCCATCACTACTGGAACATGACCGGCGCGATGCAGTACGACAATATGATTCATTTCTACAAGAACATCGGCATCATCGGCGGGTTGCTGCTGTTGTGCGTGACCGGCCCCGGCAAGTATTCGTTCGACCGGCGGTGATACCGATTCCCGTGCTTTAACGAAAAAGGCCCGCACGAATGCGGGCCTTGTTGCATGCGCAAACTGAAACGGCGGCCCGCGGGCCGCCGTTTGCCTCTCTGAGCTACCGAATCAAACCGCTGCTTCGGCTTCCGCTTCCGCTTCGCTGACCGCCGCGACTTCTTCGCTGTTGCGGATCAGGTGATCGAATGCGGACAGCGATGCCTTCGCGCCCTCGCCCACCGCGATCACGATCTGCTTGAACGGCACCGTGGTCACGTCGCCGGCGGCGAACACGCCCGGCACCGAGGTCGCGCCGCGCGCATCGACGACGATCTCGCCATGCTTCGACAGCTCGACCGTGCCCTTCAGCCATTCGGTGTTCGGCACGAGACCGATCTGCACGAACACGCCTTCGAGTTCGACCGTCTTCACTTCGCCCGATGCGAGGTCCTTGTAGACCAGACCGTTGACCTTCTTGCCGTCGCCGGTGATTTCCGTGGTCTGCGCCTGCGTGAGGACCGTCACGTTCGGCAGGCTGCGCAGCTTGCGTTGCAGCACCTCGTCGGCACGCAGCGTCGCACCGAATTCGAGCAGCGTCACTTCGCGCACGAGACCCGCGAGGTCGATCGCCGCCTCGACGCCCGAGTTGCCGCCGCCGATCACCGCGACGCGCTTGCCCTTGAACAGCGGGCCATCGCAGTGCGGGCAGTACGCGACGCCATGATTGCGATACTCGCGCTCGCCCGGCACGTTGATTTCGCGCCAGCGCGCACCGGTCGCGAGGATGATCGTCTTCGCCTTCAGCACCGCGCCGTTGGCCAGACGTACTTCGATGATGCGCCCAGGAATCAGCGCTTCGGCGCGCTGCACGTCCATGATGTCGACGTCATAGGTCTTCACGTGCTGTTCGAGCGCGGTCGCGAACTTCGGTCCTTCGGTTTCGGTCACGGAGACGAAGTTCTCGATCGACAGCGTGTCGAGCACCTGGCCACCAAAACGCTCGGCCACGACACCGGTCGCAATGCCCTTGCGCGCCGAGTAGATCGCCGCCGCCGCGCCCGCCGGGCCGCCGCCGACGATCAGCGTGTCGAACACCGGCTTGTTCTCCAGTTGCTTCGCGGCGCGCGCACCGGCGTTGGTATCGAGCTTCGCGAGGATTTCCTTCACGCCGCTGCGGCCCTGGCCGAAGGTTTCGCCGTTCAGGAACATCGTCGGTACCGCCATGATCTGGCGCGCGTCGACTTCGTTCTGGAACAGCGCGCCGTCGATCGCGACGTGACGGATGCGCGGATTGATCAACGCCATCACGTTCAGCGCCTGCACGACTTCCGGGCAGTTCTGGCACGACAGCGAGAAATACGTTTCGAATTGATAGTCGCCGTCGAGGCTGCGGATCTGTTCGATCACCGCATCGTCGAGTTTGACCGGATGGCCGCCGACCTGCAGCAGTGCGAGGACGAGCGACGTGAATTCATGCCCCATCGGAATGCCGGCGAAACGGATGCCGGTTTCCTTGCCCGCTTCGCCAATCGAGAACGACGGCTTGCGTTCGTCGTCGCCGCGACGCTCGATCACCGTGACGCGCTCCGACAAGGTCGCGATGTCGTTCAGCAGGGCCAGCAGCTCCTGGGACTTCGCGCTGTCATCGATCGACGCGACGAGCTCGATAGGCCTGCTAACTTTTTCGAGGTACGACTTCAGTTGAGTCTTGAGATTGACGTCGAGCATGGCGTTGCGATTCCGTGACGAGGGGTGTGGGTGTCCCGGCGCCGCACGCATCCGGATAGGACGTGTTGGGCCCGGGGACGCGCGAAGCGCCGTATCAGGCGATTCGCGCGGTGAAGCGCCGGGAAGATCCCCGCAGATGCAGACTGCGGGTGCAGCGTGAGCTGCGCGGACCTTAGATCTTGCCGATCAGGTCGAGCGACGGGGTCAGCGTTTGCGCGCCCGGCGTCCACTTGGCGGGGCACACTTCGCCCGGGTGCTTGGCGATGTACTGAGCAGCCTGAACCTTGCGCAGCAGTTCGCCAGCGTCACGGCCGATGCCGTTGTCGTGGATTTCGCACAGCTTGATCTCGCCTTCCGGGTTGATCACGAACGTGCCACGCAGCGCGAGGCCTTCTTCTTCGATCAGCACGTCGAAGTTGCGCGAGATAGCGAGCGTCGGGTCAGCCAGCATCGGGTACTTGATCTTGCGGATCGTATCCGACGTGTCGTGCCAGGCCTTGTGCGTGAAGTGCGTATCGGTCGACACGCTGTAGATTTCCACGCCCAGCTTCTTGAAATCTTCATAACGATCGGCCAGGTCACCGAGTTCGGTCGGGCACACGAACGTGAAGTCGGCCGGGTAGAACACGAAAACCGACCACTTGCCCTTCAGGCTTTCTTCAGTGACGGTCTGGAAATCGCCGTTGTGAAAAGCCTGTGCTTTGAACGGTTTGACTTGACTGTTGATGATCGGCATTTGCTAAATCCTCTCTTTGAGGGGGTTGGAAAGTGGAGCCAGTATGTCAGAGTGCGATTAATAGGTAAAGCAGATTGTATTAATGGGTTCGATAGTTTCGCACTATTCGTTTCGTCAGTCGAAACTATCGGACGATTTGCCGGGCGTTTCAGCCCTTCAGAAGCCGCCACAGCGTGGTTCTGCCGATGCCGAGCGCTCGGCTCGCGGCGGCGCGATTGCCGCCCGATTGTTCGAGAGCGCGCAGCGCAGCCTCACGGCTGGGGGTAGCGCGGGGCGCCGTACTGCCGGGCGCAGGGCCCGGAGGCGCCTGGGTGATCTGCTCGACCTCGACCGCGCTGATCCGGAAGAACTCGGGAAACACGGCCTGCCGGTCTGGCAAGGCGTCGGCAGTCAAGTTCCCGGACATCTCGTTGGTTGGCTCACCGATATAAATCGCCGCGCGGGCCAGGAGATTTTCCAGTTCACGGACGTTACCGGGCCACGCGTAATCCGCAAAAAGCGGGGCGAGAAACACGAGCACCCGCTCGAGCCCGGCCGCCGACAAGCCGTACTGCAGCGCGCTGCGCTGCAGCAGGTGCCGCGCCAGCGGCGCGATGTCGGCACGGCGTTCGCGCAGCGGCGGCAATTTTATCTGAAGCAGATTTAATCTGAAATACAGGTCCGCGCGAAACGCGCCCTCCTCGACGAGCGCGTGCAGATCACGGTGCGTCGCAGCGATCACCCTCACGTCGACCGGCGTCGCGCGGCCCGCGCCGAGCTTCATCACCTCGCGCTCCTGCAGCACGCGCAATAGCCGGCTTTGCAGCGCGGCCGGCATTTCGCCGATCTCATCGAGAAAAATAGTGCCGGTGTGCGCGATTTCAAACAACCCCGGCTTGCCGCCGCGCCGCGCACCCGTGAACGCCCCTTCCTCGTGTCCGAACAGTTCGCTTTCGATCAGCCCCTCGGGCACCGCCGCGCAGTTGAACGCGACGAACGGATTGCCGCGCCGCCGGCTCGCGTTGTGGATGCCCTGTGCGACCAGTTCCTTGCCGGTGCCGCTTTCGCCACTCAGGAGCACGGTCGCGTCGTGCGCGGCGCCGGCGCGCGCGAGCCGGCGCACGCGCTCGAGCGCCGCCGAAGCGCCGATCAGATCGTCGAGCCGGTGCCGCGCGACCAGATGCCTCGGCCGCTGGCTGGTGCGCAGGGAACGGTCGATCCGCTGCGCAACGAGCGCGTCCTGCGCCGTCACGACGAAACCGGCGCGCGCGCCCTGCTCGACGATCGGCACACAGCCGACGATCAGCGCGCGGCCGCCGATCTGTTCGATGCGTTCGTCGACCGGCTGGTCGGCGGCGCGCGTCTCGCGCAGCAGCGGCGCGAGCGCGCGCGCCACTCGCGCGGGGGTGTCCTCGTCGTCGTTTGGGACCGCCTGCGCGGCGCCTAGACCAAGCAGTTCGAGCATTGCCGGGTTGACGGCTTCGAGCTGGGCGGCTTCGTCGAACGCGGCGACGCCCTCGCGCAGATGCGCGACGATCGTGTTCAGGCGCACCCGCTTCGATTCCTTCTGGCGGCTCACCCGCGCCAGTTCGACCGAGCGCTCGAACGCTTCCTCGACCGCGGCAAGCGAATACAGGAACACGCTTTCCATGCCGGCCTGCTGCGCCAGATCGCAGGCCATGCCAGCGCCGACCACCACGCGGCAGCCCTGCCCGGCGAGTTCATCGACTGCGAGCCGCACTTCGTCGATCGACCGATACGCGCGCTGCCGCAGATCGACGTTCAAGAGCGGGCTCAGGTCGGCCAGCTCCTGCGCGATTGCTTCGTGCAGCACGAGTCCGATGCGCGCCTGCGGCCATGTGGCGGTCGCGCGCGTGATCGCGCTCAGCACGTCGAAGCCATTCACCTTGACCATTACCACCGGCACGCTGAGGTTCTCGCGCAGGTACGCGCCGTTCGAGCCGGCGGACAGTACGACGTCGACCGAACCTGCGTCCACGTAAGCCTGCAACGCGGCGACGGCCGCGCCGTAGCCCTCCCGCACCGTGAAGAACTTCGCCCGGCCCGCGTAGCGCGGCGCCACCGTCTCGCAAAGCGACTGCAGTCGGCTGATACTGACGAGTGCGACACCGGGCCGCCCGGCATCGACGGCGGGGCCAGGATTGGCGACAAATGGGGTGAACGTGGACACGCGGCTCTCCTTGATTGAAACGTTTCTCGAAACGTTTCATGAAACGTTCCGCCGATTGTGCCATGAACGTCCAGGCAGGAGTTCATCTCGCGCAAAGCCTTGTTCCAGCAGCACGACCGGCGAACTGCCGTTCAATGGCACGCTTCCTGCAGAATGTCGGTCGCGTTCCCTTACCGATTTCCCTTCTGGAGACCTGCATCATGACCACCACTTCCGCCACCCGCCGCGCCGCGTTCCGCGCCAAAGTCAATCAGCGTCAGGGCCTGCTCGTGCCCGGCGCGTTCAACGCGATGAGCGCGCGCGTGATCGAGGACGCCGGTTTCGAGGCGGTCTACATCACCGGCGCGGGCGTCACCAACATGTCGCTCGGTCTACCCGACCTGGGCTTCATCGGCCTTGCCGAAGTCGCAGAGCACACCGCGCGCATCCGCGACGCGGTCGCGCTGCCGCTGATCGTCGATGCCGACACCGGCTTCGGCAACGCGCTGAACGTGCGCCAGACCGTGCGCGTGCTGGAGCGCAGCGGCGCCGACGTGATCCAGTTCGAAGATCAGGTGATGCCCAAAAAATGCGGCCACTTCTCGGGCAAGGAAGTCGTCGCGGCGAGCGAGATGGTCGGCAAGATCCGCGCGGCTGTCGACGCGCGCGAAGACGCGAACCTGCAGATCATGGCGCGCACCGACGCGGCCGCAGTCCACGGCATCGAGGACGCGATCGAGCGCGGTCATCGCTTCATCGAGGCGGGCGCCGACATCCTGTTCATCGAGGCGACCGAATCGCTCGCCGACATCGAGCGTCTGCCGGGGCTGTTCAATGTGCCGCAGCTGATCAACATCGTGATCGGCGGCAAGACGCCGGTGCAGTCGCGCGACGCGCTCGCGAAGCTCGGCTACGGCATCGTGCTGTACGCTAATGCGGCGCTGCAGGGCGCGGTGCTCGGCATGCAGCGCGCGCTCGGCACGCTGCAAAGCAACGGCCGCCTCGACGAGGACGCGACGATCGTCGCGCCGTTCAGCGAGCGCCAGCGGCTCGTCAACAAGCCGCTGTATGACCGGCTGGACAAGGAGTACGCGGGGAAGGACTGACGCTCGGGCGGCGGCGCGGCGGTGCGACGCGCTGCATGCCTGCGCGATGTGGAACCCTTTATTGCGTTAGGATTCAGGGCTGGCAATCGGGCACGCTGATGTTCGCGGCGCCGGCCTCGTCCGCGGGGCCGCTCTCCCGGCTGCCGGCAGAAGCACAAAAACGCAAACGAAAGGTAGTCGCAAGCACCATGAAGTCAAACTCTTCACGCGCCCCGCGCGGGCTCGTCAATTGTCTTTCAGCGCGCACGCGCGCAGCACGGGAGCTCGCCCGATGAGCGGCACCCGCACCGCGCACGTCGGCTGGCTGCCGTACATCGTCGCGGCTACCTTCTTCATGGAGTACCTCGACACCACGGTGATCGCCACCGCGCTGCCGCAGATGGCGCGTTCGTTCGGCGTCGGCCCGAACAGCCTGAGTCTCGGCATGACCGCCTACATGCTCGCGCTCGCGATCTTCATCCCGGCGAGCGGCTGGGTCGCCGACCGCTGCGGCGCGCGCACCGTGTTCGTCAGCGCGATCGGCGTGTTCACGGTCGCGTCGGTGCTGTGCGGACTGTCGCAGAACGTGCCCGAGTTCACGGCCGCACGGCTGCTGCAAGGCATCGGCGGCGCGATGATGGTGCCGGTCGGCCGTCTCATCGTGGTCCGCAGCACCGAGAAAGCTCGCATGATGCAGGCGATCTCGACGATCACATGGCCGGCCATCGCGGCGCCGGTGGTCGGCCCGCCGATCGGCGGCTTCATCACGACCTACGCGTCGTGGCGCTGGATCTTCCTGCTGAACGTGCCGTTCGGCCTCGCGGCGATTGCCGTCGCGCTCGCCATCGTGCCGAACCTGCGCGGCACTGAACGCAAGCCGCTCGACGTCGTCGGCCTGCTGCTGAGCGGCGTCGCGCTGACCGCGATTCTGTACGGCGCAGAACTCGCGAGCCAGGCGGCCACCAATCCGTGGCTCGCGGTCTCGATCGTGGCGGGCGGTCTGCTGGTCGGCGCGCTCGCGTTCCAGCATGCGAAGCGTCATCCGTATCCGCTCGTCGACGTATCGACGCTGAAGGTGCCGACGTTTTCCGTGACGGTCATCACCGGCTCGTTCACGCGCATTGGCATCGGCGCGGTGCCCTATCTGATGCCGCTGCTGTTCCAGGTCGGTTTCGGGCTGTCGGCGTTCCGCTCGGGGCTGCTGCTGCTCGCGAGCGCGCTCGGCAATCTCGGCATGAAGGCGCTGACCACGCGCATCCTGCAGCGCTACGGCTTCCGGATGGTGTCGATCGTCGATGTGGCGGTGGCCGGCATTTTCATCATCGCGTGCGGACTGCTGACGCCGGACGTGCCGCTCGTGTTCGTGCTGATCGTCGTGTTCGTGTACGGCGTCGCGCGCTCGATGCAGTTCTCGACGCTCGCGACGCTCGCCTACGCCGACATCCCGCAGCCGCAGATGAGCGCGGCGAGTACGCTGTGGAGCGCGGCCGCGCAGATGACGATCGGTCTCGGCATCGCGTTCGGCGCGGTGTCGCTGCGCGTCGCGGCGCTGTTCAACGGCGAGACGACCGGCCACGTGTTCACGCTCGACGATTTCCGCCTCGCGTTCCTGTTCGCGGGCGTGCTGACGCTGCTGTCCGTGCTTGGATATATGGGGCTCGCCCGCAATGCTGGGCAGAGTATCGGTGGGGGTTCGCGCGGCGGTGAAACTCCGGCGAAGAGCTAGCGGACGCAGCAAGCGCTGCGCGATCAAAAGGAGACGTGCCGTGCAAGCAGGCGAACTGACGATTTCCAGCCGCATCGACGATCTCGACCTCGAGCTCGTCTACACATTCCTGTCGCAGGAAACGCCGTGGGCGCGAGGCATGCCACGCGCGACCTTCAAGCGCGCCGTCGCCGGGTCGCTCTGCTTCGGCGGGTTTGTCGACGGCAAGCAGATGTCGTTCGCGCGCCTCGTCACCGACGAGGCGACCTTCGCCTACCTATGCGACGTGTTCGTGCTGCCCGCGTATCGCGGCCAGGGCTATGCGTCGGCGTTGATGAAACATATCTTTGCGAGCCCTTCGCTCGTCACGCTGCGCAGAATCATGTTGGTCACGACCGACGCGCATCACGTCTATGCGCCGCATGGGTTCACGTCGCTCGAGAACCCCGAGCGGTATATGGAGCTGCATCGACCGGATGTTTACAAAGCGGCCGAATAGGCCCCGCCTCGGCACGCCTCCCACTGATGTGACCCAGCCTCAGCCGCACGCGCGCTCGCGCATCCATTTCGTCATGATCCACTTATCGCCGGCAAGCACCGGCGCGCCGCCGTGCAGAGTCGACGGATCGAGCTGGCGCTGGCCGTTCATGCAGCGGAAATACACCGCGCCGCCCGCGTGCACCTAGTCGCGCGTCAACTGCCCGCGATAGTGCAGCAGCCCTCGGCGCGCCTGCTGCCTGAGCATCCGCTGCACGAACGGCGACCAGCCGAACAGCGTGCCGCGCACGCCCATCGCCTGGCGCATCCACTGCCACAGATCGAAGCGGTCGCGATGCTCGACGATAAGCCCATCGCGAAACACGAAACGCGCCTCGATCCGGTTCACGACGTCGCGCCCCGTCTGGACGAAACGGTAGCGCGCCACCCACTGCGCGCGGCCGGTATGGTCGTCCGCCTCGATGTCGCTGAAGCTCAGCGTGAAGTCTTGCGCATGCTTGACGAGCATGCGCCACATGTCGCGCGCTTCGTCGCCGACCAGCTCGCCGAAAGCGGGGTCGCTGAAGACGACGTCGTCGGCATAACAGGCGACCATGGTCTCGGCGTCGCGTTGCCGGAAGGCGGTGTAGAAACGTTCGATCAGCTCGGTGTTGGGGTGGCTCATTGATGTCGTATGGTGTATTGCGGGAGCGCGTCATGCACGCGCAGCGTCGCGCCGCGCTCCGGAAAAACAGCCCGCGCGCGGTAGGCGGCGGGGATGGCGCACACGATATCGGAAAACGGCGTGAAAGGGGGCCGGCGCGAGCCGACGACGGCTTTTGCCCTTCCGATATCGCTCCCTTGAAGCGCACCACCTCCGCCCGCCCGGCGAACTTCCACACCACCGCCACCACCGACGCAGCGACGAGCGCCGCTACCCCCAGCGCCGCCGCAAAACCCGCGGCGAAGCTGCATTTCGCGCGCGCCGCGCAGCGCGCGTTGCTCGCCGGACGCGGCGAGGTGGGACGCATCGAGATCGGCTATGTGGCGTCGGCCGCGTACGCGGGCGTGTTGCAGAAGGTGGTCGGCGGCTTTCGTGGCACGCATGCGGGCGTCGAGGTATCGATCCGCGAAGTGCCGATGGACGCGGTCGCCGCGATGCTCGGCGACGGACTGCTCGACGCGGCCTATGTGCGTCCGCCGATGCCGCTCGCAACCGGCATTCAGGCCACGACCGTGCATCGCGACCGCTTCGTGCTCGCGCTGCCAGCCGATTCGCCACTCGCGGACTCGGCCAGCGTGCGGCCCTCGCAACTGTCGGCACGACCGAGAGCCCGCCGTCAAGGCGTTCCTGCGCTTCGCGCGCGATGGTAAACATTCACGCTGACGGCAGCGTCGCTACGTTGATCGGGGGTCGGCGTCCTGTCGGATATTGCGGTAGGTCTGCCCTTCATGCAGCACTGGGCGCTGATGACCCACCCGCTCGTGACCATGCCGATGCGTCAGAAAGCTGGATCAACCTTCGTCCGCATAGGCGCGGCCTCGAATCTCGGCCAGCGACGTATCGACCAGCAAGCGGCCCGCATCGAACACCGTCTCGAGCGCTTCGTCCCACTCGCCCTCCACCGTGCTCCCGTTCCACGCGATCGGCAACGTGACCGTCCGGTACTCGCCGGTGCGGCGATGGCGCAGCAAGGTGAGCCGGCCTTTCATCGAGCGCTTGGCGTGATCCGTGACTGGATCCTTCGACACATCGTGCCACGTGTCGCCTAGCCGGATCGCCGAGCACTTCATCGCGAAGCGCTGCGTATCGCGGTTGATCTGCTGCAACAGCGCACCGCCCATGCCGAACACGATGTTGTCGGTGGCGAAGCCGGCCTCGTCCATCGCGGCGAGGATCGCGACGATCGAATCCGGGTTCACGCCGTCACCCTGAATCACGCGCACATGGTCGAGCACGCGCCGCCCCTTGCTGTTGGTCTGCGACCCGAACGAAGCCTCCAGCGAGCGCAGCGTGTGCAGGACGATCGTGCACGGATCGCCGGAGTCCGGGCGAATCACGAGCATGCCGCCGGAATCGAGCACGGCCTGCTTCAGCTCGCCGCCCCATGCGTTCAGCGCGGCGAACAGGTCGTAAGAGTCGGACACCACCGAAACGATCGCGCCCGGCTTGCCGAAGCGGGCGATCATGTTGCGATACGCGTCGACTTCGCGCTCGCGGCCCCACGACGTGATCGTGCTGTGCTCGGCCGCCGGCACCGAGAACGCGGCCATGCGGTCGCGGTAGTAGTGATTCGCCGCAACCACGCCGAGCACCGTATCCGAGCCCATGAAGCTGACGAGATGTGCCGCGCCGCCGATCGCCGCCGACTCCGCGCTCGACACGCCGCGCGCGCCGAAATCATGCAGCTTGAACGGTAGCTGCGAGAGATCGTCGCTGCTTTTCAGCAGATACGCGCGGATCGTCTGGCGCAGATGCCAGCTTTGCGTCGCGACCGTGATCGGATACCACACGCGCATCAGCATCGTCTCCAGATACGACGTGAGCCAGAACACCTGCGGATCGTCGCATTCGACGGTGAGGAGCACGTTGTGCGTGGGCACGACCGAGCCTTCGGGCGCCGCGCGAATCCGCACCGGCAGATGGCCGCCGTATCGCTGCACGACGTAGCGCCAGCCCGCCTCGTTGAACGGCTCGCCGTGCGCGCTGAAGAAGGTCCGCGCCTGGTCGATCATCGCGCCGGTAACCGGCCGGCACAGGTACTCCTTCAGCAGCATCTGCAAGCCGAAGAACAGCGTGCGGCCGTAACGTCCGCCGCGCGATTCGATGTACGAGAACATCGCCGTCGCGTCGGGCGGATATTGCAGATAGTGCGATGCCTTGTACGAATCCGTATTCAGAATCGGATTGGACAGGATCGACGCGAGGTCGCTGAAACCCTGCGCGTTTTGCATGGACGGTGCTGCGCTCACGTGATTTTCTCGCTGGAGTGACCGGACGGCGCGAGCCTGCCCGACGCTTTCGAAACTCTGAGGCCGCGGCTTTACGCCTACAGACTATGCCGGGGATGACCCTGTATCTCACCTTACTACGGTATGCGCGATAGCGCTCGTCGTCGGACTGCAGCTTCTCTTCGCGCAGGATGAGTCTGGCCCGCAGCGCCAACTCCAGCCGCAGACAATCATCCTCCGGATCTCGAGGTTCACCAGCAGAAGACCGGGCTCGAGCAGCGAGTAGACGTCGTCCTAGCCCCCCGGCTTCAATTGCGGCGGCAGATTCGGCCACGTCGCGAGCAACCTGCCGAGCATGCTCCTGCGGCGCTCCGCACTCGCGGGCCACAGCATGTTCGCGAGCAGCACGATACCTTGCGCGAGCCCGCTGTCGCGCGCGCACGCGACGAGCGGCACGCCGCGGCTGAGCGCATCGTTGACGTGCTGATCGTCGCGCGGCAGTTGATGCGCGACCCTCGCGCCGAGCGTGCGTTCGAGCATCGGCAGATTGATCTGCGCGTCCTTGTCGTACTGGTTGACGACGACCCGCACCTTGCTGGACGGATGCCCCAGTTCGCGAAAGATATCGAGCATGCGGCGCGCGCCATGCAGGTACAGCGGGTTCTGCCGCACCACCATGCAGATCGCGTCGCTATGCGCGAGCGCGCGGATCGTCGACGGATTCAGGCTCGGGCCGACGTCGATCAGCACCGCGTCGTAGCGCTCGCGCACCAGCGTCAGAATCCGGTCCAACTGACCGGGCAGCAGTTCGGCGGCCTTCAACGGATCGCCGGCGCCGGCGAGCAGATCCAGGTTCGGGCACACGTGCATTGCGCACGCGTCGAACAGCGCCGGGTCGAGTTGCTCGTTGCGCGAGCACAGATCGACGAGCGTCATGGGCGGGGGGCGATTCGCCATCAGCAGGCTCGCGTCGGCGAATTGCTGGCTCAGGTCGATCAGCAGCACGCGCCGCTCACGCCGCGCGGCGAGCGCGCACGCGAGGTTGACCGCGATCAGCGTGGTGCCGCTACCGCCCTTGCTCGACGCCAGGGTGACCACGCGCGCGTGGCGCCGCCCGGGCTCGCGGCGCCGCGCTTCGATCTGCGCAAGCGCATCGACGACGGCCTGACGATCGAGCGGCCACGACAGCACCTGGCGCACGCCGACGCGCAGCGCCGCGCCGATCAGCGCGGTGGACGGTGCCGGCGTCACCAGCATGCAATGGAGCGTCGGCGCGCAGGCGAGCGTCTCCTCGATGCCGTCTAGTCCGCCCACGCTCAGATTGGCGTCGTCGACGATCAGCAGGTCGGCGCCGCGGACCACGCGCGCGTGCATCGGCAGTTGCCGGGCCGGGCCGAACGCGGTGTGCAGCCGGTAACGCACGCCGCTCTCTTCGAGCCGCACGACGATTCGCTGCGCGTTTTCGATGCTCGCGGCAATCAGGAAGATGTCGATCATGGCAGCTCTGCGGCGCGTGGCGCGTCATGCGCGGGCTTTTATTCCAGTCGTCTGTTCACGATTGACGACGCAGACTTCGGCGCGAGTTCCTTACCGCGACGCTCGTCCGTGAAAACCATGGGCCGGCAAACGGTGTTATCGAATTCCTGCGCGGTCGCTGCGAGCCGACGAGCGGCAAGCGTCAGACGTCGGTTTCATCGTCGTCGCGCCGATGCGGCGCGCTGCGTTCAGCGCGCACCGGCATGGCGTACAGCGCGTCGCGCAGCAGGTCGCGGCGGATCTCGGCTTGCGCTCGGCGCTCGAGCGCCTCGGCGACGACGAGCGTCAGCAGATCGATCGACGAGCCCGCCGCCTGCGCGAAAAAGCGCGCTCGCGATGCCGCGACATACCGCCGGTAAGTGCTTCTGGTTCCTCCCGAAGCGGCCGGCCTGCGAATCACTTGTGGTTTCATGTCAGTCCCCGATGTCGAGCAGATTTGCGCCAGGTCACGCCGTCTGGTCTCAGCGCCCCGGCCGTTGGGCCAGGTCGCCGTGCCCGTGCCAACCCACGGACACGGCCCCTGGTTCACCTCGTACATTCGTCTCTCTGTGGAGACTAGCGTCTCTCCCCGCTTCGTCGCGCCGGCCGGTCCTGCTCCGGCGCTGCCCCTTCCCTTTGCGGCGCGTCGCTCGCGAACGTTGCCAGCGCGTTGCCTGTCGTTATCGCCACCCTTTTCGCGTCGTGAGGACAAAAAGTCGAAAAGGAAAAACGGCGAAGTCGTTGCCCTTTTTTCGTCCGGTTTTGAATGGCCGCCAAACCGGTCCGCCACTCACCCGTTTGCTAACGTATTTAGAAGGCCCCGCCGCGCTCCCGCAAACACCCGATGGCTTCCCCGACCATGTCTGCGAGTGACTTTTTTACCGCCGGTCTTTTTTAATCCGGTTTTCCCCGTACCGTCGACCTGGCGGCAAAACATTTTTCTGTGCAGACCTTATTGCAACGGTTATGCCAACACGCGTTCGAATTTGTAAGGCGCCCGCCAAAGCTTCACTCTGTCGAGAAATCGGTTTGCTTTTGACGCAGTGCGAACCGGCCCGATTTTTGGCGTGGCGCGCATTGATTCGTTTCTGACACGCCAAAATCGCCGCGCGCTGGCCGCAAAGCGCGCCTCCCGCTCCGTCTCGCCAGCCTGCTGACAGGCCGCGGGGCCGGCCGCACGTGGCTTCGCCGCTCCTTCCGGTTGGCAAAGCGCCCCACCCGGCGCGGCAAAGCGCATTCGACTCGCGCTGTCCAATCTGTCGCAACTGTGAAACATGACTGCTCGCGCCCCGTCCGTTTTAGTCACGCCTTAATACCAGGGCAATTGCCACGCAATGTGCGATTGCGCGCATAACCGGCCTTGACCGCTTATTCATTAGTGATCCGTGTTAATCCGAAAATCCAATCCGCATTCTTCATCCATGTTTCTTTGTCTGGCGCTTTCAGGCGCTTTCGCTTATCGTTAGGCCATGCGCCAATCAGAGCGCTTCTATCAGGTCAACGAGGCAAGCCACGGTTCAAGTGGTTTTCACGGTTCGGGGAAAAAATCGCCGGGCAGTTTCAGCAATGAACGACAAGGTCGCCGCCATTGCATGAATCGGTCCGCCATGCAGCGCGTTCCGGTTCGCGCCGCGCTTGAAGCGTGTCCCTTGTTCGTGATTGCTGCTGTCGTGAATGCGTCGCAGCCGGAGTGCAGCAACTGGCCGCCTGAATCTCACAACGTCGCACGGCAGTCCTGAGGATCGAACAGGGGGAACCATGACTACGACTTGCACGCCGGCCGATATGGAACGCACGGTTCTGTACGTGGCGAACACGCCCGACCAGAAACTCGTCGAGTTTCTGGCCGCGTCGGGATGGCAAGCCGTGCACGCAAAAAGCACGGCCGTGGCGGAACGCATGATCGAACGCGGCAACATCAAGGTCGGTCTCGTTCAGTTGCCCGAAGATTGCACGTCACAGCAGTTGTCCGCGCTCGCGCTGTGCATGCGCCGCGTCGAAACCAACTGGGTCGCGCAGATCGTGCCGGGCCAGGCCGACAACGAGCTGGTCAGCCGTTTCATCCTCGATTACTGCTTCGACTTCGTCACGCAGCCGTGGCTCAACGAGCGGCTCATGTTTGCGCTCGGCCACGCGCATGGGCTGTCGAGCCTGCGTCAGCCACGCGTCGTGCCGGAGCCGTCGCTCGGCCGCCACGGCATGGTCGGGCAATGCGAGCCAATGCAGCAGCTCTACCGGCGCATCGACAAATGCGGCGTGACCGATGCGCCGGTGTTCATCGCGGGCGAATCGGGCACCGGCAAGGAGCTGACCGCTCGTGCTATTCACGACCGCTCGCCGCGCGCGGGCCGCACGTTCGTCGCGATCAATTGCGCGGCGATTCCGCCGAGCCTGTTGCAGGCCGAACTGTTCGGCCACGAGCGCGGCGCTTTTACCGGCGCGGTGCAACGCAAGCTCGGCCGGATCGAGAGCGCGCATGAAGGCACGCTGTTTCTCGACGAAATCGGCGACATGCCACACGAATGCCAGGCGGTGCTGCTGCGCTTCCTGCAGGAAGGCACGATCGAGCGGCTTGGCGGCACCGGTCCGATCAGCGTCGACGTGCGCGTGATCTCGGCCACCCACGTCGATCTGGAGCGCGCCGTCGAAGCCGGGCGTTTCCGTTCCGACCTCTATCACCGGCTGTGCGTGCTGCGCCTCGTCGAGCCGCCATTGCGCGAGCGCGGCGGCGACATCAAGCTACTCGCCAATTACGCGCTCAGCATGTACAAGCAGGACGGCGCGCGCAAGCTGCGCGGCCTGTCGAGCGACGCGATCGTCGCGATGTCGAACTATCCGTGGCCCGGCAACGTGCGCGAGCTGATCAACTGCGTGCGCCGCGCGGTCGTGATGAGCGAGGGCCGCTTCATCACCGCGAGCGACCTCGGTCTACCCGAAGCTGACAATGGCCCGGCGGTCACGCTGGCGGAAATCCGCAGCAAGGCCGAAAAGGATGCGATCGAGAACGCGCTGCTGCGGCATGGCTACAAGCTGTCCGATGCGGCGGCCGAACTCGGCATTTCGCGCGCGACGCTGTACCGGCTGATGCACGCGAACCGGCTGCATCAGGAGCCGGCCGGACGCGGCGCAAGCAGCGGCCCCCATGCCGATGACGAAGCAGAGCGCCAGACCTCTTCAGTGGCATAAGCGCGGATTTAAGCGTTTTTTGTAGTGAACGCTTAGCAGCGCACGGTCACGGCGATTGAGCATTCCCGGCTTTCCGCGCTCTGCCCGCACGTAGCGTGGTCGTCGAGAACATCCTCGCGCCGCCGCCAGCATGGCCACCCGGCAAGCGGCCTCCTACCTCCTGCGCCGCCCCGCCCACGGGGCTTTCCGGGCAAGCTTTCTGCTGCCTTCGACAGGCCTGCCGGCCATCATCGGCTATCCTGTCGGGTCAACGCCCCGCCCGACGGGCGCCGCTCTCGCGGCGCTTTCGCCCGTCCGGCGGGCCTCCGCCGCAGGAACTTCAGCGCCCCGCCCCGTGTCGGTCCCGGGTCACCCCGCTGAAACAGCCCATATTCCGGCACAATCGTCCGCACTGGCTTCATCCCGCTTTACACCCTATGCAAAAATTTCTGCGTATCTGTTTTTTCATTTTTCTGCTCGCAGGCGCGGCGCCCGTCTTCGCGCGCCGCGCCTGAGCCTGCCCATCCCACGCCCGCGACACCCGCTTCCGCCGCCGTCGCGCTGACACCTCAGCAGGCCCGCGACGCGCTCGCTGTCCTGAACGACCCCAAACGCCGCGCGCAAGTCGCCGATACGCTGCAAGCGATCGCCGCGGCCGGCGCGTTGAGCGCGCCGCCCGCATCCGCGCCGGCGTCGGCGCCCGCCGCCGCAAGCGGCGCAGCCGCGCTCGTGCCGGACGCGTTCAAATCCAATGGCCTCGCCTCGCAACTCGCGCGCGAGGGCGCGCATTACGCCGGCCATCTCGCGACCTCGCTGCGCGGCTCGATCGCCGCGCTGCTCGACGTCGCGTCGGTGCGCGCATGGTGGAACTGGCAGTTCGCCAATCCGCACGCGCGCGCGGTGCTGTTCGAGGTGCTGTGGTCGCTGCTGGCCGCGCTGATCCCCGCTCTGGTGCTCGAATGGCTGGCGCGGCGGCTGCTGCGGCGCGTCTATCGGGCAATCGCCGCGCGCCGCGAAGCCGCGCTGCAGAATGACAACGACAACTCACCGCCGCCCGCGCACGCCTCCGGCGCCGCGCCGGCAGGTCATCCGCCCACCAGCACGCCGCCGCTGCCCCCGCTGTCATCGGCGCCGTCAGTGCTCGAAGCGCAGGCGCAAGCCGTCGCGACTGGCCCGGCCGCGCCGTACGCGACGCCATCCGCCAAAGGCCGCGCCATCGAAGCCGAAGGCAAGCGCAACGCGACGCACCACTGGACGCTGCTGCAACGTCTGCCGCGCGCGTTGCTGATCACGCTGGCGCGGCTCGTGCCGATCGCGGTGTTCCTCGGCGCGGCGAGCGCGCTGATGTCGATCTTCGCCGGCAACGGCACGCCGCAGGATCGTGCGCTCGATTCGCTGATCGACGTCTATGTGGTGTGCCGCTGCGTCGTGATCGTCGGCGCGTTCTTCCTGCAGCCGAGCGCACCGCGTCTGCGGCTGCTGCGCATGGGCGATGCGTGGGCCGCGTTCGTGCTCGGCTGGATCGTGCGAATCGTCAGCGTGGTCGGCGCCGGCGTCGCGCTAGCCGAAGTCGCGCAGGCGCTTGGCATGAACGACGCCGCGCATCTCGCGCTGCTGAAAGTGGTCGCACTCGCCGGTCACGTGATGATCTCGATCCTCGTGCTGCGCTGCGCGAAACCGGTCGCCAACCGGATCCGCAATCGCTTCGCCGCTCACGAGTCGTTGGAGATGTTCGGCAACGCGTTCGCGGACGCGTGGGCCGTGGTGACCGTGGTCATCGTGATGGGCCTGTGGTTCGTGTGGGCTTTCGACGTACGGAACGGCTATCACGCGCTCGTGAATATCGGCGGCATGACGCTCGCGATACTGATCGGCGCGCGGCTCGTGTCGATCGTGATCTTCGGCGCGCTCGCGCGCATCTTCCATGTGCAGGACGAGGCGTCACACTCGCTCGTGCATCAGCACGCCTACCGATACTATCCGGCGCTGCGGCGAGTGATCGGCTGGATCATCGGCAGCGTCACCGCGCTGGTGCTGTTGCAGGCGTGGGGCGTCGACGTCGTCGATCTGTTCCGCAGCGGCACGATCGGCCACCGGCTCGCCTCGGCGCTCGCGACGATCGCCGTCGCCGCGATCATCGCGCTGGTGGTGTGGGAGATCGTCAACGTGTCGGCCGAACGTCGCCTCGATAACTGGACGAGCAGCGGCGATCTGGTGCGCGCCGCGCGTCTGCGCACCTTGATGCCGATGCTGCGCACCGCGCTGTTCTGCGTGATCGCGCTCGTCGTCGTGCTGACCGGCCTGAGCCAACTCGGCGTGAACATCGGCCCGCTGCTCGCGGGCGCGAGCATCTTCGGCGTCGCGCTCGGCTTCGGCTCGCAGAAGCTCGTGCAGGACTTCATCACCGGCATCTTTCTGCTGATGGAAAACGCAATGCAGGTCGGCGACTGGGTCACGCTCGCGGGCGTGTCGGGCACCGTCGAATATCTGTCGATTCGCACGGTGCGGCTGCGCGGCGGCGACGGCTCGCTGTTTACGGTGCCGTTCAGCTCGGTGTCGACCGTGAACAACACGAATCGCGGCATCGGCAACGCGGCGGTGCGCGTGAATATCGTGTTCGGCCAGGACGTCGAGCGCGCGATCGAGACGCTGAAGGAAATCGGCGCATCGCTGCGCACGGACGACAACTTCAAGGACGGCATCCTGGCGGACTTCTCGTTCTGGGGCGTCGATGCGGTCGACGGTTCGGCGATCACGCTGGCCGGCCAGATGCAATGCCGCGATACGTCGCGCTGGGGCGTGCAACGCGAATTCAACCGACGCATCCTCGAGCGCTTCAGCGAACTCGGCATCGAGATCGCGAATCCGCAGCGTCATCTGCTCACGTGGGACCCGGCGAGCAAGGCCAGGTTCGATACGGCCCCGCCGCGCGAACGCCATGGCAACCGGCCGGACGGCGACGCCGCGGGGGACGGTCACGCTCCGCACAAGGCCGACGCGCCGCTCGACGACCAGATCCCGGTTGATCCGAGCCCGGCCGGCGGCCCTGGCACGCCCGGCAATCCGGGCTCGACCTCGCCGCACGCGTGACGCGTCGCGCGCGTAAAGGTTCGCTGGCGCGGCGCTAGCGAACCTGCCACCAGCGCGGCAACAGGCGCCGCACTTCCGGCCTGCGAAAGCGGTCGTCGATCAGATGCACGACGCCGCGGTCCTCTTCGGTGCGGATCACGCGCCCTGCCGCCTGCACGACTTTCTGCAAACCCGGATACAGGTACATGTAGTCGTAGCCATTGCCGAAGCGCGCATCAAGCGCGCGGCGCATCTGCTCGTTGACGTCGTTGATCTGCGGCAGACCGAGCGTCGCGACGAACGCGCCGATCAGTTGCTGCCCGGTCAGATCGACACCCTCCGAAAACGCGCCGCCGAGCACCGCGAAGCCGATGCCCTGATTCATCGTCCTGAAGCGCGCGAGAAACGCATCGCGCGCGGCTTCGTCCATGCCGGGTTCCTGCGCCCACACCGGCAAGCCGGGGTGCCGCTCGCGCAGCAGCGCGACCACGCGTTGCAGATAGTCGAAACTGCTCAGGAACCCGAGATAATTGCCCGGCTGGGAGTCATACTGCTTCGCGATCAGCTCCACGATCGGCGCGAGCGAGCGTTCGCGGTCACGCCAGCGCGTCGACACATGAGCGGCCACGTGCACCTGCAACTGCTCCGCGCGAAACGGTCCCTCGACGTCGAGCCATTGCGTGTCCTCGGCTAGCCCAAGCGTGTCGCGATAGAAATGCTGCGGATTCAGCGTGCCGGAGAACATCACCGTGGTACGCGCGGCCGCATACCGCGGCGCGAGGAACGGCGCGGGGATCACGTTGCGCACGCAGAGCGTCGCACTGGTTTTGTCGCGCGGCGCGTAGCGCTCGGCGCTCAATGTCACGTCGAACATCGAGTGCTCGCCGAACTGCTCGGCGAGCGCGACGAAGTGCATCGCGTCGAAGAAAACGCGCAGCGCATGTTCGTCGATCGACAACGGCGCGTCGGCGAGCTGATCCGTTACCGCGCCGATCAGATTCTGCGCGGCGGACAGCAATTTGCCGGGCACCTCCGCATACACCTGATAGCTGGACGTCTGCGTGCGCTTCACCGCATTCCACTCGCGCTGCAAGCGTTCGAGCGGCTTCTTCAGCGCCGCCGGCGCGCTCTTGCGCGCGAGCCGGAACGCGCTCTGATCTAGCGACGCGGTATACATGCGCCGCGCGCGTTCGAGCAGGTTGTGCGCTTCGTCGACCAGCACGCCGACGCGCCACTGGTTGATCTGCGTGAGCGCATGCAGCATCGCGCTCCCGTCGTAGTAGTAGTTGTAATCGCCGACGATCACGTCGGCCCAGCGCGCGAGCTCCTGCGACAGATAGTACGGACAGATATTGTGCGTGAGCGCAGCCTCGCGCACCGCCGCGCGATCGAGCCGTGGCGTCGCCAACGCGGCGGCGCGCGCCGCATCGAGACGGTCGTAAAAGCCGCGCGCGAGCGGACAGGACTCGCCGTTGCAGGCTTTGTCCGGATGCTCGCAGGCTTTGTCGCGCGCGACGAGTTCGAGCGTTCTGAGCGGCAACGGCGCGCTCTGGTGCAGCGAGTCGATCGCATCGAACGCGAGCGCGCGGCCCGGCGTCTTCGCGGTCAAAAAGAACACGCGATCGAGCCGGTCTTCGCCGCAGGCTTTCAGCAACGGAAAAATCGTCGCCAGCGTCTTACCGATACCGGTCGGCGCCTGCGCCATCAACGGCTTGCCGTCGCGTGCCGCGCGATACACAGCCACCGCGAGCTCACGCTGCCCGCGCCGAAACCGCCCATACGGAAACTGCAACGCGACGAGCGCCGCGTTGCGCGCGACGCGATGCGCGTCTTCCTGCACGGCCCAATCGAGAAATCGTTCACACTGGTCGACGAAGAAGATTTCGAGTTCGCGCGCGCTGTGCTGCTGCGTCAGCACGGTTTCCTTCTGACTGCCGATATCGAAGTACACGAGTGCGACCGTCAGCTCGCCGAGCCCGCGCGCCCGGCACAGCAGATGCCCATACACGAGTGCCTGCGCCCAATGCAGCACGCGATGATTCGCGGGCATACGCGCGAGATCGCCGCGATACGTCTTCACTTCTTCGAGCCGGTTCGCGATTCCGTCGTAGCCGTCCGCGCGGCCACGCACGGTCAGACTGCGATGCGTGCCCGTCAGCGTGAGTTCGGTTTCGTAGCCGCTCGCGCGACGGCCGGCGACCATCTGATGACCCGCGATGCCTTCGAGCGAAGTCGGCGCGGGCGTGAAGCGCAGATCGAGATCGCCGCGCCGAGCGGTGAATTCGCACATCGCGCGGACGGCCACCACGTGGCTCATACGACGCGCTCCGCTGCGGCTTGCGTCGCTGCGTCCGCTTCGCTCTGCGCCTCTTGCCCGGCCCAGCGCACGTCGACGACGCGCACCGGCATGCCGTGCTGCGCGCAGTACGCAAGCCAGCGGATCTGGTTGTCCTGCAGACGATCGCCGGGGCCTTTCACCTCGATCAGTTCATAGCGACGCTCGGCCGGCCAGAACCGGATCAGGTCGGGCAAGCCCGAACGATTGCCGCGAATGTCGCGCAGCAAGCGCTCGAAGCACAGCTTCAGATGCGCGGCGGGCAGACAGTCGAGCGCGAGCGCGATGAGCTCGGGCGTCAGCAGTCCCCAGAACACGAACGGCGACTGCATGCCGGCCTTGTCGTGCAGATGCCGCAGAATCGTGTCGCGATAGACGCCGCTATCGAGCTGCGCGAAGCACGCGGCGAACTTCGTGGCGCGACGCGCGTGAAAGTCCGGCGCGTGCAGATCGGCCGGTCCGCGTTGGAACGGATGAAAAAACGCGCCGGGCAACGCCGTGAACACCGGCTCCCAGCCCAGCAGGCCGAACAGCGAATTGATCAGCGCGTTCTCGACGTAGTGCACCGGCGCGGCGTCGCTGCTCAAATGATCGCGCACCAGGTACTCGACGGCCACCGGCGTATCAGGCTTCGGCAGCACCAGCGTGCCGCGCTCCACAGGCCTCGCCGCTGCTGCGCGCGGCACCGGCTCGCCGCACTTGCGCCGCAAGCGCGGCAACATCCGGGCGACGCGCTGCGCCTCTTCTTCGCTCTCAGGCGCGGCATCGGCCTGCGAGGCCAGCGCCAGCGCTTCGCCGTAACGCTCGCTGCGCTCGAGCACGCGCACGCGCATGCGTCGAAGACGCGCGCCGGGCCAAGTGCACGCGTCGTACACCGCGAGCGCGGTGTCCCACTGCCCGCGCCGCTCGCAATCCTGGCCGATCCGGAACAGTAGTTTCGCGCGACGCATTTCGAGCCACGGATTCGCGGTGCCGATCGAGCGGACGGTCGCGATCAGTTCGTGAAGGTTGGGGGTGTCGGTGCCGACCGGTAGCCATTCGAGCGCTTCGCGGCACGCGTGCAGCGCGAGATAAACGTCGACGTCCGCGCGTTGCTGGAACGCGCGCGACAAACGGCCGAACGCGACCTTCTCGTACTGGAACACGCCAAGATCGGCGAGCACGAACTCCGACCAGTCCTGATGCAGATTGCCGAAGAACATCAGGCGCAAGCGATCGCACAACGGCGCGATCGCGACGTGCAGCACGCGGTCCGTAGAAGCGTCGTGCCAGGCGGCGAGCGGACGTGATGTGCACGCTTGCGCGTCGCCGCTTGCGGTTTCGTAAGACTCGCGCAGCGTTTCGAACAGATCCGGTTTGCGCAAAGCCTTTGCGCCGGGAATCCGCGCGATCGCGTCCGCGAAGATGTCCTGCAATTGCGCACGCGTGCTGAGCGCAAACAGGTTGTCGAGAGACAGGGCCGGCTCGGTGTCGATCCAGCGATGCACCGTCATCGGCATCGCCGCCTGCAACGGACAGCCGATTTCGTCGTAAGCCAGGCGGCTCGCGCGGAACAGCATGCCTTTGCGCATCAGCATGCGCACCAGCAGCGCACGCGATGCCTGCGGCAACGTAGCAAAAGTTTCCAGAAAAGCGTGCTCTTCGTCGTCGAGCAGATCGTCGTAACGCGCGGCGAGCCACGCAAGCGCGCGCTCGAAATTCAGCAGGTAGTAAGGGGCTTCAGAGCGGATCTCTGAGCGAGCGTCGGTTGCCACGGACTTTGTGCGGGCCCTGTATGTTTATACAGTGATGATAGCAAAGTCCGGCGCTGCAACCGCCGCGCATCAGCCCGCGAGCCACACGACCGTCAGCGAGCGCACGCCCTGCGCGCCGCGAATCAGTACGCCCTCGATATCGGCGGTGGCCGAAGGGCCGGTAACGAGCGCCGCGTAACGCGCCCTGCGGAAATCGTCGCGACGATAGACGTCTTGCAGTCCATCGAGCAATTGCGCCGGATCGAGCAGCACGACCAGATGCTGGACGATGTAGCCCAATGCATTGACCACATATTCGCGCTCGCTAAACCACACCGAGCCGGTTTCGGCGACGCCAAAGCGCGCACGGACCAACCCGACGTCGACGTCCTGCAGCGATGCGGGGTCCGTATCCGCGCCGATCACGCGCGTGCCCGGCACTTCGGCGCTCGCCGATGCGATCGATGCCGCCGCGCCAAAACGCTCGCGAATCAGATCGCTGACGTCGCTGGCGCTGGCCGCTTCGACGCACGTGCCGCCCATCGTTTGCAACGCCGCCGTGAAGCGCGCCCGCAGATCGCCGCCAACCGCTTCGAACAGCGGCACGTCGGGACGCGGCCGCGCGGCCGGTTGCGCGGCGCGCACCTTGGCGAGAAAAGCCTCACGCGTTGTCATCGCCGCCTCCGCGATTCTTTTTGTACCAGGCATGAAAAGTCATCTTCGGCGCCTCCGGCAATTCGCGCTGCCGGCCCCAGATATTCAGAGGGTTGTACAGCACGAAATTCGGCAGCCGCCGCAACGCGCTGCCCATCGACGACACCGTCGCGCGATACAAGGTCGGACTCGATAGCAGACGCCCCGCCATCTTCAGGACTTCCTGCTTCACGAACGGCACTTCGTGCCGCTCGGCGATCACCGCGCGCCACTTATAGATCTGCTCGTGAATGTTGATCTTCACCGGACACACATTCGTGCAACTGCCATTGAGTGTCGATGCGAACGGCAACGCGCTATAGCGTTTCAGATCGAACGTCGGATTGATGATCGCGCCGATCGGCCCCGAATAGGTGCCGCCATACGACAGGCCGCCGCTGCGCCGATAGACCGGACACGTATTCATGCACGCGCCGCACCGTATGCATTTGAGCGAGTACCAGAAGTCCTCCATCGCGAGCCGTTCGGAGCGGCCATGATCGACGAGGATGAAATGCATCTCGGTGCCCGGCCGCGGCGCACGAAAATGCGACGTGTACTGCGTGATCGGCGAACCCAATGCGCTGCGCGACAGCATGCGCACGAACACGCCGAGATCCGACACCTTCGGTATCAGCTTCTCGATTCCGATCGATGCGATATGCAGCGGCGGCACGTTCGCCGAAAGATCGGCATTGCCTTCGTTCGTGCAGACGACGACCGTGCCCGTTTCCGCCACCGCGAAATTGCAGCCGGTCATGCCAGCCGTTTTCTGGCGCACGAAATACGGCCGCGTATTCATGCGCTGACTCTCGGCCAGATAGTGGATATCGCTATTGCCCGGATCGGTGCCGATGGTCCGGCCGAACAGCTCGGCCACGTCCGCGCGCAGCTTGTGCACGGCCGGCACGACCATATGACTCGGGTCCTGATGATCGAGCTGCTGGATGCGCTCGCCGAGGTCCGTTTCCATCACGGTAATGCCGCGCGGTTCGAGATACTCGCGCATCCGGCATTCGTCGGTCAGCATCGACTTGCTCTTCACGAGCGTCGTCATGCCGCGCTCGGACATCAGCTTGTGGACGATCGCGTTGTGCTCTTCCGCGCTCGCTGCCCAATGCACGACCACGCCATTGGCCTCGGCCGCCGCCGCGAACTGCTCCAGGTGGTCGGCCAGATGCGACAGCGTGTGTTCCTTGATGCCCGACGCCAGCGAGCGCAACGTTTCCCATTCGGCAATGCCGTGCGCCTGTGCGTCGCGCTTCTCGCGCAGATCCCACAGACGCTTGTCGTGAAACGCGACATGCTCGGTCTTGCTGATGAAAGAACCCGCGGCTTTGGCGTGATCGATGCGGTGATGGTCGCCGCTCATGCGCGTGCTCCATTGAGAACCTGCGCGATATGAATGAAGCGCGCGTCGGCTTTCATGCGTTCCGCGCAACCCTGCTGGTGCATCAGGCACGACATGTCGCCCGAAACGATGTACTCGGCGCCCGCATTCAGATGGTCGCGCACCTTGTCCTGCCCCATGCGCACCGACACTGCCTCTTCGGTGACCGAGAACGTGCCGCCAAAACCGCAACATTCGTCGGGCCTCGCCGGCTTGACGAACTCGATGCCCTTCACGCCTTCGAGCAACGCGCGCGGCTTCGAAAACGGCGTGCCGGCGATTTCCGACGCCGACGCCTGCTTCAGATGACGAAGCGCGCTGCAACTGGTGTGTAGACCGACGCGATGCGGAAACTCGGCCCACGGAAATTCGCGCGCGCCGATCACGTCGTGCAGAAACTCCACCAGTTCGTAAGCGCCTGCGCGTACTTTCTTCACTTCGTCGGTCTGCTCGAGCGCGCTCAGATGTTCGCGCACGTGATGAATGCAACTCGCGGACGGCCCGACGATGTAGTCGTAACCCGCGAAGTTGCGCGCGAATAGTCGCTCCGTGGCGGCGGCGTCCGCATGCGCGCCGCTATTGGCCATCGGCTGGCCGCAGCAGGTCTGCTGCTGCGGATAGTCGACCTCGATGCCGAAACGTTCGAGCAGTTCGAGCGTCGCGATACCGACCTCGGGATAGAACGCGTCGATAAAGCACGGGATAAACAGCGCGACTTTCATAGGCTCTTCAGGAAAAGCGGCGGGAACGATGTCTGTTGACCGGTGTGGTCGGCGATCGCGAGATGAAACGCGGCATCGAGTTCGGCGAGATTCGCGCGATCGCGCGACAGCGACGCGGCCTTCAACGCCTCGAACGCCGCGCGGATTTTCTTCAGATCGGTGGCGGTTGCGCGCTGCGCGGCATAGACCGACGAAATCGCTTCGAGCCCCTGGCGCAACTCCAGAATGTCGGCACTGGTGCGCGGATTCTGCAGCAACAGTTCGGCAAGCGGCTTCGAGATGATGGGCGCGGTCACGTCGACCACCGTGAAACCGCCGCGCCCCGACGTTTCGATGTAACCGTCCGCCTCCAGCCGGATCAGCGCCTCGCGCAGCGATGGTCGCGACACGCCGAACTGCGCCGCGAGATCGCGCTCGGCCGGCAGACGGTCGCCGGGCATCAGCGTGCCCTCCGAGATCAGTTGCTTGATCTGGTCGGACACCACGTCGGAAATGCGCTTGCGCGCGAAGGACGGAATCGGGGTGAATGGCATAAGCGGCGAACGATGAAGCCGGTTGACAGAGCGCGCGGCTACTCCACGGTGCGGGGAATTATACCGTTCGACACCATGCGACGATTCGCCGATCTCAACGCGGCTGCCCCGTATAAAAGCTCACGAGGTCACGCTTCATCGCGTGCAGCGCGGCATCGTCGAGATACACCATATGGCCGGTCGGATAGTAGGCGATGCGCACGTTCTCGCGCAGCGACCGATCGAGGCCGAGATGCGCGAGCGCATATTCGGTCGCATAGAACGGCGTGGCGAGATCGAAGTAGCCGTTCAGCGATAACACCCGCAACTGCGGATTCTGCCGCATCGCTTCGGCCAGATCGCCGCCCGCGTAGGGCAGCTCGAGCCGTTCGCCCCACCATTCGCGATGTTTCCAGTCCCATTGCTTCAACGCGTCGTCGCTGAACACCACGTAACGGTCGCTTGGCGTGTAGTGCAGGTCGTCCGACAGATGCTGATGAAGCGCCGCATTGAACGCATTCGACACGCTGCTCACCGACGCATCGAAGTCCGGATCCTCCGATGCATCGTCGTAGTTCAGGCCTTCGAAACGCGCATCGTAGCGGCCCACGCTGCGCGACTCGTTGCGCAGCAACTCGTTTCGAAAACGCGACGGATAAAGACGCAGACGGTTACGCTTCACGAACCCCACGTCCAATCCGGTGAAGTACGCGATGCGCGCGGCGATCGCGGCGCGCTGATCGTCGGGCAGCGCATCGCCCTGTTCGAGCGCCTGCGCATAGGGTCCGCGGGCGAACGCGCGTGCTTCGTCGAGAAAGGCCGGCAGGCTCGCGGGCTTCGGCGTGACCTTGTCGTGATACCAGGCGATCGCCGCGAAACTCGGCAGATAACTCTCGCTCCTGAAATCGTTGCCGGGCGCGAACGCCGCGGAATTGAGCACCGACGACAGCAGGATCACGCCGTTCAGCGCGATATTGTTCTGCCCCAACTGATAAGCGAGCATCGCGGCGCGCGCGGTGCCATACGATTCGCCGAGCAGGTACTTCGGCGAATTCCAGCGCTGATTCACCGTCAGATAACGGTCGATGAATTGCGCAAACGCGCGGACGTCCTGATCGACGCCCCAGAAGTCCTTGCCCGTGCCATGCCCGACCGGTCTCGACAGGCCCGCGCCGACCGCGTCGATGAACACGAGGTCGCTGGTGTCGAGCAGGCTGTCGGGGTTGTCGTCGAGCGTGTACGGCGCGGGCGGCGTGCTCGCGGGGCTCGCGGTGCGCACGCGTTTCGGGCCGACCGAGCCCATCATCAGGAATACGCTGCCGGCGCCCGGGCCGCCGTTGAACAGAAAGGTGATCGGACGCGTCGCAGGCGTCCTGCTCGGCACCGTGTACGCGACATAGAACACGCTCGCGTTCGGCGCGCCGGTCTTGTCGTGCAGCAACAGATTGCCCGCGCTCGCCGTGTAGTCGAGCTTGCGGCCGTTCAGGCGAAGCGAATGCGTGGTGACGCTGGTGGTTTCGGGTGGCACGGGAATCGCGGGCGTCGAAGCCCTGTCGTTGCGAGGCGTTGCCGTCGCGTCGGCCGAGTCCGGTGCATTCGATGCAGCCTGCGTGTCGCCACGCGCAGCCGTCCGCCTGCGCGGCTCGCCGTTCGGGCGCGCCGTCATCGCGTGCGGCTCGCTCGATTCGCCGACCGGCGACGCGTTCGCCTGCGGCCCCTGGCGTGGCGCGATCGGCGCGAATGCGGCGGCGTCCGTGCTTCCCCCCGTTGCCGTGCTTTCCGAGGTGCTCGACGCATCGGCCTGTTCGGCTGCCATGCACCGTTCGCCGAACGGCACCACACCAGCGACAGAAAGCGTCACCATCAGCGCGGCGGCCGCTAATCCGGCTGTCAGCAAGCGGCGCAACGAAGAACAGAAGCGATGGATCATGAAGTTTTCCGCGACGAGTCGAAACGCGCTGGAATCGGGCTAGCCGACTTCGGGAGCACACCCGGCGCTCGATTCTTGACGCAAGTTTGCGCGGCGTCAACCGTCGGCGTCACAGCACGCCGAACATTACAAAGCGCTTTTTCCTCGACGTGGCGCAGACCTGCGCAGTCATGGCAGAATCGACAGCGCCTTCGTCGCCTTGTCGAGAATACCCAATGGACCAACTGGTACTGGATGCATTCGACGCTGCCGCGCTGATCCCCGGCTTTCGCGCGCCGCAACTGCCGCACGAGCAGCCCGACCCCTCGACCCTCGACGCCGCCGACCACGCGATGCGGCACTGGACTAGCACCGTCAACGGACCGCTGGCGCCCGGCTCCGACGTGCACCGGCAGGAAATGTGCCGCATGTTTCGCGAGACCTTCAATCCGTATCGCCCGTCCGTGCTCGCGTGGCCGCAGCTCGAAGCCGCGACGCTCAAGCGCATCGTCGATCTGCCGATCTGGGACATCGCCGTGCAAACCGAAGGCAGGGCGCGCCTGCGCATGGCCGCCTACGCGGCCTCGCTCGACACCCCGGAGCTGCGCGACGCACTTGCGCTGAACGCGTGGGAAGAGAACCGCCATAAGGAAGTGCTGTCGCGCATGGTGCATGCGTATGGCATCGCGCTCGCGAACGAGCCGTCGTACGTCTATCCGAAAGACACGGAACGGGCTTACCTCGTGACCGGCTATAGCGAATGTATCGACAGCTTCTTCGCGTTCGGCCTGTTCGAGGTGGCGCGGCGCTCGGGCCTGTTCCCGCCGGCACTGACCGAGACATTCGAGCCGGTGATGCAGGAAGAGTGCCGCCATATTCTGCTGTTCGCGAACTGGGTCGCGTGGCATCGCGCGCAGCTTTCATGGTGGCAGCGCATCCGCTTCGAGCTCAAGGTGGCGGGCGTGTGGGCGTTTCTGGTGTGGGAGCGCATTGGGCTCGCACGTGCGATGGATGCTGACGGCAACGTCCACGAGCACGATAACAACTTCACGGTAAACGGCGCGCAGTCGGTAACGGATGTCGATATCAGCGTGCCCGAATTGATGCAACTGTGTCTTCAGGAAAACGAACGTCGATTCGCTGGGTATGACCCACGGTTGTTGCGGCCCGAAACGATGCCTCGGCTGGTGCGCTTCGGCTTGAAATTTGTGCGCAGGAAAAAGTAAGCCGCGCCGAACGCACTGCCCAGCCACCTTCGGCTGGCCGTGGTGCCCACCGACCGGATCGTCGCAATCTACAACCCACCGCCCTCTCGGCCCCGCCCCCCTTCCACGAACCGCGCGATCCTCTCGCACGCCTCGATCAATCGATCCTCGCCCACCACCAGCCCCAACCTCACGAAGCCGTTCGCCGTCTCCCCGAACGCACTCGCGTCGAGCACGGCCACGCCTTGTGCGCGAAACAGCTGCCATGTGAACTCGGTCGTATCGAGCCCGGTCCCGCTGACGTCGACCATCATGAACATGCCCGCTTCGGGCAACAGGCACCGCAAGCCCGGCACACGATGCAAGCGCTCGAACACGACGTCGCGCCGCCGCCGGTAGATCTCGCGAATATCGGCGACGATCTCCGCCCTGTTCTCCAAAGCCGTCAACGCGGCCTGCTGGATGAAACCCGGCAGGCCGTACAGCATCGCGAGCGCGAGCCGCGCCATGTGCTCGATCAGCGTCGCGGGCCCGATTGTCCAGCCGACACGCCACCCCGCCATCGCATGCGACTTCGACAGGCTGCCGAGCGTGACCGTGCGCTCCGCCATGCCGGACAGCGACGCAATGCTCACGTGATCGCGTTCGAACGTGAGTTCCGCATAGACCTCGTCGGACAGCACCCACAGGTCGTGCTCGCATGCGAGCCGCGCGATGCGCTCGAGATCGGCGCGCTGCATCACCACGCCGGTCGGGTTGCACGGCGTCGCGAAGAAAATCGCCCTCGTGCGCGGCGTGATCGCCGCTTCGAGCGCGTCGCAGTCGACGTGAAACGCGCGCGCCGGATCGACCGGCACCGCGACGAGCGTCGCACCCGCCGCGCGCACGCAGGCCTCGTAGGTCAGATACATCGGCTCGGGAACGATCACTTCGTCGCCCGCTTCGAGCAGGCACAGCGACACCGCGAACACGCCGTTTTGCGCGCCGGCGGTCAGCACCACGTTGGCGGCGCTCACGTCGCATCCCGTCGTGCGCGCGTGCTCGGCGGCGATCGCGGCGCGCAGCGGCTCGCGACCGGCCATCGCCGTATAGTGCGTATCGCCGGCCCGCAACGCATCGATGGCGCGCTCGACGATCGGCACGGGCGTCGAGAACTCGGGATCGCCAACGCTCAGCACGATCACGTCTTCGCCCCTGGCAGCCGCCTGCTGCGCGACCCGATGAATTTCCCACGCCGACGTGCGCCGCCCTTGCAGTCGCTCGACCAGATTCGAATACTTCATTGCGCTCACCCGTTGTTGTGCGGTCCGATCCGCCGATCTCTTTCCAATTGACCCGCCAATGTAAAGGCACGCCGGCGAAACGTCCAGATACGAAAAAGGGTCATGCGAGCGGATAACCTCGCATGACCCTGTGCGCAATGTACTGCTGTTTGAATGACTGCTTTGCTTCAAACCCCCGCCAGGTTTATTTCAACCCCCGTTAAAACTTCGGCGCTTCAAAGCTGCCGGCGCAGTTCAGCCGGCGGCACCTTCATCAGATGCCGGTATTTCGCCACCGTGCGTCGCGCGACCAGCACGCCCTGATCCGCGAGCATCTTCGCGAGCGTCACGTCCGACAGTGGATCACGCGTATTTTCCGCGGCGATCATCTCCTTGAGCAGCGCGCGCACCGCGGCGGCCGAGCAGGTTCCGCCGCTTTCGGTGCCGAGCTCGCGCGGGAAGAAATGCTTGAACTCGAAGATGCCGCGCGGCGTCGCCATATATTTGTTGCCCGTCGCGCGCGAGATCGTGGATTCGTGCAGGCCCAGCTCGTCAGCCACGTCACGCAGCACCATCGGCTTCAGCGCGATCTCGCCGTACAGGAAGAATGCCTTCTGATGCGCGACGATGCATTCGGCAACCCGCTGGATCGTATCGAAGCGCTGTTGCGCGTTGCGGATCAGCCAGCGCGCCTCCTGCAGCTGCTGCGCGAGCGGCGAACGGCTCGCGCCGGCCGACTGCGCGAACAGCTGCGCATACATGCGATGGATTCGCGCCCGCGGCTGCACCGCCGGATTGATCGACACGACCCACTTGTTGCGCACCTGACGCACGATCACGTCGGGCACGACATAGTTATCCTCGGTGCGGCCGTAGCAATTGCCGGGCTTCGGATCGAGCTTGCGCACCAACGCGCAAGCCACACGCAATTCCTCCGCGCTGCAGCCGATCTGTTTTTGCAACTCGGCCTGCTCGCGGCGCGCGAGCCTTTCCAGATGATGCTCGGCGATCTGCCGCGCGACGTCGCGTCCCGGCGTATTGGCGGGTAGCGCATTGATCTGCAGCGCGAGGCATTCCGATAGCGAACGCGCGCCGAGCCCCGGACGATCGAGCGCCTGCACGAGGCGCAACGCCACCAGCAGTTCTTCCTCGGTCAGCGTGGGTTCCAGATCGACGCTATCGGCCAGGTCGGCCAGCGACTGCCGCAGATAGCCGTCGTCGTCGAGCGCCTCGATGATGAAACGGGCCACCGCGCGATCGCGGTCGTCTAGCCGGTACAGGCGCAACGCGTCGTGCAACTGTTCGCGCAGCGTGGGTTGCGAGCGAGCCCAATCGGCCGGATCGCTGCCGTCCGCGTCGCCGTTCTGGCGCATCGAGTTGCGCGAACCGTAGTCGCCGGAAAAATCGGCGGGCATGTCGTCCTGGCCCGCGCTTTCGAGCGTATCGCTACCGGCGCTTTCCGCCGGCAGTCCGTCCGGCTCGGCGGCGGCAAGCGTATCGACAGCGGGCGGCGCGTTGGCGTCTTCACCCTCGCCTGGCGTCGTGCCGGCGAGCGCGACGTCTTCCGCTTCGGATGAGTCGTATTCGAGGAACGGATTGGTATCGAGCGCCGTGCGCAATTCCTGCTGGAACTCGAGCGCCGACAATTGCAAGAGCCGCACCGACTGCTGAAGACGAGGCGTCAGTGCGAGAGACTGCCTTGTACGAAGTTCCATTGAAGGCATTGGAGTGATCCCGTTCGTTAATAGCCTCAGACTCAACGAGCCGAGTTCACTGACCAATGCAACGTCCGTACCAGATCGCGCAAGACGCTGTTTTGATTGCGCTTTGTTTATTCAGGCGGATGAATTGCCCTGACCGGGCGCGCCGGTTTTTACAAACGGCAGGCAATTTCCGGTCCCTTTCTTCACCTCTCCGGCGGCCTCGCGCATGGCCGCATTGCAACGGTATTCGTCAGTCGAAACTCCCCGGTGCATGCGCCTTTCGCGAGCGGCATGGATTGGCTCGCAGCCGGCAGGCACGATGGTTGCGGAGCGACGGTGTGTGGACGGACGCCGCCCTTCGCAAACGCCTCGATCGAGCGCGGATGCGAGTACAGCGTCCGGTGTCGAGAAACGGGCCCCTGACGGTACCGTAGCGGCGACGACCCCACGTGTCTCATCAGCGGCTTCGGCCGCGATCGGCCACCGGCCAACAAGACCGCCATTTTCATTACCACCTGATGGAGAGAACCATGAAGACGATCCAGCTTCTAAAGACCGCAGGCAGCATCGCCGTCATCGCGTTCGCGCTGAACGCGAACGCCCAGACCAGCGCTTCGGCCCCGCCAGCGTCGTCGGAAAGCATCGGCCAGCATATCGACGATGGCACCATCACGACCAAGGTCAAGGCTGATCTGCTTGCCGCGAAGAACGTCAAATCGACGCATATCCACGTGAAGACCCGCAAGGGCGTCGTGTGGCTCACGGGTTCGGTGCCGTCGGCCGACGACAAGTCCGCCGCCGAAGATGTCGTGCAAAGCGTGAAGGGGGTGACCAGCGTGAAGAACCATCTGAAGGTCGCGGCTGACTGATATCCGCACGATCGGGTCGCACCGATTCGACTGAACAGAACGTAACAGAGCCGGCCGGCAGAGCCGGCTCTTCCTTATTGCACTGACGCGTCGATCAATGCTTCATCGCCGCATACTGGTCGCGCAGGTCGCGCACCCGGTCATGCGTTTGCAGCACGCCCTGGTACTGCCGCTCGACGATTGCCCGCACGTCCGCCGGCAAATCCTTCTCCAGCGCGTCGTGATAGCGTTTCTTCGCGACGTCCTCGCCTTTTTCGCACTCGGCAAGAATCGCATGGTCGCTGCGATTCGCTACCGCCGATTTCACGTCGACCCAGCCGCGATGCAGCGCACCGCTCATGCTGCCGCCGGTTTCGGGCTTGCCGCCCAGTGTCTGAACGGCATCCTGCAACTCACGCGCGCCGCGCGAGCAGTCCTCGGCACTCGAACGGAACAGCATCTTCAGCTGGTCGTCGTGCGCATCCTCGGCTGCCTTCATAAAGCCCTTTTCGCCATCCTTCGACGTTTCGACCAGTTCATTCAATACGGAAACAACGTTGGTAGCCATTCAATACCTCCAAGGGTTTCGTTCATCGCGGAACCCGCCGCGCGGGGCTTTTTATGTGCCTCGCGATGAATCGGTTCGACGCGCGGCGGGCTGCATTTGATAGCACGCATCACGCGTGCCCGGCACCTCGTGCGAGCCGATGTATAGCGAAAGGCAGCTCGAACGAGCGCAGCCGCCGCGCGATGCGCGGCAACCGCGGGTGTCGCGCGACGTCGAAACAGCGCGGTAAACGGAAAACGGCCCGATGATCGTCATCGGGCCGTTTTTTGTTGGTATGCCGCGTCGCTCATATCACGCGCGCTTCTCCGCGAATTCCTTGATCGGCTCAGGAGTCTTCAGCGGATCGAAATCGGCCCAGCGTCCCTGCTGCCAGCGGCCGGTCGCCTTCTCGATCGACACGCCGCCCGCTTCACGCAGCACGCGCGCGGCGTCCAGTTGATTGTCGGGCGACACGTGCACGGCGACGAGCACGCCCGAATCGCGCGACTCCTCGTGATACGGCACGCGATGGTCCGATTTGCCGCGCTCCGTGGTGCGCGACATCGCGCCGACCAGCGAGCCGACATACGCGCCGACGCCGGCCGCGAGCAGCGACACCAGCAGCGGCGCGGAAAACACCGCGAAGATCGCCACGCCAATCACCGCGCCAATCACCGCGCCGATCGTCACGCCCATGCCCGCGCCTTTAGGCGCTCCTCGCGCGCCGGGGTCGGTATCGGTGTCGCCGCCGATCGGGAAACGCGCATGCTGGCCGCGTGGATTGACGAAAAACAGCGTGACGTCCTCTTCCACGAAACCCGCATCGAACAGTTTTTGCGCCGCGCTTTCCGCAGCGGGAAAAGTCGTGAAGCGTGCCGCGACGATGAGTGACATACGGCCTCCTTATCGTTAATTGCCGTTCGTGGACCATCCTGTCGCCGCTGACGCGAGTCGGAAGCAGCGCGCCCAGTCAATGCGACATGCAGCGGCGCTACGCCGCGGCGCCGCGATCCGGTTCCATGCCTTCCACTCTGAACAGTCCGCTATGCAACACTACGCCTTCTCCGTTGTTCTGGTCGAGCGCTTCCGCGCAGACCGAGCGGATGCGCTGACGGCCTCTGTCGAAAGCGGCCATCAACGCCGCTTCAAGCGCGGACTCCGCGCCGAAATGATCTTCCAGAGCCTCGGCAGTGATCGCGCAAACCACTGGCTCGCCATCGACGCGCGCAAGAAAGCGCACGGTCAGATTGGCGCCGTCGAAGGCCGCTTCGTCATCGGGGAAAGTGATCTGCATCAGAGAGTCCTCATAAGCAGGCCGTGGCAGGATCGCGTTCATGACGAGCCCTTCAATTTGCCGGCCAGTTGCTCCGCCATCTCGAGGTGATGCTTGATGGTTGGCAGCGCTTGCGCGGCCGCGGCCTTCAGTTGCGAGTCGGTGCCGCTCTCGCTTTGCTGCTGGAACAGGTCGACCGCGCGCTGATGCGCTTCCACGCCGACCTGCTCGACATAGGCCTGATCGAACTCGGTGCCCTTCAACGTCTGCAGTTTGCCGACCAGCGCGGAATCCGCGGACGGCGTCGGCTTGAAGCCCTTCTTCGCGACCAGCCCGGCCATTGCGTGCGACAGCTTCGTGTGGTCGGCGATCATCTGTTGAGCGAACTTCCTGACATGCGGATCGTTGGAGTTCTTCAGCGCGACCTTGCCAGCGGCGATTTCAGTGGCGTCCGACTTCGACGCTTCGAGCACGAACTGCTGATCCGCGGGTGACAGCGTCGTGCCGCCGGTCGGCGCTGCGCTCGCGGGCGCATCGCTCGCCTGCGCGCAGGCCGTGTCGATCGATGCCGCGCTCACCCCCAACACGGCCAGCGCGGCAGTCAACACTTGTAGGGAATACCGGAATTTCATGCATTTTCTCCCTGTCGAATCACCGATGCGCAGGCTCCGAAGCCAACGCGCCGCCTGCGATCAAGCCGCCTTGCGCTTCGTCAGTTGCGCGATCAGCGCCTTGTTGAACGCGGGAAGGTCGTCGGGTTTGCGGCTCGAAATAAGATTGCCGTCCTCGACCACTTCCTGATCGACCCACGTGCCGCCCGCGTTGCGAATATCGTCCTGCAGGCTAGGCCAGCTCGTCACCGTGCGCCCCTTGACGATCCCCGCCGATACCGGCAGCCACGTGCCGTGACAGATCACCGCGATCGGCTTCTTCGCGTTGTCGACCGCTTTGACGAACGCCTGCGCCTGCGGCAGCAGTCGCAGCGCGTCGCCGTTCACGACGCCGCCCGGCAACACCACCGCGTCGTAGTCGTCGGGACTGGCCTTGTCGAAGGTCGCATCGACGTCGACGGAATCGCCCTTGTCGACGTGTTTGAAGCCCTGGATCTTGCCCGGCTTCGCCGAGATCACATGGACCGTCGCGCCCGCCTCGGTGAGCGCGCGTTTCGGCTCCATGAGTTCTGCCTGCTCGAAGCCATCTACGGCGAGTACGGCTACCTTGTAGCCATTCAGTGCATCAGTCATGTGTGCTCTCCTTCATGCGGCGCCCCGCTCATGCACTTGCCCGTGATGCATGTGCATAGGTCTGCGCCTTCGCTAAGCATGGTTACGCAAAACACGTGCCTGGTTGAGGCAGTGTTCAGCGGGCTGACGTTACGTTGGCGATGCCCCGACGCTGCGGTTGCGCCGTTCAGCTCGCGCCGCCGCGTGTGCAAAAAGCGCCGTGGTCAGACGTCGGTTTCGTCTTCGTCGGAGCGTTCCGCGCCCGGCGGCACTTGCGGATCGACGACGTGGTCGGTGTCGATATCGCGGTCCATCTCCAACGTCGAATCGCCATCGGCCGACGCGCGCTCGCCCGTACCTGCGCGATCGGTATTGCTGCCGAGTGCGGCGTCGCCGGCTTCGAGCGCGTGATTGTCGAGCTCCGTATCGACGTCGAAATCGTGACGCCTCGCGCCCGCCACGTCGCTGCCGCTATCGGACGAGTCGCTGGGACCCAGCGCGCCCGTCGTGCCGGACGTTTGCTTGACGGTCTGCTGCGGCTCTTCATCGGGGTTGAGTGTGCTGCTCATAAAAGCTCCCTTTCCGGTTGGTCACGTCGACTTTTCCGCAAGGACCGTTCCGCCTCAGCGCGCTGGTCACCTACCAGTGGCATCGCCCTTGCTTCCCGCCGATCACACGGCACACATCGCGCCTACTCGGCGAACCGGTTCGAACCGGGTTTGAAACTTCTACCTGCAACAATGGCTACCGCGACTCATTCCACGACCACATCACGCAGCCCGACCACCGCGAACGGCAACACCGCGCCCCAACCGATGCCGCCGGGACTGCGCCACGCCGACGACACGAGGCCCGGCTACACACGCAAGCGCGAGCGGAACGGCTTCATCTATTTCGACGTCGACGGCAAGCGCATCGTCGATGAGGACGAGATTCAACGCATCAATTCGCTCGCGATTCCACCCGCGTACGAAAACGTGTGGATCTGCCCCGATCCGCGCGGTCATCTGCAGGCGACCGGCCGCGACGCGCGCGGCCGCAAGCAGTACCGCTATCACCCCCGCTGGCGCGAAACGCGCGATGCCGACAAGTACGAACGGATGGCCGAGTTCGGCCGCGCATTGCTCAAAATCCGCGCGCGCGTGGCGCGTGATCTGAAGCTGCCCGGCATGCCGCTCGACAAGGTCGTCGCGGCCATCGTGCAGTTGCTCGACACGACGCTGATCCGGATCGGCAGCGCAGAATACGCGCGCGATAACCACTCTTACGGACTGACGACGCTGCGCAAGAAGCACGTGAAGATCAGGGCCGGTCAATTGCGCTTCCAGTTTCGCGGCAAGAGCGGCATCGAGCACGACGTGACAGTGGACAATCCGAACATCAAGCGCATCGTGCGACGTTGCGCGGAGCTGCCCGGTCACGACCTGTTCCAGTATCTCGACGAAGACGGCACGCGCCACAGCGTCGGCTCGACGGATATCAACGACTACCTGCGCCGCGTAAGCGGCGCGGACTTCACCGCCAAGGACTACCGCACGTGGGCCGGCAGCGTGTACGCGCTGGCGGCATTGCGCCGCTTGATGTGCAGCAGCGCGGCCGAAGCGCGTCGTCATATCGTCGCGATCGTGAAAGAAGTGGCGACGCTGCTACGCAATACGCCCGCCGTCTGCCGGCGCTGCTATATCCACCCAGCGATCATCAGCGCGTTCGAGGCGGGCGAGTTGCAGAGCCTCGCGCCAGGCCAATCGCGCCGCGGACTCAAGGTAGATGAAGTGGCCTTTGCGGTGCTGCTCGCGGAGGCGGAAAAGCGTGCGGCGAAACTCGCGCGCGCATCCGGTGACAAAGGACGCAAGACGCGGGAGTCGTCGGTCGACGACAGTATCAACGGTTCGTTGACGAGTCTGCTAAAAAAGTCACGCGTGGTGCGCAAGAAAGCCACCGCCGCGAAAGACAAAAGCGCCGCGGCACATTTGCGAGCCACGCCACGCGTGCGTACGCGGCGCGCTGCGCGGGAAATGGCCTCCGAACCGAAACCGCCGGCCCAGTGACGGGCTCAGCGCCGAATCGACTCCGGCTCAAACGTCTTCCTCGAACGCCGCCATCACGAGCCAAACGTCGCGTTCGCCGTCGCGTATCTCCGCCGCCAGCGCATAGGCATCGTTTGGCGAACATACGCGCGCGCGCGTGCTATGCGCGACTTCACCGTTGTCGAACACACGCTCAGTCAACGGCCGCACTTCCTGCTTGCCTTCGAACATCGGCTGTTGCCGACGATACACGAGCGTCTCGGCCTTCCAGTTGCTGAAGCACTCGCGAACATGCGCGAAGTTCCCGCCACAGATGTTCGCCTGATAATGAATCTTCTTAGTCACGATTTTCTCCCTCGATGGGGAGCGCGATATCGCCGGCGCGTTACGATGAACGCACAGGTGCCTGGCCGCGCCCGCATCGATCCAGCGTTACTGTCCCTTCGTATCGCTGCTGGCATTGGCGCCGGGCGTGTTCGTCGTATCGGTCATCGGCTTGTTTGCCTTCGACTTCTTGTGATGATGTTTCATCGACGAAGTCGATCCCATGGTGCTGCCCGTGACATTCGACGCGGGCTCGTTGCCCGCCGTCGGCGCCGCGGTCGCCGCGCCATGCGCGTTGCCGCCGCCGGTGCCGCTATTGCCGTTACCGCCGCCCGCCTGCGCGAACGCGGCGCCCGACGCGACGGCGCCCGACGCGACCATACATGCCGCGAACAGCCATGCCTTCGGATACTTGCTCATCTGGGTTCTCCCTGAAGTAAAAGGACGGGTGCGATCCTTCGGTTCCCTGCTGCCATCACTGAGAATCGAGCAAGGCCTATGCCGCGCGATGCAGTCGTCGCATGCGCGCATCGCGCTTTGCTCATCAGCGCTGGCGTCGGCACTGACGAAATAATTGCAAACGCGCTCGCATCCTTTACGCACGCGGTGCCTCGTCGCGCGGATGCGCCGCGCGCCACGGCGTAACGGCGCCGCATGGCTAGATGGAACGGCCGTTGCTAAATGCCTCGGTACATTCACCCCTTCAAAAAGGAGCCCATCATGGTGATGCAGACCCAGACACAAGGTGCGAACATCGTCGGTAAAGGCGCCGCGACCGCGGAAGGCCCGGGTCCGGATGTTATGGCAGCGGCTACGCTCGACGGCAACAAGGTTATCAGCAGCGACGGCGAGCACATCGGCAAGATCAAGGACATCATGCTCGACGTGCGTTCGGGCCGCGTCGCGTATGCGGTGCTGTCGAGCGGCGGTTTTCTCGGCATCGGCGACAAGCTGCTCGCGATTCCGTGGCGTGCGCTGACACTCGATACGCAGGAAAAATGCTTCGTGCTGAACATGGTGGCCGAGCGCGTGAAGAACGCACCGGGATTTGATAAGGATCACTGGCCATCGATGGCGGATCAGACGTGGGCCACCACCGTGCATCAGTACTACGGCAGCGAACCGTACTGGGGCGACGTCTATACGAGGCGCGACGACCTCGGCGTCGGTGACATTCCCGCGGGTTCGTCGGATGCGCCCGAGGCCGGGGGCGTGAAGCTCTGATCGCCAAATCGACCATTTTTGACGCGTGGCGAGTCCGACATTCCGCTTCAGGAGACAACACAATGGCGACCCGAAAGACCAGCAGCAAATCGAAACGCACTGTGTCTCGTGGCAAGTCGGGACGGCCAGCGCGTCAGCGCCACGCGCAGGCGCACACCGCGCATCGCGCCAAAACCGCGAAGTCGAGCGGCGCATCCGGCGCGAAGAGATGGTCGCATCACGTAATGGAAACGAGCGACGCGATGGACATCCAGAAGGATATTTTCAAAACCGGCAGCGCGGAGTCCATCGCGCAATCGTTGAAGCACTCGTCGACAGCGAGCCGTCGACGCAAGGGCACGCCGTTTCAATCGGCGATGTCGATGCTCAATTTCTACATCAATCGAGCGGGCCGAAACCTGCCGAAGGAGCGGCGCAATACGTTGCAGCGGGCCAAGCGCAAGCTGCGCGAAGCGTTCGGACGAGAGCCGCGGTGAGGTGACCGGATGACGGCGCCATCACGCGGCACGGCGCTTCAGTCGGCTCCAGGCTGAATGCCGAAGGCACTCTGCACGGCCTCGTACCGCGAATTGACGTTCAGTTTTTCGAACACGTTCTTCATGTGCCATTTGACCGTCTCGGGTGCCAGATTCAATGATCGTCCGATTTCCTTGTTGGACAGCCCGCGAGCGACGTAGCCCAGTATTTCGAGTTCACGCGCGCTCAGTGTGCCCGGCGTTATCTTCGTGTCGGCATAGCTCGACGAAGAAGATGGCGTGTTATCCGCCTCGTCGAAAGCCGACAGCACCGTGCCGATATACGTGGCGTGCCCGGTCGCGATTTCCGATGGCGTGCGGCGAAAACGTTCCAGTAACGCACGCATCGGCGGCCCCTCGTCCACGAAGCTATTGATCATCCCCATCGCGCCGCCGATCCGCAGCGCGTTTCCCAGCACGGCGAACGCCTGTTCCGAGGCACCGTTCTGCTCATGCGCGAGAGAAAGCAGCAGCGAAACGACGGCCTCGGCATAGCGCCAGCCCAGTGCAACCAGATTGTCGAGTGAGCGCGAGAGAAAGCCAACGGCGTCGCCGGCGGCATTTTCAGCGAGCAGAACGCGGGCTTGCAGCACGCAGTAGCTTGCCCACGTTTCCATCGCCGAGCCCCGTCGCCCTTCGCACATCATCGGTACACTCGCGCTCAGTTCGTCGGTGACCTGTCGTGCCTCGACCACCCTACCGTCGGCAAGCAGCTGTCTGACGGTTTCCGCATCGCACGCGAGCTTCAGACGCAACCATCGACGGGTTATCGCGAGCTGTCGACCGTCCTCGAGAACGGCGAGCGCCGGCCCTTTTTTGCCATCCCGCCACAGCAGGCGCGACGCGGTAAGCATATAGCGCATCAATGCGGCGAGCGGCGAAGTCTCCAGCGCGATGGTCATGCGACCGTCGATCAACTTCCGCGCCTTGGACAGCTCGTTGCACTCGTAGTAAATCGACGCAAGGCAACCGGCTACCGCGGCCGCGCCCGCCGACCACTCTCCTAGCTTGTCTTCGGAGTACCGCATCGCGACCTCCATCACCCGCCTCGCATCGGGAAGTTCGCCGTGTATCAGCGCGGCGATGCCGTACACCGCGTCGCGCAACATATCCGCGCTGTTCGGTTTCCGGCTGAGCCCCACCTGATCGACCCGCGCTCTCCATACGCGGGAGATGTAGGCGAACTGCCCTCTATACATCAAGCCGAAAATCTCCGCGCTTTGCCCGTAATGGCGTACCCACGGTTCCGCAGGCGCCGTCGATGCCTCAACGGCACGCCCGAGTTCCAGCGCATGTTCGCTGTCGTCGTTCACGCAAGCGATCACCGCGTGGATCGCGTTGATCTCCGCCCATGCGACCTCGTCGGCTACCGACCGATCATCACGGGCCATTCGTTCGAACTCGTCGGCAATCTCGCCGATCTCCTTCGACGCGCGCGCGGTCTCAAGCGACATCGCGAGAGCCCAGGCTTTCGCCAGACGCAAGCGCAGTCGACCCGCGATCACGTCCGGCGGCAGTTTGCGAATCCAGCCCGGCAGCATGAACGGGTCGCCGCGTTGGAGCATCTCCATCGCACAGTTTTCGGCCCACTGCGCCGCCTGCCCGATGTCGCCCGCTGCCAGCGCATGTCGCACGGCTTCGCGCCACAGGCGAGCCCGCGCGAACCACAGGCTGGCCCGGCGATGCAGCAACGGAACCTGTCGTGGCGTCTGACGCATGAGACGGCGGCGAAGCGCATTGCTCAGCAATGCGTGATAGCGATACCAGTTCTGCGTCTCATCGAGCGGCCGGATGAACACGTTATGCCGCTCGAGCCAGCCCAGCTTTTCTCCGCTTTCGCCCTCACCGCCCATGACATCGTCGCACAGCGTCGCCGTAAGCCGCTCGAGAATCGACGTGTAAAGCAAAAACGTCAGCATGGGCGGCGGCAAATGCGCAAACACCGTATCGTTCAGGTAGCGATCGATGCCGAAGCGGGAACCGGCGAGATGACTGGCGAGCGCGGCCACGTCATCGATCCGGTTTAGTCCGAGCGAAGCCAGTTGCAAACCGGCCACCCAGCCTTCGGTCGCGCTGTTCAACAACTCGACGCTGTTGCGGTTGAGCAGCGCGTTACCGGTGTGATCGAAAAACGCCTGAGCATCGTCGAGCGAAAAGCGCAGATCGTCGACATTCACACGCGAAAGTTTGTCGGGCGAGCGCAGCCCGCTCAGCGACAGCGCCGGTTCGCCGCGCGCGCCGAGCAGCACGTGAAGGTTGTCGGGCGCGTAGCGCAGCAGGCGCGACACGATCGCGAGAACGGGTTTCGCGCTCAGACGGTCGACGTCGTCGAGCACCAGGAAAACACCGCGGCCGTATGCGGCGATGCCATTGAGCAGCACTGAAATGACCGTTCTGACCGGCGTGTGTGCATCGTTATCGAGAAGTTGCTGTGCCTGCCACGCGATCTCCTGCGACGCGCGACAAAGCGCCGCCACCAGATAGGCCCCGAGTTGCTGCGGATCGTCGTCTTCTCCATCGAGACTGAGCCACGCAACGGGACGCTTCTTTCTCGTTTGCGCTTCGCTCCACGCCGCAAGCAAGCTCGTTTTGCCGAAACCCGCGGGCGCGGTCACGAGCGTAATGTGACGCGGACGTCGTTCATCGAGTCGCCGGAGCAATCCCGGCCGTTGCACGCAACCCGCGGGAAGACGCGGCGGCATCATCTTGGTCTGGATCAGCGAGACGA